>OZ220474.1:0-3371582 GCA_965115985.1 Acidimicrobiales bacterium
CAGGTCGCTGCCGTCGATAACCGCCGACACCAGGGCCGCGCCCCCACCCTCAGGGGCCGCGCCCAGCACCACCGCTCTCACGCCGGGACGGTTCCGGGTGGCTATGGCCAGATCGCGCAGTTGACCCCGGTCCACTCCCTTCACCGCGGCCACCACCACTCCGCCGACGGCCTGATCGGCCAGAACGCCCGATTGATCGGCCGATGCCGCCCGACGCAGTTCGGCCAGCTCGGCTCGGAGGCTCCTCAGCTCGGCCATGCGCTTGTCGGCTCCCTCCGAGAGCTGGTCGGGGGGAACGCCCAACCGTTCGGCGACCTGGGCCAGTACCTGCTCGCGCTCGGCCAGCAACTCCATCGGCCGGGTGCCGGTGACCGCCTCGATACGGCGGATGTTGGCTCCGATGGATCCCTCGGTGACGATCTTCACCGGGCCGATGTCGCCCAGGGCTCGCACATGGGTGCCGCCGCACAGCTCGATGGAATGGGGGCCGGCCTCCAACACCCGGACCCGGTCGCCGTACTTGTCGCCGAAGAAGGCGATGGCCCCGGCCGCGGTGGCCTCGGCCATCGACGTCTCGTAGTGGCGGGTGGTGGGGTTGTCCAGGACGTCGGCGTTGACCAGGCGCTCGATATCGGTGATCTGCTCGGGGGTGAGGGCCTCGAAGTGGGTGAAGTCGAAGCGGAGCCGGTCGTCGGCCACCATCGACCCCTGCTGCTTCACGTGGGGGCCCAGAGTGGCCCGCAGCGCCCAGTGCAGCAGGTGGGTGGCGGTGTGGTTGCGCCGGATGGCGGCCCGACGGTCGGCGTCGATGGCCGCGATCACCGTCTGTCCCACATCGATTCGCCCGTCCACCGCGGCCGTGTGGTGCAGGTGCAGGTCGGGAACCACGTAGGTGGTGTTGGTCACCTCGACCGAGCCGGTGGGCGAGGTGATGGTGCCGGTGTCACCCACCTGCCCGCCGGAGTCGGCGTAGAACGGGGTCCGGTCCAGGACGATTCCGTCGCCGGTGACGGCCAGGACCACGGCCTCGGTGGTGTCGAGATCCCGCCCCACGAAATCGGTGGGGCCGTGCTCGGCCATCAACCCGGCGTAGGCCGACAGGTCGGCGGTGGTGCGGTGGCGGGCGTCGAAATCCGCCCGGGCTCGGGTGCGCTGGGTCTCCATGAGCCGATCGAAGCCGGACCGATCCACGGTCATTCCCCGCTCGCGGGCGGTTTCCTCGGTGACCTCGAACGGGAAGCCGTAGGTGTCGTGCAGCAAAAAGGCCAGATCCCCGCTCAACTCCTGCCCGCCGTCCAGGCCGTCCATGGCGTCGTCGAGGATCTGGGATCCCTGGGCCAGGGTGGATCGAAAGCCTTCCTCCTCCCGGGCGGCCACCTCGCTCACGAAGCTGTGGTTGGCGGCCAGGTCGGGGTAGTCGGGGCCCATGACGTCCACCACCTTGTCGACCAGCCGGGGGGTGATCGTCTCGGTGACCCCCAGCAGGTAGGCCCGGCGGATGGCTCGGCGCATGATTCGGCGCAGCACGTAACCCCGGTCCTCGTTGGAGGGGAACACCCCGTCGGAGATGAGGAAAGTCATGGCTCGGGCGTGCTCGGCCAGGATCCTCAGGGTGACGTCGCCGTACTCGGTCGCCCCCGGCCTCACCCCGGTCACCGCCGAGGCCTCGCCCACCAACTCGGCCATCTCGTCGATGTCGAACACCGACTCCACTCCCTGGATCAGGGTGAGGATCCGTTCCAGGCCGGCCCCGGTGTCGATGCTGGGCCGAGGCAGCGGGACCAGGCCTCCGGGTTGCTGGTCGAACTGCATGAACACCAGGTTCCAGAACTCCAGGAATCGTTCGTCGCCGCCATGGGCCGGCCCGCCGCCGGGGCCGAACTCCGGTCCCTTGTCGAAGAAGATCTCCGAGCACGGTCCGCACGGCCCGGTATCGGCCATGCGCCAGTAGTTGTCCTCGTCCATTCGCTGGATGCGGTCGGGGGCCACCCCGGCCACGTCCCGCCAGATCTCGGCGGCCTCGTCGTCGGAGAGGTGGATGGTGACCCACAGCCGGTCGGGGTCGAAACCCAGGCCCTCGGTGACGAACTCCCAGGCCCAGTCGATGGCCTCGGTCTTGAAGTAGTCGCCGAAGCTGAAGTTGCCCAGCATCTCGAAGAAGGTGAGGTGGCGCCGGGTGCGCCCGATCTCGTCCAGGTCGTTGTGCTTGCCCCCGGCCCGCACGCACTTCTGGACGGTGACCGCCCGGGGGTGGGGCGAGGTCTCCTCGCCCAGGAAGTAGGGCTTGAACGGCACCATGCCGGCCACGGTGAACAGCACGGTGGGGTCGCGGGGAATGAGGCCGGCCGACGGCAGCACGGCATGGCCCCGCGCTCCGAAGAAGGAGGTGAACGCGCTTCGGACGTCCTGGGCTCGCTTGGGGGTCACCGGGGTGCCCTCACCGGTTGGGAGGATCGTCGAGGGCTCGGCGGGCCACCTCGGCCCGGTAGCGCCGGACCGCGGCGGTGCCCTCGGCCAGGGCGGCCCGAGCCTCGGAGGCGGCCGCTTTGACCCGGGCACCGGCGTGGCCGGCCGGTTTGGTCGGTACCGCTCGCCGGGTGGCCTGACGCAGTTTTCGCCGTAGGTAGGCCGCCCCGGCCGCCCCCGTTCCTGCTCCGGCCGCGAACCAAACGAGCCGCCCGGCCATCAGCGGGCCTCGCCGGTGGGGTCGGCGGACTCATCGGGTTCGTGGTGACTGGTCGGATCGCCGCCCCGGCCGCCGCGGTCGGCGGACTCACCGGGTTCGCCGGTGCCGCCCGGGCTTGTGCGGTCGTCCATGCTTGCTTCGGGGTTGGTGAGGCGGGCCATTCGTTGGTGGATCTCCTTTTCGGCCCCGTGGTGGGAAGGATGGTAGTAGCGGCGATTCTCGAAGCGATCGGGGCGATATTGTTGGCTCACCCAACCCTGGGGATCATCATGAGGATACACGTAGCCTGCGCCGTATCCCAGACCGGCCGCTCCCGAATAGTGGGAGTCCCGAAGATGGGTGGGCACCTCGCCGCTGCCGTCGCCGGCATCGGCACGGGCCCGGCCCAGCGCGGTTATGACGGTGTTGGACTTGGGGGTGGTGGCCAGGTACACCGCCGCGTGGGCCAGATTGAGCTGGGCCTCGGGCAGGCCGACGAACTCCACCGCCCGGGCGGCGGCATCGGCCACCACCAGGGCCAGGGAGTCGGCCAGCCCGACGTCCTCGGAGGCCAGGACCACCATGCGGCGGGCGATGAACCGGGGATCCTCCCCCGCGTCCAGCATCCGGGCCAGCCAGTACAGACCGGCATCGGGGTCGGATCCCCGGAGGCTCTTGATGAAGGCGCTGATGACGTCGTAGTGCTCGTCGCGGCCGTAGCGGACCGCGCTGGCTCCCAGGGCGCTCTCGGCATCGGCCAGGGTGATCCGGGGCCGGTCCCCGGAGCGGGTCCTGGCCAGGGCCGTGGCCACCTCCAGGCTGGTCAGGGCCTGGCGACCGTCGCCGGCGGCCTGGGTGGCCAGATGGGTCAGGGCGTCGTCGTCGGCCGTCGCCCCCTCGGCCCGGAGCCCTCGGCCCAGCAGCTCGACCAGGGCATCGGGTTCGAGGGGCTCGAGACGGAAAAGGGTGGAACGGGACCGCAGCGGTGGGTTCACCTCGAAGTACGGGTTCTCGGTGGTGGCTCCGATCAGGGTGATGAGCCCCGACTCCACCGCCGGCAGGAGCGCGTCCTGCTGGGCCCGGTTGAACCGGTGGACCTCGTCGAGGAACAAGATGGTGCCCCGATCGTGGTGGCCGAGGCGGTCACGAGCTCCGGCGATGACCTCCCGCACGTCCTTGACCGTGGCGGTCACCGCCGAGAGCTGGATGTAGGCCCGGGCCGTGGTGCCGGCCACCAGCCGGGCGATGGTGGTCTTGCCGGTACCCGGCGGCCCCCACAGGATGGCCGACGACAGGCGGTCGGACTCGATGAGGCTTCGGAGTGGCCGGCCTCGGCCCAGCAGGTGCTCCTGACCGACGATTTCGTCCAGGGAGCGGGGGCGGAGGCGGTCGGCCAACGGGGCGGTTTCGGCCAGGCGTTCCGCCGCGGCGGCCGCGAACAGGTCGTCGCTCATCGTCGGTTGCCGGTGGCCGTCGGCCATTGTTCCTCGGTCATTGGCCCTCGACCCTGCTGGTTGCCCGTGGCCATCCGTCCCCGGTCATCGACCCTGCCGACCATCGGTGACCCTGGACAGTCGCCCCCGGCCCGCTCACCCGCCGGCGGGCGGGGGCAGTAGGCGCAGGCCGAGTTCGTCGAGGTGGCGGTCGGGGATCGGGGTGGGCGAGTTCGACAGCGGATCGGCGCCCGACTGGGTCTTGGGGAAGGCGATCACCTCGCGGATGTTCTCCTCCCCGGCCAGAATGGCCACCAACCGGTCGATACCGAAGGCGAACCCGGCGTGGGGCGGGGCCCCGTAACGAAAGGCGTCCAACAAGAAGCCGAATCGGGCCTCGGCCTCGGTATCGCCGATGCCCAGCGCGCGAAACACCGCCCGCTGGACGTCGGGACGATGGATCCGCACGCTGCCCGAGCCCAGTTCCCAGCCGTTGAGCACCAGGTCGTAGGCCTGGGAGCGAACCACCAGCAATTCCTCGCCCGAGCCGTCCAGCAGGCCCACGTCGTCGGGGTGAGGCATGGTGAACGGGTGGTGGGCGGCGATCGGTCGCCCATCGTCGTCGATGGACTCGAACAACGGGAAGTCGGTGACCCATACGAAGTTCAGGCCCCCCTCGGTGATCGGGGGGCGGCCCAGCTCGAGGCGCAGCAGACCGAGCACGTCGCGGACCTTCCGGCGGCGGTCGGCGATCAACAGCAGCAGGTCGCCCGGTTCGGCCCCCATGGCCGGTCCCAGGGCGGCCTGCTCGGGATCGGACATGAACTTGGTCAGGGCCCCGTCGAGGACGCCGTCGTCGCCCACCCTGAACCAGGCCAGGCCCTTGGCCCCCCACTGTCGACACTTGCGGGTCAGCTCGTCGATGGCATTGCGACCCAGTTCACGGCCGCCCCCCTTGTGGTTGATGCCCTTGACGCACTCCACCTGGAACACCTTGGCTCCGGTGCCCTCGAACAGGCCGGTCAGTTCCACCAGCTCCATGCCGAAGCGAACGTCGGGCTTGTCGGAGCCGTATCGCTCCATGGCGTCGGTCCAGGTCATGGGGACCGGATCGTCGGGGCGGGTACCGGTGACCGCCTCGGCGGCCGCGGCCACCGCCTCGGTGATGAAGGCCATCACCTCGTCCTGGCCGGCGAAGCCGGCCTCGGCGTCGAGCTGCATGAACTCGAACTGCCGGTCGGCCCGGAGATCCTCGTCGCGCAGGCAGCGGGCGATCTGGTAGTAGCGGTCCAGACCCCCCACCATGCAGAGCTGCTTGAAGATCTGGGGCGACTGGGGCAGGGCGTAGAACCGGCCGGGGTGCAGGCGGGACGGCACCACGAAGTCCCGAGCCCCCTCGGGGGTGGAGGCCACCAGCATCGGGGTTTCGATCTCGGTGAACCGCTGGGCCTCCATGGATCGGCGCAGGGCCCGGTTCACGGTGGCCCGCAGGGACAGGTTGCGCTGGAGCCGTTCTCCCCTCAGGTCGATGTATCGATGACGCAGGCGCACGTTCTCGTCCACCTCGGTGCGGGAGTGGAGCGGGAACGGCGGGGGCTCCGCCACCGACAGCACCTCCACCCCGCAGTCGCCGATCTCCACCTCGCCGGTGGTCAGCCTGGGGTTGACGGTGCCCTCCGGTCGAGGTCTCACCGTGCCGCTGATCCTGACCACGTACTCCGAGCGAAGATCGTGGCGCTCGTCCACCACGCACTGGATCACGCCGGTGCGATCCCGCAGGTCGATGAACGCCAGATGTTCGCCGTGCTCACGCCGGCGGTCCACCCAACCGCACACCGAAACCTCCCGCCCGACGTCATCGGCACCCAGCTCACCGCAGTAGTCGGTTCGCATCATCGTGGTCGCCTCATTTCGGTCGTCCCCGGATCTTCATGGTCGTGTTCTCCTGGGTTGCCCCGGGTTCTCCCGGTCGTCCCGAGCCTTTCATGGTGTCGGCCGGTTGTCGGCCAGCTTGTCGGCCACTTCGGCCACCGCGTCGGTGCGGGGCAGCGTGGTCTGGCCATCGCCCGAGCGTAGGTTGCGCATCGTCACGGTGCCTGCGGTCAACTCGTCCTCGCCCACCAGCAGGGCCAGTCGGGCCCCCGACCGGTCGGCCACCTTCATCTGGGCCTTCATGGATCGGGCGTCGAAGGCCCGGTCGGCCGATATGCCGTTGCGGCGCAGCTCGAAGGTGAGGTCCCGCCCGACGTCCCCACCGGTCACGTCCACCACGAACACGTCCACCGCCGGAACCGAGTTGCCCAGGGCCCCCTCGGCATCGGCGGCCAGCAGGATTCGCTCGATGCCCGCACCGAAGCCCACGCCGGGCGCGGGCTTGCCCCCCAGGGCCTCGGCCAGCCCGTCGTAGCGCCCCCCTCCCCCCACCGCGTTCTGGGCCGAGGTGAGCGCACCGGCGGAGAACTCCCAGGTGGAGTGGGTGTAGTAGTCCAGGCCCCGCACCAGCCGAGGGTCGATCTCGTGGGCGATCCCCAGGGCGTCCAGCCCGGCCCGGACTCGTTCGAGATGGGCGGCGGCCTCGTCGGAGAGATGATCGGTGATGAGCGGGGCGTCGGCCACCGTGACCACGGTGCGCTCCCGCTTGGAGTCCAGCACTCGCAGCGGGTGGCCGGCGGCGTTGGCCCGGTCGGCCTCGTCCAGGTCGTCCCGCCGCCGGCTCAGCCAGGTGCCCAGGAGTCGGGCGTAGGCGGCCCGATCACCGGGGCTGCCCATGGAGTTGAGCCGCAGCGACAGATGGTTCAGGCCCAGGGCCCGGTAGAAGTCGTGCTGGAGGGCGATCACCTCCACGTCGAGGTCGGGGTCGGGCGAGCCGACGACCTCGATACCCACCTGGTGGTGCTGGCGGAACCGCCCGGCCTGGGGCTCCTCGTAACGAAAGCAGGGGGTGAGGTACCACGCCTTCCACGGCACGGTGGGCCGATGCTGGTTGAACGCCCTGACGATCGAAGCGGTGCCCTCGGGACGCAGGGCCAGGTGGCGGTCGCCCTTGTCCCGGAAGTCGTACATTTCCTTGCGGACGACCTCGGTGCCCTCGCCCAGACGCCGGAACACCCCGACGTCCTCGAACATGGGGCTCTGCACCAGCCCGTACCCGGCCCGTCCCACCACCCCGGCGAACACCGCCACCAGGGCCTGCCAGCGACCCGACTCGGGGGGCAGGATGTCACGCGTCCCCTTGGGGGCCCGGAACGATTCGACCACGACGCTCAATTTTAGTTGGTGGCGGTGGGGATGACTCGGTACGCCACGACGCTCAATTTTAGTTGGTGGCGGTGGGGATGACTCGGTACGCCACGACGCCCATTTTTAGTTGGTGGCGGTGGGGATGACTCGGTACGCGTTGTAGACCGACTCGATGCCGCGAATGGTGCGCAGCAGGGCGTCGAGGTGGGTGTCGTCGCTCAGCTCGAAGTCGAAGCGCATGACCGAGATCTGATCGGCTCCGGTGCGGGTCTCGCAGGCTCGGATGTTCACCGACCCGGTGGACAGGGCGTTGGCCACGTCCCGCAGCAGACGGGCCCGGTCGAAGGCCTTGACCTCGATGGTCACGCAGTAGGCCCCGCGGGGCTCGTCGTTCCAGTCCACGTCGATGAGGCGGTCGCCCTGCTCGAACGACAGCGACACCGCGTTGGCGCACTCCGCCCGGTGGACCGACACCCCCCGCCCCCGGGTGACGAAACCGATGATCTGGTCGGGGGGAATCGGCTTGCAGCAACGGGCCAGGTGGATCAGCACGTCGTCGAGGCCCTCGACCTCCACCGGCTGATCGGGGCGACGAGCGGGTATTGCCGGGGCCGGGGTGATGATCGGTCCGTCGTCGTGGTCGTCGTCGGACGGCTCCATCCTCATGCCGGCCACCCGCTCGGCCACGGCCTTGGCCGACACATGGCGCTCCCCCACCGCCGCGAACAAGGTGTCGAGGTCTCGGTAGTTCATGTCCAGGGCCGCCTGCAACAACTCGTCGCCGGCCAGGATCCGGGCCACCGGCAACCGCTCCCGGCGCAGGGCGGCGGCCACCGCGTCGCGGCCCGCCTTGATGGCGTCGTCCCGCCGGGCCTGGGCGTACCAGTGCCGAATCTTGTTGCGGGCCCGGTGGGAGGCCACCATCCCCAGCCAGTCGCGCGACGGCCCCTTGTCGGCCACCTTGGAGGTGAAGATCTCGACCATGTCGCCGGGTCGCAGTTCCCGGCCCAACGGGACCAACTGGCCGTTCACCCGAGCCCCGATGCAGGCGTGACCCACCTCGGTGTGGATGGCGTAGGCGAAGTCTATGGGGATAGCCCCCATGGGCAGCGACACCACGTCGCCCTTGGGGGTGAACACCTGGATCTCGTCGTGATCCAGGTCGGTCTTGAGGTTGCTCAGGAACTCGACGGCGTCGGAGGTTTCCTGCTGCCAGTCGATGATGCGGCTCAGCCAGGCCAGGTTGTCGACCGTGGTGCCCTCCTTGTAGCTCCAATGGGCGGCAACCCCTTGTTCGGCTCGGGCGTGCATCTCGTTGGTGCGGATCTGGACCTCCAGCGATTTGCCCCCGAATCCGACCACCGTGGTGTGCAGCGACTGGTAGAGGTTGAACTTGGGCATGGCTATGTAGTCCTTGAACCGCCCCTGCACCGGCTTCCAGGTGGCGTGGATGGAGCCCAGCGCGGCGTAGCAGTCCCGCACCGACCCCACGACCACCCGGATCCCCACCAGGTCGTGGATCTCGTCGAAGCTGCGCTCCTTGGTCATCATCTTCTCGTAGATGCTCCAGAAGTGCTTGGGACGGCCGGTGACCTGGGCCTGGATGCCCAGCTCGGCCAACCGGGCCTCCACGCTGGACAGAACCTGGGTCAGATACAGATCACGTTCGGGGGCTCGGTTGGCCACCATGCGATCGATCTCGGCGTACCGCTTGGGGTGAAGGGCGGCGAAGGCCAGATCCTCGATCTGGAGCTTGATGTCCTGCATGCCCAGGCGATTGGCCAGCGGGGCGTATATGTCGATCGACTCGCGAGCGATGCGGTGCTGCTTGGCCAGGGGCAGAGCGGCCAGTGTTCGCAGGTTGTGCAGCCGGTCGGACAGTTTCACCACCAGCACTCTCAGGTCCTTGGCGATGGCCACCAGCATCTTGCGCATGGAGGCGGCCTGTTCCTCCTCCTGGGTGTCGAACTGGAGCCGGTCCAGCCGGGTGACGCTGTCCACGATCGAGGCCACTTCGCTGCCGAAGTGCTGCTCGACGTCGCTCAGCCCCATGGCGGTGTCCTCGACGGCGTCGTGCAACAACGCGGCGATGATCGAGACGTCGTCCAGACCGAGGTCGGCCACTATGTGGGCCACGGCCAAGGGGTGGGAGACGTAGGGCTCGCCGGACTTGCGAACCTGCCCGGTATGGGCCTGTTCGGCCAGGCGGTAGGCGGTTTCGATGCGCTCCCCGGTGTCCTGGGGATGGCGCTGGAGGTAGGCATCGACCAGCGGCCCCACGTCCTGGCCGGGCTGATCCATCCAGGGCAGCACCGGCTCGGCCAGTGTCATTCGTCGTTCCCGTAGCTGAACAGCGATACCACCGGGCAGTCCTCGGCCAGCGTCATTCGTCGTTCCCGTAGTTGAACAGCGATACCACCGGGCAGTCCTCGGCCAGCTTGGATCGGCCTCCCAGAAAGTCCAGCTCGAGCAGGAAGCCCACCCCGGCCACCACCCCGCCGACCGATTCGACCAGTTCGACCGCGGCGGCGGCCGTGCCCCCGGTGGCCAGGACGTCATCCACGATGAGCGTTCGTTGGCCGGGCTCCAGAACATCGGTGGGGGCCTCCAGCGCAGCCGTCCCGTACTCCAACCGGTAGGAGACCGAGTGGGTGGCGGCGGGGAGTTTGCCGGGCTTGCGAAAGGGTACGAAGCCCAGGCCCAGGCGATACGACACCGCCGCTCCCAGGATCAGCCCCCGAGCCTCGATTCCCACGATGCGATCGGCCGAGGAGTCGCTCAGTCGGTCGGCCAGGGCGTCGGCCGCCCATCGGAAGGCTTCGCCGTCGCCGAGCAGCGGGGTGATGTCCTTGAACACGACTCCCTCGGTGGGGAAGTTGGGCACATCCCTGATCAGGCTCTCGGGCCACCCCGACTCCACTGTTCCAATCCTATCTCCCGGCGGGATTCGGGTCGGTGCCACACGATCTTGTTGACGATGGGGTCATGGCCCCTACCCCACGGCGGGATTCGGGTCGGTGGTGCTTGGTGGGGCGGGGAGCAGGGTGGGCCCACGATGCATCTCGGGCCGGGGGCCTAGCGGCGCTTGCGCTTGCGGGGCCGGGGAGGGATGACCGTGTCGGTTTGCGACGGTCGTCGGGTCGGGTCCGCAGCCGATGGTCGGGCCGGGGACGGGCCCGACGTCGGGTCATCGACCCCGGGCCCGGGGCCGGGGGTGCCGCGGGACTGGGCCCGGGCCTCCAGGCGCTCCCGCAGCTCCACCGACTGGGGTTCCCGCTCCTTCAGCCAGGTGACCGCGGGGGCGGCCACGAACAGCGACGAGTAGGTGCCCACCAGGATGCCGATGAGCAGGGCCACCGCGAACTCGGCCAGGGTCACCGCCCCCAGCACCAGCGTGCCGATCACCAGCATCGACAGCACCGGTAGCACCGAGGTGATGGTGGTGTTCACCGACCGCATGAGGACGGTGTTCAGCGCCGAGTTCATGATCTGGGTATAGGTGGCCCGCCCGGCCAGGGCGGCGCGCCGCTGATGGTCGCGGGCCTTGTCGAACACCACCAGCGTGTCGTACAGGGAGTAGCCCATGATGGTGAGGAAGGCAATGACGGTGGCCGGAGTCACCTCGAACTGGAACAGGGCGTAGATGCCGACGGTGATGATGATGTCGTGGCCCACCGCCAGCAGGGCGGCCAGAGCGTTCTTCCATTCCAGTCGCAGCGTGATGTAGATGGCCACCACGATGAAGAACACGATCAGGGCCCGGACGGCCTTGCCGGTTATCTCGTCGCCCCAGGACGCGCTGATGGAGCTGAAGCTGATGTCGTCCAGGGACTGATCGGTGAGGTCGGCGAGGGCCCGGGACACTCCGGCCACGCTGGAGGCGTCGGTGGCGTCCAACTCGGCCCGGACCCGTACCAGGTCGCTACCGATGAACTGGATCTTGGCGTCGGCCTGACCCACGTCCCTCAGGGCGTCGCGCACATCCGCGGTGGAGGCGTCGGGTGCCGATGCCTCCCACACCGTGCCCCCCTCGAACTCGATACCCAGGTTGATCCCCCGCACGAGTATGGCTACCACTCCGATCAGGATCAGCGCGGCCGATACCCGCAGGGCCTGCTTCCACACCGCGGGGAAGTTCACCCGGGTTTGGTTGCTGCGGAGGCGTTGCCAGCGATTCATCGGGCATCACCTCCCCCGGCGGCGGTCTCCTCCTCCGGCATCGGGGGCAGGCCCAGACGGCGGGGATGGGACACCAGGCTCGGGGATCTGGCCATCAGCAGGGCGCAGGGTCGCAGGAAGAAGTAGGTGGCCACCAGGTCCAGCACCGAGGCCAGGCCGAGCATGAGGGCGAAGCCCCGAACCGAGCCGGCCGACAGCCAGTACAGGATGACCGCGGCGATGAGCGAGGCGAAGTTGGCCCAGAAGATGGTTTTGAACGCCGCCGGGAACGACTGCTCCAGCGAGGAGCGCAGCGTTCGCCCGGTGGCCACGTCCTCCTTGAGGTGCTCGAAGTAGACCACGTTGGAGTCCAGCGACACGCCGATGGACACGATGAGACCGGTGACCCCGGCCAGGGTCAGGGCCAGGTCCTGGGTCTCGCCCAGCCAGGCCACGATCACCCACAAAAGGGTGGCCGACACTCCCAGGCTCAACATGGCGACCAGGCCGAGCAGCCGGTAGGTGCCCACCATGAACAAGAACACCAGCACCAGCCCGACGATGCCGGCGATGACCCCGGCCCTCAGGGAGTCGCCGCCGATGGTGGCCGACACCGCCCTGCTGGTGCTGTCGCTTTGGGGGTCGGTGGGGTCCTGGAACTCGATGGGCAGCGCGCCGTAGCGCAGCACCAGGGCCAGGTCGTCGGCCTCCTGCTCGGAGAAGCCCCCGGAGATGACCACCTGACCGTCGAAGTCGTCGGTTTGCACGGTGGGGGCCGATTGCACGTTGCCGTCCACCACGATGGCCAGTTGGCCGAGCCCCTGGATCCCCGGCGGGCAGTAGGGGGAGCCCG
This sequence comes from Acidimicrobiales bacterium, assembly GCA_965115985.1. Taxonomy (GTDB): domain Bacteria; phylum Actinomycetota; class Acidimicrobiia; order Acidimicrobiales; family Bin134; genus Poriferisocius. Next base: position 12,350 of record OZ220474.1, read on the forward strand.
AGTAGCATTCGGCGGCGATCTCGTCGAACTTGTCGGCCCCCTCCTGGCCGCCCTTGAAGGTGGCGTCCACCACGAACTCGGCCCTAAAGGATCTGTCGGCGCTGTTCAGGCCCGCCCCGGTGAGCGTGGAGGGACCCAGGAGGTAGCGGGCCTCGACCTGCCCGTCCTGGCCTCTTTGGGGTAGAACCACGAAACGGTCCAGCAAATCCTCGGCCGAGGTCGAGGACTCCAGCCCGTTGTAGTCGATCCCACCGGGGCACGGGGCCAGCCCCCGATCGTCCAATTCGGGATCGGGCAGCTCCGGTGGTGGGGTTTGGGTGTCGGTGTCGGATGGTGGGGTTGGCTCTGGGGTGTCGGTGTCGGTTGGCTCTGGGGTTTGGGTGTCGGTGTCGGGTTCGGTTGGTGGGGTTTGGGTGTCGGGTTCGGTCGTTTGGGTGTCGGTGTCGGTTGGCTCTGGGGTTTGGGTGTCGGTGTCGGGTTCGGTTGGTGGGGTTTGGGTGTCGGGTTCGGTCGTTGGGGTCTCGGTGTCGGTTTCGGTTGGTCTCACCGGTTCGGGGGCGAGGATCGCGCACACCGGTCGGAAGCGGAGTTCGGCGGTCTGGCCCACTATGTCGATGGCCCGTTGCTGGTCGCTGATACCGGGAAGCTGAACCACCACTCGGCCACCCTGGCGGGTCACGTCGGGTTCGGCCACCCCGAGGCCGTCGATACGATCACGGATGATGTTGACCGCGGTGTCCAGGTCGCCCTCGGTGATGGCCACCGGGCGTTCGGGATCGTCCACCGGTACCAGCACCACCTCGACCCCGCCCTTGAGGTCCAGACCCAGCAGCGGCCGGTTGCCGGCCACCAGCGAGGCGATCAGCAGCCCCGCGGCCACCGCCACGATGAGCACGAGCGAAACCAGCGAGCGACGACTCATCGACCTTGGGGAGAGGGGCTAGGAGTCGGTGTCGTCGCCATCGACGTCGGAGTACACGATCTTGTTGGCGATGGTTTCGCGACTTATCTTCAGTTCGACGCCGTCGGACACCTCGATGAACACGGTGCCCCCGTCGAAGTCGGTGATCATCCCGTACAGGCCCGATGTGGTGACCACCTCGTCGCCCACATCCAGGGATTCGAGCAGCTCACGATGCTCGCGTGCCCTGCGTTGCTGGGGTCGCACCATCAAGAAGAAGATCAGGGCACCGAAGGCCACGAACAGGAGCATCATTTCCAAGGGTGACGATGCTACCGGAAGTCCGGCCTCGGGGACGACTCGGCGGGGCGGGTCCACGACTCGGCCACCCGCCGGCGCAGACGGTCCAGCGTGCCGGCGGTGATGGCTCGTCGGGCGGATGCCATGAGGGCCAGCAGCCAGGCCACGTTGTGGAGGGTGAGCAGTCGGGCCGCCGAAGGTTCGTCGACGTTGAACAGGTGGCGGAGGTAGGCCCGGGAGTAGCGGGCGGTCGGGCCGGTGGGAAAGTCGGGGTCGATCGGCCGGTCGTCGCCGGCGAACGATGCATTGGTGATATTGAGCCGCCCCTCCCAGGTGAGGGCGGTTCCGTGGCGGGCCAGCCGGGTGGGCAGCACGCAGTCGAACATGTCCATTCCCAGTGCCACCGACTCCATCAACCCGACGGGATCGCCCAGCCCCATGAAGTAGCGGGGCCGATCGCCGGGTAGGTGGGGCACGGTGGCGGCCAGGGCCGCCAGCATCCGGTCCTGGGGCTCCCCCACCGACAGGCCGCCCACCGCGTAGCCCTCGAAACCCACCTCGATGGTTCGGATCGCGCTCTCGGCCCGGAGCTTGGGGTCGGTTCCGCCCTGGATTATGCCGAACTGGGCCCTGCCGGGGTGATCCTCGCTGCGCTCCAGGAATCGGCGGCGGGCTCGGGCCGCCCAGGCCAGGGTGCGATCCATTGCCCGGTGCTGGTCGGCGGCGGGGGCATCGGCCGGCGGGCAGACGTCGAGAACCATCTGGATGTCGGAACCGAGCTGGAGCTGCACGTCCACCACCCGCTCGGCGGTGAAGCGGTGGGTCGAGCCGTCGTAGGTGGATCGGAAGGTGGCCCCGTCGTCGTCGACCCGGGGGTCGAGGGAGAACACCTGGTAGCCCCCCGAGTCGGTGAGCACGTGGCCCGACCAGCCGGTGAACCCGTGGATCCCGCCCAGGCGCTGGATCACGTCGGGGCCGGGCCTCATCATGAGGTGGTAGGTATTGGCCAGCACCACCGGGGGGTCGAGGGATTCGAGGTCGGCGGTGTCGAGGGTGCGGACCGCGGCCCGGGTGCCCACCGGCATGAAGCACGGGGTGGCGAACGAGCCCCGCGAGGTGGTGATGCGACCCGTTCGGGCCTGCCCGTGGCGGGCCAACTCGTCGAAGCGGAGGGTCATGGTTTCGGGTCCTCGGTCGTTATGTCGGTGGGGGTCACGGTGGGCAGGTGCTTGGGGTCGAAGCGGAGGGTCATGGTTTCGGGTCCTCGGTCGTTATGTCGGTGGGGGTCACGGTGGGCAGGTGCTTGGGGTGGAAGCGGAGGGTCATGGTTTCGGGTCCCCGGTTCGATCCCGGGAGCAGAACATGGCGTCGCCCAGGGAGAGGAAGCGGTAGCCCTCGGCGAGAGCGGTGGCGTAGACGTCGCTCCATCGGGGACCGATGAATGCGGCCAGCAGGGCCAGGAGGCTGGACCGGGGCAAATGGAAGTTGGTGAGCAGGGCGTCGACGGCGGCGAACCGGTGTCCGGGCTTGATGAACAGGCGGGTCGGCCCGCAGGTCGATCCGGTGGCCGCGGCCGACTCCAGGGCTCGCACCACGGTGGTGCCCACCGCCACCACCCGGTCGGCTCGGGCGCAGGCGGCCATGGTGGTCTCGGGTATGCGGTACGACTCGGTGTGCATGACGTGGTCGTCGAGATGGTCGGTCGTCACCGGGGTGAACGTGGCCGCCCCCACGGCCAGCTCCAGGGAGCACACCACGGCTCCGGCCGCCCGGCAGCGGTCCAGCACCGCCTCGGTGAGATGGAGCCCGGCGGTGGGGGCGGCCGCCGATACCGGCCGGTGGGCGTACACGGTCTGGTAGCGCTCGGGGTCGGTCGGCCCGGCGGTGATGTACGGGGGCAGCGGCACCTCCCCGGCCGAGCGCATCAGGGCGTGGGGATCACCGGCCGGTCTCACCCGGCGGCGGCCGTCGTTGCCCAGCTTCTCCCCCACCTCCATCACCGGCCGCCCGTCGTGCCACAGCTCGGTGCCGGGGGGAACCCGACGACCGGGGCGCACCAGCGCGCTCCACCAACCATCGTCGGAGGCCGGTTCCAGCAGCAGAACCTCGACCCGGCCCCCGGTGGCCTTGCGGAGCGGCAACCGGCAGGCCATGACCCGACTGTCGTTGACCACCAGAACGTCCCCGGGCCCCAGGAGCTCGGGCAGATCCCGGGCAAGACGATGCTCGGGCGCAATCCCGGCCCCCCGATCCACCAGCAACCGGGAGGAGTCCCGGGGCTCGGCCGGCTGCTGGGCGATTGCCGCCTCGGGCAACTCGTAGCCCAACTCCTCCGTCCGCATGGTCGGTAACAGTATTGCCCTCCCGGCTGGAGTTCCTCCGGTTCAGGGGAACTCCATCTGCACCGATTGGAGTCGCTTCGGTCTTACAAGTACCTGAATATCTGATAGGCACCTGAATATGGGGAATTGTCCCTCCGGTGGGGCAACTTCATAACCAGGCCCGGTTTCCCGGAGTCCACCTTGCCGAGGGTCGGCTGGAGGTCGAGTCGATCCTGGTGCCGCCCGGCTTGCGGGCAGTGACGGGAGTCGTGACGTCGGTTCGGTGGGCATCCCCGTTCCTGCTTCCGCGCTTGCTCGGCTTGCGGGTGGTTGTGGGGGTCGTGACGGTTTCCGTGTTCGGCTTCCGAACCGGCTGGGAGGCTATGGGTGGGTGTATCCCTTGGATTGTCGCAGCGGGCCGGTAGTTTGGGGCGATGCTGGTAATAGGGATCGATCCCGGCCTGTCCCGCTGCGGGTACGGCGTGGTCCGTCGGCGGGGGCGCGTCACCGAGGGGGTGGCTGCGGGGGTCATTCGCACCGACAGGGACGATCCCGTTCCCCGGCGGCTGTACGAGCTTCAGGGCGAGCTGGTGGACCTGATGACCACGCATCGTCCGGAGGCGGTGGCCGTGGAGCAGGTGCTGTTCCAGGTCAACGTCCGCACCGCCATGGGGGTGGGTCAGGCCAGCGGGGTGGCCATGGCTGCGGCGGTCGGGGCGGGTGCCGAGGTGGCCGAGTACTCGCCCACCCAGATAAAGATGGCGGTGGCGGGTTGGGGCGGGGCCGGCAAGGAGCAGGTGGGACGGATGGTGCAGACCCTGCTCCGGTTGTCCCGCCCGTTGAAACCGGCCGACGCGGCCGACGCGGTGGCGGTGGCGCTCTGCCACCTGGCCCATCTTCCCATCCGGTCCTCGATCCGGGCGGCCCGATGATCGGGCTGCTGCGAGGCTCGGTCTGGTTGCAGGACCGTCAGGAGGCCGTGGTGGAGGTGATCGTGGAGGCGGCCGGTATCGGCTACCGGGTGATCGTCTCGCCCGACACCGCCGTCGGACTGGGCGAGGCGGGCCAGGACGTGACGCTGCACATCCATCATCACATCCGGGAGGACTCCCAGACCCTCTACGGTTTTCCCACCGTCGAGGAGAGGCGCATGTTCGAGGCGCTGCTGGCGGCCCACGGGGTGGGTCCGATGCTGGCCCTCTCCATCCTGTCGGTTCACCGGCCGTCGGAGTTGGCCACCATTTTGTCCACCGACGACATCGATGCCCTGTGCCTCGTCCCCAAGGTGGGCAAGAAGACCGCGGCTCGGCTGCTGATGGAGCTCAAGGCCCATCTCGACATCGGCGACGTGACTACCGCGGTGGTCGGGAGCGAGCCGGCCGGAGGGTCGGGGGACGCCCGCGGTGAGGTGCGCCAGGCGCTGGCCGAGCTGGGATACACCCCCGAGGAGATCCGCGGGGCCGTCCAGTCCCTGCCCTCGGGCGACGACACCGCCGATCTGCTCAGAGCCGCCCTCCGACATCTGGCCACCCAAACATGAGCGAGCGCGAGGAGCTGCTGTCGGGGGTCATCCAGCCCACCGATGAGGCGGTGGAGATCGGTCTGCGCCCCACTCGACTCGACGAGTTCATCGGCCAGGGCGAGTTGAAGGAGCACCTCCACATCATCCTGGAGGCGGCTCGGGGTCGTTCCCAACCGGCCGACCATCTGCTGTTCGCCGGTCCCCCCGGTCTGGGCAAGACCACCCTGGCCCACATCGTGGCCAACGAGATGGGAGCCGGGTTGCACATCACCTCGGGACCGGCACTGGAGCGATCCGGCGACCTGGCCGCCATTTTGTCCCAACTGGAGGAGGGGGAGGTGCTGTTCATCGACGAGATCCACCGGCTGTCCCGGGTGGTCGAGGAGATGCTGTACCCGGCCATGGAGGATTTCAACATCGACATCGTGATCGGCAAGGGTCCGTCGGCTCGACCCATCCGTTTGGATCTGGCCCGGTTCACCCTGGTGGGGGCCACCACCCGTACCGGCCTCATCACCAGCCCGTTGCGGGATCGGTTCGGTCTGGTGTCCCGGCTCGACTACTACACGACCATCGATCTGGAGGCCATCGTGGCCCGGGCGGCCACCATCCTCGACATCCGTATCGATCCGGTGGGAGCAGCCGAGATCGCCCGCCGAGCCCGGGGCACCCCTCGGATCGCCAACCGGTTGTTGCGCCGGGTGCGGGACTACGCCGAGGTCCGGGCCGACGGCATGATCGATCAGGCCACCGCGGCTGCCGGTCTGAAGCTGTTCAACGTCGATCAGGCCGGCCTGGACAAGATCGACCGGGCCATACTGTCGGCGCTCTGCGATCGCTTCGGTGGCGGACCGGTGGGTTTGTCCACCCTGGCCATCAGCGTCAGCGAGCCGGCCGAGACGGTGGAGGATGTGTACGAACCGTTCCTCATCCAGCAGGGACTGTTGATGCGAACCCCCCGGGGGCGGGTGGCCACCCCGCTGGCCTGGCACCACCTCGGCCTGGTCCCACCGGCTGCCACCTCGAACCAACCCGATCTCTTCGAATAGCCGGGCCCGCCTGGCCGGCCGCGGGTTCGTAGGAGTTCGTGGTCGTGCGCCGGTCGCGCCCGTTCCGCCTGATCGGCCGCGGTTCGCAGGAGTTCGTGGTCGTGCGCCGGTCGCGCCCGTTCCGGCTAGCCGGCCGCGGTTCGCAGGAGTTCGTCGGGGATGTCGAAGTTGGCGTAGACGTCCTGGACGTCCTCGTGGTCGTCGAGGGCATCGATGAGGCGGAGGACGGCTCGGGCGGTGTCGGGGGCGTCCACGCCCACCACCGAGGAGGGCAGCATGGTGGACGAGGCGGACATGAAGGCGATGCCCGCGTCCTGAAGGGCGGCGCGCATGGCGAACAGGTCGGAGGGATCGCAGGTGAGCTGCCAGGTGTCGCCCTCGTCGGTCAGGTCCTCGCCCCCGGCGTCGAGGACGGCCATCATCAGCTCGTCCTCGTCCACCGACCGGTCCAGAATCACCACTCCCTTGCGCTCGAACTGCCAGGACACCGCGCCGGGCTCGGCCAGCGACCCCCCGTTGCGGGTGAACAGCGTCCGTACCTCCGAACTGGTGCGGTTGCGATTGTCGGTCAGGGTCTCCACGTACAGGGCCACCCCCCCGGGGGCGTATCCCTCGTAGAGCACCGACTCGTAGGAAACCCCCTCCAGCTCGCCCGTGCCCCGCTTGATGGCTCGTTCGATGGTGTCCAGCGGCACCGAGTTGTCCCGGGCCTTCTGGAACATCGTACGCAGCGTGGGGTTGGCGTCGGGGTCGCCGCCACCCTGGCGGGCGGCCACCTCGACCTGCCGGATGAGCTTGGCGAACAGCTTGCCCCGACGCTTGTCGGCCGCCCCCTTGCGATGCTTGATGGTGGCCCACTTGGAATGCCCTGACATGTGCTTCTACTCCTGTTCGGCGATCCGGCCGAAAGTGCGGGTGACGGGTTGGTCGGCCCGGTTCATCCCGGCCACTCCGGTGGATGGTTCCTCGGGGGTGTGGTCGGGTTCGGGTTGGTCGGCCCGGTTCATCCCGGCCACTCCGGTGGATGGTTCCTCGGGGGTGTGGTCGGGTTCGGGTTGGTCGGCCCGGTTCATCCCGGCCACTCCGGTGGATGGTTCCTCGGGGTTGCGGTCGAGTGACGGGTTGGTCGGCCCGGTTCGTCCCGGCCACTCCGGATCGGTGAACCAGCGGTGAATCCGGTTGTCGCCGGCCAGTTCGGGGTGGAAGGACGACACCATCACCGAGTTTTGGCGGCACATTACCGGCCTCCCGTCCAGAGCGGCCAGAACCTCCACATCGTCACCGACCGATTCCACCACCGGGGCTCGGATGAACACGCCGGAAAACGGGGTCCCCCAGTCGAGAACCAGGAGCGGGGCGGTGAAGGAGTCGGACTGGCGGCCGTAACCGTTGCGGCGCACCACCATGTCCACTGCTCCGAAACAGTGTTGGCCGCCGTAGCCGTCCAGCACCTCGGTGGCCAGAAGGATCAGCCCGGCGCAGGTCCCGAGCACCGGGAGGTCGTCGGCCAGCCGGTCGGCCAGCGGATCGGCCAGATGGTTGGAATCCAGCAGCTTGGAGATGGTGCTCGACTCCCCGCCGGGAATTATCAGGCGATCGACCGCGGCCAACTCCTCGGGAGTGCGAACCTGGACCGCGGTTACCCCCAGTTGGTTCAGAACCTGCTCATGCAGGTTGAACGCGCCCTGAAGGGCTAGAACCCCGACCTTCACCCCACGGCTCGGGGCCGGTGCCGGTTGGCTCACCCGGGGGCTCGGGGTCTGGGCCGGTGCCGGTTGGTTGCACGGTGGTGGTTACCAGCCGCGGTCGGCCAGCTTGGTGGTAAGGCCGTCGATCTCCAGGCCGGGCATGGGTTCGCCCAGGCCGCGGCTGACCTTGGCCAGGATGTGGGGATCCCGGTAGTTGGTGGCGGCTTCCACGATGGCCTTGGCCCGGGGGGCGGGATCGGAGGACTTGAAGATGCCCGAGCCGACGAACACCGCCTCGGCCCCGAGCTGCATGACCAGTCCGGCGTCGGCCGGAGTCGATATGCCCCCGGCGCAGAACAGGGGCACCGGCAACCGCCCGGTCTCGGCCACTTCCTGGACCAGGGGCAGCGGGGCCCCGAGCTGCTTGGCCCAGTCGAACAGCTCGGCCGAGTCGGCCTGGGTGATGCGGCGAACGTCGCCGATGATGGAGCGGAGATGGCGGACGGCCTCCACGATGTTGCCGGTACCCGCCTCGCCCTTGGACCGGATCATGCACGCCCCCTCGGAGATGCGCCTCAGGGCCTCGCCCAGGTTGGTGGCACCGCACACGAACGGCACGGTGAACCCCCACTTGTCGATGTGGTGGGCCTCGTCGGCCGGGGTGAGCACCTCGCTCTCGTCGATGTAGTCCACGTCCAGGGCCTCCAGGATCTGGGCCTCGACGAAGTGGCCGATCCGGGCCTTGGCCATGACCGGTACGGTTACCGCCCGCTGGATCCCCACTATCATCTCGGGGTCGCTCATGCGGGCCACCCCGCCGTCGCGGCGTATGTCGGCGGGCACCCGCTCCAGGGCCATGACCGCTGCCGCGCCGGCATCCTCGGCAATCCTGGCCTGTTCGGGGGTGACCACATCCATGACGACCCCGCCCTTGAGCATCTCGGCGAGTCCTCGCTTGACCAATGGGGTTCCCGTCTCACGGCCCGGCATCGACTCAACAGCCATGGTCGCAGTCTACGACTTCCGCCGCCGCGAACGCGAGGTCGCGGTTCACCGTTGTCGGTTCTTGAGCAGGTTCTTGGCCAGGTGGTGGCCCCTCATGCATCAGCGGTGGTACCGCGTCACCGGCTTTTGGCGAGCCGGTGGGCCCCCTGTGCACTCAGCGGTGGCCCCGAGTCACCGGTTCTTGAGCAGGTTCTTGGCGAAGTCCTCCACCATTACCAGCACGTCCCCCCCGGGCAGGGCGATGAAGGTCTGGCCGGGGGTGAGCCGCACCGGATGGCCGTCGCGGTCGGTCACCCGCCAGGGATGGTCCACCGAGGGGCGGGTCCACCGTCCTCGGATCAGGTGTCCGGCGGTGAACACCAGGGCAGTGCCCCCCTCGGGATCGACGGTGATGGCCTGGGGGCACGATGGGCAGGGGGCGCTGCTGGTGTAACGGGTTTGGAGCACGACCAGGTTGGCCGGAGCGACTTGGACGGGATCGACCGCGGGGTTGGGGGTGCCGTCGGGATTTCGAGCCATGTCCACATGGGGGGTTCCGTCCTGCCAGCGGGCCCAGCCCCCGGCCTCGGCGTCCCAGACGAAATGGGCAATCGTGCCCCCTAGATAGCGAATCTCCGCACCGGGAACCGGCTCGGCCGCCGGGGGGAGTTCCTCGCCCGGGCCCCGGTACTGGAACAAAGGTTCGGGGGCCTGCAAGTGGCGGGGAGCGGCATCCCAGAGGGCCGAGGTGGTGGTGTAGAGGTTGAAGGGGGGCACCCGGTCCTTCACCCGCCAGTAACCGGAAGGCAGATCGTCCCAGCGCAGCTCGTGGAGCTTGCCGGCGGTCTCGCCCTGGGCCACTTCCCGCAGCACGCCCGGGTTGGCCCCGGAGTGTCCGAACACCGGTCGGCTGAAGTTGGCCAGGATGTCGGGATCGGAGCTGCGAGCCGAGCGGGTCGGACCCAGCGGTTCGGCCCCCTGGCTGTGGAACACGGCCAGCAGGCGGGTGATGGTCTCCACCCTGATCTCGATGAGCACATCGGCCTGGTTGATGCCGGTTTGGGGGCGACCCACCCCGCTGGTACCGATCTTCACCGCAAGGGCGGGCCTGTTCATGATGGAAGGATCGTCCAGCGGTTGGCCGGTCAACGGCTCGGTGGGAGCGGGTGAGGGTGTGGGGGTTACCGGGTCGGGGGCGGAAGCGGTATCGCCTGGCGGGGCCGTCGGGTCGGCGGGATCGGGGGAACCGGGGGTGTCGGTGGCCGAAGGGCCGGTGGCCGGGTCGGGAGTTCCCGACGTCTCGTTACCGGTGGGGCTGGCGGTCGCTCCCGAGGTGGGGGCAGCCGTACCGGTGGGCGGGCCCTCGACGTCGAGGTTGCTCCCGTTCGAGCCCCCGCAGGCCGAAGCAACCAGGAGGACCACAGCGGCGATCGGCACCGCGATGGCGGTTGCCGCCGGCCATGGTGCGCGCCGAGCAGCAGATCCGGTGGGTGGTGTCGATGAACCGGGGGGCTTCGCCGCCGGCCACGATGGGTGCCGAGCAGCAGGTGGGACTTTCATCAGAGTTCGTTCAGAGCGGCGATGCGGGTTTCGATCCGGGGACGGCGGATGGTGTCGGCAATCCCCCAATCGGGCTCGTCCACCCACATGTGCAACGCGGCCGCGGTGGTCGATGGTACTTCGGCATCCTGGTTGGAAACCACAATTAGCGCGGACAACAGGCCGGGTGGATACCGGGTCAACGACACCGCCTCGAAGTCGGCTTCCAGGCTTCGGGCCTCGGGCAGGACCCGATTCATGATCCGGCCCCGCAGTTGACCGAATGCCCCCAGCGGCCAGGCCAGCAGAACCCCGGCCAGCGTCTCGAAGGCGGCATCGCCCCGGCGGATACGGCACAGGAGGTGGGCCAACAGTCCTTCCATCTCGATGCGCTCGAGCCGTTCGACCGCGCCGGTGGTCACGACGATGGCGGCCCGAGTGGGGGTGCGGGCCGTGGCCAGGGCATTGACGGAGCGGGATTCGATGGTGCGCAGTTCGGGGGTGGCAATGCCGTGGTTGACGCACAGGCCCTCCAGCACGTTGGAGAGGATCTCCTGGGCCGGGCCGTGCGGAGTTTCACTGCCGGTGAGGCGCAGCACCAGCTTCCAGGCTCCGAAGTGCAACCCAGCCAGACAAGTCGCCGCCACCACGACCGCCACGATGGCGGCCACCAGCCAGGACACTCCGACCAGGGCCAGGACGATCGCCACCACCACCCCGACGACGATACCCAGAACACCGAGGGCAATGGTGGATCGATGGTGGTCGGTGACGGCGCTAGGGAGACCGGAACCGGCGGTGGATCGATGGTGGTCGGTGTTCACGTTCCCTTGTTCCTCCTTCTCCAGGTTCTAGCCCACTCGGCGGCTTGGGGCGCGGACCCGGCGGCCGGCGGCCAGATCGGTATATATCTCGACATAGCGGTCGGCCAGCCTGTCCATGGAGAATTTCTGGGTCCGACCCAGCCCCGACTCCACCAAGGAGCCGGCCGTGCTCTCGTCGAACAGCACTCGCCGGAGGGCGGCGGCCAGGGCGGCCGCATCGCCGGGTGGGCACAGTAGCGCGTCGCGCTCCGGCCGGGCCACTGCGGCATAGGCATCCAGATGGGAGGCCACGATCGGAGTACGGGCAGCCATGGCCTCCAGCAGGACCACCCCGAACGACTCGCCGAACAGCGACGGGACGCAGAACACATCGGCTCCCCGCAATCGGGCCTGCTTCTCCGGGTCGGAGATCCGGCCCAGCCACTCCACCCGGGGATCGTCGGCGGTCCGCTGCTTCAGCCTGGCGGTCTCGGGGCCATCACCGCCCACCCACAATCGCACCTCGGGGGGCAGGTACCCGAGAGCGTCGATCAGGATTTCCAGGCCCTTACGGGGTTCGTGGCGCCCCACGAAGAAAATGGTGGGTTCGTCCGAGGGCTCCGGCTCGACCCCGTTGAACGTCTCGGCCGAGGGGGGCTCCAGCTCGACCCCGTTGAACATCATCTCGTAGTGGCCGCCGAGTTGATCCTCGGCCAGGCGGCGGGCGTTCTCGGACACCGCGCAGCGATAATCCAGGCGGTTGGCCACCCATTGCACCAGGGGGCGCAAGTACTGGTAGGCGGTGCTGTGGCCGGCCCGGTGGAACGTACCCAGCAGTGGTGCCGATTTCAGCACCGCCGCGGTGTTGGTGGGTCCGGGGGCGATGGGCTCATGGAGGTGGAGCACGTCGAAATGCTCGTCGCGCACCACCCGGATCGTGCGGAGCTGGGCGGGGGGATCGGGAGCAAGGGGGGCGATCGAGCCGTTGGTCGCCGTGGGCAGGCTGTTGCCCAGCGGGGTGACCGACTCGTCGGGCGGAGGGCCGTCGCACGGGGCCAGCACCCGGGCCTCCACCCCCATGCGTCGCAACGAGCGGGCCAGTCCCATGACCTGACCCTGAACCCCACCGGGAATGGTGAGACTGTAAGGGCAGACCAGCCCCACCCTCATTGCGGGGTTTCCCTCATTGCGATGCTTCCCTCATTGCGACGCACCCCTCATTGCGACGCTTCCCACATAGCGGGGTTCCCTCATTGCGGGGTTTCCCCGTCGGGGCCATGGGGGCGGGAACCACGCTTCCTCTTTTCGCGGAACAAGCGAAGAGCCTCCCGGTCGCTGGGCCAGTTGGGCTGCATCAGGTGCCACTGCTCGGGGGCGGCCCGGATCAGATCCTCCAGGGACCGGGCCACGTCCTGGGTGATGCGGGCCACGTCCGCCCGCAATCGGCCCCGGCGTTCGGCGGGAACCGGCGGAAGCACGACGCCCCGATGGTCGGGTCCGTCCTGGTAGACCGCGGAGGGTAGGATGGCCGCGCCGGTCCGCAGGGCCAACGCCGCCGGCCCACCGGGCAGCAGGACGGGCTCCCCGAAGAACTCCACCTCCACTCCCCCGCTACCGACTTGACGATCGGCCAGCAGGCATACCACCTGTCCGGCTCGCAGCGATCTGATGAGCACGGAGACCGCGTCGGGGCCCAGCGGCACGATGTCGATGCCCATGCGCCGCCGCTCGTCCACCATCCAGTCGAACAGCTTGGCCGGCTTGAGCGGTTCGACCACCGATATCACCGGATGACCGGGAATCCGGGCCATCCAGGTTCCGGCCCATTCCCAGCCCCCCAGGTGGGGCAGGGCCAGAATCGGCGCGGTGCCGGTATCGATGGCCTCCTGGATGTGGTGGTACCCCTGGTGGCTGAATCGGGCGTCCACCGTGGCGTCGTCCAGGCCGGACAGTCGAGCGCTGTCGAACCAGTACCGGGCGTAGGACTCGAACGAGGCCTGCACGGTCCGGGCCAGCGACTCCCCCTCCAGATCGGGGCCGCACACCCGCTGGAGGCGGCGTTCGGTGATGAAGCGGCGCTCGGGGAGCAGTCGGTACGCGCTCCGGCCGATGGCCCGGGTGAGCACCACTCCCACCGGGCGGGGCAGGCCCCGGGCCAGGGCCGCGCCGATGCGGTAGAGGGCCACGTCGGCCGAGGGACGGCGTGTGCGGGCTATGGGGGCCACCCCCTCGGTGGTGACGGTCATCCCGGGTGGGGGTCAGTACCGGGAGCGACGGGACAAGCGGCGAGTCGTCCGATGAAAGGAGTGCCGCCTCTCGAGGGATTGCCGTCGTTCCCGGCTCGGGGCGCGGCGAGCCCGGGGGGTTTCCGGCCGGTGGGTCGGTGGGGAATCGGCCTGGCGCCACACCTTGACGAATCGGTGTACTGCGGTGGCCGCGGTGAGCGTCAGCATGGCCCACAGCACGGGGATCAGCACGAAGCTGAAGGCCAGCCCGGCCCCCAGCACGATGAACCGCTCGGCCCGCTCCATCAGCCCTCCCCTGGCGTCCAGACCCAACGACTCGGCCTTGGCCCGCTGGTAGGAAACCAGCATGGCCGTGGCCATGAGGGCCACCGGCAGCATGAAGATTCGCCCCGGTTGGTGGGATCCCAGGTACCAGGCGACCCCGCCGAACAGCAGGGCGTCGCACACCCGATCGCTGACCGAGTCGAAGAACGCGCCCCGGGTCGAGCTGGTACCCGACGCCTTGGCGACGGGACCGTCGAGGGCGTCGGGGATACCGGTGAGGATCAAAAGAACCAGCCCCAGGATCAGTTGGCCACGCCCGATCACCACCGCGGCCCCGGCGGCCATGACGATGCCGACGACGGTGATGGCATCGGCGCTTATCCCCATCCGGCAGAGGGCCGTGCCGAGAGGATCAAGCCCTCGATTTACCGCCGAACGCCAGTTGCCGTCGAACATGCACCCCTACTGTACCCGTCCGCCCGTGGTCCGGTCGTCCCAGTCCTCGGGATTGGGCTGTACGAGTTGGTCGATCACCTCGCCGCTGATGCCGTCCACGAAAACCAGACCTCGTCGGTCGGGCTGGGGCTCGTTGGAGTAGAGCAGGATGCGCCAGGTGGGCCGGCTGAACCAGCCCCGCCACCCCATCTGGGCGGAAGCATGGCCCACGGGGAAGCCCACCGCACCGATGGCGATCACCAGCGCGTCCGACTCGTCGATCCTCAGATCCTTCCCGCAGACGAAGCCGTAGACGGCGAACCCGGCCAGGGCCATGGCCGCGGCCGGCATTCCCCCGTTGACCAGTGGACTCCCCGAGGCCACGGCCCAGACCACCGCGCAGACCGCCGCGGCCGACAAGTAGATGATGGCCGGTATGCGCCGGCGGCTGTTGTTGGGGAACAGGTAGGGGCCTACGTACTCGCCGACGTTCAGCTCCAGGGGCAGTTCGTCCACGACCTCCGCGTCCGACGTCGGGTTGCTGTCGGGGGGTCGTTCCCGATCATGCTCCGCCGAGGGGGGCCCACCGGCAGGCGCGTCCGACGTCGGGCCGTCATCGGGGGGTCGTTCCCGATCATGCTCCGCCAAGGGCGGCCCACCGGCAGGCGCGTCCGACGTCGGGTTGCTGTCGGGGGGTCGTTCCTCGGTACCGGACACAGCAGGAGGCTAGCCGGCCTCCCAGGCGTTTCTCAGTTTTGACCATGATTCGGTGAGGGGTTCGGGCAGCACCCTGGTTTCGGCCACGACCGTGGTGAAGTTGGTATCGCCCTGCCACCGGGGAAGGCAGTGGACGTGCAGGTGGTCGGGCACACCGGCCCCGGCGGCCGCTCCCAGATTGAGACCCACGTTCACCCCGTGGGGGTCGTAGGCCCGGCGGATGGCCGCCACCGCGGCCCGGACGGCATCCCACAGCTCGTCGCTCTCGGCCCGGCCGAGGTCGGCCAGGTCGGCCACGGCCCGGTTGGGGGCCACCAGCACGTGCCCACTGCCGTACGGGTAGGCGTTGAGAACCACGAAACAGGTTTGGCCCCGCCATACGATGCCCGTCTCCTCGTCGGGTTCGGGCGCGGCCAGGATGCGCTCGAACAGGGTGCCCTCCCCCGGTGCCGGGCCGGTCGGGTCGTGGCCGGCGACGTAGTGGCTCCGCCAGGGGGCCCACAGGCGTTCGAGCATCAGCGGTGGGTGCGCACATCGTCGGCCAGCAGGGCGGCGAAGTCCTCCACCCCTATGCCCCGCTCGTCACCGCCACCGCCCCGGGCGTTGACTCCCACGGTACCGTGAGCCACGTCCTCGTCCCCCACCACCAGGACGTAGGGCACCTTCTGGAGCTTGGCCGCCCGGATCCGCCGGCCCAGCGGCTCCACCGCGTCCGATACCCGGATCCTGAACCCATCCCCGCTCAGACGGGCGGCCACGTCGGCGGCGTAGTCGCCATGGGCGGCGGCCACCGGCAGAACGACGGCCTGGACGGGAGCCAACCAGGCGGGGAACGCCCCCCCGTAGTGCTCGACGAGCACTCCGAAGAAGCGCTCGATCGATCCCATGAGGGCCCGGTGGATCATCACCGGTCGGTGACGGTCGCCGTCGGCCCCCACGTACTCGAGACCGAACCTCTCGGGAAGTTGGAAGTCCACCTGGATGGTGGAGAGCTGCCAGCTCCGGCCGATGGCGTCGTGCACGTCGATGTCGATCTTGGGCCCGTAGAAGGCACCGCCTCCCTCGTCCAGCTCGTACTCCAGCCCGGTGGCCTCCAGTGCATCCCGCAGGGCGGTGGTGGCCAACTCCCACTCGGCGTCGTCCCCCACCGATTTCTCCGGTGGTCGGGTGGCCAGCCGGGCCTGGAAGGCCTCGAACCCGAACGCCCGCAGCACCGACAGCACGAACGCCACCAGAGAGGCGATCTCGGAGGGGGCCTGCTCCCGGGTGGCGAAGATATGGCTGTCGTCCTGGGTGAATCCCCGGGAGCGCATCAGCCCGTGGACCGCTCCCGACAGCTCGTATCGGTACACGGTGCCCAGCTCGAACATGCGAATGGGCAGGTCGCGATAGGAGCGCTGGTTGCTCTTGTAGATCAGCGCGTGGAAGGGGCAGTTCATCGGCTTGGGGTGGTAGGAGGCGCCGTCCATCTCCATGGGCGGGTACATGCTCTCCCGGTAGAAGTCCAGATGGCCGCTGGTCTCCCACAGCTCGGAGCGGGCGATGTGGGGGGTGAACACGAATTGGTAGCCCCCCTCGTCGTGGCGTCGGCGGCTGTAGTCCTCGATGACCCGGCGCACCGTGGCTCCCTTGGGGTGCCACACCGCCAGTCCGGGGCCCAACTCGGTGGGCCACGACAGGAGATCCAACTCGCGGGCCAGCCGCCGGTGGTCGCGCTTGTCGGCCTCGGCCAGGCGATGCAGGTGGGTGGCCAGATCCTTGCGGGACGCCCAGGCGGTTCCGTAGATGCGCTGCAAGGAGGGGCGGCCGGCGTCGCGGCGCCAGTGGGCCCCGGCCACGCTCATCAGCTTGAAGTGTCCCAACCGGCCGGTGGAAGGCACATGGGGGCCGCGGCACAGATCCATGAAGGTGTCGGAGTTGCGGTAGTAGCTGATGCGGCCGTCACCGGCAACCTCGCCGACCAGTTCGTCGGCGGCCGGTCCCGCCTCGGCCGATCCGGTGGCGACGGCCACCGTTTCTATGATTTCCCGCTTGTAGGGATGGTCGGCGAACAGTTCCAGTCCCTCGTCCACCGATACCTCGTGGCGCTCGAAGGGCTGGTCGGCGGCGATTATGTCCCGCATTCGGGTCTCGATGGCCTCCAGCTCGTCGTCGCTGATGGTGGCCCCGTCGGGCAGGTGGAAGTCGTAGTAGAAGCCGTTCCGGATGGGAGGGCCTATCGCGTAGGTGGCGCCGGGGTACAGCTCCAGGACGGCTTGGGCCAGCACGTGGGCGGTGGAGTGGCGCAACGTGTTCAGGCCGGTGTCGCTGTCGGCGGTGACGATCGACACCTTCTGGCCGTCGGCCAACGCCACGTCCAGGTCCACCTCGACGTCGTCCACGGTGGCGATCAGCGCGGCCTTGGCCAGGCCGGGACCTATGGCCGCGGCCAGGTCGCCCGCGGTGGCTCCGGAAGGGAGCTCACGCGTGCTGCCATCGGGGAGAGCGACGCTGATGTCAGCCATGGCCGGACAATTTTATGGACAATTCCACCTGCTTACGGACAATTTTTATCCGCCGATCCTGGTCCGTCGGTCCTGATTCGCCGATCCTGGTCCGTCGCCCCCCATCGGTTCGTCCACTCGTCAGGAGAGCCGAACACCGAGAAGGGCGGCTGCCGGTCGGATGCCTCCGGTCGAGGCGGCCTCGTCTATGGCCGCCACCGCGGCAGGCGTGTCGAGATCGTCGTCCAGACAGGCCCGCACCCGTGGGAGAGCAACGTCCGGGGCCCCGGCCCGGCTCTCCGCCGGGCCGGACAGCCAGGCCTCGAGGCGGGCGGCGGCGGCGGGCATCACCCGGTCGTCCCACTCCCAGGAGTCCCGGTAGTGGTGGGCCACGATGGCCAGTCGGACGGCCCGGGGGTCGTACTCCTTCAGGAGGTCGGAGACGAACACCAGGTTGCCCAGCGACTTGGACATCTTGGTGCCGTCCATGCGCACCATCGCCTGGTGCATCCAGTGGCCCACGAACTGCTTCCCGGTCACCACCTCCGACTGGGCGGCCTCGCATTCGTGATGGGGGAAGATCAGATCCGAGCCCCCGCCGTGCAGATCCACGGTGTCGCCCAACTCCCGCATGGCCAGCGCCGAGCACTCGATATGCCATCCGGGGCGGCCCGGGCCCCACTTGGAGTCCCAGGCGGGCTCGTCGGGGGCGGACTTCTGCCAGAGCACGAAGTCCAGGGGGTCGCGTTTGTGGGGATCGTCGGGGTTGCCCCCGTGCTCGGCGGCCAATGTCAGCATGGTGACCCGGTCGAAATGACCGATCTGGCCGAAACGATCGAAAGCGGCGGTGTCGAAGTACACCGATCCGCCCGATCGGTAGGCATAACCCCGATCGAGCACCAGACCGATGAACCGACGGATATCGGGGATGGCCGAGGTGGCCCGCGGCTCCGACCAGCACGGCAGCATCTCCAGGGCCTCCATGTCGGAGTTGAACCGGGCGGTCTCGGCGGCGGCCAGGTCCAGGTAGTGAACGCCCAGCTCGCGAGCCTTGCGGAGGATGTCGTCGTCCACATCGGTGATGTTGCGGACGCAGCGGGTCTCGTGGTTCCGGTCCCGGAGCCGTCGTTGGAGCACGTCGTAGGTCACGTAGGTGGCGGCATGACCCAGATGGGTGGCGTCGTAGGGAGTGATACCGCAGGTGTACATGGTCACCACCGGACCCGGCTCGAATGGCACCACCGCTTGTCGGGCGGTGTCGTAGAGCCTCATCGGCCCGGTAGGGGATTCGCCGGGAGCCGGCCGGGGAGGAGGCGACGAGGGGGGCACGAGCTGGCGGGTTCAGTCGCTCTCGAGGTCGAGTCCGGTGAAGCGGACCGCCACCCGGGTCCTGTAGCGGGTGTTGAGTTGCAGCAGCACCGCGGCGAACGCCTCCACCGGGGTGGCGCACGACAGCGGCCCGGCGTCGAGGCCCCGGACACCGGGCAGCTCGCCCACGATGTCCAGGGTGGCCTGGGTGGCCTCGGGGTGGTCGGAGCAGACCAGCACGTCGCTCTCCACCGGATGGTTCAAATCGCCCAGCTCGCGTGCGGGGACGTGATGAAGGGCGGCGGACACCATGGCTTTGGGGGCCGCGGCCTGAACGGATGCCGCCACCGAGCCCCGGGGCGGTACCAGCGGTTGGAACTCGCGATCCATTCTCACCAGGGCATTGCCCATGCTGATGACCACCTTGCCGGCCAGCTCCTTGGCGGTCGAGGCGGCGATGGCGGCCGCCGCGTCCCATGGGGTGGCCACCACCACCACGTCGCAGGAGGCGGCACCGTGGTTGTCGGCACCGGAAAGCCGGAGGTCGTGATCGGGCCAGTCGGCTCTCAATCGATTGGCGACCTCGGTGGCCCTTTCGGCCGAGCGCGACCCCACCACGGTGTCGAACCCCACCGACGCCAGCCGGACGGCGAGAGCACCGCCTGCCGGTCCTGTACCTCCCAGAATGCCGATTCGCATCGCCCAACGGTATAGGAGAGGCACTCGGGAACCCACACGGGATCACGACAGACCGTGACAACCGCGTCGAACCACGACCAGGCCCGGATTATCGGCACCTCCGACCCGGCGCACGGGGCCACGACAACCACGATGAAACCGACCCGGCGCACGGGGCCACGACAACCACGATGAAACCGACCCGGCGCACGGGGCCACGACAACCACGATGAAGTAGCCTCCCCCGATCATGGGACTTCTGGATGGGAAGCGGATTCTGGTCACCGGGGTTTTGACCGATGCCTCGCTGGCCTTCGGTGTCGCCTCGCTGGCCGCCTCCGAGGGGGCTGAACTGGTGCTGACCGGTGCCGGTCGAGGTCTCAGCCTCACCGAGCGCACGGCCCGCAAGCTGCCGGGTTCACCGCCGGTGCTGGCTTTCGACGTGACCGATCCCCAGCACCCCGCTGCTCTGCGGGCCGAGTTGGCCGAGCGGTGGGGGTCGGTGGACGGTGCCCTGCACGCCATCGGGTTCGCTCCCGAGGTGTGCCTGGGCGACGACTTCATGGCCGCGGGGTGGGACGACGTGAAGGTGGCGTTGGAGGTTTCGGCCTACTCGCTCAAGACCTTGGCCGAGGTGGTGGTCCCGCTCATGGATGGCGGGGGTTCGATCGTGGGGTTGGACTTCGACGCCACCGTGGCCTGGCCCGCGTACAACTGGATGGGGGTGGCCAAGGCCGCTCTCGAGTCCACCGCTCGCTACCTGGCCCGTTCCCTGGGCGACCGGGGCATCCGGATGAACCTGGTGGCTGCCGGCCCGGTGCGGACCATGGCTGCCCGTTCCATTCCCGGTTTCGAGGTGTTCGAGGACACCTGGGCCGACCGGTCCCCTCTCGGCTGGGACGTGCGGGACGGCTCGTCGGTGGCTCGAGCCGTGGTCGCTCTGCTGTCCGACTGGTTCCCCATGACCACCGGCGAGATGATCCACGTGGACGGCGGTTACCACGCCGTGGGGGCCTGAAACAGTCCGTGTTCTCCGGGGGCGGGGATCATAGGGGGCGTTGACCCCCACGCCGTGGGGGCCTGAAACGGTCCGTGTTCTCCGGGGGCGGGGATCATAGGGGGCGTTGATCCCCACGCCCTGGGGGCCTGAAAAATGCTATGTCTCCTGGGAGTTGGTCCCCTGGGTCGAGAGGGAGGGGTCGGCGGGATCGGTCTCGTCGAGGAGATCGCCGACCAGTACTTCCAGCACGTCCTCCAGCGTGACCAGGCCGACGGTTTGCCGGCGGGAACCGTGGCTGACCACCGCCAGGTGGCGGCGGCTGCCCTGCATCTGCTCGAGCACGCGTTCGAGGGAGGTCTCCCTGTCGATGGTGGGCACGATCCGGATCAGCTCGTCGCCCAGAGGCTGCGATGGTTGTGCGCCGCTTGCCTCCAGGAGGTCCTTGGCGTGAACGAACCCCACGACCCGATCGACGCTGCCGTGCTGGACGACGATCCGGGAGTGGCCACTGGCCTTCATCACCTCGAGTACCTCCTCCACCGTGGCCTCTTGCTCCACCGCCACGATTTGGTCTCGGGGCACCATGACGGTGCGGACCGGGCGACGGGCCAGTTCCAGGGCACTGGACAGCAGCGACCGGTCGAAGTCGTCCAGGAACCCCTCCGCGGCCGAGTGCTCCACCAAGACGGAGAACTCCTGGGCGGTGTGCATGGTGGCCAGCCGGTCGATGGGTTTCACCCCGCCCAGGCGTACCAGGCCCCCGCTGATGCGGTTCAACAGTCCGATGAGGGGACCGAAAACGATGGCGTAGAGGCGATTCGCCGGGGCCAGCCACATGGCGGTGCGCTCGGCCCCGGCCAGGGCGATGTTCTTGGGGACCATCTCCCCCAGCACCATGTGCAGGAACACGACCAGGCTCAGGGACACCCCGAACGAGATGGTGTGCAGCACTCCCGACGGCAGCTCGACGAACGACTCCACCGCTCGCTCGATGAGATTCGCCACTGCGGGCTCGGCCACGAATCCCAGCCCCAGCGACGCCATGGTGATGCCCATCTGGGCCCCGGCCAGTTGACGGTTGAGGTCGTTTATGGCCGCCAACGCCAGCCGGGCCCGGCGGTTGCCCGCATCGGCCAGGGGCTCCAGGCGCGACCTTCGGGCCGCGATGAGCGCGAACTCCACCGCCACGAATCCGGCGTTGGCCAGGAGGAGCACGACGGCGACACCGATGTAGAGCGCGGTCATCGGTCTTTCCGGGGGGACGGGGTCGAGGAGGAGACGTCCCGGGGGGGCACGTCCTTGGGAAACGGGGTCGAGCGGCCGGACGTCACCGAGCGCAGGCGAACGGTGTCGATGCGGTGTCGGTCCACGGACTCGATCAGGAACTCCCAGCCTTGGTAGCGGAACACCTCACCCGGTGTCGGAATACGTTGAAGATGGTCCAGGATGAAACCGGCCAGGGTCTCGTAGTCGCCACCGGGAACTCGAAGCCCGGTCATGTCCGCCAACTCGTCGGGGTGAATTCCTCCTCGGACCACCAGTTCGCCGGCATCTCGGGCCACCGCCGGAGGTTCGGTTCCGTCATGCTCGTCGGCGATCTCGCCCACGATCTCCTCCACCAGATCCTCCTGGGTGACGATGCCCGCAGTACCTCCGTGTTCGTCCATTACCACCGCCAAGGGACTGCGCTGCGATCTCATGTCCAGCAGCAGGGAGCGCAGATTCCGGGTTTCGGGGACGATCAGCGGCCCCTGCATGATGTCGGTTACCGGGGTGGAGGCCCATTTGTCGGTCTCGATCCTGTACACGTGCTTGACCAGGGCCACGCCCACGACGTCGTCGATGTCGGTGCCGATGACCGGGAAGCGGGAGAACCCGGTTCTGTCCGCCAGCGAGACCAACTCCGCCACCGACTGGTGGTGGCCGATGGAGCACACCGACACCCGGGGAACCAGCACATCGGCGGCGTCCCGCTCGGCGAACCGGATGGCCCGGGTCAGCAGGCGGGCCCTCCTCGCCGGCATCGTCCCCTGCCGGCCCGAGAATCGGAACAGCCAGGCCAGTTCGTCGCGGGAACGGGCCTCGCTCAGCTCTCCGGGGGGCTCCATACCCAGTAGGGCCACCACCCGGTTGGCGCTTCCATCCAACCAGCGGATGAACGGCCCGGCAACGATCGAGAAGACCCGCATCGGGGCCGCGAAGCGCATTGCCGTGGGTAGAGGGCGGGCAATGGCCAGGGTCTTGGGCACGAGCTCTCCGAACACCATCTGAACGACCACGGCAATGGCCAGAGCGGCGGCGACGGACAGGCTGCTAGCCGCTCCCCCGGCCACGCGGTCGGCCACCGGCTCCAGGGCCTCGGCGATGGAGGGCCGGGCTATGAAGCCCAGAGCCAGCGAGGTGGCGGTGATGCCCAACTGCGCCCCGGAGAGTTGGAACGAAAGGGACTTCAGCAGTGCCAGGGTGGTTCGGGCCGCTCTTCGTCCCTCGGCCGCCAGCCGCTCGATGCGAATCCGGTCCACCGCCACCAGGGCGAACTCCGCGGCCACGAACACTGCGTTGGCAGCTATCAGGAGTGCCGCGGCCACCAGCCCCAGAACAGTGGTCCAGCTCACCGAATCAAGGCCTCCCGGAACAGGTCGATTGTCGGCACCATATCAGCATGGCCATCGGTCGAGTGTCGCGATCGGTCGAGTGTCGCCATCGGTTCGGTTCGGATCAGTTCGGTCGAGTGTCGCGATCGGTTCGGTTCGGATCAGTTCGGTCGAGTGTCGCGATCGGTTCGGTTCGGATCGCCGGCTGCGGCGCTACGTCCCGGGAAAACCTTGGGGTAGGGGCCCAGCGCGGCCGGATTAGGCCGCCGCGGCCTCGTCCTCGCCGGTCCCCCGGTGAGCCGGCTGCCAGCCCATCCCTAGATGCCCCTCGATTCGAGCCAGTCGCTCGCGAGCATCGGCAAGGCTGTCGCTGATCTTGTCGAGTTTGAACTGCGTGGTTTCGTGGTTCTTCTCGACGGTCTGTTTGAGGTCGTCGTGTTTTTTCTCCATCTCGTCGTGTCTCTTCTCGGTGATGCGCTTGAGGTCGTCGTGTCTGTCCTCGACGGTCTGTTTGAGGTCGTCGTGTTTTTTCTCCA
Source organism: Acidimicrobiales bacterium (assembly GCA_965115985.1). Lineage (GTDB taxonomy): Bacteria > Actinomycetota > Acidimicrobiia > Acidimicrobiales > Bin134 > Poriferisocius. The sequence continues at coordinate 35,718 of OZ220474.1, forward strand.
TCTCGTCGTGTCTCTTCTCGGTGATGCGCTTGAGGTCGTCGTGTCTGTCCTCGACGGTCTGTTTGAGGTCGTCGTGTTTTTTCTCCATCTCGTCGTGTCTCTTCTCGGTGATGCGCTTGAGGTCGTCGTGTCTGTCCTCGACGGTCTGTTTGAGGTCGTCGTGTTTTTTCTCCATCTCGTCGTGTCTCTTCTCGGTGATGCGCTTGAGGTCGTCGTGTCTGTCCTCGACGGTCTGTTTGAGGTCGTCGTGTTTTTTCTCCATCTCGTCGTGTCTCTTCTCGGTGATGCGCTTGAACTCGTTCAAGTCACTGCTCAGCTTGTCGGTGGCTCGTTCGATCTGGCGGGTGTTCTCGGCACGAGTCCTGGCGGCCTCGCGATGTTGGTGCCAGATCGAGGCCAGGATGAGCGTGGCCATGGTGCCGAAGAGGCCGACGATCAGATTCAGGTCGGCCGGGTTCATGCCGTTACCTTAGCAAGTCGTTCGGTGCCGCGCAATATTGAATTGTATGAAAATTATTCAAACTTATTAACTCCCATCGAAAGCAACGCCTGTCGGGTTTGGCGGAGGGCATAACCTTTAGAGAGACTAAACATGTGAGTTTCGAACAACCGTGCGAGCAATCCCCGGATGGAACCGCCATGGCCGCGGCTCAGGCCGCGGCGCGCCTGGCTCGTCAAGTGGCGTTGGCTCTGGGAGATCTGGAGTTGTCACCTTCCCAGTATCGCCTGCTGTTGTTCCTGTCGGAAGGAAACGCCGCGGCGTCCGCGGTGGCCGGGCGGCTGGCGGTAAGCCGACCGAGCGTTACCGCGCTGGCCGATGGATTGGAGAAGCGAGGGCTTCTCCAACGCCGCACCGACCCGTCGGATCGTCGAATAGTGGCCCACGAACTCACGGATGCCGGAAGGCGGACACTGGCCGCAGCCGACTCGGCGGTGGCCGACCGGATCACGGGCATAGCCGCCCATCTCGATCTCGAGCAGGCCGAACGGGCTCTGGAAGGCCTGGCCCTCTGGAACGAGGCGCTTATCAGGGCTCGGGACCGCAGGGAGGCCAGGAGATGACCGATACCGGAACTGCCGATAATCGGGTGTTCTCCGACGGGTCCGATTCGGTGGAGGGTCGATCCAGGGCGTGGGGGTTGTCCGACGGGTCCGATTCGGTGGAGGGTCGATCCAGGGAGCCGGAGTTCGAGCCGGTGGGCGTTTCGGCTCAGTACGAGCCACCGGCCGTGGGAATCGATCCCGACCGGAGCAAGGGCTGGATGAAGCGGCTGATGCCGCTGGTCCGGGCCCACCGGCGGACGCTGGTGATGGGGGTTGTCACCGGGGTCCTGGCCCTGGCGACTCAGGTGGCGGTGCCGGCTGCGGGACGTTCGGCGGTGGACGCGGCCATCGCCGGGGACCGCCGGACGCTGGTGACCGTGGCTGTATTGATCGCCGTGTTCGGGTTGGGTAGGTTGATCTTCGGCGGGGTCTCCCGGTACCAGTTGTTCAAACTGGGCTGGAACGTGGAGACCGATCTCCGGGTCATCATGTACGAGCACCTCACCCGGCTGTCGTTCTCCTACTACGACCGCACCCAGTCGGGGCAGGTCATCTCCCGGGCCAACAGCGACATCCGGTCGCTTCAGTTGCTGCTTTCCTTCGGGCCGCTCATAAGCATGAACGTGCTGATGTTCGTGTTGGCTCTGGGATTCATGGTCTACATCCATCCCTGGCTGGCGTTGGTGGCATTGGCCCCGCTACCGGGCGTGTTCTGGTTCGGCCTCAGGTTCCGTGACCAGGTGTTCCCGCTGTCGTGGGTCAGCCAGGCCCGGATGGCCGATCTGGCCACCATCGTGGACGAGAACGTGAACGGCACCCGGGTGGTCAAGTCGTTCGCCGCCGAGGAGCGCCAGATCGCTCTTCTCGGGCGGTCGGCCCAGCGCATCCAGTGGGCCCAGGTGGAGATCGCCAAGAGCCGGGCCCGCTGGAATCCGATCATCGAGTCGCTGCCCCGGCTGGGCACCGCCATGGTGGTGCTCTACGGGGGCTGGCTGGCCATCGAGGGGGCGGTGTCCATCGGGACCCTGCTGGCGTTCAGCGCCTATGTGATCATGCTGCAAGTGCCATTCCGCATGGCGGGGTTCGTGCTCATGCAGGGTCAGCGGGCCAGCGCGGCCGCCCAGCGGATCTACGAAATTCTCGACGAGGAGCCCGAGATCGTCGACTCCCCGACCGCGGTGGACGTCCTGGTTGCCCGGGGACGGGTGGACTTCGAGGACGTCCGGTTCGGCTACAACCCCCGAACCCCGGTGCTGGACGGGTTCGGCTTGCACATCGAACCCGGGGAACGGGTGGCCATCGTGGGCCGAACCGGAAGCGGCAAGTCCACCGTGGCCCGGTTGCTGTACCGGTTCTACGACGTGGACGGCGGGGCGGTTCGCATCGACGGAACCGATGTTCGGGACGTGACCCTGCGCAGCCTGCGTCACACGGTGGGGTTGGTACTGGATGAGCCGTTTCTGTTCTCGGCGTCGATTCACGACAACATCGCCTACGGCCGTCCCGGTGCCTCCCGTTCCGAAGTGGTGGTCGCAGCCGAAGCGGCCCAGGCCCACGGGTTCATCGAAGATCTGCCCGGCGGGTACGACGCGGTGATCGGCGAGCGGGGTTACACCTTGTCGGGTGGTCAGCGGCAGCGGATCGCCATCGCCCGGACCCTGCTGGCCAACCCCAAGGTGCTGGTGCTGGACGACGCCACCAGCGCCATCGACGTGACCGTGGAGGAGGCCATCCACCGGGCTTTGCAGGAACTGATGGCCAACCGCACCACCGTCATCATCGCCCATCGCCTGTCCACCATCGGTCTGGCCGAGCGCGTGGTCGTGCTCGACCGGGGCCGGGTGGCCAACATGGGTACCCACGCCGAACTGCTGGCCACCGACCCCCTCTACGTGAAGATCCTGGCCCGCCACGACTCCGGTGTCGATGGCGGGGCCGAAGGGTTCGGCTCCGGGTCCGGTTTCGGCGGTGGGTCCGGCGGCTCCGGGTCCGGTTTCGGCGGTGGGTCCGGTGGCTTCGGCGGTGGCTTCGGCGGTGGGTCCGGTGGCTTCGGCGGCGGCTCCGGCGGCTCCGAACCCAGGGGGTCGGGAGAAGCTGGTGGTGGGTCTCGGATCCCTGGGAATGGCCGATAATGGGGTGGGGAGGGTACTTCGGGGGCCCCCAGGCCCAGAATGCAGCTCGCGACGCCGGGCTCCCCCATGCCGGAGTGCCCGGCAACCTGCGGGCCCACGTCGAGGAAGTGTTGAGGGCCGAGCCCGAGTATCCGCCGGTCGAGGTTGACTTCAGCCACCGCCAACCGCCCGATCCGCCGCTGACGCTGCGCTCGATCCTGTGGCCCTTCCGCGGCCGGCTGGCGGTGGCGTTGCTGCTGGTGGTGGTCGAATCGGCGATGATGCAGTCGGGGCCGCTGCTGGCTCAGTTGGGTATCGACCACGGGGTTCGTTCCGGCAACCTGCGGGTGCTGCTGGTGGTGGCCGCGGTTTTTTTGGGCACGGTGGTCGCCCATGCGCTCAGCTCCTCCCTGCGCATCCGCTACACCGGCAAACTGGGCGAGCTGCTCATGTACAAACTGAGGATGCGGGTGTTCACCCATTACCAGCGGCTGTCGCTGAGCTTCTTCACCGAGGAGAAGGCGGGGGTGTTGATGACCCGCATGACCAGCGACATCGAGGCCCTGACGGTTCTCTTCCAGGAGGGCTTGGTGAACTTCGCGGTCCAGGGATTGGTGCTCGCGGTGATCACCGGCGTGCTGTTCTATCTGAACCCTCTGCTGGCGGTGCTCACCCTCGTGATCGTGGTGCCGGCCACGTTGCTCTTGAGCAACTGGTTCCGGAAGGTGTCCGATCGATATTACGGGCTGGTCCGGGATCGCATCGCCGAGGTGCTGGCCGACTTGCAGGAGAGCCTGGCCGGCATTCGGGTGATCACCGCCCACAACCGCCGCCGTCACAACGTCGTTCACCACACCAACGTGGTCGGGCGGCACAAGGACGCCAACCTGGCCGGTGTTCGGGCCGCGTCCATCTATGCTCCCGCCACCGAGGCCATCGTCATCATCGGCCAGGCCATTCTGCTGGTGATCGGCGGAACCATGATGATCAACGGCAACCTGACCGCCGGTGAGCTGACCGCCTTCGTCCTCTACCTGACGTTCTTCTTCGCCCCCATCCAACAGATGGTGCAGCTCTACAACGGTTACCAGCAGGGGCAGGCGTCGGCCCGGAAACTTCGTGAACTTCTGATCAACGAGCCCTCGGTGCCCGAAGCCCCCGACGCGGTGGACCTGCCCCCCATCGAGGGGGAGATCACCTTGAATCGGGTGAGTTTCGGCTACGGCGACGCACCGGTGCTGCACGACGTCGATCTGCGACTGGCCCCGGGCGAGAGCTTGGCCGTGGTCGGGCCCACCGGTGCGGGAAAATCCACGGTGGCCAAGTTGATCGTCCGGTTCTACGATCCCCGACAGGGAACGGTTTGCATCGATGGTCACGACCTGCGAACGGTGACCCTGGCCTCGCTCCGCCGCCAGTTGGGAGTTGTCCCCCAGGAGCCGTTCCTGTTCTACGGTTCCATCCGGGACAACGTGGCCTTCGCCCGACCCGACGCGTCGATGGAAGAAGTGATGGAGGCCTGCCGGGCCGTCGGTCTGACCGAGCTGCTGGAGCGAATGCCCGACGACGTCAATTCCCTGGTCCACGAGCGGGGAGCATCGCTCTCGGCCGGCGAGCGGCAGCTACTGGCGCTGGCTCGGGCGTTTCTGGCCCGTCCCCGGGTTCTGGTGCTGGACGAGGCCACCTCCAACCTCGACCTGCGATCGGAGTCCAAGATCGAGGCCGCACTGGACGTGGTGCTGGAGGGGCGAACGGCCATCATCATTGCCCACCGGCTGGCCACCGCCATGAGAGCCGATCGGATCGCGGTGGTGGAGAACGGCCGGATCACCGAGATCGGTACCCATGACGAGTTGGTGGCCCTCGGTGGTCACTACGCCGACATGTACGCCACTTGGATGGCCCACACCAACTGAGTGCCGTGACCGATCCTGAAACCGTGCCGACATGTACGCCACTTGGATGGCCCACACCAACTGAGTGCCGTGACCGATCCTGAAACCGTGCCGGCACTGCGGTTGGCAGGAGTGGGCTTCGTTCGCGACCGGCGGCCGATCCTGGCCGACGTCGACTGGGAGGTGGCCGACGGCCAGCGCTGGGTGGTGCTGGGGGCCAATGGCAGTGGCAAGACCTCGCTGCTGCGGATCGCCGCGCTGTACGAGCACCCGACCACCGGGGTGGTGGAGGTACTGGGTCGGCGCTTGGGCAGGGTGGACGTGCGCCGGCTGCGACACCGGGTGGGATTCGTATCACCTTCTCTGGCCCGGATGTTGCGGCCCGATCTGACCGCGGCCGATGTGGTGATGACCGCCCGCCACGGGGCGCTGGAGCCTTGGTGGCACGACTACACCGATGCCGACCGGCAACGAGCAGAAGAGCTGCTGGAACAAGTGGGGGCGGGAGGGATGGGCAACCGCACCATCTCGACCCTGTCCTCGGGCGAACGCCAGCGGGTGCAGATCGCCCGATGCTTGATGACCGACCCCGGTTTGGTCCTGCTGGACGAGCCTGCATCCGCTCTGGATCTGGGTGGTCGGGAGATGCTGGTGACCGACCTCACCCGTTTGGCCAACGACCCTGGTGCCCCTCCCCTGGTCATGGTCACCCACCGCACCGAGGAGATTCCGCCCGGGTTCACTCACGTTCTGCTTCTGCGCCGGGGCCGGGTGCTGGCCCGAGGCCCTCTGGGGGAGGTGCTCACCTCCGAAACGCTGTCGGACTGCTTCGACCTCCCCCTGTCGCTCGATCACCGGGCCGGCCGCTGGTATTCCCAAGCTCTCTGAAGCAGCACCAGGTATCCGGATGATTCCTGCCGAGGGTGATTTCTGCCGGGGATGATGCCTGTCGAGCAGTGGGCCTGCCGAGGGTGATTTCTGCCGAGGAGTGGGCCTGCCGAGGGTGATTTCTGCCGGGGATGATGCCTGTCGAGGGTGATGGTAGACTGAGACCTGCTTCCCCCCAGAAACAATCCAGTGAGGAGAACCTCATGGAGCAAGCGATACTAGCCCTGCTGGGGGTTGTCATCACCCTGATCCTCTACCTGGACCGCGCTCGACGCTCCGACATTGCCCAGCTCCGAACGGAGATGCGCGACGGCCTTGCCGAAGTGCGGGCCGACAACGCCCAGCTCCGAACGGAGATGCGGGCCGACAACGCCCAGCTCCGAACGGAGATGAACGACGGCTTCAAACGGGTTTACCAGCGGATCGACAAACTCACCGATACCGTCATGGATCTGTGCAGAAGGGTGGGCCGTCTGGAGGGCAGAGTCGAGGCTTCGGCACCAACCACCGGCGCTTCCCCTTAGCCACGGCCCCGCGGTATGGAGGCTCCGCCAAAGCATCGTTCGCCTCGGCGCGCATCCTGTTTGGTCCGGGGCCACCGGACGGCCCCGCGGTATGGAGGCTCCGCCAAAGTGTCACTGCCGCGTTGTAGCTTCGAGATGTGGGGTCTGATCAGCAGCGCAGGGGGACGTCCACTTCGAGCTTCGGGGTGGGCCGGCGCGAGGGGCATGACGCGTCGGCGTTCTACGGTCGGTTTCCGGTGCTGGAGATCAACGGCGATGCCGAGGTGGCCCGGCCCGCGTGTCGGGATCGGCTATGGGTGGGCGATGCCCGCTCCATGGATGCCTGCGGAGAGGTAGCCGATGGTTCGGTGGCCCTCGTGGTCACGTCGCCTCCCTATTTCGCGGGCAAGGAGTACGAACAGTCGGTGGGCCGGGGTCACGTTCCCGCCGACTACCTGGCCTTTTTGGACATGCTGAGCGAGGTGTTCCGCGAATGCGTGCGTAAGTTGGAGCCGGGCGGACGTATCGCGGTCAACGTCGCCAACCTGGGACGACGTCCTTATCGCTCCTTGTCGGCCGACGTGATCTCGATACTCCAGGACCGCCTGGGGCTGCTCCTACGAGGCGAGGTGATCTGGCGCAAGGCCCGCGGCGCGAACGGCAACTGCGCCTGGGGCAGCTTCCAGCGACCCGCCAACCCGGTGCTGCGAGATCTCACCGAGCGGGTGGTGATCGCCTCCAAGGGACGCTTCGACCGAGCGGTTCCGGCCTCCGAGCGGGCCCTCAGGGGGATGCCCTCCCAAGGCACTGCCTACGTGGACGAGTTCATGGAGGCCACCACCGACGTGTGGGAGATCCCCCCGGAGTCGGCCAACCGGGTGGGTCATCCCGCGCCGTTTCCGGTGGAGTTGCCCCAGCGGCTGATCGATCTCTACACCTACCGGGGCGACCTGGTGCTCGACCCGTTCATGGGAGCGGGCACCACCGCGGTGGCCGCGGTTCGCACCGGGCGCCACTACGTCGGCTTCGACACCGACGCCCACTACATCGCTTTGGCCCAACGGCGCATCGCCACCGAACGGGAGCAGCTCGACCAGCGCTCGGACCGGCAACGCTGGGAGGTGACGGTGGCTCCGTCGGCCAACGGCGACGACTCCGACTGGAGCGACGACTTCCAGGCCCGAGCGGTGCAGCAGGGCCGCAAGGCCCAGGAGATCGCCCGCGCCCTTCTCCAGCGGCAGGGTTTTTCGGACATACGCGAGAGGGTGCGCTTTCCCTGCGGGGTGGAGGTCAACTTCCAGGCGGACGACCGTCGGGGTCGAACATGGCTGTTCGACGTCTCGGGTGCCTTCAGCGTCACCCAGCGCCCCGGCCTTCGCCGGACCGACACGTTGTGGAAGGCGCTGGGCAGAGCGGCAGTGCTGCACACCGTCGAACCCGGTAATCGGTTGGTACTGCTGACCACCGACCGCCCGGACCCCAACAGCTCCGGGGACAGGGCTCTCAAGGCGGTCACCGGCCCCGGACTACCGGTCCACGACGTGATCGGGATGCAGGAGGCCGACGACTTGTCCCGTCTGTCCGATCTGGCCCACGGCAGAACCTGACCTGTTGTCCCGTCTGTTCGATCTGGCCCACGGCAGAACCTGACCTGAGGAGAGGAGGCGGCCCGAAACGGATCTGGGAATCGGGGATGCATCGGTGTCGAACCTGACCTGAGGGGGTGGGCGTCCTCAGGACAGGGTTAACCCCCTCAGGACAGGGTGAACCCCTTGTAGCCGGCCGCGGCGATCTCGGCGCAGCGGTCGGTGTAGGAGGGAAAGCCGATCAAGGGCATGAACACCCGCTTCTTGCCGGGGATGTTGGCCCCCAGATACCAGGAGTTGCAGGTGGTGAACAGGGTTTGGGCGGCCACCGCGTTCACATGATCGACCCAATCCTCGACGGCATCGGTGTCGGCCTCGATGCGGGTCCAGCCCCCTTCCTGCATGTATCCGAGGCAGCCGCCGATCCATTCCACATGGTGTTCTATGGCCATGATCATGTTGGTGAGCACCGACGGGCTGCCCGGCCCGGTGATGGTGAACATGTTGGGGAAGCCGGGTACTCCCAGGCCCAGATAGGCCCGGGGTCCCTCGGCCCAGGCGTCACCCAGTTGTCGGCCGTCGCGTCCCCGGACGTCCATGGCCAGCAGCGATCCGGTCATGGCGTCGAAGCCGGTGGCGAAGACGATCACGTCGAACTCGTATTGCTTCCCGTCCCGGACCAGGCCGCCGGGGGTGATCTCGGTGATGGGATCGTCGGCGATGGTCACCAACTCCACGTTGTCGCGGTTGTAGGTCTCGAAGTAGTCGGTGTCCAGGCACAGCCGCTTGCAGCCGATGACCGTGTCGGGCATCAACCGCTCGGCAATCTTGGAGTCGTCCACTGCGGCCCGGATCTTCTCCCTCACGAACTCGGCGGCGACCTCGTTGGCCTCCCGGTTCAGCCCCATGTCGCTGAATACCCCCAGAAAGCCGATGCCGCCTCGCTCCCACCGAGCTTCCAGCGCCCGGTGCCGCTCGGGCTCGTCCACCTCGAAGGTGGCCGTCTCGTTCCAGTCGATGCGGGAGCCGATGGCCGCGGGCATCCGGCGGCTCTCGGTCCGGATCCGGGGATAGTCGGCCTTTACCTCCTCCTGCTCCTCCGGGTTCAGAGGGCGGTTGCGGGCGGGGATGGAGTACTGAGCGGTGCGCTGGAACACTGTGAGGTGCTCGGCCTCGGCGGCGATGACCGGGATGGCTTGGATACCGGTGGAACCGGTGCCGATGACCGCCACCCGCTTGCCGGTGAAGTCGATTCCTTCGGCGGGGTAGCGCCCGGTGTGGCACAGGATGCCCTCGAACGAGTCCCGACCTTCGATGTCGGGCATATTGGAGGCCGACAGGCAGCCCACCGCGGTGATGAAGTACTGGGCCAGGACGTCATCACCGCGGTCGGTGCGGACCTTCCAGAGTCCGGCGGTCCCGTCGAACATTGCTGAGGTGACCCGGGTCTCGAACTGGATGTCGCGACGCAGGTCGAACCGGTCGGCCACATGATTGATGTAGCGCTCCACTTCGGGCTGGCCCGGATAACGTTCGGTCCACTCCCACTCCTGCTCCAGTTCGGGGTCGAAGCTGTAGCAGTACTCCACGCTCTCCACGTCGCAGCGGGCTCCCGGATACCGGTTCCAGTACCAGGTGCCCCCCACCCCGCCACCGGCCTCGTAGACCCGGGCCGAGAGCCCCAGCTCTCGCAACTTGTGGAGCATGTAGAGGCCGGACAATCCGGCACCGACCACGACGGCGTCGAAACGTTCGGTCATGTCAGGACACTTATAGTGAGATGACCTGGCCGCTTTGCTGGGAGGTCTGCCAGCGCAGCGACTTGCGCTCGACAAAGCCTATCGCCCCGTTCATGATCAGCGCGATCAGGGCCAGGATGAACACGATGGCGAACATGTCGCCGTAGGAGAGCTGGTTGGTTGCGGTGATGAGCCGCTGGCCGAGCCCCCGGCGGGCCGAGAATATCTCGCCGAACACCACCGCCAGCACCGAGATGACCGCCGACAGTCGCAGTGCGCCGAACACTGCCGGGGTGATGCCGGGCAGGATCACCTTCATGAACCGCTGCCGTTGGGAGGCCCCCATCGTTCGAGCCACCATGTCCAGGTCGGGGTCAACCAGCGACACCGCGGCCTGGGTGGGTACCTGCACGATGAAGAACACGATTATCACCGCCAGGACGACCTTGGAGGTCTCGCCGACCCCATACACGATCAGGATTAGCGGCAGGAAGGCGATCTTGGGCATGGCGTTGATGATGACGATGAACGGTCCCACCGTCTTGGCCGCCTTCTGGAAGCGACCGAGGACGATGCCGATGAGCAACCCGAGGATCGAGCCGAGGGCAAAACCTATCAACGCCTCCTTGACCGTGACCCATAGATCCTCCCAGAAGAGCTGCTCATGGTAGATCTCGGTGAAGTACGCCCAGGTCTCGCCGGGGCTGGCTCGGAACGTCTCGCGCACATAGGGAAACGGTTGGGTGCCGAAGACCGAGAACGTCTCCCAGCCGTTCCAGATGACCTCCGACCACCAGAGCCACCAGATGAGAAACAGGATCCCGATCCGCATGAGCTGGACCGGGACGTCGAGGCGGCGCAGCCGGTACTTCCAGATGGACTCACGGGGTATCAACGCCTCCACTTCTTCCGGGGTGAGGGCATCCACTTGTTGTGAGGTGGAAGCATCCACTTCTTCCGGCAACCCCCCCCCCCCCCCCCCCGGCCCGGTCGGCCGTTTCGGCTTCCCGGGGCTCGTCTGCTTCAGACGATCTCACCGCGCAGTTCCTCCCATATCTTGTGCTCGGTCTCCCGGAAGACCGGGTCGAAGCGGAGTTGGTCGATCACCCGGGGTCGGGGTAGGTCGATGATGGTGTCGGACTTGATACGGCCGGGACGGGCGGTCATGACGATTACCCGATCGGCCAGTAGCACGGCCTCCTCGAGGTCGTGGGTCACGAATATGACCGTCTTGTGGGTCTCGTACCAGAGATCCAGGAATTCGGCCTGGACGGTGAGACGAGTCTGGGCGTCGAGGGCCCCGAAGGGTTCGTCCATGAGCCACAGGTCGGGGTCGATGGCCAGCGTGCGGGCGATGGCCACCCGCTGGCGCATGCCCTGGCTGAGTTGGGAGGGGAACGAGTCGGCAAAGCCTTCCAGTCGCAGCTTGACCAGCAGCTCCGTGGCTCGCCGCCGTCTCTGCGCCTTGGACACACTGCGAAACTCGAGTCCCAGCTCCACGTTCTTGCGGGCAGTGCGCCACGGACTCAAACCCGACCGGGCCAGCATGTAGCCGATGTCCTGGCTCGGGCCGGTTATCTCCTGGCCGTGACGCCGGACCGACCCCTTGGTGGGGCCGATTATCCCGGCCAGCATGTTCAGGATCGTGGTCTTGCCGCAACCGCTCGGTCCCACCACGGCCACGAACTGTCCGGGAGGGATGGCGAGATCGATGTTCTGGACGGCGAGCACCGGCTCGTCCGAGGGGTGATCGCCCCTGAAGATGAGCGTGACGTCGGTGAGTTCCACGGCCGGTAGCACTATGCCAACTGTCTTCCTTGGTGGTCGGCCCGTTCCGGTCGGGCGACCCGGTTGAGTCGCCCGACCCGGAGCAAGGGTTGGTTACGGGGAGACCGCGAACTCGTCGAAGTCCTGGGCCTCTTCGAGAATCCCCCGCCCCACCGCGTAGTCGACGTTGTTCTGGAGCCGGGCGGGCTGGAGGGCTCCGTTGAGCGACAAGCTACCGATGTTGGTGTCGAGGACGGTCTCGGCCACTTCGCCCTCCAGACCGAGGAAGCTGCCCATTATCTCGAGCACTTCGGTTCGGTTGGCAGGGTTCCGCATCCAGTCCATGGCGTCACGGGAAGCCCGGGCGAAGATGGCCACCGTGTTGGGATTCTCCTCGATGAACTGCCGCGAAGTGGTGTTGACCAGCGACGGCCAGTCCAGTTCGGCCGGACCGTCCCCGGCACGCAGGGCGAACGGTGCGTAACCGATGCCGTCGACCACCGCCTGACTCAGGCCGGGTTCGAAGGTGATGGCCCAATCCACCTCGTCGGACGACAGGGCGGCCAGCGTGGTGCCCGACAACCCGGTGGCGATATAGGTGGAATCGTCGGGATCGAGCCCGGCCGAGTCCAAGAGCTGACGGGCGATCTGTTCGGCCGCCGCCCCCCGGGCCACCACACCCACCCGGGTGCCGTCGAGCGCCTCCATGGCGCACTGCCAGTCGCCCTGCTCGCAGTCGATCGGCCCGAAATTGTCGGACACCACGATGTCGAAGAAGTGTTTGTCCACCAATTGCTGGAACATGACCACGTCGAAGTCGGCGTTGCGGATGCCCAGCATGTTGTCCGGGGTGTTGTTGACGAACTGAACCTCGCCGGCGATCAGGGCCGCCGCGTTGGCCGGGCCGGAGGGGCACTGGATGAACTCACCGGCGACCCCGCGGTCGGCGAGGAGGCCCTTCTCCACGGCAATGTGGGCGATCATGCCGTTGAACGAAGGGGCCTGGCAGATGCGGACCAGGTCCGTCTCCGGTACCAACGTCTCGGGCAGGATGACGTCGACACCGGGGCCGACCGCGAACTCGCCGAATTCCTGAGCTTCTTCGAGGATGCCTCGGCCCACCGCGTAGTTGACGTTGTTGGTGAGACGGACCGAATCGAGATCGGCGGTCAGGGTCATCGAACCGATGTTGTTGTCGAAGACGAACTCGGCCGTCTCGGGGTCCAGCCCCAGATGGGCATCCAGCTCGACCATCACCTCGTCACGGTTGGCGGGGTCACGCATCCATTCGATGGCCTCGAGCAGCGCGGCCCGGTAATGCAGAACAGTGTTGGGATTGGCATCCCAGTAGGAGCGGGCGGTGATCATCACCGCGGACGGCCAGTCCAGCTCGGTGGGGAAATCGCCGGCTCGCAGACGGAACGGGGCGTAGCCGATGTCGTCGAGTTCGGCCCGACTCAGGCCGGGTTCGAAGGTGATGGCCCAGTCCACCTCTTCGGACGACAGGGCGGCCAGCGTCGTGCCCGCCAGACCGGTGGCGATATAGGTGGAATCGTCGGGGTCGAACCCGGCGGATTCCAACAGTTGGCGGGCGATCTGCTCGGCCGCCGCCCCCCGGGCCACCACACCCACCCGGGTGCCGGTCAGCGCGGCCATGGTGCATTCCCAATCGCCCTGCACGCAGTCGATCTCACCGAAGTTGTTGCTGACCACTATGTCGAAGAAATGGGTATCGACGATCTGGGCGAACATAACCACGTCGAAGTCGGCGTTGCGGATGCCCAGCATGTTGTCCGGGGTGTTGAGGGCGATGTCCACCTGGCCCGAAACCAGTGCTGCGGCCTGAGCCGGACCCGAATGGCAGGCCACGAACTGGCCGTCGACCCCCCGATCCGACAGGAAGCCCCGGTTCACCATGACCTTGGCATAGAGCTGGGTGAACGATGGGGCATCGCAAATGGTCACCACCGTGTCCTCGGCCGGGCCGATCCGATCGGCGACCGCATCCTCTCCGGGCTCTTCGGACGAGCCATCGACCGGCTCTTCGCCCGGCTCGTCGGCCGGTTCACCCACCGGAGCGGACGGTCCTTCCCCGGCACCGGTGTCGTCGTCGTTGCCGCAGGCCGTTGCCAGCAGGGAAAAAGCCAGCAGAATGCCCAGAAGACCAAGTAGTGATGAACGTGTTCGCATGCATCCCCCTAAAATTTCGTGCCCGAACATTGGGTGTTCAGCCCGGTAGTCCATCACTAAATTATCGGAAGCGCAAGAAAACCCCGCGCCGCCCGCCGACACGAACCGGACGATGGTGGACAAGCAACCTCCCAACATCTCGCCGCTACGATCGGACGATGCCGGACGAGCAACCCCCCAACATCCTGCTGCTGGTGTCCGATCAGGAACGCCAGCGGGACTGGTTGCCCCCGGATGTACCGCTGCCCGCCCGGCAGCGCCTGCTTGACCGGTCGTTGGAATTCCGCCGCCACTACACCCACACCTCGCCTTGCTCGCCGTCGCGGGCCACCCTGTTCACCGGGTTGTACATGGACTCCCACGGGGTAACCGAGAACTCCAGCTATCCGGGCAATACCCAGCTTGCCACCGACGTCCCTACCCTGGGCACCCGGTTGCGGGAAGCAGGCTATCGCACCGCCTACAAGGGCAAATGGCATCTCGAGGCCGCGGCCGAGCCCGACATGGAGGCCTATGGGTTCTCGGACTGGACCGGCAACGACATGGCCTTCTGGGGACTGCCCGGCAGCGGCACCGAGTTCGACCAACCCATAGCGGCCGACGCGGCCGCCTGGCTACGAGACCGGCGCGGCACCACCGAGCCCTGGTTCCTTACAGTCGGATTGGTGAATCCTCACGACATCATGTGGTTCCCGCTCGACCAGCCCTGGTTCTGGGAGCAGGCACCCGACTACGTGGCCGAGAGCCGAGCCCGGTTGGATCGGCGAAAGTGGGGTCGGGCCACCAACCTGCCGGCCTTTGCCCACGAGATCGAGCGGTGGTGTACCGAGCTGCCCGAGAACTTCCACGACGACCTGCACACCAAGCCCGAGGTCCATCGTCGGTGGCTGCTGGAGATGGAGCGCAACGGGCGGCCGGGGCCCATGGACCCCAACGACACCGACCGATGGTTGCGCCAGCTCGACTACTACGTGAAGCTGCACCAGCTCAGTGACCGGAACCTGGCCGTGATCCTCGACGCCCTGGACGGCATCGACCAGTGGGCCGACACCGTGGTGGTGTTCACCTCCGATCACGGCGATCAGTGCGGGGCCCACGGGCTGCGATCCAAGGGGCCGTGGAATTACGAGGAGACCATGCGGATCCCGCTCTACGTGTCGGCACCGGGACTGACCACCACGGGCACGGCCACCGAGTCGCTCACCTGCCACACCGACCTGGCTGCCACCATCCTGGAATTGGCCGGCGCGGATGCCGCCGACCTTCCCGGACGGAGCCTGACCCCGCTGTTCCACGATCAGTCGGCGGTGATCCGCGATCACGTCCTGTTCGCCCAGCGATGGCCGTGGTACATGGGGGTGGAGAAGGTGCGCTACGCCTCCTCGGGGGTGTTCGACGGTCGCCACAAGTACTGCCGTTACTACGGCATCGGCGGCGGTGTCAGCAACCTAGGGGTGTCGTTGGGGGACTCCATGCTGTTCGGGCCCGATGCCGACTTCGACGACCACGACCACGAGTGGTACGACCACGACGCCGATCCCCACGAGCTGGTCAATCTGGCCAACGACCGTGGTCGTCGTCATGAACTGCGGGAGCGGTTCGAGAATCTGAGGGCGCTGGAGGCGGCGGAGTACGGGGCCGCCCGCCCGGCTGCTCCCTGATGGTCTAGGTCGTGGAGCGGTGCCGGGCGAGGTTCGGGCAGTGGGGCCGCCCGCCCGGCTGCTCCCCGATGGCCTACTCCAGGGCCAGGCCGACCTCGCGGTATTCGGCCAGGCGGATCTCGTCGGTGTCGGGGGCGGGAGGACCGGGGACGTAGGCCACCTGGTGGATGGTGCCGGTGTAGGGGAAGGTTCCGTGGCGCTGGTGGATCCTCCACGACACCGGGGACCGGCGGTCGATGCCGACGTCTATGCCCTGCCAGGGCAAAAAGCCGATCATCTGGGGGATGCCGGAAAGGGTCGTACCGTCCCGGTCGCCGGTGCTCAACGCGACGTTCCAGATGCGTCCGCCGGGGGCTCGAAAATCGACCACGATCCGGCGGCACTCCCCCGGCAGCTTCACGGGATCGGCGACCAGGTAGTGGCCCGAGTAGTTCACCTCTAGACCCAGGGCGTCGTTTTCGATGTACAGCACGTAGCCCGACGCCTGGCTGCCGTGGGCCACCAGAACGCCCTGGTTGCCGGGTAAGTGGTCGAGGTCCACGGTGATGGTGAAGTTGCCGCCGGCGATGACCCGGGCGGCCCGGTAGCGATCCACGGTGGGTGATCCGGGGAGGATTCGCAGTGGTCGGGTGAGTTTGTGGTGCTCGGGTGGCTTGAGGGTACGAAAGAGACCGGAGGCCTCGTCGAGGGGGAACACCCGGTTCTGCCAGGCGGCGTCCTCCCAGGCCTGGATGAGCTCGGCCAGTTTCTCGGGTTCGGTCTCGGCCAGATCGTTGCGTTCGTTGAAGTCATCCTCCAGGTTGAACAGCTCCCAGCGGTCGGAGCCGAACGGGGTGAGGTGCTCGTGAAAGACGGCCGCGGACCAGCCGTCGCGATAAATGCCCCGGTGGCCGATGCACTCGTAGTACTGCTCGGTGTGGTGGGAGGGGGTGTCGGGGTTGTCGAGGGTGGCGGCGAACGATGTTCCGTCGGGGGTGGAGGAGGTTCGTCCGTGGCGTTCGGTGGGGACCTCCAGGTTCAGCAGTTCGGCCAGGGTGGGCAGAAGGTCGGTGATGTGGGTGTACTGGTGGCGCAGTTGGCCGCCGGTCGTTGCGGTGCGGGCCGGCCATGACAGCACGAACGGCACCGAGTGGCCCCCCCGGTGGGTGGTGATCTTGTAGAGGCGGAAGGGGGTGTTGCAGGCCATGGCCCAGCCCCGGGGATAGTGGGGCCAGGTGGTGGGTCCCCCGATGGCGTCGGCTTCCAGGGCTTCCAACTCCAACTCGCCCACCGGCGGGGACGGCATAGCCCCGGTGCCGCTGTGGGTGAAGTACGAGATGCTTCCCTGGGCTCGTCCTTCGCGCGACGCGCCGTTGTCGCTGGTGAAGACGAAGATGGTGTTGTCGAGCTGGCCGAGAGCTTCGAGTTCGGTTCGGATGCGGGCCACGCTGTCGTCGATGGATTGGACCATGGCCGCGTACACCTCCATGTAGCGGGCCATGACTCGGCGGTCGGGTTCGGGGTAGCTGTCCCAGGGTCTTACGTCCTCGTTGGGTTCGGAGTTGCGGGGAGGCAGCTCGGCGTGGGGTGGGACCATGCCCAGTTGCTTCTGGCGGGCGAGGCGTTCCTGGCGGAGTTGGTCCCAGCCCTTGTCGTAGTTGCCGCGGTGGCGGGCGATGTCGGCGGCCTTGGCGTGCAAGGGGGCGTGGACCGCTCCGTGGGCGTAGTACAACAGGAGTGGTTTGTCGGGGTCGGTGGTCTTGACTTCGCGGATCATGCGGCAGGCCCGGTCGGTGAGATCGTCGGTCAGGTAGTAACCCTCGGGATACTCATCGACGTGGATGGGATTGTTTCCCTCGTAGAGCTGATGAGGGAAGTGCAGATCGGTGAGGGCTTCGAGGAATCCGTAGTACTGGTCGAAGCCTCGTTGGAGTGGCCATGAGTGGGTGTCGCCGGCGATGGACAGGTCGGCTTCGCGGCACAGGTGCCATTTGCCCACGGCCATGGTGGCGTAGCCGTGGGCTTTCAGCATCTCGGCCAGGGTGGACTGATTGGGGGGCAGTTCGCCGGCGTATCCGGGGAAGCCGGGGTCGGCGTTGGCCACGAAGCCCACGCCGGCTTTGTGGGGGTTCAATCCGGTCAACAACGCGGCCCGGGTGGGTGAGCACAGCGGGGTGACGTGGAAGTTGGTGTAGCGGACCCCGGTGGCGGCCAGTGCGTCGATGGCCGGGGTGGCGATTTCCGAGCCGTAGCAGCCCAGATCGGAATAGCCCAGGTCGTCGGCCAGGACGATCACTATGTTGGGAGCACCCTCCGGTGGGGTTGCCCGGGGCGGCCACCACGACTCGGAGGTGGCGATGACCCTTCCGATCCGGCCCCCGAACCCCGGGTAATGCTCCTGCTGATGCTCGTCAATCATTGGCCCTCCTCCTGATGGTCCCCATGACTACCCGCCGCCAACACCATACGACACTCAGACCAAAGGCTTGCCGGTCCCTCGCCGGCATTGCCATCCCGGCCCGGGTCGGGACGGCGACAACTATTTCGGCGATCGAGTGGATACCTGACCGGCATTGCCACCCCGGCCCCGGTCGGGACGGCGACAACCTCGTAGGGTGAGTCGGTGATGGTAGGAGAGACGGCGTGAGCG
The DNA here is from genome assembly GCA_965115985.1 of Acidimicrobiales bacterium. Lineage (GTDB taxonomy): Bacteria > Actinomycetota > Acidimicrobiia > Acidimicrobiales > Bin134 > Poriferisocius. Next base: position 53,731 of record OZ220474.1, read on the forward strand.
GCGAGCGGTGAGCGGCGAGCGCAACCGGCGGTGGGTTCTGCGGGCTCGGCCCCATGGCGACGTCACGGCCGACGACCTGGAGCTGACCGAGCAGGTTGTGCCCGCGCCGGGTGAGGGCCAGATCCTGGTGCGGAACACGTATTTGTCGGTGGACCCCACCAACCGGATCTGGATGAGCGACATTGATGCCTACATGCCCCCGGTGGCGGTGGGCGAGCCCATGCGGGGGCGGACATGGGGGACGGTGGTGGAGTCCCGCCACCCGGGGTTTCGGTCGGGCGATGTGGTCACCGGGGGGCTGATCTGGGAGGAGTACTCGGTGCTGGATCGGGCCGAGACCATTCCCATGGACTTGGGCCTGCCGCTGGAGGCCTTCACCGGGGTGCTTGGCCCCACTGGCATGACCGCCTACTGGGGATTGCTGGATATCGGCGATCCCCGACCGGGTGAGACCCTGGTGGTGTCGGCGGCCGCCGGAGCCACCGGATCGGTGGCCGGACAGATCGGCAAGATCCGGGGATGCCGGGTGGTGGGGGTGGCCGGTGGTCCGGAGAAGTGTCGGTTCGTGACCGAGGAGTTGGGCTTCGACGCCTGTGTGGACCACCGGGCCGGCCATCTGGAGGAGCAGTTTCGACAGGCATGCCCCGACGGGATCGACGTGGACTTCGAGAACGTGGGCGGTGAGGTCATGGATTCCGTTCTGGGGCTGGTCAACCATCACGCCCGAGTGGTGTTGTGCGGGCTGATCTCCACCTACAACGCGACGGGCGACTGGTGGTCGCCCCGGCGGTTCCGCAACATTTTGTTCAAACGGGTGAAGGTGCAGGGGCTGATCGTCCTCGACTACTTCCCCCGCTTCGGCGAGGCCCTGCCCGTCATGGCCGAGTGGGTCCGGCAGGGGCGCATCACCTATCGGGTGGATGTGATGGAGGGCATCGAGAACGCTCCTCGGGCGCTGGCCCGCCTGTTCGAGGGGCGAAACATGGGCAAGCAGCTCGTGAGGGTTGCGACCGGCTAGCGGCCCGGCGTGACTTCTGCGGGGGCGGGTCCGTGCTCGGGCCACCGAGGGTTGCGACCGGCTAGCGTTTCGGCATGACTTACGATGATCTGCTGGAGATCGAGGCCATCCGTCGCCTCAAGGCTCGGTATTTCCGGTTGATGGACCAGAAACGGTGGGAAGAGTGGGAGGACGTGTTCTGCGACGATGTGGTTGTCTCCACCCCCGATGATTCCGGGGAGGGGTCCGACATCGTCGGCAACCGGGCCTTCCGGGTGTACCTGGAGCCCATCCTGGCCCCGGTCATCACCACCCATCACGGTCATATGAGCGAGATCAGCATCGACGGTCCCGACACCGCGTCGGGAGTGTGGTCGATGGAGGATCATCTGGACTGGCCACCGGAAAGCGGTATGGGTCAGATGTGGGGTACCGGCTGGTACGAGGAGACCTACCGCAAGGACGACGACGGCCAGTGGCGGATCGCCACCCTCCGGTTGCGGCGCCAACGGATCGAGATCGACGGCAATCGGGTGTTCCCGGTCGAGCGTCCTACGGGGTGATCAACGGCAGCATCCCGATCGAGTGTCCTACGGGACAACCGCCAGCAGCACCCCCTCGGTGACCGACACCTCGGGATGGGGGGTGGTGGCTCGGTTGCTCACGCCCCGGCCGGTCAGGGGTTCCAGCACCTCGTCGTCGAGGGGCCAGGCCAAGCCGGTGGTGGTTACCCGGGCGGGGCCGCCCAGGGCGAACAGGGACACGGTGGTACCGGGTTCGACCTCCAACGTGCATCGACCTCGGACCACCACGGCTCGGGCACCGTCCAGCCACGCTTCGACGGCCACTCCGGCCCAGGCGGGAGAAGCCAGAACGGCCAGATTCCCGATCAGGTGGTCCAGCCTCCCACCACCGGCTCCGATGACTATCACCCGGTCCGCGAGCCGGGCGGCCGTCTCCAGGGCTAGCTCCAGATCGGTTCGGTCCTTGTCGGTCGGGTGGCGCTCGATGCGGGTTCCGGCCTTCTCGGCGGCGGACAAGGCCGCGGCCGACGCCGAATCCATGTCGCCCACCGCCACGGCCACGCTCAGCCCGGCGGCCAGGGCGTGGTCAAGACCGGCATCGGCGGCCACCACCACCGAGTCGGCGGGAAGGCGGGCGATCTCGGCGGGGGTCGGGGGGTCGCCTCCGGCCACCACCACGACCGTGACCACCGTCGGCCCGGTTTCGGGAGAAGGCGCCATCCGAACCATCAGTGGGGTGCTATCGAGTTGGGGGCATCGTCGAGCGAAGGGGCATCGTGGGGCCGGGGGGCATCGTCGGAACCACCGGATCGGATCAAAAGGGCCGGGTGACGGCCCGGGTGGGGCCGAAGCTGTGAAGGCCGCCGGCGTGGAGGTTGCCCAGGCCGCCGGCACACATGACGATCACGTCCGACGGTTGCTCAACGATGTGGGCGGTGCCATCGGGGTCGATCCGGTCACGATCGGCCAACCACTTCCGGTGGGTGGTGGGGAACCCGTCGATCCGGTGGCAGGCATTGGACCACAGGGCCTCCTGCACGTCCTCCAGGGACGGGTAGGCAGCGGCCAGCATGGCGGCCCAGGGTGGGGGGAGCACCACCATGACCTCGGCCCCCCAGTGGGAGATGTAGGCGTTGGTGCCCACGTAGGCCAGCGACCGACCGATGACCCAGGCCAGTGAGGGGCCGTCGTCGGCGGCTATGTCGGCGATGTCCATGGTGCCGATGGTGCCGTAAACGGTGACCGCGTCGCCGCCGACTCCCTGGCGTTCGGCCAGGGGTGGCCATGGCGACCGTTCCTCCCACTCGCCCATCACCAGCCCCACCACCCGGGCGGGTTGGCCCAGCACGCACTTGGAGGTCTCCCCGGCCACCTGGCCGCCGACGTTGCGCATGACCAGCCTCAGGGCCCGCCCGATGGCCGGTCCGGCCCCGGCGGCCCCGCCGAAGCACCCGGCCCGGTAGGGCAGATCCAGCTTGTCTCGGGCCGGGCCGTTCACGAACAGGCACGGCACCACCGAGCTGGTGGTGGTGTTCAGGGCGAACAGGTCGAACGGTCGCTCGGCCATGGCCTCCAGCGCCGCGATCATCAGTGGCATGGCCTCGGGGCCGGCCCCGGCCATGCAGGCGTTCACCGCCAGCTTCTCCACCGTGCACCAGGCGTTGGCCGGGGGCACCTCCAGCAGCACCGAGTCGGCCGGCCGACCGGCGGCCGCCGTGAAGCGGGCCACCCGCTCGGGGGTGGGGGGAATCAGGGGCAGGCCGTCACCCCAGCCTCGATCGAGGGCCCAAACCATGAAGTCCACCGGGTCGTCGGGCACCTCGACTTCTGCACGCGGCTCGGAGGTTGCCGGGATCGCCATGAAGTCCACCGGGTCGTCGGGCACCTCGATCGGCCCTTCGGGAATGGGGGCATCCTCGTCAGGATCCATTTACGAGGGAACTCCCAGCGAGTTCAGCAACGACGGCCAGAAATCATGGGCGATCCGGCGCACCTCCGGTTCGGGGCGGGTGTCCAGCGGGTAGGGCAGCACGCACATTCGCAGGCCGGACCGGCCCAGGTTGCGAGCCATGATCTCGGCCAGCGGCACGAACTCCTCGGTCACGACGGCGACCGCCGTCTTGCCCCTGGCCGCCACCGCAACTGCGTCGTGGACGGTCCAGGAGGTGCAGCTTCCTCAATTGCCCAGACCGACGATGGCGATGTCCACATCGGTGGCGAAGTTGTCCAGCTCCACCAGCACCGCGTCCTCGAGCTTGACGTCCTGGCGGGACTCCGAGCACCACGGCACCACCTCGGCCCCGGCCGCCACCAGCCTGCGGGTCCACTCGTCGGTGGTCCACAAGAAGGAGCGCCAGGTGAGGTCGTAGCGGATGCCCACCCGCTTGCCGATCAACGGTCCGGCATCGGGACCCCGATCCGGGTCGATGGCCGCCGGTGCGGCCGTTGGATCCAATACCAACATGACCGAAGACTACCGGTCGCGGCCGTCAACCTTCCCGCGGGGCGGGACCGTCACCGACCGATCCGACAACCACCGGTCGCGGCCGCCAACCTTCCCGCGGGGCGGTCCCTACCTTCCGGTGAAATTGGGGGGTCGGCCCTGCCGGCGGGATGTTGCCCATTCCCGAAAGTCGGACGAGCGGGACGACAGCTCCATGGCGAAGGCCTCGTCGCCCAGATGAGCCTCCAGGCTTCGAGCGGAGCTGCGGTGGACGAGGGTCTTGGTAAGCCCGATGGCCACGGTTGCCGAGGCGGCCAGCCGGGTGGCCAGTGCCACCGCCTCGAAGTCGACACGGTCGGTGGGCACCGCCTGGTGGATCAGGCCCCAATCGGCGGCATCGGTCCCGGAAATCTCCTCGCCCAGCATCAGCATCCGTCGGGCCCGACTCATCCCGACCAAACGGGGCAGGAGCCACGACATCCCACTGTCGGGGGTGATGCCCATCGAGGTGAACGGCGCCCGTAGCCGGGCGTCGTCGGCGACCACCGCGAAGTCGCAGGCCAGCACCAGGCTGAGGCCCAGACCCACGGCCCATCCCCGTATCGCTCCCACGATGGGCACCTGCACCTCCAGCATCACCGGGATGAGTCGATTCACCAGATAGGGCATGCGGCGGGAGATGCTGCCGGGGCGGGGCCGGGTGCCGTCCCCGGTCCGACCGGCCAGGTCGAAACCGCTGCAAAAATTGTCGCCCTCGGCATTGAGCACCACCGCCCGCACCTCGTCGTCGGAGCCGGCCGCCTCCAGGGTGTCGATCAGGGCGATGACGATCTCGTCGGTCAGCGCGTTGTGGCGCTGGGGGCGATCCAGGGTGAGGATCAAAAGCGGTGGGGACGAGACCATTTGCAGTCCCTCGGGCGGGTCGGGGTAGGGCTTCATGGTCGGGGGTGCTCCATTTGCGGTCCCTCGGGCGGGTCGGGGTAGGGCTTCATGGTCGGCTGTGCTCCTGTTCGGCATCTTCGTTTGTTTCTCGGGCCGCGAACCGCTCCACCAGTGCGGCCAACGTCTCCGCGGCGGTCGAGGCTCCGCCGGGGGCGGGGGGAAGCCGAACCGGGCCGTGTTCCCGGCTGGGCAGCAGAACGGTGGCGTGACCCGGTGTGGTGGTCTCGCCCCGCTGGTTCTCCCCCCGGATTTCCAGGTCCACTGCGGGACGGTCGTCCTCGGCCAGGTACTTGCGGGCCACCCGGCCTCGTATCCAGTGGGTGTCGCCCACGTAGTTGAACCCCCGGAACTGGCACTCCAACCGCCACAGCCAGGCGTCGTCGCCCATCCAGTCGGTACACAGGTGGATCAGCCAGCACTCCCGCATGCGCCCGTAGTCGTAGATCGCCGGACTGCCCGCCCGCCCGGCCCATTCGGGATCCCAATGCACCCGCTGCTGCACATCGGGGATACCGAGGGCGTCGGGGCGAAAGAAGCGAGGTACCCGCAGGCGCTGCTGATACCCCAGGCGCAGGGCTCCGACCCCGTAGAGACCCATGCCCATGCCCGCGTGCCAGCACACTATGTCGGTCACCCGCAGCGGTCCCTTCACCAGGGGAGCCAATTCGTCCCCCACCTCGGTGTCCTCGTACCAGCGGGGTTGCCCACCCCGACGGTTGCCGGGCTCGGCGGCGTAGGCCTCGTCGATGCGAGCCAGATCGTCGTCGCCGTAGGGCTCGATCAGGGCTTTCCGCTCGGTACGGGTGGCCCGGGCCTCGGCCCGCTCGGTGCGGATCATGAGCCGATACTGGGCCGACAGCACCGGCCCCCGGTCAGCCGCGAACACCTCGGCGGTCCATTCGTGTACCGCTCGGTGGGCGAACCGGCTCTTCTTGTCGTGAACCCCGACCAGCGCGTTGCGCCGGGTGACCCGGGTGCCGGGGCGCAGGGGTTGCCACCACTCCCGGTGGCTGGCCGAGTAGTGGGCCTGCGCCCCCCGGAGCGGATCCCCCCTCAGTCGGACGGCGGCTTCCGGATCCAGCTTCTCCACCTCGTTCTCGCCGATCAACGTGTCCCCGCCCACCATCGCCGGCGGGGCGATGGGTCCGCCCCAGACGGTTCCCGTCCCGTACTCGGGGTCGCACCACAGGGGGTTGTCGTCGCCGTAGGCCTCGGCCACCTGGCGGAAGGCGTCCTCGTTGGGCCGCTTGAAGCGGGGTAGTTGCGGATGGGGTTGGGCCCAGCCGATGCGGTCCCGAAGTGCGGTCACCGCCTCGTCGGTGATACCGCCGGGACGGCCTCCATCGCTCACGAAACGAGAGTAGCGGAACGATGCTGTCGCGACTCTCCGGTGGGCAGCCCCGAGGGCGGTCACCTCGCTTCGGGTGGTCGAGTCGGGCTTGGGTGTGGGGGTGGGGCAGACTGATCGGATGGGCTATGAGACGCTGATCGTCGAGCGCCGGGGCCGGGTGGGGTGGTTGATAAACAACCGTCCGGACCAGCTCAATGCCATGAACTCGCGAATGCGGGACGAATTCGCCGAGGCCTGGTCGGAGCTCGATCAGGATCCGCAGGTGCGGGTTATCGTTCATACCGGGGAGGGGCGGGCCTTCCAAACCGGGGTGGACGTGGTGGAGCTGGCCACCGACGGACAGGGCATGGAGCGCTACCGGGAGTCGGTGGAGAACTTCGATCTGCACTTCACGTCGTGGCACCAACAGGTGCGCAAGCCGGTCATCACCGCGGTCAACGGCATCTGCTGCGGAGGAGGGTTCCACTGGGTGGCCGACGCCGACATTGTCATCGCGGCGTCCGACGCCCGGTTCTTCGACCCCCACGTCTCGGTGGGGCAGGTGGTGGCCCTCGAGGCCATTGCGCTGCTCAAGAAGATGCCGGCCGAGGCGGTCATGCGCATGGCTCTCATGGGGGCCCACGAGCGAATGGGGGCCGCACGGGCCTACGAGCTGGGAATGATCAGCGAGATCGTGGATCCGCCCGAGCGGTTGCGGGAGCGGGCGGAGGAGATCGCCGAGGCCATCGCCCGCAACTCCCCCACGGCCATGGCGATCACCAAGAAGGCCCTCTGGGACGCCCTGGAGCACGGCCTCACCACCGCCAGCCGTATTGGTGCCCTCCGCATGACCGGGCTGTGGGGGCACCCCGATCAGATCGAGGGGCCCGCGGCCTTCGCCGAAAAACGCGAGCCCGAGTGGATGCCTCTGGACCAGGTTTAGGCCGGTAATTGCTCATGGGGATGCCTCTGGACCAGGTTTGGGCTAGTAATTACTCATGGGGATGCCTCTGGACCAGGTTTGGGCTAGTAATTGCTCATGGGGATGCCTCTGGACCAGGTTTGGGCTAGTAATTACTCATGGGAACGATTGTCATCACCGGGTCGGCGGGGGGGATCGGTTCGGCCACCAGGGAGAGATTGGTTCGCGACGGTCACGATGTGATCGGGGTGGACGTGGGCGAAGCCGAGATCGTCGCCGATCTGTCCACCCCCGAAGGTCGCACCGAGATGATCGGTGCGGTGGCCGCGGCCAGTGGGGGGAGGATCGATGGTCTGGTTGCCGGGGCGGGAATCACCGGGCCCGATCCCCAGCAGGTGGTGTCGGTCAACTACTTCGGGGCGGTGGAAACCCTGATGGGCTTGCGCCCCCTGCTGGACCAGGGCACCGACCCCTCGGCGGTGGCCATAAGCTCCAACTCCTGCTCCACGATGGTCGACCTGCCCGACGCGTTGGTGGAGGCCTGCCTGGACGACGACGAATCGGAGGCCAGGGAACTGGCATCCGCCCATCCGGCCGCGGCCTATGCCACCAGCAAGCTGGCCCTGGCCCGCTGGGTGCGGCACACCGCCATCGGATCCGACTGGATAGGCTCGGGCATCCGTTTGAACGCGGTGGCTCCCGGGCTTATCGACACCCCGTTGGTGGCCGGGAATCTCGATGACATCCTGAACCTGGGCGAGGTGTACCCCATCCCCCAGAAAAGGCCCGGACGTCCGGCCGAGGTGGCCAACCTGCTGGCCTTTCTGCTGTCACCCGATGCCAGCTTCTTCTGTGGCTCGGTGGTGTTCATGGACGGTGGCAGCGATGCGGCTCTCAACGCCGACGCCTGGCCCGCCTCCAACACCACCGCCGAGCGTTGGCCCGCCCTGGGCTGAGCTTCATTGGCGAACCGGCGTGGTCACAGGGTTCGATCCTGGGCCGCCGGCCCGCCCTGGGCTGAGCTCCATCCTGGGCCTGGCTGAGGGAGCGCCTCGGGTGGGCCATTCGTTGGGGTGACCGAGGGAGTCGCCTCGCCGGGCCAAGGGCTACTGGTCGGGTCGGCGTTTTTGGATGCGGGCCCACTCGTCGCGAAGGCCGACGGTGCGGTGGAACAGATCGGGGCTCCGGGGGTCGCGGGCGAAATAGCCGAGGCGCTCGAACTGGACCACCTGGCCGGGGGCGACGTCGGCCAGGGCCGGCTCGAAGCGGGCTGATTCCATGAACCGGGCGGAGTCCGGGGCCAGCGAGTCCATGGGGTCGGTGCCGTCGGCACCGGGATAGGGGTCGGTGAACAGGTGCTCGTAGAGCACGGCTCGGCCGGGGTGGGCGTGGGCGGCGGACACCCAGTGGATGGTGGCCCTCACCTTGCGACCGTCGGGGGCCCGGCCCGATCCGGTGTCGGGATCGTAGGTGGCGCGAACCTCGATCACCCGGCCGTCGACGTCGGTGTCCACCCCGGTGCAGGTCACGAAGTAGCCCGATCGCAGGCGGACCTCCCGGCCGGGAGCCAGCCGGTAGAACTTGGGGGGCGGGTCGAGCATGAAGTCGTCCCGCTCGATGTAGAGAACCCTCGAGAACGGCACCTGTCGGGTGCCCGCCGATTGATCCTCGGGGTTGTTGATGGCCTCCCGCATCTCGGTGCGGCCCTCGGGATAGTTCTCGATGACCAACCGCAGCGGGTTGAGCACCGCCATCCGGCGCAGCGCCACCGCGTTCAGCTCCCGACGGACGAAGGACTCCAGCAGCTCCACCTCCACGGTGCCGTCCACTCGGGCCACTCCGATATGGCGGCAGAACTGTCGGATTGCGCTCGGCGGGTAGCCCTTGCGGCGCATACCCCCGAGGGTGGGCATGCGGGGATCGTCCCAGCCATCGACGTGGCCCTTCGACACCAGTTCCGACAGGCGGCGTTTGGACAAAACGGTGTGAGTCAGGTTCAGGCGGGCGAATTCCGTCTGCCGGGGGCGATCCCCGGGCAGGTCGAGATGGCTCAGGAACCAGTCGTACAGCGGGCGGTGAGCGTCGAACTCCAGGGTGCAGATCGAGTGGGTCACACCCTCGGTGGCGTCGCTCTGGCCGTGGGCCCAGTCGTAGGTGGGATAGATGCACCATCGGTCGCCGGTGCGGTGATGGGTCCGGTGGCGGATGCGGTACAGCACCGGGTCGCGCATGAGCATGTTCTCGTGGGCCATGTCGATGCGGGCCCGCAGCACCCGCTCGCCGTCGGCGAACTCGCCGGCCCGCATACGGCGGAGGAGGTCCAGATTCTCCTCGACCGGTCGGCTCCGCCACGGACTGTCGGTGCCCGGCTCGGTGAAGCTGCCCCGGGTGGCCGAGATGGTGGCCGCGTCCTGGTCGTCCACGTAGGCCAGCCCGGCCCGGATCAGGTCCTCCGCCCAGCCGTAGAGTCGATCGAAGTAATCGGAGGCGTACAGGGTGCCCCGATGGGAGCGGTAGCCCAGCCAGGCCAGGTCGTCCTCGATGGCGGTGGCGAAGTCGGACCGTTCGGTCTCGGGGTTGGTGTCGTCCAGACGGAGGTTGCAGGTGCCGTCGAACTCGTCGGCCAGGTCGAAGTTCAAGCAGATGGACTTGGCGTGACCGATGTGGAGGTAGCCGTTGGGCTCGGGCGGAAACCGGGTCTGCACCCGACCGTCGAAAGTTCCATCGACGGCATCTCGACTCATCAGGGTGCGAATGAAGTCGCGGCGCTCGCCCGGCTCGGCGTTCTCGTCCCCGGTACTCCCAGCACGGCCCATGAGCACCATCCTTGACCGATACCGGGCCGACCGGCAATGTGTTTCGATCTTGGCCGATACCGGGCCGACCGGCAATAGATGCGCCAACCGGCCGTTCTCGTCGAGGAGTGGGTCGCGACGCGACCGGCAACCCTCACCGATAAATGGGTCGCGACGTCGAATGAGCCACAATGTTGGTCATGAGTGATCGATGGGATCGACAGGCCGACGTGGTGGTGCTGGGGATGGGGGCAGCCGGATGTGCCGCCGCCATCGCGGCAACCGATGCGGGAGCTTCGGTCGTTCTGCTGGAGAAGATGCCCGAGGGTCGGGAGGGGGGCAATACCCGCATCTCCGGGGGCATCTGGTTCGATAGCCTCGACCCCGACGGGATGGCGGTCTACCTGCGGTCGTTGTGCGGTCCCTACACCGTGCCCGAGCCGGTGGTGAAGGTATGGGCCGAGGAGACCTACAAGAACACCGAGTGGCTGGAGAGCCTGGGGGTGACCACCGGTGTTCACGCCGACTACAAGCCCGAGTACCCCGAGCTGCCCGGAGCCGAGTTCTACGGCGGTTATCTGGGGGTCAATGGGGAGATGGGGCGGCAACTGCTGTTCGAGGCGCTGTCGGCCGCGGTACGGGAGCGAGGGGTGGAGGTGCTGCTGGACACTCCGGCCCGGGAGCTGGTGACCGATGACGACGGCGCGGTCACCGGGGTGGTGGCCTCCTCAGGGGGTGGGCCACTGCGGGTGGGGGCCCGCCGGGGGGTGGTGCTGGCCACCGGGGGCTTCGAGAACAACCCCGAGATGGTGCGCGACTACCTGCGCCTGCCCGGCTCCCCGGTGTGGGGATCGCCCGCCGGCACCGGCGACGGCATCAAAATGGCCCAGAAGGTCGGTGCCGATCTGTGGCACATGGACAACATGGCCGCCACTCTCGGCCTGGCCGCCGACGGGTTCGAGGCCGGAATGTACGTCATGTTCATCTACTCCCAGGGCTTCATCTGCGTGGGCAACGACGGTCGGCGGCCCCACAACGAGATTCCTCCCCAGGGGCACGGCCACGGCCTGATAGACGGCGACTACGAACTGTTCCAGCGCCGGCCCCTGCACGTGGTGTTCGACGAGGCCACCCGGCTCGCCGGCCCCATCTCGCCGCCGAAGGAGGTCCTCCCCGTGGGTTGGAACCTGCTGATGGAGGGTTACGAGTGGAGTGCCGACAATTCGGCCGAGATCGACAAGGGGTGGATCCTCAGTGGCGACACCCCTGCCGAGCTGGCCGAGCGGTTGGGGGCGGATCCCGACGGGCTGGAGGCGTCGGTGGCCGAGTGGAACCAGGCCTGCGCGGCCGGACACGACCCCCTGGGCCGCCCTCGGGCCACCCTCGCCCCGCTGGGGACTCCCCCGTTCTACGGGTTCACCTCGGCCCCTCTCCTGGGTTGGACCAACGGCGGTCCCCGCCGCAACGAGAAGGCCCAGGTTCTCGACCCCTTCGGCGAGGTCATCGGGCGCCTGTACGCCGCGGGTACGGTCAGCTCCACCTATAGCTGGTGCAAGGACGGCGGATTCCACATCGGGGACGCCCTGGCCTTCGGCCGGGTGGCCGGCCGCCACGCCGCCGCCGAGCCGCCTCGTCGAGCCGAGCCGGGGGTGTAGCCGCCGAGCCGCGCCGCCGAGCCGCCTCGTCGAGCCGAGCCGGGGCCGCCGCGCCACCCCGCCGAGCCGCGCCGCCGAGCCGCCTCGTCGAGCCGCGCCGGGGCCGCCGCGCCGCCCTGGTGCTCAGCCCAGTTCCAGGCCTTCGAGGGTGCCCTGGTCGCGCCAGGCCTTCAGCAGTTTGAAGAACTCCTGGGCCCCGCCTCCATAGGTGCCGCCGAACCAGCCGGGGCCTTCGTCGGGCCTTCCCTCGTTGTTGTAGTAACCGGGGGTGCACGACTCCAGGAAACCGGCCCGGCGGTATGCCGAATCGAGGATGAGGCGCACCCAATCGGCCTCGGCCTGCTCGGTGGGCTCGACGGTCTCGGCCCCGGACGACAGGGCCTGCTCGATGATGTAGGCCACGTGCAGACTCTGCTCGTTGTAGAGCTCGGTGAAGTTGGGGGACACCCCCGACTGGATACCGCCCATGTGGAGCAGGTTGGGGTATCCCCGGGTGATCACCCCGTGGAAGGTGGACATGCCGTCGCTCCACCGCTCGCTCAGCGTCGTCCCGCTCCGGCCGTGAATGTCGCAGCCGGCCCGGTGGGAGTAGTCGGTGCCCACCTCGAACCCGGTGGCGAAGATCAGGCAGTCCAGCTCGTACTCCCGGCCGGCGGCCACCACCCCCCGGGGGGTGATGCGCTCCACTCCCCGGCCGTCGGTGTCCACCAGCGTGACGTTGGGACGGTTGAACGTGGGCAGGTAGTCGTCGTGGAAGCACGGGCGCTTGCAGAACTGGCGGTAGTAGGGCTTGAGGGCTTCGGCGACCGCCGGGTCCTGCACCAACTGGTCGACCCGGGACCGGATTTGCTCCATCTTCTGGAAATCGGCCAGCTCCATGGCCTCGGCCACCTCCTCGGGAGTGCCCATGCGAGCGCTCTCCCCCAGGGCGGTGAGGTTGCGCAGGATGTCGGTCCATCCGTCTCCGACCAGATCCTCCTCCTGCATGCTGCCGGCCACGATGTGACCGAAGTTCTCGATGCGGTGCTGCTGCCAGCCCGGTTCCAGCGACATGGCCCACTCCGGGTCGGTGGGACGGTTGCCCCGAACGTCGATGGACGACGGGGTCCTCTGGAATACGTACAGGTGTCGGGCGGCCTCGCCCAGGTGGGGAATGCACTGCACCGCGGTGGCCCCGGTGCCGATCACCCCGACCACCTTGTCGGCCAGCTCGGTCAGGTTCCCGTTGGTGTCGCCTCCGGTGTAGGCGTAGTCCCACCGGCTGGTGTGGAACGAATGACCCTCGAAGGTCTCGATACCGTCGATGCCCGGCAGCTTGGGTCGGCTCAGGGGACCGATGGCCATCACCACGAACCGGGCCCGCATCCGATCCCGGTGGTTGGTGTGCAGCACCCACCGCTTGTCGGCACCGTCCCAGTGCATCTCGTGTACCCGGGTGCCGAAGCAGACGTCGCGGTACAGGTCGAAATGACGACCGAGCGCCTTGCAGTGCTCCAGGATCTCGGGACCGTGGGAGTACTTCTCCCGGGGCATGTAGCCCAGCTCCTCCAAAAGGGGCAGGTAGATGTAGGACTCGATGTCGCACTGCACCCCGGGGTACTGGTTCCAGTACCAGGTGCCGCCGAACTCGGCCCCGGTCTCGATCATCCGGATGCTCTCCACCCCTTGTCGGCGCAACCGAGCCCCGGCCAGCAGGCCGCTGAAACCGGTGCCGACGATGGCCACGTCCACCTCGTCGGTGAGCGGTGCCCGGGTGATGCCGGCGTCCGCGGGGTCGTCCAGATAGCGGGAGAACTCCCCGTCCATGGCCACGTACTGATCGTTGCCGTCGTCCCGCAGGCGCTTGTCCCGCTCCTGGCGGTACTTGTCCCGCAGGCCGTCGGGATCGAAGCCCATTCGGGTGGTGGTGGAGGCAGGGTTGGCGGTCATGGCCCATTACGATAGGACGCATGACCTTCGAGGCCCGATTTGATCTGCGAGGAGTTGACTGGACCCACATGGAGGGGGGCCCGGAGTTCGACTATCCCATCGAGTACGACGTGGCCGTCCTCGGGTCGCAGCCCGACCACGGCTCGCTCGATCTACTGGTGCGTTTCGCCCCCCACTCCCACTGCCACTTCCACCGTCACGTGGCCGCCACCCGCACCCTGGTGCTCCAGGGCGAGCACCATGTGTTCGACGTCGAGCCCGATGGCGGGACCGTCCACAAGGTCAAGCCCGCGGGCACCTACGGCCAGAGCCCCGGCGGGGAGGTTCACATGGAGCGGGGCGGCCCCGACGGGGCCATCGTGCTGTTCGCCCTTCACTCCCCCACCGGGGTGCTGTTCGAGTCGCTCGACCGCGACCACAACATCATGGCCACCTCCACCATCGAATCGATGGCCGAGGGCCCTCTCATGGGGGGTTGAGCCCGAGTCCGGCCGGCTCGGCGGCAGCCATCGGAGCGCGAGCCATCGGCGGCCCGGCGGCGGCTATCGGAGTGCAGTAGCTATCGGACCATGAGATGTCGGGCCATCCGTGCGTTAGCCATCGGCAGCTATCGGCGTGGACTAGCGCCGGGCAAAATCCGCGGTGATGGCCCCGGTCGTGGTGGCCAGAAGCGTGGGAGCTATGGGAAAGCAGGAGTCGGGGGTTCCCGCCGCGGCCCATACCGTGTCGTAGGCCAGCAGATCCTCGTCGATCCAGGTGGGCAGCAAGGTCGTATGCCCGAACGGCGGGGTGCCCCCGATGGCGAAGCCGGTGGCCGACCGGGCGTCTTCGGGGTCGGCCAGGCTGATTCGGCCCCCGACCAATTCGCCCAAACGGTCGGTGTCCACCTGGTTGGCTCCCGAGGTGAGCGCCAGTACCAGTCCCGCCGGGGAGGCGAACACCAGGGACTTCACGATTTGGCCCCGATCGCACCCCACCGCGGCGGCCGCATCGGCCGCCGTCCGGGTGCCCGCCGGGTACCGTACCGGCTCCACCGGCACCCCCAACTCCGCCGCGGCGGCCTGGAACCGCTCAACCCCGCTGCTCATGGTCTGCCACTGTAAACGGAGGCTCGGATCGGTGGTTGTCGTTCCAAAGGGATGCAGGCACCGGTGGCCTGGCACTTCAAGGGGATGCGGCAGCCGGTGGAGGATCGCTATGCCAGGGCCTGGAACACCCAGCGGTCGCCGATGCGGGACAGGTGGCCGCAGCCGGGGCCGGCGAAGTGAGTGCCGAGGATGAGCACGCCGGAGTCGGCGTAGCGCTCTCGGAACTCCACACGGGTGGCTGAGGCTCGGGGCGGGTCGTCGTCGGCGGTCATGACCCAATCCGGGGCGGTGAACTGCACCGGATGATGGACCAGGTCGCCGGTTATCACCGCCTCCTGGCCCTGGGAGGAGATCCGCACGCTGACGTGGCCGGGGGTGTGGCCCGGCGTGGGCGTCAACCTGATCTCGCCGGTGACCTGGTGGTGGCTGTCCACCAGGTCGGCCAGGCCGGCCTCCATCACCGGCCTCACCGCGTCACCGAAGGTCACCGCGGCCCCCTCGGCCCCGGAGTCCCAGTACTGGTACTCGGTGCGGTTGAACAGGTAGCGGGCGTTGGGGAAGGCCGGCACCCACTGGCCGTCCACCAGGACGGTGTTCCAGCCGACGTGGTCGAAGTGCAGGTGGGTACACAGAACCACGTCGATGTCGGCGGGTTGGTAGCCGGCGGCGGCCAGCTCGTCGAGGAAGCCGGTGCCGAGGTGGCTCATCTCGGGAACCATCTCGATGGGTCGGTTGCCGATGCAGGTGTCCACCATCACGGTTCGCCCCTCGGACTCCAGCACCAGGGCGTGGATGGACAGCGGCAGGTTGCCGGACTCGTCCAAGAAGTGGGGTTCCAGCCAGTCGGTGTTGGCCTCGAACACCGCCATGTCGGGGTTGGTGTACATGCCGGCGGCCGGGACGCTTTGCAGGGTCTCCCGCACCAGGGTCACCTTCACATCGCCGATCGAAGTCTTCTCGGCCACGGTCATCCTCCAATTTTGTCCAGGACTTCCGTCCGGTAGCGGGCCACGAAGCGGCGCATGTCGTCAAGGCTGGCCATAATTCGAGAGACTACGCGGTCCGAAGGATTGTGCAACGATTGCCGGGTTGGCGGGTGCGCATTGCGGGGCCGTCCGGAGCGGTTGCCGGGTTGGCGGGTTAGCGTGGCGCCATGGTGGAGTTCGAGGAGTGGGTGGAGGTGGCCCATGCCGAGGGGCTGACCGACGGGTTGCCGGTGTATCCCCCCACCCGGACGGCGGTGGACGCCCTGGTGGCGGCCTCGGGCCGGGATCCCGGCCTGGTGCTGGGAGTCATTCCCCCGAGGGGCGGGGTGGCCACCGTGGAAGTGGTGGCCGCCAACGCGGCCATGGCCGGGTGCCGCCCCGAGCACTTCGAGGTGGTGCTGGTCGCAATAGAGGCCATGATGGAGGATCGCTTCAACCTGCGGGGGGTGGTCACCACCACCCATCCGTGCTGGCCGCTGGTCATCGTGTCCGGGCCGGCGGTCGAGCGGCTGGGCATGGGGCACGCCGAGTCGGTGTTCAGCGGTGGTGGAGCCCACGCCGGCGCGGTCATCGGTCGGGCGGTCAAGCTCGTTCTGTGGAACGTGGGCGGGGCCGCTCCCGGCGAGCCGGTCAAGGAGGTGCTGGGTCATCCCGGCCGTTACGCCTTCTGCGTGGCCGAGTCCCCGAACGGCCCATGGGGCCCCCTGCACCGGGCCCGGGGGGTGGATGCCGACAGCGGGGTGACGGTGTTCGCCTGCGAGTCCCCCACCAGCGTGGCCATGTGGGGGACGGACGACGCCCCGGGCAACCGCCTGGCCCAGTTGGCCGACGCCATGGCCATCAAGGGGAGCAACAACGCCCACACCATGGGTGAGATCCTGGTGGTCATCACCCCCAACGAGGCTCGCCATCTGGCCGAGCAGGGCTATGACCGGGAGGCGGTGCAACAAGAGCTGTGGCAGCGGGCCCGCCGGCGGGTGGGGGATCTGTTGGCCCCCGGACTCCCGCCCTACGAATGGTGGCCCACCTGGGTGAACGCCGACGACCCCGACACCATGGTCCCGGTTACCGAGCGGCCCGAGGACGTCCACGTGTTGGTGACCGGTGCCGAGTCCATCCCCTGGATGGCGGTGTGCGCCGGTTGGGGGAACCTGGGGGGCTACGCCGTGAGCCGTCCGCTCCGAGACGGCTCCGACAGGACTGAGGCGAACGGCCCCGAAGAGCGAGGCGGCCATTCGGTTGGCGAGGACGGCCCCCGACAGGGTTGAGGCGAACGGCCCCGGTTGCCGGCAGGATTGGGGGATGCGACTGAGCGGCGAGCTGGTGGATCCCCGGGGGGAGGTCATGATCGGCGGTACCGGGTCGGCCCCTCGGCGGGGTCACCCCCGAGGGCCGCTGACCATCGGGTTCTTGGTCAACGAGTTCAACCCCTCGTCGGGCCCCGACTTCACCCGCTACACCGAGGTGCTGGAGCAGGAGTTCCGCCACCGCCTGGACGTGACCGCGGTGGTCCGCCGGCACAAGCCGGTGCTCAGCCGACCGGCGGGTGATGAGATGCTGGCCTCGTTCCGGGCCTGCGCGGGGGTGGTCAATGGTCTGGCCAAATGAGGTTCGTGTACGTCGGGCAGTGTGCTCGACGCCGTGAACCTGGAGAAGCTGGGCATCCCCACCGTCACCGTGGTCACCGAGCCGTTCGCCCTGGCCGCCGCCACCGTGGCCCGCTCCCTGGGCATGGCCGATATACCCAGGGTGGTGGTCCCCCACGATTACCTCGGCGAGGACGACTACATGATCGCCGAGAAACTCCAACCCCTACTGGACGAGATACTGGACCGGTTGCTGATCGGCTGAATCGGCCATCCGGGTCCATTTTGCGCCAGATGGCGGGGCCGAGAGTGTGGTGCTGATCGGCTGAATCGGCCATCCGGGTCACCGGATCGGCGGTCAGTCGTTCTGGGCCTGCACCTCCTCGGGGCTGCGGATACGGCCGCCGTCCTTGAACAAGACGTCGTTGTAGCCCTGGCCGGGGGGAATGAACTCGGCCCAGATGGGTTTGTGGTAGCTGATGTACACCGTGCGGCGCCCGCCCGATTGGGGGGCCCCGGTGGGGGGTGGGGCGGCGTGCATGGTGTGGCCGTAATGAACGGTTATGTCGCCCGGTGAGGCGTCGATGGCCACCGTCGGCCACCCCTGTCGCACCTGGCGGGCCCGGTTGGTGGAGTCGAACGACCCGGCCAGGAAGTGGAGCTGACCGTTCGCTTCGTTGCACTCGTCGAGCTGTATGCCTATGTTCACCGTGGGACAAGTGATGGAGTGTCCTCCGGTGCCGCAGTCGCGATGCCAGGGCAAATCGGCCAGCCCCTCCACGATGGAGGGCAGCTTTATGACCACCGACACGCCGTCGCCCCTCTCGGGGTAGGCATCGAAATCGTCCCCGGCCAGGGCGGCGACGGCATCCAGTCGGGGGTCGTCGGTCAACCCGAACATCAACTCGCTGCGGTCGTCCATGTGGGTGACCCGGCAGCACACCTCCTCGCCGTCCGAGTTGGTCGCCCACCACGAGCGATGATCCTCGGGGTCGGCCTCGCCCCGCAGGCGCTCCACCTCCGAACGAAACGCCTCGACCTCCTCGGGGCCGTACATCCCCGTGATGTGCAGGAACCCGGCCTCGTTGAAGAATCTCCGCATCTCCGCGGGGTCGTCGTCGGGAGCGAAGCTGCGACTCAGATCCACCGTCGGCGACCAGCCCTCGTACAGGGGTCGCCCGTGGTACATGGCCAGGAGCACCGGCTCGAAATCCTCGAACACGCCGAAATCGCCCCGCACCATCTCCGCGGCCTCGCTGTACAGGAGCCCGACCCAGGTCCACAGCTCGGCCACGTAGTGCGACCAGTCCCGCTCGCTCACCTCCACCACCACCTCGGCGTCGTCGCCGGGCCGGATCTCCATACCGTCCTCACCGACCACGTAGGTGACCGAACGTCCGTCGGTCAGTCGCCACGCGAAGCTCTTGGCCAGGGCCCCGGCCCCGATACCGGCCGCCAGGGGCCCGTTGCCGGCCGCCAACCGCCGAGGCAGCTCCTCGGCGTGGAAGGAGTCGAAGTCCAGGGAGTCGAACAGGGGAAGTCGAGGAGCGTGTTCTACAACGGCCATCAGGAAAATCTAGCCCATGGCAACTCGTCCAGACAGGGGCGGATGGGCGGCACACCATAGGCTGGTGGAGGTGTCCGAAGCCGTAATCGACCCGACCGGCGGTCCGCCCGACCGGTGTACCGGTGCTCTTGGCGGGGCCACCGTCGTCGTGGCCGGAGCCGGGGGTGGGGGGATCGGCACCTTCACCTGCAAGGCGGTGGTGGATGCCGGGGCGAAGCTGGTGGCCGTGGACAACCGGCCCGACGCCCTCGAGAAGCTGGATTCGCTGGCCGACTCGGTGGTCAAGGTCGAGGCCGACCTCACCGCCGAGGACGCCCCGGCGACCATAGTGGGGGCGGCTTTGGACGCCCACGGTCGCATCGACGGGCTCATCAACGTGGCCGGAGGCACCACCATCGACGATTTCGGACCCCTGATGGGCATCGATCACCCGGGCTGGGACCGGGTCATGACCAACAACCTCCGCTACGTGGCGTTCCTGAACCGGGAAGTGGCCCGGGCCATGATCGACTCGGGCTCCGGTGGAGCCATGGTCAACATCTCCTCGGTGAGCAGCCTGGCCTCCCAGCCCTATCTGGCCGCGTACGGAGCGGCCAAGGCCGCCATCAACTCCCTGACCCGCACCATGGCGCTGGAGTGGGGGGCCCACGGCATCCGGGTGAACGCCGTCGCCCCCGGCACGATCTCCACCCCCCGGGCCGGTGACGACGAGTCGGTCGAGGCCGCCCGCCGGGCCATTCCCCTGCGGCGTCGGGGCCGACCGGCCGAGATAGCGGCCGCGGCGGTGTTCCTGCTCGGACCCCAAGCAAGCTACATAACCGGGCAGGTGCTGGCGGTGGACGGCGGCATGTCGGTGAAACCGGCCATGCTGGACGGCGACAACCTCCCTCTGTTCGTAACCAGCCCGGCGGCCAGGGCTCGCATGACCGGGGGTGACGTCTTATGAGCGAATCGACCGGGGCCAGGGCTCACGACCTCATGGGCGAGTGGGCGGGCGAGGCCGGTGATGCTCCGAAGTTGGTGGCCGCGGCCACGGTGGTGTTGTTGCGCGACGGCCCGACAGGGTTGGAAACGCTGATGATGCGGCGCAGTTCCAAGCTCAGCTTCGTGGGCGGCATGTGGGTGTTTCCCGGCGGTCGAGTGGACGACGACGACTACCCGCCGGGCCGCCCCGACGACGTCTTCGCCGCCAGTCGCACAGCCGCGGTGAGAGAGACCGCCGAGGAGGCCGACCTGGTGGTTTCCGCCGACGCGTTGGTGCCCTACTCCCATTGGGTGCCTCCCCCCAAGCTCGACAGGAGGTTCGCCACCTGGTTCTTTCTCGCCCCCGCTCCCGAGGGGACCGTGACCGTGGACGGCGGCGAGATCAAGGAGCATGCCTGGTGGTGCCCGGCGGACACCCTGTCCCGCCATGCCGAGGGCGAGATCGAGATGGTCCCCCCCACCTACATCACCCTCATGGAATTGGCCGAGCATCCCTCGGCCGGCGACGCGTTGGCCGCCGCCCGGGCCCGGGCCGGCGACATTCCCCGGTATGCCACCCATGTCGCCGTGGACAACGGGGTTCCGGTGTCGCTGTGGCACGGGGACGCCGGCTACGAGACCCACGATGCCGGCGTACCCGGCCCCCGTCATCGTCTGACCCTGCTGGAGGGGAGCTGGCGGTTCGAGCGGACATGACCGGCGGCGCCCCTCTTCGCCGCCCCGGGATCCCCCGCCGGGTGGTCGCTCCGCTAGTGGTCGCCATGGCCGCGGTGGCCGTCAGCTCCTGCGGATCCGACTCCCCCGCCGGGGTCGAGCCTCCGGTTCTCTCCGGGCCTGGGCCCACGGTCGCGCCATCGGTTGGTTCCGGCCCGATCGTCTCCGGGCCTGGGCCCACGGTCGCGCCATTGGTTGGTTCCGGCCCGATCGTCTCCGAGCCTCGGCCCACCCCATCGGGCGACGTCGGCCCGGTGGTCCATGTCGATCCCGTCCATCGGCCCGACGGTAATCGGACAGCAGAAGGCTCCGGGCTGAGCACCGGGTTCATCCATCAGGTCACCACCAAGGACGTGAACCTGGGTGATACCCCGACCTGGATCACCGGGGCCAGCACCCCGGACGGGGAT
Organism: Acidimicrobiales bacterium; assembly: GCA_965115985.1. Taxonomy (GTDB): domain Bacteria; phylum Actinomycetota; class Acidimicrobiia; order Acidimicrobiales; family Bin134; genus Poriferisocius. Next base: position 74,603 of record OZ220474.1, read on the forward strand.
GTCTGGGTCGTGGCCCTGGCCGACGGGACGGTGGTGGGTTACCGCGTGCCCATCGGCGGCCGCCCGGTCGAGATGGACATCGCCGGCGACCGGTTGAACCCCGGTCAACCACCGGTACTGGCCGTCCGGGGCAACTCGGTGCGCCTGGCCACCACTCCGGCCAACGCCTTGTCCAGCGGGGTGCCGGTGTATTTGGACCAGGACCGTGCCGCCTACGTGGACAACCTTCGGCGACTCACCGTCCTTGAGGCCGACGGCACGTTGTGGCACCCCGATCTCGAAGTACTGCCCGACACCCGGGTGGTTCAGGTGAGCCCGGAGAGGGTGCTGGTGCTGGCCGGGCCCACCAACCGCTATCCCCATTCCGCCCTGGGGGACAATCTGGAGGCCACCTCGGTGGTGGCGGTCACGGTGGGGGCGAACGAGATCGAGACCATCTACCGGTCCGGGGACGACGTGATCGAGACCATCGCTCCCCTGCTGGCCGACGTTGATGAGGACGGCATCGACGACGTGGTGCTCACCGTCAGCAACGACGCCGGAATCAGGGTCGTGGTCGTGTCGAGCACCGGTGGCGGCGTGGTGGCAACCAGCGATACCACCGACCGCCTGCTGGGCTGGCGACAACTCGTCGCGGTGGGTCCGTTGGGACCCGGCGGGGAGACCGAGATCGCCGAGGTCCTCCGTCCCAGCACCGACGGCTCGGTCAGGTTCCTCAGGCTCAGCGGGGGCACCCTGAATGTGGTGGCCGAGCGGACCGGCTACCGATCCCACGAATTCGGAACCCGGAACCTCGAGCAAGCCCTGGCCGCCGATGCCGATAGGGACGGCCAACCGGAGGTGATCGTCCCCACCCCCGACCGACAGTCCATAGCGGGGGTTCGCCACGGCCCCGAGGGAGTGGCGGAGATGTGGGTTCGCCCCCTGGGCGGCACCCTGGCCACCAACATCGCCGCCCTCACCCGCCCCAACGGCACCCTCTCCCTCGCCGCCGCCACCCAAGAAGGTTCCCTACGCATCTGGCAGTGAGGCTTGCCGGCCCTAAGCGGGTCACGCGTGTTCGTTGACGAGATGCTAGATTGCTATCTGATCTCACGGAAGGGATATCGTAACTGACCGGTAAGCCGCTCAACCAGTTGCCGCCTTAGGAGGAAACCTTAAGATGAAAAATAAGTTGCCCAACAATCATAGGAATGAATTTGAAGAATATAAGAAGTGGCTTTTTGGTCTGCTATATATTATTCTAACCTCAGTTATTTGGGTGCCAGCACTATTAATTCTATTTAGTGCGCCTTGTCTGCTAGTATATACTTTGATATATAGGCCTGAGGAAAACTGGGGTGTAGTAGTTGGGATATCTAGTGTAGTGTCATTAGTTGCTTGGGCTATATTCTGGAATGCATTCCTGAGTGACATAATCTTCAATTGGAAGATGCGACGAGAAGAGAGAAGAATCAATTTTGGAACTATATGCAATACTGATGAAGAACAAGTCTAGCATAAGTAGTATTGCATTGGGAGCAATATGTTATAGGTTAGCTTCTAATTGTCTAGTCTTTATCTGCTTGCCTGATTCTCTGCTGAGTTTGTGATTCATCCCAGTGGTCGCGTATTTCTATACCTAAGTTGCAAGCGTTGTTGAAAGCATCATGTGCTCTAGTGATGTTTAGAAGCCAACCTATTTTTTGGTTCTCTTTGTGGAGTCCTTTGATTGTGAGCCGGTCGCTTTTATGTCTGTTGCAAGGGCCGCATAATAGGACTCGGTTAGTGATCCAGTTATCACCACTTTCGCTCTTGGGTTGTACGTGGTCGAGATGCATAAACTCTACCTCCAGCTCTCGACCACATCCTGCGCATATAACTTTGCTATTCACACCCTTCTGGACCTCAGCAAGCAAACGCTTGATAATGTGATTAGTCAATTTCTGCCAGGGCTCCTTTGGGCGCTGTGAGCGTAGTCTCAATGTTGGCGCGGCCATCTCGTCCCCGTCGGTACGTTCGAGTACCATGGTCTTATAAATGACGTTCCCGAAGGTAAGGAACCTGGTATCTGTGGCCTCACTCAACTCCTCATCTGGAACGGCCAATCCGTTTTTCTTCAAGCGGTCAAGGACTGCTTCATGGGCTTTTTCCCAAATATCTATGCCAACCCATTTCCTATTCAATAGTTCAGCAGCTACTGGTGTGGTAGCGCAGCCACAAAATGGGTCGAGTACAATATCATTTTCATTTGAAGATGCTTTAATAATTCGCTTGTAGAGTTCCAAAGGTTTTTGTGTCGGATATCCATACCGTTCAGGATCAGTCGAACCAATATAGGATATTTCCCAAACATCTCGCATGTACACTAGGTTGTAAATACCAAAACTATCTTCAAAAAACTCTTTACTTCCTTTACCATAATTGACTATGCCAGGCTTACGAGTTGACGATTTAGTGTAAGCTTTTTCCTTTAGAGGGTTAAATGTGTACTCATTTCCTTTGGTGTAAAATAGTAAAGTATCATGCTTGCGAGCAAAGTACTTTTTGCTGACACCACCTGTCCGATAAGACCAAACTATTTCATTGCGGAAATTCTTTGCTCCAAATATGCTGTCCATCAACGCTTTGACATAAGCATGAGCTGTGTGGTCAATATGAAGATAGATGCTGCCGTCATTTCGCAGAATGCGGCGCATCTCCATTAGTCGTACTCCCAACCAGCACAAGAAAGCGGCCATGTCGGTTCCGTAGGCTCGGCGTGTCGATTCGATTACTGCCCAAGTAGCGGGCCAGTCATCTTGTATCTGGTCGATCCATTCGGCATGCACATCCTCTTCCCACCGCCAGCGATCCTTGAATTTTGCGTCTGATGCCAATTTGTCTGGGGTGGCATGAAAGTCCTTGTTCTTGTTGAACGGTGGATCAGTAGCAATCAAATGAACTGTCTCCGAGTTCATTCCCCGCAAGAACTCCAAGTTGTCGCCATGGAAGAGGGAGCGATTCTCGAAGTTCGGCTCACCGCCGTTTAAATCTCTCTCTCTCTCTCTCTCTCTCTCTCTCGGTTACCCGTCATTTCTAGTCCCCCTTCAGGCCTGCTGCGTCCATCGCGTCAACAGGTAGACTGAAGGTTCCTACTACGTCATCGAAGTTCATGTCAAGCGGGGGTGCCCCGATTTGGGGGCACGCGGTAACCCACCATCGTCCCGTCGGCCAGGGCCACGCCCCAAACATCCCCGGCCAGGGTGCTGGCCCCGGTGGTCACAGGGTGTCGAGGTCGGGGTTCTCTGTCCGGGCGTGGCCACCCGATTATGGTCAACGCGGTGACCACGATTACGGAGATGTTCTCAGATTCTCGGTGAGACGTAGATGCTCCTCGAGGCCTGGTGGATCCCCGGATCTTGGTCAGCGGTTCAGCATCGGCGGTCCCACGTTTGGAAGGGCATCGCCCGGCCCTGGCGCAGAACTCGGACCCGGACACCTCGGCGACGGGGCACAGGTCGTTGGCGCGGTGCTCTGCTCAGTGGTCTTTGAGGAGAGGCTACCTGTCTGCGCAACCATCTCGATTCCTCGTACTCGCACACGCTCAAAGATTCTAGATCGGTAACTAGCTCATATTGCTCGCAGTCGACCTTTACCCGTCTCCACAGTGCTGCCTCCAACGACCGGCCTCCTGCAATCGAACGGACCTGATAAGGCTGATAACGTAATGGCCTTCCAGCGTAACTCAGCCAGATACTTGGACACACGACCCATATGGGCCTCCTCGCCCCAGGGTCACCTCAAGAATCAAGAGGCTATCAAACTGGGGCAACCCCATGACGGTTACGGGTGGTTGCTTGGGCTAGTTGTTTCAGGTTGGGGCTGGTCGGGTGTCGGCGGTTTGTCGGGCTATTCGGTCGCTGATTTGTAGCTGGGTCGGGGGTTTGAGTTGGTACCGGCCCTGGGGGTCGGTGGTCAGGGTGTACCAGCGCTTGTGGATCTTGCTATGACAGCTCCGGCATAGCAGCACGAGGTTACCGATGTCGGTGGTTCCGCCGTTCTCCCACCACAAGATGTGATGGGATTCACAAGCGGTGGCTCTGATGCCGCAGCCGACGCAGTGCTTGTCCCGGGCCCGCAAGGCGAGTCTTTGGGTCTGGGTGGCCGCTCTTTGTCTGCGGCCCAGGTACAGGGGCATGCCCTCGGCGTTGAATATGGCCGGTATCACTCCGGCGTCGCAGGCGATTTGGCGGAGTTCGTCGAGGTCTATGGGGGTGTCGTCGATGAGGCTGGCGTTTTCGAGTTGGCCGGTGAGTGCGTCGTAGTCCACTTTCACCAGGAGCGTCGTGGCTTGGGCGGCCATCTCGCTGTCATCGTCGCCTGCTGCGGTATCGGTTCCGTCGGCTCGGTTGGTCCCGTTGGGGGTTTGGGTTACCAGGTTGACCAGGGCATCGGCACAGCGTTGTTGGTGGGTGCGGTCGTTGCCTGCTTGGAAGTCGTCTCGGTACATGCGGTCGCAAAGGTTGTCCATAGCGGTTTTGACTCGTTCGCCGGAGACGGGGTCGAGTTCGGCGTGGAGAATCACCATGCCGTCGTCGCCGTTGAACAGGGCGGCCTTGCGGCGGCGACGCTGTCGTTCCGTCTTTTTCTCGGCCTTGTGCTCGCTGCGGTTGTGTTCGTGGCGGGCAACGATTTTTTTGAAATCGTCGAAGTCCTCCGACATTGCCGCCCAGATCAGTTCTTGTTCCTGGGCGGGGCCGAATCGTTCCTGCCGGTGGGAGTTGCTGATCACTCGGACGTGTTCGGGGGTGATCAAGCCATCGTTCACTGCTTCCAGTGTCTGGGGCAGGTCCTTGAGTTCTTCGACGATTTTGGCCTCGCGGCGGGCATGGTATTTGCTCAATCCGAACTCGTGGCATGCTTGTCGAACGGCGGTGTCGCCTTTCAGCTCGCCCAAACGGGTAAGCATGGTCATCATGTAGCCGCCTAGTTGGCGGCAGATGTGATCGGCTTCGTACATTCGTTTCAGCACTTCGTCGGCACCCAATTCGGAGCAGTTCACCCGCTCGACACTCAACCATTCCCGGTCGCCAGTCGGCTCGGTATTTCCGGTTGCAGGTCTCCGATTTTCGGAATCCATATCCATAACCAACAGTATATCGACACCGGTGACAGTATCAGCCGGATAAACCAAATAATGAGCGAATAATTCAAAAAAAATTCAAAGAAATTATGACTACTCTCCTCTTGGAGTTGACCCCGGTTTGGGGTGAACCTCGTCGCGATCACCCATAGAAATTGCCGAGCTTGTCGGGCCTGCCGCCGGTGGGGTCGCCGGTGGCGGGGGTGGGTGGGCTAGATTCGGGCGGGCATGACTCCCGAGACCACCTCCATGACGGTTGCTCCATGACGGTTGCCGAGGTGGATCAGGCGCGAGGGCTCACCCGCGAGCAGGTGGCCGAGCGGGTGGCCGATGGGCGCACCAATCGGGTGCCGGACGCCCCGGTGCGCACGTTGCCGCAGATTCTGCGGGCCAACGTGTTCTCGCCGGTGAACGGCATCATGCTGGTGCTGTTCGCCGCCATCCTGGTGGCCGGGTTCCCCCGGGACGGGCTGTTCGTCGGGGTGGTGGTCTCCAACGCGATCATCGGGGTGGCCCAGGAGATTCGAGCCAAGCGGGAGCTCGACCGCCTCGCGGTGCTGAGCGCCCCCAAGGCCCGGGTGGTGCGCGACGGGGACGTCCACGAGGTCGGGGTCAGCGAGGTGGTGGCCGACGAGGTTCTGGAGTTGACCCCCGGCGACCAGGTGGTGGTGGACGGGGTGGTGATCGCTTCCACGGGTCTGGAGGCCGACGAGTCGTTGCTCACCGGCGAGGCCGACCCCGTCGCCAAGACGCCCGGCGACGAGCTGCTGTCGGGCAGCTTCGTGGCCGCGGGCCACGGGCGGTACCAGGCCACCCGCATAGGGGCCGAGTCCTACGCCAGCTCGCTGTCGGAGGAGGCCAAACGGTTCTCGTTGGTCAACAGCGAGCTGCGTCGGGGCATCGACACCGTGCTGCGCTGGCTCATCGTCATCATCCCCCCGGCCTCGGCGCTGCTCGTCCTGGTGCTGCTCGACACCGAGGATCGTTGGCAGAACGCCCTTCAGGGCACGGTGGCCGCGGCGGTGGCCATGGTGCCCGACGGGCTGGTACTGCTCACCAGCCTCTCGTTCGTCGCCGGTGTGGTGGCTCTGGCCCGCCGTCGGGCGCTGGCCAAGGAACTGGCCACCGTGGAGTTGCTGGCCCGCACCGACATGTTGTGCCTCGACAAGACCGGCACCATCACCACCGGCCATATCACCCTCGGCGAGGTGGACACCCTGCCCGAGGTGGATCCGACCATGGTCGCGGCCGCGCTCGGAGCCATGGCTCACGCCGACGAGGCCCCCAACGCCACCATGCTGGCGGTCCGCGACGTCCTGGCCGCCCCCGATGGACGAGAGGCCGAGGGCTGGGAGCCGGTGGACACCACTCCGTTCTCCAGCTCCCGCAAGTGGTCGGCCGTCGAGTTCCGCCACCACGGGGCCTTCTACTTCGGGGCCCCCGACGTGATCGCCGGCGACCACCCCGAGGTCATGGACCGAGTGGTGGAGTACGCCGAGACGGGACGGCGCACCCTTTTGCTGGCCCGTGGTTCCGAACCGCTCACCGGCGACACGCTGCCCGAGAACCGAACCCCGTTGGCCCTGATCCTGCTGGAGGACGCCATTCGCCCCGACGCCCCCGAGATCCTGGCGTTCTTCCGGGAGCAGGGGGTCAACCTCAAGGTGATCTCCGGCGACCACACCGCCACGGTGGCCGCGGTGGCCCGAAGGGCCGGCATCCCCGAGTCCCACGCCCACTTCGACGCCCGCAACCTGCCCGAGGACATCGACGAGATGGCCGACGTGCTGGACGACAACGCGGTGTTCGGCCGGGTCACCCCCCAACAGAAGCAGGCCATGGTGAAGGCGCTCCAGTCCCGGGGCCATACCGTGGCCATGACCGGGGACGGGGTGAACGACGTGCTGGCCCTGAAGAACGCCGATATGGGCATCTCCATGGGCAGCGGGTCGGCCTCCACCCGGGCGGTGGCCCAACTGGTGCTGCTCGACAACTCGTTCGCCACCCTGCCCGAGGTGCTGGCCCAGGGGCGCAAGGTGATCAACAACGTGGAGCGGGTGGCCAACCTGTTCGTGACCAAGGCGGCCTATGCGGTGCTGCTCACCGCGCTGGTGGGGATCTTCACGGTTGAGTACCCGTTTCTGCCCCGCCATCTCACCCTGGTGGGGACGTTCTCCATCGGCGTACCCGGTTTGTTCCTGGCCCTGGCTCCCAGCACCGAGCTGATCCGTCCCGGCTTTTTGACCCGGGTGCTGCGGTTCTCCCTCCCCGCCGGCGGGCTGGCCGCGTTCGCGTCCTTCACCGTCTACGAGATCGCCCGCCGCCACCGCGAGGTCACCCTGGGCGAGGCCCGGACGGTGGCCACGTTCACCCTGCTGGGGGTGGGGCTGGTGATCCTGGTGGTGATCAGCCGTCCGCTGCGTCCGTGGAAGATCGGGCTGGCCGCGGCCATGGCCGCGGCCTACATGGTGGTGATGGTCTGGCCGTGGATGCGGGACTACTTCGAGCTGCACGCTCCCCCGTTGTGGATGTGGGGGCCGACCCTGGCCGCGGTGGCCATTGCCGGCATCGGTGTGGTCACCATCCCCAGAGCCTTGAGGAGATACCAGGATCCGCGGCCGACGGCCCCAACCCGATGAGCCCCGACCCTTCATACCGCGACATCGACGATTCGGTCGAGGATCGGAGCGAACAAGCTCGCCGGGTCGGCCCCGACCACTCGTACCGGGACATCGACTATTGGATCGAGGACCGGGTGGCGGTGGTGACCCTGAACCGACCCGAGAAGCTCAACGCCTTCAGCTCCCTCATGGGTACCGAGCTGGCCGACGCCCTGCGCCGGGCCGATGCCGACGAGGACGTTCGGGCGGTGGTCATAACCGGTGCGGGGCGGGCCTTCTGCTCGGGGGCCGACCTCTCCGGGGGACCGAGCGTGTTCGGTGCCCCCCGGCAGGACGAGTTCCGATCCGACCCTCTGACCTTTCATCCCTGGGATGTGCGCAAGCCGGTCGTAGCCGCCATCAACGGCCATGCGGTGGGCCTGGGCATGACGCTGGCCCTCCAGTGCGACATCCGCTACATCGCGGCCGACGCCCGATGGGGCATCGTGCAGAACCGCCGGGGGGTTCTTCCCGATCTGCGTTCCCACTGGACCCTGCCCCGGACCGTGGGCCACGCCCGGGCGCTGGAGATTCTGCTCACCGCCAGGATGTACACCGGCACGGAGGCGGCCGAGATGGGGTTGGCGTCGGCCGCCCTGCCCGCCGCCGAGGTTCTGCCCACCGCCATGGAGGTGGCCACCGACATCGCCGTCAACACCGCTCCGGTATCGGTCGGGCTCAGCAAGCGTCTCCTGTGGACCACCTCGCCCGGTGACCAGGGGTTGATCAACGAGCTGGAGCGCCGCATCCACCTCCATATCATGGGCCGACCCGACACGACCGAGGGGGTCATGGCCTTTCTGGAGAAGCGCCCCCCGAAGTGGTCCCAGACCCTGGCCGAGCTCTGGCCCGACTGGATGCCCGACGCCACCGAGGACGGATAGGGATCGGCGAGGAGGTTGGGGTCTAACCATGCCACCGAGGACGGATAGGGAGCATCCAGGGCGTTAGGGTCGGGTCATGCGTATCGGCGTCTACCTGGACTTGCGGAATCCGCCGGAGTGGCGAAGGCCCTGGCCGGAGTTCTACCGGCAATCCCTGGAGATGGCCGTCCGAGCCGAGGAATGGGGGGCCGACTCGGTGTGGCTCAGCGAGCACCACTTCTTCGAGGACGGCTATCTGCCCCAACCACTCACCTTCGCCGCGGCGGTGGCGGTCCGGACCCGACGCATCCGGATCGGCACCGCGGTGCTGCTGGCCCCGCTGCGGTCGGCCCCCCAGATCGCCGAGGAGGCCGCGGTGGTGGATCAGATCAGCGGTGGCCGACTCGATCTGGGGCTGGGCGCGGGGTACGTGGGTGACGAGTTCGCGGCCTACGGGGCCGACCCGTCCAAGCGCTACACCACCACCGACCAGCGGGTGCGGGAGGTGAGGGAACTGCTGGACGGCGGCGTCGTCACCCCGCCTCCGGCTCAACGACCGTTTCCGATTTGGCTGGGCTACAACGGTCCCCGGGGAGCCCGCCGGGCCGGAAGGCTGGGTTGCGGACTGCTGTCGATCAATCCGGCGTCACTCGAGCCCTACACCGAGGGCCTGACCGAGGCGGGTCACGACCCGGCCGTTGCCCGCATGGCCGGAGTGGTCAACATGGTGGTGGCCGACGATCCCGACGAGGCCTACGAGCGCATCCTTCCCCACCTGGCCTGGCAGCTCAACACCTACCGGGAGGCGGGGGCCTCGGGCACCGGTAGGGTTCCCAGCCCGCTCACGGTGGACAAGCTGCGGGAGCGACGCAGCACCATGGGGGTGATCTCCCCGCTGGAGGTTCTCACCCCCGCCGACGCCATCGAGCATCTGAGCGGTCTGGCCGAGGGCATTCCCATGGTGGAGGCCTACTGCTGGGCCTCCATCGCGGGCATGCCCGACGACCTGGCCCACCGCCACGTCGAGCTTTTGTGTACGGAGGTGCGAGAAGGAGCCGCAGACCTGTGAGCCTGCTCCTGGCGGCAATGTCCGCCCTGGTCGCCGGGAGGTCGAGGGGTGGGGGTCGAGGGCCGGAACCGGGGTAGGCCGGAACCGGGAGTCGGGGTTGGGGGTTGAGGTAGGCTTTCGGGCCGTGCGAGCAGTAGGGGTGGTCGAGTACGGCGGGCCGGAGGCTCTGGAGGTGGTGGAGCTGCCCACCCCCGAGGCCGGTCCCGGACAGGTGCGTATCCGGGTGCGGGCGGCGGCGGTAAGTCCCACCGATACCCATGTCCGGGCGGGCACCAGGGCCGAGCAGCAGGCCAGGACGGGCCCACCGCCCTATGTGCCGGGCATGGACGTCGCCGGGGTGCTCGACCAGATCGGCGAGGGGGCCGACACCCGCCTCGAGGTGGGCGATCGGGTCATGGCCATCGTGGTGCCCCGAGGAGCCCACGGGGGCTACTCGCAGTACGTGGTGGTGCCGGCGGGATCGGTGGCCCGGATGCCGGAGGGATCGTCGTTCGCCGAGGCCGCCACCCTGCCCATGAACGGGCTCACCGCCCGGCTGAGCCTGGATCAATTGGCCCTCGAGCCCGGCCGAACCCTGGCGGTGACCGGGGCCGCCGGATGCTACGGCGGCTACGTGGTGGAGTTGGCCAAGGCCGACGGTCTGTGGGTGATCGCCGACGCCTCGGAGGCCGACCGAGAGCTGGTGGCGGGGTTGGGAGCCGATGTGGTGGTGTCCCGGGGCGACGATGTGGCCGACCGCTTCCGGGATCACGCCCCCGACGGGGTGGACGGGCTGGCCGACGGATCGGTGCAGATGGAGCCCCTGGTCGCCGCGGTGCGCGACGGCGGGGGCTTTGCCTCGGTGCGAGGATGGCCGGGCAACGGCGAGCGGGGCATCTCGTTCCACACCACCTGGGTGTTCGACTACGCCGGCGACCACACCCGCCTCGACCGTTTGCGCCAACAGGCCGAAGCCGGTCGAATCACCCTGCGGGTGGCGGGCACCTTCGCCATGGACGACGCCGCCGAGGCCCACCGGAGGCTGGAGGCGGGAGGCACCCGGGGCCGCTGGGTCATCGAGTTCTGAGCCGTCCCCGCCGGCGACGGCCGTCCTGCGGCCGCCGGTGACGTGCCGCGGTCGGGGCCGACGGCATCCGGGGAGCAGCCGCTAGCCGAGCGCGGCTAGCTGGATCTGGATTTGGCTAGCCGAGCGTGGCGATGTCGGCCAGCACCTCGGCGGCGTGTTGGGCCAAGTCCTGTCCGGTCAGGTCGTACGCCCTGGCCACCTTGCCGTCGGGAGCGATGAGATAGCTGATGCGCCGGGGCAGGCCGTACTCGTAGTACTCCTCGCCCTCGGCCCGCTCGGCGTGGTAGGCCCGCCCCACCTCATGGTCGGGGTCGGAGATCAGCTTGAACGGGAAGCCCTCCCCGTCGACGAACGCCTTCTGTTCCTCCACGGTGTCGAACGATGCTCCCACCACCACGGCGTTGGCGGCCTCGAATTCCAGGGCTCGGTCACGGAACCCCTGTCCCTGGATGGTTCAACCGGGGGTGGACGCCTTCGGGTACCACCAGAATGCCACCCACTTGCCCCGCAGATCCGACAGCGACAGATCCCGACCGTCCTGGTCGGGGGCGGTGAAATCCGGTGCCACCGTTCCTTCGCTCAACATGGGTGCCGACCCTAGCCGCCCAGCCCCGTGCGATCCACGCCCCGAGGCGATTCGAGTCGGGGGTTATTTGGCCAGCCAGCTCAGTGCCTGGATCTCGCTGTAGGCGTGGAGGCCGTGGACACCACGGTCGCGGCCGATACCACTCATCTTGAAGCCGCCGAAAGGGGCCTGGGTGTGGGGGGCCAGCGAGTTGAGCCCGACGTTGCCCGACTCGATGCGTCGGCCGATCTCGAAGGCCCGGGCGGTGCTGTCGGCGAAGACGTAGCTGAACAGGCCGTAGTCGCTGTTGTTGGCCAGCTCCACGGCGTGATCGTCGCCGTCATGGGCCAGCACGACCACCACCGGCCCGAAGATCTCCTCCCGGGTCGCTCGCATGTCGGGGGTGCAGTCCACCAGCAGAGCGGGGGCCACGAAGTAGCCGGGCCGGTCGGGGCGCTCACCCCCGGCCACCACGGTGGCCCCGTCGGCGGCACCGCCGGCTATGTAATCCTCCACCCGATTCCGGTGGGCCTCGGTGATGACCGGCCCCACCACCGTTTCCCGATCCCGGGCGTCGCCCACCTTCAGCATCCCGGCCACCGCAACCAGCTTGTCCACCAGTTCGTCGTGGCGCGACCGATGGACGATCACCCGGGTGGGCGCGGTGCAGATCTGGCCGCTGTGGAAGCCCCACACGGTGGCGATGGCCCCTATGGCGGCATCCAGGTCGCAGTCGTCGGTGAGCACGCAGGCCCCCTTGCCCCCCAGCTCCATGAGCAGGCGCTTCATGGTGGCCGCTCCGGTCTCCATGATTCTCACCCCCACCGCGGACGAGCCGGTGAAGCTCACCATGTCCACGTCGCCCGACTCCACCAGCGCGGCCCCGGTATCGGTCCCCGAGCCGGTGACGATGTTGACCACCCCCGGCGGGAAGCCGGCCTCCTCGATGATCTCCACCGCCTTGATCATGGCCAGGGGATCCTGGGGCGCGGGCTTGATGACCACGGTGTTGCCCATGGCCAGCGCGGGGGCGACCTTGCCGGACACGTTGATCAGCGGGAAGTTGTACGAGGTGATGCAGGCCACCACTCCCGCCGGTTGGCGGATCACGTGGGCCCCGGCCAGCCCGCCCGGTCCCAGTGGGTTGGCCTCCACCGGGTAGGGAGCCAGGGACTCGTCGGTGTCCACCGGGGTCTGGTACTGGCGGAACCGCTCGCTGCACGACGGCAACTGCATGGCCTCGGTCACGTTGATGGTGGCCCCGGTCTCGGCCTGCACCAGCCCGGCCAGACTCCCGATCCGCTCCTCGAGCAGGTCGGCGGCCCGACCCAGCAGGGCACACCGGTCGGCCATCGGCGTCGCCCGCCAGCCCGCCAGGGCGGCCGCGGCCGCCGCGGCCGCGTCGGCCACCTGCGAGGCCGACGCCTCGGGGGCGTGCCCGATCACCCTGGTGGTGTTGGGATCCACGATCGGGTAGGTACCCGCATCCGGGGCCACCCACTCGCCCCCGATCAACAGGCGGTACTCCTCGTCGGTGTTCACCGGTGCCGGCTCGGCCGGTGCCGTGGCCATATCCGTTCCCCCTCTTCCATTTCCGGCCAAATCGGCTGGATGTCGATCGGCCGAGATTTTCGTCGGGCCCGAGATTCTCCCGGTCAGGCGGCGATGCCGAACCGGTCCAGCCCGTACAGCTCGATGGCGTTGCCCCTGAGCAGCTTGTAGATCTCCTCCTGGTCGAGTCCGGCCTCGGTCACGATCCTGGTGGCCACCTCCTTGGTGTGGGGGAAGGTGGAGTCGGCGTGGGGATAGTCCACCTCGAACGTGATCTGATCCATGCCGATCAGGTCCCGGTTGCGCAGCCCCACCGCGTCGTCGAACATGCAGCCCCACACGTGGCCGGCGATGTAGGAGGACGGCGGGTTGGGCAGGTTCACCCCGAATTCGCCGTTGTCGTCGTTGACCCGCTCCTCCCACAACTTGTCCATGCGCTCGATCACGTAGGGCATCCATCCCACCTGACCCTCGCTGTAGGCCACCCGCAGACCGGGGTAGCGCTCGAAAACCCCCGACAGGATGTAGTCGCACATCGATCCCATGGCGTTGCTGAAGGTGATGGTGGAGCTGACCGCGAACGGCGCGTCCGGCGACGTGGTGGGCATCTTGGACGACGATCCAATGTGCAGGTTCACCACCGTTCCGGTCTCCTCGCAGGCCGCGAAGAACGGCTCCCAGAATCCGCTCGGGTGGTGGATGGACGGCAGTCCCAGGTGGAACGGGTTCTCCGAGAAGGCCACCGAGAAGCTGCCCTTGTCGGCGCACCGGTGGATCTCCTCGGCGGCCAGGCGGGCGTCCCACAGCGGGACGATGGTCAGGGGGATGAGCCGCCCCCGGCCGTCACCGGCGCACCACTCGTCGATCATCCAGTCGTTGTAGGCCTTGACGCACAGCAGGGCCAGCTCCTTGTCCTCCCGCTCGTGGAAGGTCTGCCCGCAGAACCGGGGCAGGACGTTGGGGAAGCAGATCGAGGCGTCCACATGGTTGGCATCCATGTCCATTAGGCGGTCCTTCTGCTTCCAGCAACCGGGCAGGATCTCGTCGAACGTCACCGGAGTGTTGGTGAGGGGCTCGAACCCGATGGCGGCCGAGAGCTTGGGGAACGGGTACACCAGGTCGTCGTAGAGCCACCAGTCGCCCCAGGTTCCGTCGGGGACCCCCTTCTCGTAGCTGAACACCCCGCCCTCGAAGTGGAACTTGGCCCTGTCCCGTTCCACCCGGGGGCAGCGGTCGTGGTACTTGCGGGGAAGGCGCTCGATCCACAGGTCGGGCGGTTCCACCACGTGGTCGTCCACGGAGATGATGCGGGGTATGTCTGCCATGAACAAAAAGCTTACCGATGCTTGGGCCCGACCCGATCACCGGGGGCAGGGCTATTGGGTATTCCGGCGATGGGGGCAAAGGGTCGGGGCATGGCCACTCCGGGCGATGGGGACAACGGGTCGGGGCATGGCCACTCCGGGCGATGGGGGCAACGGGTCGGGGCATGGCTACTTCGGGCGATGGGGGCAAAGGGTCGGGGCATGGCCTAGATTGTTGGCCCAGGACGACCAGGACGATCAAGGGGGCAGAACCATGTTCGACACCATCATCAAGGGCGGGGACGTCGTCGACGGCACCGGTGGTCCTCGCTACCGGGCCGATCTCGGCCTGCGGGACGGCCGTATCGCTTCCATCGGCGATCTGGGCGGGGCCGCGGCGGCCGAGACGGTGGATGCCGGCGGAAAGGTGGTGTGCCCCGGCTTCGTGGACGTCCACACCCATCTGGACGCCCAGGTGTTCTGGGACACCACGCTCAGCCCCTCCCCCCTTCACGGGGTCACCAGCGTGATCGGGGGGAACTGCGGGTTCACCATCGCCCCGCTCACCGACGACCCGGCCGACGGCGAGTACCTGATGCACATGCTGGCCCGGGTGGAGGGGATGCCCCTGGAGTCGCTCCGGGCCGGAGTGCCGTGGAACTGGCGCTCCACCGCGGAGTACTTCGATGCCTTCGACGGCACTCTGTCCATCAACACCGCCTTCAAGGTGGGCCACTCCGCGCTGCGCCGGGTGGTCATGGGCCCGGACTGCGTAAAGCGGGAGTCCACTCCCGAGGAGCTGGCCCGGATGCAGGATCTGCTGCGAGCCGGGTTGGAGGCCGGGGCCCTGGGGTTCTCCTCCTCGTGGGCCCGCACCCACAACGACCCGTTCGGCAACATGGTGCCCAGCCGCTACGCCGGTCGCCACGAGCTGGTGGAGTTGGCCCGGGTGTGCTCGGAGTTCGAGGGCACCTCGCTGGAGCTGATCCCCTGCGTCGGTCCGTTCGACGACGATGCCGTCTCGCTGATGACCGAGATGTCGGTGGCGGCCCGGACCCAGCTCAACTGGAACGTGATGACCGTGGCCGCCGGCAACCTGGACGATTGCTACGCCAAGCTGGAGGCTAGCGATCATGCCCGGGCCCACGGCGGCAGGGTGGTGGCCCTCACCGTGCCGATGGCCTTCTCGGTGCGCCTCAGCATGGCCGGTGGTTTCGTGCTTGACGCCCTGCCCGAATGGGAGAGCGCCATGCTCGCTCCCCCCGCCGAGAAGATGGCGCTTCTGGCCGACCAGGCCGAGCGCGACCGGTTGGCCGAGCTGGCCGCCCGGCCCGGCCCCCTTCAGGGGTTGGCCGACTGGTCCACCAAGATCATCTTCGACACGTTCGCCCCCGAGAATCAGCAGTATCGGGGGCTTTCGGTGGGCCGAATCGCCGAAGCCGAGGGCAAGACGCCGTTCGACGCCCTGTGCGACATCGTGGTGGCCGACGAGTTGAAGACCTCCTTCGGCACCCCGCCACCGGTCTCCTCCGACGAGGACTGGAAGGCTCGCATGGAGATCTGGCGGGACGGCCGGGCGGTCATCGGCGCTTCCGACGCCGGAGCCCACCTCGACCTGTTCATGACGGCCAACTACACCACGGCCATGCTGGGCCAGTGCATGCGGGAGCGGGGCCTCATCTCGATCGAGGAGGCCGTCCACCTGATGACCGACGTGCAGGCCCGCCTCTACGGCCTGCGGGAGCGAGGTCGTCTCCAGGAGGGCTGGCACGGCGACGTGGTGGTGCTCGACGAGAGCTGCGTGGGGGCTCGACCCCTCACCACCGTGGCCGATCTGCCCGCCGGTGCTCCCCGCCTCTACGGGGAGGCCGACGGCATCGACCACGTGTTCTGCAACGGGACCGAGATCGTCCGGGACGGGCGGTTCACCGATGCCCGCCCCGGCAAGCACCTCCGCAGCGGGAGCGACACCGAAAGAGTCGATCTGGCCTAGGCCGGTTCGCCCCCACCCGGTTGATTCCGGCCGGGTCCAATCAATAGATCCCGATCAATATCCCCGTCAGCCCAATCAACCCAAGCCCGATCAATATCCCCGTCAGCCCAATCAACGAATACCCGTCAACCCGATCAACCCAAGCCAACCCAGGAGCCATCATGCCCGAAGCAGTCATCGTCTCCACCTCCCGCACCCCCATCGGAAGAGCGGTGAAGGGATCGCTGGTCGACGTCCGTCCCGACGACATGTCGGCGTTCATCATCGACGACGTGCTGGGCAAGGTTCCCCAGATCGATGGATCAGAGGTCGAGGACGTGATGTGGGGCTGTGCCCAGCCCGCGGGCGAGGCCGGTTACAACATCGCCCGGCTGTCGGGGCTCCTGGCCGGTTTGGACGTGCCGGGGGTGACCGTCAACCGCTACTGCTCCTCGTCGCTCCAGACCATCCGGATGGCGGCCCACGCGGTGCGCGCCGGCGAGGGCGACGTGTTCGTCTCCGGCGGGGTGGAGTGCGTGAGCCGTTTCGGGGCCGGGGCCGCCGACCGGGGGGGCAAGAACGACCTCTTCGCCGGTGCCGAGGCCCGTTCGGCCGAGCGCAGCACCGGCGGGGCCCCGGTGTGGGAACCGCCCGAGGGCCTGCCCGACATCTATATCGCCATGGGCCAGACCGCCGAGAACGTGGCCCAGTACAAGGGTGTGAGTCGCGAGCGCCAGGACGAGTTCGGCGTCATGTCCCAGAACCGGGCCGAGGCCGCCCAGCAGCGGGGGTTCTTCGAGCGGGAGATCACCCCGTACCCGCTGGCCGACGGCACGGTGGTGAGCACCGACGACGGCATTCGGGCCGGGACGGTCATCGAGAAGGTGTCCCAGCTCAAGCCGGTGTTCCGTCCCGACGGCACCGTGACCGCGGGCAACGCCTGTCCCCTCAACGACGGGGCCGCCGCGGTGGTGGTGATGAGCGATACCCGAGCGGCCGAGCTGGGCATCGAGCCGCTGGCCCGGATCGTGGCCTCGGCGGTGGCCGCGGTGAACCCCGAGATCATGGGGCTGGGCCCCGTCCCGGCCATCACCAAGGTGCTGGAGCGGGCCGGCATGACCATCGACGACATCGACCTGGTGGAGATCAACGAGGCGTTCGCCGCCCAGGTGATCCCCTCGGCCGACGAGCTGGGCATCGACTACGCCAAGCTGAACGTGAATGGTGGGGCCATTGCCCTGGGTCACCCCTTCGGCATGACCGGGGCCCGCATCATGGGCACCCTCCTCAACGGCCTGGAGGATGCCGACAAGACCCTGGGGGTCGAGAGCATGTGCGTCGGTGGTGGCCAGGGCATGGCCATGATCGTCGAGCGCCTGAGCTGACCGGCTCCGGGGGCCGCGGTACCAGATGTTTCGGCTGCGGGCACCGCGGTTCTAGGTGCCGTAGCGAGGCAACTCGGCTGCGGGCACCGCGGTTCTAGGTGCCGTAGCGAGGCAACTCGGCGGCGTACCGGTCGGCGAACAGATTCAGAACCTCACCGGGTTCGGCGTGGCGGCAGCAGTCGTCCTTGGAGAAGAGCATCTCCCCGTCCACCTCCACGTCGAAGATTCCCGATGTGCCGGTCACCAGGGTCAGGTACTCGATGATGTGCTGGTAGTTTCCCAGAAGATCCCGGGCCGCACCCACGGCCTGCTCGGAGTAGTTTCAAGGAACGCAGTAGGTGATGGTGATGCGGTGCTTTTTGGTCACCACTCCAGGCTACCCGCCGGAACTCGCCAATCAGCGCAGCTCGGGCCATAGATCCAGGGCGGTGCCGCCTTACCAATCAGCGCAGCTCGGGCCATAGATCCAGGGCGGTGCCGCCCAGGAATTGGGCCTGCTCGGAGGATGACAGGTTCGAGCAGGCCGCTCGGGCCTGGTCGGCCAGCTCGGGGTAGCCGCGGTCGTGGGTCTGGGAGTAGTCGGATCCCCACATGATCCGGTCGAGGCCGAACTGCTCGGCCAGTCGTTCCAGCACCGATGCCGGATCGCCCGAGTCCAGCACGTGAGGGGTGATCTTCAGATACAGGTTGGGTATATGGGCGTAATCGCCCATGGCCTCGGGGGCGAAGCCGCAATGATCCAGAGCCAGGATCACATCGGGGTTGGCGATCAGAGCCCGTCCCAGCGCGGGCAGATGCTCGGGAACCGTGGCCGCGCTCGCCCGCAGGCCCAGATGACGAACCGCATCCCACGCCCCTTGGTCGTGCAACAGCCCTCCCCCGTCGATGGCGAAGAACCGCACCCCGCCCACCCCGGCGGTGGCCAAAAGGTCGAGTTCGGCGGGGTCGCCCACGATGGCCACCGCGCCGAAGACATCGGGATGAGCGGCCCGGGCATCGACGACGTAGGAGTTGTCGGTGCCGTAGGCCCCCTGGGCCTGAACCAGAATGGCCCGATCCACCCCTGCGCCGGCCATCTCGGTCCGTAGTTCCTCAGCGGTGACCGGTGCCTCGTGTACCCACTTCACCCCCGGATAGTCGGCCACCTGGAGCGGGTATCGCCGATGATCGTCGGAGATCACATGAGCATGGGTGTCCACCACCAGCACCCGATCAGTCTGTCCGATCCCGCCTCCCCGAGTTGCCACTGTGGCCTATTGGATTACGGAGCGGGCCTACGAGATCTATGAGATACGGGCCAGTTGGCGGCGGAGCCAGTCCTCCTGGTCGGCGGTGTAGCGTCGGGCCACCTCGGTGCCGGCGAAGAGGCCGACGCCGTGAGGGGCACCGGGGTAGACGTGCAGCTCGGTGGGGACGCCGGCACCGTAGAGGCGCATGGCGTAGGTGATGTCCTCGTCGCGGAAGCCGTCGGCCCCGCCGACGCAGACGTAGGCCTCGGGCAGTCCCGACAGGTCGGTGGCCCGAGCGGCGGCCGCGGTTGCCGGGACGTCTTCGGTGCCGTAGAGATCGCCCAGGTAGCTTCGCCACCCGAAGGCGTTGGACGCCTTGTTCCACACCAGAAGGTCGTCGAGCCGACTCGACGGGGTCTGCTGGCGATCGTCCAGCATCGGGCAGTCGAGCAACTGGAACCGAACCGGCACCTCGCCCCGATCCCGGACCAAGAGCACCAGGGCGGCGCACAGCCCACCTCCGGCACTGACCCCGGTTATGCCGATCCGATCCCGGTCGATGCCCAGCCCGGTGGCGTTGTCGTGCGTCCACCTCAGGCCGGCGTAGCAATCCTCCAGCGGTCCGGGGTACGGCGTCTCGGGGGCCAGGCGGTATTCCACCGACACCCCGACGATGCCGTATTCCGGGCACCACCGGTCGAACTTGGCGTCATCCATGTCGTAGCTGCCCAGGACGTAGCCCCCGCCGTGGATCGAGTACACGCACGGTGCCGAGCCCTCCAGCCCCTTCGGCCGATGCACCCGCACCACCACGCCGTCGGCCTCGCTCACCACGTGGTCGGTGCGCTCGACCGCATCGCCGAGCTCCGCGACGGCAAACCTCGACCCGTCCCGCAACTCCGGCAGGACCTGGGCGTTCACCTCGGCGAACGGCACCAGGTCCTTGATCGGTTCGATCTCCTCGTGCAACGGAATCGTGGTCATGGCAACTCCCTTTCGGATCAGGTTGACAACCCACCGACAACTGCCCTTTGGATCAGGTTGACAACCCACCGACAATTTCTCTTTGGATCAGGTTGACAACCCACTTGTAGTCTGCCGGGCAATGTCAATGGGTTCTTGCGTCAATGTGTTTTTGCCAATGTACTTCTGCGACCTGCTGAGCCCGTGATTCTTCGACGCCTGCGGGTCATCGAGACGGGTGGGGGCATTGCCGCCTGCTACGCCGGGAAGCTGCTGGCCGATGCCGGGGCCGACGTGATCAAGATCGAACCCCCCGGGGGAGAACCCCTGCGTCGGTGGTCGGCCTCGGGTGTCGATCTGGGGGGCGAGGACGGCCCCCTGTTCCGATTCCTCAACACCTCCAAGCGGTCGGTGACCGGCGATCCCGGTGCCCCGGAGGTGATCGGCTTGCTGGGTACCGCCGATATCGTCATCGACTCCACCGACCGGGGGCTGCCTGCGACGGTCGTCGATGGCGTTCGCCGGGCCAATCCCGCGCTGGTGGTGGTGTCGATCTCCCCATGGGGTCGCACCGGCCCCTACGCCGACCGCCCGGCCACCGAGTTCACCCTTCAGGCCGAGTGCGGTGGCCTGGGCAAGCGGGGCAACCCCGAGCGTCCTCCGGTGCAGGCCGGAGGGGTCATAGGCGAGTGGGCCACCGGTGTCTACGCCGGGGTGGGGGCGCTGGCCGCGGCTCGAGCCGCCGGTCGCCGGGGCCGGGGCGACCATGTGGACGTGTCCATGTTCGAGACGATGGCCACGACCATGTGTACCTACGCGTGGATCACCGCGGCGTTCACCGGCGACTTCCACCCCGAACGACCCGGTCGCAACGTGGAGTTGCCCTCCATCGAGCCCACCGCCGACGGTCACGTGGGGTTCTGCACGGTCGCCCGCCAGCAGTTCCTGGATTTTCTGATCATGATCGGTCGCTCCGACTGGCTGGAGGACGAGGAGATGTGCGGCCACGGCGGTCGCTGGCGACGGCGGGACGAGTTCCGGGCCGCCGTACACGCCTGGACGACCCAACGAACCACCGCCGAGGTGATCGCCGAGGCCTCGGCCCGGCGTATCCCGGTGGCCCCCATCGGCAACGGGGCCACCGTGCCCACCCTGGAGGCGTTCGCCGGCCGGGAGGCCTTCACCATCAATCCCTCCGGCGGTTTCACCCAGCCGACCGTGCCCTACGAGTTGCACGGCGCGACCCCCCGGCCCTTCGAGCCGGTGCCCGCCCCCGGCGACCACACCGGGCGAATCGAGGCTCGTACCCCTCGGCCCGGCGGGAGCGAGCCGATACCTTCGGGGACTCACGCTCGGGCCAGGGCTCACGCCCCCCGACCCGGCCGGAGCGAGCCCGCGGATCTACCCCTGCACGGCATCCGAGTCATCGACTTCACCGCCTGGTGGGCCGGCCCCGTCGCCAGCCACTCCCTGGCCCTGCTCGGTGCCGATGTGATCAAGGTAGAGTCGATCCAGCGCCCCGACGGCATGCGCTTCGCCTCCGCCCGTCCCCCCAGCGTGGACCAGTGGTGGGAGTGGGGCATGGTCTTCCACGGAGCCAACACCAACAAACGGGGCATAACCCTGGACATGCGTTCTCCCCGGGGGGTGGCAGTGGTCGAAAAGCTGATCGAGGGTGCCGATGTGGTGATCGAGAACTTCACCCCCCGGGTCATGGAGAGCTTCGGCCTCGCCTGGGAGCGTCTGAGTACACTCAACCCGAGGTTGATAATGACCCGCATGCCCGCCTTCGGCCTGGACGGTGCCTGGCGCGACAACACCGGGTTCGCCCAGACCATGGAGCAGCTCACCGGGATGGCGGCCATCACCGGCTATCCCGACGAGGACCCCCAGATTCCCCGGGGACCGTGCGATCCGTTGGCCGGCATGCACGCCGTTTTTGCCACCCTGGTTGCCCTGGAGGAGAGGGATCGCACCGGTCGGGGACGGCTGGTGGAGGTGACCATGGTGTCGGCCGCCCTCAACGCCGCCGCCGAGCAGTTGGTGGAGTACTCGGCCCTCGGTCGTCAACTCCCCCGGGAGGGCAACCGGGGACCACGGGCCGCCCCCCAGGGGGTGTACCCCGCGGCCGGAACCGAGCGCTGGGTGGCGGTGGCGGTGGCCGACGACCACCAGTGGGATGCCCTCTGCGGCCTGCTGGGCCGTCCCCACTGGGTCGGCTGGGACACCGTGGAGCAGCGACGGGCCGCGGCCGACGAGATCGATGCCGGTCTGGCCGAGTGGTTGGCCGATCGGGTCGATACCGATGCGGTGCGAACGCTGGTCGCCGCAGGGATTCCGGCGAGCGTGGTGGTGCTGCCCGCCGAGATCGGCGATCACCCCCAGCTCGGGGCTCGTTCGTTCATCGAGCCCATCGACCATCCGGTGTGCGGCGAGGTTCCTGCGGTGGGTCTGCCCTTCCGGTTCGAGTCGGTGCCCGATGGCTGGATCCGTAGCCCGGCCCCCACCCTGGGCCGGCACAACCACGAGGTTTTGGCCCAGGAGTTGGGCATGGCCCCCGAGGAGTTGGCCGACCTGGAGCAGGGCAAAGTGGTAGGAACTCGCCCTATTGGGGTGTAGCATTCATGGGCGTGACCGCGAATGCCACATGATGTCAACCAGGCCCCGGAACAAGTCGCCCGTGACCGGATCGACAGCCGACTCCGGGCAGCGGGCTGGCACGTGCAGAACAAAGACGAGCTCGACTTCGATGCAGGCCCCGGTGTCGCTGTGCGCGAGTACCCTACCGACATCGGACCCGCCGACTATATTCTCTTTACCGATGGCCGTCCCGTTGCAGTGATCGAGGCCAAGTCAGACAGTCGGGGAGATAAGCTCACCACGGCTGAGGAGCAATCTGAAGGCTATGCAAACGCAAAGCTCAAGTGGGTTCTGAACACAGAACCTCGTTCCTTTATCTATGAATGCACCGGACAGCTTACGCGTTTTACAAATAGGCTTGATCCTAGTCCACGCTCTCGAGAAGTTTTTACCTTCCACCGTCCGGAAACGTTGAATGCCTGGATGAGCGCACAGCGATCATTCAGATCGGGGATTGCTGAACTTCCGCCGCTGAATCCTGTTGGTCTGAGAGAGTGTCAAAATAATGCGATAGTCAACCTTGAAGCTTCCCTGAAAGCGAATAAGCCGCGCGCACTCGTGCAGATGGCAACCGGTGCTGGTAAAACTTTCACCGCAATTACTCAGGTCTATCGACTACTGAAACACGCCGATGCCCGTCGGGTCCTATTCCTAGTGGACACCAGGAACCTGGGTGAGCAGGCTGAACAAGAGTTTATGGCCTTCATTCCCAATGACGATAACCGTAAGTTTACCGAACTTTACAACATTCAGCGTCTAACTTCACCCTTTATTGCTAGCGATAGTCAGGTTGTCATATCCACGATCCAACGCATGTATGCAATTCTGAAAGGTGAAGAACTACCTGAGGGGGCTGAGGAAGACCATCCAGCAGAACAGACATGGCACCAGAGAGAACCTCATCCAGTAGTATACAACGCCAACCTACCGCCTGAGTATTTTGATGTAGTAGTGATTGATGAGTGCCATCGTTCAATCTATAACCTATGGCGTCAGGTCATAGAATATTTCGATGCTTTTCTGATCGGTCTCACTGCCACACCGGACAATCGAACCTACGGCTTCTTCCAGAAGAATGTGGTCAGCGAGTACAGCCACGAGCGGGCAGTAGCCGACAAGGTAAATGTTGGCAACGAAGTATACTTCGTCGATACCCAAATTACCCAGAGCGGTGAAACACTGAAGGCTAAACAACTTGTCGAGAAGCGTGAGAGACAAACTCGCGCTCGTCGCTGGGAAGTACAGGACGAACAAATAGAGTACACGGGCTCTCAGCTTGACCGTTCGGTGGTGAATCCCGACCAGATACGGACCGTCATCCGCGCTTTTCGCGACAACTTGTCTGAGATATTTCCTGGCCGTAGGGAGCCACCCAAAACTTTGATCTTTGCCAAGACTGACAGTCATGCCGACGACATTGTTCAAACCGTCCGAGATGAATTCGGTGAAAGCAATGATTTTTGTCGTAAGATCACCAACGGTGCTAAGAATCCGAAGTCTTCCCTCGCAGAGTTTCGCAATGATTACAGTCCACGCATAGCTGTCACCGTGGACATGATCGCCACGGGCACTGACGTGAAGCCACTGGAATGCTTGCTGTTCATGCGCGACGTGAAATCACTGAACTATTTTGAGCAGATGAAGGGCCGCGGTACTCGTGTTCTCCCGCCGGACGATCTACGGAAGGTCACGCCGTCGGCCCTAGCCAAGACCCACTATGTCATTGTCGATGCCGTTGGGGTTACCAGATCACTCAAGACCTCGAGTCAACCTCTTGACTCCAAGCCATCTATTCCATTCAAAGGTCTCGCCATGAGTTTGATAATGGGGGACCGATCCGAGGAGGTGGTGAGTTCGTTGGCCGCGCGCCTCTCCCGACTCGACAACAGGCTTGAGGCCAACGAGCAGTCAAAAATCAAGGAACTCGCCGGCAAGCCCCTTACTGCCATCGTCCGAGACTTGTTCGATGCCATAGACCCGGACAAGATCGAGGCTGATGCCAGAGCCTCAGGTCATGACGAACCTGACGACTCTGCTATGAAATCCGCTCGTGAAGAGCGCATCAAAAGCGTCGCTCAAGTCTTCAACGGGCCACTCATCAATCTTATAGACACGATCCACTGTAATACTGAACAGACTATCGACTACGACAACCTCGACTCGCTCCTACGTACTGAATGGGCTGGTGACGTATCCGAAAACGCTCGAAAAATTGCCGACGAGTTCGAAGGGTATCTCAAAGAGTACTGTGATGAGATCGAGGCACTGACCATATACTTCACGCAGCCTGCCCGCCGATCTGAAGTGACTCACGCCATGGTCAAAGATTTGCTAGCAAAGCTCAAGGATGACCGTCCACACCTCGCTCCTCCAACGGTATGGAATGCCTACGCGCATCTCGACAACTACAAGGGTGCCAACCCTGCTAGCGACTTCACAGCACTGGTTGCTCTGATACGACGTATCTGTGGTCTGGACGAAATGCTTACCCTTCATTCCGACCGAGTGCGGCGGAACTTCCAAGACTGGGTCCTCAAGCACCATGCCGGAGCAGGAGAGAAATTCTCCGAGGAACAAATGGAGTGGCTGCGTATGATACGCGATCACCTTATGACTTCGTTCACCATCGATCGCGACGATCTCAACCTGGCTCCCTTCGACACAAACGGTGGCCTCGGCAGGATGCACGCACTCTTTGGTAGAAGAATTGATGATGTACTGTCAGAGTTGAATGAAGCTCTCGCGGCATGACGGAACTACCGAAGGGTTGGAGTAAAGTACAACTCTCTGAGATTTGTTCTATAAACCCACGGATTGACAAGACTGCTCTTGACCTCAATAGCTTTGTTTCCTTTGTGCCGATGCCCGCGGTCGAAGCAGAAACCGGCAAAATTGATATCAGCGAGACTCGAAAATTTGAGACTGTTCGGAAAAGTTATACCTCTTTTCAGACAGGTGATGTACTTTTTGCCAAAATTACACCATGCATGGAAAATGGTAAAATGGCTGTTGTTCCTGAGTTATCAAGCACTTATGGGTTTGGATCGACATCATTTCATGTGATAAGACCGTATGCTGGTGTTGACTCAGGTTTCATTTATTACACTGTAGCTAGCAAGACCTTTCGCTTTTATGCTGAGCATAACATGGTTGGTAGTGTCGGTCAAAGATATGTACCAGCAGCTATACTTGAAAAGCATGAAATTGGTCTTCCCCCTAAAAGTGAGCAATGCCGTATTGCCAATAAGGTAGAGGCACTGTTTGCTGAGATTGACAAGGGGGTGGAGAGCCTCCAGGCTGCGAAGAAGGCGATAGAGCTTTATCGTCAGTCACTTCTCAAATATGCTTTTGAGGGGCACCTCACTGCCGAGTGGCGCACACGGAACGCAGATAAACTGGAAAGTCCAGACACCCTTCTCGACCGCATTCATAAAGAACGTGAAAAGCAATACAAGCTCTCCCTTGAAGATTGGAAACAAGCTGTCGCTAAATGGGAAAAAAGTAGTGGGAAGAGCAAAAAACCTACAAAGCCAAAACAACTGCCAGGCTTAAGTGTGCTTCCTGTACCAAGTTATATGCCTTCAGAATGGTTAGTAGTGACACTAGCATCATTAGGGCGCATACAGACTGGAACAACCCCAGCTAAGGAAAAACGAGAGCAATCTGGTAGTATTGTACCGTTTTTTAAGCCTACCGACCTAGATGCTGGGATTAATGTACGAAAATCTCGAGAATGTCTTTCTGAGGCAAGTGTAATGCCATCGAGATATTTCATTGCAGGAACTATACTTGTTACTTGTATCGGAGCAACGATTGGGAAAACTGGAATGGCTATGGTAAATGGCACTTGTAATCAACAGATTAACTTTTTAGAACCTTACCTACCAATCAATTCAAAGTTTATATATTATCAAATTATTCACCCACAGTTTCAGGAACAAATCAAAAACAATGCATCATCAACAACATTACCTATACTAAATAAAGGAAAGTTTGCTCTGCTTCATACAAATATTTGCTCTCCAGTAGAACAAGCTAAAATTGTTCAAATTCTCGATACATATCTTGAGGCTGCTGACAGGTTAGATAAGGAAATTGATACGAATCTTGCCCGTGCTGATGTACTTCGCCAGTCCATCTTGAAAAAGGCGTTTACCGGTGAACTCGTCCCCCAAGACCCAAATGATGAACCTGCCTCTGCCTTGTTGGAGCAAATCCGGGCTGAACGAACCGATGCGCTCGTAGTGAAAAGAAAGAAGCGGGCAGTGATGAAGGCATGAGCACCGCTCCAATTGTGTCGAAGGTATGGAGTTTCTGTACCACACTGCGTGACGATGGTGTTGGCTATGGCGACTATATCGAACAGTTAACCTACTTGATTTTTCTCAAGATGGCTGATGAATATGCCAGGCCACCTTATGAGCGCGATGTCGGTATTCCTGAAGGCTACGACTGGAGTAGTTTAACCGATCGCCACGGTGCAGATCTCGAAGAGCACTATGTAGCACTCTTACGCAAGCTCGGTGAGCAAAGAGGTATGCTGGGCCAGATCTTCACCAAGGCTCAGAATAAGATTACCGACCCGGCCAAGCTCTACCGTCTGATTGACATGGTTAATGACACCGACTGGGTAGTGCTTGGAGCTGATGTGAAGGGTGATATCTATGAGGGCCTTCTTGAGCGGAATGCCGAAGATACCAAGTCCGGTGCTGGGCAGTATTTCACCCCTCGTGCTTTGATTCGGGCGATGGTGGCGTGTGTACAACCGGAGCCGGGCAAAACTATTGCCGACCCGGCCTGTGGAACCGGTGGTTTCTTTCTTGCCGCCCACGAGTTTCTGACTAACCCGCAGAATTGGGCATTGGATAGAGACCAGAAGAAGTTCCTGAAGTATGAGACATTCCATGGTAACGAGATCGTGGTGGGCACGCGGCGGCTTTGCCTGATGAACATGTTACTACACGGGATTGGAGAGATGACTGGCGACACGACTATATCGTCTGCTGATTCGCTTATCTCCTCACCTTCAGATACATACGACTATATTCTAGCTAATCCACCCTTCGGTAAAAAAAGTTCAATGAGCTTCACTAACGCCGACGGTGAGCAGCAGACCGATGACTTAACTTATAATCGCCAGGACTTCTGGGCTACGACATCGAACAAACAACTCAACTTTGTCCAACACATCAGAACCATGCTGAAAACAACCGGACGTGCGGCCGTCGTGGTACCCGATAACGTGCTGTTCGAGGGTGGGGCCGGTGAGACGATCCGGCGGAAATTACTTGATACCACCGACTTGCATACTATCCTACGGCTACCGACGGGTATCTTCTACGCTCAGGGAGTCAAGGCCAACGTTATTTTCTTTGATAACCGCCCAGCTAGTCCCGATCCACAGACATCGAAAGTCTGGTACTACGACTACCGCACCAATGTACATCATACGCTTAAACGGAAGCCGCTTACCTATAAGCATCTTGAGGACTTCGTTACCTGCTATAGTCCTGAGAACCGTTATTTGCGAGAGGAAACCTGGAGCGAGCAATCCTCGGACGGTAGATGGCGTGTCTATGAGCGCGAAGAACTCCTTCAGCGTGACAAGGCAAGTCTAGATATCTTCTGGCTCAAGGATGCTTCCATGACTGATCTCGACAACTTGCCGGAACCAGATGTGCTCGCAGCAGAGATTGTCGAAAATCTTAGGTCAGCGTTAAATAGCTTTGAAGCAGTGAACGAATTCTAGTGAAGGTTGGCACTGGGGAAGTTGCATATTCTCTCGGAGTATCTCCCTGTTTAGGAGTTGGTTTGCGATGGTCAGACGATGAACTGAATGTCGCGATGAATGGTCGAGTTGCGGCTGTTTTATTTGATGATATGGGAAAGTCTAACATTGAGGAAGTTCTCGCAGGTGTGACGGGGACAGACTTTGTTCAGG
The DNA here is from genome assembly GCA_965115985.1 of Acidimicrobiales bacterium. Taxonomy (GTDB): domain Bacteria; phylum Actinomycetota; class Acidimicrobiia; order Acidimicrobiales; family Bin134; genus Poriferisocius. The sequence continues at coordinate 102,915 of OZ220474.1, forward strand.
ACGGCCTGCGTCGTCTGCTGGAGGACCCAGATACAGTCGAGGACTGGCGTGTAGGTGAAGCGATCGCCGAAACCTACCTATCCGACCATCGATCATGCAGTTTTCCCTGGCCCGGTGGTCGGGATGAGAGAAAACGCGGATCTAGCCTGCCAGGCTCGGATCTGGTTGGGTTCGGGAGTGACACTTATGGGACTTGTTTTATATTTGGTGAAGTAAAGACTTCAAGTGATTCTAAATACCCTCCTGGAATAATGTATGGACGTGCTGGTTTGAAGCAGCAATTGGAAGATTTGTGTGACTGCCAGGTAATTCGTGACGATCTGGTGAAATATCTTGGTCATCGTGCTGGATCAACACCGTGGCAAGAGCAGTATGAGCGCGCAGCGAGTAGGTACCTTCGGAACTCGTCCGATGTTAAGCTCTACGGATTTCTTGTTCGGGATGTGGAGCCTAATAAAGACGACTTACAGGCACGAGTCAATGATCTTGGTAATGGGCACCTTGGGGGAACATTTATTGAATTACTGGCGCTCTACCTTCCACAAGGGAGATTAACTGGCATTGGTGAAGAGATGGTCTCAAGGCGGTCAGGAGTGGGGTGATGAGCCTGTCCAGGGAAGCATTAGAAGCACTGAATGAACATTGGGCGGTAGCTGCTATTGGTGTTGGCGAGCTCGGGCGCGCGGACAATCTCGTTCACCAAGGCCTTGCACGCCAAGCAGTGGGAAGACAAATCAGGTTTTCGTTCGCCGAGACGGAGGAAGACAAACCCTTATTGGACAGGGTGGCACTTGCTTTTGAGTTGGCTGCGATTGAAGGGCTGGACGAACTGAGTCGCCCGGCTGGAGAGAACCACGCTTTGCGGGAGCAGGCGATGGCGGCTTCGTATCGAGCCTTCGACGTTCGTCGGCTTTTTATCGTTCCGACTGAGACGCACGATCGCCTCTTTTTTGTGCTTCAGCTCTCCGCGATGGCCTGTTGCGGTGATCGCTGGTCTGACTTGCGGCGTTGGTACCGGGAGCACAACGAAGAGCTGGAAGCACCTAGCGTGGCCGATGTGGCATGGGATCGGAGACTCCTGTACAGACTGTTCGATTGCTGGGTACGGCTCTTCCGCAAGCAGGGCTGGGACGACCTGGATCGTATTCGCGAGATCATTGCTGGATTACGAAACGATCAGGAGGCTCACGAGTCACGTCGTCTGCGAAATGGTTCGGAGATGGCGGACCGTGCAATCGCTTTCCGACTGGCAGCGCTCTACAATTGGGCAAAAGCTACGGAAACACTTGCAACTTACATGCTGCAAGGGGAGCCTGTTGATCCTTTCGGCACTCTGGATAAGCACTTTGAGGCGGGGATCAAGGCAGCTTCCGCGTCGGGGGATGCGCAACACGAAGTTGTGCTCAGATGGCTGCATGCGGCAGCACGCATCATGGTGACGAACTCTCTCTGGTGGGCAACACGGGCAGTCAACTCGCATACATCAAAATTTGTGCGCTCTTTGACACACCGGGAGCATCAAGCAATGTTCGAGTTGCTACCTCCTCAGCGAGCTGCGCTGGTTGAACAGGGGCTGCTCGACCAGGCCAAAACCGCGATCGTGGTTGATATGCCTACTTCTGGTGGAAAGACCTTGCTTGCACAGTTTCGCATTCTTCAAGCGTTGAATCAGTTCCAGGCCGACGGTGGATGGGTAGCATATGTTGCTCCGACCCGTGCGTTGGCAGCACAGATCACACGGCACTTGCGCACGGACTTCGGACCGATTGATCTGCGTGTCGAGCAGTTGACCGCAGCCGTGGAAGTGGATGCATTCGAGGAGGAGCTACTAGCCGAAAGTGACAAGCCATTTGATGTCTTGGTCGCTACTCCCGAGAAGCTGTCGTTGGTGGTACGTAATCGGAAGATCACGCGTCCTCTAGCACTGCTAGTGATGGATGAGGCTCATAACATGGAATCGGAAGGGCGAGGCCTAAGAATCGAGTTGCTGCTGGCGACGGTCAAGCGCGATTGTCCACAGGCGAATTTCTTGTTGCTGATGCCATATGTGGAGGATTCGGAGTCGGTGGCCCGCTGGTTGGCGCATGATATCAATGCGGGGAACGCGATCAGCTTGAGCACGGTTCCCTGGAAGCCAAACGAGCGGATCGTTGGTCTTTATCGTGCGGTAGCCGATGACAGTGCTCGCGCTGGCTGGCACCTCGAATTTGAAACGCTGACTGCAACAGAGAAGGCCATGCCGCTTCACGGTACTCACGATGTGGGGGGTGTGAAGCCGATCAACGTACCGAAAAGTAAAGTGCTTAAGAAAAGTATACAGCAGGGGTTCGGATTACAGACGGCTGCAATCGGTGTAGTTATGTCAGAACGAGGTACGAGTATTGCAGTCGCTAACAAAATTAAAACGGTATGGAATATGGCAGAAGAAGCCGCGAGGAGCCTTCCGAATATGGAAGAAGTACCGTCGGATATAAGCCTGGTTCAGAACTTCCTGCGCACTGAGATAAGTGCAGACTTCAGGCTGGTAAGCTTGTTAGAAAAGGGTGTCGGTGTGCATCATGCAGGGTTGTCCGATGAAGTCCGAACATTGATGGAATGGCTTGCGGAAACAGGCAGTCTTCGGATGTTGTGCGCGACTTCGACGATTTCGCAAGGCATTAATTTTCCAGTGTCCTCGGTATTTTTGTCTTCGCGTTACGTACCACAGGGGAATAGCTCGGTGGAGATTTCCCCGCGGGAGTTTTGGAATCTCGCTGGCCGTGCAGGGCGTATCAGGCACGACAGTGTTGGAGTGGTTGGTCTGTGCGAAGGGAAAGATCAAGAAGCACTAATCAAGTTCGTTAGCAAAAATACTGGTGCGTTGGTCTCTCGTCTTGTGGTGCTATTGGATGAGCTTATAGCTCAAGACTCATTAGCAGAACTGTCGAATGTGCTCTGGAAAGATCAGTGGGAGGACTTTCGCTGCTATATTGCGCACTTATGGGCGGAGAAGAAGAACTTAGATGCAGTACTTGCTGATTCAGAACAATTACTGAGACAGACCTACGGGTACACCTCAATGAGAAATGATCCGCAGCAGAGACAGAAGGCAGAAGCTCTTCTAGTGGCAACGCAAGCCTATGCACGCAAACTGGCAAGTATGCCTGAGGGTATTGCTGAATTTGCTGACTCTACTGGTTTTTCCCCGGAAGGTGTCGGAGTGGCAATGAGTGGTATTAGAAATCTGGAGAACAAGCTAACCATATCAGACTGGGCACCAGAGAGTCTTTTCGGCGATGGCGGCAAAATGGCTGACCTTTATGGCATTATGTTGAAGATACCGCAACTTAAACAGGATTTAGCAAAGTTGACTGGTGAGGGGTTTAGCCAAAACCGATTATCTGAGATTACTAATGACTGGGTTAACGGCAAGGGATTGGAAGAAATTGCCAGAGAGTATTTCAGTAAAGAGAAAAATAATGAAGCAGATACTACTGCACTAACGGATGCTTGTAAGGCGATATACCGTACTATTGTGAATAGTGGTACATGGGGTATTTCGGCTCTTAGTCAGATGTCTGGCCTTGATTTTGATGGGCTTTCAGAATCAGATAAACGGCGGATTGATGCACTGCCAGCTATGATTTATCACGGTGTAAATACTGAAGAGGCAGTGCTTATGCGAATGAACTCGGCACCTCGAAGTGTTGCTAGTGCGTTGGGTAGAATGTACCGAGAACAAGAAGTTATTGGAGATGACCGAGTTAGCGATTCTGTAGGAAAAGCACGCCGCTTTCTTCAGGAGCTTAGAGCTGATGAATGGGAAGGGGTTAGATCTGAAGGAGCGGCACTATCGGGAGGCGAGTACAAGCGTGTCTGGGAGGTCCTTTCGGGTCAGGTAAGTTAGCAAGCCCCAGACAGTACATATTGTGTGAGGTTCCTGCGGTGGGTCTGCCCTTCCGGTTCGAGACGGTGCCCGATGGCTGGATCCGCAGCCCGGCCCCCACCCTGGGCCGGCACAACCACGAGGTTTTGGCCCAGGAGTTGGGCCTGCCTCCCGAGGAGCTGGCCGACCTGGAGCAGAGCAAAATAGTAGGAACTCGCCCTATTGGGGTGTAGGTCGAGCTCCTACCACTTTGGTGGGTTGGCTTAGTTGGTCTGGTTTAGCTGCTCCACCATTCGTATTCGCGGGAATTGGACCAGTATTTGCATTGGTCGGAATAGGCGGTCACCGTTACTCGTAGGCGGTAGCCGGTTCCTGCGGGTATGCCGGTGACGGTTTTGGACAGGGTGGCGGCGCTGGATCTGAAGTACGAGTCGGTGATATCGGTGCCGCTGCCGTAGAGGTTTTCGACGAGGTAGTTGTATTCAATTGACTGGGTGGCGTGGCCGGAGGCTTGGGCACTGTAGGCGCATCTTTTGCTGCGTTTTGTGCCGATGTCGATGGGTTTTTTCCAGGTGATGGTTATCTGCCCGCTGGTGCTGGTGTCCACCGCCAGGTCTCTGACGCGTGCGGGGGCGCGTTTTTTGCGGGTGCCGGGGGCACTGGGGTCGCTGGTGCTAGTGGATGCGTTGGTGGTGAAGAACGCGGCACCGAACCATTCTGAGTACTCGTCGCATTCGTAGCCGTAGGCCTCTACTGTGACGTAGTGGCGAGTGCTGGGTGCGAGTTCGTCGATGTACCAGCTCGTGCCCTCTTCGGCATCGAGGGGCAGCGACTGGGCGACTTCGGGGAAGGATTGCTTGGTGGCGTCGTAGACGCTGACGTAGTACTCGTCGGAGGAGCAGGAGCCGCCGTTGCCGGTGCCGCCGCTGGACCAGGAGATGGTGGCCTCGGTGTCGCCCACCGTGGCGGTGACCCCGGTCGGGTTGCTGGGCATGACCGCGGCGTTGGCCGTGCCGGGGACCAGGCCGAAGCCTGCTGCCAGCAGACCAATCGCTACCAGCAGTCCCCAGCGTGGGAACCGGGACCTACCCACGCCGCCACCCCTCAAGGGGGGGGGGGGGGTCATCGCGGACTTGGATCGTGAACCACCATCGTGGGCCATTGAACACTCCTAAAGAACATGGTTCGATCCCCGAAAGGACTGAAACCAGCTTATCAAACTAGACCTGCACAAAATAGCGGGGGACCGAACCCGATGCAACTATTTCGATGCAACCAATAAATAGGACGAATCCATCTTGTACCCGTCACCGGCCCGGGGTTTCGGTTCCCGATGATTCTGCCGGGTTGGGGCGGTCGGGGTTGACTCCCAGGGTGGCCGAGGTGGTGAGCTCGACCAGGTTGTCGGCCTCGCAGTCCATGGTTCCCCGGGCGACGGGATGGCGGCGCACCCAACCGTCGGGGGTGGGGGTCATGAGCACGAAGCACGGTGAGGGGATGCCTGCCGCGGGGTTGGTCGGGCCGTGCAGCCCCTGGCCGTCCCACTCGGTGATGGTACCGGCCGCCTTGATGACCAACTCTCGGGTCAGTCCTCCCCCGCTGGTGAACATGGCCCGGTTGACCGCATCCTGGAACAGCAGCGCCGATGCCCAACTGGAAAGACCGATCAGGTCCTGTCCGGTCTCGGGGTTGGCGTCGGGATCCACCTGGGTCAGGTAGAACAAGTACTCCACCAGAGCAGCGCTCTCACCGGGTTCCTCGAACGGAAGCATCCCGATGCTCACCCATACGTTCGCCCCCAACTTCCCCACATCGGTGGCCCAGCTCCGGGAGTAACAGTCCAGCGAGCAGTGGACGAAGGCCAGATTGGTCGACGGTTCCTGCCCCTCGGCCGATAGCTCGGCCCCGCCCGTCGGTGGTTCCTGCCCCTCGGCCGCCAGATCGTCCTGGTCGGCCGGAGGGCCGTTCTCGGGTTGTCCGACCGAGGACTCCGGTTCGACCCCCTCCTCGTCGGTCGAAGGAGGCGACGGGGCGACCAACTCGGCCCGGGCCTTGAGCAGTTCCAGGAGCCGTCGCCCGTCGGCCGACCATGAGATCGCCCGGACGTCGGCCTCCAGCAGCTCGGTCGCAACGGACTCGTGGTTGGTGTTGATGTCGGCGGTGGTCCGGAAGGAGAACTCGAATCCCCCCCTGGTGGCCGCCTCGATCTCCCTCTCGGCCCGATAGAAGGCCACCGGCAGGTCGAGCACCACCGTGCCCACCGCGGTGGCGGCCTCGGGGAAGCGCTCGCTCAGGTACTGGGCCGGACCGGCCTGCCAGAGATCGTTGGAGGTGGGGTTGGAGACGAACGTGACCGGCGACTCCCGTCGGGCCGGGCTCAGCGCGGCCGCGGGAAAGTCGGGCAGGCGGCAGGACTCGTCGTTCAGGATGTCCACCCCGTCGCCGTCGAACAGCGCGTACGAACCCACCAGGGCGAAGACGTCGCTCCGGCACGCCTCCTGGATGGCGGCCCGATGATCGAACACGTTGGCGTTGATCAGGACCACCTCGACGTCTCGACCCCCGAGCCCACCGGTGTCGTTCACCGATTGGGCCCAGGCCCGCATGGCCAGCCAGGCGGCTTCGCTGCCACCGGTGACCACGTTGCCGGTGCCGGCGTCGGCAATCACCCCGATCCGGATCGTATCGTCGCTGATGCCGGGGGTTGCCGGTTCTGCGGTGGGCCCCGGTGCCGCCGGGACGGTCGGCTCCGGCGTGGCGGTCACGGCGGGCGTGACCGACGACGACACCACCGGACCCTCCAAGTCGGGGGTCTTGCAGGCAGCGGCGAACAGAGCCAGGGTGGCGGCCAGCACCCCCAGAACCGAGGACTTCATGAACAAGCGGACGGGCCGCAAGGTCAGGACCGGGCGGCCGCGAACCCCTTGTCCAGATCGGCGATGATGTCGTCCAGCGTCTCCAGACCCACCGACAGCCGGACCAGCCCGGGATAAACCCCGGTGCCGATCTGCTCCTCCTCGGTGAGCTGCGAGTGGGTGGTGGAGGCCGGGTGGATGACCAGGCTGCGCACGTCCCCGATATTGGCCACGTGGCTGTGCAACTCGAGCGCGTTCACGAACTTCTCGCCGGCGTCGCGCCCGCCCCTGATATGGAAGGCGGGCACCGATCCGTACCCCCGACCACCGGTGTAGCGGTTCATCCGCTCGTGCCACGGGCTGGAGGCCAGCCCGCCGAACTGCACCGACTCCACCTGATCGTGGCCGTCCAGGTACTCGGCCACCGCCCGGGCGTTGGAGAGGTGGCGATCCATGCGCACGCTGAGCGTCTCCAGGCCCTGGAGGAAGTAGAAGGCGTTCTGGGGGGAGATGGCCGCGCCGATGTCCCGCAGAAGCTGCACCCGGGCCTTGATGATGTAGGAGCCGTGACCCAGTGCCGGCCAGTAGGCCAGGCCGTGGTAACTGGGATCGGGCTCGGTGAAGTTGGGGAAGCGGCCGCTGGCCCCGTAGTCGAAGGTGCCCCCGTCCACGATGAGTCCGCCGATGGAGTTGCCGTGGCCGCCGATGAACTTGGTCATGGAGTGGACCACGATGTCGGCGCCGTGGGCCAGCGGCTGGATGAGATAGGGGGTGGGAACGGTGTTGTCCACCATCAGGGGAATGCCCTCGGCGTGGCCCACCGCCGCCACCCCCTCGATGTCGAGGCAGTCGTTCTTGGGATTGCCGATGGTCTCGGCGTAGAGCACCTTGGTGTTGGCCCGGATGGCGTTCCTCCAGGCGTCCAGGTCGTCGGGATCCTCGATGAACGACACCTCGATACCCATCTTGGGCAGGGTGTAGTGCAAAAGGTTGTAGGTGCCCCCGTACAGCGACGCCGACGACACCACGTGGTCCCCCGACTCGGCCAGGTTCAAAATGGCCAACGTCTCCGCGGCCTGCCCCGAGGCCACCGCCAGCGCCCCGGGAATTCCGATGGCGGTCTCGGTGCCCCCCTCCAGGGCCGACAGGCGGGCCTCCAGCACCATCTGGGTGGGGTTCATGATGCGGGTGTAGATGTTGCCCACCTCGGCCAAACCGAACAGCGCGGCGGCGTGCTCGGTGTCGCGGAACACATACGAGGTGGTCTGATAGATGGGTACGGTTCGCGATCCGGTGGCCGGATCGGGTACCTGCCCGGCGTGGATCTGCTTGGTCTCGAAACCCCAGTTGTCGCTCATGGCTCCACCTCTTCCTTTTTCCTTGGGCGTGGTCGGGTAGATACTAATGACCGGCAGCCGACGAGCAGCTATCGAAGGAACAACCTCGGGGCTACTTCTTGCCCTGGCCGACGAGCAGCTATCGAAGGAACAACCTCGGGGCTACTTCTTGCCCTGGCCTCCCGAGACGGATTGCACCCCCCGGCGGCCCTCGGAGATCCACGGCATCATGGCCCGCAGCCGCGCCCCCACCTCCTCGATGGGGTGCCGTTGGCCCTCGGCCTCCATCCTCAGGAAGTTGGGCCGACCGTTGCGGCTCTCGTTCATCCACTCCTCGGCGAACGACCCGCTTCGGATCTCGCTCAGAATCCGTTTCATCTCGGCTCGGGCGTCCTGGTCGATGATGCGGTCGCCCCGGCTCAGGTCGCCGTACTCGGCGGTGTCGGAGATGGAGTAGCGCATCCCCCCGATCCCCTCCTCGTACATGAGATCGACGATGAGCTTCAGCTCGTGGAGACACTCGAAGTAGGCCACCTCGGGCTGGTAACCGGCCTCGCACAAGGTCTCGAAGGCGGCGGTCACCAGCGAGGTGAGCCCGCCGCACAGCACCACCTGCTCACCGAACAGGTCGGTCTCGCACTCCTCGGCGAAGGTGGTCTCGATCACCCCGGCCCGGGCTCCGCCGATGGCGTCGGCATAGGCCAGGGCCAGCTCCCGGGCGCTCCCGCCGGCATCCTGGGCCACTGCTATCAAACAGGGCACGCCGCCGCCCTCCACGTAGGTGCGCCGCACCAGGTGGCCGGGGCCCTTGGGGGCCACCATGGCCACATCCACACCGCCGGGGGCCGAGATCAGGTCGAACCGCACGTTGAAGCCGTGGGCGAACAACAAGGCGTCGCCGGGCTCGAGATGGGGTTCGACGTGGGCCTGGTAGACGTCGCCCTGCTCGGTGTCGGGCAGAAGCATCATGATGACGTCGGCCTCGGCCGCCGCCTCGGCCATCGACGTCACCGGCAACCCGGCCTCGGTGGCCTTGGCGGCCGAGGACGAGCCCTCCCGCAGCCCGACCCGCACGTCGATGCCCGAGTCCTTCAGGTTCAGGGCGTGGGCGTGGCCCTGCGACCCGTATCCCAGGATCGCCACCCTGCGGTCGGCAATGAGGGAGCGGTCGGCGTCCTTTTCGTAGAGCACGGTTGCCATTGGTTGTCCTTTTGTTCGGTTGTCGAGTTTGTGGTTCCGGTCGGGTTGGTTCCAGTCGAGTTTGTGGTTCCGGTCGGGGTGGTTTTTGTCGAGTTCTTGGTTCCAGTCGGGGGTGTGGTTCCGGTCAGGGGGTGGTCGGGGTCGGGCCGGTCTTGGCCAGCTTGGGCAGCGCCACCTTGCCGGTGCGCTGCACGTCCACGATTCCGTAGGGACGCAGAAGGCCCTCGAAATCGTCCACTCGACCGGGTGATCCGGTGAGCGAAACCATGATCTCGTCGTAGCCCACGTTCAACACCGTGGCCTGGAAGATCCTCACCAGATCGAGTATCTGTCCCCGGATGGCGGGGTCGGCCCTGACGGTTATCATCGTCAGCTCCCGCTCCACGCTGACCGCCGGATCCAGCTCCCGGATCTCCACCACGTTGACCAGCTTGTCGAGCTGCTTCACCACCTGTTCCATAGGGGCGGAGTCCACCCCCACCACGATGGTGAGCCGGCTGAACCGCTCGTCGTCGGTGGGAGCCACCGCCAGCGACTCGATGTTGAATCCCCGGCGGGCGAACAGTCCCGCCACCCGGGCCAGCACCCCCGCCTTGTTCTCCACGTGGACCACCAACGTGGTGGTCCCCCCAGCCGTGGGGCCGGTGGGGCCGCTCATCGGGGCCGATCCTTCTGGGAGGGATCGACCACCACGTCGCTGTTGGACATGCCGGCCGGAACCATCGGATAGACGTTCTCGCCGGCCTCGCAGCGAAACTCCACCACCACCGGACGGTCGTCGATCTCGTTGGCCTTGGCAATGGCGGGGGCGACCTCCTCGGGGGACTCCACCCGTAGCCCCACGCACCCCAGGGCCTCGGCCCACAGCTTGTAGTCGGGCACGTCACGGGTGAGATGGACCTCGGAGTAGCGCTCGTCGTAGAACATCTCCTGCCACTGGCGAACCATGCCCAGATAGGCGTTGTTGATGAGGGCGACCTTGATGGGAAACCCCTCGGTGGAGGCGGTGACCAGCTCCTGGGCGGTCATCTGGAAGCAGCCGTCGCCGTCCACCGCCCACACCATGCGGTCGGGGCGGCCCGCCTTGGCCCCGATGGCCGCGGGGATGGCGAACCCCATGGTGCCCAGTCCGCCCGAGTTGACCCAGGTGTAGGGGTGGTTGAACCTCCAGTACTGGCTGGTCCACATCTGGTGCTGGCCCACGCCCGAGGCCACGATGGTGTCGGAGGGGGTGGAGTCCCGAAGCTGCTCCAGCACGTACTGCGGCTTCAGCAGCTCCTCGGGTCCGGACTGCTCGTAGGTCAGGGGGAACCGCTCCTGCCAACCGCTGATACGGGAACGCCAGGCCCCCCGATCCGGCTGGGCCTCGTCACCCCCCGTCTCCTTCAGCACCCGCACCAAGTCCTCGATCACCAGCCGGCAATCGCCCTGGATGGCCACGTCCGGTCGGCGGACCTTGCCCAGCTCGGCGCTGTCGATGTCCACGTGGATGATCCTGGCCTCGGGGGCGAACCCGGCGAGCTTGCCGGTGACCCGATCGTCGAATCGGGCTCCCAGGGCGATCAGAAGATCGGCCTCCTGCATGGCGGTGACCGCGGTGTAGTTGCCGTGCATGCCGGGCATCCCCAGGCACAGGGGGTGGTCGTCGGGAAACCCCCCTCGGTTCATCAACGTGGTCACCACGTGAATGCCGGTCAGCTCGGCCAACTCCAACAGGGCCTCGGCTCCTCTGGACTTGAGGATGCCGCCGCCGGTGTAGAGGATGGGGCGCTCCGCGGTGCGGATGAGCTCGGCCGCCCGGCGGATCAGCTCGGTGTCGCCCCGCAGGCTGGGGCGGTAACCGGGCAGATCGTGGCGGTCGGGGGTGTACCAGTCCAACGCCGAGCGGGGATTGTTGGGATCGACTATGTCCTTGGGAATGTCCACCAGCACCGGGCCGGGCCGGCCGGTGGTGGCGATATGAAAGGCGTCGTGGATCACCTGGGGGATGTCGGCGGCCTCGGTCACCAGGTAGTTGTGCTTGGTCACCGACATGGTGATGCCGGTGGTATCGCATTCCTGGAAGGCATCGGTGCCTATGGCGGCGTAGGGAACCTGGCCGGTCACCACCACCATCGGGATCGAGTCCATGTATGCGTCGCACAGCGGGGTGACGATGTTGGTGGCCGCCGGGCCGGACGTGACCATCGCCACCCCCGGTCGGCCGGTGGCATGGGCGTAGCCCTCGGCCATGTGACCGGCACCCTGCTCGTGACGCACCAGAACATGGCGGATGGACGAGTCGATCAATGGGTCGTACACGGGCAGAATGGCTCCGCCGGGCAGCCCGAACAAGATGTCCACCCCCTCGTTCTCGAGGGCCTTCATCAGTGCCTGACCACCGTTCATCCTCATACGACCAAGACGATACCGCTTGCCCCCAATGGAACCGGAATAGAAATGGCGTTGCCCGGCCCGGAATGAGGTCGGAATGGAACCGGAATAGAAATGGCGTTGCCGCAGCGATCACCATGGGGGGACCAACAGGGGGGAACCGTGGGGGCGCTCGAATTGCATGTCGGCAGGTAGACGAATCGTGGGGGTGCTCGAATTGCATGTCGGCAGGTAGACGAATCGGGGTCTACCCGGGATCGTTCAATCCGCCCACCATCGGGCACCTGGCCATCGCCCGGGCCGCACTGGCCCAGCAGGGGCTCGACCGGGTGGATCTGGTGGTGTCCCGGGTGGCGCTGGGCAAGGAGCGCGTGGTCGGTCCCGCCTTCGAGTACCGGATGGCGGTGCTGGAGGCCTCGGTGGCCGACGTCGACGGGCTGGAGGTGGTGGTGACCGACCACCGACTCGTGGTGGACATCGCCCAGGGCTACGACGTGGTGGTCATGGGGGCCGACAAGTGGGCCCAGGTGCAGGACCCGACGTTCTACGGTGGTTCGATCGAGGCCCGCGACCGGGCGGTGGCCGATCTCAAGGCGCTGGAACTGGCCATCGCCCCCCGCCCCCCGTTCGCCGTGCCCGCCGGAGCCGAGCTGGTGATCGCCGCCGAGCTGGCATCGGTGTCGTCCACCGGGGCCCGCCGGGGTCGGACGGAATGGATGACCGCCGCGGCCCGGGCGTTCGACGACGCCACCGGGGCCTGGTCCGGCTCCGATTCCCCCGACCGGCTCAGGCCTCGGTGATGGCTCCCTTGTCGGGTGATGGCCCCATGGCGGGCCGACGTCGCGTCGGCCATGGGCCCGGCCCTGGCCATCAATCGGCTCAGGCCTCGGTGATGGCCCCCTTGTCGGCTCCTTGGGCCAGACGGGCGTACTTGGCCAGTACTCCCTTGGTGTAGCGGGGCTCGGGGGGCTTCCAGTCTGCTCGGCGCTCGGCCAGCTCGGACTCGTCCACCAGCAGTTCGATCGAATGGCCGGTCACGTCTATGCGGATGAGGTCGCCCTCGGCCACCAGGGCGATGGGGCCGCCCTCGGTGGCCTCGGGGGCGACGTGGCCCACGCAGAACCCGTGGGTGCCCCCGGAGAACCGGCCGTCGGTCACCAGCGCGGCGTCCCCGCCCCGACCGGCGCCCTTCATCGCCCCGGTTATGGCCAGCATCTCCCTCATGCCGGGGCCGCCCCGGGGGCCCTCGTAGCGGATCACCACGACGTCGCCGGCCTCTATGCGCCCGTTGAGCACCGCGTCCATGGCCCGGTCCTCGCCGTCGAACACTCGGGCCCGGCCCTCGAAGCGGTCGAAGTCGATGCCGGCCACCTTCACGACCGCCCCGTTGGGGGCCAGCGACCCGGTGAGCACCGCAATGCCACCGATCTCGTGGAGCGGATCGCCGAAGCGATGGATCACCTCCCCGTCGGGGTCGGGGGGGTCGATCAGGGCCAGGTTCTCGGCCATGGTCCTGCCGGTCACGGTGATCTCGTCGCCGTGCAGCAGTCCCTCCTCCAGCAGCATTCTCAGCACCACCGGCACGCCCCCGATGCGGTCGATGTCGGCCATGTGGTAATTACCGTGGGGTTTGGTGTCGGCCAGGTGGGGCACCCTGGCGGCCACCCGGTTGAAGTCGTCCAGCTCCAGTTCCACCCCGGCCTCCCAGGCGATGGCCAACAGGTGGAGCACCGCGTTGGTGGATCCCCCCAGGGCCATGGTCACCGCGATGGCGTTCTCGAACGCCGCCTTGGTCATGATGGTACGGGGCCGGATGTTCTGGCGCAGCAGTCCGATCACCGCGGTGCCGGCGGCGTAGCTGTGGTCGTCGCGGCGGCGATCCACCGCGGCGGCCGAGGCGCTCCCCGGCAGGGACATGCCCAGGGCCTCGCCGATGGAGGCCATGGTGTTGGCGGTGAACATCCCGGCGCACGATCCCTCGGTGGGGCAGGCGTTGCGTTCGATGGCGTCGAGTTCCCGGTCGTCGATGTCGCCCACCGCGTGGGCCCCCACGGCCTCGAACACGCTCACGATGTCGAGCACCCGGCCGTTGTGGTGGCCGGGGAGGATGGAGCCGCCGTAGACGAACACCGACGGCAGGTTGAGGCGGGCCGCGGCCATCAGCATGCCGGGCAGCGATTTGTCGCAACCGGCGAAGCTGACGAAGGCGTCCAACCGCTCGGCGTGCATCACCGTCTCCACCGAGTCGGCGATGACCTCCCGGCTCACCAGCGAGGCCCGCATGCCCTCGTGACCCATGGATATGCCGTCGGACACCGCGATGGTGTTGAACTCGATGGGGAACCCGCCGGCGTCCCGCACCCCCTGCTTGGCCCGTTTGGCCAGCCGGTCCAGGGGCAGGTTGCAGGGGGTCACCTCGTTCCACGACGACGCCACCCCCACCTGGGGCTTGTCCCAGTCGTCGTCGGTCATGCCCACGGCCCGGAGCATGGCCCGGGCCGGAGCCCGCCCGGCCCCGTCGGTTACCTCGTGCGAACGTGGTTTCATGTCGCTCATGACGACAGGCTATCCATCGCAATGACGAGACCCGGAGGGCTGTCGGGTTTGCTGGCCTCGCCCTACGACCGCGAGTCGCAATGACGAGACCCGGAGGGCTGTCGGGTTTGCTGGCCTCGCCCTACGACCGCGAGATAGCCCGGCTGGCGGTGCCCGCTCTGGGCGCGCTCGTCGCCGAACCGCTCTATGCCCTGGCCGACACCGCGGTGGTGGGGCATCTGGGCACTCCCCAACTGGGAGGGCTGGCGGTGGCCTCGCAGGTGCTGCTGGGCGCGCTGTCGCTGTTCATCTTCCTGGCCTACGGGACCACCGCCGCGGTGGGTCGGCTCATCGGGGCCGGGGACCACCGTCGGGCCGCCCAGCAGGCGGTGCAGGGGCTGTGGCTGGCGGCCGGGGTGGGCGCGGTGCTTACGGCTTTCGCTTACGGGTTCTCCGATCCGCTGCTGAGGCTGCTGGGGGCCGACGGCGAGGTGCTGACCAACGGCCGGGTGTATCTGCGCATCGGGGTGTTCGGCCTGCCGGCCATGCTCGTCACCCTGGCCGGGGTGGGCTATCTGCGGGGGCTCCAGGACACGTTGCGTCCGCTGAAGGTTGCGGTGGTCACCGCCGGGTTGAACCTGGCGTTGGAGTTGGTGCTGATTTACGGGCTCGGCTTCGGGATCGGGGCCTCGGCGCTGTCCACCGTGGTGGCCCAGTGGCTGGCCGCCGGAGCCTACGTATGGTGGATAAGTCGGGCGGTGGCCGCTCACGGGGTGACCCTGGCCCCGGACCGCCGGGTCATCGCTCGGTTGGCGGTGGTGGGGGTGGATCTGTTCCTGCGTACCGCCGCGCTACGAGTGTCGTTCACCGTGTCGGTGGCGGTGGCCGCCCGGCTGGGCGATGTGGAGTTGGCCGCCCACGAGGTGATCTACCAGCTCATGTTCTTTCTGGCCCTGATCCTGGACGCGGTGGCCATCGCCGGTCAGGCCATGATCGGCCGCTATCTGGGGGCCGGCCGGATCGACCAGGCCCGGGCCGCGGGTCGTCGCATGATCCAGTGGGGACTGGCGGCGGGACTGGTCGCCACCGCGGTGCTGCTGATCGTCAGGCCGTGGCTGCCCCTGGTGTTCTCCAGCGATCGGGCGGTGCTGTCGCTGGCCGGATTCCTGATGCTGCACCTGGCGTTGCTTCAGCCGGTGAACGGGGTGGTGTTCGCCCTTGACGGCGTTTTGATCGGAGCCGGTGACATGCGGTTTCTGGCGGTGGCCATGGCCGGGGCCGCCGCGGTGTTCGTGCCCCTGGCCCTGTGGGTCATGATCGCCGACGCGGGTATCGGTTGGCTGTGGGGGGCTCTATGGGTACTGATGGGAGCCCGGCTGGCCGCCCTGCTGGGGCGTTTCTTCGGCGACCGCTGGTTGGTCGCCGGCGCGGTCCGCTGAGCTCCGGGTCTGCTCGGGCTCTGTTTGTCCGGTGGTGCCCCCCCAACTCGGTGGTGTCCCCCCGACTCGGTGGTGTTCCCCGGCCCGGTGATGTCCCTGTTCGGGCTTTGTCCCGCCCGCCCGGTGGTTAGCCGCGGCGGGTGTGGAGCAGTTGGGTCACCGCTTTGCCGTCGGCGCGGCCCCGGGTGGCCTTCATGACCTGGCCGACGAAGAAGCCGGTGAGCTTGGTGTCGCCGTCGCAGAACCGGGACCACTCGTCGGGGTGGTCGGCGATGAGGCCGTCCACCAGGGTCTCGAGCTCACCGGTCCCCATGGCCTCGAAACCCAGCTCTAGGGCCATGTCCCGGGACGACCCTCCTCGATCCACCAGCTCGGCCAGAACTTTCTTGGCCTGGGTGGCGGTGAGCTCTCCGGCATCCTCCATGGCCACCAGCTCGGCCAGGGCCTCGGGGGTCAGCTCCCCCGACCCGCCGGCAAGGTTGTGGACGATGTGGTTCATCACCCGCTCGGGCCCGGTTCCCCCGCCGGTGGTTCCTTCGGAGGGGGTTCCCCTGCCGGTGGCTCCCCCGGCGGTGGTTCCGCTGCCGGTGGTTCCTTCGGCGGTGGTTCCGCTGCCGGTGGTTCCTTCGGCGGTGGCTCCTTCGGCGGTGGTTCCTCCGGCGATGGCGGTCAGGGCCAGGTCGTCCATCGACCGCTCCACGGCCAGGGCTATGTGGGCGGCATCGGTCGAGGGGGCCGCCCGGGCCAGCTCGATCCGGCGGTCGCGGGGCAGGGGGGGCAGTTCCCGGCGGATCCGCTCCACCCACTGCGGGTCGGGGTCGAGAGGCAGCAGGTCGGGTTCCGGGAAGTAGCGGTAGTCGTAGTCCTCCTCCTTGGAGCGCAGGGCATGGGTGCGCCCGTCGTCCTCGTTCCAGTGCCGGGTCTGCTGCATCACCGGCCGGCCGCTGGTCAGCAGGTCGATCTGGCGGCGGGTCTCGTACTGCACGGCCAGGCCCAGCGAGCGCAGCGAGTTCACGTTCTTGATCTCGCACCGGGTGCCCAGCTCGTGGGTGCCCACCGGTCTCACCGACACGTTGCCGTCGACCCGCAGCGAACCCTCCTCCATCCGGCCGTCCGACGCCCCCACCGCCACCAGGATCGACCGCAGCTCGGCCACGTACTGGCGGGCCTCCTCGGCCGAGCGCAGATCGGGACGCCCCACGATCTCGATGAGCGGCACTCCGGCCCGGTTGTAGTCCACCAGCGAGTAGCCGGCCTCGTGGATACGCCCGCCGCCGCCGACGTGAGTGGTCTTGCCGGTGTCCTCCTCCAGATGGGCCCGCTCTATGCCGACGCGCTTGCCCGAGGGCAGTTCCAGCCAGCCGTCCACGTTGATGGGTCGGTCGTACTGACTGATCTGGAAGTCCTTGGGCATGTCTGGATAGAAGTAGTTCTTGCGGGCGAACACCGACGGCTGGATCCGGCAGTTGAGGGCCAGACCCACCCGGATGGCCAACTCCACCGCCTTCTCGTTGAGCACCGGCAGCGAGCCGGGCAGCCCCAGCGACACCGGGTCGATGTGGGTGTTGGGGTCGCCGCCGAACCGATTGGGACTGGCGCTGAACAGCTTGGTCTCGGTGTCCAGCTCGGCGTGGACCTCCAAGCCGATGACCACCTCCCACTCGGTGTCGGTCGGAGCTCCCAGCCCGGGGATGTCGGTTGGGTGATCGCCCGCGAGCAGGAGTTCGGGGCCCTCGTCGAAGCTGTCGGGCTCGGTCAAAGGCTTGCCTCCAGTACGGCGGCGGCCCGGAACATGACCGGTTCGCCCAGTGCGGGGGCCAGGATTTGCACCCCGACCGGTAGTCCATCGTCGCCGGTCCCGTAGGGAACCGATATGGCGGCCTGGCCGGTGAGGTTCACCGGTACCGTGCATACGTCGCTCATGTACATGGCCATGGGGTCGGCGGTGCGTTCCCCCAGTGCGAACGCGGTGGTGGGCGAGGTGGGGCTCACCAGCAGGTCGAACTGCTCCCAGACGGAGGCGAAGTCGTCGATGATCAGTGTGCGCACCTTCTGGGCCTTGCCGTAGTAGGCGTCGTAGTAGCCGGCCGACAGGGCGTAGGTGCCGAGCATGATGCGGCGCTTGACCTCGTCGCCGAAGCCGGTCGATCGGGTGGCGGTGTTCATGGCCGGGGTGCTGGAGCCCTCCACCCGGAGGCCGTAGCGGACTCCGTCGTAGCGGGCCAGATTGCTGGAGGCCTCGGCCGGGGCGATCAGATAGTAGGCCGACAAGCCGTACACCGACGCGGGGGCGGTGGCCTCGGCCACCCGGGCCCCGGCCGACTCCAACGCCCTGGTCGCAACCTGCACCCGGGCAGCCACGTCGGGGGCTATTCCGTCGCCGTTCAGCTCGGCCAGTATCCCCACGCGGAGTCCGTCCACCCCGTCGTCCAGAGTGGCCGACACCGGGGGTCGGGGCTCGCCGATGCTGGTGGAGTCCCGGGGGTCGGGGCCGCTGATCGCGTCCAGAACGGCGGCGCTATCGGCCACCGTGGTGGCGAGCGGGCCGATCTGGTCGAGGGAGGAGGCGAACGCCACCAGGCCGTAGCGGGACACCAGGCCGTAGGTGGGTTTGACCCCGACCACGCCGCACAGCGCCGCCGGTTGGCGGATCGACCCGCCGGTGTCGCTGCCCAGGGCCACCGGGGCGAATCCGGCGGCCACCGCGGCCGCACTGCCGCCCGACGACCCGCCCGGCACCCGGCGGGGGTCGCACGGGTTGCGGGTGGGGCCGAACGCCGAGTTCTCGGTGGAGCTGCCCATGGCGAACTCGTCCATGTTGGTCTTGCCCACCGCCACCGCGCCCGCTTCCTCCAGCTTCTCCACCACCGTGGCGTCGTAGGGGGGTTCCCAGCCCTCCAGAATGCGGGACGAGCAGGTGGTGGCCACTCCCCGAGTACACAGGTTGTCCTTGAGCGCCACCGGCACTCCGGCCAGGGGGCCGGGGTCATGGCCCGCGGCCACCGCGGCGTCGATCTCGTCGGCCCGGGCCCGGGCCCGGGCCTCGGTCACCAGGTTGAAGGCTCCGATGTCGCCATCCCCATCGGCAATGGCCCCCAGGTACTCGTCCACCACCGAGCGGGCCGACCGCCGCCCCGATCTCACCGCGGCGGCAATGTCCAGCGCGGTTCCGGGTCCGGTTGCCGCGGTCATGGGGTTTCGCCGGTGATGGTCGGGTCGGTCGCCGGGGTCATGGGGCTTCGCCCAGAACCGGGGGCACCCGGAACTGGCCGCTCTCGGCCAGTGGGGCCTGGGCCAGCACCTCGTCGCGGTCCGACACCTCGCCCCGCGTGTCGGGACGGAGGCGGTTGGGGATGGACAGCGGATGCATGGTTGGAGCCAGATCATCGATGTCCAGAGTCTCCACCTCGGCCACATGGTCCAACAGCTCGTCGAGCTGGACGGTGAAGCGGTCCAACTCGTCGTCGGTCAGCTCCAGACGGGCCAATGCGGCCACATGAGCGCACTCTGCTCGGGTGATGCGTTGTCGGCCCATACCGAAACGACATGGTACCGGCCGCTCTGTCGATTCCCCGCTCCGGGGACGGGTGGAGGCGGTACGTTTCCGGTGTGGATGCGTATCCGTTCCTCGGCCCGGAGTGGATCCGGGCCGCACTGGAGTTGCGGGAGGAGTTGGCTCCGGTCGCTCCGGCCGCCGAGCACCGGGCCAGGGTCAATCTGGTGGTTACCGACACCCCTTTCGGCGGCGAGGTTCGGGCCTGTATCGACACCGAGGCCGGTGGTCCGCTGCCCCTGCCCGGCGATCTGGAGGATCCCGACGCCACGGTGATTCTCGACTACCGGTCGGCCCTGGCCGCGTTCGTCACCGATGATCCCGATGCGGTGGCCCGCGGCTTTCTCACCGGAGCCCTCCGGGTGGACGGCGACCTGGTCCTGGTGCTCACCCTGTTCGGGGAGGGGATGAACGACGAGCAGGCCGCCTTCGTCCGTCACGCCCGAACGCGTCTGCGGGCGATCACGGTTCTTACCGGGGTCGGGTGATTGGTTCGACGCAGGTCTTACCGGGGTCGGGTGATTGGTTCGACGCAGGCTTCACTCGGGTCGGGTGATTAGTTCGACGCAGGTTCCGCTGTCCACCACCGCTTCGGCAGGCGGGTTGCTGGTCAATATCTCGGTGTCGGGCGGACCCTCGATCTCCCCCCGGCACAGGTCCATCCCCTCCAGGATTTCGGTGGCTTCCTCCACGCTCAGGGTGGCCAAAAGAGGCACCGTCATCTGCGGGGGACCATCCGAGACAACCACCGTTACCACCGAGTCGGCGGCCACCTCGGTTCCCGGCGGCGGTTCCACCCTCACCACCTGGTCGGGTGCCACCTGGGCATCCTCCACCCGCCACTCCTCCACCCGTAGGCGGAGTTCCTCCAGCCTCTCCCGGGCCACGGCCGGCGGCGTGCCGGTTGCGATATCGGGTATCACCCGGGGTTCCGGTCCGAGAGACACCACCAGGTCCACCGAGCTTCCCGGCTCGACCTCGGGGAAGAGTTCGTCCACTTCGATGATGATCCCCTCGGGCACGGTTTCGTGGTGACGTTCGACCGTCCCTCCCACCGACAGTCCCATATCGACGAGGAAGAACTCGGCGTCCGGCACCGCCATTCCCTTGATGTCACCGGGAATGGTCACCAATTCGGGGCCCAACGACACCCATACCGTCACCGTCTCGCCCCGTTCCAACCCGGTGCCCGGTTGGGGGTTCTGGCGCAGCACCTGACCGGCCACCGTTCCGTCCTGGCGCTGCTCCCGGCGGTCGAGCACCCAGCCGAACTCGTTCTCGAAGCGCAGCAGGCCGGCCTCGCCGGTACCGGTCAGATCGGGCATGGGTCGAGTATCGGCCCCGAACCAGTCGTCCCCCAGCAGGTAGACCCCGACCCCCAAAACCCCCACCAGCAGCACCATGAGCGGCAGCAACAGCTTCCGGGGGTTCCCGGGGTCGGTCGAGCGGGCCGGTCGTCCCGGCTGCGTGGGGGGCTCGGTCGGGTGGGGGGCGCGGGCCGGTCGTCCCGGTTGCGTGGGGGGCTCGGTCGGGTGGGGAGGGCGGTGTGGTCGTCCCGGTTGCGTGGTGGCACCGGTCGGGTGCTCTGGCTGCGGGGCGGTACCGATTGGGCCTTCGGGGCCTCTCCGGTGGGAGGTGCGGTTCTGCGGGGTCGTCGTCGAGTCGGGAGAGCCGGGTTCGGATTCGGGGTCCTCCAACTCGGGGATCTCCGGTTCGGCTTTGGACAGCGGAAGCGGTTCGGGGCGGTGCATCGACTCCGCGGTGGCCAGGAACCCGAGGGCCAGCTCGTGGGCGCGGGGACGTTCGTTCCTGTCCGGCCGGCCGGCCTGCTCCAGGATCCGACCCAGACGGCCGAACCGGCCATCCAGGTCGAGCTGTCGGCTCATCTTGGCCATCTGGGTGTGCTCGGGGTCGTCGGAGTCGAACGGGACCCGACCCGACAACGCCTCGGCGAGCACCAGGACCAGGGAGTACACGTCGCTCTTGCCGTCGGGGGTCAAGCCTTGAGCCTGCTCGGGCGAGGCGTAGCGAACCGTATCCATCCTGGCGAAGACCGACCGGGCCGCCAACGCCCCGGTGGCCTCCAGCGAGGTGAGCACTCGGGACATGCCCAGATCGGCCAGATGGGCCTGGCCCCGGTTGTCGAACAGGACGTTGGAGGGTCGGATGTCCCGGTGGATCAACCCCAGGTGGTGTATGTGCTCCAGACCACGGGCCACCTCCAATCCGACCATCAGGGCCTGGGAGGGCGACAACAGATGTCCCGACTCCAGCATCCCCAGCAGGCTCCCGCCCTCCAGGTAGTCGCTCACCACATGGAGGCCGTGGTCGGACTTCCCCCAATCGCGTGGGGCCACGATGTGGGGGTGGTTCACCGAGGCGGCCTCCCCGACGGCTTCGACGAACAGATCGGCCAGGCTCGGGTCGGTGGCCCACCCGTAGGGCAGAAACTCCGCCGGCAGCAGCTTGACCGTCACCCGGCAGGATCGTGACCGGTCGTGAGCCAGGTACACATTGGTGAACCGGCCCGTGCCGATATGGGCCACCAGCCGGTAGCGCTCGCCCAGAACCCGGCCGATCACATGGGCACCTCCGTCTCGGGCACGTTCCGAGGGTATCGCCTGCTCGGGGTTTTTCCGGTGATGGCTATGTTGAGGTGCCGGGGGTGCCGACTCCGCTGGACCCTTGGATTCTCGATCATCCGGGGTGTCCCCGGCCGGTGGCAGCGGGCACACTAGGAGGGTGCTGGAGTCCGTGGTACTGCGACGAGTGCTGCTCGGGGCCGCGGCCCTGGTGGGCGTAGCCGCCATTCTGCTGGCCCTGACGCTGGCCGATACCGACGACAACGACGTGACCGTCACCGGCAACGCCGCGGTGGATGCCCTCATCCCCCCACCCAATGACGAGGTTCTCTCGCAGGAGACCGTGGGGGTGGATCTGGCCATGGGCTACGATGCCCGCCTGACGCTCAACGGCGTGGACATTCCCCCCGCACAGATACGCCATCTGCCCAATCTCAACCGCTTCACCTTCCGCCCCGATCAGGGCAAGGCGGTGGAGAAGCTCCGAGCCGAGCAGAACTGCGTTCGGGCCACCTACTGGCTCCTGGAAACCGGCCCCGAGGAGTCCGCCACCATCACCTGGTGCTTCAACGCTTCCTAGCCGTTGCCCAGATTTCAATCTGGATATTGATAGGCTGTTTGAATTGGTTTTTTCTTATTATTTTTTGATTTTTTTCTGAATTGTTTGGTTTATTCGGTTAATATTGTCACCGGTGCCGATAGACTATGAGGCATGGATATTGATCCCAGAACCGGAGAGGTTGATCCCGGAAGCACTGCTCCCGAAGATATTGCTTACGAAGGTACTGACCCCGGAGACATTACTTCCAAAGGTACTGCTCCCGAGGGTATTGTGCCGGTGGTCGATCGGAAGTGGTTGGGCATCGAGCAGATGGATTGCTCCGAGATGGACTCCGACGAAGTGTTGAAGCTGATGTACGAGGCCGACAACGTTCGCCGCCGAATGGATGGCTACATGATGACCATGCTGAGCCGACTGAGAGAGTTGGGGGGAGAGTCCGCGGTTCGACAGGCATGCCACGAGTTCGGTCTGAGCCGGTACCATGCTCGCCGCGACGCCAGAACCGTCGAGGATCTGAAGGATTTGCCCCGTACTCTGGAGGCGGTGAGCGGTGGTTTGATAACCAAGGATCACGCTCGGTTGATCGGCGAGTCGCATCGGCGGGAGCGGTTCGGTCCCGCGGAGGAACAGGAGTTGATCTGGTCGGCGTTGTCGGAGGGTTACGACGATTTCAGGAACACCGTCGCTCGTTACGAGCAGAATCGGTGCGAACTGCAAGCCACCAGCAAAGCGGAGCGGCAGCGTCGTCGTCGCAAGGCCGCGTTGTTCAACGGTGACGATGGCATGGTGGTGCTTCATGCCGAGCTCGATCCCGTCTCCGGCGAGCGGGTGAAGACCGCTTTGGACGGCCTGTGCGATCGCATGTACCGCGACGACTTCCAATCGGGCAACGACCGCACCTATGAGCAGCGGTGCGCGGACGCGCTGGTGAACCTCGTCGCCCAAACCCCCAACCGAACCGGCGAAGACGTCGCTGCGGTGGATGCCGATGCCGACGAAGCAGTACCAGAAGTAGTACCCCAGGCCACCACACTTCTGGTGAAGGTTGACTACGACGCGCTAACCGGCCGGCTCAAAAACGCTGCCCTCATCGACGACACTCCCATCGACCTCGACGAGTTGCGCCGCATAGCTTGCGATGCCGGGGTGATACCGGCCATCTTCAGTGCCGAGGGTATGCCGTTGTATCTGGGCCGCAGGCAAAGAGCAGCATCCCAAACCCAAAAGCTCGCCTTGCAGGTGCGGGACAAGCACTGCAAAGGATGTGGAATCAGAGCCACTGCCTGCGAGGCTCACCACATCATCTGGTGGCAAAACGGCGGAACCACCGACATCGCGAACCTGAAGCTGCTATGCCCCAAATGTCACACCAAAGTCCACGAACAAAACTCCCAGGGTCAACACCAGTACCAGTTCCAGCTCGAGTAGAGCTCGGCTGCCTTCTGCCCCAAATCATTCTTGGTTACTTCGAGCCGAGCAGGCGCGGTGCGGCCAGGGTGGTGGCCAGGCCGGGGCGGGAGGGGGCGACCAGAATCGCGGTGGCCTCGATGTCGCCGGTTCCCGTGCCACCGGTGCTGGCCGTGTCAACAGCACTACCCGTGCCACCGGTGCTGCCAGTGCCACCAGCATTGCTCGCGCCACCAGCACTGCCGGTGCCGCCGGCGGTGCGGCCCAGCCGCCGTTTGGGGGGATGCAGAGCGATGGGCTGGGTCATGGTTATTTCCAGGATCAATCCCGATGCACCCCGGCTCAGGTCCACCGCATCGGATTCCCGTGGGGCCGGACCGAATCCGACCACGACCCGGCGATGCAGAAGCAGCGGATCCTGCACTGCCAGGTGGTCGTGGAGCACCACGCCGGCTGGAACCAGAACCAGCCACCGCCGGGTTAGCGAGTAGAGGGAACGGGCTCCGAATACCGCCAGAGGTATGCCCACCACCGTGGTTGCCGCCCCCGCGACCCAGTGCTCGGCGGCCAGCAGTAGGGGCCCGCTGACCAAGCCGCCCACCGTGATGGCCGCCGCCACCGGTATCGGCCCGGCCAGCAGCGCCGCCGGGGGGCGGAGCAAAAGTCGTATCTCGTCACCGTAGGAGATGCCGTTCACGAACACCTGCCCCACCGGAGCACTGAGCGAGGCCGCGGCCACCGCCGCGGTGATGGCCCCCACCAGGGCAACCTCCTCCCAGTCGGCCCCACCCGTTCCGGCCCACACCAGCGCCGCCACCGCCGCCGGCCCCGCCAACCTCAGCAGAACCAACGTCGCCGGGTGAGCCAGCAAAATGCCCACCAGCACCAAGCCCCACAGTACCCACAACCCCAATGACGCGGTGGACCGCCAGGCCACCGCCGTCGAGTGCAAACCATCGGCCAACACCGGCCCCGCCGTCATCGGCAACGCCGCCCACCACCCCCGAACCCCCCACACCCACAACCGATCCCCACCCAGACCTCTCACCACCCCCACTACAGCACCTCCCCCACCCCAACCCAAACCACCGCCAACCCGCCAAATATTCATCAGCGCCAGTTGTGCCCCCGCACCTCGGATCGCCAACGATCCCGAGATGCATCGGCAAAGTTCGTCCGAATCGAGCCCCGAAGATGGCCAACCCGCTCTCTCAAGGGCCGGGCATCCGCCGCTTGGCGTAGAGCCTCACGGGCAACTTCCGAGATCGACATACCCAACACCTTAGTCCGCCGAGCCACCGCACCCTCGCCCAGACCTACACCCACCACCAAGCCGCATGACCACCACTATAATCCAGCAAAACAACCTGTCCACCAAACCGGGGGAACTCCATTTTGTTGCCTGGAGTTAGTAGACTATGTGGTGAGTAAGTTGATTCTGTTGTTGGGGGTGATGCTGAATAAATTGGCTAAGTGCAGGATTTTGATACTTGGAGGCTGAAGGCTCCTGGTGGTCAGCAGTAGCGGTTAACTCGACTTTGGGCTATTCGTACGTCGACCAGAGCACTTTTCAGAGATGCCACAAATTCGTCGCCTGTTATACTTTCCGGCAAACTTTCAGCTTTGGTTATGTAAGAGTAAGCACCGCTTGCAAAATATACTATACTGTTATGATAGTTTATCTTTTCATCACCGACATTGGTTTCGAGGGATTTGATCCAAGATGCTCTAAATCCGGCCAAAGAAGCTGCTACATAAGCAGGAAGCACAATAATACCAGAGGTTTCACTATCATTTAGTTGCTTTCTAACATTGGCAACTACCGCAATAGCTGCGGAGCGTGCTTCGCCCCAATATTTTGCATTATCGCTAAACGATTCGGCTAAGGTCCAGGTGTGTTGCCATTTAGTCACCAGCTGTAGTATGTCATTGTCAAAGGTAGCAAGCCCTCTACTGCTCAGTATCTCCTGATAAACACTCACATGGCTACCATCTATGGCCAGGTTGGGCAGTCTATGTATACGTAACATAGACCATTCATAGTTACTCAAATAATTGTCTATGATTGCGAATTCAGAGCGGGCTTCGGCCTCAGCTTCGGCCAAGTCTATATGAGCAGGCCCACACCTATCGGGTGTGGGTTCAGCTGTTGGTGTGGGTGTTGCGGGTGTGGGTTCAGCTGTTGGTGTGGGTGTTGCGGGTGTGGGATCAGCTGTTGGTGTGGGTGTTGCGGGTGTGGGATCAGCCGTTGGTGTGGGTGTTGCGGGTGTGGGATCAGGTACCGGGGTGGTGGCAGTCGTGGGCTCAGTCGTCGGAGTCGGCGCGGTTTGGTTGTCAGAGTTGAACCCGCAACCACTGGCCAGCACCAGTACCAATATCGCTGTACCCAAGAACCTGCGCATCGGGCCAGCCTATACGTCCAGCAAGCTCTACTGGTGGTCGCTATTTGGTCGGGGTGGTGATGGGCACCGGCGGTGCGATGTCTTATAGGGCTGGCAAGCTCTATCGGAGATCGCTACACGCGTGCCAGCATCGCTCACGGTGACGAGTGTGGGCACCGCCACCTTGACCAACCTCTGTTGGGCAGTGTTCCTCGGGGCGGCGGGCTTGTGGGTTGGGTCGGGGTAGGATCGGGCGGGTGAGCAGGGAGGTGGAGGGGCGAGTTGATGAGCTGATCGGGTTGGTTCGCCATCACGATCGGCGTTACCACGTGGACGACGCTCCGGAGATTCCCGATGCGGAGTACGACGAGCTGGTGCGGGAGTTGGTGGAGTTGGAGTCCGCCCATCCCGAGTTTGTTCGGCCCGACTCCCCCACTCGGACGGTGGGGGCCGATCCGTCCACTTTGTTCGCTCCGGTGGAGCATCGGGTGCCGATGATGTCGTTGGACAACGCCTTTGACCGGGGAGAGCTGAACGCCTGGGCCGATCGGGTCCGGCGGCGTCTGAGTTTTGTTCGGGCTCGGAGAGTGGCCGAGGAAACGGACGGGCAGGGGGTGCTGCTGGCGGCGGGCGAATCGGAGGATGCATCGGGGGCAGAGGACGGGGACGCTCCTGGGGGTACGGACGAAGAAGGATCGGAGGTGGCCCCGGTCGAGTTGGGCGAGTTGGTGTGCGAGTTGAAGTTCGACGGGTTGGCGGTGTCGTTGCGTTACGAAGGCGGCGTGCTGGTGCAGGCGGCCACTCGGGGGAACGGTCGGGTGGGCGAGGACATCACCGCCAACATCCTCACCATCAGGTCGGTTCCCCGTCGGCTTCCCCGTGGGGCCCCCGAGGTTCTGGAGGTGCGGGGCGAGGTGTACATGCCCCTGGCCGCCTTCGATGCCCTCAACGCCCAGCAGGAGGCCGAGGGCAAGCCCCGTTACGCCAATCCCCGGAACACCGCGGCCGGTTCGCTGCGCCAGAAGGATCCGTCGATCACCGCCACCCGGGGGCTGGCCATGTGGTGCTATCAGGTGGGCGAGATTCGGGGAGGCCCCGATCTGGTCAGCCACAGCCGCACCCTGGAGTTCCTGGGCGATCTGGGCCTGCCCATCAACCCCGAAACCGTCACGGTGGCCTCCCTCGATGCCTCCTGGGAGTTCGTGGAGCGCTGCGAGGCCGAGCGCCACGGCCTGCCGTACGAGATCGACGGCGCGGTGATCAAGATCGACCGTCTCGATCTCCAGCAAGAGCTCGGGTCCACCAGCCGGGCTCCCCGCTGGGCGGTGGCCTACAAGCTCCCCCCCGAGGAGAGAACCACCAAGCTGTACAGGATTCAGGTGTCCATCGGCAGCAAGGGCAAGGCCACCCCGTTCGCGGTGTTGGAACCGGTGTTCGTGGGCGGCTCCACCGTGGCGATGGCCACCCTGCACAACGAGGATCAGGTGAGGGCCAAGGATGTGCGCCCGGGCGACACCGTGGTGGTCCGCAAGGCCGGCGATGTGATTCCCGAGGTGCTGGGGCCCGTCCTGGCCGAGCGCCCCTCCGACTTGCCCGAGTGGGAGTTCCCCGCGGTGTGCCCCTGTCCCCATGCCCAACCACTGGTCCGCCACGAGGGCGACGCCGCCCACTACTGCCGCTTCGCCGGATGTCCCGAACAGCTCCGGGGCTGGATCGAGCACTTCGCGGCCCGCAACGCCCTGGACATCGAGCACCTCGGCGAACAGCGAGTCGCCCTGTTCATCAAGCTGGGCCTGATCGCCGACATAGCCGACATCTACACCCTGGATTTCGAGCAGCTCGAGGAGTTGAAGGATGCCTTATGGTGCTCGGTCCTCGACGACGGCACGGAGTTGGTCCTGGACACCGGTCTGGTGGCAGCGTTGTCTCTGTTCAACGCCGAGGCTCGCTCCAAGCTGGCGGGGTCGATCGAGGATCTGAAGCGACGTTCCCTGGCCGATTTGCTGGTTGGGTTCAAAATCGACGAATTGGGACATAAGACCGCCGAAGTGCTGACCAAGGCTTTCCCGTGCCTGGACGACATCATTGGGGCTTCTGAGGAGGAATTGACCCAAGTCAAAAAGGTCAACTCCCAGGTTGCCAAGAACATTCGGGACTTCTTTCAATCACCAGCCAACCAGGTAGCCATCGATAAGCTGCGCCGAGCCGGGGTTAATTTGGGGGTTTCTACTCCCGAACCATCAAGCGGGCAGGCGATGAAGAGCAACCCGATGGTTGCTGAAGTATCCGCGCCGCGACAAAGTCAACTCTCCCCGCCAGGAATGAACCTGGGAGCTCAACAAAGCCAGGATTTGCAGCGAATAATTCGTTTTGTAGCTCCGAATCCGAAAAAAGTCGGTTCTGTAAGCCCGGTGAAGGGTTTGGGTCGACAGAAGGCCAAGTTACTCTTCCATCTTGGGCTGGTTGGTGACTTCGGTGATTTGTTCGACTTGAACTTGGATTTGCTTGAGCAGCCCCGACGGTCGAACTGGTCCACCGAGATCGACGGCGAGCCCCTATCCGCTCTGTCGGTTGATGAGGTGGCCCAACTCGGAGGCTTTGCCGATCTGTCGATATCCAATCTACGGGAAGCCATCGACGCATCCAAGGAACAACCTCTGGCCCGATTGCTCGTCGGGCTGAACATCCGTCATCTGGGTGATACAGCTAGCGAGTTGTTGGCGGATGAGTTTGGGGATTTGGACAGGATTATTGGGGCATCGGTGGAGGAGTTGGCGGAGGTGGATGGGATAGGGCCGGTCATAGCCGAGAGTGTACATGAGTTCTTCCGGTCGGAGGCCAATCTGGAGATCATCGAGAAGCTTCGGGACGTGGGGCTGAACTTCGGGGCCGACAAGTTTGGGGTCGAGCTCGATGTGCTACCCCAGACGTTGGCCGGTATGACCGTCGTGGTCACCGGTGGGCTGGAGGGCTACACCCGTGACGGGGTGGGGGCGGCCATCAAGGCTCGGGGGGGCAAATCCCCCGGCAGCGTGTCGTCGAGAACCACCGCCCTGGTGGTGGGTCAGAACCCCGGGGCCTCCAAACTGGACAAGGCCGAGAAGCTGGGTGTTCCCGTCCTGGACGAGGCCCAGTTCCAGAAGCTCGTCGAGACCGGGGAGCTGCCATGACCGAGGGGTCGCCATGACCGAGGGGTCGCCATGACCGAGGGGTCGCCATGACCGAGGAATTGCGATGACCGGGGAATTGCGATGCTTGAAGGAGCTGCCATGATTCAGGAATTGCCATGATTGGAGCTGCCATGATTCAGAGATTGCCATGACCGAGGAGAGCGCCATGATCGAAGCTGTGTTCTGGGACTTCGGCGGGGTGTTCACCGGGTCGCCGTTCCACCTGGATGATTACGCCCGTTCGCTGGGGACCACCAACGGCCGACTTCTGGAGCATGTGTTCGGGCGGTACGAGGCCAACGGTGACCATCCCTGGCATCGTCTGGAGCGGGGCGAGGGTACCCTGGCCGACGCGCTGGAGGCGGCGGCCGAGTCGTGTCGGGCCGACGGCATCGAGGGGTTCAGCGCCGAGGGCTTCTTCAAGGCCATGTCCGGGGTGAGCAGCGACGAGCGGCGGGACAAGGCGGTGGCCAAGGTTCGAGAACTGAACGAGGCCGGCCTCAGGCAGGCCATAATCACCAACAATGCCAAGGAGTTCGGCGACATGTGGCGCACCCTCATCCCGGTGGACGAGCTGTTCGAGGCGGTCATCGACTCCAGCGCGGTGGGCCTGCGCAAGCCCGATCCGGCCATCTACCGACTGGCCCTCGAGCGCCTGGAGGTGTCCCGTCCCGAGGTCGGTGTTTTTTTGGACGACTTCGATCCCAACGTGGCCGCCGCCCGCGACCTGGGCATGCACGGCATCCTGGTGGAGGACGACATCGCTCCGGCCCTGGCCGAACTCGACCGGATCTTCGGCTCCGTCTAGCCAGAACCGGGACGAGGTTGCCGCCGGGGATATCGACTGGCCGAACTCGACCGGATCGTCGGCTCCGTCTAGGGGCAACGTCCATGGCCGTTGCCGACACTTGGGGGCGAGCCTCCGGTGTGGTCGTGGTGGAAGACCGAATCCATCAGGCGGCCACTGCGCCGCCCAGTACCAGATCGTCGTGGTAGAAGACCAGGGCTTGGCCGGGGGCCACCCGGCGTTGGGGTTCGTTCCAGTACACGGTGCCGGCCCCGGCGGGGGTTCCGAATTCGGGAGGGGCGCAGGACGAGGGGTCACGGGGATCCTCGAATGCGGTGGCCATGAAGGGGCCGCAGGACGAGGGGTCACGGGGATCCTCGAATGCGGTGGCCATGAAGGGGCCGCAGGACGAGGGGTCACGGGGGTCCTCGGCGGGGGCGACGATGCCGGTCATGGGGGTGCCGTGGGCGCTGGCCTGGATTTCCACCGGGTCGTTGACGGCCTCGGAGACCCACTGGATGGCGGTTATGTCCTGGGTGCGGGTGTAGAGGTCCTCCCGTCGGCCCACGGTGACCCGGGCCGAGGCCAGGTCCACGTCGGTCACGTACCGGGGCTCGCTGGTGCCGCCCAGGTTCAGACCCCGGCGCTGGCCGATGGTCACCGCCGGCACCGACTCCACCGAGCCCAGCACCGTCCCGTCGGCATCCACCACGGTTCCCGGCGTCTCGCCCAGGTGCCGGGCCAAAAAGCCCGCCCGCCCGCCCGCCCGGTTGGCGATGAAGCACACGTCCTGGCTGTCGGGCTTGGCCGAGTTGCGCAGCCCCAGATCGGTGGCCCGTCGGCGGACCTCGGCCTTGGTCATGTGGCCGATCGGGAGCATCAGCCGGGCCATCTGACGCCGGCCCAGCATGTACAGCACGTAGGACTGATCCTTGGTCGCATCCACCCCCCGCTGCACCCGCCATCCGTCGTCGGTGGCTGCCAGGCGGGCGTGATGGCCGGTGGCCACCGCATCGAAGCCCAGGGCCTCGGCCCGCACCATGAGCTTGTCGAACTTGATGTGGCGGTTGCACTCGATGCAGGGGTTGGGGGTGAGCCCGGCGGCGTGGTCGCCCACGTAGGAAGTCACCACCCGCTGCTCGAAGGCGTCGCCGAAGTTGAACACGTGGTGCTCCAGGCCCAGGCGGTCGGCCACCCGGCGGGCGTCCTCCACATCGGCCACCGAGCAGCAGCCGGTGTCCGACTCCCCTCCCCACAGCTTGAGGGTCACCCCCACCACCTGGTGACCCTGCTCGGCCAGCAGGGCCGCGGCCACCGATGAATCCACTCCCCCCGACATGGCGGCCAGGACTCGCATGGGTCAGCCCGGTCCGTGGGCTCGGAGGCGGCCCACCGCGTCGGGAATGGCGGCCAGGACTCGATCAACGTCGCTCTCGGTGGTCTCGTAGCCCAGCGACAGGCGCAGCGATCCTCCGGCCAGGGCCCGGTCGTAGCCCATGGCCGCCAGCACGTGCGACGGATCCTGGGTCCCGCTGGAGCACGACGAGGCCGCCGATGCGTACACCCCGGCGTCCTCCAGCAGAAACAGCAGGGCCTCCGACTCGATGCCCTCGAAACACAGGTGGACCGACCCGGCCACCTTGCCCGACCGGTCCCCGGTCTCCACCACCCCCTGCACCGTGGTCAATACCCCGTCGGCCAGCCGATCCCGCAGCCGGGTCAGCCGCACGACCTGGTCGGCCCGGCTCTTCAGCACTACCTCGGCGGCCGCGGCCATGCCCACGATGCCGGCGGCGTTGTGGGTGCCCGAGCGCAGTCCTCGCTCCTGACCCCCGCCCCGAAGCAGGGGGGACAGCTCCACCCCCGAGCGCACCACCAGCGCGCCCACTCCCTTGGGTCCCCCGAACTTGTGGGCGCTGATCGAGATCATGTCGGCTCCGGCGGCGGCCTCGGCCACGTCCAGCCAGGGGAAGGCCTGCACGGCATCGGTGTGGACCACGGCCCGGGGAGCGGCCGAGCGCACCGCCTCGGCCACCCGGGCCAGGGGCTGCACCATGCCGGTCTCGTTGTTGACCAGCATCACCGACACCACGGTGACGTCCTCGTCCAGGGCCTCGGCCAGCGTTCCCCCATCGACGATCCCGGTGTGGTCCACCGCCACCACCCGGCCCCCCAGGTGCTCCACCGGCTCCAGCACCGCGTGATGCTCGACGGCCGAGCACACCGGCACCCCGCCCACCCGCAGATGACGGCCGACCACCGCCAGGTTGTCGCTCTCGGTGCCCCCGCCGGTGAACACGATCTCGCCGGGTTCGGCCCCCAGGGCCTCGGCCATCAGGTCACGGGCGTCGTCGATCCGCCGACGGGTGGCCCGGGCCGGCTTGTGGGCCCCGGTCGGGTTGGCGTACAGCTCCCGGTGCAGCGGGGCCATCGCCTCTACCGCCTCCGGGCACATCGGGGTGGAGGCGGCATTGTCCATATAGGCAATGTCCATGTCCGCAGTAGCGTCAGGCACCCTGTTCATCCTCTTGTCGGGTTGACCATCCGGTCGGAACCCTGTCCATTTTGCCAATAAACCTATATGGCCGGGAAGACCAGATCGTCGCGCCGGGAGCGTTTCAGCTCGGCGAACGACGGCCACTCGGCCAGGGTCACCACTGCGTCCCACAGGCGTACCGAGTCCTCCGGCGGGGGGAGTTGGCTCACCACCGGACCGAAGAACGAGGTGGTTCCCCGGTCATGGTGAAAGGTGATGATCGGGGTGCCCACGTCCCGCCCGGTGCGGCTCAGTGCTTCCCGGGTGGAGTCCCGGAGGGCATCGTCCAACGACTCGTCCTCGGCCCGGTCGGCCAGCTCCGGGGCCGCGCCGGCTCGCTCCAGGGCCCGGGCCAGGTGCTCCTCGGAGGCCACTTCGTCCATCGACGAACGGATGTCGGGGTCGGGGTTCCAGATGGTATGTCCGAAGGCGGTGTACAGCGGGCCGACGGTGGCCGGTCCGTGCTCCTGGCGCACTGCTTGAGCCACCCGCAGCATCCGTCGGCCCTTGTGGTGCAGTTCCTGGTAGCCCTCGGGAAAACCGTCGTAGTCGCTGTCCTCGTTGAGGATGGACAGGCTGATCAGCCGCCAGTCCACCGAATAGTCCCGCCGCCGGGCCACCTCGGTCACCCACCGGGAGGTGATCCAGGCGAACGGGCAGATGGGATCCCAGAAGAACTCGACGTCGGTATCGACCATGCCCATGATCCTACGACTCGCGTCGCCACGAACCGGTCATGGATAAGCCGATCATGCCGACCATTGGCGAACCGGTCATGGATAAGCCGATCATGCAGACCATTGGCGAACCGGTCGTCGACAACCCGATCATGGGTGAACCGGTCATGGACAACCCGATCATGCAGACCATTGGCGAACCGGTCATAAACTGGGTTCGTGGCCGCAATTCGGGTATCAACCACCATCGAGGCTCCCGTGGATGCGGTGTGGGAGTACGTCCGCCGCATCGACACTCACACCGAATGGATGGCCGATGCCCAGAAGATCGTCTTCTGCGGCCCTCGGACCGAGGGGGTGGGCACGGCCTTCGAGTGCCTCACCAGGATCGGCCCCTTCCGGCTCACCGACACCATGGTGGTGACCGAGTGGACCGAGCAGTCCGCCATCGGGGTGCGCCACACCGGTCTGGTCACCGGTGAGGGCCGGTTCACCCTGATGCCCGCCGGAGTCGATCGTACCGAGTTCTGCTGGGCCGAGGAGTTGCGGTTCCCCTGGTGGATGGGAGGCCCGGTGGGCGACATGATCGGGGGCCGCCTCCTCGAATGGGTGTGGCGTCGCAACCTCAGGACCCTGCGCCAACGGTTCTGAGCCGGTTCACGACTCCAAAGCCCGGCTCCTTCGCTCGCCGGGTATCAGTTCCATCCGGTAGCGGCCCGGAGGTTCACGATTCTCAGACCCAGAGGGTGGCCGGTTGCTGTGCCCGTCGGGTATCAGGTCCAAAGGGTGGCGGCCCAGAGGGCGCCGACGAAGGAGACCGTGCCCACGACCACCGCGGTGACAAGGCAGATCACGGTGGGGTGGTACTCCCGCCGCATTGCCTGGGTCGTGGCCATTCCCACGATGAACCCGCCGACGAACCTACCGATGTGACCACCCAGGGAAATCGACTTGTGGAAGATGCCGATTCCCAGGTTGATGATCAGCATCAGCCCCAGCGAGGTCTGGAACAAGCCCACTCCCCGGCTCAGCGACAGGGCCGTGTACGCCCCCAGCAGCCCGAAGATGGCCCCGGACGCCCCGACGACCAGGGCGTTGGGCGTTTCCAGAAGGGCACCGAACGACCCGGCGACCAACGACGAGAGGTACACCGCGATGAACGGAACCCGGCCCAACGATTTCTCCAGCGCCCATCCCAGAAAGAAGAGCACGTACATGTTGAGCGCCAGGTGCAACAAATCGTGGTGAAGGAACCCACCGGTGAACACCCTCCACCATTCGTCGAGCACATCGATGGCCGGGCCCAGGGTGGCGGCTTCGACGATCAGGATGTTGAGGGATTGGCCCGCTGCGGTCAGGCGGTTCCCCATGAGCAGGCCGACGATGAACAGAACCACATTGATGGCGATGAGCCCATTGCTGACGGCCACATTGTGGGCGAACCAGGTCCTGGTTCTTCGCAGGAGGCCGACCATACCGGTGGAGTCCAACGATGGACTACAGACCCACCGGCGAGCCGTCGCTCAACAGGCTCTGGCCCACGTTCACCACCTCGGTGACCCCCTCCACCCGATCCTTCAGGATTCGCTCCACCCCGGCCTTCAGCGTGACCGTCGAGGCCGGACAACTCACGCAGGCCCCCACCAACTCCACGGTGACCACGCCGGTGGTCTCGTCCACCCCCCGCAGGTATATGTCCCCGTTGTCGGCCTGCACCGCGGGGCGGATTACTTCGATGACCTTGGCAACCGCGTCCTGCACCCTCCCATTCTCTCAACCTCAACCGGTTTCGCCAACCTTCACGGCAGTGGGCGTCTGGCAGACTTGGGGTTGTGGAAGTGCTGGCACACCAGGGGGGGTGGGACGAGATCCTTTTGGTGGCCGTCCCGCTGGTTCTGCTGGGGGGGCTCTTGTTCCTGGCTAACCGGCGGGCTGCTCGCGGCGGACGTCGGCCCCAAGAGCGCCGAGCTTGTCGGCCAGGTTCTCGTAGCCCCGGTCGATGTGGTGGGGATCCAACACCTCGGTGACGCCGTCGGCGGCCAGACCGGCCACCACCAGGGCGGCTCCGGCCCGGATGTCGGAGGCCCGAACCGGAGCCCCGCTGAGCCGCTCGACCCCTCGGATCACCGCGTGGTGGCTCTCGGTGCGGATGTCGGCCCCCATGCGCACCAGCTCGTCCACGTAGCGGAACCGACCGGAGAACAGGTTCTCGGTCACGATTCCCACCCCCTCGGCCACCGACAGCATGGCCACCAGCAGCGGCTTGCAGTCGGTGGGCAGGCCCGGATACGGCAGGGTGGACACGTCGGCCGACCGCAGCCGGCCACGGCTCATGGCCCACATGCCCTCGGGATCCGACGACGTTCGCACACCCATGTCCCCGAGCTTGCGGCACAGCATGGTCATGTGGTCGGGACGGGCCCCCCGAAGGGTGATCTCCCCGCCGGCCACCCCAAGGGCGGACAGGAACGTCGCCGCCTCGATCCGGTCGCTCATGGCGGTGTGCTCGGTGGGGTGCAGCTCGTTCACCCCCTCCACCACGATGGTGGCCGTTCCCGCACCGACCACACGGCCCCCCATGTGGTTCAAGAAGCCGGCCAGGTCGGCTATCTCCGGCTCCCGGGCCGCGTTGTCGATCACGGTGGTTCCCTTGGCCCGAACGGCGGCCATCATCACGTTCTCGGTGGCCCCCACGCTGGGGAACTCCAAAAGCACCGAGTTGCCCACCAGGTGGTCGGCGACGGCATGCACGTCGCCCCCGGAGACCTCGAACCGGCACCCTATGGCCTCCAGTCCGGCAATGTGCATGTCGATGGGCCGGGGGCCGAAGTCGTCCCCACCGGGAAGAGCCACTAGGGCCTGTCCGGCTCCGGCCAACAGCGGCCCCAGCACCGCGGTGGAGGCCCGCAGTTGCTCGGCCAGTCCGTAGGGGACCTCGGGGATGATCTCCGGGGGGCGGTCCACGGTTAGGGAGTCGCCCGACCGCTCCACCGACACGCCCATGGCCCGCAGCACCTCGGTCATCACCAGCACGTCGTCGATGTCGGGCACGTTGTGGATCACGTTCGCCCCCTCGGTCAGCAGGCAGGCGGCCATCAGCTTCAGCACCGAGTTCTTGGCCCCGCCGATGGTCACCGTCCCCTCCAGCGGGCCGCTCGGGTTCACAACGATCCGGTCCTGTCGTTCCCGACCGTCCCTGTAGGCGAGATCCACCCCCCAAGTATGCTCCCCGAAACCCCACCGGCCCAGCCCAGCGGTGCCCATTGGGTCGTGGGCCGTCCCGTCGCCAACGATGTTTCCCCCATGGAGTCGGCCTTGTCGCCCCCTGCGGTCGCAGGCCGTCCCCGGGCTGCAAGTAAACTTCTCCCCCATCCATGCCATATCTCGTCGTGTCCTGAGCACCGATGTTGTCGATGAGGTGCTGAACGGGCCCGACGGCCTTCTGACCCCCCGCTCCGACATCGTCCTCGAGCACCCCGCCGACCATCGCACCGGACAATCGGCGGGCGAGGGGGAGCCGATCCGCAGCGAGACCGGGTTCGTCGCCACCGAGGGCGGCGAGACCCGGTTCGTCGTCGCGGAGGGGCCGGTCGATCACTACTTCCGTACCGTCACGGTCGAGCCGGTGGCCGGCGACCGGGTCGTGGTCACCGAGAGGTTCGACTACCGGCTGGCGGTGCCGGTGTGGTGGGTGCTGTTCAACGTTCCCTTTCGGCGGGCCCTGTGTCGGGGGCGGGACTGGCCGTGGTGGCATCCCCCGGTTCGGTTCGACGCCCGACAGGCCCGGGTGGTGGCCCTTCTGGCCACGCTGGCGGTGATGGCCGGGTTTCTGGGCACGCTGATCGGTCAGACCATCACGTTCGCCCGGGAGGAGTTCGGGTTCACCAAGTCGGCCGAGGGGGTGGCTCTCGGGCTGATCCGGCTGAGCATCCTGATCACGGTGGTGGTGGCCGCGGTCGGTGATCGCCAGGGGCGGCGGCGCACCCTGCTGCTGGCCGCGGTCGGATCCATCGTTGCGGCAGTGGCCACCGCCCCGGTCCCCGGTCTGGGTGCGCTGGTGGCCACCCAGGCTGTGTCCCGGGGTTTGTCCCACGCCATGGCCCTGCTGGTGCTGGTGTTCGCCATGGAGGAGTCCCCGGCCGGAGCTCGGGCCTACGTGGCTTCGATGCTGGCGCTGGCCGCCGGTCTGGGATCGGGCCTGGTGGTGGGGTTCCTGCCCCTGGCCGACCTGGGGACTTCCGGGTGGCGGCTGGTTTTTCTGACCGCTCTGATGGGGTTGCCGTTGGTGGCCCATGTGGCTCGGCACCTGCCCGAGTCGCAGCGGTTCGAGGTCGCCAGTCGGCAACCTCGGGCCCGGCCGCCGTCCCGGCATCGTTCCCGCCTGGGGCTGTTGGCGGTGACGTCGTTCGCCGCCCTGGTGTTCTCCACCCCCGCGGCTCAGCTCCAGAACGATTTTCTGCGC
The DNA here is from genome assembly GCA_965115985.1 of Acidimicrobiales bacterium. Lineage (GTDB taxonomy): Bacteria > Actinomycetota > Acidimicrobiia > Acidimicrobiales > Bin134 > Poriferisocius. Next base: position 140,636 of record OZ220474.1, read on the forward strand.
GACGAACGGGGCTTCACCGCCACCAGGATCACCTTGTTCACCCTGCTCACCGCCTGGACCGCGGGACCGGGGATGCTCGTCGCCGGGAAGCTGGCCGATCTTCGGGGGCGGCGGGTGATCGGCGCGCTGGGATCTTCGGGCGGTGCCCTGTTGGTTCTGTGGCACTTCACCCAGGCCGGGTGGCCCATGTGGGTGGTGTTCGCCGGGGGCGCATGTCTGGGGGCGGCCACGGTGCCGTCCCTGGGGGTGTACCGGGCCGAGCTGTTCGGCACCGTGCGCCGCTCGGAGTCCAACGGGTTGCTGGGGGTGGCCTCGGTGGCGGGTAGCGCGACCGGGTTGTCCGCCGCCGGATTCATGGCCGACGCCTGGGGTTACGGCACCGCCTTCTCGGTGCTGGTGGTCGGCCCGCTGCTGGTCGCCCTCATCGTGGTTCTGTTCTATCCCGACACCGCCCGCCGCTCCCTGGAGGATCTGAACCCCGACGACCAGTAGCCGAGGAACGGTTGTTCGGTGTCCCTCGGAGGGTATCCAGCCAGCGGGCCACGGAGGCCACGATCAGATCGTCGGACCTTCTCGGGTCGTGCCCCTCGCCCTCGAGGCGAACCGTGGTGACCGGGCCCTTGACGAGGCCCAGGTGGGCATCGAACTCGGCCGGGGCGCCGAACGCATCGCGATCCCCGGAGACGAACAGACAGGGGACGTCGATGTCGCCGAAATGCTCGGTCCGCAGCTTCTCCGGCCGGCCCGGCGGGTGCAGCGGGTAGCTCAGCAGCACCAGGCCGGCGGCGGGCATTCCCTCGGCCACCGCCATCGAGCACATCCGGCCGCCCATCGACCGGCCCCCCAGCACCAATCGTTCGGGATCGGTTCCCAGCTTGCCGGCAATGGCCGGAATGGCCTCGTGGAGGAACGCCAGCAGTTTCGGGGCCCGGTCGGGGGGTCGGCGACCCTGGTTCCGGTAGGGGAAGTTGACCCGCTCCACCACCAACGGGGCCAGTCCTTCGGCAACGGCCACCAACGTATGGTGGTCCCGGTCGCCACCGGCACCGTGGGTGAGCACCATGCCCTCGACCGTTGTGGCCGCCATTACATCGACCGTCGTATGCCGGGTCGCGGGGGTTGGGTCGGCCCGGTGGGGGACGACCAGCGGGGGCGGCCCATCACATGTGGCCGGGTCGCGGGGGTTGGGTCGGCCCGGTGGGGGACGACCAGCGGGGGCGGCCCATCACATGTAGGGGCGTAGATGATCCCGTAGGGCGGTGGCGGCCTCCACCTGGGCCGTTTCCCCGTCCACCGGGTCGGGGCCGGCGGCCAGGGCGTCCCGCAGTCCGCCGGTGAGGTCCAGCATCGAGCGCCAGAAGTCGCCGTCGTAGCCCCAGGGCAGGCTGAGCTGCACCACCTGGTCGTGGGCGACCACGAAACCCTGGGCGGCCTTGGAGTCCGCGGGGGCGCGGCGCAGACGGTCGGCGGACAAGAAGAGCGCCTCGAGCACCCCGTAGGGATCCACCCCGGGCAGTCCCGGGCCGAACCGGGGTGGGGCGGCCTCGCCGGCCAGGCGGTCGAACAATCCGTCCACGGCCTCCTCGTCGTCCTCCCCCACCTCCAGGTTGCCGTCACCGTCCATCTCGTGGGCGATGCTCTCCGACAAGAGCTCGCTCAGCACCGCGTCCCTCTGGGCGTCGCCGAACTCCCCCATCTCGTACACCACCGTGGGCCGGCTCCGGTCGAGCTCGGGCAGTTCGGCCCGCAGGACCCCCTCCACCGCCCGGTCCACCGCCTCCTCGTCGCGCTCGCACACGATCAGCGTCGGGCCCAGCCAGGCGTGCTCCAGCTCCTGGTCCCTCAGCGAGGCCTCCAGGCGGCTGCGGGCACCGTAGGACCATTCGTGGAACTCGTAGGCGAGCTGCTCGTCGTCGAGCCCTCCCACCTCCTCGGCCGACCGGGGCGGGGTGGGAAAGGTGGCCACCCCGCACTCCACGCACTCCAACACGTCCTCCTCGTAGGAAGCACCGCACTGGAAGCACCAGACCATCGCCCCATGCTGGCAGATCGAGAGACCCCGACCGCACCCGAAACAGTGCCCAATGCAGTGCTGGGCCCAATCCCGTATCGAACCGCCGGGATGGGCCGACCCCGACTCCCGCTCTGGCCGCAGGCACGAGCCGACAGAACCTGGCGGTGGATAGGTCGCCGGCGGTTGGGCAAGGCTACGGTTGGGCAACGTGGAGGCATCGCCCGAGAAACCCGATCGCAACCTGCATCTTGTCCCGAACGGCAGCTCGGCGGAGGCACCGGTGGAGACAACCGTGGAGGCATCGCCCGAAGCGCCCGACCGCAACCTGGCCATGGAGTTGGTTCGGGTGACCGAAGTGGCCGCTCTGGCCGCATCCCGGTGGATGGGTCGGGGCGACAAGGAGGGGGCCGACGGCGCCGCCGTGGAGGCCATGCGAGTGCTGCTGCCCACGGTTCCCATGGACGGGGTGGTGGTGATCGGCGAGGGCGAGAAGGACGAAGCGCCCATGCTCTACAACGGGGAGCGCATCGGCGGCGGATCATCCATCGGTGGTGGAGCGCTCCCGGAGTGCGACATCGCCGTCGATCCCATCGACGGCACCACGCTCACCTCGCTGGGGCGGGGCAACGCCCTGTCGGTGATCGCGGTCTCCGATCGGGGCACCATGTTCGATCCCGGCCCCTGCGTGTACATGGAGAAGATCGCCTTCGGCCCGGAGTGCGTCGGCAGCGGCATCTCGTTCGACAATTCCGTCACCCATAATCTGGAGCTGGTGGCCAAGGCCAAGAGCGAGTCGGTGCGGGACGTGACCGCGGTGATACTCGACCGGGACCGCCACACCGATCTGATCGCCGAGGTGCGCGAGGCCGGGGCCCGCATCCGCCTCATTCCCGATGGTGATGTGGCCGGGGCCATCTCCACCGCGTGGTCGGAATCGGGGGCCGACATCCTGTTCGGCATCGGAGGCACTCCCGAGGGGGTGATCTCCGCCGCGGCCCTGAAATGCATGGGTGGTGAGTTGTTGGGAAAGCTGTGGCCCCGCAACAAACAGGAGGAGAAGGAGGCCGAGAAGCAGGACATGGACCTGGAGGCGGTGCTCACCACCGATGATCTGGTGCGGGGCAACAACTGCTTCTTCGCCGCCACCGGGATCACCGATGGCGACCTGCTCAAGGGAGTCCACTACAGCAAGCAGCACGCCACCACCCAGTCGCTGGTCATGCGATCCAAGTCGGGCACCGTCCGCTTGGTCAACGCCACCCACCAGATGCGCAAGCTCACCAGCTTCTCCGCGGTGGAGTTCGGCTAGCGGGCCGGCTTCTCCGCGGTGGAGTTGGGCCAGCAGATCAGCCTCTCGGTTATGGAGTTCGGCTAGCCGGCCAGACTCCCAGTTGCCGAGTTCGGCTAGCGGCGGCGGGCTCCCCAGCCGATGGCCCTGCGTCGGAGGCGACGGGGGGCCTTGGTGGTCGCCACCGAGTAGATCCGGTTGAGCCGTCCGGTCACCACTTCGGCCCGGGCCTTGGCCGCGGCGGCCAGCGTCTCGGCGGCCACCGCGTCGGCATCCTGCCAGCCCACCGATGGCCAGCGGTCGAGATCCCAGTTTCCCCGCCGGTGGAACTCGGTGCGGGTCAGTCCGGGCAGCGAGGTGGTGACCACCACCCCGGTACCCTTCGTCTCCTCGTAGAGGGCCTCGCCCAGGCTGGTGATGAACGCCTTGGTGGCGGCGTAGACCGCGGTCATGGGCATCCCCTGAAGCGAGGCCATGGACGACACCAGGATCACCTGGCCACGACCTCGATCGGTCATCCGTCCCAGAGCGGCGTGGGTCAGCCGTACCAGCGCCACCACGTTCACCCCGATGGTCTCGGACACCTCGGACAGCTCCTGAGCATGGAACGGCCCCTCGTAGCCCAGCCCGGCGTTGTTCACCAACAGGTCGATGGGGGCCTCGCCGACCGCCACCCGATGCTCCACCGCGGCCAGGCCGTCGGGATCGGTCAAGTCGGCGGCCAGCACCTCAACGTCCACCCCGGTGCCGCCCGCTCTCAGATCCTCGGCCAACTCCTCCAGCCGATCCCGGTTCCGGGCCACCAGCACCAGATCGGTTCCCGCCTCGGCCAGGCGAGTGGCAACGGCCCGCCCGATCCCGGCCGACGCCCCGGTCACCAACGCCCGATCCCACGACCGCTTGAGATCTCGCCGCCTCGGATCCCCCCGCCCCGGGAACCGCAAAAGCCGGCTCATCGTCGTCCGTTCCCTCGATGCTCCCACACCGCTAAAACTACTGCCTGCCGGGGAAACGATGCGTCGGAGGGACAGTGTCTCTGGACAATACAGCTACAGGACAGGCCAGGGCCCAGAGAGGTGGAATAATATAATATGAAAGTGGCTGAAAATAAACCGTCACTCATCCCAGTAAAGTGGGGGTATAGATTTGAAAGCAGCATTCGAGGCGGGCTGGCTCGCCGAAGAAGCACAAGGCACACCCGGTCGAGCGGACGTGGGACCAGCGCGCAGAACCGTTCCTGAGTCCGGTAGAGGCCGACGAGACCTATGTGGCGGGCTTCAGAAGAACAAGCACCTGGACAAGAGGATGGCTGCCGCGGGCGGGCCTGTGGGCAAGGCTATTGTCGCTGGTGTGCGAGAGCGCGAGATCGGCAAGCAGACCACCTACGGGGAACTGATCGCCCAAGGCCCCCACGCCAGAAAGCGCATGGAGGAACTGGAACAAGAGATGGGGGTATGAGTCAGTTGAAAATACCCCTGGTCAGTGTCCCCGATGCCGTGTTGCGGGATGTGTCTGAGACAAGCCCCACGCCCTTGGACTGCGCCGACTTCTTCTGCGGCATCGGAGGATTCCACGTGGCTGCTGAGAGCCTGGGTCACCGTGTAGTAGTGGCCTGTGACATTGATGCCGAGGCGCGCCGCGCCTATGCCGCCAACTTCGATGTCGTCCCCCACGGAGATATTTGCCAGTTGGACGAGAACGCTGTACCCGACTTCGACCTGCTGTTCGCCGGGTTCCCCTGCCAGCCGTTCTCCATCATCGGCAAACGCAGGGGCTTCGACGACGACAGGGGCACTCTGTTCTTCCAGTTGTCCAGGTTCATCTCCGCCAAGCTCCCGCGCGGGATCATCTTGGAGAACGTCAAGCAGTTGGCTACAGCGCAGGGGGGTCTAGTGCTGCACCGCATGATGAAGGAGTTGAACCACCTGGGCTACCACACGGACTACCGCGTACTGAACACATTGGACTTCGGGCTGCCGCAGAAGCGCGAGAGGGTCTACATCGCGGCATCGTTGGAGCCTCTCCACTCGTTCAGATGGTCGAGTGAGCCGATGCCGATGACCCCGCTGTCCAGCATCTTGGAAAGCAACCCGGACAGCAAGCACTTCGCGTCTGACGAGATACGGGCCAAGCGCCACCGGATGCACACAGCGGCATCCAGCCCTATGATCTGGCATGAGAACAAGAGCGGCAACATATCCAGCTATCCGTGGTCGTGCGCTCTGCGAGCCGGAGCGTCGTACAACTATCTCCTGGTTGACGGTAAGAGGCGTTTGACACCTAGAGAGACGCTCAGACTGCACGGGTTCCCAGACTCTTGGAAGATAGTGTGCAGCGACACGCAAACGAAGAAGCAGACTGGAAACGCCGTGTCCGTTCCAGTGGCTAAGGCCGTAATCAGAGCAATGGTGGAGCACCTTGAAAAAGCCAAAGCTGAGACCCAGCAACTATCAGCGTGATCCCAAGTATCGGCTTGGGGAGATACCCGACGACGTATTGCGTGCCGTGGGCCGATCCATGGTGTATTGGATGGCAGTCGGCGTGAGTGATGTGAGCGGAGACCAGTTCGGAGACATATTCGCTAATGCGGTAGGGGGAACACATTATGGCAACCCGGTGGGGGTGGTGGATGTGGGCTGCGATGACACCGGGTGGTCAGTGAAAACTGTAAAGCGTAAAGACCCCTTCAGTCGGACAAGCTCCCTCCCCGCATCGACGCTCCCTCTGAGAGCATCGTAGTCGCCATCTATGAACGTCGTGAACAGGATTGACACAATGCTGGCAAAGGCACAGGAGTGACAATGCCTTAGTATTACCTGGTCAGAGCAGGTTTTGCGTCAGGAGACGGTGGCGGTGTCGCTGAGGACGGCGATCTTGTCGTGGGAGACTTCCACGAAGCCGCGTTCGACGGCGATGGTGGTGCGGGTGCCCTCGGGGGAGTACACCCGCACGTCGCCGGGAACCAGAACTCCCAAAAAGGGTACGTGACCGGGTTGGAACGCGATCTCCCCGTCGGTGGTGCGGGCCACCACCATCTCGGCCTCGCCGGTGTAGACGATCTCCTCGGGCGAGACCAGCTCGATGGTCAGAGCCATGGGTGGGCTCCTCGTCGAACCGGCCTACCTTGACCAGCAGCGCACCAACCCAGCTCGATGGTCAGAGCCATGGGCGGGCTCCTTCGCCCCTGGACGGTGATGCCTCGAGGGCCGTGGGTGCCACTAGGCCGCCTGAGCCTCGAGTTCGGCCGCCTTGCGCTGGGCGTCCTCGGCCCCGCCGACCATGAAGAACGCCTGCTCGGGCAGGTCGTCGAGGTCACCGTTCACCAGGGCCTCGAACGAGTCCACCGTCTCGGTGACCGGGGTGAAGATCCCGCCCATCCCGGTGAACACCTCGGCCACGAACATGGGCTGGGACAGGAACCGCTGCACCTTGCGGGCCCGGGACACGATCACCTTGTCCTCCTCCGACAGCTCGTCGAGGCCCAGGATGGCGATTATGTCCTGGAGTTCCTTGTAGCGCTGGAGAATCTCCTGCACCCTGCGGGCCACGCCGTAGTGGCGGTCCCCCACCACCTCGGGAGTGAGGATGGTCGAGGTGGACGACAAAGGATCCACCGCGGGGTAGATACCCAGCGCGGCGATGTCCCGGCTCAGCTCGGTGGTGCCGTCGAAGTGGGTGAACGAGGTGAACGGCGCCGGGTCGGTGTAGTCGTCGGCGGGCACGTAGACCGCCTGCAACGAGGTGATCGACCGGCCCCGGGTGGAGGTGATGCGCTCCTGGAGCTCACCCATCTCGTCGGCCAGGGTGGGCTGGTAGCCCACCGCCGAGGGCATCCGGCCCAACAGGGTGGACACCTCCGAGCCGGCCTGGACGAACCGGAAGATGTTGTCGATGAACAGCAGCACGTCCTGGTTCTGGACGTCCCGGAAGTACTCGGCCATGGTCACCCCGGCCAGGCCCACCCGCAGCCGGACCCCGGGGGGTTCGTCCATCTGGCCGAACACCAGGGCGGCCTTGTCCAGCACCCCCGACTCCTCCATCTCCAGGAACAGATCGGTGCCCTCCCGGGTGCGCTCCCCCACCCCGGCGAACACCGACACGCCGCCGTGCTGGGTGGCCACCCGGTTGATCATCTCGGTGATGAGCACGGTCTTGCCCACCCCGGCCCCCCCGAACAGGCCGATCTTGCCACCCTCCTTGTAGGGGGTGAGCAGGTCGATGACCTTGATGCCGGTCTCGAACATGCGGGTGGACGGCTCCAGGGTGTCGAACGCCGGGGCCGGGCGGTGGATCTCCCACTCCTCGCCCACGTCCAGGGTGCTGCGGTCGGCGTCCAGGCACTCCCCCACCACGTTCCACACGTGGCCCAGGGTCACGTCGCCCACCGGCACGGTCATGCCCTTGCCGGTGTTGCGCACCACCGTGCCCCGGGTGAGGCCGTCGGTGGGCTTCAGGGCGATGGCCCGCACCCGACCATCGCCGATCTGCTGGGCCACCTCGGCCTTGACCGTCACGGTCCGCCCGTCCATGTTCACATCGAACTCGAGGGCGGTGTTGATCTCCGGCAGTGCGTCCGGGGGGAACTCGGCATCGATGACCGGGCCTGCGATGGCGATCACCCGGCCGTCCTTGAGATTCTCCGACATCTGTACTCCGTACTCCTACTGGTTGGCGATGGCAGCGAGATGGTCGGCGACGTCGCCGCCCCTCGCTTCTTCCTTGAGGGCCTCGGCACCGCCCACGATCTCCATGATCTCGGTGGTGATGGCGTCCTGGCGGGCCCGGTTCATGGCCCGGGTGAGCTTGGTGATCAGCTCCTCGGCGTTGTCGGTGGCGGCCTTCATGGCCCGCTGGCGGTTGGCGTGCTCGGAGGCGGCCGCGTCCAAAAGGGCCGAGAACAGCCGCGACTCCACGTACCGGGGCAGAAGCGACTCCAGTACCCCCTCGGGGGAGGGCTCGAACTCGAAGGCGGCCCGGGGCTCGCCCGAACCGGAGGCGGCGATCACGTCGATGCTCTCCAGGGGCAGAAATCGCCGGACCGCCACCCGCTGGGTGCCGATGGTGAAGAACTCCATGTAGGCCAGGATCACCTCGTCGATGTGGCCCGACTCGAACCGGTCGGCCACGATCTCGGCCACCTGACGGGCATGGTCGTAGGTGGGGGTGTCGCTCATTCCGCTGAACGACTCGTCGATGCGGTAGTTGCGGAACCGGAAGTAGTCCTGGGCCTTCTTGCCGATGAGGATGAGCGAGTAGTCCCGCCCCTTGATCTGGGCGTCCATCAGCTCTCGTTCGGCGGCCTTGATGACCGAGCTGTTGTACGGCCCGGCCAGGCCCCGGTCGGAGGCGATGACCACGAACCCCACTCGGCGCACCGTCTCCCGCCGTTCCAGCAGCGGGTGCGAGGCCTCGGCCCCCCCGGCGGCCACGTCCTCGATGATGCCGGTGAGCCTGGTGGAGTAGGGGCGGGCGGCGTGGGCCCGCTGCTGGGCCTTGACCACCCTGGTGGCGGCGATCAGCTCCATGGCCCGGGTGATCTTCTTGGTGGACTGCACCGACGAGATGCGTCGCCGCAGCACCCGTTCCTGACCACCGGCCACCGATCAGTTCTCCTCGGAGCGTTGGATGTCGGTCTCGGGCAGGGTGTGGTCGGCGTCCACCACTCCCGAGGAGGCCTCGGCCTGGGCCTCGGCGTCGGGCTCGTCGCCCTCGGGATCGACCGAGGGTTGGAACTGGGCGGCGAAGGCTCCCACCGCGGCCTCCAGCGCGTCCTCGTCCACCGCTCCGGTATCGACCACCGACGACAGGAGATCGGCGTTGCGGGTTCGGACCCATTCCAGGAGTTCGGCCTCGAACCGGGCCACGTCCTCCACCGGGATGGTGTCCAGGTAGCCCCGGGTTCCGGCGTACAGCGACACCACCTGCTCCTGCACCGCCATGGGCGACTGGATGCCCTGCTTGAGCAGCTCGGTCAGGCGGTAGCCCCGGTCGAGCTGGGCCTGGGACACCGCGTCCAGATCGGAGCCGAAGGCGGCGAAGGCCTCCAGCTCGCGGAACTGCTGGAGGTCGGCCTTGAGGGTGCCCACCGCGGTCTTCATGGCCTTGATCTGGGCGGCGGAGCCCACCCGGGACACCGATATGCCCACGTCCACCGCGGGCCTCACCCCCGACTTGAACAGATCGTCCTGCAAGAAGATCTGTCCGTCGGTGATGGAGATCACGTTGGTGGGGATGTAGGCCGACACGTCGCCGGCCTTGGTCTCGATGATGGGCAGCGCGGTCAGCGATCCCGCCCCTCGCTCGTCGCTCAGCTTGGCCGCCCGCTCCAGCAGTCGGCTGTGCAGGTAGAACACGTCGCCGGGGTAGGCCTCCCGACCGGGGGGACGGCGCAGCAGCAGCGCCATCTGGCGATAGGCCTCGGCCTGCTTGGACAGGTCGTCGTACACCGCCAGGGCGTGACCGCCGTTGTCCATCCAGTGCTGGCCCATGGCGCAGCCCGCGTAGGGGGCCAGGTACTTGAACGGGGCCGGATCGGAGGCGGGGGCCACCACCACCACCGTGTACTCCATGGCTCCCCGCTGGGCCAGGGTGGCCACCGCCTGGGCCACGGTGGAGGCCTTCTGGCCGATGGCCACGTAGATGCACTTCACCCCCTGGCCCTTCTGGTTCAAGATGGTGTCCAGGGCCACGGTGGTCTTGCCCGTCTTGCGGTCGCCGATGATCAGCTCCCGCTGGCCTCGGCCGATGGGTATGAGCGAGTCGATGGCCTTGATGCCGGTCTGCATGGGTTCGTGGACCGGCTTGCGCCCGGTGATGCCGGGGGCCTGCACCTCCATGCGCCGAGTCTCGGCCCCGGCGATGGGGCCCTTGCCGTCCACCGGCTCGCCGAGGGCGTTCACCACCCGGCCCAGAAGGGCGTCGCCCACCGGTACCGAGAGGATGTCCCCGGTGGAGCGGACCGCCTGGCCCTCCTCGATCTCGTCCACCTCGCCGAGCACCACCGCACCGATGGAGTCCTCGTCCAGGTTCAGGGCCAGGCCGATGGTTCCGTTCTCGAACTCCAGCATCTCGTTCACCGCCGCGCCCGGAAGCCCGGATATGCGGGCGATGCCGTCGCCCACCTCGGTGATGCGGCCCACTCGGGCCAGCTCGACATTGGGCTCGAAGCCCTCCAGGTTGCGGCGGATGGCCTCCGCGATGGCGCTGGTCTCGATGGTCAGCTCTGCCATTGCTCTCCTCGGTGGGAAACGTTCATCTAACCCTCCTGCTCTCCTCGGTAGGAAACGTTCATCGGTAGCAAACGCCCCTTGGGGTGGGAGACGTTCATCGGTAGCAAACGCCCCTTGGTGTGGGAGACGTTCATCGAACCCTCCTGCTCTCCTCGGTGGGAAACGTTCGGATTCTTCGGCTGTTCGGGGATCACTGGAAGGAGTCCCGGAGCTGGTTCAGGCGGCTGCGTACCGAACCATCGATGACCTCGTCGCCGATGGTGGTTATCACCCCGCCCATGACGCCGGGATCGATAACCACCTTGACGTCCACCCGATGGCCGGTCACCGCGGCCAGCGCCGCGGCCAGTTTCTCGGCCTGGTCGTCGCTCAGCGCCACCGCCGCTCGCACCTCGGCCACCGAGCGGCCCCGGTCGCGGGCGTTCAGCTCAACCGCCTCCCGGGCGATGCCCCCCAGGTCGGACGACCGCCCCGCGGCCACGATCATGGACACCACCGCAGTGGTGGTCTCCGACACCTGGTCGCCCAGCAGATCCTCCACGATCTGCTGGCGGCGGGCCGCGGGGATCTGGCGATCGGACAGCGTCAACCGCAATTCGTCGGAACCCTCCAGCGCCCGGGCCATCCGGAACAGCTCGTCGGACACCACGTCGAGGTTGCCCTCGGCGCGGGCCACCGCCGCCACCGCGTCGGCGTAGCCGGCAGACCGCTCGCTCATGGCCCGCCTACTGGTTCGCGCCCACGCGGGCGATGTAGTCGTCGACCAGTTGGCGCTGGGTCTCGGGGTTCTCCAGGTTGCGTCCCAGGACGGCCTCGGCCGCACCCAGGGCGATGTCGGACACCTCCGACTGGAGATCGGCTATGGCCTGTCGCTTGGAGGCCTCGGCGTCGGCCGCGGCCCGCTCCCGCATCTCGGCGATGTCGGCCTCGGCCCGGGCCTGGAGGTCGGAGCGCACCGCCGCCGCCTGTTCCCGGGCCTCGTCCACTATGCGGGCGGCCTCGGTCCTGGCATCGGCCAACTCCGCCTCGTAGCGGGCCTTCACCTCGGCGGCCTCGGCCTTGATCCGGTCGGCGTCGTCCAACGAGTCCTGGATTCTCTGGGTCCGCTGTTCCATCAGGCCCTTGACCGTGGGGAACAGCTTCCACTTCATCAGAACCAGAAGCACCAGGAACGCGGCACCACCGTAGATGATCTCGGTGATTTCGGGGATGATCGGGTTGGGAGCCTCGAAGCAGTCCTCGAGATCGTCCTCGAATCCCTCCTTGAGCTCCTTGGCCTTCTTGTCGCCGTCCTCGTAGGCGGCCATCAGGTTCTCGACCGCCTCGAGGCCCTCGCTGTCGAGGTACTTGGCCAACATGTTCTTGACCGCCTCGAGGTCCTCACCATCGACACCGGAGACGGCAATATCGACATCGGAGACCACGATGTCGGCCACCAAGTCCTCGAGCATGCAGGAACCCACCGTCTCCCCGGCGGCGTTGGCCGCCGATGCGCCGAGCGCCACCGCGGCCACCGACAGAGCGACCGCGGCCCAAAGCCGCCGGCTCATGGCAGGAGGAGGATGAAGACGACGAAACCGATCAGGGCCAGCGCCTCGGTGAAGGCGATGCCCAGGAACATGGTGGTACGGGCCACACCGGCCGACTCGGGCTGACGGGCCATGGCGGTGATGGCGTTGCCCACCACGATGCCGATGCCGACACCGGGGCCGATGGCGGCCAGACCGTAGCCGAGTCCCGCGCCGATGGCGCTCAAGCCGGCTTCACCATCACCGGTGAGCTGGGCGAGGATAGAGGAAATCATGGCAAGCAAGGGGTTTCTCCTAGTGCTCGGGGTGTAGTGATCCGCCGATGTACACGGCGGTGAGAATGGTGAAGATGAAGGCTTGCAGGGCCGACACGAAGATCTCGAAGGCGGTGAGCAGTATCAGGGCCGCGAACGGCAGTACCGCCGGCAAATAGCCCGTGCCCCACAGGGCGGCCGACAGCACCGCGAAGGTCACCAGCAGCAGGTGGCCCGCCACCATGTTGGCCCAGAGCCGGATGGCCAACGACAGAGGGCGAATCAACAGAATCTGAAGCAACTCGATGGGAGCCACCAACAGGTACAGGAACTTGGGCACCCCCGGAGGAAACAGCGCCGCCTTGAAGTAGTGCCCCAGGCCCTGCGCTCGAATGCCCACCACGTGGTAGATGGCCCACACCACCAGGGCCAACGTCAGCGGCATGGCCATGCGGGAGTTGGCCGGGAACTGGATGAACGGGATCACCTCGAAGATGTTGCTGAAGAACACGAAGAAGAACAGCGAGGTCAAGAACGGCAGGTAGCGTCGGCCCTCGGGGCCGATCGTCTGCATGACGATGCTGTTCTCCACGAACTCGATGCCCACCTCGGCCACGGCCTGCGTCCCGGTGGGCACCAGGGCCCGGCGGCGACCGGCCATCCAGAACAGCCCGGCGGTGAGCAGCAACGAGGCTATGTAGATCAGCCCGGTCTTGTTGAGCGCCACCGGGGTGTCGGTGAAAAAGATGTCGGGCCACTCGAACAGGTGCGATACCGGCGGGAACTCCAGGGCGATCAGGTTCACGGGCGGGCCCCTTCCCACCGAGCCGGTCGGCTCGGGACTGTCGGGGACTTGGGAATGTTCACGAACGGGCTCCTTGGGGCTTCAAGCCGGGGTAAGCGAGTGACAAGGAGACGTACCGGGTCTCCCAAACGAGCAGAACAATATGGGCTGCGACCAGGGTGATGACAAATGGCAGGGTCTCGAACCAGCTTGTGTTCCTCACCAGGAAGTAGGCCCCGGTGATGATGCCCAGGCGTACGAAGTAGCCGCCCATCACTCCGGCCAGCAGCATGGTGGGGGAAATCCGCGTCGACCAGGCGATGAGCGACGCCCCCAGCCAGAAGTTGGCCAGGATCAGTGCCAGGGCATAGCCGCTGGACCACAGGCCGTCGAGGCCCCACACCCCGGCGCACACCCCGACCAGTACCGGGCCACCGAGCACCCCCCGGCGGATCATGTCCCGGGCCACGGCCCGCTCGGGCTCCTCCCGGTCGGTCACCGGGGGCGGCACAACCGCCGGCTCAGGCATCGCCGACCTCCGCTGCGGCCCGCCGGCTGCTCGCCGGCACCAGGATCCCATCGGCGGCCCCGGCATCGCCGGTCTCCGCTGTGGTGGTGGCTCCCCCGTAGGTGGCGGCCCGGCGGCTGGGCAGGTTGCGGTCGTAGGCCTCCATGCGGTCGTTGTAGGTCCGCATGGCTTTCCATGCGGCGTAGGTCGCGGTCAGCAGGCACAGCGCGAGGGTGAATGCCGGCCTCGTGCCCAGTGCTCCGTCGATGAGCCAACCGAAGAAGGCGAACAGTGCGGGGGTGGCCACCAGCTCGAAAGCGATGGACAGGGCGTCCCCCGCGCTCTGACGGCTGTTCGGTTGGTGATTCTGCGTCATTGCAGTTGGCACGTGGTGGGTCCTAGTGGATGGTCCGGCCTCGTCGCCGAAATAGTGGCCCGAACCACCCCGTGAGGCCAAATCATGGGGGTTCCGATCGGCGAGTTTTCATGAGGCCTTGGCCGTGTCCTGGAGCGGTGGGTCCCCGTCATGGGGTTCGGCGGCGCAGAATGGGGTGGAACACGGTGTAGAGCATCAGCACCAGCACCGCGGCCGCCGGCACCACGATGGCCTCGCCCCCTCCGGCGTAGGTGGGATACAGCACCAGGGTGGACATCAAGGCGGTGAACAGCCACAGGATCAGCACGCTGCGGCGGTGGCCGTGGCCCAGGCTCATCAGCCGGTGGTGCAGGTGCTCCTTGTCGGGGGTGGTGAGGCTGGTTCGGGCCCGGGTCCGCCGCAGCACCGCCCACAGGACGTCCACCACCGGAACCGCCAGGATGATCAGCGGGATGAGCATGGGGGCGAACAAGAAGTAGGTCTGGCCGGCGAAGGGCTCGCTGCTGCGCCCTCCCACCGACACGGTGGAGGCGGCCAGCAGGGTGCCCAGGAACAACGCTCCCCCGTCGCCCATGAAGATACGGGCCCGGTGAAAGTTCAGGGGCAAAAAGCCGACCGCGACCCCGCCGGCCATGATGGCCACCAGCGGGCCGATGTTGTTGGGCAGCAGAACCTCGTCGTCGGTGAGCTTGACGGAGTACACGAAGAAGGTGATCCCGGCGATGGCCACGATGCCCGCGGCCAGACCGTCGAGGCCGTCGATCAGGTTGATGGCGTTGACGATGGCCACCAGCCACAGCACCGTGACCAAAAAGGCGAGGTCCTGGGACAGGATGAGGGCCCCCACCATCGGCAGGCGCAGGTTCAGCACGGTCACCCCGGTGAACGACAGGATGCTGCCGGCCAGCACCATGGAGGCCACCTTGGCCGGGGCCGACATCTCCCGGACGTCGTCGTAGGTGCCGAACACGATCATCACCAGCCCGGCCATGACGATGCCCACAGCCTCGGACGGGGCCGCGAAAACCACGTCGAAGTCGTCCAGCAGCCAGGCCACCCCCATGGCCGACAAAAAGCCCATGAACATGGCGACCCCACCCAAGAGCGCGGTGGAGCGCTCGTGGACCCGACGGGTGTCGGGCTCCACCATCAGTTCCCAGCGTTCGCTGAGCCGGCGCATCACCGGGGTGGCCACCAGCGTGACCCCGGCCGCCACCGCGAACACCATGAGGTAGCTGGCGATCCCGGGGGACATCGTGCTTGCCGGGGCCGACCTCGACGCTTATGCCGCGGACGGACGGGCGGACGGGTAGGGGGTGAACCGCCCGCAGAGATCGGCCGCCTCGGCTCGAACCTCGGCCACCGTGTTCTCGTCGTCTCGTCCCCGCAGGGTGCGGCCGATCATTCCCGCGATCAGGTCCATCTCCTCGGGACCCATGCCCTGGGTGGTGATGGCCGGGGTGCCGATGCGCAGTCCGCTGGTCACGAACGGCGACCGGGGGTCGTCGGGCACGGTGTTCTTGTTGAGGGTCAGGCCCGCCCGGTCGAGCACTTCCTGGGCCGCCTTGCCGGTGAGCTCGGGGTCGAGGGCCCGCAGGTCCACCAGCAAGAGGTGGTTGTCGCTGCCCCCGGACACCAGCCGGAAGCCCTCCCGGGCCAGCCCGGCCACCAGGGCCCCGCTGTTGTCCACGATCCGGGCCGCGTAATCGGCGAACTCGGGGGTGGCGGCCTCGCCGAAGGCCACCGCCTTGGCGGCGACGACGTGTTCCAGGGGACCGCCCTGGAGTCCGGGGAACAGCGCCTTGTCGATGGCCGGGGCCAGTTCCCGGGTACACAGGATGGCTCCGCCCCGGGGGCCGCGCAGGGTCTTGTGGGTGGTGAAGGTGACGACGTCGCTGTGGGGTACCGGGTCGGGGTGGACGCCCCCGGCGATCAGCCCGGCTATGTGGGCCGCGTCGAACATGAACAAGGCCCCCACCTCGTCGGCGATGGCCCGAAAGGGGGCCGGGTCGATGATCCGGGGATAGGCGGTGGCCCCGGCCACGATGAGCGAGGGGCGGTGCTCCAGAGCCAGGTCGCGCACCTGGTCGTAGTCGATGCGTTCGTCGCTGGGGGTCACGCCGTAGGCCACGAACCGGTAGGTGCGGCCGCTGATGTTGACCGGGGAGCCGTGGGTTAGGTGGCCACCGTGATCGAGGCTCATGCCCAGCACCGTGTCGCCCGCCTCCAGGACGGCCAGGTAGGCGGCCACGTTGGCGTTGGCCCCGGAATGGGGTTGCACGTTGGCGTGGTCGGCCCCGAACAGGGACGTGGCCCGCTCCCTGGCCAGCGACTCCACCTCGTCGATCACCATGTTGCCGCCGTAGTAGCGACGTCCGGGGTAACCCTCGCTGTACTTGTTGGTGAGCACCGACCCGGTGGCGGACAGAACCGCGGGCGAGGCGAAGTTCTCCGAGGCGATGAGCTGAACCGTGGTGTTCTGGCGCTCCACCTCCCGATGGATCATCTCGAACACCGGGTCGTCACTGCTGTCTGGCCAGATCAAGGGTCCACCTCTTCGTGGGGCTCGTCGGGTTTCCACCCCGGCAACAGGGTGTCCATATCGAACTCGGGAACGCGCTCCTGCTCGGGCAGCAGGGCGTTGGTGTCGGACTGGGGAGCGCGCTCCTGCTCGGGCAGCAGGGCGTCTATCTTGGCCACTCGGGGGGTGTGGCGGCCGTGCTCGAAGGAGGCGTGGACGAAGGTCTCCAGGGCCTCCTGGGCCAGTTCGGGGCCGATGAGCCGTTCTCCCAGGCAGATCACGTTGGCGTCGTTGTGGGCCCGGGCCAGCCGGGCCGAGGTCACGTCGTGGACCGTGGCCGCCCGCACACCGGGCACCTTGTTGGCCGCCATGGCGATGCCGATGCCCGAGCCGCACACGCACAGGCCCAACTCGGCCTCCCCGGCGGCCACCTTGCGGGCCACGGCCTCTCCGTAGTCGGGATAGTCCACCCTGGCAGGGCCGTGGGTACCGCAGTCGATCACCTCGTGTCCCAGATCCATCAGGTGGGACACCAGTGCATCCTTGAGTTGCGCACCGGCGTGGTCGGCCCCGGCGGCGATTCGTTTCACGGCCACCAAACCTATCCCCCGCCGGTGACGACTCGGACGGTTTTGGCCGAGATCGCGCCCTCCCGGAGCACGGTGATCCCGGTTTCGGCGATCTCGACCACGGTGGACGGCGGGGATTGGCACCGGCCACCGTCGATCACCAGGTTCACCGTTTTGAACGTGTCGGCGGCCTCGGCGGCGGTGTCGGGGGTCGGCTGCCCGCTCAGGTTGGCGCTGCTGGTGGCTATCGGGCCGACCTCGGTGGCCAGGGCCCGCACCAGCGGGTGGTCGGGACAGCGGGTGCCCCAGCCGTTCTGGACAATGGTGAGCGCACCGGGCCAGAACTCCTCCATGAGCCGTCGGGTGGCCGGAAGCGGATCGAACAGTTCCTCGACGTCGGCCGCCCGGGCCACCAGGACGGCCACCGCCTTGTCGGGAGGACGCTGCTTGAGCTCGAAGAGCAGCCCGAGGTTCTCGGGCAGGACGGCCAGTCCGTACACCGTATCGGTGGGGATCACCACCGCCCGCCCGGCTCGCAGTTCCGCGGCGGCCATCGTTATGGCCCCATCGTCGTCGCTGCCGACCACCGCCCGCCCGGCTCGCAGTTCCGCGGCGGCCATCGTTATGGCCCCATCGTCGTCGCTGCCGACCACCGCCCGCCCGGCTCGCAGTTCCGCGGCGGCCATCGTTATGGCCCCATCGTCGTCGCTGCCGACCACCGCCCGCCCGGCTCGCAGTTCCGCGGCGGCCATCGTTATGGCCCCATCGTCGTCGCTGCCGACCACCGCCCGCCCGGATACCTCGGTGCCGGCTCTGGTGGTTCCTGGGGTATCGGCGTCCTTGACCATGCTCATCGGCTTCGGCATTGCAGTACCCGGTCGCGACCGGTCAGGTCGGGGTGGACGGCCTCGACCGTGAGGCCGGCGGTTCGGGCCAGGGTCGAGGCGGTGTCCATCTGGTCGGGGGACAACTCCAGCAGCACCGCTCCCCCCGGACTCAGCCAGCGGGGGGCCTCGGCCAGAATCCGTCGGGCCCCGTCCAGTCCGTCGGGGCCGCCCCGCAGGGCCAGGGCCGGTTCCCAATCGGCCACTTCGGGGGGCAGCGTCTCGTGGTCGCCCACATAGGGTGGGTTGCTCACCACCACGTCAACCGTCCCGACCAGCTCCTCGGGCAGAGCCTCGTACCACGACCCCTGGCCCACCGATACCCTCACCGCCGCTCGACCCAGACCGGCCAGATTGGCCCGGGCCACGGCCAGGGCGTCGGGGCACACGTCGGTCAGTACCACCCGGGCCGCCTCGCACTCCGCGGCCACGGCCAGGCCCACCGCTCCGCTGCCCGTTCCCAGATCCACGACCAGTCCGCCAAGGGGATCCCGGCGGTCCAGTTCGGCGACGACCAGACCGGCCAGAGTCTCGGTCTCGGGGCGGGGGATGAGCACCGAGCGGTTGACCATGAGGTCCAGACCTCGGAACCCCCAGCGCCCCAGTACGTACTGGAGCGGCCGGCCCTCCAGCCTACGGGCGAGCATCGACTCCAGATGGGCCATCTGCCGCTCGCCGGCCGCCCGGGCCAGACCCGGATGGTACTCCCCGCCCTCGTACCCCGATGCCTCCTCCACCAGGCGGCGAGCCTGGATCCGAGCCCCGGCGAACCCGGCCGCCTCGAGACGACGGGAGGCCTCGGCGGCCACCACCTCCCAGGTGACCGCCTCGGTGGCTGTTCCTGCCGCCGTGTCCCGGCCATCCGCCTCGGTGGCTGTTCCTGCCGCCGTGTCCCGGCCATCCGCCTCGGTGGCTGTTCCTGCCGCCGTGTCCCGGCCATCCGCCTCGGTGGCTGTTCCTGCCGCCGTGTCCCGGCCATCCGCCTCGGTGGCTGTTCCTGCCGCCGTGTCCCGGCCATCCGACTCCAGGGCTGCCATCGTGGTCGTCGTCGAGCTCACGATCCGACCAGGTGGTCCTGGCGTTCGGCGTCGGCCAGGGCGTCCACCACCTCGTTCAGGTCCCCGGCCAGGATGCGGTCCAGCTTGTACAGGGTGAGACCGATTCGATGGTCGGACACCCGGTTCTCCTTGAAGTTGTAGGTGCGGATCTTCTCGGAACGACCCCCGCCGCCCACCTGGCCCCGACGCTGCTCGGACTGCTCGTCCTGCCGCCGCTGCTGCTCGACCTGGAGCAGTCGGGCCCGCAGCACGGCCATGGCCTTGTTGCGATTCTGAAGCTGGCTCTTCTCGTCCTGCATCGACACCACCATGCCGGTGGGCTTGTGGGTGATGCGCACCGCCGAATCGGTGGTGTTCACCGACTGGCCGCCCGGCCCCGAGGATCGGTACACGTCGATCTGGAGGTCCTTCTCCTCGATGTGGATCTCCACCTCCTCGGCCTCGGGCAGCACCGCGACGGTGGCCGAGGAGGTATGCACCCGCCCCTGCGACTCGGTGACCGGGACCCGCTGCACCCTATGAGGCCCCCCCTCGTACTTCATCCTGCGCCACACGTCGTCGCCCCGCAGCATGAACACCACGTCGGTATAGCCCCCCATGTCGGAACTCCGGGCGTTCATCATCTCCAGCTTCCAGCGGTTCATGCCGGCATAGGCCTCGTACATGGCGAACAGGTCACGGGCGAACAGGTTGGCCTCCTCGCCCCCCTCGGCCCCCTTGATCTCCACGATCACGTTCTTGCCGTCGTTGGGGTCGGTCGGGATCATCAGCTCGGCCAGCTCGGCCTCCAGGGTCGAGATCGCCTCGCCGGCGGCCTCGATCTCCGTCTCCAGCAGATCCCGCTCGCCGCCGGTGGCCTCGGCCAGCATCTCGGTGGCCACTTCCATGTCCTCGCGGTGCCCCCGTAATTTCCGGATACGGGTTGCCCGGGGTTCCAACTGCTTGTATCGCCGGGCCGCGACCGCGTATCCGTCCCGGTCGGCCAGCAGCCCCGGATCGACCAGTCGCTCCTCCAATTGGACGAACTCCGCCTCGATCTCCTCGTAGGTGGAATGTCCCTGCATGGCTCCGACGTCCTCGTGGGTGGAATGTCCCGGTACGGCTCCAACCTACTGCCGGGTCGGATCGGCATGGGTAGGGAAAGCCGGGCGCTTACCTGAGCAAGCCCTGGGGGGCGGAGCGCCGGCGGGGCGGGTCAGTCCTTGCGGGCGGAGCGCTTGCGCTGGCCGTAGCGGCGCTCGAAGCGCTCGACCCGTCCGGCGGTGTCCACGATGGTCATCTGGCCGGTGAAGAACGGGTGGCTGGCACTGGAGATCCCCACCTTGGCCAGGGGGTACTCGTTGCCGTCCTCCCACACCACGGTTTCGTTGGTGGCAATGGTGGATCGGGTGAGGATGGAGGTGCTGGCGGAGGTGTCCTGGAACACCACCGTCCGGTACTCGGGATGGATATCGGGTTTCATGTTCCTCCTAGTCGGTTCTCGGCCTCACACCCCGGCGGGGCCCTTGGCCACTTCCTCCAAAAAGGCATCGTTGTTGGGGAAGGTTCGCAGGCGGTCGATCAGCAGTTCCAGTCCGGCGGCCCCGCCCCCGTTGCCGTCGCTGGAGATGCCGTTGAGCACCCGCCGCAGCTTCCACACCTGCTGGAGCTTGCGCCGCTCGAACAGCAACTCCTCGTGGCGGGTGGACGAGGCGTCCACGTTGATGGCCGGATAGATGCGCCGCTCGGCGATGTGGCGGTCGAGGCGCAGCTCCATGTTGCCGGTGCCCTTGAACTCCTCGAAGATGACCTCGTCCATCCGGGATCCGGTCTCCACCAGTGCGGTGGCCAGGATGGTGAGCGAGCCCCCCTCCTCCACGTTGCGAGCCGCCCCGAAGAACTTCTTGGGCGGGTACAGGGCTCCGGTGTCGATACCGCCGGACATGATGCGACCGGTGGCCGGGGCCGCCAGGTTGTAGGCCCTCGACAGGCGGGTGATGCCGTCCAGGATTATCACCACGTCCTCGCCCCGCTCGACCATGCGCTTGGCCCGTTCGATGGTCATCTCCGCCACCTGGGTGTGCTCGTCGGCCGGTCGGTCGAAGGTGGATGCGGCCACCTCCCCCCGCAGCAGCCAGCGCCGCATGTCGGTGACCTCCTCGGGCCGCTCGTCCACCAGCAGCACCAGCAGGTGGACCTCGGGGTTGTTGAGCTCGATGGACCGGGCGATCTCCTTCATGATCGTGGTCTTGCCCGCCTTGGGGGGCGACACGATCAGGCCGCGCTGACCCTTGCCGATGGGCGACAGGAGGTCGATGATCCGACAGGTCATGTTGGTCGGGTCGTCGTCGCGCTCCAGCCGCAGCTTCTGGTCGGGGAACAGCGGGGTGAGGTCCTCGAATCGGGATCGCTGCTTGCTCGACTCGGGGGACTGCTCGTTGACGCTGTCGATCTGGAGGATGGCCGGGTTCTTCTCGTTGCGGGTGGCCGGTCGGCAGCTACCGGTGACGAGGTCGCCCTTGCGGAGACCGAACTGGCGCACCTGCTTGACCGACACGTAGGCGTCCTCCCTACTGGGGTGGAAGCCCTTGGTCCGCAGGAAGCCGTAACCGTCCTCCCGCAGATCCAGGTAGCCGGAGATGGCGATGGGATCGCCGGTCCAGGGCTCGTCGGGACGATCCCGATCGTTGCGGCCCCGTCCCCGGCGGCGGCGACGGTTGCCGGCCTCGGGCTGGTCGTCCTGGTGGCGCGACCGATCCTGGCGGTTGTCCCGGTCCTGGGTGTTGCGGTCGCGGGGACGGTCGCGGCGATCGCTATGGCGGTTGTCGTTGTCTCGGTTGCCGCGGTCGGAGTCCCCATCGGGTTGATCGTGTCCGGCATCGGCTTGGGGAGCGGCTTCCTGCCGGCTCTCGCCGGGTTCTTCGCGGCCGACGCCAGGGGCGGTGGCTTCGGGGGCCGCGTCCGAGCCGGTGTCTTCGTCCGCCGTCGCCCCGAACAACTGCGGCACTCGGGCCGTCGCTTCGGGGGCCGCGTCCGACCCGGTGTCCTCCTCGACGCTCCGGTCCTTGTCCCGGGATGTTGTGCCCTGGGTCTTATGGCCCCGAGGCGCTTCGTCCCGGGATGTTTCGCCCTGGGCCCTCTCGCTGGTCCGAGTGGGGTCGGGGTCGGCTCCGTTGCCGGTCGAGGCCTGGTCGGCACCGTCGGGGCCGATACCGGCGAGGTCGAGGATCAGCTCCACGATCTCGGCCTTGCGAGCCTTGGCCTCCGGTCGCCCGCCCATGGCTCTGGCGATGATCTGGAGTTGGGCCCGGTCCTTGCGTTGAAGTTTGGACTTGGAAAGACCAGTGGTTTCTACGCTCACAATTCTCCCTTGAACATGCATGCTTTGTGTGAGTCGGTATGTTGCTCGCGCTTGCGGACAACACGAGTCGAACAGCCGTTCACCACCGGGACGCTGACAACAATAATGTCGAAATCGACCGAGTGGTCAGAAGGCTTCCCCTGGGGTTGCGAGCAATATCGAAACCCCAACGGCGAAGACCTTACACCAATCCTCCCCCACCGGCAACATTATGGCCGGATTACGGCCTTGCCGGATCGTGGCTTGGCCATTGCGGCCCTGCCGGTCTCCACGGCTGCCCCACCACCGCTCGTCCCGCCTGTTGCTTCTCGCCCAACAGCCTCGACATGAGTAGATGGCCGGGGACCACCTCGGCGGTCGCTGCTCCCCGCTCGGTGTACACCCCGCCGGGGCCGTCGGTGCGCGAGTCCACCAGGAGGTAGGGAACCGGGTCGTCGGTGTGGCCCCGCAGCGACAGCGGCGTGGCGTGGTCGGGCAGCAGCAGCAGCCGCCACGGCCCCATCTCGTCCAGGCCGTCCACCAGTCCGGCCAGAATGCGTCGGTCCCAGTTCTCCAGGCACCGGACCTTCTCGACCACGTTGCCCTCGTGCCCGGCCTCGTCGCTGGCCTCCACGTGGATCACGTACAGGTCGGCCCCCGCCTCCAGCCCGGCCAGGGCCGCGTCCCGTTTTCCCTCGTAGTTGGTGTCGTACCAGGCGGTCGCACCGGGTACGTCGGCCACCGTCATACCGGTGAGCACGCCGATGCCCCGGACCAGATCGACCGCGCTGACCAGCCCCGCCTCCACCCCGTGCATCTCCCGGAAGGAGGGCATCTCGGGCTGGAAACCCTGCCCCCACAGCCAGATCCGGTTGGCCTTCAGATCGAACCGGGCCAGCACCGCTCGGGAGGCCTCCTCCAGCGCGGCCAGCTCCGGGCCGGCCGGGCCCCGAGGGCCGACCACCGGCCGATCGGAGAGCTCGTGGGGCGGGATGCACACCGCGTCGGCCCATCGAGCCGGGGCCACCATGGTGTGGCGGTACTGCACGCCGGGGTGGAAGCTCACCTCTCCACCCAGTTCGGCGTCCAGGGCGGCGATGGCCTCGGCGGCCCGATCCGAGTCGGGATGCCCGCCGGAGAAGTCGGCCATGATCCCGTCGTCGGTCACCGTGACCAGGTTGCACCGGTAGGCGACCTGATCGGCGGTGAGGGCGAGTCCCAGCGCGGCGGCCTCGATGGGCGACCGGCCGGTGTGGTAGCGGGTGGGGTCGTAACCGAAGATGGACATGTTGCCCACGTCGCTGCCCGCGGGCATCCCCGGGGGAATCACCTCGGCCAGCCCCACCCGCCCCCGGGCGGCCAGCGAGTCGAGGACCGGCGTGTCCGCCACCTCCAGCGGCGTGGCCCCGTCCAACTCGGCCACGGGCAGGTCGGCGCACCCGTCGGGGATGCACACCAAGTACTTCACAACACCCAATTCTGCCGGAACGTCCCCCGAAATCCCGACCGAGGGTGGTAAACCAAGCATTCCACGGTGCCCGATTCTGCCAGATCGCCACAGGCCGGGTACACCCACAGGAGGCAATCCACCCGGGGACGGGCCAATCCACGGGCGGTCGGTTCGGCATCCCGAACAATCCCACAGAGGCGATCCACCCTGGCGACCGCATGGTCGAAGAGGTCGAAACCCTCGGTGCCAACGCAATAATCGCCCTGCGGTTCTCGACCTCTATGGTCACCTCAGGTGGTGCCGACTCTATGGTCACCTCAGGCGGTGCCGAACTCCTAGCCTTCGGAACCGCCGTCATCGTCGAACCCACCTGAGGACGAACTCTTGCATTTAGCGTGCTTGAGATTCATGGGGCGGTACCGTCGCAGTTTCTGATCATTGCCGACTGCGATACCAGCACTAGAGTTTGAGCCCATCTCGCCTTGATTACGGCTAACTTGAAATGGGCCACTGAGTATTTCCTCACCGGGCTTATCGGTTACCACCACCATCGGTCAAATGTGTGACGTGAGATTTCTTGTGCTGGCTGGTGGCGTGGAAACGATCTTAACTGTTTTGATGTTCACGCTGCGCGTGAAAAGTCGAAGCTGAAAAGTCGAAGCTCTGCTTGATGGAGTGTAGAAGCCAGTCGTGCTCATCGGCGGTGATCAACTCGAGCATGGTTCGGTTGCCGTAAGCCTCGGCTCGGTGTCTGGCGACTACTGCGGGGACTCCAGCATGTAACCGATAACGGAGGGTATCGGCTATCTCGCTGATAGTATTGATCTTCTCGCAACGGTCAACGGGTGGCCCTGCTGACAGCCACTCGTCGATAGCTTGACGGTTGACCCCCATGAGCTCAGCCATGTCATTACTGGTCAATTCCAAGGTTGTCATGGCACGTCTCAACGGCAAAGAGCGATCCCGTTCGTGTAGTTCCCCCGTGGTACTTGGTGGTGGGGGGTTCATTCGCCTAGGACTTTGGAGACGAGGGCGGCGAGTTCACGGTTGGGGGAAATATGCCTTTTGAAAAGGGGGCCGCAGGGCATTTTGGCTAAGTCCAGGGACAGGGTCAACAACATGTCGTCGTCCTCCACGTAGTGACGTGTCCAACCCGAGCGGTGGGCGAGTGCGTTCATGCTGGCCAGCAGGCTTCGGCTGGCGGTCTTGGCGAAGGTTGCCTTGTCCATCACGCCGACTTCCTGCAAGACGAACTCGATGGGTATGCCCAGTGCATCCATCACCCGACCGAGTTGGTCGGGGAACCGATCGGCCAGGTTGGCGGCGGGGGCCAGCGGCAGGAAGACCGGCAGCAGGGTTCGCTCGTTCAGGAACAATGCCGCCTGGGGCTTCCAGAACAGTGCGGTCGCGTACCAGTTGCCCAGTGCGGTGGACGGCCGGGCCATCGGCTCCTCGACGGGGGGTTTGACTCGATCGAGCAGCTTCTTGGTGGCGTGGATCGTATACATCGGGTTCAGTCTGGCCGACGGCAACCCCGAGCATCTGGCATTTGGCTCAGAAGCGTCGTCGGGGACTCGTTGTCGCCGAGGTGCTCATCATGTCGAGACACTGATTGTCGTCGGGGTGCTCAGCTAGATGGACGGGTGCAGTGGGCGACGTGGGCCTTGACGGTGGCCAGGTCGTTGGGGAGGCAGGTGCAGTGTTCGGGGCGGTCGGCCAGGTCGGCCAGGGGTGGGGGTATCGGTGGGCGCACCCCTATGGCGGCCTCCACCGCGTCGCCGAACTTGGCCGGGTGGGCGGTGGCCAGCACCACCATCTGCTGGTCGGGTGGCCGGTCGAACCGGCGGGCGGCGGCCAGGCCCACCGCGGTGTGGGGGTCGATGATCATTCCGGTGTCGCGGTACAGATCGGCGATGGTGGCGGTGGTCTCGGCGTCGTCCACCCGGATGCCCGACCAGCCCCGGCTCAACCGGTCGGAGATGCGGGCATCGATTCGCATCCGACCGGTGGCCCGGAAGTGCTCCATCAGATCGGCGGTGCGGGGGCCGTCGCGATCCAGGAGCTCGAACAGCAGCCGCTCGAGGTTGGACGAAACCTGGATGTCCATGCTCGGTGACAGCGTCGGGCGTACCTCGGAGATGGTCATCGAACCGGTGGTGAAGAACTGGGTCAGGATGTCGTTGCGGTTGCTGGCCACCACGAACCGGTCCACGGCCAGGCCCATCCGCCGGGCGACATGGCCGGCCAGTACGTTGCCGAAGTTGCCGGTGGGCACCGAGAAGCTCGCCCGCTCCAGGCCGGGGCGGGTGGCCGCGGCCACGTAGTACACGGTCTGGGCCATGACCCGGGCCCAGTTGATGGAGTTCACCGCCGACAGCTTCTGCTCGGCCCGGAAGGCGGGATCGGCGAACATGGCCTTCACCAGGTCCTGACAGTCGTCGAACGTCCCCTCGATGGCCACGTTGTGGACGTTGGCGCTGTCCACGGTTGTCATCTGGCGGCGCTGGGTGTCCGAGACCCGTCCGTGGGGGTGCAGGATCACGATCTGGATGTTCTCCCGGTCGCGCACCGACTCGATGGCCGCCGACCCGGTGTCGCCCGAGGTGGCCCCCACGATGGTCACCCGCTCGCCCCGGCGGGCCAGCTCCTCGGCGAACAACCGTCCCACCAACTGTAGGGCGACGTCCTTGAAGGCCAGCGTGGGACCGTGGAACAGCTCCATGAGCCACAGCCCGTCGCCCAACTCCACCAGCGGGGCCACCTCGGGGTGGGTGAACCCGCCATAGGCCTCCCGCACCAACTGGTCGAACCGATCCCGGGGGTAGGCACCGTCCACGAACGGCCACATGACCTCGGAGGCCAGATCGGCGTAGCCCCCGTACCCCGAGCCGGGGCTTCCCCCTCGGGCCGGCGGGGATTGGGAACCACGGGTGTCCAGGTCCGCCCGCCTACCGCTTCGGCTCAGTGCCGCCGGGGATCGGGAACCATGGGGGTCCAAGTCCTCCTGCTTGGGGCCGAGGTTTCCGCCCAGCACTGCCGGGGACAGTTCCGGCCATCGGTCGGGCATGTAGAGCCCGCCGTCGGCGGCCAGTCCGGCCAGCAGCACGTCCCCGAAGTCCAGAACCGGGGCTCGGCCTCGGGTGCTGATGTATCTCATGGGTGCTTCACGGTCGGGCCGGGGTCGGGGCGCGTCGCCCGGCTCGTTTGGCTCGGCCTCGGGTGCTGATGTACCTCATGGGTGCTTCACGGGTTCGATCCGATGACCCGCAGCAGTGTGGGTACTCCCAGCACGGCCTCGAGATCTCGAAGGTCGGTCAGGGTGGCCTGCACGTCCCGCTCGATGGCTCGGTGGGTTATGAACACCAATCGGGCCTGATCCCCCAGGCCCTCCTGTTCCATGGAGCGGATGCTCACCCCGCGGTGCCCGAACACACCGGCCACCGCGGCCAGCACGCCCGGGCGGTCCTGCACCTCCATGTTGATGTAGTACTCCGATTCCAGGTCGTCGGTGGGGCGGATCGCCGCTTCCTCCAGGTTGCCGATCGGGGTCCAGGTGTTGCGGCATCGGTTGCCGGCCGCGTCGATGAGATCGCCCAGAACGGCGCTGGCCGTGGGCCTGCCCCCGGCCCCCCGGCCGTACAGCATCAGCTCCCCCACCGCGTCGCCCTCCACGAACACCGCGTTGAAGGAGTCGTGAACCGAGGCCAGAGGATGATCGGCCGGCACCATCGCCGGGTACACCCTCACCGCGAGCTCGGGCCTGCCCTCGGTTCGTCCCGCCTGCACCTCCGGTTCGGGCCTGCCTTCAGTTCGTTCTGCCTGCACCTCCGGTTCGGGGCTGCCCTCGGTTCGGTCCACTCGTTCGACGATGGCCAGCAGCTTGACCACGTAGCCCAGTCGCCGGGCGTGGGCGATGTCGGTGGGGCCGACGCTGGAGATGCCCTCCCGGTACACGTCGGCGGCCGGCACCCGAGCCCCGAAGGCCACGGTGGCGATGATGGCCGCCTTGGCCGCGGCGTCGAAGCCCTCCACGTCGGCGGTGGGATCGCTCTCGGCGTAGCCCAGCGCCTGGGCGTCGGCCAGGGCGTCCTGGTAGCCGGCACCGTGGTCGGTCATCCGGCTGAGGATGTAGTTGGTGGTTCCGTTGACGATGCCCATCACCCGGCGGATCGGCTCGGCGGCCAAGGACGCCCGCAGGGGACGAACCAGGGGTATCCCGCCTCCCACCGCGGCCTCGAACAAAAGGTCCACTCCGGCGGCGTCGGCGGCGGCGTACAGCTCGGCACCGTGGTTGGCCAGCAGTTCCTTGTTGGCGGTCACCACCGGCTTGCCCAACCCCAGAGCGGTGCTCACCAGCTCCCGGGCGGGCTCGATCCCTCCGATCAGCTCCACCACCACGTCAACCCCGGGATCGTTGACCACCGCGGTGGCATCGGTGGTCAGCACGCCGTCGGCCATCGCCGCGTTGCGGGAGAGCGACGGGTTGCGCACCGCCACCCGGACCACCTCCAGCTCCAGGCCGGTGCGTCCGGTCACGACCGACCGCTGCTCCTCGATCAGGTCGATCAAAGCCGCCCCCACGTTCCCACAGCCCAACACGCCCACACCGATCCGCATCCGGGAGGAATTCGTCATTGTCGCTCCGTGCAGGTGTCGTGGTTGGAGGCCGCCGACGGCTGGATCCGCATCCGGGAGGAATTCGTCATTGTCGCTCCGTGCAGGTGTCGTGGTTGGAGGCCGCCGACGGCTGGATCCGCATCCGGGAGGAACCCTTCACCGTCGCTCCGTGCAGGTGTCGTGGTTGGAGGCCGCCGACGGCTGGATCCGCATCCGGGAGGAACCCTTCACCGTCGCTCCGTGCAGGTGTCGTGGTTGGAGGCCGCCGACGGCTGGATCCGCATCCGGGAGGAACCCTTCACCGTCGCCACCGTACTGGCTCGGCCCGGTCGAAATGGCAGCATTTGTCCGGTGAGTACCTTCTCTCCGACGACACCGAGCGCAGGTTCAAAAATTTTATTGATTTTCATGTAACAACATATATTCTGAATACGACATGATCTCCGATGACCTGTTCGCCCTGGCCGACGATCTGCGCCGTCAGGCGGTGGCGTGCGATCGGTTGCGGGCCGAGGTGGAGCCGATCGGGCTCGGACTCGACGACGTGCTCGACGGGCCGGTGGCCGCCCACGCCCCGACGGTCTGGCAGTCGGCAGCGGCCGATGCCGGCCGCCTTCGGCTCCGCCACCAGCGCATCCACCTGGTGAGGATGCGCTACGAGATCCACCAGGTGGTTCGCCGGCTGGCCGACCGAGCCGAGGGCTTGTACGCCGATGCCGCCCGAACCCGGACCGCGGCCGAGCACATCCTGCGGGAGGAGATTCGGGGACGCGAGCTTGAAATTCAATATTTTCAATAAATATCTTGCTATTTCAATTTCGAGGGACTAGAAAGAGTGGGGTCACGAGGCTCAATCGGATCAGCCGGAAGGAGCAGACCCGAAAAAGCCCGGACCCAAGAAACCCAACGAAAGGCCCCACGATGTCCGTTCTCACCATGAACACCGAGGAGATGGACCGTCTCCAGCAGCAGTTCTCCGCGTTCGCCGCCCAGGTGGAGGATCTCCGCACCCGGCTGTCGGCAACTCTGGAGGGCACGACCTGGACGGGTAGTCGCTCCGAGCGATTCCGGGGGGCCTGGCACGAGCAGTGGTCGCCCTCCCTGGGTCAGTTGCAGGAGGCGCTGACCGAGCTGGCCGCCTCCGTGGGCCTCGAGCGCCAGAACACCATCGCCGCTCTCGACGCGGTCTGATCCCCACGCCTGCATGCGGACGATGGGATCCCGGCGAACACGGACACCGGGTGGGACTCGACACGGTCTGATCCCCACGCCTGTATGCGGACCCCCCGAGCCGGCTTGACCGGCCTCGGGTTCCGCCCCGTCGAGGCCGCCCATGCGCTTGCTCTACGACGGACCCGAGGGTGCTCGTGAGGTGAGCATCACCGCCGGTGGGGTCGCTCGGGTGGGAGAGCTGGCCGAGGCCCTGGGGTTGGCGGCTCCGGTGGAGGGGCTGTGGGTCCACGACCGGTGGGTCCCGGCCGATACCCGGTTGGACGAGGCCGGGATGGCCGATGGCGTTCGGGTGGGCGTCCGTCCCGGCCCCGGGCCCGACCAGGCGGGATTGACCGTCGAGGTGATCGGGGGCCTCTGGGCCGGGGACCGCCGCCGGTTGGGGGCAAAGGAGTTGCGGGTGGGGCGTTCGCCCGACGACGACGTGACCCTCCCCGACTCCGGGTTGCGTCCCCACCATGCCCGCTTCGACCATAGGGACGGCCGTATACGAGTCGAGCTGGGCGATGCCGAGCCGACCGTGCTGGACACGGCCGTCCCCCTACGGGTGGGCCGAGCCCTGGTGCAGGTGGTGGATGCGCCCGACGACCCTCCCCACCGTCTGGCGGTGGTCCTCGGGCGTACCGTCTCGGGACGGATCGCCTTCAATCGCCCTCCCCGGGCGGCTCCCCCGGGTGGGCTCCGATCGCTGCCCGCTCCGCCCAAGGAGTCCGGTCGGTCGCTGCGAACGGCGGCCTTCGGTTGGGCCGCGCTGGCCGGGCCGCTCCTGGTCGGGCTTTTGATGGCCGTGCTCTATCGACCGGTGATGGCTCTTTTCGCCCTGCTCAGCCCGCTGATGATGGCGGCGAACTGGATCGACGGCCGTCGTCGTGATCGCTCGGCCCGACACCGGTCGTGGCACCGCATGCAGGCGTCGTTGGCCGACTTCGGAGAGGCCGCGGCCGGGGCCCACTCCGCCGAGACCCGCCACCGCCGGGAGATCCATCCCCACCTGGCCGAGGCAATCAGGCGAATCCGCCGGCCCAGCGTGCGGCTGTGGGAGCGAAGGCCCGATCACGACGACTTCATGCTGCTGGTGGCCGGGCACGGTTCGCGTCCCTTCGACCCCTATCTGGAGGTGGAGGGGGACGGATCCGTCCCGGCCGACGAGGTCGCCGCCGCGCTCGAGCAGCTCGGCCCCCTGGTCGACGTGCCCGTCCCGGTGGACCTGGGTCCGGGCAAGCTGCTGGGGTTGGTGGGGCCCCGGGTGGTGACCACCGCGCTGGCCCGGTCGCTGATCCTCCAGGCCGTCGCCCACCACGGTCCGGCCGACGTGGCCGTGCTGGTGGCGGCCGATGCGGTAACCGCTCCCGGCTGGGCATGGACCTCCTGGTTGCCCCATATCTGTCATCCCGGCACAGGGGGCCACCGCCGCCTGATCGCCGACAGCCGCCCGGCGACGACCGAGATGCTCGCCGAGCTGGTCGATGCCTGGGAACGGCGCAAGGAGGTGGTCTGGCCCCAGCTTCTGGCGGTGATCGACGGGGACGACCTGGCCACGGGGAGAAATCCGCCGACACGGCCTCTGCTGAGGGGTGACGGGGGCCCGGCCTCGGGAATCGTGCTGGCCCCCAGCGTGGATCAACTCCCCGCGGCGGCCACCGCGGTGATCGAGGCCCATGACGCATCGGGTTCGGTGACCCTGTCGTTCTCGGGGGAGACGATCCCGTCGGTTCTGGCCACCGGTACGGGTCTGGACCTGGCTCGTGACACCGCCCGCCGCCTGGCTCGCTTCGAGGACCCCGAGTTGGCCGGCTCCGACTCCGACATTCCCCACGGTTCACCACTGATGGGCCTGCTCGACCTGGAATCATCGGACTCCGGGTCCGACGGGCCCACGAACCTGGCCGCGGCGATCGCCGCCCGCTGGAGCGACAACCAGCACCGTGACGATCTGGCTGCCCCCGTGGGGGTAGACGGCCACGGGCTGCTGCTGTGCGACATGGTCGCCGACGGCCCCCACACGCTGGTCGGCGGCACCACCGGATCGGGCAAGAGCGAGTTCCTGCGCACGCTGGTGGCGTCGGTGGCCTCCAACTACTCCCCCGAGCAGGTCACCTTCGTCCTGGTGGACTACAAGGGCGGTAGCGCGTTCGACGCCTGCGCCGGACTGCCCCACGTGGTCGGTCTGGTCACCGATTTGGACGACCGTCTGGCCGAGCGGGCGCTGCGCTGCCTGGAGGCCGAGATCCGCCATCGAGAGCACGTGCTGCGGGGCCACGGAACCACCGACCTGGTCCACTACCGGACGATGGGCCGCTCGTCGCCGTCGCCGATGCCTTCGCCCCCGAACCCGTCCGCCGAGGGGAACACATGGTCACCGCTTCCCCGGCTGGTGGTGATAATCGACGAGTTCGCCGCACTGGCCGCCGAACTGCCCGGTTTCATGGACTCGCTGGTGAACGTGGCTCAACGGGGACGCAGCCTGGGCATGCACCTGGTACTGGCCACCCAGCGGGCGGCCGGTGCGGTCAGCGCCAACATCAGGACCAACACCGGGCTGCGAATCGCCCTGCGAATGGTGGACGCCTCCGACTCGATCGACGTTCTCGACAGTCCCGAGGCCGCCGGTATCGGCCGGGACCAGCCGGGACGGGCCTTCGTCCGCTTCGGCCCCAACGAGCTGATCGAGTTCCAGGCCGCTCTGGTCACCGGGGTCACCGCCCCCGGGCAGCAGGGTTTGCAGGTGGTGACGGCCGTGGACGGGATTCCGGCCCCCACCGTGGGGCCTGCGCCCGATGAGGACGCCCCCAGCGACTTGTCCCGGCTGGTGATGGCCGCCCGCGACGCGTGGGCTCACCGGGGCGGGGCCCGGTTGCGCCGCCCGTGGCCCGACCCCCTGCCCCGGCGGGTCACCCTGGAGGAGTTGACCGAGGAGTCGCCCCGACCCTGCCCGGCGGCCACCGTGGTCCCGGCGATGGCCGACGATCCCACTGGAAGCACCTACGGCAGATCGGATGCCGAGCCGGGGGTGGTCCCGGCGATGGCCGACGATCCCACTGACGACCCGCACATGACCCCTGCCAAGCCGCCGGGGGTGGCCATGGCCCTGGCCGACGACCCCAATCGGCAGAGCCGGTATGCGCTGGGGTGGGATCCCCACGGGGGCAGCGTGTTGTTCGCGGGCATCGCCGGAAGCGGAACCACCACCGCACTGGGGTCGGTGGCCGTGGCGTTGGCCAACCGCTACCGCCCCGAGGATTGCCACCTGTACGTCATCGACCATGGTTCCGGTGGGCTGTCGCCCCTGGAGGATCTGCCCCACTGCGGTGCGGTGGTGGGGATCGATGAGCGGGACCGGACCCTGCGGATCGTCCGTCGTCTGGGCGACGAATTGGATCGCCGATTGGCCATCCACGCCGGCCGCGGCCCTGTCGGGGATCGACCGCCGCTGGTGGTGACGCTGGTGGACAACTGGGGGTCGTTGGCCCGGAGTCTGGACACGGTGACCGATCACGCCCTTCTGGTCGTCCTCGAACGGGTATGGGTCGAGGGCCCCGCGGTCGGCCTGGGGATCGCCGCGGCCACCGACCAGCTCTCCCGGGTTAGCCGCACCGTGCAAGCCGCCACTCCCCGGACGTTCGTGTTCCGCCTCACCGACCCCGCGCTATACCGCCAGTGGGGGGTGAGCGTTGCCGACCCCTCGATCCTGCCTCCCGGTCGGGGTTTCGCCGTCCCGTCGGGCATCGAGATCCAGGTGGCGGTACCCGACGACGGGCTGGCC
The DNA here is from genome assembly GCA_965115985.1 of Acidimicrobiales bacterium. Classification (GTDB taxonomy): domain Bacteria; phylum Actinomycetota; class Acidimicrobiia; order Acidimicrobiales; family Bin134; genus Poriferisocius. Next base: position 174,029 of record OZ220474.1, read on the forward strand.
GCCGCGGTGGCCCACGCCTGCGGCATCCATCCCCCCACGGGCGGTCCCCCACCGGTGGAGAGCCTGCCCCCGGTGGTGGATCCGGCCCGCCTGGACGGGGCTCGCCTGAGTAGTTCCCCCGTCTACCTCCCCCTGGGGCTGAGCGACGACACCCTTACCCCGGTGGGGCTGACCCTGCACCCCGGTGAGCACGCCCTGATCCTGGGTCCGGCCCGCTCCGGCAGATCCACCGCCCTGGCCCAGGCGGCCGCGGTGGCCACGGCCGCCGACGGACGGGTGATCGTCCTGGCCCCGCCGGAATCACCGCCACCCCTGTCGCAGGCCCTGCTGTCGGCCCTGCCTTTGATCCGCGGCCCCGGCAGCAGTCTCGACCCCGGCAGCAGTCTCGACCCCGGCAGCAGTCTCGACCCCGGCAGCAGTCTCGACCCCGGCAGCAGTCTCGACCCCGGCAGCGGTCTCGATCCCGGCACGAGTCTCGCCGCCGATCCCGATGAGTTGCTGGCGATGGCCAACTCCTGCGATCCCCCGGTGGTGGTGCTGATCGACGACGCCGAGACGGTGGACGATCCCGGTGGCGCCCTGATGGCGTTGGTCACCGGTGGTCGTCCCGGATTGCACATCGTGGCCGCCGGCCGGGCCGACCGGCTGCGCACCGCCTACGGCCACTGGACCACCGAGGTCCGTTTCTCCCGGACCGGGGTGCTGCTTCAGCCCGCCCCCCTGGACGGCGACCTGTTCGGCCTCCAACTCCCCACCCGTCCAACCCTGCCCTCGCTTCCCGGTCGGGGCTGGCTGATCCAGAACGGCCACCCCTCCATCATCCAGATGGCCGCCCCCGGCGACCCGGCCATCGCCACATAACGGCCACCTCCTCCCCCTTCCATCATCCGGATGGCCGCCCCCGGCGACCCGGCCATCGCCACATAACGACCACCCCCTCACCCTGCTCCCTAATCATCCTGATGGCCACCCGGCGAAGGGGACGGCTCTAGAGGTCGTTGCGGATGAGGTCCTCGTGGGTTTCGCGGCGGACCACCAGGCGGGCTTCGCCGTGGTGGACGAACACCACCGCGGGGCGGGGAACCTTGTTGTAGTTGGAACCCATGGAGTGACCGTAGGCCCCGGTCACCGGGGTGGCCAGGACGTCGCCCACCTCGATGTCGCCGGGCACCCGGCCGTCGCGGACCAGCAGGTCGCCCGATTCGCAGTGCTTGCCCACCACCGTGACCGCCTTGTCGCGGTCACGGTCGGCGGCCCGGGGCAGGAACGTCTCGTAGCCGCTGCCGTACAGCACCGGCCGAGGGTTGTCGCTCATGCCGCCGTCCACCGACACGTAGGTGCGGATACCGGGCAACTCCTTTATGGTGCCCACCCGGTACAAGGTGATGGCCGAGGACGCCACCAGGGCCCGCCCCGGCTCGACGCTCACCGCAGCGGTGAACCCGGCCACGGCGCAGGCCTCGCTTATGGCCGCGGCCCACTCGGCGATGCTCGGGGCCGACTCCCCCTCCACGTAGGCCACCCCCAGGCCCCCGCCCACCGACAGCTCGGGCAGATCGTAGGGCCGGGCGAACCCGGCGATCACCTCCACCGCTTGTCGGAACGGGCCCAGCTCGAACACCTGGCTGCCGATGTGGGCGTGCAGGCCCACCAACTCCACCGAGTCGGCCCGGCGGCATCGGTGAATGGCGGCGTCGGCCAGCCCGTTGGAGGCGGTGAAACCGAACTTGGTGTCGTCCACCCCGGTGGTCACGTATTCGTGGGTGCGAACCTCCACCTCCGGAGTGATCCGCAGCAGCACCCGGGGGCGGGACCCGGTGGCCTCGTGGAGCGCGTCGAGGCGGTCGAGCTCGTCGAAGGAATCGACCACGATGCGACCCACCCCGGCGGCGATGGCGTCGCCCAGCTCGGAGAGGGACTTGTTGTTGCCGTGCAGCACCAGTCGGTCGCCGGGCACTCCCGCGGCCCGGGCCACGTACAGCTCCCCGCCGGTGGCCACGTCCAGGTGCAGTCCCTCCTCGTGGGCCAGACGGGCCATGGCCAGGCACAGGAACGCCTTGGAGGCGTAGGCCACCGATCCGGTGAAGGCGGCCCGGGCCCGACGGCACCGCTCCCGCAGGTGGGCCTCGTCGTACACGAACAGCGGGGTGCCGAATTCCCGGGCCAGCTCCAGCGTGTCGCACCCGGCGATGGACAACCGCCCGTCGGCTTCTATCGAAGCGTTGTTGGGCAGAAGGGACGGGGGCAGGGCCGACATCGCCGAGGCCTCACATGGTCTCGGGCGCGCTCACCCCGAGCACGCCCAGGCCGACGGCCAGACCCACCCGGGCGGCGTCCACCAGCACCAGCCGGGCCCGGGTCAGATCGGGGGCGACGCCGGTGCCCACCACGTGGCAGTCGTGGTAGAAGCCGTGGACGGCGGCGGCGAAGTCCCGCAGCCAGGCGGTGACCCGGTGAGGGGCCCGCTCCTCGGCCGCGGTGGCGATCACCTCGCCCAGGGTGGAGAGCCGACGCATCATCTCGGTCTCCCGGTCGTGTTCCAGCACGCCCAGGTTCACCAGGGCGGGGTCGTCCATAACCATCCCCGCGGCCCGGGCCCGGGCCGCGATGGAGCACAGCCGGGCATGGGCCATCTGTACGTAGAACACCGGGTTGTCCATGACCCGGGCCGCGGCCCGGGCCAGATCGAAGGTGGGGGTGGAGTCCATCGATTGGAGCAGGTAGGTGAACCGAGCGGCATCGGGGCCCACCTCGTCGATCACGTCCCGCAGCTCGACGATGTCGCCGGTCCGCTTGGACAGCCTGACCTCCTCGCCGTCGCGCTCCAGGCGGACGAGCTGGGTGACCACCACCTCCAGGCGGTCGGGGTCATGGCCCAATGCTGCCAGGGCCGCCTTCATGCGGGCGACGTATCCGTGGTGGTCGGCCCCCCACACGTTGATCAACAAGCCGTCGGGGCCGGCCCGATCGAGCTTGTCGCGGTGGTAGGCGATGTCGGGCAGCAGGTAGGTGTACTCCCCGTCGGACTTCACCAGCACCCGATCCTTGTCGTCGCCGTGGTCACGGGAGCGCAACCACCGGGCTCCATCGGACTCGTAGGACGACCCGGCGGCGTCCAGCGCGGTCAGCGTCTCGTCGATGGCCCCGGCGTCCACCAGCGATTGTTCGCCGAACCAGGTGTCGAACTCCACCGCCATCGAGCCCAGCACCTCCTTCTGGGCGGCCAAAGCCCTGTGTCGCCCCCACCGGCGGGGGTCGGCGGCCGCGGGCATCTCCTGCGCCCATTCGGTGATGTATTCGCCGTTGTAGCCCCCCTCGGGGATCGGTCGGCCGGCTCGGGCCGCGGCCAGCGAGGCGGCGTAGAGCTCCATCTGGGTTCCCCGATCGTTGATGTAGAACTCCCGCTGCACCCGGTAACCGCACCGGTCCAGCAGCCGGGCCACCGCGTCGCCGTAGGCCGCGCCCCGCCCGTGGCCGGCGTGGACCGGCCCGGTGGGATTGGCGCTCACGAACTCCACGATCACGGTGCGGCCCCGGCCGAGGTCCTGGCGCCCGTAGTCCTCGGTGCCGGTGGCCACCGCCTCACGAACCACGTCGTGGAGCCAGCTCGGGGCCAGCTTGAAGTTGATGAATCCGGGGCCCGCGGTGCTCACCTCGGCCACGTGCTCGGGCCGATGCTCGTCCAACCAGGCCGCCAGCTCCGCGGCCAGCTCCCGGGGATTGCGCTTTGCCCTCTTGGCGGTGGCCATAGCGACGTTGGACGACCAGTCCCCGTGCTCGGGCCGGGCCGGACGTTCCAACCCCGCCCCGAAGCCGACAGGCAGGTCCATCCCCGCAGCCACCAGCGCGGTGTGCAGGGCATCGATCAGCGAGGCGCGGATATCGGCCATGAACTGCGACATCGTAGACCGGCCTCGCCGGGTATACTCATCCGGTTGTTGCCCACGTAGCTCAGGGGATAGAGCACTTGCCTCCGGAGCAAGGGGCCGCAGGTTCGAATCCTGCCGTGGGCGCAAATGCTGCACCCCCCGGGCGGACCCGGGGGGCACAACATGATTGGGTTTGGGTTTTGGGATCTTGTTATTGGTTGCAGACGTCGGCGGCGAGGTCCGCGGGATCGTCGCCGTAGTCGGTGCCTCCGAGGCGGCGGCATTCCTCGGTGAGCGCGGTTTTGAACTCGTCGAGGTGCATGGCGGCGAGGGCGTCGCCGGCTTTTTGGCGGGCTATGGCCTCACGGCGGGTGTAGGGCAGCGAGCAGACGTCGGCGATGCCGTCGCCGTCCGAGTCGAGCGGGTAGGTGGTGGGCCCGCCCAGGGAACGGTTGGCGCAGTAGCCGGGACCGGTGATGATGCCCGAGTAGTAGGGGCCACCATCGTTGATCGGCGCGTACCCCGGAGCGGCCAGCGGGTCGCCCCCGCAGGGCTGATCGCCGTCATCTTCGGCGCAGGCGGCGTTGACCAGTGCTCGGTATTGGTCGGGGTAACGGTTGGCCAGGGTGACCACCGCGTTCTGGCGGGCTATGGCTTCGCGGCGGGTGTACGGCAGTGAGCAGGTGTCGGCCACGCCGTCGCCGTCGCCGTCTAGGGCGAACAAGCGGGCCCCGCCCAACGACCGATCGGCGCAGAAGTCGGGGCCGTCGACCACCCCTGAGTAGTAGTCGTCGTCCACCGGCGGGGCCGAAGTGGGGGTAACCGGATCGGAGGTGGTCACCGCGCCGTCGCCGAGAGCGTTGGTGGCTCTCACCTCGAAGACGTAGGCCACCGCGCCGGTGCCGGTGTCCAAACCGGTCAGGCTCGCACCGGTGGCGTCGGCGGCCATGGCGGTCCACTCGCCGTAATCACCGACCCCTACCTTCATGCGGTAGTGCCAGCCGGTGATCGCCGAACCACCGTTACCGGTCGAGGCCCACGACAAGGTGATCTCCCCGTCACTGGGGACCACGGTCACCGTCGGAGCTGCTGGAACCGCCGCCGGGGTGGCCGACTCGGCGGCCACCCCGCCGTCGCCGACCGCGTTGATGGCCCGCACCCCGAAGGTGTAGGCGGTTCCGTTGGTCAAGCCGGAAACGACATGGCCGGTGGCGTCGGTGACGAGATCATCCCATTCGCCGTCGCCGGTTCGCACCTGCCAGCCGGTGATCGTCGAACCGTTGTCGCCGTTGGAGGTCCACGACAGGGTCACCATCTCGTCGCCGGCGTCGGCGGTGACCGTGGGGGCGGGGGGTGTTCCTGCGGGGGTGGCCGACGCGGTGGCGGCCTCGCCGTCGCCGACGGCGTTGGTGGCCCGGACCTCGAAGGTGTAGGCGGTTCCGTTGTCGAGGTTGGGTACGACCACGGTGTTGGCATCTGAGGTGGCCAGATCGGCCCAAGCACCGTCGCCGGTGCGGGACTGCCAACCGGTGATGGCCGAACCGCCGTTACCGTTGGGAGTCCACGACAGGGTGACCGCCGTGTCGCCGGCCTGGGCGGTCAGCGTCGGCGCGGGGGGTGCCACCGCGGGGGTGGCGGAAGCGGATGCGGCTGTGCCGGTGCCCATGGCGTTCATCGCCCGCACCTCGAAGGTGTAGACGACACCGTTGATCAAATCGGTGACGGTGTGGGCCGTGGTGGTGGCGTCGCTGTCGGCGATGTCGGTCCACGTCGCGAAGCCGCCGTCGCCGGTTTTCATCCGGTACTGCCAGCTCGTGGTGGGCGCCGCCCAGGTGGCGGTACCGGGTTCACCGGCGGTGCCCGCGGTCCACGACAGGGTTACCTGGCGGTCGCCGCGAGTTGCGGTGACCGATGCCGGTTGGGGTGGTGTGGTGGACGGGGTGACGGTGTCGGACTCGGACTCGAATCCCTTCTCGTCATTGACGGTCACCGCTCTTATCGCGAACTGATAATCCAAGCCGTTGGACAAACCGGTCACGGTGTGAGACCTGGTGGTCGGGCCGCTGCCGGCAATGTCGCTCCACGCTCCGTAGCCGCCGTCGCCCTGGCGTTGACGGTACTGCCAGGCGGTGATCGTGCTACCGGCGGAACGAGCATCGGCCCACGACAACACCACCTGGGCGTCACCGGCACGAGCGCTCAGCGTTCCCCCGGTGGGGGCACCAATCGGCACCACCGCGGAAGTCTCCACATGAGGACCCGACCCATAAGAGTTCACCGCCCGCACCTGGAACGTGTAACTGACACCGTTCTCCAAGTTGCGCACCACCGCGGAGGTCTCCGCCGACGGGCTCATCGTGTCCGCAGCAGTGGCCGGGACCGTGGTGCCCAGAGCCTCCCAGGCCTCCCAGGGCTCACCGGCACGCTTGGTGCGAACCTGATAGCCCACCACCCGGTTGAGGTTGAGCCCGGCCTGCGCCGGTTTGGTGACCCTGAACGTCACCTGGGCATCACCGGCCTCGACCAAAGCCCGCACCGGAGCCGAGGGCACCCGACCCGGGGTCGTCGGCAACGTCTGAGCCGCGGCCCCTTCGCCGATGGCGTTCACCGCCCTGACCCTGAACGTGTAGGCGGTGCCGTTGGTCAAGCTCCGTACCACCACCGAGGTGGTGGCGGCGTTGCTGCCGGTCACGTCGGTCCAATCGCCCGCGGTGTCGCAGCCGGTGGAGTAGTTGCAGTATTGCCACTTGGTGATGGCTGGGCCACCACTGCCCGCCGACGTCCACGTCAGGGTCACCTGCCGATCACCGCCGGCCGCGGACAGCCCCTCGGGAGCCGGAGGTGCGACCCCGGGAGTCACCGGTTTCGATTCCAGGGCTATACCGGGCAACGAACCCAGTACGGCGCGAATTCTGAACCGATGAACCACACCATTGTCCAGGCCGTCGACGTCGAGTTCGGTGCTGGCGTTGAACTGCTGACCGTTGTTGACGAACGTCCACTCCCCCCAGTCGCCGTCGGCGACCTTGTAGGAATACTCCCAACCAATGGTGCCCCCGAGGTTTTCCATCTGGCTCCTGGTAGAGATGGCAGATGTGGCCACGGCCGTGTCCCTGAGGCTCAAGGTCACCTTGCTGGTCCCCGCCTTGGCATGAAGAACGGGAAGAACGTTGGTGGCGGCACCGGAAGAGCCACCGGCCGAGCCTAATACCGCACCACCGCCGGGCAGCGGTGGTCCGCCGTAAACGAACTCGGGACTTTCGGTGGCCGGACCCGGACCGTTGTCGTTGGTATGGCGTGCCCTCATCTGGTAGGTCTCGCCTATCTTGAACTCACTGACCCAACTCTCCCAGGACTGGACCTCGGTACCCGCCGTGCGTTTCATCCACGGACCCCAGGAACCGTCTCCCACTTTCCAGGAATACTCATACCCGGCAGCCCAATAACCAGTGGGATCATACCCATTAAACACAAGAAATCGGGGCTGACCGCCGGTGCTCGGGGAATCCACATAGTAGGGCATAACCACTGCTGCAGGAGCACCCGGAGGACGCTGCGACCCGCCGGGTTTCACTCTTATCACCGACGACTGGAAGCCCTTGCCAAAACTGTTTTCCGCCCTCAGGACAAAATGGTAATCATTGGCAAAACCAGGAAAACCAGAGATATCGGGGGTCGACCCGTCCGCCAGGGTGCGGGGAACCGTGACCGTGCCCAACTCGGCGCACTCCGCGGCGGTGGTGGTGTCCGCGGCCAGGTAATCCGTGCCTCCCGTGCTGTCGCACAGATAGGTCCACGCAGAGGTGGCCAACTCGGCCACAGTGTTGGCCCCCTTGTACTCCCACTTGGTGATCGGGGAACCACCATCGCTGCTCGGAGTCCACGACAAAGTAACGCTTGCCAAACCTAAACGCTCGTCCCAGTTGAACCGGGCGGAGAACTCCGACGGAGCCGAGGGCACCGTGCCCGGGTAAAGATCCTTGGGGGTCTCCACATAGGGGCCTGGGCCGATACGGTTCACCGCTCGGATTCTGAATCGGTAGGGTGTGCCCGCGGTCAAACCGGTGATCTTGTACGCCCTGGCCCCTGCCCCATCCACCTCAGCCAACTCGGTTGAAATTGCAGCCTTCAGGTATGTAGTCCCATTAGTGATTTGGAATGTCCGATCGGCGGGGATGGTTATCCATTGGCCCCACTCGCCGCCACCAGTCTTCTGCTGGTACTCGTAACGAATGATCGGCAACCTACCAGCGGCATCGCCCGGCTCTGCCCACTTCAAGGTGATCGAGTCCTCTCCCGGTTCCTGCCTGAACCAAATGGACTCTACATCGGGTGCACCGGTGGGTACGGCATTGGGAACGCTACCGGGTTGGACAACCGCGGTCACCGCAGAAGGGGTGCCCGCACCGTTGATGTTCACCGCCCGAACCTGGAAACGGTAGTCCTTGGTGTTGTCCAAACCGGTCACCACATAAGAAGTAGTGCCCGCACCGCTGCCGGGAATCCTTGTCCACGGATCGGACAACCTAATGCCGCCGATGGAGGTATCCTTGCCTCGGTACTCCCATGCGATGATCGGCGAACCCCCGTCGCTGCTCGCTATCCACGACAAGGTGACCGACCCGTCCCTCGGTGTAGCTCTGACCTGCTTGGGACGACCCGGCACACTCGAAGCCACCACCGGTCCCGCCTCGGCATGGGGACCGGCACCGTTGGCGTTGACCGCCCGAAGCCTGAACCGATAGACGACCCCGTTGGTCAAACCCGTGATCTCGAACACTTGCGTATCCCTGTCGGAGGCGGGAACCACGCCCCAGGGAGTCCAATCCTGGTTGCCGTTCTTTTGCTGATACTCGTAACGCGTTATCAAGGCCCACCCGGTCTCTCTGCTCTTGCTATCGCGCCGCGTCCAGTTCAGGGTGATCTTCGAATCCTCAGGACTGGCCTTCAAACTGCCGGGGGCTTGCGGCAAAGCAGTGGGAGTGACGCTGTTGGCGTCGTCGCTGCTGGTGCCTTTTCGGCCCGCGGCGTTGACGGCCCGGAGTTTGAAGGTGTGGGAATGACCGTTTCGCAGGCCGGTGACGGTGTAGGAGGTGGTCGAACCGGTGCTGCCCGGAATCGGATACCACACCCTCTTGTCGGTCTCGGATCCCGATGGGCCCGAGGAATAGGTGTACTCGTAGCCCACGATCGGGCTGCCACCATTATCGGTAGGGGCTGACCACCTTAACGTCACCTGACCGAAACCGGGTGCAGCGACCGGATCAGTGTCACCCCCTTTGGGCCCCAGGACCTTTGTCGGCCCGGTCTGCGCGCCGACACCGCCAACCGGCACCAACACCGTGGCCAACAACACTACGACCGTCGCGACAGCCGCCCAACGGAACCGTCTGCCGCCCGCCGAAGTCATGACGGCCTTTCGCACGCAGCCAGAGGCACGACTCAAAATCCCAGATTCAATCATGGGGCGATTATCGCCCCCCCCCCCCCCCCCCCGGTCAAGTCTTTGGCAAAAGATGTGCTATAGCGCAATGTTCTATCCCCTGAGTGGATTCAGACTATTGCGGTTTGGGTATCGCGGGGCCAAGAAGTGCTTCAGGAAATGCTGCACCCCCCGGGCGGACCCGGGGCCATCACGGTCCGGGTACCGGGGCCAAGAAGTGCTTCAGGAAATGCTGCACCCCCCGGGCGGACCCGGGGGGCACAACATGATTGGGTTTGGGTTTTGGGATCTTGTTATTGGCCGCAGACGTCGGCGGCGAGGTCCGCGGGAGCGTCGCCGTAGTCGGTGCCTCCGAGGCGGCGGCATTCCTCGGTGAGCGCGGTCTTGAACTCGTCGAGGTGCATGGCGGCGAGGGCGTCGCCGGCTTTTTGGCGGGCTATGGCCTCACGGCGGGTGTAGGGCAGAGAGCAGACGTCGGCGATGCCGTCGCCGTCCGAGTCGAGCGGGTAGGTGGTGGGCCCGCCCAGGGAACGGTTGGCGCAGTAGCCGGGACCGGTGATGATGCCCGAGTAGTAGGGGCCACCATCGTTGATCGGCGCGTACCCCGGAGCGGCCAGCGGGTCGCCCCCGCAGGGCTGATCGCCGTCATCTTCGGCGCAGGCGGCGTTGACCAGTGCTCGGTATTGGTCGGGGTAACGGTTGGCCAGGGTGACCACCGCGTTCTGGCGGGCTATGGCTTCGCGGCGGGTGTACGGCAGTGAGCAGGTGTCGGCCACGCCGTCGCCGTCGCCGTCTAGGGCGAACAAGCGGGCCCCGCCCAACGACCGATCGGCGCAGAAGTCGGGGCCGTCGACCACCCCTGAGTAGTAGTCGTCGTCCACCGGCGGGGCCGAAGTGGGGGTAACCGGATCGGAGGTGGTCACCGCGCCGTCGCCGAGAGCGTTGGTGGCTCTCACCTCGAAGACGTAGGCCACCGCGCCGGTGCCGGTGTCCAAACCGGTCAGGCTCGCACCGGTGGCGTCGGCGGCCATGGCGGTCCACTCGCCGTAGTCGCCGACCCCAACTCGCATGCGGTAGTGCCAGCCGGTGATCGCCGAACCACCGTTACCGGTCGAGGCCCACGACAAGGTGATCTCCCCGTCACTGGGGACCACGGTCACCGTCGGAGCTGCTGGAACCGCCGCCGGGGTGGCCGACTCGGTGGCCACCCCGCCGTCGCCGACCGCGTTGATGGCCCGCACCCCGAAGGTGTAGGCGGTTCCGTTGGTCAAGTCGGAAACGACATGGCCGGTGGCGTCGGTGACGAGATCATCCCATTCGCCGTCGCCGGTTCGCACCTGCCAGCCGGTGATCGTCGAACCGTTGTCGCCGTTGGAGGTCCACGACAGGGTCACCATCTCGTCGCCGGCGTCGGCGGTGACCGTGGGGGCGGGGGGTGTTCCTGCGGGGGTGGCCGACGCGGTGGCGGCCTCGCCGTCGCCGACGGCGTTGGTGGCCCGGACCTCGAAGGTGTAGGCGGTTCCGTTGTCGAGGTTGGGTACGACCACGGTGTTGGCATCTGAGGTGGCCAGATCGGCCCAAGCACCGTCGCCGGTGCGGGACTGCCAACCGGTGATGGCCGAACCGCCGTTACCGTTGGGAGTCCACGACAGGGTGACCGCCGTGTCGCCGGCCTGGGCGGTCAGCGTCGGCGCGGGGGGTGCCACCGCGGGGGTGGCGGAAGCGGATGCGGCTGTGCCGGTGCCCATGGCGTTCATCGCCCGCACCTCGAAGGTGTAGACGACACCGTTGATCAAATCGGTGACGGTGTGGGCCGTGGTGGTGGCGTCGCTGTCGGCGATGTCGGTCCACGTCGCGAAGCCGCCGTCGCCGGTTTTCATCCGGTACTGCCAGCTCGTGGTGGGCGCCGCCCAGGTGGCCTCGCCGGGCTCACCGGCAGCGCCCGCGGTCCACGACAGGGTTACCTGGCGGTCGCCGCGAGTTGCGGTGACCGATGCCGGTTGGGGTGGTGTGGTGGACGGGGTGACGGTGTCGGACTCGGACTCGAATCCCTTCTCGTCATTGACGGTCACCGCTCTTATCGCGAACTGATAATCCAAGCCGTTGGACAAACCGGTCACGGTGTGAGACCTGGTGGTCGGGCCGCTGCCGGCAATGTCGCTCCACGCTCCGTAGCCGCCGTCGCCCTGGCGTTGACGGTACTGCCAGGCGGTGATCGTGCTACCGGCGGAACGAGCATCGGCCCACGACAACACCACCTGGGCGTCACCGGCACGAGCGCTCAGCGTTCCCCCGGTGGGGGCACCAATCGGCACCACCGCGGAAGTCTCCACATGAGGACCCGACCCATAAGAGTTCACCGCCCGCACCTGGAACGTGTAACTGACACCGTTCTCCAAGTTGCGCACCACCGCGGAGGTCTCCGCCGACGGACGCATATCGTCCACATCATCGGTGGCCGCCACGGTGGTGCCCAAAGCCTCCCAGGCCTCCCAGGGCTCACCGGCACGCTTGGTGCGAACCTCATAGCCCACCACCCGGTTGCCGTGGTTCTGCGAGGGTTTGGAGACCCTGAACTTCACCTGGGCATCACCGGCCTCGACCAAAGCCCGCACCGGCACAGAAGGCACCCGACCCGGGGTGACCGGCAACGTCTGAGCCGCGGCCCCTTCGCCGATGGCGTTCACCGCCCTGACCCTGAACGTGTAGGCGGTGCCGTTGGTCAAGCTCCGCACCACCACCGAGGTGGTGGCGGCGTTGCTGCCGGCCACGTCGGTCCAATCCTCTGCGGCACCACAATCGGTGGAGTAATCGCAATACTGCCATTTGGTGATGGCCGGGCCACCACTGCCCGCCGACGTCCACGTCAGGGTCACCTGCCGATCACCGCCGGCCGCGGACAGCCCCTCGGGGGCCGGCGGTGCGACCCCGGGAGTCACCGGTTTGGATTCCAGTGCTATGCCGGGCAGCGAGCCCAGTGCGGCGCGGATCCTGAATTGATGCACTACACCATTGCTCAAACCATCGATCTCGATTTCTTGGCTGTCGTTGAACTCCAAGCCGTTGTTGACGAACGTCCACTCTCCCCAGTCGCCGTCGCCGACCTTGTAGGAGTACTCCCAGCGGATGGTGCCCCCGAGGTTTTCCATGTGGCTCCTGGTCGAGATCGCAGAATCGGCCGCGGCGGTGTCCCTGAGGCTCAGGGTCACCTTGCTGGTTCCAGCTTTGGCGTGAAGAACGGGCACTTCATAAGTGGGATCACCAGTGCTGCCGCTGTCTCTGCCGAGGAGCGAACCGCCGCCGGGCAACAGTGGCCCGCCGTAGACGAACGCGTGACCCTCGGTGGCCGGACTCGGACCGTTGACGTTGTTCTCACGTATCCTCACCTGATACGTCTCACCGATCTTGAAATCCACCCAATCGAAAGTCTGGCGGTTCTCGACCCCGGCAGGTACCGTGCGTTTCCTCCACGGACCCCAGGAGCCATTGCCCACTTTCCAGGAGTATTCCATCTTCGTATCGTCAGCGAATTGATCGGTAGTCGCGTCCCTCCCCTTAAACCTGATAATCCAGGGTTCGCCATCATTGCTCGGGTTGTCATGGTAATGAAGCACGACCACCCGTACAGGGGCCCCCGGAGGCCGCTGTTCACCGCCGGGCTTTGCTCTGACAACCGCGGACGAGAAACCCTTCCCGAAACTATTCTCCGCTCGCAAAATAAAATATGCATCCGTAACGGGAGCCCAACCATCAGGCTCCGTACCGTCGGACAGCGGAGCCCGAGGAAGCGTGATCGTGCTCAACTCAGCGCACTCTTTTGCGGTGGTGGTGTCCGCCGCCAGGTAGTTCGTGCCTCCTGTGCTGTCGCACAAGTAAGTCCATTCGGTCTGAGCGGCCACCAGCTCCACAGAATTGCCCAACTTGTACTCCCAGCCGGTGATCGGGGAACCACCATCGCTACCGGGAACCCACGAGAAAAAAAGCTTCGCCGATCCCAAGCGCGCGTCCCAGGTGGACTGAATGGAGAACTCCGACGGGGCCGCCGGCACCGTACCCGGATACACATCCTTGAGGCTCTCAGCGTAAGGGCCCGCGCCGATACGGTTAACCGCCCGAATCCTGAACCGGTACGGTGTACCCGCAGCCAAACCGGTTACCTTGTACTCTCTGGAGTTTGTTTCTTCCAGATCGGCCACCTCGTCCGTGTCCTGGAAGGTCTTGTCGCCGGGGATGGCGATCCATTGACCCCACTGGGCGTCACCGGTTTTCTGCTGGTACTCGTAACGAATCAAAGGAGAACCCCCGTCGTCCAACTCATCGTCGGCATCGCTCGGCCCCGACCACTCCAAGGTGATGAAGTCCTCCCCCGGGTCGGGCGTAGCAACAGCCGGCACGGCACCGGGAACGCTGCCGGGTTGGACAACCGCGGTGGCCGCGGATGCGGTTCCCGCACCGTTGATGTTCACCGCTCGAACCTGGAAGCGGTAGTCCTTGGTGTTGTCCAAACCGGTGACCACGTAAGAAGTGGTGCCCGCACCGCTGCCGGGGATCCTGGTCCAGGGGTCGTCGGAGGGAATGCCGTCATCCTCGTCCGAGCCTCGGTACTCCCATGCGATGATCGGCGAGCCCCCATTGCTGCTCGCGGCCCATGACAGGGTGACCGATGCGTCGCCCGGTGCGGCGGTGACGTTTTGGGGGCGTCCCGGTTTGCCCGAGGCCACCACCGGCTTGGTCCCGGTGGCGGGGCCGGCGCCGTTGTCGTTGACGGCCCGTAGTTTGAACCGGTAGGTGACCCCGTTGGTCAAACCGGTGATCTCGAACTCGTCCGACTCCTTGTCGGAGGCGGGAACCACGTTCCAGGGGGTCCAATCCCCGTCGCCGGTTTTTTGCTGGTACTCGTAGCGCACCAGGTCCCTCCACCCGGTCTCCACACCACTGCTGTTGCGCTTGGTCCAACTCAGGGTGATCTTCGAGTCGCCCGGGGTGGCCCTCAATCCGCCGGGGGCTTGTGGCAGGGCGGTGGGAGTGACGATGTTGGCGCCGTCGCTGCTGGTGCCCTTTCGGCCCGCGGCGTTGACCGCCCGAAGCTTGAAGGTGTGGGAATGACCGTTTCGCAGACCGGTGACGGTGTAGGAAGTGGTCGAACCGGTGCTGCCCGGAATCGGGTACCACACGTTCTTGTCAGTTTGGGTGGATCCCACAGGCCCCGAGGAGTAGGTGTACTCGTAACCCACGATCGGACTACCACCATCACCAGTCGGGGCGCTCCACCTCAACGTCACCCGACCGAAACCAGGCACCGCAACCGGATCACTATCACCCCCATCGGGCCCCAGAACCTTCGTCGGCGCGGCCTGCGCACCAACACCGCCAACCGGCACCAACACCGCAACCAACAACACCACAACCACCCCCACGGCCGACCGGCGAAACCGCCCGCCACCCCCAGAAGTCCTAGCAACCCGCCGGACACGACCGACGGCACGGCCCCAAAACCTGGATTCAACCATGGAGCTATCATCGCCCCCCCCCCCCCCCGGTCAAGTCTTTGGGACAAACGCGTTTTCGGGTGCCGCCTCCAGGCAAGCCCGGGAGCTGTCCCGGTCTAGATACCGAGGCCAAGAAGCACCTTGGGAAGTGTTGTACCCCCCGAGCGAACCCAGGGCGACCAACATCCAGACACAGGGGCCAAAAAGCGCCTCAGGAAGTGTTGTGCCCCCCGAGCGAACCCGGGGGGCACAACATGATTGGGTTTGGGTTTTGGGATCTTCTCAGCGGGCGCAGACGTCGGAGGCCAGGTCCGCGGGAGCATCGCCGTAGTCGGTGCCCCCAAGACGGCGGCACTCCTCGGCGAGCGCAGTCTTGAACTCGTCGAGATGCATGGCGGCGAGAGCATCTCCGGCTTTCTGGCGGGCAACGGCCTCACGACGGGAATAAGGCAACGAGCAAACATCGGCCACACCATCGCCATCGCTGTCCAGCGGGTAGGTGGTGGGCCCACCCAAAGAACGATTGGCGCAGTAACCGGGACCGGTGATGATCCCCGAGTAATAGAGGCCACCATCGTTCATAGGCGCATACCCCGGAACGGCCAGCGAATCACCACCGCAGGACCGATCGCCGTTGGGCTCGGCGGCGCACGCCGCGTTCACCAACGCTCGGTACTGGTCGGGGTAACGGTTGGCCAACGTGACCACCGCGTTCTGACGAGCAATCGCCTCGCGGCGGGTATACGGCAAAGAGCAGGTGTCGGCCACACCATCGCCGTCGCCGTCGAGAGCGAACAAGCGGGCCCCACCCAACGACCGACCAGCACAGAAATCGGGGCCATCGACCACCCCGGAGTAATAGTCCTCGCCCACCGGCGGAGCCGAAGTCGGGACCACCGAATCGGAGACGGTCACCGCACCGTCACCGAGAGCATTGGTGGCCCGAACCTCGAAGACGTAGGCCACCGCTCCGGTACCGGTGTCCAAACCGGTCAGACTCGCACCTTCTGCGTCGGCGGCCATAACGATCCACTCGCCGTAATCGCCGACCCCAACCCGCATGCGGTAATGCCAACCGGTTATCGCCGAACCACCGTCACCGGCCGAGACCCACGACAAGGTAACCTCCCCATCACCGCCAACAACGCTCACCGTCGGAGCTGCTGGAACCGCCGCAGGAGTGGCCGACTCGGTAGCCACCACGCCGTCGCCAACCAAGTTGATGGCCCGCACCCCGAAGGCATAGGCCGTACCGTTGACCAAGCCGGAAACGACATGGCCGGTGGCATCAGCGGCCAGATCGGCCCACTCGCCGTCACCGGTTCGCACCTGCCAACCGGTGATCGCCGAACCACCATCACCGTTGGAGGCCCACGACAACATCACCATCATGTCACCGGCCTCGGCGGTCACCGCCGGCGCAGGCGGTGTTCCCGCGGGGGTAGCCGACGCAGTAACAGCCGCACCGGCACCAACCGCGTTAACCGCCCGCACCCCGAAGATGTAGACCGTCCCGTTGTCCAGATTGGGTATCGACACGGTATTGGCCTCGGAGGCGGCCAGATCGGCCCAAGCGCCGTCACCGGTTCGCACCTGCCAACCGGTGATCGCCGAACCACCATCACCGTTGGAGCTCCACGACAAAGTGACCGCCATGTCACCGGGCTCGGCAGCCAACGTCGGCGCGGGAGGCACCACCGCGGGCGTGGCCGAAGCGGAGGCGGCCGCACCGGCTCCCATGGCGTTCACCGCCCGCACCTCGAACGTGTAGGAAACACCGTTGATCAAACCGGTGACGGTGTGACCGGTGGTGGCCGCGCCGCTGTCGGCGACATCGGTCCACGTCGCGAAACCGCCGTCGCCGGTTCTCATCCGGTACCGCCAGCTCGTGGTGGGCGCCGCCCAGGTGGCGGTACCGGGTTCACCGGCGGTGCCCGCGGTCCACGACAGGGTTACCTGGCGGTCGCCGCGGGTCGCGGTGACCGATGCCGGTTGGGGTGGTGTGGTGGACGGGGTGACGGTGCCGGACTCGGACTCGAAGCCGTTCTGGTCATTGGCGGTCACCGCTCTTATGGCGAACTGATAATCCAAGCCGTTGGACAAACCGGTCACGGTGTGAGACCTGGTGGCGGGGCCGCTGCCGGCGATGTCGCTCCATGTCCCGTAGCCGCCGTCGCCGTGGCGTTGGCGGTACTGCCAGGCGGTGATCGTGCTACCGGCGGAACGAGCATCGGCCCACGACAACACCACCTGGGCGTCACCGGCACGAGCGCTCAGCGTTCCCCCGGTGGGGGCACCAATCGGCACCACCGCGGAAGTCTCCACATGAGGACCCGACCCATAAGAGTTCACCGCCCGCACCTGGAACGTGTAACTGACACCGTTCTCCAAGTTGCGCACCACCGCGGAGGTCTCCGCCGACGGACGCATATCGTCCACATCATCGGTGGCCGCCACGGTGGTGCCCAAAGCCTCCCAGGCCTCCCAGGGCTCACCGGCACGCTTGGTGCGAACCTCATAGCCCACCACCCGGTTGCCGTGGTTCTGCGAGGGTTTGGAGACCCTGAACTTCACCTGGGCATCACCGGCCTCGACCAAAGCCCGCACCGGCACAGAAGGCACCCGACCCGGGGTGACCGGCAACGTCTGAGCCGCGGCCCCTTCGCCGATGGCGTTCACCGCCCTGACCCTGAACGTGTAGGCGGTGCCATTCGTCAAACTCCGCACCACCACCGAGGTAGTAGCAGCGTTGCTGCCGGTCACGTCGGTCCAATCCCCAGCGGCGTCGCAGCCGGTGGACAAGTTGCAGTACTGCCACTTGGTGATCGCCGGGCCACCACTGCCCGCCGACGTCCACGTCAGGGTCACCTGACGATCACCGCCGGCCGCGGACAGCCCCTCGGGAGCCGGCGGTGCGACCCCGGGAGTCACCGGCTTCGATTCCAAGGCAATACCGGGCAACGAACCCGCTGCGGCACGAATTCTGAACCGATGTTCCACACCGTTGCTGAGACCGTCGATTTCGAGCTCTTGGCTGTCGTTGAACTGCTCGCCGTGGTTGACGAACGTCCACTCCCCCCAATCGTTGTCGGCGACCTTGTAGGAGTACTCCCAGCGGATGGTGCCCTCGATATGGTCCATCTGGCTTCTGGTCGAGATCGGAGCACTGGCCGCGGCCGAGTCCCTGAGGCTCAGGGTCACCATACTGGTCCCCGCATCCGCTCGAAGAGCAGGAAGAAATCTAACGGCAGCACCGGTGGAGCCGCCGCTCGCACCGTAGATCGAACCTCCGCCGGGCAACGGCGGTCCGCCGTAAACGAACACGGGACCCTCGGTGGCCGGGCCCGGACCGTTGTCGTTGGTATGGCGCGCCCTCACCTGATACGTCTCACCGATGGTGTATTTGGCCAAGGTGCGTTGTTCACTCCACGGACCCCAGGAACCGTCCCCGACTTTCCAGGAAAATTCGTACTTGGAGGCAAAAGGAGTACCGCTAGCTGTCGGGTCGTACCCTGCGTAGGTTCCTATTCGGGGCCCAGCACCGCTGCTCAGGGCTTCCTTGTAGTAGGGCACGGTCACGTAGTTGGGTGCACCCGGGGGCTGGGACTTACCGTCGACCTTCAGTCTGGCGACCGCGGATGGGAAGCCTTTGCCGTAGCTGTTCACCGCTCGTAAGATGTAGTAGCGATCGGTGAAGAAACCGGCACCGTCGGCGCTTGTGGCTTTGCCCGGTAACGGGGGGCGGGGAACCGTGACGGTGCTCAACGCGGCGCATTCCTGCGCGGTGGTGGGGTCGGTGTCCAGGTAGTTCGTGCCCCCGGTGCTGTCGCACAGAAAGGTCCACGACGTGGAGCTGGCCAGGGCTTCCAAGGTGTTGCCCTTTTTGTATTCCCAGCCGGTGATCGGGGAACCACCGTCACTGCCGGGAGTCCACGACAAAACCGCGCTCGCGAAACCAGCACGCGCGTCCCAGACGGACCGGAGGGAGAAATTGGTTGGTGCTGCGGGTACTGTGCCCGGGTACAGAGGCTTGGGGGTTTCCACCCAGGGGCCTGCGCTGATGCGGTTCACTGCTCTTACTCTGAACAGGTATGGGGTGCCCGGGGTCAAACCGGTGATTTTGTAGGTTCTGTCGTTGCGGGTGTCGAGTACGGCCAACTGGGCGGATTTGCTGCCGGTTAGGAAGGTCCGGTCGGCGGGGATGGTCATCCACTGGCCCCACTGGCCGTCGCCGGCTTTTTGTTGGTACTCGTAACGAACGATCGGGGAGCCACCGTTGTCCAACTGATCGTCGGCGCCGCGGGGTCCCGACCACAAAAGAGTGACCGAGTCCTCTGCCGCCGTCGGTTTGAACCGGGCCGCCGGTATCGAACCCGGAGGGCTGCCGGGCTGGACGACGGGGGTCGCGGCGGAAGCGGTGCCCGCACCGTTGACGTTCACCGCGCGAACCTCGAAACGGTAGTCCTCGTCGTTGTCCAAACCGGTCACCACGTAGGAGGTCGTGCCCGCGCCGCTGCCGGGAATCCTGGTCCACGCCGTGGTGGAGGTGATGCCGGTGTTCTCGTCCGCGCCCCGGTACTCCCAGGCGACGATCGGCGAGCCCCCGTCGCTGCTCGCCACCCACGACAAGGTGACCGACTCGTCGCCCGGTACCGCCGTGACCGCCCGGGGACGCCCGGGGACGCCCGAAGCCATCACCGGTCCCGCCTCGGTATGAGGGCCGGCACCGTTGGCGTTGACCGCGCGCAGCCTGAACCGGTAGGCGACCCCGTTGGTCAAGCCCTTGACCACGAACTGGCTGGAGTCCTTGTCCGACGCGGGAACGACGCTCCAAGGAGTCCAATCCCCGTCGCCGGTCTTTTGCTGATACTCGTAGCGCACCAGATCCGCCCAACCCGTCGCCGCGGTCTGCCCGGTACTGCTGTTTTGTTGCACCCACTTCAAGGTGACCTGCGAATCCGCCGGTTCGGCCGTCAACCCGCCGGGAGCCTGCGGCAAACCAGTAGGAGTCACCGGTTGGGTCGAAAACGCGCGATCCACGTCGCCCTTTCGGCCCGCGGCGTTCACCGCCCGCAGCTTGAAAACATAGGACGTACCGTTTCGCAGACCGGTGACCGTGTAGGAAGTCGTGGAACCAGAACTCCCCGGAATCGGATACCACACCCCCCTAGCATTCTCGGACCCCGCCACACCCGACGAATACGTGTACTCATAACCCACGATCGGACTACCACCATCATCAGCCGGAGCCCGCCACGACAACGTCACCCGCCCATGACCAGCCACCGCAACCGGCGAAGAACCAACCCCACCAGGCCCCAAAACCACATCCGGCCCCACCACCTCCTGCGCACCGACACCGCCAACCGGCACCAACACCGCAGCCAACAACACCACAACCACCCCCACGGCCGACCGACGAAACCGCCCGCTGCTTGCCGAAACCCCGACAACCCGTCGGACACGGCCGAAAACACGACTTGAAACCTTGGATCCAATCATAAAACCAACTATCCCACCCCCCCCCCCCCCCCGGTCAAGGCATCAGAACAAAAGCGGGTTTTCGGGTGTGGATGAACAAATCTCGGGTCCGGCGTGGCAAGGTTTGAGGGTGGATGCCGTCAAGGTTCGCTGGACCCATCAGTGGAAGGAGCTCTACGAGGAGGTCATCGACTTGGGGCTGTGTACGGGTTGTGCCGGGTGCGTCATCGCCTGCCCCCACGACGTGATCGGCTACAAGCACGAGCCCGGCCAGTACAAGCCGTTCCATCTCGAGGAGGAGTTGGGTTCGACCGACTGCATCCACGGGCAGAAGGGGTGTACCTCCTGCACCCGGGCCTGTCCTCGGTTCCGCACCTGGGAGGCCGAGGCCGACGAGCACCTGTTCGGTCGTATCCGCACCGAGGAGGAGGTGGCGGGAATCTTCAGCGACATCCTGCTGGTGCGGGCCTCCGAGGACCATGTGTACGAGCTGGGACAGGACGGCGGTCTGGTGTCGGCCATTTTGATCTGGTGCCTGGAGAACGACGTGATCGATGGGGCCCTCACCTCATTTTTGGAGGGGGGCGACGCCGACGGCTGGAAGGCGGTACCCGGTCTGGCCGTCAATCGGGACGAGGTGTTGCGGGGTGCCGGCAGTCGCTACACCTACTCGGCCAACACTTTGGCCTATCGGGAGGCCAAGGAGCGGGGTCTGGGTCGCCTGGCCCTGGTGGGCATGAGCTGCCAGACCTCCATCGGGCCGGTGATGTGGAATCGCAAGGTGGGCAAGGTGGGTCGCCCCATCAAGTTGAACATCGGGCTCTTGTGCTCCAAGAGTTTCGACGACTCCATGTTCGAGGAGCTGTTCTGGGTGAAGTACGGCCTGCCCACCGATCAGATCGCCAAGATGAACATCAAAGGCGTCTTCCAGGTGTGGATGAAGAACGGCGATTACCACGAGATCAACCTCAAGGAGTGCCACGCCTGGACCCGGGAGGGCTGCAACCTCTGTCCCGATTTCGCCGCCGAACATGCCGACATCTCCACCGGCGGCATCGGCGACGCCACCGACTGGACCCTGACCGTGGTTCGCACCGAGTTGGGTCGGGCCATAATCAACGCCATGCTCGACGACGGGGTGATCGAGGCTCGACCGGGCGACGACGACCCCGGCGCGGTGGCGCTCATGCACAAGCTGGCCGCCAAGAGCCGCCAACGCTGGCCGGAATGGGCCGAGAGCTCCGTCAGGGTGGGGGTCTGAAGGCCTCCCGTTGGGGCGGCTCGGTCCTCGAAAGGGTGATGGCAGCCGGTCGGCGGCCGCCAGTGGGTTGTCGGGGGGTCAGAGCCCGGACTTCTCCCGGATGCATTGGCGCATTACTCGCTCCACATCCTCGGGCAGAGCGGCATTGATATTGCTGCGCAGGTCCTTGTCGAGTTGTTTGAACTCCTCGAAGCTCTTCGTCTCCTTGATCTTGTCGAAACTGCACTTGCACACCTTGGCCAGGTTGGTCTTCACCTGTTCGTCGATGTTGTCGCGCCCCGATTCCTTGCAGCCTTCACGGAAGTTCCTCTCGGGCTGGCCGACACCGGTCTCCACCTCGCTGTTCTCGTCGAATTGGTAGTCGGCGAGGTTGTCGTCGTAGGAGGTGGGGGCCCCGGAATTGGCGCAGCCCGCCAGGATCACCAGCAACGCGGCCAGCACCGCCGACAGGAAGCCCTTTGTCACGGTCCCAAAGCTATCGTCCCGCTCCGGTGGGGCGCGAACCATCCGGTGACGGGGACGATCACCGGTCTCGCGGATGGGGTCGGTCTGCCCCGTTCCGGTGGGGCGCGAACCATCCGGTGACGAGGGCGATCACCGGTCGGGGTCGGCGACCTCACGGGCCTGAGTGGCGTTCGCATGGGCCAGGGCCGTTTGGAACACCTGGTCGAGCATGTCGGGGGTGAGCCGGCCGGTGAACGTGTTCTGCTGGCTCACGTGGTAGGAGCACACCACGATGCTCCCACCGGGGACGGCCACCTCCAGGCCATGGGCGAACCGGGGTCGGGGCTTCACCCCCAACTCGGCGGCCACCGCTCGGTAACCGACGGCTCCCAGGGCCACGAACACCCGGGCCCTATCCAGCAGGGCCAGCTCCCGGACCAAGAACGGACGGCAGGCGTCCTGCTCGGCCGCGGTCGGCTTGTTCTGGGGAGGTGCGCATCGTACCGGTGCGGTGATGTAGACGTCCTGGAGAACCAGCCCGTCGTCGACACCGGTGGCGTCGGGCTGGTTGGCCAGCCCCATCCGATGCAGGCAGGAGTACAGGAAATCGCCCGACCGGTCGCCGGTGAACATGCGCCCGGTGCGGTTGGCCCCGTGGGCGGCCGGGGCCAGCCCCACCACCACGATGCGGGCCTCGGGGTCGCCGAAGCCCGGCACCGGCCGCCCCCAGTACGTCCAGTCCCGGTAGGCCGCCCGTTTGACCGTCGCCACCTCCTCTCGCCAGGCCACCAACCGGGGGCAGGCCCGACAGGCGATAACATTGGTGGCCAACTCGTCGAGCGAATCCATTGTCGGCAAGCTAGAGGAAGTCGTTGGCGGCCAACTCGTCGAGCGAATCCATTGTCGGCAAGCTAGAGGAAGTCGTTGGCGGCCAACTCGTCGAGCGAATCCATTGTCGGCAAGCTAGAGGAAGTCGTTGGCGGCCAACTCGTCGAGCGAATCCATTGTCGGCAAGCTAGAGGAAGTCGGACGAATCCGTCGTCGGGAAGCCAAATACAGTCGGGCGACCCCATAATCTGAAGCTAGAGGATCATGACCGCCGAACCCCGTAAACCCACCATGGTGCTGTTCGTGCGCCACGGCCAGACCCCTACCACCGGGGCGGTGCTGCCCGGCCGGGCCCCGGGTCTGCACCTCAGCGACCGGGGTCGGGAGCAGGCCGAACAGGCCGCGGCCCGCATTGCCGCCCTGGGCCCGGACCGGATCAAGGCGGTGTACGCCTCCCCCATGGAACGGGCCCGAGAGACCGCCGCCCCCATCGCCCGGGCGGTGGGCCGCCGGGTGCGGGTTCACGACGGTCTCAACGAGTGCGATTTCGGTCGATGGACCGGCCGTCGCCTCAGCGACCTGCGCCGTCGCCGGGATTGGCAGCAGGTGCAGCGCACCCCGAGCTGCTTCCGCTTCCCCGGCGGGGAGTCGTTCGCCGAGATGCAGATTCGGATCACCGATGCGGTGCAGTCGCTGGTGGCCCGCCATCCCGGCTCCACGGTGGTGGCGGTGTCGCACGCCGACACCATTAAGGCCGCGGTGGCCCATGCCTCGGGCACCCACCTGGACATGTTCCAGCGAGTCGTGGTGTCGCCCTGTTCGATCAACGCCATTCTCTATCACGCCGACGGCCCGTTGGTGTTGGCGACGAACAGCACTGCCGACCTGAAGGCGCTGGTGCCCTCATGAAGACGAACAGCACCGCCGATCTGAAGGCGCTGGTGCCCTCATGAAGACGAACAGCACCGCCGATCTGAAGGCGCTGGTGCCCTCATGAAGACGAACAGCACCGCCGACCTGGAGGCACTGGTGCCCTCATGAAGACGAACAGCACCGCCGACCTGAAGGCGCTCACATGAATTCGTCCTACGATTTGTACGACCTCGAGCACTTCACGGTGGGTACCGTCGGGTCGCCCGGTCGGAGGGTGTTCTATCTCCAGGCCGGGGCCACCGGCACGTTGGTGTCGCTGAAGCTGGAGAAGCAGCAGGTGGCCGCACTGGCCGAGTACCTGGACGGGGTGCTGCAAGAGATCAGCGACGATCCCGACGCCATCGTTCCCGAGGCCGACATCGGTCTGATCGAGCCGGTGGAGGCCGAGTGGACGGTGGGCGACATCGGCATCGGTTACGACCCCGAGGCCGACCGGATGCTGGTGACGGCCACCGAGCTTTTGTCCCAGGACGATCCCGACGATCCGGCCTCCGCCCGGTTTCGGATCACCCGGGGCCAGGTTGCGAGGTTCGTGGCCCGAGCCCGCCAGGTGGTGGCCGACGGCCGTCCCCCGTGCCGGTACTGCGGAGCCCCGCTCAACGACGACGGTAGCTGGTGCGCCTGTTCCAATTAGTGGCCCGACCGTCGTGATGGCCGCCACCGAGTCCCCGTTCAGAGGTCGACCGGGGTATCTCCTGGGCCACGGTCTTGGCTGATGGCCGCCACCGAGTCCCCGTTCAGAGATCGGCCGGCTATGGCGGACGAGGAGGCCGTCGAGCGATTGCTGACCGGTGAGCTGGACGTGCTGGGGCGGATGCCGTGGAGCTCGAACATGACCTTCTTGGTGGACGTCCGCTGCTCCGAGGGCCCCATCGTCCAGGGGGTGTACAAGCCGGTACGGGGCGAGAGGCCCCTGTGGGACTTCCCCGCCGGGTTGCACAGGCGGGAGATCGCGGCCTTCGAGGTGACCCGGGCGCTGGGTTGGGCCCTGGTACCGCCCACGGTGATGCGGGACGGGCCGCTGGGCGAGGGGTCGGTGCAGCTCTACGTTCCCACCGACTACGACGAGCACTACTTCACCTTGCGCGAGGATCCCGCCCATCACCGGTGGTTCCGGCAACTGTGCGCGTTCGACTTCATCATCAACAGCACCGATCGCAAGGGCGGCCACATTCTTCTGGGCGACGACGGCAGGCTCTACGCGGTGGACAACGGTCTGTCGTTCCACTGCGAGTTCAAGCTGCGCACGGTGATCTGGGAATGGGCCGGGGAGCCCCTGCCCGCCGAACTGGTCGACGACCTGGACGGCCTGCTCACCGGAGGTCTGCCCGCCTCGGTCGCCGACCTGCTCTCCCGGTCGGAGTGCGAGGCCCTGCTGGCCCGGGCCGGGGCTCTGATGAGCGAGGGTCGCTTCCCCACCGACCCCAGTGGTCGCCGCTACCCCTGGCCCCTGGTTTAGGAACGGGATATTCCCCCTCTCCCCCTGGGGCGAACAATGCCACCCCTGGCCCCGATGTCCTAGCTCCGGGCCCTCAGTGCTTCGATCAGTTTGGGCAGCACCTTGTGGACGTCGCCCACCACGCCGAGGTCGGCTATCCCGAAGATGGGGGCCTCGGCGTCCTTGTTGATGGCGATTATGTTCTTGGAGCCCTTCATGCCCACCATGTGCTGGGTGGCCCCGGAGATGCCGCAAGCCACGTAGACGTCGGGCTTGACCACCTTGCCGGTCTGGCCCACCTGATGGGAGTAGGGAACCCAACCGGCGTCCACGATGGCCCGGGAGGCCCCGGCCGCTCCCCCGAGCAGCCCGGCCAGCTCCTCGATCATCGAGTACTTGTCGGCCTCGCCCAGACCCCGCCCGCCGGACACCACCACACCGGCCTCGTCCAGCTTGGGGCCGGTGGCCTGCTCCGCGTGGCGGTCGATTACCCGAGCCGCCCCGGTGGCTCCCAGATCGGGAACCGCCAGTGCCGATACCGCCGCCGGAGTTCCGCCGCTCTCCTCGGCGGCGAACGACTTGGGTCGGACCAAAAACAGGCCGACACCGGTCCCGGTGAACCGGGTGCCGACGTTGACCGTGCCGCCGAACACCGGCTCGGTGCCCACCAGGGCTCCGTCGGCCTGCTCGAGCTCGACGATGTTGGTGATGACCGGTGCGCCCAGTTTGACCGACAGTCGCCCGGCCACGTCCCGACCGTCGTAGGTGGTGCCGAACAGCACCGCGTCGGGGCCCGAACCGCCCTCGACGGCGGCGGCGATGGCCGAGGCCACCGAGGGGCCGGCCAGGCCGCCTCCCAGATCACCGGTGGCGTGGACCGTGGTCGCCCCGTGCGCCCCCAGTTCGGCGGCCACCGGCTCGCCCTCGCCGCCGACCACGGCCTCCACCGTGTCGGCCAGCTCGCGAGCCCTGGTCAACAGCTCGAGACTGATCGAGGCGACCCGGCCCTCCGAGACCTCGGCGAACACCCATATGGTTCCCATGACGATACGATGCCTCCTAGACCTGGACGATCCTGCTGGACGATCCCGAGTTGTTCTTCCCTGAGTCGTTCTTCACGATGCCTCCTGGACCTAGACGATCCTGAGTTCTTCGAGCAGAGCGACGATGCGTTCGTGGGCGTCGCCCTCGTCGGTGATGATCTCGCCGGCCTGGCGCTCGGGGGCGGGGCTGACATCGACTATCTCCTGGCCTCCGCCGGCCCAGCCCACCTGGTCGGGGCTCATGCCCAGGTCGCCGATTCCCACCTGGTCCATCGGCTTGGACTTGGCCGCCATGATTCCCTTGAAGGACGGGTAGCGGGGCTCGACCACCCCGGCGGTGACCGATACCACTGCGGGCAGCGGGCATGTCACCTCGTCGTAGCCGGCCTCGGTCTGGCGCTTCACCGTGACCTCGTCGCCGTCGACCCGAATCTCCTTGGCGAAGGTGACCGAGGGCAGGCCCAGCAGCTCGGCCACCTGCTCGGGGACCGTGCCGGTGTAGCCGTCGGACGACTCGGTGGCGGCCAGGATCAGATTGGCCTTTGCCCGGCCGATGGCCGCGGCCAGAACTCGGGCGGTGCCCAGGGCATCGGTTCCGGCCAAGGCCTGATCGCTGACCAGGATGGCCTTGTCGGCCCCCATGGCCAGCGCCGACCGCAGCCCGTTGACCTCGTGGTGGGGAGCCATCGACACCAGGGTGACCTCGCCCTCGCCGGCGGTGTCCCGGAGTTGGAGGGCCATTTCCACGCCGTAGGAGTCCGACTCGTCCATGATGAGCTTCATGTCCCGTTTGAGGGTCTTGGTCTCGGGGTCGAGCTCCCCGGGATCGGCCGGGTCGGGGATCTGTTTCACACAGACGACGATGTCCATAATGCGCCAGTCTCCCACCACGCTTGGGGCGCGCAAAACCGTGGGATCGGATGGATCGGGGGTTCGTGCTTGGGGCGCGCAGAACCGTGGGATCGGATGGATCGGGGGTTCGTGCTTGGGGCGCGCAGAACCGTGGGATCGGATGGATCGGGGGTTCGTGCTTGGGGCGCGCAGAACCGTGGGATCGGATGGATCGGGGGTTCGTGCTTGGGGCGCGCAGAACCGTGGGATCGGATGGATCGGGGGTTCGTGCTTGGGGCGCGCAGAACCGTGGGCGGGTTCGGTGGCGATCGGGTCGACGATCGGATGGATCGGGGGTGGCGGGCGATACCGTTGAGGGTCTGAGAGTACTGCTCCTGGTCAATCCTCACGCCTCGTCGGTCACCGCTCGGACCCAGGTGGTCATCCAGAAGGCGCTGGCCGCCGACCACGACGTGACCCTGGCCACCACCCATCGCCGGGGTCATGCCTCCCGTCTGGCCCACGGGGCGGTGGCCGACGGGTGCGAGGTGGTGGCGGTGCTGGGGGGCGACGGGACCCTCAACGAGGCCGTCAACGGGTTGGCCGGTTCCGGGGTGGCGCTGGCCCCCCTGCCCGGGGGCTCCACCAACGTGTTCGCTCGGTCCATCGGGCTGCCCGACGATCCGGTGGAGGCGGCCGCCATGCTGCTGGAGACGCTGGCCGCCGGCAACATCCGGGGGGTGGGCCTGGGCCGGGCCAACGGCAGGTTCTTCTTGTTCCATGCCGGGGTGGGCTACGACGCCGCCGTGGTGCAGCAGGTGGAGCGCCGGGCCGGGTTGAAGCGATACGCCAACCATGCCCTGTTCGCCTTCGCCGCGGTGGACACCTGGATGCGTCATTACGACCGGTCACGCCCCCGATTCGTCGTCCATCACTCCGACGGGGAGGAGGTGGCCGGCCGATTCGCCATCTGCCTCAATACCGACCCCTACACCTACCTGGGGGCCCGTCCCTTCAACGTCGTGCCCGGCACCACCCTGGACGGACCCTTGTCGATGGTGGTGCTTCGCTCGCTGCGGGCGGGCCGACTCCTGCGGGTGGCCGCCGGTGCCCTCGGTTTCGGTCCCCCGGTTACCGCCCACCGCCATGTCCACTCCCGCACCGGCGTGACCAGCGTGGTGGTGGCCGACGACACTCCCTTCCCCTACCAGCTCGACGGCGACTACCTGGGCGAAACCACCCGTCTCGAGTTCCATCATGCCCCCGACGCTCTGGCCCTGGCCCTGCCGGTGACCTGAGAGGCCCGGGTCGAGCCGCGGCTCGGGGTCGCGGCAGCGGACGCCACCCGGACCTCGCAGTCGAGCCGCGGATCGGGTGGGAGGGGGATGGCCGGGTTCGGGGTCGCGGTCAGGGGTTTCCCAGCACCTGCCGGGCGACGTCGGGAACGTCGGTGATCACGGCATCGGCCCCCAGGGAGGCGAGGTGGGCGATCCGGGTGGGGTCGTTGACGGTCCAGACGTTCACCTCCAGACCGGCGGCGTGGGCCGCGTCCACCAGGGACTTGCTGGTCGAAGCCACGTAGGGGTGGATGGCGGTATGGCCCGCGGCCGCCACCCGGCTCACCAGCAGATCGGGGGCCAGCACCTCGAAGGTCAGATAGCCGGTGGGGATCCGGGGATCCATGACCCTGATCCGGTTGATGGCCTCCATGTCGAACGACGAGACGACTACCCCCCCGCCCGTCTCCTCGCCGGTTTCGGCCATCCCCCATCCCAGCACCAGCCCGGCCACCGCGGCCGACACCTGGTGCTCGGCGTCGTAATCGGGGTCTCCGGGGGAACTCTTGATCTCGATGTTGATGAGGAAATCCCGGTCGATCGTCGGATCCCGGCACACGGCCATCGCCTCGGCCAGGGTCGGCACCCATTCGGGGAGTCCGTCGTCGTGGAGTTCGATGATGGCCCGGCCGTCGGGAAGGTGGGCATCGTGGTGAACCACCAGGACGTCGTCGGCGGTTCGCCTCACGTCCATCTCCACTCCGTCGGCGTTCAGCCGGACCGCGGCCCGGAACGCGTCCAGCGTGTTCTCCCGCTCGACCGCGGACGCCCCCCGGTGGGCGATCACTCTCATGGGGCCATCTCCACCGGACTAATTTGCCACAGCCACCGGACTAATTTGCCACAGGGCCAACACGGTTATCCGACATCATCATCAGCCCCTCTTGCCCCATCAGTAAACGCCCCTCTATTATTGCCCCGCGTGATATTCGAGAGTTTGTTGGAAAGCCTGGACAACGACGAGAACGACTGGCGCTGCCGGGCGGCTTGTCGCAACACCGATCCCGACCTGTTCTTCCCCGTGGGGAGCACCGGCCTGGCTCTGGAGCAGATCGAATCGGCCAAGACGGTGTGCCGGGCGTGCGGTGCTCGAAGCGACTGCCTGGAGTTCGCTTTGACCACCAATCAGGACTCCGGTATCTGGGGGGGCAAGTCCGAGGAGGAGCGTCGCCAGATCCGCCGCCGCCGCAAGGCCGAGCGGCATCGGGCATCGGTCGCCTCGATCCAGCAGGTCTCATAGGGGTATCGCCACCTCCACCACGGTCCCGGGGCGGGGGGAGCTGCCTTTGCCGTTGCTCATGGTGATGCTCCCTCGGAGGTCGGCCCCTACCAGGCTTCGCACGATGGCGATTCCCAATCCGTTGGTGTCGGCCACGTCGAATCCGGGCGGCAGCCCCACGCCGTCGTCGCTGACCCTCACCTGCACCCGGTCGCCGTCGTTGTCCAGTTCGATCCGCACCTGCCCGCCGGGGAGGTCGGGATAGGCGTGGTCCATCACGTTCTGAAGGCACTCGTTGAGCACCACCGCCAACGGTGTGGCCACGTCGGCGGCCAATTCCCCGGCATCGCCCGCCACCTTGAACTCCACCGGCCGGTCGGGGCCGGTCAGCCCCTCCTCGACCATGCGCACCAGTGACCGCACGATCTCCACGAAGGGCACTTCGCTGCTGGCGTCCCGGGACAGGATCTCGTGAACGATGGCTATGGCCCGGATGCGCCGTACCGACTCCTCGATGACGGCCCGGGCCTCGGCCGCGGTCACCCGGCGCCCCTGGAGGCGCAGTAGCGAGGACACCGTCTGGAGGTTGTTCTTCACCCGATGGTGGATCTCGGCGATGGTGGCGTCCTTGGACATCAGGAGCCGGTCCCGGCGACGCAGCTCGGATATGTCCCGCATCAGAACCAGCGCGCCGGTCACCTCTCCTCCGCCGATCAGCGGCAGGCAGCGCAGTACCAGGGTGCCCCGCTCGCCCTGTTGTATCTCCTCGGTCTGGGGCAGGCGGGACGCCAGCGCGGCCCGGATGGCTCGGGGGTCGAGGCCGATCTCGGCCAGTCGGCGTCCCTCGGCGTCGCTGTGCAGACCTATGCGGTGCAGTGCCGAGGCCGCATTGGGCGACAGCAGCCGGACCCGCCCCGAGGCGTCCAGCAACATCAAACCATCGCCCACCCGGGGGGATTCCTCGGTCTCGATGTCGTCCACCGGGAACGGGTACTCCCCCTCGGCGATCATGGTGGCCAACCGTCGGAACAGGCGGAAATAACTCGTCTCCAGCTCACCGGGGTTTCGCTGGCTGTCGGGATCGAACTCCCTGGCCATCACCGCGATCACCTCTCCGTGGCAGTTCACCGGCACGGCGAGGGTGCGGATGCGAGGTTGGTCGGCGGGGCCGATACGCCCGCCGTCGGTGATCCGGCCCTCCCGGTAGGCCACATCCACCAGGGGACGCTGTTCGGGGGTGAAGCGGGTGCCCATCAGGTTGCTGCGGTGAACCGACCGGGCGGTGGTGGGGCGAATCTGACCGGCGATGACGTAGCCCGCGGCGAGGTCGTGGGTGCTATCGGTGAGGTCGTGGGTGCTATTGGTGGTTCCCGCGGCGGGGTCGTGGGTGCTATCGGTGAGGTCGTGGGTGCTATTGGTGGTTCCCGCGGCGGGGTCGTGGGTGTCCGGGCCGGCGGAGCCGGAGCCGACTGGTACGTACAGCAGGAGATCGGCGAAGGAGATGTCGGCCAGCGGTGCCCATGTCCGCATGAGCCGCTGTAGGTGGTTGAGGCGCGACTTGGGCAGGTCGGGTGCCAGCTCCTCCAGGCTCGCCATCGTCGAAGTTTACGGATAGTGGCCGGTCGGGCCTGGTTCCCGCGACCTACGGGCCGTGGCCGGTCGGGCCTGGGCCGGCCCTTGTCAGCTTCCGAATCCGATGGATCGGCTCGAACCGGCGGGATCCAGTTCCACGTAGGCCACGCTGGCCGCCGGGAAGCCCACTTCTCGACCGCGGCTGTCGGTCAACCACAGGATCTGCCCCGATGACAGGCCCGAGGTGATGGTCTTCTTCACCGCCTTCAGGTTGGAGTCGGGGGCCAGTTCCACCTCGATTTCCTTCTGGCTCTGGACCACGCCGATACGCACGTTCATAGGGGTGTTCTCCTTTGGTGGGATGAGTTTGACACAGGGGTGTTCCCCTTTGGTCGGACGAGTTCGATTCGATTAGACGATCTTGAGTTCCGGTCGGTGGATTCTCCGGGGCGGGGGGTTGTCCACCAGGTGGGAGGCCATGGCCGAGAACGTCCGACCGGCCTCGGAGTCCGGGGCCATGGCGGCAATGGGTCGCCCTCCGTCGGCTCCCTCCCGCAGCGCGGGCACCAGGGGCACCCGGCCGATCAGGGGCACGGCCAGCTTGTCGGCCAGCTCCTGGCCTCCCCCGGAACCGAACAGCTCGTAGCGCTTGCCGTCGTCGCCGGTGAACCAGCACATGTTCTCGATCACCCCCCGTACCGAGAGGTTGACCTTCTCGGCCATGAACGCGGCCCGCTGAGCCACCCGCTGGGCCGCCGGTTGAGGGGTGGTGACCACGTACACCTCGGAGCGGGGCAAAAACTGGGCCAACGAGATGGAGATGTCCCCGGTGCCCGGAGGCAGATCCACCAGCAGGAAATCGGGATCGTCCCAGGCCACGTCGGTGAGGAATTGTTCCAACGCCTTGTGGAGCATGGGGCCTCGCCAGATCACTGCCTGGTCCTCCTCGGCGAAGAACCCCATGGAGATGCAGCGCACGCCGTGGGCCTCGGGGGGCACGATCATCTCGTCGACCATCTGCGGGAGGTGGTCGATTCCCAGCATCCGGGGAATGGAGAACCCCCACACGTCGGCGTCCACCACCGCGGTGCGGTGTCCGGCCGCGGCCAGGGCGACGGCCAGGTTCACGGTCACCGAGGACTTGCCCACCCCGCCCTTGCCCGAGGCTATCAGCAGCACCCGGGTGGAACTGGTGGGATCGATGAAGGGGATGGCTCGTCGGGGCGGGGCGGAGGTGTCGTCGGGGGGAGCCATGCCGGTAGATTACGGCATCGACTCCCCGTTCCCCGTGCCGTGACCAACCGCCACTATCTCGACCACGCCTCGACGTCGCCCATCCGTCCCGAGGCGTTGGCGGCGATGAATCGCTGGTGGGCCGCCGGCCACGGCGATCCCTCCCGGATGCACGCCGAGGCGTTGGCCGCCCGCTACGAGATCGAGGAGGCCCGCCGGCAGGTGGCCGACTGCTTCGGGGCCCGACCCCGGGAGGTGGTGTTCACCAGCGGGGCCACCGAGTCGATCGCCGCCGCGGTGCGAGGGGCGGCGGACCGGGGCACCCACCAGGTGCTGAGCGCGGTGGAGCACTCGGCGGTGCGGCTGTCCACCCGGCGGCTCGAGGATCGGGATCACGCCATAACGGTGGTGGGGGTGGACGGCACCGGGCGGGTGGACCCCGACCGGATGGCCGGGGCCATCATGGCGGGGACCGCGGTGGTCCACTGCCAGTGGGCCAATCACGAGGTGGGAACGGTACAGCCGGTGGCCGAGGTGGTCGCCGCCTGTCGGGAACGGTCGTCCGACGTCTTGATCCACGTGGACGCCGCCGCGGCCGCCGGTCGGGTACCGATCGACTTCGCCGGGACGGGAGCCGACCTACTGTCGATCAGCGCCCACAAGTTCGGGGGCCCCCCGGGGGTGGGCGCGCTGTTGGTCCGTCAGGGGCTGCGGCTGGCACCGCTCATCGAGGGCGGGGATCAGGAGCGGGGTCGTCGGGCGGGGTTGGAGAACGGCGCGGCCATCGCCGGGTTCGCGGCCGTCTGTGGTGCGCTGGCCGACGGTGGTTTGGAGAGGGAGGCCCGGCGGGCCGAATCGCTTGCCGGTCGTATCCGGTCGGGGGTGGTTGGTATCGAAGGGATGGTCGTTTATGGGCATCCCACTCGGCGGCTGCCCCACCTGGTGTGTCTGGGGATCGCCGATGTGGAGCCCCAGGCCGTGCTGCTGGCCCTAGATCGGGCCGGGGTGGCGGCTCATTCCGGCAGTTCCTGTGCCTCGGAGTCGCTGATGCCCTCGGCGGTGCTGGAGGCCATGGGGGCCGATGCCCACCACTCGCTGCGGCTGTCGGTGGGCTGGTCGACCGAGGACCAGGACGTGGACGTCGCCGTCCGGGCCCTCGAGGAAGTCCTGGCCGACCTGCGCCGCCTTCGGAACCGGGCTTGACCCAGGGCTTGGTCCGGGGGCTTGGTCCGGGGTTCAGCCGAGCCAGTCGAAGAAGTCGGACCCGGGCTGGCCCAGGGGTTTGGCTCTGGGGTTCAGCCCAGCCAGTCGAAGAAGTCGGACCCGGCCAGAGTCTCGGTGATTCCGTCCAGATCCTCCACGTGCAGGAACTCGAACCCGGCAGCCTCGGCATGATACCGGTCGACCTCGGTGTCGCCGATGTGGACGTAGCGGGTGGCCTCGAACCGGTCCCGAACTTCGTTCAGGTGGTGCTTGCCCCCCACGAAATCCACCTCGATCCCATGGGTGTCCCACAGACGCTGCTGGTCGGACCGCACCCGATCGGAGCCACTGCCCACCAAGTAACCCCTGGCCTTGGCCTCACGCATGGCCTCCAGTGAGATAGGACCGGGTGGATCGCCGCACTCCAGGGTGCCGTCGATGTCGAAGGAGATGAGAATGACAGGAGCTTACTGCCGGAATGGGCCGATGAACAGTCGAACCCGGATGATTTCCTTGGGCACCCGCACGAGTAATTACTAGACGGTGCTCAGCGGGGTCGAAACCCAGGTGATTTCCTTGGGCACCCGCACCAATGACCAGCAGTCGATTGTGCCTGCGACTCTACCTGTTTCGCGGATACCACACGTTATGAATCCACTCCCAGCTAGGCTTTTGAATTGACCTGGTAAGGGGTTGGATTGGCCTGAGTCGTTGGATCCCCAACAGGCGACTGTATTATCCAGGCGAGTGCCACATATATGGTGGCGACCTGCTGATATGGTTTTGAATTGGCCTGATGGTGGACCGGTGTGACCTCCCCAGCAGGCCAAGGTGTCGTCGCTACGAATGCCGCATGACATGAGTTTGGTTATAGCGAGAGCTTTGAATTGGCCATCCGGCGGGTTTATCCGCCCCGATGTCCAAAGACCCCAGCAAGCGATGGTGCCATCGGTACGAATAGCACACGTGTGGTCGTCTCCAGCGTCGATGGCTTTGAACTGTCCTTCAGGTGGCTCAGATTTTTCGTAGGTGTTGTTGCCCCAACAAGTGATGGCCTTGTCGTGATAGCGAATAGCACACGCATAATTCTGACCAGCAGTAACGGCTCTGAACCTTCCCGCGGGTGGGTTCGACTCACCGGAGCCGTTGCTTCCCCAGCAAGCGATGGATCGACCTTGGCGAATAGCACAATTAAAGTAGCCACCGGCGGCAATATGTTCGGATCGACCCTTGAACTTTCCTTCTGGTGGGGTGGACATGCCATTAAAGTTACTACCCCAGCAGGCAATATTTCGATTACCTCTAACAGCGCAGAAATGACCCCAACCTGCGGCAATGCTCCTGTACAAGCCTTCAGGCACTTTAACTTGTCTAGTGAAGTCAAGTCCCCAGCAGAAGAGAGCATCATCGGTGCTACGAATTGCGCATATATACTGCGTATCGGCATCAATCATTTTGAAAGTATCTGTTGAAGTCAGAGGCGTACTATATCCCCAGCAAGTGGCAGTATCGTCGCTGCGGATAGCACAACCGGAGAAATGGCCTGCTGTTACGGATTTGTGTCCGGTACCCGCGGGCGGGTTGGACTCCCCTGACTCGTTGGACCCCCAACAAGAGAGGGCACCGTCCATGTCGATAGCACACGAATGCCAGTAGCCCGCAGAGACGTCTTTGAACTCACCGGCTGGAGCATTGGTCTGCCCCCTTTTGTTGTCCCCCCAGCAGGTGACAGTATTATTCGTGCGAACAGCGCAAGTGTGAGCGCTACCGGTATCGATGTCTTTGAAAGTCCCGTATGGAGCATTTGTTTGCCCCTTTTCGTTACCTCCCCAGCAGGCGACGGTATCGTTGATGCGAATAGCACACGTATGGTAACCACCAGCTGAAACTGCTTTGAAGGTGCCGCCAAAGGGAGAGGACTGACGGTAGGTGTTGTCTCCCCAACACGCGATAGTGTCGTCGGTACGGATAGCGCACGTGTGACTGGGCTCTGATTTATTCGACAAATAATCCGCGCCCCCCGCTGAGACAGCTTTATAAGTACCAGATGGCGAGTTGGCCTGCCCAAATTTGTTCGATCCCCAGCAGACGACAGTATCGTCGGCGCGAATAGCGCAGGCATGAATTTTGCTTGTACTTATCGCTTTGAACGGTGTTTTAGGTTCAACAGCAACTTTGTTAGGAGGTTTGGTCTCCCCGTCGTTGCCGGGCGGTGTCGGTGTCGGCGTAGGTGTCGGCGTAGGTGTCGGTGTCGGTGTCGGTGTCGGCGTCGGGGTGGGTGTAGGAGTGGGCGTCGGGGTGGGTGTAGGCGTAGGTGTCGGTGTAGGCGTCGGGGTGGGTGTAGGCGTAGGGTCAACAGGAATTTCCTCAGGAGTTTTGCCGTGAATTTTATCGGGAGTTTTAGACTCGCCCCCGTCATTTTCGTCGGGATCATCGCCGTCGTTGTTGTTGGGGTCGCCTCCGTCGTTGTTGTTGGGGTCGCCCCCGTCGTTGTTGTTGGGGTCGCCTCCGTCGTTGTTGTTAGGGTCGCCCCCGTCGTTTTCGTCTTCGGTGTCAGTCAGGAGTGGTGTAGGAGTCGGCGTTGCTGTGGCTGTGGGGTCGGGTGCTGATATGGCAAAAGCAACCTTCTCTGTAGTCGCCATGCGTGTCAACGTACCACCAACAGAAGCGTACTTATTGCAACTTTGCGAGTAGGGCCACACCTGGGTTATGTATCTGGTCGAAGAACTCAAACCACTAGCGGTATGACTATTATCGGGATAATCAACATACGCCTCAGAAACAATCTCCAAGTAAGTGCCATTGTAGTAAAGCACTCTCACTAAATACTGTGAAGTTGGGCAATCATAAACCTCCCCTGCTGTTCCCACATGTGTCCACGACAGAACAGCACTATTGCTGGAAGGAACGACCGTGACACCCACAGGAACGTTAACTCCAGGTACGGTTACATCGGCAATAACTTTTTCGGTGGTGGTAAAATAAACAACCGTGCCACCGTTGTTGGCATACCGTCTGCAACTCTTCGAGTAAGCCCATACCTGAGCACGGTATTCGGTAAGAGGGTCAAGTCCGTCCACCTCGAAACTGTTATTAGGAACATCAATAAACTCGCTAGCTTTTATCTCACTCCCACCGCCAACATCATATAATATCCTCACCAAATGGCGAGAAGTTGGGCAATCAACACTATCGCCAAAATGTCTACCATATGTCCAAGTCAACACCGCCCCATCGCCGGAAGGAACCACTTCGAGCTCCGGTAAGGTATCAACCTCGGTAACTGCTGCCTGAGCCGAACTCGCCGACGAAGCAACCAACGCCGATGCCAGCATCGTCACCGCTACAGCAATCACCCAGCCCGTCTTGTTGTTGCTACGCCCCGGCCCGGTCAACGCGCTCAATGATTTCGGCCCGGGGACCGAACCCTCTGCGGCCACACCTGTTCGGAGTCCAAAGTAGCCATCAGCCATCGCTTCTGCTCCTTATGATTTGATTTGACACCGGAACACTATACTTATACTCGGGAGGCGGAAAAAATTTGAAGGGGGCGGGGCCGCCCATCGGGTCGAAGGTGACGCTCAGTCGGGTGCGGCCCCTCAGGATGTAGCTGTCCATGAAGGTATCGGTGTGGTCGTCGGCCAGGGCCAGGTTGGGCAGGTCGAGCATGGCGTTGGTACCGATTTTGGCTTCGAGGCGAGCCAGACCCTGGCCGATGCAGTAGTGCTCGCCGTGCCCGAAGGCCACATGGTCGTTGGGGTCGCGGTCGATGTCGAAGGCGTGGGGCACCGGGCAGGTTCGGGGGTCGTGGTTGGCGGCGGCGAACACCAGCCACGCGAACTCGCCCTTGGCCACGGGCGTGCCGCCGATCCGGGCGTCACGGGTGGCGACGCGGAACAGACCGGTCACCGGGGCCTCGTGGCGAAGGGCCTCCTCCACGAATGCGGGCACCAGATCCCGATTGGATCCCAGTCGGTCGCGCAACCGGTGGTCGGTGGCCAGACGGTGGCCGATGTTGGCCAGAAGCGTGGTGGTGGTCTCGTTGCCGGCCAGCAGGAACTGCCTCAGCACCCCCATGCGTTCCTCGTGGGTAAGGGGTTCGCCGTCCACCTCGGCGTTGGCCACATCCGATATGAGGTCGTCGCGCGGTTCGGCCTGGCGCTGCTCGACCAATCCGGTGAAGTAGTCCTCGAACTCGGACTCGGATTTGATGTAGCTGCGCACCTCGTCGCGGCTGGGTCGGGCCCGCCCGATGGGAATGGCGAAATCGTCCGACCATCGCTTGAACATCTCGAGCTCGTCCTCGGGCACCCCCAGCATCCGGGAGATCATCACCATGGGCAGCAGCACGGCGTATTCGCTCACCAGGTCGGCCCGGCCCCGGTGGGCGAAACCGGCGACCAGTTGATCGGACACCGCTTTGACGTCCGGCTCCAGCGCCCGCAGGCGAGCCGGCCTGAAGGCCCGGTGCAGCGCTCTTCGCTGGCGGACGTGTTCGGGGGGATCGGCGGTGTTGAGCACCCTTCCTCGGGAACGGCCCCGGAAGCGACGCACCGCCTCGGCCATTCCCGGTTCCTCGGCCATGGCCCGGGCGTGCTCGGACACCGGGTCGCGGAACTCGTAGGTGGCGGTCGGTGACCGATTCGACCAGGTGGCGGGATCGAGCAGGATTTCGATCAGAAGTCGGTAGCCGGTGACGACCCAGGCCCCCATGGCTTTGCTGTAGAACGCCGGTTCGGAAACCGAACGTATGTCGTCGAACAGCCCCCACGGGGAGGCCAACAACTCCTCGTCGCGATCCAGAAGCAGCTTGATCCTCTCGTCCAGGGAGTCGTTCATCCTCGGGTGGTAGGGCTCTAGGAGTAGGGGCTGGAGGTGCGAACCTCCTCCACCGCCAGTACCCGGGTTTCCAGTTGTTCCGGTTGTTCGATGGGTAGCAGGTAGCGCCAGAACAAGGTGCCGGTGGGTGCGCCGGCGGTGTCCAGCCAGTTGGGGACGCCGGGGTCGCGATGGGCGAGGATCATGCGGAACGATCCGTCGGGCTCGAGGATGGTCTGGCGGCGATTCAGCGAGACCCGGCGGTGCCGGTAGGGCGGCGTCTGGATGAAGCGGTTGTTGAGCACCACGTTGGCGAAGCGACAATGCGGGAACCGGCCCCGAATCTCGAGCGCCTGGTGGGGTTCGAGCTGGTATCGGGTGGAGCGGTAGACGTTGTCGGCCGCGGCGTAGCCTATCGCCCGGTTGCCCTCGTCGAGGGGCGGATTGGTGAACCGATTGGGCTGGGTGGAACTCCACTCGGGGGCGTTCTCACGGGGGGCGTCGGGCCAGTCCACGGTCACGCTGCGAAGGAACCGCATGGCTTGTTGGAGTCCCCGCTCGCAATGGTGGTCGTCGGCGGCGGGCGGCGGGCCGGGATCGGTGGTCGCCTCGATGGACAGCGGCACGTGCAGGTTGGGGTCGGTGGCCGCCGGACGGTTCCACTCGAAGTAGTGCCGGGTGGTGATGCTGCCGGAATCGGAGGTCAGGGCCAACCAGTTGCCGGGCCGAGGTTCCTGGCCGACGTGCAGTTCGTAGCTCCCGTCGGGATTCACCCGGATCTGGTCGTCGTTGAGCGTGGCTCCGAGTCCGGTGGACATGGCCCCTCCGGCGGTTCCCCGTTCCACCGTGAACGAGGTGTACACCGCCCCGGCCAGGTTCCCCCGGATCACGTAGTCGCGGTCGGGGTCGATGACAGTGCCGTAGTACACCGCATCGGGATTGTCGCCCAGCAGTTTCTTGGTGGGCGAGAACCAACGGTAGAACCACGGCCGCTCGGGATCGGCCTGCGACCAGAACTCCAGGGCGTGGTGCAGGCAGTTGAGCGCGAACATTCTGGCCTCGGCCCGGTCGTCGGAGGTGGGCATCCGCCGGGCCTCGCGCCACCAATCACGCTCGATGGCGGCCATCAGCTCCACCATTTGATTCCAAGCCCTTCCCGACCGGTCCATCAAGGCATCGTCCATTTCGTCGATCCTATTCACTTATCCTGGTTCCGTGCTTCGACGACTGCTTCCGGTGTTGCTGGCCCTGGCCCTCATGGCTGCGGGTTGTGGCGATGGGGACGACGAAACCGTTGGCTTCTCCTCCGATGGGGATGCCGTGGAGGATACTTCCACCCCTGCCGCGCCCGGCCCGGGCGGCGATGGCGCAGTACCCACGCCCGGCCCGACCTCCTCGCCTGCCCCGACCACGACGCCCGGCCCGACGGCCACCACCACGGCCTCGGAGGAGCACGAGATCGAGGCCGATCCCCACGAGGCTTACTTCGCCCTGGATCGAGTGCTCGACATCAGCATCCGGATCGACCCCGAGGATTGGGACGCCCTGCGCCGACAAACCCGCACCCTCGGTGACGTGATGGCCGAGGTTCGAGAGCACGGCCTGTCCAGACCCTTCTCCGACATCTATTCCTGGTTCTCGGCCACCGTGACGGTGGACGGCGAGACCCACACCGAGGTGGGCGTGCGCAAGAAGGGGTTCGTCGGTTCCCAGAGCGATACCAAGCCCGCCCTCAAGCTGCGCTTCGACAAGTACGTGGACGACCAGGCACTGGGTGGGGTCATGGAGAGGATGACGCTCAACAACGGCGTCCAGGGCGACTCGATGCTCAACACCTGTCTGGCCCTGCACGTATTCGCCGAGGCGGGGAATCCGGCCTCGCGTTGCAACTTCGCCACCGTGTCGGTCAACGGCAGCGACCTTGGACTCTATGCCCACGTGGAGGAGATCAAGCGCCCCTTCCTTCGGCGTCATTTCGACAGTGACGACGGTAATTTGTACGAGGGCACGGTCAGCGACTTCACGTCCCCGTTCCGGGGCACCATCGAGAAGAAGACCAACGAGGACGACGACGACTGGTCGGACATCGAGGCCGTGGTGGAGGCCCTGAAGGACGAATCCGAGAATGGCTTGGTCGAGCTGGCCGAGATCGTGGACCTCGACCGGTTCCTCACGTTCTGGGCCACCGAGGTGCTGGTGGGACACTGGGACGGCTACGCGGGCAATCGCAACAATTTCTGGTTCTACCGGGAACCGGAGGGACGGTTCGTGTTTTTGCCGTGGGGGGTGGACGGCACCTTCCACCTGGAGGATGATCCCAATCCGTTCGACAACGTCAGCGCCCCTCCCCCGTCGGTGCTGGCGCTCACCGCGATCCCCAACCGTCTCTACAACCACCCCGAATGGCGGGACGCCTATGTCGATCGGCTCCGGGAAATCCTGGAGACGGTCTGGGACGAGGACGAGCTTTTGGCTCGGGTGGACGAGATGGCGGCCATCGTCGATCGTCACGCCCTGCCCGCCGAGGCTGCGGCCTCGGCTGCGGACGCCGAGCGGGTTCGCAAGTTCATCCTGAAGAGGAGGGGCGAGATCCTGGCCGACCTGGTGCCGACTCCACCCGAATGGCCGGAGCCGGGAGCAGCTCCCTTCTAGCGCAGGTCGAAGCGGTCCAGGTTCATCACCTTGGCCCAGGCGGCCGCGAAGTCCTCGACGAACTTTCGCTCGCCGTCTTCGCAGCCGTAGACCTCGGCGATGGCCCGGAGTTGCGAGTTGGAGCCGAAGACCAGGTCGGCCGCGGTGGCGGTCCAGCGGGGTTCGCCCGAGGCTCGGTCGCGGCCCTCGTACAGGCCCGGTCGGTGGGTCGACGCCTGCCACTGGGTGTCCATGCCGAGCAGGTTCACGAAGAAATCGTTGGTCAGCGTGCCCGGTCGGTCGGTGAGAACACCGTGGGGAACCTGGCCGACGTTGGCGTCCAGTGCCCGCATGCCCCCGACCAGCACCGTCATCTCCGGGGCGGAGAGGTTCAACAAGAACGCCTTTTCCACCAGCAACTCCTCGGCCGGTCGCTTGTGGAAGTCGGCCAGGTGGTTGCGGAAACCGTCGGCGGTGGGTTCGAGCACGGCGAAACTCTCGACGTCGGTTTGTTCTTGGCGGGCATCGGTTCTGCCCGGTGAGAACGGAACCCGTATCTCGTGTCCGGCATCGCTCGCGGCCTTCTCCACCGCGGCGCATCCGCCGAGGACGATCAGGTCGGCCAGCGAGATCCGCCTGTCGCCCGTGGCGTTGAAGTCCGCTCGGATCTGCTCCAGAACGAGCAGCACTGGGGTCACTCCGGCCCGGACGTTGACCTCCCAGTCCTTTTGGGGGGCGAGCCGGAT
This sequence comes from Acidimicrobiales bacterium, assembly GCA_965115985.1. Lineage (GTDB taxonomy): Bacteria > Actinomycetota > Acidimicrobiia > Acidimicrobiales > Bin134 > Poriferisocius. The sequence continues at coordinate 215,848 of OZ220474.1, forward strand.
GCGGGCCCCGTTGGCTCCGCCCCGCATGTCGGTGCCCCGGAATGTGGAGGCCGAGGCCCATGCGGTGGCCACCAACTGGGACACCGACAGCCCGGACTCGAGGATCGTGGCCTTGAGGTGGGCGACGTCGCTCTCGGCGATCGTCTCGCCCTCGGGGGCGGGGACCGGGTCCTGCCAGATCAACTCCTCGTCGGGAACCTCGGGCCCCAGGTAGCGGGCCACGGGGCCCATGTCGCGGTGGGTGAGCTTGAACCAGGCCCGGGCGAAGGCGTCGGCCAGCTCGTCGGGGTTCTGGTGGAAACGGCACGAGATGGGTTCGTAGATGGGGTCGAACCGCAGCGCCAGGTCGGTGGTCAGCATCACCGGTGCATGCCGCTTGGATGGGTCGTGGGCGTCGGGCACGGTGTCGTCGGCGGCCCGGTCGGTCGGTCGCCACTGCTTGGCCCCGGCGGGGCTCTCGGCGAGCTCCCACTCGTGGCCGAACAGGTTGTCGAAGAAACCGTTGTCCCACCTGGTGGGGTCGGTGGTCCATGCCCCCTCGAGGCCGCTGGTTATGGCGTCGCCGCCGGACCCGGAGCCGAAGGTGTTCCTCCAGCCCAGACCCTGCTCCTCGAGGGCGGCACCCTCGGGTTCGGGGCCGACGTAGGTGTCGGGGGCCGCGCCGTGCATCTTGCCGAAGGTGTGGCCGCCCGCGATCAAAGCGACGGTCTCCTCGTCGTCCATGGCCATGCGGCCGAACGTCTCCCGGATGTCGATGCCGGCGGCGATCGGGTCGGGGTTGCCGTTGGGTCCCTCGGGATTCACGTAGATGAGGCCCATCTGAACCGCGCCCAGCGGGGTTTCGAGTTCGCGGTCCCCCGAGTAGCGCTCGTCGCCGAGCCACTCGTTCTCGGCCCCCCAGTAGACGTCCTCCTCGGGGGCCCAGATGTCCTCGCGTCCGCCGCCGAAACCGAAGGTTCTAAGGCCCATCGACTCCAGGGCCACGTTGCCGGCCAGGATCAACAGGTCGGCCCACGACAGCTTGCGGCCGTACTTCTGCTTGATCGGCCACAGCAGCCGCCGAGCCTTGTCGAGGCTTGCGTTGTCGGGCCAACTGTTCAGCGGCGCGAACCGCTGGGCACCGGTTCCCCCGCCGCCCCGACCGTCACCGATCCGGTACGTCCCGGCGGCATGCCAGGTGAGGCGGACCATCAGCGGCCCGTAGTGGCCGTAGTCGGCCGGCCACCAGTCCTGGGAATCGGTGAGCACGTCGGCGACGTCTCGTTTCACCGCGGCCAGATCGAGCGAATCGAACTCGGCGGCGTAGTCGAAGTCCCTGCCCATCGGGTCGGCCTCGGCCGAGTGCTGGTGCAGGATCCTCAGGTTCAACTGCTCGGGCCACCACTGTCGGGTGGCCGAGGTTCCCTCGACGGTGTTGGCACCCGAGAACGGGCACCGGCTCGTGGTATCGGACATATTGCGCTCCTTTGCGTTGGGGTTGGTGGATTGGTTCATTGCGCCGGGGTCTCCGACGGGTCGGCGAGTGGGTTGGGGTTGGTGGATTGGTTCATTGCGCCGGGGTCTCCGACGGGTCGGCGAGTGGGTTGGGGTTGGTGGATTGGTTCATTGCGCCGGGGTCTCCGACGGGTCGGCGAGTGGGTTGGGGTTGGTGGATTGGTTCATTGCGCCGGGGTCTCCGACGGGTCGGCGAGTGGGTTGGGGTTGGTGGATTGGTTCATTGCGCCGGGGTCTCCGACGGGTCGGCGAGTGGGTTGGGGTTGGTGGATTGGTTCATTGCGCCGGGGTCTCCGACGGGTCGGCGAGGCACCGGGGGCATCGACCCCAGTAGATGACCTCGGCCTCGTCGATCTCGTAACCGGAGTCGTCGGCCGCGGTCAGACAGGGGGTGTATCCCACCGCACAGTCCACATCGACCATGCGCCCGCAGGCCCGACAGATCAGGTGGTGGTGGTTGTCGCCGACCCGATCCTCGTAGCGCGCCGGGGAGCGGGCCGGCTGGATCCGACGGATCAGACCCTTGTCGGCCAGCATCCCCAGCGAGTCGTACACCGACTGACGGGAGATGGTCCCGATCTCGTCGTGGACGGCCTCGGCCACGTCGTCGGCGGTGCAGTGGGGATGGGCGCCCACGGCCCGCAGAACGGCGAGCCGCTGGGCAGTGACCTGCACACCATGTCGGCGCAACAGATCGGCGGTAGTGGGGTTACTGGTAGTAATGACCCCAGATTGCTACAGACTTTGGACTAAGTCAAGTTTTATAGAGAATCTGATATCGAGGTGCAGACCGTACCCAGTGGGCCGAAGTCGGCGGTTATCTCGTCCCCCGCCCCGATGTCCACCATGGGGCCGAGAGCCCCGGTCAGGATGCACTCCCCCGCTCGCAGGGGGTTGCCCCGGGCCGCCATGGTGTTGGCCACCCAGGTGGCGGCGTGCAGCGGGTTGCCGAGGCACGCCGATCCGATACCGGTTGACCTTTGCTTGCCGTTGACCGATAGCGACATCGGGATCCGGCGGACGTCGATCTCGCTCAGCCCGACCGGCTGGCTCCCGACGACGTAGAATCCGCAGCTTGCATTGTCGGCCACCGTGTCCACGATGGTGAGATCCCACCCCACTCGACTATCGACGATCTCTATGGCCGGAAGGATGTAGGCCGTCGCGTTGATGATGTCGATGACGTTGTGGTTGCCGTCGTCGAGGTCGTGCTTGAGGACGATCGCCACCTCCCCCTCCACCCGAGGAGCCAACAGCGATTTGGTATCGAGTGTCTGCCCGTCGGCCAGGCACATGTCGGAGTAGAGGACGCCGTAGTCGGGCTGGTCCACGCCGAGCTGCTTTTGTACGGCCTTCGTGGTTAGGCCGATCTTTCGCCCACTCACCCTCCGCCCTTGTTCCAAGGCGTGCTCGTGGTTCGCCCGCTGCACGGCATAGGCCGCGTCGATGTCGGTGGACGATCCGAGAATGTTCCGTACCGGTTGTGCAGGTTCTCCGGTCTCGGCGGCACGCCGGAGGGTAGAGGCGGCCATCTCTATTTTCCCGCTCAGCGACTCGGCAGATGAACCGGTCGCCGACCGGAGAGTAGAGACCGCCTGCTCTATCCGCTTGCTCCGCGACTCGGCAGACGAACCAGCAGCCGGCCGGGGGCCAGCGGCCGGCCGCTCTGTCCGCCTGCTCCTCGATTCCGCAGGTGAACCGGGGCCAGCGGCTGGTTTCTTCCTTTTCTGGGTGGGTGTTTTGCGCCGCGATCGGGTGGCTGTCCGTACAGCCCTGATCCAATCCGTTTGTGCTTTCCTATCCACTGAACCCTCCTCGTCGTACTCGGCTGGCACCGGTGGCGTAGCTACCCGGTTGCCTCGACCATACCCTTCTCGCCAAAGGTGCTGCCGTGAATCCCGTCCGGGAGACCAACTCACTGTTACCCACCGTCCTGCCAGTCGTGAAACACCCGATCTGGCCAGCCGATAGAATCAATGAGTGATGCGCCGTGAGCAGCTTCTGGAAGAGACCGACCCGCTACCTCGCTGAGCTAATCGATGAGGTGGGTGAGCCATCCGACGAGGCCATCGCCAAAGCCGAAGCGCTGGCACGGCGCATCCAGGCCCACATCCACCCCGCTCAGGCAGACCGACCTGTTCAGGCGGACTGATCTTCGACAGGGTGGGTTAGGAATCTGCGGATGGTTTCGCGAATTATCTCGCCGGCAGTGGTGTGGTTGGCTTCGGCGCAGGCTTCGATCTCGGCCTTCAACTTGGGGTCGATCCGCAATGACACAATGTCAGCAGGACCAGAACCCATCGCCGAGTGTCCACGTCGGCGGGTCTTGAGAGTGTCGATGTCGTAGTCGGCCAACTCAAGCTCATCGGCAATGACATCAATGTCAGCATCGGTGAGTGTCCGCCCGGTCTTGGTTTTGTAACGGGTCATGGTGTCGGGTCCTCCCCGGTCGGGGGTAGATCAAAGAATACAGGTCTAGGGCGCAGGTCTTCGGCGGTGACAATCGGGCGGCCATGGCGACCTTGGTGGAACGAACCAGCCGATCCGGGCTGTCTCAATGTTGTTCGGTCTGATTGCCGAGGTTGCTGAGTAGGGTGGCGAGGCGGTTGAACCTGGGGTCCTCGTCGCCGGTGATTCGGCCGATCCAGCGGAGGGCCTCGGCGGTGTCGATGCGAGTTCCGAGTGCGATCATGGCCTCGATGTCGATCCAGTCCTTTGGGCGATTGAACACTGCTTTGCAGACGCTCAGATGGGTGGCGGAGAGCACTCGGATCGTCTGATCGGCGAACGGGACGGTGATGGCGGCGCGGTCGGCGGCGGTGTGGAAGGGGTCGTAGGAGAAGAAGAGGTCGATCGGGGTGTCGTCCCACATGACCCGGACCTGGCCGTCATGGGTTGCTTCGGCGGCTGCCGTATGGGTTTCTGCTCCGAGCCGGCCAATCGGTTCGAGCACGTCGGCTATTTGCTCCACGGGCACGAAGACATTGATATCGATGTCGATCGTGGCCCTGGGCTCGGCGTGATAGGCGAGCGCAATCGCCCCGCCGAACGCATGGGGGATGGCCTCCAGTGCCCTATCAATGGCGATGATCTTGTCGGGCAACGACAATCGAGTCATGACGAGTCGATCCGGGGGTAGGCGAGCGGAGCCCGTTCGCGATGTCCGATAGCATCGGCCAGAAGGAGCACGTCCACGAGCCGGGAGGCATGCTCTTCGGGGCTCGACGGTGGTGGAACGTCGGGCGGTTCGGGTACAAGCCTGAGCTCTAGGCGACTGCCTGCGGCGGCGATGAGCCTTCTCAGGGTACGAGTCGTGGGGTCTCTCTGCCCACGCTCATAGGCGGAAATCACCGGTTGGCTGGTACCAGCACGGGCCGCCAGCTCCGCCTGACTCAGACCATGACGCTGCCGTGCTGTCCGCAGAAGCCCTGCCGGTTCCACGGCCAGCAGTCTAACATATCGCTTTGTCTATGCAGCTTGTCCTCGCCCGGGGAGTGTCTGCCGCGCGTGTACGGTAGGCGTATGCCGCTCATGCAGGTGTATCTCCCCGATGAGATCTACGATGCCGTCAAACATCGCCAGCTCTCGCCCTCTCGGCTTCTCCAAGGTGTCATTAGGGACGAACTACGCAGGCAAACGCTCCTAGAAGAGACCGACCGCTACCTCGCTGAACTAAGCGATGAGGTGGGTGAACCATCCGACGAGACCGTCGCCAAAGCCGAAGCGCTGGCACGGCGCATCCAGGCCCACATCCACCCTGCTCAGGCAGACTGATCCTCGACAGGGTAAGAACCCATCACCGAGTGTCCACCGGGTTACTCGAATTCGGAGGCGTTGGTGCCGAGGTTGGAGGCGTTTTCGGAGATGATGCGTTGGGTGGTGTCGTCGTAGCCTTCGGGGTTGGTGGCTCGGATCTCGAGTGAGAGTTCGACGTCGGGTCCGAGGCGGGCGAGGACGTGGTCGCGGATTTCGCCGAGTTCGCTAATTCCTCGTAGGGGGTTGAGGTCGAACTGGGCGTAGAACTGGGTTCGGGCTGGAAGGGTGGGTGGGTTTTGTCGATGGGTGGTTGCTTCTGTGCCATAGCCGTCGCCGCTTGATGTGAACCCCTTGGGGCGTGGTTCCGGCTGTTGGGGTGGGGGGACGTGGTCGGGGTGGATGAGGAGGCCTGCGATTGCGGGGGTCACGTTTTGTCCGGTGTGGACTCCGACCCAGGTGGTTCCGTCGTGGGCATCGGCGTAGCCGAATGTCTCCTGCGACCAGTTGAGATTGGAGGTGCCGTTGCTGATCGCGTCGGCGAGCACCTGGTAGGAGACGAGCCGTGGCATGTGGGGGTAGCGGGCGTAGGTGGACCAGAGATCATTGACGGCCATGTCGTGGCGGTCGGACCAGAGGTCGTAGCGGTCGAGGTCCATCTTCACCCGCACACCGCCGTAGGCGGCGATCAGCTTCTCCTCGGTGCCCAGCTTCCGGCTGGCCCGGGCCCCGAGATCGCCCTGCACCGTCGTCTTCGTCGTCTGCCACGTGATCTGGCCGGTTCCGGGTACCTGGCTGGGGGTCAGGACGAGCGTGAAGGTCTCGCCGATGAGGCTGTCCACTTGCTGGGAGATCTCGGCGGTCTTGCTCTGCGCCTGCCGCTTCTGATGCTCGGTCAGATCGAGGGCGGCGCTGTCGTCGACGATGGATTGCCAGGCCAGGTAGAGGCGTGTAGCGGCTCGAAGCTCGCCGAGTCGGGTCGCCGCCGCGGCGATGAACACGACAAGGTTGCGGTTGAGGTGAGGACCGGCGTCGCGCTGGTTGAGGATTCTCCCGGCCAGTTCGATTGCCGGGGAGTGCTGGTCGTTGATCGAGTGGGTCACACCCGGGGTCAAGACGACGAGGCGAACACCGTCCTCGTCGTCGGGGACATCGCCGGGGCCCTCGGCGAACACCTGGATGGCGGCGAAGTCGCCTCTGTCCTGCTGTTTGGCGATGCGCTTTTTGACCTCGTCGTCGGCATCACGGTCTTCGTAGTTCGATGCCGCCCGGTCGGCGGCAACCCGGGTGACGTTGGGTTGGAGCGAGTACCAGTACTGGGCACCATCCACGTAGAGATGGGTGGCCAGCCCGGAGAGTCGCTTGAGCGCATCGGCGAACTGGTTGACCGGCTCGCCCGGCTGAGCGCAGCCGAGCACGACCCGCTTCACGTCGATGCCCCGTGATCCATCGGGCCGGGCCGCGGAGCCCATGTAGACGGTGCGTGCCGCCCGGCGGGTGGCGGAGATGCGGCCGAAGTACTTGTGCTCCTTGTCGATGCGCAGCGGCAGGGCGTTCTCGCCATCGACGTCGGACTTGATGACCGGATCCCAGCCCTCCTCCAGGTACTTCTTCATCTCCGACACCAGTGCCCCGAAATCCATGGGGAGGTTGCCGGGCATGATCAGCAGCGACTGTCCAGGAACGGGTTGCCGCTGCGCGATGCCTCGACCGCCGAACGCGACATCAGGTCGAATTCGATCCCGAACTTCTCCCACATCTCGTCCTGCCACTGCTCGACCAGGCTCCCCGGGGCCACGATCAGACAACGGGCCACGTCGCCGCGCAGCATCAACTCCCTGATCAACAGACCCGACATGATCGTCTTTCCGGCACCCGGATCGTCCGCCAGCAGGAACCGCAGCGGCTTCTGGGTGAGGAACCGGTTGTAGACCGCGTCGATCTGGTGCGGATAGGGCTCGATGTTCGAGGTGTCCACCGCCGCGAACGGGTCGGCCAGATGCGCCCACCTCATCCGCCTGGCCTCCGACGCCAACCGGAACGCCGTCCCGTCGGCATCGAACGTCCACCGCTGATTCGCCACCTCCGAGATCGCCTCCAGGTCGTCGGACGAGAGAATCCGCTCGTCCAGTTGACCATCGCCGGTCCGGTAGGTGAGCGTCGCCAAGCCCTCGCCGTGCCGCTGCACCGCGACCACCACCACGTCGCCCTCCGCCACCACCCCCGATAGACGCTGGCCAGCCAAGATGTCCGAAAACCCCAGCGTCATCCACCCACCGTCCCCGGCACCGGGATCATCGGGCACCCCTCCGGTCGTCCAACCAACGAGTCAACGCCCGCCTCATGGTAGATGCCACCTGCGACAGTCGCCGGAAGCCAGCACGGGTAGACAGGGGTAGTAGCCTGCTTGAGCACCCTGTCTGAATCGCTTTGGTGAGACTTTTCCTTGAATAAGTGGCTAGGATGACAGCAGATGAGATTGTCAAGTTGTGCTTTATGGGGGTTTTTCACAAGGATGACCTCATGAGCGCTCCAGAGGCATCGCCTCCCCCCAGCACGTTGCTGTCGTTCACCGTCGCCAACGTGCTCTCCTACCGCGACGAGGTCACCTTCTCGTTGGTAGCCACCCGGCTTGCCCGTGAGGGCATCCGGCGCGAACTCCTTACCCGATCCTCCAGAACACCCGTCGGCGTACTCCCCGCCGCCGGTGTGTTCGGAGCCAATGCCTCGGGAAAGTCCAACATACTCTTCGCTATGGCCGATATGCGGTGGATCGTGGCCAGTTCGTTCCGCAGCGGTACACGTTCGAGCGGGATCCACCGGAGGGCCTTCGCTCTCGACGAGGCCTACAGCATGCAACCGAGCCGCTTCGAGGTCGAGCTCATCCTCCACGGCGTCCACTGGCAGTACGGATTCGAGGTGGACGACGAACGTGTCCAGGGCGAGTACGCCTACTACTACCCCAAGGGCCGCCAGGCACTGGTCTTCGACCGCACCCAGGACGAGATCACCTTCGGTCCACCGTTCCGCCCCGCCGGTCGTGCTCTTCGACAGCTCGTTCGCGCCAACTCACTCCTGCTATCGGTCGCCGGAGCCGCCGCCGACGAACATCTCGCACCTCTATTCCAGTGGTTCCTCCGCAACCTTCGCCTCGCCCAAGCCGAGAACCGCGTCTCCCGAGTGGCTCACACGGCCGAACTCGTCAAGGACCCCGATATAAAGGAGCGTGTGATGGCACTCGTGCGCGCCGCAGACCTCGGGATCAACGACATCGAGCGGGCCGGCGTTCCTCCCGAAGTGGCGGAGCGTTTGCAGCGCGCGTTGCGAGTCCTGCAAGGTGAGGAGGGGGATCCCGAAACCTCGGATGAGGACCTCAACATCTCCTTCCTCGACGCCTTGCGGTTGAAGCACAGCGGTGCCTCCGGTTATGTCGAGCTCGACCCCGACCTCGAGTCAAAAGGCACCATGGTTTGGGTCGGTCTAGTCGGACCCGCCCTCGAGGCACTTGACGGCGGCCATGTTCTGCTGGTTGACGAACTCGATGCCAGCTTGCATCCCCACCTCGTCTCCCTGCTTGTCAAGATGTTTCAGAACCCCAGGCTCAACCAACGATGCGCACAACTGATATTTAATACACATGATGTCAGTGTGCTCGGAGACTCCGACCAAGGCATCCTCGGCCGTGACCAAATCTGGTTCACAGAAAAAGATCTCGAGGGCGCAACCAGTATCTACCCGCTCGTAGATTTCCGACCGCGCCGCGATGAAGCGCTTGGTCGCCGCTACCTTCAGGGCCGGTTCGGTGCCGTTCCCGTTGTGGATCCAGGCGAGGTACGCGTCGGGCTCTCACGAACCGAGTATCTCCGCCGAGCACTCCAGCGCGAACGGGTCGTCGATGCCAACCCGGTCAGCGTGGGCCAGCTCGAACGGTTCGCAGTGCTCGCCGACGATCTCGATGATCCGACGGTCATGTCCGAAGCCTGGTCGTGACGGCCTGGCACATCGACAAGTCGGCCATCCAACGGCTTCACCTTGCCACCAACGCGGGCAAATGGACCGAACGCATCGAGCGAGACCTCGTTCGCATCCGTACCGTCACGCGGATAGAGATTGGCTACTCGGTCGTGGCGGACGACTCGTCCTCGTCGAGTGCGGCTCGGTAGGCCGCGAGGGTGTGTTGGCGGGCCTCGGAGTGATCGACGATGGGTGTCGGGTAGTCCACTCCGAGCCTCACGCCGGCCGCCGCGAGTTGAGCCGGTGACGCTTCCCACGGAGCATGTATGGCATCGGCCGACAGGCGAGCCAGTTCGGGGGTCCATCGCCTCAGATGGATGCCGTCGGGGTCGTGGCGTCGGCTCTGGGCGACGGGATTGAAGATCCTGAAATAGGGCGCGGCGTCGGGGCCGGTGCCGGCGACCCATTGCCAGTTGCCGGCATTCTGAGCGACGTCGCCATCCACCAACAGGCGTCGGAACCAACGCTCGCCACGCCGCCAGTCGATGAGCAGGTCCTTGACCAGGAACGAGGCCGCGATCATGCGCAGGCGATTGTGGAGCTGCCCGGTGGCGGCGAGCTGGCGCATGGCTGCGTCCACTATGGGGTAGCCGGTGCGGCCCGCGGTCCATGCATCGAAGTCGCGGTCGGCATCGTCGCCGCTGCGCCAGGCGATCCTCTCGTAGGGCTGCTTGATGGCGGTGTTGGCGATGTCGGGGTGCTGATGAGTGAGGTGGGCGTACCAGTCGCGCCAGGCGAGCTGGCGCACGAACGCTTCCCGCCCGGGCGTGGCGGTGCCGACCACCTCCACGACCGACCGGGGCGACAGCACGCCGAGATGCAGTGCGACGCTCAGTTCCGACGTGTGCGCAGTACCGAAGTCGTCGCGGGTCCGGTGGTAGCTATCCACGCCTTCGAGCCACTCGTCGAGTCGGGCGGCGGTGCTGGCTTCGGACCAAACCGGTGTGCCGGCGGGCGGTGGTTCCGAATGTACGTCGATGCCGATGCGTCGCAGCTCGACCAGCGCATCTCGCAGCGTCATGGCTCCGTCGATGTCGGTAACGGTGGCATGCCGGGCTGAGGCTCGGACTTGGGCTTCGGGGCGCAGCGGAACGCACTGCCAGCGACTCCAGAACGGGGTGAACACCTGCGACAGCGTGCCCTTGCGGGTCAGCACCGTGCCCGGCGGCTGTACCAGCGTGCCCCAATGCGCTTCGAGGGGACGGCCGAGCACGTCGGCCACTCGCCGGTCGCGGCGCGTCGCGTACGGAGTCACGTCGGCATTCACGCAAACCGTCGCAGCACCCAGTTGAGCGGCCATGCTCCCGATTGCTTCGGCAGGATCGCCGACCGCCACTCGCAGCGGCGCGCCGATGTCCTTCAAGGATCGCTCGAGGCCGGCCACTGCACCGAGATACGCGCGTCGCCGGTGGTCTCCGGCCGCGGCGAGGAGCCGCGGTTCGAGCACCACGACCGGGACGGCGGTGGTGCGGCTGGTTGCCGCAGCCCACGCCGGGTTGTCCTCCAACCGCAGGTCCCGCCGAAACCAGGCCAACGCGACATCACCCATGACCCGATTGGCCGCCGCGGCCGGTGGTGTCCGATGGTGGCGGCGAGGCGGCCGTCAGCTCGCGGTTGCGTGCCTCGGTCAGCTCACCCTATGGCTGAGTCCAACTTACATATCGCCACCGTGACCATTCCCGGCACTCCGGGGAATAGACACCAACCGAGGCCTCATATTCTTTGCCTGAGGTCAAGCCATTTACCGTCACTGTAACCGTAGCTTCAGCACTGGTGAGCCATCCGTATCGGTGAGAAGAAGGGATCGACACAAATTCCTCGGTTGCCAGGTCTACTATGTCCAAAGCGTAATCTATTGTGCTAGCTGGTTGGCAGCGCTTTGCTGGGTTGCCGACGTTCGGCTTCTTCCAAGTCAAGGTCACGCTGGTACCCGATGGGGCTGATGTAAGGTCTCGCGCCCGGCGAGGTATCTTTTTGGGGTTACTTGATGGTGCTGTCGGATCGCCTGAGTTCTGCGCAGCCGTAGTTGTGAAAGTAGCTTCTCCGGCAGTAGCGGAGTAGTCATCGCATTTTTTTCCATATGCCCACACAAAGGCCTTGTAGTCGGTACTGGCTGTCAGTTCATCCACATACCAACTGGTCGGGGTATCAAAATCAGATTCTTCCACAAACACATTGTCCGATGTGTACAGTTCGACGTAGTACTGTGTCGTTGCACACGTACCGCCCACTCCGGCACCGCCGGACGACCAACTGATCAACGCTTCGGTGTCTCCGGGGGTTGCTGTAACGCTTGTCGGGACGGACGGTGTGGTAGTCGCCGTTTGAGCGGACGTGGTGGCAGCCATCATGGTTCCAGCGGCAACAAGTGCCATAACCGACACAATGAATGTGATACGGGGAGGAACAAATAACATTTGTGGTTTCCTTTCGAGAGATGTCTCGAAGCAACTCACCTGAGAGTACCGGTTGAGCAGTTATGTCAGCCGTGTACGGCTGACCCTCTTTTGGGGCTTCCGCGCACCGTGCCAGGGTAGGTGCCCAACCTGCACCTGTCAAGCTTATGAGGGAGGCCACCTGGCCGTGAGCGGCTGCGTCGGTGGTCCGTCGCTCGTCGCCGATCACGACGACATGGCTGCCGCGCTCGCTGTTCGGCTTCACCGCCACGCATCGGCGGCAGCGAACCGACCGGTTTCGAGGTAGCACTGGTTGGTGTCGGAGGGGGGACTTGAACCCCCACGCCCGTATTGGGCACTAGCCCCTCAAGCTAGCGCGTCTGCCAATTCCGCCACTCCGACATGGGCACCGGTATCCACCGGTGGGGAAGGCATCCTAGCGTAGCCGCTTCCGGTTGCTCCACGATATGAGTCAGGGGTCCTCGGTGGGGACGAGTTCGTGGGTGCCTCGGTGGAGTTCAACCCGGGGGGCAGTGGAGGCTCAGGGTCTCGGCGGCTTGCAGGGTCTCGGCGGGGTCGTAGGAGACGACGACGATGTTGACGACGTCGGCTCCGGCTTCTCCCAACGCGGTCAGGGTGGCCCGGGTGGTGTCGTGGTCGGTGAGGTCGAGCACGCCGGGGGCTGCGGGGCCCATGGCCGCCGGACAGGTGGTGGCCACGGTGAAGGGTTGGTCGGCTCGTGGGGATTGCGGGCGTTGCTCGCGCAGGAAGTCCACGTGTGCCCGCAGGTCGGCCGGGGTCATCCGGGCGGCCAGCCAGCCGTCCCCGACCGCCGCGGCCCGCCGGAGCGCCGCTCGGGAGTGGCCGCCCACGAGGATGGGCAGCGGCGACTGGGCCGGCTTGGGCCGCATGTTGAGAGGCGCGAACGAGTAGGTCTTCCCCTGGTAGCCGGGTTGATCCTGTTCCCAGAGGGTGCGGAGGATCTCGATGCCGTCCTCCAGAAGCCGTCGGCGGCGGGAGAAGTCGGTCTGGAGGGCGTCGAACTCCTCTTGGAGCCATCCGAGCGCCACCCCGAAGATCACCCTTCCCCCCGACAGGTGGTCGAGGGTGGCCACGGTCTTGGCCAGGATCACCGGGTTGCGCTGGGCGAGCACGCAGGCGTTGACCGCGAGCTTGATGGTGGTGGTCGAGCCGGCGACGAAGGCCAGGGTGGTGAGCGCCTCGAGGCGAGGATTGTCGGTGGGATACGGGTACTTGCCGTCGGTCATCGTCGGGTTATGCGATACGAATTCCACCGGGAACGCTATGTGGTCGCCCACCCACACCGAGTCCAGACCGGCCGACTCGGCGGCCCGGGCGACGTCGACGACGTCCTGAGCCGATGCCGACCCCTCATAGGGCAGACAGAGCCCGATCCGGGGTCCATGAGGCGACGAGGGGGCCCCTTCCAGCGGCTTCATCCAGGAATATCGAAGAGGAGGCTGAGCACCTCACGGATCTGGAGTAGAGCAGCTCCTCCCACGTTGCCCCGGGTGTTCTCTACACGGCCAACGGAGACGGCGCGGACGTGTTGGCATTGGGCTGCCGATATGTGGTCCAGTCCGCTGCCGGAATCGGGTTCGAGCTCCACTTCCGACTCGAACCCCCGGAGTCTGGAGGTCAGCGGTACCACCTGAATCACGCTGGGATCGGTATCCAACACTCGCTGAGCAGTCACCACAACCGCCGGATGATGAAAACCTGCTTCTCGCCCGGCGGGCGTACCAAGATGCAAATCAACGACATCACCCGAGGTCAGCATTGAGCCACTCGACCTCGTCATTGGTCAGATCGGCCCGCAGCTCAGCACCGATCTTATCCTGATGCAGCCGCCGCACAGCAAGGGCCACCGTGTCACCCACGGTTGCCCCTAAGGAAACTGCTAATTTCTTCAGCTCTTGATGTGTTGCTGCGTCAACGCGGACACTCGTACTTTGCATACATTTATGTTAGCAGCTATGCATATTCTAAAACCCTCTCCCCGAGTCTTGAGAGAGCCGATGCCATAGCAGGCTGATCCAATCTTTGTCGCAGATAGTTTGAAGGGTAGTGCGGTCGGTTCCTCGCGACCAGGTCGATAATGTGAGGCCATGCATCAGCGGGGGGCGGGGGGTAGGCCGAGTACTCGTTCGCCCAGGATGTTGCGCATGACGTTGGAGGTGCCGCCCATGATGGTGTAGCCGGGGGAATAGCAGATGCCCCGGGTCCAGGGGTCGTCGAGCAGGGCGACGGGGCCGAGTTGGGCGGCGGCGAATCGGGCCACCCGCTGCTGGTGCTCGGTGCAGAACGCCTTGGTGGCCGCGCTGAAGCCGGTGGGGGCCTGGCCCAGCGCCTCCCGGTACACCAGCAGTCGTCCCACCCGGTACTCGCTCTCCAGTCGGGCGATCTGCTGGCGGACCCGGGGATCGCTCCGGTCGGCCTGCGTGCAGGCGTGACGAAGCAGTGCCCGGTTGGACACCAAGCGGTCGATGCCGCCCCGTTCGTGGGCCAGTTGGGCCATGGTCTGCTTGAAGGCGTCCCCCTCGGTGCCCACCAGATTGTCGACCGGCACCCGCACCCCGGTGAAGTGGATCTCGCAGAAGTGGCGGTTGGCGATCATGTCGGTGATGGGACGCACCTCGATCCCCGGCGTGTCCATGGGGACGATGATCTCGCTGATCCCCCGATGAGGCGGCCCCTCGCCACCGGTGCGACAGATCAGGTAGCAGTAGTCGGCCAGGTGCCCGAAGCTGGTCCAGATCTTCTGCCCGTCGATCACGAAGTCCGATCCGTCCCGCACCGCCCGGGTGGATATGGAGGCCAGATCGGAACCGGCGTCGGGCTCGCTCATCCCGATGCACCACGTGGACTCGCCCGACAGCATCGGGGGCAGAAACGCCGCCTTCTGCTGCTCGGTGCCGTAGGCGATCAGCGTCGGCCCCATCTGGCGGTCGGCGAACCACATGGAGGCCACGGGAGCTCCGGCGGTGATCATCTCCTCGGCCACGATGAGCCGCTCGATGGGGGGCCGGGCCCGACCCCCGTACCGGCGAGGCCACCCCATGCCGATCCAACCCTCGGCGGCCATGACCCGGGCGAACTCCTTGGAGTACCCGTTGATCCAGGAGTCGTTGTGGCGACCGAACCGAGCCACCCCCTCGGTGGCCACCGCCCGGGCCCGGTCGCGCAGATCCCGGAGATCGGGGCTGAGGGCGAAGTCCAACCGGGGAGCTAGCTGGCGTCCAGCAGCAGGGCCAATGCCAGGGTGCAGAAGGTGAATATCAGGGCGGTGGCGATGGTCAACCGGTCCAGGTTCTTCTCCACCACCGTGGATCCCGCGGCCTGAGTGCCCAAGCCGCCGCCGAACATGTCGGACAGCCCACCGCCTCGACCACTGTGCAGAAGCACCAGAAACAGCAGCCCCAGAGCGGCGGCAACGTCGATCACCAGCAATGCGATGGTCACGGTGGACAAGCCTACCCCCAGTAGTGCTTGGCGACCCAGCCGACGCCCCGGACGCCGCCGGGTCCGCCAACTTGAGCTCTCGGACCATTACTCTGAGCTCGACCGCCGCCGGCCCGAGGGTGTCGAGGGAGATCGCTTGTCCGTAGTTTCGTTTGCTGTTCGAGGATGCCCATGAGGCTGCTTCACGGACTGGCCCGGATCGCCCGATGGGGTTGGAAAGGGACGAGCAGAGGTTTCAGTGCCGCGGGGCGCGGGCTCGCCTCCGCCGTCCGCTGGGGCTGGAGGACGATCGGTAGAGGTTTCAGCGCCGCAGGGCGGGGGCTCGTCTCCGCTACCCGATGGGGTCGGGGCAAGAAGGGGAAAGCCTTGAGGGGCATCGGATCGCGTCGGGCTCTCGGGGGGGTTGCGGCCCTGGTCGTCGTCTTTGGACTCGGTATCGGGGTTTCTCAAATGTGGCTGTCCAGCGGTTCGGACGACGACAGCAGTGACCGCAGGAATGACGAACCTCACGCCGGCTCGGACGGGACGGCAGCGGCCACGCCGGTTGACTCCGGGGCCGGACCCAAGCCCGACCCCGAACCGGCGGCCACCCCACCAACCACCGCTACTGCCACCGCGGTGGCCACGCCGACTGTTTCCCAGGCCGGCCCCGATCCAACGACCACCCCATCGGCCACTGCCACCGCCACTCCCCCACCGGTTCCCACCCCGGTGTTCGTGGTCCTGGAGCAGGAGCCGCCTTCCTTCGAGCGGGCTCTGGAGATGGCCACCATCCTGGCCCCGGACGTCTCCGTTCCCAGCGACTGCCTGTCCCCACTCCCCCACCCCGCCCTGCTGCCCAACTCGCCTCGAAACTACCGCTCGGGAATCCACCAGGGGGCCGACTTCCGATGCTTCGCTCGGGGCCATCCGGCGGTGGCCGCTCTCGACGGTCGAGTGGTGGTGGCGGTCGGCAACTACGACGACCCCGACCCCGCCGAACGGACGAGGCTCCTGGACATAGCCGCGCAACTGGGGGCCACCCCTCCCTACACACTGCTGACGCTGTACGGCAACTACGTGGTGGTCGACCACGGGGTCATTCCCGACGTGGGCCATGTGGTGTCGATCTACGCCCATCTGGAGGAGGTGGCCCCCGACGTCCGAGTCGGCCGGTTGGTGGAGGCGGGCCATGAACTCGGGATCATCGGGAACCGGGGAACCCATGCCGCGGCCAACGGCGACTTCTACGACGACCCCCACCTGCACTGGGAGTTGCACATCGACAACCAGTTCCTCGGAGCCGGCCTCTCGACCGACGAGACCCGAGCGGTTTACACCGCGCTTTTGGGCCCGACCTCGGGCTGAGGGCTCATCCGGGCGGTACACGCCGCACTTTTGGGCCCGACCTCGGGCTGATACTTCATCGGCGGACTCAATAACCCCGAGGCCGCTCTGTAAGACTTCCGAGAATGGATTCGGAATTCATCAGACGGGCGGTGGAATTGGCCGACCTGGACGCGGTGCGGATGGCGCTGTACCACCACACCGACGACCCCGAGATCGAAGCCCTCCCCAGAGCGGTCGAACTCGACGACGACGGCCGGGAGCTGTTGATCACCAAAGCGGTGTCCTGGCTGGAGAGGAACGCCGGGCCGGGAATGCCCGAGGAGCCACCGGTTCCGCGCCTGCGCAAGCTCATGAACCTGGCCACCAAGGAGGAAATGGGCGACCTGGAGTTCGAGGCCCGGCGTGATCTGGCCGCGTTCAAGCCCTTCCCCTGGACCGTGGGCTGGACCGGGGAAAAGCCCGACCTGCCCGAGGGCTTCAAGGTGGCCATCGTCGGCAGCGGGTTCAGCGGCCTGGCCGCGGGCATCCAGATGGAACTTTTGGGCCTTCCCTACGTGATTCTCGAGCGCCGGTCCGAACCCGGGGGCACCTGGAGCCGCCACCGCTATCCCGACATCCGGGTGGACACCATCTCGATCACCTACGAGTTCGCCTTCGAGAAGAACTACCCGTGGTCCGAGTACTTCGGCCAGGGCGAGGAGGTGCGCAACTACCTTCTGCACATCTCCCGCAAGTACGGGATGTACGACAACACCCGGTTCGACCACGACCTGAAGCGGGCCACCTTCGACGAGGGCCGCGACGTGTGGGTGCTCGAGATCGATACTCCCGATGGGGTCGAGACCATCGAGGCCAACGTGGTGATCAACGCGGTCGGCGCCTTCGCCAACCCGAAGATCCCGGTATTCGACGGTCAGGAGGATTTTCCCGGCCCGCTCGTCCATCCTTCGCAATGGCCGGAGGACTTCGACGCCCGCGGCCGACGTATCGCGGTCATTGGCAACGGCTCCACCGGGGTGCAGCTCCTGGCCCCCGTCGCCGAGGAGGCCGAGCAGGTCTACGTGTTCCAACGCACCGAACAGTGGATCAGCCCCCGGCCCAAGTACGGCCAGCCCATCGAACCGGAGGTGCGCTGGCTGCTCGACAATTTTCCGGGCTATTGGAACTGGTGGCGCTACATGGCCATCGCCGCGCTGTTCGCCACTCACAACTACCTCCACGCCGATGAGGAATGGCAGGCGGCCGGCGGGCATTGGAACGCCATGAACGACAAGCTGCGCGACGATCTCACCGCCTATATCCATGCCCAGACCGACAATCGCCAGGACCTGATCGACAGGCTGGTCCCCGATTACGCGCCGTTCTCCCGCCGTCCGGTGGTGGACAACGGCTGGTACCGGGCCCTGACCCGTGACAACGTCGAACTGGTCACCGATCCCATCAATCGGTTGACCCCCGCCGGTATCGAGACCGCCGACGGCACCGTCCGGGAGGTGGATTCCATCATCACCGCCACCGGTTTCGAGATCGTCCGCTACCTGTGGCCCGCCGACTACATCGGCCGGGACGGCCTCAGCGTTCACGATTTCTGGTCCAAGGACGGACCTCGGGCCTACATCAGCATGATGGTGCCGAGATTCCCCAACATGTTCATGATCTACGGCCCGAACTCCCAGCCCCTGTCGGGCGGCACCGGACTTCCCATCTGGTATCAGGTGTGGTCGGGATACGCGGCCCAGTGCATCGTCCGGATGCTCGAACAGGACAAGTCCCGTATCGAGGTCAAGATGGACGCCTTCGAGCGCTACAACGAGGCAATGGACGAGGAGGCCTCGAAGCTGCTCCTCATGCACGACGAGGGCGCGCCCGACAAGAACTACTACCTGAATCAGACCCACCGCCGGCTCCAGATGAACGCTCCCTGGTACGGCCCCGAGTTCCACCGCATGAGCACCCAGGTGGAATGGGAGGACATCGAGATCACCTGATCGGAACCGGGCGGGGTCCGGGAAAGAGCAGGACTTCAAGGACGGGCGGGCCCCACCGACGGCCAGGGCCCCGGAACCGGGCGGGGTCCGGGTGGGTAAATTGTCGGTGGTCTACTGGAGTCGGAAGCGGACGATGCGGGAGAAGCCCTCGGCCTCGAGGGAAGCGCCGCCCACCAGGGCTCCGTCGATGTCGGGCTGGGTCATGAGGTCGGCGACGTTTATGGGTTTGACCGAGCCGCCGTACTGGATGCGAACCCCGGCGGCGGCCTCGGCCCCGAATCGGGCCCGCACCCGGTCCCGGACGAGGGCGCAGCCCGCCTGGGCATCGGCGGGGGTGGCGGTGCGGCCGGTACCGATGGCCCACACCGGTTCGTAGGCGATCACCATCGTTCGCACCTGATCCCGCTTCAACCCGTCCAGACCGCCATCCACCTGGCCGGTGATGCGGGCCTCGGCCTGTCCGGCCTCCCGCTCCTCCAGTGTCTCCCCGCAGCACATGATCGGGGTCATGCCCGCGGCCAGGATGGCCCGCAGTCGGCGGTTCACGTTCTCGTCGGTCTCCCCGAAGAGCAGGCGGCGCTCGGAGTGACCGGCCACCACGTAGCTCACCGCCAGCTTGGCCAGCATGGGAGCCGACACCTCCCCAGTGAACGCCCCGCTGTTCTCCCAGTGACAGTGCTGAGCTCCCAGAGCGATGGGGATGTTGTCGGCGTCCAGCACCGTCTGGGCCGACCGCAGGTTGGTGAACGGTGGATGGATGGACACGTCGGCGGCGTCGTAGTCGGCCCGATCCAGCAGGTACGACAGCTTCTGGACGAGCTGGATGGTCTCCAGATGGTTCATGTGCATCTTCCAGTTGCCACTGATCAGCGGCTTGCGCTCGGTCGCCATCCCAGTCCTTCCTTTCGAGCCTCGACGGACTCCCTCAGTGCTCTCAGGCCGGGCAGATCGCCCTGCTCGATCAACTCCAACGATGCTCCTCCTCCGGTGGAAACGTGATCCATCTCCCGGTCCAACCCGAACCGGCGGACCGCGGCGGCGCTGTCGCCCCCGCCGACCACGGTGAAGGCCCGGGCGGCGGCCATCGCCTGGGCCACCGCCTTGGTTCCCGCCATGAACCGGGGGTCCTCGAACAGCCCCATGGGGCCGTTCCACAGCACGGTACCGGCATCGGCGACGAGATCACCGAATTCGGCGGCCGTTCCCGGGCCGATGTCCAGTCCCCGCCAACCGGTGCGCAGGTCAACCCCGGTCTGCACCACTCGCTCATCGGGTGTCAGCACCGTGATATCGGACGGGAGTCGGATGGGGGCCCCCGAGTCGAGCAGGCGGGAGCAGGCCTCGATCCGGTCGGCCTGAAGCAGCGAATCGCCCACCGAGTGGCCCAGAGCGGCCAGGAAGGTGAAGCACATTCCCCCGCCGATCACCACCTCGTCGGCGATCTCCACCAGTGCGTCGATCACCCCCAGCTTGTCGCCGACCTTGGCCCCGCCCAAAACGGCGAGGAACGGTCGCTTGGGTCGGGCCCGCAGCCCCAGCAGCACTTCGGCCTCCCGGGCCAGCAGGCGACCGGCGGCGCTGGGCAGGTAGCGGGGCGGCCCCACGATGGAGCCGTGAGCCCGGTGCGACGCTCCGAAGGCGTCGTTCACGTAGCCGTGGCAGCCGTCGATCAGCGTCTGCACCAGTCGGTCGTCGTTGGCGGTCTCGCCCCGATCGAAGCGCAGGTTCTCCAGCAACTCCACTCCGGGGGCCAACTCGGCCAGTCGGGCCCGCACCGGGGCCAGCGAGTACCGAGGATCGGGTTCGCCGTCGGGGCGACCGAGGTGGCTGCACGCCACGACCGCCGCTCCCTGACCGGTGAGCCAATCGATGGTGGGCAGTGCCGCCTTGATGCGGAAGTCGTCGGTGATCCGGCCCTCGGCATCCAGCGGGACGTTGAAATCGGCCCGCAGCAGGATCCGGCGGTCGTTCAGGCCGTCGAGGGCCCCGCTCAGCGATTCAAGCGTGGGCAGCACCCCGGCGCTCAGTGATTCCCGGCACCGGTGGCCACCAGGGGGTTTCCGGTGCCGGCATCGGAACCGGATCGCTGC
Organism: Acidimicrobiales bacterium; assembly: GCA_965115985.1. Taxonomy (GTDB): domain Bacteria; phylum Actinomycetota; class Acidimicrobiia; order Acidimicrobiales; family Bin134; genus Poriferisocius. The sequence goes on from OZ220474.1 coordinate 236,395, forward strand.
GGTGGCGGGGTCATGCCGTCCCCACGATTGCCACCAGATCCACCAGTCGGTTGGAAACGCCGCGGTGGCGGTGTCATGTCGCTCCCACGATTGCCACCAGATCCACCAGTCGGTTGGAAATACCGCGGTGGCGGGGTCATGCCGTCCCCACGATTGCCACCAGATCCACCAGTCGGTTGGAGTAGCCCCACTCGTTGTCGTACCACCCCGATACCTTGATCAGGTTGCCCATGGCCATGGTCAACCCGGAGTCGAAGGTGCAGGAGGCCGGTGATCCGCAGATATCGGCCGACACCAGTGGAGCCTCGCTGTAGTCCAGCACCCCGGACAGCGGGCCGGCGGCCGCGGCGGCGGCAAAGGCGGCGTTGACCTCCTCGGCGGAGGGCTCGCCCCCCACCACCGCGGTGAAATCGGTGAGAGAGCCGTCGGGGATGGGCACTCGCAGGGCAATACCGTCGAGCAGGCCGTTCATGGACTGGAGGACCAGGCCGGTGGCCCGAGCCGCGCCGGTGGAGGTGGGCACGATGTTCACCGCCGCGGCCCGGGCTCGGCGCAGATCGGAGTGGGGCCCGTCCACCAGGGACTGATCACCGGTGTAGGCGTGGATGGTGGTCATCAGCCCCCGCTCCACCCCGAAGGCGTCGTCGAGCACCTTCACCATGGGCACGAAGCAGTTGGTGGTGCAGGAGGCGTTGGACACCACCCGGTGGGTCCCGGGGTCGAAGTCGCCGTCGTTCACCCCGACCACGAAGGTGGCGTCGGCTCCCGACGAGGGCGCGGAGACGACCACCCTCGGGGCCCCGGCCTCCAGATGGGCGGCGGCCTTGTCGCGCGCGGTGAAGAATCCGGTGGATTCCACCACCACGTCCACCCCCAGGTCGCCCCAGGGAAGATCGGCCGGGTTGCGCTCCGACAGCACCCGAAGAGTGGTGCCACCGATGTCGAGCCCACCATCGACCACGGCCACCGGGTCGGGGAATCGGCCCATCACCGAGTCGTACTGCAACAGGTGGGCCATGGTCTCCAGGTCGCCCAGATCGTTGACGGCCACGAACTCCAAGCCGGCATCGGCCTGACGGGCCGCTCTGAAGAAGTTCCGCCCGATGCGACCGAACCCATTGACTCCCACACGAATGCTCATGTCGATGAGACTAATGTAGGGGGGCCGTGGCAGTCCGCACCTATAAAGACATCCGTCCCACGTTTCCCGACCGCAGCCGGTGGACGACTCCGCAGGTACTGGCCCATCGGGCGATCACTCACGGCGACGCCGTTTACCTCGACTGTCCCGAGGAGGGACTGACCTGGACGTTCGCGCGGACGAGCGAATCGGCGGGCCGGGTTGCCGGTGCCTTGATCGAAGCGGGCAGTGCTCCCGGTGATCGGCTGCTGATCATGATGGCCAACTCGTCCATGTTCATCCGCACCTGGTTGGGATCCCAGGTGGCCGGTTTGGTCGAGGTGCCGATCAACACCGCTTATAGGGGCCGGTTCCTGGAACACCAGGTTTCGACCGTTCGGCCCAAGCTGGCGGTGATCGATGGTGTCCACGCCGAACGGTTCGTCGAGTCGCGGGCGGCCTGCGCCGGCATCGAGCGCTTCTGGGTGGCGGGCCCCGATGCCGAGGTCGGAATCGCCGCTCTGCGGGCCGCCGGGTGGGCCGCCGAGCACTGGGACGCTCTCGAGGCCTCCGAACCGGTCGAGCCGGTGGAGGTCGCCCCCCATGACCTGGCCTCGATCTTCTTCACCTCCGGCACCACCGGGCCGTCGAAGGGGGTGATGATGCCTCAGGCGCAGATGTACTTCTTCGCCGACGAGTGCGTATCGCTCACCCGTCTCACCGATGCCGACACCTACATGGTCACCACCCCGTTGTTCCACGGCAACGCCCAGTTCCTCGCCGCCTACCCCGCGCTGGTGGCCGGGGCCCGGTTCGTGCTTCACGGTCATTTCTCGGCCAGCCGCTGGATCGACCAGGTTCGTGATTCCCGGGCGACGGTCACCAACTTCTTGGGGGTGATGATGGACTTCGTATGGAAGCAGGCCCCCCGCTCCGACGATGCCGACAACCACCTGCGATGCATCTTCGCCGCCCCCACGGCCCACTCGATCCTCGACCGGTTCAAGGCTCGCTTCGGCATAGACGCCTTCGTCGAGGTGTTCGGCCTCACCGAGACCTCGATGCCCATCCTGTCGCCCTACGGCGAGGGCCGGCCGGCCGGTGCAGCGGGCCTGGCCGCCGAGGAGTGGTTCGATGTGCGCCTGGTCGACCCCGGGACCGACGAGGAGGTGGGCATCGGCGAGCTCGGAGAGCTGGTCGTTCGCCCCCGGTTTCCCTGGACCTGCTCGCTGGGCTACTACGCAATGCCCGACCGGACCGCCGAGGCTTGGCGCAACCTCTGGTTCCACACCGGTGACGGGCTGCGGCGTGATGCCGACGGCTGGTACTACTTCGTCGATCGCATGAAGGACGCCCTGCGCCGGCGGGGCGAGAACATTTCCTCCTACGAGGTGGAACAGGCCCTCCTGGGCCATCCCGACGTCACCGAATGCGCGGTGGTCGCGGTCGGGGCCGATATCGAAGCCGGTGAGGACGAGGTGATGGCCTGGATCATCGTCTCGGCCCCCATCGACCCGGGAGAGCTGTGGGCCTGGGCCGATACCCGCATGCCCGCGTTCGCGGTGCCCCGGTTCATCGAGATCGTCGACGAGCTCCCCAAGACCCCCTCGGAACGGGTGCGGAAGGTCGAGCTCCGCGAGCGGGGGGTGACGGCCACCACCCACGACCGGTTGGCCCGGCCGACCTAGCCGACGGTTGCGCCGATGGGCACCGGGCCGCGGGAGTGATCCGAGCAATGTCGATGGGCACCGGGCCGCGGGAGTGATCCGAGCAATGCCGATGGGCACCGGGCCGCGGGAGTGATCCGAGCAATGCCGATGGGCACCGGGCCGCGGGGGTGATCCGAGCAATGCCGATGGGCACCGGGCCGCGGGGGTGATCCGAGCAATGCCGATGGGCACCGGGCCGCGGGAGTGATCCGAGCAATGCCGATGGGCACCGGGCCGCGGGAGTGATCTGACCGATGAGGGTCGTTGATCTGCTCGAGCGGGATGCTGCTCTTTATCCCGAGCGGGTGGCGGTGGCGATGGTCGGTGGCCCGTCGTTGACGTTCGGCGAGCTTAGGGATCGGGTTAGGCGGGTGGCCGGTGGGTTCCGAGCCGCCGGGATCGGCCGGGGCGACCGGGTGGCGGTCATGGCCGACAACGGGGTGGTGTTCTTCGACGTATACCTGGCGGCCGCGTACCTGGGGGCCGCCGCGGTTCCGATCAACCCCCAGCTTGCCCCCGGGGAGATCGAGTACATCCTCAAGAATGCCGAGCCCGGGTTGACCATTGCCGACGTGAGCAGCACCGACCGCCTGTCGGACGTGGCCACCGCCGGCCCGGTCGTCGAGATCGGCACGGCGGCGTACCAGGAGCTGCTGGCCGGGGCCCCTCTGGCCGACGAGGGCCACTCCGACGAAAGCGACGTGGCTCTGATCATCTACACCAGCGGCACCACCGGGCGACCCAAGGGCGTGGGCCTCACCCAGCGAGGATTGGCGTTCAACGGGCTGACCATGGCCCTGGTGCAACGGTTCCGGCCCGACGACGTGTGTCTGTCGACCACTCCCCTGTACCACGCCGCCGCCGGCACCCGGGTCAGCTCGATGCTGGCCGACGGTCAGACCCACGTGGTGCTGGGTTCCTTCTCCCCCGAATCGTTCTTCGCGGCGGTGGCCGAGCACCGGGTCACCGTCTCGGTTCTCGTCCCGGTGCAGATTCGTCGGATTCTCGACCACCCCGACTTCGACCATGCCGACCTGTCCAGCCTCCGCCTCGTCGTGTACGGAGCGGCATCCACCGACGGGGCGCTCATCCGTCGGGCCCACGAACGTTTCGGCTGCGGGCTCTACCAGGCCTACGGCCTTTCCGAGTGCGTCACCAACCTCACCGGATTGTTGCCCGAGGACCACGATCTGGCCATGGCCGGTCGTCCCGAGTTGCTCGACTCGTGCGGGCGGGTCGTGCCCGGTGTCCGGGTCGAGCTCCGTGACGACGATGGCGCTCCGACAGCCCCGGACGAGGTGGGTGAAATCTGGGTGAGGAGCGAGAAGGTCATGGCCGGCTACTGGCGCGACCCCGACCGGACTGCCGAGGTTCTCGTCGACGGGTGGCTGCGAACCGGGGATCTGGGCCGAATGGACCGCGACGGCTACCTCTACATCGTCGGCCGGGCCAAGGACATGTTGATCAGCGGCGGCATCAACATCTACCCCCGCGAGATCGAGGTGGTGCTCCACGCCCACCCGAGCATCGCCGAGGCCGCGGTGGTCGGACGCCCGGATCCCGAATGGGGTGAGCGTCCGGTGGCCTTCGTGGAACTACGGCCCGGCGGTTCGCTCGACCGGTTGCCCGATTGGTGCCGCCGACACCTGGCCAAGGTCAAGGTTCCTGACGAGTTCATCACCGTGGACCGCCTTCCCCGCACCGCCACCGGCAAGATCCGCAAAGTCGAACTCCGGGAACGCCTGTCCGCCGGTTGAGAGGCCTCGGCGCTCGATACGAGCAACCCATTTCGTGGTCGAGGGGCCGGTAGGGGCCGCGCTACCGGTCATTTTCCTGGTCGAGGGGCCGGTAGGGCCGTTACCGGTCGATGTCTCGGTGGATGATCAGGGGGCGGACACCGAACTCGGGATTGTCGGTGAGGCGGCGGCTGATGTCCTCGGCCACGAAAACGGAACGGTGACGACCTCCGGTACAGCCGAAGGCGATGGTGAGATACGACTTGCCCTCCCTCACGTAAGCGGGCACCAGAAGTTTGAGCAGGTCCTCGGTCTGCTGAAGGAAGGTCTCGGCCATGGGTTGGCCGTTGAGCAGGAAGTCCTTCACCGCCTCGTTCTGGCCGGTGAGCGGCCGGAGTTCCTCAACCCAGTGGGGGTTGGGCAGAAAGCGGCAGTCCAGCACCAGGTCGGCGTCGAGGGGGATGCCGTGCTTGAATCCGAACGACATGATCCGGGTGGTCACCGACTCCGGCCCGGAGTCCAGCTCGAACACCTCGTCGATGAAACGATTCAGTTGGTAGATACTGTACTCGGAGGTGTCCACCACCACGTCGGCCTGGCTGCGCAGGTAGACCAGCGCCTCCCGCTCGGCTTCGATGGCGTCGGACACTCCCATCGGGGAGGTACCGGCGAACGGGTGGCGCCGCTTGGTGCTCTCGAACCGATTGACCAGCACCGGAGTGGAGGCATCCAAAAAGAGGATTCTCACCGACCCTTGGGCGGAGGCCTTGAGAGCGGTCAGCGCGGGGGCCACTTCCTGGTGGTAGAGGTTCAACCCCAGCACCAGACCCACTCGGGAGATACCGCTGTCGGGGGCATCGGCGAACTCCCGCACCCGGGGCAACAGGGCAGGGGGCAGATTGTCCACCACGTACCAGCCCAGATCCTCGAAATGATTGGCGGCCTGGGAGCGGCCGGCCCCGGACATGCCGGTTATCACCACGAACTCGGCCACGGTCCTAGGCTAACGGCCGGCCCACGGCTTTAGTCGGTGTCGTAGGCCTGGCGGGTGGTGTTTTATCTGGTGTCGTAGCTGTAGGCGTAGCGGATGGTGAACGCCACCGTCTCGCCGAACGGTTCGGGAACGGTGATGGTGACCGTGGCGGTGGCATCGGTCCCCTCGATCACCGTCACCGCGTCCGGCACCGACACCACGGTGTCGGTCACCACCGTCACCATCACGGTCCGGGCGACGGAGTTACCGGCATCATCGCCGGCGGTGACCGTCATGGTGTAGACCCCCGCCTCTGTAGGGATGAACGTCAACCGGGCGGAGTCCAGCACGGTGTCGTCGGGCAGGGCGGGCTCGGTCTCGTCGTCGGCCCGAGCCCACACGTAGGTGATCGCGCCCCCTTCCGGGTCGAAGGCCAAGGCGGTGACGTCCACTCGTTGGCCGACCTCGACGGTCACGTCGTTGATCGGGAACAGAACCGGCGGCGCGTCCTCCTCCTCGTGTTCCTCGTCGCCACCGGCGTCGTTGCCGGCATCGTCATCGGTGCCGCTGGTGTCGTCGCCGTCGCCGACATCGCCGTTGGTGCCGCCGTCGTTGTTGCCACTGTCACCACCGTCGTCGTCATTGGTTGTCGCACCGGTTCCTCCCGATGCTGCTGCGGGGGTGTCGTCGTAAGCAACGGTTATGACCACCGTGCGACTGTCGGTGTTTTCGTTGCCGTCGGACGCGGTCACCGTCATCGTGTAAGTCCCCTCCTCGACAGGGGTGAACCGCAACCGGGCCCGGTTCAACACCGTTCCCCGGGGCAGAGCCGGTTCGGTCTCGTCGTCGGCGCGAGCCCATGTGTAGGTGATGGTGTCCTCGTCGTCGCCGTCGGTGGCCACCGCGGTGACGTCCACTTCCTGGCCGGGTCTCACCCTCACATCGCCGATCGGCTCCAGCTCCGGCGGGTGGTCGTCGTCGAGGACGGTGACCGTGGCGGTGGCGTTGCCCAAAACGAAACCATCCGGCAGCGTCGATACCGGCTCTATCACCACCGTGATCCTCTCCACGTCCTCGTGGAGGTCGTCGTCGGGAATCGGGATGGATATGTCCACCGAGGTGTCGTCGGCACCGAACCGCAGGGTGGAGATCACCGCGACGACCACGGTGGCGGTGTCGGTGTTGCCGTGATCGTCCGACGCGGTCACCGTCATCGTGTAGGTACCCGTCGCGGTCGGAGTGAACCGCAACCGAGGCCGGTCCAGCACCGTGGCCTCGGGCAACGGAGGCGTGACCTCACCATCACGGCGAGCCCACACATAGGTGACCGGGTCGCCGTCGGCATCGGCGGCCGACGCGGTCACGTCCACCGATTGACCGGCCCTCACCCTCACATCGGCCAGCGGCTTCAGCACCGGCGAGTGGTCGTCGTCGACGATGGTCACCGTCGTCGACGCGTTGTCCATTGCGAACCCATCGGGCAGCTCGCCCACCGGTGAGACCCGTACCAAGAACGACTCGGACCCCTCATCGGTGTCGTCGTCGAAAATCGGGATCGCTATCGCCCTGGAAGCGTCGCCGGGATCGAAAACCACCTCGATCACGTCGTCGTTGTCGTAGTCACCCTCATCAGGATCGCCGCCACCGGTAGCGGTATCGTCGGTGTAGGCGACGTTGAACCTGACTTCCTCGTGGAAAGGATCATCCACCTCGATCGTGATCATCGCCGCATCATCGGTTCCCTCGGTGACCCTCACCGTCGCCGGCACCACCACCGGTGTAGCCGGAACAACGGTGATCTTAACTATCTCTTCGCTGGCGGTGCTCCCGTCGAGGTTGGAGGTGGTCACCGTCATCGTGTAAATACCGACATTGGTCGGGGTGAACTTCAACCGAGCTTGATTCAGCACCGTACCTTCGGGCAACGACGGAGTGGTCTCCCCATCCTTGCGTGTCCACTGATAAGAGGCCATCTCGGCGGTGGAAGCAATGATGTTCACTTCTTGGCCAACCTTTACCGTCATCAAAACTGTTCTATCGTCGTTGTTGATGACCACCGTGGTGGTGGTGTTGCCCAGCACCCACCCGGCCGGTAGTGCCGTGGTTGGTGAGATTGTCACCGTGAACGTCTCGTCATGTTCCAGCATTTCATCGTCGGTGATGGGGATGGTGATGGTCTTCGAGGTGTCACCGGCCGCGAACGCGACCGAGGTCACCTCGTTGTTGTCGTAGTCACCGTCGGACGGGTTGCCGGCACCGGTGGCGGTACCATCGGCATAGGCCACGGTGAACGTCACCGCCTTGCCGAACGCCTCACCGGTGGTAATCGTGACCATCGCTGAAGTACCAGAACCTTCGGTCACCGATACCCTGGAGGGCACCGACACCACCGTGGCGGCGGCAACGGTGATTACCACTGTTTGGGTGTCGGTGTTGCCGTTGCCGTCCGAGGCGGTCACGGTCATCGTGTAGGTACCGGTCGTGGTCGGGGTGAAGGTCAGTTGGGCCTTGTTCAACAAGGTGCCGTTGGGTAGTGCCGGGGTGGTCTCGCCGGTCTTGCGAGTCCACGAGTAGGTGATGGTGTCGCCATCGCCGTCGGTGGCCGACGCGGTGACGTCCACTAGCTGGTTGGCCTTGACCGCGACGTTGTTCAACTCGGCCAGTACCGGTGACTCGTCGTCGTCGGTAATGGTCACGGTTGTCGAGTTGTTGGTGAGGTTCCACCCGTTGGGTAGGTTTGCGGTTACGGTCACGGTGAAGGTCTCGTCGTTCTCGTCCACCTTGTCGTTGGTTGTGGGAATGGTGATGGTCTTCGAGGTATCTGCGGCCCCGAAAGCAATCAAGATCACCTCGTTGTTGTCGTAGTCACCATCGGCCGGAGTTCCGGCACCGGTGGCGGTACCATCGGCATAGGCCACGGCGAAAATAACCACCTTGCCGAACGCCTCACCGGTGGTAATCGTTACCGCGGCATCGGTTCCCTCGGTCACCGATACCTTTGTTTGTGTGACCGACACAACTGCGGCAGCCGCAACGGTGATGACCACGGTTTGGGTGTCGGTGTTGCCGTTGCCGTCAGAGGCGGTCACGGTCATCGTGTAGGTACCGGTCGTGGTTGGGGTGAAGGTCAGTTGGGCCTTGTTCAACAAGGTGCCGTTGGGTAGTGCCGGAGTGGTCTCGCCGGTTTTGCGAGTCCACGAGTAGGTGATGGTGTCGCCATCGCCGTCGGTAGCCGACGCGGTGACGTCCACTAACTGGCCCACCTTGACCGCGACGTCGTTCAGCGAAGCCAGCTCGGGGGAATCGTCGTCGTCGGCGATGGTCACCGTCGTCGAGTTGTTGGTCAGGCTCCACCCGTCGGGCAGGGTGGCGCTTACGGTCACGGTGAAGGTCTCGTCGTTCTCGTCCACCGCGTCGTCGGTTATGGGAATGGTGATGGTCTTCGAGGTGTCACCCGCCGCGAACGCAACCGAGGTCACCTCGTTGTTGTCGTAGTCACCGTTGGATGGGTTCCCGGCACCGGTGGCGGTACCATCGGCATAAGCCACGGTGAACGTCACCGCCTTGCCGAACGCCTCACCCGTGGTAATCGTGACCGTCGCCGAAGCATCGGTCCCCTCGGTCACCGACACCTTGGTCGGCACCGACACAACCGTTTCCGTGACGATGCTGATGACCACTGTTTGGGTGTCGGTGTTGCCGTTGCCGTCAGAGGCGGTCACGGTCATCGTGTAGGTACCGGTCGTGGTTGGGGTGAAGGTCAGTTGGGCCTTGTTCAACAAGGTGCCGTTGGGTAGTGCCGGAGTGGTCTCGCCGGTTTTGCGAGTCCACGAGTAGGTGATGGTGTCGCCATCGCCGTCGGTAGCCGACGCGGTGACGTCCACTAACTGGCCCACCTTGACCGCGACGTCGTTCAGCGAAGCCAGCTCGGGGGAATCGTCGTCGTCGGCGATGGTCACCGTCGTCGAGTTGTTGGTCAGGCTCCACCCGTCGGGCAGGGTGGCGCTTACGGTCACGGTGAAGGTCTCGTCGTTCTCGTCCACCGCGTCGTCGGTTATGGGAATGGTGATGGTCTTCGAGGTGTCACCCGCCGCGAACGCAACCGAGGTCACCTCGTTGTTGTCGTAGTCACCGTTGGATGGGTTGCCGGCACCGGTGGCGGTACCATCGGCATAAGCCACGGTGAACGTCACCGCCTTGCCGAACGCCTCACCCGTGGTAATCGTGACCGTCGCCGAAGCATCGGTCCCCTCGGTCACCGACACCTTGGTAGGCACCGACACAACCGTGGCGGCAGCGACGGTGATAGCTACTGTTTCGGTATCGGTATTGCCGTCATCGTCCGAGGCGGTAACCGTCATCGTGTAGGTACCGGTCGTGGTCGGGGTGAACGTCAACCGGGCCTTGTTCAACAATGTGCCATCGGGCAGTGCCGGGGTGGTCTCACTGGTAGCACGAGCCCATGAATAGGTAATGGTACCGCCCCCACTATTGGTAGCCGAGGCGGTGATATCCACCAGTTGGCCCACCTTCACTGTGACATCGCTTAGGTCTGCCAGTTGTAGGGAGTCGTCGTCATCGACAATGGTTACGGTTGTAACGGTGTTACCCAGTATCCACCCTTCCGGTGTCCAGCTTTTGTGCCCATTGGGAAATGTGTACTGCAACCTCGGTCTTATTGTTACCGTGAAGGTCTCGTCACTCTCTGCTACATCATCGTTGGTGATAGGTATAGTGATATCCGATGATGTGGTACCACGGCTCAAATACACGAAGTTGCCGCCATGGTAGTTGACCACTGGAGCATTATCATAATCACCATTAGCAGGGTTACTGGCACCGGTTGCAGTGACATCCGTGTAGATTACATCGAATGAAGTTGTAGCAGGATAAGCCTCGGGAGCGGTAATCGAGATCACTGCGGTGCTATCGGTTCCCTCGGTAACAGACACTGTTTCCGGGATCCCTATTGACAACGAAGGCAGAACGGTTATTACCACAGTTTCGCTGTCGGTATTGCTGTTGCTATCCGTGGCAGTAACCGTCATCGTATAAGTACCTGTCTGGGTCGGCCTGAACTCCAGTAGGGGGGTATTGAGGTTCATATCATTGGGCAACGGTGGTGAGGTTTCGCCAGCCTTACGAGACCAGGAGTAAGCAATTGCATCGCCAATACTATCGGTAGCTTTTGCAATAATTTTCACGCGTTGGTGGGGCCTTACTGACCTATCAGTGATTGGATCTAAAACTGGTGCTCGATTAGGGTCGACCACCTCTACGGTGTCGTCGTCGTTGATGGTCACAGTCGTGGAGGCATTGCCCATCGCGAACCCATCCGGTAGATCACCCTCCTGCGCAGTGCATTTAGTTTGACTATCCTGAGGAGAGACTACAGAGGGAACGAATGTCAGGCAAAAACTTGGGCAGGTAAATATCGTACACAAGTACTCTGAATGGGGTGTCAGCACAATAGGAGAGACTGTTACAGTGAAGGCTTCTTCTCCTTCAACCAACTGGTCGCCGCCAATTGGGACTCTGATTTCTCTTGACGTGTCTCCAGGCTCAAAGGCTATACGGGTCACTGCATTATTTTTATAATCACCATCAAAAACGCTGCTAGCACCAGTTGCAGTACCATCGGTATAGCTGACTTGGAAATATACTGTCTCGCTGAAAGCAACAGGCACACTCACTGGGATCAAGGCGAAACTGGCAAGCCCATTGGTCTCGTTAACCATCACGTCCTCGGGCACTGACACTATATGATTAGTTACTTGGGGTTGCCTCAGAGGTGGTATCTCGGCTTCTTTCAACTCAACTGGTAGCTTGGCCTTGTTGTTGATAGTAACTGTGGTAGTGGCATTGTCCAGACTGAATCGGTATGGAAGCTCGCTGTCCTGGAGAGGGCATGTTTCCAGATTGAGACTTAGACAAAGTGCTGCTATTGGGCTCTCAGATTGGTACTCGGCCGGCGAGATTGTAACCGTGAAAGTTTCAGTTAATTCGATCAAGGAGTCATAGGTGATAGGTATCACAATGTCCTTGGTTGTGTCACCAGGTCTGAAGATCACTCGGTTCACCGCGTCGTTGTCGTAATCACCATCAGCAGGGTTACCAGCACCGGTCGCGGTATCGTCGGCATAAGTGACCTTGAAGATTATCTCCTCATCAAGCGCCTCCTCAGCAGTGACCGTGATCACTGCGTTGGCATCGGTTCCTTCGGTTACCACAACCGCTTCGGGCACCGATATCGCAACTGGTTTGAGGACGGTGATTTCCACGGTTTGGGCAGCGGTGTTGCCCTGGCCGTCGGACGCGGTCACCGTCATCGTGTAGGTACCCGCCTCGACAGGCGTGAACGTCAATCGGGCGGCATCCAGTTGGGTATCGTCGGGCAAGGCCGGGGTGGTCTCGCCGTCCTTGCGAGACCATGCATAAGTGATGGTGTCGCCGTCGTCGTCGGTGGCTACCGCGGTGATATCCACCAGGTCGCCTTCCAGGACGGTTGCGTCGTCGATGGTGGCCAGAACCGGTGGTTGGTTGTCGCTGATGGTCACCGTCGTGGTGGCGTTGCCCAAGGCGAACCCATCGGGCAGATCACGATCCTCCGCGATGCAACCAATACCGGCCAACTGGCAGAACATGGCGGATACAGCCGACGGCCCCGCAGGCGAGACCGTCACGGTGAACGTCTCGTCCTCCTCGGCCACCTCGTCATGGGTGATACGAACGGCGACGTCCTTGGTGGTCTCCTCGGCTCCGAACCGGACGAACTCCACCGTCCTGTTGTCGTAATCACCATCAGCAGGACTACGAGCACCGGTCGCGGTGCCATCCGCGTAGATGATCTTGAAGATCACCTCCTCACCAAACGCCGCCTCGGTCGTGACCGTGATCACTGCTTCGGCATCGGTTCCCTCGGTCACCGCCAACACCTCCGGCACCGACACTTGTGCCGGTGCGGTCACGGTTATCTTCACGGTTTGGGTAGCGGTGTTGCCCTGGCCGTCGGACGCGGTCACCGTCATCGTGTAGGTACCCGCCTCGACAGGCGTGAACGTCAACCGGGCGGCACCCAGCTCGGTGCCCTCGGGCAACGCCGGAGCGGTCTCGCCGTCCTTACGAGACCACGCGTAGGTGATGGTGTCGCCGTCGTCGTCGGTGGCCGAAGCAGTGATATCCACCTCATCGCCCTCCATGACCACCACGTCGTCGATGGTGGTCAGGACCGGTGGTTGGTTGTCGCTGATGGTCACCGTCGTGGTGGCGTTGCCCAAGGCGAACCCATCGGGCAGATCACGATCCTCCGCGATGCAACCAATACCCACCATTTGGCAGAACATAGCGGTTTGCGGCGACGGCCCCGCAGGCGAGACCGTCACGGTGAACGTCTCGTCCTCCTCGGCCACCTCGTCATGAGTGATACGAACCACGATGTCCTTGGTGGTCTCCCCGGCCCCGAAACGCACGAAGTCCACCGTCCTGTTGTCGTAATCACCATCAGCGGGACCACGAGCACCGGTCGCGGTGCCATCGGCGTAGACCACCTTGAAGATCACCTCCTCACCGAACGCCGCCTCGGTCGTGACCGTGATCACTGCTTCGGCATCGGTTCCCTCGGTCACCGCCAACATCTCCGGCACCGACACTTGTGCTGGTGCGGTGACGGTGATTTCCACGGTTTGGGCAGCGGTGTTGCCCTGGTCGTCCGACACGGTCACCGTCATCGTGTAGGTACCCGCCTCGACAGGCGTGAACGTCAACCGGGCGACATCCAGTTCGGTATCGTCGGGTAACGCCGGCGTGGTCTCGCCGTCCTTGCGAGACCACGCGTAGGTGATGGTGTCGCCGTCGTCGTCGGTGGCCGAAGCGGTGACATCCACCAAGTTGCCTGTCTCAACCTCCATATCGTCGATGGTGGCCAGGACCGGTGGTTGGTTGTCGCTGATGGTCACCGTCGTGGTGGCGTTGCCCAAGGCGAACCCATCGGGCAGATCACGATCCTCCGCGATGCAACCAATACCCGCCAACTGGCAGAACATGGCGGATACAGCCGACGGCCCCGCAGGCGAGACCGTCACGGTGAACGTCTCGTCCTCCTCGGCCACCTCGTCATGAGTGATACGAACCACGATGTCCTTGCTGGTGTCCTCGGCCCCGAAACGCACGAAATCCACCGTCCTGTTGTCGTAATCACCATCACCAGGAGTAGTAGCACCCGTCGCCGTTTCATCGGCGTAGACCACCTTGAAGATCACCTCCTCACCGAACGCCGCCTCGGAGGTGACCGTGATCACCGCCTCCGCATCGGTACCCTCGGTCACCGCCAACACCTCCGGCACCGATACCAACGTGTCGTCAGGAGTTTCGGTATCCACCGTTTCGGCTGGGTTCTGGGTCGGAACAGAACCACCGTCGTCGGGTGGGCCCGTTTCGGTATCCACCGTTTCGGCTGGGTTCTGGGCCCATACTGGAGGGGCGATCAGGATCGCAGGAAGAGAACAGGCCAGAACGACAAGAGCCACGACGACAGGGCAGCGCGAACTCCGTATGTCGGGCACCCTACCGGGAGTGCCATCGGTATTGGATTCGCCTGCCATGGTGCCACGCTCCTTCATGTCGCCCGGTTGGATGGCCGTTCTAGATAGACGCTACCCGGTCCTCCTAAGAATGCTGCCCGATTCGTCTAAAATTATCGCTCGTTATAACGAAGCATGAGGCTGATGTCAACCCCCCCCCCCCCCCCCGGCACAACCCTTCCTTGCCGAGCGGCTTTCGGTCATTGCGGCCCGTGGAGTTTTTCGTACACCGAGTGGGCCACCGCGTCGGGCAACCAGCTCAACTCCAGCAGGTCGTCAAGGGAGGCCTGCTCCACCGCCCGCAATCCTCCCAGTTCCTTGACCAGCCGGGTTCGACGGACCGGGCCGAGGCCGTCGATGCCGTCCAACGACGACCGGGTCATCCGCTTGCCCCGCAGCTTTCGGTGGTAGTCGTTGGCGAAGCGGTGGCTCTCGTCCCGGATCCGCTGAAGCAGGTACAGACCTTCCGACGGGCGGGGAATCTCCACCGGATCGGATCGGCCGGGCACGAAAACCTGTTCGAACTCCTTGGCCAATCCAGCCGGGAAAATCTCCCCTTCGAGGCCCAGTTCAGCCAGTACTCGCTCGGCCACCCCCAGTTGACCCCGGCCTCCGTCAACCACCAGAAGTTGCGGCGGGTAGGCAAACCGCTTGCGCTCCTCGGCCGGTCGGTCCCGCTCGTCCAGGTAGTTGGTCAGCCTCCGGGTGAGCACCTCCTCCATGGCCGCGTAGTCGTCGTTACCGGCCACGGTACGCACCTTGAACCGTCGGTAGTCCGACTTGCGGGGCAACCCGTCCTCCATCACCACCATCGACCCCACATAGTCGGACCCCTGGAGATGACTCATGTCGTAGCACTCGATCCGCAAGGGGGCATCGGGCAGGCCCAGGTGGTCCTGGAGTTCGTTGAGGGCCCGGGCCCGGCTGTTTCGATCGGAAGTCCGCTTGAGACGGTGCCGGGCGAACGCATCGGCGGCATTGCGAGCCACCGTCTCCTGGAGTTGTCGCTTGGGTCCTCGCCGGGGCACCGATATGACCACCTTGGACCCCCGCTGCTCCCTCAGCCACTCCTCGTACAGCCCCTGGTTGTCGGGTAGGTCCGGTACCAGCACCTGCTTGGGGCAGCCCAGCGGGTTCTCCTCGAAGTACAACCGCTCCAGCACTCGGCTCACCAGCTCGGGACGACCGAGATCGCCGGCCTTGTCCACGATGAAGCCCCGCCGGCCCATCACCCGACCCTTGCGGACGTAGAACACCTGGCAGGCCGCCTCCAATTCGTCGTCGACCAGGCTGATCACGTCGTAGTCCTCCGAGCGCGCCCCCACCATCTGCTGACCCTCCACGGCCTTGCGCACGCTGGTCAGCCGGTCCCGGTATCGGGCGGCCTGCTCGAACTCCAGGGAGTCCGAGGCTCGGGCCATGTCGTCCTCCAACCGCCCGATCACCTCGTCGGTGTCGCCCCCGAGGAACGCGATCAGATTGTTCACCATCTCGCCGTAGCGTTCCGGGTCCACCTCGCCCACGCACGGGCCGGCGCACTTCTCGATGTGGAACAGCAGACAGGGGCGGTTCAGTCGGGCATGGTGGTTGAACTTGTTGTCGCTGCACGTGCGGATGGGAAAGGTGCGCAGCAAAAGATCGAGGGTCTCCCGGATGGCGTAGGCGTGGCCGTAGGGACCGAAATAGCGGTTGCCCCTCTTCTTGCGTCCTCGGATCACCATGGCCCGAGGCCAGTCGTCCAGCGTGGTCACGCACAGGAACGGGTAGCTCTTGTCGTCCCGATAACGGACGTTGAACCGGGGCTGATGCTGCTGGATGAGGCTGTACTCCAGCATCAGCGCCTCGACCTCGTTGTCCACCTGGATCCACTCCACCGACTCGGCCTCGACCACCATCTGAGCGGTTCGGGGCGGGAGGTGGGCCGGGTTCTGGAAGTAGCTCCCCAGTCGGGCCCGGAGATTCTTGGCCTTGCCCACGTAGATGGGCCGACCGTGGCGGTCCTTGAACTGGTACGAGCCCGCGGTGTCGGGGATGGTGCCGGGGGACGGGCGATTCAACATGGCGTACCGATCCTACGAGGCCTACGAGGCCGATCCCATGAGCAGGGTCGGTGTCGGTCGAGTTCTCATGGTGTGTTCGGCTTCCCCTTTTCATTGCCGATCGCCGTGGGTATAATTTCGTCCCACGCTGGCCGGGTTTCCGGCGACATATCGAATTCCGAGGCCGACATCCCCGTGGCGAGGCGACCCGGCTGCCCCCACCGGCCACTGATCGGAGTTCCCGTACCTCACGGAGGTTCTCAAGAGATGTTGCGTTTGCAGCGGTCGCTGCCCGACCGGTACACAACGGCATCGCCCCAGATGTTGGCCTCATGGATCGCCACCGCCAAGGAGACCTTGGGGGACCGGCTGTTCATTCTCGGCCATCACTACCAGAGGGACGAGGTCATGGCCTGGGCCGACGCACGGGGCGACTCCTTTCGTCTGTCGGTGCTGGCCCAGCAGCATCCCGAGGCCGAGTTCATCGTGTTCTGCGGCGTCCACTTCATGGCCGAGTCGGCCGACGTCTTGACCGGGGACCATCAGCAGGTGCTGCTGCCCGACCTGAACGCGGGCTGCTCCATGGCCGACATGGCCGACATCGACGAGGTGGAGGAGGCATGGGAGGCACTCTCCCGAGTGGTCGATATCGACCGGGTGATACCCATAACCTACATGAATTCGGCTGCCGACCTGAAGGCATTCGTGGCCCGCCACGGCGGGGCGGTATGCACGTCGTCCAACGCCCGGGCGGTGCTCACCTGGGCACTGGAGCGAGGCGACCAGGTGTTGTTCTTTCCCGATCAGCACCTGGGGCGCAATACCGGATTCGACCTGGGTTACCGGGAGAGCGACATGGCGGTGTGGAACCCTCGCTGGGCCCTGGGCGGCCTGAGCGACGCCGAGTGCAAGCAGTCGGTGCTGTTGTTGTGGAAGGGACACTGCTCGGTGCATCAGCGATTCCAGCCCGAACACGTGGCCGCGTTCCGCGCCGAGCACCCCGATGGGTTGGTGGTGGTCCATCCCGAGTGCAGTCGGGAGGTGTGCGCCTTGGCCGACGAGGTGGGCTCCACCGACTACATAATCAAGGCGGTGGCCGCCGCGCCCGCGGGGTCGATCATCGGGGTGGGTACCGAAATCCATCTGGTGAACCGGCTGGACAACGAGACCCCGGACAAGACCGTGGTGTCGCTGGACCCGTTGATCTGCCCCTGCTCCACGATGTTCCGCATCGATGCCGCCCATCTGGCCTGGACGCTGGAGGGTCTGGTGGAGGGCAAGGTTCGTAATCGCATCACCGTGGCCCCGGACATCGCCGCCCAGGCCCGTATCGCCCTCGACCGGATGCTCAGTATTACCTAGTTGTTACCTGTCCTCGGATACCGGCAACAATTTGGCCAGCACGACATCGATTGGGGCCACCATGCCCGCGTAGAAGGGGCCGAACTCGGCGTAGCGAGCCGATGCTTCGTCGTAGCGCATCGTGTACACCACCTCCTTGAGGTCGTCGGGATGCTTGCAGAACAAGGTCACCCCCCACTCGTAGTCGTCGATTCCGGTGGAGCCGGTAATGAGCTGTAGCACCCTACCCGAGAACTTGCGGCCAGTGGTCCCGTGCTCGTACATGAGCTCGCGGCGGCGATCAAAGGGTAGCTCGTACCAGTTCTGATCGGGGTCGCGGCGTTTGGACATGGGGTAGAAACACCAAGCCGGCTTGTCCTCGGGGGGGATCTTTGGGTACAACCGAGCCTGCTTGGTCTCTTCGGGCAGTCCGGCTGCGTACTCCGACATCTCGGTGAGCGACACGTAGGAGTCGACGATGCTTGCACCGGCCCGGCCGAGCCGGGTTTGCAGATCCCGCAACCGCCACAAATCCGGATGCAGGGCCATCACCGCCAGATCCGCCTTGTGACCCAGAACCGCCACCGTCACCACTTGACCGTTGTCCTCGGGAAACTCTTCGATAGCCGCTCGCACGGCGTCTTGGTCCACGTTCGAGCCGAGCTTGGCGAACAGGTGTAGCACCCCTACTCCGATGGAGGGTTGGACCCGGTCCACGATTCCGGGAAGGTAATCGCTCATCGGGGATGATCCTAGGATGGATCGGGATCGGAGCGACACTCGATTCCGAGGGGGTGATCGCTCATGGGAAGTGATCCTAGGGGTTCATGCGGTAGTCCTCGACCCCGACCACCTCCACGATGCCGTCGCGCACCTCGGCGATGGCATAGCGGCCCACCGTGGTATCGCCCACATCGTCCAGGTCCAGCGGGCCGGAAGCACCGTCGTAGTCGATGTCCACCCCTTGGCTCAACAAGGTGGCGCACGCCTCGAACGAAGTACATTTCCGACCGTCCCGGGTCACGCCGGGCACCTCGGCGATCAACTCGGGACCCTTGGTGGTTCCTGCGACCAGGGTGGCCAGCGCCAGCACCGTTATGCAGTCGTAGGCCTGGCCGCCGAACACGATGTTCCCGCCGACGAATTCCGACAGCCGCCGGTTGAACTCCTCGCTGCCCGACGCCGCATAAACCGTGAACCCGTCCAGCCGCTCCGGTTGACCCGGGCTCACTCGGGAGGGCAGTTCGAGGTCGTACATTCCGGCACCGCCGTGGATGGCCTCGGGTGGCACCCCGGCCTCGAGCAGACTCCGAACGATCTGAGCTCCTTCGGCAAAAGCCAGAACCGCCACGGTGTCGGCTCCCATATCGATTGCCGTCAGCGCCGTGTCCTGGAAGTTGGGGGCGTCCTGGGAAAAGGGCACAACCTCGGAAGCCACGTTGAGCTCTGTCAGACTCTTCTCCAACTGCTCGGCCAGCGACTGACCCCAGTCATCGGAGCGGGCCAGGATGGCAACGTTGGTGCCCCCCTTGCGGGCGATGTTCTGGGCCATGATCGGCGCATCCACCTCGGTACTGGAAACCGTACGGAAGAAGTACTCCGCGTTGGCCTGGGTGCTGAAGTGGTGAGAAGTGTTGGACGCACCGCACTGCACGACCTGGGTTTCGTACAGGGTCTGGATGAACGATTGGGAGATGCCGGAGGCCGCCGCTCCGAAAATGACATCGGCACCCTCTCCCAACAAACGACTGACGGTTTCCCCGGCGACGTCGGGGTCGGTACCGGAATCGCCACGCAACACGTTGACCCGGCCTCCGGCTGCCCGGATGTCCTCCAACGCCAGGTTCGCGCCCGCATTCTCGGGCGGGAACAAGTAACTGAGCGATCCGGTCTCCGGCAGCACGATACCGATGGTCAAATCAGGGGCGTCAGCCAGGTATTCGGCCAAATCGGTAGGGGCCGACCCCGATGCAGTGGGAGCCATGGTAATTTCGGTTTCTTCCACAACCTCGAACTTGCCGTCACGAATCTCGCTTATCGCCAGCCGCATGATGGTGGCATCACCCACTTCGTTCAATTCCAGAGGGCCGGAAATACCGTCGTAGTCGATATCCACCCCATCGGCCAGCAGATCGGCGCACTGGTCATACGAGTAGCACTTCTGACCGTCCCGGGTTATACCCGGTACTACAGCGATGAACTCGGGGCCCGATGCAGTTCCCGCGGCCAGATACGCCAGCGACAGGACCACGGCACAGTCATAGGCCGCCCCGCTTCCCCATCCTTCTCCTTCGGCAATTTCCTTCACCCGCTGTTCAAACGCATCGTCGGCCTTGGCCCCGGCGTGACTCCGCAGCCCGTCCAGCACAGCCGGGTTGTCGTAACCGATCTTCTCGGGCAGCGCCGGATCGAGGAGACCGGACCCCGCATGCACCTGATAGCCGGTAAACCCGTTTTCGAAGAGTCGCTCAAGGATGGGAATGCCCTCTTCAAAGGCAATCAGCCCCACCGAGTCCGCCCCGACGTCCAGCACCTTGCTCACCAGATCCTCGGGGTTCGGGTTCGTCGGGGGATACGGCAGGATCACCGCGTCCACTTCGTACTTCTCCAGCTCCTCGACCAACAGATCGGCCAAGGCACTGCCGTAGGCATCGGTTCGAGCCACTATGGCAACGAGGGTCGCGCCCCGGGAGGCCAAGCTCTCGGCCATTACCGGAGCTTCCGTCCTGCTGGAAGCTATCATGCGAAAGTAGTACTCGGCGTTGGCCTGAGTACTGAACGCCGGATCCCCGTTGGATGGTGAGCACTGAGGAATGCGGGCCTCGTACAGGGTCTGGATGATGCCCTGCGACACCCCGGAACTCGCCGCCCCGAGTATTACCTGGGCCCCTTCCCCCAGGTGGCGATTCACGGTTTCCAGCGCCGTCTCGGGATTGGTGCCCGAATCCCCCTTGAGCAGCCGTACCCGGCCTCCTGCGACCGCGATATCGGCCATCGCCAGGTCCACCCCGGCAATGATCGGGGCCCCGACCGCGGCCAGCTCTCCGGTCTCGGGCAACACGGTGCCGATGACCAACTCCTCCAACTCCTCCTGGCCGTGGCCCTGGTCGGTCGAATCGCTGCAAGCCGATGCCAGCAGGGCCACAACCACCAACAGCACCGGCCCCAAGACCCACCGCACCCTGGAACTACTCACCTATCCGCCTCCCGGTATCCGCTGCACCGATCTCAGCATAGCGCTCCACCGCGCGGTGGTAATGCTGCAATGACGGCTCGTTGCGCCCGAATAGCACTTCGGACATCGCCCCGCTCCTGAGGGCGTCCTGAATCTGAAAACCGACCCAGTAATCCTCGTCGCGCACGGCTCGCAGTACCAGCGCGCTGAACTGTTCGGCAACGCGGCGTTCCTCGTCGGTGGACGGTTCGTGGCGACAGAGGATGGTTTGGACGGTAAGGCTGGTATCGGTGGTGGGGCCGGGGAAGAGCCGGCTCACCAGGCAGTGGTCGCCCAGAATCCCCGATATGGACACGTTGGGGAAGATCGAGTGGATCAGGCGTATGTGCTCCTGTGGATCCCACTCCTCCTCGGGTCTGCCCTCCAGTGCGGGTAGCGACTTGCGTCCGAACACGATGCGCTGATGCGGCCCCCAGGTGTCGTGGGCCATGAGGTTGCCGATGGTGTTCAGCCCCACGGTCCGGGGATGGAGCCGTTCCTGGTGGTAACCCTCCAGGTAGCCGTCCCACGCCACCTTCCACCCCGGTCCGGGCAGGGTGCGCTGCTCGAAGATGTGCCAGCGGTCGAGGTCGAGAGCGGCCACGTAGGGGGCGAAATCGCCCAGGAAGGCGTCGATGTCGAAGGTAATGCCGGGAGTCAGGCAGGCGAACACGAAGCCGGCCTTCTCGACACAGTTCAACGGGGTGAGCGAGAGGCGATCGCGATCGACGTCGCCGAAGGTCTGGGCTCCGAACATCCCCACCAGGTCTCCGGCGGTATCGTAGACCCAGGCGTGGTAGGGACAGGTCAGCCTCCGAGCCGACCCCGACCCGGCCTCGCAGAGTGGTGCCCCCCGGTGCTTGCATACGTTCAGAAAGGCTCGAACTGCGCCGTCCACCCCCCGGGTGAGAAGTACCGGTACTCCCATGGCTTCCATCGCCTTGTAGGTATTGGGGGCGGGTAGCTCGGAGCCGAGGGCCAGGGCCAGCGGTAGATGCTTGAAGACACGGTCGGTTTCGAGCTCGAAGCGGTCCTGATCCAGGTAGGCGTGAACCGACTGGCGCATCACATCGACGGCCAGATCGGTGGTGTCGTTCTGCCACAGGTGGAGAACCCGGCGAGTCAAGTCCCGGATCGCGTCATCGCCGTACGCCATTCCATCACCATACCTTGCCGCCCTCGGGAGGGGGTTCTCAGGATCGCTCCGTCCACAAGCCTTCCAGCGTCACGAGCTCACTAGGATTTGCTATCATTTCAGCCACCCGAAACTCAGGGAAGTGTCATGGCGGAAAAAAAATTCTTCAGCATCGTGTCCTGTTGTGGTCGCTCGGTCACGTCGGGTCGGTCACCCCGGACCCGGCGACCACGCACGATCCGGGCAGCACTGGGCATCCTGGCATTGCTGGCCCCGATGCTGACCCTGCTGCCCGCTGCCGATGCCCAGGGGGGGCGCCCACCCGGTGCCCCCACCGAAGTGAGAGCCGTGGCCGGGAACGAACAGGTCACGCTGACGTGGACAACCCCATCCGATACCGGCAGCAACGCGATTATCAGTTATCAGTACACCTACTCGCAAGGAGTCGAAGGTGAGAAAGGTGGAGCTCTTACGGCAATAACTACTTGGAGCAAACTATCGGGGAGTGATCATAGTACTACTAGCTATACTATAACCGGGTTGAAAAACAATAGGGAATACAGATTCAAAATACAAGCGGTCAGCTCTGCTGGAAATGGTGCCGAGAGTGAATTGACCGATCGGGTAACGCCATCGACTGTCAAGCTAAGCACTCCAAAGGCACCGGTTGACTTGGTTGCCATTCCGGGCAATTCAGAAATTAAATTATCTTGGGCTCCAGCCGCGGCCACTGCCAGTCAGGCAAATGCTCAAAATGGGTTTTCGCCTATTCTATATTATCAATACCAACTAAAGGTCGGTTCTAGAGCTTATACTCCTTGGAACGTCATTATTGATTCTGGCCCAACCAGCGGCACTACTACATCTAGCGGCGAGAAGGTTTATCCTTACACCATCTCTGCTTTACGGAATGGCACAACCTATCAAGTCAGGGTTCGCGCAGTTAATGCCAGAGGTGGGGGTAGTTCTGCAACAACAAAGGCGGTTACAGTTGCCGGCAAGCCAGGAAGTCCTCGTGCATTTAAGGTAGTTGCTGGGGACGGTCAAGCCACTATGTCGTGGATACCAAGTAGTGATAATGGTTCTCCTATTATTGGTTGGGATTATCGGTACCGCTTGACTGATGAGGGTTCCGAGTATGGTCATTGGGTAAGAGTTCCTGGTAGCAATGCTGACACTACTTCTTATACTGTTATTGGTTTGGATAATAGCAAGAAATATATATTTCAGCTTCGTGCAGTTAATGCGATTACTTTCAGTATTATTGAAAAAGCAAGCGACAAAGATGACAATGTTGCTACAAGTATGGTTGTGAACCCTGGAAAACTCCCAGGCACACCAACGGATTTGAGTGGAGTTGCGGGCAAGAACTCGGTCACCTTGACCTGGACTCCTCCAGCCAAAAACAGCGAGCTTGATGATGGTGGTTCCCCGGTTTTGCGTTACGAATATTCTCAGAAAGCCGGTGACAGCGAATGGGACGAGTGGAAGATCATTCCAACATCAGGCACCAACAGCGCCAGTGTGACTACCACGGATGAGCAGAGTTATGAAATTTCGGAGTTGACCGCAGGCACTGGTTACCGGTTCAGGATTCGGGCGGCTAATGCTACCGGTGCCGGTCGTTTTGCCGAAACCTTAAAGGAGTATTATCCGGGTTCACGACCTGCGGCTCCAATTAACATAGAGTTGACACCCTCCTATGATGTTAGGTCGGGTGATGCTAGAATTACTATCTTATGGGTTCCTGGTAGTGACGGTGGTTCCCCAATTACCAAATGGCAGTTCAAGAAAGCTTCAACCATATCTGAGCTTGTTAGTAGCACTACTTGGTATGATATTTGTAATACAGAGACGATGCCTACGTGCCCATCCATGACTTCTATTACGGTGCCTAGTAGTATTAGGGACGCTAGGGGAATGTTACCGAACCATGGTACAGGTTATACTGATAGCGAGGATTATTATATTGTAGTTCGTGCATTGAATTCTTTTTATAATCCGACTGATTCTATGAATACTGGTGGTTTACCGTCTGCTATAGCCCATACTCGTATAGAGCCACATGTCCCACCTGCACCCAGGAGCTTCCATAAGATTGGGTATACGAAAGAGCCAAAGAGCAATAGCGATGCTCGTAGCCATTTTTGGATCATCAGCCCTGACTTCACCAATCGTCTCCCTCGCCTCATGGATGAGTTTTCTTTCAGGGTGGGTGACGGCCCTTGGAGTGCTTGGTTCAAGATAGATGCTGCTGCCTCAATGGAACAGTTCAACAATGTTTGTTGCAAAATTGGTACAACCTACACAATCAGATATAGGTATATGAATATGCTTGGCTCAGGTCCTCATACTGAGCTGAAATTTGTTTGGGGTGCTCCACCATTACCAGGTGCGGCTTACCTTGTCGGAGCTACAACCGGTACTCTTCCTGCTCTTACCGTGAGTCCGGGAACAAGTCAGGTCACTTTGAAAGTAAATAACTCGAACTCAGGCGGGCACACTTCTACTCACGAAAATGGAGTTTATGACACTACTGCGTGGGAGTACTCCTACAAAACGGGTAACGATGACTGGAACGAGTGGACGCTGGTCAATGTTGGCAAACAGTTCAACGGGGGCGTGGATTTTGTGGTTGATGGTTTGGAGAACGGCGTGGGGTACACGTTCAGAATCAGGGGGGTCAACGATCCTGATGGTGTGAACCCATTGTACGGTCAAATTTTGGAGTCGTCGATGCCAACGGTTCCGGGAGTTACGCCGCCGGCTCCGTCGAAGTTGTCCGTGGTTGGTGGCGATCGACAGGTGACCCTGACGTGGGTCTCGGGCGGCACCGGTGGCCCACCGATCACCCAGTGGCAGTACTGTGAGCTCTCCAGCAGATCTTGTACTCCCACAAGTGCTTGGAACATCGTGCCGGGCAGCCATGCCGGTACCACCACTACCACCGTCACCGGGCTGACCAATGGCACTTCGTATACCTACCGAGTTCGGGCGGTGAACGCCATCGGCGGCGGAGCTCCGATTCAGGGGTTACCGGTGGTTCCTGGCCGAGTACCGGGTGTTGTTGATCGGGTGGTGGTGGAGCCCGGTGACGGTGAGGTTTCTGTTTGGGTGGCTCCTCCGGTTGATACCGGTGGGGTGCCGGTGACCGGTTACGAGGTGCGCAAGAAGGTTGCCGGTGGCACCTATGATGCTTGGGAGCCTTTGGGTACTTCGGTGAGTGGTACGTCGTCGGCGAGGCCGTCGGCTGAGCGGGGGTCGGGTGCGGTGGTCAAGAACCTGGTGAACGGGGTTGGTTACACGTTCCAGGTGCGGGCCAAGAACGCCTTCGGGGTCGGCCCCGAGAAGGAGTCCTCGGTGGTGGTTCCGGTCGGTTCTCCGACTGCGGGCGAGTTGAGGGCCGAGGCCGGTGACGCTCGGGTGGTGCTGTCGTGGTCGGCGGGCGACGCCGGTGGTAGCACCGTGACCGAGTGGCAGTACCGTCAACAACCCGGCGACGGCGGTTACGGGCCGTGGGTGGCCATCGCCGACAGCGACGCCGAGACTGCGACCCATACCGTTACCGGTTTGTCCAACGGGATCAGCTACACCTTCCAGATACGGGCCCTCACCCCCAATCGGCAGGTGACCGGCGATCCGTTCGAGTCCCCGCCGGTCACCCCGGCCACCGTCCCGCCCCCGCCGGTTGGTTTGACCGCCACCCGAGGCGACGAGTCGGTAACGCTTTCGTGGGCTCCGGGAGTTTCCGGGCGGCCCGGACAGGACGACTACGCCGCGACCACCACCGGCTGGCACTACCGGACCAGAACCGCCGACGATTCCGGTGAATGGGCCGACATCGACGACAGCGATGCCGACACCACCAGCCATGACGTAACCGACTTGACCAACGGGGTCGCTTACACCTTCGACATACGAGCCGTCAACGCCATGGGTAACGGAGCCGCCGCCTCGGCAACCGCCACCCCCGCCACCGTGCCCTCCGCTCCCGAGGTAACCGTCACCGCCGCCAACCGCATGGTCACCCTGGAATGGACTCCCACCGGCAACGGCGGCACCGCCATCACCGGCTGGCAACTACGAACCAACGACGGCGAATGGGCAGACCTCGACACCACGGAGGACAACACCCTACCCCTACCCAACCTGACCAACGGCACCGACTACACCTTCGACGTGCGAGCCCTCAACGCGGTCGGCGCAGGAGCCGCCGCTTCGGTAACCGCTACCCCCGCAGCAGTACCACCAGCACCGACAGTGACCGCGCAACCCGGTGACGAGACGGTTACGTTGTCGTGGACCTCCGAGGGTGATGGGGGTTCGTCGATAACCGGTTGGCAGGTGCGAACCGACGATGGTGAATGGGTTGATCTCACCACCCTGGACATGGACGATGCCACCAGCCATGAGGTGGCCGGCCTGACCAACGGGGTTATCTACACTTTCGGGGTACGAGCCCTCAACGCCAAGGGCAATGGTGCGGCTGCTTCGGTGCAGGCCACTCCCGCGGCAGTGCCGGCCGCGCCGGATGTAACCGTCAATGCCGGCGACGGGGAGATCACCCTGTCGTGGATATCCAATGGTGACGGTGGTTCGGCGATAACCGGTTGGCAGTACCGCACGAGAATAGGGGTTGGGGAGTACGGCCAGTGGACCGACATGGGGGTCGATTCCACCGGTACCAGTCTCACCGGGTTGGACAGCGGTACCGGTGTGGTGGCCTACACCTTCCAGGTACGAGCGATCAATGCGGTCGGTGTCGGTACCTCAACCACTACCGAGAGCGTCATCCCGGTCGAGACCTCGACGGTGGAAGACGAGTACTACTCCGGGGTGATCGACGGGCCGAACTTCTGTACAAGGTTCTCGCTGGGTGGGGCTCGTCTGTTCGCCCTGGACAGCAACGGTGACGGCGTGGCCGACACCTGCTCGCTGCCCTACACCCGCCGCGAAGCCATCGCTCGCCGAAACGCAGTGGTCAACCTGGCCAACCTTCATGGCGATCAGTATCGAGACCTGGTCAACGCGGCCTGTGCCACCCTCGAAGGCGACGAGCCCTGCGGGGGCGAGGTGTTGAGTCCGCCCGGATATGCGCCGCCCAATGATGGTGGTCCCTACTATTCGGGGATCATCACCGGCCCTGCGTACTGCCCCAACCGTTCGTTGGGCGGGCCCACCACCTATCCGCTGGACAGTGATGGCGACGGTGTGGCCGACACTTGTTCGCTTCCTTATAGCCCTCGCGAGGCCATCGCCCGCCAAATAGCGGGTGACACCCTTGCGGCCATGTATGGCCGGCAGTTCAAGAACGAGCTGGCGGAAGAGTGCCGCCGCCTGGCCGGCAGCGATTACGGCGACTCCCCTACCGATCTGGTTGCCGACATTTGTGGTTCATAACCTGCGGTTCATAAGGCCGCGAGAATCTCGACCGGGATGCCGGATAGGTCAAGGGTGCCAACTGGGGATGGGTCTATTAGTCAGTGCAGATGTCCGCGGCGGATCAGCGGGGTTACTTCCCTAATCGGTGGGGATGAACTATTTAGGAGTGCAGATGTCCGCGGCCAGATCAGCGGGGTTGTCGCCGTAATCGGTGCCGCTGAGTCGAAGGCATTCTTCGGTGAGTAGGTTCTTGAATTCATTCAGGTACATGGCGGCAAGGGTGTCGCCGGCTATTTGACGGGCAATGGCCTCACGGCGAGTGTAGGGCAACGAGCAAATGTCGGCGACCCCGTCACCATTGCTGTCCAGCGGATAGGTGGTGGGCCCGCCCAATGAACGGTTGGCGCAGTAGGCAGGGCCGGTGACGATCCCCGAATAGTAGGGACCACCATCGTTCACCGGTGGGTATTCCGGCGGGCTCAACACCTCGCCCCCGCAGGGCTCGTCACCTTCGAGGGTGGCACAGGCCGCGTTGACCAGTGCTTGGTATTCGTCGGCGTGGCGGTTGGTCAAGGTGACCACTGCGCTTCGGCGGGCGATGGCTTCACGGCGGGTGTAGGGCAGCGAGCAGGTGTCGGCCACGCCGTCACCGTTGCTGTCCAGGGCGAACAGACGAGCCCCACCCAGCGAGAACCTTGTACAGAAGTTCGGCCCGTCGATCACCCCGGAGTAGTACTCGTCTTCCACCGTCGAGGTCTCGACCGGGATGACGCTATCGGTAGTGGTTGTAGTACCGGCACCGACCACATTGATTGCTC
This sequence comes from Acidimicrobiales bacterium, assembly GCA_965115985.1. GTDB lineage: Bacteria > Actinomycetota > Acidimicrobiia > Acidimicrobiales > Bin134 > Poriferisocius. The sequence continues at coordinate 264,441 of OZ220474.1, forward strand.
GTACCTGGAAGGTGTAGGCCACCACGCCGGTACCGCTGTCCAATCCGGTGAGACTGGTACCGGTGGCATCGGCCCCCATGTCGGTCCACTGGCCGTAGGTCCCAACCCCTATCCTTGTGCGGTACTGCCAGCCGGTTATCGCCGAGCCGCCGTCATCATCGGAGGCCCACGACAGGGTGATCTCCCCGTCGCCGGCATTGACGGTTACATCCGGCGCGGCCGGCGCGGCCGCGGGAGTGGCCTGCACCGAAGCAGCCGCACCATTGCCCTTGGCGTTGAGGGCTCGTACCCCAAAGGTGTAGGCGATCCCGTTGGTCAGCCCGATCACCTCATGGCCGAAGGCATCGACATCCAGATCCAGGGTCGTGAGATCAACCCATTCACCATCGTCGGTTCGCACCTGCCAACCGGTTATCGACGAACCCCCATCACCCTCGGAGGTCCACGATAGCGTCACCATGCTGTTGCCGCGGGTGGATGTCACTGTCGGTGCTGGTGGTGTTCCTGCGGGGGTGGCGGTTACCGAAGCGGCTGCACCCGCACCGACCGCGTTGACGGCTCGTATGTCGAAGGCATAGGCGACCCCGTTGGTCAGGTTGGGTAGGGGTACGGAGTTGGCTTCCGTGGTGTCGAGGTCTGCCCATTCGCCGTCGTTGGTTCGTAGTTGCCAGCCGGTGATGGGGGTGCCGCCGTTGCCGGTGGCGGTCCATTCCAGGGTGACCATGCGGTTGGCGGCGGTGACGGTTACCTCGGGGGCGGAGGGCACGGTGGCGGGGGTGGCGGTTGCCGAGGCGGCGGCTCCGTTACCCATGGTGTTTACGGCTCGTATGTCGAAGGTGTAAGCGACCCCGTTGGTCAAGTCGGTTACGTCATGGCTGGTGGTGTCGGCATCGCTGTCGTCGATGTCGGCCCATTCGCCGAAGTCGCCGTTGGCGGTTTTCATCCGGTACTGCCAACCGGTGGTGGTCGCGGCGTAGTCGTCCTGTCCGGGACGGCCGGAAACCCCCGGAGCCCACGAAAGCGTCACCGATTCGTCGCCTCGGGTGGCGGTCAAACCAACCGGCGGGGGCGGGACGGTGGCCGGGGTGACCGGCGGGGACTCGAACGGATCGCCGGTCACCTGCCGATTGGGGGTGAGGGCCCGTATCTGGAAGGTGTAGCTGATCCCGTTGGACAAACCGGTAACCGTATGGGTCGCAGTCTCGGCGTCGCTGTCGGCAATGGCCACCCAGGGCCCGTAACCGCCGTCGCCGGGTTGTTGACGGTACTGCCACTCGGTCACGGTGCTACCACCGGCGTCGCCCGCCGACCACGACAGCACCACCCGAGCGTCACCGGCCTCGGCCCTCAACTCGCCCGCAGTCGGAGAACCGACCGGAACCACCACCGAGGACTCCTTCTCGGGGCCGACCCCGAAGGCGTTCTTGGCCCGCACCTGGAACGTGTAACCAACCCCGTTCACCAGGTTCTTGACCACCGCACCCGACCCCCGCTCAGCCGACGGCCTCGCCGACGAGGTGCCCCTAACCGAAGTGCCCAAAGCCTCCCAAGCATCATAGACACCACCGGCAACCTTCTTACGCACCTCGTAACCAGTCACCGTTACACCACCGGTATCAACCGGAGGAGCCACCCAAACAGAAACCTCACCATCACCGGGCTCCACCACCACCCGACCAACAACACCCGGTGCCCGACCAGGAACCACCGGCAATCCCCTGATCGGAGGCCCGGCACCAAGGCTTTCAATGAAGGCTCCTATCGCGTTTACGGCTCGAACCTGGAAGGTATAGGCCCAGCCGTTGGTAAGGCCGGTAACGATATAGCTCTTGGTGCCGGCCCCGCTGTTGGGAACGTCCTTCCAGGTGCAGCCCGGAGTATGGCCGCCCTGACTACCGGACTTGTTTGGATCCTTATCGATGTCGTAGATGCAGTACTGCCATTTTATGATTGGCAACCCACCGTCGCCCCCCGACTCCCAGGTCAAGGTAACCTGCCGGTCGCCGCGGGTGGGAACCAGCCTAAGCGGAGCGGCCGGCTTGACCCCGGTTGAGGTTATGCTGGACTCCAGATAGGGGCCTTCCAGGTTTGGTTGCCCCGGGTTCACGGCGCGTACCCTGAATATGTAGAACGTACCGTTCTCAAAACCATCAAGCAGTAAATCTTTACCATCGTTGAATTGTTCACCAGTATTGACGAACGTCCAATCAATATAGTTCCCGGGAACGGCTGTGTAGGAGTACTCCCATATGGTGTTGCTGTCAACACCACCTCCTGCCGTGGAGGTTTCAGTATTGTCGCCCAGTAAGTCTACAGCAGCATTGCCTGTGGAAGTAGCTTTAGGAATCAACAATCGCAAAGAAACCTTGGTTGGTATCAACTTGGGTGGTATCAACGTAAGGTCAGATCCTGGTATGGCCAACAAAGTGGGAGTCCTAGCGGTAACAGGGTCAAAGCTAGCGGTGACACTCTTGGCTCCTGGATGGGGTGGGGCACCAAAAGTTAGTTCAGGGGTTTCTTCATAAGCCCCCGGACCTAGAATATTCAAAGCTCGAATTCTTACTGTATATTTTGCGCTCTGCTTGAGGCCAAAAATCACTATGGGAGAGGTTTCGGAACCAATCCATGAGCCCCACTCACCGCCTCCAACCTTCAAGGAGTACTCGTAACCCAATATCGGTTCCCCACCAGTATTTATACCAGTAGGCACCAGAACTACGCCTTTTCGATCATTGACGATACTGTACTCCTTGACAAATATTGCACCGGGCTTTGACGGAACTTGTTTGCGGAACTTGGCAATAGCTACCGCGGAAACTAACCCACCTGTACTGGCATCAACGGTGGTATCGTCACTCTCGGTATAGAACGAATTCAAAGCTCGAACCAAGAAATAATATGTGGAACCAAGTTCAAAATTGATAGGAGGCACTTCTTGTGGTCGGCCGAACAAGTCCGGAGGTCTGGGTAATACAACCCGGCCTTGTGATGGGCACGATGGTGCCCCCCCTCCAGTGTTGTCACAGATATTCTTCCAATCCCCCTTGGCAGCCGGTTCAAGCAATTTATCCAAACTGTCAGCCATCCGGAATTGCCATCTGTCTACGGGGGGACCATCAAACTCACCTGGTGTCCATGATAAAACCACCTGAGCAACACCGGTACGAACATCGTAAACGGCCTCAGCAGTAACGCTGGCTGGAGCCGAAGGTTTGGAACCCAAGAAAACCGGGGCTACCGATTCAACGTAACCACCAGCACCAGTCTTATTGACTGCCCGTACCCTGAACCAGTAAGCCACACCCGCAGTGAGCTTGCTTATTTTATAGTTCTGTTCTGAAGTGGTATCTACTCGAGCATTGGTCTCATCTGGGTTAACCCCATCCTCTACCTTTGGGATCGCTTTCCACTCACTCCATTCGTCGTCATCAGTCTTTTGAGAATACTCGTAACGGATAATTTTGGAATTACCACCACCAGCATCAAGATTTGTACCCTTGAGAGGAGGAGTCCACTTCAATGTGACAGAGCTCTCCTCCGGGTCACCACTCAAACCGGTTGGAACCCCTGGAACTCTGCCAGGGTTTATCATACCAGTCTGAGCTCCAGCACCAGCACCAACCGCGTTCACCGCTCGTACCTGGAACTGATATGCCTTGTTGTTGTTCAAGCCGACTACCATGTAATCCCTGGTGTCGGCACCACCACTAGGAACCGTAATCCATGCAGTGTTGGAAAAGTTCTCATCACTAGCCCGAACCCGGAACTGCCACTGAACAACCGAGGAACCACCGTCACTGCTTGGTAACCATGACAAGGTAACCGACCCATCGCCCGGAGCCGCCCTCAGCGAGCGAGGTTTCCCCGGCACGCTCGAAGAAGTGATCGCCCTTGTCTCAGCAGTAGCTCCCGGACCATTCCTGTTTACTGCCCGAACCCGGAATTGATAGGATATACCATTGGTCAAGCCCGCCACAGTATAAGTAGACTGCCCCGGTCCAAAAGCAGGAATGATGGACCAAGGAGGGTAATCGCCGTCCCCAATCTTCAACTGATACTCGTACCGTATTATGGACTCAAATCCCGATGCAGCACTTTTTCCACTCGCCGCATCCCAGGACAGAACAATCTTCGAGTCACTGGGCACAGCCTTCAAATTGGTTGGTGCCCTTGGAACGGTACTTGGTATGACTTCTCCGGAGGCGGGGGAAGCTGCCGAAATTGCCCCCGCGGCGTTGACCGCCCGTACCTTGAATTCGTAACGCTTGCCGTTGGTCAACTGGGTGACGGTGTACCGGGTAGTAGCACGACTGCTGCCCGGTATCGTTAGCCAGATATTGGTGGCGGTAAGGTCTCCGGTCATCTCACCCACCGAGTAGGTGTACTGCCACCCGATTATCGAGCTGCCGCCGTCGCTGGTTGGGGCGATCCACGTCAGCGTGACCTGTCCGTTGCCGGCCGTCGCCCTCACCTGGGTGGGGGCACCGAGCACCTGCCCCCCCTGCGCTCCGGCGGAGGGCAGGGGGCCTACAAGAGTGGCAAGCAGGGCCAGAACGCCGAGAAGCGCCCCAATCGGGCCCCACCGCGAGAAACGGAAGCGCCGCCCGAACCTCGTTGAACCAACCCTGGTGGAACTCATGATTGAGAAAGCTTTTCTAATCACGGTGCTTCCCCTCCATTGCTTGGTCGGCCACTCTACCATCTGGCTGTACCACTTAGCTGTTTCCGGCTGGTTGCGTTGCAGAATAGAAAATCATATACCCAGCACGGAGCGGAGAAATCGGCCGGTGTGGCTGTGGCCGGAGCGGGCAACCAGTTCGGGGGGGCCCTCGGCCACCAGGGTGCCCCCGTTGTCGCCGCCCTCGGGGCCGAGATCCACGATCCAGTCGGCGGTCTTGATCACATCCAGGTTGTGCTCGATCACCAACACGGTGTTGCCCTGGTCCACCAGGCGACTGAGCACGGCCAGGAGCTTGCGAACGTCCTCGAAATGCAAACCGGTGGTGGGCTCGTCCAGGATGTAGATGGTGTGACCGGTCGACCGTTTGGCCAGCTCCGAGGCCAGCTTCACCCGTTGAGCCTCGCCCCCCGACAGGGTGGGAGCGGGTTGCCCCAGCCGGATGTAGCCCAGACCCACGTCCACCAGGGTTTGCATGTGGCGGACGATGGCCGGCTGGTTCTCGAAGAACTCCAGGGCGTCGGCGCAGGACAGGTTGAGCACCCCGGAGATGGTCAGACCCTTGAACTCGACGTCGAGGGTGTCCCGGTTGTAGCGGGCTCCCTTGCACTCCTCGCAGGGCACGTAGACGTCGGGCAGGAAATGCATCTCGATCCTGATGGTGCCGTCGCCCGAGCAGGCCTCGCACCGCCCGCCCTTGACGTTGAACGAGAACCGACCGGGCATGTACCCCCGCACCCGGGCCTCGGGGGTCCGAGCGAACAGCTTGCGAATATGGTCGAAAACACTGGTGTAAGTGGCCGGATTCGACCGAGGGGTGCGGCCGATGGGCTGCTGGTCGATGTTGATCACCTTGTCCAGAGCCTCGGTGCCGTCGATCCCCTTGTGCAGACCGGGCGGGATCTTGGACTTGTAGATGCGTTGCATCAACGAGCGGTACAGGATGTCGTTGACCAGAGTGGACTTGCCCGACCCGGACACACCGGTGACGGTCACGAAACAGCCCAGAGGGATATCGATGTCGACGTCTTGAAGGTTGTGCTCCCGGGCCCCCCGAATGGTCAGCCAGTCGTCGCCCGGAACTCGCCGGTGCATCGGCACCGGAATGGACCGCTGCCCCGACAGGTACTGCCCGGTCAGCGACCGTTCGTTCTTCATCAGGTCGGCAACGGTGCCGGAGTGGACCACGGTGCCACCGTGCTCGCCGGCACCGGGGCCGATGTCCACCACGTGGTCGGCCACCCGGACCGTCTCCTCGTCGTGCTCCACCACCAGAACGGTGTTGCCCAGATCACGCATCCGCTCCAGGGTTTCGATGAGGCGGCGGTTGTCCCGTTGATGAAGTCCTATGGAAGGTTCGTCCAGCACGTAGAGCACCCCCACCAGGCCGCTACCGATCTGCGACGCCAGCCGGATGCGCTGGGCCTCTCCCCCGCTGAGGGTGCCGGCCGAGCGCCCCAGGGTCAGGTATTCCAACCCCACGTCCAGTAGGAACTTGAGCCGGGCGTTGATCTCCTTCAGCACCTGCCCGGCGATGGTTTGGTCGCGCTCCGACAACTCCAAAGACACCAGGGCGGCGGCCGAGTCCCGGATCGACAGCGAGCACACCTCGGCGATGGTGTGGCCTCCGACGGTCACCGCCAGCGACAGAGGGTTCAGCCGGGCTCCGCCGCACTTCGAGCAGTCCACTTCGCGCATGTATCCCTCGATCTGGGACCGGGCGGCGTCGGACTCCGCCTCGCCGTGACGACGTTTGAGATAGGGGACGACCCCTTCGTACTGCGCGTTGTAGCGACGGACTCGGCCGTAGCGATTGCGGAAACGAACCTCGATGCGCCGGTCGGAAATACCCCTCCCGTACAACAGCAGCTCTTGATGTTCCCGGTCCAGGCTCCCCCACGGTTCGTCCATGGGTATGCCCCGCTCCTCGGCCACCGATTCCACCAGGCGCTTGAAGTACTGGTTGTGGCCCCGGGCCCAAGGGGCGATGGCCCCCTCCTCCAGGCTCAGATCGGGGTTGGGGACGACCAGCCGGGGATCGACCTCGAACACCGCCCCGAGGCCGTCGCAGTACCGGCAGGCCCCGTAGGGGGAGTTGAACGAGAAATTGCGGGGAGCCAACTCCTCGAACGATTTGCCGTCGGAGGGGCGGGACAGGTGCTGGGAGAACGTGATGGTTCGAGGCTCCTCCTCGGGCGAACCGGGCATGAGCATCAACTCGGCCACGCCCTCGGCCAGCCCCAGGGCGGTCTCCATCGACTCGGTGAGCCGGCGCTCGATGCCCTCCCGCATCACCAGGCGATCGACCACCACCGAGATGCTGTGCTGCTCGTAGCGGGCCAGATCCAGATCGTCGATACCGCCGTCCAGATCGATCGGCTCGCCGTCCACGACGGCCCGCACGAACCCGTCGGCGGCCAAGTCGGCCAGTAGCGTGTCGTAGGTGCCCTTGCGACCTCGTACCACCGGGGCCAGCACCTGGAACCGGGTGCTCTCGGGCATGTCCATCACCTGGTCGACGATCTGCTGGGGGGTTTGGCGCACCAGTTGCTCGCCGGTCTCCGGATCGTGGGGAACGCCGATACGGGCGAACAACAGTCTCAGGTAGTCGTAGACCTCGGTGATGGTTCCCACCGTGGACCGAGGGTTGCGCGATGCGCTCTTTTGATCGATGGAGATGGCCGGGGACAGGCCGTCGATGAAGTCCACGTCCGGCTTGTCCATCTGGCCCAGGAACTGACGGGCGTAGGCCGACAACGACTCCACGTAGCGCCGTTGCCCCTCGGCGTAGATGGTGTCGAAGGCCAGCGACGACTTGCCCGACCCCGACAGGCCGGTGAACACGATGAGCTTGTCCCGGGGTATCGTCAGATCCACGTCGCGCAGGTTGTGTTCGCGCGCCCCGTGGATGACGATCTCATCGGCCATGCAGTGAACCTACCGGCCCGCACCGGGATAGGGACAAGAGAACCCGGGGTTTGAGACAGCCAGAGCCGGACATCGCCGAAGCCGAGAACCCGGGGTTTGAGGAAGAGACTGCCGAAGTCGAGAATGAGGGAGCCCATGGTCTACCCCAACGTATTCAGTCCGCTGGTCGTCGGCGGTTGCACGCTCGCCAATCGAATCGTCAGGACCGCCCACAGTACGGGAGCGGTCGGCGAGGATCTGATTGCGTATCACGAGGCTCGGGCCCGGGGCGGTGCCGCGCTCACCATCCTCCAGATCGCCGGGGTCCACCCCACTTCGGCCACCGACATTCCGGTGTTCGACGACAAGGTGCTCCCGTTCTACGAGCAGATGGCCGCTCGCCTGCACGCCGCGGGGGGCAAGGTGTTCCAGCAACTATGGCACGGAGGCGCAGCCGTCGAGCACCGATCGCTCCAGGGCTTTCAGCCGCCCCTCGCCCCCAGCGCGGTGCCCAACCCGATGGTCGGCGTCGTTCCCCGGGCGCTGACCATTGCCATGATCGACGAGCTGGTGGAGTCGTTCGCGACCGCGGCCCGGCGATGCCGGCAGGGCGGGCTCGACGGGGTGGAACTCCACGCCGCCCACGGCTACCTCATCGGCCAGTTCCTCTCCCCGGCCACCAACCGGCGTGAGGATGGCTACGGCGGCAGCCTGGAGAACCGTACCCGGTTCCTGAGGGAGATTTTGACTGCCGTCCGCCGTGAGACCGGCCCCGACTTCCCGGTGGGCATCCGCATCTCGGCCGACGACCAGATCGAGGACGGCCTCGACCCCGAGGAGTCGGCCGCCATCGCCGCCCTGGTGGAACCCGACATCGACTTCCTGGACGTGTCGCTGTCGTCCTACTGGCGGTTCCACAAGCTGCTGTCAACCCTGGACGATGGTCTGGGCTACGAAATCCCCACCAGTGAGATGGTGACCCGAACGGTCGAGGTGCCCACCATGGTCACCGGTCGGATCATGACCCTGGATCATGCCGAGCATCTGATCGGGAGCGGTGTGGCCGATCTGGTGTCCATCGTGCGGGGGATGATCGCCGATCCCGAGCTGGTGGTGAAGGCCCGGGAAGGTCGGGAGAGCGAGGTTCGGCCGTGCATCGGCACATCGGTGGGCTGCGTGGCCCGGTTCATGACCACCGGCAGGATGCGCTGCGTGGTCAACACCGCGGCCGGTCGGGAGACGTCGATACCGTTCGAGCCGACCGACCGGGTGGCCGAGCCCAAACTGGTACTGGTGGCGGGGGGCGGCCCGGCCGGTCTCGAGGCGGCCCGCACCGCGGCCCTCCGAGGTCACGAGGTGATCCTCCACGAGATGACCGGCCAACTCGGCGGCCAGGTCCGCATGGCGGCCTCGGCCCCTCACCGGACCGACCTGGGGGCGATCACCGCGTTCTTGGCCGACGAGCTGGACCGCCTGGGGGTGACCGTCCGGCTCCGCTCCCCGGTGGATCCCGATGTGGTGGTCGAGGTGGATCCCGACGAGCTGATCGTCGCCACCGGCACCACTCCTCGCCGCGGCTTTCAGATCTCGGCCCCCTCGAGGCCGATTCCCGGGGCCGACCTCCCCCACGTGTTCACCAGTTGGGAGGTGTTGGGGTTCGGCGGTCGGGCCACCGTTGGCAGCAAGGCGGTGGTGTACGACGACACCGGCACGTTCGAGGCCATCTCGGTGAGCGACGCCCTGATGGCCGCGGGGGTGGAGGTGACCTTTTTGAGCCGCCACGAACGACTGGGGGCCGCCATCATGTATCCGGCCGCCACCGTCGAGGCCAGTCGCGAGCGGCTGTTCGCCGGGCCGTTCTCGTTCGTTCCCGCAGTGGTGCTCCGGGAGATCACCCCGGTCGACGAGAAGGGTCGGGGGGTGGTCGTCGCCCGTGATCTGGGCACCGACCGGGAGCGGAGCTTCGAGGCCGACACCGTCGTGGTGGTGAGCTACCACCACTGCAACCGGGAGTTGGCCGACCACTGGGACACCGACGGGTCGAACCGGCAGCCTTGCCCCCGCTTCAACCTGCATCTGGTGGGCGACGTCAACGGCACCAACAGCATCATGGCCGCCATCCATGCCGGGGCGCAGGTGGGTCGGGAAATCGGGTGAGCCTCAGACCATGGCTCGAAGATCGCGTTCCAGGTCCTTGATCTCGTCGCGCAGTCGGGCGGCGTACTCGAATTTCAGCGAGGCGGCGGCCTCGTTCATCTCCTCGGTGAGGGTGTGGATGAGACGTTCGATCCCGCCCGAGTCCAGGTCGATCACCTCGGGACGATAGCGGGAACGATCCAACGTGCGGGAGCGCCGACCGGCACCGGGAACGGGGGCCCCGTCCTCGGCCGGTCGCAGCTCGGCCAGGATGTCGCTGACCGCCTTGCGAATGGTCTGGGGGTTGATGCCGTGCTGCTCGTTGTGGACCTGCTGGAGGCTCCGTCGGCGATGAGTCTCCGATATGGCCCTTCGCATGGAGTCGGTCACCATGTCGGCGTACATGATCACCTGGCCGTCCACGTTGCGGGCCGCTCGGCCGATGGTCTGGATCAGCGAGGTCTCGCTGCGCAAAAAGCCTTCCTTGTCGGCGTCCAGAATGGCCACCAGGGACACCTCGGGCAGGTCGAGACCCTCCCGCAGCAGGTTTATACCCACCAGCACGTCGAACTCCCCGAGCCGCAGATCCCGAAGGATCTCGATCCGTTCTATGGTGTCCACCTCGCTGTGCAAATAGCGAACCCGCACACCCAGCTCCAACAGATACTCGGTGAGGTCCTCGGCCATCTTCTTGGTCAAGGTGGTGACCAGTACTCGCTGTTGGCGATCGGTGCGGTCCTCGATCAGCTTCATCAGATCGTCGATCTGGCCCTTGGTGGGGCGGACCTGCACCTCGGGGTCGACCAGGCCGGTGGGCCGCACGATCTGCTCGACCACCTGAGCGGAAACTCCGATCTCGTAGTTGCTGGGGGTGGCCGACAGGAACACCACCTGACCCACCCGTTCCATGACCTCCTCGAACCGCAGTGGACGGTTGTCGACCGCCGAGGGCAGCCGGAAGCCGTGGTCCACCAGGGTGAGTTTGCGGCTCCGGTCGCCCTCGAACTGGCCGTGGAGCTGGGGCACGGCCACGTGGGACTCGTCGATCACGGTCACGAAGTCGTCGGGGAAGTAGTCCAGCAGGGTGAACGGCCGCTCCCCCGGGGCTCGACCGTCGATGTGGCGGGAGTAGTTCTCGATGCCGTTGCAGAAGCCGATCTCGGTCATCATCTCCAGGTCGTAGGTGGTGCGCATCCGCAACCGCTGGGCCTCCAGCAGCTTGCCCTCCTTCTCGAACCGGGCCAACTGCTCCTGGAGCTCCAGCTCTATGCCCTCCACGGCCCGCCGCATCCGCTCCTCGCCGGCCACGTAGTGGGTGGCCGGGAACACCACCACCTCGCCGAGGGTCTGGATCCGCTCACCGGTCACCGGATCGACGGTGGTGATCTGCTCCACCTCGTCGCCGAACAGTTGGATGCGCACCACGTACTCCTCGTAGGCCGGATGGACCTCGATGACGTCGCCCCGCACCCGGAACCGCCCCCGCACCAGGTTGGCGTCGTTGCGCTCGTACTGCATGTCCACCAGCCGCCGCAGCAGATCACGCTGGTCGTAGCTCCGACCCACCTGGGCGATGCACAGGAGATTCCGATACTCGTCGGGGGCCCCCAGACCGTAGATGCAAGACACCGACGCCACCACGATCACGTCCCGTCGGGTCAGCAGCGCCTCGGTGGTGGAATGGCGCAGCCGGTCGATTTCGTCGTTGACCGAGGAGTCCTTCTCGATATAGGTGTCGGAGGCCGGCTTGTAGGCCTCGGGCTGGTAGTAGTCGTAGTAGGAGACGAAGTACTCCACCCGATTGTCGGGAAAGAACTCCCGCATCTCGTTGGCGAGCTGGGCGGCCAGCGACTTGTTGGGGGCCAGAATCAGCGTGGGCCGCTGTACCTGCTCGATGGTCCAGGCCACGGTGGCGCTCTTGCCCGACCCGGTGATGCCCAAAAGCGTCTGGAACCGGTCCCCGCGTCTCAACCCCTCCGACAGCGCGGCGATGGCCTTGGGCTGGTCCCCGGCCGGGTCGAACCCCGACACCATACGAAAGGCTGTGTCGGGAAGAGCTGCGTCCCCCGGTTCGCCACGAAAGGCTGTGTCGGGAAGAGCTGCGTCCCCCGGTTCGCCACGAAAGGTCGCATCGGGAAGAGTTGCGTCCCCCGGTTCGTTCACCGAACCGATGGTATTCACCGAAGAGCGGAGTCGTGGTCCTCGGGAGAGGCGACAGCGGGTTCTCCGCCGGTTTCGGAGTAGTACTGGGCCCAGGCCTCGTCCTGGTCCGCGGCCACTTCCTCGGCCACGCTGCCGATGTAGTTGCCCTCGGCGTCGTAGGCGTGCTCGCCGAAATGCTCCTGGAACTCGGCGGCCACCACGCCGCCCTCGGCCGCCTGCTTGATGGACAGGCTGATGCGACGGCGGTTGACGTCCAGGTCGATGATCTTCACCCACAGTTCCTCGCCGGGGGTGACCACCTGCTCGGGCAGGTCGATGTGGTGGGAGGAGATCTCCGAGATGTGAACCAGGCCCTCGATGCTGTCCCCTACCTGGACGAAAGCCCCGAACGGCACCAACTTGGTGACCCGGCCGTAGACCAGCTCGCCCTCCTGGTGGCTGGAGGCGAACTCCTGCCAGGGATCCTGCTGGGTGGCCTTCAGCGAGAGGCTGATGCGCTCCCTGCTCAGATCGACCTCCAGCACCTGCACCTCGATCTGGTCGCCCACTTGCACCACCGCGTTGGGGTGATCCACATGCTTCCAGGACAACTCGGACACATGCACCAGCCCGTCCATCCCCCCCAGATCCACGAACGCACCGAAGTTGACCACCGAGGACACCACACCGCTGCGGCGCTCGCCCGGCTTGAGATCGTCCAGGAACGCTTCGCGCTGCTCCTTCTCGGTCTCCTCCAACCAGGCCCGACGGGACAGCACCACATTGTTGCGGTTCTTGTCCAGCTCGATGATCTTGGCCTCCAGCGTCTGGCCGATGTAGGGCTGGAGATCACGGACCCGGCGCAGCTCCACCAGCGATGCGGGCAGAAAACCCCGCAGGCCGATGTCGATGATCAAGCCGCCCTTGACCACCTCGATCACCGTGCCCGACACCGTGCCCTCCTGGGCCTTGACGTCCTCGATCCTGCCCCAGGCCCGTTCGTACTGGGCCCGCTTCTTGGACAGGATCAGGTTGCCGTCCTTGTCCTCCTTGTGGAGCACCAGGGCTTCGATCTCCTCGTCCAGGGTGACGATCTCGCCGGGATCCACGACGTTGCGGATGGACAGCTCCCGGATCGGGATGATGCCCTCGGACTTGTAGCCGATGTCCAGCAGCACCTCGTCACGGTCCACCTTGACCACCCTGCCGGCCACGATCTGACCGTCCTCGACCTGGACCATGGTGGACGAGTAGGCGTCCTCCAGGGACTGGGCCTCGATGTCGTGATCGGTGATCTGACGGGGGATGTAGTTGCCTTCGGCGTCGAAGGTGCCCATGCCCTCGGGGGCCTCGAGTACGGGGGCATCCAGTACTGCGGTCGCCGATGGCTGGGCGGATGGGGAGGGGTCGGGGGTGGACACGATGGATTGAGCCTCGCAGGAGGGAGTGGATGGAACAAGGGGCACGGCCCAACAGCCTGGGCCGACCCGTTGATGATAGCAGGCCTACTGACAACAACGACAATAGGAGAACCGTAGTAATAGCCGGACTGCTTGGCTTCGGGCTGCTTGGAGCCGGGCCGGGTGTCGGGCTACTTGGCGTCGGCCCAGGTGCAACCGGAGGACAGGTGGACCTCGAGAGGAACCCTCAGCTCGTAGGCGTTGGTCATGGTTGTGGCCGTGAGTTCGGCGACCGTGTCGTGCTCGCTCTCGGGCACCTCCAGGATCACCTCGTCGTGAACCTGGAGGACTATACGGCTTTCCAACCCCCGGTCCTCCAGCGCGGCGTCCAGGCGAACCAGGGCGACCTTGAAGATGTCGGCGGCCAGACCCTGGATGCCGGAGTTCATGGCCTGGCGCTCGGCCGCTTGCCGGAGTCGAACGTTGGTGGAGTTGATCTCGGGAATCCGACGTCTGCGGCCGAACAGCGTCTCGGTGTAACCCCGGGACCGGGCCTCGGCCACCGCTCGATCCATGTACTCCCGAAGCCGAGGGAAGGCGGCGAAGTAGGAGTCCAGGATCAACCCGGCCTCCCGGGTGGGTATGTTCAGGCGCTGTCCCAGACCGTAGGCCTCCATGCCGTAGGCCAAGCCGTAGGACACCATCTTGGCGGTGGACCGCTCCTCGATACCCACCGCGGCGGGGTCGATGTCGAACACTCGGGCGGCCACCGAGGTATGCACGTCCTGGCCGGATTCAAAGGCATGGATCAGACCGGGCTCCTCGGCCAGGTGGGCGATGCACCGCAGTTCGATCTGGTTGTAGTCGGCCACCAGGAGGACACGGCCGTCGCCGGCCACGAACACCCGGCGGAACTCCCTTCCGATCTCGGTGCGGATGGGAATGTTGTGCAGGTTGGGGGCGTCGGAGCTGAGACGGCCGGTGCGGGCCACCGTCTGGTTGAACGTGGCCCGGATGCGTTGGTCGGGCTCCGACTCCACCGCGGCCAACAGTCCCTCCCCGTAGGTGGAGCGCAGTTTCTCGACCTCCCGGTACTCCAGCAGCGCATCCACCACCGGGTGCTCGCCCCGCAGCTTCTCCAGGGTGGCGGCATCGGTGCTGTAGGCCCCGGTTCGGGTCTTCTTCTGGGGAGTGAGCCCCAGCTTGTCGAACAGCAACTCGCTGATCTGCTTCGAGGAGTTCACGTTGAAGGCCCCTCCACCGGCCGCCTCGATCACCGATGCCCGGAACCGCTCGGCGTCCTCGGCCAGCCGGTCGCGCAGACCGCTCAGCTCGTCCACGTCCACCTTGATGCCCGCCCGTTCCATGCGGGCCAGCACCCGTACCAGGGGGACCTCGACGTCGTCGTTGAGCGATCGCAGACCCTGGGCGTCCAGGGCTTCCAGCATGGGGGCGGCCAGGTGGGCGACCGCCAAGGCCTCGAGGGCGGCCCGCTGCGGCGGCTTCGGGTCGTCGTCGGGGTCGTCGTCGAACAGCCGACCCTCGCGCTTTCGACCGGCTCCCGGCAGCTTCAGTTGAGTGTGGTTCCCGAGGAGATCGTCCAACTCGAACCGACCTCCGGCAGGATCCAGCAGGTAGGCGGCGATCAGGGTGTCCAGCACCAGGCCGGCGACGTCGATCCCTTGCGACAGAAGCCACAGGACGAGCGGCTTGGCGTCGTGGGCGATGAGCCGACCGTTGGGGCCGAAGAAACCGGCCAGGGCGTCTTGCGCCGGTGATTCCAGCAGTTCGGCGGGCAGCCATACCGCCCGGCCGGTATGGGCATCGGACACCAGGGCCAGGCCCAGCAAGCGACGGTGGTGGGGGCGGCGGGGGTCGAGCGGATCGCCCCAGGCCGCGGCCAGAGCCACCGGATCGCCGGCGGCAGCCAACTCGTTCAGCACTAGGGTCGCAGCTTCGACATCGGCGGCATCCTCGATCTCCACCTGCAATTCCCCAACACCGCTCCCGGCCTCGCCCAGATCCACGCCCAACACCTCGGTCAGGTCGTTGTCGAACCTCTTGAACTCCAGGAAGTCGAACAGCTTCTTGACCTCGGCCGCATCGGGTCGGCCACGGCTCAGATCGTCCACCCCCACCTCCAGGGGGACGGCCCGCAGCAGCTTCATCAGCTCCAGGTTCATCCTCACCCGGTCCTCGGCGGCATCGAGATTCTGGCGAAGCTTCGGAGTCTGGTCCTCCAGATGCCGGTACAGCTCCTCGATACCGCCGTAGGTGTTGATCAGCTTGGCGGCCGTCTTCTCCCCGACCCCGTCCGCCCCGGGCAGGTTGTCGGAAGGATCGCCCCGCAGCGCGGCGTAGGCCACGTAGTCGGCTGGTTTCACCCCGGTGCGATCCTCGATGCCGGCCTCGTCGTACTCGTCGTAGTCCGACACTCCCCGTTTGTTGTAGAGCACTCGGACATGGGGATCCTCCACCAGTTGAAAGGCATCCCGATCCCCGGTCACCACCTTCACGTCGTGGCCCCGGTCCCGGGCCTGGGTGGCCAGGGTGGCAATGACGTCGTCGGCCTCGACCCCGTCGTGATCCACCACCGCTATCCGCAGCGTCTCCACCAGCTCGCGGGCCAGTTCCAACTGCTGGCGCAGGGTGTCGGGGGTTTCCCGGCGGTTGGCCTTGTAGCTGGGAAGCTTGTGGTGGCGAAAGGTGGGCCCGGGCCGGTCGAACACCACCGCCATCCGGTCGGGCCGGTGATCCCGCAGGAGTTTCAACAGCATGCTGGTGAAGCCGTACACCGCGTTGGTCACCTGGCCGGCGGCGGTGGCCATGTCCTCGGGGAGCGCGAAGAACGCCCGGTAGGTCAGGGAGTGGCCGTCCACCAGCATCACGGTGCCGGGGTTGGCGGGAGCCTCGGGGTTGGCGGGGTTGTCGGAGGCCTCGGGAGCGTCGGGGGTGGCGGGGTTGGCGGGGGCCTCGGGGGAGGCTGAGGAGCTCATGTCAGCGATTTGATGATCTCGGTGGCCACCTCGGCCATCGAGCTGCGCTCGCTCATGGCCCGGCGCTGAATGTGACTGTAGGCATCGGCCTCGGACATGGCGTGAACGTCCATCAGGCGTCCCTTGGCCCGGTCTATGGCCTTGCGAGCCTCCAGCCGGGCCTCGGTTCGCTCCAACTGGTGGTTGAGCGCCACCAACTCCTTGAATCGCACCAGGGCCACCTCCACCGCCGGCACCAGTTCGGCCCGCTCGAACGGTTTGACCAGATAGGCCAGAGCACCGGCTTCGGCGGCCCGGGCGATCAGATCCCGCTGGCTGAAAGCGGTGAGCAGCAGCACTGCGCACAACCGTTCGCCACGGATCCGGCCGGCGACGGTGATTCCGTCCATACCGGGCATCTTCACATCCAGGATGGCCGCGTCGGGCCGCAGTTCCCTCACCAGATCCAGTACCTGGTCGCCTCGGCTGGTCTCCCCCACCACCTGGTAGCCCTCCTCCTCCAATGTCTCCCGCAAGTCCAGACGGATGATGGCCTCGTCCTCGGCCAGTACGATGCGCACGGGATCGGGTGGTGACGGTGAGTCAGGCGGTGGCGAAGCAGGCGGTCCCGAGGAATCCGACATAGAGGCAGGCTCAGGTTACCCCGCAGAAGCGACCACCGGAGCAGCATCGGGTATCCGAGCAGTACCGGTCCGGCCCGAGGACGGGCTACGCGGATGGCATCGGAGCAGCATCAGGCACCCGAGTAGTCCCCACCCGGCCGAGGGCGGGCTACGCGGATGGCATCGGAGGGAGCCATCGGAGCAGCGTCAGGCATCCGAGTAGTACCGGTCGAGCAGTTCGTCCTGGTGCTGTTCCAGATGGCCGATCTCCTCCCGCAGGCGAGCCCGGTAGGAGTTCATCGTCTCCGCCTGGCGGAAGGCGTCCTTGTGCTGGCGCTCCGAGTCCGGGGTCTCCGAGACCAGCGACCGCAGCCGGGCGTCGTCGGCCAGGCCATCGAAGTGCAGGCACTGCTCCTCGGCCACCTCCAGGTCGGCTCTCAACCGCTTCAACCGGTCGGCCACCTCGGCCAATCGCCTCTCCACCCTCTTGTGGGCCACGATTCAAGGTTATTACCTCCCGGTTGCCGTCACCCCGTCCGGGAGCATTCGTCGTCCGGGAGCATTCATAGTCCAGAAACATTCGTCGTCCCGGAACATTCGTCGTCCCGGAACATTCGCCGTCCGGGAGCATTCATTATGGCTGAGGGCGGACGTCGGTATTACCCTTCGGGCATGGGCCAGAACCCGAGCATCGACTTGCTGGGAACCGTCGAGCCGGACACGACCACCGAGCAGGAAATGCCGACATCCGGATCGCGGAGAAGGATCAGCACCAAGGACTACAACCGGGAGTTGGCCCGTCTCCAAAAAGAGTTGGTGCGGTTGCAACGCTGGATTCGCCACAAGGATCTAAAGGTGGTGGTCATCTTCGAGGGGCGGGACGCCGCCGGCAAGGGCGGAGTGATCAAACGGATAGCCGAGCGGACCAACCCTCGAGTGGTGAGAGTGGTGGCGCTGGGCACTCCGAGCAGCCGGGAGAAGACACAATGGTGGTTCCAACGCTACGTGGCCGAGCTGCCCGCCGCGGGAGAGATGATCCTGTTCGACCGTAGCTGGTACAACCGGGGGCTGGTGGAACCGGTAATGGGGTTCTGTTCCGAGGAGGAGTACCGGGAGTTCCTGCGGTCATGCCCGGAGTTCGAACGGATGTTGGTGCGGTCGGGGATCATCCTGATCAAGTACTGGTTCTCGGTGAGCGACGCCGAACAGGAGCGTCGGTTCCAGAATCGGCTCTCGGATCCGGCGAGGCGCTGGAAACTCTCGAAGATGGACATCGAGGCCCGAGCCCGATGGTTGGAGTTCTCCAAGGCCAAGGACACGCTGTTCGCTCACACCGATATCAAGCAGGCCCCGTGGTACGTGGTCAACGCCGATTCCAAGAAGGCGGCCCGGCTCAACTGCATCTCACACCTTCTGTCACTGATCCCCTACGAGGAGGTTCCCTGGGAGGAGGTCGAACTGGCCGAGCGCCAGGAGAGAGGCGGCTACGTGCGCCCCCCGATGTCGGACCAGACCTTCGTCCCCGAGATCTACTGATTATCTTCAAAATCTATTGATCATTTTTGATTATTTTATATTTTATTTTGTATTTCTCTATGTCTAAGGATGATTCAGAGGGATATTGTCACAGGTGTCGGTAGACTGTGGGGTATGGAAATCGACGCTGTGACCAGGGACGATGCCGAGCAGGCCGGACCGGGGGGCCGGGAGGCCGGGTGTGCTTGTTCGTGTGTTTGCTCGGAGGCGAACCGGGTTGCCCCCACCGAGCTGGGAACCGAGGATCTGCTCAAGCTCATCCTCCAGGTAGATCTAGCCCGCCGAGGGCTCGACGGCTACCTCACCGCTCTGCTGGGGCGCTTGGGCGATCTGGAGGGCGAGGACGCGGTGGCCGACGTGTGCCGCCAGTTCGGCCTCGGCCGCTACCGGGCCCGCAAGCAGGCCAAAACCGTTGAGGTGCTCAAGGCGTTGCCGACCACGCTGGACGCGGTGCAGGACGGGTGGATTCCCATGGATCATGCCCGGTTGATGGGCGAGTCCCACCAGCGAGTGCCGCTGGGCGACGATCAGGAGTTCGAGCTCATCGCGTTGGCCATAACCCAGGACTTCGACCAGTTCAGAAAAACCGTGGACCGCCACGAAAACCAACGACGCGGCGACGACGGAACCAGCCGATTGGAACAACAACGCAAACGCCGGAGGGCCAGCGTGTTCGACGGCGACGACGACATGATCATCGTCCACGCCGAGTTGGACCGCCTCTCCGGGGAACGGGTGAGAACCGCGCTGGACGACCTCCACGACCGCATGTTCCGAGACGACTTCAAAGCAGGCAACGACCGCACCCACGAACAACGCAACGCCGACGCACTGGTGGCACTGATAACCCAAACCCCCGCCACCACCACCACCGGCGACGCTGCTTCCGGCGGGGATATTGCTTCCGGCGGTGATGTCGCTGCGCAGACCACGACGTTGCTGGTCACGGTTGACTACGACGCGTTGACCGGACAGCTCAAGAACGCTGGACTCATCGATGGAACTCCCATCGGGATCGACGATCTACGAAGGATTGCTTGTGATGCCGGGGTGATACCGGCCATATTTGGTGCCGACGGAGTGCCGTTGTACCTGGGCAGAAAACAACGATCGGCCAGCCAGGCCCAAAGACTGGCTCTTTACGCCCGGGACAAGCACTGCATCGGCTGCGGATTGCGGGCCAGCGCTTGTGAGGCCCACCACATCTTGTGGTGGGAACACGGAGGGCACACCGACATCACCAACCTGGTGCTGCTATGCCCCACCTGCCACACCAAGGTCCACAAAAACGGCTACACCGTGACCACCGAACCCGGCGGACAGCACAAACTCAAACCCCCGGCCACGGGGCTCCGTTCGACCAGGGACCAGGCGTTGACCATCTCGGTCGGCAACACAAACTCAAACCCCCAGCCACAGGGGCCTAGAACCTCGATCTTGACACCCCAGTGACGCGGCACAGATCACGGGGGCAGAAATCAGATGGGCCGACGGCATCCGAAAAGCCCTAGCCCAGTGACGCAGTACAAATCGCGGGGGCAGAAATCCACTCGGTGGTCGTCGACAAGCCGGTAGCCGTCCACCGGTTCTTCTCCCTCACAAAACGCATAAACTGAACGGCCCGACGAGACCACCAGCTCGATCGCCTCCCGTGGAACTCCGCCAAGCCTCTGGGCATACGACCCACACAGGCATCCTTCCCCCGGGGCTACCGGGGCCGAAGGGCGCTGACCTTCAGGATCGGGCTGCATACGACCCACACAGGCATCCTTCCCCCGGGGCCATCCCCCACCCCCACCCCTCTCTCGAATCAGGTACCCACCGAACCAGGGGCAACTCCAGATGTAACAACTGCCGGAGTCGGGCAAAGAACAGGGTAAGCAGTTGGGTAGGCAAAAGGATCAACCCAGTCCACCGGCGGCATATGCCACCGGTGGAGAAACTCAGAGCACTCCACAAAGGTGGAGAAACGAGGTAAACATGCTTGGCAGAGGCATCGACTGTCACCCCTCAGAACATCGTCGGACCCGATTGGTCGTGGTGGCTATGCTTGCGTTTGGAGTGCTGTCGCTCACAACCCCAACTTCAGCAGACCCGTTTGGAGTTGGAGGACGAGATACCGGCTGGTTAGCCGACAACCATGATCATGACTATTGCTGGTCTGACCGCTTCACATGGACAAGCCTGAGAAATCTTGCCGACGATGCTATGGACTACTTAGAGACCTCGACTGACTTCAGCGGGGGCTCACGCCAAAAGTGTAATTCAGGTACTGATATTCACTTTAGACGAGTAGTCACAACTCTATATCGGGGTCAGTATGCATGTGCTGACCGTGACGGCAACGTGTGCGACAAAGCTTATATACGGATCACCAGCAACACCAACACATTGCCTGTTGCCGAACGTGGTAAGACTATTTGTCATGAGATTGGGCACTCTACTGGGGCAACTCATCACAACAGAGGTTATGGCTGTATGGTGAGCGGCTCCTCCACCGCGGAAACCTACTGGCTTCATACCCGTAACCATATGGATAGCCTGGAGGTAGAGACATCATGAACACCCATCCGATACTTCCTACCAGCCCATTACAACATCCCCAGGAATATGTGCTCGTATGGCGGATACTCGCCTGGCAGAAATATTTCTGCAAAGCTGTTGTGAAACAGCCCAAGCGGAGGCTGTTGACAGGACTTCTCGGGTTGTTGGCAATAAGCACTGTGACCGTAGGGTGCGGATCTGCTAGTGAATCTGATGAGGTTTTCGTCGATACCTATGATTCGTACTTCCAGTCATTCTCTTACGATTACAACCCATCTCCTGACCTTGAAGATCTGGGCAAACGATCAACAGTTATAGCTGAAGCTATGCTTGTAGATGTTGAAGATGGGCGGATATTTGGTCTTCCAGGGACCGAGTTCCCTGGATACCATCTCAACCTTGTATTCGAGACGAGCGACGAGACACGCTATTACGTGCAGCTACCGCGCCCGGGAGACTCATCAATAGAACAGTTGAAGTCGGTCTTGCCGGTCGGATCTCGCAGTGTTGTCTATCTAACACCTAACAACGACCCCTTCGATGGAATATGGTCTAACACTAGAGAAGATGGAAACGAATGGTACTTTACAACGCCTCAAGGCTGGATCCTCAATCATTCAGAACGAGGAATAGTGTTTCCACTAGAATGGCAACCATTCCCCGCCGAAATATTGGCAGCACGGGAATCACTTAGTGATTGGATCGTGTCAGAAGAGCAGGGCTCAGAAGCTCTAACTCCGAAGAATCATTTGCAAGACTCACTTGATGAAGGTTCGCTTGATCATTGGCAAGTATCAGAAGAGCAAAGCTAGCGACCGTAGTGGAAGTTATCGGCAAGGATCTCTGAAGTGGGACGGTTTAAGTTATTTTGCATTACGGGTGCTGACCTGGCGGAAATATTTCTGTAAAGCTGTCGTGAAATGATCCCAGCAAAACTGTTTGTAGGACTTCTTGGGTTGCTGACGATAAGCGTTGTGACCGTGGGATGTGGGTCTAGTAGTGAGTCCGACGGAGTTTTCCCTGATACTTATGATTCATACTTTCGATCTTTTTCAGACACTTATAACCCGTCTCCTGACCTTGAAGATCTGAGCAAACGGTCAACTGTGGTAGTCGAAGCCACGCTTGTTGACGTTGAGGATGGCCGGATCTTTGGCAAGCCGAGGCCCGAGCCCTCCGGATTGCATCTCAACCTAGTTTTCCAAACGGATGACAAGACTCGCTATTACGTGCAACTACCGCGTCCGGGGGATTCATCAATAGAACGGTTGAAGTCGGTCTTGCCAGTTGGGGCACGTAGTGTTATCTATCTCATGCCGAACAATGACCCATTCGAAGGGATGTGGTCCAATGTTAGAGAAGATGGAAACGAATGGTACTTTACAACGCCTCAAGGCTGGATCCTCAATCATTCAGAACAAGGAATAGTGTTTCCACTAGAATGGCAACCATTCCCCGCCGAAATATTGGCAGCACGGGAATCACTTAGTGATTGGATCATATCAGAAAAACAATAAATATATTAGAATAGCAGTAAATACTGTATTGGGGGTCGCGACGTTTTTTGGCTGCTCGGCATTCATACTGGTGGGGTGGACAATGGCGAGGCGAGCGGTGGCCTGGAGACGTCCCAGGCGTTCGGGGCCTTCTACAAGCAGGAGGCCGAGGGCCTGCTTCGCTACTTCTACCGTCGCACTGCCGATCCTGAGACTGCCGCCGATCTTTGTGCGGAGACCTTTGCCGCGGCTCTTCAGGACGTGCGCCGGTACGACCCTCGACGGGGCACGCCGCAACAGTGGCTCTCCGGAATCGCGCGAAACCAACTGGCCATGTTCTGGCGACATCGCAAAGTGGTCGAACGAGCGAGACAACGCCTCGACATCCCGCGCGAGCCCATCGACGAGGTCACGGCCACCGAGTTGCGACGAACGGAGGACGTCCTCGATTGTGCGGGAGCGGTCGAGGCTCTGAACACCCTGTCGAACGATCTCCGATCCGCCGTCGTACTGCGAGTGGTGAACCAGCTCGAATACGCCGAGATTGCCACCGAGTTGGGTTGCAGTCCTGGTGCCGCACGGACACGAGTGTCCAGGGGCCTGCAACACCTGAGTAAAATGCTCAAGTGACATCCGACTGCTTCGACGAACCCTTCCTCGACCGGTTGGGCGCACATCTTCGGCGAGCTGCTCTGTCCCGTTCGTCCGATGAACCCGGTGCCCGGGGAGGGACTCGAACCCTCACTCCCTCGCAGGAACCGGATTTTGAGTCCGGCGTGTCTACCAATTCCACCACCCGGGCCGGGGGTTAGTGCCGGAGGGCACCGTGTCGCTCGGCGTGATCTCCGAGGACAGCGCAGTTTAGGGGGTACGGCCCTCGAAAGCTTGTCGGATACCCGGTCGGGAGTTCCCCAGCCCCTAGAGTGTTGAAACCAGGTGGCGGTGGAAGCCCGACCGGACCAAGGCCGACCACGGTCGGGAGTTCCCCAGCCCCTAGAGTGTTGAAACCCCATTGGCGTCCGGGAGGTCTGACCCCTGATGATCTGCTTCACCTATCCCGGCCAGGGATCGCAGAAGGCCGGTATGGGTGCCGCTTGGGTCGATCATCCCTCGTGGGAGTTGGTGACCGAGGTATCCGAGGCTGCGGGCCGGGACGTGGCTCGGCTCCTGATCGACGCGGGGGACGACGAGCTGCGCGAGACCCGCAATTCCCAGTTGGCCACCTTCGCGGCGTCGATGATCGCTCTGGACGCGGTGACCCGGGTGGGGATCGAGACCGCGGCCCACGCCGGCCACAGCCTGGGGGAATACTCCGCGCTGGTGGCCGCCGGGGTGGTTGACTTCGCCGACGGGATCCGCCTGGTCACCGAACGGGGAGAGGCCATGCAGGTGGCCGCCGAGGAACGAAGCGGCACCATGGCCGCCGTTCTGGGGCTGGACGACGATCTGGTGGAGCAGGCCTGCCGGCAGGCCGACGGCGACGTCTGGGTGGCCAATTTCAACGCCCCCGGCCAGGTGGTGATCGCCGGGGCTCCTGCGATGGTGGACGTGGCCGGCACCATGGCCAAGAATCTGGGAGCCAAACGGGTCATGCCCCTGCCGGTGGGAGGTGCCTTCCACACCCCGTTCATGGCCCCGGCCCGGGACCGGTTGGCCAAGGCGGTGGACAGGACCGAGTTCCGGCTCCCCGATCACCCGGTGTACGCCAATGTGGACGCGGCCTCCCACACCGGGGCCGACTCCTGGCCCGAGCTGTTGAGCTCGCAGCTCACCAGTCCGGTGCGCTGGCGGCAGTCGGTGCACAACATGTGCGACGCCGGGTTCACCACCTTCGTGGAACTGGGTCCGGGCACGGTCCTCACCGGAACGGTGAAACGGACGGCCCGGGGCTGCCAGGCCCTGAAGGTGAACGCTCCCGCCGATATCGACACGGTGCTGGAAGCGCTGGCCGGACCCCCGGTCACCGAAATCGGCCCGTTGGAGGGGGAGGCCCTGTTCACCACCGAACGGCTGGTGGTCAGCCCTGCTCTGGGCGTTTTCCACCCCATTGACGACCAACTCCTGGGTACGAGCGTCCCTGCCGGACAACTTTTGGGGCATGTGGGCGATACCGAGGTCCGCACCCCGTGGGCCGGGGTGATCATGGGGTTCTTGGCGGTGGCCGGCGAGCGGATCACCGCCAGCCAGCCCATAGCCTGGCTGCGCACCGGCTGAGGATCCCGGATCGATGACCCCCAGCAGGCACAACCCCCAGCAGCCGGAACCACGGCAGCCGCAACCGCCCGCCACCCGCCGACGGGCCCGCTTGGAGTGGCCCTCGCCGCACCGGCCCCAACCGGAGCAACCATGACCAGGGCGGCGATAACCGGTCTGGGCACGGCGTTCGGTCACAAGGTGGTCACCAACCACGATCTGGCTGCCGTCCTCGACACCAGTGACGAGTGGATCGTGGAGCGAACCGGCATTCACGAGCGCCGGGTGGGGGGAAGCTGCCTGGAGCTGGGGGGCCAAGCGGCCAGGATCGCCCTGAAGGAGGCCGAGATCGACGCCTCCGACCTCGACCTGATCATCTGCGCCACCTGTACCCCCGATCAGGTGTTCCCCGCGGTGTCCAACCGCATCCAGGACGACCTGGGGGCGATATGCGGCGCTTTCGACATAAACGCCGCCTGCTCCGGCTTCACCTACGGGGTCTCCCTGGCCCAGACCCAGATCGCCGCCGGAATGGAGCGGGTGCTGGTGGTGGGGGTGGACACGCTCAGCCGGTTCACCGACTGGGACGATCGCTCCACCGCCATCTTGTTCGGCGACGGTGCCGGTGCGGTGGTGATGGAACCGGCTCGACGCGACGACCGCGGCGTGCTCAGCACGTACATGGGCTCGGAGGGCCGGTTCGCCGATCTTTTGATCTGCGACTTCGGTGACTACATCCGCATGGACGGCAAGGAGGTGTTCCGCCAGGCGGTGCGGGTCATGGTCTCGGCCAGTCGGCGGGTATTGGCCGATGCCGGTCTGGAGCCGTCCGACGTGACCGTGGTGATCCCCCACCAGGCCAATTTTCGGATCATAGAGAGCGCCATGAAACGCCTGGGCATCCCCCTGGACAAAGCGGCCACCGTGCTCGAGGTCACCGGCAACACCTCGTCGGCGTCCATCCCTCTGGCCATGGGCGCGGCGCTCTCGAAGAACGCCATCGCCGACGGTGACGTGGTGCTGCTGGTGGGCTTCGGAGCAGGTATGAGCGTGGCCGCCGCGCTGCTACGCTGGGGCCGGTGAGCGCTTCCAGGGTCGTCCTGGTGACCGGGGGGAACCGGGGCATCGGGCTGGCGACCGCCACCGAGTTCGCCCAAAACGGCCATCGGGTGGCCGTGACTTATCGCCGCGAACCGCCTCCGACCAGCGATCGGGTCGAACTTCTGGGGGTGCGCTGCGACGTGACCGAAGAGGACCAGGTGGACACCGCCTTCACCGAGATAGAGGATCGCCTGGGCCCGGTGGAGGTGCTGGTGTCCAACGCCGGGATCACTCGGGACAAACTGGTCATGCGCATGAGCGAGGGCGACTTCGTGGACGTGATCGACACCAATCTCACCGCGGGCTACCGAGTGGCCCGGCGGGCCGCCCGGTCCATGATCCGCAATCGTTGGGGCCGCATCGTGTTCGTGTCCTCGGTGGTGGGGGCCATAGGGCAGGCGGGTCAGGCCAATTACGCCGCCTCCAAGGCGGGGCTGGTGGGACTGGCCCGCTCGCTGGCCAAGGAGTTGGCCGGCCGCAATGTCACGGTGAACGTGGTGGCCCCCGGCCCGGTGGGCACCGACATGTTGAACGAATTGGACGAGGATCGGCGTTCGGCCATCGTCGATGCCGTTCCCCTCGGACGATTGGGCGACCCCGACGAGGTGGCTGCCACCATCTCGTTCCTGGCCTCCGACACCGCCGGATACGTCACCGGGGCGGTAATCCCGGTGGACGGAGGTCTGGGCATGGGAGGATGAATCGTCCGAACATGAACCCCGAGCTCTTGTACCCGCCAACCTCGAACTCCGGCAATTACCATTCGTCCGACAACAGTCCAACAACAGGAGATAATCAGCGTGAGCGACGACAACTTCACCCGCTTCCGGGATTGCACCGTGGAAGTCCTGTCGGTCGAGGCCGACCAGGTCGTCCCCGAGGCCAGTTTCGCCGATGATCTGGACTCGGACAGTCTCGACCTGGTCGAGCTGGTCATGGCGCTCGAAGAGGAATTCGACGTGGCCATCGACGAGGAGGAGCTCGACGGGATCGAGACCGTGGGCCAGGCCTTCGACTTGGTGACGGCCAAACTGGGATGACTCCCGAGCAGGCCGACCCGGCCGTCACCGGTGTCGGGCCGCGCAGGGTCGGGCCATGAGCACCCCGAAGGCTCCCCGGCGAGTGGCCGTCACCGGTGTCGGGCCGCGCAGGGTCGGGCCATGAGCACCCCGAAGGCTCCCCGGCGAGTGGCCGTCACCGGTGACGGGCCGCGCAGGGTGGGGCCATGAGCACCCCGAAGGCTCCCCGGCGAGTGGCCGTCACCGGTGTCGGAGTCCTGGCCTGGCCGGGGCTCGGACGGGACGCGTTCTGGCAGGGGCTGCTGGAGGCACCGGCCGAGGGGCGGCGGGTGATGGATCATTTCGATCCTCTCCCCTGGTTCGACAGTCCCAAGGATGCCCGCCGTACCGACCGGTTCGCCCAGATGGCCCTGGCCGCGGCGGCCGAGGCCCTGGAGCAGGCCGGCGAGTTAAGCGCCGACCCGAGCCGGATCGGCGTGTGGGTGGGATCGGGCGTGGGCGGCCTGCGAAGCCTCGAGGATCAGATCCAGGTTCGTATCGAGCGGGGCGAACGCCGGGTTTCGCCGTTTCTGGTGCCGATGATGATGGCCAACGCGGCATCGGCGGCCATTTCCATGCGATACGGTTTTTCGGGACCGTGCGAGAACACGGTCACCGCCTGTGCGGCCGGCACCCAGTCGATCGCCAACGCCGCTCTGCTCATCCGCTCCAATCGCTGCGACGCGGTGATAACCGGCGGCAGCGAGGCCTCCAACTCGATCACCGCGGAGGCGGCGTTCAAGAACATGACCGCGGTGTCGAGCACCAACACCAGCCGCCCCTTCGACCGGGAGCGGGACGGCTTCATCCACGCCGAGGGTGCCGCGGTCCTGGTGCTGGAGGAGTTGGAGAGCACCCGCCACCGAGGAGCGACCGTGCTGGGCGAGGTGCTGGGCGGGGCCAGCACCGCCGATGCCTATCACATCACCGCCCCGGCCCCGGAGGGCGCGGGTGCAGTGCGGTGCATGGAACTGGCCCTGGCCGATGCCGGGCTGGAACCCAAGGACGTCGTCCACATCAACGCCCACGGCACGTCCACCCCGTTGAACGACGCCGCCGAGGCCGAGGCCATCCACAAGGTGTTCGGCACTCCGGGGCCGCTGGTCACCTCGACCAAGGGGGTGACCGGCCACGCCCTGGGGGCGGCCGGGGCCATAGAGGCGGTGGCCGTGCTGCTGGCCATGGGGCACCGGCTGATCCCCCCCACCTATGGGTACCGGACCCCCGATCCCGACATGGCCCCCATCCGCATCGTGGCCGGGGAACCGGCCCCGTGGACCCCGGGACCATCGCTTTCCAACTCGTTCGGTTTCGGTGGGCACAACGGGACCGTGGTGATCGGTCCCCCGCCGGACTAGCGGGCAGAACTGGCCGGGCTGCGCCTGCTCCTACTCCGGGCGACCCACCCTACGTGGCCGGGATCGCCCAAGCCGCCGGTAAGGACTGCTCCTACTCCGGGCGACCCACCACCACGAACAGCAGCTCGCACTGGCAGGCCAACTCCCCGGCCACCGAGGCTCGTCCTCGTCCCCGTCCCCCCCGGGCCGACAACCGGGTCATCTCCACTTCCAGATCCAGGCGCTCGCCGGGGACCACCTGACGGCGAAAACGGGTGTCGTCGAGACCACCGAACAGCGGTAGCTTGCCCGTGAACCTGTCGTCGTGGAGAACCACGTAGGCCCCGAGCTGCGCCACGGCCTCGGCCATCAGCACCCCGGGCAGGGTGGGACGGCCGGGGAAGTGACCCGCGAAGAACGGCT
The DNA here is from genome assembly GCA_965115985.1 of Acidimicrobiales bacterium. Classification (GTDB taxonomy): domain Bacteria; phylum Actinomycetota; class Acidimicrobiia; order Acidimicrobiales; family Bin134; genus Poriferisocius. The sequence continues at coordinate 292,990 of OZ220474.1, forward strand.
CCTGTCCGGTGAGTTGCCAGTAGCCCTCGGCCCGGTGCCCGGCGACCATCGACACCACCTCGTCCAGGAACAGGAACGGGGGTCGGTGGGGCAGGACCTCGGCGGGAGGTCGCATCCGGCGCTATCGACTCTCGCTACCCCGCGGCCAGCGCGGCAGCCAGCTTCTTGGGGGTGTCCTTGGGGCTGACCTTGTACCAGGCGTGCTCGATACGACCGTCGGCCCCCACCAGAAAAGCCGATCGGACGATGCCCAGATAGCTCTTGCCGTAGAGCTTCTTCTCCCGCCAGACACCGAACGCCTCGGCAACCTCGTGGTCGAGATCGGACAGCAACGGATAGCCCAGGTCGTTCTTCTCGTCGAACCGCTTCTGCTTGTCGGGCTTGTCCCCGCTGATGCCCAGTACCGCTAGGCCCTCCAGCTCCTCGGCAGTGTCACGCACGCCGACCGCCTGGGTGGTTCAACCGGGGGTGAGCGCCTTCGGGTAGAAGAAGATCATCACCCTTTGGCCGGCGAAGTCGCCCAGCGACACCTGGTCCCCGTTCTGGTCCGACAAGGTGAAGGCCGGAGCGGGATCACCGGCGGACAGCAGCCAATCAGCCATGGGTAAAGGCTAGTGGACGAAAGGGCCGAGGGCTCAGGTGCCCTTGACCGCGGACTTCAGCCGGGCCCCGGCACTGACCTTGCACCCCTTGGCCGGAGCGATCTGGATGCTCTCACCGGTACGGGGGTTGCGACCGGTGCGAGCCCCTCGAGTGATCGGCTCGAAGGAGACGAAACCGGTGATCGCCACCTTCTCGCCCAGGATCACCTGTTCGGTGACCACCTTCTCCAGCCCGTTGAGCACCGCATCGACGGAGCTCCTGCTCTCGCCGGTGCGATCGCTGATGGCATTCACCAATTCTGACTTGTTCATCGGAGCCTCCTGCTCTTCGAGTCACACAACTGTAATTCAATACGACGGCACTACAAAGTCATTGAAAGCCAAGCAGACGTAAGGGGGCGATCAATAATCATGGGTCGATACTCCAATCGATGATTCAACGAAGTCACGAGTCGATGATCCAACGAAGTCATGGGTCGATAATCCAATGGAGTCACGGGTCGATCACGGGTCGATCGAGGACTCGGCGGAACTGCCCGATCAATTCCCCCACCGCCGTCGGGTCCCCGTGATCCAGCATCCGGCGCACCACCGCGGAGCCCACCACGGCACCGTCGGCCACTCGGCAGACCTCCTCGGCCTGTGCCGGGGTACCGACTCCCACCCCGACCAGCACCGGAACGTCGGTTATCGCCTTGAGTCGCCCGGCCATGACCACCGCGGAGGAGGCCAGTTCGCGGCGCACTCCGGTCACCCCCAGGAGTCCCACCCCGTAGACGAATCCCCGGCTCCGTGAGCAGATCCGGGTCAGCCTCTCCTCGGAGGCGGTGGGAGCAGCCAGCAGTACGGTCTCCACCCCGGCGGCATCGGCCGCCTCGACCCATGGTCCCGCCTCCTCCAGGGGCAGGTCGGGCAGGATGGCGGCGGCCACTCCTCGCTCGGCCAGAACGGCGGCGAACCTCTCCAACCCGAATCGAAAGGCGATGTTGTAGTAGGTCATCACCGCCAGCGGTACCCCGACGTCCAGGCGACCCAGAGCATCCAGCACGCCTAGGGGGGTGACTCCGGCGGCCAGCGCCCGATCATTGGCCTCCTGGATCACCGGGCCGTCCATTACCGGGTCGGAGAAGGGGATCCCCACCTCCAGGGCATCGGCTCCCGCATCCGCGGCCGCGGCCAGCGCCCCCTGCCAGTCGCCCAGTCCTCCGGTCAAGTAGGGAACCAGTACCTTGCCCCCCCGGGAGCGACGAGCTCGCAGGGCCGTCTCCAGCGGACCGATATCAGAATCCCGGATCACCCGCCCCACCCTGTCGGGCCCACCGGCCATCCCCGAACGATCCATCACCCGAGCGACGTCGCTTCGCTCACACCCGAACGCTCCATCACCCGAGCGACGTCGCTTCGCTAATACCCGAACGATCCATCATCTGACCATGTCTCATCTGGCCTACGCCGTTCCGGCCATACCCAAACGATCCATCATCTGGCCGATGCCGTTCCAGCCATCCCCAGACGATCCATCATCTGGCCGACGTCCTTGTCGCCCCGGCCGCTCAGGTTCAACAGCACTGTCCGGCCGGCCAGTTCCCGACGGGATCGGAACACCCAGGCCAGAGCGTGGGCCGGCTCCAGGGCGGGGATGATTCCCTCGGTCCGGGACAGCAACTCGAAAGCACCCACCACCTCGGCATCGGTGACCGACTCGTAACGGGCTCGGCCGATGGCCGCCAGGTGCGAGTGCTCCGGACCGATACCGGGATAGTCGAGACCGGCGGAGATGGACTCGGCCTCCAGCACCTGACCGTGCTCGTCCTGCATCAAAAACGACTTGGATCCGTGGACCACGCCGGGAACCCCCCGGCCGATGGCCGCTCCGCCGGCCGGCTCCACCCCCACCAGCAGGGCATCACCGTCCACGAAACCGCTGAATATCCCGATGGCGTTGCTACCGCCGCCGACACAGGCGGTGACCACGTCGGGGTCACCCCCCAGCAGGAGCCGACACTGCTCGCGGGCCTCGTCACCGATCACCCGGTGCAACTCCCGCACCATCCAGGGATAGGGGTGGGGTCCCATCACCGAACCCAGGCAGTAGTGGGACGACTCCACGGTCGCCACCCAATCGCGCATGGCCTCGTTGATGGCGTCCTTGAGGGTGCGGCTGCCCGACGTCGCCGCTCGCACCTCGGCCCCCAGCAGTTGCATCCGAAAGACGTTCAGGGCTTGGCGCTCCATGTCCACCTCGCCCATGTACACCGTGCATTCCAGGCCCAAAAGGGCGGCCGCGGTGGCCGTGGCCACTCCGTGCTGTCCGGCTCCGGTCTCGGCCACCATTCGGGTCTTGCCCATGCGAACGGCCAGCAGGGCCTGACCCAGCACGTTGTTGATCTTGTGGGAGCCGGTGTGGTTGAGATCCTCCCGCTTCAACAACAGGCGCAGTCCCAACTCGGCCGACAGGCGGTGGCACTCGGTGAGCGGTGACGGCCGGCCCGCGTAGTCGGCCAGCAGCCGGTTCAGCTCGCCCCGGAACTCCTGGTCGCCCCAGGCCGAGCGGAACGCGGCCTCCAGTTGCTCGCAGGCCGGCACCAGGGTCTCGGGAACGAACCGCCCCCCGAACTCCCCGAACCGCCCGTCGACGGGCTCGGCCATGGTCATGCGGGGGTCGACTCCATCCACCCCGGGGTGATCAACCCGAACCACCCGCCGACGGGCTCGACCATGGTCATGACAATCGTTCCCAGTTCCAGTCGTAGGGGGCGTGATCCGAATCCGGCTGATCCGGCTGGGCGGAGCGGGCGGGGCAGATTTTTCGGACGGTATCGATGAAGGCCCGCAGCCGGGCCGGATCCTTGCGGCCGGGAGCAATCTCCACCCCCGAGGACACGTCCACCCCCCACGGACGAACCTTGTCGATGGCGGCGGCCACGTTGTCGGGGTTCAGGCCACCAGCCACCACCAGTCGGATCCCGCCGGGAGCCCCCTCGGCCAACGACCAGTCGAAGACCTGGCCCGAGCCGGGGGTGTCGGAGTCCACCAGCACCATGTCGGCTCCATAATGGTTGGCCATGGCCAGGGCCCCGCTGCCCCCCGGGAACGCCTTTATCACCATCGGGACCCGATCGCGGACCTGCTGGGTGTCGGCAATGCTCTCCCGGCCGTGGAGCTGGGCCGCCCTGAGGCCGCAGCGGTCGACCAGCTCGATCACCCGCCGGGGGGTCTCGTCACGGAACACCCCCACGGTGAGCACTTCGGGAGGAAGGCGACGAACGATCTGCTCGACCCGGGCCGGGGCGATCCGCCGGGACGACGGGGCCATGACGAAACCCACCGCATCGGCCCCCAGGGCAGTGGCCAACAAGGCGTCGTCGGCCGAGGTGATGCCGCAAATCTTCACGAACACTGAGCCCAAGCTACCGGCTGATCGGATAGAAACATGGACGGAGCACGGATTACGGAGCCGTTCGGCGGACCACGGGCTCGTGAAACGAACCACGGAGCGATTCACCCGACCACGGGCTCGTGAAACGAACCACAGGCTCGTTCAGCGGGGAACGGCCGACGCTTGGGCTCGGTGGCCCGCCACTTCGACCTCGGCCGGCATCCCGACGGAGCGCTTGATGTAGCCCAGGGCCACCGTGGTGCCGGCTCCCCCGTCCCAAGCGGCACTGGTCACCACGCCGACCTCGGCACCTTCGGAACCGGTGATCGAATCGCCGCGAGCCACCCCAACCCGGCCGGCAACGGTGAGCAACCGGAGGTATCGGGGGGCGGCGCTTCCTCGGGAGTCCATGCGAGCCACCAGCTCCTGGCCGGTGAAGCACCCCTTGGTGAAGCTCACCGTCCAGGGCACCACCTCGGCCTCGGCGGGAATGGTGCGATCGTCGATGTCGAGTCCCATGCGCGGGAACCCGGCCCTGATCCTGTAGGCCTCCAGCACTCCCGGATCGACCCTTGGTATCCCTTCGGGAACGACCGGGGCCGGACCGAGCACATCGATGCCCCCGGTGGGAACCGGACCGATGATCTCCCCGGACACGGCCACCTCCTCGGCTCCCGGCCCTCGGACCGAGATGCACTGCCAGTCCAGAGGCTCCAGAGTCACGTCGGTTCGGAGCATGAACCGCTCCAGCCGGGCGGTGACCTGCTCCCGCGGGCCGTCGGTGTCCAGGACGAACCGCTCCTTGTCCCGGCGGGTGACCCGGACGAACGCGTCGATACGCCCCTGAGGCTGGAGAATCAGCGACCAGGCCGATTGGCCCTCGGCCAGCCCTTCGATGTCCTGGCTGAGCTGGCCGTGCAGAAAGGTAGCCGCATCGGGTCCGGCCACCGACAGCACCGCCCGCTCCACGGGGCAGGCTCCGACGGCGGTTCGGAGATCCACGGGGGCGATCATGACGAGCGGTTCCGACTCATGCGCTGGACGGCGGTTCGGAGATCGGTCATAGGGAACCGATCATGACGAGCGGCTCCGGCTCATGCGCCGGGCGGCGGGGACCGCCAACAGCAGGGCTCGGGCCTTGTTGCGGCATTCCAGGTCCTCCTGTTCGGGAATGCTGTCGGCCACGATGCCCGCACCGGCCTGGACCGAGGCTCGCCCTCCCTGGATGACCATGGTGCGGATGGTGATGGCGGTGTCGATGTTGCCCGAGAAGTCGAGATAGCCCACGACTCCGGCGTAGGGGCCCCGCTTGACCGGCTCGAGGTCGTCGATGATCTCCATGGCTCGTACCTTGGGCGCGCCCGACACCGTGCCCGCGGGCAGGGTGGCCCGCAGCACGTCCACCGGGGTGCGGTCGGGGGCCAGCTCGCCCGACACCTGCGAGGTCAGGTGCATCACGTGGCTGTACCGCTCCAGGGTCAGCCTTTCGTCCACCGTCTCGGTGCCGAAGGTCACCACCCGCCCCACGTCGTTGCGGGCCAGGTCCAGCAGCATGATGTGCTCGGCGATCTCCTTGGGATGCTCGGACAGCTCGGCCGCCATCCGGCGATCCTCGGCCGGGGTGCGACCCCGACGACGGGTGCCGGCAATGGGTCGGGAGATGACCCGTCCCCCGAGAAGCTGCACCATCGGCTCGGGAGAGCACCCCACCAATGACAACTCGGGAAGGTGCACGAAGTACATGTACGGGCTGGGATTGACCTGGCGCAATGAGCGATAGACGTCGAACGGCTCGGCCTCCAGGTCGAAGTCGTACCGCTGAGCCAGAACCACCTGGAAGACGTCCCCGGCCAGGATGTGCTCCTTGGCGGCATCCACCGCGGCGCAGAAACTCTGCGAGCTCATGGTGGACACCACTTCGGGCAATTCCTCGTGCTGCTCCGGGGGCTCCAGCAGCGGCTCGGCCACCGGTCGGGCCCCGTCCTGAGCCAGTTCCTCGAGGGCGGCCGCGGCCCGGTCGTAGGCCTCGTCGATCTCGCTCGGAGAGGCACCGGGCTCGACGATGACGTTCTCGATCAGACACACCCGTTGACGCCAATGGTCGAACACGGCCAGCTCCCCGATGACCGACAGGACGGCATCGGGCAGGCCCTGGTCGTCGTGGGGCTGGTGGGGCAGATGCTCCACCTCCCGGACCACGTCGTAGCCCAAATAGCCCATGAGGCCACCGTGCAGCGGAGGAAGTTCGTCCATCACCGGGGAACGCCACCGGGACAAGATGTGCTCGACCGCGGCCAGTATCCCCCGATCCAGCGGGGTGCCTTCGGGCAACGCTCCGGTGGCCGTCACCCGGTGACCCCGGGCGACCAGCGTTCCCAAAGGGCGGCGACCAATGAACGAGAACCGGCTCCACCGCTCGCCGTGCTCCACCGACTCCAGCAAAAAGCCCGGCTCGTCACCCACGGTGCGGGCAAAGGCCGCCACCGGAGTGGTGAGATCGGCAACGAGTTCCCGCCAGACCGGCACCACCGTCCACTCGGCGGCCAATCGGTGAAACTCGTCACGCCCCGGCCGGATCACGAGAACACCCACCGAATCGAAAAACACCAAATCACGAGAACACCCACCGAATCGAAAAACACCGAATCACGAGAACACCCACCGAATCGAAAAACACCGAATCACGAGAACACCCACCGAATCGAAGAACACCGGATCATGGGGCCGGGGGCTGGTCGAACGATCGGAAGAAGCAGGAGTACTCCCCGGTGTGGCAGGCCCCCCGACCCTCCTGCTCCACCTTCAAAAGCAGGGTGTCACCGTCGCAGTCGTAGTAGGCCTCCCGAACGTACTGACGATCACCGGAGGTCTCCCCCTTGCACCAGTACTCCTGTCGGGACCGGCTCCAGAACCAGGTGCGCCCGGTGGCCAGGGTACGTTCCAGCGACTCCCGGTTCATCCACGCCATCATGAGCACTCGCCCTCCCTCGTGCTCCTGCACGATGGCGGGAACCAACCCGTTGTCGTCGAACTTCACTTCGTCCAGTGTCCCCGGTGCCACGTCCACGGGTGTCGTTGCCGGCATCACCCCATCGTAGAATCGGCACCCACCCCGCAAAGAGCCATTTGCCCCAATCCCACCATTGGTTAGCACTGCATCGGGGCCGGGGCTCACTCCATCGGGGATCGCTCGATCAGAGATTGCTTCACCGAGGCCGGGAATTGCTCCATCGGGGTCGGGGATGGAGACCCGGATCAGAGATACAGTCCGGTGCTTCCCTCGACCAGGCGAGGGGCGGCCACCGCGTGAATGTCCCGCTCGCGCAGGATCAGGTACTCGGCCCCCCGCACCTCCACCTCGTAACGATCCTCGGGGTTGAACAAAACCTGGTCACCGGTTTCGACGGTGCGGACATTGGGGCCCACCGCGATGGCCTCGGCCCAGGCCAGGCGCTTGCCCACCTGGGCCGTGGCCGGGATGAGGATACCGCCGGTGGATCGCCGCTCCCCCTCGGGGGTTTCGATATGCACCAGGATGCGGTCGTTGAGCATCTTGATGGGCAGCTTGTCCTTGGGTGCGACCTGATTAGCGGAGCTTGCTGTCCTGGCCATGGGGTGCCAACGCTACCGTGACCGGTATATGGCCGACGACTTCGAGGCAACCACAACCACGGTGACCACCTCCGATCACCTCCGACTGGAGGCCCAATGGGCGGTACCCTCCCGCCCTCGGGCTCGAGTGGTGATCGCCCACCCCCATCCCCAGCACGGAGGCAACATGCACTCGCTGGTGGTCTCCACGCTGTTCACCCACTTGAGGAGTTCGGGCTGCGCGGTGCTGCGGTTCAACTTCCGGGGCGTGGGCCGTTCCGAGGGCGAGCACGATTTCGGCGAGGGCGAACAGCTCGATGTGCGGGCCGCGGTGGAAACCCTGGCCGGCGTCGAAGCCAAACCGGCTCCACTGGAAATCCCGACCAGCACCCAAGCCAAACCGGCTCCACTGGAAATCCCGACCAGCACCCAAGCCAAACCGGCTCCACTGGAAATCCCGACCAGCACCCAAGCCAAACCGGCTCCACTGGTGCTGGCCGGATGGTCGTTCGGGGCCGATCTGGCCCTGACCTGTGACATGCCCGATCTGGCCGGATGGTTTCTGGTCGCCCCACCCCTGCGAGTGCTCGACCCCGACCGGTTGAAGGCGGCTCCCGATCCCCGACCCAAGTGGTTGGCGGTGCCGGAACGGGACCAGTTCAACCCCCCAGCCCAGGCCCGATCCACCATCGAGAGCTGGGCCAACACCGAGGTTCACCCCGTCGGCGGTGCCGATCACTTTCTGGTCGGCCGCACCGACAAGCTCAACGCACTGCTGGATCAGTTCCTGGCCGTTCTATGAAGGAAACCTCACCCGGACTCGTTATCGGCGCGTGTTCCGGGTTGGCGCGTGCTTCAGGCCCCGGCGGGGCGTAGGGGGATGCCGGCGGTGGCCATGCGGGCCTTGGCCTCGGCCACGGTGTGCTCGCCGAAGTGGAAGATGGAGGCGGCCAGCACGGCATCGGCCCCGCCCTGCTGCACTCCTTCGACCAGGTGGTCGAGGGTCCCCACTCCTCCGCTGGCGATCACCGGCACGTTGACCACCTCCACGACCGCTCGGGTCAGCTCCAGATCGAAGCCGTCGCGAGTGCCGTCGCGATCCATGGAGGTGAGCAGGATCTCCCCCGCACCCAGCGCGGTCACCCGAACGGCATAGTCGATGGCATCGATTCCGGTGGGGGTTCGGCCTCCGTGGGTGAATACCTCGAACGGGAAGGCGCCTCCACCGGTGCGGCGAGCATCGATGGACACCACCGCGCACTGGCTACCGAACTCGTCGGCGATCTCGGCCACCAGTTCGGGACGGTTCACCGCCGCGGTGTTCACCGACACCTTGTCGGCTCCGGCCCGTAGCAGGCGACGGGCATCGTCCACCGTGCGGATACCCCCGCCGATGGTGAACGGGATGAACACCTCCTCCGCGGTCCGGTGAACCAGCTCGACGGTGGTCTCCCGCCGGTCGGACGACGCGGTGATATCCAGGAACACCACCTCGTCGGCCCCCTGTAGGTCGTAGCGGGCGGCCAACTCCACCGGGTCGCCGGCATCGGCCAGATCGACGAAGTTGACCCCCTTGACCACCCGCCCGGCATCCACGTCCAGACAGGGAATGATCCGGGCATTGCCGGCCGGTGACGTCGGCGGACTCATCGGCTCGCTCCTCTACTCCGCGACATCGGCACGCTCATCGACCCGGCGACATCAGCACGCTCATCGACCCGGCGACATCAGCACGCTCATCGACCCGGCGACATCGGCACGCTCATCCGCCGGCTCATCGCCCCAGCGTCATCAGAGCTTCTTCCACCGTGAAGCGACCCTCGTACAGCGCCCGGCCCACGATCACCCCAGCCAGCTTGCGACCGCCGCCGGTGCCGATTGCCGCCAGCGCGGTCAGGTCGGCCAACTCGGCCACCCCCCCGGAGGCGATCACCGCCAACCCGGTGGTAGCCAACACCGCAGCCAGGCCACTGGTGTCGGGTCCACTCATGGTTCCGTCCCGGCTGATCTCGGTGACCACCACCGCTTCGGCTCCCGAGGACTCGAAGCCGGCCGCCAGCTCCAACAGGTCTCCACCTCCGCCCCGCTCCCAGCCGTGAGTGGCCACGTCCCGGCCCCGGGCGTCCAGACCCACCGCCACCGGCTGACGGGCGGCCACCTGCTCCACCAGTTCGGGGGTCTCCACCGCCGCGGTGCCGATCACCACTCGGGCCACCCCGGCATCGGCCAACGTCGCGGCCGCGTCCAGGCTGCGGATTCCTCCCCCGGCCTGCACCGGTACGTCCACCGCGGCGACCATGGCCGCGATCACCGGCCGGTTGACCGGCTCGCCGGTACGGGCCGCGTCCAGATCCACCACGTGCAGCCACGAAGCCCCGGCATCGGCGAACCGCCGAGCCTGGCCCACCGGGTCGTCGCCATAGGTCGTCTCGGCATCGTAGGAACCCTGGTAAAGCCGCACGCATCGACCACCCCGCAAATCTATGGCCGGGTAGAGCCTCATATCGGGTAGAGCCTCATATTCCGTAGACCGGGGCCGCCCGGTCCCCGGAATCCTCGGAGCGACCGGACACGCCGGCGTTCTCGAGGCGATCCCGGTCCCCGGAATCCTCGGAGCGACCCGACATACCGGCACTCTCCATCGAGGTTCGGGCCCGGTTCACGAAGTTCTCCAGCAATCGGAGGCCGGGCCGGGCCGACTTCTCGGGGTGGAACTGCGTGGCCCACACGTTTCCGTCGGCCACCGCCGCCACCACCGGCCCCCCGTAGTCGCATGTGGCCATCACGTTGTCGCCCAACGGTGCGACGTAGGAGTGGACGAAGTAAACCCAGGCACCGTCCAACCCGTCCAGCATCGGTCCGGGGGCCTTCACTTCCAAACGGTTCCACTGCATCTGGGGCCGTTTGACCCCACCGGGCAGCAGCCGGACGGTACCGGGCAGAACCCCCAGCCCGACGATGCCCGGTGCCTCTTCGGAATCCTCGTAGAGAAGTTGCAACCCGATACAGATGCCCAGGAACGGTCGCCCCGAGGCGATGGCGGACCGGGCCTGGACGTCGAGCCCGGTGTCCCGGAGCGCGGCCATGCACGGTCCGAACGCCCCCACTCCGGGCAGCACGACACCGGAAGCCTCGGCGATCAGACCGGGATCGGCGGTGAGCCGGGCATCGGCCCCCATACGCTCCAGGCCCTTCTGGGCCGACCGGAGGTTGCCGATGCCGTAGTCCAGAACGGCGATCAACGGTCTGCTCCTCGGGTTGCGCCGCTCATCGGGTTCAGGGTCTGCTCGTCCGTCCGGCCCGCTCATCGGGCTGCCCTGCTCATGGCCATCTCGCGCTCACAGGACGCCCTTGGTGGAGGGAATGCCGGTGCTCTCCACCCGGACGGCGTCTCGCAGCGCCCGGGCCACCGCCTTGAAGCCAGCCTCGATGATGTGGTGGGTGTTCCGGCCCCGAACCAGGGTGATGTGCAGGGTCAAAGCGGCCGAGGTGGCGAACGCCCGCCAGAACTCCTCGCAAAGTTGGGGGTCGAACGGCGGGTCGCCCAGGATCTTCTGCCCCGGAGGCTCCACTTCGTAGTGCAGGAACGGCCGCCCCGAGAGATCCACCGCCGCTTCCACCAGAGCCTCGTCCAGCGGGACCGATACCGATCCGAACCGGCGCACCCCGGTCTTGTCGCCCACCGCCTCGGCGAAGCACGAGCCCAACAGGATGCCCACGTCCTCCACGGTGTGGTGAGCATCGATCTCCAGGTCTCCCCGGGCCTCCACCCGCAGATCGAAGCCGCCATGACGGCCGAGCTGGCTCAGCATGTGGTCGAAGAACGGGAGCCCCGTCTCCGCTGCACTGCGGCCCTCACCGTCCACATCGATGGTGATGTCAATGCTGGTCTCGGCCGTGCTTCTGGATGCGGTGGCCGTTCTGGCTCTGGTAGTCATACCAACACCTCGCTCATCGTGGACAAAAGCAAGATCGAACCTTCATGCCAACACCTCGCTCATGGCCGACAAAAGCAAGATCGAACCTTCATGCCAACACCTCGCTCATGGCCGACAAGAACACATCGTTCTCGGCCGGGGTTCCCACGGTAACTCGCAGGCATCCGGCCAGTCGGGGCCAGGAGGAGCAGTTCCTCACCAGTACCGATCGCTCCACCAGCTTCTCCCACACCTCCTGGCCGTCGCCGAAACGAGGACGGAACAGGATGAAGTTGGCCCCCGACTCCCACTGCCGAACCGGCAGGGAATCGAGCGCGGCCGCCATCCGCTCCCGCTCGGCCACCAGCATGGTCACCCGATCCCTCATCTCGCTCTCGTAGGCCAGTGCCAAGCGGCCGGCGATCTGCTTGAACGTGTCCAGGTGATAGGGCAGGGCCACCTTCTCCAACTCGGCCACCACCCATGACGGAGCGATCAGATAACCGAGCCGGGCCGCGGCCATCGACCACGTCTTGGAGTAGGTACGGGCCACCACCAGGGGGCGGCTCTCGTCCACCAGGCTCACCGCGCTGCGAGTATCGAACTGGCCGTAGGCCTCGTCCATCAACAGCAGACCGGGCAGGACAGCCACGTCGACCAGCAGCTTCTCGACCAGGTCCGGGGGCTCCACCATGCCGGTGGGATTGTTGGGGGAACACAGGAAGGTAACCGCGGGACAGTGCTCGGTTATCATCCCGGCGGCGTAGTCGGCGTCGAGCGCGAAGCTATCGTCCCGCTCGCCGGTCACGGCCTCGGTGGCGGTCAGACGGGCGATGTGGGAGTGGAGCGCATAGGTGGGCTCGAACGTCAGCGCGACCCGACCCGGCCCCCCGAAGGCCAGAAGGAGGCACTGGAGCACCTCGTTGGAGCCGTTGGCCGCGAACACCTGCTCGGGCGTCACTTTTTCGTGCTCGGCCACTGCCGCCCGCAGCTCGCCGGCCTCCCGATCGGGGTAGCGGTGCCAGTCGATACCGGACATGGCCTCCCGCAGGGCGTCCGCCCAGCCCGCGGGTGGAGGAACCGGCGATTCGTTGGTGTTCAACCGCACGGCCACGTCGAGCTGCGGGGAGTGGTAGCCGCTCATCATGGCCAGACTGTCACGGGCCGTGAGGCGACCGGGATCACTCATCGTGGGCACTTTCGTCATTGTCGGCCCTGTATCTCAATCTCATTGTCGACTCTCCTCGGGGGGACGGTGCTCCATCCGGTCCCGGTGGGTTTGCGCTGTCAGCCCTGTAGCTCATGGTCGATCCTCCTCGGGGAGTTGTTCCGCAGACGGATGGATCGGGCGTGGGCCTCCAGGCCCTCGGCGGTGGCGAGGGCGACCACGTGAGGGGCGGCGGTGGCCAGGCCCTCGGGGGTCACGGTGATCTCGTGCATGGGCTTGACGAAGTCCCGCACCCCCAGGGCCCCGGCGAATCGAGCGGTCCCATCGGTGGGCAGCACGTGGGAGGGGCCGGCCAGGTAGTCCCCGATGGACGCCGGGGCCAGCGGACCGCAGAATATGGCCCCGGCGTGGCGAACCCGCCCGGTAACCGCCCCGGGGGCATCGGTCATGACCTGGAGGTGCTCGGGAGCGATCAGGTTAACCACCTCGGCGGCGGCCTCCGGGCCATCCACCAACACGGTGTGTCCACTGCGGTCGAAGGTGGCCGAGACGTCGTCCCGGCGAGCCGCGGTGGTCAACAGTTCGGCCACCGCGGCCTCTATGGCGTCGGCCGCCCGGGGATCCCAGGTTACGAGCCAGGCCAGCCCGTCGGGACCGTGCTCGGCCTGCACCATCAGATCGATGGCGGCATAGCTTGCCGGGGTGGTGCCGTCGGCCACCACCACCACCTCCGACGGTCCCGCGAACGCGGCCGGTACCCCGACGGCCCCCGCCACCAATTGCTTGGCCACGGCCACGTACACGTTGCCCGGACCCACGATCACGTCCACCGCGGCCACCGACTCGGTTCCGTAGGCCATGGCCGCCACCGCCTGGGCCCCACCCACCGCGTAGACCTCGTCCACCCCGGCAACGGCCGCCGCCGCCAGGGTGACCTCGGCCACCCGACCGTCGGGGCCGGGGGGCACGCACAGCACGACCTGGTCCACCCCGGCGGCTCGGGCGGGGAGCGCGGTCATCAAAACGGTGGACGGATAGGCGGCCCGACCACCGGGCACGTAGCAGCCGGCCCGGCCCACCGGCTGATCCCAGCTCCGGATGCCGATACCCCGGTGATTGTGGGTCTGCTCGGGCGAGATCCTCCCCCGGTGGAACTCGGCAATGGAACCGGCGGCTGCTCGTAGCGCCCCCAGCAGCTCGGGGTCGATCCGTCCGGGGGCGACAGCCACCTCATCGGGGGGAACCCGCCAGCTCGGGGGCAGGACACCATCGAATCGCTCGGTGAAGCGGGCGAGCGCGGCATCACCCTCGGCGCGTACTGCGGCGATGATCTCGCGGACCGCCGCCACCGAACCCGAGGAGACGGGCTCGGGTCGGGGCAGGCGACCGGCGATGTCGGTCGTCCCCCGCAAGTCCACCCGGTTGAGCACGACTCCCAAAACTACCGGCCCGCCCCCGCCCGCGACGAAGGATTTGTCCTTAACAGCCGAGGGCGTATCAGCACACCCCATCCAGCGGATCGCTCCACCGGAGATTTATGCCTAACAGCCGAGGGCGTAGGTGACCGACCGGCAAATGTGTTGCATCGTCGGCTCGCCCAGTTCCCCGGCCCGGTGCGAGAGCGTCGAGCGCCGTATGGTGTACAGGCCGTCGCAGTTCACCACCGATACCCGGGGCAGCCGAACCTCGTCCTCGCCAACCGGCACCTCGACGGCCAACCCTCGGATCGTGGTGGTGATCTCGGCAACGGTGACCATCTCTCGCACGTCGATGACCTCCGGCCGGGTGAGAATCACCACCGGCCGCTGCTTGCCCCCCGAACCGGCCCACCAGACCTCGCCGCGGTTCACCGGTCGCTCCAAGCCTGGATTTCGTCCCAGAAGTCGTCCGGCTGCTCGGGGAACCGACGATAGGCCGCTCGGTCGGCCTCCCCCAACGCCCGCCTCACCGCCGCGATCACACCCTCGCGAGCCGCGGCGGAGATGTTGATCCGAAGCCGACGAGCCTGCTCGGCCAGGTCTTCGTCAAGAGTGAACGTCGTCCGGGTGGTTGGTGCTCGGATGGTTTCTCCCCGAGTGGTTGACATCATCTGATGCTATCAGATTTTATTGCATAAACTACTGCTTCGCGATAGAACCTGTTTCGTGGACAACCAGTCGATGGCTTCGGACATGGCCGAACTGAGCTCGCTGTCGAGCATGATACGGGATCTGGTCGAACGGGTGACGGAGGTGGCTCGGCGTCACGAGGGCACCGACCGCGAGGACGTGGCGTTCGAACTCTACGAGGTGGAGCGAGGCCTGCGAGGAGCAACCCGCCGTCTCGACCGTCTTACCCGTAGTGTGTGAATCGGCAAACCTGCCCGTACCCCAAAGTTGACAGGAGTAGAACATGTTCAATCTGCGCTTCGATCTGCGAACCCCTCCGTTCACCGAGGTCACCCACGGTGATCAGTACCGCACCATGCTGGAGATGGTGAAGTGGGCCGATAGCCGGGGGTTTGCCGGAGCCATCACCAGCGAGCACCACGGTACCGAGGACGGGTTCATGTCGGCTCCGCTGGCCATATCCGCGGCCATCCTGGGGTCCACCGACAACCTCACCTGCACGTTGTCGGCGCTGCTGGTGCCCTATCACGATCCGCTTCGGCTGGCCGAGGACATTGCCGCCATCGATCTGATGGCACCGGGGCGCTTCATCATCATCGCCGGGCTGGGCTACCGGGAATCGGAGTTCGAGATGTTCGGCAAGGACCGCACCCGCCGGGGGCGCGACACCGAGGCCGCCATCCGGGTGATGCAACAGGCCTGGACCGGGGAGCCGTTCGAGTACGAGGGCCGAACCGCGTGGGTGACCCCCAGGCCGGTGACCCAACCCCACCCCATGATCATGGTGGGAGGCTCGGTACCGGCGTCGGCCAAGCGAGCCGCCCGACTGAGGCTCCCCTACATGCCCCCCATCGGCGACCAGGAATTGGTGGACCTCTACTACCGGGAAGCGGCCGAGGTGGGCTTCGAAGGGGCGTTCGCCATGGCCCCCGACGGTCCGGGACTGGTGCTGGTGACCGAGGACCCCGAGGCTCTGTGGGCCGAGATAGGGCCCAATCTGTTGTACGACGCCCAGGCCTACGCCAGTTGGCAGTATCCCGACCAACGATCCGGCTGGCATGTCGAGGCCGGCGAGGTGGCCGATCTCAAGGCGTCCGGTCAGTACGCGGTGGTCACTCCCGAGGGGTGCGTCGATCTGATCCGCACCAAGGGGGCGGCCACCCTGCATCCCCTTTGCGGAGGCATCGACCCCGCCATCGGCTGGCAATCCCTGGAATTGGTGGTGAACAAGGTCATGCCCGCCCTATGACCGATCGACGGGGCTGAGTCCCCCCGGCGGCGGGGTTGGATGCAGGACGTACGCATCCGAGTTGATCCCGACGGCGGAGTCGGATGCAGGACGTACGCATCCGAGTTGATCCCGACGGCGGAGTCGGATGCAGGACGTACGCATCCGAGTTGATCCCGACGGCGGGATCGACCGAACTGCCGCTACCCGGCCAGGTCGTCGATGACCGCCCGGCCGACGTACTTGCCCGCCTCCAGCTCGTCGAAGATCGTGTCCAGTTCCGACAGGGCACCGGCGCGCCCCACGTGGGTGGCCACCTGCCCGGCGGCCGCCATGTCCACCAGCTCGCGCATGTCCTGCACGGTACCGACGGCCGAATAGACGAGGGTGGGGTCCCTGGCGAAGAACTCGAACGGGTTCAACTCGAGGTTGCCCTCACTGGTCGGAGGCAGACCCACGGCCACGAACAGCCCCTTGGGGCGCAACAACCTGAGGCCGAGGTTGAATCCGGCCATACGGGCCGAGAACACTATGGCGGCGTCCACCCCGCCGATCTGCTGGTGGACCGCCTCGAGGGCGTCGTCGGCCCCGACCACGACGTCCGCGCCCAGCGATTCCACGAACGTCAACCGGCCGGCTCCGACGTCCACCCCCACCACCTTGTAGCCCAGCGCCTTGGCGATCTGAACCGCATAGTGCCCCAGCCCGCCGGCCGCACCGATCAAGGCCACCCAGCGACCCGGGGGCACCTGGTGGCGGAACAGCTTCTTCACCGCCCCGTAGGCGGTGAGCCCGCCGCAGGCCAACGGGGCCTCGTGGTCGCCCACCGCATCGGGCAGCACCACCAACGACTTGGCCCACACGCAGAACTGCTCGGCGAAGGTGCCCATGATTCCCCGGGTCTGCGGGCAGTGCCGGGGCTCTCCCCTCAGGCAGTATTCGCACGCCCCGCACCAGTAGCCGCCCCCGGTGCCTCCCAGTCCCAGGATCACCCGGTCCCCCACCCGGCTGTACCGCTCCGCCCCCGGCCCCAGGGCCTCCACCACTCCTATGGCCTCGTGACCCAGCACCTCGATGCCGGATACACCCTGCCAGTCGCCCCGGGCCAGATGAAGATCGGAGTGGCACACCCCCGACGAGCCGATGCGAATCAGCGCCTCCTCGGGGCCCGGATCGGGCACGGGAACATCCAGGATGCCCAGTTGTCCGTCAACGATTCGTGCTGCTTGCATGGCCGGCTCTCTCCTGTTCTTTTCGGGTTGTCGGTGTGGTTCGTGTCTCTTGGATTACGGGGGTGGTTCGTACCTTTTGGGTTGTCAGCGTGGTTCGGGTCTCTTGGATTGCGGGGGTGGTCGGGACCCTACTGCTTGGCATCACCGGCCCGCAGAGGGACAGAAGGAAGCCAGGATGCACTCGTGGCAGCGGGGACGGCGGGCGATGCATACCCGGCGGCCGTGGAGGATGAGCCGCAGGGAGAACTCGCCCCGTTCGGCTGCGGGCACCATGGGATTCAGCTCCAGCTCGATCTTCACCGGATCCTTGTGCTCGGTGATCCCCAGCAGGCGGGTGATGCGGGACACGTGGGTGTCCACCGGCAGTCCGGGCAGGCCCAGGGCCACGCTGCGGACCACGTTGGCGGTCTTGCGGCCCACCCCGGGCAGGCTGACCAGATCGGACCGGTCACCGGGCACCTCGCCGCCGAAGTGGTTCACCAGATCCTGGGCCATGCCCACGATGTTGCGAGCCTTGGTGGCGTAGAACCCCGTGGACCGCACCAGATCCTCCACATCGGCCAGGGATGCCTCGGCCAGGTCCTCGGGAGTTGGATAGGCGGCGAACAAATCGGGAGTGACCATGTTCACCCGCTTGTCGGTGCACTGGGCCGACAGGATGGTGGCCACCAGAAGCTGGAACGGGTTGGCGTGGTCGAGCTCGCACACCGCCTCGGGGTACTCCTCGGCCAAGAGCTCGTGCGTTCGCCGAGCCCGGCCCTTGGGGGTGCGAGGCTTACCCAAGAGCGAGCTCCCTCCCGGTGGTGACCGGGGCCCGGCCCTTTGGGGTACGAGGCTTGCTCATTGGCGGGATAGTAGCGGCCCGTCCTCGATGTTTGGCACTACCGTGGTTCGGGTGACGTTGACCGTTGCCCGTCCCGACCGGGGAGAATTCGCCTGGTCGATCACCATCGGCCCCGACCACCCCCGGGACACCCACGCCGCCAACGAGATCGAAGGACTGCTCGGTCGGACCGGCCGGGGAGAGTCGGTGCAGCTCTGGATCGAGCAGGCCGGTGCCGACGACGACCGCTTCGCCGGGGAACTCGGCTTTCGCCCCTACCGGGATCTGTGGCGAATGCAGCGGCCGCTGCCCGCCGACCGCTCCACCATCCCCACCCGGGCCTTCGTGCCCGGTGACGACGACGAAGCTTTCCTCGAGGTAAACAATCGGGCGTTTCATTGGCACCCCGAACAAGGGGGTATGACCCTCCCCGACCTGACCGGTCTAATGGCCGAGAGCTGGTTCGACCCCGAGGGATTCCGACTCCATGAGCATCACGGCCGACTGGCCGGCTTCTGTTGGACCAAGGTTCATCCCGACGAGACCCCTCCGGGGGGCGAGATCTACGCCATCGCCATTGATCCCGACTTCCACGGCCAGGGGCTGGGCAAGCCCATGACGTTGGCCGGACTGGAGCACCTGGCCGGGCAGGGACTCACCGTTGGCTTCCTCTATGTGGAGTCCGACAATCATCCGGCGGTGGCCACCTACCGCGCCCTGGGCTTCGACCACCGGTTCACCAATCGGGCCTACCGACTGGACCACCAATGAGCCTTCGAGCCTACCGACTGGACCACCAATGAGCACCGACCCGGCACTACCCCAGGGGCGGGCCAAGGTGGCCGCGGTGCGCTCGATGTTCGATACCATCGCCCCTCGCTACGATCTGCTCAACCGGCTGCTCACGTTCGGCATGGACCGGCGGTGGCGGCGGCGAGCGGTCCGGGAGCTGCGCCTGCCCGCCGGATCCCGGGTGTTCGACCTGGCGTGTGGTACCGGCGACCTGTGCCGCGATCTGGAGACTGCCGGTTACGACCCCATGGGGTTCGACATGTCGGCCGGGATGCTGCGGGCCGCTCGAACCCGGGCCCCGCTGGTGCTGGGCGATGCCCTGCGCCTGCCGGTCCCGACCGGGAGCACCGACGGGATCACCTGCGGGTTCGCCCTACGGAACGTGGTGGATCTCGACGAACTGTTCACCGAACTGGCCCGGGTGATCCGGCCCGGAGGGCGGGTCTCGCTGCTGGAGGTGGCCGAGCCGTCCAATCCCGTGCTTCGTGCCGGTCATCGTCTCTACTTCGGCCGGATAATCCCCCGCATCGGCGGCCTACTGTCCGACCGCACCGCCTACGAGTACCTCCCCCGATCCGTCTCCTACCTTCCTCCCCCCGCCGAGATGCTGGATCTTCTGGCCGGCCGCGGGTTCGACTCGGTCAACCGGACCCTGCTCTCCGGCGGCATCGCCCAACTCATCACCGCCACCCGAACCCCGGTTTGATTTTGCCGAGATCGATCCAGTCTCCGGCGAGCGGGTGAAGACCCCTTTGGACGACCTGGGCGATCGCCTGCATCACGACGACTTCAAATCGGGCAGCGATCGTACCTCCAGGCCCGGGACGAGCACTGCGAGAACGGAACCGGACTGCTAGAGAGCCAGACCGATGGTCAACAGGACGCCGAGCAGAAGGTGCAGGCGGGCGGTCTGGTTGCGCAAGGGGACGGGAGACGCCGAGGACAGCGCGATTCGCAGGCTGGGGACGGCCGGCGGGAGCGCGGCCAGGCACAGGAGCGCCCAGGGGCGGGCGACGCTCAGGACGGTACCGACGGCGATGGCGGTCGGCACGAGGACGGCGTAGAGCCAGGCTGCTCGGCGGTGGCCCAGACGGACGGCGAGAGTCGTCTTGCCCGCGGTCCGGTCCTGGGCGATGTCGCGCAGGTTGTTGGCCATCAGCAGAGCACAAGCCATCAGACCGACCGGCACTGCGGCCACCATGGCCACCCCGGTCAGCGTCCCCACCAACTCCTCGGTCTGCACGTAGGTCGTGCCCGCAGTGGCCACCAGTCCGAAGAACACGAAGACCGACAACTCCCCGAAGCCGGCATAGCCATAGGGCCGTCGGCCCCCGGTGTAGTACCAGGCCGCCGCCACGCAGGCCGCCCCCACCGCCACCAGCCATAGATCCACAACGATGCTCAACGCCAGGCCGGCCCCGGCGGCCACCGCGAACGCCCCGAACGCAGCCCGGCGAACCCGGGCGGGTTCCGCCAATCCACCCCCCACCAATCGGGCCGGACCCACCCGGTTGGCGTCGGTGCCCCGGATACCGTCGGAGTAGTCGTTGGCGTAGTTCACGCCTATCTGAAGAGCCGTCGCCACCACCAGGGCCACACCAGCCCGCCACCACATCTCGTCGGGAACGGCCGCGGCGGTGCCCACCGCCACCGGCACGACCGCGGCGGGAAGCGTTCGCAGTCGCGCTCCCTGTATCCAAAGCCTCATCGGTCCAGTCTTGCGGGCCACGAGCCCTGGCCTGCATTCCTGTGGCCGACGGTTGGCAGAGTCCTAACCGGCCCTGTCGCCGACAGTCGGTAGAACCCGATCCTGTTCCATGGCCGACGGTTGGCAGAGTCCGAACCGGCCCTGTCGCCGACAGTCGGTAGAGTCGAAGAGCATGAACCGATTGGGCCACGAGACCAGCCCCTATCTGCGCCAGCACGCCGACAACCCGGTGGACTGGTACCCCTGGGGCGAGGAGGCCTTCGCGGCGGCCCGAGCCGACGACAAGCCCATCTTGTTGTCGGTGGGTTACTCGGCCTGCCACTGGTGCCACGTAATGGCTCACGAATCGTTCGAGGACCCGGCCACCGCCGCGGTGATGAACGACCTGTTCGTCAACGTGAAGGTGGACCGAGAGGAACGCCCCGACGTGGACACCATCTACATGGAGGCCGTCCAGTCGCTGACCGGACGAGGCGGGTGGCCCATGACCGTGTTCTTGACCCCCGACGGCCGGCCGTTCCACGGAGGCACCTACTACCCCAAGGTGGGCCGGGGCCAGATGCCGTCGTTCACCGAGATCATGCACCGGATCCACGACGTGTGGACCAACCGCCGCCCGGATGTCAACGACCAGGCCGATCAGCTCACCCGGTCGCTGAACCGTACGGCGCTGATCCAACCCGACCCTGCCGGGCCGAGCCCCGGAACCGGTGTCGATGGGTTGAACCGGGCCACCACGGTGCTGCGCCGCCAGTACGACGCCGCTTGGGGAGGCTTCGGGGGAGCCCCCAAGTTCCCCCAGACCATGTGCCTCGAAGTTCTGCTGCGCTCCTACCTCCACAGCGGTGACGGCGATGTGCTCAACATGGTCATCAATTCGCTGGACGCCATGGCCTCGGGGGGCATCTACGACCATCTGGGCGGCGGTTTCAGTCGCTACTCGGTGGATGCCCAGTGGATCGTGCCCCACTTCGAGAAGATGCTGTACGACAACGCCCTGTTCGCCAAGCTGTACCTCCACGCGTGGCAGGTGACCGGCAGGGGTCGCTTCCGGCAGGTGCTGGAGGAAACCATCGGGTTCGTGCTCCGGGATCTGCGCCACGACAGCGGTGGTTTCTACTCGGCCCTCGATGCCGACTCCGAGGGCGAGGAGGGCCGGTTCTACGTGTGGACCCCCGACCAGATCACCGCGGTGCTGGGCAGCGACGCGGCCGAGTTCATGGCGTGGTACGGGGTGACCGAGGCCGGCAACTTCGAGGGTCACAACATCTTGTGGCGACCGGTTCGGGGCGACCTGATACGCCCGGCCGGCGTGGAACTGTGCCGGGAGCGACTGCTGTCGGCCCGCAACCTGCGCATCCCACCGGGCCTGGACGACAAGGTGCTGCTGGAGTGGAACGGCCTGATGCTGGCCGCGCTGGCCGAGGCGGCTGCGGCTACCGGGAACCAGCAATGGCTGGAGGCCGCCGTCAAGAACGGCGGGTTCCTGCTCGACCGGCTCCGCCGGTCCGACGGCCGATGGCTGCGCTCCTGGCAGGCGGGCGACGGCCACCGCCCCGCTCGGGCCCACCATCTGGCCTATGCCGCCGACTACGCCGCGGTGGTGGACGCCTTCACCCGGTTGGGCGAGACCTCCGGTCAGGCTCGCTGGATCAACGAAGCCGTCGAGACCGCCGATGGGCTGCTGGAGCTGTTCTGGGACCACGAGCAGGGTGGGGTGTTCACCACCGGCACCGATGCCGAGGAACTCATCTGCCGACCCAAGGAGATCACCGACAACGCTCTGCCGTCGGCCAACAGCGCGACCGCGGTCGCGCTGTTGCGGTTGGGCACCCTCACCGGGCGGTCCCACTACCTGGACCGGGCCCGGGACGTCCTGGCCCTTCTGGGGGACGTGGCCTACGACCACCCCAGCGGCTTCGGCCATCTACTGGAGGCGGTGGACATGAACACCACCGGCCTCACCGAGGTGGTGGTGGGCGGGGATCGTCTAGACCTGCTCGATGCGGTTCGGGACTCCTACCGGCCCAACACGGTGCTGGCCTGGGGCGAGCCCTACGACTCGCCCCTGTGGGACGACCGCACCGAGGGACTGGCCTACGTCTGCCGCGACTACGCCTGCGAGGCCCCGACGTCCACCCCGGAGGAGTTGCTGGCCCGACTCTGAGGCGGGCGCAGAACCCGCGGCCCCGCCCATGCTTGACGGGTGACCGTCGCACCCCCACCCCCCAGGGGGCGGTGATCCGACCGCGGCCCCGTCTACGCTTGGCGGGTGACCGTCGTAGGCTGGGATCGGGTGGTACTGGCCACGGTGCTGGTGGGGGTGGCGGTGCTGGTTGGTCTCCACGTCCGTGACCATCCCACCCTTTCCCATATCGACGAGCTCCAGCACATGGACTACACCCTCGAATCGCCGTTCCACGTACCCCGCCACGGCGACACCATCGGCCGGAAGGCCATGGAGGAAGCCGCCTGCCGGGGCATCGACTATCCGCTTCGGCTGGCCATCGACGACCTGAACGGCTGGCTGCACCGTACCGGCGAGAAGGGAGTGGCCCAGCTCCGTCCCGACAGCATTGCCCGAGTCCGGTTGCCCGACTGCCGGTCGCTGCTGATGTCCCCCGACCAGTTTCCCAACTCGGGAATCAATACCGCATCCACCCACCCACCGGTGTACTACACCACCACGGCGCTGGCCGCCACGGCCTTCAAAACGGTACCCGGGGTCGGTACCGAGGTCTCGGCGGCCCGGCTGGTGGGCATCCTGTGGCTCGGGGTCGCGGTCGTCGTGCTGTGGTCCGTGCTGGGAGGCCTGGGAGCCTCGATCGGAGCGAGAACTCTGTTGATCGGTCTTTTGACGGTATCGCCCACCGTGCTGCACGAGTCGTCCATCATCAATCCCGATACCACCGCCCTTGTGAGCGGAGCCCTAGTGCTGGCCGCCGCCCTGGGTTGGGAGAACGGCCGGGTCCCGGGATGGCTGTTTCCACTGGCCTCGTTGGTGGCGGTGTGGCTCAAGTTCACCAACTCGATGGCGGTGGGGGCAGCCGTGCTGTACCTCGGTATCAGAGCCTGGCAGCGACGGAACGGCGACGATAACGCCATCACCGATGACCAGCACAATAAGCACATCAACGGCCGCCGGGTTCGTAGCCTCGCCGTGGTGGGTGGAGCCACCGTCGCCCTGGTACTGGCGTCCATCATCGCATGGTCGGCGGTTCAGGAGGCCCGGGGTCGCATCCCCGCCGAGCAGCTACCGACCATCGCGGTCCACCGGGTGGACGGCTTCCAGTGGGAGCGTCTCGGCGACGAGTTGTTCTCGGCGGTCACCCCCCTGCGGGATCCGTTCGTGCCCGACACCTTGCCTCGCAACCTGCTGGAGCCACTGGGCAGCCTCATCAATCTTCTGCTCATCGCCGGGCTGGGTGCGGTAGCGGTGTTCGCCCCCCGGGGATCCAAGCACCGGGCGCTCACCGCGGCCGCGGCCGTCGGTATGGTGGCCACCGGCGTGGTGACCATGGTGTCCGGTTACCTGTCGTTGGGGATCTACTTCGACACCAACCCCCGGTACGGGTTGTCGTTGTTGCCCTTCGCGGTGGCCGCGGTGGTGCCGGTTCTGAACAATCGACCGATCCGCTGGGCCATCACCGCGGTGGTGCTGGCCACCGCCGGGGCCGCCCTGGTGGGTGTTGCCTCCTAACAGGGGGACCATCGGGCCCGGTGGTCGCTCCGTCGATACCCTGCGGCCCACCACCCCCGACAGGCGATGGCTTAGGCTTCGGATGTGAGCATGCCGAAGCTGATCGCGGTGATTCCGGCCCACAACGAGGAGGTCACCGTCGGGGTGGTCGTAACCGAGGTGCTGCGGGTCTGTGCCGGCCGGGCGGAAGTCGTGGTCATAGACGATGGTTCGGTTGACCGCACGTTCGAGGTGGCAACCGCCGCCGGGGCCACGGTTCTGCGGTTTCCGGTCAACCTGGGATACGGGGCCGCCCTGCGACTGGGATTTCGTTACGCCACCGAGCGCCGGTGGGACCACGCCCTGGTGCTGGACGCCGACGGTCAGCACATCGCCACCGAGATCCCCGCTCTGCTGACCGCTCGGGAATCGGGGGCCGACCTGGTACTGGGCAGCCGGTTCCACCCCGAGTGCGCCACCCCCTACCGGGCGTCACCCACCCGGCGAACCGCCATGAGGCTGGCCGGCAGGATGCTCCGCCATCGCTACGGGGTATCGCTCACCGATCCCACATCGGGCTTCTGGGCACTGTCGAGACCCTGCATGGAGTTGTTCTCCCGAGGGCTGCCCGCCGGTTTCCTCGACAACCTGCTGGGTCTGTCCCTCGCCGCCCGGGCCGGGATGGCCATTGCCGAGGTGCCGGTGACCATGGCCCCCCGTCAGGGAGGCCGACCCTCGGCCCGAGGGGCGACGCTGGCCTACCACTACCTGCGGACCCTGCTCGCGGTATCCATCGGAGGTCGCTCGTGAGCCTCACCGCCCGAATCGTCTCGGTATCCATCGGAGGTCGCTCGTGAGCCTCACCGCCCGAATCGTCTCCGCCCTGCTGGCTGCTGCGGTGGTGGTGGGCATCCTCAAGCTCCAGCGGCGGGGGGGTATGGGATCCAAGTACGGGTTGTTGTGGACGGCCACCTCGGTGATGATGCTGGTGTTGGCGGCCGCCCCCGACGTGGCCGACACCGTGGGCAACTGGCTCGGGGTGGACTACACCCCGTCGTTGGTGTTCATGGCCGCTCTGAGCTTCGTGCTGATCGTACTGGTGCAGTACTCGTGGGAATTGAACCGCACCGAGCAGCGCATCCAGGTTCTCATGGAGGAGGTCGCCCTCCTGCGACGAGAACTCGAGGATCGCAGAGAGCCGGCCGACGAGAGCAGGAGATCGAAGACCGACGAGAACTAACCCACCGGAGCTCGAAGACCGACGAGAACTAACCCACGGGAACTCGAAGAAGACCGACGAGAACTAACCCACGGGGGCGGGGGCGCAGAGGCCGTCCATCTCCACCACTTTTATGCGGTCGCGGTTCTCCCAGGTAATGGGCTGGTCCGGGTCCGGGTGCAGCTTGTACTCCCGGAACGACATCTCGCCGGCGTCGAAGGCCAGCAACCGCCCCACCAGGGCATCGCCGTGGCCCAGGATCAACTTGATGGCCTCCAGGGCCTGGATCGATCCCACGATGCCGGGCAGAACCCCCAGCACTCCGGCCTCGGCACAGCTAGGGGCCATCTCGGCCGGTGGCGGTTCGGGGATCATGTCCCGGTAGGTGGGGCCGTTGCGGGGATCGAACACCGTGACCTGGCCCTCGAACCGGAAGATCGATCCGTGAACCACCGGAATACCGAGCTTCACCGAGGCATCGTTGAGCATGTAGCGCACCGGGAAGTTGTCGGCCCCGTCCACGATCACGTCGTAGTCCTCGATGATGTCCAGGATGTTGTCGGCCCCCAGCCGCACGTCATAGGTCACCACATTGACATCGGGGTTCAGGGCATTGAGCGTCTTCTTGGCCGAGTCCACCTTGCGGTCCCCCACCCGATCCATGTTGTGGAGAATCTGGCGCTGGAGGTTGGAGGCGTCCACCACGTCCATATCGACGATGCCCACGGTGCCCACCCCTGCGGCAGCCAGGTACAGGGCAGCCGGGGAGCCCAGCCCACCGGCGCCCAGGCACAGAACCTTGGCCCCCAGCAGCTTCAGTTGCCCCTCGGTGCCCACCTCGGGCAGCAGCAGATGGCGGTGATAGCGATTGCGCTGCTCCGGGGTGAGCGACATCGGCAGAGCCCAGTCCCGACCCTCGTCCTTCCAACGGTTGAACCCTCCGTCCATGGAGACCACGTCGTCGTAGCCCATCTCCTGGAGGGTTCGGGCCGCGAACGCCGACCGCACCCCACCCGCGCACATGACCACCACCGGGGTGCTCTTGGTGGGCAGTCGGTTCTCCACGTTGGGTTCCAGGTTGCCCCGGGGAATGTGGACGGAGCCGGGCACTGCCCCTTGCTCGAATTCGTCGGGCTCCCGAACGTCGAGCAGCACCGCGCCCCGGGCCAGCATCGCCTCGGCTCCGGCCGGATCGGTCTCCCGAATCTCGGCCTTGGCGGCTCTGAGCAGTTCTCTGAAGGTGGGCATGGCAACAATCACCTCGGTACGGGGGGCGAAACATCGCAGTGGGGTCGGAGAAATATTCCCCATGAATCCTACCGATTTAGTCCGATTTTTCCAACCCCAACCCCAACCCAAACCCCGACCACCACCACCGCCCCAAACCGATGAGCAATGGGAACTGCATCGGCCGCATCAAAAACAAAAATTTTCATCCCGCCCTTGACAAGGTAACTTGAAAATGAGCAATATACATCTAAATCTTCCTCTTTACAGTCAGCCCGGCGACGACCGGCAGAAACGATCCTTTCATGACCTCCAGCTTCACCCACTCATCGTTGTGGATCGAGCCCTGGCCCGACATCATGAACGAGGAGAACGGGTACGACCCTCGCTCGAGATACGTGGAGCAGTTCTGGCTGGGGGTGATCGGCCCCACCGCCGCCTGGCTCATGCGCTACATCGCCGACGAACTCGAGAAGCGCCCGGACGGATTCGAGCTGGCCGTGACCGCCACCGCCCTGCAATTGGGGATCAGCCCCAAGGCCGGGCCCCGGGGCGGCCTGCACCGGACCTTCCAACGCCTGGTGATGTTCCGGCTGGCCTCCGAGGGCCACGCCGGCTACGCCATCCGCCGCCGCCTGCCCCCGCTCAACCACGCCCAGCTCCGCCGCCTGCCCAAGCATCTCCAACGCTCCCACTCGGCCCAGTACCCCCTCCCCCAGCCCGTGGCCTGAGAAAACCCGACCGGTGGGCCCGAACCGGCTCCGGGCCCGGATCGAGGCGGCTCCGAGGCGGCCCGAACCGGATCGGTGGGCCCGGATCGGCTTCGGGCCCGAACCGGACTCGGACCCGTATATCCGGCTAGACATTGGGGGTGGACAACAACCTGAGAGCTTCCTGGGATCGGCTGTGCGACTCGCTCAAGGAGTCGGCCGATTACATCTTCGATCCCCGGTTGGGGGTGGACGCCTCCGAGCAGGCCGAGGGGTTGCGCCATCAGCTCCGAATGCTCTACTGGGCCATCGATCGCACCATCGAGAACAACGACGCCGACCACCCCGAACTCGGCTGGGTGTACCCCTCCAAGGTGGGCCAGGACAATCCCGACGGGCTGTACATGTCGGCACCGGTGGACCTGAGCCGCACCTACCGCCTCACCGGCCGCATCGACACCTTGCGCTATCTGGGCCTGTCGCTCATGGACCTGCGGTTCGGACGGGGGCGGATCACCCAACTGCTCAATATCGGCAGCCCCGACCTGGTGGACACCGGCGGCGGCCGTATCGACGTGGTGCTCAGCCCCGACCCCGACCCCGGCGACCACCCCGGCAACTGGTACCAGCTCGAGCCCCAAAAATGCCGGCTGCTCGTGCGCCAGTTCTTCTCCGATTGGAGCACCGAGAGCCACGCCGAGCTCCATCTGGAGTGCCTGGACCCGGTCGAACCACCCACCCGGCTGAACCCCGAGGTCACCGCCGAGCGGCTCGACGACCTGGCCGACGAGATCGGCACCGTACCCAAGTTCTGGACCGATTTCGCTCTGGCCCAGCGCGATCGGGGCGAGATCAACTCCTTCGCCCACGTTCCCGATCACAAGGTGAGCGAAACCGGCCTCGGGGGCAGCGACCAGCAGTCCTACGGCCAGTGCTGGTACCAGGTGGCCCCCGATCAGGCCCTGCTGCTGGAGGTGACTCCGCCGAACTGCCTGTACTGGAACATCCAGGTGGGCGATGTCTGGTACCAGAGCCTCGACTACGTGAACCTTCCGGCCACCCTCAACGATTCCCAGGCCCGCCTCGACCCCGATGGCGTGCTGCGGGTGGTCGTCTCCCACCAGGATCCCGGCATCCAGAACTGGATAGCCCTGGGCGGCTGCCCTCAAGGGGCACTCACCTACCGGTGGAACAACACCGACACCGTGCCGGTTCCCTCCTTGCGGCTGCTGGCCATGTCCGAGGTCGCCGACCATCTCCACCCCGACACCCCCGGACTCGGCCCCGACGACCGGGCCGGGCTGAATGCCGAGCGCCGCCGCCACGCCCGACGCCGTTTCATCAGATAGCCCCCTGCGTCAGGTAGCCCCAATTCGTCAAGTGGCCTCCGACCGGTGACCCAGACGTGTTCCTCCTGGCCATCGTCCATCTGATCGCCGCCGCACTGTTGGGCATCTCGGGAACCTACAAAACGGTCGTTCCCCAAGCAGCCTCGCGGTCCATGGCCCGGCTCGGCCTTTACCACCGGACGTGGGCCGTGCGGGTTCTCGGTGTGGTCGAGCTGGTGGTGGCGGTCGGCGCATTCGTGCTGGGCGGGTCACTCGCGGCCATCGGGCTCGCCCTCTTCTACGGCGGGTTCTCGGTGGTGGCCATGGTCATGGTGCGCTCGGAATCGGCGGAACCCTGCGGTTGCTTCGGTCGTGTCGGAGCCCCCATGACCTGGCGTCACGTGATGGTCAACATCACCGCCTGCCTGGTGGGGACGGTCGCGTCCATTCGGCCGGTGGAGGCGTTCGACCGACTATTGGACTCGCACCAGCCTTCGATGGCCCTGTTCGCCGCCGGGGTTGCGGCCGGCACCCTGGTGGTCTTCTCCTGGCTCACCCGTCCACGGCACCCGCCGGGGGTTCGAAGTTGACCAGGGCGTCCAGAAGCAGGCGCACGCCGAAACCGGTGCCTCCCTTGGTGGTCTCGCCGTCCTCGGAGTCGGTGAACGCCGGGCCGGCGATGTCCAGATGGGCCCAGGGGATGCCCTCGGCCACGAAATTGGACAAGAACAGCCCGGCCACCAGCGCCCCGCCGTGGGGTCCGCCGATGTTCTTCATATCGGCCACCGACGACTCCAGTTGGCTCCGGTAGTCGTCGGGCAGCGGCAATCGCCACACCCGCTCCCCGGTGCGCTCCCCGGCATCGACCAGTTGGTTCACCCAGGCCTCGTTGTTGCCCATCAGCCCGGCCACCTTCGGGCCCAGCGCCACCATGCACGCCCCGGTGAGGGTGGCCAGATCGACCACCGCGTCCGGTTCGGCCCGGCAGGCGACCGACAGCGCGTCGGCCAGCACCAACCGGCCCTCGGCATCGGTGTTGAGCACCTCCACCGTCTTGCCGTTGGCCATCGTGAGCACGTCCCCGGGCCGGGTGGCGTCGCCCCCCAGCATGTTGTCGGTCATGGGAATGTAGCCGGTCACCCTCACCGGGGGGGCCACCGCCGAGACGGCGGACATGACCCCCAGAACCGCGGCCCCTCCGCTCATGTCGCATTTCATGGTCATCATCCCGGTGCCCGTCTTGATCGACAGGCCCCCGGAGTCGAAGGTCAGCCCCTTGCCCACCAGCGCCACCGATCCCCGGCACTCGACCTCCGGGGCCGGGACGTAGGCCACCTCCACGAACCGGGGCGGCTGCTCCGACCCCCGGCTCACCCCCAGCAGCCCACCGAGTTCGGCCTCGCGAATGCCCTCCAGATCGAGCACCGACACCTCCAGGCCTTCCCGTTCGGCCACCTCCTGCGCGATTCGGGCGAACCGGGGGGGAGTGAGCGAACCGCCGGGCTCGTTCACCAGATCACGGGCGAAGCACACGGCTTCGGCCACCCGCCGCCCCCGCTCCAGTGCCGCGGTCACCGCCCTGCCCCCCGGCCCGACGACGGTGACGGTCTCCAGCTTGTTGAGGGTGTTGTCGGTCTTGAACTCCTCGTAGGAATAGGCCCCCAGGGTCATCCCCTCGGCCAGGGCCCCCAGCGCCTCCAACCGGTCCATGGCGGCGGGCCCGGCGTCCAGCACCGAAACCGTGATGCGCCGCAACCGCCTCGCCGAGCGAGCCAGTGCCCCCCCGGCCCGACGCACCACCGCGGCGGTAACCCGGTCGGGCGGTCCCAACCCGACCACCGCCACCGGGCGATCCTGCCCCGACACGATCTCCACCTGGCCGGCCTTGGCCTCGAACCCCCTGCCCTCCAGCACCTTCCAGTCCAAACCGTCGGGCCGCTCGGAATCGTCGCCCGAACACACCCCCACCGCATGGAGCTCGGAGCGCGCCGGTATTTGCCTGCTGGTACGAAACGTGATCACCGGATCTCCTTTGTCCTGCCCTCGTCCGCCGCCGCCGTGATACTACCCGTGCCGATTGTGCGCCTCGTGCCCTCGGCACGCCTCGCCCCGACCCGGTGGCGATATTACCCGCGCCGATTGTGCGCCTCGTGCCCGGTAGCCTCACTGGTCATGGTTTCCTACCAGGAGGCGGCCCGCGAGCGGGTTCTGATCTACGACGGTGCCTTCGGAACCTACGTACAGGAACAACCCCTCGGCGAGGACGACTTCGGAGGCCCCGACCTGGAGGGCTGCAACGAACTGCTGTGCCTGACCCGCCCGGAGATCATCGCGGGCATGCACGCCCTGTACCTGGACCTGGGGGTGGACGCGGTGCAGACCGCCACCTTCGGGGCGTTCGCCGTGCCCCTGGCCGAGTACGGCCTGGCCGATCGGGCCTACGAGATCAACCGGGCCGCGGCCCGGATCGCCCGAGAAGTGGCCCGTGACCACTCCACCGGCGAGCGACCCCGGTGGGTGGCGGGTTCGATAGGGCCGGGCACCAGGCTGGCGTCGCTGGGCCAGATTCGCTACGCCGAGCTGCGGGACGCCTTCGAGGTTCAGGCCCGAGGGCTGCTCGACGGCGGGGTCGATCTGTTCAACATCGAGACCCAGTACGACCTGCTGGGGGCCAAGGCGGCCGTCAACGGATGCCGTCGGGCCATGGCCGCCATCGGGAGGGAGGTGCCGATCCAGGTTCAGGTGACCATCGAGTTGACCGGCCGGATGCTGCCCGGCACCGAGATCGGCGCGGCGCTGGCCGCCCTGGCCCCCCTGGGTCCCGTCGCCTTCGGGTTGAACTGCGCCACCGGCCCGGCCGAGATGGGCGAGCACCTCCGGTTGTTGTCCGAGCAGTGTCCGGTGCCGGTGGCCTGCACCCCCAACGCCGGGCTCCCCCGGGTGGTGGACGGCCGCATGCACTACGACGTCGGCCCCGACGAGTTCGCCGACCACCTGGCCGGGTACATCACCGACCTGGGGGTGAGCGTGGTCGGCGGCTGCTGCGGCACCACCGTCGAGCATCTCGCGGCGGTCATCGACCGCTGTGCCGACCTGACCCCCGCCCGCCGGCCCGGCCGGTTGCCTCCCTCGGCCACCTCCATCTACACCGCGGTGCCCTTCGACCAGGACACCTCCTTTCTCATCGTGGGCGAGCGCACCAACGCCAACGGCTCCCGCAAGTTCCGCGACGCCATGCTGGAGGCCGACTGGGACGGTTGCGCCCAGATCGCTCGTGACCAGGTGAGCGAGGGGGCGCACCTGCTGGATCTGTGCGTCGACTACGTGGGGCGCGACGGCACCGCCGACATGGACGAGCTGGCCCGACGGTTCGCCACCGGGGTGACCGCACCCCTGGTGCTCGACTCCACCGAACCCGATGTGATGCAGGCCGGGTTGGAGTGGATAGGGGGACGGGCCGTCCTCAACTCGGCCAACCTAGAGGACGGCGAGGGCCGGGAGTCCCGCCTGCACCGGGTGCTGTCGCTGGCCCGGGAACACGGTGCCGCGGTGGTGTGCCTGCTCATCGACGAGGAGGGCCAGGCCCGGGACGCCGAGTGGAAGATGCGGGTGGCCCACCGCCTGCACCACCTGGCGGTGGAGCGCTACGGGCTGGCCCCGTCGGATCTCGTCTTCGACACCCTGACGTTCCCGCTGTCCACCGGCGACGACGACCTGCGCAAGGACGGTCTGGCCACCATCGAGGCCATTCGGCGCATCAAGACCGAGCTGCCCGGCACCTACACCATTCTCGGCGTGTCCAACGTGTCGTTCGGATTGAAGCCCGCGGCCCGCCACGTGCTCAACTCCGTCTTCTTGCACGAGTGCCTGGAAGCGGGGCTGGACTCGGCCATCGTCCACGCCGGGCGAATCATGCCGTTGAACCGGGTGGACCCCCACCACCGGGAGGTGTGCCTCGACCTGATCCACGACCGCCGGGGCCCCGAGGGAACCGCGTCGGGAGGCCGGGACGACTACGACCCGCTGACCGAGCTGATGGCCGCGTTCGAGAACGTGACCGTGGCGGCCACCACCAAGGACGACCGCTCCGGGTGGTCGGTGGAACAGCGCTTGGAGCAGCGGATCATCGACGGCGACCGGGACGGTCTGGAGGCCGACCTGGACGAGGCCCTGGCCGCCACTCCGGCCCTGGACATAGTCAACAACACTCTGCTGGCCGGCATGAAGACGGTGGGCGAGCTGTTCGCCTCGGGGGAAATGCAGCTCCCGTTCGTGCTCCAGTCGGCCGAGACCATGAAGACCGCGGTGTCGCATCTGGAACCGCACATGGAGAAGTCCGACGACACCGGGGGCAAGGGTCGGATCGTGCTGGCCACCGTCAAGGGCGACGTCCACGACATCGGCAAGAACCTGGTGGACATCATCTTGACCAACAATGGGTACGAGGTCCACAACCTGGGCATCAAGGTATCCATAAACGAGATGATCGACCGGGCCTCGCAGGTGGACGCCCACGCCATCGGCATGAGCGGACTGCTGGTGAAGAGCACCCTGATAATGAGGGACAACCTGGAGGAACTGAACCGTCGCGGCCTCGCCCACGTACCGGTGCTGTTGGGAGGAGCGGCCCTGACCCGCACCTACGTGGAGCGGGACATGCGGGAGACCTACCAGGGCCGGGTGTTCTACGGCAAGGACGCCTTCGAGGGGCTGGCGGTGATGGACCGACTGGGCGAGCTGCGCCGCACCGGCATCGACGATCCCGAATTCGGTCGCCGGCCCGGGGGTCGTGACCTGCCTCGTCGGGCCCGCCGCGACCCGTCCGGGGCCCCGTCCGACCGGCCGGCCCGGGCCCCCTCGGTGACCATGGACAACCCGGTGTTCGACCCCCCGTTCCTGGGGTCGCGGGTGATCAGGGGCATACCGGTGGCCGACATCGCCGAGTACGTCAACGAAACCGCCCTGTTTCGCAATCAGTGGCAGTTCCGCCCCACCGACGGCGAGGACGACGCCGCCTTCAAGCAGCGCATACGCCCGGTCATGCGGGAGCAGCTCACCGAGGCCACCGCCCAGGGGCTGCTCGTCCCCCAGGTGGTTTACGGCTATTTCCCGGTGAACGGGAGCGGGGACGACCTGGTGGTGTGGGACGGCCCCGACCGGAGGACGGAACTCTGCCGCTTCCGGTATCCCCGCCAGCCCAAGGATCCGTTCCTGTGCATCGCCGACTTCTTCCGCCCGACCAACGGCGACGAGGTGGACTACGCCGCCTTCCACATCGTCACCATGGGGGCCGAGGTGTCCCGGGCCACGGCCAAGCTGTTCGCCGACAACCACTACCAGGACTATCTGCTTCTGCACGGTCTCGGGGTGGAGATGGCCGAGGCCCTGGCCGAGTACTGGCATCATCGCATCCGCACTGAATGGGGGTTCGTGGCCGAGGACGGCCCCACCCTGACCGGTCTGTTCCGCCAGCAGTACCGGGGCGGACGCTACTCCTGGGGCTACCCGGCCTGCCCCGACCTGGAGGACAACCTCACCGTCGCCCAGCTTCTGGAATCCGACCGCCTCGGCATCGAGGTCGGCGAGCACACCAGCTACCAGTACCAACCCGAGCAGACCACCTCGGCGCTCATCTGCCACCACCCCCAGGCCAAGTACTTCATCGCCCGCTGATCCGCCCCTCCATCGACCCTCGGCTGCGGACAGATCCACTCCCGGCCCTCGGCTGCGGACAGATCCGCTCCCGGCCCTCGGCTGCGGACAGATCCACTCCCGGCCCTCGGCTGCGGACAGATCCGCTCCCGGCCCTCGGGGGCCCTGCCGACTACGCAGCATCGAGCAAATAGATCAAGCAGCTACGCAGTATCGAGCAGTACTCGGGCCACCAGGTCCATGCCGAAGGCGGTGAGGATGCCCAGGTACAGCAGTCCGGTGGCGGCCATGACCGCGGAGTAGAACCGTTCGCGCAGGGCGGCCCGAGCCAGAACCACCAGTCCGATGGTGGTGACGGTACACGCCACCCAGAACCAGCCCAGTAGGCCGTTGTATCCGTCGTCGATGCTCCCGCCGAGCACCGAGGCCATCCCCACCGGCCACAGCATCACCATCAGCTCGGGGAACCACAACAAGCCGGCCCAACGAACCAGTTCCAGAAGAGGCCCCCGGGCCAGACCGGGCTGGACCAGATACCAGTGCCCCAGCAGCATGGCGGTGGTGACCGCCCCCAAGAAGAAGGCCCCGACCACGGTGCGGGCCACGGCCAGCGCAGCCGGGTGGCCGGCGGCCAGTCCACCGGCCACCACCCCG
The DNA here is from genome assembly GCA_965115985.1 of Acidimicrobiales bacterium. Taxonomy (GTDB): domain Bacteria; phylum Actinomycetota; class Acidimicrobiia; order Acidimicrobiales; family Bin134; genus Poriferisocius. The sequence continues at coordinate 328,007 of OZ220474.1, forward strand.
ATCAGCGCCACCAGGGGGGCCACCAGATCGAGTACCGGGGGGAACTCCGCCCGGCCGGGGTCGAAGCGCGGCTCGACCCGGTCGATACCGGTCATGGCCGCCATCTCGCGGCTGCGCCGTTCCAGCCGTTCCCGCTGACCGCCGACCCCGGCCCGCCGGCGGACCACCGACACCACCAGGGCGACCACCGCGGCCACCGCGGTGACCACCGAGGCCCAGTCCCTCACCGCCACCGGATCGGTGGCGAAACCCACCGCGGCCCCCCCTCCGGCCAGAAGTCCGAAAATGCTGCGCAATAGCCAGCCGTAACCCAACCCGGCCTCCCGCCGCCGGGTGGTTACCCAGGTGAACGCCAAGCCACCGGCGGCCAGTTGCAGCAGAACCGTGGCCGGCTGAAGCTCGATCACCCGTCGAGGATCGCCAGGTGGTGATCGGCGGTGGTGAGGTTGTCGGGGGCACCGGCGGTGGCCACCACTATGTCCTCCAACCTCAACCCCCACCGGCCGGGCAGATAGATGCCGGGCTCGATGGAGAACGCGTGGCCGGGCCGCAGTTCCTGGAGGTTGCCCTCCACGATGTAGGGGTCCTCGTGGGCCTCGGTACCGATGCCGTGGCCGGTACGGTGGATGAAGTAGTCGCCGAAACCGGCCTCGGCGATCATCGCCCGACCCATCCGGTCGATCTCCTGGCAGGGCTGTCCGGCCACCGCGGCGGCCACCTGAGCCCCCTGGGCCTCGAACAAGACTTGGTAGGCATCTGTCAGTTCGGGGGGTGGGTCGCCCAGATGAACGCACCGGGTGACGTCGGAGCAGTAGCCCACCCCTCCGGTGCCGGCCATGGTTCCTCCGAAGTCGCACAGCACCACCTCGCCCGGCTGGATCACCCGATCCCCCGCTTCGTGGTGAGGGCTGGCCGCGTTGGCCCCGGCGGCCACGATGGCGAAGTTCACCCGCTGATGCCCCTCGGCCAGCAACCGCCGACCCAGTTCGGCCGATACCTGGGCCTCGGTTTGCCCGATCAGGGGGATCTCACCGGCTTGAAGATCAGTGGCCACCCTGTCGGCGGCGGCGGCGGCCGCTCTGAGCGACTCCACCTCGGCGGCGTCCTTGACCTGACGCAATGGACTGGTCAGCTCGGAGGCCCGACGAAACTCCACCGAAGGCATGACTCCCATCAGGTCCACCAGGAATCCGGCCCAGGTGTGATCACCGATGGCGGCCACCGAAGCGGCCCCGACCAGGGAGCGAACCAAATCTATGGGATCGTCGTTCTCGTTCCAGGCCACGATCTCGAACACGTCGGGCCGCTCTTGCACCCTCGGAGCCTCCAGCCGGGGGACCACCAGGTGAGCAAGCCCGTCGCGGGGCACCACCAGCATGGTCAACCGCTCCAGGGCCATGGCCTCGTACCCGCAGAAGTAGGGCAGATCGGCCCCTACCGACAACAAGAGCACATCCACCCTCTCCTCGGCCATGAGGGCGCGCACCCGATCCATCCTTTGACCGAACATCGTCAACCCCTCCCCTCGGCCATGAGGGCGCGCACCCGATCCATCCTTTGACCGAACATCGTCAACCCCTTCCCTCGGCCACCGGCGGGGTGGCTTCTCGGAAACATCCGCCCACTATCGACCACTATGCGCCTCTCGCCCCAACCGTCGGCCGCAGAGCCTGGGTGTGAGCCTGCCGGGCGTGATGAGAACTCCGGGTCAGGGGGGAGGCCTCCACGTGGGAGAGACCCAGCGACCGACCGACCGACCGATAGTGCTCGAACCGGTCGGGCGGCACCCAGCGGACCACCGGCAGGTGATGAGTCGTGGGCCGCAGGTACTGGCCCACGGTGACGATATCGGTACCCACCGCGGCCAGATCGGCCATGGTCCGGGTCACCTCCTCGTCGGTCTCCCCCATCCCGACGATGATCGACGACTTGGTTACCAGCCCAGCGGCTCCGGCCCGGGCCAGTACGGCCAGGCTGCGGGCATAGCCCGCCGAGGGTCGCACCACCCGCTGAAGCCGGGCCACCGTCTCGATGTTGTGGTTCAAAACATCGGGCCGGGCCGCGAAGATCACCTCGAGCGCGTCGGGATCGCCCCCGCAATCGGGAACGAGAACCTCCACCCCCACCCCGGGTGTGCGGCTGCGGATGGCGGCCACCGTGGCCGCGAACCCCCCAGCCCCCCCGTCGGGCAGATCGTCGCGGGCCACCGCGGTGATCACCGCGTAGTCCAATCCCATGGCCGCCACCGCATCGGCCACCCGTTCGGGTTCGTCCGGGTCGGGAGGCTCGGGGCGCCGGGTGTCCACCAGGCAGAACCCGCACGCCCGGGTGCAGCGCTCGCCGTTGATCATGAACGTGGCCGTACCGTCGTTCCAGCACTCGTAGATGTTGGGACACCCGGCCTCCTCGCACACCGTCACCAGGTCACGGCTTTTCACCACCGAGCGCAGCCTCCGGAACCGGGGACCGGTGCGCAGCGCCACCCTCATCCAGGGCGGTTTGCGCTCGGTGATGGCCAACCCGTCGCCCAACCCGGCCTCGACCATCCGGGACTGCCGGCGACCCCCGCCGACGGACGCCTCGCCCGGTCCCCGCCCTCGGCTGAACCAGCTCAGATCCTCGGGCCTCTGCCGCCAGGCCACGTCGGCCCGGTCCGCGGCCCCGTGACCCCAGCGGTCGGCGGCCCGGGCGGCCACCGCATCCACCACATCCCTCATGGTCGCCCGTCGCCCCTCGGCCGCCAAAGAGGTGACCGCCTTGTCGGGGATGCCGCAGGGCACGATGCGGCTGAACCAGTCCAGGTCGCAGTCCACGTTCAATGCGAACCCGTGCATGGAGCGAGTACGGCTGAGACGCACGCCGATGGCCGCGATCTTTCGGGGGTCGTCCCCATCGGGATCCACCCACACACCGGGGTAATCGGTCAGCCGACCGCAGCCCTCCAGCCCGAGGTCGCCCAGCACATCGATGACGAGCTGTTCCACCGAGGACACGTAGGCCACCGTGTCGGCCAGGCCCCCGCCCCGCTTGCCGGGCACGGTTATCACCGGGTAACCCACGAGCTGGCCGGGTCCGTGGTAGGTGACGTCCCCGCCCCGGTCGGTCGGCACCAGCTCCGCCCCCACCTCGGCCGGATCCACCAGGATGTTGGATTCGTCCCCCCGCACCCCCAGGGTGAATACGTGGGGATGCTCCAGCAGCAGCAGGTAGTCGTCCTCCCGCTGGAACAGGGCCTGCTGACAGGCGTGGGCATCCCTATAGGACACCCGACCCAACCACCGAATCCGAAGACTCACGACGAGTTGCCTTCCGAGCAGCGCTTCATCGGGCCCCAACCGCTCACGACATCTCCGCATGCCAGTCGCGGGTTTCGATTATGGAGCGCAGATGGTCGAGAAACGCGGCCACGTAGGCTCCGTCGAAGGCCCGATGGTCCCAGGCCAGAGCCAGCACGCCCACCGAATGGATGGCGATGGCCTCGCTTCCGTCGTCCCCGGTGATCACCACCGGGCGGCGGCGAATGCCGTCGGTGGACAGGATGGCCACCTGAGGCTGGTTGATGATGGGGAACTGCATCATCGTGCCCCACTGGCCGGGGTTGGTGATGGTGAAGGTGCCCCCCGAGATCTCGTCGGCACCGAGCTTCTTGGCCCGGGCTCGTTGGGAAAGGTCGGCTATCTCCTCGGCAATGGGCACCAGACGCTTGCGGTCGGCATCGATGATCACCGGAGCCAGCAGCCCCTGGAAGTCGAGGTCCACCGCCACGGCCAGGTTCACGTAGTTGTGAACCACCAGCTCGCCATCGCCCACCGTGGCGTTGATGTGCGGGTAGGCATGAAGGGAGTCGCACACCGCCCGGGCGATGAACGGCAGGTAGGTGAGGCCGAAGCCGTGGTCGGCCCTGAAGCTCTCCCGATGGGCCCGACGCACCTGCTCGACCCGCTCGAAGTCCACCTCCACCGCGGTCAGCACGTGGGGAGCAACCGCCTTGGACCTCAGCATGTGTTCGCCGGTGAGCCGACGGATGTTGCTGAGCGCCACGATGGTGTCCCGCCCTGATGACCCAACCGGAGCCGGTGGGGACGAGGTCGAGGGCAGGGGCGAGGCGGGAGAGTCGGCGGCGCGGCTCCGGCCGATGAGCGCCTCGACGTCGGATCGGGTGATGCGCCCGCCTCGGCCCGTCCCGGTGATCCGCGAGAGGTCCAGACCATTGTCACGGACAAGACGGCGCACCACCGGTGACAGCACCATGTTCTCGCCCGTCGAAGCCCGAGCGGCCGACTCGAACTCCGGTTCTCCGGGGGACACCGGCGAAGACCGCCCGGGGAGAGGCGATTCGGAGGGAGCAGGCACACCAGGCGAACCGAGAGGAGGCGAGGGCGGGGCTTGCTCTGAAATCGGCTTGGACGCCGCGGCCGGTTCCCGGGCCGGGTCCGCCTCACCCAGGACGGCGATCACCGCACCCACCTCCACCATGTCGCCCTCGGCGGCCACGATCTCCACCAGTACTCCCGACCGGGGTGACGGCACTTCGGAGTCCACCTTGTCGGTGGACACCTCGAAGAGGGGCTCGTCCTCGACAACCTCGTCACCCACCTGCTTGAACCACTGGGTGATGGTGCCCTCCGTCACCGTCTCCCCCAACTGGGGCATCCTGACCTCAAGCATGCGATCGGCCCGACGCTTCTCGCCCGTCCTTCTCTGGTTCCTCAGGCATCGAATCTCTCTGCTTCCCGTCCGTCCCTCTCTGGTTCCTCAGGCATCGAATCTCCTTGTCGTTCCCGGCATTGTCGTTCCCGGCAGCCGCATACCCTCAATGCAGGGCCCGTCCGGCCAGCGACAGCACCGACTCGCCGAACAGCTCGCTCATGGTGGGGTGGGGTTGGACGAACTGGGCCACCTCGGGCACGGTGGCCTCCCAGTTCACCGCCAGGTAGCCCTGGCCGAGCTGCTCGGTCACCCACGGCCCCACCATGTGGACCCCGAGGATGAGTCCCCCGGTGCCGTCGGTCGAGCGATCGGCGATCACCTTGACCAGCCCGTCGGTCTCCCCCACGATCATGGCCCGCCCATTGCCGGCGAACCGGTGAACGGAAGTACACACGTCGTACCCGGCCTCCCGGGCCGATTCCTCGGTGTGGCCCACGAAGGCCACCTCGGGGTGGCAGTAGATGGCCCACGGCACCTTGGCGTAGTCCACCGGTGGCGGCGACTCCCCCAGCAGATGCCTCACCACCAGGATGGCCTCGGCGAACGCCACGTGGGCCAACTGCGGGGTGCGGATCACGTCGCCCACCGCGTATACCCCCGGAGCGGTGGTCCGGCAGTACTCGTCCACGGCCACGTACCCCCCATCGTCCACCTCGATCCCGGCAGCGTCCAGAGCCAGGCCGTCGGTGAACGGTCGGCGCCCCACGCACATCACCACCATGTCCACCACCAGGGGGTCGTCCTCCTCGACGCCCAGCTCCACCCCATCCTCGGTGCTTCGACAGCCGCTCACGGTCACGCCGGCTCTGACGTCGATCCCCCGCTTCCTGAACGCTCGCACCAGCATTTTGACCACGTTGTCGTCGGCTCCCATCAGGATTCGGGGCAGGGCCTCCAGCACCGTTACCCGGGACCCCAGATCGGCCAGCAGCGAGGCGAACTCCAACCCGATGGCCCCACCACCGATGATCGCGGCCCGTTCCGGCAGTGCGGTGACGGACAGCAGATCGTCGCTGGTCATGATCCGCTCTCCGTCCACCTCGAAGCCGGGCAGGGTCCGGGGTACCGAACCGGTGGCCAGGACCACGTGATCGGCGGCAACCGTGACCGGGTCCGACTCCCCCCCCGAGACCGACACCGTTCGATCCGGCCCCAGCGAGCCCCAGCCGTCCAGAACGGTGACCCCGCGTCCCTCCAGCAGCTTGCCCACGCCCCGGTGAAGCTGATCCACGATCTGCTGCTTGCGAGCCTGGGCCGCGGCCATGTCCACCGTGGGCGAGCCCGCGGTGATGCCGAACCGGTCGGCCCCGGCCACGGTGCGGTACACCGCCGCGGTCTCCAGCAACTCCTTGGCCGGTATGCAGCCCACATGCAGGCAGGTTCCCCCCAGCTTCTGCTTCTCCACCACCACAACGTCCAGACCAGCGGCGGCTCCGTACAGCGCGGCGGCATAGCCCCCGGGACCGCCGCCCACCACCACCAGGTCATGGCTACTGCTCACGGCACTCAGCTTACCGGTGACCGGTGACCGGTGAATCGGACCGACGGGGATCAACGCAGGATCAGCACCGGTCGAACCCCGGTCGAACCCCGGATCAGCGTGGTCCGACCCCCGATCATGGGCACCGGATACGCAGCCATGGCGGTTCTCAACGCAGGATCAGCACCGCTTGAACCGCAAACGCAACCAGGATGGCCACCCCGCACAAAAGAGCCAACAAGATCAACCGCCGGGTACTCATAACGTGCTCAACGGCGAACACCCACGGCGAACACTCCCAGCAGGCTCAACGGCGAACACTCACGGCGGACACTCCCAGCAGGCTCAACGGCGAATACTCCCAGCGGATACTCCCAGCAGGCTCAGTGCTTGCGCCGTCGCCGGCCCATGTACCAGCTTGCGATCTCGGCGCAGGCCACGCTGAGGACGGTGGTGATCAGCAGCAGCAGGAACAGGGGCAGGTCCCAGTCCCACCCCAAAAAGTTGACCCGAACCTCATCGGTGTTCTGGGCGATGAACACGATCAGGACCACCGCGGCCAGAGCACCGAGCACCACATAGGGATTGATCCGGCGAAGCGCCTCGGCCGGCGAACGGGAAGCCGGCGGTTTCCCGTCCCCTCCCTGCTCCATGTCGAAGGGGCGGTTCCCGTCGGGTCGGGACGGCTCATCGGACTGAGACATGGTTCCCACATTACCGGCCCCGCATTCCTCATCGCCGTCCCAACCTGGATCACGGTGCCGGAGGCCGCAGCCCACACTACCGGCCCCGCATTCCTCATCGCCGTCCCAACCTGGATCACGGTGCCGGAGGCCGCAGCCCACACTACCGGCCCCGCATTCCTCATCGCCGTCCCAACCTGGATCACGGTGCCGGAGGCCGCAGCCCACACTACCGGCCCCGCATTCCTCATCGCCGTCCCAGCCGCAACCGATCGACCCGGGGATCGGACGGAACCGGTGGGGTTGCCTGCATCAAACCTCCCCGCAGACCGTAAGCTGGGTTCATGAGAGTGGCTGTCGCCGGAGCGTCGGGGCTGATCGGAACCGCGCTGGTGAAGCATCTGAACACAACCGGCCACGAGGTGGTCCGGCTGGTGCGCGACCCGACCGCCCGCGCCGATGACACCCGTTACTGGGACCCGGCCATCGGGGCCATCGACGACGATGCCTTCACCGGGATCGACGCAGTGGTGAACCTGGCCGGTGCCGGGATCGGCGACCGCCGCTGGACCAAGCATCGCCGCCGGGAGCTGCGCCAGAGCCGGGTGGATACCACCGAGCTGCTGGTGGAGGCCATGGTGGCCACCCCCAATCCTCCCGAAGTGCTGGTGGCCGGATCGGCGGTCGGCTTCTACGGAGACCGGGGGGACGAGGTTCTGGACGAGGAGTCCGGCCCCGGAACCGGGTTCCTGGCCGCCCTGGTGGCCGACTGGGAAGCAGCCGCGGCCACCGCCGCCGGGAGCGGCATCCGGGTGACCATGGCTCGCACCGGGCTGGTACTGGCCAGGAACGCCCCGTTCCTCACCCGGTTGCTGCCCCTGTTCAAGCTGGGGCTGGGCGGGCCCCTGGGGCGAGGTCGGCAGTGGTGGTCGTGGATCACCCTGGAGGACGAGGTCCGGGCACTGACCCATCTGGCGGAATCGGGCATCACCGGGCCGGTGAACCTGTGCAGCCCCAATCCGGTCACCAACCGGGAGTTCACCCGAACCCTGGCCTCGGTGTTGCGCCGCCCCGCCGTCCTGGCCGTCCCCCGGTTCGGCCCTCAGCTCCTGCTGGGCCGCGAACTGGCCGACGAACTCCTGTTCTCCAGCACCCGGGCCCACCCCACCGTCCTCACCGCCGCCGGGTTCGAGTTCCACCACCCCGACCTGGATGCCACTCTTAGGGGCATGCTCCGATAAGCAGCGGCATCGAACCCCGGACCGCCCCGAACCCCTACCATCCCGAACTCGGACCGCCCCGAACTCGGACCGACCCAGGCCGAGCCTCAGAACAGCGTCTGTTCCTCCACCACGTCCTGCTGGTCGGCGGCCTCGGTGGCCAGGCGGTCGGCCTCGTCGTTCCAGGGATCGCCGGAATGGCCCTTCACCCAATGAAAGGCAACCGGTCGGGCCTGAACCTGCTCGATGACCTGGATCCACAGATCGCGATTGGCCACCGCCTTCTTGTCGGCGGTGCGCCATCCCCGGCGGATCCATCCCTGCCACCACCCGTCACGGAAGCAATTGACCACATAGCTGGAGTCGCAGTACACCTCCAACGGGCCGGACAACGTTCGTAACGCCTCCAGCACCCCCATCAGCTCCATCCGGTTGTTGGTGGTCTGCGGGGCCCCACCCGACCCGGACTGCCCGCCGGGAACCACCCAGGCCCACCCACCAGGGCCGGGATTGCCCCTGCAAGCACCATCGGTGTAGACCACGGTGGGTTTTTCCGACTCGGCCATATGCCTATGCTGGCACGGAATCGCCGGAATTGAAAGCATTGTGCCGTGGCCGTGAACTTCTCCCACCAACTGCCGGACACCGACCCCGACGAGACCCGGGAATGGCTCGACAGCCTCGACGCCGTGGTCAACGCCTCCGGTCGCCAGCGGGGCCGGTATCTGTTGCGCCGCCTGCTGGATCGGGCCGACGAACTGGACATGGGCCTGCCGGGCACGGTGCAGACACCGTACGTCAACACCATCCCCACCGCCGACCAACCGTTCTTCCCCGGCGACGAGTCCATCGAGCGCCGCATCCGGGCCTTCATCCGGTGGAACGCCGCCGTCATGGTGGTCAAGGCCAACAAGAAGGCCGACGGCATCGGCGGGCACCTGTCCACCTTCGCCTCGTCGGCCGCCCTCTACGACGTGGGGTTCAACCACTTCTTCCGGGGCAAGGAGGACGGCCTGCCCGGCGACGCCGTCTACATCCAGGGCCACGCCGCGCCCGGCATCTACGCCCGGGCCTACCTGGAGGGTCGCCTGAGCGAGTCCCAGCTCGACAACTTCAGAATGGAGATCGACGGCAACGGGCTTTCCAGCTACCCCCATCCTCGACTGATGCCCGATTTCTGGGAGTACCCCACCGTGTCGATGGGCCTGGGGCCGATCAACTCCATCTACCACGCCCGGTTCTACCGCTACCTGCACCACCGCCACATCGAGGACACCAGCGGATCCCGGGTCTGGTGCTTCGTGGGCGACGGCGAGTGCGACGAGCCCGAGACGTTGGGTTCCATCTCGCTGGCCGGCCGGGCCAAGCTGGGCAATCTCATCTGGGTGGTGAACTGCAACCTCCAGCGGCTGGACGGGCCGGTGCGGGGCAACAACAAGGTCATCCAGGAGTTGGAGGGCAACTTCCGGGGTTCCGGCTGGAACGTGATCAAGGTGATCTGGGGATCACGCTGGGACGATCTGCTGGTCAGCGACGTGAACGGCGTGCTGCTGGAGAAGATGATGTCCACGGTGGACGGCGAGTACCAGCGGTACGCCACCGAGTCCGGGGCCTACATCCGGGAGAACTTCTTCGGTCCCGACCCTCGCCTGCGCCGGATGGTGGCCCATCTGAGCGACCGGGAGCTTCAGGATCTGCCCCGGGGGGGCCACGACTACCTCAAGCTGTACGCCGCCTACAAGGCCGCGGTGGAAACCACCGACCGGCCCACGGTGATCCTGGCCAAGACCATCAAGGGGTGGACGCTGGGCGAAGGACTGGAAGCCCGCAACGCCACCCACCAGATCAAGAAGATGACCACCTCCCAGCTCGTGGAGCTGCGCTCCCGGCTCCACCTGGAGGAGGAGGTCCCCGCCGAGGCCCTCCAGGACGACGCCAACCCCCCGTACTACAAGCCCCCGCCCGACTCCCCCGAGCACCAGTACCTGATGGCTCGCCGCCGGGAACTCGACGGCCCCCTGCCCACCCGGATGGTGAACATCCGCCGCCCCGTCAAGCTGCCCGACGACAAGCTGTTCGCCGACTACGACGAGGGGTCCGGCGGACGGCCGGTGTCCACCACCATGGTGTTCACCCAGATGCTCCGCAACATGATGCGCGACGAGGACTTCGGAGCCCGAGTGGTGCCCATCGTGCCCGACGAGGCCCGCACCTTCGGCATGGACTCCCTGTTCCGGGAATTCAAGATCTACGCCTCCGAGGGGCAGCTCTACGAGCCGGTGGACCACGATCTGATGCTGTCCTACGCCGAGGGCCAGGACGGCCAGCTCCTTCAGGAGGGCATCACCGAGGCCGGAGCGCTGGCCTCGTGGACCGCGGCGGCCACCAGCTACGCCACCACCGGGGTACCCATGGTGCCGTTCTACTCCTTCTACTCCATGTTCGGGTTCCAGCGAGTGGGCGACCTGATCTGGTCGGCGGCCGACTCCCGGGCCCGGGGGTTCCTGATGGGAGCGACCGCGGGGCGCACCACCCTCATGGGCGAGGGGTTGCAGCACCAGGACGGTCACAGCCACCTCATGGCCTCCACCGTGCCGGCCTGCTGCGCCTACGATCCGGCGTTCGCCTACGAGCTGGGGGCCATCGTGCGGTCGGGTTTGGCCCGTATGTACGGCAACGGAGGCGGCGAGGACGTCTTCTACTACATAACCATCTACAACGAGAACTACCGCCAGCCCCGCCGGGCCGACTTCATAAGCGACGAGCAGATCCTGTCGGGCCTCTACCAGTGGAACCACCCGCTGGACGGTGCCGACCAGCAGGCCACCATCGTCTTCTCGGGAACCGCCCATCAGGCCGCCCGGGACGCCCAGGCCGAGCTGGCCGAGCGCTACGAGATAGGAGTGGACCTGTTCAGCGCCCCCTCGTTCAAGGCGGCCCGGGAGGAGGCCCTGGCCGTGGAGCGGTGGAACCGCCTGCACCCCGGCGAGACCCCCAGGGTGCCGATGGTCACCCAACGACTGGCCGGAGGTCGCGGCCCGGTGGTGGCGGTCACCGACTTCATGGCCCTGGTGCCCGACCAGATCTCCCGCTGGGTTCCCCGCCCCTTCGTCCCGCTGGGCACCGACGGCTTCGGCCGCTCCGGCACCCGGGAGTCGTTGCGCAGCTTCTTCGAGATCGATGCCCCCAGCGTGATCACCGCCGTTCTGAGCGGCCTGGCCGCGGGCGGCGATCTGGACCCGGCGATCGCCGAGGACGCCATCACCCGCTACGACCTCCGCCGCCCCCACTTCGACCCCACTGTTTAGCGGCCTCGGGGCCCGACAAAGCGCGGAACCGGCGGGGTCGGCGGTTCGAGCAGCCGGGAGATCACTTTTCGGGCCGGAGCATCAGGCCGGAAAGGCCCGACACCGCCTCCCAAGCCGAAGATCAGGCCGGAAAGGCCCGACACCGCCTCCCAAGCCGAAGATCAGGCCGGAAAGGCCCGACACCGCCTCCCAAGCCGAAGATCAGGCCGGAAAGGCCCGACACCGCCTCCCAAGCCGAAGATCAGGCCGGAAAGGCCCGACACCGCCTCCCAAGCCGAAGATCAGGCCGGTTGGAGCTGGTTCAGCTCGGTGACGTTGTCCAGCATGATCCTCTGCTTGGTGGTGTCGTCGAAGCCCTTGCCCCTCAGTTCGACCAGATAGTCCAGCGGCTGGGGCATGCCCTCGATGTGGGGCCAGTCGCTGCCGAAGATCACCCGGTCGGGCCCCATGTAGTGAACCACTTCGGCCACGTCGTCCTCCCAGAAGGGGTTGATCCACACGTGGCGGCGGAACAACTCGGAGGGATCCTCGCCGAACCACCCGACGTTCTTCTTGGTGGCCTGACCCAGCTTGCGGAACATGTCGCCCAGGAACTGCGATCCGTTCTCCACCGAGGCGATCCTCAGATTGGTGAACCGCTCGAACAGCTTCTCCAGCGCCAGGGTGATCAGGTAGTCGTAGGCGGCCCGCTCGATGTTGTAGGCCTTGATGCTGGGCTTGTACTTGCGTTGCTTTGCCATGCCGGCCGAACCGAAACCGTCCACGTCGTAGCCCTGGGTGGTGTAGCCGCTGTCGCCGGCGTGGACCACCGCACAGATCCCGGACTCGTTGACCCGGGCCCAGAACGGGTCGAAGTGCTCGTCGGCGGGCGACTTGAAACCATCGGGGGTCCACACCGCGGCCGGACGCATCACGATGGTACGAGCACCACGATCCAGGCACCACTCCAGCTCCTGGCAGGCCCACTCCACGTCGCCGAGTGCGATGTAGGGGGCGGCGTAGATGGTGTCCCGGTAGGAGAACCCCCACTGCTCGTCCAACCAGCGATTGAATCCCCGGAACAGGGCGCATACCGCGGCTATGTCGGTCTTGATCAGCTCCTCGTAGAGCACCCCCAAGGTGGGGAACAGCCACACCGACCGGAGTCCCTGCTCGGCCACCTTGGCCACCCGAGCGTCCCGGTCGTCCACGTAGTAGCGGGGCAGCCGCTCCCGCTTGCTCAACATGTCGGCGGGGTTGCGACCCTCGGGGTTGCCCCTGAAGTAGTCGTGCATGGCTCCGGGCAGCGCGATTGGATCCCAGGTGGGGTTCACCACCGCATGGCTGATCCTGCCCCCCACCAGGTGGTAGCGACGACCGTTCACCTCGGCCCACTGCACGCACCGGGCCTGCATGGCCGGTTCGACATGACGGGTGAAGGCGTCCTCCGCCTCGTAGTAGTGGTTGTCGCAGTCGAAGGGGGTGTAACCGAGTTCATCCACGAGCACCAGGCTACCGCCTCCACCGCCCTCGTTCCTGCCGAGCGGGCACTTCTTCGTCCCGAAGCACGGGGCCGGGTTGGGCCAGGCTGGAGGCAGGTGGTGGCTTGCCCTGATCGGTTATGGTATCCCGCTTTCAAATATCAGCTTGAAGTCGGCAGTTGTTGTCTTACCTCGGATTCTAATTGTGGCATTGGTGTTGAACTGTGTCTCCAAGCATTTCAGCAAGCGTTTCTTATACTGGGTATCGTCATTGCCACGTAGATGCTCACCCTTAGTCTCGTGGACAATGATTGCATCATCGACCTGAAGTGCCACAAAATCAGGATAGATATAGTCCTTGCGCCAACCTTGGAGGCGGTACTCGCCGGGTCGCTGTGCTGCTATCCTGTGCCACCACTTTATTGCTGGGTTTCCATCGAGCACAAGTGCATACTTCTTCTCCAGTTCATTCATATTGTAGTTGTAGGCTGGCGAGAATAGTGTCCTACTGTAAGCTACTCCAGGGTCACTCTCAGGTACTTGTAGTTCGTACCAATCATCGTACTCGAAAGGCATCTCAAGATCGAAGGTGATCTCACCTCTTTGAAGTTTTTTCTTGAACACCTGCTCTGCTTGTTCGTCTATCTGTCCCAGTGCGTGCTGCTCAATAGCCCGGATGAACGCTGGTCGCCGTGTTTCGACCCATTCGAGGTCATACCCTTGTCTTAACAAACTCTCGGTAGCTTCTTCGACGATCCTTGCTGCCTGCCACGGATTGGGGATGACATCTCGCAACTGTCTGGCATACCAGGACAAGTCAAATTTTCTGTTACTGTGCTGCCCATTAAGCAACTTTGAGTAGGCTGTGCTGACCCCGGCTTCACCAACATCTACGGCTGCTGTTCCATGCTGATTTCTGTTCTCCACAATGTCCCAGTATTGGGGCGGTGAGATAGCTTCCCAATCGATATCGACGAGAATATGCTGGTCGTAGTCGATCTCGTCCTCGCCCCCATGCAGCACTTGGGGGAGTCTGGTCATGTCCTTGGTGATATTGCTACGGCGCTGTGCTCGAATCAGAGTTGCCTGACCTGTGTCGGAGCGCACCTGTGAAACCAGATCTCCAAACCCCTCTTGTTGCAGTTCCCTCTTGACCATATCAACCGCTCGATCGACCGAAGTGTTATGGCAGTGGACATAGCAGCAGTCCAACTCATCAACGTCGGTGAGTCTGGCATGCGGTTGGCGCAGAACCCGACCCATCATCTGTGTCACGGTGGTCTGCGCCTTTGTTCTGTCCAGCAGCACTAGGATATAGGCATAAGAACAATCCCAGCCCTCCTTGAGCGCATCCTTGGTAATGACCCACCGGACACGACACTGCTCGGACATAAGGTCTTCGCCCTCTAGTTCTTTTGTAGTACTGGACTGGACTCTGACCTCTTCGTCAGGGATACCCATTGTTTCTGTAAGGAACTCGCGAACGTCCTCCGCGTGCAGTTTCACACCATCCTGCTGGTTTGATCCGGTTCGTTCCACACGAACCACAACCATTGGTCGGACATACCGGCCTTCATTCTCATGGAGCAGACTTGCCGATCCGGATAACTCACCTAACTTCTCAGCAACTTCCCGTAAAACATCCTGCCAAGATACATCACCATGTCCTGTAACATTAATAGGCAACTTTATCATCTCTTCTTCTTTGAGCGCCTGTCCACCTATGTCCACCAGGATGTTGCTCTTTGCCTTATCGGGTGTGGCGGACAACTCGATCACTAAAGAAGGATCGAGCCTGCTCATTAAATGCTCCAACTTCTGAACCTGCGCTCCATAAGCCTTGTGCGCCTCATCCAGGACGATCACCGGACGACATAGCTTGAGTACATTGGCAAGCGTCCGCAGAACCCTCTCACCGTCCTTGTCCAAGCCGGGGTGCTCGCTCACCAGCTTCTGCTCTTCGTGTTGGTCGTCAATGTCGGGGAAGAAAGACTGATAACGCCCAGCTTCCTGGAACATCTTCAAAAACTCTCTGTTGGTCCTACGGTTAGCGGCATGCAATGACAATAGCATTACGCACAAATAGTTCTCGATATCTTCGCGCGACAAATTGTCGTCCTTCTCCAACACCTTCACACGCCCGCCACTTGCTCGCTCCAAAGCCACACGATACGGGTGCTCCCTGTTCCAATAGGCCTTCTTTGTCTGCGCGTAGATTGCCTTAGTCGGAACCATCCACAGCACAAGCCCAGTCTGTCGATTGCACTTCACCAATGCCTCAGCCCCCAACAGCGTCTTGCCGCCACCAGTGGGAACCTTCAAGCACACATGCGGTATTGGCCTGTCCGAACTATCCCGCCGTCCCACGTGCGAAGAAGTGCTTATCCGCTCCCACGCAGCCGCAGGAGAGTTACCAGTTGCTTCCAAGTGTCCGAACCAATCGGACAGGCACTCAAGAGCCTGCTCCTGATATCGCTTCAACTCCATGTCAGACCACACCTTCATACGGTAACTGGCAAAAAACAATCCCCATATCCGACAAGCTACGCTGAGTCAGATGCTTGTGAGATGCAAACACCACCGCACTATTGCCGACCCCAGAGATACGCTTCGCCAACTCTTCGTTCAACGCCGATGCCGAACTTCTCAACCACTCCAAATCAGGCTTGTACAGCAACCAGAAGTCTTTCCCCATATCTTTATAGAATGGCTCGCCCTCGGAATCGTCGATCTGTCCGGGATCAATAGTCCTACCGGTCGCCGTATAATACGTATAAGCAGCCATATCACGGTAAGACGGCAATGACTCCCCCCTCAGCATTCCCGACACACTCAAAGGTTCACCTAATGTACAAAATGTAAACGAACCACCGTAACCCTCCTGTAGTATATCATCCCTTGCGTCGGGTACACCCCTTATCACACGACGCACACGCTCCGCAGTAATAGTATCTGCATAATCCTCACACTCCACCAAGATGAACTTGCGGTCGCCTAATTCAACACTAATTCGTCTTGCTGCGTGGGCTAGAGTCCCTGAACCTGCAAAAGAATCAAGGACAATATCACCAGGATTAGAAAATATCTGCAAGATAGTAGCTAAAAGACGTGAAGGTTTTGGGTTGCTAAAATCTACTCCTAATTCGTTCAACTCAGAAGATGCCTCTTGGTTTGACCCAAACTCCTCATGGCTCCAAAAATTATGAGGAGCCTGTCCTTCTAATGCACGTTCAGATTTGTAGTACTTCTTGCGTGGGAGACCGCGCCCATTTCTTGAGAAAGTGATTCTACCATCATCATAAAGTTCTTGGTATGTTAGTTCTGTCCCGAGCCACTCTTCATCATGGACAACACCTGTTGGGGTAACGATCGTGTATCGAGTGCCCGTTTGATTGCTGCCAGACTTCCAGGGCTTAGATGCCCAAGGGCCTCGCGGATCGTTATCTGGATTACTAAAGTTACCTGATAAGCTAATGCCATTGAAACTTTTGAGTTCTTTTAGCCTTTCAAGATTTTTTGAATACACTACAATGAACTCAGTGGTTTTAGCAATAGGCTTGCTTTTATCATTTGGTTGATTATGTCTTCTACGCCAGCAGATTATTTCTTCCTTATTTTTTTCCCCGAATATCTCGTTCATAATAGAGATAAGATTTGATAACTCAGTATCATCACAACTAATACAGATCACTCCATCGTCTGTTAAAAGTTCCCGAAGCAAATGTAACCGCGGCCACATCATGCATAGCCATTTATCATGCCGCTCTAGGTCTTCCCCATCAACTGGCTTGTTATCTTCAAGCCATTTTTGCATAAGTGGACTGTTGACGTTGTCGTTGTAAACCCAGTTTTCGTTGCCTGTATTGTATGGTGGGTCGATGTAGATGCACTTCACCCGCCCAGCATATCGTGGCATGAGCGCTTTAAGTGCCACAAGGTTGTCGCCGTGTATTATCAGGTTGTCATCGTCATACTGTCCGTCAGCATCGGGTACGGATTCGTCATAGTCGGGCACGAGCGGTGAGATCGGCACGGTGAGGTGATGGCCGTAGATGTGCTGCTTGCCCTCGAACTCAAGTCTCATGCTGTTATCTCCTGCTCTATTCTCATGGCGCGCCCGCCGCTTGCTATCAACTTCCTGTAGGTGAACCGCTTACAGTCCACCCTCCGAATCAGCCTGTCCAGTCCAACCAGCAACCTGGCAGTGGTGTCGGAAAATATCCCGACAGCTACCCCGCTGTTAGTGGAGCGGTACTTCACACCGGTGACAATAGCCTTGTCTACAGGCTCTCCAGCGGCTTTCATGCGCTCGAAGCTGGTGCTTGTTCTTCTCCAGCCCTCCCTCATGCTCCTTACGCACCTCGATTGAGCCTGAGAATGAGAACAAGCAGTCCTAACCGACCCTGGCAGTCGAGATGCCGAGACGGCATCGTGTGATGTGCCGTGACCTTCTGCACACTCACTTGACCCGCGCTTCGAGCACGTAGCCCTGTGAGACCAGCAGCGGATGATGAGGCAGCGCTCGACTGCCTCGCCGGTCGGGAACATCAGCAGCGGCTCAATCAACAAGATGCCGTCACAGTCCACTCTGCCAAGAGTGCTTCTCGTCACGTCGTCCATGCGCACACATTACCGATTACCAGTGACAGCTTGTCCGTTACCAACCTGATGCTGCTATGCCCCACGTGCCATACCAAGATCTGCAAACGCCGCCGCGCCCCACGAACCCGGTCCCACCACCGGGGGTGGCGGGGCCCGGTAACGTCGGCGGGATGATGCCAGTGGGGCGAGACCGGGGTGGGCGAGGATGAGACGTGATCTGTACTTGTACGAGGTGATCGACATCGTTGGTCAGGGTCAGTACGACTACATGGAGCACCTGTGGCAGGATCCGGTGCTGCGCATGCCGGATATGTTCGGGCTTCAGGGGGCGTTCTACATCCTGGCCGCGGGCGGGGGGCGTTGGCCGCAGGTCATCAACATCTGGGACGTCGGGTCCGAGGGTTGGAGGGGGCAGGCCAAGAACCTGGACCGACTCAACCTCAAGCGGCGCAAGGCGTTCTACGGGGACTGGTGGGACAAGGCGGCCGAGTGGCGCACCGGCGGGTTCGACCGGTTGTGCGGCGGAGTCCCCGGCAGCCCGAGCACCGCCGAGATAGCCGAGGCCGGCATCACCGGCACGTTGTTCGTGAACGAGATCCTCACCGTGAGGCCGGGCACCCCCCTGGAGTTCCTCGCCGCGGTGGTGCAGGAGCGGGTTCCCCTCATGGCCGACTACGGCCACCGCCCCACCGGCCTGTACGAGGTGCTGAACAATCAGCACGAGGTGGTCATGGTCTGGGCCACCGACATCGCCTCCCACATCACCTACCGCCAGAACCGTGACACCACCCGGAACCTGAGCGACGAGGGCACCGCCGATGAGCGGATCACCGCCTGGGAGCAGCGTTCGGCCGGCTACGTCACCGGCGGCGACACCCATCTGATGACCCCACTGCCCCGAACGGTCTACGGTCCCGACGACTGGGAGGACGCCGGCCTGGACTACTGGCTGGCCTCCCAACCATTCGATGCCGGTACCCCGGCGAGCGACGATGGATAGGTTCGACCTCGGCGGCCGGGTGTTGTTGACCACCACCCGATTGATCCCGATCAGGGCGAGCGACGATGGATAGGTTCGACCTCAGTGGCCGGGTGGCCATCGTCACCGGGGCCTCCCGGGGGATCGGTCACGCCCTGGCGCGAGGGCTGGCCGAGGCCGGGGCCAAGGTGGTGGCGGCCAGTCGCACGCCGAAGGCCTGCCAGGCCCTGGCCGAGCGGATCATCGCGGATGGCGGGGAGGCCCTGGCCGTCGAGATCGACATCGGCCGTCTGGATCAGCATCAACGGTTGCTGGAGGCCACCATCGACCGCTTCGGTCGTCTCGACGTCCTGGTGAACAACGCCGGGGTTCTGCGTCCCCACCTCACCACCCGGGTCACTCCCGAGGAGCTGGACGACGTCCTGGCGGTGAACCTCAAGGGGCCCCTGTTCCTGTCGCAGGCCGCGCTCGACCACCTGGCCGTCGGCGGGGGCGGATCGATCATCAACATCGGCGCGCTGGGGGCCTTTCAGCCCATGGAGGGCATCGGAGCCTACTGTGCGGCGAAGGCCGCCATGGCCAACTGGACCACCACCATGGCCCGGGAGTGGGCCGACCGGGGAGTGCGGGTGAACCTGCTGGTGCCGGGCCCGGTGGCCACCGACATGATCCTTCCCCGGGACCCCGAGGCCCGAACCCGATTCGAGACCGAGGTGGCGGCTGAGACCATCTTCGGCCGCCTCGGCGTGCCCGACGATCTGGTGGGGGCCGCGGTGTTCCTGGCCGGGGACGCCTCGGCGTTCATGAGCGGCCGCCCGGTGTTCGTGGACGGCGGAATGCTGCGCTGAGGCGGTGCCACTCGGCAAAGGGTACGCGTCCGGACAACCGGTACCGGCGGGCGGCACGGCCCGAAACACCCACCGGCCCAACAAAAGTACGCGTCCGGACAACCGATACCGGCGGGCGGCACGGCCCGAAACACCCACCGGCCCAACAAAAGTACGCGTCCGGACAACCAGGACCGGATAGGGTCGGGCCATGGCCCCTGAGGTACTGATCGCTCCTTCGGTGCTGCCCGCCGACTTCGCCCGCCTGGGCGAGGAGTGCATCGGTCTGGAGAAGGCCGGGGCCGACCGGATCCATTGGGACGTGATGGATGGGCGGTTCGTGCCCAACCTCACCTTCGGTCCCGACGTGATCGCCTCGATCCGACCCCTGGTGACCCTGCCGTTCGAGGCCCACCTGATGGTCGAGGCTCCCCACGAGCCGGCCCACCGTTACGCGGAGGCGGGCTGCGACCTGCTCACCGTCCACGTCGAGGCCTGCCCCCACCTGCACCGCACGTTGGGGATCATTCGAGAATCGGGAATGGACGCCGGGGTGGCCCTGAACCCGGCCACCCCGGCCTCGACGGTGGCCCACGTACTGGATCTGTGCCGTCTGGTGCTGGTGATGACCGTCAACCCCGGCTGGGGCGGTCAGTCCTACATCGCCTCCATGGAATCCAAGGTGGCCGAGGTCCGGGCGATGATCGATGCCGGCGGCCACGACGTGCAGTTGGAGGTGGACGGCGGCATCGGCCCGGCGACCATCACCGCCGCCGCCCGAGCCGGGGCCGAGGTGTTCGTGGCCGGCAGCGCGGTATTCTCCGACGAGCGGGGATTCGACCACGCCATCACCGAGTTGCGGGAAGCGGCCACCGTCCGCTGATCATGCCGAACCGACAGCCGGTCGCGGCTGTGCTGGCTCCATTGCTGGTGGCCATCGCTCTCGGGGTGGCCATCGGAGGATGTGGTGGTGGGGACCAACCCGACCTGGCCGCCTTCTGCGAGAAGCTTGGCGTGGCCTCCGGGCCCGAGGGAAAACTGGCCTCGCTCGCCCCCAACGATCCCGATGCCGCCGCGGTGGCTGCGAAGGAGCTGGAGGGTCTGCGCAGGATCGCACCCCTGGAGATCAAGCCGTCGCTGACCACCATCAACGACACCGTGGGCCTGGTTCTTGTCGCGTTCAACCGCCCCGAGGGCGACGGCCAGCAGACCTTGCAGAATCTGGAGAGCGAGATGGCCGCCTATGCCGAGGCCGCCGTCGAGCTGGCCGACTTCGCCGACGAACACTGCGGCCTGAGGCTGAACCCCGATGTCCCGACCCCCATCATCGACCTTGACCGGATCACCGACGAGGTCGAGTTGGACGTAAGGGGCTGAACGAAAAGCCGGTGGCCGATCAGCGACCACCACCCGGGGTCACAACACCATCGACGTAAGGGGCTGACCGAAAAGCCGGTGGCCGATCAGATCATCTCGCCGCGTTTGACGATGACGTGGTCGATGATGCCGTACTCCTTGGCTTGTTCGGCGGTGAACCAGCGGTCCCGGTCGGAGTCGGCCTCGACCTGCTCCATCGATTGGCCGGTGTGGTGGGCGATGCGCTCGGCCAGCAGCGACTTGACGTAGGCGTGCTGTTCGGCCTGGATGGCGATGTCGGAGGCCTGCCCCCGAACCCCTCCGAGGGGTTGGTGCATCATGATCCGAGCGTGGGGCAGGGCATAGCGCTTGCCGGGCGCACCGGCGCACAGCAGGAACTGGCCCATCGAGGCCCCGAGACCCATGCATATGGTTCCCACATCGGGGGCGATGAACTGCATGGTGTCGTAGATGGCCATGCCCGAGGTGACCGACCCGCCCGGGGAGTTGATGTACAGCCAGATGTCCTTCTCGGAATCCTCGCCCTCCAAGTACAGGAGCTGGGCGGTGATGTAGTTGGCGATGTCGTCGTCCACATCGGTGCCCAAGAACACGATGCGGTTCTTCAACAACCGGTTGTAGATCTCGAACGTGCCCCGCTCGGGGCTGCCCGGCTCGAACATGGCGGGGGTGGTCATGGCCCAATCGTACCGGCCCACCACCATGGCCCGGCCACCCGGCCACCCTGATCCATCCACCCGAACCACCTCCATGACCCGACCCCTCTGATCCATCCACCCGAACCATGACCTTCACCGCCCTCCCACCCGAACCATCACACAGTGCGCCAGGTGGGATTTGAACCCACACGGGCTTGCGCCCACAGGGACCTAAACCCTGCGCGTCTGCCGAATTCCGCCACTGGCGCGGCGGAACCAGGTTACCGGCCGAGTCGGGTGGCCAAGGCCCGGAATGCCCGGCCTCGATGGGACAGCGCGTTCTTCTGCGCGGCCGACATCTCGGCAAACGTTCGCCCGTCCCCTCCGTCGGGAACGAACAGCGAGTCGTAGCCGAACCCCTGGTCACCCTTGGGGACCGAGGCGATGGTACCGGTGACGACCCCCTCGGCCAGGACTTCGGCCCCGTCGGGAAAGACCACCACCGCCACCGTCCTGAAGCAGGCCGACCGGTCGGCCACGGTCTCCATATCGGCCAGCAGCCGGGCCCGGTTGTCGGCATCATCGGCGTGATCGCCGGCGTAGCGGGCCGACCGCACTCCCGGAGCACCCCCCAGAGCGGTCACTTCCAGGCCGGTGTCGTCGGCCACCGCAGACTGCCCGGTGTGGCGACACACCGCGGCGGCCTTCAGTCGGGCATTGGCCTCGAGACTGTCGCCGTCCTCGACCACCTCGCCCAGGTCGGTCGGCCGAGGCAGTAGCTCCACCAACGGAATCCGAGTGGACGAATCCAGGGAAACCGATTCCAGGATGACCTCGATCTCGGCCAGCTTGTGAGGATTGGCCGTGGCCGACACCAGCCGAAGCCGATCCGGCTGTCCACCATCGTTATGCCCACCATCGTGACCCTCACCATCGCCATATCCCCCATCGCGGCCCTCACCATCGCCATATCCCCCATCGCGGCCCTCACCACCTCCGGCTCCACCATCGCCGGCCACCGGGCTCAACGCGGTGGGGGCGGGTCGGCCAGAAGTTGGTTCTGCCGGGCGATGATCTGCTTGATGCCCGTGCCGGCCAGGTCCAGGAGCGTGTCCAGATGGTCGCGGCTGAACGGTTGACCCTCGGCGGTGCCCTGCACCTCGACGAAACGGCCCGACTCGGTCATGACCACGTTCATGTCCACCTCGGCGGCCACATCCTCCTCGTAAGGCAGATCGAGCGATGGCCTGCCGTCGATGATCCCCACCGACACCGCAGCACACGCCTCGATTATCGGGTGCTGGTCCATCTCGCCCCGGGCCAACAACCGACTGAGGGCGTCGTGCAGGGCGATGTAGGCACCACTGATGGCCGCGGTGCGGGTGCCGCCGTCGGCTTGCAGCACATCGCAGTCGCAGACCACCTGACGTTCCCCCAACCGGGCGGCATCGATAACCGACCTCAGGGAGCGCCCGATCAGCCTCTGTATCTCCTGGGTCCGACCCGACTGGCGGCCCCGGGCGGCTTCCCGGTTGACCCGTTCGGGCGACGATCCCGGAAGCATGGAGTACTCGGCGGTGACCCAGCCCCGACCCTTGCCCCTCATCCATCGGGGCACGTCGGGGCTCACCGATGCGGTACACAACACCCGGGTACGCCCGAACGAGACCAGCACCGACCCGCCGGCCATCTCGGTGAAGTCCCGCACGAAATCAATGGGCCGCAACTCATCGACCGCCCGGCCGTCAATTCTCATAGCCGATGCCCCCGGCCGTCGCACCCGACCACTACGACCCTCATAGCCGGTGCCCCCGATCCTCGTACCCAACCACTACGACCCTCATACCTGATAGCTCCGATCCTCGTACCCAACCACTACGACCCTCATAGCCGGTGCCCCCGGCCATCGTACCCAACCACTACAACCCTCATAGCCGGTGCCCCCGGCCATCGCACCCAACCACTACGACCCTCATACCTGATAGCTCCGATCCTGTTCCACCATGCCGACCGGACGGCCGAACGCCTCCGAAGCCTCGCGCACCATGGCGGCGGTGTCAGAGCCAGGGGCAAAATGAGTCAGCAGCAATTTCCGGATCCCGGACGCCGCGGCCATCTCCCCCGCTTGCCGGGCGCTCAGATGGGGGGTGTCCCGGTGGCGGTCGGCCTCGGTGAACGTGGCCTCGCACAGGGCCAGGTGGATGCCCCTACCCAAACGGTCGAACGACCAGCCCGGGGCGGTGTCGGCCGAGAAGGCGAAGCTGCGCCCTCCGCAATCCACCCTCGGGGCCAACGTCTCCACCGGGTGGTCGGTACGGGAGAAGCGCCACTGCTGGTCGGCTATCACCACCCGGTCGTCGGAGGAGATCGGGTACCAATCGAACGTGGGAGCCAGATCGTCCTTGCCCACCAGGGCACGGGCCAACTCTCGAGTACCGGTGGTGCCGTACACCATCAGCGGCCCGGCTCCCTCGGGCCCGTCGCCCATGTAGTGGCGAAAAGCGGTGAACGCCAGAGCCAGGTCGGTCCAGTGGTCGCAGTGCTGGTGGGTGATGACCACGGCATCGAGGTCGGCCAGAGAGCAGTGCCGCTGGAGGTTGGCCATGGTTCCCGGCCCGGCGTCCAACCACACCCGGGCACCGGGGGACGACACCAGATATCCGGTACAGGCCAGACCGGGACCGCTATAGGAGCCGGAACAACCCAAAACGGTGATGCTCAGTGCCATCAAGGCACCCTACAGCCCCATGGCGAACAACCGTCGGGCAACCCACGGGACGAGCGAACCCGCCTACGAAGAACGGCCCCGATTCTGGCGGGTTTGAATCGGGGCCGTTCGGCTGGAGCATTGCTCCAGCGTGGTGGTGTGGTTTGGGTGGTCGAATGGTAGCAGCCCGACAGATTTACCGCACATCGTGGAGCACAAAACCGTCGAACGACGACTCAGGGGCAACTCCGATGCATCGGCCCGAAGCAGGCTTCAGAGCAGGCTTCAGAAGTAGATGATCGCTTCGGCCCGAAGCAGGCTTCAGAAGTAGATGATCGCTTCGGCCCGAAGCAGGCTTCAGAAGTAGATGATCGCTTCGGCCCGGGCCGTCACCTGGTCGATCGGGTCGGTCCAGGCCCCGGTGGACAGGTACTTCCAACCGCCGTCGGCCGACACCACCACCACCGTCGCCTCGTCCACCCGCTCGGCCACCCGAGCCGCACCGGCCAGTGCCGCCCCGGTGGAGATGCCGGCGAAGACGCCCGCTTCCGCGGACAGGCGCCGAGTCCACTCGATCGACTCCCGGGGCCGCACGATCCGCTTGCCGTCGAGCAACCTATCGCCGCCCCACTTCTCGTAGATGGGGGGAATGAACCCGTCGTCCAGGCTGCGAAGGCCGTCCACCATCTCTCCCGCGGGGGGCTCCACCGCCAGCACTTGTATCGAGGGATTGCGCTCCTTGAGATAGGCCCCCACCCCCATGAGGGTGCCGCTGGTGCCCAGACCCGACACGAAATGGGTGATCCCGGGGCAGTCGGCATAGATCTCCGGGCCGGTGGTGCGGTAATGGGCTCGGGGATTGGCCTCGTTGCCGTACTGGTAGAGGAAGGCCCACTCCGGGTGTTCGTCGGCCAACCTCGTGGCCAGGCGGACCGCCCCGTTGGAGCCCTCGGCACCGGGCGACCAGATGATCTCGGCCCCGAACACCTCGAGCAGTTGCCGGCGCTCGGACGAGACGTTCTCGGGCATGACGATCTTGATGGGATACCCCCGGATGCGGGCAATCATGGCCAGCGCGATTCCGGTGTTGCCCGATGACGGTTCGATGATGGTGCGACCGGGTTCCAGGGTGCCGTCGGCCTCGGCCTCGAGGATCATCTGGCGGGCCACCCGATCCTTGACCGACCCGGCCGGGTTCACTCCCTCCAGCTTCACGTGGATGGACACCGCCGGGTTCGGGGACAGCCCGGTGACATCGACCATCGGGGTGCCCCCGATCAGATCGATGACCGATTCGTGCGCCACCACCGGCTTCAGGCTACTCCCCGACCGCCACCGGCTCCTCGGCTATGGCACCGTCGAGAATGCGGTAGCAGCGCAGGGCCGGCTCGGGATCCTTGAGCGACACGATCACGTAGAGCAGGGCCCCGAACGGATCGAACACCGAGGCATCGCTCACATCGGTGGGAGACGGGTAGGCGGTGGTGTGGGTATGGGAATGCATCACCGCCACCAGTGCCAGACCCTCGTCGTCCGCGGTGCGCTCCACCCGGAGATGCTCGGCCTCGTCGAGTCGGTAGATGCGACTGGACTCCGCCGCGTTCCGCATCGGGAAGAACCGGGTGACCAACTCGCCCCCCACCGGCGCGGCCAGCAAACCGCAGGCCTCGTAAGGCAACCCCGACAACGCATGGGCGATCACCTCGGCATGAACCTCCGCACTCAACCGCAGCACCCACCCACGCTACCCGCCTCGGCCGGCTCCGCAACCATGCACCACCCGCTCGGGTCGACCCGTCCCGGCCGGCCCCACAACCATGCACCACCAGCTCGGGTCGACCCGTCCCGGCCGGCCCCACAACCATGCACCACCAGCTCGGGTCGACCCGTCCCGGCCGGCCCCACAACCATGCACCACCCGCTCGGGTCGACCCGTCCCGGCCGGCCCCACGACCATGCACCACCAGCTCGGGTCGACCCGTCCCGGCCGGCCCCACAACCATGCACCACCAGCTCGGGTCGACCCGGCCCGGGCCTGTGGGGCTGTCGGAACATCCCGGCGAATACCGTGGTCGGGCGATAAGGAGCAATCAGGACTCCTCGACCAGAGGGACGAACCGGACCGGGCACAGGGTGTGGGAAACGATCCGATCGCCGGCCCGGCGGACCACGGTGAGCTTTTGGGAGCCCGACGGCGGCCCGATGGGGATCACCAGGTGCCCGCCGTCGGCCATTTGCTCGATCAGCGACCGCGGAACCTCGAGGGCCGCGGCGGTGACCACGATCGCGTCGAAGGGAGCCCCCGGAGGGTAACCCCTCGACCCGTCGCCGCACACCACGGTGGCGTTGGCATACCCCAGTTCGCCCAACAGCTCGGCCGCGGAGTCGGCCAGCTTCCGATGGCGCTCCACCGAAACCACCGAGGCCGCCAGCTCGGCCAGCACCGCAGCCCCGTAACCCGAGCCGGTTCCCACCTCCAGCACCCGATCATCCGGCCCGATCTCGGCAGCCTCGGCCATGAGGGCCACGATGTAGGGCTGCGAGATGGTCTGGCCCGCGCCAATGGACAGCGGGTGATCCTCGTAGCCGTGTCCTCCCTGTCCCCGGGCCACGAACCGGTGACGGGGAACCGCCCTCATGGCCGCCAGAACCCGGGGATCCTGAACACCCCGGCTCTCGATCTGGTGACGCACCATGGCCAATCGCCGCTCCCGGTGCCCATCCTCGGCCATGCTCAATGATGCCCCACCCGATGACGTACTCGGGGATGCCTCGACCACCCCGTCCCGATTCCCCGCCGTTGATCGATGATGCCCAGGCCACCCCGTTCATCGGGAGGAGGAGCGGGGTTCATCGAGGACGAAGATGGGTGACGGGCTAGTTCCGGGACGGCCCTTCCACCGGATAGGCGATGGTCTCCTCGAACACGGCACGCAGGGCATCGGCCCCCCGGGTGAAGTCCTCGCCTCGCTCCCCATTGGAGTTCCAGGGCGGTACCGGGGCCCACCACGGCGGCATCTCCGAGCCGCCGTCGGGGGTCTCCTCGGGGATGAAGGCCAGGCACCACTGCCATGACCCCCTCTCGTTCCCACCACCCTCCTCGGGATGGCCACCCGGAGGAACCAGGGCATAGGTGAAACCCGGTCCGGGACCCGATTTTTTGACGTCTCGGGACGATACCCGGCGGGAGTACGGAAGCCGGGCGGCCACGAACGGCAGAACCAGGAGGGTCAGCACGATGATCGCAGTCACGACCGTGGTCAGATTTATGTCGGGCATGTCAGGCGTCTCCATCCCAAGCAGGCCAATGACCCACTCAAGCAACACAGGCCCCATCAGCCCCACCCGCGACTGGACAAAGAGTATCCCCATCCCCGCCGAACGTCAACCCGTATCCGGATCAGGGCGGATCGACCTCCGATGTGGCTGCCCGGGTCCGGCAAGTTGCCCGTCAACCCGTATCCGGGTGGGGAGGGATCAACCGGGAAACCGGGCGGGGAACCTCAGATCACCACCACCGAACGGAGCACCTCCCCCCGCTCCATGCGGTGGAACGCCACCTCCACGTCCTCCAACGAGATGGTCTCCGACACGAACCGATCCAGATTCAGCCGCCCCTGGAGATACAGATCTATGAGCATGGGG
Organism: Acidimicrobiales bacterium; assembly: GCA_965115985.1. Classification (GTDB taxonomy): domain Bacteria; phylum Actinomycetota; class Acidimicrobiia; order Acidimicrobiales; family Bin134; genus Poriferisocius. Next base: position 355,643 of record OZ220474.1, read on the forward strand.
AAGTCCCGCGACGGCAGGCAGTCCCCGTACCACGACGACTTGAGAGCCCCGCCCCGGCCGAACACCTCGATCATCGGCAACTCGATGCGCATCTCCGGGTTGGGCACCCCCACCAGCACCACCACCCCGGCCAGATCCCGAGCGAAGAAGGCCTGCTCGTAGGTCTGGGGCAACCCGACGGCATCGATGGCCACATCCACCCCGTGCCCGCCGGTCAGATCCCGAATCCGCTCCACCGGGTCCTCCCGGGTGGAGTTGACCGTATGAGTGGCCCCGAACTCCCGGGCCCATTCCAGCTTGGTGTCGTCGATGTCCACCCCGATGATGGTGCGGGCTCCGGCCAGCCTCGCCCCCTCTATGGCCGCGTCACCCACGCCCCCGCAGCCGAACACCGCCACCGAGTCGCCCCGACCGACCCCACCGGTGTTCATGGCCGCACCCAGGCCGGCCATCACTCCGCAACCGATGAGCCCGGCAACCTCGGGCCGAGCCTGCGGGTCGACCTTGGTGGCCTGGCCCGCGGCCACCAGCGTTTTCTCGGCGAAGGCCCCGATGCCCAGAGCCGGCGACAGTTCTCGGCCGTTGAGCGTCATCCTCTGGACGGCGTTGTGGGTGGCGAAGCAGTACCACGGACGGCCCCGCATGCACGACCGGCATTGGCCGCACACCGCTCGCCAGTTGAGGATCACGAAGTCGCCGGGGGCCACGTTGGTCACGCCCTCGCCCGCCGACTCCACCACCCCGGCGGCCTCATGGCCCAGAAGGAACGGGAACTCGTCGTTTATGGCCCCCTCCCGATAGTGAAGATCGGTATGGCAGACCCCGCACGCCTGCACGGCCACCACCACCTCGCCCGGACCGGGGTCGGGAACCTCGATGGTCTCGATGCCCACCGGCTTCCCCCGGGCCCCGGCGACAACCGCTCGAACCTGCTGTGCCATCTGCTGCTCCCCTCTCCCGCTCCGAACCTACTCTACGCCCGGACCAAAAGCAGATGCTCAGGTGTCCAGGAACCGGCTCTGCACCCCGGACAAAATCAGCCTCTCAGGTGTCCAGGAACCGGCTCTGCACCCCGAACAAAAAGCAGATGCTCAGGTGTCCAGGAACCGGCTCACCGCGATGCCCGAGCCCACCGTGCCCACGATTGCTCCCAGGCCCACCATCTGGAAGCCCAGCGTCCATACCCGGGAGGGATCGACGGTGAAGCCCCGCAGCAGCTCCAGCGAGACGTCGTCGTTGATCACCCTGAAGAAGTTGTTGGTCAACCAGATGAGCGGCATGGCGATCACCCCGCCGACGAGGCCCTGAACAAGTCCCTCGAACATGAAGGGCACCCGAATGAACCAGTTGGTGGCCCCCACCAGCTTCATCACCTCTATGTCCCGCCGGCGGGAGAACAGGGCCATGCGAATGGTGTTCAGGATCAGCACCGCCGCCACCACCAGCAGGATGATGGCAATGATGATCACCCGCTGACGCAGCCCGCTGGAAAGATCCTCGATGGCCCGGATGGTCTCGCTGGCGGTGACCACCTTGGCCACCCCGGGCTGGGTCCGGAAGGCGGCGGCCAACTCGTCCACCCGCTCCGGCAGGGTATCGGTGGGCTTGACCCGGAACGACGCCGGTAGCCGCTCGGGAGTTATCACGCTCACCAGCTCGGGGGAATCCCCCAGCAGATCCTGCACCTCGGCGTAGGCCTCGTCCTTGTCCACGTAGGTGAACCCGCTGACCTCGGGGGAGGACTCCAGTTGGCGACGGACGTCGGCCTCCAGCTCGGGAGAGATGTCGGGGTCCATGAACACGATGAACTCCACCCCGTCCTTCCAACGGACGGTGGCGTTGTCCACCGCATCGCCGAACAGCAAGGCCGCCCCCAGAAGCGTCAGCGAAACCGTCACGGTTATGACGGTGGCCAGGGTGAGGGTGATGTTGCGTCGGAAGTTGCCGGCCGTCTCCCGCAGGACGTAGTCCAACTTGAGGCTCATCGGTTCGCGCCCGCCGATCCACCCCGGTGATCGAATCCACCCCGGTGATCGAATCCACCCCCGTGATCGAATCCCCTCCGGCCCATGGGCTATTCGTACACGCCCCGGGACTGGTCCCGGACGATCTGGCCCCGGTCCAGCTCCACGACCCGGCGGCGCATCTTGTCGACGATGCTCCGGTCGTGGGTGGCCATGACCACCGTGGTCCCGGTGCGGTTTATGCGATCCAGCAGCGTCATGATCCCCAGCGAGGTGTTGGGATCGAGGTTCCCGGTCGGCTCGTCGGCCAGCAGGATCAGGGGACGATTCACGAAGGCTCGGGCGATGGACACCCGTTGCTGCTCCCCGCCCGACAGCTCGTCGGGATAGTTGTTCATCTTCCGGGAGAGGCCCACCAGTTCCAGGATGGCCGGCACCTTGTCCTTGATGACGCTCCGGGGCCTCCCGATCACCTCCAGGGCGAAGGCCACGTTCTGGATCACCGTCTTGTTGGGCAGGAGCTTGAAGTCCTGGAAGACACAGCCGATACTGCGGCGCAGGAACGGTACCTTCCAATTGGGCAGCCGACCGATGTCCCGGCCGGCCACCAGCACCCGGCCCCGGTTGGGGGTCTCCTCCTTGTTGAGCAGACGCATCAGGGTCGATTTGCCCGACCCCGACGGCCCCACCAGAAAGACGAACTCCCCTCGCTGCACCTCGCAGGTCGCGTTCTGAAGGGCGAGCACCTCGCCCTTGTAGACCTTGGTGACGTTCTCCAACTTGATCATGCGATGCCCTTGTAGACCTTGGTGACGTTCTCCAACTTGATCATGCGATATGAACTCCGAACCGCGATCTGGGTGCGAACCCCGCGCCGGAGACCTCCGGCACTCGGGCAAAGCTACCACCGGCACCGGGTGCCAAAAGTGCATACCCCGGCCCGACGGGAGCAGTGACCGACTCAACCATCACGACATCCGCCTCCACCACAAGCAAGCCTCGATCACGACATCCGCCTCCATCGCAGATAGGCCTCGATCAACTGGTCGAGATCGCCGGCCAGCACTCCCTCCACGTTGCCGATCGACACCCCGGTGCGGTCGTCCTTGACCTGCTGGTAGGGGTGCAGCACGTAGGAGCGGATCTGGCTCCCCCACTCCGTCTTCATGTAGTCGCCGGCCAGACCGGCCAGCTCGGCCTCCCGCTCGGCCCGAATCCGGTCGGCCAGGCGGGCGGCCAGGATCTGCATGGCCCGATCCTTGTTCTGGTGCTGGCTGCGCTCGTTCTGGCACGACACCACTATCCCGGTGGGCAGATGGGTGATCCGCACCGCCGAATCGGTCACGTTCACGTGCTGGCCCCCCGCTCCCGACGACCGGAAGGTGTCGATCCGCAGATCCTTGTCGTCGATCTCCACCTCGTCGGACACCTCGTCGAAGAACGGCACCACCTTGAACTGGGCGAACGCGGTGTGCCGGCGGGCGTCCGAGTCGAACGGCGAGATGCGAACCAGCCGGTGAACCCCCCGCTCCGACTGCAACAGGCCGTAGGCGTTGCGCCCCGAGATGGTGAACTCGGCCGAGGATATGCCCGCCCCCTGCCCCTCGGACACCGAGTCGACCTTGAAGTCGAAGCCCCGACGGTCGGCCCATCCCCGATACATGGCCAGCAACATCTCGGCCCAGTCCTGGGCATCGGTGCCCCCCGCGCCGCTGTGGATCTCGCACACCGCATCGGAGCCGTCGTGCTCACCCCCGAGCAGCGACCGCAGCTCCAGCTCGTCCACCCTGGCGGCCAGGGCGACCAGCATCTGGGAGATCTCCGGGGCCAGCGATTCGTCGCCTTCCTCGACCGCCAGAAGGTGCAGCGTTTCGGCGTCCTCCAGCGCGACCTCCAACCCGGCGAACAGCTCGACGTCCTCGAGCAGCTCCGACAGCTCCCGGGTCACCCGGCGAGCTCGATCGGGGTCGTCCCACAGTCCGGGGGCGGCGGCCGCGGCCTCCAGCTCGGGGCGGCGGGCGATCAGATCGGCGATGCGCAGATAGCGGCGGGCCTCGTCCAGTCTGGTGCCGAGCAGGGCGATATCGCCGGAGAAATCGGGCACGGGGATTCCCGGGAAAATGCGGTCAGCGCCCGCAGCACTGCTTGAACTTGCGGCCCGATCCGCACGGACAGGGAGCGTTGCGAGGGGTCTTCTCGAAGTCCGACTTCACCACCGGCGTCTTCGTCCTCGGCCCCGACTCCTGGATCACCGTCGTCGTACTGGCCGACATGTCGGCCGAGGCGCCCGAAGTGGTGGCCGAGGCCCCGACCCCGACCAAAAAGGGCCGGGTGGACGGGTCGGACGGGCCCGACTCGGTGACGTTGCTGGTACCGGTGTCGTCGACGGGGGCCGGGGTATCCACGTTGATCTCCACATGCATGATGTAGGTGACGAAGTCCCGGGCCACCCCGGCCATCATCTGGCCGAACATCTCGAACCCCTCCCGCTGCCACTCGGTCAGGGGATCCTTCTGGCCGAGGGCCCGCAGGTTGATGCCCTCCTTCAGGTAGTCCATCTCGTAGAGGTGCTCGCGCCAGCGCTGGTCGATGATGCGCAGCATGATCTGACGCTCCACCTCCCGCATGGCCTCGGTGCCGACCTCGGCCTCCCGCTGCTCGTAGCGGGCCACGGCCTCGTCCATCAGCCGGTCGCGAAGATCGGCGATGGAAGCGGCTCGCCCCAGCTCGTCGGCCGTGATCCGGGAGGGCCACAGCACCCGAACCTCGGTCTCGAGCTGATCCAGGTCCCAGTCGGCGGGATCGTCGGACGTGCAGTGCCCGGCGACCACCGCCTCCACCGCCTCTCCCAGGTGCCCCAGGGCCTCGGCCCGCAGGTCGCCGCCCGACAGGATCTGGGCCCGCCGCTTGTAGATGACCTTGCGCTGCTCGTTGAGCACCTCGTCGTACTTGAGCACGTTCTTGCGAGCCTCGGCGTTCTTCTGCTCCACGGTGCCCTGGGCCCGCTCGATGGCCTTGGTGACCATCTTGGCCTCGATGGGCACTTCCTCGGGCAGGGCCTTGTCCATGACCCAGTTCATGGCCCCGGTGGCGAAGATGCGCATGAGGTCGTCCTCCAGCGACAGGTAGAACCGACTCTCGCCGGGATCGCCCTGGCGCCCGGAGCGGCCCCGGAGCTGGTTGTCGATGCGGCGGCTGTCGTGGCGCTCGGTGCCCAGCACGTACAGCCCGCCCAGCTCGCGCACCTTGTCGCCCTCGCCGCGGCACTCGGCCTCGTACTTCTCGAGCAGCTCGGTCGAGCGGGCCCGACCCTGGGGGTCGGTGGGATCGAGACCCTCGGCGGCCACGTCCCGGCGAGCCAGGGCCTCGGGATTGCCCCCCAGCACGATGTCCACCCCCCGGCCGGCCATGTTGGTGGCCACGGTTATGGCGTGCAGCCGCCCGGCCTGGGCCACGATCTCGGCCTCCCGGAAGTGCTGCTTGGCGTTGAGCACCTCGTGGTGGATGCCTCGCTTGTTCAAGACGTCGGAGAGCTTCTCGGAACTCTCCACCGAGGCCGTGCCCACCAGCACCGGCTGGCCCTGCTCGTAGCGCCCCACCAGATCCTCGACCAGGGCGTCGAACTTGGCGTTCTCCGACTTGTAGATGAGATCCCCCCGATCGGCCCGCACCACCGGCAGATTGGTGGGGATGGGCACCACGTGCAGGCCGTAGGTGCCGAACAGCTCGTTGGCCTCGCTCACCGCGGTACCGGTCATACCGGCCAGCTTGTCGTAGAGCCGGAAGTAGTTCTGAAGGGTGATGGTAGCCAGCGTCTGGTTCTCCTCCTTGATCCTGACCCCCTCCTTGGCCTCCACCGCCTGGTGCAGCCCCTCCGACCAGCGACGGCCGTCCAGGATCCGACCGGTGAACTCGTCGACGATCTTCACCTCGCCCCGCTGCACGATGTAGTCCTTGTCCCGGTGGTACAGCTCCTTGGCCCGGAGCGCGGCCTGGAGCTGATGGACGAGATTGGAGCTGACCGAGTCGTAGAGGTTCTCCACCCCCAACGTGCGTTCCACCGCATGCACGCCCTCCTCGGTCGGGGCCACCACCCGCTTCTCCTCGTCCACGTCGTAGTGGACGTCGCGCCGCAAACCCCGCACGACGCCGGCGAACTTGTAGTACATCTTGGCGGCATCGGCCAGCCGACCGCTGATGATGAGGGGGGTCCGGGCCTCGTCGATGAGGATGGAGTCGATCTCGTCCACGATGCAGTAGTTGTGGCCTCGCTGAACCTGGCGGTCGGCCGCCATGGCCATGTTGTCCCTGAGGTAGTCGAAGCCCAGCTCGTTGTTGGTGCCGTAGGTGATGTCGCAGCCGTACTGCTCTCGCTTGTGATCCGAGCCCCGATCCTCGGGCACCACCAGGCCTACGGTGAGCCCGAGCCATCGGTGGATGGCCCCCATCCAGTCGGCGTCCCGGGCGGCCAGGTAGTCGTTCACCGTGACCACGTGGACCCCGTCGCCGCTCAGGCCGTTCAGGTACACCGGAAGCGTGGACACCAGGGTCTTGCCCTCGCCGGTGCGCATCTCGGCCACCCAGCCGAAGTGCAGGGCCGCGCCCCCCATGAGCTGCACGTCGTAATGCCGCTGGCCTATGACCCGCCACGCCGCCTCCCGCACCACCGCGAAGGCCTCGATCAGCAGGTCGTGAAGATCCTCCCCGTTGTCCAGTCGCCGACGGAACTCCCCGGTTCGGGCCCGCAGCGCATCGTCGGACAGCACCTTGGTCTCCGGTTCGAGCGCGTTGATGTTGGGCACCAAATCCTGGAGTGCCCTTAGCTTCTTGCCCTCGCCGGTGTTCAGAATCTTCTTGAACACGCTCATGCGGAACCCATTCTACCCCGGCAGGCCGCCAATGCCCTCAGCCAGGCATTCAGGAACTCAGATGGTTGGGGACTCAGGCCGATCGGCGCTCACCGGCTCCGTGCTGGCGATCAACCCTGCGGGTCTTCTTTCGGCGAAGCTGACGTTCGACCTTGTCGATGGCCCCGTCCAGAGCGGCCTGCGCGGTCACACCCTGTCCCCTGCCACGAATATGGTAGCCGTGCCCCTCAAGCGTGACCTCGCAACCGATCGGCTCGGCGATCCTGGGGTTCTTCTCCTCGCTGAACCGCACCGTGGCCTGGTCGATGCCCGACAGGTAGCGACCCAGCTTCCCCACCTTGGTACGGGTCGTCTCCTCCAGTCGGTGCGACACCTCCATCCCACCGCTGCTGATGGTCACGTCCATGGCAACTCCTCCTCGACAAGGCCTCGGTTGTAGCGTCTCATAACGGTGCTAATACCAGCTACTATCAGTAACCTGATATTAGCAGCCTCCTCTCAGCTCGAATTTTGCCTCTCGGCAATATCTTTTACTATGACATCAATTGAGTTCTGGAGAGAATCACTGATTAGCTCTCTCTCCAGCCGTATTTTGACTGCGTCAAGATTATCATCACAGGCATCATTTGCTGCACGAACTTTACGTTCAAATGTTCGTATTTTATCAAGATTTGTATCTTCGTTTGATTCAATCTCATTTAGAATTATTTTATCTATATCAGAAGTCTGTCGAACCGTGAAACCCTTGCCTTTCATACAACGAGCCCAGTTCTTTTCTTCCATAATATAGTCAGGGTGAGATTGGACCTGCTCATTCAGTTCCAGGGATGCCCCCAAAGCTGTCCAGCGGGCACTCACAGTTTCCTGGCCGTACAACACTACCCATGCCGCGTTATAGCATCCAAACCTGCTTACATCACCACTGGGTAAGTCGCCTTCAACTACTTCCTCTTTGCCCCACAACCTTTCAAAGTACTTGGCTTGTTGTGGTTGCGACAAATTATCATAGATTTCTGAATTAGGATTCACATTCTCAGCAGACTCAAGTGAATTTCTTTCAAATGCATCGGTTATAGGAGTGTCGGATGAAGAATCAGTCCTCGAGTTGCGTTGATCCACCCAGGGTATGTACTCGAATCCTGCATCACTCATGCAATCAGCAACCCAGTCTTGTACTTCAGCTTCGCGTGCCGGTAAATATCTGTCATCGACAGCCATAATATCTGCTATACTTGCGTGACCACGGTAAGCACTTAACAACGCTTTCTGGTCATCGATCAGATGGTCACGCAACGAGATATCGTCAGTGGTTGGTGTTTCCCTGAAACCCGAGGGTTGCGCAGCAGGACGAACCGGGGCATTGTCTTTACAACCGCCGGGCACGATCTCGGTGTCCACCTCGAACAAGCACCGGTAGGCATTCAGCAACGCTTCTTGGGCTGCGACCAGGTGGTCACGTTCGGTGATTTTGGCGACCGTGGGGTCGGAATCATGCCCATCGTGCCCGTAAGCGGGCATCTGGAAAGCCACGAACAGGGCCGCCATCCCAATGATGGAGGCTATGCAGAGGCGGACTTTTTTGGTGGATTGAGTGTTCATCAGGAACCAGTGACCTTTCGGTTGGGAAATTATGTACTTGTGCTTCCATACGGCTCATGCCCATTTGCGACTCTCCGATGATCAGGGCCTCATGACAGCCGAACCGGACAACTGCGTGGAGGATAACAGATCGGACGGTCGTCGTGAGGATGGTAGGGGGGTGGCTGCGGCTGCCACGGCGTCCACTCGGTGGGCACCGGCGTGGATCAAGGTGGAGGCGGCGGCCTGGAGGGTGGCCCCGGTGGTTACCACGTCGTCCACCAGAAGTACCGTGCTCGGGGGTTGGCGGGCGGACGAGAAGGAGGGAGCGTTCCACCGCTGGCTGCGGCTGCGACCGGTCTGGCCGGCGGCATCCACTCTCCGCAGCAGGGGTACCAGGGGCAGGCCCATCTCGCGGGCCAGGGCCCGGGCGAGGAGTTCGGCCTGGTCGAAACCTCGGCGACGGCGACGGCGGGAAGAGGTCGGTGCCCAGGTCACCGTTTCAATATCCAGGCCCGATGGCAATGCTCCGGCCATGGCCGACGCCACCCAACCCACGCAGGACCGCTGGTTGTGATACTTGAGTCGGGCCATCAGCTCCCGCCCGGCGCCCTCGTAGGAGAAGGCCGCCCACAGCCGGGACAGCGGGTCGAGTGCGGCCATCTCCCCCACGGGCTGCATACCGGCGGCACACCGTCGGCACGGCGACGACCCCGGGCCCCGACAACCGGCACACACTCTGGATAGCAACATGCCCACACTCTAGGAACGACCGGTGACAACGTGGTCTCGCCGGCGGTACGGACCTGGAATCCACCCGGCCGAGTGGTGACCCGAGGCCGAGGTCGGATTGAGTCGGTAACAGCCCGAAACCGGGGTCGGATTGGATCAGTAGCAGTAGGAGACCGAGGTCGGATTGAGTCAGTGCCGAACGAAGTCAGTACCGATAGGAGTCGGACTTGTAGGGGCCGCCCGAAGCCACGCCCATGTAGTCGGCCTGGGCGGGGGTCAGCTCGGTGAGGCGAACGCCGAGGGCGTCGAGGTGGAGTCGGGCCACCATCTCGTCGAGCTCCTTGGGCAGGGTGGTCACCTCGGTGCCGTAGGACTCGGCGTTGGCGTGAAGCTCGAGTTGGGCCAGCACCTGGTTGGTGAAACTGCACGACATCACGAAGCTGGGGTGGCCGGTGGCGTTGCCCAGATTCAAAAGCCGCCCCTCCGACAGCAGGATCACCGAGTGGCCGTCGGGAAACACGTACTCGTCCACCTGGGGCTTGATGTTGATCCGCCGAACGTCGGACAACGCGTTGAGCCCGGCGATGTCGATCTCGTTGTCGAAATGGCCGATGTTGCCCACCACGGCCTGGTGCTTCATCCGCCCCAGGTGCTCGGCGCTGATCACGTCCCGACAGCCGGTGGCGGTTATGAACAGGTCGGCGGTCTCCAGCACGTCCTCGATCCGCTTGACCTCGAAACCCTCCATGGCCGCTTGCAGGGCGCAGATGGGGTCCACCTCGGTGACCACCACCCGGGCTCCCTGACCCCGCAACGACTGGGCGCAACCCTTGCCCACGTCGCCGTAACCGCACACCACGGCCAGCTTCCCACCGATCATCATGTCGGTTCCCCGATTGATGCCGTCCACCAGCGAGTGCCGGCAGCCGTAGAGGTTGTCGAACTTGGACTTGGTCACCGAGTTGTTGACATCGATGGCCGGGAACCGCAGCGTGCCCTCGTCCCTCATCCGGTAGAGCCGGTGGACCCCGGTGGTGGTCTCCTCGGACACGCCCCGGACACCGGCCGCGATGGCGGTCCACAGTCCGGGGTCGTCGGCCAGCGTCCGCCGCAGCAACCGACGTATCTCGGCCAGGTCCTCGGAGTCGGCCTCGTCGGGGTCGCCCACCCGGCCCGACGCCTCGGCCTCCGCGCCCATGTGTACCAGCAGGGTGGCGTCGCCACCGTCGTCCAGGACGAGGTTGGGGCCTTTGCCGTCGGGCCAGCGCAGCACCCGTTCGGTACACCACCAGTACTCCTCCAGGGTCTCGCCCTTCCAGGCGTAGACGGGAACCCCCCGGGGCTCGGCCACCGTGCCGGTGGGACCGACGGCCACCGCGGCCGCCGCGTGATCCTGGGTGGAGAAGATGTTGCACGACGCCCAGCGCACCCGGGCCCCCAGCGCGGTGAGGGTCTCGATGAGCACCGCGGTCTGCACGGTCATGTGCAGCGAGCCGGTGATGCGAGCTCCGGCCAGGGGCTGGTCGTCGAAGTGCCGGGCCCTCAGGGCCATGAGACCGGGCATCTCGTGCTCGGCCAGGCGGATCTCCTTGCGCCCGGCCTCGGCCAGGGCCAAATCGGCCACTTTGAAGTCGTGTTCGGAGTCGTGCTCAGGAGCCACTGCGGCCCTGCCTTTCTTTATGGGTCCGGAATTGTCCCGCTCGTCGAGTTTGCCGGACAGGGTTACCGAGGGTGGGCGGCCATTGCCTTTCGAGCGGCTATGACGGCCGGTACCGGACCGGGATCGAGTCCGACCACCGCCGCCATCTCCAACGCGGTGATCGATCCCTGGTACATGAGGTCGAAGATCTGGGCCACCGGGCCCTCCCCGACCGCCTCCACGGTATGGACGGCCCTCACCACCTCCTCCATCATGTCCACCATCACCTCGAAGCCCAGCATCACCTCGGGGTGCTCGTGCTCGTGGCGCAACGCCACCAGGCTGAACACCTGCCGGGTCAGGTCGCCGTGCTGGCCCCAACCGGAGATCTCGTTGTGCAAAAGGTCGGGCACCCCGGCGCTGAACGCCGGAGCCTTGGCGCAGGTGTTGATCATGTTCTTCCAGTGCCGGGCGGCCACCGTCCCCAGTCCTCCCCCGCCGTAGATCAGCGGCACCGTACCGGCCAGACGCCGAGCCAGGGCGGCGGCCGGATCCCGGGCCTTGTCCCGGCGCCGCCGGATCTGATCCACCGCATGGCGGACCCATTGGGCGGCACCGGGAAACAGTCCCATCTGCTCGAGGACGATCATCGGGGCCACGGTGAACACGCTCAGTCCGGCCCGGGACAGATACAGCATCGTGTCCACCTCGATGAGAGGAGCTCCCCATTCGGTGGCCAATCGAGCCAGTTCGCCTCCACCGGTCACCGCCACCACTCGTCCACCGGCCTCGGCGGCCTGGGTGGCGGCCTGGACGATCTCCGGTGTGTTGCCACTGGGTGAGAGCGCGAACACCAGGGTCTGCCCATCGACGTAGGAAGGGGGCTGGTAGCTCTTGACCACCACGATGGGCAGAGGCATGAACGGCCCCGCGGCAACCGCCAGCAGGTCACCGGCGAATCCGCACGGGCCCATGCCCAGCACCAGCACGTTGGCGATGTCGGAGCGGTCGGGCAACCCGGTGAGGTTCTTGGCCCGGTCCATGGTGTCCAGCATCTGCTCGGGCAGCCGGTTGACCGCCGGCCACATGCCCAGGGTGTCCAGCCGCCTGTTCACGGTGATCGGTCCCTTGAAGGTTCGGGAGTGCTCACGGCGATCGGTCCCTGAAAAGCACGGAGGTGCTCACGGTGATCGGTCTCCTGAACGTTCGGGAGTGCTCACGGGGTGAAGGTGAAGGGGATCGATTCGGCCTCGACCAAGGCCATCAACCGCCCGTGCTCGTCCTCGTCCACGGTCTCGGCCTCGTCGATCAACATGTTGGGGATGTCGTCGTCCACCTGGTAGCGGCGATGCAGACGGGGGTTGTACAGCGTGTCCTCGCCGGGCAGGTACAAAAGCGGCCCCTTGTCGTCGGGGCAGGCCAGGATTTCGAGCAACCGGGGGTCCAGTGCCATGGCCCACAGTCTTACTCACACACCGCCCCAGGCCCAATGGCCCATGGACAAAATGACGAGGACGACGGGCATGACCCGCCCACCATCGGCGTACCGACCCAGTGTTCATCGCCCAGAACACCGATGAGGTTCGGCATGACCCGCCCACCATCGGCGTACCGGCCCAATGGTGACCAGGCTGGCCCAGGTGGCCGACGAGGCATGACCCGCCCACCATCGGCGTACCGACCCAGTGTTCATCGCCCAGAACACCGATGAGGTTCGGCATGACCCGCCCACCATCGGCGTACCGGCCCAATGGTGACCAGGCTGGCCCAGGTGGCCGACGAGGCATGACCCGCCCACCATCGGCGTACCGACCCAGTGTTCATCGCCCAGAACACCGATGAGGTTCGGCATGACCCGCCCACCATCGGCGTACCGGCCCAATGGTGACCAGGCTGGCCCAGGTGGCCGACGAGGCATGACCCGCCCACCATCGGCGTACCGGCCCAATGGCCCATGGACGAAATGGTTCAGTTGGTTCGGGCTCGAAACACCAGCCCGGTTCCGACGACCTCGTACTCCCCGGTTCCCGCGGGCAGCCACACCGCGGCCCCCCCGACGACCTCGTGACCGGCGGCTACCACCCGGCCCGATGCACACAGCAGGATCTCCGGTCCTCCCGGTCGGCATCGCACCGTCCCGGCCACCTCCATCCGGGTCAGCGAGAAATCGGGCACCGGTGGTCGGAAGGTGTGAACCGGGCCCTCGGGAACCAGAACCGGGGCCGGAGCGGGGCGGCAGTCAACCACCTCCAGCAGGGCGGCGGCATCCACGTGCTTGGCGGTGAGCCCCCCTCTGAGCACGTTGTCGCTGTTGGCCATGATCTCCACCGCCACTCCGTGCAGGTAGACGTGCAGGACGCCCGCCCCCAGATAGAGGGCCTGCCCCGGATCCAGGCGGACCGGGTTCAACATGAGGGCCACCACCACGCCGACGTCTCCGGGATGCTGCTCGCCGATGCCGACCGCCCACCGCCTCTCGTCGGGGAACGAACCGGGCCGGGCACAGGCCGCCACCACCCGGTGAGCCAGCTCGGAGGCGTCCGCCGGGGACAGCTCCAGCAGCCACCGCAGCGCGCCATGAACCTCCCCGGCGTGCAGCAACCCAATCATCGGGGCCATCCCGGGAACCTCCAGCGATTCGATCAGTTCGGCCACCGAGCTCGGCGGGCGGAAACCGCACAGGGCGGTGAACGGTTCGAGTGCGCAGATCAGTTCGGGCTTGTGGTTGCGATCGCGATAGGTCCGGTTGGGGGCGGTTACCGGTATGCCCAGGAGGTCTTCGGCCTCGTAGCCCGACTGCGCCTGGCGACGGGTGGGATGGGCCTGGAGCGACAACGGCTGGGCCACCGCCAGAATCTTGAGCAAAAAGGGCAGCTCACCACCGAACGAGCGAGCCGTGGCGATCCCCAGCTCGCCCACCGGATCGGTGGCGATCACCTGGTCGAGCGGGCGGTCGGTGCCGTCCCGGCGCAGCATCGACGGGGCCCGGGGGTGGGCCCCCAGCCACAGCTCGGCCTGGGGATCACCGGTGGGCGGAACCCCCATGATCCGAGGCAACGCCTCCACCGACCCCCAGGCATAGGGCTGCACCATCCCCAGCAATTCCCCCGACCGGTTCCCGTTCACGCTCCCGGACCCCCGTTCACGCTCCCAGGGTAAGTCCGCCAAGGAAGCCTCGGACCCATGCTCACACCAACCGGATCAAACCGACCACCACCATCACCTGCCCCGATCCCATGCTCACACCAGCCGGATCAAACCGACCACCGCCATCACCGCCCCCGATCCCAACTCACGCCAACCAGATCAAACTGACCACCGCCATCAGGTTGAAGCTGATGTGGGCCCAGATGGCGGGTCCCAACCGCCCGTAGCGGCGCACGAGCAGCGCGGTGATGATCCCGAAGGCCACCAGCCCGGGGAACTGGAGCCATTGAAGGTGGACCGCTCCGAACAGCACCGAGGAGGCCAACACGCCTCGCACCGGCCCCCACCTTCGCTCGAAGGCCCGCAGGGCCAGCCCCCGAAAGAACAGCTCCTCGACAATGGGGGCCCCCACCACCACCCCCAGCATCAACAAGGTGATGTCGATAGGGGTCACGGCCCGGTCGGTGAGGGCTCGGGCCGGCTCGCCCAGATCGAAATCGAACCACAGTTGGAACGGCGCGTACATGAGCCACAGCACCACCACCTGGACGAACACCCCCACGAACAGCCCGATGGGCACGTCCGACGCTCGCATCGACCAGCCGAAGTCGGAGCGCAAGCCGTTGCCCCTCCTGGTGGCCGACACCACCACGGTGCCCGCCATCCCCGCCCACAGGCCCAGTTGGCCCACCGGCAGGGTCCACAGCGGTGGTGCCGGATCGGTGCGCTCCACCCCCAGCGCGTCCCCCATCCCGTAGCGCCCCAGGTACGATCCGGTACCGGTCTCCCCCCCGAACTCCAGCCCGGTCAGCACCACCATCACGGCAAACACCACCAGCGAGAGCACCCACGACCCCACGACACCGATGAACACATCGGGCAGACCCCACCGGGGGCTTCGCCCCTCGACCTGCTCCGCGGCTGTCACCAGCCCGCACCCACCGACTCGACTTCCACCTCGTCCCCTCCCCGATCCTGCTCCGCGGCTGTCACCACCTCGTCCCCTCCCCGATCCTGCTCCGCGGCTGTCACCACCTCGTCCCCTCCCCGATCCTGCTCCGCGGCTGTCACCAGCCCGCACAGTAGAGCAGCCAAGTGGTGACTTCTTCCCCCAAGCCCCGTAGAATCGTCGAATGTCCTCAACTCCGCCGCCGGAGCGGCGTGATCCCCAGCGCGGGTCGGGTCAGCAGACGACCCCGAGCCGGTTGCCCCGCTGGCTGTGGTTCATCGTATTCGGGCTGTTGATCACCGTGCTGTTCACCAATGTCCTCCGCAACGACGACGAGGGCGAGAAGATCTCCTTCAAGGAGTTCGTGATCCGGGCCGAGAATCGGGAGATCGACAACGCCGAGTACAACAACACCACCGGCAGCATCAAGGGTACGACCATCGACGGGGCCAAGTTCCACACCACCGGTCCGGTTCCGCTGGGCGAAGAGGTCGAGAAGGATCTGCGTACCAATGTCGAGACGCTCGAGTTCCATACTCCTCGCAGCAGCATCTGGGCCACCATCCTGCCGCTGCTCATCCCGGTGGGGCTGATCTTCTTGATCTTCTGGTGGTTCCAGCGCCGGGCCCAGGGGCAGATGAGCGGGATCATGTCCATCGGACGGTCCAAGGCCAAGACCTACACCACCGAGCGCCCGGGAACCACCTTCGAGGACGTGGCCGGCTACGAGGGGGTCAAGAAGGAGATCGTCGAGGTGGTCGACTTCCTCAAGCACCCCGACAAGTTCTCCCAGATCGGGGCCCGCATCCCCAAGGGGGTGCTGCTGGTGGGCCCGCCGGGTACCGGCAAGACCCTCATCGCCCGGGCGGTGGCGGGCGAGGCCGGGGTTCCGTTCCTGTCGGTCACCGGGTCGGACTTCATGGAGATGTTCGTCGGCGTGGGGGCCAGCCGGGTGCGGGATCTGTTCCAGTCGGCCCGCAAGATGGGGCGAGCCATCATCTTCATCGACGAGATCGACTCCATCGGCCGCAAGCGGGGAGCCGGGCTGGGGGGCGGCCACGACGAGCGGGAGCAGACCCTCAACCAGATGCTGGCCGAGATGGACGGGTTCGAGGCCACCGAGGGCATCGTGATGATGGCGGCCACCAACCGGCCCGACATCCTCGACCCGGCCCTGCTGCGACCCGGGCGGTTCGACCGCCAGGTGGTGGTCCCGCTGCCCGAGGCCGACGACCGGCTGCAAATCCTCAACGTCCACGTCCGGTCCAAGAAGATCGCCGCGGACGTGGACCTTCCGCTGATCGCTCGGGGATCGCCGGGCATGAGCGGAGCCGATCTGGCCAACCTGGTGAACGAGGCGGCGTTGTTCGCGGTGCGCAGCGATTCCGATCAGATCCGCATGAACCACTTCGAGCACGCCCGGGACCGGGTGCTGATGGGCCAGCGGCGGGAATCGATGGCCATGTCCGAGCAGGAGCGTCAGATCACCGCCTACCACGAGGCCGGTCATGCGGTGTGCGCCGCGGTGCTGCCCCACGCCGACCCGCTGCACAAGGTGACCATCATTCCCCGGGGCATGGCCCTGGGGGTGACCATGACCCTTCCGGAGGAGGACCGCCACACCCTGCGGCGCGATTACCTGGAGGACATGCTGGTCATGCGCATGGGTGGGCGCATCGCCGAGGAGCTGGTGTTCGGCGTGTCCTCGAGCGGGGCGGCCGACGACCTGGCCGGATCCACCGAGTTCGCCCGGCGCATGGTGCGGGAGTGGGGCATGAGCGACCGCATCGGGCCCATGGCCTGGCGCAGTTCGGGACAGGTGTTCTTGGGCGACGAGATGATGACCAGCCGGGAGTACAGCGACGAGACCGCCCGGGTGATCGACGAGGAGGTGGCCGAGATCCTGCGATCCCAGGAGAACCGGTGCCGAGAAGTGCTCTCGGAGCATCGCAACGGCCTCGACCTGGTGGCCCGGGCCCTGCTGGAGCACGAGACCATTTCCGGTGACGAGGTGAGCCGATTGGTCGAGTTGGGGACCGAGAATCCCATCGGGGACCCCCGGGACATGATCGGCATCGCCCTGGCGGCCCGGACCTCGGGAGGGGCGCGTAGCACCACGGTCACCACTCCACCACCGCCTCCGCAGTCCGTGGCCGACCCCGAGGAGGCGGACGCACCGGATACGTGGCCCGAACCCTGATCGCCCTGGGGGTGGTGGCCGGGGCTCTGGCGGTGGCCGGGATCGTCCGACGCACCCGTCCCGCCCCCCCGAAGGCCCCGTCCTACTCGGTGCCCGCCCGGCTGGAGCGCTGGGACTTCGCCCGACCCGGCTCCGAATGGTTGCTGGCGGTGTTCACCTCCAGAACCTGCTCGACCTGCGCCGCGGTTATCGCGGCGGCCCAGGAGCTGGCCGACGACTGGCTGGTCGTGCAGGAGATCGAGCACCGCCGCCATGGTGATCTGCACAGTCGCTACGGCATCGATGCCGTCCCCCTCGCGGTGCTGGCCGACCGCACCGGAGCGGTTCGGGCCTCCCTGGCCGGGCCGACCACCTCGGACGAGCTGTCGGAGCTGATCGCCTCGGCCCGCCGGACGCCCGGCACGGCTTGATCCGCGCCGCGGTCGGAGGTTGGAGCGCATGGGCACCTCCGAAGACTTGGCCCGGACCCGAGAGTTCTTCACCCCACGGGCAACCGGCTGGGAGGATCGCTTCGCCGACGACGGCGACAAGTTCGACTGGGCGGTGGCCCGGCTCGACCTCTCCCCCGGCGACGTGGCCATCGATGCCGGCTGCGGATCGGGCCGGGCCCTGGGGCCCCTGCGAGCCGCGGTGGGCCCCGACGGTGCGGTCCTCGGTATCGATGCCACCCCGGCCATGCTGAGGGAGGCGGCCCGCCTGGGCCGTCGAGCGGTGGCGGTCTGCGTACTGGGAGACGTGGGGCGGCTGCCGGTGCCAACCGGTTGCGCCACCGGGATCCTGGCCGCCGGACTGCTCCCCCACCTGCCCGACCCGGCCAGAACGCTGCGGGAGATGGCCCGAGTCGCCCGACCCGGTGCCCGGCTGGGCGTGTTCCATCCCGTGGGCCGCCCGACCCTGGCCGCCCGCCACCGGGAACGAAACGCCGGAGCCCACGACCTGAACATCGACCCGGACCGCGTCGAGCCGCTGCTCGCCGGGGCCGGCTGGACGCTGACGACCCTCGACGACGCCGACGACCGCTACCTGGCTCTCGCGATGCGCAACGACGATAGGTAGGGTCTTCGTGGCTCCCGGGCTCTGACGTCTCTGCCGGTGCGGTTCGACCCGATCGACGGTCGGTAGGGTCTTCGTGTGAGCGAACCCTCGGTGCTGGCGGAGTTGGCCGGTCGGTCGCCCGACGATTTGGCCCTGGAGGACGACACCCACCGGGTGAGTTGGGCCGAACTCGACCGCCGCACCCATGCCATCGGACGGGGACTGCTGGCCTCCGGGGCCGCTCGGGGGGACCACGTCGCCCTGGTGTGCTCCAACCGCACCGAATTCGTGGAGGTCATGCTGGCCTGCTTTCGAGCCGGGCTGAGGATGACCCCGATCAAGAGCAACTGGACGGCCACCGAGATCGCCTACGTGCTGGACGACGCCGGCTCGACCCTGGTGGTGACCGATGGGCCCGCGGCCCAGGACGCGGCCGGGGACCGGCCGGTGGTTCGGGTGGACGACGACTTCGACGCCTGGGTGAACACCCAGGATCCCCGACCCTTCCCGGCCGGCGGAACCGGGTACCGCATCCCCTACACCTCGGGCACCACCGGACGACCCAAGGGGGTGGAGCGCACCCTGGACTCGGAGTCCACCTTCGAGCAGTGGTGGGAGTTCTCGTCGGTGGGAGCCCGGGGACTGGGCCTGCCCCGCGACGGCAAGCACCTCATGGTGGCCCAGCTCTTCCACGGTGCTCCCCTGGCGTTCGCCCTGGGGGCGCTGGCCAACGGTGCCCCCATGCGGATCATGGACCGCTGGGACGCCCACCGGGCGGTGGACGTCATCAACGACGGGGTGACCGCCACCATCATGGTGCCCACCATGTTCCGCCAGCTCCTGGGCCTGCCCGCCGAGCGCCGGGCCGAGCTGGACCATTCCCGGCTGGTCACCGTCCTGCACGGCGGCGAGCCCTGCCCGGTGCCGCTCAAGCGGCGCATGATCGATTGGTGGGGTCCCATCCTCACCGAGTACTACGGCTTCACCGAGGGCGGCATGACCATGTGCAGCTCGACCGAGTGGTTGGCCCGGCCGGGCACGGTGGGCACCCCCATCGGGGAGCTGACCATCCGGATCGTGGGCGACGACGGCGAACCCGTGGGGCCGGGAGAACCCGGCACGGTGTACTTCCGACGGCCCGAGGGTCGCTACTTCCGTTACATCAACGCCTCCGGCAAGACCGACGACGCCTACGACGACGACGGGTTCTTCTCGGTGGGCGACGTCGGCCACCTCGACGAGGACGGCTACCTGTACCTGTCGGGCCGCAGCTCCGAGGTGATCGTGGCCGCCGGGGTGAACATCTACCCGGCGGAGATCGAGGACGTGGTGTTCGCGGTGGACGGGGTGGCCGATGCCTGCGCGGTGGGCGGACCCGACCCCGACCGGGGCGAGCAGGTGGTGCTGTACCTGGACGTGGCCGACGGTTTCGACCCCGATGACGTCACCACCGCCATCGACACCGCCTGCACCCGGCACCTGGCCGGCTACAAGCGCCCCCGCCGATACATCATCGGTCCCACCGTGGATCGCGACCCCACCGGCAAGGTCCTCCGCACCAAACTGCGCGACCAACTATGGGACGACACCGGCCGGCGGTGACCGCCGGCGGCCGCCGGCCCGACATGCCAACGGCCGGCAGCAACCATTGCCGATGACCGACGGCCCGACATTCCGCTAGTCGGCGGTGACCATTGCCGATGACCGACGGCCCGACATTCCGCTAGTCGGCGGTGACCATTGCCGATGACCGACGGCCCGACATTCCGCTAGTCGGCGGTGACCATTGCCGATGACCGACGGCCCGACATTCCGCTAGTCGGCGGTGACCATGAGATGATCGACGACCACCGCGCCCCGGCCGTGCTCGCGCACCACCACCGGGTTCAGGTCGAGTTCGCCCAGGCGGTCGCCCAGGGCGGTGGCCAGGGCGGCGGTGGTCATCACCACCTCGACCAGGGCCTCCACATCGCCCGGCGGGCGGCCGCGGGCCCCGTTCAGCAGGGGGAACCCCCCGAGCGACCGGATCATCTCGTGGGCGTCGGCCTCGTCCATCGGCAGCGGGCGCACCGCGGTGTCGGCCAGAACCTCGGCGAACACCCCGCCGGTGCCCACCATGACCGCGGGACCGAGAGTGGGATCGCGGATCACGCCCACGATCATCTCGGTGCCCCCGGCCACCATCTGCTGCACCTCCACCCCGTTGATGGTTGCTCCGGGAGACAAGGCCCGGGCCCGGGCCAACACCGTGCGGGCCGCCTGCTCCACGCCGTCCAACGAATCCACCTCCAGCACCACCAGACCGGAGTCGGTCTTGTGGGGGAAGTCCCCCGAGGCGATCTTCACCGCCACCGGCAGGCCGACGTCTCGCGCGACCCGGCGGGCCGCGGCGGCCGAATCGGCGATACCACCGGCGACCAGCGGCAGTCCGAAGGCCCGCAGCACCGCCTCGGTATCGACGGGGTACGATTCCAGGGCCGCGGCGGCCACCGTCGGCAGGACGTCGGGCAGCGGCGGTCGATACCGAAAGCTCTCCCGACGACGCTGGTAGCGGTGATAGGCGGCCAGAGCGCCGAAGCACCCCCGGAAGGAGCGGAACAGCGGAACCCCGGACTCCACCAGCCGGTCGAATCCGGCTTCGTCCACCTTGAAGGAGTTCCAGGTGGCGATGATCGGCTTGTCCACCTCGTCGGCCAACGCCACGACGTCGTCGCCCAGAAGATCGGTCATGGGCGGTACCGCCCCGGTAACCCCCACCACGGTGTAGCCCACCGCCGGATCGTCGCCGATGTCCCTGATCACCTGGCGGCGGATCTCGGGCGGTTGATTGGTGATGAAGGTGCCACCGTTGTCCACCGGGTTGGACACCGTCAGGTAACCGGGGATGTGACGGTGCAGCTTCTCCTGAGTGGCCCCGGCCAATCGGGGAACGGCGACCCCGGCCAACTCGGCGGTCTCGGCCATCAGCGTGCTGGATCCTCCGGAAATGGAGTACAGGCCGGCGCCCTCGGCCACCCCCGGGCCCAGCTTGGCGAACAGGGCGGCCGTTTCCAGCAACTCGTCGAGGTCACGCACCCGCACCACCCCGTACTGCTCGAACAACCCGTCGATCACCGCGTCGGAGCCGGTGAGGTGGCCGGTGTGCGACGACGCCATGCGCGATCCGGCACCGGTGGCCCCCATCTTCAACACCACCACCGGCTTGCCCTGGGCGTTGGTCGCGGCCAGCGCGGTGCGCAGCTTGTCGGCGGAGCGGAAGCCCTCGATGTAGCCGGCGATCACCGCGGTGTCGTCGTCGTAGGCGAAGTACTCGATGAAATCGCTCACCTCGAGGTCCACCTCGTTGCCGCACGGGATCTGGCGGCTGAACCCGATGCCGAAGTGAACCCCCTGCATGATGGGGCGACCGTTGTGGCCCGACTGGGTGACCACCCCGATCCTGCCCCCTCGCCGCCCGGGTACCTCGGGCACGGGCTCGAAGGCGTTGGTATTGGTGTTGGGGCCGAAGATGCGGATGTTGTTGCGGCGACCGGCCTCCCCCAGTTCGGCCTCCAGCGCGGCCCCGTCGGGACCGATCTCGCTGAATCCCGAGGAGAACACCAGGGCGTAACCGATCCCGATGGCGGCGCACTGATCGACCACCGAGGCGCACACCGCCGGAGGGGTGGAGATGACCGCCAACGTCGCCGGTTCGGGCAGATCGGCCACCGACCGGTGGATGGGCACCGACCCGATGGATCCGCCCCCGGGGTTCACCAGGTGCCAGTTTCCCGCCCCCCAGCGGGCGTCCATGGCCGTCCGCAGGTCGGCCTCGGATCGGGTCCGGTCGATCCCGCCGATCACCGCCACCCCGTCGGGATGGAAGAACTCCTCCAGATCGCCTCGCCGCTGAACCATGGGATTTCGATGGTAGCCACCCCGACAGACCATCACGGCTGCGAAGCTCAACCGACTACGCTGGCGGCCATGGAGATCGGTCACGTCTACGACATGCCGCCCATGCGGCCCGATGACGCCAACACCGCCTACTTCCCGGCCGGGGCGATCAAGATCGGGGTGGAATACCGCAACCTCACCCCCGAAGCACTGACCGAGTACTACGGGGGCGACGAGGCCTACGTGGAGGAACTACGCCGAACCGCCCCCCTGGGCATCGAGGATCGGGGAGTTTCGCTGCATGTGTTCGACGCCGACGGTCGGTGGGAGTATCTGCGCTTCGACCTGTTCGAGGACGCCCCCCACTATCACTACAACCACCTGGGGGGCGGACGGAACCACATCGTTCCCTTCGACGAGACCGCCCACGGCCCCATCGCCGAGTGGGCCGTACACAAGATCCGATCGGGCGAGCTGGCTCCCATGCTGGCCCGAGCCGGCGGGGCCGATCTGGCCGACGCCCTGGAAACCGACGTGCTGGCCGAGGTGGCCGACCGGGTCGACGCCTACGCCACCGAACTCCGCAACCGGCTGGCCAACGAGGTTTGATCGCTTCTCCGGCCGGGCCGTCCGACCAGCCGGCGAGTTACCCGGCCGGGCCGTCCGACTAGCCGGCGAGTTCTCCGAAGTCCACCTGGCCGGTGATCATCGAGCCCTGGAAGGCATTGTCGATATTGACGTTCACCCCCGACACGAACGAGGCCGCGTCGGATCCCAGATAGGCCAGCAGGTTGGCCACTTCCGCCGCGGTCACGTAGCGCCCCCCGGAGTTGGCTGCCGTCCAGTCGATCATCTGCTCGCCCATGGTCTGCTTGAAATCGGGAAGCAGCGGCGTATCGATGGGAGCCGGACAGGCGCTGGCGATCCGCACGCCGTTGGCCAACATCCCCTTGGCGGCCTGCATGGTGAAGATCTGCACGCACTCCTTGGAGAACATGTAGCCGTCGGCCACCACCTCGGGGTGCTCCTCCACCCAGGCCACCGCCTTGTCCCAATCGTCGATGGACAACAACTCGGTGATCTCGGCCTGATGGGCCGGCCAGTTCATACCGGCGATGGAGGCGGTGTTGACCACCGCCCCCCCGGCGGGGATCTTGGGCAACAGGGCGTCGGTGAGCCGCATGAGCCCCAAGGTGTTGACCCTCATCACGTCCCCGGGCAAGAACGTGGCCGCGATGCCGGCGTTGTTGAACAACGCGTGTACCGGGGAGTCGATGGCCGCGGCCGCCTCGTCGATGGCCACCGGGTCGCCCATGTTGGTGGGGATGTAGCGGGTGATCGGCCCGGTGGGCTCCTTGACGTCCAGCGCGGTGATCGAAGCGGCCCCGAGGTCGGCCAGCAGCTCCACCAGCGCGGCACCGACTCCGGAGTAGGCCCCGGTGACCACGACGTTGCGGCCTTCGTAGCTCATGGGGTTGGACATCGGGAACCTCCTGGTTGTCGTTCTGCCGGCAAACAATAATACGCCGACTACTCTTGGTCGCACCCTGGGAACCCACTCCAGGAGCACATCCCGGGAACACACCCCAGGAACACTCCCCGGGAACCCGCCCCGGGAATCGGAGGTAGCAATGGACTTGAACGACATGATCCTGGTCAGCGTGGACGACCACTTGTGCGAACCACCCGACTTGTTCGACAACCATCTTCCGGCCCGATGGCGAGACGACGCCCCCAGAGTGGTCCGCACCGACTCGGGCGACGACGTGTGGACGTTCAACGGCGCGGTGATTCCCAACGTGGGTCTGAACGCGGTGGCCGGACGGCCCAAGGAGGAGTACGGCATCGAGCCCACCGCCTTCGACGAGATGCGCCCCGGCTGCTACGACGTCCATGCCCGCATCAAGGACATGGACGCCGCCGGAGTGCTGGGTTCGATGTGCTTCCCGTCGTTCCCCGGTTTCGCCGGCCGACTGTTCGCCAACCACCCCGACAAGTCCTTCGCCGCCGATCTGATCCGGGCCTACAACGACTGGCACATCCACGAGTGGGCCGGGGCCTATCCGGGCCGGTTCATTCCCATGGCCCTGCCCATGATCTGGAGCGCCCAGGAGTGCGCCGCCGAGGTTCGTCGGGTGGCCGAGTTGGGCTGCCACTCCATGACCTTCACCGAGAACCCGGCCAAGCTGGGACAACCGAGCTTCCACGACGACTACTGGAACCCGCTCTGGGAGGCGTTCAGCGATACCGGCACGGTCTGCTCCGTTCATCTGGGCTCGTCGGGAGAGATGGTCGTCACCGCTCCCGACGCCCCCATGGACGTGATGATCCAGATCCAACCCATGAACATCAGCCAGGCCGCGGCCGATCTGTTGTGGTCGCCCATCCCCCGCCGCTACCCCGACATCAAAATCGCCCTGTCGGAGGGGGGCACCGGGTGGATCCCCTACTTCATGGACCGGGCCGACCGCACCTACGACATGCACCACCTCTGGACGGGCCAGGATTTCGACGACCTGCTGCCCAGCGAGGTGTTCCGCCGCAACTTCCTCACCTGCTTCATCAACGATCCCGTGGGGGTGATCCTGCGCCACGAGATCGGCATGGACAACATCTGCTGGGAGATGGACTACCCCCACAGCGACTCCACCTGGCCCGACGCCCCCGAGAAGTTGGCCGAGTCGCTCACCGGAGTGCCCGACGAGGAGGTGGACAAAATCACCCACCTCAACGCCATGGCCTGGTACCAGTACGACCCGTTCTCCCATCGGGACCGCGCCGACTGCACGGTGGGCGCGCTGCGAGCCTCGGCCGCCGATCACGACGTCTCGACGCAGTCGATGGACAAGGGCCGCCACCGGGGCAAGGATCGCGACCTGGCCGGGTTCACCACCCGGAACGCGGGCGTCAACCGCTGAGACCCGGCTCGATCCTCCGGCCCGCCCCCGTCGAAGGGGCTGATTGAGGCACTTGACCCAGCAGAGCGCGATCGGGATCCGGCCCGCCCCCGTCGAAGGGGCCGGCGATCCGGAGGTCCTGCCTCTTCGAGGGGCACGCCCCGTCCAATAAGCTTCACGAATGGCCTGGGACTTCGAGACCGAACCCGAGTTCCAGCAGAAGCTGGACTGGGCTCGGGCCTTCGTGGACGACGACGTCCTGCCCCTGGAGACCATCGAGTTGGACGTGACCGACGAGCAGTGGGCCGCCCTCACCTCCCCGTTGAAACTCCGGGTGAAGGATCAGGGGTTGTGGGCCTGTCACCTCGATCCCGAGTTGGGGGGCCAGGGCTACGGCCAGGTGAAGCTGGCACTGTTGCACGAGATCCTGGGACGTTCGAGGATCGCTCCGGGCCTCTTCGGCAATCAGGCCCCCGACTCGGGCAACGCCGAGCTGCTGGCCATCGGCGGCGACGAGGAGCAGAAGAAGCGATGGATGGAACCGCTGCTGGCCGGTGAGCTGCGTTCGGGGTTCTCGATGACCGAGCCCGACGTGGCCGGCTCCGACCCCACATTGCTGAGGACCTCCGCGGCGCGTGACGGCGACACCTGGGTGATCAACGGCCACAAGTGGTTCACCTCCGGGGGATCGGGGGCCGACTTTTTGATCGCCATGGTGGTGACCAACCCCGATGTCCATCCCTATCAGGGATCGTCCATGATCGTGGTGCCCACCGATGCTCCGGGCCTCGAGATCGTGCGGGACGTGCCCACCATGCATCATCCCTATCCCGGTAGGTTCGCCCGCCGGCCGGGGGGTCACTCCGAGGTGATCTACCGGGACGTGCGGGTACCCGCCGACCATTTGATCGGCAATCCCGGCGATGGGTTCGTACTGGCCCAGAAGCGTCTGGGGCCGGGCCGCATCCACCACGCCATGCGCTGGATCGGCCAGGCGCAACGAGCGTTGGACATGATGTGCGAGCGAGCCCTGTCCCGGTTCTCCCACGGCAGCCTTTTGGCCGACAAGCAGATGGTGCAGGACTTCGTAGCCGAGACCCGCATCGATATCCAGACCGCCCGACTGTTGTGTCTGCACGCCGCCTGGCACATGGACAAGCACGGCTCCTCGGCGTCTCGCACCGAGATCGCCATGATCAAGGTGTACGGCACCAGGATGCTCCACGACGCCATCGACCGCTCCATTCAGGTCCACGGTGCCCTGGGCTACTCGGCCGACATGCCCCTGGAGGAGATGTACCGCAATGCCCGAGCCTCCCGCCTGGTGGACGGGGCCGACGAGGTCCACAAGGTGACCATCGCCCGCCGAACCCTCAAGGGGTACTCCCCGGCCGCCGACCATCCCACCGAGCACGTCCCCACCCGCCGGGCCGCGGCCCTGGAACGCTTCGCCACGCTTCTGGACGTAGAGGTGATGAACAGCTAGACGACAACCGACGAGTCCACCCGGCCCGGTTGTTCCTGGGTGGTGGGACCGGGGAGGTGAACCGCCAAACCGGGGGTCCACCCAGCCGGGGACGGCTGGGCGACACCGGGTCGGTACCATCGGGGAATGTCCAAACCGCTGGCCCTGCGTTTTCTGCGGTCGGCCGGCGATGCCTCCCATCTCCCCGAGTCCCGCGGCGAGGTGGCGCTGGTGGGGCGATCCAACGTGGGCAAGTCGTCGCTTCTGAACGCGGTGGCCAACCGCAAGGGCCTGGCCCGCACATCCAAGGCACCGGGAGCCACCCGGCTGCTGAACGTGTACGAACTCGACGACCGACCCGGACGGTGGGTGGTGGATTTGCCCGGCTACGGCTTCGCCAAGGCCCCCAAGGCCCAACGGGCCGGTTGGCAGAAGATGATGGACGGCTACCTGCTCGACCGCCCCACCCTGGTTCAGGTACTACTACTGGTGGACGGCCTCGTCGGCCCCACCCCGCTCGACCTCCAGACCGCCCACTGGCTGGTACACCACCACGTGGCCCTGCGCCCGGTGGCCACCAAGGCCGACAAGGTAAAACCCTCCCGCCGGGCGACCCGCCGAACCGAACTGGCCCACAACCTCGGGGTCTCACCCGGCGACGTCCTGTGGACCAGCGCCACCAAAGGCCAAGGCATCCCCGAACTCCGCACCGAACTGCTCCGCTGTTTGTCCTAATGCACGCCAAAGGCAACTCAAAAAAGCAAGCCTGAGCGGCTCCGAAACACCACGACTCCACGATGCTGATCTCCGGGGTGCGGGGCTTGGACAAGACGGTGTGTTGGCCCCGGATCTCGGGGCATCAGCCCAGGCCGGTGGCGGGGCCTGGTGGCGGAGGGTCTTCGTCGTCGGGGTCTTCCGGTGACGTCGATCTGTCGATGATCCGATCCTCCAGAATGGGATGGGAAACATCGAGCCTCACGGCCAGGTAGGAGTCCTCGTCGGGTGAGCGGACGACCTCGGCCAGTTTGGGATCCGGGGTCGATTTCGGGTCGTAGTCGGGCTCCTCAAGTCCGTAGGGCCACCACCAGATACTGTCCATTTCGACCCGATCCAGAGCAGCCGTGCTACCTCCGACCAGGCCGACGGGCAACTTCGAGGGCACCATCGGGACGATCTCGCTCAAAAGGCCGACGTCGGCATCCTCGGGCCACCCCTCCTCCGTCGCCTCCCAATCCCGGGCCAGCGCATCGTCGAACTCGCCCGAACGGAGCCGACGGGCCAACTCCCAGCGGGGATCGGGACCGGGGGCCGCGAGCAGATCGCGTTTCATGGGGCTGACCATGGTGCTGGTTTCCGGTCGATCGGGATCCGCGGTGCCCAACCGCGCGTCGCGTCGGGAGTTGGCGTCAACGACCGCCTCGTACTGTGCCCCCAGCCAACCCGGTGGCGGTGGTGGGCCGAACACGCCCCGGTAACGCACCGCCAGCCGAAACAACGGTGAGTCGAGCATCCCGGGGGCATCGTCGGATGCCGACTCGGTGGGGACGTTCCGCCTCAGAATGTAGTCGAGCGCGGCGGCGGTACCGAGCCAGTTCGTCCGCAGGCCTCGCAACAACGGCACCACTTCCTGATGCCGAAGTTCATCTCGTAGGTCACGTATTTCAGCGCGCAAACGCCTTCGCCTACCCTCATTGCCCCGGTCGCTGACCACCATCATGACCAGGGCGAGCATGCACAACAACCCGGCCACTCCAATGGCGGCATACCTTATGCTCTCGCCATAGCGCTCGAAGAAGTTGCGGAGGAACTCCCAGCGGTTGAAGATCGAGGAGTCCAATTTGGCGTAGACGAGGATACCGGCGATCAGATAGCAGACTGTCCATACCAGTGCCAGGGCCCGGCTCGCCGGTCGTTCCTGGCTTTTGCCCGACGACAGTAGTTGCCAGCTCAGCCAAAGCGTGATGGTCATGAGCACCAAAGGTACGAGTTCCGGCTCCGGGGAGCTCGCGGACAACTCCGAGAGGGGTCCGGCGAAGACAATCGCCAACGCCGTGTAGCCGAACACGATTGCCGTGGATCTCAAGAAGAAGGACTGGCCGGCTCCAGGATCGTCATCGCTTTTGGGGATACGGGGATACAGCAGCACCAACCAGGTGAACGCCGAAACCACCAGCACTAGGCGGGTTCGGAGCACATGGCTGACGTCATCGAGGTCGAAAACATCGAGCAGTAACACATAACTGGCCATCACCGTGTACGCAGTGGTGAAAAAAGCCATGACGGTGACGAGCAAGGCAGTAGAAGGGGTGAACCTCTCGGTTGCTTCCATCTCCTCTTCCAGGCGGCCCTCAAGTTTGGCTTGCAGGTTCCTCTGTCGAACCTCCGCCTTGTCGATCTCGTCGCAGAAAGCGTCATCGAGAAGCGTGAGCAGTGCTTTGGGTCGGTCCTGGTGCTCTGCTTCTTCGTCGAGAACCGCATCAGCAGGGGCTTCAGGATCCTCCTCCGTGTCCCCATCGAGAACCGCATCAGCAGGGGCCTCAGGAGCATCCTCTGCTTCTTCGTCGAGAACCGAATCCGCAGGGGCTTCATCAAGGGCAGTCGCGGCTTGGGATCGTTGCCCGCCGGATCGGATCCGCTCTTCGAGCAAGTCGTCGACCAGGCTTTCCGGGGTGACGAACACGTACTCCTGGTTCCCGGCTTCTTTGCGAGCCTTGACTGCGTCCTCGGTACGGGCACCGTCGGCGACTCCGAGTACGTTGCGCACGAGGTTGGTCCACACCCGGGGATCGAATCCCCGAAGCACAACGGGGACTTCATCGGCCCGATCGGTTGACGACGAAGCATACCGGGTGCCCCTCCAAGAAACCGTTGCCGGGTTTTCATCGACCGGATCTCCCGACGACGAAAAAGCGGTTCCCGACGAGGACGCGGAGGAAGTTCCTGAAGCCCCGGTTGATGCGGTACTCGATGCAGAGGGTTGTTCGCGGCGGCTGGAGCCGACGACTCCACCGAAGGCCTCGGAGAACTCCGCCTTGAGCTGCCGGCCGAGCCCGCGAAAGCCGGCCGCCATCGGGGGGAATATACGACCGAGGGCGGCACCGATGGTCTTCATGATCGGGCTCCGTCCGACGGAAGCACCCGACCGGCCGACTTGGCTCTCCAGCCGGAAGGCATCCGGGTGCAGTGCCTCCACGGTTTCCTTGATTCTCTCGGGAACCGGCGTGGGCGAAAAACCCTCGGCCACCGGAAGAAAGTCCTCGGCAACCAGCTCGTGGCGACGAATCAGCACCAGCCGGGCCGAGGATCTCACGAACCGGTAGGCATACCCATCGATTCCCGGGGCGCGGATCTCGGGTCGCCACGGACTGTCGGTCACCGCCCGCCACGACGACGTCAGCGTGGCGATCTCGAGCGCAGCATGCCATGAGGCCCGGTGGGTATCGGCGAAATCGATGCCCGCAGCCATGCCGGTGGCGAACTGCCAATCGGTGGGCAGGGCGACGAAGTTGACCGTCCGGGCGGTGAAGAACCCCTCGGCAGGTAGCATGCTGTGGTCGTCTCGTGACTCCGGTACCGCCAGACAACTGGGAACCACCACAACGTCGCCTGCAAGCTTCGCGACCCGGTGGGCAATGTCGGCGAACGCATCGGCGAGCGCGAGTTGGGCCGGAGACGCCAGTCGTGTCGAGGCGACGGCAGTCATGTGCAAGCGACCGCCGGTGGGGGGGTCGGCACCGGCCAGCGCGTCGTGCAGTCCCATGGGCGTTTCGTTGCCGGCCCGCACGCACGTGGCCGGTGGTTGTCCGGGCGATGGATCGCCACCGATCGCCACCAACGCGATGTCGTTGAGCAGCCCGTGCCACGAGAGCTCACGCAGCACGCGTGTCGCTTCGACGACGACCTCGTCGGCCTGGTGAAAAACAATGGTGATCACGGGTCCGCTCCTGCTTGCCGATGCCGGCGGTGAATCACCTAGCCGAGTTCGTCCTCGGGAGAGTGGCGCAGAACCCTCTCGCTGAGCCGTTGGAGTTCCTCGCCGAGAAGCGGCCACAGTCCCGTCCACAGCGGGGCGCGCGACAGCATGCCGGGGTTCTTGCTCCAGTTCTCCTCAAGCTCGGCGTAGTCGGTTCCGTAGCGCTCGTACTGCTCGTCGAGAACATCGACAATGGCCTTGGTCCGTTGTTCCCAGGTGGCCGTGTCGGGCAGGTTGCCCAATCGTTCAGGTTTCATGCCGGTGAGAGCATCCTCGACCGGCCGGCCCGATTCGATCCACTCCGCCAGCCGCTCATTGACGCTCTCGTAGTAGAGGACGCCGCCGTCCCCGGACTTTCCCAGTTCGAGCAGGCTGACGTAGGCCTCCAGCGGCTCCAGGGTGCCGCTCGCCGCCGTTTCCACGTAGGCCAGGCCGAGCGACTCCAGCACCGGACCGAGCCGATCACCGCGCTTGATATTTTTGATCGGCGACAACAACGGGTTCGGAAAGGTGACGGGGGGCCTTCCTTCTCGCCATATCCAAATGGAACCGTCGGTTTCATCGAAGTCCAAAAGTCCGAGCATCTGGGCCGTGAACCAACCCCGCACCAAACCACGCAGATGGGCCTGGGGACAGGGTACGAATCGTTGCAGGTACTGCGACCGGCGATGTTGCCAGAAATACTGTAGAGCCATTTCGCCGTTGGACTTGTGCCTGTCCCAGTCCTGGGCAACCGGGGCCAGCACCGACTTCAGAGCCAATACCGATTGGGGTGCAGCAAGTTGCGCGGCCACGTCCACGTGACGGGTGCGCTGATCGAACTTCATGAGTTCCTGCACTTGCTCCTTACCGATGACAGGAGCCAGTGCCGCCTCCACCTCGTCCTCCAAGGGATGTTTGCCGTCGGGCCCACGGCCGAACGGCAGCTTGCTGAAGTGCCTTATCAGACCCTTACCGGCTTCGGTGCCGATCAGCCCCATCAGCGCCGGGTCGAGATCAACCAACGGAGCGGAAGTCGAAATCGCAGCCGAGAGGCAGGACATGAACTTCTTCCGATATTCCTGCCGGTCGGCCACGGTAACGGCCGTGCCGCTGGTGTCGCTGGTGTCGAGGGCACTTCGCAGGCTGAGCCCGAGAACCTCTCCGAACGGTCCGCCGTCGGCGTTCAGCCAGTCGGTAGCCCGGCGGGCCAGGAGTTCCCTCGTGGAGACGACGGTTACATGGACATCCGCCGGCGCGCCGCTCCAACGGGCCCTGGGGTTCCAGGAGCGGGTTACCTCCACCAATGAGGGAACATCGGATTCCGGGGCGACCTGGGAGCGACCGATAACCGCTTCCAACAAGCTTGTGTAGTCGATATTGCCGAAAGTCGATCGCAGCAGTCGATCGAACAAATCGTGGTAATCATCCTCCTCGATCAGCGAAAACTCGTTCCCGGGCGGTCCGAACTGAGCCAACGTCGGGGCCTCGTCGTTCCGGAGGCTCTTGTGCGCGCTCTCGATCTCCTTGGCGATGGGATCCAACAGGCGGTTGGCCGCTTCCTCCGCCAGTTCCGCGGCTCTTTCGGCAATGAGCGCATCCATTGCGAAAGCCTTGTAGTGAACTATCGACGCTATGTAGTTGCTGATCCTCTGGTTGGTGTTCCGTAGTTTGCCCCTGGCCCCGTCTAGCTCCTGCGACACCTCGTTGTCCTGCCATCCGATGGCCCATTGCCGGAGTTTCGGCCCGACGTTGACCTTGAGATTTTCGACGACCGTGGTTCGCAGGTACTCCGCAGTGTCGGAACAGAGGCGGGCAGTGACCAAAAGCCCATACGTGGACATTGCCTCCAGGACGGTTTCTCTTACCCGCTCCTCGATGGCAGCGACCCATTGGCCCGATCGCTCGTCAAGCTGGTCGCGGATACTCCGTTCAAAAGCCGTGAAGCAATTCTCGACCGCGGGATCGATTAGACCACGCCACTCGCTCGCCGGTCGGTTGCCATCAACATCGAGGGATGCGTACCGTTCCAGTTCCTGCTGGTACCCTCGACAAGGCTCATCGCCTCGGTCAACACTGCCAGTAGTGGGCCACAAACCACATCGTATGGGTCCTGCGTCGGAGCCGGTCTCCTCCACCCGCAATTCTCTCCGAAACCAGTCGCCGAAGGTCTCGGCAAGATGTTTGGTGATGGCATCCGAATCGTTCTTGCCCAGCGACCTCGCTGCCCGCTTGGCCTCGTCCGACTGCGAGTGGTAATTGATGAGATGCTGGTAGCAGCGTCGAACGATCCGATCCACGGCGAACCGCTCGAAGTGATCGGTTCCCAAGGACACGCGTGCAAACCCGAGCGCCGAGAACCGTGGTAAACCGATTGCCTCTCCCTCACCGACGTCCACCAGCGCCTTGCCGAGTATGTTGGCCGCGGCCGAGGACTTGAAGTTGGCAATCGTGTAGGAGATGAACGACCCTGCGACCTCCTCGTCGGTGACCCAGGACAATAGCGCCCGTCCCATCCCTTCGAAGAGCGCATCGTAGGTGCCAAAATTCACTCCTTGGGCATTCTTGAGACCGACGAGGAATGGATAAGACGGTCCGCTGAAATTCAAATTCCCGGATACACCAGAAGCTTTAAGGAATAGATCGTCAATAGGCTTGACTATTATACCGTCGTCGGTTCCCGAATTGCCGCCCCACCAGGAGCCGTTGAGCAGTTCGCATACCGCGGCCAGGCCGTTCCCATGCACCCCGGCTTTGGTTGCCGCGGATAGCACATTGAATACCTCCGAGGTATAGATGACCCCGAACAGGTCTCGCCCGCGAGCTGCGCCCATTCCTCGGATCAAATCGCACACGGTGTTCAGGAGGCCTGCGCCGGTTCCTCCGGCGAGAGACGATATGACGAAGATGTTGGTCGGCACATCGCTCATATCCACATGATCCCTATCGGTGTCCTGAGCACTTGCGTAGACGTCGTACAATTCCCGGATCGCTTCACCGGTGTTCAACCGGTTGATCCTTTCCTCGATCCGATCCTTCATGCGACCAATGTGGAGCGCGCCTATGGTGCGGCCCAATGCCCGATACTGGCCAGCTCCGGTTTCGATGGCAACATGCACACCGGCTGGGTCCACTCTCCAGCCCCGGAGTTCCCCACGCCGATCCCCGGCGGCATCGAGTTCGGCCTGAACATCGCCGAGGGTGACGCCCGCACTCACCAGTCCTAGGTACTCGTCGGTGGCCAGGTGGGGTACGCGGCTGTTCAACTCGTTCCCGTCGGGCTGAGGGGGCACGTCGATGTGGAGGAACTGCCAACCGGCGGGGATCTCCCTGTCGATGCCGTTGTCCTTCATCCAACGGCGAATCTGATCCTTCAGGAAACGGAGCGTCTTGCCGCCCGAGCCGCCGAGCCCGATGAATAGAAAACGGTTGTACATGCTTGTCAGCCTTTCGGTTGGTTGGGAACGGAGACGACCGATCGGCCTGCGATACTGCGCCTCAATTCACCCAGTGCTTTGTCGATGTTCTGTTTGACGGTCCCGGCAAAGGTCGCATCGGTATCCCTGGTTGCCCGGGTACGGACGAGGATCCAGACACGGCCCCGATGTTGGCGGCCTTCGGGCCCCGAGGAGGTGGGTTTGCGATTGAGGGCCACGACCACCGCTCCGTGGGCCAGGCTCACCGGCAGGCAGTCCGATTTCTCCGATGAGGGGGATGCCGCTTTCTCCGGTGAAGGGGATGCCGCAACCAACAGGTTGGCTCGGTCCTGGGGAACCGCCCTGGCCCGGCCCCCGCTCAGGAGGTCTCCGGGGCTCCACCACCGCACCGTGGTGGCGATGGTGAGACCGGCGGCCCGCAGTCGTGATCGGCCACCCACCAAGGGTTCATTGAGCTTGGTAACCGCGTCGTTCACGTCGAAGTCGTCCAGCTCCAGGGTGCCGCCCGAGGCAACCAGTGCGGTCACGTCCCGGCGCACCACCCGGTACTCCCCCGACCTGGGCAGGCGATTGGCGCGCCGACCCATCAGCCCCAGGACGAGCCAGACGATCACCAGTCCGGCCAGAAGAAGGGCACCGGCGATCAGCGCGGCCGCCCCGGTGTCGGGTCGGGCCCGCAGCACCACCTCCACCCCCTGAGGCTCCTGGCCGGCAGAAGGGTGATCTCCGACGCCTTGTTCGACCCCGCTGGGGGAGAGCCAGGTCGCGGCCAAGGCGAAATCGGCAACGGTGTCGTAGCCCCGGTTCCGAAGAGGATCGGCGGTCCGGATGAGGATCGGGAAATCGTCGTCACCCGGACCGAGCCGGACTTCCTCGCCGAGACGCCACGGAGTGCCGGCAATGTCGCCCCCGACATCGACGGTGACCGTCCCCACGTCGGGGGCCACCAGGACGCATCCGGTGTCCACCACCAGCGGCCCGGTGGGGACCTCGACGGGGGAGCCCACCAGCCCCGGCGTTCCGGGGCATCGCAGCAGCGGCTGGTTCTGCCGGATATCGGGTATGCCCACCACGACCCGTCTCCGCTCCCGCGACCGGTAACCCCGGGTCGAGGTCCAGGTCACCTCGACATCGACCCGGGTCTCCATCGGCAGCATCTCCGCCGAGAGCGGTCCCGAGACGGCATCGACGGCAACCGGCGCATCCCCGGCCTCGATCCGCAGAACCGACAACACGGCTTCCTGATTCTCCGCGGGCACCGGCCTCCACTCCACCCCCGATTCCGCTCCCGATCCGACCTCGGCGATACGAACCTCGAGATGACCGTTCGGGGGTGGATCGATCCGGCAGATATTCCGGGCCGCCGCCGAAGGGCCGGGGCCCATCGAATCGAGCCGACCACCACCACCCGTATCGACCGCCGAAGGGCCGGGGCCCGTCAAGTCGAGCCGACCACCACCACCCGTATCGACCGCCGAAGGGCCGGGGCCCATCGAATCGAGCCGACCACCACCCGTATCGGCCAGGTCGGCCTCGACCCGATCGGGGCAGCGGGGCCCGGGCAGATACACCGCCACGCTCCGGGGAACCGGTGCCGATATACCTATCTCGATACCCTCGTCGGATCTGCCGGTGATCAGCGAGAACTCGCCGTCGGAGCCGACGAACCCGGCCAGCTCGGGGTGCTCGATCAGCACGAAGAGCCTGCGGTTGGGCTCTCCCGCATCGAGATCGATCCGGGGTGGTCGCCGCCAGCCGGTGGCCCCGGTCGGACGATCGGCCAACTCCCAGGGCACACCGCCGAGGTCGCCGGAGACCGTCGCGGTCACGGTACCCCGGGGTGGGGACAACAGCGTGCAGCCGGTATCGACCACGGCAATCGACGCATCGGCCCGATCGCCCGCAAGAGCACCGGTCACCTGAGCCTCGTTCGTGCATTCCAGGAGGTTGATGGATGCCGGCCGCACCTCGATGTTGACGTCCTCGATCGGCCGTGATGCCAACACCGCCCCCCGGGGCGAGCGCCAGACCAGTACGACAGTGACGACGTCGTCGAACGACTCGTGGGGAATCTCGCTGCGATCAAAGGGTCTCCAGGCGGCACCGAGCGAGATGGTTCGGTCGCCGGGGGCCAGAAGGATGGGATCGCCGCGGCCCACCGAGCGGGTCGCCGACCACGACCGGCGACTGCCTTCGGGCGACTCCAGGGCGACCTCGAACTCACCCGCGGGCGGGGCCTGTACTTCGCACAACGGCGTGGCTTCCGCCCGGTCGCCACCGTCGGTGCTCACCCATGTCGCCCGCTGATAAACCCGACATTGGATCAAGCGGTCGATCCATTGCCGCTCGCGGTCGGGTACACCGAACCGCACCGTCGTCACCTGCTCGTCCTCGAGCGGCTGCTCGAGCCAACCGGGTTGCGACTCCGGCGACCAGACCGATACGACCTCGACCTCCGCGTCGAAACCCCCGAAAGCCCGGTCTCCGGGCAACCCGGTGGACACGACGTCGAAGGAGAGATTGGCATCCCCGGCGGACAGCCTGCGGCTCGACGCCTGGGTGATCCCGTCGTCGATCAACCACTCCACCCCGGCGGCCTCACCCCGGCCGGCAAGAGTCAGGGTGGTGGTTCCGTCGAGAGGAGCGGTGACCGTACACAGCTTCTCCCCCAGCGAATCGGAAACCCTCAGCGCGTGGGGCCACTCGTCGACCAGGTCGGCCACATCCCCCGGCCCGCTCCGACAACCGATGCGGGGTTGGCGCAACCCCGACTCGATGTTGCCGACGGCGTTGGCCAACTCGACGGCAAGACCGTCGATGTCCTCGAAGTCGACGACCTTGCCGGCCCGGTTCTCCGACCAACCCCTGCATCCGGGGTCGGCGGCCACCCCGCCGAGCAGCGGGGAATCGGCGTGGCCGGTCAGGGCCAGGATCGCCTGCTTGGAGGCCAGCGCCAGGCCGTCGAGGTGGGTGATGCCCGCTCCCCTGTCGAAGCTCCACCCCTTGAGCACGGCGACATAGGTCGAAATCCCGAGATCGTCCATCCGATCCCGGTAGCGCCGCGAACCCGGATCGGTACTGCACAAGT
This sequence comes from Acidimicrobiales bacterium, assembly GCA_965115985.1. Lineage (GTDB taxonomy): Bacteria > Actinomycetota > Acidimicrobiia > Acidimicrobiales > Bin134 > Poriferisocius. The sequence continues at coordinate 392,470 of OZ220474.1, forward strand.
CCTCCAGGAGCTCCGAGACGTGCGACTCCGCTCGACTCTCCAGGAATGACTTGCGCCCGGCCGCGGTGTCGTAGGGATCCAGTATCCCGTCGGTGAACAGGACGAGAATGCGACAGGTCGCCTCGGAGTCGCGGTAGGGCGACGACTCGAACTGCTCCAGCGCCTGCTGAATGGCCGGGCCGTAGTCGGTGTTGCCGCGGCTGGTGGCGGCCCCGGCTATCTCCGCACCGGACGGATGATTCGAGCCCACCGGATCGAGGTCGGCAACCTGGTCGGCCTCCACATTGAAAGCGATCAGAGCCACGTCGACGTCGAACGACGATCCGGGGGTGGTACTGCCGAGGAACCGCGACAGCCGTTCCTGCAAGTCGGTGAGTTCTTCTCGGGTGCGTTCGAGCGCGCCGCGACGCTTGTTGCCTCCCGGATCCACGTTCTCCAGCGAGCTGGAACGATCCACGACCAGCAGGATCTCGGCCCGCTCTATGCGTTCGATCGAGCCGCCACCGGTCGGCGACCCGCATGGCCTCCAGTCGACCGGTTCCACCCTCGAGTCCTGCTGGGCACTAACCGACTCTGCGGAGGCCCGACCGGATGTTGTCGCCCCCGTGGCCCTCGAATCCGGTTGGGCACGAACCGACTCCTCGACCACCGTCGCCGTCAATCCCGCCGTGAGCATCACAAGAATCCAGGAGACAACCAATGAACGGCGACGCATCAACCGGTCTGCCAACGGGTTATCTCCTGGGCCAGGAACCAGATGTGGGCCGCCCCGGCCAACCAACCGACCGCGGCCACCACCGACATGGTCAATTGGCTGGGCAAGAAGCACCAATCCCCAAAGGTCCTGCCCCCATTTCGGTCCTCGTTGCTGACAAGAAAGCCGACCAGCAACAGAGGACTTATCAGAACCCCGACGAGCGACCCCCCGATATTGCCGGCGACCCCCGCGTACCGAAGAAGCAGCAGCGAACAGACGGTCGCCCCGCCAACCACGAGGGCAAGGCCCAGAGGCGGCCGTTGGGCGGTTCCTACCGGCTGAGGCACCTGACCCCCAGCAGCGGGGGCTCCTGGGGTTGAGGCCGCGGCGAAAGCCGGGGGCCTCTTGTGGCCTAACGAGTTATGGCCTACCGGACGGGGGGGGGGGGGGTGGACTGACGCATTAGGGGTTCGAGTATACGCCAACCCGGTGACACTGCCGCGATTTCCTTCAAGCCTTGAAAACACTTGTTTCTAATCATATATTATGAATAAACTTGAAATATAATATAACTTACTATAGGCAAAGTGCCTTGATTTTTGGTTGCCTTTTGAATTTTGTTAGGCGTACCTTATTCTTTGTTTGTGGAAGCCGGTCCCTCGGTGATGCGCCGTCACGTCGTGCTCCTGCCCCTGTCCGGGGTCCTGCTGGGATGCATTGCCCTGCTCAGCCTGCGGTACGGCGTTTTCGGAATCGACACGGCCACGGTTTGGAACGCCATCTGGAACTACGACCGTAGCGATCAGGGACAGACCGTGGTGCGGGAGCTGCGGATGCCCCGCACGCTCGTCGGCCTGCTCGCCGGATCGAGCTTCGCGGTGGCCGGGGCGCTCACCCAGGGGGTGACCCGAAATCCGCTGGGCGCGCCGGGCATTCTGGGCATAAACGCGGGAGCGGCGTTCGCAGTGGTGACCGCCATTCATCGTGCGGGCATCACCACTCCGGCGGGATACGTGTGGTTCGCGTTCGCCGGTGCGCTGGGGGCAACGGTGCTGGTCTACCTGGTGGCATCGGCGGGACCGGGCGGGCCCACCCCGGTGAAGCTGACCCTGGCCGGGGCGGTGATCAGTGCGTTGCTGGGGTCGTGGACCGCGGCACTGTTGCTGCTGGATCAGGAAACGCTGGACCAGGCCCGATTCTGGCTGGCCGGTTCGATCTCCGGGCGAACCACCGAGGAGGTCGAGCTGCTGCTGCCGGTGATCGCCGTGGCGCTGATGGTGGCGCTTTCGATGGGCCGTCAGGTGAACACCCTCGGCCTGGGGGACGAGGCGGCCACCGCGCTGGGCCAGCACACCACGGCGGTGCGAGCCACCGCGGGGCTCTGCGTGGTGGCCCTGGCCGGTTCCGCGGTCGCGCTGGCCGGTCCGGTGGCGTTCGTCGGGCTGGCCGTGCCTCACATCGTCCGGTCCGTGGTCGGGGCCGACTACCGCTGGATCATCCTCCACTCGGCCCTTCTCGGACCCTGCATGCTGCTGGGAGCCGACGTCATCGGCCGAGTGGTGGTGGCCCCCTCGGAGCTCCAGGTGGGCGTGGTCAGCGCGGCGGTGGGCGCACCGTTTCTGATCCATCTGGTACGCAACGCCAAGTCGGTCCGGCCATGAGTCGGACAGCAGGGCCATGAGTCGGACCGCAGGGCCATGAGTCGGACCGGCCATGAGTCGGACAGCAGGGCCATGAGCCGGACCGCAGAGCCATGAGCTGGACCGCGAGGCTGTGCATGGCCTCGGTGGCCGTGCTGGTGGGGCTGGCAACGGTCGGATTGATAGTGGGGGACTTCCCGGTACCGGCCCGCTCGGCCATCGCCACCGCCATCTGGGACCGGGGCGGGGAGTTCGATTTCGTGATCAACTCCCTGCGGTTCCCCCGAGTAGTGGTGGCCGTGCTGTCGGGAATGAGCCTGGCGGCATCGGGGGCGCTGTTCCAGGCGCTGATCGACAACCCGCTGGTGTCGCCCGACATCATCGGCATCGACACCGGGGCCACGGCCTGTGCGGTGGCCGTACTGGTTGTCGGACTGGACGTCCGGCTGCTGCCCATTGCCGCCTTCGCAGGGGCGCTGGGCACCGCAGGCCTGATCTTCCTGTTGGCCTGGCGGAGGGGCTTCAGCGGTGGTCGGCTGGTGCTGGTGGGCATCGGCGTCAACGCCTTGATCGGCGCGGTGATCACCTACCTGCTGGTGCGTTATCCCATCGAGAGGGTCAGTGCGGCCGCCCGCTGGCAGGCCGGCACCCTGTCGTCCTCGTCGTGGGGCGACGCCCGCACGCTGGCGGTCGGACTGGTCGTTCTGCTCCCGGTGGCCGTCCTGCTCGTCCGCCGGTTGCAGGTCATGCAACTGGGCGACGACACCGCCGTTGCCCTGGGAGTCGGCCTGGAGCGGAGCCGCCTGGCAGTGATCACCACCGGCTGCGGTTTGGCGGCCATCGTGGTGGCCGTGGTCGGGCCGTTGGGTTTCGTGGCCCTTCTGGTTCCCCATGTGGCCCGCTCCCTGGCCGGTGCCCTCACCCGAGGAGTGCTGGTGCTCACCGCCCTGCTGGGTGCGGTCATGCTGCTGTCGGCCGATCTGGTGGCCCAACGCCTGTTCGCCCCGACCGTACTGCCCGCCGGGGTGGTCACCGCGGCCATGGGCGGTCCCTACCTGCTGTTCGTCCTGAGGAGGTTCAACCGTGTCCGATGATCGTCCGTCCCTCCCCACCTCCACACGTCGTCGCGGGCGGGTCGGATGGAGGGTGGGTTCAACCGTGTCCGATGATCACCCGCCTCGGCCCACCCTCTCGGTGGAGCATCTCAGTGTCGGCTACGGAGGCCCGACGGTGGTCAAGAACCTCACCTCCGTCGTTCCACCCGGCGAGATCACCGCCATCGTGGGGGCCAACGCCTCGGGGAAGTCCACGCTGTTACGGGCTCTGGCCCGCTTGCTCCGACCATCCGGGGGTGTCGTCCTGCTCGACGGTGCCGACATCGGCCGCCGTCCCACCCGGTCGGTGGCGACCCGCCTCGGTCTGCTGCCCCAATCACCGCGGGTGCCCGAGGGGGTGGCCGTGGAAGATTTGGTTCGTCGGGGACGCTATCCCCATCAACGTCTCCTCGATCAATGGTCGAGGACCGACGAACGGGCGGTGGATCGGGCCCTGAGGCTGACCGGACTGGCGGAGATGCGCGACCGGGCGGTGGACGAACTGTCGGGAGGCCAGCGCCAGCGGGTGTGGATCGCCATGGCCCTGGCCCAGGACGTTCCGCTGATGCTGCTCGACGAGCCGACCACATTCCTGGACATCGCCCACCAGGTGGAGATGCTCGACCTGTTGGCCCGATTGAACCGGACGGAGAACCGCACGGTGGTGATGGTTCTGCACGATCTCAATCAGGCATGCCGTTACGCCTCCCACATCATCGCCCTGGCCGACGGCCGCATCGAGGCCTCGGGCCCTCCCTCGGAGGTGGTGACCACCGAGTTGGTCGAGCGGGTCTTCGGGCTGAGGACCAAGGTGATCGCCTGCCCGATCACCCATGCACCACTGTGCGTACCGTATCCCCATGATTATCAGCCATAATTTTATTAGCTTTGATTTGTAAAAAAGTTTAGGTATACCTAATATATGGCGATGGCCAGAAGTGGCATAGCGATCCGAACGCTGCTGATTACAGCTTTGGTACTGGCACCGGCCGGTTGCGGGGAGAGTCGATCCTCGGTCGGCGATACCGAATCCGCCCTGGTTCGGGCCACGGCCACACCGGGGGCCACGGCCACTGCCACCTTGAGCACTACTTCCCCGGCGGCGACCCCGACCGGGACCGCCGAAGCCCCCAGAACCTCGACCGGGCCGGACCCGACCGGACCGGACGAACCGGTTCTGCCGGTGACGGTGGTGGACGAGACCGGTGCTCGGATCACCATCAAGTCCGTGGAGCGGATCATTCCCCTGGATGGGGACGTGGCCGAGATCGTTTTCGCCCTCGGCCTGGGCGAAAACGTGGTCGCCACCGATCTGTCGGCCACCCATCCCCCCGAGGCCGATGATCTGCCGGAGATCGGCTACCAGCGGGCACTGTCCGCGGAGACGGTGGCGTCGTTCGCTCCCACCGTGCTGTTGGCCACCGACGTCACCGGGCCGCCCGAGGCGCTGGACGGCATGCGCCGGCTCGGCTACCCCCTTGTCATCTTGCCCAATGAGGCCACCCCGACCGGGGCCGGTCAAAAGATCAGGGCGGTGGCTGCTGCTCTGGGAATTGCCGAACGGGGAGAGGAGATGGCCGACGAACTCGATGCCGCCATAGCCGAGGCAACCGTCCCCTCCGGACAGGAGGGCCACCACCCCCGGGTGGTGGCCCTCTATGTCCGGGGCACGGCGACACAACTCGTGCTGGGTCGGTCGACCAACCCCCACTGGCTGATCGAAGCCGCCGGAGGAGTGGACGTCTCCGAGGAGATGGGGGTCGATGACACTGCGCCCATCTCCGCCGAGGCCATTTTGGCGGCTGCCCCCGATGTGCTGCTGGTACCGCATGCCGGTCTCGAATCGGTGGGAGGAGTGAACGGACTGCTGGAAATCGGAGGACTCGGACGAACTCCGGCCGGCCGCAACCGCCAGGTCCTGGTCTACGACGATCAACTCCTGTTGGGCAACGGCCCCCGCACCGCCGAGATGCTCACCCGACTTCGCGACGACCTGCGAGCCGTGATCGTCGCGACACCGCCCGACCCCGAGGAGGTTCCATGACTGGCCGACGTTTCGACATCCTGCGCTCGGGGGTGGGACTGGCCCATGCGGTTCCCGGTGCAGTGCTGCACCTGTGTACCCCGAACACCCCCGACCTGGTGGCATCAATGCACCCCTCCGCAGACATAAGCATCTGTGCCGTTCGGGAGACCTTGGTCCACAATGACTGCCCTGGTCGCCTCGATCTGAGTCGATGGATCTCCATCACCGAGATAGAAGGGTCGTTGCAACCCTGCGGGGCCGGCATCTACCGCTTGTCCGGGGCCATCCCCGAGCAGCGGTGGTTCACCACGCTGCTGTCCCCCGACGAGACGATCGGGCTCCTGACTCGACTGGATCAGGAAGAGCCCATCGAGGGCGAGATCGACATCAATCTGGTGCCCGATCATCGGTTGGGGGTAACGGCGGCATGCCTCAGTGCCGACGATCCCCATATCGACATCGACGATGTGGCCGTGACGCTGCACAGCGCCTGTCTGGTGTCGGAGCTGCTGGCACAAACGAGTCGCCGGTTCTGCGATCCGGATCTATCCGAATCCGTTTCGACCAACACATCGACCAATACAACCAATACAAAGGAGAGCAACCAATGAGCATCGTCAGAATCAACGCCATAACCGTCCCCGACGGAGCCGGTGACGAGCTTTTGAGCCGTTTCGAGCGCCGAGTCGGCGAGGTGGAGACCATGGCCGGATTCGAGGGGTTCGAGCTACTCAAACCGTCCGAGGGCAATACCTGGTACGTCTACACTCGCTGGTCGAGCGAGGAGGACTTCCAGGCCTGGGTGCGGTCACCGGAGTTCGCCCGCGGTCACGCCCAACCCAGCCGCCGGCCATTGGCCCATGGTGCCGAACTGCTGAGCTTCGATGTGGTGCTGACCGCCACACCGATCGCGGTTGACGAGGCCGGGCAGTGAGAACCCCACGGCCCACGGTGCAACATCGGAACCGGGAACGACCCGGCGGATCAACGGAGCCCGGATCGTCAGCCGAGAGACATTTTGCGGCTTCTTGGCCTCGGCCCGTACTCCATGCTCGCAAACCCATCAACGACTCGGCATCACCCAGGCGACCCTCGTAGAGAACAAAGTTGGAACAGCCGAAGTTTGCTCTGGTATATTTTCTGGCATGAAATCTTATCTAGATTCCGGGACTGCGCTTGAGGCGCTGGGTGGAAAGGTGGTTGAGGCTCTGGGTGTCATTGTCTCCAAGGCCCGCCATGACCTGCACGTTTACCGGACCAGGTTCCCGGACTTCGTGGCTGAGGCAAGCGAGAGGGGACTGGCCAACTGGATTCATGATCGGTTGTGGTGGCATCTGAACCGTAGCCTGGAGGACGTTGACACCGTAAAGATCGTAGAAAGCGGTCCGACTCGAGAGATCATCGTGAGCGAAACCTACAGAATCCGTATCAAGCGCCACGACGGGCAAGGCCGTGTCCGCTCCTACCCTACCGCCGGCGCCAATGCGTTCTTCGAGCAACTGGCACTTCAACTGCACCTGGACGAGGGCACCGAAGTTCATCTGACGGCGGGTTACCTCTGGGAGGCGGAAAGCCGCGAGATCGGTGCCGCGATTCTCTCCTGTCGTGATGGTGTGGACAACCTGATATGGATGGTGGAGTTGCCCGAACCCGATGAGGGTGCCCCTGTTGCCCCCATTGTCGGACCGGAGACACCGCCTCGGCCAAGAGTGGGCTTGCCGACCGCCGGTTCCAGCCAGGCATCTGGAACAAGTCAGCAGTGAGCCTGGGAGAGGCCATCGCCACCGCCCGGCAAGCTCGCGGCCTGACCCAGGCAGCTCTGGCCAAGCGACTCGGCACCACCCAGGCGGCTCTGTCCCGGTACGAACACGACCTGCGAGTACCGACACCGGAGACGCTTGACCAGATCGCGTCCGCCCTGGGCCTCACCGCGGACTTGCTGCGCGGCACCGACAGGATGACGGGAGCGCTCGCCGTCGGCGCTCACATGCGACGCCGGGCCACGGCGAGGGCCACGGCCTGGCGGCGTCTGGAAGCCCAACTCAACCTCTACCGCCTCCACGCCCAGAGGCTGCTGGACGAGATAGAGCTCCATGTGGATCTAACCATCCCGTGGTTCGACCCGTTCGAGTACGATCCCGCCACCGCCGCCCGTCTGCTACGGATGCAGTGGCGCATGCCGAGCGGCCCCATCCACGACCTCACGGGGTGGATGGAGGCCGCGGGCTGCCTGATCATCGGTACGGACTTCGGAACCACCCGCATCGACGGCCTCTCGCAATGGGGCGACAACCACCCCGTCATCATGCTCAACGCCACCGCTCCCACCGACCGCTACCGCCTCACCCTGGCCCATGAGCTAGGCCATCTCTGCCTGCACAGCCAGGGGGTGCCCGACGACGTGGAGACCGATGCCACCGCTTTCGCCGCCGAGTTCCTCATGCCGGCCGACACCATCCGCCCCCAACTACGCAACCTCACCACCGGCAAGCTCCACGACCTCAAACGCCTGTGGGGGGTGTCGATGCAGGCCCTCATAGAACGGGCGTACCGTCTCGAAACCATCAGCACATCCGAACGCACCAATCTCTACAAGAAATTCAGCAGGCTGGGTTGGCGCACCCACGAACCGGTGAGCGACGAGTTGACCCCCGAACACCCCCGACTGGCCGCCAAGATCGGCCGAGCCATGCTCCACCGCGGCCTCGGCCCTCACGAAATAGCCACCATCGCCGGCTTCACCCCCGATGCCCCCCACAACCCCTTCCTCAACCAAACCCCCCACCTCCACCTCGTCTGACCACCACCGGCCGCCGGCAAGCCGGCCGATCCTGCGATCCGGAGGTGGCTCGACCCATCTCCACCTCGTCTGATTTCCACCGGCCGCCAGCGCCCATCCGAGCAGAACCTCGGCAACCGAGCCGTAACGACTCCGACCGGCCATCGCTGTCGCAGTACGATTGGCGGGCGATGACCGGCCGCAACGTTCCCGAGAAGCCCGCGCTCGAGGGGCTGGAAGCAAGGTGGGGCGAGATCTGGGAGGCCGAGGGGACGTACCGTTTCGACCGTACCGCCACCCGTGACCGGGTCTACTCCATCGATACCCCCCCGCCCACGGTGAGCGGGTCGCTCCATGTGGGCCACATGTTCAGCTACACCCACTGCGACACCCTGGCCCGCTACCAACGCATGCGGGGCAAGCAGGTGTACTACCCCATGGGCTGGGACGACAACGGCCTGCCCACCGAGCGCCGGGTGCAGAACTACTTCGGGGTGCGCTGCGACCCGTCCCTGCCCTACGACCCCGACTTCGGTCCCCCCGAGAACCCCGGCGAGGACCAGCTCCCCATCTCCCGGCGCAACTTCGTGGAGCTGTGCGAGCAGCTCACCGCCACCGACGAGCAGGCCTTCGAGAAGCTGTGGCGCCACCTGGGGCTGTCCATCGACTGGTCGCTCACCTACGCCACCATCGACGAGCGCAGCCGCCGGGCCTCCCAGCGGGCCTTCTTGCGCAACCTGGCCCGGGGCGAGGCCTACCAGAGCGAGGCTCCCAGCCTGTGGGACGTGACCTTTCGCACCGCGGTGGCCCAGGCCGAGCTGGAGGATCGGGAGCGCCCCGGCGCCTACCACCGCCTGGCCTTTAGACGGACCGACGGCGACGACCTGCTCATCGACACCACCCGTCCCGAGCTGCTGGCCGCCTGCGTGGCCGTGGTGGCCCATCCCGACGACCCCCGCTACCAACCCCTTCTCGGCCAGACCATCACCACCCCCCTGTTCAAGGCCGCGGTCCCCATGGTGGCCCACGAGCTGGCCGACCCCGACAAGGGCACCGGGGCGGCCATGATCTGCACCTTCGGCGACACCACCGACGTGACCTGGTGGCGGGAGCTCAACCTGCCGGTGCGGGCCATCATCGACCGGGGCGGCCGCCTGGTGGCCGACGCCCCCGACGGGGTCCAACCGGCCCCCTACGCCGAGATCGCCGGGCGCACCGTCCCCGGGGCCCGCCGGCGGGTGGTCGAGCTGCTCAAGGAATCGGGGGAGCTGATCGGCGAACCCCGGGCCATAACCCACCCGGTGAAGTTCTTCGAGAAGGGCCAGCGCCCGCTGGAGATCGTCACCTCCCGTCAGTGGTACATCCGCAACGGCGGACGTGACCCGGCCCTGCGCGCCGCCCTCATCGACCGGGGACGGGAGCTGGACTGGGTGCCCGAGCACATGCGGGTCCGCTACGAGAACTGGGTCGGGGGGCTGAACGGGGACTGGCTCATCAGTCGCCAACGCTTCTTCGGCGTGCCCTTTCCCATCTGGTACCCGATCGATGCCGACGGCCGGATCGACCACGACCACCCCATCGCGGCCGACGAGGCCGTCCTGCCGGTGGATCCCTCCTCCGACGTGCCCCCCGGCTACCGACCGGACCAGCGCGGCCGGCCCGGGGGGTTCACCGCCGACCCCGACGTGATGGACACCTGGGCCACCTCCTCGCTGACCCCCCAGATCGCCTGCTACTGGGAGGACGACCCCGACCTGTTCGAGCGCACCTTTCCCATGGACCTGCGCCCCCAAGCCCACGAGATCATCCGCACCTGGCTGTTCGCCACCGTGACCCGGGCCCACCTCGAGCACGGCACGGTGCCGTGGTCCACCGCGGCCATCTCGGGGTGGGTGCTCGACCCCGACCGCAAGAAGATGTCCAAGTCGAGGGGCAACGTGGTGACTCCCATGGACACCCTGGATGCGTTCGGGGCCGACGCCCTGCGCTACTGGGCGTCGTCGGGGCGGCCCGGCACCGACACCGCCTTCGAGGAGGGTCAGATGAAGGTGGGTCGTCGCCTGGCGGTGAAGATCCTCAACGCCAGCCGATTCGTGCTCGGCCAGGCACCGGCGGCGGCCACCCGGCCCACCGAGACCCTGGACCAAGCCCTGCTGGCCCACCTGGCCCACCTGGTGGAGGGGACCACCGCCGCGTTCGATCGGGGCGACTACGCCCGGGCCCTGGAGTTGACCGAGACGTCGTTCTGGTCGTTCACCGACGACCATCTGGAGCTGGTCAAGAACCGGGCCTACGGCGGCCGGGGCGGCCCCGCGGGCGAATCGGGCCGTCACGCCCTGGAGGTGGCCCTGACCACCTATCTGAAGCTGTTCGCCCCTTTTTTGCCCTATGTGACCGAGGAGGTGTGGTCGTGGTGGCAGTCGGGCTCGATCCACCGCTCGGCCTGGCCCGATGCCACCGATCTGCGAGCCGCCGCCGGCGACGTGGACCCGCAGGCCGCGGTGGTGGCCGCCGACGCTCTGCGGGAGATCCGCCGCATCAAGAGCGACGCCAGGGTCCGCCTATCGATCCCGGTGACCACCGCCACGGTTACCGACACCGCCGAACGCCTGGCCGTTCTGGAGCAAGTGGTCCAGGACGTGGCCGATGCCGGCCGATGCCGAAAACTGCTCACCGCGGTGGGACCGGAACTGTCGGTGACCGCGGAGCTGGAGACCGGAACCGCGGCCTGACGTGCGTATCTGAACATGCGCACATTGAGCCTCGGCCCGATGGTCGGAACCGCGGCCTGACGTGCGTATCTGAACATGCGCACATTGAGCCTCGGCCCGATGGTCGGAACCGCGGCCTGACGTGCGTATCTGAACATGCGCACATTGAGCCTCGGCCCGATGGTCGGAACCGCGGCCTGACATGCGCACATCCAGCCTCGGCCCGATGGTCGGAACCGCGGCCTGACATGCGCACATCCAGCCTCGGCCTGCTCATCGGGGTTCTGGTCGGGGCCACGGCGGGTTGCGGTGGCGACGATGCCACCACGGTGACGGTGTACGCGGCGGCGTCGCTGTCGGGGGCGTTCGAGGAACTGGCCGAGGAGTACGAGGCCGCCAATCCCGACACGACGGTGAGACTCAGCTTCGCGGGCAGCACCCGGCTGGCCGCCCAGATCGTCGCCGGGGCCCGGGCCGACGTGTTCGCGTCGGCCGACACCGCCAACATGGATCGGGTGGTGACCGCCGGGCGCACCGCGGCCCCCCCGGTGGTGTTCGCCCGCAACCACCTGGCCCTGGTGGTACCGGCGGGCAACCCCGGCCGGGTCGGCCGGCTGGAGGATCTGGCCGATCCCGGGCTCGTACTGGCGGTGTGCGCCCCCGAGGTGCCCTGCGGTGCTTTGGCCCGAGCCGTGCTGGCCGATGCCGGGGTCGAGATCGAGGCCGACACCGAGGAGACCAGCGTGCGGGCCGTGCTCACCAAGGTGATGCTGGGCGAGGCCGACGCCGGGCTGGTGTACACCACCGACGTGGCCGCCGGGGGTCCGAAAGCATCGACGGTGCCCATCGGCCCCCGGGAACGGTTCAACGACTACCCGGTGGCCGCTCTCAGCGACCGGGCCGGGGCCGCCGACCTCGTCGCCTTCGTCACCGGTCCCGAGGGGCGGCGCATCCTCGCCGCCCACGGGTTCGAGATCCCGTGAGCGGACCCCTGCCCACCGAGGGGCCGAACCCCCGCCCCCCCATCGTGGTGCTGGTGATGGCCGCAGTCGCGGTGGCCGTACTGGGGCTGCCCCTGGTGGGCCTGGCGCAACGCACTCCGTGGTCGTCGCTGGTCGAAACGCTGGGCGAGGCCGACACCCTGGAGGCCCTGCGGGTGTCGGTGGTGGTGTCGCTGCTGGCCGCGGCGGTGTCGGCGGTGCTGGGACTGCCCCTGGCCTGGGTTCTGGCCCGGACGTCGTTCCGGGGTCGGGCGCTGGTCCGGGCCTTCGTGCTGCTGCCCATGGTGCTGCCCCCGGTGGTGGGGGGCATCGCCCTGTTCTTCGCCCTGGGTCGCCGGGGGCTCATCGGCCGGGCACTCCACAACGGATTCGGGGTGGACACCCTCATCGGTACCACCACCGGCGCGGTCATCGCCGCCGCGTTCGTGTCGATGCCGTTCTTCGTGATCACCGCCGAGGCCGGGCTGCGCCAGCTCGACCCTCGACTGGAGTCGGCCGCCGCCACCCTGGGGGCCGGGCGCTGGACGGTTCTGCGCCGGATCACGCTGCCGTTGCTGGCCCCGTCGCTGACCGCGGGAACAACCCTGTCCTGGGCCCGGGCCCTGGGGGAGTTCGGGGCCACCATCACCTTCGCCGGCAACCACCCCGGGCGCACCCGCACCCTGCCGCTGGCCATCGCCCAGGCCAACGAGGCCGGCCGACCCGATGCGGCCATCGCCATGTCGGTGCTGCTCATCGGGGTGTCGCTGCTGGTGCTCATCGGGCTGCGCCACCGCTGGGTCGCCCCCCGGTCCCCCCGACCGGCAGGGGTGCCGGAGGTCTCCCCGCCATGAGCGTAGAGGCCGATATCCAGGTGAGGATCGGAGGCTTCGAGGTGCGAGCCGGGTTCCACGCGCCGGGGGGAAGCTGCACCGTGGTTATGGGCCCGAACGGGGCGGGCAAGACCACCCTGATCCACGTGCTGGCCGGGTTGGTCCCCCCGCAAACCGGCAGGGTCGTGCTGGCCGGCCGGGTGGTCGACGACCCCGCCCGAGGTATACGGGTACCTCCCGACCGCCGCCCCATGGCCCTGCACAGTCAGCACAACCTGCTGTTCCCCCACCTCAGCGTGGTGGACAACGTGGCGTTCGGCCCCCGGTGCTCGGGCCTGGCCCCTCGTTCGGCCCGACGGCGGGCCGAGGAGTGGCTCGACCGGATGGGGCTGGCCGACCTGGCCGGACTGCGTCCCGCACAACTATCCGGCGGTCAGGCCCAGCGGGTGGGGCTGGCCCGGGCCGCGGCCTGTCGGCCCGAGGTGCTGCTGCTGGACGAATCCCTGGCCTCCCTCGACACCAAGACCCGCACCGACGTGCGCCATCTGCTGGCCGACCTCGAGGCCACCCGTATCCTCATCACCCACGACCCGGTCGAGGCCCGGGTGCTGGGCGACCAGCTCCTGGTGATGGAGCAGGGCCGGATCGTCCAGGCCGGCGCACCCGATGCGGTGGCCGCCGACCCCCGGACCCCGTGGACCGCCGGGCTCATGGACGTGAACCTCCTAACCGGCCACGCGTCGGGCACCGAGGTGACCCTCGACTGCGGACTCACCCTGACCACGGCCGCCCCCATGACCGGTCCGGTGCTGGTCACCTTCTCCCCCGCGGCCATCACCTTGTCGGACTCCCGGCCCCACACCAGCGCTCGCAACACCTGGGAAGCCGAGGTGATCCGCGTCCAGCCCGAGGGCGACCGGGTCAGGGTCGTGCTCGGTGCTCCCGTGCCCGGCCACGCCTGGGTCACCCCCACCGCGGAGCGCGAACTCGGTCTGAGCACCCGAACCCGATGCTGGGCCGCCCTCAAGGCCACCGAGCTGACCGTCCGCCAGGCCTAACCCGACCACCGAACCGACCGCCCGCCAGACCCGGCCCAGCCCCCGAGACAACCGCTCGCCAGACCCGGCCCAACGCGCGTCAGCGCGCGCTTTCGGAGAGCCGGAACCATCCACCCATCGCGAACCCCCAGGTCAGATGGGTGTTCTTTGTTTTCCATTGATGGAATTACCAATTTGTAACTACAATTTTGCAACTTGAGTAATGACGTGCAGCCACCAAGGATTCGGTTGCTGCCATCGTCGAACTTCATAAGTAGCAATACATGAAACCTCATCCGTAGGGGGACTGATGACACTGGCACAAAAGCCGTTGGCCCAGGAGCCGTTGACCGCAGTGGGCCGGAGCGAGGCGGATTCCGGCTCGAACCGGTCCCCCGCAACCGGGATGCGGGTGCGCAAGCGCAGCGGCGATCTGGAGCCGGTGGACGTCAACAAGATCGTCAACGCCGTGGCCCGCTGCGCCGAGGGACTGGTGGGCGTGGATCCCATGCGGGTGGCCACCCGGACCATCTCCGCGCTGGCCGACGGGGCCACCACCCGGGAGCTGGACGAGCTGTCCATCCGCACCGCGGCCGGGCTCATCGTCACCGAGCCCAACTACTCCAGGCTGGCCGCCCGGCTGCTGTCCACCTACATCGACAAGGAGGTTCGCAACCAGAACATCCCGTGGTTCACCGAGTCGATCGGCGTCGGGCACGGCCTGGGCCTGATCAGCGACGAGACCGCCGCGTTCGCCGAGACCCACGCCCCGGCGCTGAACGCGTCCATCAGCTCGCTGCGGGACCACAACTTCGAGTTCTTCGGCCTGCGAACGGTGTACGACCGCTACCTGCTGCGCCACCCCGACACCCGCCTGGTGATCGAGACCCCCCAGTACTTCTTCCTGCGGGTGGCCTGCGGCCTGTCGTGCGACGCCGACGAGGCCGTCGCCTTCTACGACCTGATGAGCTCGCTGGCCTACCTGCCGTCGAGCCCGACGTTGTTCAACTCGGGCACCGCCCACCCGCAGATGTCCTCGTGCTACCTGCTCGATTCCCCCGAGGACAGCCTGGAGGGCATCTACCAGCGCTACACCGACATCGCCCGACTGTCCAAGTTCGCCGGCGGCATCGGGGTGGCCTGGCACCGCATACGCTCCAAGGGGTCGCTCATCCGGGGCACCAACGGCCTGTCCAACGGCATCGTGCCGTGGCTCAAGACCCTGGACAGCTCGGTGGCCGCGGTCAACCAGGGGGGCCGACGCAAGGGGGCGGCCTGCGTGTACCTCGAGAGCTGGCACGCCGACGTCGAGGACTTCCTCGAGCTGAAGGAGAACACCGGCGACCACTCCCGCCGGGCCCACAATCTCAACCTGGCCAACTGGGTTCCCGATCTGTTCATGGAGCGGGTGGAGAAGGACTGGCAGTGGTCGCTGTTCGATCCCAAGCAGGTTCCCCACCTAACCGACCTCTACGGGGAGGAGTTCCGGGAGGCCTACGAGGAGGCCGAGGCCGCCGGACTCTACGAGCGCCAGCTTCCCGCCCGCCAGCTCTACAGCCGCATGATGCGGTCGCTGGCCCAGACCGGCAACGGCTGGATGACGTTCAAGGACGCCTCCAACCTGCGCTGCAACCAGACCGGGCGGGAGGGTCGGACGGTACACCTCTCCAACCTGTGTACCGAGATCATCGAGGTCACCAACGCCACCGAGACCGCGGTGTGCAACCTGGGGTCGATCAACCTGGGGGCCTTCGTCGACCCCGACCGGGGCGGGATGGACCTCGAGCGGCTCGGTGAGGTGGTCCGCCTGGTGGTGCCCCTGCTGGACCGGGTGATCGACATCAACTTCTACCCCACCCCCGAGGCGGCCGACTCCAACGCCCGATGGCGACCGGTGGGTCTGGGGCTGATGGGCCTCCAGGACGTGTTCTTCCACCTGGGGTTGCCGTTCGACAGCGACGAGGCCCGCAAACTGTCGGCCCGCATGTCCGAGGAGATCTACTTCAACGCCCTGTGGGCCTCCACCGTGCTGGCCGAGAAGCACGGACCTCACCCGGCGTTCGACCAGACCCGGGCGGCCGACGGCCGACTCCAGTTCGACCTGTGGGACCGGGGGCCCACCGATCCGGCCCGGTGGCAGCAGGTACGGGATCGCATCGCCGAGCACGGGTTGCGCAACTCCCTGCTCATCGCCATCGCCCCCACCGCCACCATCGCCTCCATCGCCGGTTGCTACGAGTGCATCGAACCCCAGGTGTCCAACCTGTTCAAGCGGGAGACCCTCTCCGGGGAGTTCCTTCAGATCAACCGTTACCTGGTGAGCGACCTCCAGAACCTGGGACTGTGGGACGAGGAGATGATCGCCGACATAAAGAGGTCGGAGGGCTCGGTGGCCGACATCGAGCGCATCCCCGACCGGTTGAGATCGGTGTACCGCACCGCCTGGGAGATCCCCCAGCGGTCGCTCATAGACATGGCCGCCGATCGGGGGGCGTTCATCGACCAGTCCCAGTCGCTGAACCTGTTCATGGAGTCGCCCACCATCGGCAAGCTCAGCTCCATGTACCTGCACGCCTGGAAGTCGGGACTGAAGACCACCTACTACCTGCGGTCCCGACCGGCCACCCGGATCAATCAAACCACCACCGGTGATCCCGGCACCCCGGCCACCGCTCCGGTGACCACCCCGGCATCCGCTCCGGTGACCGATACCGAGGCGGTGGCCTGTTCCCTGGAGAACCCCGAGACCTGTGAGGCCTGCGACTGATGTCCTTGGCAGAAACCCCCATCCCCCAAGACCACCACGGCATCGATTCGGGATCGCCGTCATCGTCGGCCATCGACCCGACCGGCGGTCGCATCCTGGATCCCGGCTTCAAGCTGACGCTTCGCCCCATGCGCTACCCGAAGTTTTTCGACATGTACCGCGACGCCATCAAGAACACCTGGACCGTGGACGAGATCGACTTCTCCGACGACCTGGTGGATCTGGAGCGCACCCTTTTGCCCGCGGAGAAACACCTGGTCAACCGGTTGGTGGCGTTCTTCGCCACCGGTGACTCCATCGTGGCCAACAACCTGGTGCTGAACCTCTACCGCCACATCAACGCCCCCGAGGCCCGGATGTATCTGTCCCGCCAACTCTACGAGGAGGCGCTGCACGTCCAGTTCTACCTGACCCTGCTGGACAACTACATCCCCGACCTGGACGAGCGTCGGGCCGCCTTCGCGGCGGTGGACAACATCGCCTCCATCCGCAAGAAGGCCGAGTTCTGCTTCCGGTGGATGGACTCGATGGACGACGTCGACCGGTGCGAAACCCCCCAGCAGCGCCGCCAGTTCCTGTTGAACCTGATCTGCTTCGCCACCTGCATCGAGGGGCTGTTCTTCTTCGCGGCGTTCGCCTACGTGTACTTCCTGCGCTCCAAGGGGCTGTTGAACGGACTGGCCGCGGGCACCAACTGGGTGTTCCGCGACGAGAGCTGCCACATGAACTTCGCCCTGGAGGTGGTCAACACCGTCCGCTCCGAGGAACCCGACCTGTTCGACGCCGAACTGGGCCGACAGGTGACCACCATGATCGGCGAAGCGGTGGACTGCGAGTACCAGTTCGCCACCGACCTGCTCGGCCAGGGAGTACCGGGAATGTCGGTGGCCGACACCCGCCGCTACCTGGAGTTCGTGGCCGATCAGCGCCTGACCCAGCTCGGCCTGCCCAAGCAGTTCGGGGCCAAGAACCCGTTCTCGTTCATGGAACTCCAGGACGTGCAGGAGCTGACCAACTTCTTCGAACGCACCGTCGCCTCCTACCAGACCAGCGTGGAGGGCGACGTGGCCTTCGACGAGGACTTCTAAGGAGGTGAACCGCCTCCAGGAGTTATCAGGGCCCCCGGTCGGAGCACCCCCAGCAGCGAGTGGGCCCGATCGGACTTCCATTCCGATTCCCGGAGTTCGTCGGTGGCCAGTTTCAGGGCGGCCACCCGGCGCAGCAGGTCGTCGTCGTCGGGGGTGATACGGGCCTGGCGCTCGAGATAGGCCAACTCCCGTTGGGCCGACCCGAACAGCAGTAAGGCCATTGTCTTCTCCTGGTGGAGGGTGCCGGCCGCCAAATCCACGTCGTCGTCGGCCAGCAGTTCCTGCATCAAATTGACCAACAAAGGATCGGCCTCGGTCAACAGCACGTTCGTATCGGCATACTCCAGCACGGCCTCGAACAGGCTTCGATACAGGGGATGATCGAACATCTCGGGGTCGATCTCCGGCCACACCGCACCGGGTTCGTTGGCCGCCAACCACAGCACTTGGCGCTCCACGTTGTTGGGCGGAGGGCCGTCGATGGCAATGTCGTATTGGGGACTGTGGTCGTGTTGGGGGCCGGGCCCGTGCTCGGTGCCACCCCGGTTGTCGGATCGGCCCTTGCCGGTGGTCCTCGGTTCATGGGTGGTGTCGGCCGGGTGGGGGGCGTCGGCCGGGGCCTTCCGAGTTTTTTCTTTGCGGTGGGGCGACCGCAGGGCCTCCCTGACCACCTTGCGCAGATGGTCGGCGCTCACCGAGCAGCGGTCGGCGATGTTCACCAGATACTTGTCCCTGACCTCGGGGTTGGGGTGCTCGGCCACCAGTCGGGCGGCCCGCTCCCCCGCTCGCACCTGACCCTTCAATGTCCTCAGGTTGTCCTCGACCACCACCCGGTCGATGCGGAAGTCCATGAAGTCCATGGCGTCGTCCACCGCGGCCACCAGCTTTTCGGGGTCGTTCCGGGCCAGGTCGCCGGGATCGGAGCCCGGGGGCAGGTCGGCCACCGCCACCTCCAGTCCGAAGGCGTGCTCCCACTGGGAGAACCGCTCGGCCGCGGTCTGGCCGGCGGAGTCGGCGTCGAAGGCCAGCACGATGCGGGACGCGAACCGGCGCAGCACCCGCACGTGGTCCTCGGTGAGGGCCGTGCCGCAGGTGGCCACCGCCCGGGCGATGCCGGCCTGGGCGAAACCGATCACGTCGGTGTAGCCCTCGCACACGATCACCTCGCCGACGTTCACGATGTCCTGCTTGGCCCAGTTCAGCCCGTACAGCACCCGGGACTTGCGATAGATCCGGTTGTCCACCGAGTTCTTGTACTTGGGCCCCTGCCCGCCGGGCAGGATCCGCCCGCCGAACCCCACCGGTCGACCGCTGGTGTCGAAGATGGGGAACAGCAGCCGGGCCCGGAAGCTGTCCTGGATGCGCCCGACCTTGTTGCGAAACCCCAGACCGGCGTCGGAGAACACCTGATCCGAGGTCCCCTTGCCGGTGCCCACCCCGAGGCCCACCGCCAGCGCGTCCCAGTCGTCGGGGGCCCATCCCAGCTTGTACCGGCGAACCACGTCGCCGTCGTAGCCCCGATGGCGAAGGTAGCCCCGGGCCTGACCGGCATCGGGGGCGGTCAGCAGCCGCTGGTGATACCACTCCACCGCCTGCTCCAGGGTCTCGGTGAGCCTGCCCCGTTTGAGGCGGTCGATGCCCTCACCCGGCGATGTGTACCGCAGCGTGATCCCCGACCTCCCGGCCAGGCGCTCCACCGCCTCGGGGAAGTCGGCTTGCTCCATCTCCCGGACGAACGAGATGGCATCACCGCTGACCTTGCACCCGAAGCAGTGGTACACCCCCATCTCGGCGTTGACCGAGAACGACGGGGTCTTCTCGGCGTGGAACGGGCACAGCCCCTGCCAGCGACGCCCGACCCGCTTGAGCTGCACGTACTCGCCGATGACCGCGAGGATGTCCGTCGCCTCCCTCACCCGAGCCACGTCGTCGTTGTGGATGCCCACGACCTGAGATTACGCCGAACCGATGACAGGGTGAACGGCCGGAACCCGGTGGATCGCCGCTACCGACCGATCACGGCGTGGGCCGCGGTAATCCCGGTGGATCGCCGCTACCGGCCGCGGCCAGTCGAACGGCGGTAACCCCGGTGGGCCGCCGCTAACGGCCGATCACGGCGTGGGCCGCGGCCAGTCGAACGGCGGTAATCCCGGTGGATCGCCGCTACCGGCCGATCACGGCGTGGGCCGCGGCCAGGCGGGCGGCGGGAACCCGGCGGGGGGAGCACGACACGTAGTCCACGCCGACACCGGCCAAAAAGGCGATGGATGCCGGATCACCGCCGTGCTCGCCGCACACCCCGATCTCGATGCCCGAACTGGTCGAGCGAGCCGCGGTCACCGCGTCGCCGAT
The DNA here is from genome assembly GCA_965115985.1 of Acidimicrobiales bacterium. Classification (GTDB taxonomy): domain Bacteria; phylum Actinomycetota; class Acidimicrobiia; order Acidimicrobiales; family Bin134; genus Poriferisocius. Next base: position 412,474 of record OZ220474.1, read on the forward strand.
CAGCCTCCCCACCCCCGGATGATCCAGGGTCTCGAACGGGTTGGCCTCCAGCAGCCCGTGCTCCACGTAGGGGCGCATGATCCGAGCCTCGACGTCGTCACGGCTGAACCCGAAGGTCATCTGGGTCAAGTCGTTGGTGCCCACCGACAAGAAGTCGGCATGGGCGGCCACCTCGGCCGCGGCCAGCGCCGAGCGGGGGGTCTCGATCATGGCCCCCACCGGTACGACCCGACCACCTGGGCCGCTCCTCGCCCCGGCCAGCTCGTGGGCCACCACCGCCCGCACATGGGCCAGCTCGGCCCCGCCCACCACCAACGGCACCATGATCCGTACCCGGGGATCGCCCCCGGCCCCCTTCCGGCGAGCGGCCGCGGCGACCACTGCCTTGGCCTGAGCCCGATACAGCTCGGGGCGCAGCACCCCCAGCCGGGCCCCCCGAACCCCGAGCATGGGATTGTCCTCGGCCAACTCGGGGTGGTCGGGCAGGAACTCGTGCAGGGGCGGGTCGAGCAGACGAACGGTCACGGGCAGTCCGTCCATGGCCTCCAGGAGTTCGGCCAGGTCCTCCACCTGGGCCTCGATCAGGGCCTCGAGGGCCGCAGGGCCGTCCCCGGTAATGACCCGTTGGAGGAGCGGCAGCCGCTCCCCCAGGAACAGATGCTCGGTGCGGCACAACCCCACCCCGGCGGCCCCGAACTCCCGGGCCGTGCGGGCCGCCGCCGCGTCGTCGGCGTTGGCTCGCACCACCAGCCGTCCACCCCGCAGCTCGTCGGCCCAGTCCAACAACGTGAACAGTTCGACGGGCACGTCGGCCGAGCCCACCACCGCCGCGCCCAGCATCACCGTGCCCGCCGAGCCGTCGATGGTGATGGGGTCGCCGTCGCGCAGTTCGATACCCCCCAGCCGAGCCAAACCGGCGGTGTCGTCCACCATCAGGGTCTCCACTCCCACCACCGCGGGGATGCCCCAGCCTCGGGCGATCACCGCGGCATGGCTGGACATGCCGCCCCGGGCGGTGACGATACCGGTGGCCGCGGCCATGGCCGGCTCGTCGGCCGGGGTGGTCAGGGGCCGGACGTAGACCGCCGGAACCCCCCGGTCGTCGGCATCCAGCGCGGCCTCCACCGTCATGCACACCCGACCCGACGCCGCTCCCGGCGAAGCCCCCACCCCCCGGGCGACCACCGGACCCGATGGGTTTTCCGCCACCCGGGCATGGAGCAGATCATCCACATCGGCGGGCGAAACCTGCCTAACCGCCTCGACCCTTTCGATGTCGCCGCGCTCGACGGCCCGCACCGCGGCGACAACCGGACCGGTCACCGCGGCGACCTCACAACCCGAGCCGCCCCCTCGGGCCGGTCCGCTTTTCGCCCATGATCGACGACAACCGGGCCGGTCACCGCGGCACCCTCACAACCCGAGCTTGGCGGCCAGGTGCTCGACCAGGCCGTCGATGGGTACCCGGTCCTGATTCATGGAGTCCCGGTCGCGCACGGTGATCGCCCGGTCGTCCAGGGTGTCGAAGTCCACGGTGACGCAGTACGGCGTGCCGATCTCGTCCTGGCGGCGGTAGCGGCGGCCGATCGACTGGGTGACGTCGTAGTCGGTCATCCACCGGGGTTGGAGCAGGCCCAGCACCTCCTCGGAAACAGCTTGGAGCTCGGGCTTCTTGGACAGGGGCAGCACCGCCGCCTTGTAGGGGGCCAGCCGGGGGTGGAGCCGAAGCACGGTACGGGTGTCCCCCCTCACCTCCTCGGCGTCGTAGGCGGCCAGCAGGAACGCCATCATCGTGCGGGTGGCCCCCGCGGCCGGCTCGATCACGTGGGGGCGATAGCGCACGTCGGCCTGCTGGTCGTAGTAGTCCAGGTCGGCACCGGAGTGTCGGGCGTGCTGGGTCAGGTCGTAGTCGGTGCGGTTGGCGATGCCCTCCAGCTCGCCCCACCCCCAGGGGAACAGATACTCCACGTCGGCGGTGCCGGCCGAGTAGTGGCTGAGCTCGTCGGCGTCATGGGGCCTCAGCCGCAGTTGGGTGGCGGGTATGCCCAGGTCGGTGTACCAGTCCATCCGGGCTCGGCACCAGTACTCGAACCAGGAGGAGGCCTCGTCGGGAGGGACGAAGAACTCCATCTCCATCTGCTCGAACTCCCGGGTGCGGAAGATGAAGTTGCCCGGGGTGATCTCGTTGCGGAACGACTTGCCGATCTGGGCGATGCCGAACGGCGGCCGGGTGCGCACGGTGTTCAACACGTTGGCGAAGTTGATGAACATGCCCTGGGCGGTCTCGGGCCGCAGGTACACGTCGGCCCCGGCCCCGGCCACCGGACCGGCCTGGGTGCGGAACATCAGGTTGAACTCCCGGGCCTCGGTCAGCCCGCCCGGCTCCCGGCAATTGGGACACACCTCGGGATCCGCCAGTTGGTCCTCCCGGTGGCGGGTACCGCAGTGGCGACAGTCCACCAGAGGATCGGTGAAGTTGCTCAGGTGGCCCGACGCCTCCCACACCTCGGGGGGCGACAGGATGGAGGCGTCCAGGCCGACCACGTCGGTACGGAGCTGCACCATGGTCCTCCACCAGGCGTCCTTGACGTTGCGCAGCAGCAGCACCCCCAGGGGGCCGTAGTCGTAGGCACTGCGGAACCCGCCGTATATCTCCGCCGACTGGTACACGAATCCCCGCCGCTTGCACAGGTTGACCACCTTGTCCATCAGACCTTCGTCCACCGACGTGTCCACACCCGTCGAGCCGTCGCCCGCGCCCTGGTCGGCATCGCTGCTGCTCATGGGCGCAGGCTACCGGCCCCCAGCAATAGGACCGACACCGGGGAGGCCCGGACCCCGGCCATCAAGAGGACGAGTAGGCGTTGGTGGCTCGGAGACGACGCTCCAGGTTGCGAGACGCCATAAAAGAGCTACCCGGAGTAGGCGTTGGTGGCTCGGAGACGACGCTCCAGGTTGCGAGACGCCATAAAAGAGCTACCCGGAGTAGGCGTTGGTGGCTCGGAGACGACGCTCCAGGTTGCGAGACGCCATAAAAGAGCTACCCGGAGTAGGCGTTGGTGGCTCGGAGACGACGCTCCAGATGGTGCTCCAGGGCCGCGGTGGCCAGGCGCTCCACTTCGGCGGTGGCCGGTGACGGCTCCACGGTCAGTGCCGCGCTCAGGCTGCCGCCCAGCACCATCCGCAACAACTCCAGCACCTCCGGCGACAGCGGGGATCCCCGACGGCAGCTTCGGCACAGCACCCCGCCCCGGCTGTAGTCGAAGGCCCGCAGGTCGTCGCCGGCCCCGCAGGATGCGCACGCTCCCACTTCGGGGCCCACCCCGTCGTGAACCAGGAGTTTGAGGTAGAAGGCAGGCACCACCAGCGCGGAGTCGCCCGCGTCCAACGTGCGCAGGCCGCCCAGCAGCATCCGGTACAGCGCGCCGTCGGGCTCCCGATCGACCCCCACCCGGTCGACCGCCTCCAGCATGGCCATGGCCTTGCCCAACCGAACCAGATCCTCTCGCACCGCCCGCAATTGATCCACCGACTCGGCCTGGGTCACCACGTCCAGCTCGCCGCGCCCTCGGTGGAGCTGAAGCTGTACATGCCCGGTCGGCTCCAGTCGCCCTCCGAAACGGCTACGGGTCTTGCGCACCCCCTTGGCCACCGCCCGAACCTTGCCGTGACCCCGGGTGCAGAACACGACGATACGATCGGCCTCGCCCAGCTTGTAGGTGCGAAGCACGATCCCCTGATCCCGGTAGAGGCTCACCGAGGCGAGCCCTCCGGGCCTCGAGCTCGCCCTGGTCTCACCGGTGCTCCCTGTTCATACTGCGCCACAGTTCGCACTGCGTCACACCGCTCGCACCCGCCATACTGCTCGCACCCGTCACACCGCTCGCACCCGTCACACCCGGCCGAAGCGGCGGTCGCGGTGCTGGTACTCGGCAATGGCGGCGTACAGGTCGTGGCGGGTGAAGTCGGGCCACAGAACATCGGTGAACACCAGCTCGGAGTAGGCCAGCTCCCACAGCAGGAAGTTGGAGATCCGGTACTCCCCCGAGGTGCGGATGATGAGGTCGGGCTCGGGCATCTCCTGGTCGTAGAGATGACGGGCGATGGTGCGCTCGGTGATCCTGCGGGCCGGGACTCGTTGGGCGGCGATACGTCGCACCGCATCGGTGATCTCGGCCCGGCCGCCGTAGTTGAAGGCGATGGCCAGCGTCATCCGCCGGTTGTCCCCGGTGAGTTCGATGGCCTCGTCCATCTCCTTGATCAATCCCTTGGGCACACGCCAGTCGCGACGACCCAGAAAGCGGATCCGCACCCCCATCTCGTTCAGCTCCTCGCAGCGCCGCCGCAGGATGGTGCGGTTGAAGTTGAGCAGGAACCGCACCTCGTCATCGGGACGATTCCAGTTCTCGGTGGAGAAGGCGTACACCGTGAGCCACTCGATGCCCAGTTCCAGGGCCCCCTCGATCACATCGAACAGCGCGTGCTCGCCCTGCTCGTGACCCTCGGTTCGAGCCATGCCCCTCTGCTCGGCCCACCGTCCATTACCGTCCATGACACAGCCCACATGGCGGGGAATTCGACTCAAATCGAGGCTGTGACCGGGCATACCCACACCTGAACGGTACTCCCCGACGAGCCCCCGTTGGGGATGATTCCCACCCATCCCCACCACCAGGCCACGCGGCCAGACCAGAACGGCCCAGCAACCCCACCGGGAACCATCCCCCACTAACCCCACCACCAGGCCAAGACGGTCAGGTTGCAGGCCCAGCAACCCCACCGGGAACCATCCCCCACCAACCCCACCACCAGGCCAAGACGGGCACCCCGTCCCCCCGATGGGCCCGGCATGGGTCCGGCGCGAGGTAGCGTCGGGTCGATGTCGGACGTCGCGGCGATCGAGGCGGCCCTGGAGACGGTGGTGTCGTCGCTGGAGGGCGGGGGCGAGCACCGGTCGGGCCAGCGCACCATGTGCGGGGCGGTGGCCGAGGCCATGGAATCGGGCCGACACCTGGTCGTGGCCGCCGGCACCGGAACCGGCAAGTCCCTGGCCTACCTGATCCCGCTGGCCATGGGAGAGGGCCCTTCGGTGGTGGCCACGACCACCAAGACCCTCCAGGACCAGTTGGTCGAAAAGGATCTACCTCGAATGGTCAAAGCCCTGGGCCTGCCGGTGCGCTTCGCGGTGTTGAAGGGCCGATCCAACTACCTGTGCCTCCAGAAGCTGAAGGAGCACCTCGAGAACGATCAACAGAGCCTGGACGTCGCCCCCGGGTTCGGGTCGGAGGTCGCCAAGCTGGCCGTCTGGGCCCAGCACACCGACACCGGCGACCGGGCCGAACTGGACTTCGAGCCCTCGGCGGAGGCCTGGGATGCGCTCAGCGTGTCGGGCCGGGAGTGTCCGGGAGCCAAGAGCTGTCCGTCGGGGCCGGTCTGCTTCGCCGAGAAGGCCCGTCACCGGGCCGACGCCGCCGACGTCGTGGTGGTCAACACCCACCTCTACTGCCTGCACCTGTTCAGCGAAACCCCGCTTCTGCCCGAGCACGACACGGTTGTGGTGGACGAGGCCCACAACCTGGAGGACATCGTTTCCGACACCGCCGGGCTGTCGTTGACCGGAGGACGGTTCGACCAACTGGCCCGCGGTGTCCGGTCGGTGGTGGCCGAATCGGTGGCCGCCGACCTGCTGGAGAACTCCGGGGTGCGACTGCGGGAGGTTCTGGCCCCGTTCCGGGACAAGCCCCTGCCCACTCCCCTACCCGACGAGCTCCAGAAGGTGGCCGTGGTGGCCCGGGGCCGGGTGGAGCAGGCCAGGACGGAGCTTAGAGCCGTGCCCGACGACGGCCCCGGCGATGTGAAACAGCGCAAGATGCGGGTCGTGCTGGCGGCCGGGGCGCTGGCCGACGACCTGAGGCGGGCGGTGACCGACGATCCCTCCGAGGTGGCCTGGGTGTCGGGCAGCGAGCGGGGACCGACATGGCGGATCGCCCCCATCCAACTGGGCGAGCTGCTGACCGAGAAGCTGTGGCCCCGCACCACCGCGGTGCTGACCAGCGCCACCATCCCCGAGAACCTGGGGGAGGTTCTGGGCCTCGAGCCCGAGGAGCACACTGCCATGGACGTGGGCAGTCCGTTCGATTACCCGGCCATCGGATTGCTCTACTGCGCCAAGCACCTGCCCGATCCCCGCAGCCCCGGTTACGAATCGGCCGTCCACGAGGAGCTGGCCGCGCTGATCGACGCCGCCGGAGGCCGGACGTTGGCCCTGTTCACCAGCTACCGAGCCATGGACCGGGCCGCCGAGGTGCTGCGGGACAAGCTCGACCTCAAGATTTATACCCAGCTTGACCTGCCCAAACCCGAGCTTTTGCGGTGCTTCACCGACGAGGTGGAGAGCTGCTTGTTCGCCACCATGAGCATGTGGCAGGGGGTGGACGTGCCCGGCGAGTCGCTGTCGCTGGTGACGATCGACCGGATACCGTTCCCCCGCCCCGACGATCCCCTGCTGGAGGCCCGGCGTGAGCGCCACGGCAGGGACGCCTTCCGCCTGGTGGATCTGCCCCGGGCCGCCACCCGGTTGGCTCAGGGCACCGGCCGTCTCATCCGCCGCGGCACCGACCGGGGCGTGGTGGCGGTGCTCGACTCCCGGATGGCCCGGGCCGGCTACCGCTGGGACCTGGTACGAGCCCTGCCCCCGTTCCCCCGCACCGCCGAACGCGACCGGGTCGAGACCTTCCTGCGAACGATACGGGATCAGAACCCCGGATCGCCCGAGGATCCCGGCCCGTAGCCCCTCAGAGATCTAAGTCGGCTTGGGATCCCGGCCCGTAGCCCCTCAAAGATCGAAGTCGGCTTGGGATCCCAACCCGTAGCCCCTCAGAGATCGAAGTCGGCTTGGGATCCCAATCCGTAGCCCAAGCGGTCGAGCATCTCGGGGCGGCGCTGCCAGTTCTTGGCCACCCCGACGTGCAGATCGAGGAACGCCCCCTCGGGAAGCTGGGCCCGGGCCGCGGTGCCCACCGCCTTGAGTATCGATCCCCGCTTGCCGATCACCATCGGCTTCTGGGACTCCCGCTCCACCAGGATCTCCACCCGGATGCGGGGCCATTCCCAGTCGGTCACCGCCACCGTGATGGAGTGGGGAAGCTCGTCGCGGGTCACGGCCAGAAGCTGCTCACGCACCAGCTCGGCCACCCAGCGGGCCTCGGGCATGTCGCTCACCGTGTCCTCGGGATACAACGGAGGGCCGGGGGGCATGAGCTCGCACAGCCTATCCACCAGAACCCCCACCCCCTCGCCGGTGCGGGCCGACGTGGGAAAGTACTCGGCGAACCCCAAATCGCCGGCCGCCGCCAGTTGGGCCACCACCTTGGCCCGGGGGGCGGCATCGATCTTGGTCACCACCACGATGGATTCGGGACCGAGCCGCTCGGCGATGAATCGGTCCCCCCGCCCCAACGGCCGGGTGGCGTCCACGCACAGGCAAACCACATCCACCCCACCGGCGGCATCGGCCGCGGTGGCGTTCAGCCGCTCCCCCAACGCCGTTCGGGGCTTGTGGATGCCGGGGGTGTCCACGAACACCACCTGGGTGCCGGAACGGTGCAGAACGCCCCGCACCGCATGCCGGGTGGTCTGGGCCTTGTCGGAAACGATGGCCACCTTCGTGCCCACGATGGCGTTCACCAGGGTGGACTTGCCCGAGTTGGGCCGCCCCAGAAGGGTCACGAACCCCGACCTGAAGCCCCCCCACCGGTCCTGGTCGCCGGCTGCTCCCCCACCCGGCACCGCCCCCTCGTCGCCCACGACCCCAGACTACCCCGCAGACCCCGGGACGCTCCCCCGACCCGGCGGCCCAATCGCTCGTCCCCAAGGGGTGGACGGCTGGCTCGAACACCGGTTCCACAACCCCGACCCGGCGGCCCAATCGCTCGTCCCCAAGGGGTGGACGGCTGGCTCGAACACCGGTTCCACAACCCCGACCCGGCGGCCCAATCGCTCGTCCCCAAGGGGTGGACGGACATGAACAACGGACGCTCCCCCGACCCGGCGGCCAAATCGAGGGGAAACCGACCGAGCGAGCCGGTATCATGGACGAGCACATTGAAAACAATGCATACGGGGCTGATCGGTTTCGACGTTGGGACCGAGGGCTGCGCTGTGCGACCCGAGTTGCTCAGACTCGCAAAACGGGGCAACCAAATAAACGACACCAACCGTGTCCCTCTCGCAGCCTGATCCGTCAGGGATAGAGAGTCATCGCGACCGGTAACGGCACGCGGGGCCGGTCCATCGCAGCCCGGCAACAGAAGCGGTGGAGGCAGTAGGGAAAGACCACTGACGGCGGGAAAGACCGCTGACTCCGGGAAACAGACCCGGTGGCGGGCCCCCCGGCGGGGCCACCCGACCCGGCGGCGCGGCTGCCATTGATGCCGCAATCAGGGAATGGTCGTATCGCAGTCGGACTTCACTCAGCGGACGGGGGTTCGATTCCCCCCAGCTCCACCACTCCCCCTCGGGGCGGGTTTCATAAGTGAGAGTTGCAGCTTCACAGCAAACTCATGGACTACACGGACCGACCCGAAATCGGCATAGTGGAGCCGGTACGAGGTAAGCACAAAGGACGAGGATTGTTCGAGGCCGGCGAACTGCTCGACCTGAGGGGGACCCGTTTGTGAGTCCATGGGTTATGGGTGTTTTGTTTGGTGTTGTTTGGCCCATTGGGCTGCGTAGGCGGCGGGTGGTTTCCCGTCGAGCGCCCGATGGGGCCGGTAGTTATTGTACTCGTTTTTCCAGTCCTGGATGACTATTTTGGCTTCGGTGAGGTTGGCGAAGTCCTCGATGTTGAGGCATTCGTCTCTGAGTCGCCCGTTGAAGGACTCGATGAAGGGGTTCTGCCATGGGGATCCGGGTTCGATGTAGGCGGTGTCGGTGCCCCATGTCTCGCACCGGTCCCGCACCGCCTGGGCTACGAGTTCGGGACCGTTGTCCATGCGCAGATGCTCGGGGGCGCCGCGTTGAGCGACCAGATCGGCGATCACGTCGACGACCCGGTCGGCATCGATGCGGTAGGCCACTTCTATGGCCAAGGCCTCCCGGGTGTGTTCGTCGATGACGTTCAGCAGCTTCAATCTCCGGTGCTGGGCAGTCTCGTCGAACTGGAAATCCAGTGCCCAAACATGATTGGGACGACAGGCCCGTAACCGGGCCGCGGCGTTGTCGCCGCGACGGCGTTGTTTGCTCTTTTTCTGCCGGGGTCGCTGGAGGCCCTCGTCGCGCCATAAGGCCCTGGTCCTTTTGGGATTCACCACCAGATCCTTCGACGCGGCGACGTCGTGGGCCTTGCGCCAGCCCCACCGCGGGTGATCGGCGGCGAAGGAGCGAAGCCATCGGCGGAATTCCTGGTCGCGGTCCGATACCGGCTTTTTGGGTCGCCGCTGGGTGGACCGGTGCTGGCCGACCACCTCGCACGCCCTGCGTTCGGAAACCCCGAACCCGGCCCGGAGCCGCTCAACCGCGACTCGACGCCGATCCGGGGTCACCATTTTGATTCGGCGAGATCCCTCAGCATCGCCTTGTCCAACTCCGCCTCGGCAAGCAACTTCTTCAACCGGGTGTTCTCCACCCGAAGCGCCTTGAGCTCCTTGGCGTCGGAAGCCTTCAGGCCCCCGTACTGGTTCCGCCACCGATTCCACGTGGACTCAGTGATCTCCAACGCCCGCACAACCTCACCGATCGAAGCCCCCCCGTTCAACAACCGCTCGCCCTCACGAACCTTGCGAATCGCCTGCTCAGGCGTATGACGCTTACGTTTCATCCCAATCATCCTCCCACAATCCAGGACTAAGACCCACAAAACACGGACTCAAAACAGGGTCCCCCCTCAGACCTTTTCGCACCAGGCCATGAACGAAACCCACAACATGAATAAGCCCGATGTCCGGGTCGACCATCATGGCCACAAGGAAAACCACTCTTTGCTGTTCTGATCAACTTGCTTGTGCTCTTACGGGCCGAGGGCGGTGATGGGAGCTACGATTACTCCGTCGGGGCGGGTGTAGGTGTAGCCGGTGGCCGTGACCACGACGAGTGCCGCGAGCGGTCCGGCCTCTGCGGCGTCCACCGAATCGGCGATCCGCAGCAGGGAGCGGGCGGCGGCGTCGATGGCGTCGGGAGAGTGGGAGAGCTTCGCCTCCACCGCGATCCACTCGCCGGTGTATCGGCGGCGGACAATAGCATCGGCCTCCAAACCTCCCTCGACACGGTGATGGTGGACGTCGCAGTCGTTGGCATCGGCATATATACGGAGGTCACGCACCACCAACGACTCGAACAGCAAGCCGAAGGTCTCCAGGTCGGTATGCAGTGCCTCGGGGCCCGCACGTAGTGCGGCCGCGGCCAGCGACGGATCCACGAAATGTCGTTTGGGGGATTTCGTGAGCCGGGCCCGAGATCGTAGATGGGTGGGCCAAGCGGGCAGATCCTCGACGACGAACAGCCTGGTCAGGGCATCGAGATAGGCCCGTACGGTCTGGTGGTTCAGGGAATCACCACTGTCGGTATCGGAGGCCAGGCGGCTATTGGGAACCGTCGTGGCGGTGTTGCGGGCCATGGAGACGAGCAACCTTTCCACGAGCACGGGATTGCGGCTCCGCCGAGAAGACGCATCGACCTCAAGACGCCGTACCTCCTCGAGGTAATCGCGCAGCCTGCGTTGGGCGGTAGCGGCGGGTTGGCCGATCAGCCACGGCCACCCTCCCACGCAGATCGCCTCGCAGACATCGGCAAACCGGTTCTCGCTGGGCCCGGGCTCGACCGGCTGCCCGTCCAGTAGCCGGCCGAGCGATACCAGCCCACTCGAACGCTCCGACTCGTAAAGCGACATCGGCCGCATCCTCACCCTGGCCATCCGACCAGCCCCCGAGTGGCGCACGATGTCATCGGCCGGGGCAGCCGAGCCGGTGAGCAGGAACCGACCCGGTTCGCCGGACCGGTCACAGGCATGGCGGACGTGATTCCAGATCTCCGGGGCCAGTTGCCACTCGTCAAGCAGCCGAGGCGACGGACCGGCCAGCACGACCTCGGGGCTGATCGTGACCAGACGACGGGCGGCGGCATCGCCATCGAAACGGACGGCGCTACGGGCTCGGTTCAAAGCGGTCCATGTCTTGCCGCATCCCTTGGGGCCATCAATCAGCACCGCTCCTACAGAGCCGAGGCATTCGTCGATGGCCAGATCGGCTATTCGTGGCCGATAGCCCGACGGGGTGAGCGTGGGGGTTGATGTGTCAGCCATGTCCCAGTCGCCAACCTTTCCTGTCCTCGATGGGACGAAGAAACCCGAACTTACGAGTTCCGAACTTACAGTGTAGGAATCCCGGTACTTATAGTGTAGGGATTCTGAAGTTTAGAATGTAGTATTTCCGGCAAACTCTAGGTTGGGAGCAGGATCGGCTTCTGTCAGGGCTGCCCAGCAGCGATCCCCCAGACCTGGCCGAGCCGGGCTGCTCACCTCCGGGATCGAGGGTGTCCTGAGCCATCTTGGTCCAGTCCGGCCCGACAGCCCCGGCCGGATCGGATAGGGTGGCCACAACGGAAGGCGAGCACGGAGGCCTACTGTGAGCACCAGGCGCACCGAGAGCGGAACCCCGTTGTTCCGCTCCCAGACCAAGAAGTTCATCGAGTCGATGGACGGGCTCCAGTGGCTCGCCCTCATGGACGAAAACGACATGGACGCGATGCTCAAGGACATCGCTGAGATACTGAAGAAGCACACCGGTGCCGAGCGCCGTACGCAGATCGCCTACATCCTCTGGGATTGGAAGGCGACCGCCGAGGTCCAAGCCGACCCAGTGCTTCACCACCGGTTGAGCGAGCCCACTGCTACCGTATCAGGAGAACCTGTGCCCATCCCCGTGGCCTGACTGCGGATGCTCAAGCGCAAGGACCGAGTGGCACCACCCCCAGAACCGGGTAAATGGGATATTCGGTTCGCCAGCAACCAGGCGGCCCGAGAGTGGAACGAACTCTGCCGTGCTGCGTCGGCCAACACGAGAAGAGCATGGAATCAGATCACCAGCAACCCGCGCCAACATAGTCAACGACAGGCGAGGCTCAAAAAGTCTCTCGGTGCTAAGCACCTGGAGGGGAGGATGTTGGAGCAGTGGCAGCACGAGGTAACCTCGGGTGGTCGAATCTGGTATTGCCCCGACGACGAGACCAAAACGGTGTGGGTGACAGCCGTACACATAGGCCACCCCAAATCAACCGAATAGTAGCTCTGTATAAGACGCAGACGGCCTTTTCTTCGCAATACAGGTGGCTCGTCGCGATCACCGGTAGAGCATGCCCCCGCAACGAACTATGCGTACCCCAAGCTGCCGAAGCCGCCCCACCGCACATCATCTGCTCAATCGGTTTGATCCCCTGAGAATCAAGGGGTTGCTGGTGTGAGCCGAGAGCTTGGTGATTGGCAGACTCCTGTTGATTTGTCGGCGAAGGTATTTGAACTTTTGTCACGACGTGGCATCAAATGGTCACGGGTTCTGGAGCCAACTTGTGGTAAGGGGAGTTTTCTGGTGTCAGCGCTTGCAACAGTCCATGCGTCACATATTTTTTTGAAGCAATGATATTTCCTGACTCGAAAAGACCTGTAACAAAGAAATTACTTCAACGAATTGATATCATCGCGGTGCTCGAACATTGTGATAGAGGTGCCGTACTGGAGGAAGTTCAGTCGTTACTAGCAGCCCTTGATCATCCAGTGGCACCGCCGCAAAATGTGGACGATCTAGTGCAGATCATCAACGGTGGTGAGCATCAGGCGATACTGTTCTGACCAACTCGCTTGTGCTTTAGTGGGTTGAATCACATCTCGGTGGCTCGCCAGCAGTACCAGGCGGCGATGCTGCGATACGGGCGGAACTGGTCGCCCAGAGGCTCCAACTCCGCCGCGGTGGGGGGTTCGGCCCAGCCGTGAGCCAGGCCGTAGCCCCGGCGAACTCCCAGATCACCCACCGGCCACACATCGAGGCGGCGCAACGAGAAGATCAGAAACATCTGAGCGGTCCACACCCCGATGCCCCGGACCTGGCCGAGCCGGGTGATCACATCCTCGTCGGACAGCCTGCCCAGGCCGGTCAGATCCAGCGAACCCCGTTCGCAGTGGGCGGCCAGATCCAGTATCGCTCGGGTCTTGGCTCCCGACAGGCCGGCCTCCCGCAGCGGCTCCGGGCCCAGAGCCAGCACCGCATCGGGGGTCCACGCCGGTGTCTGCTCCCGCACCCGGCCCCATATGGCGGCGGCCGCCCGGCCGGCCAACTGCTGGTGGGCGATCTCACGGCTCAGCACCTCGAACCGCTCCCCCACCTTCGGTCTCGGCCCGAACCGGGGCGGCCCGAACCGCTCCACCAACCGGGCCATCACCTCGGAGGTGCGACCCAGGGAACGGCCCGCCTCGGTCAGGCTCACGCCGGCCATAGCGGTTGCCCCACCGGATCAGCAGGCCGGTTCATTCGCCGGAACCGATGAGGACCCACAGGAGCCAGGGTTCACCCACCGGAAACGGAGGTGGCCGGTGGCGAGATCGGCTTCACGATCACCCGAGCGATCCGGCGGCCGGCCACCCGTTCCACCGACAGCTCCCAACCGTCCACCATCAGCGTCTCCCCCTCGTCGGGCACATGACCCAGGGTGTTGAAGATCAGCCCGCCCACCGTGTCCCAGTCACCGTCGGGAAGCGGCGCCCCCAGCACATCGCTGAGCTCGTCGATGGGCACCCGGCCGTTCACCCGCACCATGCCCGACCCCATGCGCTCGATCATGGGCACCTCCACGTCGAACTCGTCCACGATCTCGCCCACCAACTCCTCGATCAGGTCCTCGAGGGCCACCACTCCGGCGGTACCGCCGTACTCGTCCACCACGATGGCGATATGGAACTTCTCCGCCTGCATCTCCCGCAGCAACAGGGAGATCCGCTTGGTCTCCGGGACGAAGCGGGGGGTTCGGGCCACGGCCGCCGCCGGCGAGTCGGCCCCCTGTTCCCGCTCGGCCCGCATCAGATCCTTGGCGTGGACCACGCCCACCACATCGTCGATGCCATCGGCGTACACCGGTACCCGGCTGTAGCCGTGCCGGATGACGACGTCGATGGCCTCGGCCACCGTGTGGCGATCGCTCATGGCCACCATGTCGGTGCGAGGCACCATCACTTCGCGGACCACGGTGTCGCCGAACTCGATTATCTGGCCGATCAGCTCTCGCTCCTCGGGCTCGATGGCGTCGGAGGCCTCGGCCGCCTCGGCCACGGCCAGTAGTTCCTCCTCCGATACCTGGGGAGCTTCTCCTCGCCTGCCGGCCCGCAACAGACGCCGAAGCGAGCCCAATCGGCGGGGAGGTCTCATTCGGAGCCTCTCATTGCGAACCTCTCATCGCGAACTTCTCATCGCGAGCCCGCCCCATGGTCGGTGGATCGGTTCGCAACCAGCACCGGGGCCAGCAGTTCCCGCTCCCGCCCCTGCATCCGGGCGGCATCGGCGTCGTCGATGTGGTCATAGCCCACCAGGTGCAAGGCACCGTGTACCACCAGCAGGGCCAGCTCGTCGTCCACCGTCGTGCCCCGGTCGGCGGCGTTGGACGCGGCCACCGACGGACAAATCACCACATCGCCCACCAACCGGGGTTCGCCGTCGGCCCGAGGAGCGCTGCCGTCGTCGGTACCGAGTGCAAGCACATCGGTGGGTCGGTCGATACCCCGGTGGGCGGCGTTGAGCGCAGCCATCTCGTCGGCGGCCACGAACGAAAGGCCGGCCTCCCAAGGGGCGACAACCTGCTCCTCGACCAGTACCCGGCGCAGCAACCCGGCCCAGTGGCTCTCGTCCTCCGGCAGGAGCCGCCGGTGGTCGGCAACCACCACCGTCGAGTCGAGATCGATGCCGGTGGGCTCAGTACCGGCGGGTTCGATCCTGGTGGGCTCAGTACCGGCGGGTTCGATCCTGGTGGGCTCAGTACCGGTGGGTTCGATACCGGCAGATTCGATATCAGTGAGTTCAGGACCGGCGGGCTCGGGGTCCGGGTCGGGATCGGCGGTCACGTCCCGGCCCGCTCGTAGGCGTTGACGATCTCGGCCACGATGGGGTGGCGGACCACGTCACGAGAGCTCAGATGCACGAACGACAGACCGTCGATTCCCCCCAGGACCTTCTCCAAGGAGTCCAGTCCGCTGCGACCCCGACCGACGTCCACCTGGGTCACGTCGCCGGTGACCACCGCCCTGGACCCGAACCCGATGCGGGTCAGGAACATCTTCATCTGCTCGGGGGTGGTGTTCTGGGCCTCGTCCAGGATGATGAAGCTGTTGTTGAGGGTTCTACCCCGCATGTAGGCCAGGGGGGCGATCTCGATGGTCCCCCGGTCGAGGAGGGACTGCACCTCCTCGGTGTCCAGCATGTCGTGGAGGGCGTCGTAGAGCGGGCGCAGGTAGGGATCCACCTTGGCGATCATGTCGCCGGGCAGAAACCCCAGGCGCTCCCCCGCCTCCACCGCCGGCCGGGTCAAAATGATGCGCTCCACCGTTTGAGCCTTCAGCTCCCGCACCGCGGTGGCCACCGCCAGCCAGCTCTTGCCGGTTCCGGCCGGGCCGATGCCGAAGGTGATGATGTTGTCCCGCATGGCGTCCACGTAACTGCGCTGGCCGGCCGATTGGGGGCGGATGACCCGGCCCCGACCCGACCGCAGCACGTCGGTGTCCATCACCCCCGAGGGGCTCTCGTCCGCCTCCACCATCCGGATGGCCCGGCCCAGCATACCGGAATCGAGTTCATGACCACCCTGCACCAGTTGGATCATCTCGTCGAACAGACCCGCCACGCGATCGGCCCCCCGGCCGGTCACCGTGATCCGGTTGCCTCGGACGAAAATGTCCGCGTGGGGGAACGACCGCTCGATCTGGCGGAGATTCCGGTCGCGTTCCCCCAGCAGAACGGGCATGAGCCCATTGCGGGGGATGTCTATGGTAACCGGTGCTGCGGGGGTCATTCAGGAATCGGCATCCGCGTCTCCGTCCTCGCCCTTGTCGGCGTCGTCGGTGGAAACGGGATCGGGATACAGATGACTGAGTGTACCCGGCTCGATGCGACAGAGCTTTATGAAGTCGTTCACATCGTCCTGGTTGACCCGAATCACCCGACCCATCCGATACGCAGGCAGACTGCCCTCGTTGATGAACCGGTAAAGTGTTCTCGTGGTGATCCCCAGCCGCTTGGCCGCGGTCTCGGTATTCAGCCACACAATTTGGAGGTCGCTCATCCGTGCCAACTCTATCGTGTTGAGATTGCGTTTCGGTGTCACCCCCCCGAGTTGGGTCGAGAAACACCCCGTAACGGCGCAACACCTTCCGCCATTCACCCCGAAACCACCCATCAAACCGTCTCCACCGGAGGCGAAGCCCGTTCAGAGACCGTGAGAATCCACCCCGAAACCACCCATCAAACCGTCTCCACCGGAGGCGGGGAGTCGTTGGCGTGGCGCAGCATCTGCACTGCGCTGGCGATGAGCAGCAGGGCGAACAGGTTGGCCGACAGCCGGGGGCTCAGTTGACCGGCCCCTAGAGCTCCGAGAAATGCCGAGGCCATCCCCGACGCGCCGATGGCCAGCGCCCCGCCCGGGTCGAGGTTCCCGGCATTGCGGTTCCTCAGGGTGCCGATGATGGAGGTGGGCAGGATCACCAGCAGCGAGGTGCCCTTGGCGGTGGCGTCCACGAAGCCGAACAGCAGGATCATGGCCGGTATCATGATCACGCCGCCACCCACCCCCATGGTTCCCGAGAGCAGCCCGGTGACCAACCCGCAGGCCACGTACCCCAGAGTCAGGACCAGGGTGACGTCGCCATGGCCGTCGGTGTCGGGGACCACCGCCAGGAACCGGGCCGCGGTCACCAGCAGCAACAGCGCGAAGCCGATGCGAAGCGACCGGATGGGAACGTGGTTGAGCAGCGAGGTCCCGATGGTGACCCCCACCGAGGAGCCGGCGAAGATCAGCAGGCCGGGCATCCAGGCCACCGAGCCGTCCAGCAGGAACCCGCCCAGGGCCGACGCGGAGATCAACACCATGGCCCCCAGCGAGGTTCCGTGGGCCCGGCGCTGCTCCATGCCCAAAAGCAGCACCAGGCAGGGAACCATGAGGATTCCACCACCCACCCCGAACAGCCCGGACAAAAAGCCGGTGGCCACCCCGACCCCGACCGGCCCCCACCACGAACCGCTCATCCGGGCTCGCCGGTCGGTGGATCGGGCGGACCGGAGAGCCCGACGACGCTCACTCGGCGGCTGCCTGCTCGCGCAACACGTACTTCAACACCTTGCCCGAGGCGTTGAGCGGCAGGGCATCGGTGAACCGCACCCGACGGGGGACCTTGTAGTTGGCCATCTCCCGGCGACACCAGGCGATGATCTCGTCCTCGGTGGGATGGGTGCCGGGAACCGGAACCACGGTGGCCACCGCCACCTCGCCGAGCCGCTCGTCGGGCGTCCCGACAACCGCAACCTGCCCGATCCGGGGGTGGGCCAACATGATGTTCTCGATCTCGGCCGGATAGGCGTTGAACCCGCCCACGATGAACATGTCCTTCTTGCGATCGGTGACGTCGATGTTGCCCCGCTCGTCCATCACCCCGATGTCGCCGGTGTGCAGCCAACCGTCGGCATCGATGGTCTCCGCGGTCTGTTGGGGATCGTCCAGATAGCCGATCATCACGTTGTAGCCCCGTACCACGATCTCGCCGGGTTCGCCCCGGGGCACCTCCACGCCCCGGTCGTCCACCACCTGCACCTCCACATCGGGGATGGCCCGGCCCGAGGTACGGGCGATGGTCTCGGGGTCGTCGTCGTGGCGGCACATGGTGGCGATGCCCGAGGCCTCGGTGAGCCCGTAACCGGTAACGATGGTCTCGAATCCCAACCGGTCCCGCATCCGGTGAATCATCTCCACCGGGATGACGGCCGCTCCGGTGACCGCCAACCGCAGGGTGGACATGTCGAAGTCCTCCAGGTCGGGATGGTTCAGGATGGTCTGGTAGATGGCCGGCGGGCCGGGCAGCACCGAGACCCGCTCCTCGGGCACCCGGGCCATCACCGCCGGCACGTCGAACACCGCGTGGGGGATGTTGGTGGCCCCGGTCATGAGGCAGGCCAGGATGCCGGAGTTGAGGCCGAAGGCATGGAAATAGGGGTTGACGATCAGGTAGCGGTCCCCGGCCCGCAGGCCGATCACGTCGCACCACGACTTGAAGCCCCGGCAGATGGCCGAGTGGACGAGCATGGCCCCCTTGGGCAGCCCGGTGGTGCCCGAGGTGAACATGATGTGGCACAGATCGTCGCCGCTCACCGCGGCGGCCCGGTCGTCCCCGGCGAACTCGGCAACCCGATCGGCCCGGTCGAGGAACCGGGCGAAGCCGGTGGTGCCCTCGGGCACGGTTCCCCGCAGCACCACGATCTCGTCCAGGCCGGACCCGCCATCGGCCTCCCGCAGCAGGGCCACGTAATCGGTGTCCAGGAAGTCGGTCACGGTGAACAGGATGCGAGCCCCGGAGCGCTGGAGGATGTAGCCGGCCTCCCGCCCCTTGAACCGGGTGTTCACCGGCACCAGCACTCCTCCGGCCAGATGCACCCCCAACCCGGCCACCACCCATTCCCATATGTTGGGACTCCAGACCGCCACCCGGTCGCCGGGCTCGATCCCCGAGGCCATCAACGCCCGAGCGCAGGCCCGAACCCGGTCCCGCAACTCGGGAAACGTCCAGCGCACATCGCCGTCCACCAGGGCCTCCCGGTCGGGAAACCGCCGGGCGGCGTCATCCACCAGCTCGCAGATGGTGGTCCATGGAGCATCAGCCATCGCCATCGACCCTAACCCAATATCTTTGATTTACCGGGGTTGACCGGGCTCGGCCGGGCTCGGGACTCAAGGACAACCCCGGAGCCCTCAAGTTCGACGATGGACGGCGTCGGGTCGGCAGCCGTCGGACGACCGACAAGGGCCGGCGTGGGGCAGAAATTCTCGCTGAGTTCGTCCAGCAGATGATCCATACCGACCTCGCCGGCGGCGGCCAGGGCGTGGAGATAGGGGCGGCCGAACATCGCCGGCGTCGTCGGTGTACCGTGGGCCGATGGCCGGCTCCAAACCGGGATCGAACAGTGCCCAGGAACGCATCAAGGTGATCTCCACCAATCGCCGCGCCCGGCGGGACTACGAGATTCTCGACGAGTTCGAGGCCGGACTGGTGCTGGCGGGCTCCGAGGTGAAGTCGCTGCGGGAGTCGAGCGTGACGCTGGCCGAGTCCTACGCCCGCATGACCGACGGCGAGCTATGGCTCCAGTCGCTGCACATCGCCGGCTACAGCCACGCCGGTGCCTCCACCGGCCACGATTCCGACCGACCCCGCAAACTGCTGCTGCACCGAGGGGAGCTGAACCGCATCCGGGCTCGGCTGGAACAGGACCGCCTCACGGTGGTGCCGTTGTCGCTCTACTTCAAACAGGGCCGGGCCAAGGTGCTGATCGGACTGGCCCGAGGCCGGCGCAAGGCCGACAAACGCCGGATCATCGCCGAACACGACGCCCGCCAGGAAACCCGCCGGGAGATGGGCCGCCCGGTCGGCCCGAAGCCACCGCCGGTCAACTAACCGGCTTCTTGATCCTGCTGCCGGGGCCGGGGCCCTGGTTGGTTATCGGTTGGGGTCGCCGTAGCAGACGAACGGGTGGGCCACTTCGAATTCACTGTCCACCACCTGCACGATGGCGGCGCAGTCGGGGGCGATGACGTGGTCGGCAGGGAACCTCACCGGCCCGAGTTCGCCGGACTGCTGGGTGGACTCGAAGCCCTCGAGGTTGACCGCCCGGTAGAAGCTGGCGGTGTTCAGATCCTCACCGGCGGCCGCGACCATCTGCACCATGAGGTCGGCCGACCAGTAGCCGACCAGGCTGCCGAACCCGGGAAAGGCATCGACCGCCTCGAAGTCGGCCAGCAACTGCTGGATGGCCGGCTCGGAATCGTCGAGCGGGGGCACCTGGGTAACCGCGAACCCGCCCTCCAGAGCCTGGCCCAGGTCGGGGCTGGACTGGGGCAAACCCGGTACATAGGTCAGGTAGTCGGTTACCGGACCCTCCCAACCGGAGGCGGCAATGGCGGCCTTGAGGGTGACGGCCCCGGCGAAGTCGGTGGACAGGATCACCAGATCGGGGTCGGCCTCCAGCACCTTGTTCACGAACCGGGTGGGATCGGTGACACCCCCGGCGGTTTGTGTGGGAACGAAATCGCTGAACACCAGCCGGTCGCCCCAGATGGTGTCGTACAGATCGGCACCGGCCCGGCCGGCGTCGTCGTCGCTGTTGAAGATGCCGACGGAGAAGTCCTCGGTGCCGAAGTAGTCGTCCCAGATTCTCGAGACCGACACCAGCGGAGGGGCTCCCTCGACTCCGTAGGCGTAGCCGCTCAGACAACCGTTGAAGCCGAAGCCCCAGGCATTGGGGGCGCAGAATCCGGGCATGAACCCCCAACCGGTGAACGGCACCTGGTTCTCGGCCAGATAGTCGGTGGTCTGGGGCAGCGAGACCGCCGAGGTCACCATGATCCCGAAGACCTCGTCGTTCTCCACCATGCTCCGGGCACCGTCGAAGTTGGCCTGCGGATCGCTGCCGTCGTCCACGAACTGCACCAGCTCGGCACTGCGCCCACCGGGAAGCTCGCCGTCACGGTTGGCCCGCTCCAACCGGGCCTTGATGCCATCCTCATAACCGGCGTACAGCGCCGATTGGGTCATGGCCCCGAAGCGCACCGTGTCGTCGGTGACCCCCCGGGTGGAGGGCTCGAAGTCGATGGAGTAGGTGAAAGCACCGTGGGTGCGAGAATCGACCGTGGCGTGGTCGTCGTCCATGGGCCCGTCATCGTCGTCCATGGGCTCATCATGGTCGTCGTCCATGGGCCCATCGTCGTCATGGTCAGCGGGCTCATCATGGTCGTCGTCCATGGGCTCGCCATCGTCGTCCTTGGGCTCATCATGGTCGTCGTCCATGGGCTCGCCATCGTCCATCGGCTCCTGGGGTTCGGCCGTGGGGGCCGCGGGAGTATCGGAGCCCCCATCGCCGTCGTCGTCGTTACCGCATGCGGCCACCACCAACAGCAGGGCGGCCAGGAGCGCGAACAGCTTGTGCAGAAGTGAACGTTTCATTTCCCCTCCGGTTGGAGTCGTCTCGGCGACATAGTAGGGCAGCGATTCCCCACTGTCACATAGCCCAACCATAACTTGCCTCGACCGCCCCCATGAGCCAGCCGGTCAATCCGCGGGGGCGGGGGCCTCCCCGAGAGCTACCTCTCCGAGATAGGCGGCGTCGAGTTGATCGTGGTCGACCTCGGAGCGAGGACCGTGCCAGGTGATGTGGCCCAGGCTGATGAAAGCCACCGAGTCGGCTATCTCCAGCACGTCGCGGGCCTTCTCCTCCACCAGCAGCAGAGCCACGCCCCGCTCCTTGAACTCGATGAACAGATCGAGAATCTGGCTCACGATGAGCGGGGCCAGCCCCAGCGACGGCTCGTCGGCGATCAGCACCTCGGGGGGATGGGCCAGAAGCGGGGCCAGGGTGAGAATCTGCTGCTCACCGCCCGAGAGGTTGCCGGCCATCTGGCCCTGGCGTTCCCCCAGGATGGGGAACCGTTCGCAGCACAGCTCCCGATCCTCGGGGTCGGGCAGCCAGAGCTGCATGTTCTCCCGAACGGTGAGGCCACCGAAGATGCCCCGGGCCTCGGGGGCCAGCACCACGCCCCGGCGGGCCCGACGATGACTGCGCTCACCGGTGATGTCCTCGCCGTCCAAAAGAATGGTGCCCCGGGTGGCGGGCAACAGCCCGGCGGCCACCGCGGCGGTGGTGGACTTGCCCGAGCCGTTGGGTCCCAGCAGGGCGGTGATCTCACCCCGAGGCACCGACAGGTCGATCCCGTGGAGAGCCTCGACCAACCCGTAGCCCGCTCGCACCCCCACCAGCTCCAGGGCAGGAGGGTGCTGCCCTACGTACCGATCTCCCCGGTCGCCCCCTGATGCCGGATCGGGGGTATCGGACGATGCCGGCACTGCGGTAACGACCGGCGACGGATGGGCGCTCCCCGATCCGTCCGGTTCGGCGGACACCGTGGTAACGACCGGCGATGGCGAACCCGACCCGAGAGCTTCGGCCTCCCCCCGCCAGGCGGCCAACCGCCGCCGCCAAGCGTCGCGCCGAGCCCGATTCTGGGCCGCGGTGAACGCGATTATCCCGTCGGGTTGGCGGGCGAGCTGCATGGCCCCGAGGCCGAACATGAAGGCCGGGATGTTGCGAGCCTCGTCGTACTGGTCGAATCCGTCCCAGTCGATGGGATACCAGGAATACACCCGGGCCAGGCAGACGAAGGCGAGGAGCGCCAGCACTCCCGGGATCCCGGGCGAGAACGGCAGACCCACCTGTCGATCCCTGACGGCGGTGGCCAGCGCCGCGGCCCCCAGTACCAAAGCCACCAGCACCACATGCCACGACTCCAGCCACTCCCAGTGCCAGCCGGTACCGAACGTGTGGCCACTGGCGGCCACCATGATCCCGGCCAGCACCGCTCCTCCGGGCCGACGAATACCTATGAGCACCACCACCGCCAGCCAGAACAGACCGGTTTGCGTGGTGGCGGTGAACGGGGTGACGTTGCCGATGAACACGGCGTAGAACACCCCGCCGAATCCGGCCAGAAGCGCCGACAGGGCGAACACCGCCAGCTTGGTGCGAACCACCGAATGGCCCGAGGTGGCCGCGGCCGGCTCGGAGTTGCGCACGGCCACGATGGCCCGACCGGTGGCCGAGCGCTGGAGGTTTCTCACCAACCAGCCGGCGGCCAGCACCAGCAGCACCAGCAGCACCGCCAGAGAGGTCTCGTCCTGGAAGTCGAACGGGCCGATCCGGGGACGGGGGACGTCCCACCCCTTGGTGCCCTGGCCGTTCTTGAACCAGCTCCACTCGAACAGCACCCGCTCGCTCATGAAGGCCAGGGCCAACGTGGCCAGGGCCAGCGGCAACCCCCCCAGCCGCAGGGCGGGCAGGGCCACGATAACACCGAGCACCCCGGCGATCACCGTGCCCACGATCAGCGCGGGAACGAACGGCAACCCGGCTCGATCCAGGATCAGCCCTGCGGTCATGGCGGCCATGGTCACGAACGCGGCCTGGGCCAGGCTGACCATGCCGCCGAGGCCGGTGAGGACCACCCAGGACATGAACACCAGGGCCAGGGCCAGGCCGGTGATCCACAGGCCGAGCCAGAACTTGTCGGCGAACACGAACACCTGGAGCACGATGAACACCGCCCCCAGCACCCAGGGCAGGCGGACCCGCCAGGTCGGGAGATCGTCGGTGTAGTCGGTGATCGGCGGAGCGTCGGCGACCACGCCGCCGCGGCGAGTCCGATCCCGAGCCATGAACAAAAGCCCGACCAGCAGCACCACGAACGGCACCGAGCTCTCGAACCCCCGGATGTCCTGGGCGAACGTGGCGTACTCGCCCACCCAGCTCTCGGCCACCCCCAGGGCCACCCCCCCCGCCAGCGCCAGCGGAATGGACCGCAGACCTCCCACCACCGCGGCCGCGATGGCGATGAACATGAACACGTTGTACTGATTGGAATCGAGGGAGTTCAGTACCGGAGCACCCACGACCCCGGCCAGCCCGGCCAGCATGGTGCCGATGATCCAGGCGGCCGAGGAGGTGAACGACTCGCTGACTCCCCGCAATCCGGCCAGGTCGGGACGATCCACCACCGCCCGCATCGAGAGCCCGAGACGGGTGTGGCGCATAAGCACCCACAGCACGATCGAGATGACAACCGCCACCACCAGCACCGTCCACTGGTTGGAGTTGATGCGCAGATCGAAATCGCCGAGATCGTAGGTATAGGTCTTGGTGGGCACCTTCCACACCCCCGGTGGCAAAAACACGTAATCGGTGCTCCGAAGTCCCCAGTCCCAGGTCTTGGTGCCCAGATCGACGATCAGATCGACCAGGGCGGGCAGGGCGACCAGGATGCCGATGGTGGCCATTACCTTGGCGGCGTCGTTGGCCCGGGCCAGGGGTCTGAACACCGCCACGTTCAGGAGCTGGCCCAGAAGGGGGCAGAACACGAACACCACGATGAAAAAAGCCAGCAACCGCATGCCCAGGTTTTCCATGCCCAGGGCGTTGATCAACTGGAAGTAGAGCATGGCCGAGGTGTAGGCGATGCCCCCGTAGGCCAGGTTGAAGATACCGGTGGAGGTGTAGCTCAACGTGAGCCCGGCGGCGATCAGCGAATAGATGGCCCCACTGATCGCCCCGCTCACCAATAATTGGATGAACTCGCCCACCCGATTATGCCCCCATCGTCCGTCTCGACCCCCGACACTCTAGGCCGAAGCACACGCCGGCCCGAAACATGGCCCGCCGGGGAACAAGCCACATTGGGAAATCACATCGGGAGAAGAGCCCGCCGAGGAACATGCCACATTGGGAAATCACTGCCCGAAACATGGCACACTGGGGCATGGCCCAAACGCGAGACCAGCTCCGGGTGATCGACGTCGATACCCATATCACCGAACCCCACGACCTGTGGAGCAGCCGAGCCCCGGCGGGCTACGCCGACCGGCTGCCGAGGGTGGCCGATGTGGACGGGCGGCCCCATTGGATCCTCGACGGCGAGCCCCTGGGGGCGGCCATGGCCAGCGGGGTGGTGCGCCCCGACGGCAGCAAGGCCCTGGGCACCGACTTCTTCACCTGGACCATCGACGACGTCCACCCCGCGGCCCACGACATGGAGGCCCGGGTGGAGATCATGGACCAGCTCGGGGTTCACGCCCAGATCATCTACCCCAACGTGGCCGGTTTCGGTAGCCAGAAGTTCGGTGCAGTGAAGGACCGGGAGCTCAAGAAGCTGTGCGTGTCGGTGTACAACGACGCCATGGCCGAGATCCAGGACGACTCCGGGGGACGGCTGTTTCCCATGGGGCTGATCCCGTGGTGGGACATCGAGGGATCGCTGGCCGAGGCCGAACGCATCGTGGACCTCGACCTGCGGGGCATCGTGATGTGCAGCGACCCCCAGCTCCGGGGTCTGCCCGACCTGGGCGAGGAGGCCTGGCGACCGCTGTGGGAGTTCTGCTGCGACCATGAACTGCCGGTGAACTTCCACATCGGGGCCAGCGAGAGTTCGATGGGATGGTTCGGCACCTCGCCGTGGCCGTCCCAGGGCGACGATCAGAAGCTGGCCATCGGCTCGGCCATGATGTATCTGACCAACGCCCGGGTGCTGGCCAACCTGATCTTCTCCGGCGTGCTGGAGAGGCACCCGACGCTCAAGATCGTGTCGGTGGAGTCGGGAATCGGCTGGATCCCGTTCGTGCTGGAATCGCTGGACTACCAGATGGACCAGCTCAGGACCGACGTGCAGGCCCGGTTCAGCCTGCGGCCCAGCGAGTACTTCCGTCGCCAGATGTTCGGCTGCTACTGGTTCGAGGACGTGGCCCCCGACGTACTCATCAACCAACTCGGCCCCGACTGCGTCCTGTTCGAGACCGACTTCCCCCACCCCACCTGCCTCTACCCCTACGGCCGGGAACAAGCCACCGCGGCCCTCGGCAACGTGGACGACCACATCGCCCAAAAAGTCCTCCAGGACAACGCCGCCCAGCTCTACAAGATCGCGGTCTAGCTCGCACTGCTTTTGGAGCCACCGACGCTCCCACTTCATCGAACCTGGGGTACTCCGGGGAGTTCCAACTCATATTCCGGGTTGTTGCTTCAGGTTGGGGCCGATCGGGTGTCGGCGGTTTGTCCGGCTATTCGATCGCTGATTTGTAGTTGGGTCGGGGGTTGGAGTTGGTATTTGCCCTGGGAGTCGGTGGTCAGGGTGTACCAACGCTTGTGGACTTTACTGTGACAGCTCCGGCACAGCAGCACCAGGTTACCGATGTCGGTGGTTCCGCCGTGTTCCCACCACAAGATGTGGTGGGCCTCGCAGGCGGTGGCTCTGATTCCGCAGCCCACGCAGTGCTTGTCCCTTACCTGTAGGGCAAGTCTTTGGGTTTGGGTGGCTGCCCTTTGTCGGCGGCCCAGATACAAAGGCATGCCCTCGGCATTGAATATGGCCGGTATCACCCCGGCATCGCAGGCGATGCGGCGGAGTTCGTCAATCTCCATGGGGGTGTCGTCAATGAGACTGGCCCTGGCGAGCTGCCCGGTGAGCGTGTCGTAGTCCACCTTCACCAGAAGCGTCGTGGCCTGGGCGGTGACTTCGTTGTCGTCATCACCGATTGCGGTATCGGTTCCGTCGGCTCGGTTGGTCCCGTTGGGGGTTCTGGTGACCAGGTTGACCAGCGCGTCGACGCAGCGCTGCTGGTGGGTGCGGTCATTGCCCGCTTGGAAGTCGTCGCGGTACATGCGGTCGCACATGGCGTCGAGAGCGGTTTTGACCCGTTCTCCGGAGACGGGGTCGAGTTCGGCGTGGAGAATCACCATGTCGTCGTCGCCGTTGAACAGAGCGGCCTTGCGGCGGCGACGCTGCCGCTCCGTCTTTTTCTCGGCTTTGTGCTCGCACCGATTCCGTTCGTGGCGGGCGACGGTTTTTTTGAAATCGTCGAAGTCCTCCGACATTGCCGCCCAGATCAGTTCTTGTTCCTGGGCGGGGCCGAATCGTTCCCTCCGGTGGGAGTCGCTGATCACCCGGACGTGCTCGGTGGTGATCAAACCACCGTTGACCGCCTCCAGCGTCTGAGGCAGGTCCTTGAGTTCTTCTATGGTTTTGGCTTCGCGGCGGGCGTGGTATTGGCTCAACCCGAACTTGTGGCACGCCTGGCGAACGGCGGTATCGCCTTTCAACTCGCCCAACCGGCTCAGCATCGTCATCATGTAACCACCCAGTTGGCGGCAGACGTGATCGACTTCGTACATCAACCCCAACAGTTCATCGGCACCCAACTCGGAGCAATCCACCCGCTCAACACCCAACCACTCCCGGTCGCTTGTCGGCTCGGTATCTCCGGTTTTGGATCTCCGGTTTTCGGAATCAAAATCCATAACCAACAGTATACCGACACCAGTGACAACATCAGCCAGATAAACCCAATAATGAGCAAATAATTCAAAAATAATTCATAAATAACTGTGACTGTTGCCACCAGTCACAGAACTGGAATCAACCCGACTCGAGTCTGTCTGGCCGTCGCCGCAACTTGAATGGACGCAACAATCAGAGATCCTGGTAGTCGATACGGTCGTTGCCGCAACTTGAATGGACGCAACAATCAGAGATCCTGGTAGTCGATACGGTCGTTGCGGTGGGGTTGGCGGCCGGTGCGGAATGGGGACAGGGGGGCATCGACCAGAAGGAACCGGTGCCAGTCCTCGACCAGGTCGTCCACCCCGGCCCGCCATCGGACCAGACCGGGGTCGTGGCGTTGGGCCTTCTCGAAGTCGGCCCATGCCTCCCAGGTGGGGATGGCCCATAGGAGGAAGGCCTCGTTGTCGGCGACCATGGCCGTTTCCCAGGCCCCGGCCAGCTCCCAACCGTGGGCCTGGTGGGCCGGGCGGGCATCGGTGCGGACCTGCTCCAGGAACTGAGCCGACGAACCCCGCTTGAGGGTCACCTGCTCATGGGCGTAGCACTCGCCGGTGATGCCGTCGGCGCACAGCTCCTCGATGGTCCGGGTCCACGGGGCCGGCACCAGCAGTCGGTCGGTACCGGCACGGCGGTAGTCGGCCGCCTGGGCCCACCATTTGGCCAGCTTGGGGTCCTGAATGCCGGCCCCCTGGCACTCGTGGCGAAACGAGGTGGCCATGCCGTCCCAGCCGTCCTCCTCCCAAAGATTCAGCACCTGGGGCCAGCCCCTGGTGGTGCCGACGATGCCCCACACTCCGTAGCAGAGCTGGTTGCGCTCCTCCTGGCCGATGGGCGACCAGTTGGCCGTCATGTGGTGCATGTAGTTGGCCCGGTTGTGGCCGATGATGTCGATGAACTCGTGGATGTAGATCTTGTGGTTGGCCACGGTCAGCCCCTCTCGCCCCCGAAATCGGGAGCCCGCTTGTTGAGGAAGGCGTCCACCGCCTCCCGATGGTCGTCGGTGTCGAAGGTGATGGCCTCCAGTGCGAAGGCCAGGTCGTAGAGGCGGTTCACCCGATCCTCCAGCTCCTTGTTGCACAGCCGCTTGTTGAACTCGATGGCGTGGCGAGGGCCGGCGGCCAGCCGGGTGGCCATGGCGGTGGCCGACTCCAGCACCTCGGCCCCGGGGACAACGTGGTTGACCAGGCCGAAGCGTTGGGCCTGTTCGGCGTCGAGCAGGTCGCCGGTCATCAGCAGCTCCTTGGCCCGGTTGAGTCCCACCAAGAGCGGCCACAGCACCGCTCCCCCGTCGCCCGCCACCAGCCCGGCGTTCACATGGGGATCGCCGATGCGGGCGGTGTCGCTCAGGTACACGACGTCGCAGAACAACGCCAGCGACGCCCCCAGCCCTATGGCGTGGCCGTTGACCGCGGCCACCATCGGCCGGCGCACCCGCAGCGCCCCCCGGGCGATATCGATACCGTCGTCGAGCAGGTCGGGGCGCCCCTCGGGGTAGCCGTGCTCCAGGTTCTCCTCCATGACCGCGAAATCGGCCCCCACGCAGAACGACCGACCCGCGCCGGTGAGGACCACCGCCCGCACCTCGACGTCCTCGGCGATGCGCCGGTACAGGTCACGCAGATCCAGGTGCATCTGCTTGTCGATGCCGTTGCCCCGATCGGGGCGGTTCAAGGTGGCGGTGAGCACCCGGTTGGGGTCGAGTTCGGTGACTATGGTCGCCAATCCGTACCGGTCGGTCATGGGGGCAGTCTCCCACTCGAGGGGTCGGGTGGTGGACATCGGGCGGGTTGGGGGAAGCTGGAGCGATGCGAGCCTGGGTGGTCGAGGGGTCGGGAGCGCCCCAGGAGGTGCTGCACCTGGTGGATCGGGATGCGCCCGACCCTCGGGCGGGAACATTCTCGATGAGGGTGGGGGCGGTGGGCATCGGCCTGCCCGATGTGTTCATGTGCCGGGGGATCTATCCGTTGGGGCCGTCGCAGGGATCGTTCACCCCCGGCCAGGAGGTGTGCGGCACGGTGGTGGAGGCGGGCGACGGGGTGGCGCTGGAGGCCGGGCAGCGGATCATGGCCGTCACCTCCTTCCAGGACGGCAACGGTGGCTTCGCCGAGATGTGCCTGGGGCTGGGCGACTCGTCGTTCACGGTGCCCGATTCGATGGACGACGCCACCGCGGCCGGATTCCTGATCCCCTATCACACCGCCTGGATCGGCCTGGTGCGGCGAGGACGACTGGCCCCCGCCGAGACCCTGCTGGTGCTGGGAGCGGCGGGCGGCACCGGAGCGGCGGCCTGCCGGCTGGGGGCGGCCCGGGGTGCGAGGGTGATAGGAGTGGCCGGCGGACCCGAGCGATGCCGGGCGGTGTCCTCGTTCGGGGCACACCATGCCGTGGATCATCGAGCCGGTGACGTTGCCGCCGCGGTCATGGATCTGACCGAGGGCCGGGGGGTGGACGTGGTGTTCGACCCGGTGGGAGGCGATGCCTACACCGCCGCTTCCCGGTGCGTCGCCCGGGATGCCCGCATCGTGATCATCGGTTTCGCCAGTGGCCGGTGGGCCCCGATCAATGTCGGTCACATGGTGCAGCGCAACTACTCGGTGGTGGGGGCCATCCCGTCCCACTACAGCCGGGCCGAGAGGCTGGCCGACCACCGCGAGCTGAGCGCACTGTGGGATGCCGGCAGCATCGGCTCGGTGGTCACCGCCTCCTACCGATTCGAGGCCCTGCCCGAAGCAATGGCCGACCTGGAATCCCGCCGGGTGATCGGCCGGGCGGTCCTCGATCTGATCCCCTGAACCCGAGGCCGCCGGTCCGAGCCCACCCAGGCCGGCATGACCTTTCGTGGAGCAATGGAGCGGCTGGCCTGAACCCGAGGCCGCCGGCCCGAACCCACCCAGGCCGGCATGACCTTTCGTGGGGCAATGGGGCGGCTGGCCTGAACCCGAGGCCGCCGGCCCGAGCCCACCCAGGTGCTGTGAGTAGCCTGAGGGACAAAGCCACTACAGGAGGAACCTCTGGGCAATGAACGACACCGAGGCCGACGTCCGGGGATCGAGGAGCGACCGGAGCGAGTTGCGGGAACCTCTGGCCCGGTGGTTGGCCGACCGATTGGGGGCCCGCGGGGTGGACATCGGTTCCTTCGAGATGCCGACGGGGGGCTATTCGGCCGAGACCCTGCTGTTCGACGCCGCCGCGGACCGGGGGGCCGGTCCGGTGGTCGAGCGCTACGTGCTGCGCCGGGAACTGCCCGAGCCGCCGGTGTATCCCCAGCAGGCCCCGGGCGAACTGGATATCGAGGTGGACATCCAGTACCGGGTCATGGCCGCGGTGGATGACCACAGCGATGCCCCCGTCGCCCCGCTGGTGGGTTACGAGGCCGACGATTCCGTGCTCGGGGGGCCGTTCTTCGTCATGGGGTTCGTGGGCGGCGACGTTCCCCGGGAGGATCCGATCTACACCCGGGAGGGCTTCTTCGTGGACGCCCGCCCCCAGCAGCGCCGCCAACTGGTGGATCGGGGTCTGGGGACCATGGCCCGAATCCACGCCATCGACTGGCGGGCGGCCGGGTTGGACTGGCTGGTGGCCACCGGCGACCGGCCCGGTACCGACAACCAGGTGGGGATATGGCAGCGCTATTCCCAGCGGGAGCTCGACGGCAGGGACCACCCCGTGCTCGAGGCCGGGTTCGCCTACCTGACCGAGAACCTGCCCGCCGACCACCGGCTGAGCCTGAACTGGGGCGATGGCCGACCGGGCAACATCATCTGGCAGAACTTCGAGCCGGCGTGCGTGACCGACTTCGAGGCCGCCTGCATCGCCTCACCACTGATGGATCTGGGGTGGTGGCTGATGTTCGACCGGTGGTCGCACGACCACATGGGCAATCAACCCCGTCTGGAGGGCGAGCCCACCCGGGCCGAGCAACGCGACCTGTACGCCGCCCACACCGGCACCGATCCGGGCGACACCACCTGGTACGAGGTGTTCGCGGCGGCGCGCTACACCGCCATCGTGGTCCGGGTCATGAACCGGACGGTACTGCGGGGCGAGATGCCGGCCGACAACCCCTTCTGGCGGGACAACCCCTCCACCGACTGTCTAAGAGCCCTGCTCGACGAACTCTGATCCCCGAAGAGCACCAGACAGGCATTGCGGAGGCCCAGCCCCAACCCCCGAGCCCCGGACCCGAGACCCGGCAGCCTCCCAGCACCCGGCCCGAGCACCGGGCCCGCTAGCGGTTGGCCACTCGGTCGGTCTGCTCGCGGTGTTCGTAGATGAGGCGGACCAGCCAGTAGCGCATGAACCGTCGGAAGGAGCTGACCGTGATCATCACCGAGCCGATCAGGACCAGGCTGAGGCCGAAGATGCCGGACACGATCGCGTCAAGATGGTCGGGATTGCCCCGAACCCCGGCGATATGGATGAACGAGCCCAGGGTGAAGGCCAAGCCGACCACGGTGAGGACCACACCGATGCGGAATACCCAGCGGTCGGGGTTGGCCCGGCCCCCGGATGCCCGCAGCTTGCCCACCTCCTGGTGGAATTGTTCCAGCCGGTTGCCGTCACCGGCGTTGTCGGTCGGGTCGCTCATGGTGTTCTCCTCAGGAAATGCCCATCAGGAAATGCCCAGATAGGCGGCGGTCAACTCTTCGGCGATCTCGGTGGGTGCTCCGGTGCGCTGGATCCGGCCATGCACCATGATGGCCGCTTCGTCGGCCACCCCGAGAACCTCCCGGGCGAACTGCTCGACGATCAGGATCGACAGTCCGGTATGGGCCAGGGCGGCAACCTGCTCGTACAGCTCCTCCACGATTATCGGTGCCAGCCCCATGGACAGCTCGTCGAGCATCAGCATGGCCGGGTCGGTGGACAGGGCCCGGGACATGGCCAGCATCTGCTGCTCGCCGCCCGACAACGTACCGGCCAACTGGGTGCGACGTTCCTTCAGACGGGGGAACTGGGTGTAGGCCCGCTCCTGCACCTGCTGGTAGGACACTTTGGTGTAGGTACACATGCGCAGGTTCTCGGCCACGGTGAGGTTGGGGAAGATGCCCCGGCCCTCGGGAATCAAACAGACCCCGGCCCGGGCCAGGCGGTCGGGAGAGACCCCGTTCACCTCCCGGCCGTCGAGCAGCACCGAACCGGCCTGGGGATGGATCTGACCGCTGGCCACGGCCAACGTGGTGGTCTTGCCCGCCCCGTTGGGCCCCAGCAGGGCGTAAACCGTACCGGGCATGACCCTGAGGTCCACCCCGTGGAGCACCTCGATGGTGCCGTAGCCGGCTCGAATGCCGACCATCTCCAACAACGGGGTGGCGGTGGTGCTCGCCGTGCTCATCGGTCGCTCCCAGGGGCCGAGTGATCGCTCCCCAAGTAGGCCGCCCGCAACAGCGGGGTTGTGGCGGTGCTCGCCGTGCTCATTGATCGCTCCCCAGATAGGCCGCCCGCACCTTCGGGTCGGCCTGGACCTGGTCGGGGGTGCCCACCGCGATGATCTTGCCGAAGTCCAGCACGTGTATACGGGAGCAGACCCCCATCACGAAGCTCATGTCGTGCTCCACCAGCAGCACGGCGAGATCGCTGTCCCGGTCGTTCACCAGGCCCAGCAGCATCTCGCCGATGGCGGTGGTCTCCTCCTCGTTGAGCCCCGACGACGGCTCGTCCAGCAGCAGGGCCCGGGGGCGACAGGCCAGGGCCCGGGCCAGCTCCACCCGGCGAGCGATGCCGGTGGGCAGCGTGCCCACGGTCACGTCGGCCACGTCGTCGAGCCCCACTCTTGCCAGCATCTCTTGAGCCACCGCATCGACCCGCCGGTTCTTCCACTTGGCCCGCTGGTTCATCTCCACCGCCACCCGCACGTTGTCGAACGCGCTGAGCGAGTTGAACGCCTCCAGCTTCTGAAAGGTGCGGGCGATGCCCATTCGCGAACGCCGGGCCACACCGGCCCGGGTGATGTTCACGCCGTCGAAGTACACCCGGCCGCTGGTGGGGGGCAGCAGTCCGGTGACCACGTTGAACAAGGTGGTCTTGCCCGCGCCGTTGGGGCCGATGAGGCCGGTCACCTCTCCGGGGCGGACGTCCACCGAGGCGTCGTCCAGGGCCACCACCCCTCCGAAGCGCATGACCACCCGGTCAGCTTCGAGCAGTGCCATAACCCTCCTTGGGAACGACGTCGTCCAGTATTCCCAGGCGTCGATCCATGGCGATCACCTCTTCGGGGGTGAACGGCCGCTCCAGACCCAGCTCGCCGATCTCCGGCTCCCGCTTCTGGGCGTTCTCGGCGGCGATCTCCGCCCGGGCGTCGCCCCGCCACGGCAGGATGGGCGAGAACCCCCGGCCCATCTCGACAATCGCCCCTCGGGGATTGAACACCATGCCGAGCACCAGCAACCCCGGCCCGTAGGTGGTGGTTATGTCGAGCAGCGTGACCAAAAAATCTACGTTGCCGGTGTCCTCCAGCCGGTCGCCTAGGCCTTGGAACAACGGGATGAAGATCAGGAAGATCCCCGCCATCGGTACCGACACCCCGGCGGCCGCCACCAACAACACGATGTTGAACCCGATCAGCAGGTCGAATCCCTGCACGCTGTCCACGTTGCCCGACACGGTGGCCCAGAACACCCCGGCGATACCGGCGATGGCCGCCGAAACCGCGTAGACCACCACCTTGGTTCGCACCACCGGAATCCCCAGGGTGGCCGAGGCCGCCTGCGAGTCGTTGATGGCCATCCATCGGCGGCCGTAGCGGGATCGTCGCAGCAGCACCAGGGCGTACACCACGATGGCGAAGACGCACACGAGCAGCAGGAAGAAGCCCCGGCGATCATCGAAGGTGATGCCGAACAGCTCGATGTGGGGGAACTGCCGACCGGTCCCGATGACGGGCATGACCCACGGATGGGGGAAGAAGATGAGCGACATGGCCTGGGCGAACGCCATGGTCATGAGGGCCAGGTACAGCCCTCGCAGCCGGGCGGCGGGAAGGGCCACCAGGGCTCCGAGAGGAGCGCACAGCAGACCGACCAGTGGGATCCAGTAGCCGTTGCCGGTGTCGCCGGCCAGCTTGAGATAGACGAATGCGCCGAACCCGGCGAAGGCCAGCGGAGCAAAGTTGATCTGCCCGGCCCAACCGATCAATGGAACCAGCGACAGGCCGATGAGGGCCAGGGCCAGGGCCGCGTTCGCCTTGTTCAGCTCCCGGGCCCCCCATGCCCCCGGATCCCAGACACCCAAGTCCAACCAGCCGCCCGAGAGCGCCACGGCCAAAAGGATGATAATCCCGCAGCCCAGGAGCCCCTCCCAACCGTTGGTGTAGCGCTCCTTGCGGCGAAGGTGGTGTACCAACCGGCCCACCTCCAGACGAGCCTGGGGCAGGGCTATGACCACGAACAGCAGCAGCAGCGGGGCGACGGCGAGGTGGGCGAAGCGGAAGTCGGACCCGAAGTCCAGCCAGGCCACGGTATGAGCTCTCAGCAAACCGATCAGCATGGCCCCCACCACCGCCAGCGGCAGGTTCTTCAGCGCGCCGAACGCGGCCGCGGCGAACGCGATGATGACCACGTTGTTGAGCGGGACCGGATCGAGTTCCAACTCGGGGGCAATAAGAATGCCCCCCAGGGCCCCAAGCATGGAGCCCAGGGCCCAGGAGGTGGACGACACCACGTTGGGGCGAGCCCCGTTGAGTGCGGCCAGATCCCGATTGTCCACCACTGCCCGCATGGCCGTGCCGATACGGGTCAGGCGCAGAAAGATACTCATGAACACGGCTATGGCAATGGCCACCACGAACACGATGAGTCGGTGCCAGGGGAGCAGCGACGGCCCCAGATCCCAGCCGGGCCTGTCGCCGAACAAGTAGGGCACCCCGCGGGAGGTATCGGCCTGCCAAATATCGCCCACCACCGACAGCAACAGCACCATGATGGCCACGGTGACCATTAGCTGCACCACCAGCGACGCGGTACGCAGCCGCCTCATGATGACGATGTCCAGGGTCACCCCCAGGGCGGGGGCGAACAGGCCCACCACCACCAGAATAGCGATGATGGAGTGCCAACCCCGGTTCACGTGAAGCTCCCAGTACAGGAAGGCGGCGAACACGCCGATGGCCCCCTGGGCGAAGTTGAAAACCCCGGTGGTGGTGTACACCACCACCAGGCCGGTGGCGTACATGGCCCACAGGGCCCCCAGGAACAGCCCGATGTAGGTGGTTACCAGGAAGGTCTCGCCGGTGACCGGGGCCCCTTTCCAGGCCCACACCGCCAGCACCGCAGCAAGCACGGTGGCCAAAACCGTGGCGGTGGCCACCGACAGGCGGATTCGCGGCATGACTAGAACTCAGCCCCCCGGCCGGTTAGGGCCTAGCCGCCGAACTCGGCGCTCCAATCCCGGCTCAGGGAGACCACGTTGTCGGGGTTGCAGTCCAACTCCCCTCGCTCCTGGGGATGAACCCGGACGAAGGCTCCGTCCTGCACCTGCATCAACATGAAGCAGGGCATGATGTTCTCGGTGCTGGAGTAGTCCGCCGGACTCCACCATCCGTTCACGTCGTAGGAGGTCACGGACCGGGCACCGTCCAGCACCGCCTGGCGGGTAAGGGCGTTGGGGCCACCCTCGGCCATGATCTCGTTGACCACCTGCTCGAAGAGCACGCCACCGGCCCACGAGCCGGCCGACCATGCGGCCGGGAAATCGTTGTCGATGGCTTCCATGAAGTCGGCCAGCTCCTGGTTGGCGTCGACCTCGTCGAACGGCAGGAACCAGAGCCAGACGTAGGTGTCCTCGACCACCTCGCCGGCCTCGAGGAAGCTGGGGGTGTAGCAGGCGAGCTGGCACATCCAGATCACCGAATCCGAATCGAATCCCTGGGCCTCGGCCTCGCTGCGCCACTTGATCATGGACTGATCGTCGGAACCGGTATAGCCGAAGTTGGAGTCGGAATCCCGCATCATTTGGATGAATGCGCCGTACTCCGACTGGGTGGTGAACCCGCTCACACCGGGCTCGCCATCGATGACCACCCCTATCTCCTGGAAGGATCGCACCTGGGGCATGGACGTGGCGATGGTGGACGGCAGGTCGGAGGGGATCAGGTACACCCCGTTGAGATCGGGGGCCACGTTCTCGAGGATGTACTGCACGTGGCCCACCATGCTCTGCACCGCCCGGTCACCGGTGCCCTCGTAGGGGCATTCGCTGTTGGGGCGGCTGGTGGCGAACGTCACCACCGAGCATTGGTGGGGGGGCTCGGTGGTTATGTAGGCGAAGTCGGGCACTCCGATGGGGTTGCCCTCGGCATCGGGGCAGGATTGCAAGTCGGTGGTGTCGAGCGCGAACAGCGAGGTGGTGCCGACCAGGGCGAAGGCGTCCTCGCAAGCGGTCAGGAACCCGTTGGTGGTCTCGGTGGCGTTGATGGCGGAGTCGTGCTCTATCACCTCGATCTGGCGGCAGGCCAAACCCCCCTCGGAGTTCAACCGGTTGGCCCACGCCTTGACCCCGTCGATCGACCCCTGGAAGAGGCCGGGAGCCAACGGGGACCCCACATCGGCCATGACCAGCACGGTGATGGTGTCGGAGGTGATGCCGACGTCGGTGGATTCCAGGTCCACGGCCTCGCACGGATCGGGCTCGATCTCGTCCGAGCCGGCATCCATGTGATCGGGGTCGTCCATGTCGTCGGAGTCCATGTCATCGGAGTCCATGTCGTCGGGATCGTCCATATCGTCCGAGTCCATGTCGTCGGGATCATCCATGTCGTCGGAATCCATGTCGTCGGAGTCCATGTCGTCGTCCGGGGCCTGGGTGGGAGCGGCGGTGGGTGCGCTGGCCGCCGGGCCGTCGTCGTCGTTGCCGCCACACGACACCGCCACCAGAGCCAACACCGATAGCAGACCGATGATCCAACGCAAATGCCTCATATTTCCCCCTTGGACGAGCCGGCTCGCACCCTGGAGGGCACACCGACGAGACAACACGGGGACATTGTTGCCCATCAAGGCGACTCCGCGCCACCCCCACCCGCGGCGTTCTGGTTGGGGGTTCCCATTCACCATCCAATTCACCAGTTGCGCAGAGCTCGGGAGGGAGGACTCGAACCCCCAATATCGGGACCAGAACCCGGTGTGTTGCCAATTACACCACTCCCGAGAGCAGCGGTCAGTGTACCCCCCGACACCGGCGCGACCACAACGCTTTGGTACTGGCCGAAACCCTCAACACTGGGACCGCAACCGCAATGCAACCCCCGACACCGGCGCGACCACAACGCTTTGGTACTGGTGGCTCGCCTCAGAGCCGGGAGCGGGCCATCCGCAGGCGGCGGAGCACCTCTTCACGACTCAGGTGCCGCACCATGGGCTCGAACAGCGGCGGGCCGACCGATCTGCCGGTTACCGCCACCCGGATCGGGGCCTGGGACCGGGAGCGGTTGACCCCGTGGGCCTCGCCCACCGCGAACACCGCATCCTTGACGGTATCGGGATCCCAGGAGCAGTCGGCCAGCGCGGCGACGACACCGTCGAGGATCGGAATCGCGGCCCGACCTCGAACCACCGCCTTGTCCCAGGACTGCTCGTCCAGGGGCGGATCGACGCAGAACAACCAGTCCACCTGGCGGACGACGTCGGCCAGCGTCCGCAGCTTCTCCTGCACCAGCGGGGCCATCGCGGCCATCACCTCGGGGCGGTAGCGCTCCGGTGGCCACGGTACCCGGTCCGGTTCCAGATGGGGCCCCAGTGCGGCCAGGAACTCCTCGGGGTCGAGGGCCCGGATGTACACCCCGTTGAAGTGCTCCAGCTTGGTCTGGTCGAAGAACGCCGGTGCCTTGTTGACGTCCTCCAGCCGGAACTGATCCACGATCTCGGCCATGGGTCGGATCTCGGTTTCGTCACGCGGCCCCCAGCCCAGCAGGGCCAGGTAGTTGGCCATCGCCGCGGCCAGGAACCCCCGGCGGCGGTAGCTCTCCAACGACACGTCGTCACGGCGCTTGGAAAGCTTCTTGCGCTGCTGGTTCACCAGCAACGGCAGATGGGCGTACACCGGTGGGGACGTTCCCAGCGCCTCGGCCACCAGAACCGCTCTGGGGGTACTGGACAGCAGATCCTCGCCCCGGATGGCATGGGTGATGGCCATGTCGGCGTCGTCCACCGCGTTGGCCAGCACGAACGTGGGGGATCCGTCGAAGCGCCAGATCACGAAGTCCCCGAGCTGGGCGTGGTCGAACGACACCTCGCCCCGGATCACGTCGTCCACCACCGTGGTGCCCACCGGGGTCCTGAACCGCACCGCCCGGCCATCGGCCATCGTGGTGCCGGGAAGTTCGTTGTCGTCGCGGTCGCACAGGTAGGCCCGGCCCCGGTCGAGAAGCTGCTGCACGGCCTGGCGATGGCGCTCGCGGCGCTCCGACTGGTAGTGGGGCCCCTCGTCGTAGCCGATGCCCAGCCATTCCAGGTACTCGAAGATGGCGTGGGTCAGCTCCGGGCGATTGCGGTTCTCGTCGGTGTCCTCGATCCGTAGCACCATGGTCCCCCCCGTGGAGCGGGCGAACAACCAGTTGAACAGCGCGGTGCGGGCGGAGCCGACATGGAGATAGCCGGTGGGCGACGGCGCGAACCGCACCCGGGGCTTTCCCGCCGGGTTCACCGGGCTAGTGGTCCACCGGTGAATCGGCCGGGGGCGATGCCGTGATCCCGGACAACAGCTCGGCCCGGTCGGCCCCGCAGGAGGCCTCGATCTCGCCGGGGGCCATCCTCAGCACCGCCTCCGACACCAGGCTCACCAGGTGCCGGAGCTCGCCGTAGTGGTGGGGATTGCCGATACCGACGAACAGCTCCTTGCGCCCGGCGACCAGCGACTCGTCGGGGGCGGGGGGAAGGAACCCGAACAACCGGAAGGCCACTTCCAGGTCGGCGGCCACCGGGGCCCGCCCGAAAAGAGCCGCTCGCCTCAGGGCCACCGCCACGCAGCCGGCGACGGCATCGGCCGCGTCTTCTCCCGGGGTCAGCAACAGCTCGGCCTCGAAACGACGGGCCAGCCGCAGGGCATACCCCTGGTCGGGCCCGGGCACCCCCATCCCGGGGCCCGCGGGCTGCCCCCCGGTCAGCTCCCCCGGCCGGTCGGCCAGCCACGGCTGGGGGCGTCGAGGAGGCGATACGTAGTGCCGGTGGGCCACGGCGGTCTCGGTGGGTACGTAGTCGGGCGCGGCCATCGTCATCCTCCGTCGTTCCGGGCGGCACCGCTCCGGTCGGCATCGTTCCGGTCGATGTCGCTCCGGGCGGCGCTGTTCAGATCGGCATTGCTCCGGGTGGCCCCATCCTCGCCCACACCGTCCTCGCGGTGGAGCAACCCGTAGACCAAGCTGTCCACCAGGGCCTGCCAGCTCGCTTCCACGATGTTGGCCGATACTCCTATGGTGGTCCAGACCCGATCCCCGTTGGTGGAATCGATGATGACCCGAGTGACCGCGGCGGTTCCCGCGGCGGTATCCAGCACCCGCACCTTGTAATCGATGAGCGAGATCGACCGGAACCCCGGATAGAGATCACCCAGAGCCAGCATCAACGCGGCGTGCAGGGCATTCACCGGACCGTTGCCCTCGCCGGTGGCCACGATGCGTTCGCCCCCCACATGGAGCTTCACGGTGGCCTCGGTGTCCATCTCCACCGCCACCTTGTTCCAGGCCCGGGCCCCCGTGCCCGAGCGGTGCTCGGTGGTCACCTTGAACGACTCCAGCTCGAAGAACGGCTGGATCCACCCCGATGCCCCCCGCATCAACAACTCCAGGGAGGCGTCGGCCACCTCGAAGTGGTACCCGGCGTGCTCCAGCTTCTTCAAGGTGTCCACGATCTCGCCGATGGCGGTGCCGTCGAGGTCGAGGCCCAGTTCCTTGGCCTTGATCTCCACCGTCGAGCGCCCGGCCATCTCCGACACCACGAACCGGGTGCGGTTGCCCACCGCCGCCGGGTCGATGTGCTCGTAAGCGTCGGGACGACGGGCGATGGCGCTGGTGTGGAGCCCGGCCTTGTGGGCGAAGGCCGACGCCCCCACGTAGGCCTGCTGGGGGTCGGGCGGAAAGTTCACCAGCTCGGCCACATGGTGCGACACCCCGGTGAGCCGCTCCAGCCGATCGGGGGGAACGGTGCTTATCCCCATCTTCAGGCTCAGGTTGGCGATGATGGGCACCAGGTTGCAGTTGCCGGTGCGCTCGCCGTAACCGTTGATGGTGCCCTGCACCTGGGTGGCCCCCGCCCGCACCCCGGCCAGGGCGTTGGCCACCCCGCACCCGGTGTCGTCGTGGAGATGCACCCCCACGGGAACGTCCAGGCGCTCCACCACCGCCCCCACGGTGTCCTCCACCCGGGTGGGCAGCGAACCCCCGTTGGTGTCGCAGAGCACGAGCCGGTCGGCCCCGGCCGCAGCGGCCGCCTCCAGCACCGCCAGGCTGTAGTCGGGATTGTCCCGGTAGCCGTCGAAGAAGTGCTCGGCGTCGAAGAACACTCGTAGGCCGCTTTTCCTCAGGAACTCCACGGAGTCGGCCACCATGGCCATCCCCTCGTCCAGGGTGGTGCGCAGAGCCTCGACCACGTGATAGTCCCAGCACTTCCCCACGATGCAGACCACCTCGGTGCCGGAGGCCACCAGGTTGGCCAGGATCGGGTCATCGTCGGCCCGCCCCCCGACCCGGCGGGTGGAGCCGAAGGCCACCAGAGTGCCGGCCTCCAGGGTCAGCTCGTGGCGGGCCCGAGCGAAGAACTCGTCGTCCTTGGGATTGGAACCGGGCCAACCGCCCTCTATGTAGTGGACCCCGAGGGAGTCGAGCTGGCGGGCGATGCGCAGCTTGTCCTCCACGGTGAGGGAGATGCCCTCGAGCTGGCTCCCGTCACGCAGGGTGGTGTCGTATATCTCGACCGCCTCGGGCCAGCCCCGGTCCCGGGCCGTCTCAGCGATCGACATGTTCGTTCCAGTGTCGGTACCGGCGCGACGATCCGGGCGGTGGCCCCCATCGGGCCGTCTCAGCGATCGACATGTTCGTTCCAGTGTCGGTACTGGGCCCGGCGACCCCGCACCGCATCCTGGAACACCTCCTGGATCTTGCGGGTGACGGGGCCGGGATCGCCGATCTCGCGGTCGTCCACCGACCGGATGGGCACCACCTCCGCCGCGGTGCCCGACAAGAAGGCCTCGTCGGCCAGGTAGAGGTCGGTGCGCAGAAGGTTCTCGGTCGTATAGGCAATGCCCAGATCGGAGGCCATGGTGCGGATGGCGTCCTGGGTGATGCCCTCCAGCGCCCCCACCGAGGTGGGTGGGGTGACGATGGTGCCGTCACGCACCACGAAAAGGTTCTCGCCGGTGCATTCGCTCACGAAGCCCTGGGGCGACAGCAGAACCGCCTCGTCGTATCCGGCTCTCACCGCCTGCACCTTGGCCAGTTGGCTGTTGACGTAGTGCCCGCACCCCTTGGCCGCCGTGGGCATGGAGTTGGGGTTGTGGCGCTGCCAGGAACTGACCATGAGCCGCACGCCGTTGGTGATCCCCTCGTCGCCCAGGTAGGCCCCCCACGGCCACACGGCAATGGCCACGTTCACCGGGCACGGCAGCGGGTTGAGCCCCATCTCGCCGTAACCCAGATAGACCAGCGGACGGATGTAACCGCTCCTCATCCGGTTCACCCGGACGGTCTCCTTGGTGGCGGACACCAGCTCGTCCTCGGTGTAGGGGATGTCGATCTGGAGGATCTTGGCGCTGGCGAACAACCTGCGGATGTGGGGGGTGAGCCGGAACACCGCGGTGCCCTCGTCGGTCTCGTAGGCCCGGATGCCCTCGAACGCGCCGTTGCCGTAATGAAGCGTGTGGGTCAGGACATGCACGGTGGCGTCGGCCCAGTCGACCAACTCCCCGTCCATCCACACTTTCTCGGTGGTTTCGATTGGCATCGTGCTCAGACCCTTTCTGCGATGAGAGCGGCGATCGGCACCGGGCTCACGCCCGTCGGGCCACCCGTTCGGCGATGGCGTCGCCGGTCCCGGTGGTGGTACCGGTTTGGGTTGTGGGGTCGGCACAGGCGGCCCGAATCCGGTTGGCGACCTCGGTCTCGCCCAGGAACTCGACCATCATGGCGGCCGACAATATGGCGGCCGTGGGGTTGGCCCGGCCGGTCCCCACGATATCGGGTGCCGAACCGTGAACCGGCTCGAACATCGACGGTCCGGTGCGATCGGGGTTCAGATTGGCCGAGGCCGCCAGCCCGATGCCTCCAGATACCGCCCCGCCGAGGTCGGTGAGGATGTCGCCGAACAGGTTGTCGGTCACGATCACGTCGTAGTTCCCGGGATTCTCCACGAAGTGGATGCAGGCCGCGTCCACGTGGTTGTAGGCGGTGGCCACCTCGGGATACTCCCGGGCCACCTCGTCGAACGTCCGCTCCCACAGGTCGCCGGCAAAGGTCAACACGTTGGTCTTGTGGACCAGGGTGAGGTGACGCCCCGGGCGGTCGCGGGCCAACTCGAAGGCGTAGCGCACGCAGCGCTCGACCCCGAATCGGGTGTTCACCGACCCCTGGGTGGCCACCTCGGCCGGGGTGTGCCTGCGCAGGAACCCACCCTCGCCGGCATAGGTGCCCTCGGTGTTCTCCCTGACCACCTCGAAGTCGTGGGACCCGTCGGGAGCCCGGAACGGCCGGCGATTCACGTACAGATCCAACTCGAAGCGCATCCTCAGCAACAGACCCCGCTCGATGACCCCCGGAGGCACGTCGGGAGTCCCCACCGCCCCCAGATAGAGGGCGTCCAACCCCCGCCACTCCTCCAGCACCTCGTCGGGCAGCACCGTGGCGTCCCGCAGATAGCGGCTCCCCCCGAGGTCGTAGGCCACCGTGTCCATCCCCACGCCCGCCGCCTCCAGCACCTTCAGCCCCTCGGCCACCACCTCGGGACCGATGCCGTCGCCCCCTATGACTCCGATCACGTAACTGGACATAGAACCCGCCCAGTGTGAACCCTGAGCACCACACCCGTCAATGCGAATTACGGGGCCGGCTCCCTTACTTTCACCGCTCAGCCGAGGCAAGGGTTCCCGACCCGCCAACGCCACGACCGAGCCGGGAACCACGACCGGCTACGACTAGAGGAACAAGCCCCCCACCATCAGAGCGGACCGCCGTCACAGCCACACCCGCCCACACCTGACGCGCCGGACAAAGACGGGTCGGAAGAAACACCAAGGCCCATACCGAGCGGACCGCCACAGCCACAGTCGTTTAAACCGTCGGTTCCGTCAGGCAGTTTCGTCGCTGGCTTCGGCGTGGGTGTGGGAGTAGGAGTAGGAGCCGGAGTCGGCGTGGGAGTAGGTATACTACCCCCTATTGGACAAGTAACAAAGTGTGCGTCAGTTCCAGACAAACTTGATGACTTAATATGCCTACCATATGATGAATACCAGGAAGCTTGTACAATAAACCAATATCTAAGGCCCGGAGTCGATGTGAAACTAGCGGTGGTACCATATATCTTGTTGTTGTACCATTCATCTTGACCCGCTACAGGGGAACCACTACCCAGAATAGCGTATCTGTTCGCTCGACCCGTTGGGTCAGGATCCCAACTGATAATCACGGTACGACCATCAGCCGAACAACTAGCTATGACACCGGTAGGCTTGTCCAACGGCCGCGTATAATCGAGCCTCGGAGGAGTCGGCTTCGGCGTAGGAGTAGATGTCGGGGTCGCCGTAGGGGTGGGAGTTGGGGCCGGAGTCGGACAGGTGACGGTATCGGGCTGGTAGCCCCAGCTAGGCGACCATCTATTCAACCGAGAAGAATAACCGGATACGACAAACCGGTACTCTCGGCCAGCCACACCGGCAAAGGTGGTTGAGGTAGCACCCGTAACCGTTGCCTCCAACCCGCTGCCGAACCGCTCCCTCACAAGATATTTGCTCGTAAGCCCCGAAGGGTCGGCAATCCACCTAACCTTGAGGACCCATCCACTCCCGCTTTTGCTGCATGTAGCGGTTATACCGGCAGGAACAGGTGTCGTCGTGGGGACCGGCGTAGAGGTAGGTGTCGGAACAGCCGTGGGTGTAGGAGTGGGTGTGGGAGTGGGTGTGGGCCTCGGCGTGGGGGTAGCCGTAGGCGTAGGTGCCGATGTGAGACAAGCGACGGTACCGGTCTG
The DNA here is from genome assembly GCA_965115985.1 of Acidimicrobiales bacterium. Taxonomy (GTDB): domain Bacteria; phylum Actinomycetota; class Acidimicrobiia; order Acidimicrobiales; family Bin134; genus Poriferisocius. The sequence continues at coordinate 456,795 of OZ220474.1, forward strand.
GAAGCCCCATTTCGGCGACCATCCCGTCGCCGACGAGTGACCCCTAACAGCAAACCTGTACTTCTGGCCCGGTGTACCAACAAACGCAGCCCTGATGGCACCCTTGACCTCTTCGTCCAACCCACTACCGCGCCTGTCCCTCACACGGTACTTGGTGGTGCGGCCCGAATCGTCGGCGTTCCAACTGACGATCAGTGTACGACCATCAGCCGAACAACTAGCAGTCACGCCGGTGGGCGTGGCCAATGGGGTCGGCCTGGGAGTGGGTGCAGAGGTAGAAGTAGGCGTGGGACTGGCACCAGGCGTAGAAGTAGGAGTAGGGGCCGGTGTCGGGGTCGCTGTAGAGGTAGGCGTGGGGGCTGATGTAGGGGTCGCTGTAGAGGTAGGACGGGGATCGCCAGCAGGCGTACTACTATCCGTCGGGCAGGTAGTCGTACCAACTTGGTAGCCCCAATCTCGAGACCATCCCGTTGCCGATGAGCGACCCCTAACAGCAAAGCTGTACTCACGTCCCGGCGTACTGACAAACCCAGCCCTGGTCGCACCCTTGACCACCTTGTCCAACCCGCTACCGCGCCTATCCATCACACGATACTCGGTGGTACGGCCCGAATCATCAGCATCCCAACTAACGACCACGTCACGACCATCAGCCGAACAACTAGCAGTCACACCCGTAGGCGTGACTAATGGATCAGTCGTAGCTGATACCGGGCTTGCTTGCGGAGCAGAGGAAACACCTGCAACAAAGATGACAAAGGCCAACAAAGGCGCGGTGATCTGTCGCAGAGAAGCGGATACGGTCATTGGGTGGCTCCCTCCAAGTCGCCGGAGTTTTCGGTGCTAGCAACAACCCGCGACCAGACCTGGAAGGAACCAAACGGTAAAGCCCGGTCACACCCTGGTCTGGCCGCGGGTTGTTGCTAGCACCGAAAACTCTATACACGAGGTCGGGGCAAGCGCAAGAAGTTCCGGCCCAGGCTCGAGCGAACCGTTCGCCACCTGCGGTTACGAACCGGAGAACCGTGATGGTCGGGATGCCCGCGGCTGCCAAGTCTCTGCCCAACCCCACGGTGAACTACACCGATGATCGCAAGGGTCGGCCATAATGGTCGATTGCAAGTGCCGACGATCAACCGGTGGAGGTTTCTATTATGGCACGGAGTTTGGGTCTGGGTGAGCGTTTTCGGATCGAGGTGCTGGTCGGGGTGGGGTACTCGGTGGCCGAGATTGCCCGACAGTTGGGTAGGAGTCTGTCCACGGTGTGTCGCGAGATTGCCCACAATGGTGGCCGGTCGGGGTATCGGGTCGAGGCGACGCAGTAGGCCGCGACTGTTAGGGCGCGTCGTCCCAGGGAGTCGAAGCTGATCTGCGATTCCGGGTTGGTGTCCGCGGTAGCCGCGGGGCTGGCTCAGCGGTGGTAGCCTCATGCGATCGCCGGGGGTGCGGGATGCGGGTACCGTGGTGTGCGCGGAGATGATCTACCGGGCGTGCTACGACCGCAGCGGCCTGGCCGCCAACGGTTGGAAGCTTTTGCCCTGCCAATGACGAAAGCGCAAAACCCAGAAGCCGTTGCGAACGGGCGAAACGCTCGGTTCTGGGCGACTACCGGCGCTTGGCCGAGCGGCCCGGCGAAGTCGAAGACCGCGCCGAGGCGGGCCACTGGGAGGGCGATCTGATCATCGGCCGGAACAACCGAACGGCCATCGTCACCCTGGTGGAACGAACTAGCCGCCACACCCTTTTGGTGGCGTTGCCCAACGGCCACGACACCAACAACACCGCCTGAGCCGTCACCAAGGCGCTGAGTCGCTAATCCCCTCGAATAGTTAAGACCTTGACCTGGAGTTCCCCCGGTTTGGTGGACGGGTTGTTTTGGTGGATTGTAGTGGTGTTCATGCGGTTTGGTGGTGGGTGTGGGTCTGGGTGGGGGTGCGGTGGCCGAGTGGGCTGTGGTGGCGTTGGCGGTTGTGGAACATCTCGATGTAGTCGAACAGGATGGTTCGTAGTCGTGTGTGGTGGAGGTGTTCCCAGGGGCCGTGGATGTGGCGGATTTCTTTTTTGAGGGTGGCCGAGGGCGATTCCATGGCGGCGTTGAGGCCCCTATAGGTCAAGTTTGGGGGTGTGGAGGTGGTGGTCGGTCATGACGCGTTTGTGGGTTTCGCGGGCCAAGAAGCGTTTGAGGCAACCGATGATGTCTTTTTTGGACAGTTGCTCTGTGGTGCGTCGGGCGACGTAGTCGATGGTCGGCTGGTGGAAGCGCATGCGGACGATCACGGTCCGGTGGAGGGCGGCGTTGGCGCAGCGGTGACCGGCCCGGGATAGGCGGTGCCGGTGGGTGAGTCCTGATGTGGCGGGTAGGGGGCATTGGTAGCGGGGTTTGGCGAATGCGGCCTCGGAGCGGATCCGGTCGGGGTTGTCGCCGAACACGATCAGGACTTCTGCTGCGGTGTCGGGACCGATACCGAAGCCTTCTCGCAGGCTGGGCGAGTGCGTCACCGTGAGCTCGTCGAGAATGGAATCGTGGGCGGCGATCTCTGCGCCGAGGTTCTGGTAGCGGCGGGCCAGGGACCGCAAGGAGTGCTTCGCCGAGGCCGTCGGCGTCGTGACGGCACCGGGCCCAAGGGCGGCGCATTTGTTGATGAGGGCCTTGTCGGTGAGTCCTTCGAGTTGGGCGCGCAACTCGTCGGGGCAGGTGACGACGAGTGCCTTGAGCGTCACGATCGCCGCGGTGCGGCCCTTGCGGGCGGTGTCGCGGGCGATCTTGACCCGCCGGATCATCTCGACGGTTCCATCCGCGGATTTGGGCACGGCGGCGGCTTGGCCGCTGAGCGGCGACCGGGCTGCGGCTTCGGCGTCCAGGGTGTCGGTTCTTGGCGTTGTTGCGCCGGGAGCGCCGATCGCCGCGGTTGACCCCCACGACGCGGTAGCCGCCGCGCCGCAAAAAGCTCGCCCGCCCGGCCCCGATGGCTGCCCGTGCCCTCGACACCGAACGCCTTGAGGGGGCCAAGAGCGGCCGCCCACGCCTCAAGGTGGGCATAGCCCTCTCTGTTCGCTGGAACGTGCCGGTCGCCGATACTTGCGCCCAGGTGATCGAGCGCGACGGCGACGTGCGCGTATTCGTGCGTGTCGACGCCGATGATGATCCTGCGATCAACAACGCCAAGTGCGATGCTGGTCATAGCCGTGCCTGCTATGGATGGTCCGTGCCGGCTGGTCGCAAGGACAGGACAGGACCTCGACGAGTCGCTCTGGCGAGCAGGCCCCTACTCGGTCACCGCCCTCCCGGCCCCCCGGCGCTGCGTTGATCGCCGTCCGACCACCGCCGACAGATCAACGCAACCGCACTCCGGCCAGTCCCAAGCAAGGGTCACACACCAGCCAGACGACACCCCACATCATGCTCAAAGTCATATCGGGCCTCTGAGGGGGTTTGTAGGGTTCCCTCGGCCAGTCACTACGGGCCGGGCCGAGGGCGGCTTCTAGGGATCTTGTGGTGGCTCTGGGGGCCGCCGGGGGTCGGGGCCATCGAGGGTCGGGCGGCGGGGGGCGATGCGGTAGGTACATACCCAGTCCGCCGAGCCGCCATTTGTGGATCATCTCGGCCTCGAAGCTCAAAGCCAGACCCCACAGCACGGGATCATGGCGGGTGTCGTAACCATCGAGGGCGACGGCGTAGAGATAGGCTTCCTTGAACGGCGGGTGCTCGGCCCCGTGCTCTAACTGGCGAACCCCGCAACGATCCGGCCCCCACTCGGCCATGTCGCAACGGCATATGCCGTTCACAAGGTCGTGGCACATCATCTCGGCCAGTATCTCCCACCGCTCGCGCAACTTTGCCGGGAGGTCAACCGCGATCATGGCGGCCACGCTACCCCTGCGGTAGCGATCCCGGTACGCGCCCCCGGCCCTCGGTCGTGCTCGGCCCCCAGCACCACCACAAGGCCCCCAGGGGCCGCGCCCGGCCCCGGCCCGCACTACCAACCCTGGGGAACCCCTGTCGGCCCCCTGGAGGGCACCCCCGCAATCCCCAACATGACCCGTTGGGTATGTAAAACGTGATTGGGCCGCCGGGGTCGATCAACCCTGCGGCGGGCCGCTCGATAGAAGGACAACGGGTGACTATTGGGATACCACCCGACCCTCCAGGGGGCCGGTAGGGGTTCCCCCTCGATCCGGGGGCCGCCAACAAAGACCCCTCGAAGGGTCGATCCGGGGTCGAGGGTGTGAACGATCACCCGCAAAATTGTTTGTTCTATCGAGCGGCCCGTGTTTGCGGTCATACCGCAGAGCCGGAGTCGGCCCCGGCCCCGGCGTGAGTAACGGCCCGCCATCGAGGTTCCCAACCCCGGTTGTAGGCGTTACAAGCCCTCCGGGGGTCGGGGTCGGGCAATCACCCCGGAGGGCCGAGGGCGGCCATCGAGGGCCGACGATCAACAATCACGGGCAATACCGGCCCTCCCGGTAGGCCAAACAAGGCCGGTAGCCTTACTTTATTAGTCTCTGCTAGCGCAATATGGGGATACCACCCCGGCCCCTGGGGGCCGCCTCGCAGGGTTCCCTACCGGGGTCGGTAGCCGAGTGCGGGCCGAGACCGAGCGCGGCTCAGGGAGCGTTGTCGTGGCTCTGGGGGCCAACCGGAGACCGGGGCCATCGAGGGCCGGGTGCTGGCCGATGATGACTTTTGGGAAGACCCCGTAGAGGCCGAGCCTGAGGCCCCTCCCTCCGAGGCCGAGGCCGAGGACATCGAGATCGAGGCCGGCACCAATACCGAGATGGGGGTGCCCGTCGTCTACCTCCCCAGCACCTCGGATGGCGAAGACGATCACGTCGGGGCCGCCGCCGAGGGCGACCGGGCCGCGGCCGAGGCCGCCGAGTTTGAAGCCATCGCCGCCGAGCGCAGGATCGCCGCCGCCGTTGAAGCCGAGGAAGCTCACTACAGGCTTGAGGAAGCCGAGCGGGCCGTCACCTACTATCAAGGCGTACTCGGCCTAGACCGGGCCGGCGATCCCGATGCCCGGATCGGGGCCGACCGGGCCGCGCAGGTGGCCGAGATCGTCGCCAGGGTTCGCACCCCCAACACGGCCCTAACCGAGGCGCCCCCCGACGTGCCCGGCGTCTTTCATACCGACACCGGACGAGTAATCATCCCTGCCGGGAGGATAAGCACCGTCTACGGGGAGACCGGTCACGGCAAAACTCACGTGCTGCTGCTCGCCATCGCCGAGGCCCTACGGCAAGAAATCAGAGGCCCGATATGACTTTGAGCATGATGTGGGGTGTCGTCTGGCTGGTGTGTGACCCTTGCTTGGGACTGGCCGGAGTGCGGTTGCGTTGATCTGTCGGCGGTGGTCGGACGGCGATCAACGCAGCGCCGGGGGGCCGGGAGGGCGGTGACCGAGTAGGGGCCTGCTCGCCAGAGCGACTCGTCGAGGTCCTGTCCTGTCCTTGCGACCAGCCGGCACGGACCATCCATAGCAGGCACGGCTATGACCAGCATCGCACTTGGCGTTGTTGATCGCAGGATCATCATCGGCGTCGACACGCACGAATACGCGCACGTCGCCGTCGCGCTCGATCACCTGGGCGCAAGTATCGGCGACCGGCACGTTCCAGCGAACAGAGAGGGCTATGCCCACCTTGAGGCGTGGGCGGCCGCTCTTGGCCCCCTCAAGGCGTTCGGTGTCGAGGGCACGGGCAGCTATGGGGCCGGGCGGGCGAGCTTTTTGCGGCGCGGCGGCTACCGCGTCGTGGGGGTCAACCGCGGCGATCGGCGCTCCCGGCGCAACAACGCCAAGAACCGACACCCTGGACGCCGAAGCCGCAGCCCGGTCGCCGCTCAGCGGCCAAGCCGCCGCCGTGCCCAAATCCGCGGATGGAACCGTCGAGATGATCCGGCGGGTCAAGATCGCCCGCGACACCGCCCGCAAGGGCCGCACCGCGGCGATCGTGACGCTCAAGGCACTCGTCGTCACCTGCCCCGACGAGTTGCGCGCCCAACTCGAAGGACTCACCGACAAGGCCCTCATCAACAAATGCGCCGCCCTTGGGCCCGGTGCCGTCACGACGCCGACGGCCTCGGCGAAGCACTCCTTGCGGTCCCTGGCCCGCCGCTACCAGAACCTCGGCGCAGAGATCGCCGCCCACGATTCCATTCTCGACGAGCTCACGGTGGCGCACTCGCCCAGCCTGCGAGAAGGCTTCGGTATCGGTCCCGACACCGCAGCAGAAGTCCTGATCGTGTTCGGCGACAACCCCGACCGGATCCGCTCCGAGGCCGCATTCGCCAAACTCTGCGGCGCATGCCCCCTACCCGCCACATCAGGACTCACCCACCGGCACCGCCTATCCCGGGCCGGTCACCGCTGCGCCAACGCCGCCCTCTACCGGACCGTGATCGTCCGCATGCGCTTCCACCAGCCGACCATCGACTACGTCGCCCGACGCACCACAGAGCAACTGTCCAAAAAAGACATCATCGGTTGCCTCAAACGCTTCTTGGCCCGCGAAACCCACAAACGCGTCATGACCGACCACCACCTCCACACCCCCAAACTTGACCTATAGGGGCCTCAACGCCGCCATGGAATCGCCCTCGGCCACCCTCAAAAAAGAAATCCGCCACATCCACGGCCCCTGGGAACACCTCCACCACACACGACTACGAACCATCCTGTTCGACTACATCGAGATGTTCCACAACCGCCAACGCCACCACAGCCCACTCGGCCACCGCACCCCCACCCAGACCCACACCCACCACCAAACCGCATGAACACCACTACAATCCACCAAAACAACCCGTCCACCAAACCGGGGGAACTCCAATCTGGCCGCGGGTTGTCAATAGCACGAAAAGTCCGGCAACTTGGAGGGAACCACCCTTGACGACCACCACCGACCCCTGCTACAAGGTTCCGATGGTCACCCCACCACCACCAGACGACCCCACCGATGTCGGCCCCACCTCGACCTCAGACATCCCATCAATCCAACCACCCGCAACTGATAAACCACAGCACCTGTACCTTTTGCGTCTTTTAGTGGCTGTGAAAGTTGCATCTTTAGTATATACTTATACAAGGCCTCATATTGGTTTTGTTCTTAGTGCAGTTATAGTATGCGGTATTGCGGTAGCAATTAATCATACACTTTTTATATGTTTCCGAGCAATTTACAATCGAAAAAATAAACAATAAACCTAGTAACTATCATAGTAAAGCTTCCGAGACTATGTAGCAGGGGTCGGTGGGGGTCGTCAAGGGTGGTTCCTCTCAGGATGAACGAGGGGAACTACAAGGATGTTTCGCAAGTGTTTGGTTGTTGCGGTTGTGTTTGCCGTGTTCGCTACGGTGCTCCCGCCGGTGTTGGCTCACGACCCGGAGACCATGACTAGGACGATCCCGGCGGTCACGCGGGAGGAACCCGTTTACAAGACCGTCACGGAGACCTACACGGAGAGGGTTCCTTATACGGTTCGGGTTCCCTACCAAGAGCCGTATACGGTGAGGGAGTCATACCAGGAGACCTATACGGTTCGGGTTCCTTATCGGGAGTCCTACCGGGTGAGGGAGTCCTACCAACAGCCGTATACGGTTCGGGTTCCTTATCAGCGGACGTACTGGGTGAAGGAGACCGTTATTGAGAGGCAGCCTTACACGGTGAGGGTTCCTTATAGGGTTCAGGTGCCGCGCCGGACGTGTTTTACCCCGCAAAATCCGGGGCCGCTTGGCATCACCTCTGGTTGTGCTAATTGGGTGGAGACGGTAACTAGGTATCGCAACGAGACCCGGTACCGTGAAGTAAAAATAGAGCGTTATGTCGCGAAGAAACGTACCGCGTACAATGAGGTTACCCGGTACCGTACTGCCTATCGGTATGTTACCAAGTACCGCACCGCCTACCGTAACGAGACCCGGTACCGCAACGAGCAACGTACAAGAACGGTACGTAAACAAACTGGAACCAGAACGGTTATAGTAACCCCGGCAAGAACAGAAACCGTCAACCAACACAGCCCCCACGATTGTGTACTTGGATTGTATAAAAAACCGTTTCCAACTAAAGTTATCGACCTTGATCGTGGTGCCTTTCACCGTCGTCCTTCATCAGAAGCCATATTCTGGAAACGGCAGGACTCTATTCACGCATGCTATCAACCGATATTCAAGTGTCCAACTGGGTATTATGTACGGCCATTCCCTAAACGTGTTGTAGACCATAAGCAGAGCGGTAATAGTGGTCTTTATTACTATCGTCCTTCATCAGAAGCTCTGTCTTGGGAGGTACACAGTTCAGTTCCTGTATGCTATAAGGCGATATTTCCGGCACCAACAAGAGCTGAGTTACCATCTTGGCTAAAGACTGCTGCTAGAGCGGTCGTAACCGCGGCTAAAGCGACGAGTAATTGGCTGCATAGCCAAGTCTGTTATAGCCCTCCTTCTATCGATGTTATAGAAGAGCATTTTATAGACAAGAACTTTCCTCCTGAAACGGTTGAATACGGTCGTCAAATAACTACCCGCACCCCGCCACAACCTACTGGCGGCAGCGGGAATAGAGGGCCTACTATTACTCTTACTCTTGTAGAGATAGGCATTATAGAAGCTTGTAAAAAGTTCCCACCGTCTTCACAAAACACTCCCACCCCGACACCTACTCCGGTTCCTGCTCCTTCTAGCGTGACGGTTAGTTGTAGGTCTGGTGGCGAGACTTTGGATGTCAGTTGGTCTTCGGTTTCGGGTGTCACTGGTTATCAGGTTCAAGACGTTACCTCCAGGGGTTCAAGTTTGAATGAAGTGGTATCTTCTACTGCTACTGCTCTTACTTCCAGTTCCGACCCGGGCAGGATTTATAGTATTAGGGTTCGGAGTTATATACAAACCGAGAGCACTAGGCGTTATTCGTCATGGACTACTCAGACCGGTACTACTACTTGCCCGGTGCCCGCTCCTGCGAGAGTGACGGTTACTTGTAGGTCTGATGGCGAGACTTTGGATATTAGTTGGTCTGAGGCTTCGGGTGTCAGTGGTTACGGCTTTTCAAATAGTAGGGGTGCGGACATATCCAAGAATGTAATTGGGGGTTCGACAACCTCAACCACCATAGATTCAGAACCGGGGGAGACCTACCGGATCGGCGTAGCTAGTCGGCAGCTAGTCAGTTACCCTAACTCTCTTAGCGGACAGAGGAACGAGATAGTTTTGTCGCCGTATACCTATCAGTCCGGTACTACTACTTGTCCAGACCCTTCGGCTACGCCGGTCAAGCCTTCGGGGGTGAGGTTGACTTGTTATGATACCGGGTCTGAGCTCGGTCTTAACTTGAAGATCACTTGGAATGCCGACCGGACGGGCCGGATTGATAATTATTATGTTCGGGGCAGGGTGGGTACGAGTGCTCACGAGTACACGACCAATACTTTTGCCAACTTCCCCTACGCGACGGGGAACAGGACATACCAGTTTTATGTGTACGCCCACGCGCCGGGGCTGAGTTGGTTTGGGTACACTTTTTCAAACAGCGTCACCTGCCCCGCCACTACGCCCACCCCAACCGCTACGGCTACGCCCACACCTACGCCGACGGCTACTCCCACTCCTACGGCTACGGCTACGGCTACGCCCAGACCTACTCCGAGGCCGACCGCTACTCCCACACCTACTCCCACACCTACTCCCACTGCTACGGCTACTACTCAGAAGCCGATTGATAGAAGCCCGTTGGCTAATCCTACGAATGTTCGGGGTACTTGTTCTAGTCCCCCGCCTGGTAGGTCGAGGCCGACTCTGTATATTAGTTGGAGCGCCGACCCTACGGAGCGTACCACCAAGTACCGGGTGAAGGACTCCTACGGTAGCGGGATCGACAACGATGTTTACGGTGCCACCAGTACCACCATCACCGGGGTATCGGGCCGGGAGTACAAGTTTGGGGTACAGGCCTACGCTGCGGGGCCGAACCTTTATTCCCCGATGTGGGGCCAATCCAACGTAATCACCTGCCCGTAACCCTGCTCCTGGGTTCCCGCGCCCACCCTTGCGGTTGCCCCTCTGGGGGTTCGGTTCGCCGGTGACGGTCTCTCGGTAGCATCCCCGGAGGGAGTATTGGCCCGTCCTGGGTTCGGGGGGATCGAGGGGCCGTCACCGGAGCGGACAAGGGGTGCTCAAGGGTTCGGCCCTCTGGGAGCATCGGGGGCCGCCTACCCCCGGAGATGGTCTCTCCGGGGGGTGTTGTGGTCGCCTCAGCGGCCCGTTGGGGGGTTTGACCCTTAGTTATGTACCCCCTGGGATCGCAAACACCGGGGCGGGGTGGTGCTCGGCCCTCGATGGCCGAGGGCCGGTGGTGGCCGAGAGCGGCCCCCAGACCGCCCAGGATCGCCCCTGCGGGCTGCTCGGTCTCGGCCCGCACTCGGCTACCGGGGCCGGTAGGGAACCCTACAAACCCCCCGTTTGGGGGGCTGGTGGTATCCCCATATTGCGCTAGCACCCTTATATCGAGGAAGCCTACCGGCCTTGTTTGGCCTATCGGGGGGGCCGGTATTGCCCGTGTTTGTTGATCGTCGGCCCTCGATGGCGGCCCTCGGATCGTCGGGGTGGTTGCCCGGCCCTGCCCCTGGGAGGGGTTGTATCGCCCACAACGGGGGTTGACGGCCCTCGATGGCGGGCCGTTACTCACGCCGGGGCCGGGGCCGACTCCGGCTCTGCGGTATGACCGCAAACACGGGTCGGGCGATAGAACAAACAATTTTGCGGGTGATCGTTCACACCCTCGACCCCGGATCGACCCTTCGAGGGGGGTTTGTTGGCGGCCCCCGGATCGAGGGGGAACCCCTACCCGGCCCCCTGGAGGGGTCGGGTGGTATCCCAATAATCACCCGTTGTCCTTCTAACAATCGGCCCGCCGCACCCTGCCCCTCGGTTCCCGACCCCAGATCGGGAAGCATTGAAAGGCACCAACGCTCCTTAGCTGGCTAAATGCTGCTATGGCTATATTGGGGATACCACCGGCCCCCCCCTAACGCCCGGCAGGGGTTCCCCAGGGTGGTAGCGCGGGCGATGGCCGAGGTCGGCCCCAGGGGGCCTTGTGGTGGTGCTGGGGGCCGACCACCACCGGGGGCCGGGGGCGCGTACCGGGATCGGCCCCGCAGGGGTAGCGTGGCCGCCATGACCGATGAAACCCCCCCGAACCACCCGCACCCGATGGTGCGCGAGCAATGGGAGACGCTGGCCGAGATGATGTGCCGCGACCTTGTGGACGGCGTATGCCGTTGCGAGGAGTGGGGGCCGCACCGGTGCGGGCCTTGCCGGTTGGAGTCCGACGACGGGGCCGAGCACCCCCCGTTCAAGGGTGCCTACCTCTACGCCGCCGAGTTGTACCTACGGGGGTGGGCCGCCGGTTTCGAGATCGCGATGCTCGACAAACTGCGCCTCGGCGTTCTGGGCACGGGCCTACCCGACGACCCCGGCCCCGACCCCCTCGGCCCGCCGCCCGCCTGGTTCAGGCTCGGCTTCACCAACGACCCCGGTAGCCCACCAGAGCCACCACAACGCCCCTAGAAACGCCCCTCGGCCCGGCCCGTAGTGACTGGCCGAGGGAACCCTACAAACCCCTTAGAACGCCACTATTGATATCCCCTTAATGCGCCTACCCAGCGTTTGTAGGGGGCTATTTCAGCATTTACGGTAACGATCACCGCCGGTATCGGGTATCGGGGGGGCCGGTATCGCCCGTGATTGTCATATCGTCGGCGGTCGGCCCCGACCCTCGGCCCTCCGGGGTGGTTGCCGGGGGCCGACCCTGGGAGGGCTTGTAACGCCTACAACCAGGGTTGGCGGCCCTCGACACCGGGGCTAATACTTTTGCCGGAGTGTTGCGGCCCCGCCCAGCTCCCCAATATCAACGGCTTATGGGCCGGGGCGATAAGCTAATGATGGCCGGTAGGCTTAGCTTTTAGAATGGTGCTAGCGCAATTTGGGGATACCACCGGCCCCCCGACCAGGGGGTTCGCAGGGTTCCCTACCGGGGGTCGGGCGGCCCGCAGGGGCGATCCCTCCGGTGTGGGAGCACCCCAGGGGCCGAGCGGAGACCCTGCCACGCCACGCCCTGCCTTGCCGTGCCGAGTCGTGCCGAGCCTTGCCGAGCCGCGCCCTGCCACGCCTTGTTTTGCCGAGCCTAGTCGGGGGTGTGGGGAACCCCTACCGGCCCCCTGAGAGGCCCCCTACGTTCCCCAATCTAGAACCCTCCCAACGTAATACGGTAGGACTCTCAATGTATCTCGATCTCGGCTCCCAGGGGCAGGGGTGGTGGTCTGGGTTCGCCTCTCTGGGAGGGCCGAGGGGCGATGATGGCCCCGGATCGGCCCTCCGAGGGGGGTTTTGGTCGTCTCAGAGGCCCGTTTTGGGGTTTGACCCTTAGTTGTGTACCCCCTGGGATCGTTAGCGCCGCGGGAACGCCATCGCCCCCCGACCGGTGACCGGGGGGCGATGGCAATACAGCAACGGGCTATCTGCCCGCACCGGCGAGAGTACCCGGCCCGGCGTGCTCGGCTCGAATGCCGGGGCCGGTTGGCCGATGGATAGCATCGGGGGTATGGCAGTGATCCCGCACCCCGCCGAGGCTCACCTACCCCCTGAGGAGTGGTGGCAGAACCGTTTACCCCTGAGGCGGTCGGCCCCGCCCGGCGGGGGGGGGCCGGGGATCGGTACGGGGGCCGACACCGGCACCGCCGGTCTGGGGTTCGAGTGGAGCATCGTCTGCGACCGCTACGACCTTCGGCCCTCGATGGAGTCCATGCTCGCCAGCATCGAGCGCAGCATCGAGGAGTTGCGGAACCGGGGTTGATCTTGGACAAATCCGCGTAGTCGCGCCCGGCTCGATCTACCATTGTTCTAGGCCGTTAATGGCTGAACCCCCCGGAAGTACCGGGGGGCCGAGCACCAATAATCAAGATTGGGAACAATGGTAGAACCTGAGGCAACGGGTATCAAGGATACTCCCGCCCCCCCCCCGCCGCCGAGACGACCGTTTCGACATCCGAGATCATCGCCGACAACCACCACCAAAAGGTGCGGCCCGCGCGCCGGGAGGTGGCCGAGCCCGACCCCCGGCCCGAACCGACCGAGACCCTGGAGGTGATCGGCGACGACACCGCCGACATCGAGTACCTGATCGCCTACACCGGCCATCGTTACCGTTACAACACCCTCGCCGAGCGCGACGAGCTCTGGTACTCAGACCGGGCCGATTGGTCGTCGGCCGAGCACGAACCCTGGGCGATCCCCCCGCTGCGCGGCGACGACACCCGCTGGGAACCCGCGACCGACGATCACTGGGACTCCATCCGCACCATCGGCGAGACCTGCTTCCGGTTCCCCAAGAACCACCCCACCAAGAACAAACGACACCAACCCTGGACGACGACCGACCAGGTGTGGAAACGCCGCATCGGGAGCATCCGCCGCCAAGCCCACCGCCGGGTGAACCCCATAGCCGAGTGGGTGGACAAACAACCCAGCGACGACCCCAACCTGATCGAGCAGATGCTCCATGTCGTGCTCGGAGTGCCCGACACCCCTCTTAACCGTTGGGTTAGCTGGCGTATCTTTATGACCGCCATACACCGGCTGCGCAACCCCCAGGCGAGACTCCCCCACGAGATACTGATACTCAAGGGCGGGGAGGGAACCTTCAAGACCCTTCTAATCCAAAACCTTTTGCCCGTGCCCGAATGGGTGGGCAGTTTCTCGATGGACGACAACGAGCAGAAGATGGCCGAGGCGTTCCTGGGTTCGCTGTTCGCCGAGTGGGGGGAGATGGCGACCGCCGGACGCTACAACAACCGCCACACCAAAGATATGCTCACCCGCCAAGCCATCAAGGTACGCCTAGCCTGGGGCCGCCACCCGATACTGGTTCCCGTACCCATAATCATCGGAACCACCAACGCCGACATACACCCAGACCCCACCGGAACCCGCCGCTTCATGGTGCTACCCGTACCCGGCAACGGCAAGACCGGCGAGCACAACCTCGAATGGATGAACCACCACCGGCCCGTGCTGTGGGGAACCGCCCGACACCAATACGACACCCTCGCCGCCGGTACGGGCCTCAACACCCGCGGCTGGAACATCAACGGCCAACCCCCCGCCGAGTTCATCGACGACATCCGCAGGATCACCTCCGAGCACACCGGAACCTCAACCGCCGAAGAAGCCGCCGCCTGGCTCACCGAACGCTACCGGGGCCAAGACCCCCTATCCATGACCGACCTAATCGGAACATGGACGGACGGCAACCGCCGACCCCGACCCCGCAACGACATCGGCCAACACCTCCTCAACCTCGGCTGGGAAAAAACACGCGGCCCCAACCGGGAACGCCTCTGGATACCCCCCGCCTGAGCCGAACCCACACCCGCCCACACTCGCCCACACCCCCCGAACCGGGCCAAAACCCCGCCCCACCTGCGCAAACACCCCCCGGCCCGCACAACCCGGCCCCAACCATCCTTTAAATATCCCCCACCCCTCCCCATTTAAAGAATATTAAACCCTATTTAATCCGGGTAACACCACCAACACCCCCCCCTGACCAGCCAAAACACCCCGCCCACACTCCCAGAAACAGTCTGGGCCAGTCCGGGCAGTCCGGGCAGACCCCACCCCGGATCGAAACATACCGAGATCACACCGCGCTCCGTAGTCATCTTAACGTTGTCATGGGCATATTGGGGATACCACCCCGGCCCCCCGACCGCCGGCAGGGGTTCCCCAAACCCCCCTCCGGCGGCCCTCGGAGTCGGCCCCGGCCCCCGACCCCCGGAGTGCTCCCAGACCGCCCAGGATCGCCCCTGCGGGCCGCCCGGCCCTCGGCCCGCACCCTGCCCCCCGACCCCGGTAGGGAACCCTACGGGCCGGCCCCTGGGGGCCGCGATGGTATCCCCATATTGCGCATACGGGCTTATATCGAGCTAAGGCTACCGGCCATCTTTGGCCTATCGCCCCGGCCCGCACCCGACCCTGGGGAACCCCTGCCCGACCCCTCAGCCGGCAGGGGTTCAATCCCCATATGAGAGAGTCCTTATTAGCACACCTTGAACCTATTTAGTTTATCGTCCCGGCCAACAATGATCTATATTCCCGGTGATCGTTGACGTAATAAACCTAGTGAACTATGATCGGGTACAGGATCAATCCGGCAAGGAGGTTACATCATGCAGCTATTCTTGAACTCCGAGGAAACCGTCCTCGGCGACACCCCGACCGAGTGGGCCGCCGTCGCGGACGGCTGGATCGACGACTACCGCGAAGGGTTCTGTCGTTGTCACCTCGGCCCGCAGTGTGGTTATCACTTCATTACCGACAACATCGCGGCCGATACATGGTGGGAACGCCGGTACGCCTTGTTCTGGGCGATAGCCGATCTGTCGGGGGCCGACGACCGCTGGGGCATAGAGGCAGAGGCCCACGACTACGCCGCCGACCCCCCAGGGTTCCTGCGCGATCAATGGGAGACCGCCGCCGCCCGGTTGATCGCCGATCATCGCGCCGGGTTGTGCCAGTGTCGCAAGGAACTAGGCCCGTGCGGCCCCTGCGATCTCGCGACCGGCCCCACCTCCGAGGCCCCCGGCCCCCGGATCGCCTACCTGGTGGCCGCCGCCGCCGACGGGTACAACGACCGATGGGCGCACCACCTCGCCGCCGCCTTTGCCGATCACGCCTTGTACACCACCGCCTAACCCCGCCCTCGGCTACCCTGCCCCCTGGCCGCCCCCTCCGTAGTCGTAGGTCTTTCATACTTTCATAACGAAACGGGGAGGGCGGCCAACACCCCGCCCTCGGCCACCCTGCCCGCAGCACCCCACTACCGCGAGGGATCGGCCCGACCCCCCAGCAGCCCCCCACAATGGCCGCCCGCCCTCGGCCACCGCCCATCACGTTTTACATACTCAAGGGGTCAGATTGGGGATACCGCCGGGGGTCTCCCAGAGGCCGACAGGGGTTCCCCACACCACCGGCCCTCGGCCACCGTTGCCCCCAGAGCCACCACAACACCCCCAGGGGCCGACACCGGCCACCGCCCGCACCCCTAACACCCTGGGGAACCCCTGCCCGCCCCCCAGGGGGCCGGGGGTTCAATCCCCATATGAGAGAGGCACCTTTCCGAGCGACAACCACCATTTGAAGTATCACCCCACCCGTGTTTGAGGCAACCAACCCCCAACCCCGTTGCCCCGACCGGGCCGGGCGATACCCCAAACCAGACCGGGCCGATAAACCAAACCCCGAAATAGCGGGCCATCGAGGGCCGCCCAGAGGCCCCGCCCCCGCCCGCCCCCCCCCCCCCCCCGGAGAGACCGCCCACACCCCCCAGGGGCGCTCCCAGGGTTCCTAAGGCAACCAACACGGGCCGAGGCCGAGGGCCGACCCTGGGGATCGCCCCGGTAGGTCTGGGCCGCCCCCGACCCCCGACGACCCCGCACACCCGGCCCTCGGCGGCCCCCGACCCGGAGGAGACCGCCCCGACCACCACCGCCGGGCCGAACCCCCAGCTAGACCCCGCTTCTTGCGCTCCCCCGCCGGGCCGTGTACCGTCCCCCCGTCACCATAACTCGCGGGGGCTTGTTCCCTCTGCGGCCAGACCTGTAGGCACGACCGGGCTTTCACCCTGGGGTTCCTCTCAAGTCTGGCCGCGAGTTATTGGTGACGTGAATAGCCCGGTTACTTGAGGGGAACCACCCATGACAACCAACACCACCACCCCAACAATGAACAACCCCCCGAACATACCCCCACCACCAAACCAACCACCCGCAAACACCGGGCAAAAGAGATGGTATCTGGATGTTTTGCGTACTTTTTTGGCTATGGCTTCCGCGTATTTGATTGCTGGTTATTTTATAGAGCCTCTTATTGGCTACCTGCTTAGTATAATCGTAGCGTTTGGTATATATGTAGTAATTATTTATGTAGTTTTCTTGTTACAGTCAAAGTATGGTTGGCGGGGAGTCCAAAAGTAATTATTGGTAGTAACTATCGGGGGGTTGTTAGTTATGAAGAAGTTTCTTACCGTTCTGGTTTGTTTTGCCGTGTTGTCTACGGTGACTCCTAAGGTTGTGCTCGCGCACGACCCGACTAGGGAAACCGTCGTGGTCACTCCTAAGCAAACCAAGCGGGAGATTGTTTACAGGTATGAGCTTCGAGTCTCACCCCAAGTATATGAAGGTCTTTGGGCAGGCATTTTATATACAATGTATAGTCAAGCTTATGCTCGGGGCCAGATAGCGATGCTACCAAAGCCCGGACAAACAGGTGTACAATATATGCCGTTGAGTAGTGCTGTCTATCCGACACGCTACGATGGTTATTACTGGGTAAAGATTAGGGCTGGGCTTAGGATCACAACAATTCCGGCTAAGACGGAGACCCGTACATCGCACACCCCGCATAGTTGTAAAACTGGATACTATAAAAAGCCGTTCCCTACATGGGTTAATGACTTATCTCCACGTCACCCAACACCTCGTCCTTCGACAGATGTTAAGTCTTGGTCAAGGCAGGATACTACTCATGCTTGTTATAAACCGATATTCAGATGCTTACTCGGTCTTTATGCTCAGCCATTCCCCACAAAGGCTTTAGATCCATCTGCTATCACTAGAGGTTATATTTCTACTTCAGATTATCGTCCTTCGTCCGGCCCTTCATCCGAAGTCTTGTATTGGGAACCGCATAGCACCGATAAAAGCTGCTACGAACCACACTTCCCGGCAAAACCGGGTATAACAATAGCAAAATATATTCAGGATGCGTTTAGTGCGGCTGGGATAGAAGCCAAAAATGCGATTATAGAAACCGGTGCTGAGAATTATAAAGTAGGTGAGATAAGGGATAAATTAGTTACTCAAGAGGTTGTACATCAAGTAGGAAACAGTCATTCTACATTGAAGAACATGCTTTGCTGGCAGTCACCTTCAGAGCCAATCAACAGCTCTAGTGTAGGGGGACTTGTGACCGGTACTGGTACAGCTATAATTCTTAAAGCAGCACTCGGGGCAGCTGCTGCTACTGCTGGTGCTGCTATTGCTGTTGGTCTTCTTGGCTTCGGTACTGGTGTTGCTATTTATTATGCTTGTAAGTATTGGGAACACCCTATTTCTAAAGCTATACGTGATATAATTGTCGTGCCCGCGGCTCTCAGACTATTGTGGAAAGGTTGGAAAATACTTACTAGACCTAGTGCTCCGTCGGTTCCCGCTCCGGCGAGCGTGACGGTTACTTGTAGGGCTGATGGCCGTGTGTTGAATGTTAGTTGGCCTGATGTTTCTTCGCGTATTTCCGGTTATCAGGTTCAAGACACCCGGGGTTCGGGTTTGGATAGAACCCTTCCTTACGTTTTATTCCTAGAAGACCCACCTCCTTCTACTACTCTCACTTCCGAACCGGGCAGGATTTATAGTATGAAGGTTCGGAGTTATCTAAACACCAACGACGGTAAGCGTTATTCATCGTGGACTACTCAGTCCGGTACTACTACTTGCCCGATGATCGCTCCGGTAAGGGTGACGGTTAGTTGTAGGTCTAATGGCAAGACTTTGGATATTAGTTGGCCCCAGGTTTCAGGTGCCGATGAGTACAGTATCTCGGATAGTAGGGGTGCGGACATATCCAAGATTGTAACCGGGGGTTCGACAAGGTACGGTCGACGTCTGCCATCTCCAACCTCGACCACCATAGCTTCGGAACCGGGGGAGGTCTACCGGATCGGTGTAGCTAGTCGGAAGATAAACAGTTACACTAAGCCTGGTCGCGGATCATTGAGTGCATTGACAGTTCACACGACAGTTCAGTCGTCGTATACCTATCAGTCCGGTACTACTACTTGTCTAAACTCTTCGGCTACGCCGGTCAAGCCTTCGGGGGTGAGGTTGACTTGTTATGATACCGGGTCTGAGCTTGGTCTTAACTTGAAGATCACTTGGGATGCCGACCGGACGGGCCGGATTGATAATTATTATGTTCGGGGCAGGGTGGGTACGAGTGCTCACGAGTACACGACCAATACTTTTGCCAACTTCCCCTACGCGACGGGGAACAGGACATACAAGTTTTATGTGTACGCCCACGCGCCGGGGCTGGGTTGGTTTGGGTACACTTGGTCAAACAGCGTTACTTGCCCCGCCGCTACGCCCACCCCGACCCCTACTCCTACGCCAACGGCTACCCCAACTCCTACTCCTACTCCCACCCCGACGGCTACGGCTACGCCCAGACCTACTCCGAGGCCGACCGCTACTCCTACGCCCACTGCTACGGCTACTACTCAGAGGCCGATTGATAGAAGCCCGTTGGCTAATCCTGCGAATGTTCGGGGGACTTGTTCTAGGTCGGGGCCGGCCGGGGTTGACCGTACTATAAGTCTTAGTTGGAGCGCCGACCCTACGGAGCGTACCACCAAGTACAGGGTGAAGGACTCCTACGGTAGCGGGATCGACATCAATGTTTACGGTGCCACCAGTACCACCATCGACGCGGCCGCGGACCGGGAGTACAAGTTTGGGGTACAAGCCTACGCTTTGAGGCCGAACCTTTATTCCCCGATGTGGGGCCAATCCAACGTAATACCCTGCCCGTAACCTCGCTCCTGGGTTCCCGCGCCCACTCCTGCGGCTACGCCCCTGGGGGGTTCTGATCGCCGGTGACGGTCTCTCGGTAGCACCCCCGGAGGGAGTCTTGGCCCGTCCGGGTGTAGGGGGGATCGAGGGGGCCGGGGGCCGTCACCGGAGCGCACAACGGGGCCGGGGGGATGGTGTCTCTGGGAGCATCGAGGGCCGCCGACCCCCGGTAATGGTCTCTCTCAGGGGTGTTTTGGTCGTCTCAGCGGCCCGTTGGCGGGTTTGACCCTTAGTTATGTACCCCCTGGGATCGCAAACACCGGAGGGGGCGCGCTCGGCCAGCACCCGGCCCTCGCCGGCCCCGGTCTCCGGTTGGCCCCCAGAGCCACGACAACGCCCCCAGGGGCCGCGCTCGGTCTCGGCCCGCACTCGGCTACCGACCCCGGTAGGGAACCCTGCGAGGCGGCCCCCAGGGGCCGGGGTGGTATCCCCATATTGCGCTAGCACGCCTTAATTCAGTTGTCCTACCGGCCTTGTTTGGGCAACCGAGGGGGCGGTTACCGCCCGTGATTGTTGATCGTCGGCCCCCGATGACGGCCCTCGGCCCTCCGGGGTGATTGCCCGACCCCGACCCCCGGAGGGCTTGTAACGCCTACAACGGGGGTTGACGGCCCTCGATGGCGGGCCGTTACTCACGCCGGGGCCGGGGCCGACTCCGGCTCTGCGGTATGACCGCAAACACGGGTCGGGCGATAGAACAAACAATTTTGCGGGTGATCGTTCACACCCTCGACCCCGGATCGACCCTTCGAGGGGGGTTTGTTGGCGGCCCCCGGATCGAGGGGGAACCCCTACCCGGCCCCCTGGAGGGGTCGGGTGGTATCCCAATAATCACCCGTTGTCCTTCTAACAATCGGCCCGCCGCACCCTGCCCCTCGGTTCCCGACCCCAGATCGGGAAGCATTGAAAGGCACCAACGCTCCTTAGCTGGCTAAATGCTGCTATGGCTATATTGGGGATACCACCGGCCCCCCCCTAACGCCCGGCAGGGGTTCCCCAGGGTGGTAGCGCGGGCGATGGCCGAGGTCGGCCCCAGGGGGCCTTGTGGTGGTGCTGGGGGCCGACCACCACCGGGGGCCGGGGGCGCGTACCGGGATCGGCCCCGCAGGGGTAGCGTGGCCGCCATGACCGATGAAACCCCCCCGAACCACCCGCACCCGATGGTGCGCGAGCAATGGGAGACGCTGGCCGAGATGATGTGCCGCGACCTTGTGGACGGCGTATGCCGTTGCGAGGAGTGGGGGCCGCACCGGTGCGGGCCTTGCCGGTTGGAGTCCGACGACGGGGCCGAGCACCCCCCGTTCAAGGGTGCCTACCTCTACGCCGCCGAGTTGTACCTACGGGGGTGGGCCGCCGGTTTCGAGATCGCGATGCTCGACAAACTGCGCCTCGGCGTTCTGGGCACGGGCCTACCCGACGACCCCGGCCCCGACCCCCTCGGCCCGCCGCCCGCCTGGTTCAGGCTCGGCTTCACCAACGACCCCGGTAGCCCACCAGAGCCACCACAACGCCCCTAGAAACGCCCCTCGGCCCGGCCCGTAGTGACTGGCCGAGGGAACCCTACAAACCCCTTAGAACGCCACTATTGATATCCCCTTAATGCGCCTACCCAGCGTTTGTAGGGGGCTATTTCAGCATTTACGGTAACGATCACCGCCGGTATCGGGTATCGGGGGGGCCGGTATCGCCCGTGATTGTCATATCGTCGGCGGTCGGCCCCGACCCTCGGCCCTCCGGGGTGGTTGCCGGGGGCCGACCCTGGGAGGGCTTGTAACGCCTACAACCAGGGTTGGCGGCCCTCGACACCGGGGCTAATACTTTTGCCGGAGTGTTGCGGCCCCGCCCAGCTCCCCAATATCAACGGCTTATGGGCCGGGGCGATAAGCTAATGATGGCCGGTAGGGTAACTCGATGAATACCGGTATGCGCAATATGGGGATACCATCACGGCCCCTGGGAGCCAGTTTGTAGGGTTCCCTACGGGGGGTCGAGTGACCGGGTGCGGGCGATGGCCGGGCGACCCGCAGGGGCGATCCCCGACGGTCTGGGAGCACCCCAGGGGCCGACTCCGGGGTCGGGGCCGGGGGGCGTTGTCGTGGCTCTGCGGGCCGCCGGTCGTGGGCGATAGGGATACTGGAGATGGAACCGGCGATGCGGGCGGTAAAAAGTATTCACAGCCTTAGGGTGCCCGATATCGCGTGCTTTCCTGAGCGATCCCCGGCGGTCTGGGAGCACCGAGGGGCGATGATGGCCCCGGATCGGCCCTCTGGGGGGTGTTTTGGTCGTCTCAGCGGCCCGTTTTGGGGTTTGACCCCTAGTTATGTACCGCTTTGGGTTGGATCACCAAGTAGGTGACGATGCCCCCCGACCGGGGCCGAGGGGGTGTGGGGAACCCCTACCGGCCCTCCGAGAGGCCCTTATCAATCCCCAATTACCAACCCTCTGATCTAGATACGCCCCGGCCCTCAATGTATTTCGATCCGGGGCCGGTTGTGGTGGTGTGGCCCTCGGCCCCCTGGGAACGCCACCACCCCCCGACCGGTGACCGGGGGGTGGTGGCAATACAGCAACGGGCAATCTGCCCGCACCGGCGAGGGTATCCGGCCCGCAGGGGTCGGCCCGGCATCTCTGGTGGGGGCAATGTCGGTTCGGTTGGATAGCATCCCGGCTATGCCAGGAACGGTTGACCACCACCGGGGCCGTGTTGGTAGCGATGCCGACTCCGCCCCTGCCCCGTATCTCACCGTGAGGCAAAGCAACCTCACCGGAAAGGTCTTCAGGTATCGGCCCGGCCCGTTGGCCGACACCGAGTGCCGATCCCAGACCGTTGATCCCGGAGAAATCCGGTAGGGGGTATCCCTGCCGGGAAATCCTTTAGGGAGCACACCACCCGGCGTACTGTTTGCGGGTAGGCCCGATTGAAGGCCGAACCCCCCGACCACAAGGGTCGGGGGGCACGAACCGTAAAGGTAGTGTCACGATGGTAACCAACCCGAACCCTGGGGACAAGCACCCCTCCGGCCCCGAAGCATCCGAGCGCGCCCCCTCCGGTGTTTGCGATCCCAGGGGGTACATAACTAAGGGTCAAACCCCCCAACGGGCCGCTGAGGCGACCACAACACCCCCCGGAGAGACCATCTCCGGGGGTAGGCGGCCCTCGATGCTCCCAGAGGGCCGAACCCTTGAGCACCCCTTGTCCGCTCCGGTGACGGCCCCCCGGCCCCCTCGATCCCCCCGAACCCAGGACGGGCCAATACTCCCGCCGGGGATGCTACCGAGAGACCGTCACCGGCGAACCGAACCCCCAGAGGGGCAACCGCAAGGGTGGGCGCGGGAACCCAGGAGCAGGGTTACGGGCAGGTGATTACGTTGGATTGGCCCCACATCGGGGAATAAAGGTTCGGCCCCGCAGCGTAGGCCTGTACCCCAAACTTGTACTCCCGGCCCGATACCCCGGTGATGGTGGTACTGGTGGCACCGTAAACATCGTTGTCGATCCCGCTACCGTAGGAGTCCTTCACCCGGTACTTGGTGGTACGCTCCGTAGGGTCGGCGCTCCAACTAATATACAGAGTCGGCCTCGACCTACCAGGCGGGGGACTAGAACAAGTACCCCGAACATTCGTAGGATTAGCCAACGGGCTTCTATCAATCGGCTTCTGAGTAGTAGCCGTAGCAGTGGGAGTAGGTGTGGGAGTAGGTGTGGGAGTAGCGGTCGGCCTCGGAGTAGGTCTGGGCGTAGCCGTAGCCGTAGCCGTAGGAGTGGGAGTAGCCGTCGGCGTAGGTGTGGGCGTAGCCGTAGCGGTTGGGGTGGGCGTAGTGGCGGGGCAGGTGACGCTGTTTGAAAAAGTGTACCCAAACCAACTCAGCCCCGGCGCGTGGGCGTACACATAAAACTGGTATGTCCTGTTCCCCGTCGCGTAGGGGAAGTTGGCAAAAGTATTGGTCGTGTACTCGTGAGCACTCGTACCCACCCTGCCCCGAACATAATAATTATCAATCCGGCCCGTCCGGTCGGCATTCCAAGTGATCTTCAAGTTAAGACCGAGCTCAGACCCGGTATCATAACAAGTCAACCTCACCCCCGAAGGCTTGACCGGCGTAGCCGAAGGGTCTGGACAAGTAGTAGTACCGGACTGATAGGTATACGGCGACAAAACTATCTCGTTCCTCTGTCCGCTAAGAGAGTTAGGGTAACTGACTAGCTGCCGACTAGCTACGCCGATCCGGTAGGTCTCCCCCGGTTCTGAATCTATGGTGGTTGAGGTTGTCGAACCCCCAATTACATTCTTGGATATGTCCGCACCCCTACTATTTGAAAAGCCGTAACCACTGACACCCGAAGCCTCAGACCAACTAATATCCAAAGTCTCGCCATCAGACCTACAAGTAACCGTCACTCTCGCAGGAGCGGGCACCGGGCAAGTAGTAGTACCGGTCTGAGTAGTCCATGACGAATAACGCCTAGTGCTCTCGGTTTGTATATAACTCCGAACCCTAATACTATAAATCCTGCCCGGGTCGGAACTGGAAGTAAGAGCAGTAGCAGTAGAAGATACCACTTCATTCAAACTTGAACCCCTGGAGGTAACGTCTTGAACCTGATAACCAGTGACACCCGAAACCGAAGACCAACTGACATCCAAAGTCTCGCCACCAGACCTACAACTAACCGTCACGCTAGAAGGAGCAGGAACCGGAGTAGGTGTCGGGGTGGGAGTGTTTTGTGAAGACGGTGGGAACTTTTTACAAGCTTCTATAATGCCTATCTCTACAAGAGTAAGAGTAATAGTAGGCCCTCTATTCCCGCTGCCGCCAGTAGGTTGTGGCGGGGTGCGGGTAGTTATTTGACGACCGTATTCAACCGTTTCAGGAGGAAAGTTCTTGTCTATAAAATGCTCTTCTATAACATCG
Organism: Acidimicrobiales bacterium; assembly: GCA_965115985.1. Classification (GTDB taxonomy): domain Bacteria; phylum Actinomycetota; class Acidimicrobiia; order Acidimicrobiales; family Bin134; genus Poriferisocius. The sequence goes on from OZ220474.1 coordinate 481,387, forward strand.
ATAGAAGGAGGGCTATAACAGACTTGGCTATGCAGCCAATTACTCGTCGCTTTAGCCGCGGTTACGACCGCTCTAGCAGCAGTCTTTACCCAGGCTGGGATTATTGAACCTGAAGATGGAAATACTGCTTTATAACATCCACTCTCGGTACTATGTTCCTCCCAAGATGTGGCTTCAGATGAAAGTTTAAACTTCCTCAATGAAGGGAGAATGTATTGTACACTGCCAGCGTTGGTCATATTGATAACCATTCTAGGGGGCGGCTTTGTGTAATATCCGAGCGCACACCTGTATACTGCTTTATAACAGTCATGGGTGGAGTCTTGTTTTACCCACTGATACGCATTAGCACTAGGACGATACGGTTTATAGTAGGGTATTGACTTTGGTATACGGGCAGTGTCCAGCACCATTAAAGGAAACGGTTTTGCGTACCACCCATCCCTTTCTGCGCATGTATGCGCTTTATGTTGTTTGACGGTTTCTGTTCTTGCCGGGGTTACTATAACCGTTCTGGTTCCAGTCTGTTTACGTACCGTTCTTGTACGCTCCTCGTTGCGGTACCGAGTCTCGTTACGGTAGGCGGTGCGGTACTTGGTAACATTAAGGTAAGCAGTCCTAGTCCGCTCCTCATTACGGTAGGCGGTACGGTACTTGGTTACCCAGCGGTACCGAGTCTCGTAACGATACTTGGTAACATTCCGATACGCGGTACGGTACTTAGGAACATAACGATCTATGTGTACTTCACGGTACCGAGTCTCGTTGCGATACCTAGTTACCGTCTCCACCCAATTAGCACAACCAGAAGTGATGCCAAACGGCCCCGGATTTTGCGGGGTAAAACACGTCCGGCGCGGCACCCGAACCGTATAAGGAACCCTCACCGTGTAAGGTTCCCTTTCCGTGACGGTCTCCTTAACCCAGTACTTCTGTCGGAAGGACTCCCTCACCGTATAAGGAACCCTCACCCGGTAGGACTCCCTCACCCGGTAAGACTGTTTATAAGGAACCCGAACCGTATAGGTCTCTTGGTAGGACTCCCTCACCGTGTACGGCTGCCGGTAGCGAACCCGAACCGTATAAGGCACCCTCTCCGTGTAGGTCTCCGTGACGGTCTTGTAAACGGGTTCCTGCCGCGTGACCGCCGGGATCGTCCTAGTCACGGTCTCCGGGTCGTGAGCTAGCACAACCTTAGGAGTCACCGTAGCGAATACGGCGAACACAACCGCAACAACCAAACATTTCTTCATAACTAACAATCCCCTCGATAGTTATTATGTTTATTATCTATTTTTTTAGAAAGTAATTAATGATCTTATAAAATACATAATGAATTGCTATAACAATACTGATTCCTATAACTGCACTAAGAACAAGACCAACATGAGGCCTAGTACCATCAAATGCTGAAGACCCAATTTTCCAAGATAAAAGAATACAAATAACGCGCAGCGTAAAGATTAACGAAGACCCTTTATTTTGTTTGGCCGTATCGGGTAATTCGGGTGGTACCTCCGGGGTGTTGTTTATTGGTGGGGTGGGGTTGGTGTTGGTTGTCATGGGTGGTTCCTCTCAAGTAGCCGGGACTATTCAGCAAGTAATAACTCGCGGCCAGACTTGAGAGGAACCTCAGAGGCGAACCCCGGTGCTCCTCGGTCTGGCCGCCAGGGTGTCAAGCCCCGCGAGTAGTTCGTAACGCCGGGGACGGTACACGGCTCGGCGGGGGAGCGCAAGAAGCGGGGTCTAGCTGGGGGTTCGGCCCGGCGGTGGTGGTCGGGGCCGGGGGCGGCCTCTGGGGTCGGGGTGGTTGTTCCTGGCCGGTAAGCAGCAGGTGTCCCCCGCGAGCGGGGGACACCTGCCGAAGTGGAATTACACGCTTTGGAGAGGGTGTAACTTCGGGAGGGGGGTACACGCGGGGTCGTCGGGGGTCAAGGGGGGCCGATCCCTCCGGGTCGGGTGTGCGGGGTCGTCGGGGTCGGGGGCGGCCCAGACCGTCGGGGATCGCCTCTGCGGGCCGGGCGGCCTCGGCCCGTGCTAGTGCCTCAGGAACCCTGAGAGCACCCCTGGGGTGGCTTCGGGCGGCCCCTTGGGGTGCTGGGGGCGGGGCCGGTGTCGGCCCCTGGGCGGCCCGGCGGGGGGTCTTATTTCGGGGTTTGGTTTATCGTCCCGGTCGGGTTTGGGGTATCGGCCCAGCCCGGTCTGGGCAACGGGGTTGGGGGTTGGTTGCCTCAAACGCGGGTGGGTTGTTAGATCAAATAGTTAATTCTGCGCGACAAGGGGGTCTCTCAATATGGGGATTGAACCCCCGGCCCCCCTGGGGCGTGGCAGGGGTTCCCCAGGGGTGTTCGGGGCGGGCCGGGGCCGAGGGCGGCTCTGGGAGCCGTTGTGGTGGCTCTGGGGGCAACCGGGGGTCGGCCCTCGGCCAGCGTCGGCCCGACCCCTGGCGGTAGTGGGGTGCTGCGGGCAGGGTGGCCGAGGGCGGGTGCTGGCCGCCCTCCCCGGTCCGTTATGAAAGTATGAAAGACCTACGGCTACGGAGGGGGTGGCCAGGGGGCAGGGTAGCCGAGGGTGCGGGTGTTAGGCGGTGGTGTACAAGGCGTGGTCGGCAAAGGCGGCGGCGAGGTGGTTCACCCACTCGTTGTTGTACCCGTCGGCGGCGGCAACCAGGTAGGCGATGCGGTGGCCGGGGGTCTCGGCGGTCGGGCCGGTCGCGAGATCGTAGGGGCCGCAGAGGGCCGGTTCTTGTTCCTTGTGACACTGGCACAACCCGGCGTGATGATCCGCGATCAACCGGGCGGCGGTGGTCTCCCATTGATCGCGTAGGAACCCTGGGGGGTCGGCGGCGTAGTCGTGGGCCTCTGCCTCTACCGCCCAGCGGTCGTCGGCCCCGGAGAGATCGGCGATGGCCCAGAACAGGGCGTACCGGCGTTCCCACCAAGTATCGGCCGCGATGTTGTCGGTAATGAAGTGATACCCACACTGGGGGCCGAGGTGACAACGACAAAACCTTTTGCGGTAGTCGTCGATCCAGGAGTCGGCGACGGCGGCCCACTCTCCGGGGGTGTCGCCGAGCACGGTTTCCTCACCGTTCAGGAATAGCTGCATGACGGTAACCCCCTTGCCGGATTGATCCTGTACCCGATATTAGTTCACTAGGTTTATTACGTCAACTATGACCGAATATATAAACCATTGTCGGCTCGAACCATAAACTAAATGGGTTCAAGCGCTCGGAATAGTGGCTCTCTCAATATGGGGATTGAACCCCGACGGGCCGGGGGGTCGGGCAGGGGTTCCCCAGGGGTAACACGGGCCGGGCCGTTGCCTCAAAGATGGCCGATAGGCTTAGCTCGATATAAGCCCGCTAGCGCATTATGGGGATACCACCCCGGCCCCTGGGGGCCGGTCTGTAGGGTTCCCTACCGGGGTCGGGGGCCCCAGGGTGCGGGCCGGGGGCGGGCGGCCCGCAGGGGCGATCCTGGGCGGTCTGGGAGCACCCCGGGGGCCGGGGGCGGGTGGTGGCCGAGGGCCGAGGGGGTTTGGGGAACCCCTGCCGGCGGTTGGGGGGGGGGGGGGTGGTATCCCCAATATAGCCATGACAACGTTACAGTGACTTAGAGCGCGCGCTGATAGGTGTTTTGGTGGGGTTTCATTTGTTGGCGTGTTTGGTGAGTTTGATGATGAGGATGATGGTTATGGCCAGGGCGAGTTGGCCGAGGCGTGCTTTGGTGTTGCGGTCGGTGTTGCGGCGTAGTTGCCCTGGAGTTCGACGGCCACGAGTTGGTGCGTTCCACGGTCCAGCGCATTCCCAGCGGTGCGGGCACGGGTGTGCGAGGGGTTTTGCCGGGTGGTCGCTTGGGGGAGCGCACGATGTGGTCGATGCCGTGGTCCAGGCAGGTTCGGCGCACGGGTTCGCCCGCGTAGCCGCGATCGAGGTGAAGGGTGCCGACGTGGTGGAGCAGACCGTGGGCGCCGGCGGCGGCCAGGGTCGGGGCCAAAAGGGTCTGGTCGTTGCGGTTGGCGCCCGAAGCGGCCCAACCGACCGGTATGCCGTGGCGGTCGGCCAGAAGCGACCACTTCCACCCGGATTTGCCCCTGTCCACGGGGCTCTTGCCCGTTCCCTCCCCCCCGCAGGTCCCCTTGTGGGTGGACGCGTCCACCGAAGCCTCGGACAGGTCGATGCCCACGACCCGGTCGTAGCCCTCCAACGCCCCGGCGACGACGCGTTCGAACACCCCGTCGGCGTTCCACTCGTTGAACCGGGTACGCAGCACCGTCTCGCCCCCTTTGCCCAACCGACCGGCGACGTCCCAGGAACACCCCGTCACCAACCGGAACAAGATCCCCTCGAACACCCTTCGATCCGGGATCCTTCGCCGGTGGCACCCCAACGGATGCAACACCGCCCCACGCACCGGCACATGCGGCTCCACCACCGCCCACACCGCATCCACCACCTCCGGGTCCAAAGCAAGCATGATTACAACACCTCCACCATGTCGTTGTCGTTCGGGCCACACCCGACATCAAAGCCGGGCCGACACAACGACAGGTGGATGGTCACCTATCAGCGCGCGCTCTTAGGCTCTTGGTTGGTTTCGGTATGCTTCGATCCGGGGTGGGGGGTGTTGGGCGCGCCAACCGCGCCAACCGTGCCTACCTTTCTTCTTAAGCCTGATATGGGAGATTATCTCTCGTTTCTGCCCTCGTATAGAAAGGTTGGCGCGCAGGGCCGAGGTTGGCGCGGCCGGTGAGGTTTGCGCAGGTGAGGGGGGCGGTGGGGCGCGCCAACCTCGCGGGTGGTGGTTGGCGCGGCGGGGTCGGGGTTAGTCGTCGTTGGGTTGTTGCTGGGGGTGGTACCAGGTGCGAGCCGGTTTGCCGTCGGTGCGGGTGCGGCGTTTTTGCCAGCCTCGGGCGGTGAGTTCTGAGGCTACGGCCATCGCGGTGGATCGGCTGGGGGGTTGGCAAACTCTACTGGTGGTCGCGACAGTGTTTATCGTAGATGGTTTGGGGTTTATCGTAGATGGTTTGGGCTGTTCGCCAGTTGTGGAGTTTTCGGGGCATGGTGTTGAGGTGGTCCTCGATGATGGCGAGGCGTACCGGGTTGATGTCCAGGTCGGTTGATTTGGGCAGCCAGCGTCTTATGATCCCGTTGGTTTGTTCGTTGGTGGCCCGCTGCCAGGGTGAGCGGGCCTCGCAGAAGTAGACCTCGATGTCGAGGGCGTTTTCGATGTCGGCCCATGGGGCCATCTCGGGTCCCTGGTCCCAGGTCAAGGTCTTGACCATGGCCGCCGGTTGGCGGCCCAGCGCCGCGGTGACGGCCCGGGCGGTGCTTTTGGCGTCGTAGCCGCCGGGCAACGCCACCAACACCGTGTGACGGCTGGCTCGCTCCACCAGGGTGGCGATGGCGGTTCGGTTGTTCCGCCCGATGATCAGGTCACCCTCCCAGTGGCCCGGCGCGCCGCGGTCGTCGACCTCGACGGGTCGCTCGGCCAAGGGTCGGTAGTCGCCCAGCGCGGAGCGTTTCGCCTGTTCGCAGCGGCTTTTGGGTTTGCGCTTTCGTCGTTGGCGGGGCAGCTGTTTCCAACTGTCGGCGGCCAGGCCGCTGCGACCGCTTTGGTCGTAGCACGCCCGGTAGATCGTCTCCGCGCACACCCCTGGACCCGCGTCCCGCAGACTCTCGGCGATCGCATGGGGCGACCACCGCTGCGCCAGCCCTTCGGCCACCGCCGACGCCAACCCGGGATCGCGGGTCAGCTTCGATGCTCTGGGTCGGCGCGCCCTGACGGTCGCGGCCTGCTCCGCCGCCTCGGCCCGATACCCGCACCGGCCGCCGTTTCGGGCGATCTCGCGACACACCGTGGACCGGCTCCGACCCAACCATCGGGCGATCTCGGCCGCCGAGCGCCCCACCCCGACCAGCGCCTCGATCCGAAACCGCTCACCCGCACCCAAACGCCGTGCCATAATAGAAACCTCCACCGGTTGATCGCCGACACTTGCAATCGACCATCATGGCCGACCCGTTGCGATCACCGGTGGAGCTTGCCCACCGTACCCGGATACAAATCCTTGGGGGTCTCCACATAGGGACCCGCACCAATACGGTTCACCGCCCGAATCCTGAACCGGTACGGCGTGCCCGCGGCCAAACCGGGCACCGTGTACGCCCTGGCATTGGTGCTACTAACATCAGCCAAATCGGTTGAAATTTCAGCCTCTAGATATGTCCCACCACCACTGCTGGTTGCGAATGTCCGGTCGGCGGGGATGGTCATCCACTGGCCCCACTCGCCGTCACCGGCCTTTTGCTGGTACTCGTAACGAATCAAAGGGGAACCCCCGTTATTGGGCTTTGCCCACAGAAAGGTGATCGAGTCCTCTCCCGGTCTTTGCCTGAACCATTCGCTCTCTGCGGCGGGCGCACCGGTGGGTATGGCACCGGGAACGCTGCCCAGATGAACAACGGTGGTCTCAGGAGACGGGGTACCCGCACCGTTGGCGTTCACCGCCCGAACCTGGAAGAAATAGTCCTTGGTGTTATCCAAACCGGTCACAACATAAGAAGTAGTGCTCGCACCGCTGCCGGTAATCCTCGTCCACGGATCGGATAACCTAAGGCCGCCCTTGGAGTCATCCTGCCCTCGGTACTCCCACCCGATGATCGGCGAACCCCCATCGCCGCTCGCCGACCATGACAAGGTGACCGACCCATCACCCGGTGTAGCTCTGACATTTTGGGGGCGGCCCGGCGTGCCCGAAGCCACCACCGGCCCGGTCTCGGTGCTAGGGCCCGCACCGTTGACGTTCACGGCCCGAAGCCTGAACCGATAGGTGACCCCGTTGGTCAAACCCGTGACCTCGAACTCGTTCGAAAACTGGTTCGAGGCGGTAATCACGCCCCAGGGAGTCCAATCCCCATCACCGGTCTTCTGCTGGTAGTCGTAACGGGTTATCAAGGTCCACCCGGCCTCCCTGCTAACGGTGTCGCGTAGCGTCCAGTTCAGGGTTATCTTCAAGTCCCCCGGAGTGGCTCTCAAACCCCCCGGAGCCTGCGGAACAGTGGTGGGAAAAACCTGGTTGCTCCTATACGCGTCTTCGCTGCTGCCCTTTTGGCCCGCGGCATTCACCGCCCGGAGCTTGAATCTGTGGGACTGACCGTTTTGCAGGCCGGTGACGGTGTAGGAAGTGGTGGAACGAGTGCTGCCCGGAATCGGATACCACACCCCCCTATCAACCTCGGACCCCGAGGCACCTGCCGCATAAGTGTACTCGTAGCCCACGATCGGACTGCCACCGTCATCGGTCGGGGCACTCCACGACAACGTCACCTGCCCATTACCGGCCACCGCAACCGGCGCGGTACTGCCCCCACTGGGCCCAAGAACCGGCGACGGCCCTACTTTCTGCTGCGCGCCGACACCGCCAACCGGCACCAACACCGCAGCCAACAACACCACGACCACCCCAACAGCCGACCAACGAAACCGCCGACCCCTCGTCGAAGTCCTGGCGACCCCCCGGACATAGCTGACAACACGACCTTGAAATCCAGTTCCAATCACCGAGCAATCATCGCCCCCCCCCCCCCCCGCCCCGTCAAGTCTTTGGCCATAACTACTGAGCACAACCGGTTCGGGTGGCACTAAAATGACTCGCCATGCCTGAAACCCACGAGCTGTCCCAGAGGGCATTCGACCGGCTGAACGCCGAGTACGAGCAGCTCACCACCTTCGGACGGGTGGACATCGCCCGAAAGATCGAGGCCGCCCGGGAGCTGGGCGATCTGAGCGAGAACGGCGATTACCACGCGGCCAAGGACGAGCAGGGAAAGATGGAGACCCGCATCGCCCAGATCGGCGCGCTGTTGAACAACTGTCGGATCGTGGAGGCCGGCGACGGCACCACGGTGGCGGTGGGATCGGTGGTGACCGTGGCCCACGACGGTGACCCCGACGATGTGGAGACCTACCTGGTGGGGTCGATCGAGGAACGCCACGACGGCCTCGACGTGATCTCCCCCGCCTCCCCGATGGGATCGGCCATTCTAGGAGCGAAAATCGGAGACACCGTGGCCTACGAGAGTCCCGTCGGCGGAGCGTTGACCGTCCAGGTCGTATCCATCGAGCAATAAGTCCGTTGAGCGACACCCCAAGCGACGATCCATCGAGCAGCACTCCGAGCGACGATCCGTCGAGCCATACATCGAGCAGCACTCCGAGCGACGATCCGTCGAGCCATACATCGAGCAGCACTCCGAGCGACGATCCGTCGAGCCATACATCGAGCAGCACTCCGAGCGACGATCCGTTGAGCAGCGACACACCGAGCAATAGCGGTACCCCGGTCGGCCCCCGCCTGCCGCCGGGGGAGTTCGTCGATCTACCCGAGCGGGGACGGTTGTTCGTGCGCCGGACCCAGGGGCCGCCGGACTCGCCCACCGTGGTGCTGCTGCACGGCTGGACGGTGACCGCCGACCTCAACTGGTACCCCGCCTTCGAGCCGCTGTCCCGAAGAGCGTCGGTGCTGGCGTTCGACCACCGGGGCCACGGGCTGGGGTTGCCCACCGGGAGATTCCGGTTCTCCGAGTGCGCCGCCGACGTTCTGGCCGTGGCCGACGCGCTGGACATCGACCGCTTCGTCTGCCTCGGCTACTCCATGGGCGGCGCCATCGCCCAGCTCGCCGCTCGGGCCGCACCCGACCGGATCGGCGGCCTGGTTCTGGGAGCCACCTCCACCAGCTTTCGGGGTCGAGGCTTCAGGGCGGCCCGCTTCGGTCTGCTGCCGGTGATGGCCGCCTCGTCCCGCCTGACTCCGGTGAGGCTGCGGAGCTGGGGCTGGGAGCAAACCGTCCACCACGTGATCGGCACCAACATCAGCCGATGGGCCCAGGCCGAGATCCTCAAGGGCGACCCGCAGGCGCTGCTGGACGCCGGGACCGAGCTGTTCAACTTCGACTCGTCGTCGTGGATCGGGGAGCTGCCCATGCCCATCGCCCAGATTCGCACCATCGGCGACAAGGTGGTGCCCGACCATCTCCAGCAGGAGCTCACCGATGCCGTCGATGGCATCGGCGCCTTTTCCTACCGGGGCGGCCACGAATCGGTGGTCACCGACTTCGACGGTTTCTGGAGCTGCCTGAGCTCCGCCCTGGACTCGGTGGGAGTACCCGACCGCCCCCGACCCGGCAGCAGTTCACCATCCGACCCATTGTCCTACGAGGCTAGCCGATAGCCTCGGCACCACCCCGCGAGAAACCCGAGAAACCGGAGCACCATGGGCCGAACCCTCAGCGAGAAGGTCTGGGACCGCCATGTCGTACATCGAGCCGAAGGCGAGCCCGACCTGCTCTACATCGACCTGCACCTCGTCCACGAGGTGACCTCGCCGCAGGCCTTCGACGGGCTTCGCCTGAACGGTCGGACCGTGCGACGACCCGATCTGACGCTGGCCACCGAGGATCACAACGTCCCCACCACCGACGTCGCCGGACCCATCGCCGACCCCGTCTCCCGCCGACAGGTGGAGACGCTCCGGGCCAACTGCGAGGAGTTCGGGATCACCCTCTACCCGATGGGTCACCCGGGACAGGGAATCGTGCATGTGATCGGCCCGGAGATGGGTCTCACCCAGCCGGGCACGACCATCGTGTGCGGCGACAGCCACACCTCCACCCACGGAGCCTTCGGCGCGCTGGCCTTCGGCATCGGCACCAGCGAGGTGGAGCATGTCCTGGCCACCCAGACCCTCCCCCAGCAACGGCCCGACACCATGTCGGTGACCGTGGACGGCACCCTGCCGGTGGACTGCACCGCCAAGGACGTGATCCTGGCCGTCATCGGCCGCATCGGCACCGGCGGCGGCATCGGGTCGATCATCGAGTACCGGGGGTCGGTCGTGCGGTCGCTGTCGATGGAGGGGCGCATGACGGTGTGCAACATGTCCATAGAGGCCGGAGCCCGGGCCGGATTGATCGCTCCCGACGACACCACTTTCGCCTACTTGCGGGGACGACCCGGTGCTCCCCGGGGCCCGGCCTGGGAAAGCGCGCTGGCCGACTGGCAGAACCTGCGCACCGACGACGACGCCACCTTCGACAAGGAGGTGGTGCTGGACGGATCGGAGCTGGTGCCCCATGTTTCGTGGGGCACCAACCCGGCTCAGGTGGCCCCCATAACCGGAGCGGTGCCCCACCCCGACGGCTTCACCGGGGCCGGGGCCCGGGAGGCCGCCGTCCGGGCGCTCGACTACATGGGCCTGACCCCCGGCACGCCGCTGAAGGAGATCCCGGTGGACACCGTGTTCATCGGCTCCTGCACCAACAGCCGGATCGAGGATCTGCGAGTCGCCGCCACCGTGGCGCAAGGACGGCGGGTGCGGCCCGGGGTGCGCACCCTGGTGGTTCCCGGCTCGGGCGCGGTCAAGGCCCAGGCCGAGTCCGAGGGCCTCCACGAGGTGTTCGAGGCGGCCGGGTTCGACTGGCGGGAGCCGGGCTGTTCCATGTGTCTGGCCATGAATCCCGACAAGCTGGCTCCCGGCGAGCGGTGCGCCAGCACGTCCAACCGCAACTTCGAGGGCCGCCAGGGCCGGGGGGGCCGTACCCACCTGGTGTCGCCGGCGGTGGCCGCGGCCACCGCCATCGCGGGCACCTTCGCCACTCCCGGAGATCTGTCGTGAAACCGGTACGGATCATCACCGCCACCGGGCTGCCCCTGGACCGCAGCGACGTGGACACCGACCAGATCATCCCCAGCGACTGGCTGAAACGGGTGGAGCGCACCGGCTTCGAGCAGGGGTTGTTCTCGGAATGGCGCCAGGACCCCGACTTCGTGCTGAACGACCCCCGCTTCACCGGGGCCCGCATCCTGGTGGCCGGCCCCAACTTCGGTACCGGATCGTCCCGGGAGCACGCGGTGTGGGCCATCCAGCAGTACGGGTTCGAGGCGGTGATCTCCCCCCGCTTCGGCGACATATTCCGCAACAACTCCACCAAGAACGGGCTGGTGCCGGTGCAGGTGGACCCGACGACCGCCCGCACCCTCCTCGACGCCGTGACCACCGACCCCTCGATCCGGATCACCGTGGACGTGGAACGACTCACGCTCTCGGCCCCGGCCGCCGCCGTCACCACCGACTTCCCCCTGGACAACGCGGTACGACACCGCCTCCTGGAGGGCCTCGACGACATCGGCATGACCTTGGTCCACGCCGACGCCATCACCACCTTCGAGGCCACCCGCCCGACCTGGATGCCCTCGCTGGGGATCAACCGGAGCTGACCCCGTCCTGTCGACAAAATCGCCGGGGCGGCGGAACCAGTCGTTGCCGTCGTATCGTCATAGGGATATGTTCAAACACCCCCACAGCAACCGCTCCCTGTCCAAGGCCGCGCTCCTCGTCACCGCGCTGGTTTCGGCGCTGGCCCTTCTGGTGGGGGCGTGTTCGTCCGATCCGGGCGGCTCGCCGGGAATCACCGGCGGGGGGACGGGAAACGACGACGCCACCCCGGATCCGGCCGTGGTGCTCGACGACATCGAGCTCGACGACATCGAGTTGGTGGCGGCGCTGCGGAGCTTCGCCGATTGCGACGCGCTGCTGGACTATCTGCGGACCGAGACCGTGAGCCGAGTGGGCCCCTACGGCTTGGACCGTGGCCCCGGTTTCGGCATCCCGGAGTTCGCCACCGAGGAGTCGGCCGCCGCGGACATGGCGGACGGCGACGACTCGGCAATCGGGGCGGGGGGCGACGGAGACAACTTCTCGGACACCAACGTCCAGGTGGCCGGGGTGGACGAACCCGACGTCGTCAAGACCGATGGAACCCGCATCCTGGCCGTGGCCCAGGGACATCTGCACTACGTGGACGTCTCCGGCGACCAGCCCCGGTACCGGGGCCGCGTCGATCTGTCCTCGGGTACGGGACAGACCGGTCAGGAGATCTTCGTGCGGGGCGACCGGGCCATGGTGTTCTCCTCCACCTACGCCGGCCGGCCGGAGCCGTTCGGGGGTCAGGCCGAGGACGACGTCTTCTGGGGCAACTCGGTGACCCTCGTCCAGGAAGTGGACCTGTCCGACCCCTCGGCCATGACGGTGGTGTCCGAGCTTCGGGTGGAGGGCGAGTACCTGAGCGCCCGCTCGGTGGGCGACCGGGTGTGGATCTCGGTGTCCAGCTACAAGGCGCAGTTCCAGTTCGTACGCCCCAACGGGCCGGCCGCGGAGGAATTCGCGGAGCGGGCCAACAAGGAGATCGCGGCCCGAGCCGACCTGGAGGCCTGGCTACCGACCTATCGTCTGGACGGGCCCGGCGGCCGGCAATCCGGTCTGCTGCCCGCCTGCGAACGGCTCTACTCCCCACCCGAGTTCTCCGGTTTCACCGTGCTGTCGGTGCTGAGCCTGAACCTGACCGAGCCGCTGTCCGCCGGCGACGCCAGCTCGGTGCTGGCCGACGGTCAGACCCTCTACGGATCCGGCCAGTCGCTGTACCTGGCCTCCAGCTCACCGGTGAGCACCGAACCCGCCGAGGACGGCCCCACCGAACCGACCACTCCGGGGACCCAGGAGTGGCGTACCGACATCCACAAGTTCTCGGTTCCGGCCGACGGGCCGGCCCGCTACGAGGCCTCCGGGTCGGTGTCCGGCGACCTGCTCAACCAGTTCTCCATGGACGAGCACAACGGCTACTTCAGGGTGGCCACCACCATCGGGGATTCGTGGAACACCGAAAGCTCCGAGAGCCAGGTGGTCGTGCTCGAACAGCAGGGCCGCCGGCTGACCGAGGTGGGCAAGGTGGACAACCTGGGTCGGGGGGAGCGGATCTTCTCGGTCCGGTTCATGGGCGACACCGGCTACGTCGTGACCTTCCGCCAGGTCGACCCCTTATACGTGCTCGACCTCTCCGACCCGACCGCGCCGTCGGTCACCGGCGAGCTGAAGATTCCCGGCTTCTCCACCTACCTGCACCCCCTGGGCGGGGGCCTGCTGCTGGGCGTGGGCCAGGACGCCGACGAGGACGGTCGCACCGTCGGCACCAAGGTGTCGCTGTTCGACGTGAGCAACCCCTCCGCCCCCACCGAGTTGGACGTGATCGTGTTCCCCGACGCCAACAGCCGGGCCGAGTGGGACCACCGGGCCTTTTTGTACTGGGCCGCCGAGGAGATGGTCGCCATCCCCCTCACCCGCTACAACGACTACGACGATGGCGGCGACGACGGCGACCGCGACGAAAGTTTCCTGGGGGCGGTGACCCTTAGGGCGAACCGCGACGGGATAACCGAGATCGGCCGCATAACCCACCGCCGCCAGGAGGTGGTGTTCGAGGGATGCCGGCTGCTGGACGGCGACGAGTCGGCCCGGGCCTTCGGGGGCGGTGCCGATTTGATCAACATCTGCCCCGCGGCCATCGCCAACCGGAACACGAAGCCGGGTTGCCATTTCCTCGACCCCGAGAACGCCCGGGAGGCCTTCCCGTCCATCCGGGTCGAGGACGACGAGAAGCTTCTGTACTGCTGGTCGTGGACCCCGACGATCCAGCGCCTGATCGTGATCGGCGACACTCTTTGGACCATGTCCGAGAACGCCCTTCAGGCCAACGATCTGGACACGCTCGCCTACCGGGAGCATTTCTCCCTCGAATCGGACAGATCGAACACCGACGGCACCGTCCAACAGGGCTCCAGCAGCAGCGGGAGCCAGCCCGGCAGTCAGTAGCAGAGGCCGGACGGAAGAAAAGCCAGCCCGGCAGTCAGTAGCAGAGGCCGGGCGGGAGAAAAACCAGACAGAAGAACGCGTGGGCCGGTCTTGGCCGGATTCCCGCCGGGAACAACCCCGGGGATTCAGCCCAGGCCGGCGCAGGCGCGGTTCAGGGCACTCACGATGGCCCGCATGGAGGCGGTGGTGATATCGGTGTGAATGCCGCAGCCCCACATCTCCCGACCGTCCACCAGCAGCTCGATGTAGGCCACCGCCTCGGCGTCGGTTCCTCCGCCCCGGGCGTGCTCGTAGTAGTCCACCACCTTTATCGGGGTGTCGATGATCCGGTTGAGGCCGGTGACGAACGCGTCCAGGGAACCGGCCCCCTCCCCGTGGACCACCACCTGATCCCCCCCGGCGAACAACCGAGCGGTGACCACGGTCAGGTCGGCCCCCCGGGCGTTCTGGGCCGACTCGTAGCCGTTCAGCCGGTAGGGCTCGTCCAGGTCGAGGTACTCGCTGGCGAACTCGCTGTGGATCCGGTCGGCGGTGATCTCCTCGCCGGTGTCCTCGGCGATCCGCTGGATGACCCGGCTGAACTCGATCTGCATGCGCCGGGGAAGATCGAGCTGCACCTCGGCCTGGAGCAGGTACGACACCCCTCCCTTGCCCGACTGGCTGTTCACCCGCACCACATCCTGGTAGGTGCGACCGACGTCCTTGGGATCGATGGGGATGTAGGGCACCTCGAACAGGGTCTGGCCGGTCTCCTCCATGGCCTCGAAGCCCTTCTTGATGGCGTCCTGATGCGACCCCGAAAAAGCGGTGTACACCAGGTCGCCCACATAGGGATGGCGAGGATGGATGGGAAGCTGGTTGCAGTCCTCGGCCACCCGGCGCAGCCCGTTGATGTCGGAGACGTCCAACTCGGGATCCACCCCCTGGCTGAACAGGTTCATGGCCAGGTTGACCACGTCCACGTTGCCGGTGCGCTCCCCGTTGCCGAACAGGGTTCCCTCCACCCGGTCGGCCCCGGCCATGAGCCCGAACTCGGCGGCGGCCACCGCGGTCCCCCGGTCGTTGTGGGGGTGCAGGCTCAGCACGATCCGGTCCCTTCGGGCCAGATTGCGGTGCATCCACTCGATCATGTCCCCGTAGATGTTGGCGGTGGACATCTCCACCGTGGCCGGAAGATTGACGATGACCGGCTTGTCATGGCCGTCGGCCAGGATCTCGACCACCTCGTCGCACACCCGCTTGGCGAACGGCAGCTCGGTGCCGGTGAACGACTCCGGGGAGTACTCGTAGAACATCTCGGTGCCGGGCACCTGGGCCTCCAGCGAGCGGCACCACTGCGACGCCCGGGTGGCGATCGCGGCGATGCCGTCCATGTCCAACCCGAACACCACCCGGCGCTGCACGGTGGAGGTGGAGTTGTACAGATGCACGATGGCGTCGGCCGCCCCGTCGATGGCCTCGTAGGTACGCTCGATCAACTCTCGGCGGGCCTGGGTGAGCACCTGGATGCGCACGTCGGCGGGAATGGCACCCTGCTCTATGATCTCCCGCACGAACCGAAAATCGGTCTCCGAGGCCGACGGGAAGCCCACCTCGATCTCCTTGAACCCGGCCTCCACCAGGGCGGTGAACATCCTCCACTTGCGCTCGGGATTCATGGGCTCGATCAGGGCCTGGTTGCCGTCCCGCAGGTCCACCGAGCACCACCGGGGGGCCCGGGCGAGCACCGCGTCGGGCCAGGCCCGGTCGGTCAGCCCTATGGGCTCGAACGCCCGGTACTTGTGGACGGGCATGCCCGACGGCTGCTGGGGCGTCAGGTGCGACCCCGGGGAGGGGGCGGTGTCGCCGGACTCGGTTCTCGATGTCGGGGATTTCGACTTCATGGCAGTGCCTCGGGTTGTCGTTCTCGGATGACCCCACGAAAAAACCCCCTGCCCTTGCGGGATCAGGGGGTCGGGGCGAGCACCGGTGGGGGCTCGCCCTACAAGAGCAGCAGGTGGGTGAGCATGCGGCTCATCGCAGCCACCCTATCCCCATACCCCGCCCCCGATCAAGCCTGGGCCCGGGCCAGACCCAGGTATCCCCACTCCCGTCCTCGATCAAGCCTGAGCCCGGGCCAGCCCCGGGCATCCCCACCCCCGCCCTCGATCAAGCCTGAGCCCGGGCCAGCCCCGGGCATCCCCACCCCCGCCCTCGATCAAGCCTGAGCCCGGGCCAGACCCAGGTATCCCCACTCCCGTCCTCGATCAAGCCTGAGCCCGGGCCAGACCCAGGTATCGGGCGGCCATCACGCCGTCGAGCGCCACCAGGGCGTCCACCACCTCACCGGGTACCGGCTGGGAGGTGGCGATCACCATGGAGGCTCCCTCCCCGGTGGGGGCGCGACCCACGCTCATGTCGTCGATATTGATACCGGCGTTGCCCAGCAGGGTTCCCACCGCGCCGATGACCCCGGGACGGTCGTCGTTGGAGATCAGGATCATGTGCTGGGCCGGTGGCATGTGCAGGCTGTGACCGTCGGCCAGCACCAGCACCGGCTCGTTCAGGGGACCCGACAGTCGGCCCCCCAAGCTGTGGTTGCCGCCCCGGAGCTCGAACAGGTTCACATGATCCTTGGCGGTGGGGCTGCTTATGGCCCGAACATCCATACCCCGCTCGTGGGCCATGCTCAGCGCATTCACGTAGCTGACCGGCATGTCCGACACCGAGGCCAGCAGCCCCTTGACCGCCGACATGACCGCCACCGTGTTGTCGGCCAGGCCGATCTCGCCCTGCAACTCCACCTCCAGAACGGCGGGCAGTCGCTCGCACAGGGTTCCGAACAGGCGGCCCAACTGCTCGGCCAACGGCAGGTAGGGACGCAGCACCTCGCTGACCCCCTTGGCGGCCACGTTCACCGCCGCGGGAACGAACTCGCCGTCCAGAGCCAACAACACCTGCTCGGCGATGGCCTCGCCCGCCTTGTGCTGCGCCTCCCGGGTGCTCGCCCCCAGATGGGGGGTGACCACCACCGAGTCCAGCCCGAACAGCGGTGACTCGGTGGTGGGCTCGGCGGCGAACACGTCGATGGCCGCGCCGGCGATGCGGCCCCCGGCCACCGCCCCGGCCAGGTCGGCCTCGTCCACGATTCCCCCCCGGGCCACGTTGATCACCCGCAGGCCGGGCTTGGCCCCGGCCAAAAGTTCGGCGTTTATCAACCCGGTGGTCTCTGGGGTCCGAGCCACATGGACGGTCAGAAAGTCGGCCTCGGCCACCAGTTGGGACAGTTCCATCATCTGCACCCCGATCTGGCGGGCCAGTTCGTCGGAGACGTAGGGGTCGCTGGCCACCACCCGCATCCCGAAGGCCAGCGCTCGTTCGGCCACCAGCCGACCGATGCGGCCCAACCCCAGGATGCCCAGCGTCTTGTTGTTCAGCTCGATGCCCTCCCATCGGGAGCGCTCCCAGCGGCCCGCGGTGAGGGCGGCATGGGCCTGGGGGATGTTGCGGGCCTGGGCCAGCAGCAGGGCCATGGTGTGCTCGGCCGCCGACTGGATGTTGGATTGGGTGTCGTTCACCACCAGCACACCCCGTCGGGTGGCCGCGTCCACGTCCACGTTGTCCAGCCCCACCCCGGCCCGGCCGACGATGATCAGGTCGTGGCCCGCCTCGATCACCTCGGAGGTAACCCGGGTGGCCGACCGGATGATCAGGGCATGAACCCCCGGCATCGCCTCCACCAGGTCATCGGGGGAAAGTCCCTGGCGGACGTCCACCTCGTGGCCCGCCTCCCGGAGCCGGGCCAGTCCACTCTTGGCGATCTTCTCGGTTACCAGGACTCGAGCCATCGGCCCTCAGAATAAACCCTGCCCGGTGACCGACCGGGAACCATCGGGCATCGCCAGGGTCAATCTGGGACTACCGGTTGATGTTGATGACCGACGGCGGGGCCGATCCCGGACCTACCGGCGGATGGGCTACACCAGCGTTGATCCCGGACCTACCGGCGTATGGGCACCGGCGGGATGTCGTCCGCGGGGGTGAACCCCAGGATCTGAGCGAAGAAGGACAGCTCGGCCTCCAAGGCGGCCACCATGTTCTCGGCTCGACGAAAGCCGTGCTGTTCCCCCTCGAACAGCAGGTAGGCCACCGGAATCGACCGCTGCTCCAGCGCGGCCACGATCATCTCGGCCTGATTGGGGGGTACTATCTCGTCCTCCGAGCCCTGGAGCACGATCATGGGAGCGTCGAAACCATCGACATGGTGGATGGGCGAGCGAGCCTCGTACACCTCGGCGGCCTCGGGATACGGTCCCACCAGGCCGTCCAGGTAGCGGGCCTCGAACTTGTGGGTGTCGATGGCCAGCGCGGCCAGATCGGCGATGCCGTAGCGGCTGGCCCCGGCGGCGAACACCTCGTGGAAGGCCAACGCGCTCAGGGTGGTATAGCCACCGGCGCTGCTGCCCCGGATGACAAGGCGGTCGCCGTCCACCTCGCCGGAGTTCACCAGGTGTCGGGCCGCGGCCACGCAGTCGTCCACGTCGCAGATCCCCCAACGACCTCGGAGCTCCTCCCGGTAGGCGGTGCCGTAGCCGGTGCTCCCCCGGTAGTTGACGTCCACCACCGCAATACCCCGGCTGGTCCAGTACTGGATACCGAGCTGGAGCCCGCTGCGGGCCGCACCGGTGGGACCGCCGTGACCCAGCACCAGAAGAGGGGGTCGCTCGCCGGCCGGCACCTCGGCCACCGGATTGGTCGGCGGGTAGTACAGCCCATGGGCCTCGGCACCATCGGTGGTGGGAAAACTGATGGGACAGGGCTCGGACAGGTAGGCGGGATCGAGCCTGGCCCGGGTCGATTCTCTGATCACCTCGCAGGTTCCGGTGGAGACGTCGATGCGAACCGCAGTGGGTTCTTGAACCGGCGAGGCGGCAATGGCAGTGACCGTGTGGACACCCGCGGGACGAACGCACCCATAGGCCGTCCAGGCCAGATCCAGTCGCTCGGGGTCGGATCCATCGACGGGGATCACCCACAACTCGGCCAGCGACCCTCGCACGAGGGTCACCACCACGGTGCCGTCGTCGCCCACCGCGTAGCTGGGGTCGTCGAACGACCAGGCCGGTCGATGCATCTCGGCATCCGTCTCGAGCACCGGCACCAGTTGGTCGTCGTCGAGGTGGTACAGGTTCCACCAGCCGTTGTGGTCGCTCACGACATAGAGACGGCCGTCGGGGGCCCACTGGGGTTCCACCACCGAGCCGATGCCCGACACCACCCGCCGGCCGTCCACCCACAACTCGGTTTGGTCCCAGGGCATGTTGGGGTGATCCCACTGGATCCAGGCCAACCGCCGGCCGTCGGGACTGGGACGGGGCCAGGCGTAGAAATCGGCCCCGGAGGCCACCACCTCCGATTCGGTCGAACCGTCGCCGCCCAACCGCACAATCTGGTTGACCGCCTCGTTGCCCCCTGCCCCGGTGGTCCTGCCTGCGCCGACATTCCCACCTGCGCCGACATCCCCGCCTGTGCCGACATACTGGTGGTTCTCCCGGACGCACACCGTGGCCGCACCGTCGGCCCGGCCGTCGGCGTACCGCAGACCGTGGGCGACGGTGAGCTCGGGAGACACCGGCCGGGGCTCGCCATCAGCCGTCAGGCGCCAGAGTCGGCCATCGGCGTCGTCGGAGGCGTACACCCCACCCATACCGTCGGGCCACCAGGCTCCCCCTCCGTAGCTATGGACCCGAGTTCGCACCGAGACCGAACCCCAGAGGTCGTTCCCGTCGCACACCAGCGCGTTGCGGCCCGATTCCACCGGTCGCGACTCGGTCCACCACGTCCGACCATGGTGGCTCCACAGATTGGTCGCCAGCGCGGCCCCGGCCACGATCGACTCCGCCGAGATAGGCGACGGCCAACTCCCGCCTGGCAGCCTTCGGGGATCGCTCATCCCGAACAGACCTTCCTGCAAGCGGTCGAGCAGCCCCGACCGCCGGGCAACCTCCGAGGACCGCTCATGCCGACCGGACCCTCCCACCAGCGGTCGAGCAGCCCCAACCGCCGGGCCGCCTCCGAGGACCGCTCATCCCAGCAGATCGGCGATGCGGCCGATGCCCTCGTCCAGATCGTCGTCGCTCAGGGCGAACGACAGTCGAGCATGGCCGGGACCGGCGAAGGCCTCACCGGGGACGATGGCCACCCGGGCCTCGTCGAGGATCCATCCGGCCAACTCGGCGGTGGTGCCGGGGACACCGGGACGACCCAGCACCCCCTCGAAGGACGGAAACGCGTAGAACGCCCCCCGGGGCTCGATGCAGGTCACCCCATCGATGGCGTTCAGCAGTCGGTGCATTGCCCGGCGGCGGCGGTCGAACGCGGCTCGCATCCCGGCCACCGCGTCCAACGGTCCGCTGACCGCCACCAGCGCGGCCCGCTGGGAGACGTTGGCCACGTTGGAGGTCTGATGCGACTGGAGGCTCACCGCGGCCGAGGCCGCGTCCGGGGGGCCGATCAACCAGCCCACCCGCCAGCCGGTCATGGCGTAGGTCTTGGCCACCCCGTTGAGCACCAGGCAGCGGTCGGCCAGTTCGGGGACGACCACCGGGATGGAGCTGAATTGGTGATCGTCGTAGGTCAGATGCTCGTAGATCTCGTCGGTGATAACCCACACATCGTGCTCCGCGGCCCACCGGCCGATGGCCTCCACCCGATCCCGGGGATACACCGCCCCGGTGGGGTTGGAGGGCGACACGAACACCAACGCCTTGGTGCGAGGGGTGAGAGCCGCCTCGAGCTGCTCCACGGTGACCATGAACCCGTCTTCGGCGGTGGTGGGCACCTCGACGGCGACCCCGCCGGCCAGAGCGATGGCCTCGGGATAGGTGGTCCAGTAGGGCGCGGGCAAAAGCACCTGGTCACCGGGATCGAGCAGCACGGCGAAAGCGTTGTACACCGCGTGCTTGCCCCCGTTGGTCACCACCACCTGGGACGGATCCACCGAGTACCCCGAGTCCCGGAGGGTCTTGGCCGCGATGGCCTCCCTCAGCTCCGGCAGGCCCCCGGCCGGGGAGTAGCGGTGGTTTCGGGAATCGTCCACCGCCGCTCGGGCCGCGTCCAGGATGTAGGCCGGGGTGGGGAAGTCGGGCTCACCGGCCCCGAAGCTGATGACCGGAGCCCCCTGGGCCCGCAGCTCCTTGGCCCGGGCGTCCACCGCCAGCGTGGCCGAGGGAGCAATGGCGGAGATGCGCCGGGATATACGAGCCATAGCGGTAGCTTCCCACACCGCCGCCGCCGGTTCGATGCTCTTTTGCCCCTGGGCGCTTCACCGTAATCCGGGGGCTGGTGGGTAACGTTCTGTGTCGTGAACCGTGATGCCACCCCTCTCAGGATCACCATCCCTCCCGACCTGCTGCCGGAGGACGGGCGTTTCGGCAGCGGGCCGTCCCGGGTGAGGTCCGAAGCGGTGGCCGCGCTCGCGGCCGCGGCCGACGATTTTCTCGGAACCAGTCACCGGCAACCACCGGTGAAGAACATGGTGGGCCGACTACGCGAGGGCGTGGCCGAGATGTTCTCGCTGCCCGATGGCTACGAGGTGGTGCTGGGCAACGGGGGGACCACCGGATTCTGGGACGCCGCGGTGTTCGGTCTGATCGAGACCCGCAGCCAGCACCTGAGTTTCGGGGCGTTCTCGGCCAAGTTCGCCATCGCCGTGGCCGCCGCCCCCCACCTGGAGACACCGGTGGTCATCGGTTCCGATCCCGGCACCCACCCCCGACCGGTCGCCGATCCCTCGATCGATGCCTACGCCCTTACCCACAACGAGACCTCCACCGGGGTGTCGATGGAGTTGCACCGCCCGGCCCCCGAAGGTCTCGTGCTGGTGGACGCCACCTCGGCCGCCGGCGGGCTGCGCTTCGACCCCCGCGAGACCGACGTCTACTACTTCGCCCCCCAGAAGTGCCTGGCGGCCGACGGCGGTCTGTGGTTGGCCTGCTGCTCGCCCGCCGCGGTGGGCCGGATCGAACGGATCGCCGCCTCGGGCCGGTGGATCCCGCCGTTCTTGAACCTGGGCACCGCCCTGAACAGCTCTCGCAAGAACGAGACCTACAACACCCCGGCGCTGGCCACCCTGTTCCTGACCGTCCACCAGGTGGAGTGGATCAACGACAACGGCGGGCTGGAATGGGCGGCAACCCGCTGCGACCGGTCGGCGGAGATCGTCTACTCCTGGGCCGAGAAGCGGAACTTCGCCGTCCCGTTCGTGGCCGACCCCACCCACCGCAGTTCCGTGGTGGCCACCATCGACCTCGACGGGGTGTCGGCCGACGAGGTGGCCGGGGTGCTGCGAACCAATGGGGTGGTCGATGTGGAGTCGTACCGGGCCCTGGGCCGCAACCAACTCAGGGTGGCCCTGTTCCCCGCCATCCCCCCCTCGGACGTCGAGGCGCTGTGCGGTTGCATCGATTACGTCGTGGGAGCCTTGTAGGCGTGTCCGAAGGAGACGTTTCCGAGGGAACCGACATCACCGGAAAGCTGCTGGTGGCCACCCCGCTCATCGGCGACGGCAACTTCGAGCGGACCGTGGTGTTGATGGTGCGCCACCAATCCGACGGAGCCACCGGGGTGGTGCTGAACCGCCCGTCGGGCCTACCGGCCGGTGACGTAATCCCCCAGTGGTCGTCCGGTTTGGCCGCCCCACCCACCATGTTCATCGGTGGCCCGGTGTCGAACGAATCGGTGGTGGCCCTGGCCCGAGTGCATCACCGGCCCGAGGAAAACTGGTGGATCCCGGTGTTCGGACTCGTGGGCGTGCTCAACCTGGAAGCCGACGTCGAAGAAGTGGCCGACACCGTAGCCGGCCTTCGCCTGTTCTCCGGCTACGCCGGTTGGTCGCCCGGCCAACTCGAGGAGGAAATCTCCTCCGGTGCCTGGTTCGTGGTGGACCCCGACCCCGAGGATGCCCTGGCCCGCAACCCCGGCGACCTATGGACCACCGTGCTCCACCGCCAGCCCTCCCCCACCTCCTGGTTCTCCCACTACCCCACCGACCCCAGCCACAACTGATCGCCCCGATCGCCCGGGCCTGGCTACCTGTTCCCGAACGGCTGCACCGCTGAACTTCATGCCAACCCCCTGTAGCACTTAACCCCGGAGCCGTGGCACCAAACAGCCTAATTTTGTCTATTGCTGAGAATCACAGAAATTAAGCACCGACTGAACTGCGACTGCGGATCCCGTTGTATCAAAGGTTGCCGAAAACAGCCGCCCCTGTGAGTCGTACGCAAACCAAGTCATGTTCTGGCCATCCTTGGCAATTATCTGGTGAGATAAGTCTCGCGTATCGGTCCGCCATGATGGTATCTGGGAAAACTGGTTATTGCCCATCTCAGTAGCCCCCACTTCAAGCAACATTTTATCAGAAAAACGTATACTCATATCAAAATAGCCGTAGCTTGTTGGAGCTATAAATGCTACTCCACCCCAGTTCATGTATAGGAACAATCCCCATTCAGCGTAGGTATCACTGTAATCACAGGCAACATTTAGATATGCAGTGTTATCTGAATTACCAGGTATATTCTGCCGAATAGCCTTGACTTGTACACCTTTCTGAATAATATTACTCGTGGCCGAGTAGGATCTCCATTGTTTATAAGACCTCGGAGTATCTCCAGCAACAACAGGGGTGGGAGTCGTACATGGCCAACTGAGCTTTTGGCGCTGTGAGCAAATAATCCGGTAATAGTCTAATGGGTCATGTTGGCTTTTGCTGCGTTCACAGTCGCTACCTGAATTCATCAACGACCATTCGACACCTGAACAATCAACTACTCTTATATCATGGTCATCGGTGTGATCCAAGCCGAACAACGAATGGCCCAGTTCGTGAGCTACTGCTCGATGGAAACCACCATCTTCAGGATCATCATAAGCGTGCAGTGATGCCACCGCAGGCCCGACATCATAGCGTGCATATCCTGCTAAATTGCGGGCTTGCATACTCACTAGAACAAGTACCTGAGTGTCACCACCAGCAGCATCTATAGCCTCAAGTTCACATTTTGAAAGCTTCCTCCGCCCCTCATAAAATAGATTGTCAAACAACGTATCCCAATCCATATCAGGAGAGACAACTCCGTTCAGGGTCAGCCTAACCTCTGTCAGCCCGGATGACTCCCGATCATAGAATCTGTGAACACGGGAATCCAGGTCGGCAACGATGGTGGCCATATTGGATTGCGAGTACCGACCAACAGGAGCACAGAAATAAACCGGCACTACAAACCGCTCCTTGCACGGTTCCTGCCCCACACATGGTTCCACCGAATCCGGGTCTTCGGGCACCATATCCGAGTTGCCGCTGTCGGGGATGGAAGCGAACTGGATAGTGAGTGGGGAACTGTTAAGCCAACGATCGACGCGGGCTTCAGGGGGAAAATAACGGACTCGAGGCAAACGACGATCACCCCACGAACCATCACCCTCAGCCACCTGCAAACCAAACTCAACCCTGCCACCAGCCAGCTTACGAGCAACAATCCGCACCGTTCCGGTTCCTACCGCCAGCGAAGAGCTGGTCAGCCAGCGGTCGACGCGGGCATCAGGAAGGAAATAACGAATTTCAGGCAAACGACGATCACCCCACGAACCATCACCCTCAGCCACCTGCAAACCAAACTCAAGCCTGCCACCGGCCAGCTTACGAGCAACAATCCGCACCTGAACGGAGACTTCTGCATTAGGAGGCTCAATCGGTACCGCTGCCGGAGTGGCCGATGCCGAGGCGGCCGAACCCGCGCCCACGGCGTTGATCGCCCGAACCTCAAAATCGTAGGAAACACCATTGACCAGGCCGGTCACCACATAGCGGTTGGTGGCCGCGCCGCTGCCTACAATGGCCATCCAAGGCTCGAAAGTGCCGCCGGTGGTCCTCGTGCGGTACTCCCAACTGATGGTGGGCGATGCCCAGGTCGCCTCACCAGGCACACCGGGGGTGCCCGCAGTCCACGACAGGGTTACCTGGCGGTCGCCGCGAGTTGCGGTGACCGATGCCGGTTGGGGTGGTGTGGTGGACGGGGTGGCGGTGTTGGACTCGGACTCGAATCCCTTCTGGTCATTGGCGGTCACCGCCCGCACTGCGAACTGGTAGCGCAAGCCGTTGAACAGGCCGGTCACGGTATGAGATCTGGTGGCGGAGCCGCTGCCGGCTATGCCGGTCCAGGCCCCGTAGCCGCCGTCGCCCTGGCGTTGACGGTACTCCCAGCCAGTGATAGTGCTACCACCCGAACCAGCCTCGGCCCACGACAACATCACCTGGGCATCACCGGCGCGGGCACTCAACGTCCCTGGGGTCGGGGCCCCGATCGGCACCACCGACCATGTCTCCACATGAGGACCCGGCCCATAGGCGTTCACCGCCCGAATCTGAAACGTGTAGCTGACACCGTTGATCAGGTTGCGCATAACCGCTGCTGTTTCCGCGGATGGTCGCACGGTGTCGGCATCCGCGAACGCGGCCACGGTGGTACCCAGAGCTTCCCAAGCATCCCAGGGCTCGCCGGAGCGCTTCTTGCGGACCTCATAGCCCACCACCCGGTTGCCATGATTCTGCGCCGGTTTGGTAACCCTGAACGTCACCTGGGCATCACCGGCCTCCACCAACGCCCGCACCGGAGCAGAAGGCGTACCTCCTCCCTGTGCATCAACAACGGACAATGGCACCAGCAACGTGGCCAACAACCCCAAGGCCGCCCCGAGCGATACCCACCACCGAGCACGACTACACCCACCGGGCTCCGCTTCAAAACGGATCTTGGCCAAAAGTTTTTTCTTTATTTTCATGTATTTATTATTTATTTTCAGTCAAATCAATGCTTACAATAATAATCACTGTACGGGGCGCAGCAAACGCTCAACTAGTTTGTACAAACCTCGCCAACTCTACAGCGAGGCGCGGAGATTGGTGGCTAGGCGGGATATATCGGGGGGTGGGTTGAGGGTGTCGAGGTGATCCAGGTCGGCTCGGGCCTGGGTGGATTGGCCGAGGCCGATCAGGAGCCAGGCTCGCCACAGGCGGGCTTCGGGATTGTCGGGGGCGGCCTCCACGGCCCGGTGGAGGCGGCGGGCGCCTTCGGCGGTCTGTTCCTCCAAACCGGTCTGGATCAGCACCACCCCGCTGAAGATCAAGGCTTCGGCATGGTCGGGGTGGTCGGCCAGCACTGCCTGATACACCCGCAGGGCCAGTACGGGGTCTCCTTGGTCGGGAACGGATGGATCCCACAGGGCCCGGGCCGCGGCCACCGCGTCATCGGCGGTGATGCGCAGGGCGGCCAGATCCAGTGGGCGGCCCTCGGGCTGGCCACCGGCCTGGGCGGTAACCCGGCAGAGGGCGATGCGGGTGCGAAGGCCTTGGGCCTCGATCAGTTGGTTCACGAACTCGGGGGGGTTGGTGGCATCGAGGGCGGTCAGTTCGGTGGCGGCCCCGGCACAGTCGCCGACGCGATAAAGGAGGATGGCCCGAAACGCTCGGGCATCGGGATAGTCGGGAGCGGCGGCCACGGCATCGGCCAGCGAATCGACGGCCTCGTCCTCCCGACCCTCCAGCACCAGCAACCAGCCCTTGTAGGCCAGGGCGGTGGGGTTGGCCGGGGATCGTTCCAGCACCCGGTCGTAAATCCCGATCGCCTCGGCCCAGTCCCCGGTCGTGAACGACTCCTGGGCGTCGTTCAGCAGCCCGGCCGTGCTGGTGATGGCGTCGTTGCCGGTAATGGTGTCCCCCGAGTACCGGGATCCGACCGCTCGGGCCAGCAACACCCCGGCCACAACCCCCACCGCCACCAGCCCGAGCACGGCCACGACCCTCTTGCCCCGGTTCCCGCCGGCCGGTGAGGCGGACTGGTTTTCTTCGCCCCGAAGCACCTGGGCCGCCCGACGGGCATAGCTTCGGGTCAGAGCCTGGTGATCCTCCGGGTCGAGGTCTCCCGCGGCCAGCTCCGCGTCCAGATCATCCAGCGACCGCAACCAGAACTCCTGCTCGTCGGCCCGGCGGTCACTCATCCCCCCTCCCAATCGCATCGGGATCGGTCGGCCCGGCGGTCACTCATCCCCCCTCCCAATCGCATCGGGATCGGCTGCCTCGGGAGGTGCTTCGGAAATTTCAGAATCGGTGGGGGTCGGGTGGTGACCGGCCAGAACCCGCTGATCCGACACTCGGGCGCGGGCACCGGCCACCAGGGCAAGATCCTCCTCGGAGACTCCCTCGTCGGATCGACTCATCCGCCGCCACCGACTCAGCGTCATCGCCAGCAGTCCGATGCCCACCACCAGCCCGATCACCGGAATCATCCAGACAAGACCACCCACCCCCGATCTCGACGGGGTCAGGATCACCCAGTCCCCGTAGCGCTCGGCGAACCGGGCCCGGATTTCGTCGTCGCTGTACCCCATGACCACCAACCGGCCGATCTCGGCCCGAATCTCCCGGGCTATGGCCACGTCGGACTCGGCCACCGACTGCCCTACGCACTGGGGGCAGGCAATGGTGGCACCGATGTCGTCGGCCCGCTCGGCGTTGGTGCGATTGTCCCGCCCGTCCACCACCCCGAAGACCAGCATGGTGGCCACCGCCACCCCGACCACCAGCCACGACAACAGCACCCCACGACGACCGGCCATCACACCCCCGACCGACACCCGGACAGCACCCCACGACGACCGGCCATCACACCCCCGACCGATAACGGGAGAGCTCGGCCTCCAGTGCGGCCGAGGTGACCCCGCCGGTGAACTTGGACACCACCTGGCCCTGGGGGCTCACCAGGTAGGTTTCGGGCACCGCGGTCACCCCGAAGTCGATGGCAACCCGCCCGGTATTGGTCACCACCACCGGCCAGTCCCCACCCTGGGCGGCAAAGAACCGGGCGATGGTCTCGACGTCGTCCCGGAAAACCACGCTCACCAGCCTCACATCGGGATCGTTGCGGTAACGGTTCTGGAAGGCCACCAGTTCGGGGTGTTCCACCACGCACTGCACGCACCAGGTGGAGAAGAAGTTGACCACCACCCAGCGACCCCGCTGGACAGCCATGTCGAAACTGCCGCCGTCGAGGGTGTCGCCGTCGAAGTCGGGGGCGTAGTCGGGTACCGGTGGCGATCCCCGGCCTCGCTCCGAGACGGCGAACACCACGATCAGCGCGGCGATCAGCACCCCCACCCCCAGCACCACCATCCGCACACTTCGGGGCCGGCCCGGGACTTCGGCGGCGACCGCGGGATCCTGCATCCCACCACCGGCGGGCTGCACACCGCCGGGCCGCTCCGAAACTCCGGCGGCGGCCGCGGCATCCTGCTCGTCGTGATCGGGGGTGGGGGGCGGCTCAGGCAACCGGCACTCCCCGATCACGGATCGGAACGCCGGTTATCGGGGCCGACACCGGCTGGGTGGGCGACCGGCGACGGCCGGGGAAGGCCGAGAAGGCCGCACCGACCAGCATGATCGCCCCACCCACCCACAGCCACAGAATCAACGGCTGGACGGTGACCCGCACCCCCACCGGGGCTCCGGCACCATCGGGCAGGTCGAGCACCGCCACCTGGATGTCGCGCACCGGCGAGGACTTCGTACCGGGGGTGCGAACCACCCCGCCGTTGGCGAACCGACTCACCCCCGGATGCACGACCGAACCGTCCACCAGCATCACCGCCTCGGTGACCACCTTGTTGTCGAACACCTTGTCCTGCGTTCCCAAGAAGGTGATCTCGTGCCCGGCCACCCGGGCCGTGTCCCCCGGCGGGATGGTCAACTCGCTGCGATGCATGTAGCTGTTGCTGGCCGCCAACGCCACCGCCACCACCACCACGCCGAGATGCACCACCATTCCGCCGTTGGCCCGCCCCACCAGGCCCCTCCACCCCTGCCGCCGAGCAGCCAGCACCAGTTGGCGCAGGGCCGCGCCCCCCGCGAACCCGGCCAGGGTGAACGCCAGCAGCGGGGCCGGCCCCCGGGCCCCGACCAAAAGGGCCACCAGCAGGGCCATCACCGCGGCCCAACTCGGCCCCATCAGTCGCTCCGACAGCCTCTCGACGGTGGTCCTGCGCCATGGCAGCACCGGGGCCACCGCCATCAAGAACAGCAGCAGCAGTCCGACGGGCATGGTCATGCGGTCGAAGAACGGCGTGCCCACACTGATCCGGTCGCCGTTGACGCTCTCCACGATCAGCGGGAACACCGTCCCCAGCAGAACGACCAGGGCGAACACCCCGAACAAAAGGTTGTTGGCCAGAAACGACGCCTCCCGGGACAGCGCCGAATCGATCTGCCCCGGCGAGCGCAGCCGGTCGCCCCGCCAGGCGACGAGTCCCACGGTGACCACCACCACCAGTGCGAAGAACACCAACAGCGCCGGGCCCACCGAGTCGGCCGAGAAGGCATGGACCGAGTCCACCAGCCCCGAACGGGTCAAGAACGTGCCCAGGATGGTGAGGGCGAAAGTGGCACACACCAGCGAGAGGTTCCACACCCGCAGCATCCCCCGGCGCTCCTGAACCATGACCGAGTGCAGGTAGGCGGTGCCGGTCAGCCAGGGCAGCAGCGAGGCGTTCTCCACCGGATCCCATCCCCAGTAGCCCCCCCAGCCCAAAACGTCCCACGACCACCATGCCCCCAGGATGATGCCCCCGGTGAGGAAGGCCCACGCGAACAGGGTCCACCGGCGGGTGGCCACCAGCCAGCCCTCCCCCAACCTCCCGGTGGCCAGCGCGGCCACCGCGAAGGCGAACGGAACGGTGAACCCCACGTATCCCAGATACAGCATCGGGGGGTGGACGGCCATCAGCCAGTGGTTCTGGAGCAGCGGGTTGGGGCCGGGACCGTCGAAACCCGGCGGCACGTCCACCCGACGAAACGGCTGGGCCAGGTCGAGGTTGGGCCAATTGAACATCAGCACGAAGAAGAACAGGCACACCACGAACAGCACGACCATCGCCCACCCCACCAATGGGTCGTCCAGGCGATGGCGGAACTTGACCGCCACCAGCACCAGGTAACCGGCCAGGATGAGGGCCCACAAGAGGATGGAGCCCTCCAGCGCGGCCCACAGAGTGGCCACGTTGAACAGGGTGGGAGTGGTGTGGCTGCCGTTGGCGGCCACGTAGGACACCGAGAAGTCCCGGGTGATGAGCGCCCTCTCCATGGCGAACACCGACAGGGCGGCCCCGCCCAGAACCAGCCAGGCGCACAGCATGATCAGATTGAACCGGCGGATGGCCACCACGTAGATCCCGAGAGCGGCCGAAGCCATCGCCACTGCGATCCCCACAACCCCCAGGGTGATGTTCACGATTCCCGCTACCCGTACCGATTCCCGCTACCCGTGCCGGCCCTACTGCCCGTACTGATCCTGCTGCCCGTACTGGCCGCGTTGTTCCGCGTCGTCGCCATACTGATCCTGCTGCCCGTACTGGCCGCGTTGTTCCGCGTCGTCGATACGCCCCTGGTTGTCCACCCGGTACTCGTTGTCGTGCTTGATCAGCATCCGATCACTGGCGAAGTGCCAGCCATCGGCGGCCAGGGCGGTGTGCTCCCGGCTCTCGACCCAGCGCCCATCGATCACCACCGGCACCCCGGGCTGGAACTGGTCGGACAGCGCACCGGTGTGGACCACGTCGGCCATCACCCCGTCGAGGGTCACCGAGAAGACCACCGCCGGGCGACCGTCGGCCAGGCTGATCTCGCGTACCGAACCGCTCACCGGGGAGCCGATCATGCGGAACCGGTCGTCGCCCAGCTCCTCGCGACGCTCCACCGCGTCGTCCACCTCCCGGAACACCAGCGTGGCATCGGCCAATACCCTCCAAAGCACGAATCCGATCACCACCACGATCAGGGCCACGATCAGAATCGGTCCCCACCGGCGAACCCCCCGGCGGGTCGGCCGGGCCGGGCGGGGAGTCAGGTCCATCGACTCCCCGGGACTCACCGGTTCACCATCGAGGCCGTCGGTCATCGGGCGTCATCCACGCCATCGAGGCCGTCGGTCATCGGGCGTCATCCACGCCATCGAGGCCATCAGTGTCATCGGGCGTCATCCACGCCACCAGAGCCATCAGTGTCATCGGGCGTCATCCACGCCATCGAGGCCATCAGTGTCATCGGGCGTCATCCTCACTGCCAGAGCCATCAGTGTCATCGGGCGTCATCCACCGGCGGCGGTTCTCGGGCACCCGCCGGCTCAGGGATCGGCCCCGCATCAGAACCCATCCGGCGTAGGTCACCACCGCCGCCACCGAGATGCTCCAACCGGCCACTAGATACCCCACATGAGTCATGGCCGCCCCCTCCCCCTCGACCGGACGCAACCCACACGAGTCATGGCCGCCCCCTCCCCCTCGACCGGACGCAACCCACACGAGTCATGACCCACACGAGTCATGGCCGCCCCCTCGACAAATCGGACAGACCGGCCTCGGACCACCGCTCCTCGAGGGCTTGCTCGACCTCGAGCTGTTCGATCTGGCGTTCGAGGTAGGCCAGGCGGAAGCGGTGCAGAAGCAGCCAGGCGAACAGCACCAGGCCCACCGCGAACGAGAACGACAGCGTGAACAGGGTTTCGTCGCGGATCTTGCGGGCCAGAATCGTGGACTGCTGGTGCAGGGTGCGGTTCTCCCACCAGTCCACCGACCGGTTCACAATCACAATGTTCACCGCCCCCACCAGGGCGATCACCACCGACCGCCGGGCCTTCACCGCGACATCGGCAGGAATGCGGCGCACGGCCAGGTATCCGATGAACACCAGCACCATCATCAAGGTGGTGACCAGCCGCACATCCCCCCACTCCCACCAGGTCTGCCAGGTGGGACGA
This sequence comes from Acidimicrobiales bacterium, assembly GCA_965115985.1. Taxonomy (GTDB): domain Bacteria; phylum Actinomycetota; class Acidimicrobiia; order Acidimicrobiales; family Bin134; genus Poriferisocius. The sequence goes on from OZ220474.1 coordinate 512,940, forward strand.
CCCCAGATCGACCCGGTCACCAGGGTGAGCACCCCGAACACCACTCCGATCTCGGCGGCGGCGTGGGCCATCATGTCCCACCAATCGGTGCGCCACCGCAAATAGGCCAGGCTGGCCAAGAAGGTGAACCCGAATCCGACGTAGGCCAGAACGGCCGACGGCACATGGACGAACATCAGGCGCACGGCGTCGAACTGGCCCACCACGTCGCCTTCGTCGGTGACCCGGGTGTCCTCGGGCACCCAGGCGAAGGCCAGTACCACCAGCACCGCGAACCCGACCAGTGCCAGTCGGCCCAGAACTCGGGTGGCCCGTGACGAGGTGGTGGCCGCCGCCACTGTGCTCATGCTTCCTCCAGGAGAGTGCCGTAGCTCAACGCTCCGAACACCCCATAGATTGCGGCGAAACCCACCAGGAGGCCCAACCAGGCCCATCCTTCGGCCCCGGCGACCCCGAACGCATCCTGGAATGCCCGGGTGGCCCCGATGAGCACCGGTGCCACCACCGGCAAAAGAAGAACCGGCAGAAGGGTCTCCCGCACCCCGAGCCCGGCCACCAGCCCCCCGTAAAGCGTGCCCGCGGTGGCCACTCCGACGGCGGCGGCCAGCCCGGCGCACACCAAAAGACCGGGCCGATGCACGGTCACGTCGAACAACAACACCACTCCCACCCCCAGCAGCACCTCCAGAACGATCAGTTGGACGGCAATGGCTGCGGCCTTGCCCCCGAAGACGGCGATGGGGTCGATCCCGGCCAGCAGCAACCGGTCGGTGGCCCCGTCGGCCAGATCCACCGCGAACGAACGACTGATGGCCAAAAGCGAGGCCAGCAGCACCGTCACCCAGAACAATCCGGGGGCGTAGGTGCGCAGGGCGTCCTGGTCGGTGTCCAGGGCGAACGCGAACAGCACCAGCACCGTCACCGCGAACGGGACGATCTGGTTGAGCCCCACCCGGGATCGCATCTCGATCCTCAGGTCCTTGCCCGCGATCAACCAGACGTCACGAACCACGACGCTCCCCCTCGACCACACCGGAGCCCACCGCTCCCCCGCTCCCGGCCCGGTCGTCACCAACACAAACCCCGCCGCCGGCCAAGCCATCCTCGGCGCACATCCTGCCGCCGACCCGGTCGTCGCCAGCACCCACCCTGCCGCCGGCCAAGCCGTCCTCGGCGCACACCCCGCTCCCAACCAGACCATCGCCGGCGCACACCCTGCCGCCGGCCAGGCTCACCACTCGGGGTTCCAGCAACCGGATGCGATCCAACTCGTGGGAGGCCATCACCACCGTGGCCCCAGCGACCGCGGCCTCGTGAACCAGCCGATCCACGGTGGCGCGCGACTGCTGGTCGAGGCCGGCGTGGGGCTCGTCCAGCAACCACAGCTCGGGCCGGCGCACCACCAACGAGGCGATGGAGACCCGCCGCCGCTGGCCGGCCGAGAGCCGCCCCACCCGGGTGGCGACCACCCGGCCGGTGAGCGAGAGCTGCTCCAGTGCGGCATCCACCTCCTGTCGGCCGGCCCCGGTGGCCCGGGCCCAGAATGCCATGTTCTCCGCCACGGTCAGATCGTCGTACAGCCCGGTGCGATGGCCGAGAAGCGCCACCCGGCGGCGCACCACCCGGCGCTCGCACGACAGGTCGTGACCCAGCACCCAGCCCTGGCCCGAGGCCAGCGGGGACAATCCGGCACAAAGCCGCAGCAAGGTGGTCTTGCCCGCTCCGTTGGGTCCCTTCAAAAGGACGATCTCTCCGGGCGAGATGTCGAGATCCACCCCGGCCAGAGCGGGAAACCGTCCCAGTAACGTCACAGCGGCTCGGAGCCGGACGGCATGTTCCACAACTCCCGCCAGGCTACAGGGGCGTTCCTCGTTTACCGAAACCAAGCGAGGCGGCGATCGGGGTCGTGCCCCTGCTCGGAGTTGGTGCCGAGACCAGCCTGCTCGCCGGCGCCGACCAATAGGGTCGTGTTCCCGGCCGACGGTAGTGTCGGTTCGATGTTCGCGCTGGTGAGCGAGAGGGCGTACCGGCGGCATCGGCCCCATTTCGATGCCCTGGACGACGAGGAGCACGGCCTGAGGTGGCTGCACCTGGCCGAGGACGGGCGCATCATCGGCCCGGACGGGGCCCGACCGGAGGTGGCGTGGTTGTCGAGCGACATGTTCTTCGACGGGCTGGTGGATCGGTTCTTCGAGGTGGTGGAGGACGCGCCCGGGTTCCGCTGGCTCCAGTCGGCGGCCAGCGGGGTGGATCTCGAGCCCTACGGTCGCCTCATGGACCGGGGAGTCCGGTTGTGCAACGCCCACCTGACCGCCATCCCCATTGCCGAGTACGTGCTGCGATCGGTACTGGACGTCTTCCAGGACGCCGGACGCTGGCGGAGCGCCCAGGCCGAGGGCCGGTGGGAACACCACGATTTCCGGGAGGTGTGGCGATCCCGTTGGCTGCTCGTCGGGTTGGGAGCCATCGGCACCGAGACGGCCCGCCGGGCCCGGGCGTTCGAGGCCCACGTGACCGGTGTACGCCGCCGACCGACCGGCGACGAACCGGTGGACGCCCTGATCGGCCCGGACGACGTGGCCGCCGCCCTGCCCGCCGCCGATGTGGTGGTGCTGGCCGCACCGGCCACCCCCGAAACCGAGAACCTGGTGGACGAGAGCTTTTTGTCGTCCATGAAGCCGGGAGCAGTGCTGGTCAACGTGGCCCGGGGGATGCTGGTTGACGACGACGCCCTGCTACGACACCTGGACCGGGGCCACCTGTCGGCCGCGATCCTGGACGTGTTCACCACCGAGCCCCTCGGCCCCGAACACCCCTACTGGGCTCACCCCGGGGTGGTGCTCACTCCCCACTCCTCCGGTGGGGGCACCGGACGCTGGGAGCGGGGGGCCGAGCTGTTCGGCGACAACCTGCGTCGCCTGCTGGCGGGCAGACCCCTGATCAACGAGGTGACCACCATGCAGCTCCCGGCCACCGATCTGGCCTTCACCCTGGGCGACCAGGCCCGATGAACCCCACCGCACTCGCCTCCACCCCGGGCGACCAGGCCCGATGAACCCCACCGCGGGGGCGCTGGCCGGGGTTCGGGTATTGGATATCTCGTCGTTTCTGGCCGCCCCCCAGGTGGCCACCTTTTTGGGCGATTTCGGGGCCGACGTGATCAAGGTCGAACCCCCGTCGGGCGAGGCCCTGCGCCGCATCGGGGCCAACCGCAACGGGGAGTCGCTGGTGTGGGCGATGGTGTCCCGCAACAAACGGGTCGTCACCTGCGACCTGAACCGGCCCGAGGGCCGCGACGTCCTCCGCCTATTGGTGGCCGAGATCGACGTACTGGTACACAACTACTCCCCGGCCGTGCTCCGGGACTGGGACTGCACCTGGGACCGTCTCCGGGCCATCAACCCCGGCCTGGTCATGGTTTCGGTAAGCCCCTACGGGCACACCGGCCCGCTGGCCGACCGCCCCGGCGCGGGCACCATGGCCGAAGCCTTCGCCGGCCTCACCCACATGACCGGCGAGGCCGACGGACCCCCCATGCTCACATCCATTCCGCTCGGCGACACCCTCACCGGGGTGCACGGCATGATCGGCGCCCTGGTGGCCTGCTACGGCCGGGACGTGAACGGTCTCGGCGGCCAGCACGTGGACGTGTCCATGTACGAGCCCATCCTGGCCCTGATGGGCAGCACCCTGGCCGCCTGGGATCCCACCGGCGACGACCCGCCCCCGGCCCGATTCGGATCCCGCCTGGCCACCGGCGTGCCTCGCAACATCTACCGCACCGCCGACGACCGGTACCTGTGCCTGTCGGGAACCACCGACCGCCAGGTGGAGCGCATCCTGGCCATCACCGGGCGGGACTGCCCCGAGGACAAGGCCAGGTTCGCCCGCATGGCCGACCGCCTGGCCCACAACGACGAGCTCGACACCCTGGTGGCCGACTGGGTCGCCCAACATCCCCTGGACGAGGCGGTCGCCATCCTGGTGGAGGCCCGAATCCCGGTGGCTCCGGTGAACGACCTGTCCCAACTACTGGCCGACGCCCAGGTGAGGGCACGCAACAGCATCACCCCGGTGGCCCACGACGTGCTGGGCACCGTGCCGATGGCCACCCCGGCCCCCATACTGAGCGAGACCCCCGGCACCATCCGCCACCCCGGCCCTGCGATAGGGGCCCACAATGCCGAGGTCTACGCCGCCCTTCTGGGCTGGGACGCCCATCGCCTGGCCCAGGCCCGAGCCGACGGTATCGTCTGAACCCGCCGATGCAGGCACATCCCACGATTCCCGTGGAATTTCGATTTCGATAAGCTACGGCTCCATGACCGCCCGATCCATGACCCCCCAAGAGGTGGCCGCGGCCACCGCAACCCCCATCGGCGCTCTGGGGCGCAGCTACTTCGCCGCCGACGCGGTGACCGAGGCAATGAGAGCCGCGGGCTTCGAGGGTCTGCCCCGGTACGTGGGGGGTCGAGGCGGGGTACTGGGCGACGTGGCCGCCGACGTGGTGGTGTCGGGGTTCGCCCTGTTCCACCCGGCCATGATCGAGACGGCCTGGAACCAGACCAAGGATCAGGGATCGCCCCCCGATGCTGCCGCCGCCCTGGCCACGGGAATCGGCCGGTGGGCCGCCGACACGTTCGGCCACCTCGACGGGCTCGGCGACTTCGCGGCCGCGGCCCGCACCGTGTTCGACGCCACCGAGCCCATGAGCCAGGCCCTCTACGCCGGCTGGCGGGCCATGCCGACCCCCGCCGGAGCCGCCGAAGCCGCCGGACTGGCCCTTCAGACGCTGCGGGAGCTGCGATTCGGATTCCACGTACACGCACTCAGCGCGATAGGCATGACCCCCTTGGAGGCAATCATCGCCCAGGCCAACCCCCAACAGGCCCGGCTCTTCGGTTGGACCGAACCGTTCCCCGACCCCGAACCACTGAAAGCCGCCCACCAACAAGCCGAACAGATCACCTCGGACCGAATGACCCAGGCCTACGAAGCCATCGACCCCGACCAACGAGCCCACCTGGCCACCACCGTCACCACCATCGCCCAAATAGCCCTCAACCAAAACCAACCGACATGAACCAAGCCGAGCAACCCGAGAATCGCGACTTCACCACCGAGGGTGACGACGTTAGCGTGTCAGAAACTGTCCGTAACACGATCGAGAGCCATATCGAGCCACGCCGAGCCGATGATGGCTTTCAAGAGCGTCTTGCCGCGTCGATGCAACTCCACCAGCGAATCCTCGATCGACTGGCCGGCTGAGCCGTGCGAACTACCTCGGGCTCGATGAAATCGCCCTGATTTCATCAAAGTAAATCTGGAAACTTATTGGCCAACTCCACTGGTAGAGGCCCTGAAAGTTGGTTACCATACAAACTCAGCCACCTCAACTTAGTCAGCCCACTCAACTCCGATGGTATCGGACCTGACAACTGATTACCACCCAAACTCAGGACTTCAAGGTTGGTGAGATCACCTAACTCCGGCGGTATCGGACCTGACAACTGATTACCACCCAAACTCAGCGACCTCAACTTGGTGAGATCACCTAACTCCGGCGGTATCGGACCTGACAACTGATTACCACCCAACTGCAGCCACCATAACTTGGTGAGATCACCTAACTCCGGCGGTATCGGACCTGACAACTGATTACCACCCAAACCTAGGCCTTCAAGGTTGGTGAGATCACCTAACTCCGACGGTATCGGACCTGACAACTGATTATCACTCAAACTCAGCGACCTGAGTTCTGTGAGCTTGCCAATCTCTGGGGGTATCGGACCTGACAACTGATTATCACTCAAACTCAGCGACCTGAGTTCTGTGAGCTTGCCAATCTCTGGGGGTATCGGACCTGACAACTGATTACCAGACAAATCCAGCCACCTCAACTTCGTGAGATTACCTAACTCTGAGGGTAGCTTTCCGGTTAGGTTGCGTCTTCCCAATTCATCTATTTGAGGAATGAGCTCAAGATCTAGGACTTTGTTCAAAAGAGGATCCACGGTGACCCCATACCATGTTTCTAGTGGATTGTTGGTGAGCCAGTTTTGATTATTGATCCAATTAGGCCCATCAGTACTATGGTAAAGTGCAATTAGTGCTTCACGGTCTTCTTTATTGAACTGCGATCCTACATCAATAATACAAGTGGTGTACTCATACGGTGCCTGAGTGATATTGTTGTATTCACCTAGTATGTTACTTATAGCAATGGTGTAGCAGTGGTCGCCATCTGTAGGTCTGGACTGCAAGTAAGAGTTGGTATCTCCATTCATAGCCCATACTATACTTGAGTGGGACCTTGATATAACATTTGCTTGCACTGGTCCATCATCATCCATGACTGTTACTATTGCCGACGACAAATTGAAGTCTGTTGTCCCACGATCCTCCAGGCTGAAGGACCAGCGCCCCCAGTTCGTGTTTGCTGTTGTGTAGCCAGGGGGAGGCCAGGCCACAAAACCCCGCTCCTGCCTAACCTCGGGATAATCTTTTTCATGTAGGTACCTTGGTATACCTACTACATATAGTGCATTGGATGGTCTCTGGGAAAGTCCTTGGCCAGTTGGGACATCACCTGTTCCGAAGTTGGTTGCCCAGGGATCTAGGATCCACATCCGGTGTCCGACACTCAGATTGGTATCTCCAGAGTCTCGTATGTAGCCATCAACGGCATTAATGCCATAAACACCTAGATAAAGGTTGCTTCTGCCCGCTCCTCTGGCACCGCTCTGGGTGTAGCAAGTCCAATCAAGTCTAGGCAAATGAGATAATTCACGCTCGGCAGCCATCATGAGTGCCGCGGCTTGGGCATCTTTTGAGTATTCCAGGTTTTCGGATACGGGGTTAATTCCTGCCATTTGCCGGTACCAGTTGACCCGTTGGATTACACTGTCTCGGAATTGTTGGCTGGTGGTACCTGCGATACAGTTTTCGACATTACCGGTGAACTCGGGGTCGGGTTCAACCCGATCGAATTCCTTGACCATGGCATCAATCACTGCGGCACGGTTCCAGGTATCGAAACCCGGGCCTTCGGCAAAGTTACTGTTGGCAACATACGGCGACGATGCTTGGTTGTATGTATCGGTGGCATCCTTAGCGACACCTTTCGGTATTCTCACCACCACTGCACCGGCAGCCCGGGGTTCAACGGTCACCTCGTACTGAGCTCCCGACCCGGAGAAATCGGTCACCGAGCCGTTGGACACGACAATGTCGCTCCGGTCGAAACCGGTGACCGGTCGGGCAAAGGTCACGGCCACCTGGAAGCTTGTTGCGCTTAGCGAAGTAGGTGTCACCTCAACCGTCAAAGCCTCGAGCGGAGCCACCGGGCCAATTTCCGTGACCGGTCCAGCCCCTACCTGAGGAACCAGTTGAAGGGGCAACGAGGAGCTTAAAAGCCACCTGCCGGTGCCGGTGTCGATGGGAAAATAACGTTTTTCCGGCAAAAGACGATCGCCCCACAGGCCATCCACTTGACGAGACTGAAGACCGAACTCGACCCTGCCACCAGCCACCCCACGAGCAACGATACGAACCTCCAGCTCGACCGACTGGAGGGTCAGCGGGGAGCTGGAAAGCCAACTGCCGGTGCCGGTGCCGGTGGGAAAATAACGTTTTTCCGGCAAAAGACGATCGCTCCACGAACCATCCGCCTGACGTGACTGAAGACCGAACTCGACCCTGCCACCAGCCAACTTACGCGCCGCGATACGAACTTCCAGCTCGACCGATGATGGGTCGTCAGCAGTAAGAGTTGGCCCATCCTGGGCCGAGGACGACCCGGCCAACAAAACACCGACCAGCGCCAGCACCAGCCCGATGAAACCCAACTTGATCTTGGTCACGGCCCGAGAATACAACTGCTCGGTGACCGGGCGGAATTACCACGGTTCGGTGGACGAGCATGGTCGAGCGCCATGCGACCACCGAGGGCGTGGGATCAACTCTCCCCTTCAGCACCACTGCCGGCCGTATCGGGGTCGTCTGGTCGGTTAGCTGGGAGGAAGATGGTGAAGGTGCAGCCGGCTCCCGGAGCGGTGTGGAGTTGGATGGTTCCGTGGTGGGCTTCGACGATGGAGCGGGCGATTGCCAGTCCGAGGCCCGAACCGCCGGTGGCGCGGGAGCGGGACTGGTCGTAACGGAAGAAGCGGTCGAAGACCCGGTCGGCATGGGTCGAGTCGAGACCGGGACCGTCGTCGGCCACGATGATCTCGGTGCCGGTCGGGGTGGCCCGGACTTCGAGGCGGATCCGGCAGGTTATGTCGGTGTGGGTCAGGGCGTTGTCCACCAGGGCGGCAACCACCTGTTGAAGCCGGAACTCGTCACCAGTGGTCTCCACCGCCGGATCCGGGGTCTCGACCAGGATGGAGCGCCGAGGTTGAACGGCGCGGGCATCGTTGGCGGCGTCGGTGATGAGGCGATTCAGATCGACACGACTCCGCCGTAACGGTCTTTGCTGATCCAGGTTGGCCAAAAGGAGCAGGTCCTCGACCAGGGCCTTCATGCGGGTCGCTTCGCGACCCATGCGGCGCATCATGTCCTCGACCAGTTCCGGATCGACGAATCGACCGTGGGAATAGAGGTCGAGGTAGCCCTGAATAGAGGTGAGAGGGGTTCGCAGTTCGTGGGAGGCATCGGCCACGAACTGTCGTCGGCGGGCCTCGATGGTGTCGCGGTCGTCCAGCATCACGTTGAAGGCGTGGGCCAGTTTTCCGGCCTCGGTTCGGCTGTCGGTCTGCTCGACTCTTTGGCTCCGGTCGCCGGCGGAGATGGCCTCGGCCACCCGGGTGACGTTTCTTATCGGCTTGACCCCCAGGCGTTCCACCCACCAAATAGCCGCAGCCATGACCCCCAGCACCAGACCGCCGACGATCAACAGCACCAACTGGAGACGATGGATGGCACTTTCGACCTCGTCGATGGGCAGTGCCACCACCCAGAAGCCACCCATCTCGGGATCCCCCACGGTTCGGATTCGGAATCGCACCCGGCCCTCGACACCGTCCACGGTGAGGGCCTGACTCTCCAACCCGTCCAACTCGGGCATCGCCATAGGTACGTCGGGGATGTCGTCGATGAGCCGACCTTCCAAGAAGGGTATCAACCTTCCCCCTTCGACCATTCCGACGAAGAGGGTCGAGATCGGCTCATCGGGTGGGATCGGGGGAAAGAAGGCATGGCTGTCATCGGTCATGATCGGGGCATCGGACGGAACCTGGGGAAAGAAGGCATGGTCGTCATAGCTCAGAATCGGATCGTCGGGCGGAATCGGGATAGCTGATGAGCCGGGGGTCAACTGAACCGGGGTGTCCAGGAGCGGATACGGAATCGTGGAAGAAATTGCCCCCGCGAGCTGCTCGTCAACCTGTTCGATGAGAAACGATCGCTGGCTTCGCACGACTATGAAACCGCCGATGAGGATCAGCGCCAATACGACCCCCATCGCCGCGAACAGCCGCCGTCGAAGACTCACGCTTCCACTCGGAGAGAAAACCCGAAGCCGCGGATCGTGTGGATGAGGTGAGGTTCGACGTTGTCGATCTTGCGTCGTAGGTAGCTGATGTAGGTATCGACGACCGCGGAATTGCCGTCGAAGTCGTAGGACCAGACGTGATCCAGAATCTGGTACCGCGACAGCACCCGACCGCTGTTCACCAGTAAATAGCGGAGCAGCTTGTACTCGGTCGGCGACAGATGCACGATCTCGCCGGCCCGGGTCACCCGACGGGTCTCGTCGTCCAGAGTGAGATCGGCGCAGCGCAGGGCTCGTCCCTCGGTGCTCGAGCCGTCATCGGCGAGGCGGAGCTTGACCCGCGCCACCAGCTCGGCGACCGCGAACGGCTTCACCACATAGTCGGCACCGCCGGTCGTCAAACCACGAACCCGGTCCTCGGTGCCGTCGCGTGCCGTGAGGAACACCACCGGCGCGCTCGACCCCCGGTCCCGGATGCGTCGCAACAGCGAGAAGCCGTCGATGTCGGGAAGCATGACGTCCAGGACGATGACCCGCGGTTGGAAACTGCCCACAAGTTTGATGGCCTCATCCCCGGACGCCGCGGTTGCCACCTCGAAGCCGGCCATCTCCAGCGCCAGCTTCACGATGTAGCGGATGTTCTCCTCGTCGTCCACGAGAAGAACGCGAGGTCCGGGGTTGTCGGTCATTGGCCACTCATCAGCTTGGTTATCGCATCGGCTTCCTGCTCGATGACGTCGGCATCGACCAGGTCGGTCGCCTGCTCGGTCAGCACGGCCACCCGCGCCGCCAGAACCTTGTCCGCTACCTTGCTTTCGATGAACTTCGCCTTCAGCTCGGCCAGCTTCTTTTGGTACAGCGATTCCATCTCCGGGGTGGCATGGAACCGTTCGACCAGCGGATTCGATCCCGTGAACTCACACTGGCTGGAGTCGAAGTCCTCGGGCAGCTCGAAGTCCTCGGGCAGCTCCGGCCTGTCAAACATCTCGAAGTCCTCGGGCAGCTCGAAGTCCTCGGGCAGCTCCGGCCTGTCAAACATCTCGAAGTCCTCGGGCAGCTCGCCCTCGAAACCGTAGGGGGCCTCGAACACCATCACCGACGACGAGTTCCCCTCGCCGGGTAGCTCACCATCAGAACCGTAGGGCATCCCGAACCCGTCGAAGTGACCGTCGAAGGCCAGGTTCATGTCCCAGGGGACCACTTTGAACCGGGCCGATTCGCGGTCCCACCAGAGGTAGGCGTTGTTACCCGGACCGTCGATGTCGTCCCAGTTCTGCACCACTTCCATCATGGCCAAATAGGTGGCGAAGGACTCGACGTCCAGTCGTTCGGGCAGCTCGGAGGCGAACGTGGCATCATCGGATTCGTTGATGAACTTTAGGAACTCGATCAGCGGTGCGAGGTCGGCCACTTTCTTGCCCCCCTCCTGGTCGAACACATCGTCGTAGTCCGCCGGTTTGTCTCCTCGGTACGACCAGTCGCCGGTGCTCTCGGCCTTGTAGAGCGCTCCGGCCTCCGAGAAGTTGCGATCCTGCCAGGCATCGTCGGAGGGGTGTTCGACCATCAGCCGCAGCACCGCCTCGCTACCGTTGACGCTGAACTTCACGTGGGCCGCATCCTGCGACGCCAGCCCGGCCTGCTTCAGCAGATCCAGGGACAATGCTTCGTTGAGCGAGGTCTTGCTGGGATTTGACCGGATCACGATGTCCACATATCCCTGATGCTGCTGATCATCCACGAACCGGTCGAGGCGAATCAACCACGGCAACCCCTCGGGCTCGTCCGCCGAGGCCTCGTTCTCGGGCCCCAGGCCGACTACTCCGACGGATCCCCAGGCAGATCCCTGGGAGTGGCCCTCGGAGACAGCAGCATCATCGTCATCGTCGGGAGGTTCGTGGTCATCGTCGGAGAGATCCTCGGGAGGTTCGTGGTCATCGTCGGAGAGACTGCCGTCATCATCGGGGGGCCGAGGGCCCGGATCAACCACTCCTCGCTTGTTCATCTCGTAGTAGAACCGATTCATATCGTAGTAGAGGCACTGGTCGAGCAGTTCGCGGTCCTCGTCGGCCATTGAGTAGGCCGGGAAGTTGCTGCCCGGGTCTCCGAATCCGTCGACCAGGCCGAAGAGGGACGAGTTGCCCTTCAGTCGGGCACCGGCATGTTCGTAGGTGACCCCATCAATGGTGACGGTCACATCGATCCAGGTCTTGTCACCGGACTCCGACAGCGTCTCGAGCATCGAGTCGTAGTCGGCCTGGTCGAAGGTGAGTTCGATCTCATGCACGGTCGCAGCATCGAACAGCGCAACCTCGTCGGTGGGGGCGGCCGAACCGGCGGCAGTGGGGCTCGCAGTGGGGCTGGGTGACCCGACAGGGGTGGGGCTCGCAGTGGGGGCGGCGGTCGGAGCCGGGGTATCGACCGGCCCAACCTCGGCCGTGGGGCCGGCCCTCCGGTCGCCATTGTCAGGGGACGGGGTGTTGTCGTCTCCGCAACCGGCCAGAAGAAGGGTTGCCGCTACCAACGCGACGAAAATGGTTCGAATGGGCATGTGTACCTCCTGGTTTTACCCCATCAAACCAGGGGGATTTGGCAGTTTGCTTCGATGCATCTGTGAGTTCTCTGTTAACCCAAGTCATGGAATTCCAAGATCCCTCTCAGAGATCTCACAAAGAAGCGAAGTATAACTTAGCTCACCGTCAAGTTATCCCGGAGAGGAATACAATGAACGACATCCTTCCCATCCTGTTCAATCTGGTGGCAGTGTCCATCCTGACATTCGGGTTGTACCTGCCCCGCCACCGCCGACGTGATCTCGTCGTTTCCTATCTGGGCGTCAATATCGGCGTGCTCGCCGTCGCCGAAGCGTTCACCTCGACCAGTGTCACCGCTGGTCTGGGGCTGGGCCTCTTCGGCGTGTTGTCGATCATCCGGTTGCGATCCGCCGAGCTCGACCAACCGGAGGTCGCCTACTACTTCGTCGCCCTTGCTCTGGGGGTGCTCGGCGGCGTCCCCACCTCGCCCTTGTGGCTCGCACCGGTGCTGATGGTCGCGCTTCTCGCCGCACTGTTCGTTGGCGACCACGGCCGTCTCCTGGCCCGGTACCGCTCCCAGCGCATGACCCTCGACCAGGCCTTCACCGACGAGACCGAACTGGTTGCCCACCTGGAGAACCTCCTCGCCGCCAAGGTCCGCAGGATAGCCGTGCGGCGCGTGGACCTCGTCAACGACACCACCGACGTGGACGTACGCTTCGAGGCCGGCGACTCCTCTCCCCCCAGCACCGAACCGAGCGGTCGCTTCAGCCGGGGAGCCCAATCGTGAAGTTGCATTCTTTTGAGCAGCGGAGCCAAGCCGTCAAGCCCTCTGCCCCCGAGCCGGCTCTCGCCGATGTCCTGTTGGCCATGGACACGGTCGAGCTCGGCGAACTGACCGCGGCCGCCGATCTGCAAATCCGCAAGGACCGCAAGTATCTAGTGCCCCCCGAGGCCGTCCCCGCTCTTGTCGCCGCGCTCGGCTCCGGGGCTAGGGTCCTCAGGATCGGCCACCACCAGCAGTTCGACTACCGATCCACCTACTTCGACACCTCCGAGCTGGATTCCTACTTCGATGCCGCTCATCGCCGACCATCACGCTTCAAGGTGCGGACCCGGCACTACCTCGACACTCGGTTGTGCATGCTCGAGGTCAAGACCCGGGACGGGCGCGGTCGCACGATAAAGCACCGTTTGGCCTGCGATCCGGCCGAGGAGAACGGACTCACGGCCAACGGTCGGGCCTTCGTGGGCACGATTGGTCGTACCAGCACGGTGGCCGGCGATCTTCGGCCGTCGCTCACCACCATCTACCGACGGACCACGCTGCTTTTGGATCAGAACGACGCGGCGCGCGTCACCATCGATACCGACCTGCTGTGGCAGGGGGTCGGAGCCGAGCTTCCTCTCGGACCGGTAGCGCTGATAGAGACCAAGACAACTTCCCGCCCGTGTGCTTTCGATCACCTCCTGTGGCGATCGGGGCACCGTCCCATGACGTTCAGCAAGTACTGCACCGGCCTCGCGGCGCTCACCCCGACACTGGCGGCCAACAAATGGAACCGGGTGCTGAGACACCAGCTCAACTGGCACCCCGACCGCCCCAGCACTCTGCCGGGAACCGCTTAGACCTGGACGTCCAGCATCGCTCGGATCAGGCCTCCAGCCCTGCTTGGACGCCCAGCACCGATCAGACGTCCAGAACCGCTCAGACGCCCAGAACCGATCAGACCTCCAGAACCGAAAGGCGGCCCCGAGCCTCGAACTCGGCTCTGATCGTCGCGACGTCGGCGGGCACCAGGCGGCGGTAGTCGTCGCCGTCGCGCCGCCAGGTCTCGTCGCCGGACTCCCAGCGTTCCCGGCGCAAGGTGCGCTTCAGAATCTTGTTGGTCTCGGTCTGGGGCAGGGTGTCGGCCCAGCGCACGTAGCGGGGGGCCCACTTGGTGCCCAGATCATCCTGGGCGGCCAGGAACTCGGCGAACCCCCGAGGATCGAAGGACGTGCCGGGACGGCGCACCACCGCGGCCATCACGTCATCGCCGACCGACGGGCTGGGCACGGCGTACACCGCGGCCAGGTCGATATCGGGATGGCGCACCAGGATACGCTCCACCGGGGCCGCCGCGAAGTTCTCCCCGTCCACCCGCAGCCAGTCGAAGTTGCGACCCGCGAAGTAGACGAACCCATCGGCATCCCTATAAGCCAGGTCGCCCGACCAGTAGATGCCGTCGTGGGTGCGCTCCTCGTCGGCCTCGGGATTGTTCCAGTAACCCTCGAACGTCGGTGCCGAGGCCATCGACACCAACTCACCGATGGCCTCATCGGGATTCAGCAGCTTGCCGGTGGAGTCGAACACCGCCGGCGGGGCCTCCTCGCCGGTGTCGGGGTCGAGCACCTTCACGGTCTCGTCGGCCCGGCCCAGGGCGTTGGGCGGGGTGTCCGGGGTTCGGCTCACCGATACTCCCCCCTCGGTGGAGCCGTAGGAGTCCTCCACCGGCACCCCGAAACGGCGGGAGAATCGCTCCAGGTCGTGTACCGCCCCCTCGTTGCCGAACACGATCCGCAAGGGATTGTCGGCGTCGTCGGGCCGCTCGGGGGTGGCCAGGATGTAGGTGAGGGGCTTGCCCACGTAGTTGAAGTAGGTAACCCCGAAGCGGCGAACGTCGGGCAAAAAGCCCGATGCCGAGAAACGCCGCCGGAACGCGGCAACCGCCCCGGCGGTCAAACACGGAATCCAGCCGGCCATCAGCGCGTTGGAGTGGAACATGGGCATGACCTGATAGAACACGTCGTCGGCGGTCAGCTTCCTCATCCCGGTGATGACCTGACCGATGCGGGCCAGGCGGACCTGGGAACAGACGGCCGCCTTGGGGTCACCGGTGGTGCCCGATGTGAACAACAGGAGATAGGGGGCCGACGGATCGATTGCAACCTCCGGTGGCTCGACCCCGGCATAGGAGGCCAGGGCCGCACCCCACTCCGGGGAATCCACGTCCAGCACTTTCCCTTCGGCCGCGCCCAAATCCAGGCCGTCCAGCAGCCCACGGTGGCGGCTCTCGGTGACGATGATGCCGCAATCGGCGTGATTTATGTCCCGGGCCAGCTCGGCACCCTGCCGGGTGGGGTTGATGCCCACCACCGCGGCCCCGGCCACCGCCGCCCCGCCCAGCAGCATGGAATACTCCGGCCCGTTGTCCAAAAGCGCCCCCACGTGGAACGGCCCCGGACCCCGGTGGTTCAGCAGCAGATGGGCCCGGGCGATGCAACCGGCGGTGAACTGTCGGTAGGTGTACCGCTCGTGCTCGAACAGCATGGCCGGGCGATCGTCATCGGCCCGCTCGAGCACCAGGTCTCGAACGGTGGGAAGGACTTCGGTAGATTCATCCACGACCGGGATCGTAGACAGGCAGCAACGGCCTCGTCCCGTCGAGTGCGGCCCCGACCGGGTTGGTTCCCGTGTCTACGCGGGGGTGGCCTCGGCAGGCACGATCACACCGAGTCGGGATTTGATGATCCCGACCTCGGAATTGAGATTACCGAGTCGAGTCTCTAGACCCGTGAATCAGGATTCGAGACCATCGACCCGGGACTCGAGACCTGCTAACCGGGCACTGATTCTGCTGATCTCCTTGCCATTGTTGTCGATCCTGATCGCCAGCTCAGATCTGGCTGCGTCGATCCTGGCCACCAGTTCGACCCTGTTCTCGTCGATCTTGTCCCCGAGACGGTGGATCTGGCTTGCCATATCCTCCAGGCGGGTGACCAAAACCCGCACGGCGAACAGCAACGTCGCGACCAGCCCTGCACCGAGCACGCTGATCATCGTCGTGTAGATGGCCGTTTCCACGATCCTCCTCTTCCGCTCACCAGCTTACCCGACGGTCGGACCGGCTGGAGGGGCGGTGCCCACCAGTCTACCGACGGCGGCGACAAAGTCAACTGTTAATACTAATAAACCCAAAAAATGTTTATAAATTACTAAAAATACTTAATATAATATGAAGTTAGTGTAGGGCTGCCTCGGGTTGACCCCTCGGGTGCCAACATCGCCTAGAAGGCCGATGGGTCCAAAAGGACGGGATCGAAGGGAACGGAGGTGCCGGCGGCCAGGCCGGTTCGGCTCCGGGCCAGCAGTGAGCGGGTCACCGCCACCGGCCGGCTGGACTCCACCAGCAGGGCGTAGGAGTCGCCATCGGTCAGTCGATCCACCGGCACGATCAAGCGGCTGTGGGGAGCCACCTCCCGGGGGTCGAGCCGGGTCACCGGAACGACCCGACCATCGATGATCCTCGACACGGTGACCTGGGCGATGGAGTCGGGCGAGGGATTGACCACGGCCAGGGCCACTCCGTCCCCATCGGCCCGGCCGGCGGTAACCAGGTGCCGGGCCGCGGCGACCGGGGTTCCGGCGGTGGTCCCCACCCCTGGCGACGACGACAACGCCGGCCCGGCCACCACCCGCTCGGCCACGATGGGAACGTCGTTGAACACCTGCACCGCGGCCCAGTACCCCGATCCGTCGGGAAGATGATCCCCGACTTCGTGGGTATAGGGGGCCGAGGGACGCGGGTAGGCCCCGGGGGCACCGAGCACCACGACGACCCGTTGCCGGGGGGGTATCGAAACCTCCAGCGGAGCCACCGTCCGGGCCGACTCGGGGGCGTCCAACCGGATGCTGATGCCCGCGGCGGCCACCTCCTCGGCCGGGTTGTACAGAACGAGGTGCTCGACCGCTCCCCCATCCACCGGGCCGGCGGGGAACACCCACGAGGTATGGGGTTCGACGATTCCGGCCCCTGCGGTCAAGCCCTCCAACCCCTCGCTACCGTCGAAGAGCTGGAGTCGGCCGGCCACGATGCGGCCGGCCGACGACTCGATGGTGGTGGAAACCGACGAAAATCGGGGCACCGCATCGGTGGCGTTGACCACCACCAGCGACCGGGCCGGCACCAGTACCCCCCCAAGGACCGAGGGCTCGCGGATCCCGTCGTCGGTGGAGAAGGCGAACCTCACCACCGCCCGATCGTGAAACGGGTTGAACAGCGTGAACACCAGCCGGGCGTCCCGTCGGGTCGATCCGGCGGCGAAATGCCAAACCGCCGACGAGCGGGTGGCGCAGGGCATGGCGTCCATGCCGGTGGGTCCCTGCACCCGCTGTTCGACAATCGCCCGCCCCGAGTCGATCTCGACCAGCGCCGCGGTGTACTGGGACACCACCACCTCGGCCAACCGCAGGGATGCCTCCGACCGGGCCGGCACCGCCAGCACCACCTCCTGGGGGCCGGCCGACGCCGACAACGATCCTTGCGGGGTCATCGGGAACACCGATACCGTGGCCGTGACCGGGGCCCCGGCCGGATTGACCACCACGACCGAGTGGTCGGCGAACTCTCCCGGCCTCGACGTTCCTGCCGTGCAGTACCAAACCCCTCCCGTGGCGTCGGGCCCGGGAGCAACGCTGGTGATCCCTCGACCCGTCGCAGGGGCCGCCGATGGCGCCCCGTCGTCGCCCTTCTCGGCCACTGCCAGCCCGACCACCAGTGCCAGGGCCAGTACCACCAACGGCCGGTGCATGACCGTATCCTTCACCGTGCCCCACTCGGGTTCCGGTTCCGGCGGCGACCCGGACCCGAGCCGAGACGAACCAGACCGATCAGGGCCACCGCCCACAGCGCCACCTGAATCGACAGCAGTAGTTGGGCCCATCCGGAGATTCCGACGTCGCCCGGCGCGACGACCGAGAGTTCGGTCGGCGGCCGGCTCGAGGCGGCGTTGTGGTAGATGGTGATGCCCGCGGTCAGCCTGCCGGCCACAAGGTCAAGCTGGTCGTCGAGCATGTCGATCAGCCACCGGGGGGTGGCCCACGCCAGCTCTCCGTAGGGTGCGGGGGCCAGTCGCTCCGCGATCAGGATCGTGTCGATCCCCCACCGGGAAAGCTCGGTGCCCAACCGGTTGGTGCCGGTCGTCCGAGCTCCGATCACCGCCTCCCTCACTCGGCGGGTCCGGTCGTCCAGCCCGCCGACCCAGCGCTGGACCACCGTGGGGAACTCCCCGCGGTCCGACACCGCGAACGACAGCCGGCCGCTCAGCTTCCAACTGCCCAGCGGCAGGACGTCGCCATGGCCGATCCACAGGACCCGACCCTCGCGCTCATCACCATCACGCTCACCACCACCCGAACCCTCGCGCTCACCACCACGCTCACCACCACCCGAACCCTCGCGCTCATCACCACCTCCGGTGGGGTCGCCGGAGAACGGGACGACGTCGGCATAGGCATCGGTATAGTCGTCGCCGGTTGCGTTCCAGTCGCCATCGGAGACGGTGGCCAGCAACGGAAGCATGCCCGCCAGCAGGGCAACCAGCGCGGTGAGCGGCACGAGCTGTCGCCATCCGAAGCGATAGCGGCGGACGTCCACCTGAAACGCGGCCGCTCCCATGGCCACGGCCAGGGCCAGACCCAGTGCTCCGGGCACCTGGATCACCTCCGGGCGAGGCAGGGGCACCGGTGACCAGCCCTGCTCGGCCGCCAGAGCCACCGCGGCGGTACCCAGGTGGAGCGTCCATCCTCGTACCGCCCAGGC
The DNA here is from genome assembly GCA_965115985.1 of Acidimicrobiales bacterium. Classification (GTDB taxonomy): domain Bacteria; phylum Actinomycetota; class Acidimicrobiia; order Acidimicrobiales; family Bin134; genus Poriferisocius. The sequence goes on from OZ220474.1 coordinate 531,545, forward strand.
CAGGCGGGAGTCGTGGGCCAGAACCAGGGGGAGCAGCGCGGCGACCGGCAGGGCCCAACCCAACCGGTCGTCGCCGAACGGGCCGGTGTCGAACCGCAACAGCTCGGCCCATGAGTTCCCGTGCCCGCCTCCCGGTCTATCCCCCAGAAGCGACGACCCACCGTCCAGCAACCACGGCAGGTTCAGCGCCGCGCCGACCGCGGCCCCGGCCGGTACAACCAGCACGAGACGGGACAGGCCCTGCGCGGTTCCGGCCAGAATCGACCCCAGGACCAGGCCGGCGACCATGAGAGCCACCACGACGAGGGCCTCCGGGGCCATGGCCGCGACCAGACCCACCAAAAGGCCCACCGCCAGAACTCCCCGGCCGACCAGGAGCCGGGCCCCCGACGCTTCTCCGGTGGCCCGGAAGGGAGCGAATCCCGAGGCCACCAGAACCACCCGCAACAGCCAGGGAGCGAGGCCGTAGAGCAGCAAAGCGCTCCACACCCCGTTGGCCATGGCGTTGTACGGCACCGGGACGGCCAGATACACCACCAGGGCCACCCCCTGGACCGGCAGGGCGAACGGGCGCACGAGCCGCCACATTCCCAGCGCCCCCAGCGGAACCATCCCGACGATCAGTACCGTACGCAAGAGGTCGGTCTCACCGAGAAACAGCCAGCTCAGCAGGGTCAGCACCGCCAGCCCGGTGGGGGCAAACCCTTCCTGGCCCAGTCCGACGGGGCGAAACTCGCTCCACCAACCGCTCAGGAGGTCGGAAGCCGACCCCAGGCGGGCCAAATCCCCCACTGCGGGGATGCCTCCGGTGAGAAGGCCACGGGCTCCGAGCAGAATCACGATCATGGTGATGACCCACACCACCACCGCGCCCCGGGGCCGACTCACCCGGATTCGGTGGCCGTCCTGGATCGCCGGTAAGCCATCGGGGGCCGCCCGGATGGAAACGTCGTCACGGTCGAGCAACGACGAGGCCCACGAGCCGTACCCTCCGACCTGGTACCGACGGATATCGGCATCGCCCACGCGGCGAGCCCGGCCGATGGCCTGGCGTCGTCGCCCGATCGACATCGGGCGAACCAGGTTGTGCCCCCAGGCCGCGGCGATGCTCCGAGCCCGACCCGGGTGCCCGGTGAGCAGGGCAACCAGCAGCTCGACCACCGCCAGGACCATCGCTTGGGGCACGACCCGCAGCGAGTGCCATAACCCGTACACCGACAGCAGGGCCCGCACCCGGTCACGGCGCCACGACCGATCGGCCTTTGTCGCGGGGAGGCTTTCGGGTGGTCCCTGGCGATGCCGGCGCCACGACCGATCGGCCTTTGTCGCGGGGAGGCGTTCGGGTGGTCCCTGGCGATGCCGAACCGTCGCCGCGGGGGCCACCACGACCCGGGCCCCCATGGTTCGGGCTCGCCAGCAGAGATCCACCTGCCGGTAACCGGACGACATCTCCGGGTCGAAGCCCCCGACCTGGCGGAACAGGTCGGCACGCATCAGCACACACCCTTCCGGCACCGCCAGCACCTCCTTGACGGCATCGTGCTGCTGCTGGTCGAGCTCCCCGACCTCCACCGTGGGAACCGGATCCCCGGTTATGTCTACCATCAGACCCATCTGGCGAATGAGCGAGGGATCCTCCCAGTCCACGTACTTGGGGCCGATGATCCCGGCGTTGGATCCGATCGCCTCCTCGGCCATCAGCCTCAGGGCGTTGGGAGCCAATGAGACGTCGTCGTGGCACACCACCAGAAAACCGGCCTCGGGAGCGGCGTCCAGCACCCGGTTGACGGCCACGCCGAAACCCGGGTTGCTCCCGAGCCTATGGACGACGGCCCGGGGCAAGAATCGGTGGACCCTGGCAGTGGGGTCGGCCTCGCTGCCGGCATCCATCACGGTCACATCCACTCCGGGATGATCCTGAGCGGCCACCGATTCCAGCATCTCGTCGAACCACAGACCGGGATCGTGGGTCACGATCACGACATGGATCCTGAGGTCGGACTTGGCTTCCATCAGCGTCCGGGTTGGCCGAGAAATTCCCGAAGAGCATCGGCAATGGCAGGGGCCTGCTCAACCGCATCGGACAGGACGGTGCGGACGGAATCGGGTAGTTGGCGGGCGAGGTCGGCCACGGAATACCGGACGTCCTCGGGAATCTGGTCGGCCAGATCGGCCAGGGCGTCCCGCAGGTCGTCGGGCATCTGCCCGGCCCAATCCCGTCGGGCCGCCTGAAAACGGTTGACGGCCAGCAGCCCGAGCCCCACCGCGGTATAGATACCGTTCCTGACGCACTCGGCCAGCGGATCACCCTCCGAACCCGATTCACAGGGTTCGCCAGGTTCACCGGACAACCGTGCTCCGTCCATCCCACCACCGTACCGGCCCGCCGGGCCCGCCAAAGGCATGCCTGCGGTCGCCGTACCCAGGGCCACGCGGGCCCGCCAAAGGCATGCCTGCGGTCGCCGTACCCAGGGCCTCCACCCATGAACAACGAACCCATACCCATGGTTGGCCAGGGCGGATCCCGGCGAGCTCGAGCGGTGGTACGGCAGATTGCCGTCCGAGGTGGCACACTCGTGGCGATGCGAGCCCTGGTTACCGGATCGCGGGGTTTTGTGGGGACCCACCTCGTCGCTCACCTGAACGCCTGCGACGACGACGTGATCGAGGTTGACCGCGTAATCGGCGGTCCACCGATCGAGGACGCCGGAGCCGTGTCCGAGATCATCGCGGAGACCAAGCCCGATGCGGTTTACCACCTGGCCGGCCAGAGCGACGTGGCCGCCTCCTGGGACGATCCCCTGGGAACTTTCCGAACCAACGCCGACGGTACGCTCCACGTGGTTCGAGCCTGTGTGGACGCGGGGGTCGAACGCCTGCTGTCGGTCACCAGCAGCGACGTGTACGGAAGGGTCGGCCCCGAGGATCTACCCCTCGACGAGCACTGCCCCCTGAGGCCGGTCAACCCCTATGCCGCCAGCAAGGCCGCCGCCGAGATGGTATGCATCCAGGGCTTTTTGGGCCATGGCCTCGGGGTCGTCCGGGCTCGGGCCTTCAACCACCTGGGCCCGGGCCAGAGCGACCGTTTCCTGGCCCCGGCACTGGCTGCCCGGATCGTCCACAACGAACGAACCGGCGGAACCACGGTACCGGTGGGCAACCTCTCGGCTCGGCGTGATTTCACCGATGTGCGTGACGTGGTGAGGGCCTATCGCCTGCTGGTCGTACACGGAGACCCGGGCGAGGCCTTCAACGTGTGCTCGGGTCGGGATGTGGCCGTGTCCGAGATCGCCGAGATCCTGTTGAACCTGACCGAGACTCCGATGACCCTGGAGCGAGACGATCGCTTGTTCCGTCCGGTGGACGAACCGGTAATGCGGGGAGACAACACCAAGCTCCGGGAGGCCACCGGCTGGACCCCGGAGATCGGCCTGGCCGACACCCTGGCCGACACCCTGGCCGACACCCGCCACCGCCTGACCGGTCGAGCCGAGGCCCCCAATGGCTGAGCAAAGACCCCGACGAGCGCTCATCACCGGGATCACCGGCCAGGACGGGTCGTATTTGGCCGAGTTCCTGCTCGACAAGCGCTACGAGGTGGTAGGGCTGGTCCGACGATCCAGCACGGTCAGCTTCGAGCGCATAGCCCACCTTCAGAACCGGATAACCATTGCCAGCGGGGACCTGCTCGACGAGGCCTCCCTGATCGAGGCCCTGCGACAGCACCGGCCCACCGAGGTCTACAACCTGGCGGCCCAGTCGTTCGTGCAGACCTCCTTCGGCCAACCGGTACTGACCGGGGAGACCACCGCCCTGGGGGTGACCCGCATGCTCGACGCCATCCGCATCGTGGATCCGAGCATCCGCTTCTACCAGGCCTCCAGCAGTGAGATGTTCGGCAAGGTGCAGGAGGTGCCCCAAACCGAGACCACCCCCTTCTATCCCCGGAGCCCCTACGGCGTCGCCAAGGTGTACGGCCACTGGATCACCGTCAACTACCGGGAGAGCTACGGCCTGCACGCCGGCTCGGGCATCCTGTTCAACCACGAATCCCCCCGCCGGGGGCTGGAGTTCGTCTCCCGCAAGATCTCCCACGCGGTGGCCTCCATCTCGCTGGGGCATCAGAACGAGCTGCGCCTGGGAAACCTGGATGCCAAACGCGACTGGGGGTTCGCCGGTGATTACGTGAAGGCCATGTGGTTGATGCTCCAACAGGACGAACCCGGCGACTACGTGGTGTGCAGCGGGGAGACCCACTCCGTCCGGGAGTTCTGCGAGCTGGCCTTCACCCACCTGGGCATGGATTACCGGGACTACGTGGTGATCGACGAGGCCTTCATGCGCCCGGCCGAGGTGGATCTGCTGGTGGGTGACGCCGGCCGGGCCGCTTCCAATCTCGGATGGCACCGGGAGGTGGGGTTCCCGGAGTTGGTCGCCATGATGGTGGACGCCGACCTGGATCTTCTCCAGGGCAAGCTCAAGGGAATCTCATGATCGACGGGACCGCATGACCGCCAAGGCCACATGAACACCGGAGCCATGACCGATGAGACCCACATGATCGACGGGACCGCATGACCGGCGTGGTCACGCTGGCGGGAGGGGTGGGGGCGGCCAAGCTGCTCACCGGTCTGATCCGGGTTCATCCCCCCGAAGACCAGCTCGCAGTGGTCAACACCGCCGACGACACCGTCCTGCACGGCCTCCACGTGAGCCCCGATCTGGACACCGTGGTCTACACGCTGGCCGGGGCGGTGAACCCCGACACCGGGTGGGGGCTGGCCGGGGAGACCTGGCAGGCCATGGACGCCCTGGACCGCTACGGCGGGATCACCTGGTTCCGATTGGGCGACCGCGATCTGGCCACCCACCTTTACCGCACCCACCGACTGGGCCAGGGAGCCGACTTGACCACGGTAACCGGGGAGATCGCGGCGGCCTGGGGCCTGGATCTGGCCGTCGTGCCGGTGACCAACGACCCGATCCGCACCATGATCACCACCGTGGACGAGGGCGAGATCGACTTCCAGGACTATTTCGTGCGCCGCCGCCACGACGTGGCCGTGACCGCGGTTCGGGTGGCCGGATCGCAGAGCGCCCAACCGGCACCGGGCCTGGTCGAGGCTCTGGCCACGGCCACTCGGATAGTCATCGCCCCCTCCAATCCCATCGTGTCCATCGGACCGGTGCTGGCAGTACCCGGGGTGCGAGAGGCGGTGGCGGCTCGTCGCGACGCAGTGGTGGCGGTGTCGCCCATCGTGAACGACACCGCGCTGAAGGGCCCCGCCGACCGGCTCATGCGGGAGCTGGGTCACGAGTCCTCGGTGGTCGGAGTGGCCAAGCTGTACCGGGACGTGGCCGCCACCCTGGTCATCGACGAGGCCGACGCCCACCGAGCCGCCGATGTAAGGGCCTCCGGCATGGACTGCGTGGTAACCCCCACCGTTATGAACGGACTCGAGGCAACCGACGCGCTGGCCCGGGTCGTTCTGGGCCGAGCCGGGAAGGACCGGGCATGAGGCCGATCACCCCGCCCCCGGACAACCCCGGGCACAGAGTATGAGGCCTACAACCCAACTCCAGGACAACCCCGGGAAGGACCGGGCATGAGGCTGGAGATTTTCGGGGTGGAGGGCCTGCCGGAGATCGGGGCGGGGGCCGACTTGGCCGGGCTGATATCCGGAGCGGTGAGGTTGGCCAATGGCGACGTGGTGGTGGTCACCCAGAAGATCGTGTCCAAGGCCGAGAACGCCATGGTCGCCGTCGACCCCGACGACCTCCTGTCGCACAAGCCGGTGGTGGAGCGGGAATCGGTGCGGGTGCTGCGCCGGCGGGACAACCTGGTGATCAGCGAGACCAAGCACGGATTCGTGTGCGCCAACGCCGGTGTCGATCGGTCCAACGTGGCCGCCGGCATGGTCGCGCTCCTGCCCGACGACCCCGACCGCTCGGCCCGGCGGATACGCGACGGGATCAGGGCTCGAGCCGGGGTGGAGGTGGGGGTGATCGTCTCCGACACCTTCGGAAGGCCCTGGCGGCGGGGAGTGACCGACGTGGCCATCGGTATCGCCGGGATCCGTCCCATTCTCGACCTGCGGGGAACCCTGGACGCCACCGGGCAGGAGCTTCGGGTAACCGAGGTGGCCATCGGCGACGAATTGGCCGCGGCGGCCGAACTGGTGATGGGCAAGGCCGACGGCGTCCCGGTGGCCGTCATCCGGGGAGTCGATCCGGCCTGGTTCGGCCCCGGAAGCATCCGAGCCGACCTGATCCGTCCCCCGGGCGAGGATCTTTTCCGGTAACCCGCCTCAATCAACCGGCGGTAGTCGTTCGGCTCGCAGAACGGCTCCCGGGGGAACCACGCAGTCGTCCCCCACCACGGTCAGGTCGCTGAGGCAGGCACCGGCCCCGAGCTCGGCCCGGTAGCCCACTATGGAGCCTTCCACCGTCGCATCCCGGCCCACCCGGGCACCGGGCAGCACCGCGGAGTCGATGATCGAGGCCCCCGAATGGACGACCACCCCCTCCATCACCACCGAGTGCGCCACCGACGCTCCGGGCGACACCACCGCCGTCGGGTGGACCCAACCGCCCTTCGACAGGGCCAGTTGCACCTCCAGATAGGTCTCGGGGGTACCGGCGTCCACCCAGAACCCGTCCCATCCCACCGCGTACAGCCCACCCTGCTCCACCAGGCCGGGAAAGATCTCCCGCTCCATCGACGCCCGGGCCCCATCGGAAATCGAGTCCAGGGCCGAAGGCTCCAGGGCGTATATGCCGACGTTGATCCGGTTGCTGGGAGCCTGGAGGGCCGGAGGCTTCTCCACGAACCTGCGCACCCGACCATCGGGGTCGCACACCACCACGCCGTAGCGGGAAGGATCGGTCACCGGGGCCAGGGCTATGGTGGCCCGGGCCCGGGCCCGGCCGTGCAGATCCAACAGGGCGTCCAGGGGAAACCGGTTGACCACATCGCCGTTCATGGCGATGAACGTGTCGTCCACTCCGGCGGTACGAGCGGCATAGGCGATGGCCCCGGCCGTGTCCAGGGGCTCGGGCTCGACGGCGTAGAGCAGCTCCACCCCGGCGCAGCGGCGTTGCGGGTAGGCCGCCTCGAACCCGTCGGGCCGGTATCCGAGCGACAGAATCGCCCGGGAGACCCCCTGTGCTCCCAGATGCCCGACCACGTGCTCGATCATGGGTCGATCCACGACCGGCAGCATCTGCTTGGGGCGATTCAGGGTGAGGGGTCGCAGCCGAGTACCGAAGCCTCCGGCCAGAACAACCGCGTCCATGCCGAGCCCGGGCTCAGCCGTCGTCCTCCACCCTGACGCCGGGGACCTCGCCGTCGGGCTCGCCACCGTCGATGGGAACCGGACCCTCGGGCTGCTGGAGATCGGCCACCAGTGATGGGGATACCTGGAGAAGATCGCTGGCAGTGGGAGGCAGGGGTACGACCGCATCGCGAGGAGCCAGCGCCAACGTGAAGGCCTCGCCGTCCTTCTTGAACCGGACCTTGTCGAAGTCCTCGTAGATCCGCTCGTCGGGTTCCTCGGCCGTGGCGGTGAGCGCGTTGGACCAGCGCACGATCTGGATCACCGCCGGTTCCCCGTCGCAGACCGCGTCCGCCGCGCTTATCACCCCGAACTCGCCGGCGGTGATGGCATTCACGTCCATGTTCACGAACATCGACTCGAAGAACTTCCCCATGACGGCATCCTCGCCCGCGGCGTTGGCGGTGTACGGATGGATGTGTATGAGCCCATCGGAGTGGGAGTGGATGCCCTCGGGGTCGTAGGGATAGCCCTGGCTGTTCTGGCGGCCCTCGAAGATCGGCTGAAACGCCCCCCCGTCACCGTCGGTGCAGTCCCACACCCCGTAGGCCGAATGCCAGTGATCGCTGAGGCCGGGGCGGGATTCGGCCTCGCGCAAAGTGCGGGCCACCGCCACCACCCCGGTGCCCACCAGGATGATCAGTACCACCACCGCAGGAAACCCGATGAGTCGGCGTCGTTGTCCAACCCCACCCATCGACGCTGCCCGCGCCACCTTTCGTGAACCAGAGGCTTTTGCCACGACCGAATACGATACCCGCCTCGCTCGACAAACCCATACCCGTAGTCCCAAACCCTCGGCCTACGACCCCAAGCCCACCACTCCCGTAGTCCCAAACCCTCGATCCCCGGCCCCAAGTTCGTGACCCCAGCAGTAACAAACCCGCAGCCTACGACCCCAAGCCCACCACTCCCGCCGTCCCAAACCCGCGGCCTACGGCCCGATCAAGTGTCGGAACAACTCGAGATACCGGTCGGCCACCTGCTCGGGGCCGACGGCCCTCTCGGCGTGGGCCCGGGCTCGCCGACCCATCTCGGCCAGACCGTCGGGATCATCGACCATATCGGCCACCGTGGAGCAGAAGGCATCGACGTCGCCGGGATCCACCGTCCGACCGGCACCGGCGGAGTCCAGCAATCGCTCCACCTCGCTACCCCGATCGACAACCGCCACCACCGGTCGGCCCGCGGCCAGCACCGAGTACACCTTGGAGGGCACGCTCGAGGCCCCCAGTCCCTTTCGCAGCAGAACCAGGTGCAGATCGGCGGCGGCCAGAACCTCTCCCAGGCGCTCGGGAGGCTGCCAACCGACGAGGGTCAGATTGTCCAGACGCCGAGCGGCCTCGGCCACCAGCGGGCGAGCCACCCCGTCACCGTTGACCACGAACCGGACGTCGTCCCGCCCCTGATCGGCGAACCGCTCCGCGGCCACCACCACCATGTCCAACGACTGGGAATGGCCCAGGTTGCCGGCGTACATCACCACGGTTGCGGTCAAGATTCCGGTGGGGTCGCCGTTCAGTCCCAACTCCGCCCGGTACCGGTTGTTCCGGTCGGCCGGGGTGATACGGCCCACATCGGCGGCATTGGGAATCACCACCACCTTGGACCCATGGTCCAGCCTGGCCCCACCCGGCCCCCGGGCCAAAACCTTGGACCCATGGGCACCGGAGCCCAACTTGGCCCCACCCGGCTCCCGGGCCACCACCTTGGACCCATGGTCATTGGAGCCCAGCTTGGCCCTCACATTGTCGGCCATGTCCTTAGACAGCACGGTCACCGCCGCGGCCTTCCGGTACACCCACCGTTCCAGTCGGCGGGCCGCGGCCACCACCCGATCGTTTCTTAGAACCCCGGTCTCGACCGCCACGTCGGGAAACACGTCCTGCACGTTGAACACCAGCGGCACCCGTCCCCTTTGGGCCGCCATCCTCCCGGCCACCCCCAGAGTCAGGGGAGGTGACATGGCGAACACCACATCGCAACGTTTGGAAATGACCGCCGCGTCCGCTCCGACCAATACCGTGAAACCGACGAACGCCGCCGCTCTTGCCACCAGATGCCCCTTGTCGGAGGGAAACGGATACCAGCGGCGGATCCGGCCCCAGGCCTCGTGCTGGGTCCGGACCAGCCGTCCCGACCACCCGGCGACCACGGCATGATCCCGATACCACGGGAGGCTGGTGACGATCTCGACCCGGTGACCACGGGCCACCCAGTGCCGGCAGAGGGCGGCCATGACCTCCCCGGTGGGGGCGGTGTCCGGCTCATAGTGCGGACACAGAACCAGAATCCTCAAGCGATCGCTCATCCGGCCACCTCGTCGCAGTCGGCAACCAATCCCCGAGGTCGGGCCACGACCCTCGACCGATCGCTCATCCGGCCACCTCGGCGCAGACTTGGGCGTAAAGAGCGCACAGCTCGGCCGCGGGATCCGACAGGGCCAATTCCCGGACCCGGGACCGGCCGGCCTCGCTCAGACCCTGGCGAGCGGAGGGGTCGCGGAGCAACGATCCGATGGAGGCGGCCCACGCCCCGTCATCGTCGGGGTCGAGCAGGTGCCCACCCGACCCCACCACCTCGGGGAGGGCTCCGGCATCGGCGGCCAGCACCGGACAACCTCGGGCCATGGCCTCGGCGACCGGGAGCCCGTAGCCCTCGTAGCGCGACGGAAAAACCAGGGCCAGCGCCTGTCGGTACAACCCCTCCAGCACCCCTGCGGGGATGCGGCCCAGCCGATGCCACCGCTCGCCCACGCCGAGACTGCTCGCCAGCCGATCCAACCGGTCGTCGAGCGGTCCGGGGATTCCGGTAGCCACCACGTCCACTTCCAACCCCCGACCGGCCAGCCGAGCCAGCGCCCGCAGCAGCACGGCGTGGTTCTTGTGAGGGTAGGTGATGGCCGGATAGAGCACGAACGGCCGGGCCAGCGCGGGAACCACCGGTACCGGTGGCGCCCCGGAGACCTCCGAGGGAGCAGGCCCCACCACCGGCGGTGCCTCGGAGGTCTCGGCAGAAACAGACATCGACACCCCGGAGGTCCCCGCAGAGGCGGATACCGCCTCCGGTGCTCCCTCGGAGACCCCCGAGGGAGCAGGCCCCACCACCGGTGGTGCCCCGGAGGTCTCGGCAAAAGCAGGCACCGGTGCCGGCAGCACCCGCACCCGTCGGGGATCGACCCCCAGGCGATCCACCAGACGATCCCGGCAGAAGCCGCTCACCGTGACCACGGCCTCGGCCCGGCGCACCGACCACGGCAGCATCATCCTCAGGTACGACCTCTTGGCCAGACCGAAACGCTCGGGAAACTCCAGGGGTTGCACGTCATGGATGGTCACCACCGAGGGACGGTTGCCGATCAGGGGCACCGTACCCCCGAAGTGGTGAACCAGGTGGGGACGGCGGCGGCGGCACTGCTCGGCCAGCCACGTGTTCTCGCCGAGAACCCGCAACGAGCGGTACCTCGCCACCGGTGCGGTCACCACTTCGTGGCGCTCGGCCAGCTCCGGATGGGTCTTGGCGAAGTCGGGATGAACGAACAAGGTCAGGTCCACGGGCGCATCGGGGCCGATGGCGCTCAGCATCCGAACGGAATAGTCCTCGGAACCCCCCACCCGACCGGGCCGCAGCCAAAGCAGGTTGACACCAACCGAGATCACCGGCCCGACGGAGCCCATCAGCAGGCCCGATCCCGACCCACGTCGTGGAGTCCATCACCATGAGGCCGCACCTCGTTCACCGGCCGCTCAACTCCCGGTAGGCGTCGTACAGCCCCCCGGCGGTGCGACACCAGGAGAACACGGTCAGCGCCCGCTCTCGTCCCCGCCGACCCAGACGGGCCGCATCCTCGGGATTGTCCAGCAGTCCAGCCAGGGCGTCGGCGATCTCCCCCGGTCGGGTGGGATCGATCAATACACCGGTCGAACCGGCCACCTCGGCGGTTGCCCCCGTCCCGGAGGTGACCACCGGTGCGGCCTGGGCCATCGCCTCCAGAACCGGCAGGCCGAACCCCTCGGTGAGGCTCGGATAGCAGACCACCGTCGCCGCCCGCAGCAGGGCCCGCTTGTCGGTCTCGGTCACGAACCCCAGCCTGCGCACCGACGGACCGGCAGAGGCGAGGGCACCGGACCGATCCGCCTTCCATCCCTTGGGCCCCACCAGAACCAGTTCCTCGGCCCCCCGCCCGAGTATCCGCCACGCCTCCAGCAGCCCCGGTAGGTTCTTGCGGGGCTCCATGGTGCCGATCCACAGCACGAACCGCTCGGCCAGCCCGAACCGCCGACGCACCTCCTCGGCCTCGCTCGCCGGTACCAGTGGGCCGTCGGCCCCGTAGGGAACCACCCGCACCCGGTCGGCCCCGATCCCGGCCTGCACGCAGTCGTCGGCCGTGTACTGCGACGGACACACCACCATGTCGGCCTCGCTGCGGGTCAGCTCCAACGATTGCTCGAAGAACCGGAGACCTCGACCGGTGAAATGATCGGGGTAATGCCGAAACGCCAGGTCATTGACCGTCACCACCAGCGGGGCGGTCCGGGGCGGTACCGCCATGCCGGTGGCGTGAATCACGTCCACCGGACCGGCAGCCCGCTCCACCACCGGCCGGCGATGACGATGCCACCCCCAGTACAGCGCGGTTCGGGGCAATCTCAGGGCGGCCATGGGTAGGTCGGGAGCGAACGGCTCTTGGGGAGGATCCCGGTGCCAAGCCGATATCCCCACCATCTCCGGCGGAGTGGTCAGCCGTTCCAGGGCCCTGACGCATCCCAGCGCCGCCGCGGCCGTCCCTCCCGGCACCCGGTGCCAGCATTGCTCCAGCGTTATGGCCGCTCTCACCGCCGCCAGTCTGCCACCGAGCAGCAGCCGACCCACGACTGCCCCGACAGCCGATGCGCCGACAACCCCGACCCCGGCGACTCGACCCCCGCCGGCCATTGGTAGCACCCCCGGCGACTCGACCCCCACCGGCTGCAACCACGACCCCCGCCGGCCATTGGTCGCACCCCCGGCGACTCGACCCCCACCGGCTGCAACCACAACCCCCGCCGGCCATTGGTCGTAGTGTGGGCTTGATGAGCAGCTTCTGGGCCGGTAGGCGGGCCCTTGTGACCGGGGGGACCGGATTCTTGGGGCAAGCGGTGTGCCGGGTGCTCGACCAGCAGGCTCCCGCGCTGCTGGTGGCCCCTTCCCGAGCCGACTTCGACCTGCGCGACCCCGACGACACTCGGAGGCTGCTGGCCGAGACCCGACCCGACGTCGTCATCCATCTGGCCGCCCGGGTGGGGGGGATAGGGGCTAACCGGGAACGGCCCGCCGACCTCTACCTGGAAAATCTGCTCATGGGTACCAACGTCATAGAGCAGTGCCGATTGGCGGGAATCGACAAGCTGGTGGTGGTGGGCACCATCTGCTCCTACCCCAAGCACACCCCGGTGCCGTTCTCGGAGACGTCCTTGTGGACCGGATATCCCGAGGAGTCCAACGCCCCCTACGGCATCGCCAAACTGGCCCAACTGGTGCAGCTTCAGGCCAACCGCGATCAGTACGGCCAACAGGGCGTCTACCTGATGCCCACCAACCTGTACGGGCCCGGGGACAAGTTCCACCCTTCGGTGTCCCATGTGATTCCCGCCCTCATCAAGAAATGCGTGGAGGCGGTCGAGGCCGGCGACGACCGCATAGAGGTATGGGGCACCGGAACCGCCAGCCGCGAGTTTCTCTACGTGGACGACGCCGCCCGGGGAATCCTGCTGGCCGCCGAGCACTACCGGGGCCGTGAACCGGTCAACCTGGGAACCCAGCAGGAAATGCCCATCAAGGAGTTGGTGGAAGCAGTGGCGGAGGTAGCCGGATTCACCGGGCGGATCCAATGGGACACAACCAGGCCCGACGGCCAGCCTCGCCGATGCGTGGACACCGACCGGGCCCGGGAGCTGTTCGGCTTCGAGGCCTCCACTCCGTTCCCGGAAGGACTGCTGCGCACCTACCGGTGGTACATGGCCAATCGTCAGGAGGCCGAATCCCGAGGACGGTCGGAGACGGCGGAATAGTCGCTGCCCACCACCAGCTCCACATCGGCACCGTCGATGTCGGCCACCCGCTCCAGCCGGGGTGCGGGTTCGACATACCGGGCCAGCGTCCTGGCCTCGTCCTCGAACTCCCCGGTGTGGCGAACCACGGTTCGGGCAACATCGAACCGGTCGGCGTTGCCCCGCTCCACCACCGAGAACCCGGCCAGTTCCAGGGCGACCTCCACTCCGACCACGGTGCCCGACGGAGTGCCGTTCAGCACCCTGACCCGCACTCCGGCCAGGCTCCCGGCCCGGAAGAACTCCAGCGCGGGCCGAGCCTCCGCCTCCCGCAGCAGGAGCACCTGCTTGCCGTCCCTCACCGCGTCGATCACCGGCAGTTCGTAACGCTCGATCTGATCCACTCCGAACGACCGGAACTCATTGCCCAGATCGACCAGCCGGCCGACGGTGATGCGGTCGTCCAGGGTGATGCTCGGGTTGTCGCCGCCCAGCAGCTCGTCGACCACCCGCCGCAGGGTCAGGGGGTTGCGGACGCCCTTCTCCACCGCTCGCTTGAGGACGGCCACCATGAAGTCCTGCTGGCGCTGGTTGCGCTCCAGATCGTTCCACACCCCCAGCCTCACCCAGTCGCCGTCGTCGGCCGGGTCGCCCCCCTCGACCAGCGTCAGCGGCCGGCGGGTGCGCACGTAGGCCAGGGCGGTGTCGGGATCGAGGAGGAACACCCCGGCCCGTTCGATCCGCAGTCCTACCGAATCGTCCCGGATGGGCTGGGCCATCTCCACCGGCACCCCGTCCACCGCCTCGACGATCTGGAGGAATCCGGCGAAGTTGACCTCCACGTAGTGATGGACGGGCACCCCCAGGTATTCCGACACGGTGTCGATCAAAGTGGCGGCTCCGCCCAGGGCTCGAGCGGCGTTGACCCGGTCGTGCCTTCCCTTGCCGGAGATCGGTACCCACAGGTCGCGGGGAATCGACAGCATGGCCACCCGATCGACCTCGGGGTCGATGCGCACCAGGATCACCGAATCGGTCAGCAAGGTGTTGACCTCCCGATCGATGTGGATGGGACTGTCGGGGTCGATCCCCGCGGCGTTGTCGATCCCCACCAGCAGGAAGTTCTGGGCATCCGAGCCGCTCCGTTCCTCGAAGGACAGGGACAGCCCGACCGACACCCGGGGAATCCTGTCGATTCGCGACTTCACCATCGCCAGGCCGACCGCCCCGCCCACTGCGGCCAGAAAAACCAGCAAACCGGCCAGAACCACGACCAGTTGCGCCCCGGTCCTTTTTCTCTGCCCACGCCGGCGTCCCATTCCCCGCCATTGTAGGAGCGGGCCCCTCCGGGGCGGTTGCAATCCGGTTGGGGCATCCATCCACCGCGGGCCCAGCCGGAGCGATTGCAATCCGGTTGGGGCATCCATCCACCGCGTACACTTCCTGCGATGGAGATGGCGGCCATTGCCGTGGTGGGGCACCATCTGTGTTCGGGGTTGGCCGACGTGACCACGGATCTGGATGCCCTGGAGTCGAGCGGGTTCTGGGCGGTGGCCGTGGACTTCCACGGCCGGGCGGTTTGCGCCCGCTTCGACTCGGTCCGCCCCGCCCGTCCCTGGAGGGGCCGTCCCTGGAAGGGCATTCCGGCCGATACCTGGACGAGTTCTCTGGACCGGAACGGTTTCACCGCCAAGGTGTCGATCATCCGGGAGATGATCGCGGCCGGCGACGTCTACCAGGTCAACCTCACCCGCCGCCTGAGCGCTCCGCTCGTTCACCCCAATACCGACATAGCCGCACTGGGAGCGGCCCTGGCCGAGGGCAACCCCGCTCCCTACGCCGCCGTGCTGCGCCTGCCCCGGCACGGGGTCCACATCGCCTCGGCCTCGCCCGAGCGGTTCCTGGTCCGCGACGGTTCATGGGTGGAGTCGTCGCCCATCAAGGGCACCGCCGCCGACCCGTCCGGGCTGACCCCGAAGGACCAGGCCGAGAACCTCATGATCGTGGACCTCGTCCGCAACGACCTGGGGCGGGTGTGCGAATACGGCACGATCACCGTGCCCGCTCTGTTCTCCCTGGAAACCCATCCCGGGTTGGTCCATCTGGTGAGCACGGTTCGGGGGAAGCTGGCCCCCGACCGTGGCTGGTCGGATCTGCTCGCCGCCACCTTCCCACCGGGGTCGGTAACCGGAGCCCCCAAGCCGGCTGCTCTGGACGCCATCGCCGGCCTGGAGACCCGGCCCCGGGGGGTGTACTGCGGCGCGGTGGGTTGGGTGGACGCCGACCGCAAGCGGGGCGACCTCAACGTGGCCATCCGCACCCTCTGGCTGGAGGACGAGCACATCCACCTCGGAACCGGCGGTGGCATCACCTACGACAGCGACCCCGACGACGAATGGCGGGAAACCGAATTGAAGGCCAGAAGGCTGCTCGCCGTGGCCACCGGGGAGCACATGACTCCATGACTCCTGGTAGTACAAGGACATGACTTCCGGCGATACGACCCCATGACCAAGACTTCCGGCGATACCCCTTCGGGCCGACCCCCCATCGTCTGGATCAACGGATCCCTGGTTCCCGAGGACCAGGCCCGGATATCCCCGTTCGATCACGGCTGGCTGGTGGGCGACGCGGTGTTCGAGACCCTGGTGATCGTGCGGGGAATGCCGTTCGCGGCTCGCCGCCACCTGGAGCGGCTTCAACGCTCGGCCGAGCCCCTGGGAATCGCGGTACCCGATAGCGGCGCTCTGCGGGAGGCCATGATCGCGGTGGCCGATGCCAACGGTCTTCGGGAGGGGCGGCTACGGGTCACGGTCAGCAGCGGTATTGGCCCGCTGGGCAGCGAACGGGGGGCAGGCTCTCCCACCGTGACCGTGGCCGCCGGTGCCCAGTCCCGGTGGCCGACCACCACCGCGGTGACCACCGTGGAATGGACCATCAACGAGCGCGGCCCCCTGGCCGGTCTCAAGACCGTCTCCTACGGTGCCAACGTGAGGGCGTTGGCCTCGGCCAAGGCGGTCGGGGCCGGCGAAGCCATATTTGCCAACACCCGAGGACTGCTGTGCGAGGGTACCGGCAGCAACGTGTTCATGGTCCACCGGGGTCGGCTGATCACCCCTTCGCCGGCCTCGGGATGTCTGGCCGGAGTGACCCGCCAACTGGTGCTCGAGCTGACCGACGCGGCCGAGCAGGACGTACCCCTGGGCGTGCTGGCCGAAGCCGACGAGGCGTTCCTGACCTCCACCACCCGCGACGTGCAGGGCATCCACGCCGTCGATGGCCATCGCCTCCCCACCAGCCCCGGCCCGGCAACCATCGCCGCCGCCCAAGCCCTGGCCGAACTAAAGGCCACCAACCTCGACCCCTGACCGCTCCGCGCACGCACCAAACCTCGACCCCCAACCACTCCGCGCACGCACCAAACCTCGACCCCCAACCACTCCACTGATGCACGGCTAACCGCTCCGTAGGCGCACGACGTCGCCGACCACGACCCTGGCTCCCCCCTCCATAATCAACGCCCCCCTCTCGTCCAGGTCCTCGGCCAGTCCCTTCAGCACCTCCCCGTCGGCCATCCGTACCGACACCATCCGGCCAACCGTCACCGACTCCCTTTTGGCCGCCTCCACCAACGTCGCCCCACCCTCGGGCCCCTCCACCACCTCCATCCATCGGGAGAACCCCGGCAGGATCGCCGCCAACAAAGCTTCGCGGTCCAAAGCCCCACGACCGGATGCCCGGCCCCCGGCAGGGCCGCTCAGCGCCAACAAAGCTTCGCGGTCCAAAGCCCCACGACCGGCATCCTCCAGGGCAACCGCGGTTGCCGCCGCTTCCGGGGGGGCCGCCCCCGACCGCACGTTGAGACCCATGCCCACCACCACGGCCTCCAACCGCTCCCCGGTCACCACCGACTCGGCCAGCACCCCGGCCAGCTTGCGATCGCCCACCATCAGATCGTTGGGCCACTTCAAGCCGGGGCGCACCCCGGTCAGGGCGTCGCAGGCCTCCACCGCGGCCAGGGCCAGGGCAATGGTGACCAAGTGGGCGTCCTCGGGGGCGAGCCGAGGCCTCAACAGCACCGAGAACAGCAGGCTGGAGCCCGGTGCCGCCTCCCAGGACCGACCCCGCCGTCCCCGCCCGGCGTACTGGTGATCGGCCACCAGCACCACTCCGGGCTCGACCCCCCGGCGGGCCGCAACCAGCAGATCGGCGTTGGTCGAACCCGTCTCCTCCACCCACTCGACCCGAAAGCCGGAAATACCACCCGACTCGCCCATTAGGACCTGCCCATTATTCGCGGGCTCACGAACCTGTCTGCCATTTCCCATTATTCGCGAACTCGTGAACCCATACCCGGAAGGTGCAATTGGATCGAGAACATTTGCCATTGCCCATTATTCGCGGGCTCACGAACCTGTCTGCCACCATATTGCCGTGTTGTCCAAGGTACTGGTCGCGAACCGGGGAGAAATTGCCGTCCGAATAATCCGGGCCTGTCGGGAGATGGGCATCGCCACGGTGGCCGTGTACTCCGAGCTCGACCGCAACTCCCTCCATGTGCGCATGGCCGACGAGGCCCACGCCCTGGGGGGACGCACCGCCACGGAGAGCTACCTGAACACCGATGCGATCCTGGAGGTGATCGGCGGTTCCGGCGTGGACGGCGTCCACCCCGGATACGGCTTCTTCTCCGAGAACGCCGACTTCGCCCGGGCCATAACCACCCGGGGAGTGGTGTTCATAGGCCCCAACCCCGAGGCCATCGAGGTGATGGGCGACAAGATCTCGGCCCGCCAGGCCGCCGAGCGGGTGGGGGTTCACGGGGTTCCCGGCACCACCGAGCTCATCACCGATCCCGAACAGGTGCGGGCCTTCGGCACGGAGAACGGCTACCCGATAGCCATCAAGGCGGCCTACGGCGGCGGCGGGCGGGGCATGAAGGTGGTGGCCGACGAGAACGCCGTCGAGGAGGCCATGGATTCGGCCCAGCGGGAGGCCCTCAGCTATTTCGGGCGCGACGAGATCTACATGGAGCGCTACCTGGAGCAGCCCCGACATGTGGAGGTCCAGGTGCTGGCCGACGAGCACGGCAACTGCGTGTACCTGGGTACCCGCGACTGCTCGGCCCAGCGCCGCCACCAGAAGCTCATCGAGGAGGCCCCCGCCGCCGGCATAGACCCCGATGTTCTGGTGGCCATGGGCGAGGCCGCGGTGAAGGTGGCCCGGGGCTGCAACTACGTGAACGCCGGAACGGTCGAGTTCCTCTACGAGGACGGGCGGTTCTACTACCTGGAGATGAACACCCGACTCCAGGTGGAGCATCCGGCCACCGAGTTGATCACCGGCATCGACCTGGTGGAACAGCAGATCCGGGTGGCGTCGGGGGAGCCCCTGGCGTTCGGCCAGGACGACGTCGCCATATCCGGTCACGCCATCGAGGTGCGCATCAACGCCGAGGATCCGGCCATGGGGGCCTTCTTGCCGTCACCGGGACCGATAACCGGCCTGCGGCTGCCCAGCGGCTACGGCACTCGCTGGGACGGCGGTTACGAGCCCGGCGACGAGATCAGCCAGTTCTACGACAACCTGGTGGGCAAGCTGATCTGCTGGGGTCGGGATCGGCCCACCGCCATCGCCCGCACCCTGCGAGCCCTGGACGAGCTGGAGGTGGAAGGAGTGGCCACCACCATCGAGGCCGACAAGGCCATTTTGTCCCACCCCGATTTCGCGGCGCTGACCCACTCCACCAAGTGGGTGGAGGAAACGTTGGACCTATCCGGCCTCAAGGGTTCGGGGCCTCCGGGAGCGGCCGAGGACGAGGACCGGGTGCCGCGCGACATCGACGTCGAGGTCAACGGCCGACGATTCTCGGTGCGGATGTGGGTACCGGACGCCCCCCAGGCCGCGGCCGTGTCCTCGGGCCCGGCCAAGCGCCCGAAGCGGGCCGCCACCGGCGGGGGCGGGGGAACCGGGGGAACCGGCGAGGTCACCGTCCCCATGCAGGGCACCATCGTCAAGGTGATGGTCTCCGAGGGGAACGCGGTGGAGGCCGGTGATCCCATCGTGGTGCTCGAGGCCATGAAGATGGAGAACAATGTCTGCGCCGAGAAATCCGGCACGGTGCTCGAGATCCGCGTGACCGAGGGGGACGCGGTGGGGGGCGGCGACGTCGTCGCGATCATCGAATAGGCCGGTCGGGAGAACCCTTCGTCGGTCTGGAGGTCCCCCGGTTTGGTGGACAGGTTGCTTTGGTGGTGTTGTCGGGTAGTTTGGTTGTTGGGATGTTCCGGTTGTTGGGGATTTGCGAGGCGATACTGTGGAGGCGGGTCACCGTTGGCTGCGAACGATGCGAACTAGCCTGCGATCCCGAGGCGTTGACCGTGTCCAAGCGCGAGGAGCTGCGACGGTTGCGCAGATGGGTGGTCAGAGGGGGGTTGATTTGGAGGTCCTGGGGTAAGGGGCGGCAAGCTCTATTGGTGGTCGCGACAGGGTTCAGGGTAGACGGTTTGGACTGTTTTCCAGTTGTGGAGTTTTCGGGGCATGGTGTCGGGTTGGTCCTCGATGATGGCGAGGCGTACCAGGTTGATGTCCAGACCGGTCGATTTGGGTGCCCAGCGTCTTATGAGCCTGTTGGTTTGTTCGTTGGTGGCTCGTTACCAGGGGGAGCGGGCCTCGCAGAAGTAGACCTGGATGCCGAGAGTTTTTTCGATGTCGGCCCATCGGGCCATTTCGGTGCCCTGGTCCCAGGTCAAGGTCTTGACCATGGCCGCCGGTTGGCGACCAAGCACCGCGATAACAACTCGGGCGTTGCTGTTGGTGTCGTAGCCGTCGGGCAACGCCACCAGAAGGGTGTGACGGCTGGTTCTCTCCACCAGAGCGATGATGGCGGTTCGGTTGTTCCGGCCGATGATCAGATCCCCCTCCCAGTGGCACGGCGCGGCACGGTACTCGACCCCGGCGGGCCGCTCGGCCAAGCACCGGTAGTCTCCCAGCACCGAGCGTTTCGCCCGTTCGCAGCGGCTTCGGGGGTTGCGCTTTCGTCGTTGACGGGGCAAAAGCTTCCAACTGTCAGCCGCCAGGCCGCTGCGACCATTGCGGTTGTAGCACGCCCGGTAGATCGTCTCCGCGCACACCCCCGCACCCGCATCCCGCAGATCCGCGGCGATCGCATGGGGCGACCACCGCCGGGACAACCCTTGGGTCACCGCGAATGCCAACCCGGCATCGGCTACCAGTTTCAATTGCCTGGGACGACGCGCCCTGACAGTCGCGGCCTGCTGCCCCGCTTCGCCCCGATACCCGCACCGGCCACCGTTTCGGACGATCTCCCGCCACACCGCGGAGCGGCTCCGACCCAACCGTCGGGCGACCTCGGGCGTCGAGTGCCCCAACTCGACCATCGCCTCGATCCGAAACCGCTCATCCGCACCCAAACGCCGTGCCGTAATAGAAACCTCCACTGGTTGGTCGCCGACACTTGCAATCGACCATTATGGTCGACCCGTCACGACCACCAGTGGAGTTCGCTGGCCGTGTATTTCGTGGGGGGGGACCGGTGATCGGCTGCCGGTTTGTCTCGGACCACCTAGCCGAGTGCTGTGTCGTCGGGGTGTGCAGGTCAGGGTTCTACGCCTGGTACATAAGACGGTCCTCCAGGTGGTTTCTGGTCGATCAGGAGATTTTGGTCGAGATTCGCGAGTTCCACCGGGAATCGAGACGTGCCTACGGCTCGTCGAGGGTCCACGAGCAACTGCGCGACCGCGGTCGGAGGGTGGGGCGCAACCGGGTAGGGTGTCTGATACGAGCGAATTACCTGGTAGAGGCATGTCCCCACCACCGTCGCCGCGACGACCGTGGTGTCGAAACGGTGCCCGCCGACGATCTTTTGGACCGGGACTTCACCGCAAAAGCACCCGACTGCAAATGGGTGGTCGATGTCAGCGGGTTCGGTTGCGCCGACACCGGAGTCCACCTGGTAGGAATCCTGGACCTCTGCGACCGCACCCTGGTGGGCTGGTTCATCGACGAGCACCAGACCACCGAGTTAGTTGTGGGTGCCTTGGCCATGGCTATCGGTCGTCGTCACGTCCGTGCCGGGCTGGCGGACCAATACGTCGGTGGTGTCCACCGACCGTTTCGCCCAAGGCGACATCGTCGGGTCCTGGGACAGCGTCGGCGACTGCTACGACAACGTGATCATGGAATCTCCTTGGGTCATTCTGAAAAAAGAACTCCACCACATACACAGCCCCTGGGAACGCCTCGACCACAGATAACTACGAACCGTCCTATTCGGCTGCATCGAGGTGTTATACAACCACCAACGCCGCTTCAGCTCACCCAACCACCGCACCCCCGCCCAGGCCTACACAGGCCACCAAGCCGCATAGCCACTACAATTCAACAAAACAACCTACCCACCAAACCAAAAAAACTCCAGGGTACATCAAGGCCCGTCAGTACCCTCCATACATCTTGTGGAGCAACTCCAACAATCCAGCCAGCATGAAACTCGCAATCGATGCCAGCTCACTCTTGCACCCTCACACGGGGGTTGGCACCTTCACCCAAGAACTATTGAGGGAACTATCCCGCCGTTCCAACATTGAGATCTCTATTATAGCTTTCGGCCGAAAAAAACCTCAATGGAAATCAAAAACTTCCCTTCCTAACATACGAACAATACCTGGGTGGTTGTACACAAGCCGCCTTCGCTGGCTTTGGCCCTATCTCTCAATTCCACGATTCGAATGGCTAGCTGGCCCAACCGATGTATTTCACGGCCCAAATTACGTCGTGCCCCCAACTAAACAGGCAGCTATTGTGGTCTCCGTGCACGATGTCGGCTTCGAACACCGACCTCCTCAATGTATCCCAGGAGCCCTTGCGTATCGAAAAACAGTTCGGGATGCGATTCTACGGGGGGCTTGGATTCACACCGACTCAGAATTCGTAGCCGAGGAGGTCCGCTCGATCTATCCAGTAGACAAAGCGAAAGTCGTTACTATCTCACCTGGTGTACGGCTATGCCCTCCCGGACCTCACCCAGCACCAGGTCCTCCCTATATTCTAGCACTTGGGACAAGCGATAGTAGAAAAAATCTGGACATCCTAGTTGCAGCATTCACTGAAGTAGGTACAGAATACCCAGAATTGCGCCTTGTGCATGCAGGCCCCGAAGGGGATGCAGCCGAAACACTTCATCGCGCTATCATTAACTCCCCCCACCGAGATAGGATCGTTCAATTGGGTTGGGTAAACGCACCTGCCAAAGCTGCTCTGATTCATGAAGCCGCTGTGGTTGCCTACCCATCACGTTATGAGGGATTTGGATTTGTTCCCCTAGAAGCTATGTTGGCAGGTAAACCCGTAGTGACGACACCGGTCTCGTCCATTCCCGAAGTAGCTGGAGAAGCAGCTCTGTACGCGGATGTAGGAGATATTAGTGGCCTTGCTAATGCTTTACTAAGAGCCCTATCTGACTCTAAACTTCGAGTCGAACTTCAGCATCGCGGAGAGCAACAAGCAGCGAAGTTTACCTGGGAAAAATCAGCGACTGCATTTCTTGCTTTGTACAATCAAGCTGCCACCGAAAAGTCTGCTAGCACCTAACTTCTTAATTCATGCCTACCGACCCACCTATCAATACAGACCAGCAAACACTCAATTTCAATCTCCTCCGTGCCGAGATTGAAGCAGAAGCAGCAAACTGGCGTAAACAAGACCCCGAAATAGCTACCCTGGAAAGTAAAATTCAAAGAAGTTGGGCAGACTTAGTCCCGCCAGGAGCTTTAACAGAAGATATGAATCTCCTAAATAGCATTGAGCGCATGAGTGTAATTGACTACGACACTCCTATTGAATCACAGTTCTTAGTTAGTAAAGTCAAAAAACTGCTAGCAAAAGGAATGCGCTGGTATATTTTCCATGTTACTATTCAATTTACAATAATTCTTAAAGCTATTGTACGTTATCTAAAGACACTGGAACAAAAAACCTCAGATCTGGAAAATACTCACTTATTAAATTACATAGAAAATGAATTATATTTTCCAACTCCCTATTGCTCGGAAACAGTTGTGAAACAAATAGCAACATCATTACCTTCAGGACACACTCTAGTAATCTCCTGCGGAGACGGCAGGTTAGTCGATGCTATTCTGGAAATAGGTAACAATACGTATGGTATAGATGCCACTCTTGAAAGAATGATTCCAGGACTTCAGCAAGGCCTAGACCTACGCCACGAAGATATTATCGAGCACCTTTGCAATATAGAAGATAAAAGTATAGATAATATCATATTTACTGGGATAGTAGAAGCCATGTCTTTGCCTACTATTTTAACTTTAATTAGTGAAGCTAACAGGGTGTTGAACAGTACAGGCACCCTACTCGTTGCAGTTGCCGATCCAAAGAATAGGAATATCATAGAATCACAACTTCGATCAAATTGTGGGCTATCTCCTACAACATGGGATTACTTGTTAACCAACCTCAAGTACAATACTACAATTATATTTACTGAAGATACGCGAATTACAGAAATAGTTATAGCACAACGATAAATGATATTCTCTCCCATTATTCACCAATTTACAGCAATTTATTCTAAACAAGATGCAGTTGGTAGGCACACTTTAGCAATGAATACGATTCTTCGAGAAATGGGATATCATGTTGTCAATTTTGCTGAACATCAATACCAAGATGATGATATTCTAATCTATAATTATAACGAACAATACAAACATCCTTCTCCTCAAGCTATTGTATACCAACTTTCAACTGGTTCTCCAGTTACTAAATACCTACTTACGCGAAGCGAAACTCTATTCCTTAACTATCATAATATCACCCCTGGTGAAATATTTGCACCTTGGGAACCCGCTATTGCGAACACTCTTTTCCAGGCCCGTCAGGAACTTCCAAGCCTTGTAAAGCATGCTAAAGGAGCTATCGCAGATAGCAAATATAATGCTACAGAACTAAAACAGCTAGGAATGAGAAATGTGATTATATCACCACCAATTTTTGACTTTCCAGATTCGACAGCGTTAAAGCAATTCTCGAGAAGAAAAGATCCAGAACTTCTAACTATTGGCAGAATTGCACCCAATAAAGGCCTAGAAAATATAATTAGCACCTTACCTTTACTTCATAAATTTTGGCCCAATACTAAATTAATCATTATAGGAGTAACAGTATCACATAAATATGAGCAAGCTCTCCGCGAATTAACGCGGTGCCTAAACCTTACAAATTTTGTTTCATTTCTTGGTCCAGTTCCAAATGATATACGAGATAGGTACTATGCAAGGGCATCCTTATATATAAGCGCATCGCGACATGAAGGCTTTTGTATTCCTGTTCTCGAAGCTATGAGCATGGGCTTACCAGTAGTAGCTCGAAATGGAACCGCTATTTCAGAAACCATAAAAAATACAGGATTACTTATAGATAGTGGGGAGCCTATACATTTTGCTGCCACAGCACATAGGATTTTGAGTGAAACTAGACTCTGGAAATACCTGACAGAAGCAGGAAAGCAACGCTCAAAAGAATTTTCTATTTTTAATTCAACAAAAAATATGAAACAAGCAATTGAAAAGTTATTTCATGAGCACCGCATATCCAAATATTGATATTCTGACACCAGAACTAACTCACGGAGATGCTATAAGCAACCATTCTCGTCATTTGTGTAGTTTACTCAATTCACAGGGGTATTCAACCAAAATTGTTGTAGAACATATTCAAAATATAACAGATAAAGTTGTGCCAATTGACCGATGGAGACCTCGAAACAATATATTGATACTTCAACATGGAATAGGTTCGAAAATTTCCGATTTGATTATCAATAAACAGATACCTATTATTTTAAACTACCATAATATAACACCACCTGAGTTTCTAGAACCTTGGCATTTAGGACTTTATAAAGCTTTAACATGGGGCCAAAAGCAGCTACTTCAACTTGCTGAACTTGCCTCACATGCTATCGCTGACTCATCCTATAATGCAGTAAAATTAACCGAAATAGGATATTCAAATGTGTCTGTAGCACCAGTTTTATTTGATCTTGAGAAGTTTTATAATACTACTCAAAGCAACATAAAAATACCTAAAGATGGTGGAAATATTTTATTTGTAGGAAGAATTGTTCCTAATAAGTGCCAGCACGAATTAATTGGCGTACTTAAGCTCCTACTACAACGTCGACCAAAAGCCCAGCTTGTCTTGATCGGTAGGACAGATTCAGCACGTTATATACAAGCTATTGAAACGCTAGTCCGTGAATGGAACCTTGAAAATAATGTCATCATCAAAGGTAAAGTTTCAAGCCAAATATTACTTCAAGAATATCACAAAGCGGACATTTTTGTCTGCTTATCAGACCATGAAGGATTTGGTATACCAATTGTTGAGGCTATGGCAAGTCAAATACCTGTAGTAGCCTTTAACTCTACTGCTATTCCAGAAACTATAGGAAAGGCTGGTATACTACTGCAAGATAAAAATTCTACAATTGTAGCTGCCGCTATAGATAGAGTATTAGGAGATAACATGCTCAGAACCTACTTGCAAACCCAAGGTACCTTTCATTCAAAATCTTTTGATCTCCAAATTTCAAAGAAAGCCATGTGGAATACACTAAAACCATTGCTATAATATTTGATCGAAATAATCACATGGAGTTCCCCCGGTTTGGTGGACGGGTTGTTTTGGTGGATTGTAGTGGTGTTCATGCGGTTTGGTGGTGGGTGTGGGTTTGGGTGGGGGTGCGGTGGCCGAGTGGGCTGTGGTGGCGTTGGTGGTTGTGGAACATCTCGATGTAGTCGAACAGGATGGTTCGTAGTCGTGTGTGGTGGAGGTGTTCCCAGGGGCCGTGGATGTGGCGGATTTCTTTTTTGAGGGTGGCCGAGGGTGGAGTTCCCTCGGTTTGGTGGACAGGTTGTTTTGCTGGATTGTAGTGGTGTTCATGCGGCTTGGTGGTGGGTGTAGGTCTGGGCGGGGGTGCGGTGGCCGAGTGAGCTGTGGTGGCGTTGGCGGTTGTGGAACACTTCGATGTAGTCGAACAGGATGGTTCGGAGTCGTGTGTGGTGGAGGTGTTCCCAGGGGCCGTGGATGTGGCGGATTTCTTTTTTGAGGGTGGCCCAGAACGATTCCATGGCGGCGTTGTCGTAGCAATCTCCGACGCTTCCCCAGGAGCCGACGAAGTCGGCTTGGGCGAGGCGGTCGCTGAACGCCATGGAGGTGTATTGGGTTCCGTGGTCGCTGTGGTGGATCAGTCCGGGTTCGGGTCGGCGGCGGGCGATGGCCATGGTCAAGGCGTCGACGACGAGGTCCGTGGTTTGGTGCTCGGCGATGGACCAGCCCACCAGGGTGCGGTCGCAGAGGTCCAGGATTCCCGCCAGGTGGACTTTGGTGTCGGCGCAACCGAACGAGGTTATGTCGGCCACCCATTTGCGGTCGGGAGCCTCGGCGGTGAAGTCCCGGTCCAGCAGGTCCCCGGCGGGCACTGTTTTGGCGCCGGGATCGCGGCGACGACGGTGGGAACACGCCCCCACCAGGCGGTTCGCTCGCATCAGGCGGGCCACCCGGTTGCGGCCCACGCGGTGACCGCGGCGGCGGAGCTGCTCGTGGATCCTCGGGGAGCCGTAGGTGCGTCTCGAGGTCTGGTGGATCTCGCGGATCTCGACCAAAAGCTCGGCGTCGGAGGTCTCACGCCTGGACGGGCGTCTTTTGGCCCAGGCGTAGAACCCGGACCGGCACACCCCGGCGACGCGGCACAAATCGGTGACCCGGTACTCGGCTCGGTGGTCGTGGACGAACCGGTAGCCGATCACCGGTTCGTCTCCCTCGCGAAATACGCGGCCGCCTTCCCCAGAATCTCCAAATCGATCTCCTGCTGAGCCACCCGCCTGCGCAACCTCTTCAACTCCTCACGCTCGGACACGCTCAACGCCTCGGGATCGGCCGCTCGCTCGCGTCGCTCACGATCGGCCTTGACCCAGTTCCACAGCGTTCCCTCGCTGATCCCCAACGACCGGGCCACCCCAGCAACCGAACGACCCGACGACACCGCCAACGCCACCGCCTCACGACGAAACTCAGGCGGATACTTCGACACACGACCCATACGAGCCTCCTTCCCCAGGGACCGAACCCCCATAATCAGGTGTCCACCAAACCGGGGCAACTCCAGTTGCTCTGTGGTGCGTCGGGCGACGTGGTCGATGGTCGGCTGGTGGAAGCGCATGGGTGCGATCACGGTCCGGTGGAGGGCGGCGTTGGCGGAGCGGTGACCGGCCCGGGATAGGCGGTGCCGGTGGGTGAGTCCTGATGTGGCGGGTAGGGGGCATTGGTAGCGGGGTTTGGCGAATGCGGCCTCGGAGCGGATCCGGTCGGGGTTGTCGCCGAACACGATCAGGACTTCTGCTGCGGTGTCGGGACCGATACCGAAGCCTTCTCGCAGGCTGGGCGAGTGCGTCACCGTGAGCTCGTCGAGAATGGAATCGTGGGCGGCGATCTCTGCGCCGAGGTTCTGGTAGCGGCGGGCCAGGGACCGCAAGGAGTGCTTCGCCGAGGCCGTCGGCGTCGTGACGGCACCGGGCCCAAGGGCGGCGCATTTGTTGATGAGGGCCTTGTCGGTGAGTCCTTCGAGTTGGGCGCGCAACTCGTCGGGGCAGGTGACGACGAGTGCCTTGAGCGTCACGATCGCCGCGGTGCGGCCCTTGCGGGCGGTGTCGCGGGCGATCTTGACCCGCCGGATCATCTCGACGGTTCCATCCGCGGATTTGGGCACGGCGGCGGCTTGGCCGCTGAGCGGCGACCGGGCTGCGGCTTCGGCGTCCAGGGTGTCGGTTCTTGGCGTTGTTGCGCCGGGAGCGCCGATCGCCGCGGTTGACCCCCACGACGCGGTAGCCGCCGCGCCGCAAAAAGCTCGCCCGCCCGGCCCCGATGGCTGCCCGTGCCCTCGACACCGAACGCCTTGAGGGGGCCAAGAGCGGCCGCCCACGCCTCAAGGTGGGCATAGCCCTCTCTGTTCGCTGGAACGTGCCGGTCGCCGATACTTGCGCCCAGGTGATCGAGCGCGACGGCGACGTGCGCGTATTCGTGCGTGTCGACGCCGATGATGATCCTGCGATCAACAACGCCAAGTGCGATGCTGGTCATAGCCGTGCCTGCTATGGATGGTCCGTGCCGGCTGGTCGCAAGGACAGGACAGGACCTCGACGAGTCGCTCTGGCGAGCAGGCCCCTACTCGGTCACCGCCCTCCCGGCCCCCCGGCGCTGCGTTGATCGCTACCCGACCACCGCCGACAGATCAACGCAACCGCACTCCGGCCAGTCCCAAGCAAGGGTCACACACCAGCCAGAGACACCCCACATCATGCTCAAAGTCGTAGCAATCTCCAACGCTTCCCCAGGAACCGACGAAGCCGGCTTGGGCGAGGCGGTCGCCGAACGCCACCGAGGTGTACTGGGTTCCGTGGTCGCTGTGATGCACCAGCCCGGCGCAGGGTCGGCGGCGAGCGATGGCCATGGCCAAGGCATCGACCACGAGGTCCGTGGTTTGGTGCTCGGCGATGGACCAGCCCACCAGGGTGCGGTCGCAGAGCACCAGGATTCCCGCCAGGTGGACCCTGGTGTCGGCGCAACCGAACGAGCCTATGTCGGCCACCCATTTGCGGTCGGGCACCTCCGCGGCGAAGTCCCGGTCCAGCAGGTCCCCGGCGGGCACCGCTTTGGCGCCGGGATCGCGGCGGCGACGGGGGGAACACGCCCCCACCAGCCGGTTCGCTCGCATCAGGCGGGCCACCCGGTTGCGGCCCACCCTGCGACCGCGGCGGCGCAGCTGCTCGTGGACCCTCGGGGAGCCGTAGGTGCGTCTCGAGGCCTGGTGGATCTCGCGGATCTCGACCAAAAGCTCCTGGTCGGCCAGGGACCGCCTGGAGGGGCGTCTTTTGACCCAGGCGTAGAACCCCGAGCGGCACACCCCGGCGACGCGGCACAAATCGGTGACCCGGTACTCGGCTCGGTGGTCGTGGACGAACCGGTAGCCGATCACCGGTTCGTCCCTCCTCGCGAAATACGCGGCCGCCTTCCCCAGAATCCCCCGAATCGATCTCCTGGGGAGCCACCCGTCTGCGCAACCTCTTCAACTCCTCACGCTCGGACACGCTCAACGCCTCAGGATCGGCCGCTCGCTCGCGCTGCTCACGATCGGCGGTGACCCAATTCCAAAGCGTTCCCTCGCTGATCCCCAACGACCGGGCCACCCCCGCAACCGAGCGACCCGACGACACCGCCAACGCCACCGCCTCACGACGAAACCCGGGCGGATACTTCGACACACGACCCACACGAGCCTCCTTCCCCAGGGACCAAACCCCCATAATCAGACGTCCACCAAACCAGGGCAACTCCAAGGGACCAAACCCCCATAATCAGACGTCCACCAAACCAGGGCAACTCCACCTACAAAACACGGGCTCAAAACAGGGTCCCCCCTGAAACTCTAGGTATCGAATCTATTTTGTGGTTTGCAAATCAGATAAGTCTTCCCAAAAGGCGTTCATAGCGTATTCGCACTGAAGGCCAGGAGAAGAATTGAAGGGCATACCGATGACCAGCTTCTCCCATAGCATTTCGCAATGCAGAATCAGCAGTCAACCGATTCAATGCAGCTTGAAAATCCGAAACTCCTGTATACCATAATCCACCTCTGGAGTTCAGACAGTGGTCCCGTAAAGGTAGGCTCCAGCCATTGACAAGCACAGGTGTTTTAACAAGCATGGATTCGATGGTAACTAGTGAAAATGACTCGTTGACAGATGGATTTATCAACAAATCAGCGGCCGCGAGAAGTCCGAATTTATGTTCATGGGGAATAGGTCCCAGTACGGTTACACCGCGACTCTTGGGGGGTGCATCTTCCACAGGTCCAGCGAGCACAAGGTGACTCCTGTTAGTTCGAGTATAAAACTGTTGAAAAAGAGAAACCAGTTCCTGAGAACCTTTTCCTGGGCTAACACGCCCTAGGGCTAAAACGAATGGTTCATCTCCCAACCCAAGTTCAGATCTCGTAAACTCCGGCTCCACAGGGCCATCGATTTCTACAGGAAGGCCAATTACTGCTTGAGGAGTTTTTGTGGGAACATATTGAGCACTAGCTGCTGTTCAGCTTTGCTGTAGTGGCACAATGCATCGGCAGCGCAAAAAATTTTATTAAAAATAGGAAATTCTATAAATGGCTCTCGATGGCAGGCAGCATGAAGTATCGTGGGGACCTTAGCCAAATGAATGCCCTTGGCCGTCGGTTGGTAAAGGTAGGGAGAAAAAGCAAGAACTCCGTGGTTTACCGAAGCCACTACATCGAGAAGAGTTTTGCTATCAGGGCCTTGAAAATCAATCCAATCCCAAGCATCTCTCTCAGTAGTATTGTTTGCTTTATTAAGAAGTTTTGTGCTTAACTTGTTAAATTGAGAGTGGCGGTGTCGATCAACCTGACAGCGAATTACTTCGATCCCTTCTTCAAAACTTACCCCAGGTTCGTAATGGTTAGCCCAAGTTGTGCTAAACAATGCACAGGTAGAAATTACTCGAACTGTCCAGTTATCCTTGACCATACGAGTAGCTAGAGATCTTATTCCCTGTTCAGCACCTCCTAAAATGTCAGGGCCGAAACGTGGAGTAACGAAGGTTATAGTATAACTCATTTTTCTCGTCCACTTAGTTGTTCAGTCATATTCCTCCACTTCCAACGGTTTCTCCAGCGGCAGCACTAACCCACTGGAGTTGCCCCGGTTTGGTGGACAGGTTATTTTGTTGGATTGTAGTGGTGGTCATGCGGCTTGATGGTGGGTGTAGGTCTGGGCGGGAGCAAGCCCCACCAGTGGTCGCGACGGGTCGGCCATAATGGTCGATTGCAAGTATCGACGACCAACCGGTGGAGGTTTCTATTATGGCATGGAGTTGCCCTGGTTTGGTGGACGTCTGATTATGGGGGTTTGGTCCCTGGGGAAGGAGGCTCGTGTGGGTCGTGTGTCGAAGTATCCGCCCGGGTTTCGTCGTGAGGCGGTGGCGTTGGCGGTGTCGTCGGGTCGCTCGGTTGCGGGGGTGGCCCGGTCGTTGGGGATCAGCGAGGGAACGCTTTGGAATTGGGTCACCGCCGATCGTGAGCAGCGCGAGCGAGCGGCCGATCCTGAGGCGTTGAGCGTGTCCGAGCGTGAGGAGTTGAAGAGGTTGCGCAGACGGGTGGCTCCCCAGGAGATCGATTCGGGGGATTCTGGGGAAGGCGGCCGCGTATTTCGCGAGGAGGGACGAACCGGTGATCGGCTACCGGTTCGTCCACGACCACCGAGCCGAGTACCGGGTCACCGATTTGTGCCGCGTCGCCGGGGTGTGCCGCTCGGGGTTCTACGCCTGGGTCAAAAGACGCCCCTCCAGGCGGTCCCTGGCCGACCAGGAGCTTTTGGTCGAGATCCGCGAGATCCACCAGGCCTCGAGACGCACCTACGGCTCCCCGAGGGTCCACGAGCAGCTGCGCCGCCGCGGTCGCAGGGTGGGCCGCAACCGGGTGGCCCGCCTGATGCGAGCGAACCGGCTGGTGGGGGCGTGTTCCCCCCGTCGCCGCCGCGATCCCGGCGCCAAAGCGGTGCCCGCCGGGGACCTGCTGGACCGGGACTTCGCCGCGGAGGTGCCCGACCGCAAATGGGTGGCCGACATAGGCTCGTTCGGTTGCGCCGACACCAGGGTCCACCTGGCGGGAATCCTGGTGCTCTGCGACCGCACCCTGGTGGGCTGGTCCATCGCCGAGCACCAAACCACGGACCTCGTGGTCGATGCCTTGGCCATGGCCATCGCTCGCCGCCGACCCTGCGCCGGGCTGGTGCATCACAGCGACCACGGAACCCAGTACACCTCGGTGGCGTTCGGCGACCGCCTCGCCCAAGCCGGCTTCGTCGGTTCCTGGGGAAGCGTTGGAGATTGCTACGACTTTGAGCATGATGTGGGGTGTCTCTGGCTGGTGTGTGACCCTTGCTTGGGACTGGCCGGAGTGCGGTTGCGTTGATCTGTCGGCGGTGGTCGGGTAGCGATCAACGCAGCGCCGGGGGGCCGGGAGGGCGGTGACCGAGTAGGGGCCTGCTCGCCAGAGCGACTCGTCGAGGTCCTGTCCTGTCCTTGCGACCAGCCGGCACGGACCATCCATAGCAGGCACGGCTATGACCAGCATCGCACTTGGCGTTGTTGATCGCAGGATCATCATCGGCGTCGACACGCACGAATACGCGCACGTCGCCGTCGCGCTCGATCACCTGGGCGCAAGTATCGGCGACCGGCACGTTCCAGCGAACAGAGAGGGCTATGCCCACCTTGAGGCGTGGGCGGCCGCTCTTGGCCCCCTCAAGGCGTTCGGTGTCGAGGGCACGGGCAGCCATCGGGGCCGGGCGGGCGAGCTTTTTGCGGCGCGGCGGCTACCGCGTCGTGGGGGTCAACCGCGGCGATCGGCGCTCCCGGCGCAACAACGCCAAGAACCGACACCCTGGACGCCGAAGCCGCAGCCCGGTCGCCGCTCAGCGGCCAAGCCGCCGCCGTGCCCAAATCCGCGGATGGAACCGTCGAGATGATCCGGCGGGTCAAGATCGCCCGCGACACCGCCCGCAAGGGCCGCACCGCGGCGATCGTGACGCTCAAGGCACTCGTCGTCACCTGCCCCGACGAGTTGCGCGCCCAACTCGAAGGACTCACCGACAAGGCCCTCATCAACAAATGCGCCGCCCTTGGGCCCGGTGCCGTCACGACGCCGACGGCCTCGGCGAAGCACTCCTTGCGGTCCCTGGCCCGCCGCTACCAGAACCTCGGCGCAGAGATCGCCGCCCACGATTCCATTCTCGACGAGCTCACGGTGACGCACTCGCCCAGCCTGCGAGAAGGCTTCGGTATCGGTCCCGACACCGCAGCAGAAGTCCTGATCGTGTTCGGCGACAACCCCGACCGGATCCGCTCCGAGGCCGCATTCGCCAAACCCCGCTACCAATGCCCCCTACCCGCCACATCAGGACTCACCCACCGGCACCGCCTATCCCGGGCCGGTCACCGCTCCGCCAACGCCGCCCTCCACCGGACCGTGATCGCACCCATGCGCTTCCACCAGCCGACCATCGACCACGTCGCCCGACGCACCACAGAGCAACTGGAGTTGCCCCGGTTTGGTGGACACCTGATTATGGGGGTTCGGTCCCTGGGGAAGGAGGCTCGTATGGGTCGTGTGTCGAAGTATCCGCCTGAGTTTCGTCGTGAGGCGGTGGCGTTGGCGGTGTCGTCGGGTCGTTCGGTTGCTGGGGTGGCCCGGTCGTTGGGGATCAGCGAGGGAACGCTGTGGAACTGGGTCAAGGCCGATCGTGAGCGACGCGAGCGAGCGGCCGATCCCGAGGCGTTGAGCGTGTCCGAGCGTGAGGAGTTGAAGAGGTTGCGCAGGCGGGTGGCTCAGCAGGAGATCGATTTGGAGATTCTGGGGAAGGCGGCCGCGTATTTCGCGAGGGAGACGAACCGGTGATCGGCTACCGGTTCGTCCACGACCACCGAGCCGAGTACCGGGTCACCGATTTGTGCCGCGTCGCCGGGGTGTGCCGGTCCGGGTTCTACGCCTGGGCCAAAAGACGCCCGTCCAGGCGTGAGACCTCCGACGCCGAGCTTTTGGTCGAGATCCGCGAGATCCACCAGACCTCGAGACGCACCTACGGCTCCCCGAGGATCCACGAGCAGCTCCGCCGCCGCGGTCACCGCGTGGGCCGCAACCGGGTGGCCCGCCTGATGCGAGCGAACCGCCTGGTGGGGGCGTGTTCCCACCGTCGTCGCCGCGATCCCGGCGCCAAAACAGTGCCCGCCGGGGACCTGCTGGACCGGGACTTCACCGCCGAGGCTCCCGACCGCAAATGGGTGGCCGACATAACCTCGTTCGGTTGCGCCGACACCAAAGTCCACCTGGCGGGAATCCTGGACCTCTGCGACCGCACCCTGGTGGGCTGGTCCATCGCCGAGCACCAAACCACGGACCTCGTCGTCGACGCCTTGACCATGGCCATCGCCCGCCGCCGACCCGAACCCGGACTGATCCACCACAGCGACCACGGAACCCAGTACACCTCCATGGCGTTCAGCGACCGCCTCGCCCAAGCCGACTTCGTCGGCTCCTGGGGAAGCGTCGGAGATTGCTACGACAACGCCGCCATGGAATCGTTCTGGGCCACCCTCAAAAAAGAAATCCGCCACATCCACGGCCCCTGGGAACACCTCCACCACACACGACTCCGAACCATCCTGTTCGACTACATCGAAGTGTTCCACAACCGCCAACGCCACCACAGCTCACTCGGCCACCGCACCCCCGCCCAGACCTACACCCACCACCAAGCCGCATGAACACCACTACAATCCAGCAAAACAACCTGTCCACCAAACCGAGGGAACTCCACACCAAACCGCATGAACACCACTACAATCCACCAAAACAACCCGTCCACCAAACCGGGGGAACTCCAACCCGTTGCGATCACTGGTAGAGTTTACCGACGATCACCTATCAGCGCGCGCTCTTGGCCCTACAAAAAGCAACTGTAGTAATGATTTGACAATTAATCAATCAACTTATAAAGTTATAGGTTATGCTTAATCAACATTTGAAAGTCAAAATAAAAAGGTCAGTGGGTGTCTTCGCCTTACTGTTTTTTGCCAGTCAAAATATTTCTTCGACAGCAAATGCTGCTTTTGAAGATCCTATCGTTGAATCTTGGAAAGTTGTTATAGATGGGTGGAATAGAACATCTTCACCTGTTATTGCTGATATTGATAATGATGGCAAGAATGAAATTGTGCTTGGCCATCAGGATGGAATGTTACGAGCATACGATGATAATGGGGCCCTCAAATGGGAAGTGCCTGCAATTCCAGGTGTTAATAAAAGAATATGCAGATCTCAATCAGCTCCCACTGCTATTGACTCCAGCCCTGCCGTAGCAGATATTGATGGAGATGGAGTTATTGAAATAATTGTTGGTTTAGGCTCTGCATTTGTTCCATACCAAAATGGTAGTGTGATTTCAGTTGATGGCAGAAATGGTAAAATTGAATGGGCCTTTAATAGGAGTAGAGATACAGCGAGTCTTTGGGATGGTGCAAAACCAATTCCAGATCGCTGGTGCGAGGCCACTTATTCAACCCCAGCAATAGGTGATGTGAATAGGGATGGGAAACTTGATGTAGTATTTGGAAGTTGGGATTTTCGTATTTGGGCCGTGGATGGGCAAGGTGAACCTCTTGTAGGTTTTCCCGTAAACAATGATGACACGGTATGGTCATCACCCTCTTTGTTCGACATAGATAGGGATGGTGATGTTGAAATATTTATTGGTGGAGATTCGACTCCAGGTGGCTATACAGATCATTTAGGAGGCATCTTTAGAGCTATTGATTATCGCAACAACAAACCTGTCTCACTGTGGAATAGATTTGCTAATGAAGTATATCATTCATCACCAGCGATAGGAGATATCAATGGTGATGGGCGTTTAGAAGTTATCGTTGGTATGGGGAATAATTGGTATATTGAGTGTACTCATAGGGGTAATCCGTCATGTAATTCTGGAGATGGAAGCGATCATAATAAAGTATGGGCATATCATGTTGATGATGGATCTAATGTTCCTGGTTGGCCAGTAAATGCTGCAGGTACTATTTGGTCTTCACCAGCAATAGGTGATGTAGATAACGATGGTACAGCTGATGTGATTGCTGGTTCATATGATAAAAAAGTTTACGTTTGGAATGGTGATGGAGAAATATTATGGAGCGTTGTTCCAACTTTATTTAATCCCAACCTTCCGTCGGGAAGAGTCACGGGTCCTCCAATCGTAGCAGATCTTGATGGGGATGGAGACCAGGATGTGGCTATTGGCACTGAGATAGGTTTAGCTCTACTAGATGGGCAGAATGGAAGTTCTTTGAATGCAGACTCTGATTGGCGAAGCCGAGACTTAATTAGTTTCGCAATATCTTATGAATCAGCTCCAGCTATTGGTAATCTCAATGGTATTCGCCATTTGGTAATTAGTGCTTTCGATACTCCGAAGAAAATAACTTACCTTGCTGCGTACCCACTTCCTGTTAGTGAGGCAGAGGACGCTTGGCCAATGTTCAGGCAAGGCCCCTCAAGGCAAGGATTGTTGCAGCCTAACTATGTGGATTCAACGGCTCTGGCCGATGTTATATACCGTGATCGTCTGATTAGAAAGCAGGAGTTATTATTGAATATATATCGCTGCCTATATAGAGTAGACATTCAAGCTGTTCTCGGGGGTTGCATAAATTCTCAGCCAAAAGAAAGCCAAAATAAGGTGTTAATTTTTCAAGGTATACCTAATCAATCTGAGATAATTTTGCGAGATCACCTTATTAGCCAACAGGAGTCATTATTAAATGCATATAGATGCCAGTTTGCAGTGGACATTCAACTCGTTCCTGGAAACTGCTTGAAGTAACTTTTCAGAAATAGTGGCCTCTAAATATTTTGATATTTAAATGGTACGGACCAGTTTGTGAGTCGTGGGTTATAGGCGTTTTGTTTGGTATTATTTGGCTCATTGGGCTGCTTAGGTGATATACAGTTTCCCATCAAGTGCTTGATAGGGTCGGTATGGAGTTGCCCGGGTTTGGTGGACACCTGATTACGGGGGTTTGGTCCCTGGGGAAGGAGGCCCGTATGGGCCGTGTGTCCAAGTATCCGCCCGGGTTCCGTCGCGAGGCGGTGGCGTTGGCGGTCTCGTCGGGTCGCTCTGTTGCGGGGGTGGCCCGGTCGTTGGGGATCAGCGAGGTAACGCTGTGGAACTGGGTCAAAGCCGACCGCGAGCGACGCGAACGAGCCGGCGATCCCGAGGCGTTGACCGTGTCCGAGCGCGAGGAACTGAAAAAGTTGCGCAGACGGGTGGCCCAGCAGGAGATCGATTCGGGGGATCCTGGGGAAGGCGGCCGCGTATTTCGCGAGGGAGACGAACCGGTGATCGGCTACCGGTTCGTCCACGACCACCGAGCCGAGTACCGCGTCACCGATCTGTGCCGCGTAACCGGGGTGTCCAGGTCCGGGTTCTACGCCTGGGCCAAAAGATGCCCCTCCAGACGGTCCCTGGCCGACCAGGAGCTTTTGGTCGAGGCCCGCGAGATCCACCAGGAATCGAGACGCACCTACGGCTCGCCGAGAGTCCACGAGCAGCTGCGCCACCGCGGTCGCCGCGTGGACCGCAGCCGGGTGGCCCGCCTCATGCGAGCGAACCGGCTGGTGGAGGCGTGTCCCCACCGCCGTGGTAGCGGCGACCGTGACACCAAAACAGTTCCTGCTGGGGACCTGTTGGACCGAGACTTCACAGCGGAGGCTCCCGACCGGAAATGGGTGGCCGATATCACCTGGTTCGGTTGCGTCGACACCAGAGTCCACCTGACGGGTGTCTTGGACCTCTGCAATCGTACCCTGGTGGGCTGGTCCATCGCCGAGTACCAAACCACCGAGTTGGTTGTGGACGCCTTGGCTATGGCCATAGCTCGCCGCCGACCCGGTGCCGGGCTGGTGCATCACAGCGACCGCGGAACCCAGTACACCTCGATGGCGTTCAGCGACCGCCTCGCCCAAGGCGGCCTCCTCGGTTCCTGGGGAACCGTTGGAGATTGCTACGACATCGCCGCCATGGAACCGTTCTGGGCCACCCTCAAAAAAGAAATCCGCCACATTCACGGCCCCTGGGAGCGTCTCTGCCACACGCAACTGCGGACGATCCTGTTAGACTACATCGAAGTGTTCTACAATCGCCAACGCCACCACAGCTCACTTGGCCACCCCCCAGGCCTACACCAACCACCAAGCCGCATGACCACTACAATCCGTCAAAACAACCTGTCCACCAAACCGGGGGAACTCCAGACTCTGTGGGCAGCAGCGACATGGTTGCCCTTATCGAATAGCGGCTGGATAGACGACACAACTATGGGGCTTTTCAGGTGTCCATAAGCATCGACCAGGCTAGCATATCCATAATCATTCCCAGCGCAGGACAGGCTCAGCCGGGTGCAGATACCTCTATGGTAGAGCGCTGCTTGCAAACTCTCACCCTGCTGGATCCTGCACCCAAAGAAGTGATCGTGGTAGTAGGTGATGAGTACCAAGGCGAGTTGCCCCAGGATGCTCATGGCTTGCGGATGCGCACCATTCACCGTGGCACCGGAGAGTTTCACTTCTCCAGGGCGATCAACTGTGGATTGCTAGTGAGCCAAGGAGAGTTGGTGCTCATGCTCAATGACGACATTGAGGCAGAGTCCTCCGATTGGCTTGGAAAGATGGCAGTTCATCTGAACGACCCCACCGTAGGTGCAGTTGGGGCGATTCTTCTCTATCCTGACCGGTCGATACAGCACATAGGTATTGAACTTGAGGAGGGCGAGCCTATACATGTGCTGAAGGGATGTCAGTTATTCGAAGCAACGACCGCTGCTAGCCAAGCACGAGACGTGGCTGGTGTGACGGGGGCATGCCTGCTGGCACGCCGCTATGACTTGATGGGTATCGGGGGGATGTCACTTGACTTTCCCCTCTCCTATGGGGATGTAGACTTGTGTTTCAGGTTGCTGAGGTCGGGAGCTAGGGTGGTGTTGGAGCCCTCAGCTATTCTGGTTCATCACGAGAGCGCCAGCCGTAAACCAGTGATCGAACTCTGGGAGCAGAAGCGATTCATACGCCGCTGGGGCAACTCGCAACTCCTTTCAAAGTCCAACCCAAACCGCAGGTACGATTTTCCCATGATGCCTGACCTTTTAGATGGAGATAACCTTGAAGAACTTCGCCATGAAGTTTTGAGGCTACGCGATCAAGCTATTGGTACTGAAGCTCGCAGTGAATATTTTAGCGGCCACGTTGAAAATCTCAACGAACGCATTGTCGAACTAAAAAAACAGGTTACTGAACGTGATGTTCTTATCGAGGAATGGAAAGATCGAGTAGTCGAGCGCGATACTCGAATTGCCGAGCGCGACATTCGTATTGCCGAAAGAGATACTAGGATCGCTACACTTAGCGACAAGATCGCCCAACAACAGAATACTATCGCCGAAAAAGACCTTCAAATATCAGATGCTATAGAAAATATTTCTCGGTTACAGGACTATCTAGCTCGTCCATTAATTGTCAGAATTGTGCGGCGAATTAAGCGAGTAAATAAAGATTCATGAGCGAAATAGACCATCTTAATATCGATAACATCCGAATTTGTTTAGAAGCTGAAGCAGAAAATATGAGGCTCAGCGACAATAAAGACTTTGCTCTTGAATCCACAATTCTGCGTAGATGGCAAGATATTGCTAAATCACAAGCAGTTGCAGTCGCTAGTACTCCTTTTGTTCATAGAGACTGCCAGGTTATTTTCGACCCTATAGTTCCAATTGAAGGGCGAAAAATATTTCGACCAATAAAAAAGCTGATACGCCAATTAGTGTATTGGTATATTAACTTCTTGTCTATTCAAGCCAATACTTTTGCTGCTGAATTGATGCAACATTTGCGAGCAACAGAAACTCAATTACAGCAAGCATATAAACGTATTGAATATCTTTTGCAAACATCTGCACGCTTTGGGCCTGTGAGTCTTATTGAACCAGATATATCTTTTGAAGTATCTCCCAATATAGCTTCTAAAATCGCTGATATAGTGGGTCAAAGCTACTGTGTAGTTATTTCTGGAGGAACAGGTAACATAGTTGAAGCAATAGAAAAAAAGGGAGGGTCTGCTTTAGGTATTGAACCGATAGCTGATTACACAATTTTAGCGTTACAACGTAGATTAGATATTCGTCATGGTGAAGTGTTTTCAGAGCTACAGATTTTACCTGACCAAAGCATAGATACTCTTGTATTGACGGGTATTATTGATTTATTACCACGAAGAAAAAATGAGGAACTGATCATTGAAGCCAAAAGGTTACTGAAGGTCAATGGGAGAGTTATTGTAGCAGCAATGAATCCTACTTCTCGTACTATAGCAGAGTCTGAAATAACATCTGGTTTAGGAATCTCGACATATACTTGGGCTCACCTTCTGAAAAAAGCTGGCTTTATTACTCAACTTATTCCCTTATATGAGACTAATATAACTGAACTCGTAGTTGGCAATATATCTTCAGTACAGCAAGGGAAACCATTAATATATAAGTCTAAAAAAACTTCTACCCAGACAGTTGACCTTATTTTACCAGAACTGTCAAAGGGGGATGCAACCAGCAACCACACCCAACTTTTACAAGAACTTTTACACAAGAAAGGTATTACTACACGTGTAATAGTGGAGCGCAGATATATAGCAGAACCAAACATACTGACACTCGAAGAGTGGCCTGCTGATGCAAATATAAATATACTCCAGCACTCTATAGGTTCCCAAACTGCTCAGTATATAATTGAAAAGCAGTTGCCAATTATATTAAATTACCATAACATAACTCCATCCAAGTTTTTTGAGTCATGGTACCCTGCATTGGCACAAAGTGCAGAACGAGGTAGGAAACAGATCAGCCAACTAGCTCCGCTAGTTATCAGAGCTATCGCAGATTCGGAGTTCAATTCTCAAGAATTAAAAGAGCTAGGAATAGCAGATGTTAAAGTATCTCCGGTACTTTGGTCGATGACACGAATACAGTCAGAATTTCACCACACTGACACGACAATACCGGAAGATGGTGGTATTATTCTATTTGTAGGAAGGATTGCACCGAACAAGTGCCATCATGATCTTATTTCTGCGTTTGCATCACTATCATCTCATCGACCTAAGGCTCGACTCGTTATCGTAGGTGAAGCTTCTCCAGTTCGATATCTTCATTCGTTAGAAAATTTGGCTAAAGATCTAGGTGTTGGTAGCAGAGTGATTTTTACGGGTAAGGTATCTGAAGGAACTTTACTTCAATGCTATGAATCAGCAGATGTTTTCGCCAGCGCGTCGGAACATGAGGGATTCGGTGTGCCTTTGGTGGAAGCCATGGCTAAGGGCGTGCCAGTGGTGGCTTATAATGCTGCAGCAGTTGGAGAAACACTGGGTGGAGCAGGCCTTTTGCTCAGCGACAAGCGTCCATTGACGATGGCCTCAGCTATTGACCGAGTGCTAGGCGACCAAGAACTGCGTAGCACCCTCCGCGAACGCGGATTTGTGTCTGCTGAGCGCTTTGATATCTCCGTCACCCGCGAACAGATGTGGAAATCCCTCGAAGATTTGTTGGATATTCAATAGACACCAGAACAACTCCACACAAAACAACTGACACCCCAGGTCTCACGCCGGGAGGAGTGTCTTTTGGCCCAGGCGTAGAACTCCGAGCGGCACACCCCGGCGACGCGGCACAAATCGGTGACCCGGTACTCGGCTCGGTGATCCGGGACGAACCGGTAGCCGATCACCGGTTCGTCTCCCTCGCGAAATACGCGGCCGCCTTCCCCAGAATCCCCCAAATCGATCTCCTGC
This sequence comes from Acidimicrobiales bacterium, assembly GCA_965115985.1. Taxonomy (GTDB): domain Bacteria; phylum Actinomycetota; class Acidimicrobiia; order Acidimicrobiales; family Bin134; genus Poriferisocius. The sequence continues at coordinate 573,467 of OZ220474.1, forward strand.
TGGACTACCCGTCTGCGCAACCTCTTCAACTCCTCACGCTCGGACACGCTCAACGCCTTGGGATCGGCCTTGACCCAGTTCCACAGCGTTCCCTCGCTGATCCCCAACGACCGGGCCACCCCAGCAACCGAGCGACCCGACGACACCGCCAACACCACAGCCTCACGACGAAACCCGGGCGGATACTTCGACACACGACCCACACGGGCCTCCTTCCCCAGGGACCAAACCCCCATAATCAGATGTCCACCAAACCAGGGCAACTCTAGTCCGAACTGGGGGCCTGCCTGCCCCTGGCCGTCAGGGCGAGCCGGGCCCGACCCGACCCATCGTGGGCCCCGCTGGAACAGGAACGCCGACTGGCCGAATCGAACGCCCCGGACTCCATGTCCCCAACGTGCTCACGACCCACCCGAGCCGGCCATCCCCCGACAGTGAAGCGATTCGACATCGCGGTGACCCGCCAGCAGATGTGGTCCGCTCTCAAGGATCTGATCCAACCCGACACTTGAGGGGCGCGGCTGCCGAGCCCGCCCACGAGTCGGAGATCCGAACCTCAGCGGTCGCGGCGGATCAGGGCGACGATTCGGTTGTGGAGCCGTTCCCGCCAGGCCAGGCGGGCCAGGCGGGTGCGGGCCTCGGCCAACTCCGCCTCCACTCGGGCCAGACGGGTGCGGGCCTCGGCCAGGTCGGCAGCCGTCTCCTGTTGGCCGGTCAGATCGACGATCAGCTCCTGTTGGCGGTGAACCAGGTGCTCCAAGCGCCGGTAGGGGGCCAGTGGCGAACCGAGATGTTCGATTCGTGAGCGGCTGCCGGCATCGTGCAGCTCGGCCAACCTGATCGAGGGCCGAAGGTAGACCCGGAGAATCAGATCATCCTCGGCCCGCCGCCATCGTTCCAGCAGATCGGCGTCCACCTCCTCACCGATCAGCCCCCCCAGGTGGGCAATCAGGCGATCGTTGCTCCAGGTGGCGGGCCAGGGCAGCGGGCAGCGGGCGCTCAACAGGGCGGAAAGCACTTTCCAGAGCCCCCGCACGACGACCAGGCGTACATCCACACCCCCGGAAGCCCTCCATTCCCGATCCACGAACCCGAGGCCGTCGGCGGTGACCACGAAGTTGTCCGGTCCGGCATCCAGCCACTCCGGGGGAAGGGCCCGAACCGAACCGGCCGGTAGGAAGGGGTGGGGTACCGCGCCGGCATCGACCGGGCACTCCCGGGCAGCCAGCTCGGCCCGCCACGATCCCAGGTACTCGGTGAACCCGTTGACATCCCCCTGTCGAGCGCACTCCAGCAAGCACTGCTCGAGGTTGCGGCCCGAATGATAGGGCTCCTCGGCCACCACCACCTGGCCGAGCCAGCCCTCGAAGTCGTCGGCCCGGTCGGTATCCATGAGACGACGCCTCATGGCCAGGCCCGACCCGGAATCGACAGGACGCGACTCGGAATCGACCACCACGCGATCGGAATCGATAGGACGCGACCCGACTCTTCCGACCCGGCCCGACCCGGAATCGACCACCACCGCGAGTTGGCCCCAGCGGCGGCGGCGATCGGGGGCCACGCGCCACGCCAGGGCCCCCTCCTCGACCCGTCCGGCCAAAGCCTCGGGATCCCGCCCGGCCACCACCAGAAACGAGTTGGCCACTTCGGGCCCCAGCCCCGCGGCCAGCAGCGTCCGATGGGCCGCTCGATCATCGGCCACCAGCACCGGCTGGAAATATTCGCTGCTCGTCGGGTGGCCCACGATCTGATCGACCATGTCGATGGCATCGGGCCGGTCGTAGATTTCCTGGGCCAGCACCGCCCGCGGCAGCTTGTAATCGGGAAACGGATACAGCCATTTCTGGGCGGTCAAACCGGCATCGGCCAACATCGTGGCCAGCTCCCGTCGGGACCACGTGGTGGGCTCACCGGGGCGGTAGCCCTCCAGACCCACCCAGGGCAGTCCCAGATGATCCTCGGGAAAGCCCAGCAGGTACTTGAGCCCCAGGCGGTTCTCGATGGCCAGAACCATCACCCCTCCCGGAGCCAGAGCATCCACCACCAGATCGAGGAATGCCCCGGGTCCGCCACCCCCGCCATGGTCGGTACCGGCATACTCCAACACGCCCACCACCAGCACCACGTCGTAGACCCCCGAACGACCGTCGCCCAGCCCCACCGGTCGCGCCCCGTCGGCACCGTCCCCCACGTCGTAGACCCCCGAACGACCGTCGCCCAACCTCTCCAGGGGTCCGCAGATAACCTCCACCCCATCGAGCCCGGCGCAGCGATGGGCCACCAGCTCCGCCCGGGCCCGACTGCCCTCGACCGCGGTCACCATCGCCCCCCGGTCGGCGCATATACGGGTGTTGACCCCCGAACCCGCCCCTATGTCCAGCACCCGGTCGCCCGAACCGATGACCACCGGAGCCAGCAGCACCGCCCGCTCCGGCGCCAGGTGATAGGCGGTGGGCCAGTCGCGCACCACCGCGGCCAATTCGTCGGATCCCACCCGACGATCCCCCACCGTGCTGAGCAGCTCCAACAGCTCGGACTCGACCCCGTCGGCGTAGGGCAGCGGATCGCCGATCATGGTGATCGGCAGTGGCTCAACCTTCATCGATGCATCCCTGGATTACCAAAACCCCGCCCGACACCAACCAAAGGGCCAAAATCCGAGCGAGCAACATCCCTGGATCATCGGGACCACGCCCTCCAGTCCCCCTCCAGGTTCAACAAACCGTTGGCCCGGGGGTCGGGCTCACCGGTGATCTGTAGCCAGAACTCCCGAGCCCGGCGGTCGTAGAGGAACGAGGCGTCGCGGTCCTGCACGGCGGCATTGACGTGGAACGCCCCCGTGCGGAACGGGATGCGGCCGAGGCGGAACTCCACCCAGCCCTCGCCGTCCACCCGGCCGGGGCGAAACCCGCCGATATGGGAGCGTGGCCCGGCCAGATGGAGATTGTTGTGGTCGTAGAACCCCAGCGAGAACACCGGGTCGTCGATGGGCTCGGAGGCCAGATAGTGGATCCGCACGACCAGCGGATCACCGGACGCGAACGACTTGGGCCGCCGCTCGGCGTCGTCGAGGAACTCCAGGTCGGTGATGCGCATCGGGGTCTCGTCGCCGGCATCGGGACGGGGACGATGCCCCACCGAGGCGGCCCCCTCGGTATCGACGGTGTCCAGGTAGGCGTTGATCACCTCCTGGGGCTCGCCCTCCGCGACCAGCAGGCCCCGATTCAGCCACGCCATCCGGTCGCAGTTGGCCCGCAGCATCCCCAGGTCGTGGCTCACCAGCACGATGGTCACCCCCTGGGCCCGCAGCGACTCCAGATGACCCAGACAGCGGTGCTGGAACTCCTCGTCTCCCACCGCCACCACCTCGTCCACGATGAGGATTTCGGGATCCACGTTGACGGCCACGGCAAAGCCCAACCGCACGTACATGCCGCTGGAATAGATCTTGACCGGGCTGTCGATGAACTCCTCCAGGCCGGAGAACTCGATGATCCGGTCAACCCGGTCGTCGATCTGGGACTTCGACACCCCCAGCACCGAGGCGTTCAGGTAGATGTTCTCCCGCCCGCTCAGCGCAGGATGGAACCCGGCCCCCAGCTCCAGCAGGGCCGAGGTCCGGCCTCGAACCTCCACCCGGCCCTCGGTGGGGCGGTAGATGCCGGCCATGATCCGCAAGAGGCTGGACTTGCCCGACCCGTTGCGCCCCACCAACCCGTACATCGAACCCCGGGGCACCTCCAGCCCGACGTCCCGAAGCGCCCAGAACGGCTCGGTGCGCACCCGGCGGAACCGGCGACCCGAGCCGGGGCGCATCCCCGTCCACGCCTCCTTGAGGCTGAGGGGCCGGTCGAGCGTCACCCGGAAGCACTTGGAGACGTTGTCCACCACCACCGCGTGCTCGCTCCCCGAGACGTTGTCCACCACCGCGTGATCGCTCATCGCTCCCCCACCACCATGGTTCGCTCCCCCAGCGCCGTGGTTCCTGCCCCCACCGTCATAGTTCCTCGGCTATGTCACCGGTTCGGGCCTTGAACATCGACCAGCCGGTTGCTCCCACCGCCAGCGAGATCAGGGCCATGAGCCCCAATCGAAGCAGCCCGGGCCAGTCCAACCCGTAGAGCAGCTCCCGGGAGGCCTCGGTGAACTGGGACAGGGGATTCAGCCTGATGATGTCCCGCGCCGGCAGGCCCATGGCCCGCTCGGGAACCAGCGACAGCGGGTAGACGATGGGGGTCACGTAGAAGAGGAATTGGAGGGCAATGATGGTCAGATAGCCCACGTCGCGGTAGCGCACGTTCCACACGCTGAGCACCAGGCCGATGCCCAGGGCAAACACCGTGAGCAGCACCAACAGCACCGGCCAGAGCAAGAACGTCCAGCTCACGTTGGCCAGACCGATGAGTATCAGCATCAGGATGGACACCTCGATGGCCGCCTGGAACAAAACGGTGATCAGGGCGGCCACCGCCGGAGTCTCGGGCGGGAAGTACACCTTGCCCAGGAGCGGTCCGAGCTCCAGCAGGGCGTTCATGGCCCCGGTGATCACCCCGTGAAAGGCGTTCCACATCACCAGCGCGCAGAACAGGTAGAGGGCGAAGTTGTCGAAACGTCCGTTGCCCGCCCGAGGAGGATCGAACTTCAACAACACCCCGAAGACCAGGGCGTAAATGGCCAGCGTGGCCGCCGGGTTGAGCATCGACCAGAACCAACCCAGCACCGACCGCTTGTAGCGCGCCCCCAGTTCCCGCTGCACCAACCGCCCGATCAGTTCCCGGTAGTTCCAGATCTCGAGCACCCGGCCCCGACCGCGAAGCGACCCCCCGGACGGACCCGCCGGCCGGTTGCCGGACGTCCGCCCCTCCCCCGGCTCTCGCTCCATCCCCCTCATCGGTGGGACTCGGGATCGCACAGGTAGTCGTACACCCCGGCCAGGTTCCGGCCCCAGTGGGCATGACGATCGGCGATATCGACCAGACCCTGGTCGCTCAGTCGCCGGCGGCGAGCGGGGTCCCGAACCAGGGCCACGATCTCGGCCGCCAGCCCGTCGGCGGTCTGGGGGGCCTGCATGCAATTGTGATCGTGGCGCAACAACCAGTCGCCCGCCGGGTTCTCGAACGTGACCACCGAAGCCCCGCAGGCCATCAGCTCCAGCGGCAGGTAGGAGGGATGCTCGGAGGTGGTGAGAGCCACTCCGATGTCGCAGGTGCGGTAGAGGGGCCCGGTTTCTTGGTAGTCGAGTTGCCCCAAATGGGTGATGAGAGCATCCATGTGCTCCGGGAAGGCCCATGAACCGGCGGTCACGATACGGACGTCGTCGGCCAACGCCTCCTTGACCAGGAGCACCGCTCGGGCGGCCAGTTCCCAGCAGTTGCGCAGGTGGCCGGGACGGGCATAGACGAACACCGTCACCGGGCGGTCGGGATCGGGATCCATGCGGCCCCGGGAATGGAAGATCGAGTCGTCCACCGCGGGCCAGAAGTGCCGGGCGACCCCGCGGTAGCGCTCCCGGTAGACGTCGGCCAGATGACCGGTGTTGCACAGCCCGTAGAGACCCATCCGGTAGCTGTGCTCGGCCAGGGCGTAGAGCGTTCCCGCCGGGTAGAACATGGGCTCGTAGTCCTGGATCAGGTAGAAGCGCCGGGTCTGGCCGGGAGTTCGGGCCGCGAAGTAGGCGGTGGGCCACATGGTGGCCAGGGCCGCGTCGGCCGGAGGCACGTCGTCGGGATCGAAGGCGAAGGAGTCGTGATAAACGATGGAGCTGTCGGCCAACGACTCGAAGGCGGCGGCGATACCCGACCGGTACCACCGCTCGTCGTGATCCACCGGACCGGTCATCACCATGAACCGGTTCTCCACCCCGTGGTTGATCGCGAGATGGTCCGCCAGCCGGAACACCGTGTGAATCCCCCCGTAGAACGGGTTCTGGAACTCGGGCACGAACCAGTTGACGGTTTCGACCTCCCGGCGACCCCGCACGTCCCGGTGGCCGCGATGCACCGCTTCGGTCAGGTCCCGGTCGGCCTGCGAGACCAGGGCCAGCGCGTGGGCCTCGCCGGGGTCGTTGCGCTGGTGGAACACCTCCATGGGTCGCCCCAGCATGGTGGTCAATCGCTTGAGAACACCGGGGTTCTCCTCGCAATGCAGCACCGGCTCGGGGTGGGCCAGGCTTAGGTTCGGAGAGAAGTAGGGGTCGCCGCACATCAGCCATCGCTGGTAGGCCCAGTAGCTGGCGAACACGTCGTTCTCGGGCACCTCCCGGCCCCGGGTGGCCGATTCCCGATGGCCGACCGGGGTGGCCGCGGAGACCACGTTGCGGTATCCGGCCTGCCGGGCCCTCAGGCCGAGCACCACGTCGCTGCCGCACAGCTCGAGACGTTCGTCGAACCCCCCGATCTCCTCGAACACCGACCGGCGCACCGCCAGGCAGGCCCCGGTGACCGCCACCGTGTTGCGGGTCCACCCGGTGGGTCCCAACAGGCTGTCGGAATCGGGGGCCATGCCCTGGAAGAGATGGCCGGCCAGGCCGGTCATCCCCATGACCACCCCCCCGTGCTGGATGAGGCCGTCGTCGTCGATCAACTGGAGTCCGACCACACCGATCCCGGGGCGCAGGGCCCAACCGCAGAGGTTGTCCAGCCAGCTTGGATGGCCGGGGGAGGTGTCGTCGTTCAGGAACACCAGAACCTCGCCGCCGGCGCGGGCCGCGGCCCGATTGTTCACCGCCGAGTAGTTGAACGGCTCGTCCCACCAAATGATTCGGGGGCGCAGATCGGCGGCATGGGTCCGGTACCAGGCCTCGTTGTCGTCGCTGCGTCCACCGTTGTCCACGACGATTAGCTCGAGCGCGGGATGGTTCGCCGATCGGATCAGATCCAGGGCCCCCTCGAGCAGCTCGCGGTTGTGCCGAGTGGCAATCACGATGGTGACCGACACGACATGCTCCGGGTTCCACACCGGATTCATGGCGATGCCGTGAGGATCCACTTCGGCTCCAGCGGGCCAATCGTCCCGAGCCAACCGGCGCTCCACCAGTTCCCGGTGGCGGGACTCCACCTTGTCGTTGCGGCGGGTCAGCGTTTGCAGGACCGCCGGCAACCGGCAAACCTGCTGGTCGCCGACCTCCAGACCCAACAGCAGGTCCCACCACAGCGAGTCGTCGTCCGGTCCGGCGTCTTGATACCGCCGGGCCGTCTCCGGGTCCAGGCCGCGGGCCCGCACCGCGAAGGCCCGCCCGATGTAGTTGGCCCCCACCAGGAGATCGGGCGACCATCCGGGCTTGATGCGAGGCAGGGCGACTCTTCCCAAGTCGTCACCGGAGTAGGTCCCCTCGGGCATCCCTTCGAGATACCATTCCCAGACCTCGGCAAGATCGGCGAGGCCGTCGTCCCAGTAGACCAACTCCAGCCAGGGATCCCGCCACACGGCCTGAGCCATCCGGTACACCGCGTCGGGGCGCAACCGGTCCCCGGCCCGCAACAGCACCACCAGGTCACCGGGGCAGTCCCGCGACAGTTTCTCGAACTCCCCGGCCAATCCCCCCGGCTCCGTCCCGACGATCTCGAGCGACCCCCATGTCTGGTCCTTCAGGGATGCCTCGGTGGCCGCCGTATCACCGCCGTCGTCCACCACCACCGCCCACACCCTCGGAGGTCGCGACCACTCCTCGAACCACTGGCGTTGAACCGCCAGGACGCTCGGATCGGGCGGTAGTCGGCAGAACCAGTCCCGGTAGGTGACTCCGGGGCTATGGGCGTCCCTCGCCTCCGATACCTGCGAACCCAGCCCTCTCTCGTGGCGGCGGCGCTGCCATTCGGCTCGGGTACGGCCAGCGGCGGTGCGAGCCTCCCGAACGACCACCATCGCTCCGCCGAGCAGTTGGCGACGACGGGTCCCGAGAGGCAAAGTTCGCTCAAGCAGGTGGCGGACCACTGTGACACCCTACCCCCACACCCCGGCCCGGCTTTCACCCTGCCCCACGAGCCGCCCACAAGCCGCGAGATGCTCGATACCGCAGGGCGGAACCCACGAGCCGCGAGATGCTCGATACCGCAGGGCGGAACCCACGAACCGCGAGATGCTCGATACCGCAGGGCGGAACCCACGAACCGCGAGATGCTCGATACCGCAGGGCGGAACCCACGAACCGCGGAATACTTGATACCGCGGGCCGGAACTGGGAGCATTGGTGGGCGGGCGGCCAACCAGTTGTGAGCTTTTTATGCATTGGCAGCGGTCGGCGTTCTTGAACCGCCTGCGCTTGTACCTATTACTGATCGCCGCGGTCGTGACCACGGTCGCGGGGTTGGGTGCTGTCCCGTCCCTGGCCCAGAACGATCCCGATCCGGTGCTAATCGTCGATCCCGGAGCCGACATCACCTTCAACGGCAGCGGCTGGGGACATGGCATCGGCCTGAGCCAGTGGGGGGCCCACTCCCGGGCTCTCGACGGGCAAACCAGCACCGACATCCTGGCGTTCTACTTCGAGGGAACCACCCTGGCCGACCATTATGGTCGCCCACCACCGCCACCCACGCCGGAACCCACGCCGGAGCCCCCCCTCGATCCCCCCCCCGCACCGACGATATTCATGCCGGTGCCGGTGTCGCTGGAGTCGTCGGTGGCGGTGCATCTAGCCACCACCGCCTCGACCACGCTCACCCCCACCGGACTCAACCGCATCACCATCGACGACAACGACATCGCCACCAACGACCAAGCCCAAACCCGAGCCCCCGCCGGCACACCCATCACCTTCACCCGCCCCGACGGCCACTGGCGCATAACCATCAACGGCACCGACGTCTGCGAAACCGGATGCCCCGGCCGCACCACCCAACTCCTGTTCGCCTCCAACACCGCCGTCACCGTCTCCAACACCGGCCGCACCTACAACCACGGCCGCCTCAACCTCATCGCCCACCCCACCCAACCCGAACAATTCACCCTCATCCTCGACCACCTCACCGCCAACAAATACCTGAACGACCACAACCTCCCCACCCCACCCGACAACCCGACACCCACCATCTCAGAAACCCCCGGCAATCCCCCTCCCACCACCTCAGAAACCCCCGACTACCCCCCTCCTGCACCAACATCGCTGGAGTCGTCGGTGGCGGTGCATCTGGCCACCACCGCCTCGACCACGCTCACCCCCACCGGACTCAACCGCATCACCATCGACGACAACGACATCGCCACCAACGACCAAGCCCAAACCCGAGCCCCCGCCGGCACACCCATCACCTTCACCCGCCCCGACGGCCACTGGCGCATAACCATCAACGGCACCGACGTCTGCGAAACCGGATGCCCCGGCCGCACCACCCAACTCCTGTTCGCCTCCAACACCGCCGTCACCGTCTCCAACACCGGCCGCACCTACAACCACGGCCGCCTCAACCTCATCGCCCACCCCACCCAACCCGAACAATTCACCCTCATCCTCGACCACCTCACCGCCAACAAATACCTGAACGACCACAACCTCCCCACCCCACCCGACAACCCCGACAACCCGACACTCGAGGAACCGAGGTTCCCCGAGGACTCCATCCGGGTACACCTGGCCACCACCACCTCGACCACGCTCACCCCCACCGGACTCAACCGGATCACCATCGACGACAACGACATCACCGCCAACGGCCAAGCCCGAGCCCGAGCCCCCGCCGGCACGCCCATCACCTTCACCCGCCACACCGACCATTGGCACATAACCATCAACGGCGTCGACATCTGTGGCACCGGATGCCACAACCGCACCGCCCAACTCCTGTTCGGCTCCGACACCTCGGTGGCGGTGTCCAGCACCGGACACTCCTACCGCCACGGCCGCCTCAATCTGATCCCCGCCCCCAACAGCAACAACCAGTTCTACGTGACGCTCGACCGACTGAGCATGGAGGAATACCTGCGGGGCATCGCCGAGATACCGGGCGACTGGCCCACCGCGGCCTTGGAGGCCCAGGTGATCGCGGCCCGCAGCTACGCCGTCGCCGCGATGGAACGCCGACGGGCCGCCGACACCTGGCCCCACCCATTCGATCTCCACACCTCGACCTGGGACCAGGTGTACATCGGCGACACCTCGGAGACGAACCCGCGCATGGAGCCCTGGGTACAGGCGGTGGAGAACACCGCGGGTCAAATCCTTCTCCACGACGGGGCCAAGGTCCAGGCGTTCTACTCCTCCTCCAACGGGGGCCACACCGAACGCAGCAACTACGTCTTCCACTCCGACCTGGCCTACCTCGTAGCCAAACCCGACCCTTTCGACCAGATGCACAGCCCCCACGCCTCGTGGACCCGCACCTACCCGGTGAGCACCTTCAATCGCTGGCTCGACGATCACGCCGACACCCGGGTGGGCAGACTGATCGCCATGGAGGTGATCGGTGGGCTCGGGGAGTCCGGCCGGGTGGACAAGGCCCAGATCCGCATCACCGGAACCGATCGCACCATCACCATCAGCGGCAACCGGCTTCGGGCCCGGATCAGCACGGCTGCGTCCGACGACGGTCTCGGGGGGGCCGGCCAACTTCTGTCCACCCGATTCACGTTCTCGGTCCCACCGGCCACGGTGCCCGACGAAGGGCCCCCGAACCCGGATGATTCCATCGGGGAACCCCCCGATCCCGGCCCAGCACCGGCCCCGGTCCCTCGCCGGGCCCCGGTCGATGACGAGCGCTTCTACTCGGGGGTGATAACCGGCCCCGACTTCTGCCTCAACCGCAGCCTGGGCGGGCCCGTCACCTACCCCTTCGACCAAAACGGCGACGGCATCGCCGACAACTGCGTGCTCCCCCGCACCCGCCGAGCCTCGGTCGCCCGCCAGAACGCCCTGGAACAACTGGCCCTCGATTTCCCCGAGAGGTTGCAGGTCCGCATGACCGAGGAGTGCCTGGTCGGACCGGCAACACTCGGCGAGCCCGAGAACGAGGCCACCGACGAGTGCTCGCTGTATCTCGACCGACAGGCCACCTCGGGAACTCCTTCCGAACCCGACCCCGAGCCCCCCCCGGCGGAAGACCCCGACCCCCCACCGATGGAAGATCCCGATTACATCCCCGATGATCCCGATGATTCCACCCCCGACGAAGACCTCGCGGGCGACCTTCCCGGCCCACCCCCTGCTTCGAGCCCGTTCTACTCGGGGGTGATAACCGGCCCCGACTTCTGCCTCAACCGCAGCCTGGGCGGGCCCGTCACCTACCCCTTCGACCAAGACGGCGACGGCATCGCCGACAACTGCGTGCTCCCCCGCACCCGCCGAGCCTCGGTCGCCCGCCAGAACGCCCTGGAACAACTGGCCCGGGAGTACCCGGTTCATTTCGGTGCCCACCTGGTCAAACAGTGCCAGCTCGTGAAAAGAACCTTCGGCGAGCCCCAACAGGAGGCGGTCGACGACTGCGCCCCCTACATCGACCAGGCCGAGCCGACATAGAAGTCGGGCTGCGCCCCCTACATCGACCAGGCCGAGCCGACATAGAAGTCGGGTTGCGCCCCGTACATAAAATAGGCCGAGCCGACATGGAAACCGGGCGGGGCCGAGCCGACATAGAAGTCGGGTTGCGCCCCGTACATAAAATAGGCCGAGCCGACATGGAAACCGGGCGGGGCCGAGCCGACATAGAAGTCGGGCGGCACCCTCAGGCCAGTTCGGCCACCAGGCGTCTCAGGGAATCGACGAAGTCGGGGGGGACGTCGAGGCCGGCCAGGGCCAGCGCCCGGTTCTCGAGCACGGAGTTGGCCGGGCGGGGGGCGGGACGGGGGGGATCCAGATCGGCGGTGGCCACGGACTCGACCCGGCCGGGGTCGTGGCCGGCCGCAACCATGACCTGCCGGGCGAACTCGTACCAGGACACCGATCCCTGGTTGGTCACGTGATACAGCCCCGGCCGACGGTCGATGCACAGACGCTCGATCACCGCGGCCACATCGGGGGTGAACGACGGGGAGCCCCGCTGGTCGTCCACGAACCGCATCGGACCACCGTCGGCGGCCAGCCTCAGCACGGTACCCACCATGTTGGAGCCGTGGCGGCCGCTCAGCCACGAGGTCCTAACCACGGTGGCCGCCTCACCGGCCTCCTGTTCACCGGCCAGCTTGCTGGCCCCGTACACCGACCGAGGATCGGGCCGGTCCCACTCGTGGTAGGGCTCGGGCTGGTCACCGGAGAACACGTAGTCGGTGGAGACATGGCACAGATGGGCACAGAACCGGCGGGTGGCCTCGGCCAGGTGGCGCACCGCCAGAGCGTTCACCCGGTAGGCCGGCCCGGTGCTCGACTCGCAGGCATCCACCGCGGTGAGAGCGGCACAGTTCACCACCACATCGGGGCGGGCACCGGCGACGGCCCCCAGCACCTGGTCACGCCGAGTGACGTCCAGTTCCCGACGACCGGCGGCGATCACCTCGTGGCCCGAAGCCACGAAACGCTCGGCGACGTCCCGACCCAACTGGCCCGAGGCCCCGGTTACCAGCACTCTCACGAAGGCTCGACTCGATGGAGGTGATTCCGGGAGCGACAAGGCTCGGCTCGATGGAGGTGGATCCGGGAGCGATGGCGTCGAATCGAGCTCACCGGTCGTCCACCTTGAGCGGCTCCCACCACCAACGGTTGTGTCGATACCAGTCCACGGTGTCGGCCAGGGCTTCGTCCAGTTGCCGGATCGGCGACCATCCCAGGCCGGCGATCTTGGTGGTGTCCACCGAGTAACGCCGGTCATGACCCAGCCGGTCGGCCACCGGCTGAACGAACGACTCGTCCCGCCCGCACAGCTCCAGCAGGCGAGCGGCCAGGTCACGATTGGTCAACTCGTTCCCCCCACCGATGTTGTAGATCTCCCCCGGCCGCCCCTGCCGCAGCACCAGATCGATGGCTGCGCAGTTGTCCTCCACATGGCACCAGTCCCTCACGTTCCCCCCGTCGCCGTACAGGGGCACCGCCAGTCCGTCCAGCAGGTTGGTGGTGAACCGGGGAACGACCTTCTCGGGGTGCTGGTAGGGGCCGAAGTTGTTGGACGACCGGGTGACCATCACCGCCAGCCCGTAGGTCTCCCGATAGGCCAGCGCAATCAGATCGGCACCGGCCTTGGACGCCGAGTAGGGCGAGCGGGGGGCGGGCCCGTCGGCCTCGGTGAACGATCCCTCGTCGATCGATCCGTACACCTCGTCGGTGGAGACGCACACCACCCGGTCCACCCCCAGACGTCGGGCGGTGTCGCACACCACGTTGGTGCCGCCGCAGTTGGTACGGACGAAGGCATCGGGACCGACGATGGAACGGTCCACATGGCTCTCGGCCGCGAAGTGAACCACGGCATCGCAACCGACCATGGCCTCGACCACCCCGGTCCGGTCGCACACATCGCCCCGAACGAACGCCAGACGGCGGTCGCCCTCCAGATCCCGCAGGTTCTCCCGGTTGCCGGCGTAGGTGAGAGCGTCGTACACCACCACGGTGTCGTCGCTTCGGGCCAGTACCCAACGGACGTAGTGGGAGCCGATGAACCCGGCACCCCCGGTTACGAACAGCCTCACCTCATGCCCCCGGCCCGCCTCAAGCCCTCGACCCGCCTCATGTCCCCGCCCTGAAGCGAGGCCTCGACCCGCCTCATGCCCCCGGCCCGCCTCAAGCCCTCGACCCGACTCATGTCCCCGCCCTGAAGCGAGGCCTGAGCGGGGCGGGGACGTCCGCCCGGCGGGGGTTGGCCCGATCCCGATCGGACAGGACAGGATCGTCCATCCCCCAGTCGGCGGCGACATCGGGGTCGTCCCAGGCCACGCCCAGCTCGTCGGCCGGGTTGTAGTACCCGTCCACCAGGTAGGTGATGGTCATGTCGGTCAGGGCCGCGAACCCGTGAGCCACCCCGGGGGGTATGTACACCCCGAGGTGGCGACTGGTGCCGTCGGGTTCGATACCCAGATTCAGGGCCATGGTGCGCCCGTCGGTGGGCGAGCCCGACCGCAGATCGTGGAGCACCACTCGGGCTCGACCGGCGGGCACGTACCAGTAGTCGGCCTGATGCAGGTGATAGTGCAGACCCACCAGCGACCCGGCACGACGGTCACCCCGGTTGGCCTGGACCATCTCCCGGGCACCGGGAAACCACTCCCGACGATAGGTCTCCACCAGAACCCCCCGCTCATCACCATGAACGTCGGGTTCCACCACGAACACCCCGCTGATCTCCCCCGAGGCGATCACCTCAGCCACTGCCCACCTCCATTGCTCCCATTACTGCCACTCCACCCGACCGTGATGCAGCCCCCTTTGCCAGGTCCATGGCCTCTGCCGACCATTACTGCCACTCCACCTGACTGTGATGCAGCCCCCTTTCCCAGATCCATGACCTCTGCCGACCATTACTGCCACTCCACCTGACTGTGATCACCGAGCAGCAGCCGAGCGGCGGAGCGATGGTCGGGGGAGCGCACCACCCGGACATGCTGGCCGATCAGAGAATCGGTGATGCGGTTGATGCCAACCACGTGGCTGCCGTCCAGCACCACCGAATGGTCCAGCTCGGCATCGGTTATCACGCAATTGGCCCCGATGGAGGTGTAAGGGCCGATGAAGGTGTTCTCGATGCGGGTATCGGCACCGATCACCACCGGGCCCCGCACCGTGGAGTTGACGATACTGGCCCCCTCGGCCACCACCACTCGCCCCTCCACCCTGGAGGCCTCGTCCACCGCGCCGTCCACCTGTCGGGTGATGGTGTCCAGTACCAGCCGATTGCACTCCAGCAGAGGATCCTTCTTGCCGGTATCGATCCACCAACCCTCCAGAATCCGATGATCCACCCGGTGACCGTTGCGGATGAGCCAGTCGATGGCGTCGGTGATCTCCAGCTCGCCCCGGGCCGACGGCCGAATGGCCCGCACCGCCTCGTGGACGGATGCGTCGAATATGTACACCCCCACCAGGGCCAGGTTGGAGGGCGGGTTCTCCGGCTTCTCCACCAGGTTCACCACCTCGCCGTCGGGGCCGATCTCGGCCACCCCGAACGACGACGGGTTTCCCACCGGTGCCAACAGAATTTGCGTCCGACACCGACCGGCCCCGGCATCGGCCGATGGTTCGGGGCTCTGCCCGGCCCGGCCGGCCGCGCCCGACCGGCCGGGGTCCTGCCCGGCCCCGGCATCGGCCGACCGTTCGGGATCGTGCTCCCGCCGTTTCTCGAACTGGTCGACGAACCCCGCCAGACCCTGCTCCAGCATGTTGTCGCCCAGGTACATGACGAAGCAGTCGTCACCCAGGAACTCGCGAGCAATGAGGACGCAGTGGGCCAACCCCATGGGGGCCTCCTGGTGAATGTAGGTCACCTTCACCCCGAAGCGCTCCCCGCTGCCCACCGCGTCCCGTATCTCCTGATGGGTGTCGCCCACCACGATCGCGATATCGGTGATCCCGGCGGCGGCCATGTCCTCGATGCCGTAGAACAGCACCGGCTTGTTGGCAATGGGCACGAGCTGCTTGGCCCGGGTATGGGTGAGGGGGCGCAACCTCGTCCCCGCCCCCCCCGACAAGATCAGTCCCTTCATCCTCGGCCCAGTTTATGCCTCATCCCGGCAACGACACCGGTGGTGTTGCTCCACCGCCCCGAAGAACCGGCTCAGACCTGGATCGGTGGGGGCCACGAATGCTGGGGTGTCGCTCCACCGCCCCGAAGAACCGGCTCAGACCTCTCGGGGATCCTCGATGGCGACCGCGCTCACCTCGGCCATGCGGGCCCGGATCAGATCCAGGGCGATGGGCTCGAGGAACTCCCGGGGCATGACGCACTCCCGACACTCGACCCCCTCCAGGATCAACCTCAGCTCCACCGTTCCCGCATCGACCGACACCAACTCCACATCGCCGCCGTCGAGAGCCACCATGGCCCTAACCTCGCCAATCGCATCCTGCAACCGAGCCCGATCCATCACGACCCCTCGCCAATCGCATCCTGCAACCCAGCCCGATCCATCACGACTCCTCACCAATCGCATCCTGCAACCCAGCCCGATCCATCACGACTCCTCGTGGGCGGGGTTCGGGGCGATGTTGGGGGGTCGGGTTCGGGACAAGAACGCACCGGCGTCGGCCAGGATGAGCTGACCGGTGGTGCAGCGAGCCAGATCGGAGGCCAGGTACACCGAGAGCCGGCCCAACTCCTCGGGCAGGGTTTCCCGGCGCAGCGGGGTGGCGGCCACGATGGCCCGGTAGTGATCGGCGGGAAAGGCCTGCTCGACCTGCTCGGTGGGGGTGGTGCCGGGAGCGATGGCGTTGACCCGGATGCCGTGGGGGCCCAACTCGACCGCCATAGACCAGGTCAGGTGGTTTATGGCCGCCTTGGCCGCCCCGTAACTGGACATCAGGGGCGACGGCCGGGTGGTCTCCCCCGAGCTGACGTTGATGATGACCCCGTGGCCCTGCTCCATCATCACCCCGGCCTCGGCCCGGCCGCACAGCGCGGTCAGCACCAGGTTCTGATCGAGCAGATCACGCCAGTAGGCCCCGTCCATGTCCACGAACCGGGTCGGGGACCGCCCGGCCATCATGCCGACATTGTTGATGGCGACATCCAGCCGGCCGCCCCACTCGACCACATCGCTCACCAGGCGGTCGACCGCGGCGTCGTCCCGCAGGTCGGCGACCAGCGCGGTGGCCGCTCCCCCCTCGCCGGCGATGAGGGCCACCGTCGCCTCGGCCTTCTCGGCATCGATGTCGTTTACCGCCACCGCCGCACCGGCCCGAGCCATCCACCGAGCGATCTCCCGACCGATACCCGCCCCCGACCCGGTGACCAACGCCACCTTGCCGGAGTGATCGATGGCAATGCTCATGACGAGAGCACCGGCCTTCCCCGATCAATGGCGATGCTCATGGCGAGAGCACCGGCCTTCCCCGATCGATGGCGATGCTCATGTTCCCCGGAACCACTACTGGTGTCGAAGCCCGACCCTCACCGCATCGCGGTCGGCGGAGCGCTGGAGCATGGCCATGGCCTCGTCCACCCGGTCGAGGCCGAACACCTCGCCCAGCAGCGGGCCGGTGGGGAACTCCCCGCGGTTCAGGATGGCCACCGCCTCCTCCATGGAGTCGAAGGTGGAGCCGGCCCCGCCCTGCACGGTCAACCCCTTGAGCACGATCATGTCACTGATCAACTCCACCGGGGTCATGTTCTTCAGCCCGGCCAGCAGCACCTTGCCCCCCTGACGTACCAGGTTCAGGCACAGCGGCACGGTCACCGTGGTATCGGCAGCCAGGTCCACCGCCATATCGGCCATGGCCCCACCGGTGATCTCGGCCACCAGTTCGACCGGATCGGCCACGGTCACGTCAATGGTCATGTCGGCCCCCACCTCGCGGGCCGTCTCGAGTCGCAGCCCGTCGGCGTCGGTGCCGGTCACTATGACCGTCTCCGCACCCCGGCGTTTGGCCTCGGCGGCGCACACCAACCCCATGTGACCCGGTCCCTGGACCACCACGGTGTCGCCCTCGGCCACCGGCAGCAGTCCGAACCAGTTGCACGCGCTGGCCAGCGGCTCGAACAGGGTCAGCTCGGCGGCAGGCACGTCCTCGGTCAGCTTCATCAGGTGGGACCCGGGCAGCAGACCCATGTACTCCCCGTAGCCGCCCCATAGACCATGACCGTCGTCGACCCCCAGGGTGTAGCCGTACAGGTCGCCCAGGCCGAACGGGTTGGTCTCGGTGGGAGGTACCCGCACGATGAGATCCACCGCTACCCGGTCGCCCACGGCCACCCCCAGGTCGGCATCGTCGGCCAGGGCGCTGACCCGGCCCACGATCTCATGACCGGGCACCAATGGGGCCTTCTCCCCGGGTACGTGCTGGTGACCGTGAAGTTGGGCCAGGTCGCTGCCGCACATGCCGACCGCCTCCACCTTCAACACCCCGCCTCCGGGAATCGGCTCGGGCACCGCGAAGTCGTCGCGCTGCTCATAGGTGCCATCGCCGTTGAACACCACTGCTCGACAGGTGCCGCTCATGGTGCCGCCTCCACTGCTCGACAGGTGCCGCTCATGGCACCGCCTCCACTGCTCGACAGGTGCCGCTCATGGCACCACCTTCACTGCTCGACAGGTGCCGTTCATGATCGCTACCTCCCCACCGACTCGCCGGCTCCGGCATCGCCCGGGGGTCAACCGATCCCGCTCTTCTCCAGGATGTGGACGCCGCAGCTCGAGCCGAGGCCGATCACATGGGCCAGGCCCACGTTCGCCCCCTCGATCTGACGGTCGCCGGCCTCGCCCCGCAGGTGGGTGGCCACCTCGTAGATGTTGGCCACCCCGGTGGCTCCGATGGGATGGCCCTTGGAGATGAGGCCGCCGGACACGTTCACCGGTGTTCTGCCGTCGCGCCACGGAGCCCCGCTGTCGATGAAATCACCGGCACCCCCCGGTTCGCACAACCCCAGGTTGTCGTAATGGATGAGCTCGGCGGTGGCGAAGCAGTCGTGCAACTCCACCAGGCTCAGATCCTCGGGGGACACTCCGGCCTGCTCGTAGGCGGTTTGGGCGGCATTGCGGGTGAGGTTGTTCACATCGGGCTGCATTTGGCCCGACGGCACGTAGGGGTCGGTGGTCAGCACCGACGCGGAGAGCTTCACCGCCCGGGACCGCTGCTCGAGGCTGAGCGAGGCGAACCGCTCCTCCCCCACCAGCACCACGGCCGCCGACCCGTCTCCGGTGGGGCAGCACATCAGCAGCGTGTTGGGGTAGGACTGCATGGGAGAGGCCATGATCTCCTCCAGCGTGAACTCCTTCTGGTACTGGGCCAGAGGGTTCAAGGTGGAGTGGGCGTGGTTCTTCTGAGCCACCTTGGCGAACTGCTCGAAGCCCACGCCCTGGTTGTCGTTGGCGTACTCCATACCGGCCTGGGCGAACACACCGGGCATGGTGTCGGTGCCCAGGATGCCGTCGATGGGCATGACCGCCCCGTAGCGGCCCGACGGCTCGTACACGTTCTTGTCCTTGCGGCTACCACCGGCCAAAAGCCCCATCTTGCCCATCTGCTCCACCCCGATGGCCAGCCCCAGATCGGCCTCGCCGGAGCGAATGGCCATGATGACCGTGCGCAGGGCGGTGGCCCCGGTGGCACAGGCGTTGGACACGTTGTACACCGGTATTCCGGTCTGGCCGATCTGCTTCTGCACCTGCTGGCCCATGCCGGCCGAGGCCTGGAACAAAGTGCCGCAGGCCAACACGTCCATGTCGGTGATACCCACCCCACCGTCGTCCAGCGCGCCGAGGGCGGCGTTGGCGGCCAAATCCACCGCGTCCTGGTCGGGGTATCTTCCGAACGCAGTCATGTGCGTCCCCAAGACCCAGATGTCCTGTGCCATTTGCGGCCTCCTGTCGGTTGTTTTGGGCTGTCGATTGTTTCTAGCTGTCGATTGTTCGGGCTGTCGATTGTTCGGGGATGCCTATTGTTCGGGTCGGTTCGTCATGTCGGGGCGTAGCCGAATGCGACTGCTTCCCGGCCTTCGTCGTCGGTACCCACCACGTAGGTGCCGAGCTTCACCCTCATGCCCAGCTCGATGTTGGCCGGGTCGGGATCGATCTCGATGAGGTTGGAGCGCACCGAGGTGCCGTCGTCGGTCTGCACGATGGCCGAGACGTAGGGAGTGGGGATGCTGGGGGCGGCCCGATGGACGATGCTGAAGGTTCGCAACGTGCCGGTATCGCTCACCCGAACCACGTTGAACGACCGACCCCCGCACCGGGCGCAGCCGTTGCGCCGTCCGAAGAACCGGGCCCCGCAGTCCGCGCACTCGTAGGCTTGCAAGTAAGGCTCGTCACCCAGGACGAGATAGTCCACCAGTGGGATTTGCACGCCCCAGACCCTACCCCAGCCGCCCCCACCACGGCCCAACCCCACGACCGCTCGGCGAACTCACTGCCCCCACCACGGCCCAACCACTCGGCGGAATCACGGCCCAACCCCACGACCGCTCGGCGAACTCACTGCCCCCACCACGGCCCAACCACTCGGCGGAGTCACGACGAGAACCACTAGCCCGGAACGCCGAACCCCTCGGGGAAGCCGCCCTCGTGGTACCCCGACTGCTCGATCTTCTGCTTGATGCGAAAGCCGTCCGGGGTCCGGGTGACGGTGTCGTGATACCAACCCCCCACGAAGAACATGAACTGCTTGGAGCCATCGGGGTCGAATGTTTTGCCGTCGTCGGCCACCGGTACACCCATCGGGTTGTGGAAGATCGTCGTACACTCGGCGGTGTCGCCGTCCCAACTGCGTATGTAGGTCTTGCCCACCATGTGCTGGGTCATGGGGAAGGGGGCCAACGCGGTTTGGAGCCAACGCTTGACCGTGGGGTAGTCGGCGGCGGCCTCGTCCACGCCGGGGGCCGACGAGGAGTAGTCCAGACGAGCATCGGGAGTGAACACCGTGTCGAGAAGGTCCCAGTCCTTCTCGTCGATGGCGATGGTGTAACGGACGATGGTGTCCTCGATGGCCAGGCGGTCAACCGGATCAGGCATGCTCATGACAAGCACCGTATACGATCGCCCGGTCGGTTGTTGCCGACGAACACCTGTCGTCGGCCTGGACCCGGTAAATATCGGCAATATCACCCGGACCGACGGTCGGTTGTTGCCGATAGGTACCCGTCGCCGGGGTGACCCGGTGATCGGGCCCCATCAATCCGCGAGATGAACCACCTCGTCCAGAGGGCGGCGGGGACGGGAGGCCGACAGGGTAGGACGATCGCCGGCGGAGTATCCCAGGGCCACCGTTCCCACCACTCGACGACCCTCGGGGATGCCGAGACCGGCCGACACTGCGGCCTCGTGCTCGAACACGCCGAAGAAACACGCCCCCAAACCCGCGACCGACGCGTCCAACAACAGGCTGTGAACCGCCATCCCCGCGTCCACCCACCAGTACGGCACCGACCAGGCCTCGGTGCCGTCACCCAGACCGGTGCGAACCTTGTCGGGCTCGCAATAGCGCCGGACGTACCGGTCGGGCTCGGTGACCACCACCACCAGCACGGGAGCAACCAACAGGCCGGGCCACCGAAACCCGACCCGGCGCTCGGGTTCGAGGGTCAGCCCCCAGTACTGCTCGGGCTCGGACACGACCCAGAACTCCACCGCCTGGGTGTTGCCCGCCGACGGGGCCCGCCGAGCCCGGTCGAGCAACTCCGGCACCAACCCTTCGGGCAACCGGTCGGGAAGGAAATTGCGACACATCGGCCGCCGCCGGATCAACGGGGTATCAATGGGGGAACACCACTCGTGCGTACTTGAGGGGACGTCGAAGGGCCGCTGCTCGAGGCCCACCACCTAGCCGCACTCATAGGCTTGAAGAAACCTTGAAGGACCACTACTCGGGGCCAACCGCTCAGGTGTACTTCAGCAGGTCCTCGGCCATGATCCAGCCGAAGGCGATCATGGTGTCGCGTCTTTCCTGGTCCACGTCATCGAACAGGGCGACGATCTCCGAGGCAATGGCTTCGGGCTTGGGGGTCTCGTAGTCCAGCAGGCGGGCCGGGCCGCCGTCCCCCACCACCCGGAAGTCACGGTCGAGGTATCGGGAGGGGCTGATGCTGAACCGCTTGGCCAGCCGGCGGCCCCAGGCCCGCTCCTCACCGGAGGCCTTGTGGCCCGGACGGGGGATGATGTCCACGAAGGGCTTGAAGGCGTCGAACCCCCCGGGGTTGTCCAACTGGGTTCCTATCAGCACGTCCTCGTCGGGGAAGGCCATCAGTGCCCGGTGGAGCTGGGCATCGATGATCTGGCGCAGAACCGTGCTGCGCTTGGAGGTGCGGGCCACCGATGCCAGGCCCACCAGCACGCTCGGGGTCCCACCGATGCGCTCCAGCGTGGAGAAGGCGAACCCCCGGAGCTTCCCGTTCTCCCGGACGGTGGAGACGAGCACCCACTCCTCGGTCTGCTTGGACAGCAGCCCCACCGAGAACGGGTTGGGACCGTCGACGCACATGTCGGCCATTTCGGCCAGCTCGGCATCGGTGACCGCTGTGCAGTCCTTGGTCTCGGCCTCGATCGCCATGTGCTGCTCGCCCTCCTCGTTCGGTGTATCTCCCACAAGTTGCCCTTGTGGGTACCCCCATAGTCCATCAACCGTTTCGGTAGGAGCGCAAACCCGCAGCAAGACCAGGGATTTTCGGAACCGACGACCACCGGCCAACCACCGACGGACATCAAAGGGGCAGATACGCGGCCATGATCCAGCCGAGAGCTACCGAGAGGTCGAGCTGCCAACGACGACCGACCCGCGAATGGTCGAACTGCCAACGACGACCGACCCGCGAATGGTCGAGCTACACCGCGACGGCCTCGTCGCCCAGCATGTCCTGAAGCGCGTCGATCAACCCGCGGTCCGGGTCCACCCCATAGGCGGACGAGAGCTTGATGCCCCTACCGGCCCCGAGCACGAGGAGCACCTGGCACCGGCCCGGATGCTCGGAGATCAGCGACTTCAGATCGTGGATGCGGTCGGGCGACAAACCCCGGGCCCCCAAATTCACCCGCAGGGGAACCGGCCCATCCGCCGGAACAGTGTGGATAGGCACCGAATCGGACCCGTCCACCACAGCGGAATCGATAGGCACCGAATCGGGCCCGTCCGCCGGAACAGTGTCGATAGGCACCGAATCGGGCCCGTCCACCACGGCGGCGTGAACGGGCTCCACGTTGGAAACCTGGATGGGCTGTACGTTTTCGCATATCAGATTGGGCTCGTCGTCGCGGCGGTCCAGACGCCCCTCGACCACCACCACCAGGTCGTCCTCCAACTTGTCGCCGTGCTTCTTGGTGGCATGGGGAAAAAGCGTCACCTCCACGGTCCCGTACAGGTCCTCGAGATCGCACGACATCATCAGGTCGCCCTTGCGGGTCCACCGCTTGCGCAGATTGCCGACCACCCCGCCGACCTTGACCGTGGCGCCCTCCTGCGCATCGGTGAGCTGGTCGATCCGGTGGGTGGCCCTGCGGGCCAGTGCGTTCTCCATGCCCATGATGGGGTGGTCGGACACATAGAGCCCCAGCATCTCCTTCTCGGCGGCCAGCCTCCGGGACTTGTCGAACTCGGTGTCGGGGATCTCGATGGTCCCGTCGGACTCCCCCTGACCGCCCTCTCCGAACAGGCTCATTATGCCCTGGCTGCGCTCCCGCCTCTCCTGGACGCAGCGACGGACGATCGCCTCGGACACGTTCAACAACCCCTGGCGGGGATGGCCCAGCGAGTCGAAACCACCCGCCATTATCAGGGCCTCGACGACCCCTTTGTTCAGCACCGTCGGATCGACCCTCCGGCAGAAATCGTGGAAATCGGCGAACGGGCCGTTCTCGTTCCTCTCGTCCAGAATCATGCCCGCGGTACCCGTGCCCATGTGGCGGACGGCGGACAACCCGAAGGAGATGGCCTGCTCCTCGTCGGGGGAATCAATGGCGGCGAAGTCCGACTCCGACCGGTTCACATCGGGCAGGGCGACCCTGATGCCCATCTGACGGCACTCGGCCAGGTACACCGCCGCCTTCTCCAGTTTGTTCTTCACGCTGGTCAACAAAGCGGCCATGTACTCCACCGGATACTGCGCCTTGAGGTAGGCCCCCTGGTAGGCGATCAGGCCGTAGCCGTAGGCGTGGCTCTTGGTGAAGGCATAGTCGGCGAACTGCTCGATTATGTCGAACAGGCGAGTCCCCAGATCGGCACCGTACCCGAGACGGCTGCACCCCTCCACGAAGGAGCCCCGCTCCTTGGCCATCAGCTCCCGGTCCTTCTTTCCGCAGGCCTTGCGGAGATTGTCAGCGTCGGCCAGGGAGTAGCCGGCGAACCGCTGGGCCACCCGCATGACGCTCTCCTGGTAGATCATCAGACCGTAGGTGTCGGACAGGATGTCGGCGGCGTCCTCGTGGAACACATCATCCGCCTTTTGGCGGCCGTTCTTGCGGTCGGCGTAGTCGTTGTGCATGTTGGCCGCCATCGGGCCGGGTCGGTACAGGGCCACCAGGGCGGCCACGTCGTCGAAGCAGGTGGGCCTCAGCGCCCGCATCAGCGCCCGCATGGGGCCGCTCTCGAGCTGGAACACCCCTATGGTGTCGCCCCGGGCCAGCAACCGGTAGGTGGCCTCGTCGTCCAGGGGCACGTCGTCGATGTCCACCCGCTCGCCGCGGGACCGCTCTATGAGCCTCACGGCGTCCTCGATGATGTCCAGGTTCCGCAGGCCCAGGAAGTCCATCTTGAGCAGACCCAGATCCTCCACCGCATGCATCTCGTACTGGGTGACGATGGGGGCCTCCTCCTGGGACTGCCCCTTGGAGGCCTTGCGCTGGATGGGCAGATGCTCGGTGAGCGGATCCTTGGTGATGACCACCGCCGCCGCGTGGATGCTGTCCTGGCGGCGCAGGCCCTCGAGTCCCCTGGCCACGTCCACCACCTTGCGGGCATCCTCGTCGTTTCGGTACATCTCCCGCAGATCGGCGGCCGCCTTGAAGCCGTCGACGTGCTCCTCGCTCTCCTCCAGGCAGGCCCACAGCGGGGTGTCACGACCCATGACCAGCGGGGGCATGGCCTTGGCCAACCTGTCGCCCAGGGCATAGGGAAGGTCCAGCACCCGGGCACTGTCGCGGACCGCGGCCCGGGCCTTGATGGTGGAGAAGGTGATGATCTGGGCCACGTGGTCCTCGCCGTACTTCCTGGAGGCGTAGCGGATGATCTCGTCCCGATAACGGGAGTCGAAGTCCATGTCGATGTCGGGCATGGAGATCCGCGACGGGTTGAGGAACCGCTCGAACAGCAGGTCGTAGCGAATCGGATCCAGGTCGGTGATGCGCAGGCAGTAGGCCACGGCGCACCCCGCGGCACTGCCCCGGCCCGGCCCCACCCGGATGCCCCGCTCCCGGGCATGACGGATCAGATCCCAGGTGATCAGGAAGTAGGAGGAGAAGCCCATGTCGGAGATGATCTTGAGTTCGTAGGCCAACCGGTCGGCGGCCTCCTCGGTCAGGGGGCCGCCCCACCGAGCCTCGGCTCCCTCCAGGGTGAGGGCCCGCAGGTATTCGTCGGCGTCGTCGTACTCCTCGGGAACGGGGAAATCGGGAAGCTGGGGCTTGCCGAACTCGATGACCACATCGGCCCGCTCCGCGATCCACAACGTGTTGTCGCAAGCCGCATCGAAATCGGAGAACAGCGTGCGCATCTCGGCCGCCGACTTGAGGTAGTGGGCGTCGCCATCGAACTTCAAGCGGTCGGGATTGCTGACCAGCGAACCGGTCTGCACGCACAGCAGCGCGTCATGGGCCGCGGCATCGGCCTGGGTGGTGTAGTGGCTGTCGTTGGTGGCCAGCAGGGGAGCACCGATTTGGCCGGCCAGCCGAACCAGTTCGGGGTTGGTGCGCTTTTGTTCGGGGATGCCGTGGTCCTGGATCTCCACGAACAGGTTGTCCTTGCCGAAGATGTCCTGGAGGCGGGCCGCGGTGGCCACCGCCCGGTCGTAGTCGTCCCGCATCAGGGCTTGAAGCACCTGCCCGCCCAGACAGCCGGTGGTGGCGATCAGGCCCTGGCTGTGCTCGGACAACAACTCCCAGTCCAGTCGGGGTTTGTAGTAGTAACCCTCGAGGAAGGCCCGACTGGACAGTTGGATCAGGTTCTTGTAGCCGGTGTTGTTCTCGGCCAACAGGGTGAGGTGGTAGTAGAGCTTCTCCCCTCCCTCGGTGCTGCCCCCGCCGTCGTCCAGCCGGCCCCGTCTCTGGGGACGTTCGAACCGGCTCTCGTAAGCCATGTAGGCCTCGGTGCCGATGATCGGTTTGACCCCCTCGGCCCGGCAGGCCCGATAGAAGTCGACGATCCCGTACATGTTGCCGTGATCGGTGATCCCCAGCGCGGGCTGCCCGTCGGCGGCCGCCGCTTTGACCAGATCCCCCACCCGGGAGGCACCGTCGAGGATGGAGTACTCGGTGTGGACGTGGAGGTGGGTGAAGGAACTGGACACGATGCTCCTGTGGACGATCTGTGGCCCGCATGTGGATAACTACAGGCGTGTGGTTATGGGTCGTCCCGACCATATCAAGACCCGAGTCGTCGCTCTACCGATTCGGGGACTTTTCCCCGGTGGGTGGGCGGGCACTACGGATATGTGCCCGTTAGCTGGAGTTGCCCGCTACAGATATGTGCCCGTTAGCTGGAGGTACACGCTACAGACCCGCTACGGATACGTGCCCGTTAGCTGGAGGTACACGCTACAGATATGTGCCCGTTAGCTGGAGGTGCCCGCTACAGATATGTGCCCGAGGGTCTGTCCGGTCCGGGAGGGCGGGTGCCGGGGGGCAACTCGGCCCGGATGTTGGCCAGTTGCTGCTGGGCGGAGACCTGCTGGGCGAACAGAGCCGCCTGTATGCCCTGGATGAGGCCCTCCAGCCAGCCCACCAGTTGGGCCTGAGCCACCTGGAGCTCGGCCCGGCTGGGAGGGTGATCCTCGGGGAAGGGCGACACCAGGCGGTCCAGTTCATCGCTCAGGTCGGGGGACAGCGCCGAGCTCAGCTCCTTGACCGAGGTGGAGTAGATCTCCCGCAGTCGGTCACGGCTGGACTCGTCCAGGGAAGCCTGACGGACCTCCTCCAGAAGCTGCTTCATCATCGTGCCGACCCTCATGACCTTGGCCGGCTGCTCGATGGCCTCCTTGGCTATGGCCTCCCTGGCTGTC
The DNA here is from genome assembly GCA_965115985.1 of Acidimicrobiales bacterium. Classification (GTDB taxonomy): domain Bacteria; phylum Actinomycetota; class Acidimicrobiia; order Acidimicrobiales; family Bin134; genus Poriferisocius. Next base: position 600,175 of record OZ220474.1, read on the forward strand.
TCGGGATCGGTCTGCCCACCGTCGAAATGGGCTCTGTCGTGGACCACCTCGGCAGGCGCAGCGGGATTCGGCCGGCGGGAATCGGGCATGGACGGCCAATCTACCCTCTGGCCCCACAACCCCGACAACGCCGATCAAATCCAGCCCCACAACCCCGACAACGCCGATCAAATCCAGCCCCACAACCCCGACAACGCCGATCAAATCCAGCCCCACAACCCCGACAACGCCGATCAAATCCGGCCCCACAACCCCGACAACGCCGATCAAGTCCCGGCCCCACAACCCCGACAACGCCGATCAAGTCCCGGCCCCACAACCCCGACAACGCCGATCAAGTCCCGGCCCCACAACCCCGACAACGCCGATCAGGTTCGGGTTCCATGGGCAGCCAGGCAGGGAACCAGGGCCTCGGCCGAGGTGAGCGAACCGTGTCGGGCCACCAGCCGGAACCGGGGCTTGGAACCGTTGTCGGAGGACTTGCGGGGCCGGGTCTCGGGCACGGTGAACGCCACCGGATCGCGGGGCACCATGGCCACGTCGCCCATCCGGGATCGGGCCTCCGGGCTCACCCGGGGACCGAACCACTCCTCGTCCAGCACCTGCTGTCGGGTGACCACCAGGCCGTAACCGCCGTAGTGCTCCTTGGCCGCGTCCAAAAGTTCGCCGGCCCGGCCGGGTCGGGCATGCAACCAGCGGAACCGAGCCTCCCCCGAGGTCACCGGCGACAGGGCCAGCACCGGGCGGGACAGCTCCACCTTGGCATCGCCCACCGTGACCAGACCGTGGTCGGACACCACCAGCAGCGCGGCCTCCGGCGGCAGCACCGCCAGGATCTGACCCACCAAGTGGTCGACCGCCGCGTACTCGGCATCCAAGTGAGGCCCGAACCCGTACTCATGGGCTATTCGATCGGGCCCGTCGTAGTAGACGTAGACCAACGGCGCACGCCCGTCCACCAACTTCCGCACCTCGACCGCGATGGAACTGGTCAGCCGGTAGCCGTGGTGGTCCACCCCATCCAGGTGGGCCCGGGAGAAACCGGTTCCGTGAAACTCGCTCCGGCCCACCACCGGCACCCGCCGCCCGAAGAAGGCCGGCTGGGTCTGAACCTGCTCGGGGACGATGCTCTTGCGGGCATCGGCGCGCTTGTTCCCCGTCGTCCATCGCAGGGCGTTCAACAATTGACCCTGTATGTGGATCTGATAGCCGATCAGACCGTGCTCACCGGGAGCCGCGCCGGTGACCAGCGAGGTCAGGGCGGTGGTGGTGGTGGTGGGAGCCACCGTGGTGATGGGTCCACCCTCCATGGCCGACAGCACCGGGGTCAGCCCGGCCCGCCGGCGAAGCTGCTCCCACCCCATCCCATCCACCGCCAGCAGCACCACCGCCTCGGCCTCCCGCGCCGGGCCCGGCAACCAGGGGGCAACATCCCGAGGGCCGAACAAAGCGGGCACGACATTGACCAAACACGCCCCCCGGTAATCGGGCAGCACCGGAAAGTCCGCCGCCGAACCAACCCCACCGGGCAGCACCGGAACATCCGCCGCCGAACCAACCCCACCGGGCAGCACCGGAACATCCGCCGCCGAACCAACCCCACCGGAAGCCGACCAGTCGGGCACCGAGACACCGTTATCAGGTATGGCCGACCGGCCGGGCACCGGAACATGGCTATCGGACATGTCGGTACTCATGTGATCCCTGATTCATGTGATCCCCGACAATCATGCGACTCCTGACTCATTTGACCCCCGACCCATTTTGCCCCCAATCCGGCCCCAACCTAATGGGTGCAACTCGGGCTGCAACTAGCATGAGGACTGGTGAGAGTATCGACGCGGGGTGACTACGCCAGCCGGGCGCTACTGTCACTGGCCCTGCACGCCGGCGAGACCGGCCCCACCTCGGTGCGGGACATTGCCGAACGCACCGGTCTCCCCCAGCCCTACCTGGAACAGATCCTGCAAGCCCTCAAGGGGGCCGGGCTGGTTCGTTCCAAGCGGGGAGCGGGTGGGGGCTACGCCTTGGCCCGCCCCGCCGAGGAGATCAGGTTGAGCGAGATCGTCAGCGCGGTGGACGGACCGATCGTGCTGGGCGATTTCGGAGAACCCCACCAGGACGGAGCGTGCGACCACGAGGGCCAGTGCGTGCTCCTGGCCATCTGGACCCACGCGGGCGACATCATGCACGACCTGCTCAGCAACTACACCCTGGCCGACATCGCCAAAGCCGCCCGCGGACTCCTCCCCTGGCCGGGGTCCGACTGATACCCCCGGCCATTACGACCGGCTACAAGTGGAGCAACCGGTAAAGGCGTACCCACCTCCGCTTGCCAACATCCCCAACTGGTCACCCCCCCCACTACGAGCCGAGCAGTCGATAAAGGCGGGAGAAGTCCTCGGGAGGTTCGACCTCGAAGCTGAGTTGCTCCCCGGTGCGGGGATGCTCGAAGGCCAGAGCGGCCGCGTGCAACGCCGGGTGGTCCATGCCGTAAACCGGGGGGCCGCCGTACAGCTCATCGCCCAGGACGGAATGGCCGATGGCGGCCAGGTGAACCCTGATCTGATGGGTGCGCCCCGTTTCCAATCGCAACTCCAGGCGGGCGGTGTCGTAGGGAACCGCCCCGGTCGATTGTTCCACTCGGGCGGCCATGCGAGCCGTCACCCGGTAGTGGGTCCGGGCCGGGCGGCCATCGGCAACCGCCGCCATCCGGGTGGGGTGGCGGGGGGATCGCCCCACCGGGGCATCGATCACCCCTCGGTCGTCGGCCGGCATCCCCTTCACCAGGGCGATGTAGCCCCGGTGTACCTCGTGCCTGCTCAACGCATCGGTCAGCGCCTCGTAGCTGGATTGGGTTCGGGCCACCATGAGCAGCCCCGAGGTCCCCCGGTCGAGCCGGTGGACGATGCCGGGACGCTCCGGTTCTCCCACTCCGGCGATCTCGGGGAACCGGGCCAGCAGGCCGTTCACCATCGTCCCGGATGTATTGCCCGATCCGGGATGCACCACCAGATCGGCCGACTTGTTCACCACGATCACCTGCTCATCGACATGAACCACCTCCAACTCCACCGAGGGATCGGCCCCCGGCACAGACCGCCCGACGACCGGGGCCTCCACCAGCACCACCCGATCCCCGCCCACCAGCCTCCGCGACCGCACCACCACCGGGGCATCGTTGACCACCACCTTGCCCTCCCCGATCAACCGAGCAGCCTCGGCCCGACCGCATTCCCAGACCAACGCCACCACCCGATCCAAACGCTCCCCGCCCAAAGCCTCGGGCACCGTGATCTCCATGTTCATCCCGATTCCTCCTCGGCGAACTCCACTGGCAATCGCTTGCTCCAGCAACTGGCCATCATGGCCTATCCGTCACGATCACGGGTTGAGCTTGCCCACCACCCAGATGGTTCAGGAACAGAGTGCAAGCCTCTTGCCCCTCTACTGCCTATTCTCTTATGCTCTTGCTGTGTCATACCGGGCGGACGCTTTGAAGTGGATGGAGGAAACGAAGCCTGCGAGGCCGCACCCATGCCGCATGTGATGCCATGAAACCTCATCGCTGCGGGTCGAGGAACACCGCCACTAGTAGCCACACTGCCGCGACCCCTTCAAGGTTAGGGGCAAACCCGCGGCCATGAAATGGACGTTGTCGGCTTCGGCGGCGACGATCCGGTTCACCTGGCCGAGGGCATCGGTGTAGATCCGCCCCAGCTTCGTGGTCGGTACGACCCCGAGCCCGACCTCGTTGCTGACCACGATCCAGGAGGCGTTGCCCTCCCGGTACACATCCAGGAGTCTCCCGGCCTCCGCCACGACGTCATCGACCGACTCGCCGGTTCGGCCATCCTTCAGGAGGAGATTGCTCACCCACAGCGTCAGGCAGTCCAGCAGAATCGTGTCGTAACCGAGGACGACCGGTGCCAGTTCCCGCACTATATCGAGCGGCTCCTCCAGCGTGTCCCACTCGGCGGGCCGGTCGGACCGATGGGCCCGAATACGGGCGGCCATCTCGTCGTCCCCGGCCTCCGCGGTGGCGACAACCAGCACCTTCCCGCCATCGGCGGCCAACTGCTGGGCGTACGTGCTCTTGCCCGCCCGAACACCGCCCAGGATCAGGGTCAGTTGCTTGCTCGTGTCGGCCATCTTGGCCGAAGCGTCGCGATCACCCATGGAATCGGCCCGCCCCTACCACAGTGGCGGGGCGAACACCCCGGGGAGGTTGGGGACGAGCGCCACGCCCAGTATCAGAACGGTCACCTCGGCCAGCTCGTTGACCGCGCCGTAGGTGTCACCGGTCATGCCCCCGAGCAGCCCGGTCATCCACCGACCCAGGCCCATCCCTGCGGCAACGACCGCCCCCAGAAGGATCAATCCTCCCGGACCCAGTAACAGACCGGCGGCCGCGGTGGCCGTGACCACCCCCACCGCCACCTGCCACCAACGACGATTCTCCCGAAACGACGTACCCAGATCCTGGCCACGGGCGTAAGGGAACATCACCATGGTGATCACCATTGCCAATCGTGACAGGCAGGGAAACAGCATGAGCAGTTCAACCCGAGCATCGCCGGGGACGACGGCCAGCAAGCTCCCCTTGACCAGAACGAGCGTGGCCCCGCCGATCACCGCGAACGAACCCACGTGGGCGTCCCGCAGAATTCGTAGTCGCTCCTTTTTGGTGTACCCACCGAGGAGGCCGTCGCAGCAATCGACGAACCCCTCGGCATGCAGCACTCGGGTGAGGATCAGCAGCGCCGCCACCAGCAGCCCGCCGACCACGACCGGGGGCAGCCCCTGGCGAGCCGCGGGGTCGAGTCCGGCCAGCGTACCCCCCAGCACCAGTCCCACCAGCGGGAACCACGCCCGCGCCGGTCCCATCCCGTCCTCCCCCTCGGCAACCCGGGAGGAAACCGGCAGAATGGTCAGGAACCCGAAAGCCCGGCGCAGGCCGGTCACGTCGTCGGCTCGTGGGAACGCCCGGACATCGAGTCCGACACCCCGGCCTCGGAGAAAGTAGCCATCTCGCTCAGGCAACCGACCGCCGCTTCCACCAACCCCATGGCCAACACGGCCCCGGTGCCCTCGCCCAGCCGCAGATCCAGATCGAGCAGCGGCCGCAGACCGAGGTGATCCAGCACGATCCGATGCCCGGCTTCCGCGGAACGGTGCCCGGCCACCAAATAGTCCCGGGCCGCCGGGCCGATCGAGCAGGCGACCAGCGCCGCCGCCCCGGAGACGAACCCGTCCAGAACCACGACCCGGCGCGAAGCCGCCGCCCCCAGCACGACACCACCGAGCACCCCGATCTCGAAACCACCGACCTTGGCGAGCACATCGAGGCCGTCGTCGGGATCGGGCCGATTGACCGCCAGGGCCCGCTCGACCACCGCGACCTTGCTCACCAACTCCTCGTCGCTCCGACCCGTCCCCCGACCCGTCGTCTCGGCAGCCGGAACACCGGTCAGGGCCGAAGTGATCGTGCTGGCCGCCGTCGTGTTGCCGATTCCCATATCGCCGGTACCGATCAGATCGGCACCGGAACCGGCCGACTCGATGGCCAACCTCATGCCCGCCCGCACGCACGCCTCGGCCTCCCGGCGGCTCATCGCCGGCCCTCGGGCGATGTTCCCCGTGCCCCGGCTCGCGCCCACAACCCGGATATCCCGGTTGGCGGGGGGCGGGGTCGCCATGCCGGCATCGACGATCACCAGCTCCACCCCGACCCTGCGAGCCATGACGTTGACGGCCGCCCCACCCGACAGGAAGTTCGACACCATCTGTGCCGTCACCTCCTGCGGGTACCCGCTGACCCGCTCGGCCACCACCCCGTGATCGGCAGCCGCCACTATCAGCGTCTTGCCCCGCAGCACCGGGCGATCGGTGTCGAGCACTCCGGCGACCCGTACCGACAATTCCTCCAGCTCGCCCAGGCTTCCCCGTGGCTTGGTCAACCTCTCCTGGCGACGCCGGGCCGCCTCCCTCGCCCCCTCCCCCCCATCCGGGGGCAGTATCCGTGACACCACCTCTTCGATATCGATGTCAACGTCCTCGACGTCAACGCCCTGGGTCTCCACCGGTCTCATGCCCGTTGCGAATTCCCGACCTCAACGCCCTGGGTCTCCACCGGTCTCATGCTCGTTGGGGTCACTCGTTTTCCGGTCGGTCATCCGAATCGGTGGGCGGTGAGGATTGACGATTGCGGGGGGCCACCAGGACCAGGGCAATACCGCCCACCACAATGGCGGAGTCGGCGGCGTTGAACACCGGCCACCACTGAAGGTCGATGAAGTCCACCACCGCCCCACCGAGAAACCCATCGCCGGGTCGCACGGCCCGATCCACGAGGTTGCCGACCGCCCCCCCCAGTACCATCCCCACGAGCGCCGGCGGCAACGGTAACCGGCGACCTCCCCACCCGGCCCAGATCACCATCGCCACGAACCCCAGGGCGATCAACCCGATCACGGTATCCAGGTTCTGGCCCAGACCGAAGGCGGCCCCGGTGTTGCGAACCAGGTTGAGCCTCAAGGTCCAGATCAGGTCGATGTCGCGATCGTCCAGCACCTCCAGGGCCCACCATTTGGTCAACTGGTCGACGGCCACCACCAGCGCGGCCACCACCAGAAGGATCAGGTTGTGACGACGAGATCGGTTCCCGGTCCCGGTCGAACTGGAACCCATCGACTTCGCGCTCAACTCCCGGTCCCGGTCGAACTGGAACCCATCGACTTCGCGCTCAACTTCCGATCCCGGTCGGACTAGAACCCACCGACTTCGCGCTCAACTTCCGATCCCGGTCGGACTAGAACCCACCGGCCTTGTGCTCAATCCGCTCAACCGCCCACGGAATGGCATTGAGCCGCTGCCGGGGAATCGGCTTGCCCGACACCTGGCATATCCCGTAGGTGCCGTCGTCGATCCGGGCCAAGGCGGCATCGATCTGATCCACCGCGACCCGGGCTTGGGCGCTCAGAGCCAGATCCCGCTCTCGCTCCACCGCCAGGGTGTCGCCCTCGCCCGACTCCTCGTCGAACTGGACGTCGCCCGGCTCCCTCTCCTCCACCAGGGAATCGGCCTCGGCCTGGAGCCGGGTGGCTGAGTCGATGTAGCGACTGCGCTCGGCCAACAGAAGCTTTCGTTGCTTCTCCAGATATTTCTCGTCAAACAGTGGCTTCTTGCCCTTGGGCTTGCCCGCCGCCGACTTGGTATTGCGGGGTTCCATTTTCGCAGTCTTCCTGACAGCCATCGAAGGCGAGATTGTAGCCGCCGCGACCGCCCATTACTCCCGAACGGCCCATAAATAGCCGAAGCAGGCACAAAAATGTCAGAACCGGAACCGGAACCGATTATTTTGTGACCATTCGGTACCCTCCTTGAGCCCTTCGGGGCGATCTCCCCGAGGGCCCGCCGACACAACTTCCCGGCATCCCTGCATACCTGGAGGCCCGTTGCCCGATCCAGACCCACCCACCCCTGAGGCGGTGAGAGCCGAGCGCGACTTCACTGGAGGCCCGTTGCCCGATCCAGACCCACCCACCCCCTATCCCGAGGTCGATCCCAAGCCCTCCTTCCCCGAGATCGAACAACGGGTACTGGCCTCCTGGGCCACGGACGAGACCTTCGCCCGGTCGGTGCAGGGACGGTCCCCGGGCACCGACGGCGACAACGAATACGTGTTCTACGACGGCCCTCCGTTCGCCAACGGACTTCCCCACCACGGCCACCTGCTCACCGGCTACGTGAAGGACGTGATCCCCCGCTTCCACACCATGCGGGGCCGCCGGGTGGAACGCCGCTTCGGATGGGACTGCCACGGCCTGCCCGCCGAGATGGAGGCCGAGAAGGAGCTGGCGGTGTCGGGACGGGCCGCCATCGGTGCCCATGGCGTCGAGAACTTCAACGCCTACTGCCGTCAATCGGTGCTGCGCTACACCCGGGAATGGGAGACCACGGTGACCCGCCAGGCCCGCTGGGTGGACTTCGCCAACGACTACAAGACCATGGATCTGCCCTACATGGAATCGGTCATGTGGGCGTTCAAGTCACTGTGGGACAAGGGCCTGGTCTACGAGGCCTACCGGGTGATGCCCTACTCCTGGGCGGCCGAGACCCCGCTGTCCAACTTCGAGATCCGCCTGGACGACGCCACCCGACCCCGCCAGGACCCGGCCATCACCGTGGCCTTCGACCTGATGCCCGAGCCCGGCGATCCGGGGCCCCTGCGCCTGCTGGCCTGGACCACCACCCCCTGGACCCTCCCGTCCAACCTCATGCTGATCGTGGGCCCCGACGTGGAGTACGCCATCGTGGAGCACGGCGATGGCCACGGCGACGTTGACGGCAATGGTCGTGGCGATGGTCGCTTGGTGCTGGCCGCGGCCACCCTGGAGGCCTACGGGGCCGAGTTGGGCGAGGGACGGGTGGTGGGCACCGTCGCGGGCTCGGAGCTGATCGGCCGCCGCTATCGTCCCCTGTTCGATTATTTCGCACCCCTGGCCCGCGACGGCGCCTTCCGAGTGGTGGGGGCCGATTTCGTGGACACCGCCGAGGGCACCGGCGTGGTCCACGCGGCCCCCGGCTTCGGCGAGGACGACCAGCGGACGGCCGAGGCCAACGGTGTGCCCGTGGTGGTGCCGGTGGACGATCAGGGGCGCTTCACCAACGAGATTCCCGACTGGTCGGGAATCAACGTGTTCGAGGCCAACCGCGGCATCATCGACCGGCTCAAGACACAGGGAAGAATCCTGCGTCATGCCACCTACGAGCACAACTACCCGCACTGCTGGCGCACCGACGAACCGATCATCCACCGGGCGCTCAGCTCATGGTTCGTGCGGGTCACCACCATTCGCGACCGGATGCTGGAGCTGAACCGACGGATCAACTGGGTGCCGGACCATGTTCGCGACGGCCGGTTCGGCACATGGCTGGAGGGGGCCCGGGATTGGTCCATCAGTCGGAACCGATTCTGGGGATCGCCCATCCCGGTGTGGCGCAGCGACGACCCGGCCCACCCCAGAATCGACGTCTACGGCAGCCTGGACGAGATCGAGCGGGACTTCGGGGTGCGCCCCACCGATCTGCACCGCCCGTTCATCGACGAGCTCGCCCGACCCAACCCCGACGATCCCACCGGAGCCTCCGTCATGCGCCGGGTGCCCGAGGTGCTGGACTGCTGGTTCGAGTCCGGGTCGATGCCCTTCGCCCAGATCCACTACCCGTTCGAGAACAAGGACTGGTTCGAGCATCACTTCCCGGCCGACTTCATCGTGGAGTACATCAACCAGACCAGGGGCTGGTTCTACACCCTCCACGTGCTGGCCTCGGCCCTGTTCGACCGGCCCGCGTTCACCAATGTGATCTGCCACGGGATCCTGCTCGACGCCCAGGGCCGGAAACTCTCCAAGAAACTGAGGAACTACACCGAACCCGAGGAGATCTTCGCCACCAAGGGATCCGATGCCCTGCGCTGGTACCTGATGAGCTCGCCCATCGTGCGGGGCGGCGACCTCCGGCTGGACGACTCGGGGATAGACGACGTGCTCCGCCAGGTCATCATCCCCATCTGGAACGCCTATTACTTCTTCACCCTTTACGCCAACGCCGACGGGGTCGAAGCGCAACCTCGGACCGACTCCGGGGACCTGTTGGATCGCTACGTCCTGGCCAAGACCAGGCAGTTGATCGAGGCGGTGACCCGGAGCATGGACGGCTACGACCTGCCCGGCACCGCCGCCGAGCTGGAGGGGTTCATCGATTCCCTCAACAATTGGTACATCCGGCGCAGCCGGGACCGGTTCTGGGCCCCGAACCGCCCCGCCTCGGCCGGCGACAAGCAGGACGCCTACAACACCCTTTACACGGTGCTGACCACCCTGGCCCGGTTGCTGGCCCCGTTGCTCCCCCTGGTCTCCGAGGAGATCTACCGGGGCCTCACCGGGGAGTCGAGCGTTCATCTGTGCGATTGGCCCGATCCCGCCGATCTGCCGGCCGACCCCGGGTTGGTGGCCACCATGGACCGGGTGCGCGACGTGTGCTCCACCGGTTTGAGAGTGCGGGAGGACGAGGGAATCCGGGTCCGCCAGCCCCTGCGGTCGTTGACCGTGGCCGGCCGGGAGACCGACTCCCTGGTGCCGTTCACTCCGCTGATCGCCGACGAGGTGAACGTGAAGGAGGTCGTCCTCAGCAACGACCTGGCGGCCCACGGCCGGTTCTTGCTGAGGCCCCGCGGCCAGGAACTGGGCCCCCGCCTGGGCCGAGACGTCCAAGCGGTCTTCGCCGCCGCCCGCACCGGCCAATGGGAGCACAACTCCGACGGTACCGTCTCGGTGGCCGGCCACACCCTGGCGGACCACGAGTTCGAGCTCGCCCTCGACCCGGTCGAGGGCACCACCGCCGCGGCGTTGCCCACCAACGACGCCCTGGTGGCGCTGGACACCACCATGAGTCCCGAGCTGGCCACCGAGGGCGTGGCCCGAGATGTGGTCCGGGTGATCCAGGCCGAGCGCAAGGCCCGGGACCTGGACGTCACCGACCGGATCGACGTGATTTTGAGGGCCGACACCGAAATCACCGAGGCGATCCAGGCCCACAAGGACTACGTATGTCAACAAATCCTGGCGGTAAGCCTTAAGCTCGAGAACTCCTTGGGCCCCGAACCGCCCGGACAGGTTCAACTCGAGAACTCCTCGGGCCCCGAACCGCCCGGACAGGTCTCCCGAACGACCGCATCCGCGGAGATAGATGCCGGTTCGCTGACGTTCGCGGTGCAAAAAGTCGGACGGTAGCCGGGCGGTATCGGACCCCGGTGGGGTGCCCGTCCGGTTCCGAGCAATTCGGATGAAAAGAGCCGGCCGGGATCAGAAGTTCCGATAAAAGGAGCCGGCCGGGATCAGGAGTTCCGGTAACCGGCCTCCTCGATGCGGCGGCGCTCCTCGGGCGACACCTCGACGTTGGAGGGGGTCAGCAGATACACGTGATCGGACACCCTCTCCATACGACCGTCCAACCCGTAGCAAAGACCGCTGGAGAAATCTATGAGCCGGCGGGCCACCTCCCGGCTGCCGTGCTGAAGGTTCACGATGACGGCCTGGCCCCCCCTGAAGCAGTCCCCCACATTCTTGGCGTCGTCGAACGACATCGGGGTCACCACTGCCGGCCGCGAGGAGGTGGAGGGGAGGGGACGGACGAAATTGGTTCGAGGTTGAGCAGCCTGGGTTTCGGTCTCGGACGCCGCGGTCGAGGGAATGGGGCGAACCGAGCCGGTCTCGTGTTCCGGCGAGTACTGTTCCTCGGCCATCGGGGCCAGGAGATGCATGTTGAGCTCCTGCTCGGTGGCGGGCCCCGGTTGAAATCCTTCCTCGGGGTCGGGCCCGAACCCGAAAAGCAGCTTTGTCTTCTGCCATGCGGACGACATTTGCAAATCCCCTCTGCCAGGTCTTGCGCCTACTTCCACCGATGGTAGCCGATGGCATCAGTGCGGGCGGGCACCGAACAATGCAGTGCCCACTCGCACCATGGTGGCCCCCTCCTCCACCGCGACCTCCAGATCGGCGCTCATGCCCATCGAAAGATCGGGCAGACCCAGCTCCGTGGCCTGGGCGGCCAGCATGCGGAAACCGGGTCGAGCCCGTTCCACCGGCCCGGGCGGGCCCACGGCCATCAGACCGGCAACCTCCAGGCCGGCCCGGCGGCACTCGCCGACCAGTCGAGCGGTGTCCTGCGGCCGACACCCTCCACGACCCCCGGTGCCGGCAACATCCACCTGGACCAGCACCCGGGCACCCGGGGCCCACCGGGCGATCTCGACGGCCGCCTCGGAACGGTCCACGCTCTGCCACAGTTGCACCAGGTCGGCAATCCTGCGGACCTTGTTGCGCTGGAGCCGGCCGATGAAGTGCCACCGGGGCCGAAGCCCGATATCGGGGTTCTCGCGACAATCACCCGCCTTCGCCACCAGCTCCTGAGCGAAGTTCTCCCCCACGTCCAGCAGACCGGCACCCACCGCGGCCGCCACCGCCTCGGGGCCGAACCCCTTGGTCACCGCCACCACCCGTACATCGTCCCCCCCGGCGCGCCCCAGCCGTTCCCGCAGAACCCCCAGGCGCTCGACGACCTCCGACGCGCTGATCACCACCGCGGCCATCCGCAGCCGGTCATCGGGTCAATGCGACCATCGGACCATCCCGGGAACAGGGCGAATTGTCGCGACCATCGGACCACCCCGGGAACAGGGCGAATTGTCGCGACCATCGGACCATCCCGGGAACAGGGCGAATTGTCGCGACCATCGGACCATCCCGGGAACAGGGCGGATAGCCGGGGATGCCCCCGCCCCGCATCCGACCCCGCAGCCGATCATCGGGCTATCGAAGGAACGAAGGTATGTCGAACTCGTCGTCCATATCGGAGGCCAGGAGGCCGTCGTCGGCTTCGCCGAACACATCGGGGGGACCCGAAGGGTCGGTTGCCGACATCCGAGTGGCCCGTTCGCCCTCCCACCGGTCGAAGCCGGCGGCGATCACCGTCACCCGAATGTGGTCGCCCATCGAATCGTCGACCACCGTGCCGAAAATGATGTTGGCATCGGGATGGGCCACCCCCTGGACGATCTCCGCGGCCTCGTTGACCTCGAAGATACCCAGTCCGGGACCGCCGGATATGCTCAGGAGAATCCCCCGGGCCCCCTCGATGGAGGCTTCCAGCAGCGGACTGGAGATGGCCTTGCGAGCGGCGCTGCCCGCCCTGCCCTCGCCGGAGGAGACACCGACACCCATGAGTGCCGATCCGGCGTCGTGCATGACCATCCGCACGTCGGCGAAGTCGGTGTTGATCAGACCCGGCGTGGTGATCAGGTCGGTGATCCCCTGCACCCCCTGAAGAAGCACCTCGTCGGCCATGCGGAACGCGTCCACCACCGAGGTGTGGTCGTCGGCGACGGTGAGCAGACGGTCGTTGGGGATGACTATCTGAGTGTCAACCTTGTCCCTGAGGGACTGTATGCCGCTCTCGGCCTGCACCGAGCGACGACGCCCCTCGAAGCCGAACGGCCGGGTCACCACCGCGATGGTGAGCGCCCCGAGGCCCTTGGAGATCTCGGCAATCACCGGAGCGGCTCCGGTACCGGTGCCGCCCCCCTCGCCCGCGGTGATGAACACCATGTCGGCTCCGCTGAGCACCTCCTCGATGTCCTTGCGGTGATCGGCGGCGGCCTGAGCGCCGACTTCGGGATCACTGCCCGCACCCAACCCTCGAGTCAGCTCTCGACCGATATCGAGCTTCACCTCGGCCGAACTCATCAGCAGAGCTTGAGCGTCGGTGTTGACGGCCACGAACTCGACACCGCGCAGGCCGGCCTCGATCATCCGGTCAACCGCATTGACGCCTCCGCCGCCCACGCCGACGACTTTGATGACTGCCAGATAGTTCTGGGGTTCACTCATTAGGGATTCCTCTCAGACCTGACCCTCTACAAACGATTTATACGAATAAGAGCTTGAAACTTCTGAATCTAGTCCTCCAGTTGAGGTATATCCAGCTTAAGAGCAATCGTCGTGCCGGGTCAAGACGGGGAGTTCCGGCACGCTCAGATTCAGTTTCTCCAAACAGTTCAAATCGACCTTGGCCAACAAGGTGGCCAACGCTGCCGCCTTCCCGGAAGGATCGTCCCTACCTCCCCAATGAACCTCCCCCTCCCCGGTCAGGTCCACGACCACCTGACCGTTCTTCCAGGAGATCCACCCGATGCCATCGTTATCGAGAGGCATGAGAGCCTCGCCGACCTCCAGGAGAGGAAGAGCCGATGCCCGCAACCACTCCCCCGGCTCGGGAACCGGACCGAACCGCACCACCGGCAGATCGCCTCGATCCGGGCCCACTTGGAGTACCCTCCCCCGACGATCGACCAGCGCCCATGCCTCCTCGACCGGGATCTGGACCACCGCCTCCCGTTCGGTGACGTCGAACGCGACCCTGCCCCCCCAGGTCCGGCTGGAGCGCACCTGATCCACCCAGGGCAAAGCGGCGATGGACTCGCGGGCATCGGACAGATCCAATCCCAAAAGCGGGGCTCCTCGCTCGATCCCCGCAACTTCCAGCACCTGATCGGCACCGGTACGGGCCGCGCCGATGACCTCGATCTCGTCCACATCCAGCAGGGGACTCTGGGAAATCCCGAAAGCCAGGGCCACCAGTACGACGACCACCCCCACGGTGATCCACCCCCGGAGCCGCCTCCGGGTTCTGACGTCGTTGCCCCGGGCTTCGATCCGAGGGTCAACCGGAGGTTTATGGTTGGACCCGCTTCGTCCGCTCCCGCCGCCCCGGGGCTCAACCCCAGAAGCAACCGGAGGCTTATGGTTGGACCCACCTCGTCGGCCCTCGTCGCCCCGGCCCTGAACCCCAGGGGTAACCGGAGGCTTATGACCCTGAACCGGACGTTGAGGTGAGCCTCCGGGTCGTCCGCGGGGGGTCTGGTTCGGGGGCATCTCAACCGGCCCGATCGCTCCAGGGGCCCACCCCGAAACCCACGAGGCGAGTCTCCGGCTGCAAAGCAATACCGTACTCGTCCCGCACCCGGGCGAAGACTTCGCACATCAACGCAAAAAGATCGTCGGCCGAGCCATCCCGGTCGGCAATGAAGAAGTTGGCATGCTTGATCGAGACCGAGGCGGTGCCCACCCGACGCCCCTTCAGACCGGCGGCCTCGATGATCCTCCCGGAACTATCGCCATCGGGGTTGGTGAACACCGACCCGGCATTCTGGCCTCCGGGCTGATTGCTCCGCCTCCACGCCACGATGTCGGCGACCCGGGCGTGGGACACCTCGACGTCTCCCTCGGCCAGATGCATCTCGGCCCCCACCACCAGGTGGTGATCGGCCAGTACCGAGCGCCGGTAGCCCAACTTCAGCCGCTTTGCATCCCACTGCTGCACACCGCCGCCCTTCAGATCGACGATCTCGGCCCGGATCAGACAGGAAGCCAAATCGGCACCGTGACCGCCGGCATTCATGCGAACCCCGCCTCCCAGCGACCCCGGCACCCCGACCGCCCACTCCAAACCGGTCAGCCCGGCGGCGGCACTGCGGCGGGCCAGCACCGGAAGCCCGGCGGCCCCCCCGGCCCGGAGTTGCCGGCCGTCGATTTCCACCCAGTCGTGTCCGGGACCCAACCAAATGGCCACGCCGTCGAATCCGGCATCGGCCACCAGCAGGTTGGAGCCCTTGCCCACCACCAGCACGTCGGCGCGGTGGGCGGCCAGAACCTCGGCCACCGCGGTCATGTCGGCTTCGGCGGCGAGGGTCATCCCGACCCGAGCCGCCCCTCCCACCCGGTACGTCGTCGCCGGACCGATCGGCCGTTCCCGACACACCGCCCCTGCTCCCAACACACCGGCCAGGTCATGGACCAACCGATCCCAATCGACAGCGCTCATGATCGCACCCGTCCTGCGGCGACGACATCCGCACCGACCAACCGACCCCAATCGACAGCGCTCATGATCGCACCCGCTGCCCAGCGACCACGACCAACCGACCCCAATCGACAATGCTCATGATCGTTCGGACAGCAAGGAGATCACCCGGGTGGGCACCTCGGTCAGGTCGCCGGCCCCCAGGGTGAGGCACAGGTCACCGGGACGCAGCACGGCCGCCAGATGATCGGCGACGTCGTCGAGGTCGGCCACGTAGGAGACGTCCCACTCCGGGTGGGCCTCCGAAACTCCCCGCCGGATCAGCTCCCCGGACACACCGGGAATGGGCGGCTCGCCCGCGGAGTAGACGTCGGTGATGACAACGATGTCGGCGGACTCGAAGCAGTGGGCGAATGCCGCCCATAGGTGCGAGGTCCGGGTATAACGGTGGGGCTGAAACACGCATACCACCCGCTCCCAGCCCCCCTCGGACCCCGTTCTCAGCGCGGCGGCCACCTCGGTGGGCAGGTGGGCGTAGTCGTCGATGAAGTCCACCCCGCCGGCTCGGCCCCGCCGCTCGAACCGCCGAGTCACCCCCCCGAACCCGGCCAGGGCCTCGATGGCGTCGGGCCAGTCCACCCCCAGCTCACGAGCCATGGCCAGCGCGCCCAGCGCGTTGAGGGCGTTGTGGTCCCCGGGCATGGGCACCGTTACCGGCCCCACCAACCCGTCGCGGTCCCATATCTCGCCGAGGATCGTGTGCCGGTGGCGACGCCGGGGTATCCAGCGGTAGTCGGCGTCGGATCCGGTGCCGTACAGAACCCGGTTGCAACCCTCGGACGCCCTCAGGGCACCGGCATCGTCGGCACACACCACCAGCCCATGGTCGACATCGGCGCAGAACCGGGCGAATTCCGCCTCCAGATCGGCCACCGGACGGTCGGGGCGCAGATGATCGGGCTCCACGCTGGTCACCACCGCTCGATCCACGAGCAGTTCGCCGAACGTTCCGTCGCTCTCGTCGGCCTCCACCACGAACCACGGGCCGCTCGACCAGCGGGCCCCGATGGTCCCACCGGTCATAACCCCACCCACCACGAACCCGGGATCGCCCCCGGTGGCCATAAGCACATGGGAAAGCATGGCCGCCGTGGTGGTCTTCCCGTGGGTGCCGGCCACCGCCACGGTGGCCCGCATACCGGTCAGGGCCGACAGAATCTCGGCCCGGCGATACACGGGTACGCCCGCCCGGCGAGCCGCGACCACCTCGGGATTGTCGTCGCCGACCGCGGTGGATCGAGCCACCAGATCCACCCCCGACACCTGGGAGGGATCATGGCCGACGAACACGTCCACCCCGATCTCCCGCAGCCGGTCGAGCACCGGAGTGTCGACCAGATCACTGCCGCTCACCGAACATCCCAGCCCGCGCAGCACAACCGCGATCGCCGACATCCCCGCACCCCCCACTCCCATTATGTGAACCCGGGCCGGCAAACGCAGATCAACCATTGCTCCCATTGTGACCCCCCGCGACATCCCACGACGCAGATCAACCATTGCTCCCATTGTGACCCCCCGCGACGCCGATCTCCTCGTAGCGTCGACCATGGGCCCCTATTCTTGCCTGCCCCCGTGACCTTCCAGGGGATGGCGGGCCCACTGCTCGAGCAGATCGGCCACCCGGTTGTCGGCGTCCCGACGGCCCAACCCGGCAACCGCCCGGCTCATGGAGGCCAGAAGCTCAGGCACCGCCAGCAACCGGTCCACCTCGGTGGCCATACGGTGACCATCCATCTCCTCGTCGCGCACCAGCACCGCCCCTCCGGCGGCCACCATCTCGGCGGCGTTGGCTGTCTGGTGATCATCGGCGGCCCACGGCAGCGGAACCAGCACCGAGGGCAACCCCACAACGGCCAGCTCGGCCACGCTGGTGGCCCCGGCTCGGCCCACCACCAGGTCGGCGGCGGCATACACCCCCGGCATGTTCTCTTCGAACTCCACCGCCCGGTAGCCCAACGACGCCCCCGACAGGTCGGGACGCAGATGAGCCAGCTCCTGCCAATCCCGGCGACCCACCACGTGGTGGAGGGTCAGATCATCGCGATCGGCCCACAGCCGGGCGGCCTCGAACGCGGCCCGATTGATGCGGGCGGCCCCCAGGGAACCGCCGACCACCACCACCAGGCGACGCTCGGGGTCGAGCCCGAGGGCGTCCCGGGCCCGACCCCGATCCCGGTCCCGATCCACTGCTTGCACATCGGCGCGCACCGGGTTGCCGGTCAGCACCGTCCGGGGCAGCACCGTCCCCGGGAACGACACCGCGGCCACCCGGGCCCAACGCCCGGACAGGCGGTTGGCCACCCCCGGCACCGCATTCTGCTCCGCGACGACGAGCGGAATTCTCAGCAGCCGGGCAGCCAGCGCACAAGGCACGCTGGCGTAGCCCCCCAGTACCAGCACAACCGACGGCCGGAGCCGTCTCAGCAACCGTTCGGCCTGAGCCACCGCCCGGACCAATCCCCAGGCCGCCGACAGGTTCTGGGGGGACAGCCGGGACAACCGGCGCTCGATACCCCGTCCGGGCAGCAGGGTCAGATCGAACCCGGCGGCC
This sequence comes from Acidimicrobiales bacterium, assembly GCA_965115985.1. Taxonomy (GTDB): domain Bacteria; phylum Actinomycetota; class Acidimicrobiia; order Acidimicrobiales; family Bin134; genus Poriferisocius. The sequence continues at coordinate 618,212 of OZ220474.1, forward strand.
GGCACCAGGTCGCGCTCCACCCCCCGAGCCGATCCCACGAAATGAATGCTCCCGGGCTCACAACCCCGGCGCACCAGCGCCCGAGCCACCGCCAGACCAGGATGGACATGGCCGGCCGTCCCTCCCCCGGCGATGACCACCCACACCCGGCCACGGCCACCAGCCGCACCCCGCCCCCCATCCGCTCCCGACTCGCCGGCAGAACCCGGCCGTTTCATGATTCGGTTCGCACCCGACGAGAAACGCTGGACGATTCGGTTCGCACCCGACGAGAAGCACCGGACGGCTCGGTTCGCACCCGACGGGAAGCGCCGGACGATTCGGTTCGCACCCGACGAGAAACGCCGGAGGGCTCGGTTCGCACCCGACGGGAAGCGCCGGACGATTCGGTTCGCACCCGACGAGAAACGCCGGAGGGCTCGGTTCGCACCCGACGGGAAGCGCCGGACGATTCGGTTCTGATCCGACGGGAGATGTTCAGCAGCATCCCGGCGGAGGCCATGTTCATCAACAGGGCGGAGCCCCCGACCGACAGGAACGGCAGAGGAACCCCGGTGACGGGCAGCACCCCCACCACCGCGGCTATGTTCACGAACGCCTGAGCCCCCACCCACATGGTGATGCCCGCGGCCAGCACCTGCCCGAACCGGTCCCGGCTGCTGACCGCAACCCCGAACCCGCAGATCACGAAAAGGGCGAACAGGGCGACCACGAACACCGCACCGAACCACCCCATTTCCTCGGCGAGCACGGCAAAGATGAAGTCGGTGTGAGCCTCGGGCAAAAATCCCCACTTGATCCGGCTCTCCCCCAGCCCGACACCGGTGACCCCGCCGGACGCGATACCCACCCTCGACTGAATGGTCTGCCAGCCGGCGTCGAGCGGGTCGGCCCACGGATCGAGCATCGACAGCACCCGATCTCGACGGTAGCCCGATCCCCACGCGGCCAGGGCAGCCACCCCTCCGCTGAACAGCGACCAACCGGTCAGGGGAAGCAGGGGCACACCGGCCATGAACAGCGCGGCGAAGGCGATCAACCCGATGATCACCGCGGTGCCCAGATTCGGCTGGAGAAGAACGACACCGGCCATGAGGCTGCACACCAGCAGCACCGGGCGAATGGTGATGCGAGCATTGTTCTCCTTGCCGACCTTGTCGGCCAGCCACGCGGCGGCGAACAGAGCCATGGTCAGCTTGGCCAGTTCCGAGGGCTGGAAGCTGATCGGGCCGATATAGATCCAGCGGGTAGCCCCATTGACCGTCGTACCGATCCCCGGTATCAGCACCGCCATCAGCAGCAGCATGGTCAACCCCACCAGTGGTCGGGCGTACTTCTGCCAGTACCGGTAGTCCACCCGCATGGTCATGACCATGGTCACGAACCCTCCCAGGCTCCAGATGAGCTGGCGCTGAAAGGTGAACCAGGTGGAACGACCGGCATAGAGGCCGGTCACCGACGACACCGAAAGCACCATGATCAGGCCGAGGGCGACGAGGGTAACGATCAACCCGGCCAGTAGATAGAACGGCTTGGTGGCTCGGCCCTTGGGAGGTGACAGGAGCAGCTCGGTCCAAGCTCTACGAGCGATGCCCGGGGAAATCGTCGTCATCGTGAACCTCCGATCAGTTCTTCGACCAGGTGAGCGAAGATCCCCGGGGAAATCGTCGTCATCGTGAACCTCCGATCAGTTCTTCGACCAGGTGAGCGAAGATCCCCGGGGAAATCGTCGTCATCGTGAACCTCCGATCAGTTCTTCGACCAGGTGAGCGAAATGGTCGCCCCGACGGGCATAGGACTCGTACCAGTCGAACGAGGCGCAACCCGGTGACAACAACACGACGTCACCGGCTCGGGCCAGCCTCGCCGCCGAGTTCACCGCCTCCTGCATCGAAGCAGCCACCGTCACCGGGCATCGTCGGACAAAGGCCTCCTCCACCTCGGGGGCGGCCTCACCGATGGCCACCACCGCCCGCAACCGGTCGGCAACCTCGGCCATGGGCACCAGGTCGAGGCCCTTGTTGCGTCCCCCGGCAATGAGAACCGCCGATCCCACCGACCGCACCGCGGCACGAACCGAGTGGGGAGTGGTGGACTTGGAGTCGTCGTAGTAGCGGACACCGTCGTGCTCGGCCACCAGCACCATCCGATGAGGGAGTCCGACCCATGCCCGCAGAGCCGTCCTCACCCCCTCCAGGCGAGCACCCCCGGCCATGGCCACCGCCGCCGCGGCCAGTTGGTTGGACAACTCGTGGGGCTGTGATCGCCGTAGTTCGGCGACGGGAACCAACTTTTCCGACCCGGCCCACAAAGCCCCGCCGCTCACCCGGTAGTCGCCCTCGTCGAGGCCGTACTCCACCACCCGACCCCGGCCGGGAGCATGGGCCACCACCACCGGATCGTCACGGTTGATCACCGCAACGGAGTCCTCGCCGGTTCGGGCCCACAACGAGGCCTTGGCCCTTCGGTAACTGTCCAGCGATTCATGGACATCCAGATGGTCGGGAGCAAAGTTCAGCCATGCCCCCACTGCCGGTCGATAACACCGGCTGTGGCCCAGCCGGAAGGAGGACGCCTCGACCACGAACGTCGCGGGGCGATGGTCCCGAATGGCCTCCACCAGCGGCGTCTCGGTGTTCCCGGCCAGGCCCACCGCGATACCCGAGGACTCCAGCATGGACATCGCCAGCAGCGTCACCGTGGTCTTGCCACTGGTACCGGTTACCGCCAGCGTCGGGCGGGAATCCCATCGCTGGGCCAGATCGAACTCGGAGACGACCGGAGTTCCCGTGGCCGCGGCGGCCCCGAGCGCGGGATGGTGCTCGGGCAGACCCGGAGTGGGAACCATCGCTCGGGCATCGGCCACCAGGGCGAACCAGGCCTCGGGGTCCGGTTTCTCCCGCAGATCGATGTCCAGCCTGTCGGCATGGCCGAGGGCCCGTTCGTCGGGAGCGTCGTCGGCAACCACGACCGGATGACCGCGCTCGATCAACTGATCGCAGACCGCCCGATTGGTCACGGCGAAACCCGCCAGCAGCACGGGCTCCCCACTCAATCCGCACCCCCGACGGACACGAAATCGGCGTAGAACAACCCCCACCTCAATCCGCACCCCCGACGGACACGAAATCGGCATAGAACAACCCCAAACCCACCGCAGTGGCGAAACCGGTCATTATCCACAATCGGATGATTACCGTGGTCTCGGGCCAGCCGAGGAGTTCGAAATGATGGTGGACGGGGGCCATCCGGAACACCCGGGTACCGAATACCCGGAAGCTGAAAACCTGGATGATCACCGACAAGGTCTCCATCACGAACAGGCCGCCGATTATGGGCAGCAACAGATGGGTGTTGGTGGCCAGGGCCAGCGCGGCCAGCCCGGTCCCCAGGGCCAGCGACCCGGTATCGCCCATGAAGATACGAGCCGGAGCGGCGTTCCACCACATGAATCCCGCGCTCGCTCCCAGCATGGCCGCGGCCAGAATGGCCAGATCCAGGGCGTGGGAAACGCCATAGATGTCCTGGTTGCGAAAAGCCCAGAAGGCGATGAACACGAAGGCGGCAAAGGCGAATATCGAGGAGCCCGCGGCCAGACTGTCGAGACCGTCGGTCAGATTCACCGCGTTGCTGGTGGCCAGGATCAGCAGCACCGCCCAAAGCCCCCACCCCCACGGTCCCAGGTCGATGTTCAAGGAGTCGTAGCGGGTGAAGGAGAGTTCTGTACGCACATCGGTGAAGTGGATCATCATCACCGCGAACCCCACGGCCACGGTCAGCAGGCCCAGAATCTTGGTCCGCTTGCCCAGGCCCAGGTTTCGCTCCCGGGACACCTTGAGCCAATCGTCGATGAAACCGACCACCCCCGAGCCGGCGATGGCCACCATGACTATCAACCCGGTGCGGGTGAAGACGCCGCCGAAGAGGTCGCTGAACACGTACCCCGCCAGCCCGCCGCCCACGATGGCCACTCCGCCCATGGTGGGAGTTCCCGATTTGCTGACGTGACCCTGCGGCCCATCCTGGCGGATCGGCTGGCCGATGGAATGCTTGCGCAGAAAGGTGATCAAAAAGCGGGTACCGATCACCGAGATGGTGCCGGCAATGGCCACCGCGAACAGGAGGCGGACCATCTAGCGAATGCCTCCGGTCATCCCGCAAACTCCTCCGGTCGTCCGACGGGCGCCTCCGGTCATCCCGCAAACTCCTCCGGTCGTCCGACGGGCGCCTCCGGTCATCCCGCAAACTCCTCCGGGCGCATTTGGGCCAGGGCCTCTCGTATCACCGCTCGATCATCGAAGGGGATCTCCCGGTCGCCCACCACCTGGACGGTTTCGTGCCCCTTTCCGGCCACTACCACCACATCGCCCTCGGCGGCATCGGCCAGGACCCGGGCGATGGCCGCCCGACGGTCGGGCAGAACCACGACATCCCCATCGGGCTCGGGTATGTCGGACAGCACCTCGTCGATGATGGCGCTCGGATCCTCGGAACGAGGATTGTCGGAGGTGACGATGATCTGATCGGCCAGCGTGGCCGCCGCTCGACCCATCAGGGGTCGCTTACCGGGATCGCGATCGCCGCCGCAGCCGAACACCACCCTCAAGCATCCCGATCCGGCCAGCAGCTCCCGGGCGGCGGTCAGCACCTGGATCAAACCATCCGGGGTGTGGGCATAGTCCACCACCGCCGTGAAGGGGTGGTTCGACTCGATCACCTCGAAACGACCCGGCACCGGATCAGCCGATTCCAGCCCGGCCACCACCTCGGACACCCCGACCCCCACCAGGAGTGCGGCTTCGGCCGCCGCCAGGGCGTTGGCCGCGTTGAATCGGCCCATCAGGGGCAGGCGTACGTCCTGGCCTCGCCACCGCAGGACCATTCCCCGGGGTCGGAACCGCACCGGCAGGTTTCGGGGGTCGTAGCCCACGGTGGGAATGCCGGATTCGTGGACCAGCCGGGCACCGTGCTCGTCGCCCCGGTTGACCACCGCCCGGGCGGCCCGGTCGGGGGTGAACAACCGGGCCTTGGCCGCGAAGTACTCGTCATGGCTCCGGTGATAGTCGAGGTGCTCGGGAGTGAGATTGGTGAACACCGCGACGTCGAAGCGGATACCGCCCACCCGATGCTGATGCAGAGCGTGACTGGACACTTCCATCGCCACCGCATCCACGCCCGCCGATCGCCAACCAGCCAACCGGTACTGAAGGTCGAGGGATTCCGGGGTGGTCAGCGTGCCGGTCAGCGTGCCCACGACCTCGGTACGGAAACCGGCGGCCCCCAGCACCGAGCCCAGCAAGCCGGTGACCGTGGTCTTGCCGTTGGTACCGGTGACTCCGATCATGGTCATCGAGCGGGAGGGGTGGCCGTAGAACGCGGCACTTATGGGGCCCATGGCCCGGCGCACCGAGACGGTCTCCAGTTCGGGGCATCCCAGTCCCAGTGCGCGCTCCACCACCAGGCCGGCCGCTCCCCGACTGATGGCTTCGGGGGCGAAGTGGTGGCCATCGAGGTTGTCGCCCCGCACGCAGAAGAACAGGTCGCCGGGTTTCACCACCCGGGAGTCGTGAGCCAACCCGGTGATCGTGGCTTGACCCCGGCAACCGATCAGCCCGGGGTCGGCCTCCGCCAGTTCCGGTAATGCCCGGGTCGGAGCCATCGATCACCATGCCTCGGGGTCGGGGCCGACCGGTTCGGTCGGGGGTGCGGATGTCGCCCGAGGGGTGGGATCGGGTGTCGCCCGAGGGGTGGGATCGGGTGTCGCCCGAGGGGTGGGATCGGGACCCAGCTTGGGCTTGACGGCGACAATGTCGACCGGGGGAGCGATGCGCAGGCGTTGCAGGGAGTACTTGGCCAGATCGGCGAACAGCGGGGCGGCCGCCTGACTGGCGTAGATGTTGGTGATCGGCTCGTCTATCACCACGATCATCGAGAGCTGGGGATCCTCGGCCGGGTAGAAGCCGGCGAACGTGGCCGTGTAGCGGGTGCGCCCGTCGCTGTCCTCGTAACCACCGCCCGACGACGCCTTCTGGCCGGTTCCGGTCTTACCGGCTATGGAATAGCCCTCGACCTGGGCCTTCCGTCCCGTTCCCTCCCGGACCACGGTGACCAGCATCTGGGTCATCTGGTCGGCGGTGCTCCTCGACACGACCTCCATGGGCTCGTCCCGCTCCAACCTGATCGGTTGGCCATCCGCCGAGACCGCCGAGCGCACCAGGGTCGGGGGCACCCTCACCCCACCGTTGGCCAAGGTGTTGTACACCATCAGAACCTGCAAAGGAGTGACCAGGATGCCCTGGCCCAACGCGAAGCTGGCCACATCGGTGCCGCTCCAGTTCGACCTGGGGGGCACCAGACCGGACGACTCGCCCTTGAACCCCAGTTCGGTGACCGACCCCGCCCCGAACCGGGACAAGTACGAGGACAAACGGTCGGAACCGAGCACCAGAGCCCATTCCACGGTGCCGGTGTTGGACGAACGGCCCAGAATCTCCTCCATGCTGTAGAGCGCGGTGCCGTATTCGGTGTGGTCGGTGAACTGCTGATCGTAGAGATCCAACCAATGGTTCACCTCTCGTACATGATGGGGTGCTCCCAACCCCTCCTCGATCACGCCGGAGAACACCACGCTCTTCATCACCGATCCGGGCTCGTACGCCCAGGTAACCGCTCGGTTCTCGCTCAGCGAGATCGGGTTCCCCTCGTCATCCCGGCCCACCGAGGCCATGGCCAGGATCTCACCGGTCCCGGGAACCATGATGATGGCGGTGCCGCTGGAAGCCCTGACCCTGTCGAGTTGGCGTTTCAGAGCCATCTCGGTCTCGAACTGCAAGGAGCGGTCGATGGTCAGGTGGAGGTCGGCACCCGGCTTCTCGGGTTTGACCGCCCGGGCACCGGTGGGGATGGTGCGCCCGTCGTAGCTGCTCTCCAGCACCATCTCGCCGGGAACTCCACCCAGCAGGTCGTCGTACTGGTACTCGAGGCCACTGATGCCGTGCTGGTCCACATCCACCGCTCCCACCACGGCTTGGCCCAGATGGTTGCCGGAGGGATTGAATCGGGCCGACTCCTTCAACAGGAACACGCCGTTCAATCCCAGCGCGGCCACCTGCCGGGCAACGTCGTCGGGCACGGTGCGAGCCAGGTAGGCGTGCTGGTCGGGTTCGCTCAACAACCGGAATAGTCGCCCCTCGTCCATCTCCAGCACGGGCGCGAGAGCGGCGGCGGCCGCGGCCGGATCGTCCACGTGACTCGGGTCGGCCCACACGGTGGATTGGGGAACCGATATGGCCAGCTCCACCCCGTTGCGATCCAGGATGCGACCCCGGTCGGCGGTCAGCTTGATCCTACGTGTCCGCTGCTGCTGGCCGTACTCCACATAGGCCTCGGACCGGAAAAGCTGGAGATCGGCGAGCCGGACGCCGAGAACCGCGGCCACCAGAACGAACACGACCACGACCGCGGTGCCTCGCCGACGTCGGGAGCGACTTCGCGCCATCTCCTTGGCGGCGTTCTCCTTGGCAGCGATCATCCCGCTCCGCTCCCGGGCGGTTCCACCGGTGACAGATAGGTCAGATTCTCGGGTTCCACCATCCCCAATCGCAGGAGAGCCTCGGTGATGATCCGATCGGGAGCCTCGGCCCGGCCGACGTAGAGCTGTAGCTTCTCGTTCTCGACCCGGACGTCCTCGATCCGGTCGTTGAGGCCATCGAGGGTGGTTTGGCCGTCGACGATCACCGCATGGAACACGACCAGGGCGAACAGGATGATGATCACGATTATCACCACGGTCCATATCGCGGCCGGGATCAACCTCCGGCGGGGCCTCGGAACGGCGTGGAGGTGCCGGGGGGCTTGGGTCGCGGGCCCGGCCGGTACCGGACGAGGGTGGTGTTGGGGAACGGCCATCACGCCGTCCCCTCGCCCCGGGCCGCCCCCACCTTGACGAAAGCCCGGAAACGGGCGCTGGATGCTCGGGGATTGTCGGCGACCTCGGCTTGGCTCGGACGGCGGCTCCCCCGGGGGGTCAGCTCGATGACCGGCGGCTTGCCCATCGGCGATCGGGGCAGACCTCGCAGTCGGGCCTCGTCGTTCAGACCGGCTCGGCACCGCAACACCCGCTTCACAATGCGGTTCTCCCCGCTGTGGTAGCTGATGATCACGCCCCGCCCCTCCGGCTCCATCCGGTCGATCGCCGCGTTGAGAGCAGGCTCGATCTGGCCCAGTTCATCGTTGACCGCGATGCGGATGGCCTGGAAGGTCCGCTTGGCGGGGTGGCCTCCCCGACGCCGGGCCGGGGCGGGAATGGCCTCGCGCACCACATCGGCCAGAACCGTGGTCGAGGCGATCGGCCGGGCCGCGCCTATGGCCGAGGCAATACGCCCGGCGTAGCGCTCGTCGCCATGGGTTCGCAGGATCTCGGCCAGATCCTCGATCGCCCAGGTGTTGACCACCGCATCGGCCGATCGCCCCTGGGTGCGATCCATCCTCATGTCCAGTGGTCCGGCCCGGCGGTAGCTGAACCCCCGCTCGGGATCGTCCAACTGCGGCGAGCTGACCCCGAGGTCGAACAGAACCCCCGCCAAACCGGCTACACCGAGGGAATCCAGCACATCGCCCAACTCGGCGAATCGGGCCCGGCGAATCGTGGCCCCTCGTCCGGCCAGGATCGCAGTCGCGGCCTCGACCGCCGAGGGGTCCCGATCGAGGCCGATGAGCGAGAGATCGGGGCGGGCGTCCAGGATGGCCCCGGAGTGGCCCCCTGCCCCCACGGTGGCGTCCAGAAAGGCACCCGATGGAATTACCGATAGATGCTCCACCACTTCGGACACCATCACGGGGCGATGCACGAATCGACGATTCGGCGCTGTAGGTATCCCCCCGTTCATGGTTATTTCTTCTCCTTCGTGGCAATGTGGTCTATTGGTGGCCCCGCTGATACGAGATCTGCTCTTGCATCCAACGGACTGGTGGCTCCGCTGATACGGGATCAGTTTTTGCACCCGACGGAATCGGGCAGCAAAATGGTCGCTGATCGGCAGTCCCCCGCCCGGCGACCGCACTCCGGGATTTCTCCCCGGTGGTGCCAGATGGCAAGCGGGCGGAGTAGGGGCCTTCCATCTCGTCGAACGGAGGACTGCCCATCAGCGACCCTGGTCGTCACGTCACACGGCCGGCTCCGTTCCGAATGGCGTCCCGGTGACCCACCCACCGTTCCGAATGGTGTCCCGGTGATCCATCTCACAACCACCGATCCACATCCACGTCGCCCAGATCGACCTGAAGCGACTCCCATGCCGTCTCGTCCCACACCTCGCCGCGGCTGAACACCCCGACCAGTACCACCTGTTTGCCCATTCCCACCGCCTCGCGTTTGGTGGTGGGCAGGCTCAACCGACCCTGGGAATCGACCGACGCCGGCTCGAGGCTGGCCGAAAAACGACGCAGCTCGTCGCCGGTGGCCTCACCGGCCCGTACCGCGGCCTCGAGCCGCTCCAGCGCGCTGCGGGCCTCGCCGGCCGTCCATATCCCGAGGCACTCCTTGTAGATGGCCACATAGGCCCCCTCGGCCAGCGCCGATCTGAATGCCGCGGGCAACGAGAGTCGGCCCTTGTCATCGAGGGAACGCCGATGCTCACCGGTGAGCATGGTTCCCCTCAGACGAACCCTGTCTTCCATTTCCTCCCACTGCGACCCACAGTACCCCCTATTGACCCACAAGGCAACACATTTCTAAATTTCGGAGGTGGTGGCGGCCCCCTACTGGCGCAGAGCGGCCAGAAAGGCGGCGTGAATCCTGTCGGTGGGGGCATCCACCGGGAACGCCGTGGTGGTCAGAGCGTGGCGAAGATCGTCGATCCGGGAGGGCGGCACCGCGAGACGGGTCAGCAGTGCCCTCGGTGTCCACCGGCGATACACCAGGGTTTGGAACCGGGCCGTGGTCCGGGTACGGCTCTGGGAGACTCCGACCGCCTTGGCCCCGTTCACCAGCACCTCACCCGGACCCCGACTTGCGAAACAAGCCACCCGGCCCCACCGACCGGGCCGGTAGCGACCGCAAACCTCCCCACCGGCAATACCCATCGAGGCCAGGGCGGCCACCCATACCTGCCCCAACCACAGGGGGGCCCGGTTCACATCGTCGTCCCACAGAGGGTCGTCACGGCCGATAACCACATCGATCCACACCGAATCATGGGGTGCTACCAGCACCGCTCCCCCACCACTTCGACGCCGTACCACCCCGGAGCCACTGCCCGCACTACCTCCGCCGACGCCTTCCCGCTGGGTCGAACCCAGCACCAACCCGCCAGCACCTTCCCGCTGGGTCGAACCCAGCACCAACCCGCCAGCACCTTCCCGCTGGGTCGAACCCAGCACCAACGCGGTGTCGAGCGGTGACATCAGCCACACCTGCCGATGGGCATCCGCATCCGGGTGCCGTGAGTGCAACTCCCCCACCGTCCCGCTCAGACGACGGATCGTCCACTCCCGTCCGGTCAAAATAAGGCCTCCGACGCTCCCTACTCGCTGCTGGTGCTACTTGCCCGACCCCCGATACTGCTTTCCCGTTGCCATTGGGGATCCTGAGGCAATCCCAGAAATCGTTTCAGGCAGTTCGGGCGGTGGGTTCGACGGTCCGATCCAGGTAGGGCAGCCAGTCGGAGGGTACGTGGCCGACCGCGGAGGCCACCCAGGCCGAGCAAGGCGGCTTGGCCGGTGGGCGCATCAGCTTCATCGGGGTCTCGGAGAGCAACCGATCCCGCTTGACCATGTTGCATCGGCGACAGGCGGCCACCACGTTCTCCCACGAATGGGCTCCGCCCCGGCTGCGGGGGCGCACATGATCTATGGAGTCGGCATGGCGGCCGCAGTACTGGCACCGGTACCCGTCCCGGGCGAAGACCCCCCGGCGGCTGAGGCCCCCCGTACGGAAGAACGGCACCCGAACGAAGTAACACAGTCGAACCACCGACGGCACCGGCAGGTCAAGACGTTCGGAACGGAACCGCTCGTCGGACTCCAACAGAACCTCGGCCTTGTCCGCCAAAACCAGCACCAGGGCCCGCCGGGGGGACACCACGCTCAGTGGCTCAAAAGTGGCGTTGAGAACCAGTGCCCGGCCCATGAACAAGAACCATAGTGAACTAAATCACCCAATCTCCGCGGTTTACCGAGATCACCCCCTGCCTTCGTCCTTCCGCAAACCGTGATTAGGCCATGGTTCACCGGGATCGTTCCCAGGCTCGACACCACCGCAGGTAGGCCAGGAGGTCCTCGCCGCGGGGTCGGGCCCGGGCATCGCCGTACATGGTGACCATCCGGAACCTCAGATATCCCCGATCGGGAACCACTCCCAACCGCCACCCGACCCGCACCGCGATGACCCAGATTCCGGGATGGGCCAGCAGCTTCACCAAGGAGCGAACCACGTGTCCACGGCCTTGTCCGCTCACCGGGGAGAGTTTGTTCGTCGCCAGCAGCTTCACCAAGGAGCGAACCACGTGTCCAGGCCACGCGCCGGCAGCAGATTTGGTGATGCCATCGGCCGGGGGCGCCCGAAGAAGCGAACCACGAACCCAGGCTACGCGCTTGGATTCCTGATCGGTACGATGGGGCCATGGGAACACTTGCCGTCACCGGTGACCACGATGCCGACCAACTCCTGATCGATGATCCGTTCGCGCTGCTGCTGGCCATGATGCTCGATCAGCAGATCCCCATGGAGTGGGCGTTCATGTCGCCGCTGCGCCTAAAGGAACGCATCCCCGAGGATTTCTCCGCCGAGCGCCTGGCCGTGCTCGACCCCGACAGGGCCGAGGCCGCATTCAAGGAGAAGCCCGCTCTGCACCGGTTCCCGGGGTCGATGGCCCGCCGGGCCCAGGAACTGGCCCGCCACATCGTGGATCACTACGACGGCGATGCCGGCCGGGTGTGGAGGGGCGCGACCACCGGCCAGGAGTTGCTCGACCGGCTCAAGGCCCTCCCCGGTTACGGCCCCGAGAAGGCCATGATCTTCCTCGCCGTGCTGGCCAAGCGCTTCGACGTGACCCCGGACGGCTGGCAGGCTGCCGCCGGGCCGTTCGCCGACCCCACTCCCCGCTCGGTTGCCGACATCGACGGCCCCGAGGCCCTGGCCCGAGTGAGAGCCTGGAAGAAGGCCCAGAAGGCAAAGGGCAAAACCAAGCAGGATTAGTCTGTTCGATTTCAGGCGATGAGGGTTATCTGGGAGTCGAGCCACCCCAGCAGAATGGCGATGCCGCGGGGATCCGAATCAAGCCGGTGACCGGCACCCCCGATGATGCGCAGGGCGGCCTCACCGTGGGCATCGGCGATCACCCGAGCGTCGAGGGGCGACACCTCCTGATCCTCGGAGCCGTGGAGAACCAGCATCGGTCGGGGAGCAATCCCGGCGGCGCACTTGTCCACCCGAATGGACAGGGCGGCTTCGGCCCAGGATTCAACCGAATCGGGAAAGTCGGGGGTGGAGATGATGCCCAGCGATCGGGCATAGGCCACCACCCTTGAGGCATCCAGGCCCCAATGAGTGAAATCCACCGGCGCGCCCATGACGGCCACTCCCCGAACCCGGGGGTCGTCCTCGGCCACGTGGGCGGCCAGCGCGCCGCCGATGCCGAATCCCGCCAGCCAGACCCCCTCCACCGGTTCCATCTCGGCCAGATGACCGACTGCGCTGCGAACGTCATGGATCCAGCCGTCCAGCGAGAAATCACCTTCGCTGTCGCCGCATCCCCGGTAGTTGGGCACCAGCGCGGCCCACTCCAGGTGCTGGGCGATTCGATCGGCCAGGGGGTAGATGCGAGCCGCCGCTCTCGATCCCCCGTTGGCCGCCGACGGAAAACCCGGGCACAACACCACTCCCGGCCGGGCCCGGACCAACCGGTTCTCCGGCAACGCCAGATGTCCGACCAGTTTCAGCCCACCGGAGGAATGCCAATGGGTCACACTTCCCGAGGGCGGTAACCGCGGTTTCGGGCCTCGGCCAGGCTGTCGGGTCCGAACACCAGGAACTGCTCCGACCTGACCAGTTCCTCGATGACCGACTCGTTCCTCACCTCGTCCAGGTCGTACACCACCTGGCTCCGTTTGTCGCCCACATACCGGAAACCCTCCAACGACCTCGGTCTGTCCATCCCCCAACCGTACCGGAGTCGCCCCGTACGAGCCCTTACCCTGGAGTGGGGGGCTCGTGCCCCCCGACCGTGCCGAAGTCGCCGGTGACCCCCCTGAGTCGTGCCCCCCGACCGTGCCGAAGTCGCCCCGGTGACCCCCCTGAGTCGTGCCCCCCGACCGTGCCGAAGTCGCCCCGGTCTAGTCGGGATCCTCGGTCGGGGGGCCGAGGGCCCCGATCGACTTCAAGTATCGGCTCTCCAGGTCGAGCACCACCACCACATCCAGAGCATCGATGTCGCGCCCCGATTCCGTGGCTCTGGCCAGCACGTAGTCCACCGAATCGTCGTCGCTGGTAACCACCGACTCGTTCCGAAGCTCGGCCGCGGTGGCGGTGACGTCGGCCCGACCGTAGGTGGCCGCCCCTCGCAGCCGCAGGTGGTCCAGCCGCCACAACAGCAAGGCCTCGACGTCCTCATGGCTCAGTTTGGCCGAGAGCTCATAAGGCAGCTCCCCGGCCACGAAGGCCACCGCATCGCCCAGGTCGTACACCGTCCGGACCCGGGTGTGGGCCAACCGGGACGACACCCGCATCACCGCATAGGCGGCCAGGCCGACCACCAGGATCGCGGCCAATACCAGCAGGGGAGTCATATCCCCCACCGCCTCCGACCGCCGGGGCCGACAACCACCAGAACGGCGATCGGTAGAGGAGTCATATCCCCCACCGCCTCCGACCGCCGGGGCCGACAACCACGAGAACGGCGATCGACAGCCCCGCCAGTGCCGGCACCCGGTCAGATGCCGATGCGCTGGGCCAGGAGCTCGCGGTGGTAGGTGGGGTCGCCGAACAGCAGCTCCGACGACTTGGCCCGCTTGAAGTACAGGTGGGCCGGGTGCTCCCAGGTGAAGCCGATCCCACCGTGGATCTGGATGTTCTCCGCCGAGGCGTGGAAGTAGGCCTCCGAACAGTAGGCCTTGGCCAGGCTGGCCACCGAGGGAAGTTCGTCGTTCAGCTCCGAGGCGCACCAACTGGCGTAGTAGGCGGCCGACTTGGCCGACTCCACCTCGAGGAGCATGTCGGCACACTTGTGCTTGATGGCCTGGAACGACCCGATTGGACGGCCGAACTGCACCCGATCCTTGGCGTATTGCACCGACATGTCCAGACACATCTGGGCCCCACCCACCTGCTCGGCCGCCAGGGCCACCGCCGCCAGGTCCAGAACCCGCTCCAGCACCGGCCAGCCTCCACCCTCGGCGCCGATCAGCGTGACCGGAGTGTTGTCGAAGTCCAGGCGGGCCTGCTTGCGGGTCTGATCCATGGTGGACAAAGCGGTGCGGGTCAACCCGTCGGCGTCACCGGGGCACCAGTACAGGCTCACCCCCCCAGGGGTGCGGGCGGCCACCAGCACTACATCGGCGGTGTGACCGTCGATCACGAACATCTTGGTGCCGCTGATGCGCCAACCGTCGCCGTCGGGAACCGCCTCCACGGTGATGCCCGACTCGTCCCACCGGCCGTTCTCCTCGGTGAAGGCCAGGGTGGCCACCGTCTCCCCGGCGGCGATGCTCGGCAAAAGGGCGGCCCTGGCCTCCTCGTCCCCGCCGTGGATGAGGGTGTTGGCCGCCAGCACCACACTGGAGAAGAACGGGGCGCACAGCAGCGCCCGCCCCATCTCCTCCAGCACCACGATCAGCTCGATGTAGCCGAAGCCACTACCCCCGTACTCCTCGGGAACGATGAGACCCTGCAAACCGAGTTGGTCGGCCATCTGGCTCCAGACGGCATCGTCGTAGCCCTTCTCGGTGTCCATCTGCTCCCGAACCGCCGATTCCGGGGATTTGTCCTCCAAGAACTGGCGAACGAAACGCCGCAGCTCTTCCTGTTCCTCGCTGAAGGCAAAATTCACCCCCCTGTTTCTACTAGACGAAGCCGGGGTTGGCCATGCTCGAACCTCGAGCCAGACGAGTACCGCGCCGACGACGACATACTGGACGACACCGGGGTTGGCCATGCTCGAACCTCGAGCCAGACGAGTGCCGCGCCGACGACGACATACTGGACGACACCGGGGTTGGCCATGCTCGAACCTCGAGCCAGACGAGTGCCGCGCCGACGACGACATACTGGACGACACCGGGGTTGACCATGCTCGAACCTGTCACCGGTTCGATGGATGGGGCAGAATCAGGATCTCGACTCGAAACACTTGAGTCGAGAGATTCGAGCCGGACAGCGAAAAGAGTGGCCATGACCCTTCACTGGCAGGACGCCCGGGCCGAGATCCACAAAGTGGTGGTGGGCCCGATGGACAACAACGTGTACATCGTGCGCTGCCGCCGAACCGGCGATGCGGTGCTGATCGATGCCGCCAACGAGCACGAGCGGCTGCTGGAGCTGTGCTCCTCCCTGGGGGTCCGGACCGTTCTGGAGACCCACGGGCACTGGGACCACATTCAGGCCATTCCTGCGGTGCGCAACGCCGGCTACGAGGTGGGGGTGACCGCGGAGGACGCCGCCATGCTCGACTCCTACGACTACCTGCTGGAGGACGAGTCGGTGATCGAGGTCGGCGATCTGCGGCTGCACTGCATCCACACGCCGGGTCACACCCCGGGGTCGATGTCGTTCCGTATCGAGAACTCGCCCATCCTGTTCTCGGGCGACACCTTGTTTCCCGGGGGCCCCGGTGCCACCGGCTTCGAGGGCGGCGACTTCGACACCATCATCGCATCCATCGAGCAGCGAATCTTCTCCCCCCTCCCGGCCGACACCATGGTGCTCCCCGGCCACGGCGACCAGACCACCGTCGGCACCGAGTCCCCCCAACTCCAGGAGTGGATCGACCGGGGTTGGTAGAACCGAGGCCCCCCTATATGTGCTGATCGGCCTCCGACCGGAATCTCCAACCGGCCGGGGTCTCCCGTCAGTCGTCGGTCTGGGCCAGGGCCTGGGTGAGGGTGTGCCAGGACAGGGTGGCGCATTTGATCCTCACCGGAAACTTGACCACACCCTTCAGGGCCTCCAGATCACCGAGCTTCACATCGGAATGGTTGACATCGGGCTCGTCGGTATCGAGTCCGTCGCCGTTGACCGAAGAGGGATCGTCGGTGAAGTCGGACTCGATGGACATCATGGCCCGAAAGGCCCGGTTGAGCCGGTGCAGCTCCTCGGTGGTCCGCCCCTTGACGGCGACCGACATCATTGATGCCGAGGCCTGGCTGATGGAGCATCCCTGGCCACCGACCCGGACGTCGTCGACAACCCCGTCCTTCACCCGTACGTAAACCACCACCTCGTCCCCGCACAGGGGGTTGAACCCCTCGGCCCTGACCGCGGGCGGGGTGTCGAGCTCCCCCCGGTTGCGGGGATTGCGATAGTGATCGAGGATGATCTCCCGATAGAGATCTTCGAGATTGGGCATGGCGATGGCTAATACCTCACGACCAATGTCTCACAGGCAGGTCTCGCAACAAGAAGAGGTCCCAAGCAAGCCTCACAAGAAGAAGGCGTCGGCATCGCTCAGCGCATCGGCCAGGGCGTCCACGTCCGACTCGTCGTTGTACACGTACATGGACGCCCTGCTGGTGGCGACACAACCCAGAACCCGCATGAGGGGCTTGGCGCAATGGTGGCCCGCCCTCACGCACACCCCGGATTGGTCCAGCACCTGCGCCACATCGTGAGGATGCACCCCCTTGTACTCGAACGACAGAACCCCACCCCGCTCGGCGGGTTCGGTCGGCCCGTGAATGGTGATGTCCTCGCCGTAGCGCTGGTTCAGGGTTCGCAGGGCATAGCCGGTAAGGGCCACCTCGTGCTCGCGCACCTGCTCCATGCCCAGGCCGGTCAGGTAGTCCACCGCCGCGCCCAACCCGACCGCTTCGGCAATGGGCGGGGTGCCGGCCTCGAACTTCCACGGCACCTCGGCGGTGCTGAACCCCTCCTTGGTCACGTTGGAGATCATCTCGCCCCCACCCAGAAACGGGGGCATGGACTCCAGCAGCTCGGATCTGGCCCACAGCACCCCGATGCCGGTGGGACCGCACATCTTGTGGCCGGTGAAGGCCACGAAGTCGGCCCCCATCTCCCCCACGTCGGTGGGCAGATGGGGGGTGTGCTGGCTGGCGTCCACCATCATCAGCGCCCCCACCCGGTGAGCGGCGTCGGCCAGATGGCGGACGGGGGTGATGGTTCCCAGAACATTGGACACCGCGGCCACGCACACCAACCGGGCACCGTCGAGCAGACGGTCCAGGTCGGTCAGATCCAGGTGGCCGTCGTCGCCGACGGGGATCCAGCGCAGATCGACGCCTCGGGAGGCGGCCAGCATTTGCCAGGGGACGATGTTGGCGTGATGCTCCAGCTCGGTCACCACCACCGGGTCGCCCGGCCCCAGATTGGCCTGCCCCCAGGTGCGAGCCACCAGATTGATGGCCTCGGTGGCGTTCTTGACCAGGATCACCTCGGAGGTCCGGGGAGCCCCGATGAAGCGGGCAACCTTGGCCCGAGCCTGCTCCAACGCCTCGGTTGCCTCCACCGCAAGCTGGTAGGAACCCCGGTGGACGTTGGAGTTGAAGCACTCGTAGTAATCGGTCATCGCGTCGATCACCGGCCGGGGCTTGTGGGAGGTGGCCGCCGAGTCGAGATACACCAGACGCCGCCCATGCACCTTGCGGCACATGATCGGGAAATCGCCGCGAATGGCGGCCGGATCTAACGCCATGCCTCGAACCCCTCGGCGTCGAGCCGCGGCGCGGCCGGGTCTAACGCCATGCCTCGAACCCCTCGGCGTCGAGCCGCGCGGCCAGCTCGAAGCCGCCGCTGGCCACCAACTTGCCGCCGATCAGAATGTGAACATTGTCGGGCCTCAGATAATCGAGCAGGCGGCGAAAGTGGGTGATGGCCAGCACTCCCATCTCCGGGCGGGCCGCTCGCACCTCCTGCACCCCACCAGCCACGATCCGAAGGGCATCGATGTCCAACCCGGAGTCGGTTTCGTCCAGAACGGCCATCTCCGGTTCCAGGATGGCGAGCTGGAGAACCTCGTTTCGCTTCTTCTCCCCCCCGGAGAACCCATCGTTCAGATAGCGGTCGGCGAACGACGGATCCATGTTGAACCTCTCCATCCACTCCATCACCGCCAGGCGCAGCTCCAGCACCGACAAATCGATGCCCTTGCGGGCCGACAGGGCCTGGCGCAGGAAGTTCATCACCGACACGCCGGGGAACTCCTGGGGATACTGGAAGGCCAGGAACAGACCCGCCTTGCCTCGCACATCCACGGACCAGTCGGTGATGTCGTCACCCCGGAAGCGGATGCTCCCCCCGGTCACCACGTACTCGGGACTGGCCAGCAGCGTGTTGGCCAGCGTGGACTTTCCCGAGCCGTTGGGTCCCATGAGGGCGTGGACCTCGCCGGCCCGCACGACCAGGTCGATGCCCGACAGGATCGGGATACCATCGGCCGTGGCCACATGCAGGTTCTCGACCTCGAACAGCGGAGGCTCGGACAGACTCACCCGATCAGTCTACGCCCGCCGACAGACCGTCCCCATCACCAGAGAGGGGGAAACGAGTGCAGGCCAGTGAACGGACAGAACGCGGAGGGGCCTGAAAAGAGCAGCAGGCTTGCAAAAAGATGAAAGCCGCCAGTAGGGCTGCGGGCAAGGCTATCGTCTCCAGGGTGAAAGGCCGTGCGACGAACAAGGCTGCCGACCATGTCGTACCGGGCACGAAGGCCGACATGCTCGCGGGTCTGGTGCAGTACCACGTTAAGAGGAGTTCTCTGGTGCCAGCCAACCAAGCTGAGGCCTCAACATCATCGGGCGGATGGGCAGGATCAAGAAGCAGGTGGATCCCAATCGGCTCACCTGCGAGAAGTTGGCCATACACGAGCCTCATACAAGAAAGTTAATGACAAGCATGCCTAACGAGAGGAACACAGAGGAAATAGTCCGCTCCCACTTCAAGAGGTATGCCGATCAGGTGGACGTGGACGAACAGAAATCCAAACACCCTCGAATCCAAAAGCTGCTGGCTTCGGCATCTAAGGGGGGTTCTGGGCAGGGTTATCCAGAGTTCCTGGTTACTCTGAAAGAAGAGCCTGATCTTCTAATCGTTGTCGAGTGCAAAGCTGACCGGAACAAGCATGAAAGTCCTGGCTGGGACCGGCCCACCGAATTCGCGGTTGATGGCACTGTACATTATTCATCATACCTCTCAAAGGAATTCGATGTACTGAGTATAGGTGTCAGTGGTGAAATAGCCGCAGATGTCAGGATTTCCCACTTCTTACACCTTAGAGGAGTCGCACGTCCGACTCCGATATTTGATGATATTCTACTCTCCCCGTCAGAGTATATCCGGGGCTACTATAACGACCCAAACAAGTACAGACAAGACTACGAATCTTTGAAGGGATTTCTTCGCATTTTAAACGAACGTCTGCATACAAACAGAGTAGCTGAAAGCAACAGGGCATTGTTGATAAGTGCCATACTCATAGCCTTGGAAAATCAGTCGTTCGAAAGATCATATAAAACAGAAAGCGATTCAATAGAGTTAGCGAAGAGCATTCAGCATCGAGTTATGGCAGAGCTGAAGACTGACTTGGACGAGGAAAAGCTCAAAGTCCTGGAGCAGAAATTTTCCTTTATTGAGCATGAGGCAGCTTTGATTAGAAAAGACGGTGAACTAAAAGAGCTGGTGCAACAGATAGATGACGAAGTTAACTCTTTTATTAAGAACCACGAATATCGTGATGTTTTAGGTGAGCTATATGTCGAATTTCTGAGATATGCTAATAAAGATAAAGGCCTAGGTATAGTCCTGACTCCACCGCATATAACCGAGTTATTTGCAGATTTAGCACAGGTGAATAAGTCATCTATAGTCTACGATAATTGTGCTGGAACTGGGGGGTTCCTCATCAGTGCTATGAAGCGTATGATCGAGGATGCAAAAGGATCAAAAGAAGTGGAGGATAGCATAAAGACCAGTCAACTTTTTGGGGTAGAACTGCAAGCTGATATTTTTCCACTTGCTGTCTCGAATATGTTCATCCACCAGGATGGCAAGTCAAACATAGAGCAAGCAAGCTGTTTTGACCTTGAAATTATAGCTAGGATGAGGATAAAACGTCCAACCGTTGGTATGCTCAATCCACCATATAAATCGAACAGGAGACATGATAAGGAGGAGTGGGAGTTTGTGCTCAATAACCTCCAAGTTCTGGGCGATGGGGGTACCTGTATCGCCATTATCCCCATGCAATCAGCACTGTCTACAAGTGACAAGATAATCGGCTTAAAAACAGAGCTGATGAAAAAGCACACACTGGAGGCAGTGTTCTCTATGCCAGACCAGCTGTTCTTCAACTCCAAAGCTAGTGCTGTCACTTGTGTAATGGTGATTACAGCCCACCGCCCACATCCAGCAGGTAAAAAGGTCTGGCTAGCACTTGCCAAAGACGATGGTTATACGGTAGAGATGCATAAGGGAAGGATAGACATGGACAACAAGTGGCCTGAGATTCGAGACCAATGGGTGAGTGACTTCTTCAACAGGGCTGAAGTACCACACTTCAGTGAGGTAAGAGAACTAAGTCCGGCTGATGAGTGGTGTGCAGAAGCCTATATAACGCGAGATTATCAAAAGTTGACACAAAAAGACTTCGAGTGCTCTCTACGATTATTTACAGGAGCCATGTTTTCTCAAGAAAAGCTCAGCGCTATTTATCCATATCCTATAAACGAGTCTAAACTCCAGCTTACTGACAGGGAGTGGAAGTATTTCAACATTGGAGATAAGTTCGCCATTACTCTAGGACCTTTTGTCGACAAAAAAGAGCTTGTCGAAGGTAGTCTGCCATATATTACACGTACCGCGTCTAACAATGGTGTAGAGGGATTCGGCGGACACAATATCTCCTACGAAGGCAACTGTATAACTATAGGGGCAGAAGGAGTCGTGGCATTCTACCAGCCGGGAGAGTTCTTAAAGGGAAACAAAGTGAATATCATTAGGCACGAACGGATGAACGCAAAAGTCGGCTTATTTCTTGTGACTGTGATGGATTTTGCTCATAAGGGTATATACAACTATGGGTATGCCCTTGTAAAAGGGCGCTTGGAGCGATCCCAAATACCTCTGCCTGTAACAACCACTGGGCTACCAGACTGGGAGTTCATGGAGTCCTATATAGGCCAGCTCAGCTACAGTAGTAATTTAGAGGAGTTGTGACAGTATCATAGGGTGTATGCATGTCAAAATCTTCACCATCTGCTATTAGAACGACTCTCTACCACCTGCTAGGTGTATCAGATCTACGAGCGGCTATTCGCTCCAAGTACCTAAACTCGAGCCACTTTGTGAGTAGTCCTACAACAGTCAATGGTCGCACGGCTCTGCTAGTAAAAGGTGAGATATATCGAGAATTAGTGGCGTGGGGAAAACGACTTGAGGGTCTGACAGGAATGGCGGTAGAAACTGGAAATAAAACTGCAGCAGCGGTGCTATTGATCAAGGAAGAGGAAAAAGAAGACCAGGCTTGGGCTCTTAGCTATGGAATGGGGTTTCAACTCCTTAAATCTGCATATGTGGATACTGGGTTTGGACTGCGGATTGCTATTCGAACTGCAATGCCCGACGCGATTCAATCATTGACGAGGAATGAACTCGACCATCGCTCCCGTACAGATCGTTCCTCTATTCCATCTGGTGAAGCGTTGCGGGGATTTGGAATCGGGAACTTTGGTGAGATTATTACACGGATTTGTGGAGAAGCTAAATTGGATAACTTCACAGCTCAAGATAAGATTATCCGGATACGTGCTGCCGATTCATTAAGCGTGCCGCTTGGGACTACTCCTAAAACTCTTACACATGACCTGGATGCAATCGCAAAGATTTTAACTGAAGAGCCCAAAGAAGAGTTGAAGGCATTAGAACAGTTTGTCCGAGTAAAAGATCCTTCGATAATCAAGGAACTTGAAGCAGAACTTAAAGTGGCATTGAGTAAAAGTTCAGGATCAAATGGCAGGTTAGCACTCGGCTGGCCTCACGAACGAATTAGTGAAAATGGAACCCCTTCTTCCTTTAAGCTACTCGGAACTGGTAAGCATAAAGTAAAGCCTATAGATGATTTACCAACGTTAGAATATATACGCAAAGCTATCTCTACAATAGGTTCTGATGATGTACTTGATACAGCTTCTAAAATAAAAATTCAACTTTTTCGAGATAGTGACGGTGATGAGCCAATAAGTCAGGCTATCCCCACCATCAACTGGCTATTATTTGAATTAGAGCTTCATAAGATTAGGTACTGCCTGTTCGATTCTCATTGGTATGCAATAGATGTTGATTATGCTGAGCGTCTTCAAGTTCATATAAACAAAATATTTGAGGGAATACCACCTGTAGAACTCCCAATCTGGGATCTCACTAAAACATGCTCAAGAGAGTAGCTATAATTCTATAGCTGCCAAACATATTGATGGTATTATGCTTGACCGGAAGCTGCTGAGAACTGTCCAACATCCTCGCGGTTTCGAAGCCTGTGATATTATTACAAGAGATGGTACATTGATTCATATAAAGAGAATAAGAGGGTCGGAATCGGTAAGCCACCTAATCGGTCAGGTAGTTGTATCAACTGATTCCCTCCGGTATGACAATGAGGCACGCAAGAAGTTACGTGAGGAAGTCAGACGTGCTGGTGGCAATGACAGTTGGGTGCCAGACAAGCTTCATTCTATCGTTCTAGGTATGGCTAGAGCTAGACCGATAACAGCTACCGATCTATTTAGTTTCAGCCAAGTGACTCTTTCCCGACTCGCTTACTCTCTAGCTGAGGCAAACATAAAGCTTACAATTGTGCCGATCCTTCTTATGCAAGACGGTTAGTAATGACACTAATGGAGATAGTTTGCCCAATAATTTGATTAATCTGTTCTAGTATTGTGATTTGTAATTAGTAGTTTGGAGCGATCACGACAACGCCCCTCAGCGGTCGGGCGGGGACAGCTTGTCGACGCGGCGGGCGAATTCGAGGTCGAGTTCGGTGAGGCCGCCGGCGGCGTGGTTGGTGATGGCGATCTCCACGGTGGACCAGACATTGGACCACTCGGGGTGGTGAAACAGGCGCTCGGACACCAGGGCCACTCGGGACATGAACCCGAAGGCCTCGGAGAAGTCCGAGAAATTGAACGTGGCGTGCAGCTTGTCCCCCCGTCGTTCCCATCCGGGGAGATCCTTGAGGGCGGCGGCGATCTCCTGGTCGCCGAGCAGCCTCCGGGCATCGACCTCTACGGCCACGGGTCTGCTCCCGAGTGGATCTCCACGGGGGAAGTGTTCCGGGTGTCGATCCAGGGATCGTAGCCGGTCCGCTCCAATTGGGCGGCCAGTTCGGGACCGCCGGTCTCCCGGATGACGCCGTCGACCAGAATGTGGACCACATCGGCGTGAAGCACGGTCAGCAACCGGCTGAAGTGGGTTATGGCCAACACGCCGAGAGCGTCCTGATGGGTGGCCTGTTCGATTCGATGACTCACCGCGGCCAGCGCGTCCACGTCGAGACCGCTGTCGAGTTCGTCGAGAATGGCGATCCGGGGGCGAAGCACACCGAGTTGCACCGCCTCGCTCCGCTTCATCTCCCCCCCGGACAGATCCACGTTCACCGACCGGGTCAACAACTCGAGGTCGAAGCCGACCGACTCGGCCTCGGCGGCTATCCGGGCCGCCACCGTGCTGCGATCCCCCCCGACGGCCGCCACCGCTTCCTCCAGCATGATCTCCAGGCCCACCCCCGGCACCTCGATGGGGTACTGCTGGCTGGCGAACAGCCCGGCGTGGGCCCGCTCCCACGGGGAAAGGGCTGCCAGATCGACACCGTTCAACACGATCGACCCCGCGGTCACCTCGTATCCGGGACGACCCATGATGGCGTGGCCCAGGGTTGACTTGCCCGACCCATTGGGCCCCATCACCGCATGGACCTCACCGGACGCCACCCGCAGATCCACCCCGTTGAGCACCATCCGGCTGCCGACCCGAACCTGGAGCCCCTCGATCAACAGCTCGCTCATACCCCGGTCGTTCCCCGGACCGCTCATCCCCGGGGCGTTCATCCCCGGACCGTTTCCCGGCCCATCCGTCCCCGGCCCATCCATTCCTGGTCCGTTCATCCCCGGCTCACCCATCTATACCCACATCCAGCCAGACATGCCCATCGGATACGCCCACGTCATAAACCGGCACCGGTCGGGTGGCGGGCATGGTCTCGGCCTCGCCGGTGGCCAGCGAGAACAGGCTGCCGTGCTTCCAGCATTCGATGGTGCCCTCCTCGGCATCCACCTCCCCCTCGGCCAGGGAGTAGTCGGCGTGGCTGCACGTATCGCCCAGGGCGTACAGGTCGTCCCCCAACCGCACGACCGTGATCCGGTGGAGGAGGCCACCGGAATCCACGTCGAACCGCCGAGCCTGCCCGTCGGCCAACTCCTCCAACGGACACAGCATCACTCGATCGAAACTCACGATCTTTCTCCATCACCAACACGACTCGGCTCCGAGGCCCCGCCTTCTCCATCATCGGTATGGTTATGACTCAGCCCCGAGATCTTGCCCCGAAGCCGGCTGCGAACCGCGGGTACCGCTCCGGGAACGGGAAAGCTGCTCAGAACCTCGTCGAAGAACCCGGTCACTATGAGTCGTTCGGCGGTCTCGGTGGGCACGCCCCGGCTCTCCAGGTAGAACAGTTGCTCACCGTCGATGGGCCCCACCGCCGATGCATGGTTGCAGTGGACCTGGTTGTTCTCGATCTCCAGGTTGGGCACCGACTCGGCCCAGGCGGCCTCCGACAGTTTGATGTTGCGGTTGGTCTGATGGGCGGTGGTTCCCCGGGCGTTCGGTCGTACCCGGATGAGCCCGGTGTACACCGATCGGGAGGCGTCGTCCACCGCTCCCTTGAACAGCAGGCTGCTGGTGGTGTCGGGGGCGGCATGATCCTGGAAGGTGCGGAAGTCCAGCGTCTGGCGGCCGTCGCCGAAATACAGCGAAACCAGATCGCCGGTGGCCCCCCGCCCCGACAGATGGGTGTCCAGCCGCATCCGGGCGTACTCCCCGCCCAGTGAGGCCGACGAAGCCCGCATGTGGGCCTGCGAACCGATGTGGCTGACCTGCGAACCGATGTGCCACACCCGGGGCCCGAGATCCTGCACGGCCAGATAGCCGACCCGGGCGGCGGCGGCCACCCTGATCTCGATCACCGGGCTCACGAACGCAGCCGCATCCACCGAGCCGTACAGCTCCAGCACCTCCACCGAGGAGTCGGCCCCCGCGTCCACGATCAACCGGGGGAACACCGCACCACCATCGGTGCCGGCATCCAGCCAATGGCGCACCACGACCGGTGCCTCCACCGTCGCTCCCGGGGGGATCCGCACCAGCACCGGCTGGACGGAGAACGCCGCGTTCATGACCGCGAACAGATCCACGTCCACCCCGGCCGCCAGTTCGGCGTCGTCGGAACCCAACGGGCGTATCTCGACCCCCTGGGCCGCCGCCTCGGGGGACAGCTCCACCGCCGTGAGACAGCCATTGCTGGTGTCGGCCAGGGCGCAATGGTCGGGAACGGGAACCGGTGATCGATCACCGGGCTCCACCACCAGCCGGTACCGGTCGAGATCCAACTGCTCTACGGGGGTGTACCGCCACACCTCCTCCTGCGCGGTGGGCATCGATGCCGCGACCACCTGCTCGGCCGCGGCCACCCGGCGACGCACCAACCATTCGGGGCCGGGAATGGCCCCGGCCACCTCGGGATTGCACCAGGTTGCGATCACCGGGCCTCGACCACCAATGGAGCGCTCACAACCACTCGAGAACGCGAACGAACTCAAGGGCACGAACGAAGAACTCGCCGCTCACGAACGGCGACGGCGCTTGCGGCGCTTCGTCCTCCGGCTGCCCCCCGCTCCCGGTCGCCGCCGGGACTTCTCCTTCTCCAGCTCGGCCAGCACCCGGGGCCCGGCGGCGTTCACGATGTCCTCGGCGGCGTCCAGAAGAGCCCCGATGCTGTCGTCGCTTCCCACACTGGCCGGTTCCTCCGGGGTGGGGGGGGTGACCAGGGTGCCGTGCGACCAGTTGACGTCCACCATTCGACGCTCGTAGGCGGAGCAGTCGTCGGGACAGCGCCACGGGGCCTCCGGGGCCAGATCCAGATCGCACTTCCTCACGGTCTCCCCGTTGGGGTAGGACCGGCTCTCGAAGTACTTGCAATCCTGCCGCATGGGCATCAGCCGACGGATCCCTCCATCTGCAACTCGATGAGCCGACTCCACTCCACCGCGTACTCCATCGGAAGGGTGCGGGTGATGGGCTCGATGAAACCGTTGACGATCATGCCCATGGCCTGCTCCTCGGTCAGGCCCCGGCTCATCAGATAGAAGAGCTGCTCGTCGGCCACCTTGGAGACGGTGGCCTCGTGGCCGATCTGCGCGTCCCGGGTGCCCACCTCCATGTAGGGGTAGGTGTCGGACACGCTGTCCTCGTCCAGGATCAGTGCGTCGCACTGCACGTGGCTGCGGCAGCCGTAGGCGTCGTCCTCCACCCGCACCAGGCCCCGGTAGCTGGTACGACCGCCGCCGTTGGAGATCGACTTGGACACGATCTTGGAGGTGGTCTCGGGGGCGGCGTGGGTCATCTTGGCCCCGGCGTCCTGATGCTGGTCGGGCCCGGCGTAGGCCACCGACAGCACCTCGCCCGACGCCTTCGGGCCCACCATCACCACCGCGGGGTACTTCATGGTGAGCCGGGAGCCGATGTTGCCGTCGATCCACTCCATATGGCCCTCGGCCTCGACCCGGGCCCGCTTGGTGACCAGGTTGTAGACGTTGTTGGACCAGTTCTGGATAGTGGTGTAGGTGACCCGGGCCGACTTCTTGACCAGGATCTCCACCACCGCGGAGTGAAGCGAGTCGCTGGTGTAGACCGGGGCCGAGCACCCCTCGATGTAATGCACCTGCGAACCCTCGTCGGCGATGATGAGGGTCCTCTCGAATTGGCCCATGTTCTCGGCGTTGATGCGGAAGTAGGCCTGGAGCGGCATCTCCACGGTCACCCCGGGGGGCACGTAGATGAAGCTGCCCCCCGACCACACCGCGGAGTTCAGGGCCGCGAACTTGTTGTCGCCCGGAGGGATGATCGTACCGAAGTGCTCCTTCACCAGATCGGGGTACTCCCGCAGCGCGGTGTCCATGTCGCAGAACAGCACCCCCTGGCGTTCCAGATCCTCCCGGTTGCGGTGGAACACCACCTCCGACTCGTACTGGGCGGTCACCCCGGCCAGGTACTTGCGCTCGGCCTCGGGGATGCCCAGCTTCTCGTAGGTGTCCTTGATGGCGTCGGGCAGGTCCTCCCAGGCATCGACCTGCTCCTCGGTGGGCTTTATGTAGTAGTAGATGTCCCCGAAATCGATGCCCGACATGTCGCCGCCCCACGAGGGCATGGGCCGCTTCTCGAACCGGGTGAGCGACTTCATGCGGAAGTTGCGCATCCAGTCGGGCTCGCTCTTCATCCACGACATCTCCTCAACGATGTCGGTGTTCAGCCCCTTCTTGGGCTTGAAGACGTAATTCTCCTCGTCGCTCCAGCCGAGCTTGTACCGGCCGAGGTCCAGAGCGAGCGCTTCCGACGACATATCAAATTCCTAGCTGTTCTAAATCCCGACGGTCATGGTCGATCCACGACCTGCCCGGATACTACCGGCGGTCAACCCAATAATCGCATCTCTGCCCTATATCGGTGACCACGATCCACGTAGCTCCGGGCGTCCTCCCGATTCTGACCCTCGGCCATGAACCCTTCGCGCACCCTGGCGGGAACCCCTACGGCCAGCGCCAGCGGCGGGACGACCATCCGATTGGTGACCACCGCGTTGGCCCCCACCAGCGCACCCCGACCCACCACCGCCTCGTGCAGCACCACCGAAGCCGTGCCCACCAGCGCCTCGTCCTCCACGATGCAGCCCTCCAGATGGGCCAGATGACCAATGGTCACGTCGTCCCCCACCACGGTGGGCAACTCGTCGGTGTTGTGGATCACGGCGTTGTCCTGGACGGAGGTGCGGGCCCCGACGACGATGCCCGCCCCGTCCCCCCGAAGCACCGCTCCCGGCCATATCGTGGATTCCGCCCCCACGCTCACCCGGCCGATGATCACCGCCTGGGGATGAACGAACGCCTCGGGATGGATGTCGGGCTCGAACTCCCCCAGTGCGTAGCGCGGCATGGATCGTCAGCCCCGCGCTTCTTGGGTTGTCGGAACCGGCCCGGACGTCGCCCCCAGTGCGTAGCGCGGCATGGATCGTCAGCCCAGTGGTGCGAACGAGCCGTATTGGCCGGCCAGGAACACCAGCGGCCCCACGTCGTCGCGCTGGATACCCAGATCCAGCACTCGGCCGAGCACGATCCAGTGATCGCCCCCTTCCGTCACCCGGTCGATCTCGCAGTCGATCCACGCCAGCGAGGCCTCGAAAACCGGAGCCCCGGTGACCTTCGTGGTCCACTCCAGGCCGGCGAACTTGTCCTCGGCCCTGGAGGCGAACAGGTTGGACATGTCCTTCTGGTCCTCGGCCAGAATGTTGACCCCGAAATGACCGGCAGCCTCGATGGCCGGCCAACTGGTGGACGATTTGCCCGGCATGAACATGACCAGCGGCGGATCGAGCGACACCGAGCCGAAGGAACCGATGGCCATCCCAGCAGGCCCGGCGGGCCCGGCGGCGGTGACCACGGTCACCCCGGTGGGGAACTGACCGAGAACCTGGCGGAAAAAGGCCGAATCAAACGGCGGACTTTCGGACACACGGACTCCTCGACAAAAGCAGGCTTCGTCCTGCGACGACACGCAGGTTAGTCCCCGGCGGGCACCCCGACCGCAACAGAGAATCAGTCCCCGGCGGGGACGGTGACCGCAGCAGAGAATCAGTCCCCGGCGGGCACTCCGACCGCAGCAGAGAATCAGTCCCCGGTGGGGACGGTGACATCCACACCGTGGCTTTGGAGCGTCGTGGTGGTCCGATCCCACGACTGTTCGAGTTGGTGGGTCAGTTCGGGGTGGGTGTCCTCGGCCAGGGCGGCCCCCACATCGACGATGGTGAAGGTCCGGCGGTCCACCCAGGTGGGCACGGCCTCGACGGCGGCCACCTCGATTCGTCCGGCTTCGCCCTCGGACAGTTCGACCACCACGATCACCCCATCGGTGGATCCCGGCGGACATGATCGACACGATTGGGGCGATTGGTTGGACAAGAAGTTGCCCAGGCCGTAGATCACGTAGTTGCCGCCCACCAGATCCACCGGTTGGATCACATGGGCGTGGGTGCCGACGATTAGATCGATTTCGTCGCCGGCCAGGAGTTCCTCGGCCAGCACCTGCTGAGACGTGGAGGGGGCCACCCGGTACTCGGTACCCCAATGAATGCTCAGCACCACGAAGTCGGCCCCGGCTCCGATGGCCGCTCGGGCCTCGGCCAGGATGTCCTCGGTGGATATGACGTGGACCGCCCAGGGCTGATCGTCCGGGAGGATGGAGCCGTTGAGGCCGTAGGTGTAGGAGAGGTGGGCGATGGTGATGCCATTCACCTCGTAAAGGGTCGGGGTGGTGGCTTCCTCGAGGGTGCGGGCCATGCCCGCGTGCCCCAGATCGGCTCGGTCGAGCAGGTCCAGGGTGGCGGCGATTCCGACCGTCCCCTTGTCCAGGGAGTGATTCGATGCGGTGGAACAGCCGTCGTAGCCCACCGCGGCAATGGCTGCGGCCAGATCGCCGGGGGCGTTGAACACGGGGTAGCCGGAGAGATCCCGGTTGTCGGGCGAGAGCGGGGTTTCCAGGTGGCAGATGGCCAGGTCCACGTCGCTCAGGACGGTTCGCACCGACTCGAACATGGGCCGGTAGTCATAGGCCAGCTCTTCGCCCCCGTAGGCCTTGGCCCGATTGAATACCGACGAGTGCGACAACAAGTCCCCGGTGAACGCCAGCCGGGCCCGCCGGGGCTCCG
Source organism: Acidimicrobiales bacterium (assembly GCA_965115985.1). Classification (GTDB taxonomy): domain Bacteria; phylum Actinomycetota; class Acidimicrobiia; order Acidimicrobiales; family Bin134; genus Poriferisocius. The sequence goes on from OZ220474.1 coordinate 648,406, forward strand.
GGGTGGGGGTGGGAGTGGCAGCCGGGGTGGGGGTGGGCGTGGAAGTGGGAATGACAACCGGGGTGGGCGTGGGAGTGGAAGTGGGAGTGACAACCGGGCCGGCGGTAGCGGTCGGCCCCGGTGTTACCGCCGGGACACTCGAAATGGGCCCATCGGCAGCCGGAGACGGAGCGGCCACCGGATCATCGCCCCCGCAACCGGCGGTCAATCCGACGACCACCGCCAGCAGGACGGCGACCCCCCGATGGGAGATGGCGCGGAGCAGGCGCACGCGGTTCAACCGGCCAAGCCGAACAACTCGGGGGCCACCGGGCAATCGGTGCCGGAAACCGCGTCGGCAACCGTCATCAACCCTTCCGGGCCGACCACCATGTCCACCAGCGCGAGGGGTACAACCTCCTCGTCCGCCTCCCACGGCTCCACCGTTCCCAAAGCCCGGCCGACCAGCACGTCCCACACCTGGCCGGGCAGAACCGCGCCCCGGCCGGCCACCAGCCACACCGGCACCCCGGCGGCCCGGGCCACCGCCGCCGCGGCTCGGGATCCGGAGATCGCCAGGAATCCCCCGGGGCCGACCGCGGCCGACTCCAGCAACACCAGATCGGCCGAGGCCGCCGCCGCCCCCAACCCGCTCTCGACCACCTCGGTCACCCAACCATCCTGGTCGGACAGTCGGCGCACCAGGTGCCGGCCCTCCCCCAGCACATCCACCACCAGCACGGGGAGATCACCTCGTCGCCGCAGGGCTCCGCCGACCAGATCGGGCCGACCCAGCACGCAGACCGTGGCCTCGGCGGGTAGCTCGACCGTCAGGAACCGGGCCGTTTCGTCCTCGGCCATCACCCGCAGGCACGCCCGGACCTCCGACCGGGGGTCGGCGGCGGTGAGCACCCGGGAAGCCAACCACATGAGCGGACCCGAGGAGGGTTGGCGAGCGATCATGCGCCGGCAGGCGATCACCAGCCCGGCAGGATCATGACCGAAGCCCAGAAGGGCTTGGGCCGTCTCCCGTACCAGCCATTCCTGATCCCCGCCCGAGGATCGGACCACATGACGCAAGTGCTCGACCGGATGCACACCCCCAGCGTACGCCACCCCGATGACGACATCACCGGGAGAACCGTCTCGATGCCGATGCCATCCCAAACCCGATATTTCATCGACCGGTACTCGATTCACCGGGACAACCACCTCGATGGTGACGCCCCCCAACCCATTCATGGGCCACGACACCGGGGTTCGTCCCCCGGCTGGAGTAACTTCGGGGGTGATGGCCACCACGCTCGACGCCGATGTGACCTTGACCCCGCTGAACGGTGATCCCCGGCCGATGGCCGACTGGGTCACCGTCTTCCACCTGGTCATGGTCGCACTCGACCCTTACACCTACGAGAGTTCGTGGATGATCGACACCGCCGGACGCATCCTCCGCAACTTCATGGGTGCCGATTGCCGGGTGGCATTCCTGGTCACCTCCTCGCCCGAGGAAGCCGAGGAGTTTCTCGGGCCGTGGAGCAAGGAGATACTGACGTTCGCCGACCAGGACCGGTCGGTGGTGCAGGCGCTGGGGCTGGAGTCGCTCCCGGCCGTGGTCCACCTCGATCACCAACTAAACCTGCGGGCCTCCGCCGAGGGCTGGAACCCCCCCGAGTGGAGGGATTTCGCCGCCCAGCTCAGCCGGATGATGAGCTGGCATCCCCCGGTCATCCCCGCCTCCGGCGATCCCTCGCCATTCGAGGGAACCCCGGTCATGGGCACCCCGGCGCGGGGCTGAGGAGCGCGGGGCAGAAATGAGTGCGAGGCCGGGAAGGGAACCCCGGTCATGGGCACCCCGGCGCGGGGCTGAGGAGCGCGGGGCAGAAATGAGTGCGAGGCCGGGAAGCGCGAGGCCGAGATGATTTCCGGCCGGTTTCCCCGATCCTCGTCCCACTGACCACCACGACGGGCAGCACCATGGCCGAATTCGCCTACACCGAGTTGCTCCCCAAGGGGCCGGACACCACCACCGAATACCGCCTGCTGACCACCGACCACGTGTCCACCGTGACGCTCGGCCATCGCCGGTTCCTCCAGGTGGACCCCGAAGCCCTCCGGCTGCTCACCCGCGAGGCCATGAGGGACATCGCCCACCTGCTGCGGCCCGGACACCTGGCCCAACTGGCCGCCATACTGGACGACCCCGAGGCCTCGGCCAACGACCGGTTCGTGGCCACCGAGCTGCTGCGCAACGCCAACATCGCGGCCGGTGGAGTGCTGCCGGGCTGCCAGGACACCGGTACCGCCGTGGTGGTGGGCCACAAGGGCGAGCGGGTGCTCACCGACGCCGACGACGAGCGAGCCATCGCCCACGGGGTGTTCGACACCTACCAAACCTCGAACCTGCGTTATTCCCAACTGGCTCCGCTGACCATGTTCGAGGAGCGCAACACCGGCAACAACCTGCCCGCCCAGATCGAGATCTACGCCGGCCCGGGGGACGAGTACTCGTTCTTGTTCATGGCCAAGGGCGGCGGTTCGGCCAACAAGTCGTACCTGTTCCAGGAGACCAAGGCGCTGCTCAACCCCGACTCGCTCACCCGCTTTCTGGACGAGAAGCTGCGCACCCTGGGCACCGCCGCCTGCCCGCCCTATCACCTGGCCGTGGTCATCGGGGGCACCTCGGCCGAATACACGCTGAGGGTGGCCAAATACGCCTCGGCCCGGTACCTGGACACTCTTCCCGCCGAGGGGTCGGAGACCGGCCACGCCTACCGGGACCGGGAATGGGAGAGCCGCATTCTGGAGTTGACCCGGAACTTCGGGATCGGGGCCCAGTTCGGGGGCAAGTACTTCTGCCACGACGTTCGGGTGGTACGGCTGCCCCGCCACGGGGCCTCCTGCCCGGTGGGGGTGGCGGTGTCGTGCTCGGCCGACCGCCAGGCTCTGGGCCGGATCACCGCCGACGGGGTGTTCCTCGAGCAGATGGAGACCGACCCGGCCCGATTCCTGCCCGAGACCACCCATGACGATCTGAGCGGCGAGGTCGTGCGCATCGACCTGAACCGGCCCATGGACGACATCCGGGCCGAGCTCTCCCGGTACCCGGTGCGGACCAGGCTGTCGCTCACCGGCACCTTGGTGGTGGGCCGGGATCTGGCCCACGCCCGAATCAAGGAACGCCTCGACGCCGGGGAGCCCATGCCGAAGTACCTGCGGGATCACCCGGTGTACTACGCGGGTCCGGCCAAGACCCCCGAGGGCTACGCCTCCGGGTCGTTCGGCCCCACCACTGCCGGGCGGATGGATTCCTACGTCGAACAGTTCCAGGCCGCGCGGGGCAGCCTGGTGATGCTGGCCAAGGGCAACCGGTCGCGCCAGGTCACCGAGTCCTGCGCCCGTCACGGTGGGTTCTACCTGGGATCCATCGGCGGCCCGGCCGCCCGCCTGGCCCAGGACTCCATCCGCAGGGTGGAGGTGCTGGAGTATCCCGAGCTGGGCATGGAGGCGGTCTTCCGCATCGAGGTGGAGGACTTTCCCGCCTTCATGGTGACCGACGACAAGGGCAACGACTTCTTCACCGAGTTGGCCACCCCGGTCTCCCTGGGCTGAAGAACCCGAGAAACGGCCCCCTCCCCCGACGGGTCGGTTGATCCTCCTCCAGCAAGGGGTGGGGCGTGACCCGCGGACAACGGGTCAGTTGATCCTCCTCCAGCAAGGGGTGGGGCGGCCCCCTCCCCCGACGAATCAGTTGATCCTGCGCTGGTGTTCGGCCCAATAGGGTTCGCGCAGGCGGTACTTCTGGAGCTTGCCGGTGGCGGTTCGGGCCAGCTCGGCGCGGAACTCCACGGAAGTGGGACATTTGTAGTGGGCCAGACGATCCCGGCAGTGCTGGATCAGCTCGGCCTCGGTGACCGCCGCTCCCGAAGCCCGTACCACCAGAGCCTTGACCGTCTCCCCCCATTTCTCGTCGGGTACCCCGATGATCGCCACCTCGACCACCGCCTCGTGGGCGAACAGGACGTCCTCCACCTCGATGGACGACACGTTCTCGCCCCCGGAGATGATCACGTCCTTCTTGCGGTCCGATAGCACGAGGTAGCCCTCGTCGTCGATGAACCCCCCGTCACCGGAGTGGAACCAACCCCCGGCCAGGGCCTCGGCCGAGATCTCGGGTTGCTCCCAGTACCCCTCCAGCACGTGGTTGCCCCGAGCCAGCACCTCGCCGGTGTCGTCCACGGTCAAGGAGATCCCCAGGGCGGGCACGCCCTGACGGGCCAGTTTGTCGGCCCGTTCCGCCGGGCTCAGATGATCCCACTCCGCTCGGCCGCGATTCATGGTCAGGTAGGGAGCGGTCTCGGTGAGGCCGTAGAGCTGGATGAACTCCCAACCCAACTCGGTCTCCATCCGTTCGATGGTCCGGGTGGGTGGCGGTGCGCCGGCCACGGTCATGCGAACCCGACCCGAGCCGGGGACCTCCCCCTCCCAGTCCTGGGCCGCGTCCAGCACCGCGGCCACCACCGCCGGGGCCCCGCACAGATAGGTCACCCCGTGGCTCTCCACCCGGCGCAGGATCTCCCCGCCGTCCACCTTGCGCAGCACGATGTGCCGGCCTCCCATACCGGTGATCGCATACGGCATCCCCCAGCCATTGCAGTGGAACATGGGCAGTGTGTGGAGATAGACGTCCCGATCGCTCACCCCGGCGGCCCAGCCGAAGGTGGCGGCGTTGAGCCACAGGGAGCGGTGGGACATTTGAACACCCTTGGGACGGGCGGTGGTGCCCGATGTGTAGTTGATGGTGGCGGTGGCGGCTTCGTCGGGGGTCCACGACCGGGGCTCGGCCTCGAACCGGTACAGGGCCTCGTCGGATTCGGCACCCAGTACGTACCGATGGCGGCAGTCCACCGCGGCCAACGTGTCGGCCAACTCCGGGTCTACCAGCAGCATGGACGCCCCGCTGTGCTCCACTATGTAGCCGATCTCGTCGGGTTTGAGCCTGAAGTTGATGGGAACGCACACCCGGCCGTACCCGCTCACCCCGAAAAGCGAGACCATGAGGCGGGCGGAATTATGGGAGACGACGGCCACCCGCTCGCCGAAGCCGATCCCGTGCTCGTCCAGGGCCGCGGCCTGGGCCCGGGCCAGTTCGGCCATTCGGGCATAGGTCAGCTCCCCCCAGCCATTTGCGGGCTGGTCCGGCTCGTCCACTATTGCCACCCGGTCGCCGTACACCGCTTCGGCTCGGTCCAGAAAATCCTGCACGTTCAGCGCAATCCTCATTGCCCCACCGTATCCAGCCTGCCATCCACTCCGGCGACTTGTCGCGTGACTCGAAAACACCCGCCGTGAGCGCGGCATCCATCCACTCCGGCGACCCACGGCCCGAATCCGAGGCGCCCCGACAGTGAGTGCGGCATCCATCCACTCCAGCGACCCACGGCCCGAATCCGAGGCGCCCCGACAGTGAGTGCGGCATCCATCCACTCCAGCGACCCACGGCCCGAATCCGAGGCGCCCCGACAGTGAGTGCGGCATCCATCCACTCCAGCGACCCACGGCCCGAATCCGAGGCTCCTGCCGTGCGGCATGGGTTCATCACGGGTTGCTCGTACAATCTCCACCATGACCGTCGTCCGGGTTCTGGGAACGTTGGGCAAGACCGTTATATCCATCGGGCTGGTAATCCTGCTGTTCGGGATCTTCCAGCTCTGGGGAACCGGGGTCATCGAGGCTCGGGCCCAACGAGGACTGGACAGCGATTTCTCCGATCTTCTGGAGACTGCCGGCGCTCTGGGCGGGCCGGCCCCCAACCCAGTCGTGGAAGCTCCCCCGGAGCCCACCGCCACACCGGGAGCCGATGCCGCGCCCGAGCCCACCGCCACACCGGGGGCCGCCGAAACGTCCGACACCGCCGGGACCCCGGCCCCCACCACCGCGCCGGAACCCACCGCCACCCAGACGCCCACGCCCACGGCCCCACCCGAGCCCACCACCACCCCGGAGCCCACGCCCGATCCCGCCTGGCTGGAGATGCTCTATCCCAAGTGGGGGTCGGCCCTGGCCCGGATCCACATCCCCAGCCTGGGGGTGTCCAAGACCGTGGTGGAGGGGGTCCGGGTGAGCGATCTTCGCAAGGGCCCCGGCCACTATCCCAACACCCCCCTGCCCGGTCAGGCCGGCAACGTGGCCATTGCCGGACACCGCACCACCTACGGAGCACCCTTCGGCGACATCGACAAGCTGGCCCCCGGTAATCAAATCTTCGTCGAGACCATCCAGGGAAGGTTCGTCTACCAGGTGGTGGCCCAGGAGGACGGCCAGGGCCACTTCATCGTGCAGCCCAGAGCCGTCGAGGTGCTGAGCCAGGATTTCCGCGACCATCCCAACCGACTCACCCTGACGGCCTGCCACCCCAAGGGCTCGGCCCGCCAGCGCATCATCGTGGTGGCCGAACTGGTCGGCAAACCGGCCCCCACCTACCCCCGACCCGGCGCGGAGCAACCGGCCCCCACCATGATTGCCGACGAGATCCCCGACGAAGCGGTCGGCGACGAGGCGGCGGACCGGGAAACCCCGGCCCGACCAGCAGCCGAAACCGGGACCACTTCAACGCCGACTCCGACCCCCACCGCCATTGCCGATGAGAACCAGGACAAGGTGGGCGGCGGGGCGGCGGCGGGCCCGGGAAGCCCACCCGAATCCCCACCCGGCGGCGAAACCGAACGGGCCGGTACCTCCGGGCCCTCGACCCCGGCATCGGCAACTCCCGTTTCCGCCCCGGTGACCGATTCCTTCGGGGAAGGCCTCAACGGCGACTCCGACGGCTTGCTGCCGGCCCTCATGTGGGGTTCGGCGGCCCTGGCCATCTGGTTCTCGGCCCTTTTCGCCGGTCACCGCTGGAGGAGATTGCCCGCCTACACCCTGTCCGCCCTACCCTTTTTGGTAGTGCTGTTCATGGCGTTCTGGCACATAGACCGGATCATCCCCTCCTACTGATCCATTGATGTCTGCCGATACTCGCGGTTCGCGGTCCCATTCGGTGACCAGAGTTCGATGACCAGAGCCGCACACATCCTGTCCACGGTGCTTCCCACCAGAGCCGCACACATCCTGTCCACGGTGCTTCCCACCAGAGCCGCACGCATCCTGTCCACGGTGCTTCCCACCAGAGCCGCACGCATCCTGTCCACGGTGCTTCCCACCAGAGCCGCACGCATCCTGTCCACGGTGCTTCCCACCAGAGCCGCACGCATCCTGTCCACGGCACTGCCAACAATGGCATTGGTGCTGGTAGCGGTGCTGGTGCTGGGAAGCTGCACCACTGCCGAACCCGAGACCGACCGGTTCAGCCAGGTGTTCGTGGATCCCACCCCCGAACCCGATCTGCTGCCCACCGAGGAGGATCTGCGGGACCGGTTCGAGGGGACGGTAACCGACCCCTACGACCTTTTGGTGGGAACGTGCTTCAACCAGTACACCTATCTGAACCGCAACGACCTGCCCACCCAGCTCACCACCGCCATCGGGTGTACCCGCCCCCACAATGCCCAGGTGTACACCATGGTCCTGCACGATGCCCCTCCCGGGGCCCCGTATCCCGGGGAGGAGGCGGTGGACACCTGGGGGCAGCTTCGCTGTTACGAGGAGTTCGAGTCGTTCGTCGGCCTCGAGTACGAGCTGTCACAACTCGAGATCGGTTTGATCACCCCCAGCCGGAGCACCTGGGAGGGCGAGGACTCCCATCGCCTCATCGCCTGCTACGTGTACAGCTTCGAGCGCCTCCTCCTGGTGGGCACCATGGCCGGCATCGCCCTCTGAGCCATCCCTCCCCCGACCCGGGCGACCAACACACGGCCAGAGCGGTCCCCGACCCGGGCGACCAACACACGGCCCACCCGACCCCCGACCGGCTCGGCTCACACCATCAACGCGGCCAGGGCGGTCCACGACTGGGGTACGGCACCGCCGCCGGTGCCGTCGTCGGGGTCCCAGTACTCGGCGAAGCCGCTCAACATCGCCCCCCGGACGGTGGTCCGAGCCACCACCCCGGCGGCCTCGGAGCGACCGTGGCGACGCAGGCCCACCCACATCAAATAACCGAGCTGGGGCCAGGCCGGCCCCCGCCAGTAGGTACCGGCGTCGAAGCCGGGTTCCGACCGGTGAACCCCCGCCGGTCCGCACCACCCGCCGTAGGCCGAGGGGTCGACGAGATCGGCGGCCACCGCATCCACCCGGTCGGGCTCGGCGGCCACCATCATCGCCAGCAGGCCGTCCAGGGTTCGAACCCGACCCGAACCCGACTCCGATGCCCCGGCATCCACCCAGGTCCGCAGGGTTGCGTCCCACCGGGCGGCCAGGTATCCGGCCAACTCGTCGGCCCGATCGGTCAAGTCCGAACGCCCCATGACCTCCGCCAGCTCCCGGGCGTTGAACACCACCAGGGCGTTGAACCCCACCGCGGCCGACTCGAAGGCCGGATTGGCCACCGGGGAGCCCGCCGGGCTGCGCCGGATCGAGGTCACCATCTCGTTCTTGGTCCGCCGCCAGGCCCCGGTCGAGAACCCACCGGGACAGAAGTCGTCCCAGCGGGGACTGTCGTCGGCCCCGCTCTCCCACGGATGACACAGCACCACCAGCCCGCTGGGATGGCGATGCCGGTCGAACAACAAGAAACGCAGGCCGCGCTCGGCCCGGCCCAGGGTGGCTTCGTCAACCTCCATCCCCCGACGGACCAGCTCCGCGAGGGCGTGACCGTACATGGGGGGCTGCGTGATGGACGATGCCCTCGACCGGCCCCACAGGTCGGCGGCCGCATCGGGGTCGCTCCCGTAATTGATATGGGGCACGAACCCGTCGACGGCCTGCATCGACAACGCGGAACGAACCTCCACCAGACCACGATCGTCGCCCAACTCGGCCCAGCACACCGCGTGGAAGCACGAGTCCCACAGCCACTGCCAGGGGTAGGTGGTGGGGTTCGGGACGGCATAACCCTCGGGAATCCAGTGGGCCTCCAGCACCGCCCGAGCCGTCTCCCGCACCGCCGAGCGATCGAAGTCCCCGGACCCTCCCATATTCACTCCCAGAGTCTCACAGAGCACCGCCGGATCTGGTTACCTCGGGGGAATGGCCCGTGGCGCGATCGTCTCATTCCGGCTCGGTCTGAGCGACGGAGTGTCCATAGTGGCCCGAGTGTGGCAGGAGCTGCTGACCGACATCGGTTTCGACATGGTCACCGTGGCCGGGGAGGGGCCGGTGGATCGACTGGTACCCGGCCTCGGCATCGACCAACTCGACGGCCCCGATCCCGACGGGTTCGCCGCCGCGGTGGCCGATGCCGACCTGGTGGTGGTGGAGAACCTCTGCACCATCCCGCTGAATCTGCCCGCGGCCCGTACGGTGGCCCGAGAACTGGCCGGCCGGCCCGCCATCCTCCATCACCACGACCCCCCGTGGCAGCGGGAGCGGTTCGCAGCGGTGACCGAGCTGCCCCCCGACGATCCCTCCTGGCGCCACGTGACCATCAACCGGCTCACCGCCGACGAGTTCGCCCAGCGAGGAATCCGGGCCGTTGTCATCTACAACGGATTCGACACCGAGAGTCCCGAGGGCGACCGGATCGCGATGCGAGCCCAACTGGGGGTGGCCGACGAGACCCTGCTGGTGGCCCATCCGGCCCGGGCCATTGCTCGCAAGAACATACCCGCGGCCATTGCCATCGCCGAGGAACTGGGGGGCACCTACTGGCTCATGGGTCGGGCCGAGGAGGGCTACGACACCACCCTGGCTCGCCTGCTGGACAAGGCCCGCTGCCCGGTGATCCACCGCCCGGTGGCCCGCACCCCCGACATCTATGCCGCCGCCGACCTGGTGGTTTTCCCCTCCATCTGGGAGGGGTTCGGCAACCCGCCGGTGGAGGCGGCCATCTGGCGGCGCCCCTGCGTGGTCGGTGACTACCCGGTGGCCGCCGAGTTGGCCGAGCTGGGGTTCCGGTGGTTCTCCCCCCACCGCCTCCACGAGGTGAGGGCATTCCTGAGCCGCCCCGACCCGAATCTACTGGACGACAACCAGGCCGTCGCCCGCCGACACTTCTCACTGGCTAGGGCCCGATCCGACCTGCTCTCCCTGCTGGCCGATGCCGACTGGCTACCGTGAACCCATGAACAGAAGCAGCACGAACAACCCCGACCTGCTCTCCCTGCTGGCCGATGCCGACTGGCTACCGTGAACCCATGAACAGAAGTAGCACGAACAACCCCGACCTGCTCTCCCTGCTGGCCGATGCCGACTGGCTACCGTGAACCCATGAACAGAAGTAGCACGAACAACCCCGACCTGGCCGCCCGGCGCCGGCTGATTGCCCGACTGACCGTTGCCGGCCAGCGAGTGGGATACCTGCTGTACCTGGCCGCCGCCACCCTGTTCTTCACCGGCTTCGCCACCAGCTTCGGCAGTGTCCTGGTGACCGTCATAATCGCCTGTCTGGTGGTTGGGTCGCTCGTCCTCGCCCCCGCCATCATCTTCTCCTACGCCGTCCGGGCCGCCGATCGCGAAGATCCGCTGACCGAACAACCCGAATAGGCAACACCCGAATAGGCATTGTTGACATCTGAATGTCGATGGGGTGTGAGCGGTAAAAATACTCAATAATTTTTTGAATTTTCTCAATTATTCGGTTTATTAGGTTGATATTGTCACCGCGGCTGATAGACTACGAGGCATGGATATTGATCCCGGAAATGGAGACACTGTGCCAGCAGGTGACCGGGAGTGGTTAAGTGTCGAGCGGGTGGATTACTCGGACATGGGTTCCGCCAAGCTGTTGGAGCTGATGTACAAAGTTGATCATGTTCGCCGCCAGTTAGACGGCTACATGATGGGCATGCTGGGCCGACTGGGCGAGTTGAAAGGCAACACCGCGGTTCGACAAGCATGCCGCGAGTTTGGATTGAGCCAATACCACGCCCGCCGCGAAGCCAGAACCGCCGAAGAACTGAAGGATCTGCCCCAAACCCTGGAAGCGATGAACGATGGTTTGATCACCACAGAACACGCCCGAGCGATCAGCCACTCCCACCGACAGGAACGGTTCGGTCCCGCCCAGGAGCAAGAACTGATCTGGGCAGCGATGTCGGAGGACTTCGACGACTTCAAAAAGACCGTTGCCCGTCACGAACAGAACCGGTGCGAATACAAAGCCGAAAAAAGAGCGGAACGGCAGCGTCGCCGCCGCAAGGCCGCACTCTTCAACGGCGAGGACGACATGGTGATTCTCCACGCCGAACTCGACCCCGTCTCCGGCGAACGAGTCAAAACCGCTTTGGACTCCATGTGCGACCGCATGTACCGCGACGACTTCCAAGCGGGCGACGACCGCACCCACCAACAACGCTGCGCCGACGCCCTGGTCAACCTGGTTACCCAAAGCCCCAACGGGGCCGGCGGAGGCGAAGCGGCAACCAGAGGCGACAAGTCAACCGGAGACGACACGGCAGACACCGGCGAGGTGGTTGCCCAGGCCACCACGCTTCTGGTTAAGGTGGACTACGACACACTTACCGGCCAACTCAAAAGCGCCGGACTCATCGACGACACCCCCATCGACCTCGACGAGCTCCGCCACATCGCCTGCGACGCCGGGGTGATACCCGCCATCTTCAACGCCGAAGGAGCACCGTTGTACCTGGGACGCAGGCAAAGGGCGGCCAGCCAGACCCAGAGACTCGCCCTCCAGGTAAGGGACAGGCACTGTGTGGGCTGCGGCATCAGAGCCACCGCTTGTGAGTCCCATCACATCCTGTGGTGGGAGAACGGCGGAACCACCGACATCGGTAACCTCGTGCTGCTATGTCGAAGCTGTCACCGCAAGATCCACAAACGCTGGTACACCCTGACCACCGACTCCCAGGGCCGGTACCAACTCAAACCCCCGACCCAGCTACAAATCAGCGATCGAATAGCCAGACAAACCGCCGACACCCGACCAGCCCAGACCTGAAACGGCGCAACCACGCCGCCGGTCGATCCAACACCGGCTCAAAGGGCGGGTGCAATGCCATGGTGGCCGACCAACCTCCCGCCGCCGGTCGATCCAACACCGGCTAAGGGCTGATATCGATCGGCTCCCCCGGTAGATCACCGGCAACCACTGCGGGCAGGAACTCCCGCAGGCGCTCGGGGAGCACCTTCTCGTCGGAGCCCAGCAGCTCCTCCAACCCCCACCATCGAGCCTCCTCGAACGCCGCCGCCTCCAGCGCCTCGAGGTGCCGGGGCTGCCACTTGCCCCCGTCGGGGCACCAGGCGATGTGGATGCGCTCATCGGAGTCGAAGTGGATACCGGCAAAATCGAACTCCACCTGCTGGGTCCAGATGCAGGGGCCGACCTCCACATCGACGAACCCGGTCTCCTCCCACAGTTCCCGTCGGGCCCCCGAAGCGGAGTCCTCCCCCGGTCCCAACCCGCCGCCGGGTATCTCCCACCACGACTCCTTGCCGGGATCAATGGGGTCGCTGGCCCGCATCATGAAGATGCGTCCCTGCCGATCCAGCAGCACAACCCTGGCCGCCGGGCGACGCAATGTCCATGCCATGGCTCCCGACCATACCGGCCGGAGCAGGCCGAGGACGGGCCGCGGACGACAGGAGAGCCGTCGCAAAATCCGCACCGGCCGGAGCGAGCGATCGACGGACGACGGGAGAGCAGCCGCAAAATCCGCAACCGATCGCCCGGTCGGTTGGATAGCCATGAGCCGGCATCCGGTACAGTCCCGTTCGACCAATCAAGACCGGGGAGCTGCCCAATATGGAGTTCGGATATTTTGCCCAGTGCTTCGTGCCCGATTTCGGTTACGAGAACGATCCCGAGTGGGAGGCCCAACGAATCCGCGACAACCTGGAGATCTCCCAGCTCTGCGATCGCCACGGGTTCAAGTACATCTGGGCTTCGGAGCATCACTTCCTGCGGGAGTACTCCCACATGTCGGCCCCCGAGGTGTTCTTGTCGGCGGTGGCGTCCACCACCGAGAACGTCCATTTGGGTTCGGCCATCTTCAACATCACCGCCCCGGTGAACCACCCGGTGCGCTCGGCCGAACGAGCCGCCATGATCGACATCCTGTCCAACGGACGGTTCGAGCTGGGCACCGGCCGGGGTTCCTCGTCCACCGAGGTGATGGGATTCGGGATGCCCGGCACCCCCCGGGATCCGGTCACCGGCCTGGCCGACACCGAGATCACTCGCGGCCTGTGGGACGAGGCCATCGCCCAGATTCCCCACATGTGGCGCGAGGGGGCCTACAGCTACGAGGGCGACAGCTTCTCGATGCCACCGCGGGAGGTGTTCCCCAAACCGGTCACCAAGCCCCACCCCCCGCTATGGGTGGCCTGCGGCAGTCCGGGCACCTTCGAGAAGGCGGGCAAGCTGGGCATCGGGGTGCTGTGCTTCACCATCGGCACCCCCGACGAGATCGCCCCGCTGATCGAGATCTACAAGAACGAGGTGGCGAGCTGCAAGAACCCGGTGGGCGATTTCGTCCACGACAACGTCATGTGCGTGGGCTTCGGCATCTGTTTGGACGACCGGGAGTTGGCCATCGACCTGGCCACCCGCAGCCACATGTACTACTACCAGTGCCTGGTCTACCGCTGGCTGGACACCTTCCCCAAGCCCGAGGGCGTCCCCGAGTGGCCGGCGGTCATACCCGAACCGACCCATGACGAGGTGAGAATGGCCATCGAGGGCGGATCCCTGTGCGTGGGCAACGTCGAGGACTGCATCCACGTATCCCGCCAGTACGAGCGGGTGGGGGCCGACCAGTACGTGATCAGCCCGCTCACCTCCACCCTGACCATGGACGTGGTGCGGGATACCATCGTCAACTTCGGCAACCACGTCATCCCCGTCATCGACACCGACCCCACCCACCGCTCCACCCGCCAACGCGAAGCAGCACTGGCAACCGCCGGATAGCCAAACCCCACGATAACTCCCGGAAGCCACAGCCAGGGCACTACTGTAGATTTCGCAACTTAGTAGTTTCCCCGCCACTTCTCTCTTCGCTCATCCAGCGCATCCTCCAAAAACATGCATGCATAACCCGCAAAAACCCCCGCAGCCAGAGATCCAACATAAGCAAGCACTACAACTGCTAAACGCAAAACAAATATCATAGATTCATCAAGTAATTCCAGCAATTCCCAGCGTACATATGCACTCACAATTATAGCAATAAGTATGGAACCTATGAATACAATCATGTGCCGCACCGATGACTTTTTGTCCCTTATCCTTTTACGCCTTCGAGCAACATAACTGGTCAAGCGTTCAATCATAACAGCTCCTCTCCTTCGGCAGTACAAATAATCAACTTCTCAACCAACCCAGACACTTCTTAGGTGGGCAATGCGGACACACAGTTAGATGCATTATCCACCGAAGTTGTTTGCACATGATACGGGTATAACCTTGATCGTGCTGTGACAGCAGTGATGATTGTAGTCGTATATCCACCGTTGGAGCAATTCTCAGCCAGCCACTCGGTCCTGCGATCCCAGGGGATGCATAAGTAAGAGTCAAGGGGGCTAACGGGCCGCTGAGACGACCAAAACACCCCTCGGATAGGCCGTAAAGGAGGGTCAGCAGCCCCTCGGTGCTCCCAGAGCCACGATCCCTCTGGCCCCCTTGTCTGCTCCGGTGACGGCCCCTCGATCCCCCCGGCCCCCGGACGGGCCAAGACTCCCTCCGGAGGCGCTACCGAGGGGCGGTCACCGGCGACTCGAACTCCTGCTTTGCGAAGGGGGTAGGTGTGGGAACCCAGAAGCGGGCTTACGGGCAGGTTATTACGTTGGATCGGCCCCATCTGGGAGAAGAAAGGGTCGGCCCCGATGCATAAGCAAGCACCCCAAACCTGTATTCCCGGCCCGATACCCCGTTAATCGTGGTATGGGTGGCACCATGAACATCTTTGGTTATCCCGCTGCCGTAGGAGTCCCGCAGAGTGTACTTAGTGGTGCGGCCCGTCGGGTCGGCATCCCAACTAATACGCAGGGTCGGCCCAGGACTCGAACAAGTCCCCCGGACGTTGGCAGGAACAGCTACCGGGCTTCTATCTACAGGTTTGCCCCGCGCGGGGTTCTGAGTAGCCGTAGGAGTCGGGGTCGGGGTGGGGGTCGGCGTAGGCGTGGGTGTAGGGGTTGGGGTAGGTGTGGGAGTAGGTCCAGTAGGAGTAGCTGACACAGACTTGGAATTGGCTCCAGCTCCTACACTGTTTACTGCCCACACCTGGAACCTGTACAACCGATTACCCTTCAAACCTGATACCGTAAAATTAGTTGTATCAGCATTAGAGCCATTAACATTCCTCCACCTACTCCAACTGCTGCCGCCCCTACGCAGGCGATACTCATATCTAGTAATGAACTCTTCATCAGGATCACTCCATGACAATATAACCTGCCCAACACCACCTAAAGTAGCACTCAAACCACTAGGTGAAGATAAAAGTTGTGGAGTAGGAATAGGTGTGGGAGTCGGCCTAGGATTAGGCCTAGGCGTGGAAGTAGGGGTAGCAGTAGGAGTGGCAGCAGATGTGGTAGCAGGGGTAGAAGATGTTATAATACATGTCGCATCATAGACAATGCTAACCGAAGAACTTGCAACGCCAGGATACTTCTCTAACACCTTCGTAAAGTCTGCAACAAACGAAGCAGCAGTACCCGCTAAGGAGGAGTTACCTCTCCCACAAAACTCTACCTCTATGCTATTATCTCCAAAATCAATAGACTTGACACTCCGTCCAAACTTAGCAATACACCCTAAGTCAATAGCTATACTAACTACAAGGCCTATATGCCCTGCTGCTCGTAGCCCATACTTAGCCTTCGATGCTATAGAAGCAAATATACCCAAGCTAGTTGAACCACCTGTCTTACACAAAACGATCGCTACTTGATTGCCTACCCAATCTATACCCTTAAGAGCCCAACCTACACCACCAGCAACTTCATTATAAACTCGTTTAAGTATAAATTCAGGCTTTTCTACTAAGTTATAGCATCTATCATTGACAGCAACAATAGTATACTGTTCGTTTTGTCCTATAGATAAAACTGTAGCACTAGTTCTGGTGTAAGTACTTTTCTCTGGAGTAGCATAACCTGTATCAATATATATATATCCATTACGTGTGCTTGGAGGAGGACTGCTAAGATCCCCAAATATCATAGAAGCAGGACAGCTGGCCTTTACTAGCTTCCAACAGATAACTAACTTATCTGTATGTAAGGTCTTATGTGCCCAAAAATAACCTGATGGAGAATCGTAAGGGGGAGCTGGATTTAGATAACTGGCACCACCACGTAACTCACTATAGTTAAATGCCTCATACCGATCATCATCCGCACAAGCTATTGATGTTGAGTGGCCACAATTGTCGTTTGTATAAAGCCTATGACCTGAATAAGAGCTACAGGATAGATTAGGCTGTAGAGTATCTGTAATCACACAATTAGTTCCCCGAAGAGTGCCCTGACTACAAACATAATTTAGACTTATGCCACTAGAAGCAACACACCTACTACTCTGAAGAGAATAGCCAGGATCACAAGAAAGACTGATCGGATGAGTATCAGTAGTCACACACCTATTACCCTGAAGAGTGCCCCGATGACAAACATAACGCGGACTCACACCACTAGAAGCAACACACCTAAAACCCCGAACATAATAACCATAATCACAGAAGACACTAACCGGACGAGTTTCCGTAGTCACACAACGATTGCCCTGAAGAGTACCCCGATAACAAACATAACGCGGACTCACACCACTAGAAGCAACACACCTACTGCCCCGAAGAGAATAACCATAACCACAGGAAAGACTGACCGGACGAGTGTCTGTAGTCACACAACGATTGCCCTGAAGAGTACCCCGATAACAAACATAACGCGGACTCACACCACTAGAAGCAACACACTTGCTGCCCTGAAGAGAATAACCAGAACCACAGGTATAGGTTGCTGGACTAAATCGTTTCCAACTTTTCAACACACAGTTATGGCCTGAAAGAGTGCCTCTGCCTGCACTACAATACGGATTAGCAAGGCTATAATGCACACATACATTATTTGATGAACTATAGCCACTAGGACAAACAGGAGGAGTTGCTCTATAAGGTGGTCGGGTAGTAACACAGCCAAACCAAGCAGATGTATACCCTGCCGGACATTGTTTTGAAGCAGTGTGCTTACAAACTTTAATGCCAAATGCTCCTGTGGACAGAGTGCCGGAACTGCAACGATATGACGCTGAAGTGGTAGTTGTGATCTGTCTCCAGCAGTAACCATACGCTAAGGTACCTATCGAGCAAGACAGTCTTGCATCGATAGTTCGTCGGCAAATAGATGTACCTCCAGACCGAGTAGTGAGGGTATAACCATCACTGCACCTCGCGACAGCACTATCAATAACCGTCGTCTTGCTACAGCTCTGCCCGCCACTAACGAGACTATACCCTGTAGGACACCGCTTACTAGCCGCTACAGTACGATGACACCTAGCCGAGACAAGAGTAAAACCATCACTACACCTCGCGACAGCACTATCAATAACCGTCGTCTTAGTACAACTCTGCCCACCACTAACGAGACTATACCCTGTAGGACACCGCTTACTAGCCACTACAGTACGATGACACCTAGCCGAGACAAGAGTAAAACCATCACTACACCTCGCGACAGCACTATCAATAACCGTCGTCTTAGTACAACTCTGCCCACCACTAACGAGACTATACCCTGTAGGACACCGCTTACTAGCCGCTACAGTATGATGACACTTAGCAGATACAAGAGCATAACCATCATTACACTCCGGCACAGCATCTTCAGTAGTCGTCTTGATACAATTCTGCTTGTTGCTATCCAAAACATAGCCAGAATTACATGATTTCTCAGCCGAGGGTTCGTGGGCCTCAACGGTCGGCGTATGATTCGGTAACGCCAAAACCAAACCGCTTGCCAACAACACCACGGCAATGAACGTGCGCCCCCCCCCCCGCGCGCAGAAGGTTCAGCAGAAGGCTCGTCTGCCTCCCACTTTCGGATTGAGCGTCAGCTCCCCTGGCATGTTGCGTGCTCACTTTGGTGACTCCCCTCAAAGCTATCTGACTTTCCAGGCAACTGAAACCCGCTAACACCATCCAGGACGAAAGCCACGAGGTACAAGGTGGCCCCACCCCTCAACGTGTGTGACCACAAAGCACATGTGTCGTTCACTTGCCAGCGAGCAACCTACACCCAAGGCAACCGAACGCGCAAATCCTTCAGACTCCCGGCCAGGCCAGAACCCGCCCTGGGGCTTCCTCCGAATGCGGCATACCAAGACCCACAGAGCTAGCCTGAAACACTGTTACAGCAGCCTGACCAGGTAAAACAGCGTGAGAGTCGCACCCGAGGACCTCCTCGGGTGCGACTTGTGCCCTCAAGCTGTGGAGCTGTTAGCATAGCCGGGACTTGTACCCAACGATGGGAGTTCTGCCATGCATAGACTCACTAGCCCCCTGCTCGTCACCCTAGGCCTGGTTCTGGCCTTCTCGTTGATTGCCGTCTCGTGCGGCAACGACGACGACAGCGATGGCGCAGCTCCGACCACGGAGCCCGCCGCAACCCAAGCACCTGCGGCCACCGGGGCCCCTCAAGCGACCGTCGATCTCGTTCAGGACGGTGGAACCCTGGCCGCCGTGATGGATCGCGGTCGCGTGCTTTGTGGCTCACGTGACGATGCCCCGGGGTTCGCCTCCTTGAATGCCGACGGAGAGTACGTAGGATTCGACATCGATATGTGCAAGGTTGTGGCCGCTGCCGTCTTTGGTGATTCCAGCAAGGTCGAGATAGTGCCTGTGACCAGTGCAGAGCGTTTCACTGCTCTGGCATCGGGGCAGTTCGATGTGATGAACCGTAACACCACTTGGACAGCCAAGCGTGACGGTGCCGAGGGTGCCAACTTCCTATTCACAACCTATTACGATGGCCAGGGAATGATGGTGCCGGCCTCTTCCGGTTTCACCACTCTTGAGGATCTCGAAGATGCCAACATCTGCGTGAGCACGGGCACCACTACCGAGCTCAACCTCACCGATGTGTTCAAAGCGCGGAACATCCCCTTCAACCCGGTTACCTTTGAGGGCTTCGACACCCTGGTGCCCGCTTATCTGGAGGGACAGTGCGAGGCGATGACCTCCGACAGCAGCGTACTTCGCGCTCGCAAGTACACGATTGAGCAGGGTGGTGGCCCCGAGCAGCACATCATGGAGGAAGTGTTCTCCAAGGAACCGCTCGGAACCGTGGTTCGTGATGGCGATACTCAGTGGGCCCAGGTTGTGAACTGGGCCACCATGGCCACCGTGCAAGCCTGGGAATTCGGACTCGACTCCTCCAATATCCGTAGCTACGACGGTAACGACCCCAACATCAAGAGGTTCCTGGGTCACGACGACTTCGACCCCGGTATCGGTCTGCCTACCGAATTTGCCATCAACGTGGTGGAGCAGGTCGGCAACTACGAGGAGATTTACACCCGACACCCGGAGCTGGGTGTCCTTGATGGCACGGTGAACGACCTCTGGTCCAACGGCGGGCTCATGTACGTTCCGCCCTACCGCTAGCCAGCCACAACTTCCCGTCCATCTCATGTGACGGGTAGTTCACATGGCTCTGAGGCGGCCCACCGGTCGATGGCTGGTGGGCCGTCGTGGTCTACAATCCAGAGCTAACTCGCTATGAGCAGTACTACCGACCTAGCCAGTACTGAAATCGACCTCTCGGCTGTACCTTCCGCGCCTTTCAACCGTCGGGTGCTGGCTCTGCTGATTGATGTTTTGATTCTGGCCGTTGTAGGAGTCCTGTCGGTGTGGCAGCTCGGAATACGACTGCTCGACGACTACAGCGACATGGCAGAACTGGCCCTGGCCTGGGTGTTCCTTGCCGCGGTGCCAGCAGCAGTTGTCGCCATCATGGTGATCGATACCGTCCGAGTTGGGCAGACACCGGGCCAGGCGGTAGCCCGCATCCGCACGATCCAAGTCCGCACAGTCCATGGTGTCTACGAGATTGACACCGGTAGGGTCGTCCTTGCCGATGACCCCCGGGTCCCGGACCCCGGTATTCCCGCGCTATGGCGCGATATTCGTGTGCTGCGACTGATAGGACAAGCACTGGCTGTGATGGTAGTAGTCGCCCTCATCCGTTGGATGTTCCACAACCTGATCGTGACAATGGATGAACTGGGTCAACCAAAAGACTTCGATTTCTTGGATGACCCCTACGGGGTAGCACTACGTGATGCTCAAGGGTTTGATGTACGTGACCCAGTTTGGAAAGCACTACTGGTAGGTCTACAAAACACTCTAGTAGCATCGATTGTAGGCATTTTTATTGCCACATTAGTGGGACTTTTCGTGGGTATTGCTAGGCTCTCATCCAATTGGCTGGTGGCCAAAGGAGCCAGCCTCTACGTGGAGAGTCTACGCAACATCCCACCTCTGGTTGTTATTGCCTTTTTTTGGTTTGCCATTTTTACTTATGGTCCTCTCCCCCTCTTTACTCCCACCAACCCACCCTGGCAGGGCACCTTTTTTGGTTCGGACAGCAATTGGATTATCGTCAGCAAAGATCGGTGGGCGATACCTTCTCTAGCCTCTGAGAACAACGTTGGCTTGTTCTGGATGCTTGTCCTGGCTGCCGTGATGATCGCCGTGTCCGTCTGGATCTGGCGCACCCGGCGAAACCACACCACCGGCGAGCCCACTCGCCGCGTGCTGTGGTCAGTGGGCGTATTCGCGGTGACCGTCATGGTGTGCTTCTGGGCTTTGGGTGGACCTTACTCGTGGTCATGGCCGTCGGTATCCGAGAATGGTAGGCGAGTTGTGGGAGGATTCAGCACCAACTCAGGTTACATGGCGTTAACCCTGGCCCTGGGACTCTACACCGCGAGTTTTGTGGCTGAAATCATTCGTGGATCTATTCTGGCCGTCCCCAAGGGCCAGTCCGAAGCAGCCATAGCAGTGGCGTTGAAGCCTGGCCAGTGCTACCGTCATGTGGTGCTGCCACAAGCAATGCGAATCGCCATCCCCCCTTACATTAGCGAGTGTGCAAACCTCATCAAGAACACCTCCTTGGGTGTAGTTGTCGCCTACCCCGAACTAGTGCTTGTCGCGAAAACTGCTTGGGGAATCAACTTCCCCGCCCCGCAGTTAATTTTCATCCTTATGATCACATACTTGCTCATCAACTTAATCGTCTCCGGGTTGTTGAACTTGTACAATCGGTCCCTCCAGCTCAAAGAACGATGAGTCAATGACTACTACCCATCCATCCTCTAGCACTAACCCCCCGGGCAGCCCATCCAGTTCACCTCCTGACATGCGGCTGTCACTAGGTAACTGGGTACGCAAGAACCTATTCAACACCTGGTACAACGCCTTAGTCACCGTGATTATCGTAGTGGTAGCCGCAATTATCATCTTTTATAGCGGGCGGTTCATCCTCGTGACTGGACAGTGGGAGGCGGTACGCAGCAATCTCACACTGTTCATGGTTGGCTATTTCCCTCGCAAGCCCAACAATGAGATGTGGCGGCTAGTGGTCCAAATGTACATCGTTGCCTCAGCAATTGGCCTGGTTTGGGGTACAGTAACTGCCAGAAGTCAGGATAGAGCTGAAGAAACTGGTACTAGTATACCTCGGCCCACCCCATTCGATATGTTCCGCCGCTACTGGGCCATACTCCTACTACTAGCCGTGATTTTAGGGTTTACCGAAACGATCAGGCCGACATTGTTCACCCTCACAACCATAATAGCAGGGCTCAGTATACGAGCTCTAGCCATACGCCTACCACGTTCTGCTCGGCGACCTTGCTGGTATATGGCCGCGTTTATGGGAATAGCCTCATTCCAAGTTGTGTCGGGAACCACTGGCAATGCATGGTGGTGGACTGCTGGCTTGGCAGCTTACGTTGCTATGCAAGCCACTGCTAACCTGGAAATGACCATTCCATGGCATCGTACTGCAATACGTATCACAGCCATTATTGCTGCTGTTGTTATAGTGCGTTTTATCTATTTGCCCCTAGATAAAACCACCGGTGTGGGCTGGGACGAATGGTCGGGCCTTTACCTCACATTGGTAGCCTCTGGTGCTGCGATTATCATGGCCTTTCCATTAAGTTTGATGTTGGCACTAGGACGACGATCCTCGCTGCCCATGGTACGCTATCTCTGTGTAGGCTATATCGAAATCTTCCGTGGCGTTCCGTTTATTGCTTTACTCTTTATGGCTAGCACTTTCATCGGCTACTTTCTCAATATTGACACTCCCCTATCGCTCCGGACCAGAGCCATCATTGCCTTTACTATCTTTAGCTCAGCTTACCTGGCTGAGGTTGTTCGCGGCGGCTTGCAAGCTGTACCCAAGGGTCAGATCGAAGCTGGTCAAGCCATTGGGCTTCAACCACTGGCGATAATGCGTCTAATTATGCTACCCCAAGCTTTGCGAGCAGTTATACCTGCCTTGGTCGGTCAATGTATCAGCCTATTCAAAGATAGTTCCCTGCTGGCTGTCATAAGTATCTTTGACTTCTACCATACCCGTAAGGTAGTCCACGCCCAGCAGGAGTTCTTGACCAGTGCCATAGCCGAGACGCTGGTTTTCGTGGCTTTCGTCTACTGGGCCATCAGTTACACCATGTCCAAGGAGAGCCAACGCGTCGAACGTCGCCTCGGAGTCGGAGAACGATGACAGATACAACTGAACCAACAACCCAAAGCACGGCCACCGCCAACCCTCCTCTACCGCCACCGCCGCCACCTCCTCCTCCGCCCAAACCGCCATCCGAACCAACGATCCAAAGCTCAGCCGCCAGCCCTCGTCTACCGCCGACGACTGAACCAACTATCCAAAGCAGTACCACGGCCAAGGTCTACCGGGATGCCACGCAGATCGGGGGGCGGGGGCTGATGATCGAGATGGCGGGGGTGGACAAGTTCTTCGGGGCGTTCCAGGCGTTGTCGAACATCGACATGAGGGTGGGGGCGGCCGAGGTGGTGGTGGTGATCGGGCCGTCGGGGTCGGGGAAGTCCACGCTCATCCGCTGCATCAACCGGCTGGAGCAACACGATCGGGGGCGCATCGTGGTCGATGGCATCGAGCTCACCGACGACGTGCGCAACATCGCGCTCGTCCGTCGGGAGATCGGCATGGTGTTCCAACAGTTCAACCTGTTCCCCCACCTCACCGTGATCGACAACATCACCCTCGGACCCCGCCAGGTGCTGAAGATGCCCAAGAAACAGGCCGAGGATCGGGCCATGGAGCTGTTGGAGCGGGTGCATATTCCCGAGCAGGCCCGCAAGTTCCCCGGCCAGCTCTCGGGCGGACAGCAACAACGGGTGGCCATCGCCCGCTCGTTGGCCATGCGTCCCAAGGTGATGCTGTTCGACGAGCCCACCTCGGCGCTGGACCCGGAGATGATCTCGGAGGTGCTCGAGGTCATCAAGGAACTGACCGGAGAGGGAATGACCATGATCCTGGTCACCCACGAGATGGGGTTCGCCCGCGAGGCCGCCGACCGGGTGATCTTCATGGCCGACGGCGAGATCGTGGAGGTCGGCGAGCCCGAGCACTTCTTCACCAACCCCCGCGAGGAGCGCACCCAGCTCTTCTTGTCGCAGATCCTTTGATCGGGGATAAATCCTGTTCCGAGCGGGCCGGCCCCCGTCCGGCTCTTGTCGCAGATCCTCTGAGTGGGCATAGCCGGGCATAATTGCCGGTATGAATGATGAATCCCGGCGAGACGAGAACGTCGCCCCTGCCGGCCTCAAGGGTTTGATCGTGGCCGACACCGAGGTGGGCTCGGTTCGGGGGGACGAGGGGTGGTACCACTACCGGGGCCAGGACGCCACCGAGCTGGCCCGGGACCATTCCTTCGAGGCGGTGGCCCACCTTTTGCTGACCGGTAGCCTGCCGACCGACGGGGCCGAGGAGGCGTTTCGGGCCGAGTTGGCGGCGGCCCGTCGGTTGACACCGGAAGCGGCGGGACTGGTGGCGACCCTGGCCCGAACCGACCTGCCTGCAATGACCGTCCTGCGCAGCGTGATGGGGGTGATCGTCGATCCCCGACCCACCCTCGACCTCGACCATTCCGAGCGGCGGGACGCGGTGATACGAGCCATCGCCATCACCCCCACCGTTCTGGGGGCGGTCAATCGAATCCGGTCGGGGGCCGAGCCGCCGGCTCCCGACGAGTCGCTGTCCCACAGCGCCGACTACCTGCGGATGACCCTGGGCCGGGCCCCACTGCCCAAGCACGCCCGAGCGGTGGAGACCTACCTGTGCCTGACCGCCGATCACGGCTTCAACGCCTCCACCTTCGCGGCCCGGGTCATCACCAGCACCGGCACCGACGTGGCCGGGGCCATGACCGGAGCGCTGGCCGCCCTGGCCGGCCCGCTCCATGGGGGCGCTCCGGGCCGGGTACTGGACATGCTGCGAGCCATCGGCCATCCCGACAACGCGGTTCCCTGGGTGGCGGCCGAGCTGGACGCCGGGCGCAAGATCATGGGCTTCGGCCATGCCGTGTACCGCGCCACCGACCCCCGCTCCGAGACCCTGAAGGCCGTCGCCGTGGAGTTGGGCGGCGACCTGGTGGAGCGGGCCCTGGCCATCGAGTCCCTGATCCTGGATTATCTGGCCCGACGGAAGCCGGACGCGGTGATCGTGACCAACGTGGAGTACTACGCCGGTGTGGTGCTCCACCTGGCCGGTCTGCCCCAGGAGGCGTTCACCCCCACGTTCACCACCAGCCGGGTCGTCGGCTGGGGGGCCCACCTACTGGAACAAGCCGCCAACAACAAGATCATGCGCCCCAGCGCCCGCTACACCGGCCCACTGCATCGAGCCGCGAAATAAATCACCGGAGCAGGGACGAAGCCAACTCCCGGCTCAGGCGTCGAAAGCGGCCAGGATCCGGTCGCAGGCGGCGGCGGGGGTGGTGCGGCCCGCGGCCACTTCTTGTTCGAGGAGAGCGGCCCGGTCGGCGACCTCCGGGGACGTCCGCAACCGATCCATGAGGCGGTCCTGCACCATCGCCCACATCCACCGCACCTGCTGGTCGGCCCGGAGGGCGGCCAGGCCCTCGGCATCGGCCGGCACCCGGTAGTAGGCCTGGATGTGGTCCCACACCTGGTCGATGCCGGTGCCCTCCACGGCGCTCACCGCCAGGACGGGGGGCACCCAGTCGGGTTTGGCCGGAGCGGTCATGGCCAGCGCGGCCCGGTAGTCCCGCACCGCCCGGCGGGCGGCGACCTCGTTGCCGCCGTCGGCCTTGTTCACCACCAGGACGTCGGCCAACTCCAGCACTCCCTTCTTGATGCCCTGGAGTTCGTCGCCCGCTCCGGGCAGCATCATCACCAGGAAGAAGTCCACCATGGCGGCCACCGCGGTCTCCGACTGGCCCACGCCCACCGTCTCCACCAGCACCACGTCGAATCCGGCCGCCTCCACCACCGCCATGGTTTCACGGGTGGTGCGGGTCACCCCTCCCAGCGATCCCGAGGACGGCGACGGTCGGATGAAGGCGGCGTCGTCCACCGCCAGTTTGGGCATCCGGGTTCTGTCCCCCAGGATGCTGCCCCCCGATACCGAGGAGGACGGATCCACGGCCAGCACCGCCACCCGGTGGCCCCGTTCGGTTAGATAGGTGCCCAGCGCGTCGATGAAGGTGGACTTCCCCACCCCGGGAACGCCGGTGACCCCCACCCGTCGTGCCCCCCCGGTGTGGGGCTGGAGTAGTTGCAACAGCTCGGAGGCCACTGCCCGGTCGTCCGGTCGGGTGCTCTCCACCAGCGTGACCGCCCGGCCCAACCAGGTACGGTCGGCCGCCAGAACCCCCTCGACACAGGCATTGAGATCCATCAATCCGCCCCCTCGACACAACTACCGAGGTCGATCATCAATCTGCCCCCTCGACACAACCATCGAGATCGATCATCGGCCTCCACGGGCATCCAGGGCGGCCAGCAGCTCCAGGGCCGCGTCGGCGATCACCGTGCCCGGCCCGAAGATGGCCTCGGCCCCGGCCGCCCGCAGTTCGTCGTGGTCGCTGGGCGGAATCACCCCGCCGACCACGATCATGACGTCGGGCCGCCCCAGCTTCTCCAGCTCGGACCGCAGCTCGGGCACCAGGGTCAGATGCCCGGCGGCCAGCGAAGACGCCCCCACGATGTGGACGTCGGCCTCCACCGCCTGGCGGGCCACCTCGGCCGGGGTCTGGAACAGCGGCCCGACGTCCACGTCGAAACCCAGATCGGCGAACGCGGTGGCGATCACCTTCTGGCCCCGATCATGGCCGTCCTGGCCCATCTTGGCCACCAGGATGCGGGGTCGGCGCCCGGTTCGGGACGCGAAACCGGCCACCGCCTCCCGCACCTCTTCGATGCCGCTGCCGGTGCCGCCGTCGCTGCTGCCCATCTCTGCTCGATACACCCCGGAGATGGTGTTGATCCGGGGGGCATGGCGACCATACACCTTCTCCAGTGCATCGC
The DNA here is from genome assembly GCA_965115985.1 of Acidimicrobiales bacterium. Classification (GTDB taxonomy): domain Bacteria; phylum Actinomycetota; class Acidimicrobiia; order Acidimicrobiales; family Bin134; genus Poriferisocius. Next base: position 674,985 of record OZ220474.1, read on the forward strand.
TGATCTCCCCCACGGTGGCCCGGGCCCGGGCCGCGTCCACGGCCAGGGCCAAAAGGTTGGAACCGGCCCGACCCACCGGGGCGGCGGCCCCCGCGGTCAGCGCCTCCAGGGCGCGACCGCAGGCTTCGTTGTCCCGCTCGGCCCGCAACCGGGCCAGCCGGGCGATCTGAGCGTCCCGCACCTCGGCGTTGTCCACCTTCAGTACCTCCACCGCCTCCTCGCCGTCGACCCGATAGCGATTCACCCCCACCACCGTCTGAGCCCCGGAGTCGATGCGAGCCTGGGTGCGGGCGGCGGCCTCCTCGATCCGCATCTTGGGAATCCCGGCCTCGATGGCCTCGGCCATGCCCCCCGCGGCCTCCACCTCGTCGATGTGCTCCCAGGCCCGCCGAGCCAGGTCGTGGGTGAGCCGCTCCACGTAATAGGAGCCCCCCCAGGGATCGGCCACTCGGCAGGTGCCCGACTCGTGCTGCAACAGGAGCTGGGTGTTGCGGGCGATCCGGGCCGAGAAGTCGGTGGGCAGGGCCAGGGCCTCGTCCAGGGCGTTGGTGTGCAGCGACTGGGTGTGGCCCTGGGTGGCGGCCATGGCCTCGATGGTGGTGCGAACCACGTTGTTGTAGACGTCCTGGGCGGTGAGGCTCCACCCCGAGGTCTGGCTGTGGGTGCGCAGCGACAGGGAGCGGGGATTGGTGGGGCCGAACGGGCGCATCAGCTTGGCCCACAGCAGCCGGGCGGCCCGCAGCTTGGCCACCTCCATGAAGAAGTTCATGCCGATGCACCAGAAGAAGCTGAGCCGGGGAGCGAAGGCGTCGACGTCCAGCCCCGAATCCACCCCGGCCCGCACGTACTCCACCCCGTCGGCCAGGGTGTAGGCCAACTCCAGGTCGAGCGTCGCCCCCGCCTCCTGCATGTGGTAGCCGGAGATGGAGATGGAGTTGAACTTCGGCATGTGGGCCGAGGTGTAGGCGAAGATGTCGGAGATGATCCGCATGGACGGTACCGGGGGGTAGATGAAGGTGTTGCGGACCATGAACTCCTTGAGGATGTCGTTCTGGATGGTTCCGGCAAGCTTCCGGGGGGCCACTCCCTGTTCCTCGCCGGCCACGATGTACATGGCCAGAATGGGCAGCACCGCCCCGTTCATGGTCATCGACACGCTCATGCGGTCGAGCGGGATGCCGTCGAACAGGATCTGCATGTCGAGGATCGAGTCGATGGCCACCCCGGCCATGCCCACATCGCCACTCACCCGCTGGTTGTCGGAGTCGTAGCCCCGGTGAGTGGCCAGGTCGAAGGCCACCGACAGGCCCTTTTGTCCCGCGGCCAGGTTGCGCCGGTAGAAGGCGTTGGAATCCTCGGCGGTGGAGAACCCGGCGTACTGGCGGATGGTCCAGGGCTGGGTCACGTACATGGTGGCGTAGGGGCCCCGCAGGTAGGGCGCCAGGCCGGGATAGGTGTCGCAGAAGTCCAGCGGGGCCCGATCCTCGGCGGTGTACAACCGATGCACGTCGAAGCCCTCGGGGGTGGCCCACACCAGCCCATCGGGATGCTCACCGGTTGGGGCGGCCACCAGCTCGGCCCACCGGTCGCGCTCACCCCCCGGTGCCCGAACCCCGGGCGCATTACCGCTACCGGCCGAATAGCCAGCTCCATTACCGCTACCGGGCGCATCGCCGGGCGCATTACCGCTACCGGGCGAATCACCGGTCGGGGAGCCGTGGAGGTCCACTCTCGAGAAGTCGGGAATGGTCACAGGCCCAGCCTCTCGTGGATGGCTCGAAGTTCGGCCGGAGCGTCGCAGCCCAGATATACATAGGCGTCCGCACCCCACCGTTGGTCGGGGCGACCGGCGAGCACCACGTAGTCGCAACCGGCACCTCGGAGCGCGGCCACCGTGGCTTCGGCGTGGTCGGCGTAGACCTCGTCGGAGGAGCACACCACCGCCACCGGCGTGCCCGAGGACGCCCAGGCCGCGGCCGCCTGCTCGGGAGTGTCGAAACCGTCGCCGGCGATAACGCCGATGCCTCCCGCGGCCAACAGATTGGTGGCGAACCCGGACCGGGCGGTGTGAACCGCAATCGGCCCGAGGTTGGCCAGAAATACCGTGGGCCGCCGGGGCGCGGCATCGGCGGCATCCCGCAGGGCTTCATAGGGCTCGGCCAGTCGGTACAAACCGGCATCCCCCGGAGCGGGCCGACGATCCAGCATGGTCTCGTTCGGATCGGGGAACTCGCTTACCCCGGTGAGCGGTAAACGTCGGGTGGCCACGTCACCGCTTCGGGCCGTCCGGGTGGCTTCGATGCGGTCATCGAGGTCGGCCCCCGATTCCAGCTCCTGGAACAGTCTCCAGGCGTTCAACGCCAGGGCTTCGGTGAGCGATTCGACGTAGTACGAACCCCCGGCCGGATCGATCACCCGATGGACGTGGGACTCCTCCCGCATCAGGAGCTGGGTGTTGCGGGCGATGCGCAGCCCCAGTGGGTCGGGCACCCCGATGGCGGCGTCGTAGGGGTTGACGCTGATGGCATCGGCCCCCCCGGCGGCGGCGGCGAAGCAGGCCACCGTGGTGCGGATCATGTTCACCACCGGGTCACGGCGGCTCATCATGGCCCCGGCGGTCACCGCGTGCTGGCACTGGGCCACGGGGTCGATGCCGCACGCCCCGGTCACCCGGGCCCACAGCTTGCGGGCGGCCCGCAGCTTGGCCACCGTTAGAAACTGATCCACCCCGGCGGCGTAGCGGAACTCCAACTTCGACGCGGCCCCGGTCAGATCTATACCGGCCCGTTGGCAGGCCCGCAGGTAGGCCACCCCGTCGGCCAGGGAGCCGGCCAACTCCTGGGCCTCGGCTGCTCCCCGGTCGGCCAGCCGGGCCCCGTTAGCCACCGCCACCATCACCCCGGGATATCCCTGCGAATTTGCCACCGCCTCGGCCGCCGCGGGATGAGCGGCGTCGATCCCGAAACCACCCCTGGCCTCGGAGGCCTCGACGCCCCTTCGCTCCCACAACTCCACCAACGGACAAACCGCATCGCTGCCGGGGGCCAGCATCACCGGCACTTCGGGGGGAACACCCGCGAGCAGCCCGTCCAACTCGTCCACGCTGCTCCGCCCGTCCACGTGCAGCTCGATGGCGTCCACTCCCCCGGCCAGATCGTCGAGAATGGCTTGGTTCCCCGTGGCCGAGCCGTGGGCCTGGCGGATCTGCCATGCGCCACCGGCCGGTCGGGTGCCCCGGGTGAACGGGGCCACACCGGGCAGGCCGGTGTCCCCCGAATGGTCGGCCCCGGTGTAGAGCGGTTGGATCCGGATGCCGTCGTAAGTGGTGCCCACCAGCTTCTCGTCGAAGGGTGCCCCTCGCAGCACCTGCTCCACCAGCTCCAGCCACTGGTCCCGCCCAACCACCTCGAAATCAGCAGCCAGGCTCATCACCGCGTCGCTCACAACCCCCGATGGTACGCCCCCCGACACAATCCCCCCCTAGCTGGGCTTCGCCTATGCCAATTCGACCGACCGGCCCCCTGGCCGAACTCCTCCTATGCCAATTCGACCGACCGGCCCCCTGGCTGAGCTCCTATGCCAATTCGACCGATTGGCTCGGTTGGGTCACCGGTGCGATCAGCTTCTTGACGATGTAGATGAACACGCCGGTCAGCGAAAGATTGAGTGCCAACGACAGCATCGCCACGGTGACGATCGGTCCGCCGATGCCGTAGCTGAGGCTCAGCACCAGAACACCGGCACCGACTTCGCCTCGGGGCCACATGCCGATGGCGACCGCCAGGCGCTCTCGCCAGTGGGCTTGGCGGCGGTAGCACAACGCCGGGAACATCTTGCCCAAGTTGCTCAGTGCCGACAGCACCAAGACGTGAAAGACGATCTCGCCCCAGCTCATCTGCGGCTGACCGGCCGTGACCGTGGCGACATAGCGGCCCTCGTACTGGCCACCCTGGAGGGTCGGGTCGTCCACCACCCGAGCAGGCGCGGCGGCGTGCAGCGACGCGGCGGTCGGTTCGGGATGCTGCGAGTCGGAGCCCTCGAAGATCTGCGGCAGGCTCAATCCGACCAACAACATGAACACCGCCGCAACCCAGGCCGCGGCGCGCTGCTCGTTCGGCCGTTCCAGCATCTCGTGCAGATCGGCCTCGGCCGCCTTGGCGGTGTTATCCACGGCGGCCGACCGCGGTCTGGCGATACAGCCGAGCACGAACGCAGGCAGGAGGACTTCGATGTGGATCGGAACGGACGGGTCGATCACCTTGGTCAGCGCATACAGCATCTCGCTGACGCCGACGATGGCGGCGGCGTAGAACACGACCCAGCACCAGGTGACCGGCAGCGTCACCCGGTGCAGGAAGACGTACGCGACGACGAGCAGCACCGCCATGAGCACCACCACTCCTCCGAGCTGCCATGCGAGACCGACCAGCAGAACCTGCAAGGGGATCATCAACAGCACGGTGTCGAGGTCGTCGAAGATCGCCAGAATCCGCGCCTTGCGAAACAGCCACGTGGCACCGAGGCCCGCGGCGGCGAGCATGCTGAACAGGACCCCTGCCGAGGTCGGTGCGGCAAACCTGCCTGCCAGCAGTGTCTCCTTCCATGCGTCCGCATCGCCCCAAACATCGGACGGCAACATCACGAACACGAAGTACCCGGTGACAAAAATCCACGGGAACGATGCTGCGGTAAACGCCACGAAGTAGTCCCACCCGTACTGGCGGACATCGGACTTGTCGAGGTGAAACTCGAAACCGACATGGATCATGATGAACGCGAGACCGGTCATGGTCAGCACGCGTATCGTCGTGGCCGCGGTGTCGTGCAGGTCGCCGGTCAACTGCGGCAGGAACTGCGACAGCACCAGCCCGACCAGCAACAACACCGAATAGGCCAGCACTTTGCGCACCGATTTACCGTACCCCTGCCTCGCGGCCTCGGCTAAGGCGGGCGGTCGGGTTGGCCTCGCCGCGCCGTGCCCGTTCGAGGTTAGGGGACCGCCCGCTCAGAGGCGGTCGGTGATCCAACCGGCGGGAGATGGCCTCCTCGGTGTCGGGACCGCCCGCTCAGGGGCGGTCGGTGACCGCGGGAGTGGCGATCTTCGCCGTGCGGTAGGGGACCGCCCGCTCAGGGGCCGGTCAAGTCCACAGCGAGCTGATCGGCAGTGCCCAGAGACGATCCCCCAGGGGGAACGAGCCGGGGCCGGTGTGGAGCACGACACCGGCGAGGAACTGGTCGTCGGTGTGATCCCGCAGCCAGGCGAGGTGGCGGGCGTCGTCGTCGGAGGGCGCGGCCCAGCCGGATTATTGTTCGGGTATACCGCGCCGCAGTCGTGGTCTTACCCGAAGCTCGCGGCCCAACCAGTGCCAGCGCGGGCAAATCCCGAAGCAAACCAGCAATGACCCCGTCCGCCAAACGTTCCAAATACCCGGCCACCCCGACACACTACCGGTTTTCGACACCCGAGACTGCCGATAATTGACACCCTCTAGTACCGCTCATCGACAGCACCCATAACTCCCACCTCCCCGACCTTTTAGCGCATCGGCATCAGGTCGGCAAAGGGTTGTGCGGGCCGGGCCCGAACATCCCTTAGCGCATTGGCATCAGGCCGGCTGAATAGAAGTGGTGTCACCGGGTATCGGGGGTGGATCGTCCGATCTCAGCCAGTCGTGAAGCGTGCGGTGCCTGAAGCGGACGAGTCCACGTCCTGCTGGAACGATGACATCGGCCCTTACGAGTCTGCCCCGGTAGGAGCGGGCGAAGTCGTTGGACCGTTGGATGCGGTCGGCTATGTCGCTTATCCGCGACACGTCCTCGTCCTGAGCCATTGCCATCAGGAACCGTTTGTCCTGATCGGACAGGGAAACCCAGACAGGTTTGACCACTTGATCGACGAGAGCGGCCTCGGCTCTGGTAATGCCCTGCTCGACGTCAACCCCGGTGAGACCCGACATGGGGGAGTCCGAGGCCTCCCAGGAGTGGTAGCCGATGAGTTGCACCATGTACGGGTAGCCGGAGGCGGCGGCAACCGCCGTCCTCAAGTCGGCTTCGGCAATGCTCGATCCGTGGTCATGGATCGGGCGACGGAGAGCTTCGGATGCATCCTGGTCGCTCAGCGGATGGAGATGCGCCCGAGCGCAGCGTTGAAAGAAGGTCATGCCGGGATCGGACAGCAGGCTGTCGTCGATTCCGGTCAGCGCGGCACCCACGAACAGCAGTGGGTGTCGCTCCCTGCGGGTCACGTGTTGCACCGTTGCCGCCAGCTCTCTGGCTTCAATGGCCTCCGCTGCTTGGAACTCGTCCACCGTCACCAGCACACCTCTGCGTTTGGTGTCCAATATTGAGACCAACGACGTCAAGACTGCCCTAAGGTTTGGAACGCCCGAGGGTTCGGCTGTGTCCCATGTGGCCGTCAACCCGGCAGCCCCCACCGATGTTATTTTCCGCTTCCGTTTGGCCACCTGACTCAGGTGGGTCAGCGCGGACTGAGTGAGGCTTGCACACAGGTCGGGGGTGGAGGCCGAGGCCGAGATGGTGACCCACGAAGCTTGTTCGGCCTCCTGCTCCAACGCGTTCAACAGAGCGGTCTTGCCCGATCCACGCGGCCCCATGATCAAGATGGTGTAGTCGGGGTGGTGGGGTCCGGTTTCGACTGCCTCGGATATTCGCTCCAAGGTATCGGAGCGACCGGCGAGGTATGGAGGTGCGGTGCCGAACGTCGGAGAGAAAGGGTTGACGGCTTGCTGCTCGCTTTTGCGCTTGAACACCCAGCCGTCCGTCACCCCCACAGCTTATCACAAGTTCTCACGAACCCCATTTCCCTCTCACAAGTTCTCACAAATACTGGGCGACACCGGTGGGCGACTTGTAGGTGGGCTTCGGGAAGGGGGAAAATACCGCTCGCCCCACCCCGGGCCGGTGGGCGACGGCGATCCAGGGGCCCGGCACGGGGCGGAAGAAAATACCGTCCAGCCCTGCTCGAGGTGTGCCATGGCCGAGTTGCCGTTCAAGGTGTTCGACGCCGACAACCACTACTACGAGGCCACCGATGCCTTCATCCGCCATATCGACCCCGCCATGAAGAAGCGCTGCATGCAGTGGGCGGTCATCGACGGTCGGGAACGACTGCTGGTCGGGGGCAGGGTCAACCGGTTCATCCCCAACCCCACGTTCGATCCGGTGTCCAAGCCCGGAGCGCTCCAGGACTTCTTCCGGGGACGCAACCGGGACGGCGTGGACGTCAAGACCATGTTCGGCGAGCTCGACCCCATCTCCGAGCGGCCCGAGTACCGGGACCGGGACGAGCGCCTGGCCCTGATGGACGCCCAGAACATCGAGGCGGCCCTGTTCTTCCCCACCCTGGGGGTGGGCATGGAGCAGTCGTTGCGCCACGACCCCCCGGCGGTGAGCGCCGCCTTCACCGCCTTCAACCGTTGGCTGCTCGAGGACTGGGGCTTCGCCTACCGGGAGCGCATCTTCGCCGCTCCGATGATCTCGATGATCGACGTGGACTGGGCAGTCTCCGAGGTGGAGTGGGCGCTGGACAACGGGGCCCGCATGGTGGTGATGGTGCCCGGCCCGGTGCCGACCCCCACCGGCGGGAGCCGCTCGCCGGGCATGCCCGAGTACGACCCGGTATGGGCCCGCATCGCCGAGGCGGGCATCACCGTGGGTATGCACGGCGGCGACGGCGGCCTGCACGACTACAACGAGCGGTGGGAACCGACCGACGACTTCCAGTCGTTCCGCACCTCCACGTTCAAGCAGATCACCAGCCACGAACGCCAGATCTTCGACACCATGGCCGCCCTGGTCTGCCACGGGGTGTACGACCGCCACCCCAACCTGAGGGTCGCCTGCATCGAGAACGGGGGCATGTTCGCTCCCCGGCTGGTGGAGGAGTTGAGGATCGCCTACGGCAAGATGCCCCAGGAGTTCCGGACCGACCCGGTGGAGCAGTTCTTGAGCCACGTCTGGGTGTCGCCCTACTACGAGGACGACATCGACCTGATCAAGGACACGGTGGGGGCCGACCACATGCTGTTCGGCTCCGACTACCCCCACGCCGAGGGGTTGGAGGTGCCCACCGATTTCATCTACGACATCCCCAACTTCACCGATGCCGAGACCAGGGCGATGATGCGCGACAACGCCTGGGACATGATCACCCCCCGCTTCGCCCAGGCCGCCTGAGCGCCGCCGGACCCACCCGAACCGTTCACGAAAACACTGCCGAAACCACGAACAGGACCACCCGAACCGTTCAATAAGGAACCACCGAAACCACGAATAGGACCACCGAAATGGCCATGCCCACCGACATCTCGATCATCGACACCATGGTCGGGTTTCCCAAGCCCGACTTCTCCACCTACGACTTCATTCGGGCCCAGACCAAGGACGCCCAGTCGGCCGACGAGTTCGACTTCCCGGTGGAGTACATGTTCAAGGGGGTGCCCAAGGAACTGTACGGCACCGACGACGACCCGGTTCAGGTGGTGCTGGGCGAGATGGACCGGTTCAACATCGAGATGGCCCTGGTCTCCTGCGAGGACGAGACCGGTGGGCGGGCGCTGAGGGATCACCCCGACCGGTTCATAGCATCCATGAGCGTGGACCCCAACGACGTGATGGGCGAGGTGCGCCGCATCGACCGGCTCCACCGGGAATGGGGGGTGAGGGCGGTGGGAGCCTTCCCGGCCGGCTGCTTCCCCCAGGTGCCGATCGACGATGCCAAGTTCTATCCCATCTACGCCAAATGCGTGGATCTCGACATTCCCATCTTCGTGTGCGCCGGGGTGCCCGGCCCCCGGTTCCCGTTCTCCCCCCAGCACGTGGAGCGCATCGATCGGGTGATGTACGACTTTCCCGAGCTCACCTTCGTCACCCGCCACGGCTGCGAGCCGTGGGAGGACCTGGCCGTGAAGCTCATGTTGAAGTGGCCGGGCCTGCACTACTCCACCTCGGCGTTCGCCCCCAAGCACTACCCCGAGTCCATCATCCGCTACGCCAACACCCGGGGGGCCGACAAGATCATCTACGCCGGCTACTTCCCCATGGGCCTGTCGCTGGAGCGGATCATGACCGAGATGAAGGACGTGCCCTTCCGGGACAAGGTATGGTCGGGCTTCCTGCGGGAGAACGCCCGGCGGGTGCTGAAGCTGGACTGAACAAACGAACCGGACAACCCCACCGAGCAGGACCACTGCCGGAAGACCACCGAATCGAAAAACCGCCGAAAACCCCACCGAGCAGGACCACTGCCCGAGAAGAAGGAGACATCAGATGAGCGATCAGCGGGTGGAGCAAACCTGGGAGACCCCCTCGTTGGAGGAGATCCCGGTCATCACCAAAATGCATGTCGAGGCCATGGAATCCAGCGACGATCCCGCGGTGTGGAATCAGGTGGGCATGCGCCATGTGCTGATCCGCACCATCGGGCGGCGTTCGGGGGCCGAGCACAAGGTGGCCCTGCCCTACTGGCAGGATCCCGACGGCCATCGCATCGTGGTGGCGTCGTTCGCCGGGGCCAAGGCCCATCCGTCGTGGTACTTCAACATCGCCGACAAGAAGGCCAACCCCGAACTGCTCGTCACCGATACCGGCCGGCAGTTCTGGGCCGAGGCCGATATCTGCACCGGCGACGACTACCGAACCACCTGGGACGGCCTGGTGGCCGACCGAGCCTGGTACGCCGACTACCAGGCCAGGGCACCCCACCGGCAAATCCCGCTGGTGCGACTGATCGAGAAACGCCCGGCCTAGAGTGCAACCCCACCGGCAAATCCCGCTGGTGCGACTGATCGAGAAACGCCCGGCCTAGAGTGCAACCCCATGGAAGACAGACCGGTTAGAACCCTGCCCCCCGCCGGAGCCATCCAGGACGAGCGGGAGATCGAGGCGGTGATGAACGTGCTCCGCTCGGGAAACCTGTTCATCGGCGAGAACGTGGCCCGCTTCGAGGACGAGGTATCGACCCTGCTGGGCAAAAAGCGCGGCGTGATGGTCAACTCGGGCTCCTCGGCCCTGCTCCTGGCCATCGGGCTGCTCGATCTGGAACCGGGCGACGAGATCATCACCTCGGTGCTCACCTTCTCCACCGATGTGGCCCCGATGGTGCAGCAGGGGTTGGTGCCGGTGTTCGTGGATGTGGAGCCCGACACCTTCCAGATCGACGTGAACCGCATCCCCGAGATGATCGGCCCCCGCACCCGGGCCATTTTGACCCCCAACCTCATGGGCAACTGCCCCGACTGGGACGTCATCCGGGCCATGGCCGATAAGCACGGGCTCAAGGTGATCGAGGACTCCTGCGACGTGTTGGACACCAGGTTGCGGGGCACCAGGATCGGCACCCGCAGCGACATAAGCGTCACCAGCTTCGCCATCTCCCACTCCCTCACCTGCGCGGGCAACGGCGGCATGGTGGCCATGGACGACCCCGACATGCACGACAAGTGCCTGACCCGGCGGCGGTGGGGGCGGCGATCGGAGTCCTACCTGTACGGCTCCCGACAGGGACAGGAGACCCGCTGGGGCCCGCTGGACGACGGCACCATGTACGACCAGATATTCATCTTCGACGACATCGGCTACAACTTCGAGCCGTCGGAGCTGGGAGCGGCCTACGGGCTGGTGCAACTCACCAAGCTCAAGGAGTTCAACGCCCGCCGCCGCCACGCCTGCGACCGCTACAACGACCTGCTGGTCAACCATACCGACAAGGTGATCCTGCCCCGGACCACCCCCGAGGTGGAGACCACCTGGATGCGCTACGGCTTCATCCTGCGCCCGGAGTCGGGCTACGACCGTACCGAGGTGCAGAACTTCCTGGAGGACCGCAACGTTCAGTCCCGCATGATCTGGACCGGCAACATCCTGCGCCAGCCCGGTTTCGCCGACATCGAGCACCGGGCCCCCGACGACGGCTTCCCCAACGCCGATCTGGTGATGAGCCACGCCCTGTCCATCCCCACCCACCATGGTCTGGGGTCGGACGACATCGGCTACGTGGTGGACACCCTGGCCGAGCTGTTCGGCGACTGATTCCTCACCGGGCCGGATCGGCACCGTGGTTGCGGCGGGGCCCCGCCCGAGTCGTCCGGCCGCCGATCCCTCACCGGGCCGCCCGAGTCGTCCGGCCGCCGATTCCCCACCGGGCCGCCCGAGTCGTCCGGCCACCGATTCCCCACCGGGCCGCCGGTGCGGGCGGTTCGATCAGGTGCCGGTGAATTGACCCAAGTCGAAATAGTCCGACCAGCGGGCGATACGGCCGTCGCGCACCTCGAACACCCCGCACACCGGCAGATCGAGCGAACCGTCGGCGGTGTTTATGGTGTCGGTGCGCTCGTTCATCACCACGTTGTCGGCGGCCACCTGGAGGTGGGTCTCGAACACCACCCCTCCCGAGCTGGCGAAGAACCCCTCCAAAAACGCCCGGATGGCCTCCACCCCCTCCAGGGGATCCATGGGCACGTTGTGGTAGACGGCATCCTCGGTGAAGTAGGCCATCAACTCATCGGCGTCGCCGTTGGCCCACGCCGCACAGAACCGGCTTACCAGCTCATCGGGATCGGTTGGCAGATCGGCCATGGCTCTCTCCTGGGATCGGGCTCCCGTGATCGGGAGCAGTGGTCGATTGCTCAGCATGACCCACCTCGAACCCGACCTCCAAATGACGAAGAAACCCCGCCGCGGTGGCGGCCGCAATCAGCCGCTGTCCTCGATCCACGCCGCGGTGGCGGCCGCCTGCTTGGTGCCGTCGAAGGAGATGCGTTGGGTGGGTTCCACCTCGAGGATCACCCGCCCGGGAGAGTCCAGGAATCGGGCGAAGGGGCGTTGCGTCTCCTCGTCGGGGTGCAGTGCGGCGGCCAGTTCGGGGTAGAACCAGGTCTTGGTTTCCCGGTCGTCATGGAGACGACAGACGCCCTTGTAGGTGACCGTCTGTTTTCGGGGCACTCCGGTCACGCCGGTACTGGTCACCACCACGCACACCCGAGGGTCGCGACGCACTGCGGCGATCCGAGCCCGCCGGTCGGCGGCGGTGAGCCAGAACCGTCCCTTGCGCCAGATGAAGCTCATGATGACCCCCACCGGCCATCCCTGCTTGTTGGCCCAGATGAACGTGCATTCGGTCTGGGCCGCCAGCATGGCCTCCTCGGCATCGGGGTCAAGCCCCCACTCCGACAGATCCTCGTAGTTGGCCGCCCCCGCCCCGGAGGCGTGCTCGTCGCTCATCGGTAATCCCTCCCTCTTGAACCTCATGTCATTGTTAGCACTCGGGGTCGAGGATCTTGCCCACGAGCCGGCACCGCGAGCAGCCCCTATTGTCTGGCCATGAGCCTCTCCATAGCGTTCGGCACCGGGAAGGTGCCCGAGGATCTGTCGACCTACGGGGCCTGGGCCCGCCAGGTCGAGGACTGCGGGTTCTCCATGATCGTCGCGGGCGACTCCCAGTCGTTGTGGGCCGATCCGTTCATCACCCTCACCGTGGCCGCCCATCACACCCGCAATGCCCTGCTGGCCACCACCGTCACCAACCCCGTCACTCGCCACCCGGCGGCGGCCGCATCCACCGCCATGGCCCTCCAGCAGATCTCCGGGGGGCGGTTCCGCTACGGGATCGCCTCGGGCGACAGCGCGTTGCTCAACATCGGCGAGAAGCCGGCATCGGTGGCCCACCTTCGGGACTACACCGTCGCGATCAAGGCGCTCAGCAACCAGCAGTCGGCCCGTTGGCAGGGCCAGGATCTGAACATGCGCTGGGGCCCGGTTCCCGTCCCGGTGTGGATCGCCGCCGAGGGGCCCCGAACCCAGTTCATGGCCGGGCAGATCGCCGACGGGGTAATCCTGTCCAACAGCCTGCCCGCCGACGTGTGCGAGATCGCGCTGGGCAACATCGCCGAGGGAGCCCGCTCGGTGGGCCGGGACCCGGACGAGATCGAGGTGTGGTGGTTCGCCAACCTGCTGTTCGCGGAGTCGCAGGAAGCCGGCCTGGAACAGATCAAGTTCTTGATCGCGGGCACCGCCAACCACGTGTACCGGTTCCATATGGAGGGCAAGGGCCTGCCCGAGGACGTCAAGTCCCGGATGGCGGCCATGATGGCCGAATACGACAGCCGCCATCACGCCTTCGCCGATGGCACTAACGTGAACGCCCACCTGGCCGACAAGCATGGCCTGACCGAGTTCCTGGCCGGCCGGGGCACCATCGCCGGCCCACCCGGCTATTGCGTCGATCGACTGACCGAACTGGCGGAGCGGGGTGTCAACCGAATGGTTCTGGCCCAGTTCATGACCGACAAACAAACCTGGATGCGCACCTTCGCCGACGTCATCGCCCCAATCTTCTGCTGACCCCCAGCAACGAGCGCGTTTCGATGCGACCGCCGCGACAGATGGTTCAGGCCCAAAGCCCGGCCCCGAGCACGTTTCGGCGCGACCACGCCAAGCTTGGGGGCTTGCATCCGAGAGCGGCAAAACTCTCCTGACCGGGTGAAACGGGAAAGCTGTCGCTCAAGGCGAGTACTGTGTCGGCATGAATGAGCAACTCAAGAGGGCCGTGCCAAGACGAGAAGGGGAACAAGCGCATGAAAACCTCTGGAGCACCGGTTGGCAAGGCTATCGTCGCAGGAGTGCAAGCTTTATTGCGAACCAGCCGTACACGCGGGACGAGGAATAGGAGTCACTAGCATGACGATGGACATTTTGGAGGTTCGGTACAAAGTGAACAAGTGGGTGTCGAACAACTTTCCCACCCACCGCAAGTACATCAGTCACTCCATCGTCCTGTCGGGCGAAGAGGGCCACACCGCCGAACTTCAAGTCAAGCACAATGGCAAGGCAACCGCTCTGGGCATGCTCCGCATAAGCAATGGGGACACAGGATTGGTAGGTACCGATGTAGGCTCTGTTGTGGAAGCACTGGAGAAGTTGATCAACAACGGAGAAGCCGATACCAAAAGCGACGACTTGATCGGAAACTTTTACGAGTTCAGATTTGGTGACGGCATATCCGGGGCGACAGAACTCGACGATAGCTCTGTGGACCTGCTACTAACCGACCCCCCGTACAGCATCAGCAAAGCGTATACCTGTGAGACGCAGGTTCCCAGACGCTCGCGTAAGAACGGGGCTGACTTCATCATGCCGAAGGGTCACTTCGGTGATTGGGACAACGAGTTTCCGGCCCCTGTCGAGTGGACGGAAATAGTGTTGCCAAAAGTACGAGGCTGGGTAGTCGTGTTCTGTGCTCAGGCACAGATAAGGGAGTACACTGAGATATTCGAGGCCCACAAGTTGGTGGCTATCGGGCCCATGGTGTGGCACAAGACCAATCCAGTTCCATTCAACCACAAGTACAAACCGATCAACGCGTGGGAAGCAATTATGGTAGGCAAACGTTCGGGAACCCGATTCAATGGTCACGCGGTGCACAACGTATTCACCCACAAATCACCATCACCACAACAGCGCATCCATCCCACTCAGAAACCGCTGAGCCTGATATCGGAGTTCGTGGATCTATTCAGCAGCAAAGGAGATACCGTTCTCGACCCCTTCGCCGGAAGTGCCACGACGGTTGTAGCGGCTGCTGGTAAGCAGAGGCGAGTCATAGCCTTTGAGAGCGACCCGGAGATTTTCGATGCAGCATCCAAGCGGATTTCAAATATGGGAATGTTTGCGTGAGCGATTTCTCCGCCTCGTTCAAGTCCGGTACCAAGGTATATATGGTCTACCTCGTGCTCAAAGACCAACTTTGGCACTGCCGTGAGTGTGAATACGACCATGTTCAGTCATCGCAGATCGCTGGAGGTTCGGGTATCCAGGGACTGCAAAGGGGCACACATTCCCGCGATGGCATGGAGATACACAGCGAGAGAAGACACTGCGATACCTGTAATAGGAGTACCACGCAGGACCGCTGGACCGGCGTGCTCAAACCAGCAGTACCATCCACATCCATCCCCAGAGCATTTGCCAAGAGAGTGCAGAGTGTCATAGGACTTCGCGACGTGGTGGAGATGACCAGGCGGCCTCCCAGCCAGTTGACCATCGACCACAAGTTGCCAATGATTCGGTGGAACGAACAGACACGAGTCTCGCAGACCAACTATTCGGAGATGACCGATCAGGACATCCGTGACAGGTTTCAGATGCTCAAGTCGTCCAACGGAAGCGTCAGCCACAACCTACTGAAAAGCCGCTCCTGTGAAACTTGTTACGAAACAGGCGAACGGGGCACACCGTTCGGAATAGTGTTCTTCTACGCTGGCAATGGTACGTGGCAGCCGGAAGCGAAGGATGATCCCGAAGGATGTGTGGGCTGTGGCTGGTACGACTTCGCGGTATGGCGAGATGAGCTGAACACGGCCCTGGATCTGTTGCGAGCCATTTAGGAGAGCACCGATCAGCCCAGGTTGAGCTCCCAGGCCCGAGCCACCGGTCAGCTCAGGTTGAGGAGGTGGCCGAGGCGTTGTTGTTTGGTGCGGAGGTAGTGGGCGTTCTCGGCTCGGGGGGGCACTTCCAGGGGAACTCGGCGGAGGATCTCCAGGCCGAAGGAGGCCAGGCTGTCGATCTTGGTGGGGTTGTTGGTCATGAGTGCCACCCGCTCGACCCCCATCTCGATCAGGATGGCGGCGCCTATGCCGTAGGTTCGGGCGTCCACCGGCAGGCCCAGTTCCAGATTGGCTTCCACCGTGTCCCGGCCCTGGTCCTGGAGGGCGTAGGCCTGCACCTTGTGGCCCAGGCCGATGCCCCGGCCCTCGTGGCCCCGCAAATACACCAGCACACCGGTACCGCAGGCCGCGATGGCGTCCATGGCGGCGTGGAGTTGGGCCCCGCAATCGCAGCGCCACGAACCGAACACGTCGCCGGTCAGGCACTCGCTGTGGACCCGCACCAACACCTCGCCGGCGGCCGCGACGTCGCCGAGCGAGAAGGCCACGTGCTCCTGGCCGTCGGCGGCCGACCGGAAGGCGTGGCAGGTCAGCCGACCCCAGTTGGTGGGCACCACGGTGGTGGCCATCAGCCGAACCGGGCCGGGAAGCGGCCCCTCATGCGACGCCAACGTCATCGGCTCACTCCTCGCCGATGTCCAAAACGGTGCGGACCACACCGCCGGTGTCCAACTCGTCGAGGGCGACGGTGACGTCGTCGAGGGGACGGTGGCGGGTCACCAGCTCGTCCAGCAGGAGCCGACCGGAGCGGTAGAGATCGAATATCCATGGAAAGTCCCGGGCCGGCGAGGAGTTGCCGTACATGCTGCCGGTCAGAGCCTTCCCGAAGTAGATCTCGGTGGCGTCGATGTGGAACGGGGTTCCCGCGGGCGGGCCCCCCACCATGACCGCCAACCCGCCCATGCCGATCGACCGCCAGGCGTCCATGTAGGTGGATTCGGTGCCGATCACCTCGAAGGCGTAGTCGGCCCCCCGGCCCTCGGTCAGCTCCATCACCACGGCCACCGGATCCTCATCGGATCCGTTCACGGTGCGGGTGGCCCCGAACGTCTCGGCCAGGGCCAGCTTGTCGGCCAGCAGGTCCACCGCCACGATCTCCGCGGCCCCCATCAGGCGACAGCCCTGGACGACGTTGAGGCCCACGCCTCCGCAGCCGTAGACCACGCAGGTGCTTCCCCGGCGCACCCGGGCGGTGTTGACCGCCGAACCCACCCCGGTGGGCACTCCGCAACCCACCAGGCAGGCCACGTCCAGGCCCACGTCGTCGGGAACCACCACCGCCTTGGAGAAGTGGACGACGGCGTGCTCCGCGAACGACCCCACCGTGCAGAACGAGTGGTGGACCTCGCCGTCCCGCTCGAAGCGGTGTCCGCCGTCGTAGTAGGTGCCGATGGGAAATCCCATGTACTCCCGACAGCGGTTGGCGAAACCCGAGGCGCACGACCGGCACCGACCGCAACTGGCCACCAGCGACAGCACCACCCGGTCGCCGGGTTCGACACCGGTGACCCCCTCCCCCGCGTACTCCACCACTCCGGCCCCCTCGTGACCCAGGATCATGGGGGTGTCCCAGTCGCGGTCGCCGTGGTAGACGTGCAGGTCGCTGTGGCAGATCCCGCTGTGGGTGATCCTCACCAGCACATCCTGAGGAGCCAGGTTGCATATGTCCAGCTCGACAATGTCCAAAGGCGCGTTGGGTGTCCGGTACACCGCCGCCCGTGTCCTCATGCCTGCCTCTCCTTTGCCCCAGGACAGGCCCCGATACGCCGATCGCCATCAACAGCATGTCCCACCGGAAAAGCTACTCCCCCACCGGCCCCGACACGCCCATCGAGGTCCACATCGAGGTCCACACGGCCACCAGCCGGCCCGGGGCGCCCCCCCGTCGGCCCCGACACGCCCATCGAGGTCCACACGGCCACCAGCCGGCCCGGGGCGCCCCCCACCGGGGATCAGCCGGAACCGGCGTCGAGACCGGCGAAACCATTGGATCGCCACACCGTGATCACCCAGAACGTGGCCAGCAACCCCCCGAACAGCAGTATCACGAATCGCATGGAGACCAGATCGCCCAGCAATCCCCCGATCAGCGAGCCGATGGGCATTCCGGAGAGGACCGACATCAGCCACACCGACAGCACCCGACCCCGGTACTGCTCGTCCACCTGCACCTGCAAGGCGCTGTTCATCGTCACCCCGTGAGCCACGTGGGCCGCCCCGAACACGAAGTAGCCCAACAGCCCGAACACCAGCCAGGGAGTGGCCCCGGTCAACAGCACCCCGATGGCGTACACCGCCACCGCGGTCATCTCGATTCGGGATCGAGCGTGACGATCACCGTATCGGGTCACGTAAAGCCCCACCACCAGTGATCCGAGCCCGAAGGTTGCCATGAGCCAGCCCAAGCCGCCGTCGCCCAGGGAGAACACGTCGTCGGCCACGCTGGCCACCAGGGCGAAGGCGAACACCGCCCCGATGCAGGCCACGATGAACGAGGTCACCACCACCAGGCGCATGGCCGGCCGGTGCCTGATGTAGTCCACCCCCTGGCGGAACTCCTCCCGGAACGACTCCCGACGGACCGGCTCGGCCGGGCGGATCCTCATCGGGGCCATGAAGGCCAGGCCCAAAAGGAAGCCGACGATGGTGATGGCGAACGCCGGGGCCGGCCCCCACTGCAACAGGATGAGCCCGGCCAGGGCGGGCCCCAGCGCTCGCCCGGCGGTGAACGACAAGGAGACGAAGCGCACCGCCGACAGCAGATCCTCCGGTGGCACCAACAACGAGGTCATGGCCTGGGTGGGGGCCCACTGGAACCCCGACGCCACCCCGACCACGATCTGTAGCCCGATGACCGGCCAGGGGTTCAGCGCATCGGTGACGTACAGAATCAAAAAGACCGCCGACCCGGTGAGCTGGAGGAGGAACGAGCCGACCAGTATGGCCTTGCGGCTGACCCGGTCGCTCCAGATGCCCGCCACCGGGGTCATGATCAATGACGGCACCAGCACGGCGAACGCCGAGCCCCCCACCCAGAAGTTCGAGTCGGTCAGCTCGTTCACATGGAAGGGCACGGCCAGCGACTGCATGAACTGCCCGGTGGTGGCGACGGACACCCCGATGAAGAAAAGCAGGAAGTCACGGTGGGACAGGGCCCGTAACGAGGAGTGATCCGAAAGAGCGATTCATCGACAGTACCCGCACCCGCGGGCGAACCGGCAGTGCGATTCACCGACAACACCCGCACCGATGGGCGGCGGGTCGTTCTAGCGAACCGGGTCATTGCCATCGGCCGGGGTGGTGGCTACGAACAGCATCGGGGAGCGCCCGGTATGCCAATATCGGTTGGTGTCCGAGTTGGTCCTCAACCGCCATGGCAGCGGCGCGTTCCGCAGGCGTCTGCGCATGATCGCTCCCGACGACCGGACCGTGGTGGTGGGCCTCGAGGACGACATGCATCACTACGAGACTGCCCTGACCCACGACGGCGAACGGATCACCGGGGTGGACGCCGTCGGTCCCCGGATGCCCTGGGAGCCGTGCTCGGGGGCGCTGGACCAGCTCGAAGCCCTGGTGGGCTGTCCGCTGACCACCACCGCGTCACAGGTGTTCGCGTGGACCGAGGTCCGCCGGCAGTGTACCCACCTCTACGATGCCGCAGTGCTGGGAGTGCTCCACGCCGCTCGGGGGCGGATCGGCACCCGCCAGTACGACGCCACCGTCCCCGACTGGAACCAGCCCCCGTTCGACGCCTGGATCGAGCGGGACGGGGTGGAGGTGTACCGCTGGCGGATGGCCTCCGCCCTGGAGATCGAGTCCCCCGAGCCGTTCGCGGGCCGCCCCCTCAAGGGTGGGTTCGTCCGCTGGGGCGAGCGGACCCTCGACCCCGACGGTGCCGAAGCCGCCTGGGTGCTTCAGCGCACCACCTGGCTGTCCGGGGCCCGCCGCAGCGAGCTCGAGGACTGCGACGACGCCATCGAGTCGGGCCTGGTCGCAGGGGTGTGCTGGACCTCCCAGCCCGAGCGCTACCACGTCGCCTTCCGCCGGCGGGGAACACTGCGCGACCACGGCCCCAGCCCCGACGGGATGCTTGCCGCCATGCCCTCTCGCTGGCCGCAACTCCCCCACAACTGAGAGACTCCACGGCGTGACTTCCAGCAGTACGGGAACTCCGACCAACATGGAAACCCCGAGCGGCACGGATGCCTCGAACACCACCGAAACCCCGAGCGGCACGGATGCCTCGAACACCACCGAAACCCCGAGCGGCACGGATGCCTCGAACACCACCGAAACCCCGAGCGGCACGGAACAAGACCTGTTCGCCAAGCAGTTCCAATCCATCGTGGACAACACCGGCCAAGCCATAATCGGCAAGCGGGACGTGCTGGAGCTGGCCGTCGTATGCCTGCTGGCCGAGGGTCACCTGCTCATCGAGGACGCCCCCGGAGTGGGCAAGACCAGCCTGGCCAAGGCACTGGCCATCACCGTGCAGGCCGAGTTCGGTCGTATCCAGTTCACTCCCGATCTGCTCCCCTCCGACGTGGTGGGAACCACCATCTGGAACCGAACCGACAACACGCTCGACTTCCTGCCCGGGCCGGTCTTCGCGGGCATCGTGGTGGCCGACGAGATCAACCGGGCCTCGCCGAAAACCCAGTCGGCGCTGCTGGAGGCCATGGCCGAGCACCAGGTCACGGTGGACGGAACCACCCACCGGCTTCCCCGGCCGTTCATGGTCGTCGCCACCCAGAACCCCCTGGAGCACGAGGGCACCTACCCATTGCCCGACAGCCAACTCGATCGCTTCATGATGAGGATCGAGGTGGGCTACCCGTCGCAGCAGGCCGAGACCGAGATCCTCGACACCCACGGCGGTGCCAACCCGCTGGACTCCCTCCAACCCGTGGTCGATCCCGGCACCGTCATCGCCCTGGCCGACCGGGCCAACGAGGTCCACATCGCCCCGGGCATAAGACGCTACCTGGTGCAGATCGCCCACACCTCCCGGAACCACCCCGGCCTCACCCTGGGAATATCGCCTCGGGCCACCCTTGCCCTCCAACAGGCCAGCCGGGTGCGGGCCGCGTCCCGAGGCCGGGATTTCGTGCTGCCCGACGACGTGAAGCAGCTCGCCGGGCCCGTACTGGCCCACCGACTGATCCTCAACCCCACCACCCGCGCCCAGGGAATCTCTTCCACCGAGATCGTGGACGCCATCGTCGCCTCGATTCCGGCCCCGACCGGCTGATGGTGGTCAGGTGTCATTCCGGCCCCGACCGGCCGATGGTCCGGAATCGGAGCGGCCCCGACCGGCTGATGGTCCGGTGTCGGAGCGGCCCCGACCGGCTGATGGTCCGGTGTCGGAGCGGCCCCGACCGGCCGATGGTCCGGTGTCGGAGCGGCCCCGACCGGCCGATGGTCCGGTGTCGGAGCGGCCCCGACCGGCTGATGGTGGTCAGGTGTCATTCCGGCCCCGACCGGCCGATGGTCCGGTGTCGGGGCGGTTGGTGATGGCGGCCCCGGCCGACTAGGGCGTCCATGCCCTCCACCCAAGGCCGGCTGATCCTGGCCGGATCGGTGCTGCTAGCAGCCGCAGGACGTATATTCGGCTCGGACGAGCTGCTGGCCGTGGGGATCGCCGGCGTCGTCGTGGTGGTCCTGTCGGTGGCCCACGTCAGGGTTCGCCGGGGCGTGAGCTTGACCGATCGTTCTCTGGAGCCGAGCCCCATCCATGTGGGGGACGAGTGCCGGGCCCGGCTGAGGATTGTCAATACCGGTCGTTTCCCCACCCCGGTGCTGAATCTCACCGACCACGCCACCGTCTCCACCGAGGCTTCGACCACCTCGTTCGACACCCCCGAGATGCTGGTGGCTCCGGTACCGGCCCGGGACGAGTTGGAGGTCGCCTACCAAATCCCCACCGGGAGACGAGGACGGGTCACGGTCGGGCCGCTCACGCTGACGCTGACCGATCCGCTGGGGGTATCGGTCCGGCCCCTCCGGTTCGAGGCGCTCTCCGAGGCTCTGATCCACCCCGCCGTTCACCCCGTGGAACCCCCGCCGCGCCGGTTGGGAAGCAACTTCGACGCCGTCCGCCGCAGCCCCCTCAACCAGAGTGGCGACGAGTTGTACGGGATGCGCCCATTCCAGCAAGGTGACGACCCTCGGCGCATTCACTGGCCGCTGTCCGCTCACCACGACGAGCTGATCGTCCGGCAGTTCGAGGAGTTCTCCCCCACTCACACCACCCTTCTGCTCGACACCCGGATCGATCCAACCGGCACCGAAACCACCAGGGATCGGTTCGAGGCCACGATGTCGGCCGCCACCAGGGATCGGTTCGAGGCCACGATGTCGGCCGCCGCCAGGGATCGGCTCGGGGCCACGATGTCGGCCGCCGCCAAGGATCGGCTCGGGGCCACGATGTCGGCCGCCGCCAAGGATCGGCTCGGGGCCACGATGTCGGCCGCCGCCAGGGATCGGTTCGAGGCCATGGTGTCGGCCGCCGCCAGCATCTGTCGGGCCGGCCAACGCCGGGGCGATCGGATCCGTCTCACCACCTCCGCGGGTTTCGACAGCGGCTACGGGTCCGGTTCCGCCCATCTCGACCGGATCTACGAGCACCTCGCCGTGGTGGACCCGCAACCCGGCAGCCTGTTCGAGGCGATTGACCGGCTCTGCGGTGAGCGAGACGGCGGGTTGGTGGTGGTAGTGGCCGCCGCGCTCGACGGAACCGAGACCGACCTCATGAACCGGATGGGCTCGCCGTTCGGCTCCACGACGGTGGTGCTGTTCGCCGGCACCGAGTCGGCTCAACCGGGAACACCACCCGCCGCGGCCGCACCGGCTCAACCGGGAACACCACCCGCCGCGGCCGCACCGGCTCAACCGGGAACACCACCCGCCGCGGCCGCACCGGGCCCGGGCCTGGTGTGGGTGGCCAAGCCTCAGGAGTTTGTCGGGGCGTGGGCAGAATATGCGGCTTCTCGAACCGGAGTTGCCACCCCAACCGACCCGGCCATCGCGGCCGACAGACGATGACCATTCCCCCACCACCCCCGGGAGGGAAAACCACTCCCCCAACACCACCACCCCCGAGAGGGAAAACCACTCCCCCAACACCACCACCCCCGGGAGGGAAAACCACTCCCCCAACACCACCACCCCCGGGAGGGAAAACCACTCTGTGGACGGTGGCTCAGGAGGCGGCCGGGCCGATGCTCACGTTGGCCGTCGTTTTCGGCCTGATCCGGGTGTTCGAGGGGGGCCGCTGGATCCTGCCCGTGGTCGTTGCCGCCCTGGTCGGCCATCTGCCGGCCCTGGGGGCCCGTCGCCTGAGCTGGGGCATGTCGGCATCGATCCTGACCGGCGGGGTTGGACTGATCCTGGCCGTTGCCTGGACCCACTACTGGCACACCACCGTCTGGGGTCTGCCCTTGCGAAGCACCTGGTCCTCGTTGGTCAACGACCTGGAACGGGCCTGGGCGGCCTTCGGCAGCCTCAGCCCGCCGGTGGAACCCACGAACGGGTTCACCATCAGCGCCATGGTGGCGGTGTGGCTGCTGGCCGTATTCAACGACTGGTCGGCGATGAGGACCCGAACCCTGCTCGAGCCCACGCTGCCGGCAATCGCCGTCATCGGTTTCGTGGGGCTGGTGGGCGACGAGCGGTATCGAGTCCTGACCATCGGGGTGTTCACCGCCGCCCTGCTGGTTTTCGTCCTTATTCATCGGGTGGTGAACCGCACCGCCGGCGCGGCATGGCTGGGAGGTGAGAGCCGGGCACCGGCCGGCCGTCGGGCGATGCTGCTGGCCGGTGCCTTGCCGGCCGCAATCGCTCTGGGCGCAGCAGTGGTGGCCGGCCCGGTTCTGGGTGATAGCGACGATCCCCTGGTGGATCTGGCCGAGATCACCGATCTCGGCGATTCCAGTCCCGATCGGATCGTGATCAGCCCCCTGGTGGACATCAGGGGCCGGTTGGTGAACCGGGCCGAGACGGTGATGTTCCGGGTGCGGGCGGACGAGCGGTCGTACTGGCGCCTCACCTCCCTGGACCGATTCGACGGTCGGGTGTGGACTTCCCAAGCCGACTACGCCGAGAGCCCCTCCCGGCTGCCGTCGCAATTCTCGTCGGGCACCAGCGTCGAGCAGTCCCGCCAGGAGTACCAAATAGAGCGGTTGGCCGCGGTATGGCTGCCGGCGGCATTCGAGCCCCGGTTCCTGGATTCGGCCACCACCGACATCAGCTACGAACCGTCCTCGTCCACGCTGATCGTGGGTCGGTCGCTCGCCAACTCCAACAACCTCACCTACACCGTGTCGTCGGCGCTGCCCCGGTTCGACCCCGAGGCGCTCGGGGCCATCCCCCTCGACCCGACCATCGGTCCCGAAATGGAGCGTTGGACCGCTCTGCCCGCCGACTTCAGTCCCCGGGTTCGGGCGCTGGCCGCCGACGTAACCGCCGGCGCCGAATCGGGCTACGAGCAGGCGTTGGCCCTTCAGAGCTTCTTTCGCAATGGGAACTTCATCTACGACACCGAGGCCCCGACCGGCCATTCCGACAACCGCATCGAGAGTTTCCTGGACGCCCGGAGAGGGTATTGCGAGCAGTTCGCCGGCACATTCGCCACCATGGCCCGATCATTGGGTCTGCCGGCTCGGGTGGCGGTCGGTTTCACCGTGGGCGAGACCGATCCGTCCGATCCCGGTCTTTACGTGGTGCGGGGCAAGCACGCCCACGCCTGGCCCGAGGTCTTTCTGACCGGAGTGGGATGGGTGGCGTTCGAGCCAACGCCGGGTCGGGGTGCCCCCGGGGCTCAGAACTACACCGGAGTGGCCGAGAGCCAGGAAACCGGCGGCCCCGTGACGGTACCGGGCGAGCAGGCCCTCCCCACCGACCCCGATGTCATCGCCGAGACCCCCATCGATTTCGGGAGCATCGCCGCCGAGTTGGCGGACTCCGACGAGACGGGGGCCGACACCGACGACGACCGCGGCGGGGGAATCCCGATACCCTGGCCCGCCGTGCTGGCCCCGGCCCTGGCCGTCCTGCTGATCCTGCTGGTCCCCTGGTTGAAGCACCTCCAGCGGCATCGGCGACTCCGGGAGTCCACCGGGAGCCGGGAGAGGATCAAGCTGATCTGGGCCGATACCGTCGAGTCGCTGGCCCTGATCGACGTCGCCCCCCGGTTGGACGAGACCCATGGCGAATTCGCCCACCGGGCCATCCAGCAGGTCCCGCTGCACAGCCCCGACCTGCGAAATCTGGGTGAACTGGTGGCGGCCGCCGCCTTCGCCCCGTCCGAACCCACCGAGTGCCATCAGTGGCTGGCCCGGACCTGGTCGATGTCGGTGCGCTCCGAGGTCGGCTTCCGGGTGGGCCGACTGAAAAAAATGATCGCCGCGCTAAACCCGCAACCGCTGTTCACCGGCCGCCCTCGGGCTCACCCGGTCGAAAAACCCTGACCGCGGCCCGTCTCCGGCCGCTCTCGGGTTGTTCCCGCTACTCGCGCTCGGAGCGGTCGGCGTCGTCGGTGGTCCCGCCGCGGCGCAACCGGTTGAGGATGCGTCGGCTCGGTGACCGCAGATAATTGCTCACCTCGCCCCGGTTGATGCTGTCGCTGATCTGCTGGATCCCGAACCGGCCGAGCTGGCGCAGGTTGCTCCAGCCCCACAGCGATGCCCCCAGCATCACCAGGAACCCCAGGAACGACACCCAGATCGAGGTGGACAGGGTCAGGATCATGAGCACCAGCCCGGCGATACCGGCCAGGACGGCCAACCGGAGGTTGCGGGCCGGATGGGTGAACACCGTGGTCCGGCCGACCTCGCGGGCCAGTGCCGGGTCGGTTTCGTACAGTTGTTCCTCTATCTCGCTGAGGATTCGTTGCTCGTCCTCGGAAAGCGGCACCCACTAAGTGTCTCACAGCCCGGGCCGCCAGACAATATCGGTTGTCCGGAACCTGGGACGCAGGCGTCGGGGCCCAGCCCCCGGTCCAAGCCGCCGGACAATATCGGTTGTCCACAATGTGGCGGATCGAGGACGTCGTCATGGCGATCCCGGCCTCAGCCACCGGTTCGCCCCCGGACGGGCGGCCGGCGTCGCCCCGGGATGGATGGCCCCGTCCCCGTAGCGATTCCTGATGAGGTCGATGGCCCGATCCACATCGTGCCACGACGGAGAATCCATGTCGTCCAGGGAGAGCTGCCGACGGCCGGTGTCCTCCAGTTCCGACACCCCCACCCCGATGAGGCGCACACCCGGAGCCACATCCACCGATTCCAGGAGCCGCTTGGCCTCCCGGGCCAGGATGACCCCGGAGTCCACCGGGGCGGCCGGCGTGCGCGACCTGGTTATGGTGCGGAAGTCCCCGAAGCGAACCTTGATGGTGATCGTCCGCCCGGCCACTCCGGCCGCCCGCAGCCGGGAGGCCACCGAATCGCTGAGGACCACCAACGCCGTGCCGATGGCCTCGTGGGTATGGAGATCGTGGGGGAACGTCTCCTCGCGGCTCACCGATTTGGGCTCGGTGCCCGGGGTCACCGGGCGGGGATCGACCGCATTGGCCAGGTTGTGGAGATGCCGGCCGTGAGCCTTGCCGATGACCTCCTCCAGCCGTTCGAGGGGAAAATCGGCCAACTCTCCGATGGTGGCGATACCAATCCGAGTGAGGCTCCGCAGGGTGGCGGGACCCACCCCCCAGATGTCGCTCACCGGGCGGGGGGACAAGAAGGCCCGCTCCTGGCCCACCCCGACCTCGTACACCCCGATCCCCCCGGCCGGTCCCGATGGGGTGGGCTCGGGCTTGGCCAGCCTGGACCCCAGCTTGGCCAGAAACTTGACCGAGGCCACCCCCACCGCGCACCCGATCCCCTCCTGCTCGCGGACCTGCCGGCGGATCCGATGG
This sequence comes from Acidimicrobiales bacterium, assembly GCA_965115985.1. GTDB lineage: Bacteria > Actinomycetota > Acidimicrobiia > Acidimicrobiales > Bin134 > Poriferisocius. Next base: position 701,355 of record OZ220474.1, read on the forward strand.
CCGATCTCCACCGGGGGGCGACGAGCACCGGACACGTCCAGGAAGGCCTCGTCCACCGACAGGGGTTCCACCAGCGGGGTGAACGACCGCAGGATGCCCATGATCCGCTCGCTGACCTCCAGATAAAGGGCGTGATCACCGGGCAGCAGCACCAGATCGGGACATCGCCGGCGAGCCTGGACCGCGGGCATGGCCGACCGAACCCCGTAGGCCCGGGCCTCGTAGGACGCCGAGGCCACCACGCCCCGGTTGCCCGGGCCCCCCACCGCCACCGGCAGTCCCCGCAACTCGGGCCGCCGCCGCAGCTCCACCGACACGAAGAACGCGTCCATGTCCACATGCAGGATCGTCCCCGACCGGCCATCGCCCCGGCGCGAATCCGAACCGGAACCGCTCACCGGCCGCCGCTCCCACGCGACCTTGGAACGGAACCGCTCACCGGCCACCACTCCAATCCAGGCTCGAACCGGAGCCGCTCACAGCCGGGCAACCTCGAGAGCGCCCACCTCTACTCCGGTCACCCGGTAGCGGTAGCTCGACATCTCGTCGGGCCGATCCCGGCACCACTCCAGCAGCGGTTCGCGCACCCAGCGGGGACTCTGGACCAAGCGGGACTCGCACTCGTCGGGATCGTAGAAGTCGGCGTGCTCCACGATGCCGTCGGGATCCTCCAGCACGATCCGGCCGCCCCAGTCCACCGCCCGGTGGGTCTCCACCCGGAGCCGCCAACCCAGATCGGCGAAGTCCACCGTTATCTCGTACAGCGGCCCGTCCCAAAGATGCACCCGGAGCCCGGTCTCCTCCCACACCTCACGGCCCAATGCCTCCAGCATCGTCTCGCCCGGATCCACCACCCCGCCGGGCGTGCTCCACTCCACCGAGTCGTTGCCGCGCCGATTCCGCACCAGCAACAGTTGCTCCCCCCGCAGGACGACTCCCCCGGCCACCGCCCAATCCCGAACCGGCCTCGCCCCCGACATCCCCCCAGTATGGCCCCACCCACCACCCGACCCTGATAAATGCTGGGACGTCGCGAATACCAGCCGGCGATAGCTGGGCTAGGCTGGGCTGGTTCTCGTCGTGGCCCCCCTAATATGGGGGGATGGCTGATCCGCCGGAACGAACCGCCGCTCCACCCAAGGGAGCTCGCTGGCTGGCCTTCGCGTCGATATTGATCGGCGGACTGTGCGGCGGACTTATCGGCTTTGCCTACATTGATCTCCAGTGCGAGGGCTCCTGCGGTCTGTGGACCGGCCTCGGGGCCCTGATCGGCGCGGTGGCCGGGGCCGTGGGTCTGGCCGTGGTGGCCGTGCTGACCTTGCGAGCCATGGACGAGTGGCGACTCTTCGGCGGCCGCCGCCAGGATCGCGACCGCCACTAGATCGAGGGCACCGCTGGACCGAGGCCGCCGCCAGGATCGCGACCGCCGCTGGACCGAGGCCGAGGCTGAACCAGAACGGACAGAGCCGCGACCGCCGCTGGACCGAGAGCGCGACAGGATCGCGACCGCCGCTGGACCGAGGGTGGGGGCGGAACAAATCCGTGGCGGGACTAGGCCGGGGCGGAGTGGAGGGCGGTGACGGCTCGGGATATGTCGGTGTCGTCTATGTCGAGATGGGTGACCAGGCGGACGGTATCGGGGCCCAGCAGGCCGGCTCGGATGCCCGCGGACCACAGATGGTCGAGCAGGCCATGGGCGTCGGGAGGGCGGAAGGCCACTATGTTGGTGAACGGGTGCCCACCAGCCGCTCCTGCATCTCCCACGCGAGACCCGGGCCACCGCTCGGCCACCGCCTGGCCCAAATGTCGGGCCCGAGCATGATCGTCGGACAGTCGATCCACGTGGTACTCCAGCGCGTGCAGGCCGGCGGCGGCGATCACCCCGGCCTGGCGCATGGCCCCACCCAGTCGTCGTCGGTGCAATCGAGCCTCGGTGATCAGATCGGCCTGTCCGGCCAGGAGCGACCCGACCGGTGCCCCCAGACCCTTGGAGACGCAGGCCATGACCGTGGTGGCCGGGGCGGCCAGATCGGCGACGGGGGTTCCCAGGGCCACCGCGGCGTTGAACAGACGGGCCCCGTCCAGATGCACCGCCGGTCCCATCGTGGCTGCGACGGCCGGCTCATCCGCCCCGATGGCCAGGCCTCCCGAGAACAGGTGGGTGTTCTCCAAACAGATCAGCGACACCGGGGGCCAGAAGCCGCCGCTACCCGCGGCCACCGCCTCGGCCACCGCGCTCATGTCCAGAAGACCGTCGTCGTCATCGACCCCATAGGTCTGGAAGGCGTTGTTCAGCCCGGCCGCGCCGCTCTCGAAGGACATCACATGCTGGTGACGACCCATCACCACATTGCTGCCCGGCGTTCCGTGCAATCGCAGGGCGATCTGGTTGCCCATCGTGCCCGACGGTACGAACACCGCCGCCGGCTTGCCCACCATCTCGGCAAACCTCTCCTCCAGGCGGTTGACCGAGGGGTCCTCCCCGTAGCGATCGTCACCGACCGGCGCGGCGGCCATGGCCGCTCGCATGGACTCGGTCGGCTGGGTCAAAGTGTCCGACCGCAGATCCACCACGCCACGAAATGCCACGGCCCCCAGCGTAGGGTGTGGGTCGTGCCGGAGTCCGGACCACCATCAACACCGCAGAACCAGGGGGACGATCCGGCGGAGTCCGAACCGCAGACCCCAGGGTGGGACCACCCGCCGGAGTCCGGACCACCATCAACGCCGCAGAACCGGGAATGGCACCAACTGGAGCAAATAGCCGCCCGGGCCGCCGAGGTGGCCGCCGCCATGCTGCGGGCCGAGGCCGGTAACCGGCGACGGATCACCACCAAGTCGTCGCGTACCGACCTGGTCACCGACATGGATCTGGCCTGCGAGGCGGCCATCGTGGACTTCTTGTCAACCCACCGGCCCGACGACGGCGTGATCGGGGAAGAGGGTGCGGTCGGCGACGGCACCAGCGGGGTGCGCTGGATAATCGACCCCATCGACGGCACGGTCAACTTCGTCCACGGCCATCCCGGCTTCGGGGTGTCGGTGGCGGCCGAGGCCGGTGGCCGGGTGGTGGCCGGGGCGGTACTCGACCCCGTCCTGAACGAGGCGTTCACCGCCCATCTAGGCGGTGGGGCCAGGCTCGACGGGCTACCCCTGACCGTTGGTCCCGACGACGACCTGGCGGTGGCCCTGGTGGCCACCGGGTTCTCCTACCAGCACGAACGGCGGCGGCGACAGGCCGAGGTGCTGGGCGAACTGCTACCGCTGATCGGCGATATCCGCCGGGTGGGAGGGGCGGCCATCGACCTTTGCTGGGTGGCCTGCGGTCGGGTGAACGCCTTCTTCGAGGTTGGACTCAACCCCTGGGACTACGCGGCGGGTGCGCTGATCGCGGCCGAGGCCGGGGCGGTGGTCCAGGATCTCCACGGTGGACCTCCCAGCACCGATTTCGTGTTCGCAGCCGCTCCCGGAGTGGCCGATTCGCTCCTGAAACTCCTACAGACCGCCGCTGCCGACCGCATATGAACCCGGGGGCGAGCCCGCACGAACCCGCGGCGCGAACCCGCACGAACCCGCGGCGCAAACCCGCATTAACCCGCTTTATACGCACGAGGAGCGAAAATCGGGCACCATTTTGGGGTGAACACTCGCATCCTGACCATCGAGGACGACGAGAGGATCCGCACCGCGGTCCGACTCGCTCTTGAGGACGAGGGCTGGGACGTGGTGGAAGCGGCCAACGGCCGGGACGCCTACGACGTCTTCTCCAAGACCCCGGCCGATGTGGTGCTCATCGACATCATGCTCCCCGACATCGACGGATTCGAGGTGTGTCGCGTGCTTCGGCGAACCAGCGACGTGCCCATAATCATGGTGACCGCCCGAGCCGATACCCACGACGTGGTGGCCGGCCTGGAGGCCGGGGCCGACGACTACCTGACCAAGCCCTTCGCCCCCAAGGAGCTCTCCGCTCGCATCCGCGCCCTTCTGCGCCGGGTGCGAACCTCCGACCCCGCCATAACCAACTTCCGCTTCGACCAACTGGAGATCCTGCCCGAACAAGGAGTGGTGACCGTCAACGGCGAGGAGGTCCACCTGACCAAGACGGAGTTCCGCCTTCTGGTCGAGTTGGCCGCCAACTCCGGCAAGGTTCTCACCCGGGAGGCGCTCCTCCAACAGGTGTGGGACATCGGATACCTCGGTGACGGTCGCCTGGTGGACGTCCACGTCCGGCGGCTGCGCACCAAGATCGAGAACGACCCGGCCAATCCCCGGTACGTGGTGACCGTCCGCGGCCTGGGTTACAAGCTCCAAGCCCCGGTACGGCACGAGGACGTCCCGACCCCCAGGGGCAAGCACTAGGACCGCCCGAGGATGCCCCGACCCCCGGAGGGAAGCACCAGGGAGGGTTCCCGGACCCTCCGGCCGGGACTGCGCTCCGGTAACCCCGAACCAGTCCGCCCGACCAGCGAGGGCTCCGAGGCCCACCGGCCGGGACTGCGCTCCGGTCTGCGGCTCCGGGCGGGCTCGCGGATCCGCCGGCTGAAGCTTCGCACCCGCTTCATCCTGGCCTTCGTGCTCACCACCTTGTTGCTGTCGGGACTGCTGACCGTGGTCGTGTTCGCGTTGACCCGCCAGAACCTGCTCAGCGGCAGGGAGAACGACGCCCTGGCCACCGTGGGGTTCAACGCCTCCTCGGTCAGCCGCCGCCTGAGTCCCGAGACCGAATCCGAGGCCCTCCAGAACCTGGTCAGCACGCTGGCCACCCCGGAGGGCTCCCGCCCCGTTCTGCGGGTGGACGACGACTGGTTCCAACAATCCTTCGAGTTCGAGTCGGGCGACATAGACGAGCGTCTGCGCCGCACGGTGGAGAGCGGGAGACCGGCCCAGATGCGCTACCGGGTGAGGGACAAGCCCTTCCTGGTGGTGGGCATCCCCATCCCCGGATTGAACGCCTCCTACTACGAGGCCACGCCCCTCGACGAGATCGAGGACACCCTGAGCTCGCTGGGTATCATCCTGGTCGGGGCCGGCGGGGCCGTCACGTTGGCGTCGGCCGGGGTCGGCTCCTGGGCCAGCCGCCGCCTGCTGCGCCCGCTGGTGGGTATCGGCGAGGCCGCCCAGTCCATAGCCCGCGGCAACCTCGGCACCCGCCTGGAGAGCGGGACGGCCCAGGAACTGGTCGCCCTCACCGACTCGTTCAACACCATGGTGGGCACCCTCCAGAACCGGATCGCTCGCGACGAGCGTTTCGCGTCCGAGGTGAGTCACGAACTCCGGTCGCCCCTCATGACCCTGTCGGCCTCGGTGGAGGTCATGAACACCCGCCGGGCCGAGTTGCCCGAGCGAGCCCGAACCGCGCTGGATCTGCTGACCGAGGACGTGAACCGCTTCGAGCACCTGGTGGAGGACCTGCTGGAGATCTCCCGGTTCGACGTGGGCACCGCCGAACTGGATTCGGATCTGTTCAACCTGCTCGAGTTCGTGGAGAACGCGGTGTCGAGATCGAGTTCCAGTCCCGTCGATATACCCATCGTCTGCGATCCGACCACCGCCCGGATAAGGGTGCGGGCCGACAAGCGCCGGTTGGTGCAGGTGATCGACAACCTGTTGAGCAATGCCCAGAAGTACGCGGGAGGGGTCACCGGCGTGATCCTCGTCCGTCGGGGAAGAGCGGTCGAGATCGTCGTGGAGGACGCCGGGCCGGGGATAGCCGCCGACGAACGGGAACACATCTTCGACCGGTTCTCCCGAGGACGGCAGGGGGGCGAGCGGGGAGCCAGCACCGGCGTGGGGCTGGGATTGGCCCTGGTGGCCGAGCACGTGCGCCTGCACCGGGGTCGGGTGTGGTGCGAGAACCGGCCCGACGGCCTCTCCGGGACCCGCTTCGTCGTCCACCTGCCGATCGTGGTGCTATGACCCGGGCCGCCGCTCTTCGAGATTTGCCGACGGCCCTGACCCGAACCGCCGCCCTGCGGGTGCCGCTGATGCCAGTTCTGCTGGTGGGCCTGGGGCTGTTGGGTGCCGCCTGTTCGGTGCCCGAGGACAGCAGTCCCCGGGCGTTGGACTACTCCCGACTCCCCGATGATCTGGCCACCACCCCCGAACCCACCGAACCCTCCCCGCTGATCACCCAGGAGGTGCAGTTCTATCTGATCGACGACAACAACCTGCTGCACCCGACGACCCGGGACGTGGCCAGTCCCGCCGGCCCGGCCACCGTGCTGGAGGCCCTGCTGTCGGCCCCCAACGAGACCGAGACCGACCAGGCCCTGTCCACCGCCCTGCCCGCCGAGGTCGAAGTGGTGTCGGTGGACATCGACCGGTCCCGGGACCTGGTCACCGTGGCCCTGAAGTCGGAGGTCTTCGAGGAAAGACTGGAGGGCGAAACCCGCCAACTGGCGGTGGCCCAACTGGTGTTCACCGCCACCCATATCACCGGGGCGACCCGCTTCTTGCTGTGGTTGAACGACAACCCCGTGCCGCTGCCCACCGATGACGGCGAGAGCGAGGCCCCGGTGACCCGCAACGATTTCCGGTCGGTGGACCCCGACCACCAGATCGAGCCGACCGCGACCCCCGAACCCACTCCCGTTCCCGCGACCCCCACCCCCACCCCGACCCCTGCCCCCGAACCGACCCCCACCGTCGTACCCGTCCCCACCCTGCCCCCCGGATTCACGTTCAACTTCTCCAACAACAACGGGAACGACGGCTAGCCGAGGAAGGCTCGAGCCACAAGGCCCGACGGGGACGGCAACTAGCCGAAGAAGGCTCGAGCCACAAGGCCCGACGGGGACGGCAACTAGGCGAAGAAGGCTCGAGCCACGTCGTAGAGAGCGGGGCTGACCGGTTTCAGCTCGGCCACCGCGTGGGCCAGGCGGACCCGGACGATCTCCCCGCCGTGAAACGCCACCATCGATCCCCAGTTGCCGTCGTGGACGGCATCGATGGCGGCAACGCCGTACCACGAGCACAGCACCCGGTCCAGCGCCGACGGAGTGCCGCCCCGCTGTACGTGGCCCAGCACCGTGACCCGGGCGTCGAAGCCGGTGCGAGCCTCTATCTCGGTGGCCACCACCTGACCGATGCCTCCCAGACGAACATGACCGAATTGGTCGATCTCCGGCTGGGGCAGCTCAAGAGTGCCCTCGGCCGGTCGGGCCCCCTCGGCCACCACCACGATGGAGGCCCACTTGCCGTTGCGGTGGCGCCTGATGATGGCCTCGGCCACCGCGTCGATGTCGAAGGGCTTCTCGGGAATCAGGGTGAGCGTGGCTCCTCCGGCGATGCCCGCCCAGGTGGCGATATGGCCCACATGACGGCCCATGACCTCCACCACCATCACCCGATCGTGCGACTCGGCGGTGGTGTGCAACCGGTCGATGGCCGCGGTGGCCACCCCCACCGCGGTATCGAATCCGAAGGTGAGGTCGGTCAGCCCTATGTCGTTGTCGATGGTCTTGGGTACGCCGACCACGTTGGCCGCCCCCGCCTCCTGGATCCCCACGGCCGCCGACAGGGTGCCCTCGCCCCCGATGACGATCAAAGCGTCGGTGCCGGTCGAGGCCATGGTGGATGCCACCCGTTCGATCCCGTCGTCGTACATGCGGGGGGATATCCGGGAGGTGCCCAGCACCGTGCCCCCCCGAGGCAGCGTTCCCCGCATCCGCTCCACGTCCAACTCGATGAAGTCGCCCTCCAGAACCCCCCGCCACCCGTCCACAAAACCGACCACGCCGTCGTGGTAATGGCGCTCGGCCTTGCGCACGATCGCTCGAATCACCGCATTCAACCCAGGGCAATCACCACCCCCGGTTAGCACTCCGACCCTCATGGACGATCAGCCCTGCTCCACCGAACACCAGCCCTGCTCATAAGCGATCAGCCCGGCCCGTATCCAGCGACCATCATCTCCGCTCCACCGACGATCAGCCCTCAGCGACCATCAGTCCAGTTCGGTCAACGTCTGGCGGAGTTGGCGGACGGCCTGGGCGGTGCGCTGCTCGTTCTCGATGAGGGCGAACCTGACATGGCCCTCCCCCCCGGGCCCGAATCCCACGCCCGGGGAAACCGCCACCCGAGCGTCCCGAACCAGCCAGGAGGCGAACTCCACCGAGCCCATCGCCCGGTAGGGCTCGGGTATCCTGGCCCATACGAACATGGTGCCGCGCGGCGGCTCCACCTCCCAGCCCATGCGGTTCAACCCCGAGCAGAGGGCGTCCCGACGACTCTGGTAGACGTCGCACACCTCCTTGGGATGACCGGGGGCCTCGTTCAGGGTCACCGTGGCCGCTATCTGGATGGGCTGGAAGGTGCCGTAGTCCAGGTACGACTTGAGCTTGGCCAGTGCCGCCACCACCTCGGGGTTGCCCACCATGTACGCCACCCGCCATCCGGCCATGGAGAAGGACTTGGTCATGGAGTAGAACTCCACCGCCACGTCCTTGGCCCCCTCCACCTCCATGATGGACGGCGGCAGGTAGCCGTCGTATCCCAGGTCGGCGTAGGCGAAATCGTGAACCAGAAGAACGTCGTGCTCCTGGGCGAAGGCCACCACGCCGGCCATGAACTCCAGATCCACGCAGGCCGTGGTCGGATTGTGAGGAAAGGACAGAACGATGATGCGAGGCTTGGGCCAGGAGTACTGCCACCGTTCCTGCATGGTCCCGAAGAAGTCGGTTCCGGTGCTGAGCGGGATCTCCCGCACCTCGGCCCCGGCGAACAGCGGGGCGTACAGATGGATCGGATAGGACGGGGAGGGCACCAGGGCGGCGTCGCCGGGCTGGAGCAGGGTCCACATGAGGTGGGACAACCCCTCCTTGGCCCCGATGGTGTTGATCACCTCCGTCTCGGGGTCGAGATACACCCCGAACCGGCGGGCGTAGTAACCGGCAACCGCCTCGCGCAGCTTGGGAAGACCCCGGCTGGCCGAATAGCGGTGATTGCGGGGATTGCGGGCCGCCTCGGCCAGCTTGTCCACCGCGATGTCCGGCGACGGGAGGTCGGGATTGCCGAACCCCAGATCGATGACGTCGTGACCGGCTCGACGGCTCTCCACCTTGAGGTCGTTGATGATGGTGAACACGTACGGGGGCAGGTTGTTTATCCGGCGGAACTCCACACCGTTACTGTACCCCCGCCCCCGGCCGACTTAGGGGAGTTTCCCCGCCCCCGCCCCCGGCCGACTTAGGGGAGTTTCCCCGCCCCCGCCCCCGGCCGACTTAGGGGAGTTTCCCCGCCCCGGATTCGGCTCGTCGGCGCAAGTCCTCCAACGCGGTGCGCATGATGCGGGCCTCGGCCCTGCGCTTCACGAAACCGGGTAGGGGCATCACCATCTGGACGGCCAGGTGATAGGTGACCTCGGTGCGATCGGGCTCGCCGGGTACCGGGTTGAAGCAGTACTCCCCGTCGAGGCGGCGGGGCAGATCTCCCTGCACCAACCGCCAGGACACTCGAAGCGGGTTGGTCCCGTAGTAGTACTCCAGCAAGTAGTTGGTGCTCCGGCCCATCGCCGCGGCTCGGAACGACACCAGACCACCACGGCCGTCGTCGTCCCGTCGAACCACCTCGACCTGCTTGACCTCGGTGGCCCACTGGGGATAGGACTCGAAGTCGCACACCACCTCGAGACACCGCTCGGGCGAGGCCTCGATGGAAATGCTCTTGGTGGCCTGGTCAAACATGGTCGCCGTCAAACATAGTCACCGTTCCTGGTTGGGTCGTCGTGCTCGGGCGTCGGGCCGCCGGAGGAGCGGGGCGGGAAGGTTCCGTACCTTGCTCCCCATGCACCGGACAGGCCCAACGCGTACACCGGTACCAGGATACCGAAAGCGGCGGGGCTGAAGGGGCGTACCGAGGCCACGGCCAGCGCCACCACGGTCTCCACCGCCAGCGCAGCCATCATGGAGAGCCGTACCGGGCGGGGAGCGCACCCGGCCAGGAAGTACAGGCCCCCCACCCCGATCGACTCGTAGCGGCTGCGATTCAGGGCCCGCTGGAAGGCCCGGAGCATGGCCACGCATCCCCCGCCCAACAACCCGAGCGACACCACCGAGACGGGAACGGCCATGGGACCGGGGGCAATGGCGGTGAGAACGGCGACGACCACGAACAGGCCGGTTCCGGCCCAGCAGGCCCCCAGGAGGTTCCGACCCTCGACCCCCACCGGTACCAAGCGCTCGCTCACCATGGCCCGCGGTTCCTGCCCCGGTCGATACTCATCATGGCCCGCGGTCGTTCCCCCGGTCGATGCTCACCATGGCCCGCGGTCGTTGGCCGGGAGCACGAGCCGGGCACGGGAGCTTCCGTCGCGGTCGATAACGATCCTCACCATGGCCCGCGGTTCCCGACCCGGTCGATCCTCACCATGGCCCGCGGTCGTTCCCCCGGTCGACGACCTCGTCGATCACCGTCCGCAATCGTCCGGCCACGTAGTCGTAGGAGAACTCGGCCACCGCCCGCAGTCGGCTCTCCACCCCCATTTGCCGCAGACGCACCCGATCGGCCAGCAGGGCGTCCAAGGAGGCGGTAACCGCGTCCAGGTGGCCGGGCTTGTCCACCACCAGACCGGTCCGGCCGTGCTTCACCGCCTCGGCCGCTCCCCCGCTGTCCCCGGCCAACTGCGGCACTCCGGCGGCCGCGGCCTCCAGGAACACGATGCCGAACCCTTCCTGCTCCAGGCCTGCCCACCGCCGACGGCACACCATGGCGAACACATCGGCACAGCCGTAGAGGTCGGGCAGATCCGAGTCGGGCACCCGGTCGAGCAGGCGGGCCGGGGCCCCCGTGCGACCTATGAGACGATCCAGCCGGGCCCGATCCCGCCCGGTGCCGGCCACCGCCAGGGTAAGCCCCCGATGGCGGTCGGCCAGCCGGGCCGAGGCCTCGATGAGAACATCCATCCCCTTGCGGGGCACCAACCGGCTTATCGACACCACCACCGGCGCATCCACCGGCAGGCCGAACCGGCGGCGAGCCTCCAGCCTTCGGGCCTCGTCCAGGGGTTCGAAGCGCTCCACGTCCACTCCGGGGGGCACGATCACCGCGGGCAGCGGGCCCCCGGCGGCTCGTTCGGCCTCGCTCACCGAGTACCGTCCCGCGGCCACCACCACCCGGGCCTCCCGCAGCACTCCGGCCAGCACCTGTTTGGCCCCCGGCAGTCGTCCGGGAACGGTCACCTCGGCACCGTGGAGGATAACCCCGTAGGGGTGGGGCAATCGGGGGGCCAACGCCCCCAGTGGGACCGCAGGGTCGTAGAGAACCAGCTCGGCACCGACCTCGTCCACCAGATCGGCTATCTCGGCGGCCATTTCGGGGGTGGGCAGCAAGAACCGGCGCGGGGAGCGAACCACCCGGTGATCCTGCTTGGCGTCCCATTCGGCCCCTCCGGGATGGGACCGGGTCAGTACGCAGACGTCGTCGGGGGGCAGGCGGCGCCACAGCTCCCACAGGTAGTTCTGTATGCCCCCCAGCTTGGGCGGGTAGTCATTGGTGACCAGTAGGTGTCGGGCCATGACTCAAACCGGTGCCGCCGCATCCACCCCGAGGCGACGGGCGGCCCAGGCCGCGTGACGCACCAGCATGGGGTCGGGATCGGCCAGGTAGCGCAGCACGACCCCGGCCACCTCGGGGTCGCTCCCCCGCCCCGAGTTGCCCAGGGCGACCAACGCGTTGCGCCGCACGTAGCGGGGCTCCCGCCGGGGGATGTACCAACGACCGTAACGAGCCATGAGCCGGGCGTCGTCCAGTCCCAACAACTCCACCAGATCCACCCACGCGACGTCCCGGCCATCCGCGACGTCCTCATCGGGGTTGGCCCCCACCGCCGCGACCCCCGACCCCCACGCGACGTCCTCATCGGAACCCGGACTCCCTGCATCCGTACCAACCGCCGCGACCCCCGACCCCCACGCGACGTCCCCATCGGGACCCGGACTCCCTGCATCCGTACCAACCGCCGCGACCCCCGACCCCCACGCGACGTCCCCATCGGGACCCGGACTCCCTGCATCCGTACCAACCGCAGCGACCCCCGACCCCCACGCGACGTCCCCATCGGGGTTGGCCCCCACCGCCGCGGCTGCACCGGCGTCGCCGGCCGATCGATTGGGGGGGCATACCTCCTGGCAGTCGTCGCAACCGTAGATCCGGTTTCCCAGGGCCTCCCGGTACTCCAGGGGAAAATCGCCGGCGGCCTGCACCAACCAGGCCAGGCACCGGCGGGCGTCCACCACCCCGGGAGCGACGATGGCTCCGGTGGGGCAGCCTTCCAGGCAGCGACGACATGGCCCGCACTGATCGGGCACCGGATCCGACGGTGCCAGTTCGGCGGTGGTGATAACCGTGCCCAGCACGAACCAGCTTCCCCGGCCGGGCAGCAGGATGTTGCTGTTCTTGCCGTACCAGCCCAACCCGGCCCGGCGGGCGGCCTCTCGATCGACCAGGGCGTTGTCGTCGGCCACCACCACCGCTTGGTGCCCGGCGGTGCCCAGCACGGCGGCCACTCGTCCCAGGGCCTTCCTCAGCTCGTCGTAGTGGTCGCGCCGGGCATAAGCAGCCACCCGGCCCACGGCCCGGTCGGGAGGTTCCGGGGTCGGACGACGGTAGCCGAGTGCGCCCACGACCAGTGAGCGGGCCCCGTCCACCACCCGGGCGGGGTCGGTGGAGCGGTCGGGGTTGCGATAGGTGAACGCCATGCCCCCGTGCAGCCCCTGGTCCCGCCGCTTCACCAACACGTCTCTCACCGACTCGAACCGCTCGGCCCGAGCCACCCCGACGGCATCCAGACCAGCAGCCAGACCGACGGAGACCACCTCCTCGGAACCGAGAGGACTCACCGGTCGCCCAAGCCCGGAGACCACCTCCTCGGAACCGAGAGGACTCACCGGTCGCCCAAGCCCGGAGACCACCTTCTCGGAACCGAGAGGACTCACCGGTCGCCGAAGCCCGGCCAGCCCAGGGGATCGGCTATTTCCAGACCCATGATCTCCAGGAGCTTGTAGGGGCGAACCAGGTTGGCCCCCCGGTCGCGGGCCCGCTCGCGAACCTCGTTGTCCTCCGAAACCACCACGATCGAGCGATGAAGCGGGTAGGTGTCGCACAGACCGATGATGTGGTCGTCGGCGGTCACCCCCGGATCGGAGAAGCGCACCGACACCCCCAGCGAGCGGGCGGTGGTGGGAATGTAGTCGTAGTCGGTCTGGATGCCGTCGAACACCACCACGAAGTCGACCCCGGCATAGCGGGCGCTCAGCTCCTCCAGCTTCTGGAGGAACCGGAGCCGCTGATCCCGCACCGACATTCCCTGCCAGCTCTTGAAGGTCACGTTGTAGCCATCCACCAAGACGACCAGATCGGACACGTGACGGAGGAGATGTTCGGCGGCCTCCACGGTGTCGCGCAGCATGCCGGGAGGCAACGGTGCCGGGATTCGATGGGTGAGCGGGGGTGCCGGCTCGGGCTCGGGCTCGACCACCGGCTCGGGCTCGGGCTCGAACCCGGCGGCCCGAGCCTGAGCCACCTCGTCCCGCGCGGCGTCCAACTGCTCCTTCAGGCCGTCGATATCGACGCGGTGCTGCTCGCGGGCTTCTCCCAGCTCCTTCTTGAGCCGATTGATCTGCTTGTTGGCGCTCTTGAGCTTGGCCTCGATGCGGTCCCGTTTGCGCTGGACCCGCACCGACTTCTTGCGCTCGGCACTCTCGTCCGCTCGTACCCGCTCCAGCTCCGCCTCCAGGCTCTCGGCCTTCTCGACGGCATGGCGGGCCTCGGTGCGGTGCTGGTTGGCCTCGGTCCGGGCGAGATCGCGTTCCTCCACCGCCTTCTCCCGGCGGCGCTCGGCCCGGTCCAGATCGGCCCGGACCTTTTGCAGCCTCTGTTCCAGCGCCTCGGTCCTCTGGTCGTCGGCGGACTGCTCGGTTTCGCTGTCCGCCGCCTCGGCCAACTCCCGGCACTCCTGCTCCCACCCCTCCGGGCGAACCAGCCACAACCAGCCGAGCCGACCCACCGCCTCCTCGTCCTCGATGCCTTCGACCACCCTTTCCCGGAACTCCTCGTCGTTCTCCACCACTTCGCGAACCTGGCCGAGCGCCCGATCGGAGACCTTCTTGAAATTCAGGAGCTGCCTCAGCCGCATCGGCGGGTCGATCGGGGGCTTGTCCTTCTGCCCGGCCCGGGCCACGTCCATGGCCGCGATCAGCACCTGCCTCAGTTGCTCGGTGGGTGGACCGTCCTCCCTTTCCACGACTACTCCTCCCCGCCGCCGGCGGCCTCGTTGGACACCGAGACGAACCGCTCCAGCACCTGTTGGGCCCGACCGCGATCGATGGACGTCGCCGCCGCCGCCAGGCCCTCGCTCAGGGAACCCGACACCCCGGCCACCACCAGCGCAGCCGCGGCGTTGAGAACCACGACGTCTCGATGCGGCCCCTCCCGGCCGCCCAGAACCCGCTTCAGGCAGTCGGCGTTCACCGCGGCATCGCCACCCACCAGATCCTCGGGCTTCGCCGCCGCCAAACCCAGGTCGGCCGGGTCCACCGTGTAGTGGAGGGTGCCGCCGCCCCGCAGCTCCCACACATCGGTCGGGCCGGTGGTGGACAGCTCGTCCAGACCGTCGTGACCATGCACGATCATGGCCCGCTCCGAGCCGGTGGCCACCAATACCTCCAGCATTATCTCGGCCATGGCCCGATCGCTGATTCCCACCAACTGGCGCGTCACCCCGGCCGGGTTGGCCAGCGGGCCCAGAAAGTTGAACACCGTGGTCACCCCCAGCTCCCGGCGGGGAGGGCCGGCGTGGCGCATGGCCGGGTGGAAGCGGGGAGCCAGGCAGAAGCCGAAACCGGTCTCGGTCACGCAGCGGGCCACCCCCACCGGGCCGAGGTCGATGACCGCGCCCAGCACCTCCAGCACGTCGGCCGAGCCGCAGCGGGACGAGGCCGACCGATTGCCGTGCTTGCAGACCCCGACCCCCGCGCCGGCCGCCACCAGCGCGGCGGCGGTGGACACGTTGATGCTCCCGCTGTCGTCGCCCCCGGTGCCGCAGGTATCGATGAGGCCGAGGGCCGCGGCGTCCAGCGGGACCGTGTCGGCCGCAGCCCGCATGGCCGCAAGCAGACCCACCAGCTCGTCGGCGGTCTCCCCCCTGGTCCGCAGGGCGGCCAGGAACCCCCCGATCTGCGCCGGTGTGGCCTCCCCCCTCAATATCTCGGTCATCGCCGCATCGGCCGCTTCGACGGTTAGACGGCCACCCCCGGTCAATTCTCGGAATATGCCGGCCCATCCTCCGTGCTGACCCAGGCTCATGGTCATAGTGTGGACTATTATTTCCACCCTGCCACAATCTCCTTCGTCAATCTCCTCCACCACCCGTCCGCTCCTTCAAGAAACCTCGCCATGAACGCCCCCTGCATGGATACTCCTCCAGGTGAACGCCCCCTCCTCCATGGACACTTCTCCTGGTGAACGCCCCCTCCTGCATGGATACTCCTCCTGGTGAACGCCCCCTCCTGCATGGATACTCCTTCTGGATGAACCCGCCTCGATGAACATTTGCGTCATAGATGTGGGCACCAGCAGCATCCGCTCGGCGGTGACCGACGGCCACCGGGTGATCTGCTTCCGCCAACGGCCCGCACCACCGAGGGTGCCCGAACCCGGACTGGTGGAGTTCGACGGCCGTGAGATGGCCGAGATCGTCCTCGGGACCGCCACGGAGGTCATCCACGAGGTCGGGGGGGTCGATGCGGTGGCGGTCACCAACCAGCGGGGTTCCGCGGTGGTTTGGGATCGCCGCACCGGCGAGCCGGTGGGCCCGGCGCTGGGCTGGCAGGACCTCCGCACCGTGGGCGACTGCCTGGCGTGGCAGGCCCGGGGGCTGCGGCTGGTTCCCAACGAGTCGGCCACCAAACTGGCCTACCTGCTGAATCAACACGACCCCGACCGGACCCGCGATCTGTGCTTCGGAACCGTGGACGCCTGGACGGTGTGGTGCCTCTCGCAGGGAGCCGTCCATGTCGCCGACGCCTCCAATGCGGCCATGAGCGGGATGTTGACCGCCGATGGCCGGGGTTGGTCGGACGAGGTGGTCGAGCAGCTCGGCATTCCCCCCGCCTGCCTGCCGAGGATCGTCGACTCCACCGGGGTGGTGGGTAACGCCACCGCCCTACCGGGAGCCCCACCGATTGCCGGGATCATCGGCGACCAGCAGTCGTCGCTCGTGGGCCAGCGCTGCGTGCTCGGGGGTCAGGCCAAGCTCACGTTCGGCACCGGTGCCTTTTTGGACGTGTGCACCGGTAGCGACCGGCCGGCTTTCGAGAAGCGCAGCCCTCGGGGAACGTTCCCCATCGTGGCCTGGCAGGAGGCCGGCGGCCTCTGCTGGGGGGTGGAGGCCATGATGATCGCCGCGGGATCCAACATGAGCTGGTTGATCGACGACATGGGCCTGTTGACCGATGCCGATCAGTCCATCGAGCTGGCCGGCGGCGTGGCCGACACCGGCGGCGTGGTCTACGTGCCCGCCCTGTTCGGCCTGGGCACCCCCAACTGGGACTTCGGGGCCCGGGGGGCGTTGTTCGGCATCACCGGGGGAACCACCGCGGCCCATGTGGTGAGAGCCGTTCTCGAAGGGGTGGCCCAGCGAGCCGCCGATCTGATGGAGGCGGCCGAGGCCGACAGCAACTGCCGGTTCGAGCGGCTCCGAGTGGACGGCGGTATGTCCCGGAACCCGGTTTTCGTCCAGATCCTGGCCGATGCGTTGGGGCGCACCGTGGAGCTGTGCCCCGTCCCGGAGGGAACGACGCTGGGGGCCGCGGTGATGGCCGGGCGAGCCTTGGGCCAGTGGTCGAGCTGGCAGGAGGTGGCCGACTCCTGGTCGCCCCGGGCGGTGATCGAACCGGCGGGAACCGTGGATCGCGATCGCTGGCACGACGCGCTGGAGCGAGCCTCCCGCTGGTATCCCGACCTGTCCGCCATCAGCTTCTGAAACCCCCTGGCCTCCAAGAGATCGGGCCGTTTCCGAGCACAACCCCGACCTGTCCGCCATCAGCTTCTGAAACCCCCTGGCCTCCAAGAGATCGGGCCGTTTCCGAGCACAACCCCGACCTGTCCGCCATCAGCTTCTGAAACCCCCTGGCCTCCAAGAGATCGGGCCGGCAGACTGGGCGCGACGGTGAGTCGGCCGGGTGGCCGCGGCCTCGGGTGTCGGAACCGGGATTCGAGGTCGAGGAAGGTCGGGACTCCAAAGGGCGACGGTGCTGGCCTACGGCCAGTCGGGGCGACCCGCAGGAAAGTGCCACAGAGAACAGACCGCCGATGGCCCGGACCTTCCGGGCACAGGCAAGGGTGAAACGGTGCGGTAAGAGCGCACCAGGGGCCGGGGCGACCCGGCTCGCTCGGCAAACCCCACCGGGAGCAAGGCCAAGCAGGGGACATGGTGGCCCGCCGCCCCCACCGGGGGCAGTCCCCGGGTAGGCCGCTTAGATGGATGGCCACCCACGGTCCGTCAGGACCCGGACAGAATCCCGCCTACAGGCCGACTCACCGTCACCAGTCGAAACTCAGCATCGCAAACCTCCGGTTCGCCTCGAATGCATCAACGCCGCGACCCACCGGTTCGCCTCGAATGCGTCAACGCCGCAAACCACCGGTTCGCCTCGAATGCGTCAACGCCGCAAACCACCGGTTCGCCTCGAATGCGTCAACGCCGCAAACCACCGGTTCGCCTCGAATGCGTCAACGCCGCAAACCACCGGTTCGCCTCGAATGCGTCAACGCCGCAAACCACCGGTTCTCATCCGAGCCCGCCCCAGTCGGCCCTGGGTGTAGAAGAGACGCCACCCCTGCCGGTCGGACAAGCCGTAGCGGCGCACCGCCCAGACACCGGCGACCAGCCCGATCAACTCCAGCGTGATCAGCACGGCCACCGGTTTCAGCCGGGGAAGATCCCCGGCGTCCACAACCACACCCAGCGCAGGCCACCAGAAGAGCTCGGTCCGCAACCACGCCCCGTCCAGCACCAGGTACATGAACAACCCGATGGGGAGTCCCAACCAGCGGCGCCGAGCCAACCGGCGACCCCGAGTGGCCGCCATCACCACCACCAGCACGACCAGCGGAGCCAGCAGGGTGTGCAGCGCCCACGGGCCTCCGACCGGCAACTCGACCAGAGGCACCACCGAACCGAGCATCACCACCCGGTAGTCCAGCGCCGGACTGTCGAACACCAGGGCCACCACCAAAAAGCTGAGAGCCAGGAACCAGATCAACACGGCACGAACCCGATCAATCCCGGATCAGAGATCAACACGGCGCGAACCCGATCAATCCCGGATCAGAATGCAGCCGCACTCCTCGCAGTGGCAGGCCTCGTCGGCGGGGGCGCGGCGGAGGCGATCCTGCTCCATGGCCGACAACGCCAGGTGGCAGCCCTCGCAGGTACCGTTGCGGAGACGGGCCACCGCAACCCCACCCATGCGAGTCCGCAGGCTCTCGTAGTCGGCCAGCAACGTCTCGGGGATCCCGGCGGCCTCGACCGAACGAGCGGTTACCTCCCGGTCGATCTCCTCCCTCACCACCGCCTCGGCCTCGGCCAACCGCCCGCGGGCCGCGCCCACCTCGGCCTCGGCGGCCTCGGCCTCGGCCGCCAGGGCTTCGAGATCGCTACCAACCCCCTCGAGGGCCTCCATCAGCATCAGGGCCTGGTCCTCCAGGTCCGAGCAGCGGGACCGCAACCCGTTCACCTCGTCCTGGAGGGCCAGCAGATCCCGAGTGCCGCTGATCTCCCCCGAGTAAAGTCGTTCGTTCTCCCGCTTGGTCCGCTCCTCCAGAGCAGCCAGCTCGTCCTCGTTGCGCTTTAGGCCTCTCTGAAGCTCCAACCGGTTGACCCGAACCTCCTCCTGGCGGTCGAGAACCTCCTGGACGGCCTGGCGACAAGCGGTCAGAGCCGCCCGCTCGGCCAGGTTGTCCAAACGGTAGCGGAGCTGGTCGACCCGGGTGTCGTGGTCCTGAACCGCAAGAAGACGTTGGAACTGATCGACGCTCACGACTCGATCCTAGGGCCGGACGCATTCCCGGGATCAGAGCCAGCGGGGGAATAGGATACACCCCCGGAATCAGGGCCGGCCCGGGAATCGGACACACCCCCCAAATCGGGGGCGGTGGGGAAATCGGACACGCCCCCGGAATCAGGACCGGTGGGGGAATCGGTGGTCGGGTCCGGGCCGGGGGAGGGACCGACACAGGTATCGGCGATGCCGTCGTCGTCGGAATCCAGGGGGAACCGGCCATCGGGGCACTGCACCTCGATGGCCGAGGGAGTCCCGCAGTACAGAGTCACCGGATCCCCGTCCTCGGTGACGAACTCGCTGGGCCCGCAGGGCTCGATCCCCGCGGAGATCCCCGGATTCACGCAGACGTCGTGGATACCGTCGTCGTCGGTGTCCACCGGGACGGTAATCGCCGCCGGGACGGAATCACCGTCGACGTCGGGTTCGGGAGCATCGGCCGCCGCCGGGGCCTCGCAGGGAGCACCCACCGTGAAGACCCCCTCCAACTCGATCAGATCGCCGGTCCGGGGCTCGCTCGGACAGCGGGGGAAGTCCACCACGTCCCGGCCCTGGTGGAAGCCGGTCATGAACCGCCCCCAGGCGACCGCCGGATAGGAGCTGCCGGTCACCCGACGCATGGGAATGTTCTCGTTGGGATTGCCCAGCCAGACCGCGGTGGCCAGGTGGGGGGTGAACCCGACGAACCAGGCGTCGGCCGATTCCTCGGTGGTGCCGGTCTTGCCCGCGGCGGCCTGGGCGGGCAATTGGGCCCGCCGGCCGGTGCCGTTGACGACGTTGTTCTCCAACACATCGGTGGCCCAGCAGGCCGAGCGCTCCGACACCACCCGCCGGCCGGACAGCTCGTGGCGATAGAGCACGTTGCCCCGGCGGTCGACGATCCGTTCGATGAAGTAGGGCTCGTATCGGATTCCCCCGGTGGCCATCACCCCGTAGGCCGACGCCATATCGATGGGGTGGACCTCCTCGGAACCCAGGGGCAGCGACGCCACCGGCTCCAGCTCGGTGGTGATGCCCATGGCCGTGGCGGTGTCGATGACCGGTTGGATGCCCGCCACCTGGCCCAGACGCAGGAATCCGCAGTTCGACGAGACCCTGACCTGGTTGGTGATGGTATCCACCTGGCCGGTGGACGCGGCAAAGTTCTCGGCCACGTAGGGGTCGGGGACGCCCCCGGGGTTCGGTATCTGGCAGGGACCCCGTCCGCTGATCCGGTCGCTGGGCTGGTATCCCTGCTCGAACAGGGTCAACATGACGAACGTCTTGAACGACGACCCCGGCTGACGAGAACCCTGGGTGGCCAGGTTGAACTCCTGCTCGTCCCGGGAAAAACCGGGCCCGCCCACCACCGCCCGCACCGCTCCGGTATCGGGCTCGAGGGCGGCCAGAGCCATGGTGACCTCGACGTCCCCGTGATCGCCGAGATCGTACTCGGCCAGGGTGGTGGCGACCGCGTTCTCGGCCTGTCGCTGAGTGTCGGGATCGAAGGTGGTGTGGATGCTCAACCCGCCGTTGAACACCAGGTTGAAGCGGTCGTCGGGGCTGCCCCCCAGATACTTGGGGTCGTCCAGGAGCCGCTGCTTGACCTCCTCCACGAAGTAGCTCTTGGGGGGAAGCTCGATCTCGTGGACCTCGGTGGGCAGCGGCTGGAGATGCAGGGCGTCGGCCTCCTCCTCGGTGACGTAACCCAGCAGGACCAGCCGATTGAGCACCACCCGGCGCTGGCGCAGGGCCCGCAGGGGGTTGACGATGGGGTCATGGCCGCCGGGGTTGCTGATGAGCGCGGCCAGCAGCGCGGCCTCCCCCCACCCCAGATCGGCCGCATCCATGCCCCAGTACACCTCGGCGGCGGCCTGCACGCCGTAGGCTCCCTGGCCGAAATACACCGTGTTCAGGTAGAGGTTGAGGATCTCGTCCTTGCTCATCTCCCGCTCCAGCCGCTTGGCCATGGCCATCTCCTGGAGCTTGCGCTCGGCCTCCACCCGGTTGCCCACCACCAGGTTCTTGATGAGCTGCTGGGTGATGGTGGAACCCCCCTGGGTGATGCCACCGGCCCCCACGTTCTCGAGGCCGGCCCGGAACACCGCGCTCAGATCGATACCGGAGTGGAGATGGAAATTCTCGTCCTCGATGGCGATCACCGCGTTCTTTACCGGTTCGGAGATGTCGTCGAGCCCGACCAGCTCCCGATTCTCGACATAGCTGAACACGTCGATGATCCGCTGGTCGGCGTCGTAGACGTAGGAACGGATGGAGAGCTCGTTCAGGCTCACGTCCTCCACCAGGTTCACGTCCACCGGGGTGGATTCCCAGGATTTCAGCACGTCGGCCGTGGGGGCCC
Source organism: Acidimicrobiales bacterium (assembly GCA_965115985.1). Classification (GTDB taxonomy): domain Bacteria; phylum Actinomycetota; class Acidimicrobiia; order Acidimicrobiales; family Bin134; genus Poriferisocius. Next base: position 722,757 of record OZ220474.1, read on the forward strand.
AGACCACGAACAAGGTGGCGGCCAGCGCCAGGGCCAACATCGGCATCAGCACTGCCAGCCGGAGCAGGTGGGAAAGCCACCTGAGCAGATCCTTCACCAGACTCCCAACGCTACCGGCGGGGTGCGATCGGTAGCGACCACTCGGTTGGCGTGGTGCCGACCCTCAGTAGGTGCCACCCGGTTCGGTGCGACCCCAACCCTCAGCGACCACTCGGTTGGCGTGGTGCCGACCCTCAGTAGGTGCCGCCCAGTTTGGTGTGGTCCCAGCTAATGGTTCTCTCGGCCTTGACCACCACCGCGGTGCGCTTTTGGGCCATGCTCTCGGCGGCGGTGGACAGCATCTCCCGGTCGATGTCGGGATTGTTGCGATCCATCACCTCCAGCGCATAGCGGTGGACCACCGCGGGATCGGTGTGCAGCTCGGCCCGCCCGTTGATGGCCACCCCTCGGAGCTTGTCGTACTCGAGGCCGTCCTCCAACAGCACGGCGATGCGGTCGTCCCGCTCCAGGTTCTTGATCTTCTGCGACTTGGTGTAGGTCTCGAACACGATGTCGCCGTCCACCACCGCAAACCACAGGGTGCTCAGATGCGGTGTCCCGTCCCGGTTGATGGTGGCCACTTGCAGGCTCTTCTGCTCCTCGACGAAGGCCTCAAGTTCCTCGGGGGACAGACGAATCAGATCACGACGCTTGACCACGCCCCCAGCCTGCCACACCGGACATCGTGACGGTCACTCGACACCCGACATGGCCGCGGTCACTCGTCGACCAGACCACACCGGACATCGTGACGGTCACTCGACACCCGACATGGCCGCGGTCACTCGTCGACCAGACCACACCGGACATCGTGACGGTCACTCGACACCCGACATGGCCGCGGTCACTCGTCGACCAGACCACACCGGACATCGTGACGGTCACTCGACCAGGGTGATCAGCAGGCTCCGCAGCCGGGGCAATCCGCGTGGGTCCCGGTCATGCCAGCTCGGGTCGGTTGCGGAACTGGTCCAGGGCCTCGGGGTTGGCCAGCGCCTCGATGTTGGTGACGGGCCGCCCGCCGATCACGTCACGCACCGCCAGCTCCACGATCTTGCCGCTGCGGGTGCGGGGGATGTCGTCCACCGCACAGATCACCGCCGGTACATGGCGGGGAGTGGCCCCGGCCCGGATGGTCGCCCGGATGGCTGCTTGCCGATCGGCGTCCAGGCTCACCCCCTCGGCCGGCTTCACGAACAGCACCACCCGGGTGTCGCCGTCCACCGGCTGGCCCACCACCACGCTCTCGGCCACCTCGTCCATGGCGTCCACCAACCGGTATATCTCGGCGGTGCCGATCCGAACGCCGCCGGGGTTCAAGGTGGCGTCGGAGCGTCCGGAGATCACATAGCCACCGTGCTCGGTGGCCGACACGTAGTCGCCCTGGTGCCACCGGCCCTCGAACCGTTGGTAGTAGGCGGCCCGGTAACGCTCGGCCCCTTCATCGCCCCAGAACCCCAGGGGCTGCGACGGGAACGGCGACGAGCACACCAGCTCGCCGGCGAGGCCCGGTGCCAGGGGCGAGCCCGACTCGTCGCACACCTCGATGGCCATGCCCAGGGCGGGCCTTTGTATCTCCCCCGGCCACACCGGTGCGGTGGGATCGCCGGCCACCAGGCAACCGCACAGATCGGTACCCCCCGAGATGGAGGCCAGATGCACATCGGCCTTGACGTGGTCGTAGACGTAGCCGAACCCGTCGGGCGACAGCGGCGAGCCGGTGGAGCAGATGGTGCGGACGGTGCTCAGGTCATGGGTTCGGCGAGGAGACCGCCGGGCCTTGCGCAACGAATCCAAATAACGGGCCGAAACCCCGAAAAGCGTCACCCCGGCCCGATCCACCAGATCGAACAGGACGTCGAGGCTCGGATGACCGGGATTCCCGTCCCACAGGACCGCCGCGGCTCGCGAGGCCGGCACCGAGGCCAGCCAGTTCCACATCATCCAGCCGGTGGTGGTGAAGTAGAACACCCGGTCGCCGGGGCGAACGTCGCAGTGGAGCTGGTGCTCGCACAGGTGCTTGAGCAGGATCCCGCCGGCCCGATGGACGATGCACTTGGGCCGTCCGGTGGTGCCCGAGGAATACAGCACGTACAGCGGATGGTCGAACGGGAGTTGCTCGAACGGGATCGGCCCGGCCTCGTGGGGCTCGATCCAGGTCTCGAAATCCACGGTGCCGTCGGGGGGCTGCCCGCCGCCCCCGGAGCGGTTCAGCACCACGGTGGCCACCACGGTGGGCAACCCGGCTCGGATCGGCCCCAACCGCTCGGTGCAGTCGAAGCGGCGGCCGCCGTAGACGTAGCCGTCGGCGGCGAACAACATCACGGGCTCGATCTGGCCGAAGCGATCGATGACCCCGGCGGGACCGAAGTCGGGAGAGGTGGACGAGAACACCGCCCCCACCGAGGCCGCGGCCAGCATCACCGCATAGGTTTCGGGCCCATTGGGCATCCAGCACGCCACCCGATCGCCGGGACCCACCCCCTGGGCCCGCATGGCCCCGGCCACCCGGGACACCAGCACCCGCAGCTCGGCCCGGCTCGTCTCCGTGCCGACCCCCGACTCGTCGGCGAACACCACCGCGGTCTCGGCACCGTCACCGTCCAGCACGTTCTCGGCATAGTTCAAGCGAGCATCGGCGAAGAACCGGACGTCGGCCATGAACTCGGCCTCCACCACCGGGACGCAGCCCCGCTCCGAGGCCACCACACCGCAAAAATCCCACACCGCCGACCAGAAACCACCCAAATCCTCGACCGACCACCGGTGCAGTTGTTCGTAGCCCCCGTCGGCCCCGACGTCGATCCCCACTCCGACGGCGAACCGGGCCAGATTGGAGTCCGCCACCCGATCCTCATCGGGCACCCACAGCGGCCGACCACTCACGGGCCGACCCACCGGTTGCTCGACCAAGCCGACGAGGCCGCACCCCGGGCCGACCACCCGGAGTCCAACGTTCCCACACTCCCACCCATCGGCGCGGCGTTTACCGGTAGGAGGTTATGGCGTACATGAAGCAAGGCCCAACGTTCCCACACTCCCACCCATCGGCGCGGCTCCTAAATGCCCCAAATGGCACCCAGCCACCACCACCAGGCCGCGGCGGCCACTGCACCGAACAACAGAGCGGCCACGAAGGCCCGCTTGACCAGCTTGTACAGCAGGCCCAGCACGGCGGCCACACCGACGACCAATGCCAGCAGCGTCAGGCTGGGGTTGGCCGAGGCGAATTCGATCAGATCGTCGGGGATGCGGTCCCGAACTTCGGCGGGCAGGCAGTCCAGGGCTCGCTCCGGGAGCTTGCTTATCGACCCGTTCCGCAGCTTCTCCAGCAGATCGGAGTCAACACACTCCAGGCCTTCGGGGAGGTCCGGCCTCTGGCGGGTCCGCGACATCCCGCCCGTGCTCAGCGCAGGTCGGAGAGCTTGACCCGGTCGGTCTCTATGCGCTCGACCGAGCCGGTGGGCAGGAAGAACCGCCAGAAGATGCTGCCGGTGGGACGGCCCTCGGTGTCCAACCAGTTGTACACGCCGGGGTCCTCGTGGGCAATGACCATCCTGAACGTGCCGTCGGCCTCCAGGGTGGTGTTGGCTCGGTTGCGACTGGTCCGGCGGTTGACGTAATCGTAGGTCTGGCCGAACTTGGTCCACAGGCACACGTTGCCGAACTTGCAGTCCGGCCAGCGGCCGGTCATCACCAGAGCCTCGTCGGGGGCTATCTCGTAGCGTCCCATCGTGTAGTAGGCGTCGAAGGCGGCGAAACCCATGGTGCCGGGGGGCTGGGGGTCGGGCAGAACATTGGGTTCCCGGCTGACCCACGAAGGCAGGGGGTAGGTGCCGGGAACGGGCTGTTGCACGGTCTTGCCCACCACATGGTTGGTCACCCGGTCGATGGCTGCGGCCACGGTCTCGTCGGTCCAGAGCGGGGCCGGACCCACCGGGGACAGGCATTCGATGGCCAGGGGTATGTGCAGGGACTCGTCGGCCGCTCCCGGTCGGGGAAACTCGAAGTAGTGACGGGTGGTGATCCGGCCCGAGTCGGGAGGCAGATCCAGCCAGTTGCGATCCCTCGGCTCGCCGCCTAGGAAGACCTCGTAGTTGCCGTCGGCGTCCACATCGATGTCGTCGTCGTTGAGCACACCGCCGGTGCCGGTGGCATACCTACCCTCGGAGGAGCCCAGCTCCACGGTGAACGAGGTGTAGACCGCCCCCGCCAGGTTGCCGTTTATCCGGTACTCCCGATCGCCGAGCACGGGGGCCTCGAAGTACACCGCGTCGGCGTTGTCCCCGGTGAACTTCCGGGTGGGCGACACGATGCGCCGCCACACCGGCCGCTCGGGATCGAACTCGGCGTGGGCGAACAGCCCCGACTGAAGGATGTGCATCACCAAGCGATGACAGTCGGCGATCTCCTGCTCGCCCGACACCCCCCATTCCTGGCCGCAGAAACGGTCGCCGACCTCGGACAAGGCCTCGACCATGGACGCCCACGCAACCTGGGTCCTGGTCTGCTCGGTCATTTCGATCTCCCCCTTGGCTTCGGCCGAACGTTACCGCAGCCTCCCGGACTCCCCACCATCCACCAAACCGGGGGAACCCCACACCAAGCCGCACGACCACTGCAACCCGTCAAAACGACCTTTCCACCAAACCGGGGCGGCTCCGGTCGTCATGAACCAAACCGGGGCGGTTCCATGGCGACCACGGACCATCCACCAAACTGTCACTGTCCGTCGTTAGGGTCGCACCATGAGTTCAACCCTTCTGGAGGCCGAGGTCGATATCGCACCGGAGGCCCCGCCACGACTTCCGGTGCGCATCATCCGCAGCTCGAAGAGACGGAAGACGTCCGCGGCCAAGATTCTGTCCGATTGCATCGAGGTGCGGGTTCCCGCGGGATTGCCCCCCGCTTTCGAAGCCGACGTTATCTCCACCCTGGTGGGCCGCCTCGAACGCAAGCGAGCGGCCGAGGCCGGCGAGATAAACCTGTTCGATCGAGCCGCCGAACTGGCCGACAAGTACGGCCTGGCCCGGCCCAAGTCGGTCACCTGGGCCGAGCAGAACGACCGCTGGGCCTCGTGTACGTCGGCCCGGGGCACCATCCGCATCTCCACCCGACTGGCCCGGGTTCCCCGCTGGGTTCTGGACGCGGTCATAGTTCACGAACTGGCCCATCTGAGCGAGCCCAACCACGGACCCCGCTTCTGGAAACTCGCCAACCGCCACCCCCGCCAGGAGCGGGCCCGCGGTTTCCTCGAAGCCATGAGCACCGGTCACGGCGACCCCTGCCACACCGTCTGACCACTCCCGACCTCTCCGAGCCCCCACCGGCCCGACCCGACACCACCCGCAAACCCGGTCACGCCCACCCCCCGACACCACCCGCAAACCCGGTCACGCCCACCCCCCGACACCACCCGCAAACCCGGTGGCACTCAGGATTGGCCTAGGATCCATATCCCATCGGATCCGAGTCCCAATCCCGTCGGATCCAAGTCACATAGGATCCATGTCCCATCGGATCCGAACTCGATCCAAGGAGATCCCCATGCGTGGTGCCGTTCTGCATTCCAGCCCCGGCCAACTGGTCGTCGAGAACCTGACCGTCGACAAGCCCCGACCCAACGAGGTGCTCATCAGCACCACCCACGCCGGGCTGTGCCATTCCGATCTGCACTTCATGGATGGTCAATGGGCCGTACCGGCCTCGACGGTGATGGGTCACGAGTCGGCCGGCGTGGTCGCGGCGGTGGGTGAGGATGTGACCTACGTGAAGCCCGGCGACCACGTAATCACCTGCGTATCCATATGGTGCGGGGAATGCCGCACGTGCCTGAACGGCAAGCCCTACATGTGCCTGAACGCCGAGGCCATACGATCCAACCGCCCCGCCCCATCGTTGACCTTCGACGACGGGCAACCGTGCGTCGCCTTCGCGGGGTTGGGGTCGTTCGCCGAGGAGCTGCTGGTTCACGAGCGGGCGGTGGTCAGGATTCGCGACGACATGCCCCTGGACCGGGCCTCCCTGATCGGCTGTGGGGTCACCACCGGTCTGGGCGCGGTGATGCGCACCGCGGCGGTACCCGCCGGGTCGAGCGTGGTGGTGATCGGCTGCGGAGGCATCGGCCTGTCGGCGATCCAGGGAGCCCGTATCGTGGGGGCCACGCCCATCATCGCCGTGGACCTGGTGGCCTCCAAGCTGGAGATGGCCCGCACTCTGGGGGCGACCCACACCGTCAACGCCGCCGAGACCGACGCGGTGGCCGCGGTACACGAGATCACCGGGGGCGGTGCCGAGTATTCCTTCGAGGCCATCGGCTTGACCGCCACCGCCGAGCAGAGCTGGCACATGACCGGCAAGGGCGGCACGGCCACCATCATCGGGATGCTGCCCATGGACAGCCGGGTGAGCATTCCCGGCCCGGAGATCTTCATGAGCGAGAAGAAACTCCAGGGATCGTTGATGGGCTCCAACCGATTCAGGGTGGACATGCCCAAGTTCATCGACCTGTACCTCGACGGGCGGCTCAAGCTGGACGAGATGGTATCGGCCACCATCGGCATCGACGAGGTGAACGACGGCTACGCGGCCATGAAGGCGGGCGAGACCCTGCGTTCGGTCATCGCCTTCTGACCCCGGTACCCTGGCCTCGGGCCTCGGGAGCGCGAAACCCCGATGCGGGCTACCGTGTCCCGGGAGGGCCGATCAACTCGGAACTCGGGGGCACGAAACTCTGATCCGGTAGGAGCACGATCATGGGACGACTGAACGACCGGGTGGCGGTGGTCACCGGTGGCGGCGACGGCATCGGCCACGGAATCTGCCGGCGGTTCGCCGCGGAGGCCGCCAAGCTGCTGGTCACCGACATCGATGGGACAGCCGCTGATCGGGTGGCCGGCGAGTTGCGCGACGAGTTCGGTGCCGATGCCCGACCCATGAGGGTGGACGTGGCCGACAGGAGCCAGGTTTTGGCCATGGTGGACGCGGCCGTCGATCATTGGGGTCGCCTGGACGTGCTGGTCAACAACGCCTGGGGAGGCGGGGAGCTGGGTCGGGTGGAGTCCAAGACCGACCGACTCATGAACGACGCCATGCACGTGGGTCTGTACGGTCCGCTGTGGGCCATGCAAGCCGCCTTTCGGATCATGCGGGACCAGCAGTACGGCCGGATCGTCAACCTGTGCTCGCTCAACGGGGTGAACGCCCACATGGGCACGTTGGAGTACAACTGCGCCAAGGAGGCGTTGAGAACCCTCAGCCGCACCGCGGCCCGGGAATGGGCCCCCTACGGCATCGTGGTGAACGTCATCTGTCCGGGGGCGAAGACCGCATCGGCTCGCAGGGTGGAGAGGATGATGCCCGATCTGATCCGCAACGCCGAGGCGGCCAACCCCATGGGTCGGATGGGTGACCCCGAGGCCGACATTGCTCCGGTGGCGCTGTTCTTGTCGTCGGAGGACGCCCAGTACCTGACCGGCAACACGTTGTTCGTGGACGGTGGCAGCCACATCAACGGTGCCAATTGGGCTCCCGACCTACCCGAAACCGAGTAACACCGGCGTTCGGGCAGGGTGCATGCCATCGAGCAGCATTATCGGGCCGCAGCACTGTGATCCGCGAAACACCGTGATCGTCGGGGGCGTATGAACGAGAACCGAACTCTGGCCGGAAAGGTGGCCATCATCACCGGGGCCGGGCCGGGAGTGGGCCGGGCCTGTGCGCGGGCTCTGGCCGCCGACGGAGCCGATCTGGCCCTGGCCGCCCGCCGGGTCGAGCCGCTGGAAGCCCTGGCCGCCGAAGTGGCCGAGGCCGGTGGGGGGCGGGTGGTGGCGGTGCCCACCGACATAGGCGACCTCGCCTCGGCCGCGGCCCTGGCCGAAACCGCAGTGGCCGGGCTGGGCCGAGTCGATGCCGTGGTGAACGTGGCCACCGCCGGCGGAGCCCGCTCGACCGTGGCCGACATGGACTGGGACGAGTATCGCCATTCCTTCGAGGTGAACGTGCTCGGCACGCTGGAGGTGTGTCGCCGGGCCGCCGAGCACATGAAAACCGTGGGCGGGGGGTCGATCGTGCAGATCAGCACGCTCAGCACCCACTCCATGCCCGAGAAGATGGCCGTCTACGCCTCTACCAAGTCGGCGCTTTGCACCGCGTCCATGGTCATGGCCCGAGAACTGGGACCCCACAACATAAGGGTCAACATCGTCACTCCCGGCTATATCACCGGCGACCGGCTGGACGACATGTGGGGGCGCATAGCCGACCGGACCGGCAGCACCGCGCAGCAGGTGTCCGACCGGGCGGCCCGAACCGCCGCGCTGAACCGGCACGTCGATCCCGAGGACGTCGCCGAGGCAGTGTTGTTTCTGGCCTCCGAACGGGGCCGAGGCGTGACCGGCCTGGAAATCCGGGTGGATGCCGGCCAGATGATCGGCTGACCCAGCCCTGTTCTTTGCCAAACACCTCGGGCTCGGGCTCCAACCCCGGACTAATCCTTGGCCAGCACCTCGGGCTCCAACCCAGGACTAATCCTTGACCAGCACCTCGGGCTCCAACCCCGGACTAATCCTTGGCCAGCACCTCGGGCTCCAACCCAGGACTAATCCTTGACCAGCACCTCGGGCTCCAACCCAGGACTAATCCTTGACCAGCACCTCGGCCATGGCGTCGAACAGCACGCCGATCTCGTGGTCGCTGATGACCAGGGGTGGGCATATGGCCAGCGCGGTACCTATGGGACGCACGACCACTCCGGCGTCCAGCAGCCCCGTCCGAGCGGGCGCGGCGTCGTGGCCCAGTTCGGCGGCGTACACCGCTCCCGTGCCCCGGTAGCCCCGGATGAGCCCGTCGGCCTGGAGCGCGGCCAACCCCTCGGTGAGCTTTTCGGCCAGATGGGGCACCCGCTGAACCAGCTTCTCGCTCTCCATCAGCACCAGGTTGGCCACCCCGGCCGCCATACCCGTCGGATGCCCGGAATAGGTGTACCCGGTGCGCAAAACCCAGCCGGGCTGCTCCAGCACATCGCACACGGCCCGACTGCAAATCACCCCGCCCACCGGCTGGTACCCCGAGGTGACCCCCTTGGCGAACGTCATCAGATCGGGGACGACACCGTAGTGCTGAGCCCCGAACCACGATCCGGTCCGGCCGAACCCGCAGATCACCTCGTCCATGATCAACAGGGCCCCGTACCGGTCGCACAGACGGCGCAACCCCTCCAGATAACCCTCCGGGGGCGGGAACACTCCTCCGGCCCCCTGCATCGGCTCGGTTATGACCGCGGCCACCCTCCCCTCGTTGGCGGCCATGGTGGTGCTCAGCGCCTCGATGTCGTCGCGGGGCACCTCCACGAAATGGGAAACCAGATCACCCCAGCCCTCCCGATTGCCGGCGATGCCCTGGGCCGAGGTTCCCCCGAAGTTGGTGCCGTGGTAGGCATCGGTGCGCCGAACGACCAACTGACGGTCGGGCTCTCCCCGAAGCTGGTGTACTGCCCGGGCGATCTTGAGCGCGGAGTCCACCGCCTCCGAACCCGAACCGCAGAAGAACACCCGGCCGTCGGGCAACGGCGACCGCTCGGCCACCATGGAGGCCAGCTCCTCGGCCGGCTGGTTCGTGAACGGGGCGAAGGTCTGGTAGGCGTCCAGCCTGCGCATCTGGTCGGACACCGCATCGATGACCTCGGGGCGGCCATGGCCCACCTGGCAGTACCACAGACTGGCCATGGCGTCCAGGTACCGCTTCCCTCGGTCGTCCCACAGGGTGCAGCCCTCGGCTCGCACGATGGTGACGAAGTCGTCGGCCGCGGGTGGGGCGAACGAATGCAAAAACTTGGTGGGCACCATCGGATTCTAGGCGCGACCGATTCATCGGCGGACCACCAATAATGGGATGGTCGGGGACGTCAATTCACCGGCGAACCACCGACAGTGGGATTAGCCGGGGACGTCAATTCATCGGCGGACCACCAATAATGGGATAGTCGGGGACCATGAAACTGGGTATCGGGGTGGATGTGTGGAACCAGGCCCGACTGGAAATCCCGCTGGCCCGGATCAAGCTGGCCGAACGCCTGGGATACGACTCGGTCTGGTCGGCGGAAATCTACGGGACCGACGCCATCACCCCGCTGGCCTGGATCGCGGCCCATACCCACCACATCCGGCTGGGGACTGCGGTGTGCCAGGTGGCGGCCCGCCCGGCGGTGACAACCGCCATGCAGTTCGGCACCCTGGAGGCGCTGGCCGGGCCGGGCCGGGCCATCTGCGGACTGGGTCTGTCGGGGCCACAGATCGTGGAAGGGTGGTACGGGCGGCCCTGGGGCAAGCCCAATGCCCTGCTGCGGGATTACGTGTCCATCATCAAGAAGGTGTTCGCCCGCCAGGCCCCGCTCACCCATGACGGATCGCAGATCAGCCTGCCGTTCACCGGCGACGGTGCGCTGGGGGTCGGCAAGCCGCTCAAGTCGATCCTCCACATGAACCCGGAAATCCCGGTTTTCCTGGCCACGGGCGGGCCGGCCAACACCGCCCTGATGGCCGAGCTGGCCGACGGGTGGCTGCCCCTGGGCTACACCCCGGACAGTGCCCACCTCTACACCGAGACGATCCGGAGGGGCCTGGACCGGTCGGGGCGCACCTGGAACGACATCGAGATCCAGGCCGGGGCCCGGGTGTCGATCACCGACGACGTGCAAGGGACCATCGACGCGGCCAAGCCCCAGTTCGCCTTTTTGGTGGGGGGCTACGGCACCCGGGAGCACAACTTCCACCGCGACGCCATGGTGCGGCGGGGCTTCGGCGAGGCCGCCGAGCGCATCCAGGAACTGTTCATGGCCGGACACCGGGAGGAGGCCGTCGCCGCGGTGCCCGACGATTACGTGGACGACGGTGCCCTGATCGGCTCCCGCCGCCGCATAAAGGAACGCTTCGCCCGCTGGTGCGACACCCGGGCCACCGGCCTCACCATCCGAGCCGACACCGACGAGGAACTGGCCTACATCGCCGAACTGGCCGAGGCCAGACCCCGAGACACTCGGTGATCGACCAGGGCACCGAGCAGACCGTAACCAGGCAGGCCCCGTCCGGTCATTCCCTGGTCATGTCCCGATGACGGCCAGACCCAGTGACCTTGCGACTTGCGCCTGGCGGTGGTCAAAAGTCAACAGGGTCGTAACCAGCCCCACTCGAAGAGCGGTGGCGATGTGGAGCGCGTCCAGAGAGCGGCAATAGGTTTGCTCCGCTATCCGGGCCGCCTCGTTGCAGGTCACGGCGTCGAGGCTTACCACCGCGAACGCATCCAGGTCTTTGACGAACCGGCGCTTGGCCTCGGCCGCTTCCGGTGGGTCGAGAAGGCGAGCGAGGTTTCGTCTGACTTCCACCTCGGTGAGCCTCGATGTGACCAAAGTGGGATCGGTATTCATCAGCTTCTCGGCCAGGTCGGAGTCGCGTTCATCGACATACCGCTTGAGCAATGCACTGGTGTCCACGTACAGAGTCATCCACGGTCCTCATCGAGAGCATCGAGTACCGGTCGATTGGCGGTAAAGCGGGGGGCAGGGGCCAACCCGGAGCGCCGAGGAGGCTCGATCCAGCCTTCCTCGAGCCCCCGCTCCAACGCCGAGTGGCCCGGCAACGGGCCGAGCTGGGCCACCGGGCGGCCACGATCAGTCACCACCACCAACTCGCCTCCGGCGGCCCGCCCAATGAACTCCGACAGTTTTGCTTTGAGCTCCCGCACTCCTACTTCCACGCGGTCACAATACCATGTGGTCACAATATATGTGTAATGTGACTACTTCATGGGCCATCACCCCTACCTACGCACCGGCACGTTGGGCCGGATTCCCTGCCCCTACCTGTCCACCGGCACGTTGGGCCGAGTTCCCTGGGAGGACAAGGCCCGGGCCGCCTCCAACGCCGGGTTCACCCGGCTGTCCATCTACCACCAGGAGCACCGGCGACTCCGGGAGCAGGGCTGGGACGACCCCGCCCTGCTGCGACTGCTGGGCGACCTGAACCTCGGCGTGGCCGAGTACGACGGAGCGGTACTGACCATGCAATCCCCCGTCGGTGCAGACGAAATCGTGGCCGCGGCCGCGGCAACAGCCTCGACGAATTGACCATGGCTTGACCCCGCGAACACCCCAACCAACCCTGGTTGCTTTTGTTACCTGGTCAATCCTTCATCACTATTTTGAGCAGTGCCTTCCAGTCAAGTTCGTTGTTAGGTAGCACAATTCCTTCATCCTTTAGATACTGAACAATCTTTCTTCTGGCATTTTCCCGTAGCTCCACCATCCCATTACCGGTGTGCTTTCTGATAACTTCCATAATAGCATAAGCTGTTTCATTCCAATCAGAAATATCATACCAGAACTCATTCCCCACAAGTTGTATATGTGAGCCTTTGTCACTTCTGCTACTTTTTCCATAGCATACTCCTTCAATGCAGCGGACATCTATCTGAGTGTTACCTTGCCTAAGAACTCGAGTAGCTGAATTGAAATTGTCTTTTAACTTCTTTTTCTGGCTTGAATTACCCCAGTTAACTCCAGATTTAATCTGAATCATATGCCGTATGCTGTTCTGATCATATTCGAGATCTATACCCTCTGCGCTAGATTTTCGTCCTCCTTTAGCGTACCCACAAACCATAATAGCGACCTCTTCTAATACACCACCAAACTTAGTTTCCTCACTTGACGAAAGGAAAGCGTCCAAGAGCATATTTGATAGCAGATCCACATCGTTTCTAGAACGAGCACAGAACAGGAACGGATTTTTCCGCTCAACGAGCTTACCTGGGTCTAGGGTTTCCAGGTCGTCCTGAAGTTTATTGGAGAACTCACTCAGAGAGTTCTCGATAGCTTCTTCAGCGGCGGACCACCACTTCGGCTCCATATAACCTCTCCTCCATTAGATCACAGTATTCCGGGCTTATATCTATGCCTACTGCTTTTCTTCCCAGTTCCAGTGCTGCTTCCAGAGCTGTGCCACTTCCTGCAAATGGGTCTAGCACCGTATCGCCTTTGTCGGTAAATAATTTGATGAACCACTCCGGCAGTGCTTTGGGGAAAGCTGCGGGGTGACCTTTGTATCCGCATTCAGTAGCCATATGGAGAACATTGGTGGGGTATGCCATTTCTCTGCCTACCCAGTTGACCACCTTCTTGCCGAAGCCATTGCTATGGTTGGACTCGTCACGCAGCTTATCAGTATCGGACAAGTTGCTGAGGCGAGCTTGCCGCCACTCCCCCATTGGGACCATAACTGCTTCTTGTCTCATCTTGAACTTAGGGCTTACCGTGAAATGAAACAGCCGCTCCCATGAATCGCGAAACCGGTTGGGCCACTTACCCGGGTAACAGTTTTTCTTGTGCCAGCAATACTCGTCCACCAGTCGCCAGCCCTGCTGCCGTCGCATGGCTAGAACCAGTTCCATAACGTAAGGGTGCTTCTCGCCTTTGACAGCTTTCTCCTTGATATTCAAAACGAACGATCCATCCTCGGCCAGCGAATCCTGTATCGCCTGAGCACGGGGCAAGAACCATTCCACGTACTCGTCGGGATGAACCCCACCGTAGTTACCAGCCCTCTGATCCGCGTAGGGCGGCGATGTGACAACCAAATTGACGGAACCCGGAGCCACTTGTTGTCCTAGCACATCCTGGCAATCGCCGTTCAGGATGAGACAGCTCACGCCGGCCTCCTTTCGGGCTTGGCGGGTTGAGACCCATCGGTTGTCGACTCTCGGTGGGTGGCCCGTTCACGACCATCCCAACCACCTGCATCGCACCTCGCAGCTTCGGGATCGCCACCCTTGCCGCTCATGGGGCCGCACCCACGGGCTTCGTGAGTGAGCACCGTGGCTCCCTGCCCTCCATGAGGGCCGACCATAACAGTCGACATCGAGGCGGTAACGTCATTCGTGAGCATGCCCGACATCTAATCACCTGCCTATGACAACGTGGCCGACTTGTCGCGCCCACGGTGGAGTTTGCCGTAGATTGAGGCGGTGAGCGCTGACACCATTCCCGTTGAAGTTGACGACGCCATCGATGCCCTGCTGGCCGAGCACGATCCGGCGACCATGTCGGTCGAGGAGTTCCGAGGCTACCAGTACGATGCCGGGCTGGCTTGGGTCCACTTCCCGGTGGGTTACGGCGGCCTCGGTCTGGCCCCGCGCCTCCAACGCCACATAGAGCGGCGACTGCGGGCCGGAGGGGCCGGATCGGCCGATCCGGGCACCTTCTTCTTCACCCTGGCCGGCCCCACCATCGTGACCCACGGCACCGAGGAGCAGAAGCACCGCTTTTTGCGGCCGATGTTCACCGGCGAGGAGCGCTGGTGCCAGTTGTTCTCCGAGCCGGGAGCGGGCAGCGACCTGGCCGGCCTGGCCACCCGGGCAGTGCGCGACGGCGAGGTGTGGACGGTGGACGGCCAGAAGGTGTGGAACACCCTGGCCCACCTGGCCGACCGGGGAATGCTGGTGACCCGCAGCAACCCCGAGGCCCCCAAGCACCGGGGCATGACCTATTTCGCGCTGGACATGCACGCCGAGGGGGTGGAGGTTCGCCCGTTGCGGCAGATCACCGGTGAGGCCGAGTTCAACGAGGTCTACCTCACCGGCGTCCGGGTACCCGATGCCGACCGTATCGGTGCCGAGGGTGACGGCTGGCGGGTGTCGCTCACCACGCTGATGAACGAGCGCACGGTGATCGGTGGCAGCGGCTCGCCCCAGCGGGGCTCGGGCAGCATCGCCGGGCTGGTGCAGATATGGTCGGAGCTGCCCGCCGAGCAACGAACCCCGGCTCGCCGCGACCGGGTGATGAAGCTGTGGAGCCAGGCCGAGACCTTACGGCTCACCAACATGAGAGCTTCCCAGAACCGCCGGGCCGGCAACCCCGGTCCCGAGGGCTCGGTGGCCAAGGCCATTCACGCCGACCTGAACAAGGCGGTGTTCGAGGAGTGCATCAACCTTATGGGGCCGGCCGGAACGGTGGGCTTCGACTACACCTTCCGGCGACCCGAGAACGTGTCGGAGACCGGGATCGAGAACGGAACGGGGCACGCCTTCCTGCGGGCCCGGGCCAACTCCATCGAGGGCGGCACCGGCGAGATCATGCGCAACATCCTCGGCGAACAGGTACTGGGCCTCCCCGGCGAGCCCCGGATGGACAAGGGCATCCCCTGGAGCCAGGTCCCCCGGAACTAAATCACTCCCCCCTGCGATCCAGGGGATCGAGAACTACCTACGCGTTGGTCCCGACGGGGCGACGGCCGTGCCGGCGGTCGAGCCAGCCGATTACCGCATCGGCCACGGCCTCGGGCTGCTCGGGCAGCAGGGCATGACCGGCGTTGGGAATGTACACCACCTCCACCCGGTCGCCGACCGCCTCCACCAGGGCCTCGGCATTGGCCGGTACGGCCAGCACGTCGTCGGCGGGCTGCACCGCCAGCATCGGGGCACAACCACCCGCCCACCAGACGTCCACCGGCGTGGACACGGTGGCCTGCTCCTGGTGACGGGCCAGCGACCCGTACCAACCGTCGACCCACGGGGCCGGATCGTTGCCCGGAGCGAAGAAGGCCCTGGCCACCGCGTCCCGGCGAACCTCGGGCGGCTCTCGGGCGTCGAACACCGTCCGCAGCGTGGCGGCCACATCGGCGGCCGGGGGAACGAACCCTCCGCAGGCCAGCAGCACCAGGCTGTCCACCAGCTCGGGATGATCGGTGGCGGTCATGCGGGCGATCCGGTTGCCGTAGGCGTGCCCGACCACGACCGCGGGGCCGCCCCCCAGCTCGGAGATGACCGCGGCGACATCGGTGGCCAGGGCCGACAGGGTGTCCTCCCGGTCGGCCACCGCGCTGGCCCCGAGGCCGCGGGGCTCCGGGCAGGCCACCCGGTAACCGGCCGTGGCCACATCGGCGGTCAGCCGGTCGAAGTCGGCCGCCCCCCGACCCATCGACGGCAGCATGACCACCAGCGGCCCCTCCCCACCGGCATGAACCTCAATCGGCCCGTGGTCAGTCAGCACCATCACGACGGACACCATATCCCACCGGATCCCACCAGCCGGGATCGCCCAACAGCCGACCACCACCACCCGAACCGCCGAACCCGACATCGACCCCCAACCAGAATCGCCCGATAGCCTGTCGGCACCCGAACCGCCGAACCCGACATCGACCCCCAACCAGAATCGCCCGATAGCCTGTCGGCACCCGAACCGCCGAACCCGACATCGACCCCCAACCAGAATCGCCCGATAGCCTGTCGGCACCCGAACCGCCGAACCCGACATCGACCCCCAACCAGAATCGCCGGATAGCCTGTCGGCACCCATGTCTGTTGTCGGAGCCATCCCGCCGCTGCTGCGCGTCGAGAACGTACACAAGTCGTTCGGAACCGTCGAAGTGCTGGTCGATCTCGATCTGACGCTGCGGGCCGGGGAGATGCTGTCACTGCTGGGGCCCAGCGGGTGCGGCAAGACCACCCTGCTGCGACTCATCGCCGGGCTGGAACGGGCCGATCGGGGAAGAATCGTCCTGGACGGAGCGGTGGTGGACGGTGGCGATGGCTGGGTGCGGCCCGAGGACCGCAACGTGGGCATGGTGTTCCAGGACTGGGCGCTGTTCCCCCACCTGGACGTGGCCGGCAACGTGGGTTACGGGGTGCCCCGCAGCCGACGAACCGAGGAGGTGGCCAAGACGCTGGAACTGGTGAACCTGCCGGGAACACGGAGTCGCACCCCCGACACCCTCTCCGGTGGCCAACAACAGCGGGTGGCCCTGGCCCGGGCGCTGGCCCCCAGGCCCACCATCCTGCTACTGGACGAGCCCTTCTCCAATCTGGATGCCACGCTGCGACGAGATGTGCGCACCGAGGTGCGCGAGCTGCTGGGGAAGGAGGGGATGACCGCGGTGTTCGTGACTCACGACCGGGAGGAGGCACTGGTTCTGGGAGATCGAGTGGCGGTGATGAACGCGGGCCGAATCGTGCAGACCGGGTCGCCGGCCGAGATATACCGGAATCCGACCACCCCATGGGTGGCGGCGTTCGTGGGCACGGTGTCCCTGTATCCCGCGGTGGCCGCCGGGAACGTCGCCGAGACCGATTTCGGATCCATACCCCTGATAGACCCCGGCCACGGCCCGGTGGAGGTTGCGGTCCGGCCCGAGGCGGTGGACCTGGAAGAAGGCAGCGATGCCGCCGAGCACACCGTCGAGCACTTCGAGTACCGGGGGGCCGACGCCATGGTCGCCGTGGTCGGCCCTCACGGGACCCGCCTCTACGCCCGAGTCGGCGGCACTCGGAGCTTCCTGCCCGGCGACCGGGTATCCCCCACCTACAACGGTCCCGCCGCCGCCGCCTTCCCCCGACCCGACCTTGGTTGACCGGCCCTCGCTGCTCTTCCCCCCACCCGAACCCGACCGACCGACCCCGTAACTCTCCCCCGACCCAACCCCGACCGATCACCGGCTGGGTCGTCACTGCCGGCCAGGGGATGTAAGGCAAGCTTCACTATTGATGTCTTGGGTGGGTATAGTCGCCCATCGTGCTCTCGCCGGCCACCCGGTCCCCGGTGCTGTCGAAGGTGGTTGCCGTCGTGGTGACCGTGGGGTTCGCCTTCCCCGCGGGCTACCTGGTGTGGCGCAACTTCACCTTCCACGGCGACCCGCTGGGCGTTCTGTTCTCCCAGCGCACTCGGGGGCCGCTGCTGCGCACGCTGCGACTGGCGGTGCTGGCATCGATCTCCACCGCGGTGCTGGGCACCACTTTGGCCTGGCTCACCACCCGCTGCGACCCGCCCCTCAAGAAGCTGTGGCGGATCCTGCTGCCGCTGCCGCTGGTGTTCCCCACCTTCATCGGTGCCGCGGCCCTGATACGCACCATCAACCCGGGGGGACTGCTGGCCGACTGGCTCGACAACGTGGGGCTGACCTGGAACGTGGAGATGCGGGGCCTGCCGGGGGCGCTGTTGGCCCTCACCCTGTTCACCTACCCCTACGTGTACCTGCCGGTGGCCGCCCGTCTGCGCCGCCTGCCCGGTTCCGCCGAGGAGACCGCCCGACTGCTGGGCGACGGCCCGACGGCCATAATCCGCCGGGTGGTGCTGCCCCAGACCGCCAGCGCCATCAGCGCCGGCACCCTGCTGGTGTTCCTCTACACCATCAGCGATTTCGGTGCGGTCCAGCTCATGCGTTACGACACGCTCAGCCGAGCCATCTACACCACCCGGCTCAACAACCAGCCGGTGTCACTGGCCCTCAGCGTGATCCTGCTGGTGGTGGCGGCCGTGGTGGTGCTCATCGAGCGGGCGATCACCCGGCGATACGAGTTCTCGGCCCCGGCCCGGTCGGGCCACCCGGTGATGTACCGACTGGGTCGGACGAAACCCCTGGCCGTGGCGTTTCTCGCCGTAGCGGTGGTGCTCGGCCTGCTGGGGCCGCTGGCGTCCTTGGCCGACTGGGCCATCGACGGCATCAGACGGGACGCGGCCGGTGGCCGCGATCTGCTGGTGGACTGGAACGACGTGTGGTCGCCGACCTGGAACACGGCCTACGGCAGCGTGCTCGCCGCGGTGGCCGCGGTGGCCGTGGTGCTGCCCGCCGCCTACCTGGTGGCCCGCCATCGATCATGGGTGGGCACGGTGGCCAACACGGTGATCGTGTCCACGTTCGCCCTGCCCGGCATCCTGATCGGGTTGGCCCTGCTGTTCTGGACGCTGAGGACCGGCATGGGCAACCACCTCCGCAACACCCTGGTGCTGCTGGTGTTCGCCTACGTGGTCCGCTTCGGCGGCCAGACCATGCGCAACTCCCAGGTGGCGGTCTCCGCGGTCTCGGCCCGCCTGACCGACGCGGGTCGCACCCTGGGGGCGGGCCGAATCCGCCGGTTCTGGACGTTGGACCTGAAGCTCATGGCCTCGGGACTGCTGGCCGGGGGCGGGCTGGTGATGCTGTCGGTGATGAAGGAACTGCCCATCACCCTGCTCATCGCCCCGTTCGACTTCCCCACCCTCACCACCAAGGCGTTCAACAGCATCGAGGAGGCCTTCGTGGCCGAGGCCGGGGTGTGGTCCGGGATCCTGGTTGTGCTCTCGGGCGTGCTCACCTGGTTCTTCGTCGTCCGCCGCGCCGATCACTTCGACTAGAGCCCCCCGGGCGTGCCCCCGAAGCACACCGGTTCGACCCTCACGCCGCACCGACCACTTCGACTGGAGCCCCCGGGCGTGCCCCCGAAGCACACCGGTTCGACCCTCACGCCGCACCGACCACTTCGACTGGAGCCCCCGGGCGTGCCACGCTCGGGGGATGAGCATCGAGCCGTTCGAGATCGACGTCCCCCAGGAAGACCTGGATGATCTCCACCGTCGGTTGACGGCGACCCGATGGCCCGACCGGGTGCGATCGGGCTGGTCCGACGGTGCGGACGTGGACTACATGCAGGAGCTGGCCCGCTACTGGGCCGACGGCTACGACTGGCGGGAGCGGGAGGCGTACCTCAACGCCCACCCGCAGTTCACCACCACCGCGGCCGGGGAGCGGGTCCACTTCTACCACGTGCGCTCCCCCGAGCCCGGGGCCCTGCCCATGGTGCTGATCCACGGTTACATGGGCTCGGTGGTGGAGTTCCGGGAGATGATCGGTCCGCTGACCGACCCGGCGGCCCACGGTGGCGACCCGGCCGACGCCTTCCACGTGGTGGTCCCCTCGCTGCCCGGCTACGGCTTCTCGGGGCCGACCACCGGCCCCGGGGTGGACATGCACCGCTGCGCCGATGCCATCGCCGAGGTCATGGAGCAACTCGGGTACCAGCGTTACATCGTGCAGGGGGGTGATTGGGGAGCCCTGGTGGCCCGGCGGATGGCCGAGACCTACGCCGACCGGCTCATCGCCGTCCATTTCAACATGCTGTTCGCCCAGCCGACCGCCGAGGAGGCCGCCGACCCGGAACGGATGATGAGCGGGGTGACCGAGGCCGAGCAGGCGGCCATGGCCCGGTCTCTGGAGGTGATCACCGGGGGCACCGGTTACATGGCCATGCTGTCCACCAAGCCCCAGACCCTGGCCCTGGCCCACAACGACTCCCCCGTCGGGCTGGCCGGGTGGCTCGTCGAGAAGTACCAGCACTGGTGCGACCTCGAGGACGGCAACCTCGAGAGCGTGTTCACCAAGGACCAACTCCTGGACAACGTAATGCTGTACTGGATCACCGGCACCGTGGCGTCGTCGGGACGGCTGTATCTGGAGTCGGCCCGCCGGGGCACCTCGGCGCTGGACCCGTGGGCCGGTCGGGTGACCGTTCCCACCGGCCACGCGGTGTACCCCCGGGAGCTGATGCAGACCCCACGGGTATGGGCCGAGTGCCGCTATCCCATAGTCCACTGGTCGGTGCAGCCCCGGGGCGGCCACTTCGCCCCCTTCGAGCAGCCCGAGCTGTTCACCGACGACCTTCGCGTGTTCGCCCGCCTGTTCCGCTGAGCCGCCTGGCGAGTCTCGGCGGCGGGCTCGGCCCGCCCAGGCCCTTGGTATGCTCGCCCCCGTCCCGCTGAACCGCGGGCGGGCGAACCTCTAGACGAATCGGGCGGAGCGCATCGCCAGGATGTCGTCCCCGGCGGTCTCAGCCTGCTGCTGGGCTTCCTCGGGACCCTTCATGCGCAGCGGGCAGGAGACCGAGACGTCCATGACCTGGTTGAGGCGGCCGAAGGCGATCCAGCAACCGATGGACAGGGTCATGTCCACCAGCGCCTCGTCGCCGAAGTGCCCGACCATCCGGTCGATGAAGTCCTGGTCGATGGACAGGTGGTCGGTGGCGAACTTCTCGCAGTACTCGAGGGCATCACGCTCGGCCTGGCTGTAACCGTCGTAGCCGTCCCGATCGCCGACATGGAGGTAGTCGTCCTCGCTCAGATCATGTTGCGCCAACGACGCAACCCGGGTGTCCAGTCAAACTCCGCAGTGGTTGATCTGGGCGATCCTCATCCGCAGCAGTTCCCGCAGCCGAACCGGGAGCTTGCTGTGGTTGTACACCGCGGCGCTGAACGCCGACGCCGGAGCGGTCAACTCCGGGTTCATCATCCACAACCGGTGCAGCTCCTCCTCGGGACCGTCGGGAATCCTTATTCGAGCCATGCCTACTCCTTGCTCCTCGTCCGGGGCAACCCTCGCAGCGGGTCAACCCCCACAGTATCGCCCCCCGGCTCCGAGACCCTACTACCCCCCCCCCCCCCCCACCACCCCTGCCCTTGCGCCGGCAACCACCGCCGTCCCTGGCCGTGGCTCGACCTGGGGAACCGATCCACCATAATCAGATGTCCACCAAACCGATCCACCACGAAGCCGTTCAGTTCCTTCCCAAATCAAGTAACTCCAATCGTCGGGTCCCGACGGGAACCTCCTGTGGGGGCGTTCAGTTCCTTCCCAAATCAAGTAACTCCAATCTTCCAGTACGGTTGGCCCAGGCTCGTATCCGAGTATCGGCGGTGGCCAGGCGGAAGCCGCTTCCCAACGCGGTAGCCACGATAATGCGATCCATCGGATCCTTGTGGAAGCCGTCGTCGCCGAGTTCCACGGCCAACACCATCAAATCCCCGGTGGGAGCTACTTCCCACAATCCATCGGACAGCAGCCTCAATCGCAAACTGGCAGTGGACGGCAGCCGCGCCAAGCCGTTGGCGGACTTGCGGCGAAAAAGTTCCAACTCCCAGAAAGTGACCGCAGATACGGCAGCATCACCGTTGATGATAGCGGCGTCTATCTCGTCCATAAGGTCACCACTCAACCGGCTGGTGTCACCCAGGGCACACCAGACAAGGATATGAGTGTCGAGAAGGATCACCAGTCCGGTTCATCGGTATGGTCGGGCTTCACCACCACTTCCGGTCGTCGTCCCACCCAGCCAAGATCCCGTTCCACTCCTCCTCGGCGTACGCCTCCTCCGAAGGGTCCTCGACTTCGGGCATCATCCCCTTGTAACGACCACGTATCCCCCGAAGCTCGAATCCCACAGGCACCAAACGAGAAACTGCCCGGCCATGCTTGGTTATCACGATCGGCTCACCGGTCTTGTTCACCTCATCCATCAGCTTCAAGCACTTGGCCTTGAACTCCCCAGCCGAGACAGTGCGGTGCGGCATCCCCGGCGACATGGCCTCAATGTAGCCCGGCTCGAAGGAGATAGCCATACGAATAGTCATGGCCATGCAAATGGTCATGTTTTCTCGGATGGGGGGCGGTTTGGGGAGGGTGAGGGCGGGGGGTGGGCGATTCCCATGGTGCCGTAGAGGACGCCGGCCAGGACGATCACCGCACCGGCGGCGGCCGCCGGCTGGGGCAGTTCACCGAGAAACAGGGCGGCCCACACGGTTCCGGCCACGGTCTCGACCGGGGCGAACAGGGCCACATCGGCCACCGGGGCGTAGCGGGGCGCGGTGGACAGCGCCAGCCGGCCGAGCGGATTGAACACCAACCCCATGGCGGCGATCGACAGGTAGGCCCGGGCGTCCAACGAAAGGGGCGATGCCGCGAACAGTGTGCCCGCCACGGTGATCACCCCCCCTATGGACAACCCCACCAGACGGCTCATGTCGCGATAAAGGCGCCACATGGTCAGACTCGACGAGAAGCCGAGCACCGCCAGCAGAGCCAGGACGTCGCCGGTCACGGTCGGCCCTCCCAGCGAACTCGACACGATCATCCCGATCCCGGCCATGGTGACCGCGATGGCGATGGCCGTCCTCGAGTCGATCCGCTCCTTGAGCATCACCCAGGCGCACACCGCGGCCAGAAGCGGGACCGCGGCCACGATGGCCACCACGTTGGCCACCCGGGTCTGGGTGATGGCGATGATGAAACATAGTTGACTGCCCCCCGACAGCACACCCACCGCCATATGGGGCCAGGGGTGGCGAAGAAATGCCTCCAGCGGCCAGCAGCCGTCCAACCGGCGGCCCAGAACGGTATAGAGAGGCACCGAGCAGCACGCCACCCAGAAGGCCACGTCCACCCCGTCGGCCTGCGACACCCGAACCCATAGCGAATCGGTGGACACCGCCAGGATCCCGGCCCCGGCCAGCAACCAACCCAACCGCCGCCGATCACCGTACCGGTCGACAACCATGTGGTGGGCCGTAAGGGACTCGAACCCCTGACCCCCTGCGCGTCATGCAGGTGCTCTAGCCAACTGAGCTAACGGCCCGAAGAAGCCATGCTAGCAGCATCAACGACCACGGCACCCATCAGTAACCAAAGCTGCTCGATCACCGATATGACCAAACCGCGGGCGAAATCGCGGGCCAAGCCATCGTCCAAGCCACCGGCGGTGACGACTCCTTCTGCGACGCCGACACGCGGGCGAAATCGCGGGCCAAGCCATCGTCCAAGCCACCGGCGGTGACGACTCCTTCTGCGACGCCGACACGCGGGCGAAATCGCGGGCCAAGCCATCGTCCAAGCCGCTCGGGCCTGGAGCTTGGGGCCCGATAAGCACCGAACCTGAACGGTCGCTAATATCTTTCGTAGTCGACCCATGTGTCCTCGTATTTGACTTATGGCTACAGCAAATCGTCACCGGACCAGACGCAACCCAGTAGCACTGGGAACCTTGATACTCGCAACCGCCATAACGACGGTGCTCTACGCCCTCGCCCTGCCGGTGTCATCACAACCGGTTACCGAACCACCACCGACCGAGAACGACCCGTCTCCACCACCGGACACGAAACCACCACCGACCGAGAACGACCCGTCTCCACCACCGGACACGAAACCACCACCGACCGAGAACGACCCGTCTCCACCACCGGACACGAAACCACCACCGACCGAGAACGACCCGTCTCCACCACCGGACACGAAACCACCACCGACCGAGAACGACCCGTCTCCACCACCGGACACGAAACCACCACCGACCGAGAACGACCCGTCTCCACCACCGGACACGAAACCACCACCGACCGAGAACGACCCGTCTCCGGCTCACCGGCCACCGGCCTCGTTGGCGGAGATGCTGGCCATGATCGTGGTCGAACCGGAACGGCCCACCGGCTACGACCGCAAGGAATGGAGGCACTGGACCGATGACGACGGGGACGGCATGGATACCCGCCAGGAGGTCCTGGCAGCCGAATCGCTGGTACTGCCCAGGGTAACCGGTGGGAGAGTAAGCAGTGGCTACTGGGTCAGCCCCTACGACGGTTGGTGGACGATCACACCTCGATACTTCGATATCGATCATGTGGTGTCCCTGGCCGAGGCTCACCAGTCCGGTGGCTGGGCCTGGGACGCGGGAACTCGTCGGCGTTACGCCAATGATATGTCCTTCGCTCATCATTTGATCGCAGTATCGGCCGGTTCCAATCGCAGCAAGGGGGCGAAGGACCCCTCCCAATGGTTACCCACCGACACCGATGCTGTTTGTTCCTATCTGGTGTGGTGGACCACAATAAAAGTCAGGTGGAAACTTTCCATGGATAAAACTGAGCACCATGTTATTTCCAAGTATACCGATACAGACTGTGTTGATACTGCTGTTGACTTCGATCCCACCGCGGTCGAGACGGCCCCGGTGATAGAAATGCGCCCGACATACAAGTCGATACCGGCCCTTTCGGCTCCCCCACCCCGCCCGGCCGATCGCTCGGGGTGCCATCCGGCCTACGACCCCTGCCTGCCGAACCGACCCGGCGATGCAATCAACTGCGGCGACCTGAGCAAATCGCAACGGCCGGTCACGGTGACAACCCCCGGAGTGGACCCCTACAAACTGGACCGCGACCGCAACGGGATCGCCTGCGCCCCCTGACCGGGGCAACACCACCAGAACGAGCCAAAGCGTCCGCTCCGGCGGCCCGGCAGAAAGTACCTGCGCCCCCCACCGGGGCAACGCCACCAGAACGACGAGCACCACGGGAACGGAGAGAAGCTCCATCAATACCAGGAGAATGGAGCATGGGGAGAATGGAGCACCGGACGGGATTTGAACCCGTGAATCATGGCTTTGCAGGCCACTCCCTTAGTCCGCTCGGGCACCGGCGCAGGTCTGGCCGCCATTGCGACCAGCACCGGTAGTGTACGGGATCATCCTGGCCACGCCACACGGAGTGAGGCCCCACAGGGTGATGAAGGAGACGACCCATGGGAACAATCGAGGCCCGGCGACGATCAAGTCCGGGTCGAGGTCTGGGAGAGTGACGAAGGAGACAACCCATGGGAGCAGTTGAGGACGCCCTGGTCGGGCCGGAGGACGACGACTTCCACCCCCCGTCCGACGACCCCTGGGAGACCGAGACCTGCTGGTTCGCCTTCTGCGTCCCCGAGCGCAGCATGATGGGCTACCTCTATAGCTGGATCCGTCCCAACCTGGGCATCGCCGGCGGCGGGGCGATGGTGTGGGACGACACCGCCCACCTGCCGTGGGAGGTTCCGTTCTTCGACTACAACCACAGCCTCCCGCTGCCCGACGGCCTCGACCTGCGGGACACCACGCTGCCCACCGGTATGCGGGTGCGGATGATCGAGCCGCTCGCACGCTACGAGCTGGGCTACCGCTACCGTGATCTGTTCGAGGCCGAGCTGCGCTTCGACGCCCTCACCCCGCCCCACGTGTTCACCCGGGGCGAGCCCCCGTTCACCATCGCCGGCCACATCGACCAACCCGGCCGCGTCACCGGGAAACTCCGGTTGCACGGCGAGGACATTCACGTGGACTGCTATGCCATGCGGGACCGATCGTGGGGGCCTCGCAGCGACCTGAGGGGTTTCCGCATCGGCTACTCCTTCGCCACCGCGTCGGCCCAGAGCGCGTTCTTGTGCTACTCGCTGCCCAAGGACGGCCACGACCCCATCAACGCGGGCTATTACCTACGCGACGGCGTCCGGGCCGACATCGTGAGCGGCCGGCGGCGGGTGGAGCGCCACCCCGAGCACGGTTACGCCACCGCCTTCGAGCTGGATGCGGTGGACGAAATGGGTCGGGAGCTGCGAGCAATGGGCACCCCGGTAAGTCGCATCGTCTTCAACCCTTATCCGAAGATGCTCACCTGGGTGAGCACCACCGCCTGGGATTTCGACGATGCCACCGGGTGGGGCGAGGATCAGGACTGCTGGCGCCCCGACCAATGGTCCCGCTACCGCCGCACCCTCCGCTGACCCCACAAGTACGAAGTGCTAGCAGATTTTAAAACACCGGGTACCAATACCAAGCCAAGAGTGGTAAAAATACTAATGCCAAGTATAATACTATTCTATGGCGCAAAAATAGGGCGAATAATAGCGACAGCCCCATAACAGATGCACCCACAACCGGCTCCACCAACGGCCCCAGATAACTCGAATTTGGATCATCCCAATCCCTATAGGACCCAAGGATGACTAGCGTTGAGGGGGACCCGTTTGTGAGTCCATGGGTTATGGGTGTTTTGTTTGGTGTTGTTTGGCCCATTGGGCTGCGTAGGCGGCGGGTGGTTTCCCGTCGAGCGCCCGATGGGGCCGGTAGTTATTGTACTCGTTTTTCCAGTCCTGGATGACTATTTTGGCTTCGGTGAGGTTGGCGAAGTCCTCGATGTTGAGGCATTCGTCTCTGAGTCGCCCGTTGAAGGACTCGATGAAGGGGTTCTGCCATGGGGATCCGGGTTCGATGTAGGCGGTGTCGGTGCCCCATGTCTCGCACCGGTCCCGCACCGCCTGGGCTACGAGTTCGGGACCGTTGTCCATGCGCAGATGCTCGGGGGCGCCGCGTTGAGCGACCAGATCGGCGATCACGTCGACGACCCGGTCGGCATCGATGCGGTAGGCCACTTCTATGGCCAAGGCCTCCCGGGTGTGTTCGTCGATGACGTTCAGCAGCTTCAATCTCCGGTGCTGGGCAGTCTCGTCGAACTGGAAATCCAGTGCCCAAACATGATTGGGACGACAGGCCCGTAACCGGGCCGCGGCGTTGTCGCCGCGACGGCGTTGTTTGCTCTTTTTCTGCCGGGGTCGCTGGAGGCCCTCGTCGCGCCATAAGGCCCTGGTCCTTTTGGGATTCACCACCAGATCCTTCGACGCGGCGACGTCGTGGGCCTTGCGCCAGCCCCACCGCGGGTGATCGGCGGCGAAGGAGCGAAGCCATCGGCGGAATTCCTGGTCGCGGTCCGATACCGGCTTTTTGGGTCGCCGCTGGGTGGACCGGTGCTGGCCGACCACCTCGCACGCCCTGCGTTCGGAAACCCCGAACCCGGCCCGGAGCCGCTCAACCGCGACTCGACGCCGATCCGGGGTCACCATTTTGATTCGGCGAGATCCCTCAGCATCGCCTTGTCCAACTCCGCCTCGGCAAGCAACTTCTTCAACCGGGTGTTCTCCACCCGAAGCGCCTTGAGCTCCTTGGCGTCGGAAGCCTTCAGGCCCCCGTACTGGTTCCGCCACCGATTCCACGTGGACTCAGTGATCTCCAACGCCCGCACAACCTCACCGATCGAAGCCCCCCCGTTCAACAACCGCTCGCCCTCACGAACCTTGCGAATCGCCTGCTCAGGCGTATGACGCTTACGTTTCATCCCAATCATCCTCCCACAATCCAGGACTAAGACCCACAAAACACGGACTCAAAACAGGGTCCCCCCTCAGCGTAACCAAAGCATGCAGGGCCACAAGACCTGCCAACCATATGAGGATTGAGCGTAATACCGAGGTGTTAGCTTCGCTATTGCGTAATTCCACAATAATCACAGCAATCGCGACCACAGCAACGGCCAAGTAGAACATATACTGAACGCAATACCAAAAGGGATAAGCAGTGCCAAGCAACTGCTGGTAAGGTCGATCCGTGTTCACCGCCCGATTCGAGCTGAGGGTTCCTCCGTTCGCCGATGTGACCCACGCCCAACTTCACCGTGAGTACCTGGAGATGGTCTCGTGGTGCGACCGCAACGGGGTCGGGACCGTCATCGTGTCCGAGCATCACGGGTCCGAGGACGGGTTCATGCCCTCCCCGCTCGTGCTGGCCGGAGCCGCTCTGGCCCGTACCGACAACATCATGGTGGCGGTATCGGCGCTGCTGCTCCCGCTGCACGATCCCATCCGGATCGCCGAGGACGTCGCCACCATCGACCTGATGGCACCGGGCCGCCTGTCGGTGACCATGGGGGTGGGCTACCGGGAGTTCGAGTTCGACATGTTCGCCAAGGACCGCACCCGTCGGGGACGAGACACCGAGGAGGCCATCGAGCTTATCCTGCGGTGCTGGACCGGCGAGCCGTTCGACCACCGGGGCCGTACCATCAGGGTCACCCCCAAACCGGTCACCGAACCGCATCCGGTGCTGATGGTCGGCGGATCGGTACCGGCCTCGGCCCGGCGGGCCGCCCGACTGGGGCTGCCCTTCTCCCCGTCAACCCCCGACCGGTCACTGGCCGACATCTACTACGCCGAGGCCGCCAAACTGGGCTACGAGACCCCGTTCGCCATCGTGCCCGACGGGCCGTCCATGGTCATGGTGACCGAGGATCCCGAGCGAACCTGGGCGGCCATCGAACGCCACGCCCTCTACGATGCCGGGCTGTACGCCAGTTGGCAGTACGACGACCATCACAACCTGACGGCGGTGGACGTCGACGACGTGGCCGGTCTGGCGGCCAGCGGCCAGTGGGAGGTGCTCACCCCCGAACAATGCGCCCAACTGGTACGGGACCGGGGAAGCGCCATGCTCCACCCGCTGGTGGGCGGTATCGACCCGGCCATCGGCTGGGAAAGCCTGGAGTTGGTCAAGAACCGGGTGATGCCCCTTCTGGCCACGAGCGCCGACGAGCGCCGATGAGCGACGACCAGCGACGGGGGCTGGCCACGAGCGCCGACGAGCGCCGATGAGCGACGACCAGCGACGGGGGCTGGCCACGAGCGCCGACGAGCGCCGATGAGCGACGACCAGCGACGGGGGCTGAGCCCGGACGAGTTGGCCGAGCTTGGGCGTTCCCCACGGGCCGAGTTGGTCGGGGCCCTGGCTGACAACCCATACGAGGCGGTCGAGGTTTTTCGCCGCATAGATCGGGCCTACCGGAACTTCATCGACGGCTTCGGTACGTGGATCGCGACCGTCCAGAGCTTCGTCGCCGACCATTACGGGACCAATGGTCTTCGGCAAGTGTCCTCGGCCGATGACGTCTACCGGTCGGTGCTCCTGCACGGACCGACCGAGGAGGACGTCGCCGAATACCGGCTAACCGACCGGGCCGACCGCATCGAGCGGCTGATCGACCGGGGCGACCACGAGGCCGCCATGGTCTGCTACGACGCTCTGGAGGCCGGCTACCGGCGGATCCACGATGTGGAGCGGGATCGGGTGGCATCGGCGCTGTCGCAGGTGTACCGGGCCTGGGGGCCCGACGTACTGGAGGCGTGCATCCGCTTCACCGGCGAGCACACGCTGTTGGAGTGGATGCCCCATGACCTGTCCCGACCGGCCGAGGTGCGGGTGCGGCAGTGGGCGGCCATGCAGAAGGGCAACTTCGCGGAGATCACCGTTACCGAGACCGACGACGCCTTCGTGATCAGCCTTCACCCGTGCGGCACCTGTGGCCGCCAGGTGGCCGATGGCTGCTACGGGCAGAACCTGGATCTGGCGGTGGTCACCGAGGATCATCCCCTCACCTTCGGGCGAGGTCCGGTCCCCGTCTACCGCACGCATGTGGCGGTTATGCACTTTCTGATCCCGATGGAACGCACCGGCGTACCCTGGCCGGTGATCCGGTGTCCGGCGGGCCTGGACGCGGAGCCCTGCCGGGTGATGCTGTTCAAGAACCCCGAGGCCACGCCACCGGAAACATACAGTTTTGCCACCCACTGACAGTGCGCCGAAGGATCACCGCCCAGCAACCATCGCCGCCCCATAATCATCATCGCCCCATGATCGACTTGGGACGATCAACCTGCAACCAGCCTGGAGCGGATGACCGGGCTCGAACCGGCGACCTACACCTTGGCAAGGTGTCGCTCTCCCAACTGAGCTACATCCGCAGGAAACCCCAGCATAGCAAGCCGGTGCCGACCCACCCACTGCAATAGCCCGAGACCGAGAGAAATACGCCGCAGGACAAGGCCTCGACTGTCGGTGCCGACCCACCACCCGAGATCAAGAAATACGCCCCAAGGAATCAACCACTGACCCTCCCCCCCCCCCCCGAGACGAGGAGTCAGGTCCCGGCCGCATCCAGCAGGGCCGCAGCCCGGGGACTCAGCGGAAGACTCCGAGCGATGTCCCGGGCCGCGGGGCTCATCTTGTCCAGGGTTTTGGCCAGCACCCCGGTCATATGATCGTCGCCCAGCTTCGCGGCCAGAGCCTCGAACTGGGTTTGCAGAAACACCAGACACAGGGCGTCCTCATGGGTCTGCACCCGGGGGTCGGTGCCCAGCCCCTTCTTGGCCACTATGGCCGACACGTCGGCCGCGAAGACCTCGTCGTAGCCCGCCGCGGTGACGATGCCAGCCACATCGGCGGCCTGACGCCTGCTCTGGGCGGCCCGCCAGCGCAGGTAACCGGCCCGGCCCTCGGGGAAATCCGACCGGGGTACCACCCACCTCCGCAGGTGATGGGCCCTAGCCGCCACCATCTGGGCGTCACCGGCCCCGGGATCGAGGCGCTGCACCCAATCGGTCATGAGCTCGGCATGGGCTTGCTCCTTGGGCCTGACCACCCCATCGACCACGATGGTGTGAGGATCATCGGCATTGGCCTCGTCGATGGCCGCAAGCGCAGCGCTCAGCCTCATGGCCCCAGCCTCATGGCCCCAGCCTCATGGCCCCAGCCTCATGGCCCCAGCCTCATGGCCCCAGCCTCATGGCCCCAGCCCCGCAGCACTGGATCTGCCCATGGCATCGGGATCAATCGTCCGCGGGAGGGCGCAAATCCACCCGCAGAACCAGGAAACCATCCTCGATGGTGCCGATGGCGTCGCCGATGATGGCGAAATCCTGGAAGTCCTCCTGGGCCCGACGGATGAACAGGGTCCGCTCCTCGCCGCCCACCGGAGGCAGCGGACGGGTCCTGACCGCCTCGGCCCGCTCCCGGAACCGGGCAATCATCGCATCCACGTCCAGTTCGTCGGCCACTATTCCAGCGTATCCCCCGATTCGGGGACATCCGTCACGTCCACTATTCCAGCGTATCCCCCGATTCGGGGACATCCGTCACGTCTCCACCTCCCCTCGGAGAGCCGTCGCCGGTCCGCACCCAGTAGATCAAGGTGCCCAGAAGGGCAACCACGGCCACCGCGATCAGCAAAGCCAGCACCAGCCGGACCTCATCATCGGATTTCTGAGGCGATGGGGTGGACGGCGAATCGGAGTCGGCCTGGGCGACCGTCATGGTGGCGGACTCCTCCGACAACCGGGTGGGCCGGAAATCGAACCGGTCGGCCTGGACGACCGAGGCGGATCCACCCGACCGGTCGGAGGCCGCCGCCGATCCGGCTACCCCCGTCACCCACAGCAGAACCAGAATCAAACCCCAGGCCACACCCCGACACGCGGGCCTATCGCCGGCACCCGCACCTTGGGGCCACGCACCTTTACCCCAGGCCACACCCCGACACGCGGGCCTATCGCCGGCACCCGCACCTTTACCCCAGGCCACACCCCGACACGCGGGCCTATCGCCGGCACCCATGCCTACCAGTCTCGCGCGGGCCGACACCGTTTCGGGGACCGATCACAACTGGTGGAGGGGACAGGAATAGGTGGTCCGTCCACCTATGGTGCGACGATCCAGCGGCTCACCGTCACGGGGGCACAAACCACCCCGGACGCGGGCCGGATGGAGATCTCCGGTATGAGAGCCGCCCCGCTCGACCAGCTCGGCCACGGTGGCACGAACCTCGGCCGCCAGTCGCCTCTGATCGGCCCCACCCAGCGATCCGGCCTCCCGAGCCGGGTCCAGACCCGACCGCCACAGGATCTCGTCCACCAGCAGATTGCCCAGACCGGCCACCCGTCGCTGGTCCAACAGCCGAGCCTTCAACGGGGCCCGGCTGTACTCCAACGCGGCGACGAGTTGACCGGTCGCCAACTCGAAGACATCGGGACCCAACCGGCTCTCGTCGGGATCCAGCTCCACCCCGCCCAGGCGTCGAGGGTCGATGATCGCCAGCATCCCCCCATCGCCGAAGTCGAGCCGGAACCGGCACCACTCCGGGGCATTCCGGGCACTGGAGTATTCCAGTCTCTCGATTACCGCCCGGTCGTCCACCACGAGCCTCCCGGTCATGCCGAACCGCAGGCCCAGCACCCCCTCCCGAGATCCGACCGACTCCCCCAAGTCCATCATCAACAACTTGCCCGTCCGGCGCACACCGGCAACCGTCCGGCCGGTCAACGCCCCGCTCAGTGCGGCGGGGTCGGCCCCACCCTTGATGAACCACCCATCGGGGGCGTGAACCACGGCCACCGAGCGGCCCACCGTGGCTGCCGCGGCCCTACGGTAGTACTCGACCTCGATTATCTCAGGCAGCGCAACCGACCTCGACACCCCACCCGGCACGACACCCCGCCCGGCTCAAAATCCCATCCGGCTCTACACCCCACCCGGCTCTACACCCCATCCGGCGCGGGGCGGCCTCAGTCGGTGGCCCGGCCTGCGGCATGGAGCAGATCGGTGACCACGTCGTCGCCATGCTCCAGGCCCACCGAGACCCGGACGGTGCCCGGCCCGATGCCGGCCATCGCCAGCTCCTCGGGGGTCAGCCCGGCGTGGGTGGTGGACGCCGAGTGGGTGACCAGCGTCTCCGGGCCGCCCAGCGAGGTTGCCACCTGAGCCAGCCTCACCGCTTCGACGAACCGCTCCCCGGCCTCGAACCCACCGATCAGGTCGAAGGCCAGCAGACCGCCGAACAGCCGCATCTGTCGCCGGGCCAGCTCGTGCTGGGGATGGGAGGCCAGACCGGGATATCGCACCACCTCCACCCCGGGGTGATCGGCCAGGGCCTCGGCCACCTGCTGGGCGGTGGCGCTCTGGCGCTCGAGGCGAACCCCCAGGGTCCGCAGGCCCCGAAGGCCGTTCATGGCGTCGAACGGGGCGGCGTTGGCCCCTTGCAGGACGGCGAACCCCCACAGCGAGTCGATCAGCTCGGAGCTGCCCGACACCACCCCCAGAGTGGCGTCGTTGTGGCCCCCCAGACCCTTGGTGGCCGAGTGCAGGCTCAGGTCAACGCCGTAGTCCAGCGGTCGGGTGATGCTCGGGGGGGCGAAGGTGGAATCCACCACCGTCAGCGGACCCCTGATGGTGCCCAGCTCCTCCAGATCGACCAGATCCAGGCGAGGATTGGCGGGGCTCTCGGCGAACACCAGCATGGTCCGGCCCGGCTGCACCGCGGCTCGGAACGCTCCCGGCTCGGTGCCGTCCACCAGGGTCACCTCGATGCCGAAACGGGGGCATACCGCCTGAAGCAGGAACTGGGTCCCGGAGTAGAGCTGACGCTGGGCCACGATGTGGTCGCCCGCCGAGCACAGGCCCAGGATCACACCGGTGACCGCCCCCATGCCCGACCCGAAGGCCCGGGCCGCCTCGGCCCCCTCCAGCTCGGCCATGGCCTCCTCGAAGGCCCGCACGGTGGGGTTGCCGTTGCGGGTGTAGTAGTGGGTCTCGGTCGGATCGAGCGCCATGCGCCGACCGACCTCCAGGGAGGGGATTCGGAACGTGGTGGTGGGAAACAGCGCCGGGGCCAACTCCGACCCACCCGAGCGACGACCGGCCAGGACGGCCACGGTGTCCGGATGCCGGTACCCCGCCGGATCGGGCGCACTCCCGGTAGCGACATCCCGCCGGGAAACCCCGTCCGGATGCCGGTACCCCGCCGGATCGGGCGCACTCCCGGTAGCGACATCCCGCCGGGAAACCCCGTCCGGATGCCGGTATTCCGCCGGATCAGGCGAACCCATCGTTTCCCTACCGGGGCGGGCCGTTTCGTCCCGGCCGATCCCCGCACCGGCCTCAGTGGGCATCGCTACCCACCTTCTCCAAAAAATCCTTGATGGCCCGACCCACCGCCTCGACCTCCAGCAGGAACCCGTCGTGGCCATGAGGACTGTCCACCACCGTGTGGACGCACCGGCCACCGGCCGCGACCACCGCGTCGTGAAGCTCGATCTGCTGCCGAGGCGGGTACAACATGTCGCTGGAAATGCTCAACGACAGCACCGGGGACGAGATCCGGGCGACGGCCGCGGCCAGGCCACCCCGATCCCGGCCGATGTCGTGCAGATCCATCACCCGGTTGAGCACCAGGTAGCTGTTGGCGTCGAACCGCCTCACCAGCTTCTCGCCGTGATAGTCGAGGTACGACTCCACCTGGAAACGGTCCCAGGGGCCGTACACCGAACGAGTGTCGAACAGCTCCCGCCCGAAGCGATCCTCGAACACCTCGTCGGACCGGTAGGTGATCTGAGCCAGCGATCGGGCAACGGCCAGCCCGGCATGGGGGCCCCGACCGGGCGGGTTCTGGTAGTAGTCGCCCCCCCGCCAGTTGGGATCCAGGACCAGCGCGGTGCGCCCCACCGCCGACCAGCCGATCTGCTGGGCACTGGCCGCCATGCACCCGGCCAAAGAGCACACCGACCCCACCCGCTCGGGGAACATGACCCCCCACTCCAGGGCCTGCATGGCCCCCATGGACCCTCCGATCACCGTGAGCCACCGCCGGATGCCCAGGTGGTCGGCCAGTCGCCGCTGGGTGCGCACGACGTCACGCACGGTCACCGTGGGGAACGACGAACCGTAGGGCCGGCCGGTGTCGGGATCAGGCGATGCCGGCCCGGTGCTGCCCTGGCAGCCCCCCAACACGTTGGCGCACACCACGAACAGCTCATCGGTGTCCAGAACCTTCCCCGGCCCGACCATGTCCCCCCACCAGCCGGGCGTGGGATGGCCGGGACCGACCTCCCCCGAGACGTGCGAATCACCGGTCAGTGCGTGGCAGATGAGCACCGCGTTGGAACCGTCGGAAGCCGGACGTCCCCAGGTCTCGTAGGCCACCGTCACCTCTCGCAGGGATCCACCGCCCTCGAGCTCGAAGGAGTGGGGGCGATCCAGGGTGAAGAACCGGCGGTGGCCGGGAGGGTCGCCGGGTTGCCACGCTCCGGTTACCGGCAGATCGGTGCTGTAACCCCGAGGATGACTCGAACCCCGAGGAGAGCTCGGCCCATCGTCGGTGACCGGGCGAGCAGGAGGAGAGCTCGGCCCGTCATCGGTTACCGGGCGAGCAGGAGGACGGCTCGGCCCGTCGTCGGTGACGGGGCGGGCAGGAGGAGAGCTCGGACATCGGGGGTCGTTTTCTGATGGCATGATCCTCCCTTCGCATTCTCTATGGGAGGGCTGCTCCTGCCGTCGCCGGCAAGCACGGACACTTGGTTGTCCCCGGCCGAGCCGGCGACCACATCTCCCGCCGGAGCGGGCGAGCACCTTGGGTGTCCCTCCCAGGTTGCTGGACCCTCCAACCGGAGCACGATGTCCCCGGTGGCGAGCCGCTCTTGATGACCCCCATTACAGTAGCGAGCCTGCCATCCCGGACTCAATCTTTTGCCTGGGGGATGGCGGGCCTCGGTGGTGCTTCTCCTGGGGGATGGCGGGCCTCGGAGGTGTATTACCGGTGAGGCGTCAGACGACCTCGGCCACCGGATCCCAGCGGTCGAGGGCACTCAACCGATCGTCGTTGGAGAACATCTCCACGATGGGCTCGTCCAACGACAGTCGGCGCTGGAGCCGCTTGACCTCCAGCTCCTGGTTCCACAGCACCAGGGTCACGGCCATCCCCGACTCCCCGGCCCGGGCGGTACGCCCCGAGCGGTGCAGGTAGGTCTTGTGCTCGGGAGCCGGATCGTAGTGAATCACCACGTCCACGTCCTCGATGTGCAACCCCCGGGCGGCCACGTCGGTGGCCACCAGGGCTTGGATCTCGCCGGCCGCGAATCGAGCCAGCGAGCGTTCCCGGTGCTTCTGACGGAGGTGGCCGTGAATGGCCTCGGCCCTGACGTTATCCGCCTCCAGCTTGCGACTGAGCCGGTCGCATCCGTGGCGGGTGGAGGAGAACACCAACGTGCGATTCGAGGCTCGGATGATGGCTGCGGCCACCTTGGCCTTGTCCATCTCATGAACGGCCACGAACCGGTGCTGCATCTCGTCCACCGTGACCTGTCGGGAACGGACCTCGTGGCGGACCGGATCTCTCTGGTA
The DNA here is from genome assembly GCA_965115985.1 of Acidimicrobiales bacterium. Lineage (GTDB taxonomy): Bacteria > Actinomycetota > Acidimicrobiia > Acidimicrobiales > Bin134 > Poriferisocius. The sequence goes on from OZ220474.1 coordinate 759,003, forward strand.
GCGGCTGACCAGGGTGTCAACCGCCCCGTCGAGGGTGGCGGAGAACAGCAGGGTCTGGTGGCGGGACTCCACATGGCGCAGAATCCACTCGACCTGGGGCAAGAACCCCATGTCGGCCATACGGTCGGCCTCGTCCACCACTACGACCTCCAGCTTGGTCACCGACACCGCTCGGCGATCGATCAGATCGATGAGCCGTCCGGGAGTGGCCACGATGACGTCCAGACCGGCCTTCAACTTCTTGATCTGGGCCTCCATGGGGGCCCCGCCGTAGATCGGAGCCAGGTCGAGTCCCCGGCACCGGGCCAGAGGTCGCAGCTCCTCGGCCACCTGCACGGCCAGCTCCCGGGTGGGCACCAGTATCAGACCCCGTACCCGGTGGGAGTCGGAATGGGAGAGGTTCTCGATCAGGGGCAGCCCGAAGGCCAGGGTCTTGCCCGACCCGGTCTTGGCCTTGCCGCAGACGTCCCGACCGGCGAGCGCGTCGGGGATGGTGAGAGTTTGTACTGGGAACGGGGCGTGGATTCCCCGTTCCTTGAGCGTCGCCGCCAAGTCCGAGGCCACGCCCAAAAAACGGAATTCTTCTGTCATCTATGGTGCGGACCGCGGAAGGAAACAGGATATATGGACGGCCGCGCCCTCAGGTTACCGGGTCGAGGACCCGAAAGTAACGTTTTCGCCGAAAGGTTGTGATAATCGGTTATTCGGACGCCGGTTGTTCGGACATCGGATGCTCGAGCGCCGACCCATCTTCATCCGCCGGCGGCTCCCCGGAACCCGCCTGATCGAGCTTCGCACCATCGTCGCCATCTTCATCCACCGGCGGCTCCCCGGAACCCGCCTGATCGAGTGCCGACCCATCTTCATCCACCGGCGGCTCCCCGAAACCCGCCTGATCGAGCTTCGCACCATCGTCGCCATCTTCATCCACCGGCGGCTCCCCGGAACCCGCCTGATCGAGCTTCGCACCATCGTCGCCGCGGCCGTGCCGGAGCAGGTAGAACAAAGAGCCGCCGATCAGGGCCAGCATGAGCCAGATGTTGACCCGCACTCCGGCCAGTTGGCTGGCGTGGTCCACCCTGATGGTCTCGATCCACAGCCGTCCCAGCGAGTACCCCAGAACGTACAGCCCGAACAGCTTGCCGGGCTTCAGCGCGAAGCACCTGCCCACCCCCAGAAGGACACCGACCAGGGCCAGGTTCCACAGGCACTCGTACAAGAACGTGGGATGAAAGGTCTCGTCGGCAAAGTACTGGGGCCGGCGATGCTCGGGATCGATCTCCAACCCCCACGGCAGGTCGGTGGGATGCCCGTAGAGTTCCTGGTTGAACCAGTTTCCCCACCTTCCGATGGCCTGACCCAACGGCAGGGCCGGGGCCGCCGCGTCGGCGATGTCGGCCATCGGTACACCCCTCCGGCGGGCGAACAGCCACAGGGCCGCCGCCGCGGCGATGATCGCGCCGGGGATTCCCAGGCCCCCCTCCCAGATCTGCCAGACCTCGCCCCAGTCGTCGTTGTCCTGGAAGGTACGCCAGTCGGTGATCACGTGGTAGGCCCGGGCCCCGACCAGACCGGCCAGCACCGCCCACACCGTGGCCGAGGCGGCCAGATCGGGAGAATGCCCCCGTTCGGTGAACCGTCGGGTGAACAACCAGGCCGCGGCCAGAACGCCGAGGGCGATCATGAGGCCATAGGCCCTCAGATTCAGAGGACCGATCTCCAGACTGCCGGAGCCCGGACTGGGTATCGATAGCAAAATCACCGCCCTACTCTGCCATGTACCGCCGAAAAAGCCACGACAACCGGGCCGACACCCCCGCCACGCCCTCCACCGACCGGGCCGACACCCCCACCACACCCCATTGATCGGGCCGACTGATTAGATTGCGGGTTATGAGCAACAGCGCGCGCCTGATCGAAAATCTCATCCACATCTATGCCGAGAGAATCGACAGCGGGAATCTGGAGGGGGTGGCCGACCTGTTCGCCCACGGGCGTATCGTCACCACCCCCGAGGCCCCGGTGGACCAGGCCGTGGCGGGGCGCGACCAGGTGCTGGACATGTACCGCAACTCCACCCGCCTCTACCCCTGCGGCACCCCCCGGACCAAGCACGTCACCACCAACGCCATCATCGAGGTGGACGACGAGGCGGGACGCGCCACCAGCCGCTCCTACTACACCGTTTTCCAGCAACTGGACGACTTACCACTGCAACCGATCATCACCGGTCGCTACCACGACACCTTCCATCGCCTCGACGGCGAGTGGTGGTTCGACCAACGCATCATGCTGGTGGACCATCTGGGCGACCTCAGCCGCCACCTGCTGTTCGAGCTGAAGCCATGAGCAGCAGCCACATTCCCGACGGGGGCGGGTCACGAGGCTCCGATCAAGGAGTTCCCCGAACCATGAGCAGCAGCCACATTCCCGACGGGGGCGGGTCACGAGGCTCCGATCAAGGAGTTCCCCGAACCATGAGCAGCAGCCACATTCCCGACGGGGGCGGGTCACGAGGCTCCGATCAAGGAGTTCCCCGAACCATGAGCAGCAGCCACATTCCCGACGGGGGCGGGTCACGAGGCTCCGATCAAGGAGTTCCCCGAACCATGAGCAGCAGCCACATTCCCGACGGGGTGATCTCATGACCGAGCTCACCCCGGCCAACCTGTTCGGCCTCGAGGGGCGGACCGCCCTGGTCACCGGTGGGGGCAGCGGTATCGGGGCCATGATCGCCGAGGGTTTCCTGGGGGCTGGGGCCCGGGTCATCATCGCCTCTCGCAAGCAGGCCCAACTCGACGGGACGGTGGAGCGCCTGTCCGCTCTCGGCCCCATCGAGGCCATCGTTGCCGACCTGTCCTCCCATGAGGGTTGCCTGGCCCTGGCCGGGACCATCGGCGAGCGCACCGAGCACCTGGACGTCCTGGTGAACAACGCCGGTGCCGCCTGGGGAGCACCCCTGCTGGAGTTCCCCGACTCGGCATGGGACCGGGTGCTGAACGTGAACGTGAAGGGGGTGTGGCATCTGACCGTGGCCCTGCTCCCCCTGCTGGAAGCAGCCGCCGGCCCCGACGACCCCGCCCGGGTGATCAACATAGGTTCGGTGCAGGGCATGCATGCCCCCGATATCGAGAACTACTCGTACTCGGCCAGCAAGGCAGCCGTGCATCACATGACCCGGGTGCTGGCCAAGAAGCTGGGCAGCCGTCGCATCACGGTCAACGCCATCGCCCCGGGGGCGTTCTACTCCAAGATGATGGCCCAGACCCTGAACGACATCGGTGACGAGATAGTGGCGGCCACCGCGCTGGGGCGGCTGGGACGGCCCGAGGACATGGCCGGTGTGGCCCTGTTCGTGTCCGGGCGGGGCGGGTCGTACCTGACCGGTGCCGTCATTCCGGTGGACGGTGGCTACACCACCACCCTCTGAGCGGAGGAAGTCCCCGGTGCCCCCGATTTTCATCGAGGTTCGGGCCAACGAATACACCGGCCGGGAGGCCAACCCCAACGTCCCCTGGTCGGTGGACGAGCTGGTGGCCGACGCGGTGGCCTGCGCCGATGCCGGTGCGTCGATATACCACTTCCACGGCCGGGATCCCGTCACCGGCGCACCGCTGTGGGACGCCGACACCCTGGGAGCGGTCATCACCGGAGTGCGCGACGACTGCGATCTGATTCTCATGCCCACTCTGGGGGCCTCCACCGTGCCCGATCCTCACGACCGGCTGGCTCCCGTGCTGGAACTGGCCACCGATCCGGCCACCCGACCCGAACTGGCACCCATCGACCTGGGCAGCTTCAACATAGACCCCTACGATCCGGTGACCGGCACCTTCGGCAACCCCGACATCGTCTATACGACCCCGCTGCGAGCCCTGAGGGAGATGGTGGCCGCCGTCGCCGATGCCGGGATGAAACCGATGGGCGCTCTGTGGACCGTGGGGTCGGCCCGGCTGCTGTCGGCGTTTTTGGACACCGAGGACGTGGATCCGCCCGCCTACGGGGAGGTGACCCTGTCGGACTCGTGGCTGTCGGGGCATCCGGCCACGGTGGACGGGCTGGACGCCATGACCCGGTTCCTGCCCGACGACGGACGGGTGGTGTGGGGATGCCTGGCCTACGGTGCCGATATGCGCAGTCTGGCCCCGGAGGTGATCGCCCGGGGCGGCCACCTCATCGCCGGGCTGGGCGACCACCCCTACCCGGATCTGGGCACCCCCACCAACGCCGATGTCGTGACCGCACTGACGAACTGCATTGCCGACGCGGGAGCTGAGCCGGCCACCGTCGATCAGACCCGCACCATGCTGGGCCTGGACCCCCGATAACCAGCCCGGGGCGGCAGGACTCCCGCGATCAGGCGATCCCCGATGCGTCCTACAGCTCCTCCTCGAGCACGCGAGCCGGCAGGACTCCCGCGATCAGGCGATCCCCGATGCGTCCTACAGCTCCTCGTCGAGCATGCGAGCCAGCAGGACTCCCTCGGGGGCATCGAGGCCGATGGCCGACTCGACCACTGCCCCGGCGGGCCGGCAGGAGGAGAACGCCAGACGCCATTGACCGGGCGGCAACCGGAAGTCGGCGGGAATCTCAGCCACGTTGAGGGCGCACACGCAATCGCCCCGCCGGAAGGCGATCACCGGATCCGACCGATCGGTCAACCACTCCAGCCCGCCGGCATCGGGCTCGCCGGCAGAAGAACCTTCGGCATCCAGCTCGTCGGAAAAAGAACCACCGGCATCGGGCCCGCCGGCAGAAGAACCTCCGGCATCGGGCCCACTGGTGTGGAGGTCCTCGAGTTGTCGGCGCACCGCCAGCAGTTCCCGGTACTGGTGGAGGATCGAGCCGGGATCGTCTCGTTGGGCGATCACGGTATCGGAATCGGTGCGGCCCACCGGCAGCCACGGCTCCTTCCCGTCGGTGAACCCTCCCGTCGGCCCCGGGGCCCACGGCATCGGAGTTCGGCAACCGTCCCGGCCGTCGACGGGGTTCCGATTGCGGACGGCCACCGGATCGCGCTGCCGGTTCGGGGGCACCTCCACATCGGTCAGGCCCAGCTCGTCGCCCTGGTAAAGGAACGGCAGACCGGGCAGGGCGAGCAGCAGCACGCTGTAGGACAGAGCCCGAGACCGGCCCAGTTCGCCCCCTCCCAACCGGGTCGGGGCCCGGGGATCGTCGTGGCTGCTGATTGCCCAGGACAGATCCCGGGGAGCGGCGTCCAGGGCGTCCCGGAATGTGGACCACATGGCCGACGGATCCCAGGGGGTGTGCATGGGAGCGAAATAAAAGGCCCGGTGCAACCCGTCCTGGTTGGCCACGTACCGGCTCACCCGGTTGGGATTGTTGTCCCTCAGATAGACCTCCCCCAGCAGCAGGGCGTCGTGGTTCTCGACGATGGCCCGCCAGCGGCGGTAGATGGCGGCGTTGCCCGCCTGGTCCAGGTCGTACCGGTGCTCGTAACAGTCGAACACCTGGCGGGGGCTCATGTCCGGGGTCACCGGGAAACGCTGCGGGTTGTCGGGCATGAGCATGTTCTTGACCAGCCCCTGGGCCACGTCCACCCGAAAGCCGTCCACTCCTCGGTCCAGCCAGAACGACAGCACCCGGTCGAACTCCCGTACCAGATTCGGGTTCGACCAGTTCAGGTCGGGCTGCTCGGGCAGGAACAGGTGCAGGTAGTACTGCCCGGAGGTCTCGTCGTGGGTCCAGGCCGATCCGCCGAAGTGCGACACCCAGTTGTTGGGGGGACCGCCCCCCGGAGCCGGATCCCGCCAGTGGTAGAACCCCCGCTGGGGGCTGTCCGCGCCGGTTCGGGAGGCCTGGAACCATCGGTGCTGATCGGAGGTGTGATTGGGAACCAGGTCGATGAGCACCCGAAGCCCCAGACGGTGGGCCTCGGCGATGCAGGCGTCGAAATCAGCCAGCGTGCCGAACAGGGGGTCCACCCCGGTGTAGTCGGCCACGTCGTAGCCGAAGTCCCTCATGGGCGACGGGTAGAAGGGGGTGATCCAAACGATGCCGACCCCGAGCCAGGCCAGATGGTCCAGTCTCCCGGTCAAGCCGGGCAGGTCCCCCACCCCGTCGCCGTTGCCGTCGGCGAACGACCGTATGTACACCTCATAGCCCACCTCGCGGTCCCACCATCGCCTCCTGTTGCCGGTCATGGACTACCGAACCTCGCAAGTCCGCCGGACAGTGGCGGCCCGCCGAACACCCATCGCCTCCCGTTGCCGGTCATGGACTACCGAACCTCCCCGCGTGGCGGCCGGACAGTGGCGGCCCGCCGAACACCCATCGCCTCCCGTTGCCGGTCATGGACTACCGAACCTCGCAAGTCCGCCGGACAGTGGCGGCCCGCCGAGCACCCATCGCCTCCCGTTGCCGGTCATGGGCTGCCGAACCTCCCCGCGTGGCGGCCGATAAGCCTCACCGGAGGAGAGCCTCATGGAGGTCGAGGCGGACGACTCGTTGGTCGGTCACCAGGGCGGTTATCAGCCCGGCCGGGGTGATGTCGAAGGCGGGGTTGACGGCGGTGGCGCCCTCCGGGGCGATGGGGACACCGGCCATCGCCACGACCTCCTCGGTGCCGCGATCCTCGATCTCGATGCTCGAACCGTCGGGGGTGGCCATGTCCACGGTGGACTCGGGCGCTACCACGATGAAGGGCACCCCGGCGTGGCGGGCCCCCAGCGCCAGCGAGAAAGTGCCGATCTTGTTGGCCGTGTCACCGTTGGCGGCTATGCGGTCGGCTCCGGTCAGCACGACGTCGGCCTGCCCCCGGGCCAGCATGAACGGGCCGGCCGAATCGACCAGCAGACGATGGGGAGCACCCATGCGGGCCAACTCCCAGGCGGTGAGACGGGAGCCCTGAAGCAACGGCCTCGTCTCCAGCGCCAGAGCCTCGGACAGTCGGCCCCGCTCGTGCAGCGTCTGGATCACCGCCAGGGCGGTGCCCCGCTCGACCGAGGCCAGACCGCCGGTGTTGCAGATGGTCATGACCCTCACCGGCCCTCGGCCGATCAGTTCGAGCACCAGGTCGGCCCCAAGAGCGCCCATGGCCACGGACGCGGCCAGCTCCTGGTCGCGGACGGCGAGGGCCTCGGACAGGACCACGTCGAAACCCTCGGAAACACCGGCCGCAACCCGGTCGACCATGCGGGCCAGGTTCACAGCGGTCGGTCGAGCCCGGCGCAACCGATCTATGGCATCGTCCAGTTCGGGGCCGGCGGAGCCGAACTCCCTGGTGGCCAGGGCCACTCCGAAGGCTCCGGCTACTCCGACGGCCGGGGCTCCCCGAACCGAAAGGCGCTGGATGGCCGCGATCATGTCGTCCACGCTTCTGATGTTCAGCACGTCGAGGGTGCCGGGCAGAGTGGTCTGATCAACCATCTCCACCGCACCGTCAGGACCGCCCACCCAGTCCAGCGCCCGCAACCCGCCGCCATCCATGAATCGCCGAGACAGGAACAGGCCCTCAGGAACACCCGGAGGTGGTACCGCAGCCGGGACAGGCGTGACAGCTCCCGGCCGGGACCATGATGGTCCCGCAGTTGGAGCAGACCGGAGCCGACGAGTCCCGATGGCCCCGGCGGGTGAACGACGACGGAGGATCGGGATGCACATTGATGTCGGCCACGGTCACCGCCACCTGCTCCTCCACTCCTGGCAGAGTGGGCTGGATGCGCTCCCCGGTGGTGTAGATGCCCAGTCCGAATCGCTCCTCGGGCTCGAGGTACTCCACCGCCAACCGGCGGAACAGGTAGTCGATGAGGCTGGTGGCGATGCGGATGTCGGGGTCGTCGGTCATTCCGGCCGGCTCGAAACGCATTCCGGTGAAGGCATCCACATAGGCCCGAACCGGCACCCCGTACTGCAAGCCGTGACTCACCGCCATCGCGAATGCGTCCATGACCCCGGCCAGGGTGGAGCCCTGCTTGGACACCCGGATGAAGATCTCTCCGGGACGGCCGTCCTCGTACTCCCCCACGGTGGCGAAACCCTTGCAATCGGCCACCCGGAACTCGAAGGTCCGACTGGTTCGGGACCGGGGCAACCGTTGCCGCTCGGGCAAAACGGCAGCGGCCTCTCCGTCCACCACCGGCACCTCGGCAGCTCCCTCGGAGCCAGGCCCCGAGCCACCGGACACCGAGGAACCGCCGGACACCGAGGAACCAGGCCCCGAGCCACCGGACACGGAGGAGCCGCCGGACACCGAGGAACCAGGCCCCGAGCCGCCGGACACCGAGCCGCCGGACACGGAGGAGCCGCCGGACACCGATAGGGGCTGGCCCAGCTTGCAGTTGTCCCGGTAGACGGCCAGGGCCTTCACCCCCATTTGCCAGGCGTCCACGAAGAGCTGTTCCATCTGCGCCGCAGTGGTGTCCTCGGGAACGTTGACCGTCTTGCTGATACCCCCCGACAACCAGGGCTGCACCGCCGCCATCATGGCTACGTGGCCACCGGGGGGAATGGCGTTGTCGCCCATGGAGCAGGCGAACACCTCCAGGTGCTCCCGGGCCAGATGGGGAGCCCCCACAACCGTGCCCCGCTCATTCACATGAGCCTTGATGTCGCCCGCTTGGTCGGCGCTGTACCCCAAACGCTGCAAAGCGCGATCGACCGTGCGGTTGACGATGGGAATGGTGCCGCCTCCCACCAGCTTCTTGGTCTTGACCAATCCCAGATCGGGCTCGATCCCGGTGGTGTCGCAGTCCATCATGAACGAGATGGTCCCGGTGGGGGCCAGAACGGTGGCCTGCGAGTTGCGAACCCCGACCGTGTCCACCCACTCCACCGCCGCGTCCCACGCGGCCCGGGCCGCGTTCAGAACCCCCGGTGGCGTGGGCTCGGCCTCCAGACGGCTCAGCGCGTCCCGATGCATCCGCAGAACTCGCCGCGTGGGTTCCCGGTTCTCGCCGAACCCCTCGAAAGGACCCAGGCGGGCGGCCATCCGACCCGAGGTCTCGTAGGCCACCCCGGTCATCAACGCGGTTACCGAGGCGGCCAGACCCCGACCCTCGTCGGAGTCGTAGGCCATCCCCTGGGCCATGAGCGCGGCCCCCAGGTTGGTATAACCCAGGCCCAGCTGGCGGAACCGACGGGTGGTGATCCCGATCGGCTCGGTCGGATAGTGGGAGGGATCGACCAGGATCTCCTGGGCAACGGTCATCACCCGGACCGCGGCGCTGAAGCCCTCCACGTCGAACCCGCCGTCGCCATCGATGAACGGCAGCAGGTTCAGGCTGGCCAGATTGCAGGCCGAGTTGTCCAGGTGGAGATACTCCGAGCAGGGATTGCTGGCAGTGATGCGACCGGTGTTGGCCGCGGTGTTCCATCGGTTGATGGTCGTCTTGAACTGCACCCCGGGGTCGCCGCACTCCCAGGCCGCCCGGGCGATCTGGGACAGGAGATCTCGAGCCGCCACCGTCTCCATCACCTCACCGGTGGTGCGAGCGGTAAGGTGCCACTCCCGGTCATCGACCACCGCCGACATGAACGCATCGCTGAGCCGTACCGAGTTGTTGGCGTTCTGATACTGGATGGAGTGGAGGTCGGAGCCATCCAGATCCATGTCGAACCCGGCGTCGCGGAGCACCCGGGCCTTGCGCTCCTCGATGGCCTTGCACCAGACGAACTCGGCCACGTCGGGATGGTCGGCGTCCAGCACCACCATCTTGGCCGCCCGCCTGGTCTTGCCCCCCGATTTTATGGTGCCGGCCGAGGCGTCCGCGCCTCGCATGAAGCTCACCGGACCACTGGGAGTGCCTCCTCCGCTCATCAACTCCCTGCTGGACCGGATGCGGCTCAGGTTGACGCCCGCGCCCGAACCTCCCTTGAAGATACGGCCCTCCTCCCCGTACCAGTCGAGAATCGACTCCATGGTGTCGTCCACCGACAGGATGAAGCAGGCGGAGCACTGGGGCGGAGCGCCGGGAACCCCGAGGTTGAACCAGACCGGTGAGTTGAACGCAGCCCTCTGGTGGACCAGCAGCCAACGGAGTTCGTCGGCAAACGCCGCGGCCTCCTCGGAGTCGGCCAGATGTCGCGATCCGGTGCCCCATTCCACCAGCGTGTCCACCACCCGGTCGATGACCTGGCGCAGGGAGGTCTCCCGCTCCGGGGTTCCCAGACCACCTCGGAAGTACTTCTGGGTCACGATGTTGCCCGCGTTGACCGACCACCCCTCGGGAAGCTCCACCCCGGCCTGCTCGAAGACGACCTCGCCGGCGGCACCGACGATCCGGGTGTCTCGGCGATGCCAGACCACCTCGTCGTAGGGATGGGTGTCGGCGCGGCTGAAATGGCGACCCAGGCCGATCCCGATTCGGTCAGATACCAGAGCCATCAGCACTCCTCAACGGAATGCGACCCCGAAAAGCGCATTCCACCTTTGTAGTTTATCGGTGAATTTTGGAGCTGCGGTGTGAGCGGCCAGGTCAAAGGGGCCTCTGCACGAGGCATGCAGGCCCGTCGGTACGACGGGCCTGACCCCTCAAGGATTCGCCTGAACCCCACTACGGTCGCCGGCACCATCCACCATTCCGGACGCCCACGCCGCAGCAATCGGCCACGGTAGAGCACGAAGCCTGTGGACAGTAAGAAGGAGAGACGGGTTTTCCTGTGGATTTCAGGTGGATTCTTGAGATCTTCCCATGACGACCCGCCTGCTACGGTCGGCGACCGGTGGATCAGTTGTTTCCGCGGTTCGCAACCGGCGTGGATCCGGCGGCCCTGTATGCCTCCGACCACCGCGCACCCCGTCCCGATCGACCATGGCTGATGCTGAACATGGTGACCTCGATCGACGGGGCCACGTCGGCCGAGGGCGTGTCCGGGAACCTGTCGGGACCCGAGGACCGGGAGGTGTTCGTGGCCATCCGCGCGGTGGCCGATTTCATACTGGTAGGAGCGGAGACCGTGAGGCGTGAGCGCTACCGACCCCCCCGGATCCTTCCCGAGATGGCCGGGGGCCGAACCGCTCGGGGCCAGGCTCCGAGACCGCGGCTGGCAGTGGTGAGCCGGTCGCTGGATCTCGACTTCACCACCCCGCTGTTCGACGACCACCCGCCCCCGATGCTGTTCACCGTGACCGACCCGTCCGCCGATCGGCTGGCGGAGGCCGAGGCGGTCGCCGAGGTCCACCGCCTGGGGGCCGACCGTGTGGACCTGGGGGAGGCCCTGCGCCGGATGGGACCACCGGGGGCCTGCGTGGTGCTGGCCGAGGGCGGACCCAGCCTCAACGGACAGCTTCTGGCCGCCGGCCTGGTGGACGAGGTGTGCTGGACCATCTCGCCCACGTTGGCCGGGGGCGACACTCATCGTATGACCAAGGGTGCTCCCCCCCGGCTCGACCGGCTCCGACTGGTCCGGGTACTGACCAAGAACGACACCCTGTTCCTGCGCTACCTCACCCGATGACCGGCCCGACAACCGGCGAAGACCACCCATTGACCGCCACGACGACCGGCGGAGACCACCCGACAACCAGCGAAGACCACCCATTGACCGCCACGACGACCAGCGGAGACCACTCATTTGACCGAGTCGATGACCGGTAGGGCCGTGTCACCCACGATCACATAAGCAGGAGACACGGAGGCCGGAGCGGGTCGGGACAGCACCGCGGGATCATCGGATGCCCACGCCCACCGGAACTCGGCGGCCAGCAGCGAGCTGATCCATAGAAACAGGAGCAGGATCGCCGCGGCCAGCACCCTGCGGAACCAGTACCCCGCAGAAGGCGACCGCAATGCCTCGGCCGGGTGATGCTGCGGGGATGGACTGCTCGACACCAGGGTCGGGGAGAGCCGGGGCGAGGGTTGATCGTACATGGGTAATGCCATGCAACCATTGTCCTGACAACGGTGACAGTTTGTCGGGGGACGGCCAGAACATGCCTTCCCAACTGGGCTTACGCGCCCCAAACGGGCTTGCGCGAGGTCGATCCCCGTAACTCAGCCAGCAGTGAGCAAGTGCTCGTCGATCCCCGTAACTCAGCCAGCAGTGAGCAAGTGCTCGTCGATCCCCGTAACTCAGCCAGCAGTGAGCAAGTGCTCGAGGGTGCGTCGGTAGCTCTCGACGGCCGAGCCGTCCACCCGCTCCTGGGCGGTGTGGGCCAGGGTCGGATCACCGGGTCCGTAATTGGCCGCCGGGATGCCCCGTTCGGCGAAGAAGGCCACGTCGGTCCACCCCAGCTTGGCCCGGATCTCCAAATCGTTCTCCCTTATGAACCCCTGCAACATCGGATGGCCCAAGCCCGGAAGAGCCGCCGGAGACCGCTCGGTGACCGTGAGGCGATCACCCTCGTCCAGCACCGGAGCCATAAGCTCCCTGAGGGCGGCTTCGGCGGCCTCGGAGTCCCGGTCGGGGGCGAACCGATGGCCCAGGGTCACCTCGGCGGTGTCGGGCACCACGTTGCCGGCAACCCCACCACCCACCGCGACCGCCTGGAGGGACTCCCGGTACCGGCAACCATCGATCTCCGGGGTTCGGGGTTGGTAGGCGTCCACCCGGGCCAGCAGCGGCCCCAACCGGTGGATGGCGTTGACCCCCATCCATGGCCTGGCCGTGTGAGCCCGGGCCCCGGCCATCGTCACCACCGCTCGCAGCACTCCCTGACAGCCGGCCTCCACCGCTCCCCCGGTGGGCTCGCCCAGAAGGGCGACGTCGGCGGCCAGCAGGTCGGGACGAGCCGCGAACAGCTCCCGCAGACCGTTGTCGGCGATGCGGACCTCTTCGCGGGCATACACCAGCCAGGTCACGTCCACCGCGGGCTCGTCCACGGTGGTGGCCAGCTCCAGCATGACGGCCAGCGCGGCCTTCATGTCGGCGGCCCCGAGCCCCCACACCACGTCACCGTCGATACGGGCGACCGAGTTGTCGCTGGGGGCCACGGTGTCGCTGTGGCCACCGATCAGCACCCGCCGGGTGCGACCCAGATTGGTCCGGGCCACCACATTGTCACCCACCCGGTCCACCATCAGCGTGGGCACGGCCCGCAGCCGAGCCTCGATCAGATCGGCGATGACCCTCTCGTGGTACGACACCGAGGCCACATTGATCAGCTCCGCGGTCCTGGCCAAAAGATCAGCGGCCATGGCCCCTCCCATCAGGGTCGGTCCGGGAACGGGTCATGCCCGGAACGGACCGAGCCCGGAACGGACCCTGCCCGGAAAAATCCGCGCCGGAACAGGTCGAGCCCGAAACAGGCCATGCTCAGGTGGCCGCACCGTGCTCGCGCAGCACTGCGTTGAGCTGGGCCTTGTCGTGACGCTCACCCGGCGCGAGATGGCGAATCACCAGCACGCAGGGCATCCCGAACGTGCCCCCGTCGAAGGTGCGGGACCGGGTGGCCGACACCGCCACCGTCCAGGCCGGTACCGAACCCCGACCCAGTTCCTCACCGGTGGCCGCGTCGATGACCGGGATGGAGCCGGTGAGCACGCACCCCGCGCCCAACACCACCCCATCGCCCAGCCGGGCCCCCTCGGCCACGATGCAGCGGCTCCCCACCAGACAGTCGTCCCCGACGACGACCGGCGCAGCCTGGGGGGGCTCCAGCACCCCGCCGATACCCACGCCTCCCGACAGATGGACGTTGGCCCCGACCTGGGCGCAGGAACCCACCGTGGCCCAGGTGTCAACCATGGTGTTGGCCCCCACCCGGGCCCCGATGTTCACGTAGCTGGGCATCATTATCACCCCCCGGTCGAGGAACGAGCCCCAACGAGCCGACGCCCCCGGTACCACCCGGACCCCGGATGCCTCGTAGCCGGTCTTGAGGGGAATCTTGTCGGCGTACTCGAACGGCCCCAACTCCATGGTCTCCATCCGGGAGACGGCGAAGAACAGCAGTATGGCCCGCTTGAGCCACTGGTGGACCACGACCTCGTCGTGCTCGCCCACCTCGGCCACCCGAGCCGCTCCGGCGTCCAGCAGACCAATGGCCTCCTCCACCGTGGCCCGGGCCTCGGGATCGCCCCCGGTTATGGGTGTCCGATCGGTCCACAGTGCCTCGATCCGGGCCTGGAGATCGCTCGTACCGTTCCCGCTCATACCGCCCGACCTCGCATTGTCACCCTCGCATCATCGTTGCTCATCGCCCCACGGTATCCCCGACACACTTCGGCCGTCCCACCCACACCTCGCATCCGCTCCACATGTTCACCCACCGCTCGGCTTTGATCGGGTCCCGCAACCGACACACTTCGGCCGTCCCACCCACACCTCGCATCCGCTCCACATGTTCGCCCACCGCTCGGCTTTGATCGGGTCCCGCAACCGATACACTTCGGCCGTCCCACCCACACCTCGCATCACGGTTGCTCATCACCCCACGCCATCCCCCGCCGGGCGGCCATACGCTGTTCGAGCAGCTCGATGCGGGCATCGGGGGCCACCGCGGCCACCCTGACATGGCCGGCACCGGCCGGGCCGTAGAACTCGCCCGGGCTGACCAGCGCTCCCATCTCCTCGGCCATCCGCCGAGCCAGTGCCCACCCGTCGCCGTCGGGGGACGCCACCCATAGGTACAGCCCGCCGTCGGGCACGGCAACGTCGGGGTCGTAGGTCGACAGGAGCGTCCGCAGGCGGTTCAGGCGGGAACGGTAGAGCACCCTCTGGACATCGACATGGGCATCGTCGTTGAGTGCCGCCGCCGCCGCGGCCTGGGCCGGGCCGGGAATCATCATCCCCGCGTGCTTGCGCACCTCCGACAGGTAGCCGACCAATTCCGGGTCGCCGGCGTAGAACCCGGCCCTGATACCGGCAATGTTCGACCTCTTGGACAGGGAATGGACCGCCACCACCCCCTCGGAGCCGTGGTGCAGGATACTGGCCGCGGCGGGGCGCTCGACGACACCGCTGCCGCTACCAATGTCGGTGCTGCGTCCCGGGTGGTGCAGGATACCGGCCGCGGCGGGGTGCTCGACGACACCGCTGCCGCTACCAATGTCGGTGCTGCGTCCCGGGTGGTGCAGGATACCGGCCACGCCGGGGCGCTCGGTGGCCCATGTGAACTCGATGTAGCACTCGTCGCTGAACACCGGCACCCGGTGAGCCCTTCCCCATCGGGCTACGGCCTCCAGGTCGTCCAGCCCACCGGCGGGGTTGCCCGGCGTGTTGACCCATAGGCACAGGGCCCGAGCGGCGTCGTCGGGAGACACCGCGTTCGGATCGATCCTCCACCGGCCGTCCATCGGCACCGGAACCGCCCGGCAGTCGGCCAGAGCAGCCCCCATGGCGTACGACGGGTAGGAGATCGCGGGGTAGAGCACCGTGTCCCTGTCGGGATACCGCAACCGCAGGTAGTGGGGCAGCGAGACGACGAATTCCTTGGTGCCCACGCATCCGGCCACCGCCGCCCCGGTGCCATCGACCCCGAACCGGCGGGCCAGCCAACCCATCGCCGCCTCGCAGTACGCAGCCGATCCTCGTGACGGCGGGTACCCCCGTTCGGCACCGGAGACCGACAGGGCATCCACCACTGCCGGTGGGGGGGGATCGGACGGGGCCCCCACCGATAGATCGACGCATCCCCCGTTGAAACCACCGGCCACCGCCCGCAACTCGTCGAGCCGGTCGTAGGGATAGGGAGGGGGCACGAACCCGACCGGGGCCGTCACTACCCCACCACCCACTCAAAGAATCGGGCGCACCCGACGAACCACCCAAAAAACACCATCTACCCCACCACCCACTCAAAGAGACGGGCGCACCCGACGAACCACCCAAAAAACACCATCTACCCCACCACCCACTCAAAGAGACGGGCGCACCCGACGAACCACCCAAAAAACACCATCTACCCCACCACCCACTCCGAGAGACGGGCGGCCGAGGCCTGATCCAGGCGGGCCTGCAACCGATAGCCGGTGTCGTCGGTGTCGGTGGCCAGCACATGTCCCGCCCGCTGCACCGCGGCCAGAACCTCGCCCCGGGCGTAGGGCACGTGCAACTCCACGGTCGTCCCGCTCGAGCGCAGCTCATCGGCCATCACGTCCAGCAGCCCGTCGATTCCCTCGCCGGTGGCGGCCGAGATCCTGATGGCCCCGCGGTTGGCACCGAGACGACCGTTGCCCCCCGCGAGCAGGTCGCACTTGTTGTGGACCAAGAGCTCGGGAACATTGCCGGCCCCTATGTCCCGCAACACCCGGCGCACGGCATCGACATGGGCCTCGGGGTCGGGACCGGCGGCGTCCACCACGTGCAACAACAGGTCGGCCTCGGCCACCACCCCGAGCGTGGAACGAAACGCCTCCACGAGCTGATGGGGCAGCTTCCGGATGAATCCCACGGTATCGGTCAGCAGCACCCTCTCCCCTCCGGGCAGATCCAGACGACGGGTGGCGGCATCAAGGGTGGCGAACAGCCGGTCCTGCACCAGAACCCCCGAGTCGGTCAGCCGGTTGAGCAGTCGGGACTTGCCGGCATTGGTGTAACCCACGATGGCCACCGCACTCTGGGCCGAGCGTCGGCGATTCCGGCCTTGCACCTCGCGGTTCTTGACCACATCGCGAAGCTGGGACTCCAGCTTGTGGATACGCCGCTCGATCCGTCGGCGATCCACCTCCAGTTGGGTCTCCCCCGGCCCCCGAGTGCCGATACCACCGGCCTGCTGGCTGAAGTCGCCACCCCGACGAAGCCGGGGCAGCCGATAGCGGAGCTGGGCCAGTTCCACCTGGGCCTTGCCCTCCAGGCTGCTGGCGTTCTGAGCGAAGATGTCCAGGATCACCGCGGTGCGATCGATGGCGGTGCGACCGAGGATCCGCTCCAGGTTGAACTGCTGGGACGGACTCAGCTCGTTGTCGAACACCACGGTGTCGGCGTCGAACCGCTCGCACACCTCCAGAATCTCGTCGACCTTGCCCCTGCCGACATAGGTGGCCGGGTCGGGGGAGTTCCGGCGCTGGACCACCCGACCCACCTCGTCGGCTCCGGCGGTGTCGACGAGCTGGACCAGCTCGTCCAGATCGGCCTGGGTACGGTCGGGATCGGCCCCGCCCAGGGTTACTCCCACCACCACGATCCGCTCCCGAAACGTCCGTTCGATGAACGCCCCCGACTCCCCACCATGGGTTCCGAATCCGCCCCGGTGGGTGTCCGGTTCAGCCATGGTCCCAGTCATATTCAATGTCGGCTATGCGGACCGCGGGACCGGTCAGCATTGCAACTTCGCCCAGCTCCACGACGACGTCGCCGCCGGGCATGAACACCCGCACCTCCCGGTCGTCGACCAACCCCCAGCGGTGCGCGGCATGGGCCGCGGCGCAGGCCCCGGTACCGCAGGCCTGGGTCTCGCCCACACCCCGCTCCCACACTCGCATGTCGATCCCACCGCCGCCGGGGCGCAAGCTGACGAACTCCACGTTCATCCCTCCCGCGGCCCGGGACAGCTCGCCGCCGTGCCGGGACACGTCCACGCTCCCGGCATCGGGAACATCCACCACCAGATGAGGATTGCCCACCTCGAGGGTGACGAACCGCGAACCACCGGAGTGGTCGATGCTCCCCAGCTCCGGGCCGGGGCCGATGGGGCCCATGTCCACCCGGGCCCGGATCATGGCCCGATCGTCCGAGGCCTCGATCCACACGGTACGAACCCCGGCATCGGTTCCGATCCGAAGCTCCCGACGGCCGTCGGGTTCACCGCGTCGATCCCCTCCACCAGTCGCTCGGGAGGTGGGATCGGGGATGCCGACCGCGCCCGTTCTCCCGGAGACGTCCCGCTCGATTATCGCCTGGGCCAAGCAGCGAACGCCGTTGCCGCTCATCTCGGCCCGGGTGCCGTCGGCGTTGAACAACACCATGGTGACGTCGGTGCCCACCGAGGGATCGCCGGGCAAGGCCCACAACAGGCCATCGGCTCCCACCCCCCGAGTGCGGTTACATATCTCCCGGGCCCGAGCGGAGGCGTCCTCGGGCAACGAGTCGGCCGGTGCAACCAGAAAGTCGTTGCCCAAGCCGTGGTGCTTGGTCAACCTCATGGACTCCAGTCTGGCAACTTCCACCCCCTGCGCCGCGTCACTATTTCCATCGGCTTCCATCGATCATGCCGGTGGAGCCATACCGGGCCACCAGTAGTACCGGAGCCATCGATCACGCCGGTGGAGTCATACCGGGCCGCCAGTAGTACCGGAGCCATCGATCACGCCGGTGGAGCCACGCCGGTGGAGTCATACCGGTAGGCCCAGCTTGTCGTAGTGCGACAACACCTCGTCGGTCAGCGATTCGGTACCGGCCCCGGCGTCCAGCCAGACGATCCGGGGGTCGCGCCGGAACCACCGCTCCTGGCGGCGGGCGAATCGCCGGGTGCGGGTTATGGCCCGATCCAGGGCCTCGTCCAGCGACGTCTCGCCGTTGAGATGGGCCAGCAGCTCCCGGTACCCCAGGGACTGGGAGGCGGTACGCGACAGCGGCGGGCGACGGGCGGCCAGCGCCTCCACCTCGGCCAGAAAGCCGGCATCCATCTGCCGGTGATAGCGCTGCTCGATGCGAAGGTCGATCTCGGCCCGGGGCAGCCGTAGTCCGATCTGGAGGACGGCCCGTGGCGGGTAGACGCCCAGTCCCGGACCGTAGGAGGAGAACGGGCGGCCGCTGCCCACCGTCACCTCCAGGGCCCGCACGATCCGTCGCCGGTTGGTGGGCTCCATGCGAGCCGCGGCCACCGGATCGAGTTGGACGAGACGGGTGTGCAGGGCGGCGGTGTCGGGTTCCCCCTCCAGAGCGGCGGTGGCCTCGGGATAGCGCCCGGGGATCTCCAGATCGTCGATCACCGCCCGGTGGTACAACCCGGTGCCCCCCACCAGCACCGCCGGCAGACCCCGTTCGGCGAGGTCGGACCGGACCTGACGAGCCGCGGCCTGGAACCGGGTCAAGGAGTAGTCCTCCGACGGATCGGCCACGTCGACGAGGTGATGGGGCACTTCGGCTCGGGCGGCGGCGGGTGGCTTGTCCGTGCCGATGTCCATCTCCCGGTACACCTGCATGGAATCCACCGAAATAATCTCGGCATCCCCCAAGCGACGGGCAACGGCCAGCGCCAGAGCCGACTTGCCGCCGGCCGTTACCCCAACGATGGCCAACGCCCCCCGAGCATGTTCCCCGGGGCTGGAGCGGGACGAGCGGCTCAAAGCATGTTCCCCGGTACGAGAGCGAGAAGGCCGGCTCAAAGCATGACCCCCGGGGCTGGAGCGGGACGAGCGGCTCAGAGGGCGACCACCGGGATCCGGGTGCGCCACCGGGGCGGTGCGGTGATCTCGGCCAGCTCTCCTCGCAGATGATGGGCACCGGCCTCGGTCACGTCCACCGTGGCGAACGTTCCCGGCTTCAGCTTCCGGGGGGAGGGAAAGTGGACCAGCCGGTTCTGGCGGGTCCGACCGGTGAGCACGCCGGGATCCCGCTTGGACGGACCCTCCACCACCACCTCCTCACGACTGCCGATGCGAGACCGATGGCCCGAGCGACCGGAACGGTCCACCACCACCCTCAGTCGCTCGAAGCGGTCCCGGACCTCGTCGGGATCGCAGAAACGGTCGGACATGCCGGCGGCCTCGGTACCCGGTCGGGGCGAGAACACGAACGTGAAGGCCGAGTCGTACTCGGCCTCGGCGGCCACCGCCAGCGTCCGCTCGAAGTCCTCCTCGGTCTCGCCGGGAAATCCCACGATGATGTCGGTGGACACCGCCAGGTCGTCCACCGCGGCCCGGGCGGCCCGCAGCCGGTCCAGATACCCCTTTGCGGTGTAACCCCGGTGCATGGCCGCCAACACCCGGTCGCTGCCCGATTGCAGGGGCAGATGCAGGTGCTCGCACACCTCGGGCACCTCGGCCATGGCCTCGATGGTCTCGGACCGGAGATCCTTGGGATGGGGGCTGGTGAACCGGATCCGTCGGATGCCGTCCACGCCGCCGATGGCCCGGAGCAGGTCGGCGAACAGGGGACGCAGCGGAACGCGCTCACCGGCTCGGCGACGATCCCGCTGGAGATCCCGGCCGTAGGAGTTGACGTTCTGCCCCAGCAGGGTTATCTCGGTGACCCCGCCGGCGGCCAGTTCCTTCGCCTCGGCGACCAACGCCTCCAGCGGGCGACTGATCTCCGCTCCCCGGACCGAGGGAACGATGCAGAAGGCGCACGAGTTGTCACAGCCCACTTGGATGGTCATCCATGCGGCGTAGGGAGCGTCCCTACGCACCGGGAGTGCGGAGGGAAAGCCTCCGGGGTCGTCGGCGGCGGCTTCCTCCAGGATCTCCACGACCGGTCCGTGATTCGCGGCCCCGATCAACGCCGCGGCCCGATGCACGTTGTGGGTCCCGAACACCACGTCCACATGATCGGCCCGCTCCCGGATCAGCTCCCGGTCCTTCTGGGCCAGACAACCCGCCACCGCGATCTGCATATCGGGGCGGGACCGTTTGAGATGCTTGAGGTGGCCGAGCTGGCCGTAGAGCTTGTTGTCGGCGTTCTCCCGTATGCAGCAGGTGTTGAGCACGATGACGTCGGCCGACTCCATGGTATCGGCCGACGTCATCCCGTCCGCTTCCAGCAATCCGGCGATGCGACCGGTGTCGTGCTCGTTCATCTGGCACCCGTAGGTGCGAATGAAGTAGCTGCGGCTCATCCCGCCAGATTAGCGGTCAACCGGGAAAACCCCACTAGCCGGTTTGTACGACCACCTCTTCCTCCACCGATTCCTCTGCCGACTTCACCGTCCCTGCCGGTTCCTCCGCCGGGGGGTTCACGATCTGCCACACCCGATCGGTGATCTCCACCATGATCTCGGGGTTCTCGGACAGGAATGCCTTGGCCTTCTCTCGTCCCTGGCCCAGGTGCTCGCCCTCGTAGGTGAACCAGGCCCCGGACTTGTCGATGATGTCCAGGCTGACCCCCACGTCCAGGAGCGAACCCTCCCGGCTGATGCCCTTCGAGTACATGATGTCGAACTCGGCCTGCCGGAACGGCGGGGCCACCTTGTTCTTGGCCACCTTCACCCGGGTGCGGTTGCCGATCACGTCCATCCCCTGTTTGATGGACTCTATGCGCCGGATGTCCAACCGGACCGACGAGTAGAACTTCAGTGCCCGACCACCGGGCGTGGTCTCGGGAGAGCCGAACATGACGCCGATCTTCTCCCTCAACTGGTTGATGAAGATGCAGACGGTCTTGGACTTGTTGAGGTTGGCGGTGAGCTTGCGCAACGCCTGCGACATGAGCCGGGCCTGGAGGCCCACATGGGTGTCGCCCATGTCCCCCTCGATCTCGGCCCGAGGGGTGAGGGCAGCCACCGAGTCGATGACGATCACGTCGAGCGCCCCCGACCGGATCAACATGTCGGCTATCTCCAGCGCCTGCTCCCCGGTGTCGGGCTGGGAGATCAGCAGCTCGTCCACGTCCACGCCGATGGCCCGGGCATACACCGGGTCGAGGGCGTGCTCGGCATCCACGAATGCGCAGATACCCCCGTTCCGCTGAGCCTCGGCCACCGAGTGCAGCGCCAGGGTGGTCTTGCCCGACGACTCCGGGCCGTAGATCTCCACGACTCGGCCCCGGGGAAGCCCCCCGACCCCGAGCGCCAGGTCGAGCGCCAGTGCCCCGGTGGGGATGGTCTCGATCGCCATGGTGCCCTTCTCGCCCATCTTCATGACGGCACCCTGACCGAACTGTTTCTCGATCTGGCTCATCGCCATCTCAAGTGCTTTTTCTCGCTCCACTTTTCCTCCTAGTTTTCGTGTGTCCAGCGGTTGCGAACTTCCCGAGGGAAGGTTGGGCACCACTCTAAGAACGACCGGTGACAGTTTGTTCGGTGACGGTTTGATCCCGGCAAGTTACACAAGCGTAGTTACGATACCCGTCTTTGACAAGCACCCCGACAACGACGACCACCCACGACCCGGGCTCCCACTCCGCGACGAGCCCCCGCCCCACGACCCGGGCTCCCCCCTCTAGACCCGCACCCGCCCCACGACCCGGGCTCCCCACGACCTGACCCACCGCGGTCACCGATCCGGTACGGTGAACGGCATGGCTGAGCGAACCTTCACCGACGAGGAGTTGCAACGGCGGCTGACCGCCGAGCAGTACCACGTAACCCAGCAGGCCGGCACCGAGCGGGCCTTCACCGGCGAGTACTGGGACTGCAAGGACGAGGGGACGTACCGCTGCCGGGTGTGCGACGAGCCGCTGTTCTCCTCGGAGACCAAGTACGACTCGGGCACCGGCTGGCCCTCGTTCTACCAGGAGGTCGTCGGAGGCAGGGTGGATCGCCGCACCGACACCGGTCACGGCATGATCCGCACCGAGGCGGTGTGCGCATCCTGCGGTGCCCACCTCGGACACATCTTCCCCGACGGCCCCCACCCCACCGGCGAGCGCTACTGCATGAACTCGGCCTCCCTGCGCCTCGACCGCGACACCCCCGACCAGGAAGCCTGACCAGGGCAACCACCCCCACCGACAACCGCAACCACCGACCCGACCATCCCCCCCCCCCCCCCCCCGGCGTTGATAAGTTGATATGTAATACATATCAACTCAAGATATGTTCAACTTATCATTTCGGTTTTGGATACGTTTCATGCTCAGGGCGCACTACCACCAGGCTCGGACATTGCGGCGGCGCATCCACGAAACCGAACAACTGTTCGACAGCGTTGCTCAGCTCGTTGACCGCTACAACCTGCCGGATCGAGCAACCGGAGCGCTGGCCGAAGCGGCGCGGGGCCGGAGGTTGCGGCGGCCGATCTACTCCTACCTGGTCCAGGTCGTCAGTGGGGAGTCGATATCCGATCTCTCCGCCAGCAGAGACCTGAGAACCCTGGTAGAGGCCGGAGTGCTCGAATAGAGGCAGCCCGATCAAACCCGCCTCGCTCAACTGAAGGAATGGCTCAGGGATTTCCGGTGGATGCCGGCCCTGCGGTGCGACCCCATCGACAACACGAAGCAGCTATCGCCGCGGCGCGAGGATTTCTCATGGTGCCGGCCTCGCGAGGCCGGCAACGTGGTCGATGCAACGCCTTTTCACCGGGGGTTTGAGTTTGTGCTGCCCTCCGGGTTCGGTGGTCACGGTGTAGCCGTGTTTGTGGACCTTGGTGTGGCAGGTGGGGCATAGCAGCACCAGGTTGGTGATGTCGGTGGGCCCGCCGTGTTCCCACCACAAGATGTGGTGGGCCTCACAAGCGGTGGCCCGCAGCCTATGCAGTGCTTGTCCCGGGCGTAAAGAGCCAGCCTCTGGGCCTGAGTGGCCGATCGTTGTTTTCTGCCCAGGTACAACGGCACCCCGTCGGCACCAAAGATGGCCGGTATCACCCCGGCATCACAAGCAATCCTCCGCAGTTCGTCGATCCCGATGGGAGTCCCGTCGATCAACCCGGCGTTCTTCAGTCGCCCGGTCAACGCGTCGTAGTCAACCGTGACCAGCAGCGTCGTGGCCTGCACGGCGACATCCCCACAAACATCACCACCGACGGAAGCAGCATCGCCGACTGAAGCAGCATCACCGCCGGAAGCAGCATCGCCGCCGGAAGCAACGTCGCCGACGGAAGCAGCATCGCCGCCGGAAGCAACGTCGCCGACGGAAGCAGTATCCTCGGCGGAAGCAACACCACCGCCGGTGTCGGCGGGGGCCTGGGTTATCAGCGCCACCAGCGCGTCGGCGTTGCGTTGTTCGTGGGTGCGGTCGTTGCCAGCTTTGAAGTCGTCTCGGAACATGCGGTCGTGGAGGTCGTCCAATGCGGTTCTCACCCGCTCCCCGGAGAGACGATCCAACTCGGCATGCACGATCACCATGTCGTCGTCGCCGTCGAACACGCTGGCCCGCCGACGCTTGCGCTGCTGCTCCAATCGACTGGTCCCGTCGTCGCCGCGACGCTGGTTCTCATGGCGGTCCACGGTTTTTCTGAATTGGTCGTAGTCCTGGGTGATGGCCAGGGCGATGAGCTCGAACTCCTGATCGTCGCCCAGCGGCACCCGCTGGTGGGACTCGCCCATCAACCGGGCGTGGTCCATGGGTATCCATCCGTCTTGCACCGCGTCCAACGTGGTGGGCAACGCCTTGAGCACCTCCGCGGCCCTCGCCTGCTTGCGAGCCCGATAACGACCCAGACCGAACTGGCGACACACGTCGCCCACCGCGTCCTCGCCCTCCAAATCGCCCAGGCGACCCAACAAAGCCGTCAGGTAGCCGTCGAGCCCCCGACGAGCCGCGTCGACCTGAAAGATCAGTTTGAGCACGTCCTCGGTGCCCAACTCGGTGGGGGCAACTCGATTCGCCTCCGAGCAAACACACGAACAAACACACCCGGCCACCCGGCCAGCCTGCTCGGCATCACCCCTGGTCACAGCGTCGATTTCCATACCCCACAGTCTACCGACACCTGTGACAATATCCCCTCTGAAACATCTCCAGATCATAAAAACAGTTTGATTTCAACTTGTATTACGGGATTATCTCATCAATCCTTGAAAACTATGCCGAGTTGCCGGGTTTTCACGTTGCTTCGACGGACCGGGAGCTCACCGTCACCGCCCTTGAGGCCAAGGTTGTGGGCATGGCCTCGGGTTTCACGGCGTTTCCACGGACCGGGGGCTCACCGTCCGGCTCGAACTCGGAGGCGGAGGTTGTTGAGTACCGAGACGGTGGTGAACTGGCGGGTCCGCTCCCGGTCGAAGGGGAACCTCACCCGGGTGGACTCCACCTTTCCGGCCACCAGCGTGGCCATCCATACCGTGCCCGGTTCTTCCCCGTCCTGGGGGTCGGGGCCGGCCACCCCGGTCACCGCGACGGCGCAGTCGGCCCCCAGCAGCCGAGCCGCCCCCCGGGCCATGGTGGTGACCGCCTCCTCACTCACCACCGGACCCACGGGCACGCCCAGCAGGTCGAACTTCACCTCGCCGGCGTAGGAAACCAACCCGCCCCGAAACACATCGCCGGCTCCGGGCACCGCGGTGAGTCGGGCCCCGATCATCCCGCCGGTGAGCGACTCGGCCAGGGCCAGCGTCCACCCCCGGGACCGCAGTTCGTCGAGAACGGCCGATTCCATGGTCTCGCCGTCCACCCCGAAGACGATGTCGCCGATCAACCCCCGCACGATCCGTTCCTCACCGGCCAGAATCTCGTCGGCCGCGTCCTCACTGGATGCCTTGGCGGTGAGCCGTACCTTCAGACCCTCCATGCCCGAGGCCAGAAAGGCGATGGTGCATTCGCCGGTCTCGTCCAGCCGTTCGATCTCGTCATGGAGCTTCTCGGCCAGACCCGACTCGGAGTCCCCCCAGGTCCGCAGCGTGCGGCTCTTGATGACCGCGGTGATCCCGGCTCTGCGCTTGAGATCGGGCAGCACGCACTCCCCCACCATCTGCTGCATCTCCCAGGGCACACCGGGCACGGCGTACACCACCTTGTCGTCGGTCGAGATCATGAAACCGGGAGCGGTGCCGGGCATCACCGGCAGCACCTCCGCCCCGTCGGGCATGTCGGCCTGGCGCAGGTTGTTCTCGGGCATGGGCCGCCCCCTTCCCCCGAACACGGCCGAGATGCGCTCCACCAGTTCATCGCGCCGCACCAGATCGACCCCCAGGGTGGCGGCAACGACGTCCCTAGTGATGTCGTCCTGAGTGGGGCCCAATCCGCCGCACATGATGACCGAGTCGCTGCGCTCCAGGGCTTGGGTCAGCACCCCCCTCATGCGCTCGAAGTTGTCGCCCACCTTGACCTGGTGGTGCGAGTCGATACCGGCCAGTGCCAACTGCTCGCCGATCCACGACGAGTTGGTATCGACGATCTGGCCCAGCAACAGCTCGGTCCCCACCGCAATGACTTCACAATTCACGCCCGGAGGCTATACGCCGGCGTAGGGTGGCCCGCTGTCCGTCGTGGCCATCAGCCCACCGCAGCCACCGCCCCGGCTCGGCCATCGGATCACTAACTGCCCACCGCAGCCACCGCCCCGGCTCGACCATCGGATCACTAACTGCCCACCGCAGCCACCGCCCCGGCTCGACCATCGGATCACTAACTGCCCACCGCAGCCACCGCCCCGGCTCGACCATCGGCCAGGTAGCGGCCGCCGGTGTAGAGGGTTAGGCCCACCGCCACCCAGATGGCCAGAGACGGGACCCAGCCGTGTTCTTCCAGCGGAGGCAGCGCGGCCATGGTCAGGGCCACCCCCTGTATCAGAGTCTTGAGCTTGGCCAAACGACGGGCGGGAAGCGACAGGCCGTCCCGGGCCCACCTGGTCCGAGCGGCACTCACCAGCAACTCCCGGACCGTGATGATCAGCACCGGCACCCAGAACAACCGGTCCACCACCACGAAGCACCAAGCCGCCCCCAGGATCATCACCTTGTCGGCCAGCGGATCCAGGAACGCCCCCCAGCGACTGACGTTGCCGGAGGACCGGGCGATCCAGCCGTCGCAGTAGTCGCTGGCTCCCAGCACCCAGCCCACGGCCACGGCGGACCACGATGTGCCCCGACTGTCGGACGCCGCCAGGATCAACACGAACAGCAGGGGCGACATCACGATACGCCCCAACGTCATCAGGTTGGCCGCCAGCCGCAGATCGGCCCACGAGTACTCCCCCACCCGGTTCACGCCACCGCCCGGCTCACGCGACCTGTCCGGCTCACCCCACACCCCGGCTCACGCGACCTGTCCGGCTCACCCCACACCCCGGCTCACGCGACCTGTCCGGCTCACCCCACACCCCGGCTCACGCCACCTGTCCGGCTCACGCCCCACCTGTCCGGTTCACGCCCCACCCCGGCTCACCCCACCACCGCCCGGGCCACCAGATCCACACCCCGGGCATCGACCACCTGCACGGTGTGGAACCGGCCGGTGGTGAGGTGCTCGGGCACGTTGATGATCCCGTCGATTTCCGGGGCTTCTCGAAAGCTGCGGGCAGTACCGGGGGAATCCACCAGAACTTCGACCTCGCGGCCGATGAGTTGGTCACGTCGGGCCGCGGTGATCCGGTCCTGGATCTCGACCAGCTCCCGACGACGCTCGGCGGCCAGCTCGGCCGGGACCTGGCCGTCGAGGGTGACGGCGTAGGTGCCCTCCTCCGCGGAGTAGGTGAAGAACCCGCACCAGTCCAGGCCCACTTCGGCCACGAAATCCAGCAGGGCGTCGTGGTCGGACTCGGTCTCACCGGGGTAACCGATGATGAAATTGGATCTAAGGACCGCCTCGGGCCGGCGGCGGCGGATGTCGGCAATGCGAGCGGCGAAGCGATCGCCGTCGCCCCACCGACGCATCCGGGCCAGCAGAGGACGGGACACGTGCTGCAACGACAGATCGAAGTACGGAACCCCGGTGGCGCAGATGGCATCGATCAGCGGGTCGGTCAGGTCGGACGGGTACAGGTACAGCAACCGCACCCAGTCCACCCGGCGACTCAGGGACTCCACCAGCGGGATTATTCCCCGCTCCCCCTTTCCCTGGTCGCGCCCGTAGGAGGCCAGATCCTGGGCGACCAGCACCACCTCCCGCACTCCCAGAACCTCCACCTCCCGTTCGACGTCCTCGACCGATCGGGAGCGCTGGGGTCCCCGGAAGCCGGGAATGGCGCAGTACCCGCAACGACGATCGCACCCCTCGGCAATCTTCACATAGGCCCACGGGGCCTCGGCCGGCGGCCGGGGCAGGTTCAACAAGTCGAAGCGGGGCCGACCCGATGGCGGGGAGGATTCGTGGAGGCGATGGTCCCGCGGTCGAGGAGCGTCGAAGCGGGACCGACCCGATGGTGGGGAGGACCCCGTAGAGGGCTTGACCCCGATGGTGACCGGCACACCGAACCCGGCCACCCGGTCGACCTCGGGCAGGGCCTCGGCCAACTCGGTTCCATAGCGCTCGGCCATGCATCCGGTGACCACCAGTTCGGCACCGGCGGCCGCCGCCCGCAAGTCCAGCACCGCATCGACCGACTCCTGGCGGGCCTCCTCGATGAAGGCACAGGTGTTCACCACCACCAGATCGGCCTCCTCGGGGGCATCGGCCGCAACCATCCCGTCCCCCACCAACAGACCGGTGATCTTGTCGGAATCCACCTGGTTCTTGGGACACCCCAGCGTCTCGACCCAGAACCGGTGCCCCGGGCTACGAGGAGGCAACTTGGAGTTCCAATACGGGCCGGGCCACTACTTCGACTCCGACCATCGCAGCCCGGGCCTCGTGATCGGGCTCGACCACCGGCGCAAAGACATCGCTCCCAGCTTCGATCACCGGAACAGCCCACGCATCGCTCCCAGGCTCGACCACCGGAACAGGGGCCTCGTGCAGGGCATCCTGGGCGGTCTCCTGGGGTTGGTCGGACACCAGAAACGGCAGCGAAACCACGTAGACGGCCAACAGGAGCGCCCCCTCCCACCATCGTTTCAGGCCGCCCCCTCGGAACATGAGCAGCCAGGCCCCGACGGAAATACCCACCATGATCCACGCCGCCAGGCCGGAGAGGTTGCCATCGTCCAGCGGACCCGGGCCCAAAAACGCCACCAGCGCGCCCACCAGCAGACTGTTGAACGTATTGGATCCCAGGATATTACCGACCAGCAGATCGGCCTCCCCCCGGCGGGCGGCCTGCAACCCGGTGATCAACTCGGGCAACGAAGTGCCGAAGGCCACCAGCGACAGTCCCACGAACCCCGTACCCAGACCCAACTCCTCGGCAATGTCCACCGCTCCTTCCACCGCCAGTTGGGCCCCGGCCACCGTGGCCGCCAACCCCAGCACGGTGCGAACCAACTCCACCGGTTGGCTGATAGGCCTGTCGGGACCCGCAACCTCGCCCACCACCCGACCGGGTACGGGACCCGCAACCTCGCCCACCACCCGACCGACGTGGGCCGGTCGCCACAGGATGGCGGCCATGGAAAGCACGAAGGCCGCCACCAGAACCACCCCTTCCCAGCGCCGAAGCCCGTCCTGGACCAGCACCCAGAACAGCACCGCGGCGGCCACCGCCACCACGCCCTCCCGCCCCAGAGTGCTCCTGTCCACTCGGATGTAGCGGCTACCGGCGGCCAGGGCGGCCACCAGCGCGCAAAAGCCCAGCACCAGGCTCAGGTTGGCCACGTTGGAGCCGACAATGTTGCCCACCCCCAGGTCGGCATCGCCGTCCGCGGCGGCCAGACCGGATATCAGCATCTCGGGCGCACTGGTGCCGAAACCGATGACCAGCGCCCCGACCACGATCGGCGAGATGCCCCGGGTCAGGGCCAGTCGGGATGCGCCGATCACCAATTGGTCGGCACTCACCGCCAGCACGAGGAGGCCCCCGGCCAGGAGCACCACTGCTAATACCACGGGAGCAGACTACCGACCGATAACGAACCGAATGGCTCCGGGGGCCCCATCGCCACCTGGAGCCGACGACCGAACTCCCGATCAGGGCTCCATGCCCAGAACTGACACTCGGTGAACTCTGTCGCAATCACCGATGGAACTGGCACTCCCTCGGATCAGAGGAGGGGTTGGCGGTGCCCGACGGGGACCGAACCCCCACCCACCCCCGGATCAGGGGAGCTCGTCGGGGGTCATCAGCACTTCCCGGGCCTTGGACCCCTCGGAGGGTCCCACCACGCCCCGTCGCTCCAGCAGGTCCATCAGCCGGCCGGCTCGGGCGAACCCCACCCGGAGCTTGCGCTGGAGCATGGAAGTGGAACCGAGCTGGCTCTCCACCACCAGCTTCATGGCCTCCACCAGCAGCTCGTCGTCATCGTCGCCCCGGCCCCCGGAGGCCGCCGCCGGGTCGGGAGCCAGCAGGTCGACGTCGCCGGATCCCCCCTCGGAGGCATCCGATACGCTCAAGGCACCGGGGGCCATCGCCGCGGCCTGACGCCGCCAAGCGGCCACCACACTGCGAACCTCGGCCTCGGTCACCCAAGCCCCCTGAATGCGCTGGGCGGCGGTGGAGGTGGGGCTGAGCAGCAGCATGTCGCCCCGACCCACCAGACGCTCGGCCCCCTGCTGGTCGAGAATCACCCGACTGTCGGTTTGACTGGACACCGCGAAGGCCAACCGGGCCGGGATATTGGCCTTTATCACCCCGGTGATCACGTTGATGGATGGCCGCTGGGTGGCGATCACCAGATGAATACCCACCGCTCGGGCTTTCTGGGCGATCCGGCAGATGGAATCCTCCACGTCCCGGGGAGCCACCATCATCAGGTCGGAGAGCTCGTCCACCACCACCAGAATGAGCGGCATCCGCTCCTGGGGCTCGGAGTCGTCGACGCCCGAACGGTGATCGTTCTCGAAGGCACCCCGGTCGTGGGCCTCGTTGTAGCCGTTGATGTCGCGCACCCCGACCGAGGCCAGAATCTCGTAACGACGATCCATCTCCCGACAGGCCCAGGCCAAGGCGTTGGCCGCTTTCTTGGGGTCGGTGACCGGCTGGGTGAGCAGGTGGGGCACATGCTCGTACTGGGCCATCTCCACCATCTTGGGATCGATCAGGATCATGCGGACCTGGTCGGGGGTGGAGCGCATGAGCACCGAGGTGATCATGGAGTTTATGCACGACGACTTGCCCGCACCGGTGGCCCCGGCGATGAGGATGTGCGGCATCCGGGACAGGTCCATTATCACCGGTTTGGCATTGATGTCCCTGCCGATGGCCACGTCCAGGGGATGGATGGCCCGGCGGGCCTCGTCCGACATCAGGATGCCGCCCAGCGACACCACTTGGCGATCCCGGTTGGGTACCTCCACGCCGATGGCTCGGCGCCCGGGGATCGGGGCCAGAATACGGACGTCGGGCGAGGCCATGGCGTAGGCGATGTCCTTGCTCAGGTTGGTCACCCGACTGACCTTGACGCCGGGAGCCAGCTCCAGCTCGTAGCGGGTCACGGTGGGCCCGACCACCATGCCCACCAGCTTGGTGTCCACTTCGTGAGCCGCCAGGGCTCGCTCCAAGGCGGCCCCCATCCGGGCGGCCTCCTGCTGGTTGCCCTGCTGGGGGTCCGATCCGGTGAGCAGATCGAGCGGAGGGAGCTTCCACACCGACGAAACCGGATCCCGGTCGCCGACCATGACCGGGGCCCGCCACTCCGGATCGGGCTCGGAGGGAGTCGAGCCGGGTTCGACCTGCGAAACCACGGTGCCGGATTCGGGCTCGGACTCGGGCAACGGGGCCGGGATCACCACCACCTCGGCTGCGGCCGGTTCCGACCCACCGGAACTCCCACCGGGATCGGCCGGTTCCGACCCACCGGAGCTCCCATTGCGATCGGCCGGTTCCGACCCACCGGGGCTCCCATTGCGATCGGCCGGTTCCGACCCACCGGAACTCCCACCGGGACCAGCCGGTTCCGACCCACCGGAGCGGTTCCTGGGGTCGTCCGACGGAATCAGTCCCGAGACCCCGGCCGAGAGCGAACGAGCCATCCGGTTCAGACCGGCCTTGAGTCGGGCACCGTCCACCCGGCGGGCCCAGGCCCGTAACGACACCCGGGTGAGCACCACCGTGCCCAGCAAACCCATGGCGCTCAGAACCAGGGCGGCCCCCACATCCCCATCACCGCGGCCAACGATCCCCCCACGGCCAGACCCAGCGCACCACCAGCACCCTCCAGGCCGTCGAGGTTGCCGATTCCGGGCCGCCCCCGGGTGATGTGCAACAAACCGGTGATCGACAGCAGCATCAGGGTGGTGCCGATCCCCAGGCGCACCGCCAGCACCAGCTCGGCCCGGGCGGCGCTGCCCCCGGCACCACCTCCGGCCCTACCCCTGGCGCTGCCCCCGGCACCACCCTCGGCACCCGCCCTCGGGTCGGCCCCTGCCTCCTCCGCCGGGGCATCCCCGGAACGGGGGCCCCGCAACAGCATGATCCCGATCCCCACCAGTGCTACCGGGGCCAAGGTCCGCAACGAGCCGATCAACGCGCCGGCCGCAATCCGGATCCCCTCCCCGAACGGCCCGGCCACATCGGCCCAAATCCCGCAGGCCGCCACCAACCCGGCGAGAACGAAGCCCACCGCGGTGATATCGCCACGGTGACCGGCCCAGACCGCGGCCAACGCCGGCCTGAGCCTGCCGGTCGAACCGGAATCGCCCCTGGAGCGAGACCGGGCCCCGACCTTGGCCCTGCGGGCACCAACCTTGGCCCTGGATTTGGTGCCGGACCTGGTGCCGGACCTGGTCACCGGTTTACGGGCAGTTCGAGTAGCCACAACAAACACAAACGTACCATTGTCAACACCAGCAACCAACGGTTACCCCCGATCGGGGCAGCCATCGGATTCGGTTGCGGCCCCCGCCTCAAAGCTCCACCACCACCGGAACGATCATCCGATCGCGCCCCGCCTCAAAGCTCCACCACCACCGGAACGATCATCGGGCGACGGCCGAACCCCGCCTCAAAGCTCCACCACCACCGGAACGATCATCGGGCGACGGCCGAACCCCGCCTCAAAGCTCCACCACCACCGGAACGATCATCGGGCGACGGCCGGTATTGTGGTTGACGAACTGGCCCGCGGCCCGTCGGACCAGGCGCTCCAGACCGTCCCCCTCGTCTCGGGCCAAGTGATCCTCCACCGCGATGGCCACCTCGTCGGCCCCGGCCGACTCCAGATCCCGCACATTCTTGTCCCCCATCCAGCCCCGACCGATTAAGCGGGGACGAGTCATCAGACGGCCCTTCGCTCGATCCACCACCACCACCACGGTCACGACTCCCTGGTTCCCGAGAATGGATCGGTCGCCGAACAGCTCCGGTGTGCTCTCGATCAGCTTCCCGTTCACATAGAAATAGGCCCCCGAGGTCACCTTCCCCCGGTTGACCAGGCCCCGATCGCTCAGCTCCACCTGCTCACCGTCACGAGCCAGAACCACCCGATCGGCGGGCATACCCATCCCCAGAGCCAGCTCGGCGTGGGCCACGAGGTGGCGTATCTCTCCATGGACCGGCACGAAGTACATGGGATCGGCCACCGTGTGCAGGGTGCGCAGCTCGTCCTGCTTGCCGTGGCCGGTGGTGTGGATCTCCATCTGGTCGTTGTGGATCACATCGGCCCCCCGACTCACCAGATTGTTGATCATGCGGATCACTCGGGCCTCGTTGCCGGGAATCGCGCTGGAACTCAACACCACGACGTCCTCGGAACCTATGTCGATCCAGCGACTGTCACCGGTGGCGGCCAGAGCCAGCGCCGATCGGGGCTCCCCCTGCGAACCGGTGGACACCACGCACACCTGCCCCGGGGGATGATGCTCGGCCTGGGACACATCGATCATGGCGTGGTCGGGCAACCGAAGCAGACCCAACTTCCGGGCCAGAACGAAGTTGCGCTTCATCGACAGCCCCAGGGTGGCCACCTTGCGCCCCGACTCGACCGCCGCATCCACCACCTGCTGCACCCGATGGACGTGGCTGGCGAACGCCGCCACCACCAGCCGCCGGTCGGGATGGTCGGTGAACACCCTTCGCAGCACCTCTCCCACCTCGGTCTCCGACCGGGAACTCCCGGGAATCTCGGAGTTGGTGGAGTCGCACAACAGCAGTCGCACTCCCTCGTCGTCGGCGATAGCCCCGATCCGGGCCAGATCGGTACGCCGACCATCAACCGGGTTGAGGTCCAGCTTGAAGTCGCTGGAGTGCATGATCACCCCCTGGGGAGTGCGGATCGCCGAGATCAACCCGGAGGGGACCGAATGGGTGACCGGAATGAACTCGCAGTCGAACGATCCGATATCCATGCGGTCGTGGTCGCCGATGGGAACGAGCGTCGTGCGGTCGAGCACCCCATGCTCCTCGAGGCGGTGACGGATCAGCCCCAGAGTGAACGCAGAGGCGTACACCGGGAACGACAACCGGCCCAGCACATGGGACAGCGCCCCGATGTGATCCTCGTGCCCGTGGGTGCAGATGCAACCCACGATGCGGTCGGCCCGATCGTGGAGATAATCCAGATCGGGGAGCACGAAGTCGGCTCCGGGCATGTTCTCGTCGGCGAACAGAACCCCGCAGTCCAAAAGGAGCACCTCGTCGCCCCACTCGATCGCCGCGCAGTTCCTCCCGATGTCGCCCAACCCGCCCAGAAAGACGATCCGGACCGGATCAGCCATCGGAGGCCAAACGGGTGCCGGCGAGAACCTCGGCCGCGGTGTCCACCAACCGGACCGGATCAGCCATCGGAGGCCAAACGGGTGCCGGCGAGAACCTCGGCCGCGGTGTCCACCAACCGGACCGGATCAGCCATCGGAGGCCAAACGGGTGCCGGCGAGAACCTCGGCCGCGGTGTCCACCAACCCGTCGGGCTCGGTGTCCATCGGGGGGCGGCATCGCCCCACCGGGAGTCCGATGAGCCGCATCATGACCTTGGCCGGGATGGGATTGGGTGCTGCCAATCCGGTCTCGTAGTCGTAGGAGGGGATCAGACCGGCGTTGATCCGGCGGGCGGCGGCCACATCCCCGTTCTCGAAGGCGGTGACCATATCGGCGTGCTCGGCACCGCTCCAGTGGGCGGCCACACTGATGAACCCCACCGCCCCGACGGCCAACAGCGCCAGGTTCAAGCTGTCGTCGCCGCTGTAAACCTCGAAATCCTCCGGTGCTCGGGCAATGAGCCTGGCGGTCTCGGCCGGATCGCCGGCGGCGTCCTTGAGCCCCACGATGTTGTCGACCCCATGGGCCAGTTCCAGAAGGGTTGCGGTGTCCACCTTGCGTCCGGTGCGCACCGGTATGTCGTAGATGAGCACCGGGAGGCTGGTGGCCGCGGCCACCGTACGGAAATGCTGGGCCAGACCGGCCTGGGAAGGACGGTTGTAGTAGGGGGCCACCAGCAGGATGCCGTCGGCACCGGCCTCGGTGGCCCGCTCGGTGAGTTCGACGGCCGCGGCGGTGTCGTTGCTCCCCGCTCCGGCCACCACCGGTATGTCCACCGACCGAGCCACCGCCTCGACGAGTTCGATCTGCTCGTCATGGGTCAGGGTCGGGGCCTCACCGGTGGTGCCCGCCACCACCAGCCCCTCGTTTCCGTGGGCGGCCAGCCATTGAGCCAGTGAAGCCGCCATGTCCAGGTCGAGCGAACCGTCATCGCCGAACGGCGTGATCATGGCGGTGAGCACTCTGCCGAATCGAGCCATTCGATCCTCCTTACCCCTCGGCGGCATCGGCGGCCGGCTCGGGCGCACCGGACCCCTCGGAACCACCAGCGGCCGGCTCGGGCGCACCGGACCCCTCGGAGACGCCAGCAGCCGGCTCGGCGGCCCGATCGATACCCAGGGTCACCAGCAGATCCTCATGCAGCTCGAACCACACTTCATGGTAGGAATCCACCGAGGGCTTGGTGAACCAGTCGATGTCGCCGTCCATCACCCGGTTCAGGGCAATGTCGAACCGGTCCCGGTAGTGGGCGAAACGGTCGAGCTCGGCGGCGAGCCGGACGATGATCGGACGGGCCGACCGGTTGATCTCGGCCAGGCGGCCGATGACCGCGGCATCGTACTCGGGATCGGTGTGGTCGTTCACCGTCCGGTCATCCTTCACCTGGAAATCGGTGCAGGCCGATTTCAATTCGGGGTCCAACACCAGAAACGACCGATACAGCTCGTGAACCCGAGAACGGCAACCGGATTGCTCGACCTGATCGGCCACCAGCCGCTCACCCTCGGTCCGGCCCGGACCCAACAGCATCCATCCTCGGGCCCGGTTCCCGTCCCGGTAGCGCACCCACCCCCGCTCGGCCAGCTCGGCCAGCACCTCACCGGCCCGGGCAGTGGTCACCCCGGCTGCGCGAGCCACCGCTTCCTCGTCGGCCATGCCCTTGGTGCGCAGAGCATGGAGCACCCGCGTCACCAGATCAGTTGCCGCCGGCAAACGACTCACCACCCCACCCTATCCCAGCCCCCACCACCGGCCCGCCCCCGTTCCCCGTCGATCCCCCGCCGATGGATTGCAGGATCAACCCGGGGACGGGACGCGTCGCCTGATCAGGGGATAGCCAACCGTTGTGATGGTGGCGAACACGAACCATTGCACGGCGTAGGCCAGATGGGATCCCTCCCCCGGATCGGGAGCGGGCACGGGAACGGGCAGGTCACCGGCCGGGGGGTTCTGGCCCTGGAGTTGCAAGTAGACCGGGAGCAGGTCGGTGTCGAGTTGTCGGGCCAGGCGAGCCAGGTCGGGACGGGCCATTTCGGTGAGCACACCCCGAGGGGGGTCGTCCTGCTGGAGCCCGACGGCCGTCACCGTGGCCCGCAGCAGTCCGGTCACCTCGACCCGCCCGGTTATCGGGGCGAAAGCCACGAGGGACGGGTCCACCACCGCCCCCCGGGAAATCCAGCCCCGATTGACCGCTATCGTCGCCCCGGTATCGAGCTGCAACGGGGTGAGCACCCAGTACCCGGACGAACCCTGGTAGGTGCGGTTGCGAATCAGCACCTGATCGGCCGGCCGGTAGACTCCCACGGCCCGGACCCGACGGAACTCGATCTCGTCCCCCACCTCGTAGGCGTCGTCGATGCCCACCAGGCTCTGAACCTCGACGATCGGCAGCTCGCCCCGACCGGTGATGACGCTGTTGCGGTCCCTGCGCTCCGACAATCGGTGGAGCTGCCAGAACCCGGCCGCCACCATGGCTACAACGGCCAGCACCACCGCCGTGTTCAACAACAGACGCCGGAGCGACACAACCGGGACGAATGGTCAGACGGCCAGCAGGTGGTCACGAGCGGCAGGAACGGCCAGACGGCCGGCAAGCGGTCACGAGCGGGTCGTGGTTGACGAGTCGTGGAGCGACACAATCGGCAGGGGCGGCTAGACGGCCAGCAGGGCGTCGAGGCCCACGACGAGCCCCGAGTGATCCGGGGCGGCTTTCACCGCGGCCAGCACACCGGGCATGAACGAGGACCGATCGGTGGAGTCATGACGGATGGTAAGGGTCTGCCCCTCGGTGCCCAGGATCACCTCGTGGTGGGCCACCATCCCTCTCATCCGCACCGAATGCACCCGGATACCGCCCGATCCCTCAGCCCCCCGAACACCGGGCAGCATCTCGTGCTCGGTGGGATCAGGAGCCCACGTGCTCGAGGCGGCCGCCATCTTCTCCACGGTGAGACGGGCCGTCCCCGAGGGAGCGTCGATCTTGGCGTCGTGGTGCAGTTCGATCACCTCGGCGGTGTCGAAATAGGGTGCGGCCAGCTCGGCAAATCTCATCATCAGCACCGCGCCGATGGCGAAATTGGGGGCAACGAAGCAGGTCCGGCCGGCACTGGTGAACACGGCATCGAGCCGTTGGAGATCCTCGTCGGTAAATCCGGTCGTGCCCACCACTGCGTGGACCCGCTGCTCGGCCAACCAGACCAGGTTGTCGCGGGCGGCATCGGCAATGGTGAAGTCCACCACTACCTCGGCCCCGGCATCGGCCACCGCCCGGCGGTGGGCAACCACCACTGCCCCTCCCGCCGTTGCGCCGACCCGATTGGGATCCACGGCGGCCACCAGCTCAAGATCGGGGTCGGCCGCCACGGCCTGGCAAACGGTGGTACCCATTCTGCCCCCGGCCCCTAACACCCCTACCCGAAGCATGAGCTGGACGATACCTACCCGAACCTAATCGGCCCCATCAAACCACCAACAGAATCAGCGCGAGGTGCGGTCTCGATCGCGGCCGCCTCCCCGGCGCTGAGCACCCCCACCCGGCCCGAGATCACCGAACTCGTCCCGGAGTTGGGCCTCAAAATCGACTTCAAAGGAAGCCGCCCGGTCGGGACCTCCCCGAGAATCACTGTCCCGATCATCAAAACGACGCTCGCCCCGATCCCGATCGTCAAAACGGCGATCCCGACGCTCGCCCCGATCCCGATCACCCGAACGTCGATCCCGGCGATCATCCCGGCCCCGATAATCATCCCGATCCCGGCGATCATCCCGGCGGCCCCGGCGATCATCTCGATCCCGGCCACCCCGATCATCTCGATCCCGGCCACCCCGATCATCCCGGCGATCCCGACCGCCCCGATCATCCCGGCGATCCCGGCGATCCCGGCGATCATCTCGATCCCGACCGCCCCGATCATCGAAACGGCGATCCCGGCGATCATCTCGATCCCGACCGCCCCGATCATCGAAATCACGCTCCGGCTGGTCGGAGTCGCGGTC
This sequence comes from Acidimicrobiales bacterium, assembly GCA_965115985.1. GTDB lineage: Bacteria > Actinomycetota > Acidimicrobiia > Acidimicrobiales > Bin134 > Poriferisocius. Next base: position 797,099 of record OZ220474.1, read on the forward strand.
GTCGCCGACCAGCTTCAGTCTGATCTTGCCGTTGGGGTCGATGTCCTCAACCACAACCTCGAGGTCGTCGCCCAGCGCGACCACATCCTCGACCCGGTCCACCCGCCGCCCCCGCCCGAGCTTGGAGATGTGAACCAAACCGTCGCGGCCCGGAAGGATGTTCACGAACGCTCCGAACGAAGTGATGTTCACCACCTTCCCCTGGTAGACCCCACCCACATCGGCAGTGGGCGGATCCAGTATCAAACGGATTTGACGCTCGGCCTCGTAAACCTTGTCCCGGTTGGACGACGAGACGGTGACGATCCCGAAGTCCTGGTCGTCGTCCACGTTGACCTCGGCCCCGGTCTCGGCCTGGATGGAGTTGATCACCTTGCCCTTGGGACCGATGACCTCGCCGATCTTGTCCAGCGGTATCTCGAACTTGATGATCTTGGGGGCGGTGGGTCGAACGTCGTCCCGGGGAGCGTCTATGGCCCCGGCCATCACCTCCAGAATCTTGAGCCGGGCGTCCCGGGCCTGATTCAACGCATCGGCCAGGACGTCGGCGGGCAGACCGTCGATCTTGGTGTCGAGTTGCAGGGCGGTGACGAAGTCGGCCGTGCCCGCCACCTTGAAGTCCATGTCGCCGAACGCATCCTCGGCCCCCAGGATGTCGGTGAGGGTGATGTATCGGCCCTCGTGGAGCACCAACCCCATGGCGATGCCGGCCACCGGTGCCTTGATGGGCACACCGGCGTCCATGAGCGACAGGCTGGACGCGCACACCGAACCCATGGAGCTGGAACCGTTGGAGGAGAGCACCTCCGACACCAGGCGCAACGTGTAGGGGAACTCGTCCATGTCGGGGATCACCGGCACCAGGGCCTTCTCGGCCAACGCGCCGTGTCCGATCTCCCGGCGTTTGGGACCCCGCATGAAGCCGGTCTCCCCGGTGGAGAAGGGGGGGAAGTTGTAGTGGTGGATGTATCGCTTCTTGTCGATGGGGTCGATCCCGTCGATCATCTGATCCATCCGGGCCGTGCCCAGCGTGGTGATGTTCAGAACCTGGGTCTCCCCCCGCTCGAACAACCCGGAACCGTGGGCGGTCTCCACCACTCCCACCTCGGAAGCCAGCGGGCGAATGTCGGATACCCCTCGACCGTCGATGCGGACCCCCTCGCTCACGATGCGGTTGCGGACGATGCTCTTGGAGAGCGACCGGACCGCGGCGGAGATCTGCTTGTCGATCCCCTCCACGTCGGCGAACCGATCGGTCAGCGCCTCGGTGATCTCCTCCTGGACCTGGGCCTCCGCGTCCTGTCGGGTCGTCTTGTCGGCGATGGACAGGGCCGCGGCCAGCTTGCCGGCCCCGAGCTCGGACACCGCGGCCTCCACCTCGGGGGTGTAGTCCGCCTGGAGTTCGTACTCCATGGGGGGTTTCACCTCGGCGGTGGCGATCAGCCGTCGCTGAAGACCCACTGCTTCCTTGATCCATTCCTTGGACTGCTCCAACCCCCCGGCCAGAGCGGCCTCGTCCACTTTGGGGGCACCGTCGTCGTAGTGCGACCAGCACGCCTCGGTACCGTTGGCCTCCACCATCATGATGGCCACGTCACCGTCGTCCAACACCCGGCCGGCCACCACCATCTCGAAGGTGGAATCGGCGCTCTCCTCGTAAGTGGGATGGGGAATCCACTGCCCCTCGACGTCGTAGGCCACCCGCACCGCGCCCACCGGACCGGCGAACGGGATCCCGGAGATGCTCAGAGCGGCCGACGCGCCGTTGATGGCGATCACGTCGTAGGGATTCTCCTGATCGGCCCCCAGAACCGTTCCGACAATGTGAATCTCGTTTCGGAACCCGTCGGGGAACGAGGGCCTCAGCGGGCGATCGATCAAACGGCAGGTCAAAATGGCCGACTCGGGAGCTCGACCCTCCCGGCGGAAGAACGAACCGGGGATCTTGCCCGCGGCGTACATCCGCTCCTCGATATCGACGGTGAGGGGGAAGAAGTCCGCCCCTTCACGAACACGACGGGCCGCAGTGGCAGTAACCAGGATGGTGGTTCCACCCATACGGGCCACCACGGCACCATCGGCCTGCCCGGCCAGACGACCTGTCTCCAAAGACAGGGTTTTGCTATCCGCGCCGCCCACGACGGCTGAAACGGTAATGGCTTCCGCCACTTTTGCTCCTCTCCGGATCATGCTGGATCCGAGCGGACCATGCGCTTGCTTCTGGTCCGCTTAATTGCTTTTTATTCTGTCCCTGCTTCTTGTACGTCTTCTTGTACGTTGCCTCGGCGGCAGTCGCTCATCAGCGGCGAAGCCCGAGTTCTGCGATGATGCCACGGTATCGCTCCACATCGTTGTCCTTGACGTAATCGAGCAGTCGTCGCCGACGACCCACCATCATCAACAGGCCCCGCCGGCTGTGATGGTCCTTGACATGCACCTTGAGATGCTCGGTCAGGTGGTTGATCCGCTCGGTGAGCAGTGCGACCTGAACCTCGGGGGAACCCGTATCGGTGTCGTGCAGGCGATGCTTCTCGATCGTCGTGGTCTTTGATAGTAGCTTCTCGGCCATCCCTACTCAGTGTCCGTCGGTTGAAAAACGGGCGTTGGCACTGCTCCTTGCCGTACCGATACCCGGGGGACTCGCTCAAGCTAGCATCCTTTGACCCACAACACCCACCCGAGGACGACTGAGGAATACTGGACCCATGAAGGTTGTGTCCTTCGGGAGCCTCAACTACGACCTGTCCATCTGGCTCGACCGGCTTCCCGGCCCCGACGAGACGTTACCGGCGCAAAGAATCGGGACGTTCTCCGGAGGCAAGGGAGCCAACCAGGCCACCGCCGCGGCCCGTCTCGGAGCCCGCACCCATCTGGTGGGCTGCGTGGGCGACGACGACCGGGGCCGTTGGCTGCTGGACGTGCTCGACGGCAACGGCGTACACACCGGCCATGTCCGGGTGTGCGAGGAACCCACCGGCACCGCCGTGCCGCTCGTCACCCCCACGGAGGTGTCCATAATCATCGTTGCCGGGGCCAACGCCGACACCGGGATCGACGACGCCGACAGGGCCGCGGCGGTCATCACCGGGGCCGATGTGCTGCTTCTCCAGGGCGAGGTGGGAGCGGCCGGGACCCGGCGAGCGGCGCAGATCGCCCGCTCCGGCGAAACCACCGTGATCTTCAACCCCGCGCCGGTCAATCCGTTTCTGGTGGAGGCGGTGGTTCCCCTGGCCCACGTTTTGGTGATGAACCGGACCGAACAGGCCCAGGTGTCCGCCATCGGGCCCCCAACGGACCGGTGCGAGACGGTCATCACCCTGGGCAGCCGGGGGGCCCTGGTGGACGGGGTGGTGGTTCCCCCCTATCCGACGGAGGTGGTGGACCCCACCGGTGCCGGCGATGCCTTCTGCGGGGCGTTGGCCGTGGCCCTGGCCGAGGGTCGTGCGTTGATCGAGGCCGTTCGTTTCGCCAACGCCGCCGGGGCCCTGGCGGTGGCCACCTCGGGAGCCCAGCCATCCATGCCCACCCGAACCGCCGTCGAAGCCCTCCTCGACGGCTGACCCGACCGGCGAATCAGCCCCTGAGCGCGGGCACGACATGGGCACCCGTGAGGCGGAGGCTCTCCATGACCTGATCGTGGGGAATGGAGTAGGGGTTCATCATGCACAGGAGCAGATCGACGCCGAGGTCGGCGAAACCCCGACAGAGTTCGATGCACTGATCGGGATCCCCGGCGATGGCCACCCCCTGGGCCACCAGATCCTCCACGCTGAAGGTCGTATCCCAAGCATCGGCTCGAGTCATGTCGGGCAGGTACCGAAGATAGTCCCAGTCGCCCAGCTCGGTGTCCTCCTCCTGGAGCATCTCCGCCACGCTGGCCACCAGCTTGAACGCCACCGTGGGGTACCACCAGAAGGATTCCCGGGCGTTCTCGTAGGCCTCGGCGGTTGTGGGCGCGCAGTGGAACATCGCGAAGGTGGCCACCCGGTCGTTCACATACCCGCCCACCGGGTTCCGGCAGGCCGACACCGCCTCGCGATACAGATCGATCCGTAGGGCCAGCTCCTCGAGCGACACCCCCGCACTGAACGACAACAGACCCATCCCCATCTCTCCCACCAGTCGATGGGTCTCCCGGCTGCCGGTGGCCGCCCACAGGGGAGGATGGGGACTTTGCAACGGTTTGGGCACGACCCGGCGGCGGGGCATGGACCAATACCGGCCCTGGAACTCGTGCTCGTCGTTCATCCAGCACCCCGCGATGTGTTCCACCGCCTCGGCCCACATCGCCCGGGTCTCCCGGGGGTCGATGCCGAAGCCCTCCAACTCGGCTCGGGTGGTCGAACGTCCGGTGCCGAACTCCACCCGACCCCCGCTGATCACGTCCAGCGTGGCCGCCGACTCGGCGCTGCGAACCGGATGGTTGTAGGGAGCAGGAGCCAGACGCACGCCGTAGCCCAGCCTCAAGCGCTCGGTGAGCGCGGCCACCGCCCCGTAGAGCACCTCGGGATTGGAGCTGTGCGACATCTCCTCCAAGAAGTGGTGCTCCACCGTCCAGAAGCTGTGAAAACCGAGTCGGTCGGCCAGAACCGCCTGCTGGATCAGCTCTTGATAACGAAGCTGCTCGCTGTTGTGGTACCAGGGCCGAGGAACCGGGATCTCGGAGAACAGCGCTAGCTCCACGAACCCCGTCCCCCCACTGGATCGGACCCAGACACAGCGGGCCCAGGCCCTAACCGAGCGATTCGGCGGCCAGAATGTCCCGAGCGGGGATCGGACCCAGACACAGCGGGCCCAGGCCCTAACCGAGCGATTCGGCGGCCAGAATGTCCCGGGTGAGAGCAACGTCCACATGGAGTTGTCTCACCAGGGATTCGACTCCATCGAAACGGTGCTCGCTCCTCAGCAGCTCCACGAACTCCACTCTGGCCTCCTCCCCGTACAGGTCGCCGTCGAAGTCCAACAGGTGGGCCTCCAGCAAGGATTGCTGGGCGTGCTCGTAGAAGGTCGGACGTCTGCCTATGTTGATGGCGGTCATGTACCGGGAGCCATCGGGCCGGGTGTACCAACCGGCGTACACCGCGTCGGCGGGCCAGGCCATGGCCATGGATACGGGGATGTTGGCGGTGGGGAACCCGATGGTCATCCCCCGCCGATCCCCCAGAACCACCTTGCCCCTGATCTCGTGGTAGCGCCCCAGCATGGCCGACGCGGTACGCACGTCCCCACCGGCCAACGCCCGACGCACCGCCGTGGAGGAAACCGGCTCGGGCCACTTCTCGTCGTGGTGCAGGAGCTTCACCGCCCGGACCTCGAAGCCCATCGTCCGGCCGTATTCGCGCAGCTTGTCCATGTTGCCCAACCGGGCCCGTCCGAAATGGAAATCCTCCCCCACCACCACGCTGCGTACTCGCAACCTCTCCACGAAGACCTGGCGCACAAAGTCCTCGGCCGTGGTGTGGGCCCGGTCGGGGGAGAACTCGATCAGGTACACGTACTCGATCCCGGCCTCCTCCAGCAGCTCCAGCTTCTGATCGAGGCTGTTCAAAAGCTTGGGAGCGTTCTGCGGGCGCAGAACCAGCGCCGGGTGGCGGTCGAAGGTCACCACCGCGGGGGCCACGTCCAGTCGTTTGGCCTCCGCCAGCAGGTCGTCGATCACCGCCTGGTGACCGACGTGGACACCGTCGTACACTCCGATGCTGGCTGCGGTCTCCGGGCTGCCCCCCGGACGATCGAAGTCCTCGATGACCTGCACGAAACCCGACGGTAGCGGTCACGACTCCGCCCCGGACAATCCCCGACCCCTGCACCGGGAGCAACCACGACTCCGCCCCGGACAATCCCCGACCCCTACACAGGCCCCGATCCCGGCATGGGGTCGGGGAGAGGGTTCATCGGGGGATGACCATCGCCGGTTTTACCCGGCCCTCGGTATGGGGTTGGTAAACGGCCAAAAGCCGACCCCGAGAATCCACGACCGGCCACGGCCCCTCGCCGGTACCACCCAACTCACCGCTCTCCAGGACCTGCCCGGTACCCACCCTCCGGCCCAGATCCTCATCGACCGCCACCGCGGGATAGTCGCGCAGGGCCTCCACCATCGACAAAAGAACCGGCGAGTCCACCGGATGGGCCTCGGCCACCGTGAACGAACCAATGGCCAGACGCCGCAGCGCCCGGACATGGCCTCCTCCTCCCAGGGCGGTGGCGATATCGGCCCCCAGCGAGCGAATGTAGGTGCCCGACGAACAGCTCACCTCCATCCGGTACACCCCGGTGTCGGCGTCCACCGGCACGACCGCCAGCTCGTGGACGGTCACCGGGCGGGCCTCCCGCTTCACCTCGATACCCCGGCGGGCCAGCTCATGGAGACGGCGACCCCCGACCCGGACGGCCGACACCATGGGGGGAACCTGCATGATGTCGCCCACGAAACCCGAAGCGGCCTCGGCCACCTCCTCGGGGCCGACGCCGGCCATGTCGTGGACCGCGGTGACCTCACCGGCCGCGTCCAACGTGGTGGTCTCGGCCCCCAGCACCAGCTCCGCCCGGTACCGCTTGACCAGCGGGGTGAGGAATCGCAGCAGCCGGGTTGCCCTTCCCACCCCCAAAAGCAGCACCCCGGTGGCATCGGGGTCCAGCGTCCCGGCATGGCCCACCTTACGAGTACCGAGAACCCCCCGAGCCTTGGCCACCACATCATGGGAGGTCCAAGTTGCCTCCTTGTCGATTACCGCCAGCCCCTCGACCACTCATTCCTCGCTCAACTCGCGCAGAACACGCATCGACCACTCATTCCTCGCTCAACTCGCGCAGAACACGCATCGACCACTCATTCCTCGCTCAACTCGCGCAGAACACGCATCGACCACTCATTCCTCGCTCAACTCGCGCAGAATACGGTCTATCCGCTCGCCGGTGGGGATCGAAGGATCGGGGGCGAAGACCAGCTCGGGCACCTTGCGGGTGGCGGCCGACCGGGCCACCGCCTGCTTCAACTCGATGCGGTGCTCCTCCAACGCCTCCAGGGCCCCCTGGGTGGCTTCTTCGTCCAGCCCACTGATGTAGACCACCGCTCTGCTCAGTTCCGCGCTGGTGTCAACCCCGGTGATACTGGCCAACTCCAAGCGGTCGTCGTCCAAACGAGCCAGCTCGGAGGCCAATATCTCTCGCAACAACTCGCCCAGCCGAGCCGGCCGTGAGTAGTAGGAGGGGCGCGACGACCGACGACGAGCCACCGTTACTCCCCCGGACCCGGGTCATGGACAACCATGAGTACGTACACGAGCCCGGGATCCCTCGAACACTCGGACCCGAGGAGACGAAGCCCTCGGTGGATGAGTACGTACACGAGCCCGGGATCCCTCGAACACTCAGACCCGGGCGACTTCGCGCTCCTCGAACGTCTCGATGACGTCGCCCTGCTTCAGGTCCTGGAAATCGGACAGCCCGATCCCGCACTCGAACCCGGACTGCACTTCCCGGACGTCGTCCTTGAAGCGCTTCAGCGACGACACCGTACCCCGCCAGATGACCGTGCCGTCCCGCAGGAACCGGACCTTGGACCCCCGGGTGATGGCCCCGTTGAGCACGTAACAACCGGCCACCGCACCCACCCGGGGCACCCGGAAGATCTCTCGCACCTCGGCGTCGCCGGTGACGACCTCCTCGAACTCCGGGGCGAGCATGCCCACCATGGCGCTCTCCACGTCCTCTATGAGTTTGTAGATGATCTCGTAGGTGCGAATCTCGACCTTCTCCAGTTCGGCCAGCTCCCGGGCCTTGCGATCGGGGCGAACGTTGAAGCCGATGATGGTGGCATTGGCCGCCGCGGCCAACTGGATGTCGTTGGCGGTCACACCCCCCACTCCTCGATGGACGAAGGCCAGCCTCACGTCCTCGCGCCCCAGGCGCTTGAGACTGTCCACCACTGCTTCGAGCGACCCGTTCACGTCGGCCTTGACGATGAGGTTCAGCGTCGCCACCTCTCCGGCCTGGATCTGGGTGAAGATGTCCTCGAGGCGGGCCCCGCCCGCGGTGGCCGCGGCATCCCGTCCCAGGCTGGCCACCCGTTGGGAATGCTCGCGTGTCTGGACGACCTTGGCCGCCACCTTCTCGTTGGGGGCCACCACGAAGGCGTCACCGGCGTTGGCCACCTCGGACAGCCCCAGAACCTGCACCGGCTTCGACGGCCGGGCCTCCTGAATCTGTTGGCCGCGGTCGTCGAGCAACGCCCGGACCCGCCCCCAGGAAGCACCCGCCACCACCGGATCCCCCAACCTCAAAGTGCCCTGCTGAACCAACAGGGTGGCCACCGGACCCCGTCCTATGTCCAGATTGGACTCCAGCACCACACCCCGGGCCCGACCCTCGGGGTCGGCCCGCAAATCCTCCAACTCGGCCACCACCGCCAACTGTTCGAGCAGGTCGTCGATGCCCAGATCCCGAAGGGCGGAAATCTCCACCACGATGGTGTCGCCCCCCCACTGCTCGGGCACCAGGTCGTGCTCGGACAGTTGCTGCATGGTCCGGTTGGGGTCGGCATTGTTTCGGTCGATCTTGTTGATGGCCACCACTATGGGCACCTCGGCGGCCCGAGCGTGATTGATGGCTTCCAGGGTCTGGGGCATGACCCCGTCGTCGGCCGCCACCACCAGAACCACGACGTCGGTGGCATCGGCTCCCCGGGCCCGCATCGCGGTGAACGCCGCGTGGCCCGGCGTGTCTATGAAGGTCAGCGTCCGACCGTCCTTGTCAACCTGGTAGGCCCCGATGTGCTGGGTGATCCCCCCGGCCTCGCCCTCGACCACGTTGGCGTTGCGGATCTGATCCAACAGTTTGGTCTTGCCGTGATCCACATGACCCATGACGGTGACGACCGGAGGCCGAACGGGATGGTCGTCGTCGAACCCGTCGTCCTCGTCATCGACCCCCAGCAGTTTCAGGAGCTCGTTCTCCTTCTCCTCACCGGGATCCACCAGACGGACCTCGGCCCCTATATCGGCGGCGAAAAGCTCGATCATGTCGTCGGTGAGCGATTGGGTGGCGGTGACCATCTCGCCTTGCTGCATGAGGAACCGGACCACGTCCGCGGCCGTCCGGTTCAGCTTGGGACCCACTTCCAGTGGTGTGGAGGCTCGCTCGATCACCACTTCACCGACCGGCGCGGCCGCATCGGTGGGAGCATGATCGGGGATGTTCACCGGTTGGAGATCCTCGGCCACCCGACGACGACGCCGACTCTTGCGTCGCCTCTGTTGAGGACGCTGAGGAACGCCTCTGCCCCGTCCCCCCGGAGCTCCGGCACCACCGGGGGGCCCACCACCCGGTGCTCCCGCCGGACCGCGTGCTCCTATGGGCGCCGGAGAGCGCCCCGGTGGTGAACCGGTGGCCGGCCCACGAGAACCTCCTGCCGGACGGGCGGGACCTCGAGGACCCCTTCTGGGGCTGGGAGCCGGCCCTCGCCCCCCTCGACCGGGGGGCGGTGGAATGGGCTTGCCCGACGACGACATGGGCGGACGGCCGGGCGGCGGCGGAATGGGCTTGCCCGAGGGGGAGAGCGGAGGGCTGGGACGGGCCGAGGCCGCGGGCTGGACCCCGGGTGATTCGGGGGCGGGCCGGGGAGTCGGTCTAGGTGGTGCAGACGAGGGCCCACCGGGGGACCGGGACTCCGCCGGGGGCGCAGCTTGACGAGGTCGAGGAGGAATCCCTCCACTGGAAGTGACCATCCTGACCGGCTTCGGGGGAGGTTCCGGATCAGCCCCCGCGCCAGTTGGTTCGGGTTCGGAGGCGGCCACCGACTCCGGCGAAGCCACCGACTCGGACACCGACTCCGAGGCGGCCACCGACTCCGGCGAAGCCACCGACTCGGACACCGACTCCGAGGCGGCCACCGACTCCGGCGAAGCCACCGACTCGGACACCGACTCCGAGGCAGGCACCGACTCCGGCGAAGCCACCGACTCGGACACCGATTCGGAGGCGGCCACCGACTCGGGCGAAGCCACCGACTCGGAGGCGGGCACCGACTCGGGCGAAGCCACCGACTCGGAGGCGGGCACCGACTCGGGCGAAGCCACCGACTCGGAGGCGGGCACCGACTCGGGCGAAGCCACCGACTCGGAGGCGGGCACCGACTCGGGCGAGGCCACCGACTCGGAGGCGGGCACCGGCTGGGGTTCGGGCTCGGACTCGACCACCGATTCCGGGGCAGCTACCGGTTCGGGCTCGACCACCGGCTGGGGTTCGGGCTCCGGCTCCGGTTCGGGCTCCGGGGGGCGAACCATGCCGTCCCGATGGGCTCGGCGGCGGACGCGGTCGGCTTGAGCATCGACAATGCTCGAGGAGTGGCTGTTGACGCCGATCCCCAGGAGTACGCAGAGATCCAGCGTTTCCTTGTTTTCTAGGCCAAGCTCACGGGCAAGCTCGTAAATCCGAATCTTTGCTGGCAAAGAGCTCTTTCTTGGTATGTCCGCGGCACGCGGCCAGCCCGTTCGGGCTGGGTCTTCATTTTCTCACGCCCAGCCCCCGGATTTCGAAGTCAATCCGAGGCCCCGGCCATTACTCCGGGGAAGGAACGCCCTGCGAGGCTATCCCGACCTCCGGGGAAGGAACGCCCTGCGAGGCTATCCCGACCTCCGGGGAAGGAACGCCCTGCGAGGCTATCCCGACCTCCGGGGAAGGAACACCTTCCGAGGCTATCCCGACCTCCTCAATCGGGCCTTGCTCGCTGCCTTCGGCAGCCCACTCGTCGGCCGAAAGCGCCGGTCCCCCTTCGGCAGGACGCCACACCTGCTCACCGGTGGCCTCGTCCACCACCCATTCCCCCTCGGCCCACTCCGTTTCTTCATAAGCGGCTTCCTGGGCCTGCTGGCTCTCGCTCTTGATGTCGATCCGCCACCCGGTCAGGCGAGCGGAGAGGCGAGCGTTCTGGCCTTCCTTTCCGATGGCCAGCGAAAGCTGGTAATCGGGCACGATCACCTCGGCCACACCGGTTTCCTCGTCGATGTTGACCTCTTTGATCTTGGCCGGCGACAGGGCCTTGGCCACGAAGTCCGCCGGTTCGTCCGCGAAGGGGACGATATCGATCTTCTCGCCCCGCAACTCGTTGACCACCATGCGGACCCGAGCCCCTCGAGCCCCCACGCAGGCCCCCACCGGATCTATGTTGGCATCGTTGGACGACACTGCGATCTTGGTGCGGTGCCCCGGCTCCCGAGCACAGGCCCTGATCTCGACCACATTGTCGGCGATCTCGGGAACCTCCAGCTCGAACAGTCGCTTGATCAGCCCGGGGTGGGTGCGGCTGACCACGATTTGAGGCCCCTTGGCCGTCTTGCGCACCTCGACGATGTAGGCCTTGAGACGGCTGTTGGCGTCCGGTCGCTCGAACGGCACCTGCTCGGCCTGAGGCAGAAGGGCCTCCACCCGTCCCAGATCCAGCAGGGTGTAGCGGGCATCGTTCTGCTGAATGATCCCGGTGACGATGTCGCCCTCGCGACCGGCGTACTCCTCGTACTTCTGCTCCCGCTCCACCTCGCGGATCCGCTGCATCATGACCTGCTTGGCGGTCTGGGCCGCTATGCGGCCGAAGCCCTGGGGAGTGACGTCGAACGGCTCCCCGATCGGTTCTCCGTCCTCGTCCAACTTCTGGGCCAGAACCCGGATGTCGGCCGTCTCGGGATTGATGGTGACCCAGGCGTACTCCTCGCTGTCGGGCATGCGCTTGTAGGCCGACTCGAGGGCGTCGGCCAGCGCGGCCAGCAGGGCCTCCACCGAGATGCCCTTGTCGGCGGCCAGTGCCTGGAGCGCCTCCAGCATGTCGGGGTTCATCGGCTGCTCCTCTCCTTCGGTTTCCTGTCGTGCGACATCGGACCCCACTCGAAAACGGTCCTGGCCCTGGTGATGTCCGCGTAGGCCATTCGACGGGGAATCCCGTCCTTCTCGATGGTTATACCGTCGTCGTCGCTGTCCATCAACACTCCCTGGGCCCGGCGATCCCCCTCGACGTGGGGGCCGAGCTTGACGCTCACCGTCTCACCCACGGCTCGGGCATAGTGCTCGGGTCTGCGCAGGGGCCGCTCCAGGCCGGGGCTGGAGATCTCGAGGGTGTATCGCCCCGGCACGACGTCGTGATCGTCCAGCAAGCAGGAGATCACCTTGGAGACATCGGCCACCTCGTCCAGCCCGACCCCGCCCGGTTTGTCCACGATGATGCGCAGCACCCCGCCACCGAAAGTCAGGTCGTACACCTCCAGGCCCCTTCCCCGAAGAAGCGAGGCAAGCAGACCATGCACATCGTCCGTCACCGACATGTCTCGCTCGCTCCTTTCCCCGGATCGGCCCGGACCGGTTCTGTCGTCGCTCCCCAAATTCAGAAGGCGTGGGCCCCGGCCCACGCCTCACCCGGCAGAAGAGATCGACGATGCAGCGGTAATGCTACCGATGCTTCGATAATGCTACCCGGTCGAAGCGACTATGTCGTCTCAATTCAGTGGCTGCTCAGTAACTGCGCCCGCAGACGGCCACCAGGTCGGGCTCGACCACCCCCGCCGCTCCACCCACGGGAAGCCAAGCTGCTCAGTAACTGCGCCCGCAGACGGCCACCAGGTCGGGCTCGTCGCGGCTGTGGGGCAGGGATCCGTCCGGGCGTTGCAGGCAGCGCACGGTGATCGCTTCCTCGGCCAGGGTCGCCTCCCCCTCCGGGCCCAGTACCGCCCACGGGATGCGGGCGAAACCGGTGGTCGCCGCCTGCTTGACCTGATCGACGGTGGTCGCCTCGGCAATGCGGGAGTCCCGCCACGAGGTCGCCTCGGCGAGAATCCGCTCCTGGAGTTCCTCGAGCAGCGAACCCACCCGCTCCGGCGTCCGGGATAGATCGACGGGCTGCTTGGCCCCTCCGACCCGGGGAACCAGCGTGGCCTGGTTCTGCTCCAGATCCCGGGGTCCCACCTCCACCCGCACGGGTACGCCCTTCAGCTCCCAATCGGTGGCCCTGCGCCCCAATCCGATATCCGTCCGGTCGTCCACCTCGGTGCGGATCCCGGCGGCTGCCAGGGCGTCGCCCAGACGGTGGCAGGCCTCCACCACCCCGTCGGCGTCGCGTACCGCGACGATCACCGTTTGCACCGGGGCCAACCGGGGCGGCACCACCAGGCCGGCGTCGTCACCGTGGGCCATTATCAGCCCCCCGACCATCCGGGACGACACCCCCCAGGAGGTCTGCCATACGTATTCCCGGTTCCCCTCGGAATCGGCGTAGGTGATGTCGAACATGGAGGCGAAGCCCTGGCCCAACTCGTGGGACGTGCCCATCTGGAGGGCCTTGCCGTCGCGCATCATCCCCTCCAGGCACATGGAGTCGATGGCCCCGGGGAACCGCTCCGCCTCGGTCTTGTATCCGACGAGCACCGGGATGGCCAGTACCGACTCCATGAAATCCAGATAGACCTCGTGGAGGATTCGGGCCGCGTACTCCCGGGCCTCGTGGCGAGTGGCGTGGGCGGTGTGGCCCTCCTGCCACAAGAACTCGGTGGTCCGCAGAAAAATACGGGGGCGCATCTCCCAACGGACCACGTTGGCCCACTGGTTGATCAGCAGCGGCAGGTCGCGATGGCTTTGTATCCACTTCGAGAAGTAGGCGTTGATGATGGTCTCACTGGTGGGCCTGACCACCACCGGCTCGGCCAGTTCCCGGCCCCCGCCCCGGGTGACGACCGCCATCTCGGGGCTGAACCCCTCCACGTGGTCGGACTCCCGATTGAGGTAGCTCTCGGGGATGAACAGCGGGAAATAGGCGTTCGCGGCCCCGGCGGCCTTGATGCGCCGATCCACCTCGGCCTGCATCCGCTCCCACAGGGCGTACCCGTAGGGTCGGATCACCATGGTGCCCCGCACCGGCCCGTTGTCGGCCAACTCCGCCTTGTTGAGGACGTCCTGGTACCAACGGGGAAAGTCCTCGTGCTGGGGGGTGAGCACCCCCTTTTTGGCCATCGGTCATCCCCTCCGGCGAACCATCTCGATTTTTTCGTTGGTCCGGTTGACGTCGGCACCCTGATCGGCCAGCAGCCGGTTGCGGTCCAGCGCGGCCTCCCGAGCCGCGGTCACCGTGTCGGCCCGGGCCAAAGCGGCTTCGGACCCGTGCTCGTGGATCAATTCGGCCCACTCCACCAGCGCCGAAACCATGTCCTCCTCGGCCACCACGGCCACGTTGCGGCCCTTCACGAACAAGTGGCCCCGCTTGTTGCCCGCGGCAATGCCGATGTCGGCGTCACGGGCCTCGCCCGGCCCGTTAACCACGCAGCCCATGACCGCCACCTGCAAGGGTATCTCCCGGTCGCCGAACGCCTCCATGGCCTGCTCGGCCACGGTGTAGACGTCGATCTCGGCCCGACCGCAGCTCGGGCAGGCGATGAGGTCCACGTTCTTGCGCTCCCGCAGGCCCATCGCCTCCAGGAGTCCGCGACCGGCCTGCGCCTCCTGCACCGGATCGGCGGTGAGGCTGTAGCGGATGGTGTCCCCGATGCCCTCGGCCAGCAACGTGGCGATTCCCGCGGTGGACTTGATCAGCCCCACCGGCGGGGGGCCCGCCTCGGTGACCCCCAGGTGCAGGGGATGATCGGTGACCTCGGCCAGTTGGCGATAGGCCTCGATCATCAGGGGCACGCTGGACGCCTTCACCGAGATCTTGACGTCGTCGAAGTCCACCTCCTCGAAATAGCCCAACTCCATCCGGGCCGATTCCACCATGGCCTCGGGGGTGACCCGATCCCCGTACTTGCGGTACAGGTCGGGGTGCAGGGAACCCCCGTTCACCCCGATCCGGATGGGCACTCCCCGATCCCGGCACTCCGTGGCCACCACCCGGATGTGATCGGGCTTGCGGATGTTGCCGGGATTCAGCCTCAGACAATGCACCCCGGCGTCCAGCGCGGCCAGCGCCATGCGGTACTGATGATGGATGTCGGCCACGATGGGAACCGGTGACCGGGGCACGATCTGGGCCAACCCCTCGGCCGCCTCCATCTCGTTGCAGGTGCAGCGCACTATGTCGGCACCGGCGGCGGCCAGGGCGTAGATCTGCCGGAGCGTACCCTCCACATCGGCGGTGCGGGTGGTGGTCATGGATTGGACGGTTATGGGGGCCCCACCCCCGACCGCCACCCCACCCACATGAATTCGCCGGGTCCGGTTCCGCCTGAAGGAGGCCTCGACTTCCACGGGCTCAGCTTGGCACGCCCGGTCCGGGGCTTTCGTATCCGCCAACGGAAGCCCTGCCCATCAGCCGGTCGCGCTCCATGTGCCGGTCGCTGCCCATCAACCGGTCGCTGCCCATGTGCCGGTCGCTGCCCATCAACCGGTCGCTGCCCATGTGCCGGTCGCTGCCCATGTGCCGGTCGCTGCCCATGTGCCGGTCGCTGCCCTTCAGCCGGTCGCGCTCCATGTGCCGGTCGCTGCCCATCAACCGGTCGCTGCCCATGTGCCGGTCGCTGCCCATCAACCGGTCGCGCTCCATGTGCCGGTCACGGAATCGTGATTGGATCGGTGATGTCCAGATAGAGCGCCCCGAGGCCCACGAAAATCAGGACGAGCACCACGGCGTAGGCCACGGGCATCATCCTGGACACATCGGCGGTGTATCGACGGCCCCGCCACGACCGCAGGCGCTCGTAGGTGGCTATCACCACATGGCCCCCGTCCAGGGGCAGGAGCGGGATCATGTTGAAAACCCCGATGAACACGTTCAACAGGGCCAGGAACAGCAGCAGGTTGGCCCAGCCGTTCTCGGTGAGATCGGCACCGATCCGCAACGCTCCGAAGATCGACACGACCCGATCCTGGTCGTCCACCTCCACCACCGTCGTGGTTCCACCACCGGTCGGAGCCGCCCCCTGGAGGGTTTGGGGCTCGGGTCGGTCGGCCACGTCCCGGTAGAAGTTGCTGAGGCCACTGGGGGAGAAGAACCGACCGATGCTCAACACCGACTCCTTGACCAGAAAGCCGAACTCCCCCAGCGTCTCGGGGACGGCCTCGACCGGCCCGACCTCCACGGTCCGGCTCGTCCACGCCGTCCGGGAGGCGATGCCCACGTACCCCCGGGCGGGGTCACGGGGATGGGTGCCCAGTGCGAACGGGCCCACCACCAGATCACCGCGGCGTTGCACCTCCAGCGTCACCGGCGACCCCGGACCGGGCAGGGCCGCCACCATGTCGTCCATGGTCGCCACCGGGCGACCGTTCACCGCCACGATCCGGTCGCCCGACCTCAGACCGACCCGATCGGCGGGCGAACCGGGAGCCACCGAGTCCACCCTCCAGTCCGGGGAGGGAACGCTCTCGGTCCTGCCCCCCACCACCAAAAAGGAGAAGATCAGCACCAGCGCCAGGACGAAATGGACGGCCGAACCGGCCACGGCCACCGACATGCGCCGCCAGTAGGGCCGGCTGCGATAGGTCCGGTGCTCCTCGGCGGGGGAAACCTCCTCCAGATTGTTCATCCCGATGATCCGCACGTAGGCCCCGGCGGGGATCGCCTTGAGGCCGTAGACCGTCTCCCCCCGGCGGAACGACCACAACCGGGGGCCGAATCCCAGGAAGAACTCGGTCACCTTCATGCCCGCGGCCCGAGCCGTGAGGTAGTGGCCCAGCTCATGGAGGAACAGCATCCCGATGATCGCCAGCACCACGATCAGCATCGGCAGGCCCCACGCCACCAACACCACGGCCAGCAGACCCACCACCCCCACCAGGCCCCCCCAACCCCGGCCCGCTCCTCTCGTGCCGGCCAAACGGGACTCGGAGGATCGATCACCCCCGAAGGAGACGTCCTGGCGGGGACTCATCGCTCAACCCTCACCGCCGAGACCGCGGCCGGGAACGGCACCAACCGAAGGAGACGTCCTGGCGGGGACTCATCGCTCAACCCCGGCCGTTGCCGCGATCGACGACCTGCTCGGCCTCGGCTCGGGCTCTGCCGTCGATCTCCATGACCGCCTCCAGGGAGTCGGCCTCGGTGCCGTCGTGACCGGCGAGAACCGTCTCCAGAATCTCGGGGATGGCAGTCCATCGTATCCGTTCCTCCAGAAAAGCCTGCACGGCCACCTCGTTGGCCGCGTTCAGCAGGGCAGGAGCAGTCTCACCCATGCGTCCGGCGGCATAGGCCAACCCCAGGCAGGGGAAGGTCCCGGTGTCGGGCGGCTCGAAGTCCAGCCGGCGCAGCTCGGCCCAGTCGATGCGACCGAACGGGGTGGGGATGCGATCGGGGTAGGCCAGGGCATAGCCGATGCACAACCGCATGTCGGGCAGAGAGAGCTGGGCGATGGTGGCCCCGTCGGTGTACTCCACCATGGAATGGACCACCGACTGGGGATGGATCACCACCTCGATGCGGTCGTAGCCCAGACCGAAGAGTTCATGGGCCTCGATCACCTCCAGGCCCTTGTTCATCAGGGTGGAGGAATCCACCGTTATCTTGGGCCCCATGCTCCACGTGGGGTGGGCCAGCGCATGCTCCACCGTCACATCGGCCAACTCGTGGCTCGTGCGACCCCGAAAAGGCCCTCCGCTGGCGGTCAACAGGATGCGATGCACGCGCTTCATGCCCCCCGGCGCGGTGAACACGTCGTTGGCCCGCAGGCACTGGTGGATCGCGCAGTGCTCGCTGTCCACCGGCAGCAGCTCGGCCCCGGGAGTTCGCCGGGCCCGCTGAACCACCGGCCCGGCCGCGATGAGCGACTCCTTGTTGGCCAGAGCCAGACGGCGGCCCGACTCCAGGGCGGCCAGGGTCACCGGCAACCCGGCGAACCCGACCACTCCGTTGACCACCACCTGCCCCATGGCCGCGGCCTCGGCCAACGCCGCGGCACCGCCGGCCACGGCGACGCCGGGCAACCCGTCACGGACGTCGTCGATCCGGTCGGCATCCCCCACCACAACCAGACGGGGGCGAAACTCCCGCGCCTGGGCGATCAACCGATCCACCGATCCGCCCGCCCCCAGAGCCACCACGTCCCAGGCATCGGGCTCGGCCCGCACCACGTCCAAGGTCTGAACGCCGATCGAGCCGGTTGAACCCAGCAACGACAAGGAAGTCATGGCCTCAACTCAAGGTCCGAACGCCGATGGAGCCGGTGGAACCCGGCAGCTCAAATCACCTCGAGCATCATCGCGGTGCAGCTCATCCGGCAGCTCAAATCACCTCGAGCATCATCGCGGTGAAATAGGTGGCCGGCAGCACGAACAGCAGGGCGTCGATGCGGTCCAACATCCCCCCATGGCCGGGCAGCAGGGAGCCCATGTCCTTGACCCCCAGATCCCGTTTGACGGCCGATTCCAACAAGTCGGCCAGGGGAGCGACAACCGCCACCACGACGCCCAGAACCACGCCATGGGTACGGGTCCCGGAATCGGCACCGAAGGGACCGACCTCGAAAATGGAAATGAGGATCAACGCGGTGGCGATGGTGGCGATGAAACCGCCGATGAGGCCCTCGACCGTCTTGTTGGGACTGAACCGCGACAACGGGGTGCGACCCGCGGCCCGTCCCACGGCGAAAGCCCCGACGTCGTGGGCCACCGTCAGCACCACGGCACTCAGCACCAGCTCGGCGCCATTGGGCATGTCCAGTAGCAACCCCCCGAAAGCTCCGGCCACCCCGATGTAGACCACCCCCAACAAGGTGACCCCCAGGTTGGCGAGCGGGCGATCACGGCCCACGCCGGCCAGGTACCACAAACCGGCACCGAACAGGGCGAAAACCAGCACCAGCACGATGCCGTCGGTGCCTCGCCAGTAGGCCACCGGAGCCATGGCCGTCACTGCGGCCAGGCCCACCAGCGATGGCGGCTGGTAGCCAGCGTTGCGCAAGCTGGTGAACCAGTCCACCGCCGCCAGCAGCAGGGCCACGGTGAGAACGGCCAGGGCGGGCCTCTCGCCCCAGGCGATGGCCCCGAGAACGACGCCCCCCAGCACCAGACCCACCACAAGGGCAGTGATGGTGTCGTCGGGTCGGGGGACGACCGGAGTTTCCGCCATCGTGTTCTCGGTCGTCGCGTAGAGCGGTTCGGGCCCGAGGACTTCCGAGGGTTCGGCAATACCGGGAATGTCCAGGGATTCCCGAACATCCTGGGCCAGAACCTCGTCCACCCGGTCGACCGACGGGAACTCCACCGCCTCGGTGGGTTCGGGGTCCTCGAACACGCTGGCGCTGCCGGTTCCATGAGCCACCGACGCGACCTCCGGCTGCTCCTCGGTCAAGAAGTCGTCGGAGTCGTCACGCCAACGAGGGGTCGCCCCGGTGGAACTCTCCCAATCCTCGGCCGCGGTGGCCTCGGCGGCGGGCTCGTCCCAACCAGGGAGGCCGGTTCCTTCATCCTCCTCGTCGAACAACGAGGTCAGTTCGTCCAGGAACCCGGCCTGATCGTCATCGGGCGGCTCCCCGGACCGATCCTTCGGTCTTTGGAAAGGACTGTCGTCGCTCACTGGACCCTCCAGACACTGGGCATATCAAATCTCGGTCTTTGGAAAGGACTGTCGTCGCTCACTGGACCCTCCAGACACTGGGCATATCAAATCTCGAGCAGCTCTTGCTCTTTGACGTCCAGGGCATCGTTGATGAGCTGCTCACGATCCTGGGTTAGGTGGTTGAGTTCTTTCTCGGCCCGGACCGCCACGTCCTCGGAAACGTCGCCCTCCTTGCTGAGCTGGTCTATCTCATGGCGGCTGCTGCGTCGAGTGTTGCGGATTGCCACTCGTCCCTCCTCGGCCATCTGCTTGACCAGCCTGACCAGTTCGCGACGGCGTTCCTCGGTCAGAGGGGGAAACATGAGCCGCACCACGTTGCCGTCATTGCTGGGATTGAGTCCGAGATCGGCTTGGACGATGGCCCGCTCGATCGCCGGTATGGATCCCTTGTCGAAGGGGGAGATCACCAGAAGCTGCGCCTCCGGGACGCTGAAGTTGGCCAACTGCTGGAGTGGTACCTCGGCCCCGTAGTAGTCCACCAGGAACCTCTCGAACAGCGCGGAAGAAGCTCGACCGGTCCTGACGGTGGCGAACTGCTGGCGGGTGTGATTGACCACGGAGTCCATGCGCCCCCCGGCCTCGTCCAGCACCAGATCCGTCAGTTCGTTGCCGGTACTCATCATCTCACCGTGTCCGGGCGATGCCTCGTGTCCGGGCGATACCTAGTGTCCGGGCGATGCCTCGTGTCCGGGCGATACCTAGTGTCCCGGCGATGCCTCGTGTCCGGGCGATGCCTCGTGTCCGGGCGATGCCTCGTGTCCGGGCGATGCCTCATGACACCAGGGTACCGATCGACTGACCGTCGAGTATGGCACGAACATTCCCGGGCTCCATGAGATCGAACACCACGATGGGCAGTTCGTTGTCCATGCACAAGGAGACCGCGGTGCTGTCCATGGCCCTCAACCCCTTGGACAACACATCCAGATACCGGACCTCGCCCAGTTTCTCGGCCTCGGGGTTGACCCGAGGATCAGCGGTGTAGATCCCGTCGGTGCCGCTGTGAGTACCCTTCAGCAGGGCACCGGCCTCTATCTCCACCGCCCGCAGGGCTGCTGCGGTATCGGTGGTGAAGAACGGGTTGCCGGTGCCGGCGGCGAAGATGACCACCCGCCCCTTCTCCAGGTGGCGGATGGCTTTTCTGCGGACATAGGGCTCGGCCACCTGGGCCATGCCGATGGCCGTCTGCACCCGGGTGGGCTGATCCAACCGCTCCAGGGTGTCCTGGAGAGCGAGGGCGTTTATGACCGTGGCCAGCATTCCCATGTAGTCGGCCTGGGCCCGATCCATGCCCGCACCCTCGCCGGTCATCCCCCGCCAGATGTTGCCCCCACCCACCACTATGGCCACATCTATCTCGAACTCCGACCTGACCCTTACGATCTCGTTGGCGATCTGATCGGCCACCTCCCCGTCTATGCCGTAGCCGTTGCCTCCGGCAAAGGCTTCCCCGGAAAGCTTGAGAACGATCCGATCCCACCGTCCCCGACGCCGGGTTCCGCCGCTGCTGGTCACGACATTCCGCTATCCGCCGATGGCCGCCAGCTCGAACCGGACGACGGTGCCGTCCCCCAACCGGGACCCAACGGTCTCCTTCTCCCCGAACATGCCCTGTTCCAGCAACACCCGCTCGGCATACCAGGCCCGCAAACGACCGGTGACGATCTTGTCCCAAGCCTGCTCGGGCTTGCCCTCGGCCTTGGTCATCTCGGTCAGCGCTACCCGCTCCCGTTCGACCTCCTCGGCGTCCACGTCGTCGCGGTGCAGAACCGTGGGCTTGGCAAAAGCAATGTGGAGGGCCACCTCATGGGCCAGCTCCTGGCTCACGCCGTGGGTCTCCACCACGACGGCACTGGTGCCCCGACCGTCCTGAACATGCAGATAGGTGTCCAAAATGTTGCCCTCGGAGGCCTGGATCCTCACCACCTTGCCCAATTGCACATTTTCCTTCTTGGCCAACCCCAGGTTCTGGATCGCCTCCTGGCGGGTTCCCACTGCCGGCTCCCCCTCGGTCAGCACCAACCGGGCCAGCTCGTCGACCAGAGCAGTGAAGTCGTCGGCCTTGGCCGAGAAGTCGGTCTCGCAGCGCAGTTCCACGATGGCCGCGGTATTCCCATCCACCGCAAGAGCCACCGCCCCCTGATCGCTGGCCCGGTCGGCCCGGGCGGCCGCCTTGGCCATACCCTTCTCCCGCAACCACTGGGTGGCCGCCTCCATGTCGCCGTCGCTCTCGGTGAGGGCGCGCTTGCAATCCATCATCCCGGCCCCGGTGGCCTGGCGCAGGGCTTTGACGTCTTGGGCGGTGAACGAACTCACACCTTCTCCTGACCATTGATCGACTCGTCAACAACCGATGACTCCGACACCGAGCCCGGCTCTGGCGCTTCCGCCACGACCGGTTCGGACCCTTCCAGCACCTCCGACACCGAACCCGGCACCACCGGCGCTTCCGCCACGACCGGTTCGGACCCTTCCAGCACCTCCGACACCGAGCCCGGCTCCGGCGCTTCCGCCACGACCGGTTCGGACCCTTCCAGCACCTCCGACACCGAGCCCGGCTCCGGCGCTTCCGCCACGACCGGTTCGGACCCTTCCAGCACCTCCGACACACCCGGAGGCTCCGCCGCGACCTCCTCCGGCACCGGTTCCGTCTCCTCCACTACTTCTGAAGCTTCCGGCATGACCGTCTCCGGCACGACCGCCGTCTCCGGCACGACCGCCGTCTCCGGCACCGCCGCTTCCGGTTGAGGCTTGGCAGCGGGATTGCCTCGAGCGATGAACCGTCCTTCAAGAACGGCGTCGCTGATGATCCGGCACATCAGCTCGCCGGAGCGAATGGCATCGTCGTTGCCGGGAATAACGTATTGGATGACATCGGGGTCGCAGTTGGTGTCCACCACCGCGATAACCGGTAGCTTCAACTTGTTGGCCTCGGCCACCGCGATGTGCTCCTTTTTGGTATCGAGCACGAACACCGCATCGGGTGGTCGGGTCAAGTCCCGGATGCCGTTGAGATTGCGCTCCAGCTTGGCCAACTCCCGGGTGATCAGAAGGGCCTCCTTCTTGGGCATGACCTCCAGCTCACCGGAACTGCGCATCCGCTGGAACTCCTTCATCTTGCCCATGCGCTTGGAGATGGTCTCGAAATTTGTCAGAAGACCCCCCAACCAGCGCTCGTTCACATAGGGCATACCCACTCGCTCGGCGTAGCTCTGAACGCTGTCCTGAGCCTGCTTCTTGGTACCCACGAACAGAACCTGACCACCGTTGGCCACCAGGTCGCGCACGTAGACGTAGGCCGCCTCGATGCAGGCCAACGTCTGGGTGAGATCGAGGATGTAGATGCCATTGCGCTCCCCGAAGATGAAGCGCTGCATCTTGGGATTCCAACGACGGGTCTGATGGCCGAAGTGGACTCCGGCATCCAGCAACTGACGCATGGTCACGACCGGTGCCATGGTGATTCTCCTCTCCCAACGGTTCAGCGAAACCCGGGGTCAGCACCTGACGGCGACCGTGGGATGCCCCGAGCGATCCTTGTTGTCAACCGGGATGCTCCCGATCCGGGGCAAATCATAGCCCAGGCACAGGCCCGAACCGTAAGCAACGGATCAACCCGGTTCGCGACGGGTATCGACACCCGTGTGCTTCAGGGTCGCCGGCCACTCAACCCTCAACCGGCTCACCCAATTCGCGGTGGGGTATCAGCCGCACACGGCCGGCGCTCATGACTTGATCGGGATCCACGTAGGCGTCTCCTGCTCGCACACTGAAGAAGAACCGCTCCGAGGTGGTGCCCACCAACTGCCCGGCCACCACCCGGTCGCCCTCGGCCACGGCGATCCAGCCCAGGTAGCCGTAAGCGGTGCGCAACCCGCTGCGATGCCGAACGGTGACGAACCGGTTGTGGACCACCGATCCGGCGAACACGACTTCTCCCGCGGCCGAGGCCCGCACCGGCTGACCGGGCTCGGGATCGTATTCCAGACCCCGATTGCCCGGTGCCCCCACATGGGCCGGGGGTCTGAAGAAGTCCACCACCTCCGCATCCACCGGGGGCCGGTGAACCTCGGGCTCCTCCTCAAAGCGGGTTTCGTTCTCCCCGGCAACGACCTCCACCTTCGGTACCGACACTCCCGGTGCGTAAATCCATCGGGCCTCGTGCTGCTCCAGGACGAACTCCACCTTCGGTACCGACACCCCCGGTGCGTAAATCCATCGGGCCTCGTGCTGCTCCAGGACGAACTCCACCTTCGGGTCGGGGGTGGCGACCAACCGGTCAACCGGGACAACCCGGCCCACAAGCAGAACCAGCCCCGCCGCCACGACCACAACCACTCCGCCGATTCGCGCTGCCATAACCATCCCGTTCGAGGAGGGGGACAAGGACGGGGGAAGCCGACTTGAGCCTACCGTGCGAGCCTCTCCCAGCACCCCACTACCGGCTCCCTCCCCGGGCTCGGCACCGGTGGTCGGCCCCGCACCCGAGAGATGTGCCCACCCCGAGACGGATTCCCCCGGGCTCGGCACCGGTGGTCGGCCCCGCACCCGAGAGATGTGCCCACCCCGAGACGGATTCCCCCGGGCTCGGCACCGGTGGTCGGCCCCGCACCCGAGAGATGTGCCCACCCCGAGACGGTTTCCCCCCGGGCTCGGCACCGGTGGTCGGCTCAGGCCCGGGGGTGGCTGTTTTTCAATACGCTGCGGAGCCGCTCCCGACTGACATGAGTGTAGATCTGGGTGGACCCCAGATCGGCGTGCCCCAACAACTCCTGCACCTGCCTCAAGTCGGCCCCACCGTCGAGCATGTGGGTGGCAAAGGTGTGGCGCAGCACATGGGGGTTGGTCCGGGTGGAGGCTCGACGATCCACCAGTCTGCGCACCGCCTGGGTATTGATGGGACGGCCGTTCAGGTTCACGAACACCGCGTCCCCGGCCTCGGACGGATCGGCCATCTCCTTGCGCCCATCGGTCATCCACTCCGACAGCGCGACCACGGCGGGCTCGCTCAGCGGAACGATCCGCTGCTTGGCCCCCTTGCCGTTAACCGTGAGGCGGCGACGCTCCCAATCGATGTCCCCGACCCGAATGGCGCATACCTCGCTCACCCGAATGCCGCTGCCGTAAAGCAGCTCCAAAACGGCGGTGTCGCGCTGGCACCGGGCTCGACCGTCGTCGGCCACCGCGGCCCGAGGCTGGTCCAACATGGTCTCCAACTCCTCGGAGCGCAGCACCCGGGGCAATCGCCGCTCCCGAACCGGCACCACCACACCGACCGTGGGGTCCGCCACCACCCGGCCGGTGCGCTTGGCCCATCGGAAGTAGCGACGCAGCGAGGAGGCCTTCCGAGCCACCGTCCTGCGAGCCAGGCCCTGCCGGCTCAAATGGGCCAGATACCTCCGAACCATGGGGGAATCGACCCCCATCGGGTCGAAGTCCCCCCGAGATGGCTCGAGTCGATCGGCTACCGGCCCCTGGCGACACCCGACGGAGGCCTCACCCCCGGATTGTCCGAGCCACTCGGTTACCGGCCCCCGGCGGTGCTCGACGGAGGCTTCATCCCGAGATGGCCCGAGCCACTCGGTAAACGCGGTGACCTCTCGGCAGTACATCGCCACCGTATCCTCGCTCACCGACACCATCGACGTGGCAAATGCATCCAGATCCCACCCCATCGACACCCAAGGCTATCAATGAACAGGGTTGTCCCGGTATCGGGGTCGCCGGGCTGGGAGCAAGCAGCGAACAACTGGGATTTCCGGGAGTTGTCCCGGTATCGGGGTCGCCGGGCTGGGAGCAAGCAGCGAACAACTGGGATTTCCGGGAGTTGTCCGAGCATAGGCATCAACGGGGAGCACTTATTCGCTCGATCCAGCGGCCGGAGATCGCAACCCACCCCGCGGCTCGCAGTTCTTCGGTCGCTCCGGCCACCCGGGCAATGTCCAGACCGGTACGGGCCACGATCTGCTCGGCATCGGCGGGCTGCCAACCCAACGCATCCAGCACCTGCCGGCCGACGGGGCCGGGATCGGCCCGGGAATCAGTGGGCACCGATTCGGCACCCGACAGACCCAGGGCCAGCAGCACGTCATCGGCGTCGCGGCAGGGAGCGCAACCATCGGCCAACAACTCCAGGCAGCCATCGGATGCGGAACTACGAACCGGTCCGGGCACGGCCATGACCGTTCGATCCCGGGCCGCCGCTTCGGTCACCGTGTGCATGGCTCCCCCCGAGGCGTGGGACTCCACCACCACGACGACATCGGCCAGGGCCGCGATGATCCGGTTGCGAGCCGGAAACCTCCACTTCTCGGGAGGCGCTCCCAGCGGGGCCTCCCCCAGCAGCACCCCCTTGTCGGCCATCGCTTGCCACAGGGCCCGATTGCGCTGGGGATAGACCCTGTCCAACCCGTTGCCCACCACCGCGATGGGTGGAGCGGCCGTTGCCTCGAGAGCGCCGGCATGAGCAGCGGCATCGATCCCCAGGGCCAAACCGGAAACGACCCCCACACCGGCCCCGGCCAGGTCCCGACCGAGTTCGAACGCCACGTCGCTGCCGTAGCGAGTGCATCGACGAGTACCGACTATCGCCACCCGGGGACCGCGCACCACCTCGGGATCCCCCTTGTGGAACACCACTGCGGGCGGATCCAAGTCGTTCGACAGCGCCGGCGGGTAGCCGGGAGTGCCCAGAGCGGCCACCCCCACACCGCACTCCCGGTGCCGACGCCACAGCTCCGCCACGTCCATGCAGGCCGCGCTATGCCGCCAGGTTTCGCACAAGTCCCGCCTGCCCGCCGCCCGGACCAGATCGGCTGATGGCGGCCCCTGAAGGGCGGTCCACACATCGGCCGGCCGGCCGACGGCCAACAGAGCCCTCAACCGGGCGGGACCAACCGCGGGCAACGAAGCCAGCGCGGCCAGCCACGCCTCCATCGGCAACCCGCCGGAATCCTCGCCCAAAAGAGCCGATCCCCGGTAGACACCGTAAGCCTCCACCGGCAACCCGCCGGAATCCTCGCCCAAAAGAGCCGATCCCCGGTAGACACCGTAAGCCTCCACCGGCAACCCGCCGGAATCCTCGCCACCGGGAACAGGCACTCCCCATCTGCTCGGAGCCTGGTCACCCCTCGGAACCTGGTCACCCCTCGGAACCTGGTCACCCCTCGGAACCTGGTCACCCCTCGGAACCTGGTCACCCCTCGGAACCTGGTCACCCCTCGGAACCTGGTCACCCCTCGGAACCTGGTCACCCCTCGGAACCTGGTCACCCCTCGGAGCCTGGTCAGCGGACATTGGCGCGATTCCAGGGGTCGTGGGCCACGGTGACCGGCTCGGTTCGCATGAACAAAGCCTGGGCCACCATCTCTCCGGTGAGCGGGGGTGACTGCCCCGCCAGATCGGTCAAGGTGAGCGCCACTCGTCGAACCCGCTGAAGTCCACGAGCGGTGAGCCGTCCTTCCCCGATGGCCCGGCGCAGCAGTTTCTTGGCATCCGCATCCAGCGGGGCCAGTTCCTCCAGGGCGCCGTCCCTCAGCTCGCTGTTGGCCGTCACTCCCCGGTCGCGGGCCATGGCCCGAGCCTGGTCCACCCTGGCCCTGACCATCGCCGAGGACTCGCCGGGGGGAGCATCGAACAGGTCGCTCACCTCCGGCCGGCCCACGTGAATCCTGAGGTCGAACCGGTCCAGCAGCGGACCACTCAGTCGCCGGGCATAGCGCAGGCGGGCACCGGGAGTACACCGGCACATACCGGGCTGTCCGAGTTCTCCGCAGGGGCACGGGTTCATCGCCCCCACCAGCAGGAATCGAGCAGGGAACGAGGCCACCGCGGTCGCCCGGTTGACCCGGATCGTCCCCTCCTCCAGGGGCTGGCGCAGTGCATCCAGGGCCTTGGGGGCGAACTCCCCCATCTCGTCCAGGAACAACACACCGCCATGGGCACAACTGATGGAACCCGGTCGCAGCGCCTGGCTCCCACCCCCCACCAGGGCCACCATCGAGACCGAGTGATGGGGAGCTTGCCACGGGGCTCGGCGAACCAGTCCCATGGGGGGCAGGTCCAGCCCGGCGGCCGAATGCACCATGGTGGTCTCGATGGCAGTGGGCTCGTCCAGCGGCGGCAGGAGTCCGGGGAGCCGCCGGGCCAGCATGGTCTTGCCCGCACCGGGGGGACCGATCATCAAGAGGTGATGGCCGCCGGCCGCGGCCACCTCCAGGCCCAG
Organism: Acidimicrobiales bacterium; assembly: GCA_965115985.1. Lineage (GTDB taxonomy): Bacteria > Actinomycetota > Acidimicrobiia > Acidimicrobiales > Bin134 > Poriferisocius. Next base: position 824,845 of record OZ220474.1, read on the forward strand.
CCGAGCCATGTGCTGGCCCCGCACATCGGCCAGATCGGCAGCCGCCTCCACCGAGTTCGTCGACAGCGGTCGGTACGGATCGGGCCAGGCCTCCTCGCCCCGGAGTGCGGAGAGAAGATCCCCCAGCGTTGCCGGAGCCCGAACCTCGGGGCCAGCGACCAGGGAGGCCTCGGCCGCACTCTCGGGGGCCACCACGACCGCCGCAGTGCGCAGACCGCGCACCTGGGGCAGCACCCCGGGCACGGAGCGAAGCCGGCCGTCCAACCCCAACTCGGCCAGAAAAGCCATGTCGGCCACTGTTTCGGCGGGCAACCGGTCATTGGCCACCAGGACTCCGATGGCAATGGCCAGATCAAGTCCGGGACCCTCCTTGCGAAGGCCCGACGGTGCCAGGTTCACGGTTATGCGCCCCTGGGGCCAATCCACCCCGCTGGACGTGAGGGCCGCCCGGACCCGATCCCGGGCCTCCCGGCAGGCGGTGTCGGGCAGACCCACCACGGTGAAGGTGGGCAAACCCGATGAGACATGAACTTCCACCGACACCGGGTGCCCGGTGATGCCGGTAAGAACGGAAGCAGGGACGGTAGCAAGCACTGCAAGTGCCTTCTCGAGGATGATCCTCGTGCCTGAGAGGTGACCCGTCACGCCGGATCACGAGCGTGCCCACAACCATAGGTACGACCGGTGACAATTCCCCCCGATCCTCAAGCGAACTCGACCAACGACCTCCATCTGGCAGCCCGTCCCCCCTCCCCCCCGAGCGAGCTCGGCCAACGACCGCTTATGAACACCCCTCTCAGGAGCCTCCGAGCACTCTCGGTTGTCCTGGGCCGACCTGGTGCAAGCTTATGAACACCCCCGCTCAGGAGCCTCCGAGCACCTCACGGACGTAGCGAAGCACGGCATCCACGTCGTCGGTGGTCAGCAGACCACCGAACGGCGGCATGCGATTGCGGCCCTCCAGCACCACCGTCGCGGCATCATCGGGATCGGGGTACTCCTGAGCCAACCGACCCCGGTTCAGCCGCGGACCGCTTCTGGTCCCACCGCCGGAGGCACCGTGGCAGGAAGAGCACCGGTCGACGAATATCGTTCGACCGGCTAGCAGTACAGGATCGGGGGTGCCGTCCGACCCCGCTCCCACCTCGGGAGAAGCGGTCGATCCGCAAGCAACCGTCACCAACCCGACCACCAGGCCCAGAACCAGGACAACCCACGCCAGGCCCCGAACTTCTCCGGTGATCACCTCGGGAACGATACTGGGGTATGGGCTTCGACCCCACTCGCAAGCAACGACGCACCCGCTTCGACTACTGGTACGTGGCCGCAGGACTCCTGGTGTGCGTGGGATTGATCCTGTGGGCCGTGCTGGCCTGAGAGCTTGCCGTCAATCATGCACGGTTTGATGATTGATCCGTAACTGGGGCGGGGGTTCGAGTTGGTATTGGCCCTGGGGGCCGGTGGTGAGGGTGTGGCTGTGTTTGTGGACTTTGGTGTGACAGTTCGGGCATAGCAGCACCAGGTTACCGATGTCGGTGGTTCCGCCGTTCTCCCACCACAAGATGTGATGGGATTCACAAGCAGTCGCTCTGATTCCACAACCCACGCAGTGCTTGTCCCGGGCCTGGAGGGCCAGTCTCTGGGTCTGGGTGGCCGCCCTTTGTCTGCGTCCCAGATACAACGGTGCCCCCTCGGCACCGAAGATGGCCGGTATCACCCCGGCGTCGCAGGCGATGCGGCGCAGTTCGTCCAAGTCGATGGGGGTGTCGTCAATGAGACTGGCGTTCTCAAGCTGGCCGGTGAGCGTGTCGTAGTCCACCTTCACCAAAAGCGTCGTGGCCTGAGCGGCCACTTCGTCGTCCCCGTCACCGACTGCGGTATCGGTTCCACCGACTCGACCGGCCCCCTTCGGAACTTGAGTCACCAGACTCACCAGGGCGTCCGCGCACCGCTGCTGTTGGGTGCGGTCGTTGCCCACCTGAAAATCCTCGCGATACATACGATCACACAAATCGTCCAGAGCGGTCTTCACCCGCTCGCCGGAAACAGGATCGAACTCGGCGTGCAGAATCACCATGTCGTCGTCGCCGTTGAACAAGGCGGCCTTGCGGCGACGACGCTGTCGCTCCGTCTTTTTCTCGGCCTTGTGCTCGCACCGATTCCGTTCATGGCGGGAAACGGTCTTTTTGAAGTCGTCGAAGTCCTCCGACATCGCCGCCCAGATCAACTCTTGCTCCTGAGCCGGGCCGAACCGCTCCTGCCGATGCGAGTCGCTGATCACCCGCACATGCTCCGCGGTGATCAAACCACCGTTCACCGCCTCCAACGTCTGAGGCAGATCCTTCAACTCCTCGACGGTTCTGGCCTCGCGACGAGCCCGGTATCGACTCAACCCGAACTCGTGGCACGCCTGTAGAACGGCGGTGTCGCCCTTCAACTCGCCCAACCGGCCCAACATCGTCATCATGTAACCGCTCAGTTGACGACAAACATGATCGACCTCGTACATCAACCCCAACACTTCGTCGGCACCCAACTCGGAACAATCCACCCGCTCAATACCCAACCACTCCCGGTCATCAGTCGGCTCGGAATCTCCAGTTCCGGAACTCCGATTTTCGGAATCAAAATCCATAACCAACAGTATACCGACACCAGTGACAACATCAACCTAATAAACCAAATAATGAGCGAATAATTCAGAAAATAAGCTGAACTAGAAAGCAACCATAACTATTTTCACCCGTCGCCACCACCGGCGGAGTCAACCCACCGGTGGAGTTCGCCGTGGTCAACTCCGCGGGATCACACTCGCGTGACACCACGGTAACCGGGTCGCGATCACCAGTAGGGCTCGCCAGCCATCTGGTCATTCCATTGCCATCCCAGTATCCGGGTTCGGCGCGGTCCTCGGCCACCTGCAACCGCAACCACTGGAACGCCGACTGGATCACCCGCAGATCCCGACTTGGGGTCTCCGATGACCGGCCTGATCGGTTCGCCCGCTAGAACGCCGACTGGATCACCCGCAGATCCCGACCCACCACCTCGGCCACATCGAACCGGAGCTGTACCGGGCCCGAGCGCTCCTGTTCGGCCAACCATTGGGCCGCCAATCGACGTATGCGCCGTTGCTTCTCGAAGCCCACTGCCTCCGCCGGGAATCCGAAGGACAACGACGACCGGGTCTTGACCTCGCACACCGCCACGACCGGCCCTTGCTGCACGATCACATCCAACTCTCCATGGCGACACCGCCAGTTACGATCCAGCACCAGATAACCGTGGCGCTTGTACCACCGGGCCACGCGGTCCTCGCCCCACCGCCCCAGAGCCTGTCTGTTAGCCATGCCCCCACAATAAGAAGCAGGGGTGACAATGCCGCCCGAAGTTCTTCCCCCTGAGGGTGGGGCAGCAGGGCCGCCACCACGGGCCCGGCTAGAAGCGCTCCTCCTCGACGGAAGCGGCAGGGCCGCCACCACGGGCCCGACTAGAAGCGCCTCTCCTCGACGGAAGCGGCAGGGCCGCCACCACGGGCCCGGCTAGAAGCGCTTCTCCTTGATGCGGGCGGCTCGGCCTACGCGATCACGTAGGTAGTAGAGCTTGGCTCGGCGCACGTGGCCGCGAGCGCCGACCTCGAGCTTGGAGATGATGGGAGAATGCACCGGAAACGTGCGCTCCACCCCCACTCCGAAACTCACCTTGCGAACGGTGAACGTCTCGCGTATCCCACTGCCCTGACGGCGTATGACAACGCCCTCGAAGACCTGGATCCGCTCACGATTGCCCTCGACGACCCGAACATGCACCTTCACCGTGTCACCGGGGTTGAACTCGGGGATGTCGGTTCGTCTGGTATCGCGATCAACAATGTCGGTGGGATTCATGGCACGCCTCGTATGACTACACAGCACCCGACTCGGGGTAGGGGCGGCTGATAATCATACCAACCGGATCAGCCCAGGCCGAACTCTTCCAGCAGATCCCGCTCCTCATCGGTGAGACCTCCTCGGACTTGGAGAAGGTCGGGGCGCAGGGCCGCCGTCCTGGCCAGCGACTGGGCCCTGCGCCAACGGCCCACACGACCGTGATCCCCCGAACGCAGCACGTCGGGTACCGCCCAGCCCCGAAAATCAGCCGGTCGGGTGTAATGGGGATACTCCAGCAGCCCGTCGCCGAACGACTCCTCGACGGCCGACTGCTCGTTTCCCAGAACTCCGGGAACCAGCCGGCCCACCGTCTCGATTATCGCCATGGCCCCCACCTCGCCCCCGGCCAGGACAAAATCCCCCAACGACAACTCACCGTCCACCAGGTGATCCCTCACCCGCTGGTCCACCCCCTCGTAGCGACCGCACAACAGCGAGAACCCGTCCTTTCGGGCCAACTCCCGGGCCACGGCCTGATCGAATCGGCGACCGGCCGGACCCAGCAGAAACAGGGGGCGGGGCGGCTCCGCCTCCTCCACCGCCCTGAACACGGGCTCCGGCATCATCACCATCCCCGCCCCCCCTCCGAACGGCGAGTCGTCCACCGAACGGTGGGGATCACCGGTGCCGGATCTGATGTCGTGGACGGTCACCGACAGCCGACCCTGTTGGGCCGCCCGACCGATCACCCCGTGATCCAAGAACACGGTGAACAACGACGGGAAGATGGTGAACACGTCGATTCTCACCGGTCCCACCGCCTGCCGGTCATTGGTCGCCGCCTGCGGTTCGTCCCTGCCGCCAGCGGTTCGTCCCCCACCGCCAGCGGTTCATCCCTGCCGCTGGCGTTCATCGGTCGTCGCCGAACAACCCGTCGGGCCCATCCACCACCAGTCGATCCTCCAACCACTCGGACAAGAAGGTGAGCGGTACCAGAACCCCGGATTCCAGAACCAGCAGATCGCTGGCCGGATTGGTCTGAACCGCCTCCACCCGACCCCGCTCGGTCCCATCCACCTCGCACACCGTCATGCCGATCAGCTCGTGGACCCACAACTCGTCGGGATCGGTGATGGCTTCGGCCCTGAGTATTTGTCCCTGCAAGGATTCCGCCACGTTCCGGTCGCCGATCTCGGCGAACCGCACGATCCAACGGTGCTTGAAGGGTCGAGCCTCGGCCACCGTGAGCCGACCATGATCGGTACGAAGCACCGCTCCGGCCTCGAGTCTCTCGGCCCGGTTGGTCCACATGGTGACCACGGTCTCTCCCCGAATACCGTGAGCCCGATCTATACGGCCGACCTCCAACAAAAGGGGCACGTCCGCCACCCCAGAAAATTAATCGACCGAACGATCAATCGACGAACTCTATATCGACATCGACGGGTCGCCACCCCGAAGATTCAATCGACGAACTCTATATCGACATCGACGGGTCGCCACCCCGAAGATTCAATCGACGAACTCTATATCGACGGAGGTGCCGTCCTTGCTGGCTGCGGCTCGGGTGATGGTTCGGATGGCGTTGGCGATCCGACCGCGACGGCCGATGACCCGACCCATGTCACCGTCGGCCACAGTTACCTCCAGAGCGACCGAGTTCCGCTGTTCGATCACCTCCACCTCGACCTCGTCGGGGTTCTCCACCACCGACTTCACCAGGTACTCAAGGACGTTGCGGGCCGTCGGGACCGCAATGGTGTTGATGTCGCCGCCTTCGTCAAAACCCTCGTCAGGATCGTCGCCGTAACCGTCGTCATCGTATTCCTCGCTCATGATTTCTCATCCTCCGCTTTCTCGACATCCTGCTCGGCCTCGGCACTCTGCTCGGGAGCACCCTGCTCGGCCTCGGCACTCTGCTCGGCGGCACCCTGGTCGGGGACACCCTGCTCGGCCTCGGCACTCTGCTCGGCGGCACCCTGGTCGGGGACACCCTGCTCGGCCTCGGCACTCTGCTCGGCGGCACCCTGGTCGGGGACACCCTGCTCGGCCTCGGCACTCTGCTCGGCGGCACCCTGGTCGGGGACACCCTGCTCGGCGGTGCTCTGCTCAGTGCTCTCGGATACCGTCTCGGCCGCCTGCTCGCCGATCTCGGCGGAGGCGGCCGTGGTCACCTTGGCCGGGCGGCGATCGGGCTCCTCGACGTTCGCGGCCTTGCCGGTGAACTCCTCCCACGCCCCGGAGATGACCAGCAGCTTCTGCACCCGCTCGCTCGGCTGGGCCCCGTGGCGCAACCAATGAAGCGCTCGCTCATTGTCCACATCGATCAGCGACGGATCATGACGGGGGTTGTAGGTACCCAAGATCTCTATGAACCGCCCATTGCGAGCCTTACGAGAATCGGCGGCCACCACCCGGTAGGTGGGCTGCTTCTTCTTGCCCATCCTCATAAGCCGGAGTCTTACTGCCACAAGCCGGTCTGCCCTTCCATCGTCGTGGGCCCGACGGCCCTCACCATTGCCCGTACCGGCACGAACCGATGCGGCATCGCAAAATCCTACCCGGCGGGAGTCCCCGAAGGCTACCTAAGGGAGGATAGATCCAACGGACCATCCCCCAACCCCTTCGAGACCCAAAAAATCCCCGAAGGCTACCTAAGGGAGGATAGATCCAACGGACCATCCTCCAACCCCGGAAGAACCAACTTGGGCTTGCCCGGCTTCCCCGGTCGGGTGCCCGGCGACGTCACCCGGCTGCCCTTGCGACCCTTCTTCGGCTTCTTGCGCCCCGATCCGGGGCCCTTGCCCCCCATACGCCTCATCATCCGCTGGACCTCGCCGAACTGTCGCAGAAGCTGGGACACCTCGGAGGGACGGGTACCCGAGCCGGCGGCGATCCTCTGGCGGCGGGAGCCGTCGATGATGCGGGGAGCGGCCCGCTCCTCGGGGGTCATCGAGCAGATGATGGCCTCCACCTGGGCGATCCGTTCATCGCCGATCTCGGACTTGCGCAACTCCGAGGGCACCCCGGGCATCATCCCGACCAGGTTCTGGAGCGAGCCCATCTTCTTGATCTGGCGCATCTGCTCCAGGAAGTCCTCCAGCGTGAACTCCCCCTCCATCAGCTTGGCCGCGGCCGCCTCCGCCTCGGCCTCCTCGTACACCTGCTCGGCCTTCTCGATCAGCGTGAGCGCGTCGCCCATCCCCAGAATCCGGCCGGCCACCCGGTCGGGATGGAACAGCTCGAACTCGTCGATCCTCTCCCCGGTGGACGAAAAGGCGATCGGCCGGCCCACCACCTCCTTCACCGAGAGCGCGGCCCCACCTCGGGAGTCGCCGTCCACCTTGGTCAGGATCACGCCGTCCAGCTCGAGGACGGCATGGAAGGACTCGGCCGTGGTCACCGCGTCCTGGCCGGTCATGGCGTCCACCACCAAGAAGGTGTAATGGGGATCGACGGCATCGGATATCCGACCGACCTGATCCATCATCTCGTCGTCGATGGCCAACCGCCCGGCGGTGTCGCAGATCACCACGTCCCGACCGGAGGCCTCGGCCTCGACCAAGCCCCGCCCGGCCACGGTCACCGGGTCGGACGGCTCGCTGAACACCGGAACCCCGATGGAGTCCCCCAGGGTGCGGAGCTGCTCCACCGCCGCCGGCCGCTGCAAGTCGGCCCCCACCAGCATCGGGTTCCGACCCTGCTTCTTGAACCAGGAGGCCAGCTTGGCCGCGTTGGTGGTCTTGCCCGATCCTTGCAGGCCCGCCAGCAGCACCACCGTGGGGGGCTTGGCCGGGTGGACGATCTCCAGGGTCTCCCCACCCAGACTGGCCACCAGCTCCTCGTGTACGAACTTGATCACCTGATGGACCGGGTTCAGAGCCTTGTGAACCTCGGCCCCCACGCACCGTTCACGGACCCTCTCCTGGAAACCCCGGACCACGTGAAGATTGACGTCGGCCTCCAGCAGCGCCAGGCGGATTTCCCCCAACACCTCGTCGACGTCGCTCTCCTTCAGCGTCCCCATACCCCGCATGCGCTTGAGGATGCCCTCGAACCGGTTGCTCAGCGTGTCGAACATCAACCGCCCACCCTATGGGATCGCTGCCCCGGTTGAATATCCGCCAAGACCCGGATCGGCCAAAACCGCCGGAACGAACCCAGCAGAATCAGCCGAAACCAAGCAGGACGAACCCAGCAGAATCAGTCGAACAACGCCGCCGCGAACTCGGCGGCGTCGAACACCACCAGGTCGTCGATACCCTCCCCCAGGCCCACCAGCTTGACCGGGACGTCCAGCTCGTTCTGCACGGCCATCACGATGCCGCCCTTGGCCGACCCGTCGAGCTTGGTGAGCACCACCCCGGTGAGCCGGGCCGATTCGGTGAACCGTCGAGCCTGGGCCAACCCGTTCTGACCGGTGACGGCATCGACCACCAGCAGCACCTCGGTAACCGTTCCCGGCCCTTTACCGGCCACCCGGTGAATCTTGGCCAGCTCCTCCATGAGGTTGGTGCGAGTGTGCAGCCGCCCGGCGGTGTCGGCCAGCACCAGCGACGCTCCCACCGCCGAGGCGTGCTGGATGGCGTCGAAGATCACCGAGCCGGGATCGGCGTCCTCGGCCCCCCGCACCAGCTCGGCCCCCGACCGGTCGGCCCACATGCCCAGTTGCTCGGCCGCCGCGGCTCGAAACGTGTCACCGGCAGCCAGCACCACCTTGCGACCACGGTTCACCTCCCGAGCGGCCAGCTTGCCGATGGTGGTGGTCTTGCCCGCCCCGTTCACCCCCACGAACAGCCACACCGCGGGGTTGCCGTCGGTGCGCAGCTCCAGATCCCGACCCCCGAGGTCCTCGGCCAACTGGGTCTTGACCAGGGCCAGCAGGGCCTCGGAGTCGGTGACCTTCTCGGCCTTGGCCCGCTCCTTCAGCCGATCGATCAGCCCGGTGGTGGCCCCCACGCCGGCATCGGCCAGAATCAGGGCCTCCTCCAACTCCTCCCAGGTGGAATCGTCCACCCCCCGGGAGGCCACCGAAGCCAAGAACCCCGAAAAGGCCCCCCGAGCACCAGCCATCCGGCGACGGAACCCAACCCGCGCCACCGAATCAACCCCCGACCATCGTCGTCACCACCGAGAGGCCCGAGAACCCAACCCGCGCCACCGAATCAACCCCCGACCATCGTCGTCACCACCGAGAGGCCCGAGAACCCAACCCGCGCCACCTGACCAACTCCTAATCCGCGTCGGCCAGAGAACCGATCACCACCGTGAGCGTTACATGAACGTCGTCGCGCACCACTTCCATCTCCACCTCGGTCCCCGGCACCCGGAACTGGATCTTGGCCGCCAACCCCGTGAAGTTCGTAACCACCTCGTTGTCGAAGAGAACGATCAGATCCCCATCCATCATCCCGGCTCGATCGGCGGGAGTATCGGGTATCACCTCCAGGACCAAGGCCCCGGGATGGCCCATTTCCGGGTTGTTGCCCAGGATGCCCAAATAACCCAGTTCAGTGCTCTCCCCGTCCAAAATGCGCTGGGCGATGTTGAGCACTATGTCGGAGGGGATGGCGAAACCCAAGCCTATGTTGCCGATCGAGCCGTCGGTCTGGATGAGCGTGTTCATGCCGATGACCTGACCGAGGCGGTTGGCCAGGGGACCCCCCGAGTTGCCGGGATTGATGGGAGCATCGGTCTGGATCATCTCCACGTAGGCGTCGCCATCGGTTCCCTCCCGGACCGCCCGGCTGGACGAGCTGACCACCCCCGACGTCACCGACTGCTGCAACCCGAACGGGCTGCCCACCGCCACCGCAAGCTGCCCGACCTCGACGGTGGACAGGTCGGCGAATACCGCCGGAGTCAGCACCTTGTCGGTATCGACCCTCACCAGAGCCACGTCGATCGCCGGTGCGATGCCCACCACGGTGCCCTCGATCCGGGTGCCGTCGTCGAACTGCACCCTCACCTTCTCGGACTCGCCGACCACGTGGGCGTTGGTCAGAATCAGCCCGGAGGCGTCGTAGATGATCCCCGACCCCTGGCCGGTCACCCGTGGTGGCTGCTCGGGGGACTCGGGATCGTTTCCCGGATCCCTCGGAATGAGCGGTGGTACCACCCGGTCCCCGGCGTTGGCGATGGACTCGATGAGCACCACCGAGGGGCTCACCGCCCGGGCCACCCGAACAACCGGCTCGAGCAAGACCTCCGACTGATCGGAACGGCAGCACCGGTCGCCGGCATCGGCGTCACCGACCGATGGCATCGGCGGCACCGTCGGCACCGGCACTTGAAGCGGTGACGGTTGATCCGGGGAGGCGCTCACCACTTGAGGCCCGGACGCCTCGACGGCTTCGGAAGCAGGCACGACGATCTGGGGAGCAGGAGTGCTCCGGTCGAAGAAGACCTCGGCGATACCGATCCCGATGCCGATCAGCCCCAGAACGGCCAGCAGCACCGAGGCCACCACCAAACCCCCGCTGGGGTTGCGGGACACCGGGGGCGGCCGATCGCCCGGCGACCCCCAGGCCACCATTTCTGCCGCTTCCACCGCTTCCGCCGCCCGGGGCACCGGAGCACCACCGGAACCATCGGATTGAGACCCATAGGATCGATACCCACCGGAACCATCGGACTGCTCGGGCGGGCCCTCCAGTTCCCACCCCAGGGGCTCCCACCCCGATCGGGGATCGTCGTGACCGTTGCTCATGGTATTTACCGAGTCCTCAACCCTGCTCGAGAAGTACTTTCGGCTCCGAGGATACCACCACTGCCTTTTTCTCGGATATCACCTTGGAGCTCCCGCCCGGTCGCATGGAAACCCCGTAGAGGCAGTCGGCCGCCTCCATGGTTCGTTTCTGGTGACTGACGATCAGCAACTGGGCGTCGGAACGGAACTCGTCGATGAGCTGGAGGAACCGGTGCAGGTTGACGTCGTCGAGGGCCGCCTCCACCTCGTCCATTACATAGAACGGCGACGGCCGGCTGCGGAACACCGAGAACAAAAAGGCCAGCGCGGTGAGCGAGCGCTCCCCCCCCGACAAAAGGCTCAGGCGGCGAATGTTCTTCCCCGACGGGCGGGCCTCGATCTCCACCCCGGTGTCCAGCAGTGCGTCGGGCTGGGCGAGCCGCAGCTTGCCCTCGCCACCGGGGAACAACGTCTGGAACAAATCGGCGAAATTGCGGGCCACATCGGCGTAGGCCGAGGAGAACACGTTGACGATCTCCTCGTCGATCCTGTGAATCACCTTGCGGAGCTCCCGGCGGCTCCGGCGTATGTCGTCGATCTGGCCCTGGGTGAACTCGTAGCGTTCCGACAGCGCCTCGTACTCCTCCAGCGCCAGCGGGTTCACCGGCCCCAGAATGCTCAGTTCCTGCTCCAGGGCACCGATCCGGTCGGCGGGATCGACATCGGGCTCCAGGGGAGGACATACGGCCGCCATCGCCTCGCCGGGCTCACAGTTCAGCTCCCGCCGACACCGCTCGACGGCGGCCTCCAACCTGATGCCGGTCTCGGCCGACTCGATCTCCGCGCCCCGCTCCTGCTCCCGGCACTGCTCCAGGGCGACCTCGGCCTCGGCTCGCCGCCGGCGCAGCTCCTCCAACCGTTCCGACGCCTCGGCGACCGCCTCGGTCTCCTGGGCCCGGCGGCGGCGCAGCTCCTCGAGCTGCTCGGCCACCCTGGGCCCCCGGTCGGCCACCCAAGCGATCAACCCGTCGATGACGGCCAACCGTCGATCGATGGCCTCCCGCCGGGAAGCGACCTCGGCCCGGGCCTCGGCCATCCGGCCCAGACGACTCTCGATCTCCCGGCGCTGGGCGGCCAGCAACCGACGCCGCTCCTGCAACTCGGCCACCCGAACCTGAAGATCGGAACGAAGGCTGCCCACCGACTGCGACTGCCGGGACAGCTCGTCACGGGCCCGATTCATGTTCTCCACCCGCTCCAACTGCTCGGCCTCCCGGCTCTCGTGGCCGGGCAGTTCCCGGCGCAGCTCGTCGGCCCGCCCGCGCGCCTCGGCGATCCTGTCGCCCAACTCCTCCCGCCGGGGACCGAGCGCGGCCATCTCCACCTCGACGTCCCTAAGCTCCCGCTCCACCGTCGCCGCCCGACCGCGGGCCCCGGCCACCGCCTCCGACCGGGCCTGCACCGCCTGGCGGGCCCGGGCCACGTCCTGTTCGACCTGCTCCAGTCGGTCGTCGGCCACCACCAGATGCTGCTCCGCCTCCCGGGCCTCGTCCTCGGCCCGGGCCGACGCCTGCTCCGCCTCCTCCAACAGCTTCCTGGTGGCCCCCGAGCGCCGCACCCCCACCCGCCAACCCGACGAACAGAACCGGTCACCCGCCCGGGTGACCACCACCGTCGAGCCATCGGCGGCCGCGGCCGCGGCCGCTTCCTCGCTCGTGTCCACCACCCCGACCCCACCGATGAGAATGTCCAGCAATCGATCCATCCCCTCCAGCACCGAATGCACATGGGAACGCAGGGGAACCCCCACCGCCGGTGCCGCCCCCGGAGTGTCCACCGCCCCCACCGCCGGCACCACCCCCGGAGTGTCCACCGCCCCCACCGCCGGCACCACCCCCGGAGTGTCCACCGCCCCCACCGCCGGCACCACCCCCGGGACGCCCAGCGGCAGCACCGCACCGCTCACCCGGCCCGCCTCGAGGGCGGCAACCGCTCGCATGGCCACCTCCGTGTCGGTGGCCACCACCGCGGCCACCGCCTCGCCGGCCGCGGCCTCGAAGGCCGCCTCCCAACCCCGGTCGATGTCCACGACCTCCATCAAGGTTCCGACCACCCCCTCGATGCCGGCCAGCTTTTGGGCACCGGACTGGTCGCGAGCCTCGTCCAGCGCCAGCGCCAACGCCTCACGCCTCGCGGCCCACGCCTGGCGGCTTCCCACCGCATCGGCCAGAACCCTCCTCGCCCGCTCGCCCGCCCCCCGAGCCTCCTCGACCGACCGTTCCGCCACCGCCAGTTCGTCCTGTCGGGACGACAGCACCGCCTCGGCGTCGGCGACCTCGGTCCAGCATCGGTCCAGTTGCTCGGCCAGCGCCTGGTGACGCGATCCCAACCGATCGAGGCTTCCATCCAGTCCTTCCAGCTCGGCCCGGTCCCTCCCGATCGCTCCCTCCAGGGCCCCGATCTCGCCCCGCAACCGGGGGGCACTCGATTCGGGCACCGGCGAAGCCCCGTCACCCCACTGCTCGTCGAACGCCAACCGGAGCTGCTCCAACTGCTGTTCGGCATCGGTGACCTCGGCGGCCCGGGGGGCCAGCCCCGCCTGCTCCCCCTCCAACTCGTCGAGCTCCTTGGCCAAGCGATCCGACTCGGCCTCCAGCGTGGCCACCACGTCCTCGTTCACTCCGGCGTTGCGGTCGCGCTGCAAGCGCAGACGGCGTTCCGACACGAGCGCCTCCAGCCCCCGAAGCCGCTCGTGGAGCCCCTCGAACCTGAGGAGGGCGTCACCGACGTCCTGACCCCCGGCCGCCGACAGTCGGGCCTCGGCCTCGACCACCTCTCGATCCAGGGACTCGGTCTCGGCCGACAGTCGTTGCCTCTCGCGACGGTTGGCGGCTTGGTCCTCGTCGAGCCTGCGCACCCGCCGGCGAAGCTGCTCGATCTCCTGCCCGGAGAGGAACCGACGGAGGCCGTTCAACTCGACCACCAGATCACCGTGACGGCGGGCGGCCTCGGCCTGGAGCTCGAGAGGCCGCAACTGACGGCGAATCTCCCGCACCATGTCGGAGAGCCGGGTGAGGTTGGCCTCGGTGGCCGCCAGCTTCCGCTCGGACTTCTCCTTGCGGCGGCGGAACTTCAGCACGCCTGCGGCCTCCTCGATCACCGCCCGTCGATCCTCCGGTCTGGAACTCAGAACCCCCTCGATCCGGTTCTGGGAGACGATGACGTGCTGTTGGCGGCCGACCCCGGTGTCGCTGAGCAGTTCCTGAACATCGAGCAGGCGACAGGGAACCCCGTTGATGGCATAGGTGCTCTCCCCGCTGCGGAACAACGTGCGGGTGATGGTCACCTCCTCGAACTCGATGGGCAGCAGGCGGGCGGCGTTGTCGATGCCCAGGGACACTTCCGCCCGCCCCAGGCCGGCCCGGGAGTCGGTGCCCGCGAAGATCACATCGTCCATCTTGGCCGAGCGCACCGACGTCGGGGCCTGGGCCCCCAATGCCCAGGCCACCGCGTCCACCACATTGGACTTGCCACTGCCGTTGGGACCCACGATCACCGTTACCCCGGGTTCGAGCACCAACGTGGTGGAATCGGCGAAGGACTTGAACCCCTTGAGCGTCAACGTCTTCAGAAACACTCCTGCGACCCTACCCAGCGGCGCACCGCGATTTGTGGAACCCCCTACGCAAACACCCGCTCACGGCCCACCGTCGGGGCGGAACCTCCGCCTGTCACCGGGTGCTCCTTGGGTTTCAGGTTCGGGTGGTGCAGACGTCGTTGGCGAGGTCGGCGGAGTTGTCGCCGTAGTTGCTGGCGGCGAGGCGGCGGCACTCCTCGGCGAGCTCGCTGTTGAACCGCTGCAAATACATCGCCGCAAGAGTGTCACCGGCCATCTGGCGGGCGATGGCCTCACGACGGGAGTAGGGCAGCGAGCAGACGTCGGCCACGCCGTCGCCGTTGGAGTCCAGCGGGTAGGTGGTGGGCCCGCCCAGGGACCGGTTGGCGCAGTAGGAGGGGCCGGTGATCGTCCCCGAGTAGTAGGGACCACCATCGTCGATGGGTGGGTACCCCGGCGCGGCCAGGGCGTCGCCGCCGCATGGCTCGTCGCCCTCCACCTCGGCGCAGGCCGCGTTGACCAACGCCCGGTACTGGTCGGGATAACGATTCGCCAAGGTCACCACCGCGTTCTGGCGGGCGATGGCCTCCCGGCGGGTGTAGGGCAAGGAGCAGACGTCGGCCACGCCGTCGCCGTTCGAGTCGAGGGCGAACAGACGGGTGCCTCCCAACGAGAACCTCGCGCAAAAATTCGGACCGGTGACCACACCGGAGTAGTAGTCGTCACCGACCATCGACTCCTCGGTGGGGGTAACCGCATCGGAGACGGTCACCGCACCGTCGCCCACCGTGTTCTGGGCCCGAACTCCGAAGACGTAGACGACCGTGCCGGTGCCGCTGTCGAGGCCGGTCAGGGTCGTGGTCGAAGCGTCGGCGGCCATGGTGGTCCACTCGCCCCAGTCACCGACCCCGATACGGGTGCGATACTGCCAGGCGGTGATCGGCGAACCTCCCTCATCGGTCGAGGCCCACGACAGGACGATCTCCCCGTCACTGGCCGTCGCGGTCACCTCCGGGGCGGACGGTACCGTCGCCGGCGTGGCCGACTCGGTGGCGACCGCACCCTCGCCCATGGCGTTGACCGCCCGCACCTCGAAGGTGTAGGCCACCCCGTTGGTCAGATTCCGCACCGGCATACCGGTGGTGTCGGCGGCCATCGCCACCCATTCGCCACCTGTGGTACGCACCTGCCAGGCGGTGATCGGCGAACCCCCGTCACCGGTCGAGGCCCACGACAGCGTCACCATCGCATCACCGGCGGTGGCGGTCAGTTCCGGGGCGGGCGGAGCCCCCGCCGGCATCGCCGACGCGGTACCGGCCGCACCGGAGCCGACGGCGTTGATCGCCCGGACCTCGAACGTGTAGGCCACTCCGTTGGTCAGATTCGGCACCGGCATGGTGGTCGCACTCGAGTCGGCCACGTCCACCCACTCGCCGCCTGCGGTGCGCATCTGCCAGGCGGTGATCGGCGAACCCCCGTCACCGGTCGAGGCCCACGACAGCGTCACCATCGCATCACCGGCCGTGGCGGTCACCGTCGGTGCCGCCGGCACCTTCGCCGGGGTGGCGGACACGCTGCCCGCGGAACCCTCGCCGATGGCGTTGACCGCCCGCACCTCGAAGGTGTAGGAGATGCCGTTCACCAAACCTTCGACGACATGGCCGGTGGTGGTCGCATCGCTGTCGGCCACAGTGGTCCACGACCCGAACTCGGTGTCGCCGTCGGTTCTCATCCGGTACTGCCAGCTTGTGGTGGCCGACGCCCAGGTCGCCTCGCCGGGCGCGCCCGGGGTGCCCGCGACCCACGACAGCGCCACCTCGCCATCACCGCGAATCGCGCCCACCGATTCGGGGGCGGGCGGCACCGTCGAGGGCACCACCGGCTCGGACGCGAACGCATTACCCTTGACGTCGGAGTTCGCGGTCATCGCCCGAACCTCGAACCGATAGCTGATCCCGTTCGACAAACCGGTAACCGTATGAGAAGCGGTGGCCGCGGTGCTGTCGGCCATTTCGTTCCACCCACCGTAACCACCATCGCCCTGGCGTTGGCGGTATTCCCAGCCGGTGATGGTACTGCCCCCCGAACCGGTGGACGACCACGACAGAACCACCTGCGTGTCGCCGGCAGCCGCGCTCAACGTACCCGGCGGCGGCGGGCCGATCGGCACCACCGCCGAGCTCTCCACGTGAGCACCCGGCCCGTAAGCATTACGAGCCCGAACCTGGAACGTGTAGGTGCGCCCGTTCACCAGGTTGCGCACCACCGCACCCGACTCCGCCGACGGCATCCTCGTGGTGGCCGAGGATGCCGCCACCGTGGTGCCCAAGGTCTCCCACGCGTCGTAGACCCCACCGGCAACCTTCTTGCGTGCCTCGTAGGCCACCACCCGATTCAGGTTGAGCCCGGGCTGAGCCGGTTTGGTCACCCTGAGGGTCGCCTGAGCATCACCGGCCTCCACCAATACCCGCACCGGAGCACCAGGCGGCCGACCCGGGGTAACCGCCAACGCCTCCGCCGCGGCCCCGCCACCAATGGCGTTGACCGCCCGAACCCGGAACCTGTAGGAAGTACCGTTCACCAACGCGACAGGCTCGGACGAGCCGGGACCGACGAACTTCGTCACCGTCGCAGAGGTGGTACCGGCATCGCTACCATCCACCTTTTGCCAATCACGCTTAGCATCGCAACGCGTCGTCATCTCGCAGTACTCCCAATGAGTGATCGGCGGACCGCCACTGCCGCCCGAAATCCACGACAACATCACCCGACGGTCACCGCCTTCCGCCGACAAACCCAGCGGGGCGGGTGGAACCACTCCCGGAACCACCGGGCGGCGAGACTCCAGAATCTGACCGTACAACGGGTTCGCACCGAGGGCATCGTTGACCGCCCGAACCCTGAACGAGTACGCGACACCGTTGTCTAGACCGTCCACCAAGTAACCACTCGCTGCCCTTCCATTTTGGGCGAACTGCTCGTTCTGGTTCGTCGTCGCCCACTCCTGCCACGAGCCGTCACCCACCCGATAGGAGTACTCCCACACGGTGGCACGGTAGGTTCCATCGGCATCGGTGGTCGCGTCCACGAATGCGCCGCCGCTCGACGGTTTGTACTGAAGCTTCAAGGTGACCTGACTGGTTCCCAGTTCCGCGTTCAGGTAGGGAATCTCCTTGGAACTGTCGGGATTGGCGGCACCGGGCAACGGCGGAGCACCCCAAACGAACCTCAACTCCTTATGAGCTCCCGCACCACGCTCGTTCACGTGGCGAAGTCTGATCGTGTACTCGGTGCCCAACTTCTTGGGAACATCATTGAAAGGCTTCCATCCGACCTCGTCATCACCATCGAGATGATGCCAAACGCTCCACGGCCCGTCACCGGTTCTGAACGAATACTCGTCCCTCACACGATCGAGACTGTCGACGGCATTGTCGAGTCTGTCCCGGTAAACATGAAAAGAAGCCTCGGCACCCGACGTCTTGGGGTCGGCCGAGTATCCCCAGTGTATAAAACCATCGGGAGCGCGCGGAACACGGGCTTCTATACGAGCATACGCCACCGCCGACGGCAGGCCCCCGGTGTTCACATCGTCATCGGTCTTGTGGAAACCGTTCAACGCTCGAACCACGATGTAGTAATCCCGATTGTCCTCAAAAAAGCTCACACCATCGGGCAACCCCGCCGCGTTCGGGGGGCGAGGCACCGTCACCGAAGTCATCGACGCGCACCCCGGCATCGTCGCGGCATCACAAATGGTCTTCCAATCAGTGGAACTCGCCAAATCAGTGGTGGTTTTCGCCTGCTTGTACTGCCACTTCGTCACCGGGGAACCGCCGTCGCTGCCCGCCACCCAAGAAATCGTGATCCGGCCCTCACCCGATCTCACATCATAGGACGGTGTCAACGTCACGCTGATGGGAGCCGCTGGTCTTTGACCCGGATAATAGTCATTCGGGGTTTCCGCATAGCCGCCACCACCAGTGGCGTTCACCGCCCGCACCCGGAATCGGTAACCCGTGCCCGCGGTCAAACCCGACACCTTATAACTCTGCTCACCGGTCGCGGTCACGCTCGCGCCGGTGGTGCCTTCGCTGGCGGCGGTCACCGGGATCGCCTCCCAATCGCCCCACTCGCCGTCACCGACTTTTTGCGAGTACTCGTAACGAACGATGGGGGAACCGCCGTTGTTCAGCTCCCCGCCCTCGAGCGGAGGAGTCCAGCTCAACGTCACCGAGTTCTTGTCCGGCGCACCGGTCAACGCGGTGGGCGCACCGGGAACATCGCCGGGATTGACGTCGGCACTGGTGGCCGCGGTGCCCGCACCGTTCTTGTTCACCGCCCGCACCTGGAAACGATAAACCCACTCGTTCGCCAAACCCACCACCACGTAACCGGTGGTCGACGCGCTACTGCCGGGAACCGCGATCCACCGATCATCATCGGAAAAAGCCTCGATGGTGGAACCCTCGGCCGCCCCCTTGTAACGATACTGCCACCCGGTGATCGGCGAACCGCCATCGCTGCTCGCCTGCCACGACAACTCCACCGACCCACTGGAAGGCACCGCCGTCAACCCCCTCGGACGACCCGGTACGCCCGAAACCACCACCCCCAATACCTCCGAATGAGCCCCCGTACCGTTCTTGTTGACCGCTCGTACCCGGAACCCGTAAACCGTGCCATTGGTCAAGCCGGTGACGGTGTGCTCCTTGTACGAATTGTACGACCCATCCATGAAATCGGTGAACCCGGTGGCCGCGACCATCGTCGTCCATGGAGACCAATCTCCATCACCGACCCGGCTGGAATATTCGTACCGCCGAACCGGTGCGAAACCATTGGCCTCGTTGAAATCATTACTATCCGTCCCCATCTGGTCCCACGACAACGTGACCTGCGAGTCCCCCGACTTGGCCTTCAAATTACCGGGAGCAGCCGGAACGGAAATGATCCTATCCACACCGGTGATGCTGATCGCTTCGCCAGCAATACCATCGGCATTGATCGCCCGCACCTCGAACCCATACAGCTTGCCAACCATCAAACCCGTAACCGTATAACTGGTGGTGCCCCTATTGCTACCAGGAATCGGCAACCAACTCGACACCGTCCCGTCCTTGTCGGTCGTATCCCAATAAGCGTACTCGTACCTGACGATCGGACTGGTACCAGGATCCGAAGGAGTGCCCCACCTCAACGTCACCGACCGATCACCCACAACTGCCGACCCCGAAGAAGGAGCCTCAGGGCTGCCAGCAATAGGAGCATTCGCACCGTCGTCGTCGACAATAGTAATCGCGACCACATCGTTGTGAAGAGTAAAACCTGTATATGTTGTAGGTCGTTTGAGCCGTAAATGTATTATCTCGGTCGCGGCCTCCTCAGTGGTGTCGCCGAGCACGCTGAATGTCAACGTCGTCGACTGCTGATTCGCGGGTATACTCACAGAGTCACCATTCGGGTAACAAACATCAGCATCCGCAGGCGCAGGCGCAGAGCAAGAAGTTGCCGCCACCTTGTTCGTGTTTTCCGTCGCGGTCGAACTATATAGATTATTAGAACTGTCAATATTGCCACTATCACTCGAATTCAACTGAATGATAAGTGGCGATACGGCAAAGTTGGTCGCCATACCAGCAGAACGTGAGACAGTAACGGTAATGTCCCTCCTGCCAGAATTGCCCTCGACCACCCGAGCAGAATCAACCGATAAATCAACCGTCCTATTACTTAGAGCGTTCCCGGAGATTTTAGGGCTTGCCGGACCAGGACCATTGGCATTGACCGCCCGAACCCTCATATTACGACCCCCGGCAGTGCCTATCCTATCCTCAAAAAGAGTGGTATCAGCATTGGAATTGGGAATACGGTTCCAAGTCCCACCAGGGACAGTGGCACTAGTATTGTACTCATAGTGGGTTATCGAATCATCCCCCGGATGCTTCCAAAGCCAAATAAATCCTTGATAAATATCAGTACCGGTAAAATTCACCAGTGCCGCCGGCACCGAACCCTGAGCAACAGCCGGACCGGAAGTAAAACCAAGACCCGCCACCAACAAAGCCAGCACCAAAAACAACCCCCAACCACGGAACCGGAACCCACCCTCACCGACACCCCTGTCAGGGAGGGGAGAAGCGATCACTGCATCCTCGGACCGTGAACCACTACCAGACACCATCAGACACCTCTCAAGAACATGGCCCGACCCGCGCATGGGCCGGAACCAACACAACCGACATCAAGACCCGAAGGGTAGCCAATCCCCCAAGCCGATACAACTCTTTCCCCAGGGGCGGTGCCCCCCCCCCCCCCGATACCCCCGGAAGTGGTTCAGGTTCGGGGGTTCCACCGCCGGATTGGTGCTGCTTACCGCGGTGACCGTCGCCACCACGGTGATGGGCCTGCGGCTCCGCTCGGAAATGAGCCGCTCCCCCTAGTTGGTCGTGCTTCGGGTTCGGGCTGGGGGGTTGTGGGTCAGGTTCGGGTTAGGGCGGCGCAGGCGTCGTTGGCGAGGTCTGCGGGGTTGTCGCCATGGTTGGCGTTGGCGAGGCGGCGGCATTCCTCGGCGAGTTCACGGTCGAATTGCTGGGAGTGCATGGCGGCGAGGGTGTCGCCGGCGATCTGGCGGGCGATGGCTTCGCGACGGGAGTAGGGCAAAGAACACGTGTCGGCGACGCCGTCGCCATCCGAGTCGAGCGGGTAGGTGGTGGGCCCTCCCAAGGATTGGTTGGCGCAGTAGGAGGGGCCGGTGATGATTCCCGAGTAGTAGGGGCCCCCGTCGTCGACCGGCGGGTACCCCGGCGCGGCCAGGGTATCGCCCCCGCACGGCTCGTCACCTTCGAGTTCGTCGTCGGGTTGGTTGTCGTCGGGTTCGTCGCTGTTGAGGCCGTTGTCGTCGGGTTCGTCGTCGAGGGTGGCGCAGGCGGCGTTGACCAGTTTCCGGTACTGGTCGGGGTGACGGTTGGCGAGGTTGGTGATCGCGTTCTGGCGGGCGATGGCTTCTCGGCGGGTGTAGGGCAGCGAGCAGGTGTCGGCGGTGCCGTCGCCGTCGGAGTCGAGGGCGAACAGGCGGGCACCGCCCAGGGAGAACTCGGCGCAGAACCTCGGCCCGGTGACCGCCCCGGAGTAGTAGTCGTCGCCGACCGTCGACGCCTCGGTGGGGGTCACCTCCTCGGAGACGGTGATCGCACCGTTTCCGACCGTGTTTTGGGCTCTTACGGCGAAGGTGTAGGCGACGGTGCCGGTGCCGCTGTTCAGCCCGGTCAAAGCGGTGCCCGAAGCGTCGGCGGCCATGGTGGTCCACTCCCCCCAGTCGCCGACGCCGATGCGGGTGCGGTGCTGCCAGGCGGTGATCGCCGAACCCCCGTCACCCGTCGAGGCCCACGACAGGGTGATCTGCCCGTCGCCAGCGGTCACGGTGACCTCCGGGGCGGACGGCACCGCCGCGGGGGTGGCCGACTCGGTGGCGACCGCCCCGGTGCCGGCGGTGTTGGTGGCCCGCACCTCGAAGGTGTAGGCGACCCCGTTTTCCAGGTTCGGTATTGGCACACCGGTGGCGTCGGCGGCCATCGCCACCCATTCGCCGCCCGTGGTGCGTACTTGCCAGGCGGTGATCGGCGAACCCCCGTCGCCGGTCGGGGTCCATGCCAGGGCCACCATTTCGTCGCCGGCCGTCGCGGTCAGTTCCGGCGCGGGTGGTGCTCCTGCCGGGGTGGCTTCGGCGGTGCCGACCGCGCCGGGGCCGACGTCGTTGACGGCTCGCACCTCGAAGGTGTAGGCAACACCGTTGATCAGGTTGGGAACCGGCACGGTGGTCGTGGTCGGGTCGGCCACGACCACCCATTGGCCGCCGGTGGTGCGGTGCTGCCAGGCGGTGATAGGCGAGCCCCCGTCGCCGGTGGACGCCCATACCAGGGTCACCATTTCGTCGGCGGCCGTGACGGTCACCGTCGGCTCCGCCGGCACCGTGGCCGGGGTGGCCGACGCGCTTTCGGCGGGGCCTTCGCCGATGGCGTTGGTGGCTCGCACCTCGAAGGTGTAGGCGACACCGTTGGTCAGGTTCTCGACGACGTGGCCGGTGGTGGCACCGCTGCCGGCGATGGTGGTCCACGCCCCGAACTCGTCGTCGCCGGTTCGGGTTCGGTACTGCCAACCGGTGGTCTCAGACGCCCAGGTCGCCTCGCCGGGCGCGCCCGAGGTCCCGGGGGTCCACGACAGGGTTACCTCGCCGTCGCCGCGGGTGGCGCCCACCGATTCGGGAGCGGGCGGCACCGCAGAGGGCGTCACCGGCCCGGACGCGAACGCGTCGCCCTTGACCTGCGGATTGGCGGTGGCCGCTCTAACCTCGAACCGGTAGGCGATCCCGTTCGACAAACTGGTCACCGTATGAGAAGCGGTGGTGACGCCGCTGTCGGCGATGTTCGCCCATGGGCCGTAGCCGCCGTCGCCCTGGCGTTGGCGGTACTCCCAGCCGACGATGGTGCTGCCCGCCGAACCAGCAGCGGTCCACGACAACACCACTCGGGCGTCGCCGGCGGTGGCGACCAGGGTGCCCGGAGCCGGCGGGCCGATGGGGGTCACCGCCGAGGTCTCAACATGGGGGCCCGGCCCGTAAGAATTACGAGCCCTCACCTGGAACGTGTAGGTGCGCCCGTTCACCAAATTACGAACCACCGCCCCCGCTTCCGCCGACGGCCGCGTGGCGGCATCCGCGGTGGCGGCCACGGTGGTGCCCAGGGTCTCCCACGCGTCATAAACCCCGCCGGTGGTCTTCTTGCGCACTTCGTAGGCCACCACCCGGTTCAAACCCAGCCCGGGTTGGGCGGGTTTGGCGACCCTGATCGTCGCTTCGCCGTCGCCGGCTTCCACCAGTGCCCGCACCGGAGCGCTGGGCGGGCGGCCCGGGGTGGTTGGTAGTGCTTCGGCGGCGGCGCCTGCGCCGATGGCGTTGCGGGCTCTTACTCGGAACGTGTAGGAGGTGCCGTTGGCCAACACGGTGTCCGCGGCGGCGCCGGCGACGGCGAATTTCGTGATCGTCGCCGTGGTGGTGGCGGCGTGGCCGCCGGCTATTTTTTGCCAGTCGCCCTCGGCGTCGCAGGCCGTGGTGGTCTCGCAGTACTCCCAACCGGTGATCGCAGGGCCGCCGTCACCCGCGGAGACCCACGACAACTCCACGCTGCGGTCGCCGCCTTTTGCGGTTAGGTTCAGCGGGGCGGGCGGGGCCACCCCCGGTGTCGCCGGGCGGCGGGACTCGATGATCTGCCCGTACCACGGATCCTGGTCGGTGTTGTTGGTCGCCCTGACCCTGAATCGGTAGGCGATGCCGTTGTCCAAGCCGTCGACCACGTAACCATCGGATGAGCCGCCGGCGAATTGTTCGCCGACGCCGATCGCCGTCCACGGCTGCCACGCTGCGTCGCCGACCCGGTGGGAGTACTCCCACACCGTGTCGGCGTAGGTGCCCTCGCCGTCGGTGCTGGCCGCGACCAGCGCGCCCCCGGCCGACGGCTTGTACTGAAGCTTCAACGTGGCCCGGCTGGTGCCGGGTTCCACGCTCAGATAGGGGGGCTCGTTGGAACTATCGGGGTTGGCGGCGCCGGGCAGCGGTGGCGCTCCCCACACGAACCTCAACTCGCCGGAGGCACCCGCGCCCAACCGGTTCACGTGGCGGTATCTGATGGTGTACTCGACACCGAGTTTTTTGGTTACGTCGTGGAAGGGCTTCCAACCGACGGGATTGTCGTCGCCGTCGAAGCGATGCCAGATGCTCCACGGCCCGTCGCCGGTTCTGAACGAGTACTCGTCCCTCAAACGAGGATGACTGTCGTCGGCGTTGTCGAGCCTGTCGCGGTAAACATGAAAAACCGCCTCCGCCCCCGCCGTTTTGGGGTCGGCGGAGTACCCGGCGTGGATGAAACCATCGGGTGAGCGCGGGACGTGGGCCTCGATGCGGGCATGGGCCACCGCGGAGGGCAGGCCCCCGGTGTTGACGTCGTCGTCGGAGCGGTGGAAGGCGTTCAACGCTCTGACCACGATGTAGAAATCTCGGTTGTCCTCGAAGTAAGCGACGCCGTCGGGCAACCCGTCGGCGTTCGGGGGGCGGGGTATCGTCACCGAAGCCGTCGCCACGCACTCCGGTGTCGTTGTCGCGTCGCAGATCGTTTTCCAGTCGGTGGACCCGGCCAGGTCGGTGGTGGTTTTCGCCAGTTTGTACTGCCATTTCGTCACCGGGGAGCCGCCATCATCACCGGCCGCCCACGAGATCGTGATGCGGCCCTCACCGGATTCCACGTCGTAGGCCGGGGTCAGCGTCACGCTGGTGGGAGCGGCGGGTCTTTGGCCGGGGTAGTGGTCCTTCGTGGTCTGCGCATAGGCGCCGCCGCCGGTGGCGTTGGCCGCCCGCACCCGGAACCCGTAAGCGGTGCCCGCGGTCAAGCCCGACACCATATAGGTTTGTTCGTCGACGGCGACCACGCTCGCGCCGGTGGTGCCGTCGCTGGTGGCGGTCACCGGGATCGCCTTCCACTCGCCCCACTGGCCGCCGGCGGCTTTTTGGGAGTATTCGTATCCAACGATGGGGGAGCCGCCGTCGTTCAGTTCCCCGCTCGTGTCGAGGGGGGGAGTCCAGCTCAGCGTCACCGAGTCCTTGCCCGGCGTGCCCGCCAAAGCGGTGGGCGCGCCGGGAACGTCGCCGGGGTTCACATCCGCGCTGGTGGCCGGGGTGCCCGCACCGTTTTTGTTGGTCGCTCTCACCTGGAAACGGTAAACCCACTCGTTCGCCAAACCCACCACCACATAACCCCGAGTAGCCGCGCTGCTGGCGGGAACCGCCGTCCACCGATCACCATCGACAAAAGCCGGAATGGTGGAACCCTCGGCCGCGCCCTTGTAGCGGTATTGCCAGCCGACGATGGGCGAGCCGCCGTCGCCGCCGGGTTGCCACGACAGCTCCACCGACCCGCTCGAGGGCGTCGCTTCCAATCCTCGGGCCCGGCCGGGCACGCCCGAGGCCACCACCCCGGTCGCTTGCGAGTGGGGGCCCGCACCGTTCGCGTTGACCGCTCGTACCCGGAACCCGTAAACCGTGCCGTTGCTCAAACCGGTGACGGTGTGGGAGTCGTAGGCGTTGTAGGCGCCGCTGGTGAAATCCAAGAACCCCGAAGCTGCCACCATGATCGTCCACCCCGACCAGTCCCCATCACCAGTTTTGCGGGACGACTCGTAACGCAACACCGGCGAAAAACCGTTCGCCTCGACCGCCGCGTCCCTGCCGTCGGCCACCTTCGACCACGACAACGTGACCTGCGCATCACCCGCCACCGCCTCGAAACCCGCGGGAGCCGCCGGAACCGAACTCACCCGACCCGCACCGGTGAACCCCAGCGCCGCCCCCGCCACGCCGTCGGCGTCCACCGCTCGCACCTCGAACCCGTAGCGTTTGCCGACCGTCAAACCCGTCACCGTGTGGGTCGTGGTGGAACCGTCGCTGCCGGGAACCGGCAACCAACTAGACACCGTCGCGTCCTTGTCGCCCACCACCCAGAACGAGTACTCGTAGCGCACCACCGGAACACCACCGGAACCCGAAGCGGGACCCCACCGCAACGTCGCCGAACCATCACCCACGACCACCGCAGGCACCACCGAAACAGGAGCACCCGGCCCACCACCAACCACCACAGTCGCAGCAGCAGTAGGCGTAGGCGTGGCAGTAGCAGTGGCAGTGGGCGTGGCAGTGGCAGTGGGCGTGGCGGTAGCAGTGGGCGTGGCTGTGGGTGTGGGGGTGGGAGCGGCGCTGGTGGTGAACACGCTGGAGTACCGCACGGGGCTCTGGGTCGGGGAACACGAAGCGGCAGGACCCCTGGAGCGGACACCAACCCGATACCGGGTCGAAGCGCTCAAACCAGCATAAGAATACGACCTGGCGGACGTTATGGTACGACTGCTTCCGGCCACCTGATTCGTCGAAGAACCCCTGTACACGGCAACGGTGTAACTCGTCGGCGTGCAACCACTCGCCGCCAAATCCCAAGTCGCAGTAACAGAATTACGAGTAAAAGTAACCTGAATATTAGTAGGCCGCTTAGGAGCAACCAACGCAGGAGTAGCCGTAGCCGTCGGTGTAGGCGTAGCCGTCGGCGTGGGCGTGGGCGTGGGCGTGGGCGTGGCAGTAGTCGTGAAATCGGTCCGCACCTCGACACCGGCAGTGGTCGTGCAGGCAGTGTTGACCCCGACGACACCCACCTTGTAACCCCTGGAAGCGACCAGATTGGAGAAAGTATGGGTCGTAGCAGTTACAGGGACATCGTCACCGAATTTAACACCCGCAGAAGTGTAAATGCGAAGTATATAACTCACCGTCGCACAAGAACCAGCAGGCCCGGCCTGCCAAGTAACAACAGCATCCCAAGTATCATTACCAGAATTATAAGCAGGAGCCACCACAACATTAGTCACCGGACTCGGCCTCGTCTGAGCAGGCGTAGCAGTCGGCGTGGGAGTAGCAGTAGGAGTAGCACTAGTAGTGAACACGCTGGAGTACTGTACAGGGGATGTAGTCGGGCTGCATGAAGATGGTGGGCCCCTCGTACCGATACCAATTCGGTATGAAGTGGAAGGGGTCAAACCGGTATAACTATACGACTTAGTATTTACATTATCACCACTTGCGAGTACCACATTGGTCGAAGAACCCTTATACACAAAAACACTGTATTCAGTTGGTTCGCATCCGCTCGCCGACAAATCCCAAGTCGCACTAACAGAATTATGAGTAGCAGTAACCTGAATATTAGTGGGCGTCTTCGGAGCACCTTGGGCGGCGGCTTCGCCGGGAACCAGACCGACATCCGCGACCACCAAACCCGCGGCCACCAAACCGACTACGACCAGCAACCCCCAACCGGAGAACCTGCGCCTACCCACACCATCACCCCTGGGGGGGGGGGGGGGGGGCGAAGCGATCATCCCGGCCCCGGACCGCGAACCACTACCAAGCATCATCGAACACCTCTCAAGCACACGACCCGACCCGCACACAGGCCGGAACCAACACAACCAACATCAAGCCCCGAACAATAACCTACCCCCCAACCCCAAACAACCATTTCCGTGGTCATCACCAGATACAATACATCCTCCAGCAGTGATCCGCCCCACTGCTGGCGAGTCATGGTCCACTCCCCCACCCCTGCTGCGGGCCCTTCGGGGTGGGTCCCCGGGGGGTGGATCCCTGCGGGCCCTTCGGGGTGGGTCCCCGGGGGGGTAGATCTCCCAGCCGGTGTCGCCCACGTAGGAAATGAGGAACAACGTGGCCGGAACGCCACACCCACCGCAGCGCAGCTCCACCTCCACCAGCGAGCCGTAGGGCGACCCGGCCTGGCCGAGATCGTGATCGGTGAGCGCGCCGACGATCTGGGGGGAGTTGGGGCCCCACACCCCGAGGGTGGTGATCCGGTCGGTGACGTTGGCGAAGCTCACCGACCCGTCGGTGGGCAGGTGGCGGCGAACCCAGAACTCGTCCCGGCCACCGTGGAACACGCCGGTGACTATGCGTACCCGGTCCTCGCCCATCCGCATCATGGTCAGAGTCGCAACGAGTTCCACAAGATCTTCCCCACCCCGCGCGGCCTTCCACACACCAGGGCCATCCCAGCCACCAACAAGAACGGTGAACCCCACCAATAATCACGACGGTGCGGACAATTCGGCAATCACCCTCGCCCGGTAAGCTCCCAGAGATTGAGCTTGCTCTTCCTTTTATAGCTGGTCGGCTTGACCACCCCGTCTTGTTCCATCAAACGCAGCCACCTCATCACCCCCGGCCTGCTCATGCCGAGGTGATCGGCGATCTCTTGCGAACTTTTTGGCCCAGACATTAGGAACTCCTCTATTTCCTTTCGTCTCCCACCTCCCCGTGGTTGTTCAACAGACATCGCCATCATGGGCTCGAAGGGGGCGGCGGGAGCATTGGGGTGTTCGAGGTACTTGTCGGCTAAACACCACACCGTCCAGCGCTTGTCGCTGATTTTATCCACAAAACCAGCAGAAGCAAGACCGGTCAGGTCTTGAGTGGCAACAAGTACATCCATACCGGCAAGCAACCTGTACTGGCGGTTCGTGATGTTCTTGTTCCTCCAAAGATATGCGAGTCCCAGCCTCTGCCGGTCGTTGAATTCACCGTTGTCAATGGTGGACAGCCAAGCCACTTACTCTTCGCCGAGCAGTCGATTTAAGGTCAGTCCCTGCCCGACGCGCTCCTCACGGCATCATCAATGCGAAATTGGTTATCGATCAACTTGCGACCCCCATTCGAATGTGACGGGCATTAGCAGCATCATAGCACTAAATAACATAGTATAACATTAAATTAGATAATAGGTGATATCGCCTGGCATCAAACAACATGGCCAGCAACATGTAACATGATATGTAACATCATCGGCTATATGTAACATGATAAGCAACATGATCGGTAATATGTAACATCATGCTCCCGCGGGCGTGGGGGGTTGTTCGCCTTCGTCCAGGAGGGTGGCCAGGCGGCGGCGCCATTCCACGGAGGGGCGGTCGGACTGGACGCTGACCGTGGCGGTCAGATCCATGGGTAGCACTCCCTCCAGCTTCTCGAGCATGGCCTTGTCCTCGGCCCCGATGGCCAGGTCGAACTTCATGATCTCCTCGGCGGGCACCGAGAAATCGTCGTTGCGCCACACCACGAAGTTGAACAGCGAGTTCACGTCGTCGACCGGGGTGGTGAGCAGCAACAGGACGTGCTCCAAACCGGTCTCGTAGGCAATGGTGCTGCGCACCGAGAACGGCAGCACGTAGCCGGTGGTCATCCGGCGATGCAGCACCTCGGCGTCCTGGCCGGTGACGACCTGACCGGCATCGGTGGTGTTGTTGGCGTTCACCTCGTAGGCGTAGCCCCGGTAGCCATCGGGCAGATCGATCATCTCCAGCGGCGGCACCACCGTCTCCTGGGCCAGGCCGAAGGTGGCGGTGTGGACGAACGGAAAGTGAGAGAAGTCCATGAAGTTGTCGGTTATTCGGGTGGCCGACACCGCCCACTGCTGAAATGGGCTATTGAGCCGCCGAAACCGGGAGTCGGCCTCCTGGGGGATTTCGGGCATCGGCCCCCGAGGTCGGCCCGGGCAGAGCCACACCAGGCCGTAGCGTTCGGTCACCTCCACCGTATCCAGGTGGGCCTTGGGGGGCACCGGAGTTCCCGGCGGCGACGACGGCACCCGCTCGCACCGCCCCCCGGGGCCGAACCGCCACCCGTGGTAGGGACACTCCACGCAGCCGTCCACCATGCGGCCGGCCGACAGCGGGGCCTCCCGGTGAGGACAACGGTCGGGGGCCGCGGTGAGCGATCCATCGGGCGAGCGCCACAGCACGTAGCGGCGGCCCAGCACCTGGTGCCCCACCGGCCCCGGCGCCACGTCCCCGGCGAGGGCCACCGGATACCAGTGGTGATCCAGCGCCGGTCGGCCGACGAGTCGGTCGGAAGCACCATCACCCATCACGGGGCTACTCGTCATGGGCCGATGATAACCCCACCGCCCCAGCCCACTCCCCGCACGACGACCGGGCGGGAGTGGTGGCCACCTTCGACGCCGCGGTGGTGTCGGGGACTCGGGAGCCCACTCCCCGCACGACGACCGGGCGGGGACAACTGCCACTAGGGTCAACGGGCGTGTCGGGAGCCGACTGGGTGATCAGGGGCGACGTAGTCACCATGGACGCCGACCGCACCATCGTCTCGGGAGGTGCGGTGGCGGTCAGCGGCGGGGTGATCGCCGCGGTGGGCAAGGCCGACGACATCAGGAGGCGCTACTCGGGGGCTCCCGAGCGGGGGACGGCGGGCTCGCTGGTGGTTCCCGGCTTCGTCAACGCCCACCAACACCTCACCGCCGACCGGCTGGTGGCCTCGGCCATTCCCGACGACCTGCCCCCCGGGGCCGCCATCGTCGAATGGATCGTCCCCGTCCACCAACACGTCACCGCCGACGACGACGAGCTGGCCGCCACCCTGGGACTGATCGAGGCGGCCACCAACGGCATCACCACCACCATCGACGCCGGTACGGTGGCCCACCCCGACCGGGTGGCCCGAGCCATGACCACCGTGGGGACGAGGGGAGCCATCGGGCGCTGGGGCACCGATGCCGGCGGCCTGCCCCGATCCGGCCCGGTGGACGAGGTGGTCGATGCCCACCGGGACCTGCTGGAACGGTATCCGCCCGGCGGCCCGGTGGAGGCGTCGGTGACCCTGGTGGGCCACGACCTGATGTCCGACGAACTGGTGGTGGCCGCCGCCGATCTGGCCCGACGCTTCGGGAGCAGGCTGAGCTTTCACCTCTCCCCCACCCCCGACGACGCCGCCCACTACCTCGAGCGAACCGGGCACCGACCCCTCATCCACCTGGATCGCCTGGGGGTGCTCGGCCCCCGAACCCTGGTGGGCCACGCCGTCCACATCGACGGCCCCGAACTGGAGACCCTGGTGACCACCGGCACCGCCGTGGCCTCCTGTCCATGGGCCTACCTGCGGCTGGGCCAGGGCACCACCGAGCGCTTCGCCCACCTGGATCTGTGGCGGCGGGGGGGCAGGCTGGCCCTGGGGTGCGACACCGAGAACGCCGGCGACGCGGTGGACGGGTTGCGGGCCGCGGCCCTGTTCGCCGGACTGGCCAAGGACGCCTCGGCCGATCCCACCGCGTTCGGGGCCCACCAGGCCTTCGAGCTGTTGACCATCGCCGGAGCCGAGGCCGTGGGCATGGCCGACCGGATCGGCTCCCTGGAGGCGGGCAAGGCCGCCGACATCGTGGTGATCGACCGCTCCGGGGTGCAGTGGCAGCCACCCAGCCCCGACCCGATCCTGCAACTGGTCTGGGGCGGCGGGAGCCGCTCGATCACCGACGTTCTCATCGCCGGCCGCCCGGTGATCGCCGACGGCCGCTGCACCACCGTCGATATCGACCCGCTGAGGGCCGAGGCCCGCCGGGCCGCCCGACGGCTCATCGACCGGTCCGGTATCGGGCCCGGTTCCCGCTGGCCGGTGCGATGAACCACCGACCCGTTCCCGCTGGCCGGTGCGATGAACCACCGACCCGTTCCCGCTGGCCGGTGCGATGAACCACCGACCCGTTCCCGCTGGCCGGTGCGATGAACCACCGACCCGTTCCCGCTGGCCGGTGCGATGAACCACCGACCCGTTCCCGCTGGCCGGTGCGATGAACCAACCGATGGACTAGAAATAAGCCCGATGACTTATCCAAACGCTCTCATCTTCGTCGATTTCCCCTCCAGCGACCCCGAGGCTTCGGCCTCCTTCTACCGCGAGGTGTTCGGCTGGGAGGTGGAGCCCCGTCCGGCGGGCGTGTTCCACCGCATCGTCCCCGGCCAGAACTTCCTGCTGGACGACGGTTCCCAGAGCCCCATCGGCAACCTGCACATGGGGATCCACAACGTGGCCAACGCCCGACCCCACCCCGACCCCGACGGGGTGGAGCCCCGCACCCTGGCCGACAATGGTCGCACCGTGCGGGTGTGGATCCTGGTGAGCGACGACGACTCCTCCGACGCCATCATGGATCGGGCCGTGGCCCGGGGGGCCACCGAGCTGTGGCGGGATCACTACTGGGCCGAGTTCAAAGGATTCAACGCCGCCTTCAAGGACCCCTGGGGCAACACGCTGATCCTGTGGACCAAGGCCGGCGACGACCCCCGGGTGCCCGACGGCTGGACCTCGGAGTAGAGCCGCGGTGACCGATCACCCCCCGGCACACGCCGTCAATCCCCCGGCACGCACCGATCACCCCCCGTCCCCCCGCTGGACCCACGTGGCCCTGCGGGTGGCCGACATCGACGCCACCATCGACTGGTACACCACCTACACGCCGATGAAGCTGCTCGACCGGCGCCAGGACGACATGGGCCACGGGGCCTGGCTGGGCCACGACGACGCCCCCGACTCGCCCTTTCTGCTGGTGATAGCCCAGTTCTTCCCGGAGACCGACCCGTTCAAGGACTCGCCCATGGCCACGCTGGCCCCGTTCGCCCACCTGGGCATCGAGCTGACCAGCCGTGAGGCGGTCGAGGAGACGGCCGCCCGGGGCGACGCCGCCGGCTGGCTGCGCATGCCCCCCACCGACATGCCACCCCCCATCGGCTACATCTGCATGCTGAGCGATCCCGACGGAAACATGGTGGAGTTCTCCCACGACCAGGGGGTCTACGCCCTGGCCCGTCAACTCTCCCTCCAGCAGGGCTGAGCCTCGCGCCGGTCGGCTCTTTCTTCGACAAGGCCCGTGCCGGCCCCGTGTCCGAAGCCCCCGTCGCCTTGACATCGACGTCCACATCCATCGACCCGGGGACGTTCCGCCAAGAGCTGGAGAATTGGTTGGACACCAACGCCGACGAGCTCACCCCTTCCTATCGGGCGCACGAGGGTGTCGGTTCGATGGACGAGCACATGGCCCACTACTCCCACGTCAGGCGGGCGCTGTTCGATGCCGGATTCGGAAGGTACGGGTGGCCGGAGTCGGTGGGAGGGCTGGGCGGATCGCCGCTACTGCGGGCCATCGTCGGCGAGGAGATAAACACCCGGGCGCTGGCCGACCCCAACGCCTGGACGATGATCGAGGTGCTGGCCCCGACCGTGATCGCCTACGCCCGTCCCGAACTGGCGGCCCGAACGGTGCCACCCTTTCTGCGGGGCGACGAGATGTGGTGCCAGGGCTTCTCGGAACCCGACGCGGGCAGCGATCTGGCCTCCCTGTCGTGTCGGGCCACCGGAACCGCCGACGGTTGGATGGTCAGCGGTCGAAAGATATGGACGAGCTTCGTTCAGTACTCCCGGCGCTGCGTGCTTCTTACCAGAACCGGGAAGCCCGACCGCGACCACCGGGGTATCACCGCCCTGCTGGTGGACATGGACTCGCCCGGCATCGGCTTCAGCCCCATCCGCACCATGCACGGGAAACTGGATTTCGCCGAGGTTCGTTTCGACGAGGTGTTCGTGCCCGGGGATCGTCTCGTCGGACGGGTAAACGAGGGGTGGCGGGTAGCCATGGACATCCTGCCCTACGAGAGATCGACCACCTTCTGGCATCGAGGTGCGCTGCTGCTCGGACGTTGTTCCGACCTGGTGGCCCGGTTGGCGGCTTCCGGGGATCGTCGTGACACGACGGCCGAGGCGCTCGGCCGAGCCTTTCAGGAGCTCGTCGCCTTCCGCAGTCGATCCTGCGACACCCAGCATCGACTGGCCGCCGGCGAGCAGCTCGGGCGGGAAACCTCCATCGACAAGATGCTCATAGCCTCGGCCGAGCAGCGACTCTTCGAGACGGCGCGCGAGCTGTTGCCCGGGGTCGTGGAGTTCGACACCGGGCCCTCCGCCCAGAGGTGGCGCACCGACTATCTCTACTCCAAGGCGGCCACCATCTACGGCGGCACCGCCGAGATCCAACGAAACATCATCGCCCGCCACCTGCTGGACCTGGGCCCCGAACCATGAACGCGACGATCATCGAGGCCCGGGACTCGGTCGACCCGGGACACGAACCATGAACCCGATCATCGAGGACGACGATCTGGCGTTGCTGGTCGAGGGGTTCGAGGCGGCCATGGCCGAGGCCCCCGGCCCTGCCCAAGCCGATGAGGCCCTCCACAACCTGGGCTGGGCCGAGCTGCTGGGGGCGGCCCCGGCCCGGGGAGCCGCCACTGCCTTCGGAGCCCTGGGCACCACCGGCTCGGCGGCCGGGCTCCTGGATGACGTGGTGGCCCAAACCCTGAACGGTGCCGCCTCGATTGATACCTGTGTGGTGTTTCCCGCCCCTCACCGGTCCGACACCCCTGCTCGCCGCCACGGAGGACACATCGAGATCCACGGGCTCGTGTCGGCTCGGTCACAGCGGGCGGCCACCGCTTTGGTGGCGGTGGACCTCACCGGGGCGGTCGAGGTCACCGGGGCGGGGGAGGTCGCCGGGCGGTGGACATCACAGGGGCGGGGGACGTTGCCAGGGCCGTGG
Source organism: Acidimicrobiales bacterium (assembly GCA_965115985.1). Lineage (GTDB taxonomy): Bacteria > Actinomycetota > Acidimicrobiia > Acidimicrobiales > Bin134 > Poriferisocius. Next base: position 859,057 of record OZ220474.1, read on the forward strand.
ACGTCGCCGGGGCGGTCGAGGTCGCCGTCGTGGACACCGCCTTGCTCCCGATATCCACCGCCGAGGGGATGGATCCGGGGCAGGCCTATACCCGGGTGGCGGGCGAGATCCCCGCGGAGCGCTTCGACTGGCAAACCGTGAGCGCCGACTGGACCTCGGCGGTCACCGCCGCTCGAACGGCGCTGGCCCATCAGCTCCTCGGCGGGGCCCGGTGGATGCTGGCCCAAGCCCGCCGGCACGCCATCGACCGGGTTCAGTTCGGGCGACCGGTGGCATCGTTCCAGGCCATCCGCCACAAGCTGGCGGAATGTCTGGTGCAGATCGAGGGTGCCTCCTCGGTGGCGGAGGCCTGCGCCCGACACCCCGATCCCCTGCTAGCGGCGCTGGCCAAATCCCTGGCCGGCCGGGCCGCGCACACCACCGCGACCCACACCCAACAAGTGCTGGCCGGGATCGGCTTCACCGACGAACACCGGTTCCACCTATGGTTCAAACGAATGCTGGTGCTGGACACGCTGTTCGGCTCGTCGAGCTCGTTGCCGACCGAGATCGGCCGACAACTGCTCACCCGAGGCCGAGCCCCCCGCCTCGTCCAGCTCTGAACGGCCAGGGACGTCTCCCCTCCGTCAGCCCTTGAACAGACGAATCTGACGATGGATGGCCAGCTCGTCGATCAGCACCCACTCCCTTACGATCCGCTGGTCGATCACATCGACATGGCTGATGCCCATGATGTAGATCGGAGCCCCGGAGGGGTCGCCGAATGCGCCGGGGCCGTCATGGGTCCCCCGGACGTTCCAACGGGCCGCGACTCGGAGTGGGTGGCCGGGATCGTCTCGACCGATCAGGTGATCCACCGTGAAACGAGCGTCGGGAACAGCGGAGAGCAGGCTCATCCAGAACTCGGTGGCTGCGGTCTTACCGCTCTCGGAGAAACCACCGGGCAGCTCAAGAGCCACCGCTTCGTTGTAGGCGGTATCGACGACCCGGCAGTCGCTCTGCCAGATCGACCCAAGCGTATCGGCATACATGAGTGCGTGGTCGGAAGTCTCGGTCGGGGCTTCATACGAACCGGGGATGTCGCACTCCGGGGTGAACACCTCGGGCGTTAGGCCTCGCTCGAGCTCGTCGGCAATCGACCGAGCCGCGAACTCGGCGACGTCGTGGCCGAGTTGACGGATCATCGCACCGTGATCGCGGACCAGCCACTCCTCGCAGAACTTTCCGGCCCTCAGGACGGTGTCGGCTATCGTGCGCGCCTTGACCCGTCTTCCCGTCGGCGGACCGAACAAACCGTGACCCCGGTGATGCATGGGCGACACGATCCGGTGTGACGAGTAGTAACAACCGATGTCGTCCTCACCGATCCAGATCACGTCCTCGCCGAGCAGTCGCCGATCGGGAAACTGATGCAACGTGGCATTGGTGGCCGCAATCACCGCGTCGATGCCTCTGGTCAAGCCCATCGGGGTCCTGACGATGTTGTCGCTTGTGTAGTAGTCGCGGATACGAGCAATCCCCCGCTCTTCCCATATCCGCCTCGTGGACTTCAGGATGAAGTCGGGAACCGAGGCATACTCGGGATCAAAGTTCTTCAGTTTGCTCATTCATGTCCTTGTCATTTGTTTGGGTGGTATCACCACCATCTTTTGACCTTGCGGTCGTCGATCAGGATAGAAAGCCGCTGCATTAAGTCCACGCCCATCTGACGAGTGAGATCAATGAGGTCGATTGGTACCCAGTTCTCGATAAGAAGATCGTTGGGCCCCCGCTTCCACCAGTCGAAGTCGCGCAGGGTCAAAAGCTTGCCGGTAGCGGGGATGCCGGCATAAATGCCGTTGTGGCGCGAGAATGGCACATCCCAAATGCCCCCACAGGCATAGCTGCCCTCCCCGACGAACCCAATCACTCGCCCGCGGTCCGGGTTCTGTATGAGATTTCGGTCACCGAAGCCGTGCAACCACGGTCGCTGGTGGAACTCCTCGAATTCCTCCAGGGTGTGGCATCGGCCGATACCGGAGTAGCCGTACCATTTCATCTCCGGTGCCCAGTACTGCCACTGCTCCATTCGGCTCATGTCGGCACCATCTCGTTCTCGGACGTAACGCTCCAGGCCTGCGGCCATGGCATCGACGAGTTGCAATGTTCGGCGGCCCTCCGAGGGATCCTGCTCGGTAAACAAAATGCCGTCGCCCGCGGCCGGTGGTGGGATCCTGCCACCGTCCGTGCCGGGAGAAGGTGGAAGCACCTCATAGCCCGCCTGACGCATTACCGAAAGAATGTCGAACATGACGTAGCTCGCAGCTATTCTGGCTTCGCGCATGACGTAGAACTGCCCGAAGTGGATACGGGTCTTTTTCCCGGACGCGGGAATGCCCAACCAGTCCTCCACGAAAGTTCCGGTGAGGTGGCCGCAGCCCGAGACCCACTCGGTGCCATCGCCACTCGCATAGACGGACTCCCCGTCCTCGATCCCGCCCATCAAGACATCCGGCGTGCGCTTCAGGTCAGGGAACGAGCGCAAAAGGGGCACCCAGAAGTCCGCGATCAGCGCGTCCACACCCACCAGACGGTCGATCGGAGCCGATCCGTTCCAATCGATGTCCTCGTGACACGCGGCACCAACGACATCGGCAAGCTGGTCCTCGGTGACATGGTTCAGCTTCTGCCAGTAGTCCCAAACCACGGCCTTGTTTTTCTGATTAGTGGATGACATCAACCTACCGGAGTCTCTCTTTTCGGATGGTCCGCTTGACCGCACGGTCATCAGGCTCGAATGGCCCGACGGGTTGACCGGTCGAAGAAATGCAGGTGCTGGGTGGCCACGTTCACCTTGATGCGGTCACCCGGGCGCGCCCGAGTGGCCGCCGAAAACCGGGCGGTGCAGCGGCTCTCGTAATCGTCACCCAGCTCGTCGAGAGCATCGGGATCGCCGCTGTCCACCGTCGTGGCCTCGAGTGCGAAATGCATGAGCGTCTCTGCGCCCAGAGCTTCCCTGATATCGATGGTTATGTCGAGTTGCTGATCGGAGGGATGGTCGCGTACAACCCCACCGTCCTCCATGTCCTCGGGCCGGATGCCCACCACCACCGGAGAACCGATGTGAGATAGAAGAGCGGGCCGCTTCTCCAAAACCGACTTGTCGAGCGCCAGCGTGTGGGCCCCGAACTCAACCGCGTAACCGCCCCCGGACTCCATGATCCTGGCTTCGTAGAGGTTCATAGACGGCGATCCGATGAACGCGGCGACGAAGACGTTGTCCGGCTGATCGTAAAGCTCCTCGGGAGCTGCGACCTGCTGGAGCACACCGTCCTTGATAACCGCGACGCGATCCCCCATCGTCATGGCCTCCACCTGGTCGTGGGTCACGTAAAACGTCGTGACCCCGAGGTTGCGCTGAATGCCCGCGATATCGGCGCGCATCTGGACCCGCAACTTGGCATCCAGGTTCGACAATGGCTCATCCATCAAGAACAGTGCCGGCTCCCGCACGATGGCGCGCCCCATGGCCACACGCTGCCGCTGACCCCCGGACAACTTGGCAGGTTTCTTGTGGAGTTGCTCGGTCAGTTCCAGCACTTCGGCCGCGCGGGCCACCACTTGTTTTCGCTCGGCCTTCTTCATCTTCCGCAGTCTCAGAGGAAATCCGATGTTCTCCTCGACCGTCATCTGGGGATAGAGCGCGTAGTTCTGAAACACCATGGCGATGTCCCGATCCTTCGGCCTCACGTCGTTGACCCGACGATTGCCGACATAGAGGTCGCCCTCGGTGATCTCCTCAAGCCCGGCGATCATCCGCAGCGCGGTGGACTTACCGCATCCCGACGGCCCGACGAGCACCATGAACTCCCCGTCGCGAAGATCCAGGCTTAGCTCGGTCACTGCCTGAAATCCGTTGGGGTACACCTTCGTGAGCCCGTCGAGCCTCACCTCGGCCATCGCACCTCTCCCATGTCTTTGTCCGAGCCCCGAGATCGGCCCGCTCGGGTCGGCCATGCGCTCACAACGGCTCCCCGTTCAGTTGCCGCATCCGAGCCAGGACGTCGAGGCCCTGCATGGCCAGCCAGTGGAGCAAGTCGATGAAGACCCAGTTCTCGGCCAGCTTGGCACCGTCGCGGCGGTAGACGTCCACGACTCGCATGTCGGCGGACGTGCCCGAGCCGGTCAGACCGAGGAACCCACCCGTGGGGACGTGGCTGAGGTTCGGCCAGCCGAAGATGCAGGCGTAGTTGCCCTCGGCGAATCGGGTATCGTGGCCGTTGAAGGCCTTGTTCGTCAGGTTGAACCGGAACGGGTACTGGTGCTGCTGCTGGTACCGGTCGATGGTGTACGTCGCTCCGATCCCCTCGGGACCGGACCAGATCATGTCCTCGTGCCAGGTCCGGGCCAGCACCTCACGAGGAACCCGATCGTCGCCCATTTCGTTGCCGATCCGGTTGGCCTCGCTCAGATCGTCGATCATGCGGTCAACCAGTGCCATCGTCTCCTGGCCCGCGGTCGTTTCCTGCTCTTCGTACAACAAGCCGTCATGGGTGAGCGGACCGGGCTGGATGTGCGACGAGCCGGTGGGCGGCGGCAGTGGATACTGCCCCGCCTGGCGCATGATACCGATCACATCGGTGAAGAACGCCGACTCTACAATCACGTCGTTTTCGACCCGATGGAACTGCGCATAACGCATAAAACACATCCGTCGAGTCGGCGGAATGGCCAACCACGGTTGGTCGAACAACCCCAGCAAATGACCCATCTCGCAGACCCAAATCCCCTCGCCAAAGGTATTCTCGCCGGCGAGAAACACATCGGGTCTTCGTTGCAGGGGTGAGAACGCTTCCCGCAGCGGCACCCAGAAATTAGTGGCCACCGCCTCGGCACCATCCAGCTCGTCGAAAGGATGCACACCCCGCCAGCGGTAGTGGTCACCCACCCCGGCGGCGATGACACCGGAGAGTTCTCGGGTCGGCGCACCGTCGATGGCGACAAGATGGTTACGGACTATCTTTTTGGCGTGCTGGAGCACAGAGCTCATCCCTTCACTGCTCCAGCCCTCAGTCCCTTCACCAAGTGCTTCTGGAACACGATTATCACGATCACGATCGGCAGGGTTATCGACACCGATGCCGCAGCCGCCTCGGTGAGCGAGGTGGTGCTCTCGCCACCGGTCAACGCGGACATGGCCACCGGCAGCGTCCACTCGGTGACGGCCAGCACGCGAACGAACAAAAACTCGTTGTAGGCCAACAGCATGGTGAACAACGCGGTGGCGATGATGCCGGGCCACATGACGGGGATCACGACCATGCGAAACGCCTGGAGCCGGGTGGCCCCGTCCATCATGGCAGCCTCCTCCATCTCTCGAGGAACCTCCATGAAGAAGCTGCGCAGCATCCAGATGGTGAACGGCTGATTGACGGCCACGAGCGCCAGAACGATCACGAGCCGCGAATCCAGGATGCCCAGTTCCTTGGCCACCACGAAGTACGGAAGAACGAACGCCGTGCGAGGAAGCGCCCGGAAAGCTAGCGCCACCAGCAAAATCACCGCCCCCGACAGTCCCGAATAGCGAGCCAGCGCGTAGCCGGCCAGCAACCCGATTGAGATCGAGATGATCACGGTGAGAACGGTGACGAACACCGAGTTAACGAAGTAGTCGAACTCCCGGTTCATCTCGAAAAGCCTCGGGAACACCTGAAGCGAGATCCACAAGGTGAACGCAACCCCCAGGTTCCAGGGCCAGGTGGTCTCGGCTCGCCGGGAGGCCCACACCAGCAACAGGATCACCGCGACCAGAGCGAAAAGGAACAGGCCGACCTGCCACATGTTCTGCTCCTCGTTACGGAACCAGAACTTGCGGTACGGATCGGCGGTGATGTCGAAACCCCACAGGGTCGGTGTGCTTTTTATGGTGTCACGCGTGAACTTGATGGAGTTCTGTGCCGCCCAGTAGAAGGGCACGCTACTGACGACGATCAGAATCAGCAACGTGGTGTGAATACCGAGCGTCCTGACGGCGGCGTGCAACTGCTTCATCGCTCGGCGATCTGCTCCTGGTAGGACTTGCGCAGGAACGGAATCAACACCACGAAGATGCCGATGACCATGAGCACCGCGATGGCATTGCCCTTGCCGACCCGACCGATCTGGGAGCTGAGCGCGGTATTGAAGTTGTAGACCGACAGGGTGTGAGCGGACCTACCCACACTCTGCCCGAACACGAACGAGCTGTCGAACACCCGGTATGCGTCCATGATGGTGATGAGCAGAACGAAAATAATCAGCGAACGCAGGTGCGGAATAACCACAAATCGCTGCTTGGCCCAGAAGCCCGCGCCGTCCATGTCGGCCGCCTCGACGCGTTCCTCGGGCAGCGTCTGCATTCCGGCGAAGAACGTGACCATGGCGAACGGGGTAATCGACCAGATGCCATGCAGGACGATAATCCATTTAACGTTTCCCGAGTCGATCACGAACGGGTCACCGGTGAAGACCTCCCACAGCCAGCTCAAAAGGCCGCCGCGATCGAACAGGTCGCGGACGAGCAGAGTGCTCACCACCGGGGTGACGATGAACGGCAACAGGAGTGCCGCAAGGTAGAAGCCCCGGGCGCGCTTCACCCGGTCGAGCAGGTTGGCCACCCCCAGCCCCAGAATGATGTGGGCCGGAACCACGACGGCGATGAACAATACGGTGAGCCGGAAGGCTGCCCAGAAGTTTGGATCTCTCAGGACGTCGGTGTAGTTCTGAAATCCGATCCATTCCCTGCTGGACAGGTCGCTCAGAAAGATACGATTGAACGACAGCACCACCGTGGTGACGAGCGGAAAGATCATGAGCGCGCTCATGATCAGCACGCTGGGCCACGCGAACCAGGTAAATGTACGTCTGTTCACCTGCTCCCCCCTTGCCTTGCTTCGACCTTATTCGGGCGAGCAATGCTGGAAGAAAAAGCGCACCGCGGGGACCGACACCTCCGCACCGGTCCCCGCGGGCACCAGCAGCCTGTTCCCTTTTGGGAACAGGCTGCTCCCCACTCCTTACATGTGTCCGGCGGCGGTGGCTTCTTCGATGTAGCGCTTCTCGGCGTTGTCCAGAGCGGTCGCCGGATCGGCATCGTTTTGCAGCACCTCCAGCAGTTCGTCGCCGATCGCTCCTTGCGCCAGCGGCAACGCCGGGTTCTTCGGCTGGGAACCAACGCCTTCGGCAATGCTCTGAACCAACGCAACCGAGTTCCGCGGACCGTCCGGGTTGCTCGCGCTGGTACGCGACACCGCGGCATGGGCTGCGGCTGCGTTCTGGCTCTCGAGATCAACCGCGGCCATGATCACCTGGAAGATGATCTCCGGGTCCACGGAGGTTCCGGCCGGAATTGCGTAAAAATCGACGAACGCCGAGCCGGTGCCGAGCGAACCCTCCTCGGTGTAGAGCGCGGGAGCGAACTCGATCTGCCCCACGACCAGCGAACTCTCCGGATCGTCCATCGCCGCCGCCCGCGAAGCCCATATCTGTGCCATCGGGAGCTCACCGGCCCGCAGGGCCGCCTCGGCGTCGTCGATGCTGAAAGTGCGACCGGCATCGCTCATGCAGGCATCACGGACGGCGACCAAGTGCTCGACCGCGGCCAGGCCCTCGGGAGAGTTGAACGCCGGCGAGTTGTCGTCATTGAAGTAGTCGCCGCCGAGCGACTTGATGATGTCGTGGAACTCCAGGTCCACGGCCCAGTTGGCGCTCACGTTGATGTTGAACGGATCGTCGAAGCCGGCTTGGCGCAACGTGGCGCAGGCCTCGATGAGCTCGGCGAACGTTGTCGGCGGCGTGACCCCGTGTTCGTCCAGGATTTGCGAGTTGTAGAAGAAGTGCCTGGTGTTGCTGATGACCGGCACACCGAGGAGCCGGCCATCGACCATGCCCGATGCCCACATCGCGTCCGAGATGTCGTCCAGGTCGAACTGCTCGGAGTACTTCTCGATGAAGGGGGCAAGGTCGAGCAGCTTGTCGGCGTGAGTGCCGATGGTGGAGTTGGTCACTTGCACGATCTCGAACTCCGGTGATCCGGTACCGAGGTCGAGGGTGATCTGGTCCTGCGCGTCGTTCGAAGCCAGAAGCTGGGTGTTGACCGACAGGTTGCCACCATCGCACTCCTCGAACTCCATGGCGTACTGCGCGGTCACGGGGAACTCCCAACCGATCAGGTCCACCGACACCGACCCGGACGGCTCCGGGATCGGGCACTCCTGCGAAATCATGGCCATCTCCTCGGGCTCCGGGTCGCCGGCTACGGGCTCCTCGTCGGCATCGCTACCGCCGCCGACGCCATCCTCGCCCGCACCCATCTCGTCGGGTTCGGGCTCGCCGGCTGCCGGCTCCTGGCCATCTCCCCCGGCATCCCCCGAATCGTCGTTGCCGCAGGCGGCGGCGACAAGGACAAGGGCAAGGAAAACGGCGAGCAGTCGCCACAACCTTTGCTTCGTGGTGTTCATAACGGTATCCCTCCTAGGGTTGGTTGTTTTTGCAAATCTGCAACCAGCTATTTATGGCGTTGGTGAGCCGTTCCGGCTGGTCGATGGTCGAAAGGTGTCCGGCCTGCTCGGCGATGACGACTCTTGCTCCCGGAGCCCGGGCGGCGAGATCGGTATGGAGCTTCGGAGGGCATAGCCGGTCGTGCTGTCCGCAAGCTATGAGAATGGGTCCTGCGAAGTCGGCCACGATTGGGCGTCGATCATGGCGATCGAGCAGGGCATCGTTCTGCCGGAGGAAGCCCTCGGGTCCCACCGCCCGGGCCATGTCGGCGATCAGCGGACCGTTGATATTCGGTGAGACCGACATGGTGGAACCGATCTCCTCGACCACTCGAGCGAAATGGCCGGCGCGCACATCAAAGGCCCAGCGGCGGCGTTTCTGGTTCTGGACCTCGTCGGGAGCATCCAGATTGGAGTCGATGATCGCCATTCCCGCAACTCGTTCGGGCGCGATGTGAGCGATCTCGACCGCGACGATGGCACCCAAAGAGAGTCCTACCACCGCGAACCGCGGTGGTGCCTCGCGCAGGGCCCTGGTAGCCATCGCGGTGATCGAGTCATCAATGGTCAGGTCGGCAACGGTGCATGGATGCTCGATAGCTCGAAGCTGATCGGCGAAGACCCTCTCGTCGCACAACGACCCCGGCAAGAACAGCACCGTCAGGGTCACGAAACCGCCCTTTTGAGCAGGTCCACCGGTGCCAGGTACCCGTTGGCGTCATGAGCCCACCCGAGCTCTCGAGCCGCCGCGATCACCGCGGTATCCCATACGGCTCTAGCCCGCTCGTTACCCCCGCACACAATCGCGCACGTCGCGCGCGCGGTGCCGGTATTGGACAACTCCCGCCAGCAGTTTGCCGGCACCGAGACCACCGAACCCTCCGCCGCGGTACGTGATACTCGATCGCCCTCCCGGTTGTAGGAGATCCGCCACCCGCCGTCCAGCAGCAAAAGCACCTGTGACTGGGCGATCCGGTGAAGACCGGACGAAGCACCGGGCTCCAGGCACAACCATTCGAGCGTAAAACCGTGAGGCATCCAGATGGGAGGTCGGTGGTGCCGGTCCTCGGTGAGTCCGAAACCGATGACGGGGGCCATAGCACTGGCATGACCGGGCAGAACGCCCGACAGCAGCGCGGTGCTCGACCACTGGAGCTGGTCGAAGGTGACGATGCGTTGGCTGATCTCCTCATCGGTGTAGCTGTCCAGCTCGACCAAAAGAGACTCGTCGATCGGGCCGATCGTGTCGCCGATGCTGTCTCCGGCCCGCTCGTCCAGAACCACATGATCCGGCGAGAGGTGAAGACCGGTGGCCGCGGCCGCCTCCAAGACCTGCGGGGCCCACAGAATGCCACCGGTGTCGTCACCACCGAGCACGGTGAAGAGCCAGGCATCATCACCGCCGATGTTCTGAAAACCGCGAAACACCCAAGGGGGAGCGGAGAACACGGTGTTCGGCCCGACCTGGAATCGTTGTTCGCCGTAATGGCCCAGCCGCATTTGCCAGGTACCGCGCGTGCAGACGAACACCTCCGCGGTGTAGTGCATGTGCTGGTTGTTGACAATGCCCACAGGCATGCGCGCGGCCCCGATGTTGAAGCCGTGGGGCTCGGTGAGGTTCATCACCTGATCGCCGTTCTCCGAGACACCGGGCCCGATCAACGAGTAGCTGGCCTTGCCGGCCGATCCCTCCAGGCGAACATCCACGAACGCCGCCGTGTCGGCGACGAAATCGTGGGGTTCGATGATGCGTCCATCCACCTCGGCCTCACCGACGACGATCTCGTCGGAGCCGTGGGCGACAGAAGATCGGAGTGTCATGAGCTTCCCAGGGGCCGGCCACCGTCCACGGCGATGATGGAGCCGGTGGTGAACAGCAGGTCCCCGACCACGGCGCCGACCGCCCCGGCGACATCGTCGGCGGTGGCCAGGCGACCCAGCGGCGTGGCACTAAGTTGGGCTTCGAGCGCTTCGGGGGGGATCCGTTCGGCGTATTCGCCGAGCACCCATCCCGGTGAGACCGACACGACGCGGATCGACGGTGCCAACGCGCGGCCGAGCGAACGTGTCATCGAGTCGAGCGCGGCCTTCGAAGCGCAATAGGCCACGTTCGAGCCCTGTCCGGTGGTGCCGGCGACCGAGGAGATATTGACGACGATGCCCGGGTTGGCGGCATCCAGAAGTGGACGCAAAGCTCGAACGGTGGCGAACGAACCCCGCCAGTTCGTGGCAAATATCCGGTCGATGAGCTCGTCGTCGAGGTTGTCGAGGTCGTCGTGGGGTACCGGGCGAGTGATCCCGGCGCAGTTGACGAGCACATTCAGCGCGCCGAGGTCAAGACGCAGCGACTGGGCCAGATCATCGAGCGATGTCGGATCAAGAACCGAGATGCGAGCACAACGATGGCCCGATCCGGGTAGGTCGGCAACCAACCGTTGCGCTCGTTCGACAGCCACGTGATAACCGACCACCACCGCGAAACCGTCCTTGGCCAGCCGGTGCGAGATCGCCGAGCCGATCCCGCCGGTGGCACCGGTAACCACGGCTGCTTTCACGACCCGCCCCCACCATAACGACGCACACGAATGTCGGTAACCACGGCTGCTTTCACGACCCGCCCCCAACATAACGACGCACACGAATGTCGGCCTGGGCCTGGTGGGCGGCGAAGTTCTCGATCAGGCACAGGCGGCTGCAATACTCACCGATAAGCACGCTCGATGCGGGGTCGGTAATCCGCTGGTAGGTAACCGTTTTGATGAACTTGCCCACCCACAGCCCACCCGTGTACCGAGCAGCCCCCTGGGTGGGCAAGGTGTGGTTGGTGCCGATGACCTTATCGCCATAGGAGACGTTGGTCATAGGCCCCAAAAACAGAGCTCCGTAGTTGGTCATGTTGGCCAGGAAGTAGTCGTCGTCGTTCGTCATCACCTGGACATGCTCGAAGGCCAGGTCGTTGGCCAGCACCAGCATTTCGGCGTTGTCGTCACAGACGATCACCTTTCCGTAGTCAGCCCATGCCCTGGCCGCGACGTCGGCCGTCGGCAGAGTCTCCAGTTGGGTATCGATCTGGGTCAGAGTGTCGAGGCCGAGCCGACGCGAGGTGGTGAGCAACACCGCGGGTGAACTGGGGCCATGCTCGGCCTGCCCCAGCAGGTCGGTTGCGCATATCTCGCCGTCCACGGTGTCGTCGGCCAAAAGCAAGGTTTCGGTAGGACCGGCCGGTAGATCGATACCGACTCGTCCGTACAGTTGGCGCTTGGCCTCGGCCACGTATGCGTTGCCGGGCCCCACCAAGACGTCCACCGGGTCCACGAACTCCGTGCCCAGTGCGAGCGATGCCACCGCCTGAACGCCGCCCAACAGATATATCTCGTCGGCACCGGCGAGATGCATGGCCGCCACCGTTTCGGCCGGCACCGCGCCGTTGATGGGTGGAGTGCAGGCAGCCACACGAGGCACTCCGGCCACCTTTGCGGTCAACACGCTCATGTGAGCCGAAGCCACCATCGGGTATCTGCCCCCGGGCACGTAGGCACCGACCGCCGACACGGGAATGTTCCTGTGCCCCAGCGTGACACCGGGGAGCGTCTCCACCTCGAGGTCGGTAAGCGTCTCGAGCTGGGCCTGGGCAAAGTTGCGTATCTGGGTCTGAGCGAACCGAATATCGTCGATCGTCGCCGGGTCCACCCCGGCAATGACCTCCTCGATCTCGTCCTGGGCAAGCTGGAACCGGTCCGGTTTCCAGTCGTCGAAGTCGGACGACATCTCTCGAACGGCGGTCTCCCCGCGTGCCTCTATGGCCGCGATCAGATCGCGGACACGCTCCGCCAACTCCGGGTCCGACCCGTGAGCGGACTTGGCAGCCGCGTCCTTGAGAACCTCAGCCATCGCCCATCAGCCATTTCCTCTGCGTGTCGTTCTTCCCTCGCGAAGCGTGCCGGGCACGATCCGCTCGGGCTGCGCCATGTCCCGGGGGGCATCGAAGATCATCGTCAGCGCCTCGTTGACCAACACTTCGATGGGCTGCACGAGGGTCGTCAGGTCGTACCCGGCCCAAGAAGCCTGGGGCAGACCGTCGAAGCCCGTCACCAACACGTCCCCGGGCACATCAAGTCCGCCGGAGCGAAGCCCGTCTATGAGCCCCAGCGCCACCTCGTCACTGCTCACCATCACCGCATCAAAGCGATCGTCGTGTTCCAGGATGCGCGCCGCGACCTTGTATCCGGCATCGTAGGTGAACGCCCCGGCCTCGACGTAGGGACAGGCGATCCCATGATTGGCGAGGGTGGTTGCCGCTCCCCGGTAGCGAAGCTGATCGGTGGAGGCGGAAGCGACCGCACCCACGAACGTCGCCTTGCTTATCCCCTGCGTAACAAGGTGTTCGGCCAGGTCACGGGCACCCGCCTCGTTGTCAACGGTGACGAGCGGCAGCAGACCCGACGCCGCCGGCTGGTTGAAAGCCACGACCCGGGGATTGGGCTGGCGCATACGAACCAGGTGGTGCTGGCGTATCGTGGAGGAGGCGAGAACAAGGCCGTCCAACCGGTACTGCTGCACCGAGTCCAGAGCCGCTTCCACATGGTCGGCCTCCACGAAGGAGAACAGCAGGAGCTGCTTGCCCTGATCCGCCAACCGACGGGAAAAGGTGGTGAGCACGTTCTGCCAATACTCGCCCTGGGCAGGTACCACGGCACCGACTATGTCGGTTCGCTGCGACTTGAGGCTACGGGCAATGGCGTTGGGGACATAACCCAGCTTCCCGGCCGCGTCCCGCACCCGCTCCTGGGTCGCGGGCGCAACTTTCTGGGGTGACGAAAAGACACGGGCAACCGTCGCCTGGGACACCCCGGCCTCGGCAGCAACATCATGGGAGGTCACCCTGGCAGCCCGTTTTCCCCGCATTCCGGCGCAGGTTATAACTACGTAGTCATTCTGTCAAAAATACTATTCGACAAAGTTGATCACCCATGATCCGCATGCAGAGAGCAACTCTGATGATGTCGTAATCATCACATATCCAGGACGATGGGCGACACGAGATGCCGGTACCCCGACAGCCACCGAGCAAGCCGAAGCGACCGACCCCTCCTCGTCGCCTTCCGATAGCTTCGAGGCACGAAACCCCGCCCAATCCAGCTATGAGCCTCAGGAGGAGACATGGGACGAGACGACTACGCCCGCTACGCCCGGCACTGGGCGGCCCCCGACTACGCCGTGGACGAAAACGGCAAGGTGGTGGGGGGCTACGTGCCCGAGGGACCCAACAACTGGGGACGGTGGGGCGACGACGACCAACTCGGCACCCAGAATCTCATCGGCCCCCACCAGCGCATCCGGGCCGCCTCGATGGTTCGCTCGGGCAAGGTGTTCTCCCTGGCCCTGCCCATCGATGCATCCGGGCCCCGGTTTCATACCCGTCCGGCCCCGCTGCACTGGTTCTTGATGTCGGGCTCCGATCAGGTCGTGGGCTCGCCCTACAGCGAGGCCGATCCCGACTTCCAGTGGAACGACGACATGTTCCAGATGCCCCTGCAAGGTTCCACCCAGTGGGACGGCTTCGGCCACGTCATGTATCGAGACACCCTCTACAACGGCTACTGGGCCGGCAACGTGACCGCCTACGGGGGTGCGTCGGTGCTGGGCATCGAGAACCATCGGGAGAGCTTCGTGGGCCGAGCGGTGCTGCTCGACCTGGCTCGCAGCCAACAGCAGGACCCCCTGGGGACGGCGACGGTCATCGACTCGGCCATGCTGGAACGCTGCGTGGAACGTCAGGGATGCTCGGTGGAACCCGGTGACATCGTCTTGATCCGCACCGGCTATCTGGCCCGGTGGGATCCGAGCTTCGGCCCCGACCAGCAGGAGCAGTACTTCGGCGGATCACCGGGTCTCGGAGTCGATGCGCTGGACTGGTGCGACCGCAACGACATATCGGCGGTGGCCGCCGACACGATAGGCGTGGAGGTGCTCGTGCCCGAGGACCCCGAGGCCCGGCGGTACCCGGTTCACTGCGGGGCGCTGGTGGATCGGGGCCTGCCCCTGGGGGAGTTCTGGGTGCTGGACGAACTGGCCGCCGACTGTGCCGACGACGGCCGCTACGAATTCATGCTGGTGGCTCCGCCGCTCAACATCCCCGGCGCGGTGGGATCACCCATCAACCCGATCGCCATCAAGTAACGACACACCCCGGGCGGCCAGCAGCTCCGGGTCGGGCACCGCCCGATTGCCTCCGGGGGTGCCGGGGCCTACCGTCGCCCGATGGCCTCGAGATATATCGAACGATCGACCACCTGATCCTCGGGATAGGGCTCGTTGTATTCGACGACGGTCACTCCCGCGTCGGCGAAGCTGATGAAGGCTTCCTGGGCCCGGGTTGCGGTACCTTCGCGGATTTCCCAGTCGAACAACAACGACGGTGTGGCCCGAACCGCATCGGGTTCGCGGTCTATGGCTTCGGCGATGGCTTCGACGATCTCGTCGTTCTGGTGGTAGTCGCCGTCCAGATAGGTGTTGATCGTCCTGATAATCGCCCGGTGGAACGCCACGCAGGCGTCGCGCTTGGTCTCCCGGCACGAGGGTCCGCCGAAGAGGCCGCCGATGGGCTCGCCGGGGGGCTGCCCGGTGACGAACACGAACTCGTCGGGGCGATCCACCAACTCGCCCCACAGGGGATCCAGCATCCACGCCGACTGAACGGCGTTGTTCTCCATGGCCAAAATCATGTCGGTGGAAGGAATCTGCTCGGCCTCCACGTCCACGCCGAACACCAGGCCGGCCGGTTTCAGCGCCTCGGCAATCGGATAGGCAATCACCGAGCTGAGACCCACGGCCGAGGCCATCTTGGTGCCCTCCAGCTCGGCTATGTCGGGATTGGCGGGATCGGAGAACACGTCGGCGCGGGCCCATACACCGGTCTGGGGAACGCTGTTGTCACCGGCGTGGGGCGGGAAGAAGTTGGCGCTCACCCACCGGACGTCGAAACCGTTGTCGATGGCGTTGAACAGTGCCGCCTCGACGCCGCCCACCCCCAGGTCGATCTGACCGGTGCCGATCTGCGGCAGAGCGTCGGAAAGGCCGAGGTTGATGAAGTTGAACTCCAGGTTCTCCTTCTCGAACTCGCCCAGAGCATCGGCGAGCAGGATGGGGGCGATGAACTCGAGCTTGAACGACGAGGAGAAGTTGATGGTTTGACGCTCCTCCAGCGGAATCGGCTTGGGATATCCGGTTTCGCAGCGAGCCACCGGCCGTCCGACGGTGAGGATGGACGGGTCGATCTCGGCATCCTCGCCGCAGCCGGCAAACGGATCGTCGGCCGGTGTTTCGGCCGCGGGCCCCTCGGTGGCGGGTGCTGGGGCGGTGGGCTGCTCGGCAGCGGGCTGCTCGGCAGTGGGGTCGGGCGCGGCATCGTCACCGTCGTCGTCGTTGCCGCACGAAGCGGTCACCAGGGCGAACACCGTGAGAATTGCGAGCAACCAGCTCAGGGGTGACCTTGTTCGGCTTGGTTTCATATCTATCCCTCCGTTCGGAAAACTCGATGAAGCCCATCGAGTCCGGTGAACCCCGTCAAATGTAACGGGTCCAATGCAGCGAGGCTATTGCCCGCTTGGTGAAACGGCACCACGACCGGGCCATTCGTGTCCGTTCTGTTCACGCAGTTCCGTTCGCTCTGTCCCGTTCGCTCACTCCGTTCGCTCTGTTCCGTTCGCCCACTCCGTTCGCTCTGTCCCGTTCACGCAGTTCCGTTCGCTCTGTCCCGTTCACGCAGTTCCGTTCACGCGATTGGTTGGCCGTGGTCGTCGCTCGACCACGGGCACGCCAGCTTCCCGGCAAACCGAACCAGAGTCGAAAAGACGACTCCGATGATCGCCACGATCGCGATGCCCACGTAGGTCTGCTCGATCAACCCGAGCAGCCGACCGCTGTTGATGACGTGGCCCAGCCCCTCGCCCCCCAACACGAACTCCACCCCGACGATCACCAGAACCGCCACCCCCGCCGAGAGCCGCAGGCCGACGAATATCTGGGGCAGGGCCGCCGGCAGCATCACGTGGCGAAACATCAACCACCGGCCCGCCCCGAAGCTGGACGCCGCTTCCCGGTAGGTCTCGGGAACGGCCATCACCGCGGCCATGGCCGACAGCCACACGAAGAAGAACACCGTGGTGGCGATGAGAGCGATGATCGTGGTCTCGCCGAAGCCGAAGATGGTCAAGAAGATGGGAAGGAGGGCGAGCTTGGGCACGGTGTACAGGGCGATGAGCGTGGGCTCACCCGTCTTGCGCAACAGGCGGAACATTCCCATGCCTATTCCGAACGACAAGCCACCGAGCACACCCCAGAAGTAGCCCCACAGAATCCTGCGGATACTGATCCACACATCGGAGGCCAGATCGCGCTCGGCGAAGAGGATGCGGGTCTTGGCAATGATCTCGGAGGGTGACGGGTAGAGCCGTCCGTCGATCCAATCGAACCCGGAGGCCATCTGCCAGAGACCGATCAGCGCCGCCGGGAACAGCACGGCCAGTGTCAGTTCGGTTATCCGCCGGCGGCGGCCCGCCCGCCTG
The DNA here is from genome assembly GCA_965115985.1 of Acidimicrobiales bacterium. Classification (GTDB taxonomy): domain Bacteria; phylum Actinomycetota; class Acidimicrobiia; order Acidimicrobiales; family Bin134; genus Poriferisocius. Next base: position 876,140 of record OZ220474.1, read on the forward strand.
GGCATTCGCTCGTCCGCTCCGGGCTTACGGATGATCCGAGCGGGATTTTGCTCGGCGTTTCGTTCGGGATTTTGAGCGGCGCTTCGCTCGGATTGTTGCTCGGCGTTTCGTTCGGATGCGTGTTCGGGATTTTTGGCGGCGTTTCGTTCGGGATTCGACGGCAGAGCCGATCCGGGGGTGCTCATGGGTCGTCTCGCGTGTCGGCCATCTCACCGTGGACGTCGGAGAGGTAGTGCTCCACCTCGCCCTTCAGATGATCCCACAGCATGGCCCTGAACCGGGCGAACTCCGCCGTGTCCCGCAGCTCGGGCCGGCGGGGGCGCTCGAAGGGAACCCGGATGGAAACCAGCACCCGACCGGGCCGGGAAGTCATGACCACCACCCTATCGCCCAGCATTATCGCCTCTTCGAGGGAGTGGGTGATGAACAGCACCGTGCGCCGGTCGGCCTGCCAGATCGCCAACAACTCGTCCTGCATGAGCTGGCGAAGCTGGGCGTCCAAAGCGGCGAACGGCTCGTCCATCAACAGGATTTCGGGCTCACCGGCCAGTGCCCGAGCAATGGCCACCCGCTGACGCATCCCCCCGGAGAGGGTGGCGGGATAGGCCCGGGCGAAATCGGCCAGACCCATGGTCTCCAGCCACCGCCGGGATTGCTCCAGGGCGGCCTTCTTGCTCAGGCCCTGAACCTCGAGTCCGAAGCTCACGTTGCGCTCGACCGTTTTCCAGGGGTAGATCGAGTAATCCTGAAAGACCACCGCGTAAGGGATCGAGAACTCCCCGGAGCTGCGTATGTCCACATGGCCATTGGAGGGGCGGACGAGCCCGGCGACGATCCTCAAAAGGGTCGATTTGCCGCACCCCGAGGGGCCGACGATGCAGACGAACTCACCGTCGTCCACGTCGAGGTCGAGGGGGCCGAGGGCGTGGACCGGGCTCGCGGTTTCGGCACCGAACACCCGCTCAAGGCCCACGGCCGAGATCTTCGCCGCCGCCGAGGCCGAACCCGAAGAACCGCTCGAACTCACGCCACTACCCACGAGATCTTCGCCGCCGCCGAGGCTGAACCCGAAGAACCGCTCGAACTCACGCCACTACCCATCCTCTGTCCATCCGTGCGCTTCTAGGAGTTCATCAGCTCCAGCTCGATCCGATCGGCCATCACCTGGCGGGCCCATTCGATCTTGGCGGGAAGATACTCGGTGGGGAAAAGCCCCTCGGAGGGACGGTAGTCCTTCAATACCTGCTTGGCGATGGTGTCCTTGTGAACCTCGGTGGGGCCGTCGGCCACCCCGAAGGTGGGGGCCATCATCCACATGTTGGCTAGCGGGGTCTCGTTGGACATGCCCAGCGAGCCGTGGATCTGCATCGACCGGAAGATCACGTCCATCAACACCCTGGGAGTGGCCACCTTCACCCCGGCGATGTAGAGGCGGGCCTTGGAGGTGTCGGCCTGGTCGATCTGCCAGGCGGCGTGCAGCACCTGGAGGCGGAACTGTTCGATCTGGATCCAGGAGTCGGCGATCATGTGCTGCACCGCCTGCTTCTCGGCCAGAAGCGTGCCCTTGGTCTCCCGGCTGAGGGCCCGTTCGCACATCATGTCGAACGCCTTGCGGGCCGTTCCCACCGAGCGCATGGCGTGATGCACCCGGCCACCGCCCAGGCGGGTCTGGGCGATCTTGAACCCGGCCCCCTCGTCGCCCATGAGGTTCTCGGCGGGGATGCGGCACTCGTCGAATCGCAGGTAGCTGTGGGCCCCGTGGCCGATTCGCTCGCCGCCCACCCCCACGTTGCGCACCAGCTCCAGACCGGGAGCGTCGTGGGGCACCAGCATCATGGACGACCCTCGATACACCGACACGTCGGGGTTGGTGATGACCATCACGATGAGGAACTCGGCCCTCGGATAGTTGGAGGCGAACCACTTCTCGCCGTTGATCACCCACTGGTCGCCGTCCCGGTGGGCGGTGCAGGTGAAGTGGTTGGGGTCGGACCCGCCCTGGGGCTCGGTCATCGAGTAGCACGACGAGATCTCCCCGGCCAGCAGCGGCTTGAGGTATTTCTCCTTCTGCTCGTCGTTGCCGTAGTGGGCCAGGATCTCGGCGTTGCCCGAGTCGGGGGCCTGGTTGCCGAACGCCGAGGGCCCGAACGCCGAGCGGCCCAGGATCTCGTTCATCAGCGCCAGCTTCACCTGACCGAATCCCATGCCCCCCATCTCCGGCTTCAGATGACACGCCCACAGTCCCCGGTCCTTCACCTTCTGCTGGATGCGCCGAAGCTGCGACTGCACCTGCTCGTCGGTCTTGTCGAACGGCGACCGCCCCCGAAAATAGTGATCCAGCGGCTCCACCTCGGTACGCATCAACTCGGTGAGCCAGTCCAGATGCTCCTGAAACTCGGGGTCGGTAGAGAAATCCCAGGCCATGGCCCGACCCTAGCGGCCCCAGCCCGCCGTCGCCCCCCACCACCCCGCTTCTCGTACCCCTCCCCCGCCGGGCCGCCCTCCCTCATGCTCATACCACCAACTCCAGGCTGCCGGTGGGGGCTGGGGTCAGTGGATGGGGGCGAGGTGAATGGGGAATGTTTGGCGGATGCGGGTGTCAGCTTCGAGGCCGAGGTGCTAGTGCTGCTCACCGGGTAGACAATGGAGCAACCGACGATACCGCCCCCCACAACAACCACCTGGGCCCGATCGCCCAATTCAGCAATCCCACCCCATCGGCCACTCCATTGCCTGTCAGGTGCTTGTCAGCCCGGCAGCCTCCCACAGTCATACTCTGCGGACACCACCGCCATCGCCACCAGCATTGCACAACTCTCAACCCCCTCCCGGCATCCCCCTGCCGCCCCCACCCATGGAGCCCCAGGTCGAACTAGTCATGTTTTCATAGTAGGGTCTAATATATCAGTAAATATATTGACAATCATATAAACAACGTGTATCTTGCCGAAGCTGGAACGTTAGCCTGGTCAATTTCCAGGTTTAGATGAACATTGGCCACGATCCAGGGGGTTGGTATTCGATGTCAGCATTCTATGCGGCAGCCCTGTTGGGTGTTCTGGTGCTGCCCGGGGCCTTCTTCTCGTGGGGGCTGGAGAGACATCTACCCCACTACAGCATGCTGTTCAAGGACTGGTTGGTAAGACCTGCTGGGGCAACGGCTTTGTGGAACGCCGTGGCTGCATGGCCACTCCACTGGCTCTACACATCGTATTGGGACGACCTGAGCCAGCAGAAACCCCTACCATGGCCGATCTACCTCACTCCCATTGCCTACTTGGTTGTCCCCGCAGCCGCGGGCTGGACTTCGGGGTGGTCATTCAAAAGGGCGGAGTGTAGGAGTATGCGATTCGCAAAGGTATTTGCACCCAACCGGCACCCGACCTCCTGGGACGAGATTTTCGGAGCGGACACCCCGGGCTTCGTTCGATGCCGGCTTCAGTCGGGCAGATGGGTAGGAGGCCTTTACCACCAAGAACAGCCGATCCGCTCTAGTGCTTCCTTTGGCAAGGTATCCGAAAGAGACCTCTACATCTCAAGAGCAGTACATTTTGATCAGGACTCAGGTTCCCCCATGATCAGAAACAATCAGCATGCATTGAAGGGCGGTGGGATTCATTTGAGGGCTAGCGAGATCGAACTGCTAGAGTTCATTCCGCTTGCAAGTATGACGAATATGGAGGTTTCAGTTGATGTCGAAGGAAGTTAGCAAAAACGCCAGGACAACGGCTCGGAGAGATAACGGGGAGAAGCGGGCACTCCACTACCCCAGCGAATCGATCGACATCGATAAGCTTCCCACCAACTTGTTCCAGCCACCGCCAGAGCCCTCGGGTGATGGGGCCGGTGTCAGCAGCCATGGCGATGGGGGCGGCACCGGCGAAGACTAACTGCTAGCACCGTCCGGTCAGCTCTCTGCTGCCGACTTGACGTAGTTGGCACGGACTCGTCAATGGTGGACCTCTGGCTGGCCTCCGTCCGGTCAGCTCTCCACTGGCGACTTGGCGGGGAGTAGTGTGCTGGGTCGTTGGATCGGGCGATGAGACTTGAGTTCGGTGATCTGGTTGCGGGGATGCGGCTGTCGGGGGTGGTGGCCGATGGCGATGTGACGATTGTGGCCGTGGAGGTTCACGGCCCGGGCTCGGCCACGCTCACCTACCGCACCGGGGACGGGAGGCTGGGCGAACGGATCGTTCTCGAGGACGACCTGGACAGGCTGTCGGAGATCTCCGGGCGGCGTTGGAGCTTCGATGCCGACGGTGCCCTGTTCTGCCTGGCCTCCGAGGCCCGCCGCATGCAGCAGGCCCACCTGGCCGACCCGTTCGCCGCGGTGGACACCTCCAACATCGATCCCTACCCCCACCAGATCGACGCGGTGTACAACCTGCTCCTGACCCGCAAACCGTTGCGGTTCGTGCTGGCCGACGATCCCGGAGCGGGCAAGACCATCATGTCGGGGCTGTTGATCCGAGAGCTGATGCTGCGCGGTGATGTGGTCCGCTGCCTGATCGTTGCCCCGGGCAGCCTGGTAGAGCAGTGGCAGGACGAGATGGGGGACAAGTTCGGTCTGACCTTCGAGCTCATGTCTCGCGCCACGGTGGAGGCGTCACGTGTCGGGAACCCGTTCGTCGAAAAGAACCGGCTGGTGGCCCGGGTGGATCAGATCTCCCGATCGGAGGAGCTGATGGCCATGCTCGAAGCGTCGGACTGGGACCTGGTGATCGTAGACGAGGCCCACAAGATGTCGGCCCACCGATACGGTGACGAGCTTCGTCGCACCAAGCGTTTCGTCCTGGGCGAGAAGCTGCGGGACTGCACCCGCCACCTGCTGCTGCTCACCGCCACGCCCCACAACGGCAAGAACGAGGACTTCCTGGCGTTCATGACCCTGATCGACCCCGAGCGCTTCGCGGGGCGGCTACGTACCGGCACCGGCACCGGTACGAGCGGCTCCTATGCCGAACAGCCGGAGATGCCCGACGTGAGCGACGTGATGCGGCGCAAGGTCAAGGAGAACCTCTACACCTTCGACGGCCGCCGGTTGTTCCCCGAACGCCACGCCCACAGCCTGTGCTTCGACCTGTCGGAGCCCGAGACCCGACTGTACGAGGCGGTCACCGAATACGTGCGCGGCGGCATGAACCGGGCCGCCCGAATGCAGGAGGAGGGCGACAAGCACCGGGGCATCATCATCGGTTTTGCCCTGGCGGGGCTCCAGCGGCGACTGGCGTCGTCACCGGCGGCGATCTACCACTCCCTGCGCCACCGCCGTGACCGGCTGGCCGCCCAAGCCGCCGAGCTGCGCCACCTGGCCGCCTCGGGCCGACCCGTACTTATCACCCACCTACCCCCGGGGGTGAAGCTCGCCGAACTGGAGGATTTCGATCTGGACGACTACGGCGATGCCGAGCGCGACTCCCTCGAGAACGCGGTGATCGACTCGGCCACCGCCGCCCGGTCGGCCGACGAACTCGACATTGAGGTGGACGAGCTGGAACACCTGGTCGGGCTGGCCAACGGCGTGCGCAGCCGCGGTACCGACACCAAATGGCTCGAGTTGCGCCGCCTGCTGCGCACCGAGCACTTCTCGGAACCGGATTCGTCCGACGAGGCCACCCCCGACGACCCCCGGGCGGCCCGCAAGCTGATCGTGTTCACCGAGCATCGCGACACCCTCGAATACGTGGCCGACCGGATAGCGGAAGAACTCGAATGCCTCGATGCGGTGGTTAGGATCCACGGCGGGATAAATCGCCAGGACCGCCGGGTTCTACAGGACCGATTCCGGGTGGATCCGGCGGTTCGGGTGCTGGTGGCCACCGACGCAGCCGGGGAGGGGGTCAATCTTCAGGTGGCCAACATGATGGTCAACTACGACCTGCCCTGGAACCCGAACCGCATCGAACAACGATTCGGACGCATCCACCGCATCGGCCAGCAGCGACCCTGCCACCTGTGGAACCTCGTCGCCCACCGCACCCGCGAGGGCCAGGTGTTCGAGCGACTCTTCGACAAGATCGAGGAACAACGCAAGGTTTACGGTGACCAGGTTTACGACGTGCTGGGCGACTCCCGGATCAACATCTCGCTGCGAGACCTTCTGATGCAGGCCATCGTGGCCGATGCCGACCCCGACAACGAGGCCTGGATGGACGAGGTGATCGAGGCCGATATCGGTCGGCAGATGGAGGACGTGCTCAATCAGCGAGCCCTGGTCGAGAACCTGGCCGACCCGACGGCCAACCACCGGATCCGCCGCGAGATGGAGATCGCCCGGGCCCGCAAGCTCCAACCCTGGTTCGTCGAGTCGTTCTTCACCGAGGCCCTGCGGCTCTACGGCGGCCGGATCACCGGCCGCGAGCACGGCCGCCACGAGGTGACCAGGGTGCCGGCCGCGGTTCGAGCAAAAGCCGATTCTCGCTCGGGGGCGGTGCATGAGCGCTACCAGCGGGTCACCTTCCACAAGGACTGCATCCACCCCCGCCGCACCGGCGACGGACCGGCCTCGACAAGGGCAGAACTGATCGCGCCCGGCACACCGCTGCTGAACGCGGTGGTCGCCCGAGTGCTCGCCGACCATGGGGACACTCTGGACCGGGGCGCGCTGCTGGTCGATCCCGGGGATCGTTCCACCGATCCCCGCCTGCTCGTGTACCTCGAGCACACCATCACCGACGGGCGCACCATTCATGGTGCTCGCCAAGTGGTGTCACGACGTTTTCACTACGTGGAGATCGACCGCCACGGCCGGGCAGCCGACCCCGGTGGCGAGCCGTACCTCAACTACGCCCCCGTTGCCGCCGGCGAGCGGGCGCGGCTGGAGGATCGCCTCGATCTCGACTGGGCCAACCGAACGGCCGAGGACACGGCCCGGGCGTGGGCCATCGAACACCTGGCCGGACCGCATTTCGACGAGATCAACGCGATTACCGCCGCCCGGGTCGCCAAGGTCAAACAGGCGGTAGCGCAACGCCTGGAGTCCGAGATCCGCTACTGGGACCTACGAACGTCCGAGATCAGGGCCCAGGAGACCGCCGGCCGCAAACCCCGCCTCAACTCGGATCGGGCCCGAACCCGAGCCAACCACCTGGCCGACCGCCTGACCCGTCGCCGCCTCGAACTCGATCTCGAGGCCGATCTGCACAACACCCCACCCACCGTGATCGCCGCCGCGGTGATCGTGCCCCAGGGGTTGCTCGACGAGCTGGCCGGGAAGCCGGGCGATCCCGGCGATCCATCGGTGCGGGCCGAAACCGATCGCCGGGCCATGGCCGCGGTGATCAGCGCCGAGCAGGCGTTGGGACGGGTTCCCGAGCCCCAGCACCACTCCAATCCGGGCTACGACATCTTGTCCACCGACCCCACCACCGGCACCTGCTACTTCATCGAGGTCAAGGGCCACCTCCCGGGCACCGAGCAGATCAGCGTGAGCCGACGCCAGGTGGGCCAGGCCCAGTGCAACCCCGAACGCTGGCGCCTGGCCGTGGTCTCGGTTCCCGACGATCCCGTCGCCGAACCCGAGGTGCGCTACCTGACCGACCCGTTCCGAGCAGTGAACCTCCACCCCGCCCAAACCAGCGTACCCCTCGACGTGGCCGAGCTCCTGGCCGACGCGGGGCCGCCCCACTAGCTGAAAAATATCAAAATATCTTGAAAATTTGTTGAAATCGACCTTGTCAAGGTGTAGCGTGTTCCCGTGGTCGAAACCGCACTGATCTCAGGGATGGTGGTGCTGATCGTCGCGGTGATCGCCATGTTCGGCCACTTCTTCAGCGAACTGCGCAAGGAGATGGGCGAACTGCGCAAAGAAATGGGCGAACTGCGCAAGGAGATGCGAGCCGAGATCGGCTCGGTACGAGCCGAGATGGGCTCCCTGCGGGACGAAATCGGCTCGGTCAAGGAAACCCTGGTCGCCCACAGCATGCAACTGACCCACATGCAGGCCACCCTGGACGACCACACCATCCAACTGAAGGAAATTCGTGACCAGTTGGCCGACCACGAAGGACGAATCTCGTACCTGGAAGGTGCTCAACAAGCAGCACCAGGCGGCTGACCCCACCGGTATGCAGGAGTCATCGTGAAAGATGACGAGCGGTTTGCTCGGCGACTGTATACCGTCGCCGAAGCAGCCCGGTTCGCGGGCATGCACCCATCGATCCTCCGTGCGTGGGCCCGAGGCTACGAGCGTCGCTCCCCGACCGGACCGGTCATCAGCAAAGAACCAGTAATCACCGCCCTCGAACCGACTCCCGGCGACAGCCGTAGCATCCCCTTCGTCGGGTTGGTCGAGACGACCGTGGTGCAGGCGTTCCGACAGACGGGGCTTTCCATGCAGCGAATCCGCCGGGCGCTGGAAGTGTTGGCCGAACAGGGAGAGCTTCCACACGCCCTCGCCAGCGACCGTCTCTATAGCAACGGTGCTGAGCTTCTCTACGACTACGCTCGCAGTGCCCACGACAAACAGCTCGGGCTCCTTACAGTGGTCAGCTCCGGCCAGCGCGTCTTCCACGAGATCATAGCTCAGTACCTGGAACGCATCTCGTTCGAGGATAAGTGGGCCAACGCGTTGATTCTTCCGGCGACCGAGCGGCAGTTGCTACGCGCCGTGCCTGATGTGCATGGCGGGGATCCCCTCTTCATCAACGGGGGAGCCCCGTTCTCAGCAGTGCGCTCCCGCCACGCAGCCGGCGAGCCGGTCGAATCGATTGCACGCGATTATGGCGTTCCCCGCGAAGATATCACCGAGGCAATCCATGCCATCTGGCCGTCACAGCAAGCGGCCTGAGCCAGCACCGCCCACCTTCTTCATAGATCGTGCCCTTGGACGGCTGATCGTTGCCGAGACGATCCGGCGACGGGGCCTCACTTCGAGTTTTGGAGTACCGTGATCGGCCTTGACGGGGTACCGGCCGAAGCTGATCGAGGTGGCGTTGCCGCTGGCGGCGATCAATGCGGAATCGGCGCGGGAGAAGTCGGGGAGCCTTCCTGGGTATCCGTCCACGTTGCATCTTTGGTGGGCTCGGCGGCCGCTGGCGGCGGCCCGGGCGGTGATCTGGGCTTCGTTGGTGGACGACCCCTCCGGCGACCCGTCCCTGTCGGGAGAAGAGCAGGAGGTCGAGCGGCAGCGGTTGTTCGGGATTCTGGAGCGGCTGGTGAAGTGGGAGAACTCGAATGACCCCGATGTGCTGGCAGAGGCCCGGGCCGAGATCGACCGGTGCTACCCCGACGGGCCACCGCCGATTCTGGATCCCTTCACCGGGGGTGGAGCCATCCCCCTGGAGGCTCAGCGGCTCGGGCTCACCGCGCTTGCCGGGGACCTGAATCCCGTTGCGGTACTCATCACCAAGGCGATGATCGAGATCCCGCCCCGCTTCGCCGGGATACCGCCAGTGCATCCTGACATCGACAAATCCCTCACCACCTATGAACGGGCCCAGGGTTTGGCCACCGATATAGAGGCCTATGGGCAATGGATGTGTGACGAGGCCCGGCGGAGAATCGGGCATTTGTATCCCGATGCCACTGGTCCCGGTGGCGAGAAGCTTACGCCCATCGCTTGGATATGGGCCCGCACCGTGGAGTCACCCGACCCGAGCTGGAACGGGCATGTGCCGTTGGTTAAATCGTGGACACTCCGCAATAAACGCGGTAAACCCAAGGTTTGGATTGAGCCGATGGTTGACCGTGATACCATGACGATTACCTATCAAATTTGTGAGGGTGGTGAGCCATCCCATGCTAGAACTGTTGATGGAGGGGTTGGCACTTGTATCGCAACTGGAGCTGCCATTCCTGGGAGATATATCAAGACCGAGGGCAAGGCTGGGCGGATGGGCCAGCAACTGATGGCCGTAGTAGCGGAAGGCAAGAGGGGCCGTATCTACGTTTCACCTTCGATGGGTCACACAGAATCAGCAAATTGTGGAGAGCCTGACTGGAAACCTCAAGGCAGAAACCCAGAGAAACTAACCGGCGGAACTGTCCAAGTCTATGGTCTTGACCAATGGTGGAAGCTCTTCACAACAAGGCAGCTCATCGCACTCACAACGTTTTCAGACCTTCTCAAAGACGTAGCAGACAAAGTGCTAGAAGATGCTCTAACAGCAGGAATGGCATCCGATGGGATAAGGCTGCGAGATGGAGGATTAGGGGCTCGTGCGTACTCGGATGCGATCATCACTTACCTTGCCTTTGCCATCGACAAAAGTTCTGACTATTGGTCATCGATCTGCACATGGCACAACACAGGAGAGAAAATCCGTAACACATTCAGTCGTCAGGCAATCCCGATGAGTTGGGATTACGTGGAAACCAATCCGTTCTCAACATCAACAGGCAACTGGATGGCAATGGTCAAATGGATAGTCAAGGCAGTCGGACACTTACCTGCTTCCAGCGACTTTAGTTACGCAGTACAGAAAGATGCAAGAGCACATGTAGGTGAGTTTGCCGAAGCAATACTCTCGACCGATCCTCCGTACTACGACAATATATCCTACGCTGACCTTTCAGACTTCTTCTACGTATGGTTGCGTAGGAACGTAGCCGATATATGGCCTGAGGAGTGCTCAACACTCTTGACCCCCAAAGCCGATGAGTTGATCGCGAACCGCTACCGCGCTGGCTCAAAGAAAAATGCAGAGAAACATTTCGAGTCAGGCATGGCCCAGTTCATGAAGACGCTTGCGACAAACACGATATCCGACACTCCAGCAACCATCTACTACGCCTACAGGGCCATAGAAACCAATGATGGGGAAGTCCAATCCACTGGTTGGGACACATTTCTCCAAGCCGTTATCGACGCAGGCCTAAAAGTCAATGCCACGTGGCCTATGCGCACTGAAAAGCCAAATCGTCCTGTCGCCCTGGGCTCCAACGCCCTGGCTTCCTGCATCGTCCTGGCCTGTCGCCCTCGCCCGGCCTCTGCTACCCCCACCACACGTGGCGAGTTCGTGGCGGCGTTGCGGCGGGAGCTACCTGAAGCAGTGGGGATTTTGCAGCAGGGGAACATTGCGCCGGTGGATATGGCTCAGTCCACGATTGGGCCGGGTATCAAGGTGTTCTCCCGCTACGAGCGGGTGGTGGAGGCCGATGGGTCGTCGATGCCGGTGTCGGATGCGCTGGCGATTATCAACGAGGTGTTGGGCGAGGTGCTCGACGGTGCCGAGACCGACCTGGATGCCGATACTCGCTTCGCGCTCGCCTGGTTCTCGGCCCATGGTTACAACCCCGGTTCCGCGGGCGATGCCGACAGCGTGGCTCGGGCCAAGAACACTTCCTTAGCCGGTATAGAAGCCTCGGGTATCGGTGAGTCGGTATCGGGCAAGTTCAGGCTGTACGAGCGCGGTGAGCTCGACCCCGGCTGGTCGCCCGCGGAGGACGACCGACTGACGGTGTGGGAGGCCACCCAGTACCTGGTGGCTGCGCTGGAGCGTTCGGAATCGGAGGCGGCTGGGCTGCTGCACTCCCTGGGGGGTGATGGCGACCGGGCCCGATCGCTGGCCTACCTGCTGTACCAGAAGGCCAACGAACGGGGGTGGGCATCCGAGGCCAACGCCTACAACAGCCTCATCGCGGCCTGGCCCAACCTGCGTGTCGGCGCGGCGAGCGGCACCACCACCCAGGAGGAACTGCTATGACCGAGCCCACCAACCCCGAAGTCGCGCGCGCCGGTGACAGAAGCGTATCCCTTCGCCGAGCAGCGCGAGCAGGAGGGAGACCCACACGGTTTCGCCGAATAGCGCGAGCCGGAGGCAGGCCCACACGGTTTCGCCAAACCGTGGACACCATGAGGGTACCGCCATGGCGATGATGTCCAATGCCGATCGGGTAGGGCGGGCGCTGGAGTTGTTGCGGGACGGGCTCGCGCCGGTGTGCGAGGAGACCTGGAAGGGGTACTACGGCGAGGACTGGCTCGACCTGGTCAACTCCAAGCTGCATCGACCCGAGCGCAACCCGACCACCGGCAACGTGGCCTTTTTGTTCAACGTCGTCAAGGTCACCTGGAGGGAGGTGTTCGACCAATGGCTCGGGGTGTCGGTGCGCTCGCTGGTGTTCGAGGTGGCCGATGTGCGCAACCGCTGGGCCCACCAGCAGGCCCTGACCAGCGACGACACCACCAGGGCGCTCGACTCGATGGAGCGGATACTGGAGGCCTTCGGCAACGCCGCCGAACGGGACCGGATCCGCGGGCTGCGGCGGGATCTGCTGCGCCAGGTGTTCGAGGAGGAGTCCCGCACCGAGCGGCGACGCAAGGCATCCGGCCCCACCGGGGGCACCCCCCACGCCGGGCTCACCCCCTGGCGAGACATCATCACCCCCCACGCCGACGTGGCCGGCGGGCGCTTCGAGCAGGCCGAGTACGCGGCCGACCTGTGGCAGGTGGCCAACGGCGATGCCACCGGCGGCTACCGGGACGACGAGTACCGGGACCCGGTCTCGTTCTTCGCCCGCACCTACATCACCCAGGGGCTGCGCGACCTGCTTGTGGGAGCGGCCCGGCGCTTGACCGCCACGGGCGGCGACCCGGTGATCGAGCTCCAGACCAACTTCGGCGGGGGCAAGACCCACTCGCTGATCGCGCTGTACCACCTGGCGTCGCAGATGGACGTCACCAAGCTGACCGGAGTGGCCGACGTGCTCGCCGAGGAGGGCCTCACCCTGCCCCCCAGGATCAACCGGGCGGTGCTGGTGGGCCAGATGATCTCGCCGTCGGCACCCGAGTCGGTGGGGGGAGGCATCCGCCTGCACACCCTGTGGGGTCGTCTCGCCCACCAGCTCGGGGGCAAGGAGGGCTACGACATGGTGCGCAGGGACGACCTGGGCGGCACCAGTCCCGGTGCCGCCCTCACCACACTGTTCCGGCGCTTCGGCCCGGCGGTGGTGCTCATCGACGAGTGGGTGGCCTACGCCCGCCAGCTTCGCAGCAGTGCGGCCGGCGACGACGGGGGCGAGCGCCTCGCCGGTGGGGACTTCGACACGCAGTTCACCTTCGCCCAGGCCCTGACCGAGGCGGCCGCGGCGGTGCCCAATGTGGTGGTGCTGATATCCATCCCCGCGTCGGACATCGAGGTGGGCGGCCAACGGGGCCGCACCGCGCTGGAGCGGCTGAAGCACGTCGTGGCCCGCACGGCGGCGCAGTGGCAGCCGGCGTCGCCCGACGAGTCCTTCGAGATAGTGCGCCGCCGCCTGTTCGACCCGATCCCCGCGGACAAGGCCCGGGTTAGGGACAACGTGATCCGGGGGTTCTGCGACATGTACCGCGACCACGGCGGCGAGTTCCCCAACGGGGTGGGCGAGGGCGAGTACCGCCGCCGCATGGAGGTGTGCTACCCCATCCACCCGGAGCTTTTCGACCGGCTCTTCAGCGACTGGTCGGCGCTCGACAAGTTCCAACGCACCCGGGGCGTGCTGCGGCTGATGGCGCTGGCCATCTCCAAGCTGTGGGAGCGCGACGACCGGTCGCTGCTCATCATGCCCGGCAACCTGCCCATGGACTCCGGACCGCTGGTCAGCGAGATGAAGAAGTACCTCGAGGACGGCTGGGACCCGGTGATCAAGTCGGATGTGGACGGGGCCAACTCGCTGCCGCTGAGCATCGACAACCAGACCACCCACTTCGGGAGGCTGTCGGCGACCCGCCGGGCGGCCCGCACCGTGTACATGGCCTCGGCCCCCCGGCCCGACGGCAAGCGGGGAGTGGACGTCAAGTCGGTGGTTCTGGGGTGTGCTCAGCCCGGCGAATCGCCCCGGCAGTTCGCCGATGCCCTCGGGCACCTGTCGAGCCGGGCCACCCATCTCTACGTGGACGGGGCCCAGTACTGGTACTCGCTGGTGCCCAACGTCACCCGCATCGCCGAGGACCGAGCCCGCTCCAACTACACCGACCGCGACGCCGACGACGAGGTGCGCACCCGCATCGCCTGCCAACGCGACCGGGGGGCCTTCGCCGCGGTGCAGGTGTTCGCCGAGGGCCCCGGCGACGTGCCCGACAACGACGACGGTGTGCGGCTGGTGATCCTCAGGCCCGACGCCACCCACTCCCCCAACGACGTCAACTCGCCGGCGGTGACCCTGGCCGAGCAGATTCTCGCCCAGCGCGACGCCGGCCCCCGACTCAATCGCAACCTGGTGGTGTTCTTGGCCGCGGCCGCCAACCGGCTGGTGGAGTTGCGCAGCGCCACCCGGCTCTATTTGGCGTGGCAATCGATCACCGGTGACGAATCCATGAACCTAACGACCCACCAGCAGCGCCAGGCCGATACCCGGTTGGCCGAGGTGTCCCAGCAGGTTGACAGCCTCATCGCCGAGACGTTCACCCTGGTGCTCACCCCGGCACAGCAGCCCGGCACCTCCGACATCGAATGGCAGACCACCCGGGCGGCCACCGCGGGCAACCTGGCCACTCGGGTCGGCCGCAAGCTGACCAGCGAGGAGAAGCTCATCGACACCTACAGCGGCGTGCGCATACGCATGGATCTCGACCGCCGAGGCCTGTGGTCGGATCGTGGTGACGTGGCGATGCATGAACTGTGGGAGACCTACGCCCGGTTTTTGCACATGCCCCGCCTGGCCAACCGCGACACGCTGAGCCGAGCCATCGCCGACCGAGGCACCACGCTCTCTTGGCAGCAAGATACGTTCGCCTACGCCGAGGCCCACGACGGTGATCGCTGGGTGGGCCTGCACGCCGACGAGCCCGTGGCCCCCACCCCCGGCGGCTTTTTGATCCACCCCGACCGGGTGCCCGAACCCGTCGGGCACGACCGTTCGTTCATCCCGTCCGCCGACGATGCTGCATCGGAACCCGAACCACCCCGCTCAACCCGGTTCTACGCCCAGTTCGACCTCGATCCGATCCGCTGCGTCAACCAGCTCCACCAGATCGTCGAGAACATCAAGGACAGACTCGGCGATGCCGAGATCGAGGTGACACTGGAAATCCGAGCCACCAACCAGGAAGGCTTCAACGAGTCCACCCGTCGCACCGTCTCGGAGAACGCCCGCAACCTCAAGGCCCAATCCTCCGAGTTCGACTAACCCCATCCGCCACCAAGGGCGGAGATCTCTACGGGCGGGATTGGAACCGGGCACCTGGTTCTGGAACACCGATGTCCATCCGCCGCCAAGGGCGGAGGCCTCTACGGGCGGGGGCTGTTGACCCGGCCGAAGGTGAAGGCGTCGGGCCAACCCCTCTCGGCCATGTTGGCCTCCTGGCGGGCGATCACCGCGGGAATGTCCCGGGGCTGCCAACCCTCCAGTAGCGACCGGCCCAAGAGGTCGCGCACCGGTCGGTTCAACTCCACCAAGAGCTGAAGGCTGAAGGCGATGCGCCCGGTGAGCACATCGGGATCGCCGGTCAGCAGAGCCAGGGAAGCCTCGGCCATGGTCTCGAGCGGCTCGTACATGGATTCCTCGATCCATCCGGCCTCGACCAATGCAGGGGTGGCGATGGCCGCCTGAGGGGTGAGCGCGTTCACCGACACCCCCTGGCCCTCGCACTCGCTGGCCGCCCCCACGGTTAGCTTGTTCAACGACGCCTTGGGCGCACCGTACACGAATCCGGCTTTCGAGGGCCTGCTGGTGGGAAACGGCGGGCCCGGAGGCAACTCGGCCGAAAAAGTGGTGATGTTCAGAATGGATCCGCAGCCCCGCTCCCGCATACCACCGACGACCGCCTTCATCAGCTCCCAGGGTGCCCATAGATTCACTTGCAGGCTCAGCTCCAACTGTTTGGGCGTTACCTCCTCGAACGGTCGGTAGCCGTTCATGGCGGCGTTGTTCACCAACAAATCCACGGGGCCGAACGCCTCCACCGTTTTGGGCACCAACTCGGTGCGGGCCCCCAGCGGATCGCTGAGATCGGACGGGAGCACCAGACACTCACCACCGAACGACTCGATGCGCTCCTTGGTGGCGGCCAGACCCTTCTCGTCGCGAGCGGTTATCGCCACACGAGCCCCCTCGGCGGCCAGCCGCAGCGCGATCGCCGTGCCCGTACCCCCCTTGCTGGCACCGGTGACAAGCGCCACCTTGCCCTCGCAAACCCGTTCGGACATAGCGTTTCCTCCCGTTTGAAACTACTTTCGAGCATAAGCCCACGAGCTGGGCCGGGAAACACCGCCGAAGTCGTCAACAACCGAAACACGCCCAGCGCTCCCCGAGCCCACAATCCCCTACCACCGAGGAACACCACGGAAGTGACCAACAATAAGAACCGTCCACGTCGGGCTCTCTCGCTGCTGCACACATCCGACTGCCACCTGGGCACCTCCCCGGCCAGACGCCAGGAGGCAGCTTTCGCGGCGGCAATGGATGTGGCTGTCCACCAAGCGGTGGACGCAGTAGTGATTGCCGGGGATCTGTTCGACCACAACCGGGTGGGCGACGACGTTCTGGACTGGGCCGCTTCACAGCTAGCTCGCCTCACCTGCCCGGCGGTGATGATCGGCGGCAACCACGACGCTCACCCCGAACATTCGGTGCTCGATCGGTTCGCCCCTCGCATCCAGGAACTGTCGATCACCATCCTCGACTCCCTCGAGGGCGTATCGGTTCACCTCGCCGAGCTGGATCTAACCGTCTGGGGCAAGTCGATGGACGACCACCACCCCGGTTTCCACCCCCTCGACGGGCTTCCCGCCCGACCCGACGGGGGTTGGTGCGTGGCCATGGGCCACGGCCTGGTGATGCCCGACGAGACACCCTCGTACCGCTCCTCACCCATCTACCCCAGCCACCTCGACACCGTGGATTGGGACTACGTCGCCCTCGGACATATCCACCGCCACCAGGTGATTCGCAAAACCCCCACGGTGGTGGCCTACTCCGGTGCCACCGCCGAGTCCCGGAAAGGCGAACCCGCCGTGGTGCTGGTGAACCTCGACCCCGATTTCGGGGTCTCGCTGACTCTTCACGACCTGGAGACTCAAGCCTTGTCTTCTCCGGTTACCGCCGCATCGGTGGCGTAGACGGTACTAATGGCCGCGGCGGCCCGGCCCCGCTCCACAAGGTTGCCGCCACCCGAGAACTACGCCGTTATGATGTAGCGTCATGCGTACACAAATCGCTCTCGACCCTGAGCATCACGCGGAAATCAAATCAAAGGCCAGCGAACTGGGCATCAGCATGGCCGAGTACATTCGTCGCCTGATTGAGCGCGATCTCGCCACCCCCACCACCCGGGCCGACATCTCCGACATCTTCGGACTCGGCAACACCAAAGGAAGCAACATCGCCACCGAGGGCCGGGCCGCGTCCGGCGAGGCAATCGAAGCCCACTGGTCCCAAAGAACACGGTGACCGTCTTCGTCGACACATCGGCTTGGTACGCCGCCGCGGATGCCGGCGACACCAACCATGCCAGAGCCATGTCCTTGCTGCGATGCTTCGAGGGCGACCTACTGACCAGCGACCACATATTGGTCGAAACCTGGTACCTGGCGGCCAGGCGACTCGGAACGGATGTCGCCGAGACACTGGTGACGGCAATTCGACAGGGTCGAGCACAAGTGGTGGAGACCACACTGGCCGATCTCGAAGTCGCCTTTCGGATCCACGATGCTTTCCCCGACCAGGGCTTTTCGATAGTCGATCGCACAAGTTGGTCGGTGATGCAACGCCTCGGTATCCACGAGGCCATCTCCTTCGACCGGGACTACTCCATTTTCCGATTCGGTCATGGTCGACGCAGCAGCTTCGCAGTTCACCGATAAGGCGGCTTGGCCGGTCATTGCGGGTTGGCCGGTCAAGGCGGGTTGGCCGGTCAGGACGGGTTGGCCGGTCAGGACGGGTTGGCCGCTCAAGTCGGCTTGGCCGGTCAGGGTTTGCCTGCTCCGGGGACTGCTGCGTCGGTGGCGTAGATGGCACCGGTGGTCGAGGCGGTGACCACTTCGCGTCTCCAGTCGTCGGCGGCGCAGATCAACAGGGTGCGGCGGTCGTGACCGCCGAGTACGCAGGCCACCGGAACCTTGGGGGCCATGTCGTGGGAGTCGGTCACCTCACCGCCGGGCAGAACCCGGAACACCCGCAGACCCAGCGGGTCGGCCACCCACACCCCGCCCTGCGCATCCAGGCAGATGCCGTCGGGCGGGGCCGCCGCCACGGCATCGGACTCCGGCACCAGCTCGGCATATGTCCGGCGGTTGGACAGGGTTCCGTCGGGAGCCACGTCGAAAGCGGTGAGTCGGGAGGCCGCGCTCTCGGCCACGATCAGCGTGGCTTCGTCGGAGGTCAGAATGTGGCCGTTGGGCGACTCCAGCCCGCCGGCGGCCACGCTCACCGAGCCGTCGGGGGTCACCATCAGGGTCTGTGCGGTGCGCCGCTCGCCCCCCTCGTGGATACGAGCCCCCATGTCACCGATGTAGGCGGTGCCGTCGGAGCGCACGATCATGTCGTTGACGTCGCCGATGGCCGGCGAAGACAGATCGGCGTGCTCGACCATCGTGCCGTCGGGCTCCTGGCGCAACAGCCTCTGGGTGCCCATGGCCACCACCAGCAATCGCCCGTCGGGCAGCCAGCCCAACCCCGACGGGTCGTCCCAGTCCACCACCGCCACCGTCTCGGCGTTGCCCTCCAGATCGGTGCGGACGACCCGGTGGGCGTGCATGTCGGAGAACCACAGGGCACCGTCGTGCCACCGGGGCCCCTCGGAGAAGTTGAGTCCGTCCAGTACGGTTCGCATCGGCGGGTGCCTCCCGGTCGGTTGGATTGGTGTCGATCTGGCACAATACCCCCATGAGCCCGATCCTCTCCCCCGATACCGGTACCGATACCAGTGCCGAGGAGTCCTACGAGACCATCGGGGTGTCCCGCATCGGCGGATCCCTGGGGGCGGTGGTCTCCGGGGTGGATCCCCGCGACGATCTGGGCGACCGGCAATTCGCCGAGATCCACCAGGCGTTGCTTCGCCACGAGGTGATCTTCTTTCGCGACGTGCCCATGAGCGCCGAGACCCAGCTCGGGCTGGCCACCCGCTGGGGTCGGCCCAGCATCTACCCCCTGTCGGCCGTTCTGGGGGCCACCGAGCCCTCCACCTCGGTCATTCGTGACGACGCCGACAGCCCGCCGACCACCGACAACTGGCACACCGACGTGACCTGGATCGATACGCCCCCCAAGATTGCCCTGCTCCAGGCCACCGTCGTGCCCCCCTACGGCGGCGACACCATGTGGTGCAGCACCACCTCGGCCTACGACGCCCTGTCGGATCGCATGAAGGCCATGATCGACGGGCTGGAGGTGCATCACTCCAACTACCCGCAGTACTGCACCGCCATGGCCGAGAAGTCGGGAAGCTGGGATCTGGTGCCCAAGCTGCGGGAGGCCTACCCCGGCGTGAACCACCCGCTGGTGCGGACCCACCCCGAGACCGGCCGTCGGGCACTGTATCTGGCCACCAACTTCCATCAGTACGTGGTGGGACTGGCCGAGGCCGAGAGCACCGCCCTTTTGGATTTCTTGGCCGACCACATCAACCAGCACCGCTTCCACTGCCGGTGGTCGTGGTCCGAGGGTGATCTGGCCGTCTGGGACGAGCGATCCACCAACCATCGGGGGATGTCCGACCACTTCCCCGAGATCCGTGAGGTGCGCCGCTGCACCGTGGACGGCGACCACCCCTATTTCGACCCCTCGGTGCCCCACCGGCCCAAGAACGCCCACCGGCCCAAGAACGCCTACCAGCCCCAGTAGTCGCCGCCGAAGCGTTGGTCGCGCTCGGCCAGCGCCCCCTTCATGCCCTTCTCCCGGGATGTCCGGTGAAAATCGAACTCGTCGGGACCACGGCGGGTGCCCATCACGAACAGGGGATGGACGCCGTAGTGGGGGGTGAACGCCTGGCCGATGCCCAGCATGTCGTAGGCCAGATGAGCCACGGTGCGGCCGGTGGCAATGCCGTCGCGGGGCAGGCTGACCAGCGCCCCGGTAAGCTGGGCCACTGCATCGTCGAGCCGGTCGGGGGGCACCACCCGGTTGACCAGGCCCAGACGCTCGGCCTCACCGGCATCGAACCTGCGTCCGGTCACCACCAGCTCGTTGGCCCGCTTCAGGCCGATCTGGGAGGCCAGCATGGGGTAGAGCCACGAGGTGCCCGCCGAGCCGAACCGCTCCTCGGGCAGACCGAACACCGCATCATCGGACACCACCGCGAAATCGCACACCAGCACCAGGTACAGCCCGGCACCGATGCATGGCCCATGCACCCGGGCCACGATGGGCTTGGCCGAGTACAGCAGGTCACGCATCACCCAGGCCCGACGGCGCAGCCCGGCGATGGCGAACCGCCCGCCCCTGGTCTCGGCCCCACCGTAGAAATCGTCGGGGCTGGACAGGTCGAACCCGGCGGTGAACCCCCGACCCGACCCGGCTAGAACGATGCACTTGATGTCGTCGTCGGCCTCGGCCCGGCGCACGAAAGCGACAATCCGGTCGAACATGTCGTCGGTCAGCGCGTTGATCGCCTCCGGCCGGTTGAGGGTGATGAATGCCACCGCCTCGCTCGTCTCATAGGTCACCTGATCGTCATCCATACCCCCATCCTGCCACGGCCCCTAACCTGGAGCCCGTGAGCGATCCGCCCACCCGGAGCGATCCGCCCACCCGGCTGGACCGGAGGCTGGGAACCGGCGACGCCATCGTGATCGGGCTGGGGTCGATGATCGGGGCCAGCGTGTTCGCCGCCATCGGGCCTGCTGCCGAGGCCGCGGGGTCGGGACTGATGATCGGCCTGGGCGTGGCCGCGGTGGTGGCGTTCTGCAATGCCACCTCCTCGGCCCAGTTGGCCGCCCTGTACCCGGTATCGGGAGGAACCTACGTGTACGGACGCAGGCGGCTGGGGCATCTGGCCGGGTTCGGCGCCGGTTGGGGGTTCGTGATCGGAAAGTCGGCCACACTGTCGGTGTCGGCACTGGCTTTCGGGGCCTATGCCCTTCCCCAATATCCCCGGCTCGCGGGCATCGCCGCAGTGGTGCTGGTGACCGGCGTCAACCTGCGAGGCATCACCCGCACGGCGGCGGCCACATGGGTGACGGTTTCGCTGGTGCTGGTCGCGCTCGGATTGGTGGCGGTGGCCGCACTGGGCGGGGGAACCACCGATGCCGACAACCTGGCCGCCTGGGGAGACAGAGGTGCGGACGGGATATTGGAGTCCGCCGGGCTGTTGTTCTTCGCCTTCGCCGGGTACGCCCGCATCGCCACCCTGGGCGAGGAGATCAAGGATCCGACCCGTACCATCCCCCGGGCCATTCCCGCCGCGCTGGGCATCACCCTGGTGGTGTACGCCGTGGTTTCGATAACCGCATTGTGGGCGGTCGGCCCCGACGTGCTGGCCGATGCGGCCGCCCCCCTGGCCGCGGTCACCGATGCCGGATCGTGGAGCGGCCTCACCCCGGTGGTAAGAGTAGGTGCGGCCATCGCCTCCGCCGGAGCGTTGCTCGCCCTGGTCGCCGGTGTGGGTCGCACCACCTTCGCCATGGCTGCCGAGGGCGATCTGCCTCGCCTCCTCGACCGGGTCCACCCCACCCACAAGGTGCCCCACCATGCCGAGATCGCGGTGGCCGCGGTGGTGATCGTGCTGGTGTCGCTGACCGACCTGCGGAACGTGCTGGGCTTCAGCTCGTTCTGCGTGCTGTTCTACTACGCCATAACCAACGCTTCGGCCTGGACCCTGTCCCCGTCCCAGCGCCGCTGGCCCCGAGCCCTCAGCGCCCTGGGCCTCATCGGCTGCATCACCCTGGCCTTCACCCTGCCCGGCGCATCGGTGCTCACCGGCCTAGCAGTGCTCACCACCGGCATATTCCTCTGGCGCATCCGCCGGGCTTTCGCAAACACACCTTCAATGAGATGAATACCGGAGTCAGCACAGAACGATGCGTACAGTAGTATAGACGAAGATGGACTTGACTACAGTTGTGGCCATTCGAGGGAGCGCCAAGTGATTCGTGTTGAAGTCAAGCCTGGCCTCCTCCGCTGGGCGCGTGAACGTGCAGGTCTGACCCAAGAGCAATTACAGAGACAGAGCAAGTTCAAGCAACTACCTCACTGGGAGACTGGCGAAAAACAGCCTACCCTTAAACAAATTGAGTCTTTTGCTCGCGCCGTACATGTGCCAGTGGGCTACCTATTTCTCAGCGAGCCACCAGAGGAGTCCATTCCTATCGCCGACTTCCGTACAGTAGCAGGTCGAACTTTGACGCGCCCGAGCCCCAATCTTCTGGATACAATCTACGCCTGTCAGGAACGACAATCCTGGTACCGCGAATTTGCACTGGTTACGGGGCAGCCAGAGATCAGCTTCATTCAAAGCGCTACAACAAATACGAGTGCTCAGACAGTAGCAGCACAGATGCGTGAAGCATTGAACTACCAAGTTGATGACCGCAGGGAGTGCTCCGGGTGGACGGAGGCGCTGCGGCTGTTTATCAGCCAAGCTGATGATGCTGGTGTGCTTGTCATGGTAAATGGAGTTGTGAACAGTAACACCCACCGTCGTCTCGATCCGAACGAGTTTCGTGGTTTCGCTCTATCCGACCCGTTCGCCCCTTTGGTATTCATCAACGGAGCAGATACGAAGGCTGCTCAAATGTTCACACTTGCCCACGAACTTGCCCACCTCTGGCTAGGAGTGTCAGCCTTGTCAGATATCGGAGCAAAACCTCCACGGTCCTCACAACAGGAGGAAATCTGGTGTAACGCGGTGGCTGCTGAGTTCTTGGTTCCACTTGACGATCTAAGCTCCAAGTTAAGAAGATCAGAACCTTTGCCCGAGGCAATGACACGTCTTGCAAAAACCTATAAGGTAAGCACTTTGGTCATCTTGCGGCGGCTCCTTGATGTAGAGTTTATTGATCGTGAGACATTCGATAAGGAGTGGAACGAAGAATTAACGTGCCTTGTACAATTGTCTCAGAGAGGTCAGAGTGGCGGCAACTTCTACAGGACAACCATAACCCGTACAGGCCAAAGGTTTACGCGAGCTCTTGTAGTAAGTGTTCTCGAAGGTCAAACATTATACCGTGATGCCTTGCGCATGCTCGGCATACCCAAAGTCACAACATTCAACGAGCTCAGCAAAAAACTTGATGTGTCAAGCTAGCTATGTATCTATTAGATTCCAATGTCTTCATCCAAGCAAAAAACCTGCACTATGGTTTCGATTTTGTACCGGGATTCTGGGATTGGTTAATTCGTAAGAATGCAGCAGGAGTCGTAGCCAGCATCGAGAAGGTAGGTGATGAGTTGCAAGCCTGCGATGATGATCTTGCCAACTGGACCATAGGACAGGGTAAAGATTTCTTTCTTGAGCCAGATACCAAGGTGGTTTCAGCCTTACAACAGGTCAGTAATTGGGCCAGTAGGGGCAACTATGACCCAGCGGCTGTGGCTACGTTTCTTCAGGTTGCCGACTACTGGCTAGTTGCTCACGCTCTGGCCCACAACTGTGTTGTAGTAACCCATGAAGTTCCTGCCGATAGCACTAGGAAGATCAAAATCCCCAACGCGTGTGTCGGGCTGGGAGTCCAATGCATAAACCCGTACATAATGTTGCGGAAAGAAAAAGCAAGATTCATCTTAGCTTAGCCGGTGGCCGCGGTGGTGATCGTGCTGGTGTCGCTCTGACCGACCTGCGGAACGTGCTGGGCTTCAGCTCGTTCTGCGTGCTGTTCTACTACGCCATAACCAACGCTTCGGCCTGGACCCTGTCCCCGTCCCAGCGCCGCTGGCCCCGAGCCCTCAGCGCCCTGGGCCTCGTCGGCTGCATCACCCTGGCCTTCACCCTGCCCGGCGCATCGGTGCTCACCGGCCTAGCAGTGCTCGCCGCCGGCACATTCCTCTGGCGCATCCGCCGGGCACTGAACACCTCGGCGTAAGCACACACCCCGGTGCAATGCCAAGCGGCCTTCTCCCGACCACGACAAGCTGCCCGACCATCGGGCCGGTGGTCATCGGTGGCCGTTTCGACTGCATCTTCTGTTGCGAATAATTTGAATATAATTATGCTGATGGGCAGAGCGCATGGGATGCTCGACAGTTGACGAGCCCCCACGGGCCCGCTCGACCTGCACCCCACAGCAGTATCAAATACATCAAAATCAAATAGGAGAGATAGTCAGATGCCACCTCCGGCAGCCCTACTGGAGCACCACCTCGCCGTGCCCGATGAGACCACCGCGAGACAGGCCGGCGAAGCAGTGGAAGTCGTCAGCCAGTTTCTGCGCCAGCACCCGGGTGTCAACAGTGCCTCGGTGTCTCTTGCCGCCGAGGGGGTTGACACCAAACTCGAAATCCCCGGTCACGCCCTCCGTCTGCTGGTCGATATCCTCGCCCAGATCGCCAACGGCAACGCCGTCACCGTGGCCCCCATCCAAGCCGAACTAACCACCCAGCAAGCCGCCGACATTCTCAATGTGTCGCGACCCTACCTTGTCAAGATCCTGGAAGAAGGCAGGATTCCCTACCGGAGAGTCGGAAACCGGCGACGAGTACCACTCGTCGACCTCGTCGAGTACAAGAACCAAGACGACGCAAAACGCCAAGCCATCGCCGACGAGCTCACAGAAGAAGCCCAAAAGCTCGGCCTGGACTACTGAGCGGCATAAAGCCAATGTCGTTCGACGTCACCTACGATGCCTGTGGTTGTTGGAGGCTGAGGGGGCTAAGGTTGCCGTCGGTGTAGCTTGTTCCGGTGGTGCCGAGGCGGTGGGCCATTATTGAGATGGCTTCTTGGTTGTTGTCGATCATCACGAAACGGCGATTCATTTGCCGGGCGACTGCGGCGGTGGTGCCCGATCCGGCAAAAAAGTCGAGGACGCGGTCTTCCTCCTGGGAGGAAGCGCTGATAATTCGGCGCAGGATTCCCTCGGGTTTCTGGGTGGCGTAGCCGACCTTCTCCTTGCCGTTGGTGGCCACGATGGTGTGCCACCACACATCGGTGGGCAGCTTTCCCCGGGCCGCCTTCTCCTTCGACACGAGCCCCGGGGCCATGTAGGGGATTCGCTCGATGGCATCCTGGTCGAAGAAATACCGCTCGGCGTCCTTGGCGTAAACCAGGATCGTGTCGTGCTTGGCCGGCCAGCGCCGACGTGACCGACCACCGAAGTCGTAGGCCCAGATGATCTCGTTGATGAAGCACTCCCGGCCGAAGATCTGATCCAGCACCACCTTGCAGTAGTGGGCCTCCCGGTAGTCGATGTGGAAGTACAAGGTGCCGTCGGTGGTGAGCAACCGGTGGGCCTGCTCGAGGCGGGACCCGATGAACTCGAGGTAGTCGTCGAACGCATCGACATAGGAGGTGGAACCGAGTGACACGGTTCGATACCGGCGACCACCGAAACCAACCCTGTCGCCATCCTCGCTGCGAACGGTGGCCAGCTCCTCCCGGTGCTGCACCTTGCCGCTGTTGAACGGTGGATCTATGTAGATCAACCGGAAGGACTCGTCCGCCAGGCGGGGCAGCACCTCGGCATTGTCGGCCCACAGCACCCAGTCCCCCGGACCGGCCAGATCGAGAGTGTCGGGCCCATCCGACGCAAGCGCCTGCTCCATGCCGATCACACTAGAAGAAGCAAGCGACACCTACCTCAGGAGTCCTGTAGGTGGGCCAGGATTTGATCCTCCAGGGCGAAGTCCAGGTCCAAGCCCTGGTCGAGGCCTTGGTCGGCCATCCAGCGGTGTACGTGGTCGACCATGGCGGCCAGGGTGTACTCGGGTTCCCAGCCGATGTCGGCCCGGAGACGGTCGATGGAGAACACCACGCTGCGGTTCCAGCGGTGCAGGTTGGGGGCGAGGCGCTGGACGAGCTGGGCCAGCATGAACCTGCGGCGGGTTCGATCGGCGTCGGCCCGGGCCGAGTCGGAGCTGCGGATGTCGATCTTCACCGGCGTGGCCCGGCCCTGCTCGAACACCAGGGCACCATCCCAGAGGGCGTCCATCACCGCCGCGGGGACGAACACCTTGTCGGCGTCCACGCCCAACACCTCGGCGAAGGCGTCCACATAGCCCTCGTCGGAGTGGTACGACCCTCCGGTCAGGTTGTAGCGCCTGCCGAACGTCCGGGGCTGGAGCATCATCATGCGCAGTGCCCGGGCCTGGTCGTCCACGTGGCCCACCTGTCCCAGAGTGGTGCCGTCGCCGGGGATTAGCGCGGGTCGGCCTCGCAACAGGCGCAGGATCATGCGCTGCTCCCGGTCGGCCAGGATGTTGCGGGGGCCGAACACCATCGAGAACGGCACGATGGTGGCCGGGAACCCTCGGCTGCGCCAGGCGTCCATGAGGACGTCCTCGCACAAAATCTTGTGCAATCCGTACTCGTTCTGGTTCGGGCCCCGATCCAGCGGGTGATCCTCGGTCATGGGCAGTATGGCGCTGGGGGCATAGATCACCGTGGACGAGGCAAAGATGTAGTGGCCGATCCGACCCTCGAACACCTCGATCATCAACTCCACGTCGCTCGGGTGATAGGCGCTCATGTCCTGCACCACGTCGAAGCTCTCGCCCCCCAGCACGGCCCGCACCTGATCGTGGTCGGTGCGGTCGGCCACCAGGCGGCGCACCGACCGGGGGAAATCCACCGCGGTGCGCCCCCGGTTCAACACCGTCACCTCGTGGCCGCACTTCACCAGCTCCGACACCAGGGCGTAGCCGTTGAACTGGCTGCCGCCCATCACCAGCACTCTCATGCGTGTCCTATCACCCGCACTTTCTTGTCGGTGAGCCCAGTTTCAACGCCACACCCCGGGGTCGGAAAACCCGGCGCTACTGGGCCTGCTCCAGAACGGGCACGGTGGCCATGGCCGCGGCGATGGCTTCGTCGCTCAGATCGAAGTCCACGACGGAGCCCGACAGGTAGCTCTCGTAGGCGGCCAAGTCGAGATGGCCGTGGCCGCACATGGCGGTGAGGATCACCTTCTCCTCCCCCGATTCCTTGCACGCCAGCGCCTCACGCACCGCCGCGGCGATGGCGTGGGTGGGCTCGGGGGCGGGCACGATGCCCTCGCTGCGAGCGAATTGCAGGCCCGCCGCGAAGCACTCCGCCTGGGGGATGGCCACCGCCTCCACCAGCCCCAGGTCGTGGATGTGCGACACCAGGGGCGACATGCCGTGGTAGCGCAATCCGCCGGCGTGGATGGGATCGGGAATGAAGCTGTGGCCCAGCGTGTGCATCTTCAACAGGGGCGTCATCCGGCCGGTATCACCGAAGTCGTAGCGGTACTGCCCCTTGGTGAGCGTCGGGCAGGCGGCGGGCTCCACGCAGCGGATCACCGGGTTGATCCGGCCGGCCAGCTTCTCCCGCAGGAACGGGAACGACAAGCCGCCGAAGTTGGAACCGCCGCCGGTGCAGCCCACCAGCAGGTCGGGGGTCTCGCCCACCATGGCCATTTGCTTGAGGGCCTCCTCGCCGATGATGGTCTGATGCAACAGCACGTGGTTCAACACGCTGCCCAGTGCGTACCGGGTGTCGGGGTCGGACGCCGCCTCGGCCACCGCCTCGCTGATGGCTATGCCCAGCGACCCGTTGTGGTCGGGATTCTCGGCCAGCAACTGCCGCCCGTAGTCGGTGACCTCCGAGGGGCTGGAATGAACCGTGGCCCCCCACACCTCCATCATCGTCTTGCGGTACGGCTTCTGGCGGTACGAGGCGGCCACCTGCCACACCTCGCAGTCCATGCCGTACTGCGAACAGGCGAACGCCAGCGCGCTCCCCCACTGGCCGGCCCCGGTCTCGGTGGTCAACCGGGTCACCCCCTCCTGGTGGTTGAAGAAGGCCTGGGGTACCGCGGTATTGGGCTTGTGCGATCCGGCGGGGCTGACCCCCTCGTACTTGTAGAAGATCTTCGCCGGGGTGTCGAGGGCCTGCTCCAGCCGACGAGCCCTGAACAGTGGGCTCGGTCGCCACAGGCGCAGAACGTCGAGCACGCCGCCGGGGACGTCCACGTAGGAGTCGCCGGTAACCTCCTGCATGATCAGGGCCATGGGGAACAGCGGGGCCAGGTCGTCGGGGCCGGCCGGTTCCAAGGTGCCCGGATGCAAAGGGGGCGGGGGCGGTGCCGGCAGATCGGGGATGATGTTGTACCACTGCGTGGGCAGCTCCGAATCGGGCAGGGTGACACGGTAGTACTGGTCGGTCATGGATTGTCCTCCGTACGGGCTCAGAACACGAAAAACCTACACCAATCACACCAGGGCAAGCACCGAGCCGGCGGCCCAGACCTTTCTCACACCGTCCACCCCGCCGTCGTGGAAAAGACTCTAGGGGCTATGGATCCTTCTAGGGGCTGGTCGTGCTCCTCCCTGATTCGACCCGAGACTGTTCAAATCCGCTACTTGGGCAATAGCCAGAACTGCACAATCGCTACGGTTGTTTTGCTGCGCTACCAAGATGGCGGTGTCGCCCGGGGGAGTGCTCGGGTTGGTTGGTTCGTTCCCGTCGCGCTGAGGTCTGCGGGTACTCGGGTGGCCAGGGTTCCGAATATGGCTCGATTGTTGATGGAGGTTATCAGAATCACCGGAAGCGGCGAGGGATGACCCCCCCCCCCCCGCCATCGGTGTGCAAGTGCAGGTCGGTGGGCGAATCGGCAGCTAGCGGTGTGGAGTAGTCGCCTCTTGATCCGAGGGGGCGTTTTATGACGATGGCGGTTTCATCGACAATGCCCTGGTCGCTATGCCTGGTGTCAACGCGTGCAGGTCTGGCAGCATTATGACTGCCAACGTCGCGAAAATTGTTTGGCTGGACGGGTCGGTGATCAGGATCGCCGGATGCTGCGAGGGATGACCCCCCCCCCCCCACCGTTACTTTGTATATTGAGGTCAGATATGGTGTCAGAAGCCAGAGGAGTCGAATAACCACCGCGAGAGCTATTAGGTTGCTTTATGACCATTGACTCTTGTTCCTCTCTATGTGAGAACATGTTGGACACTGCTTGACCCGCGGAAAGGATGCGGTGGTCTTCGTACAACCACTTCTTGATGAAGGGGCGATACAGCACTTCCCGGATACATGACTCGTCGAACTCCAATACCTCACCTGTTTGTCCTGATTTTTTCAAGGATGATTTGAGCCTGCCTGTCCACTTTATATCCGCGAGGTTATTATTGATAGTGGCTTCTTCTAGCGTGGATAACTCCAAGTCTATTTCGTTCAGTGCATTATTGAACGCGTCAATCAGGCGCTGCACTTTATCTACAAGATCATCTCGTGAGAAGCTATAGACATAAGAATCCAGGTTCGTTGCTACCCCAAGAGCATGAGACTGGAGGGCAACTTGTTGGTTGTTCCTGTCGGTATCACATATTGCCATCAGGTCGTTGAACGTCCCATCGGTTAGGTTGACCCAATCGTGCTGAGCAGTCACTGGGACAAGACTAAAATGATCAGCGTTGGTCACATCGCCTACCTCCTCGATCCAGGCGAACTTGTCCTCCAAGGACTGTTCATCGGGCACCTCGGCGTAGTGGAGCACCGCTGGCTCGGAGTGACTCTTCTTAGGGTTGTGAACCAGTACAGTTATCTGTACCCCGTTGCGCGAACCTTGACCGAATACATTATCATTTTCCTGCTGGCGTTCATCACCGCTGGTGTAGGCGTTGCCACGAAGGTTGACCACATAGATGTCCGTGAACTCGTCGCGTAGAGCAGCCCGCATACCGGCCAGCGAGGTGGCGTTCAACAACGAGTTAGGATGGACGAAGGCGACGATCCCGCCGTGCTCCCGGTCCAGCCGGTCGGTGGCCCATCGGATGGCCTGCACGTACAGATTTCCCGCCGATTTGCCCGCCGAGTTGTCGGTGACTTCTCGGTGGCGTTTCCCGTAGGTTTGTCGGACGCGTTCGGCGATGTGATCGTAGTCCTGGTTGGCGTTGTCGTCGCCGGCCGACTTCTGTCCGGCCGACCACGGCGGGTTGGTGACTATTACCTGTATCTGGGTGGTGGCCTGGTTGAGTCCCCGTTCGGAGTTGCCCCGACCGCTCTGCATGGCCTCCAACTGTGTTTGTCGATCCTCGTCGGACAACAAGAACGTGTCGGCCAGGACGATACCGGGAAAATCCTGGTAACCCCCCTGGGGGCGGCGGGCCGCGTAACCGGCTTCGATCTTCAAGGCGGCGATGTAGTAGGCCAACAGCACGATCTCGTTGGCATGCAGCTCTCCTGGACAGTTCTCGTTGGCGTGAAGCTCCGCCCCGTACTTCCTGGACAGATCCTCGTCGCCGACCAGTGGTTGCCCATCGGTGCCGGTTCCGGTCAACAGCCGGTATATGAACGTTCCCGTTCCGGTGAACGGGTCGAGCACGTTGACCCCCTCGGCCCCCAACCCCCTGCCGAACTCCTGCTTGCACACCGCATCGGCCGATCTCAACATGAAGTCCACCAGTTCGACCGGCGTGTACACGATGCCGAGCCGTTTCACCGTGTCCTTCATGGCGTGGTGGAAGAAACCCTCGTACACCTGGCGCAGGACATCCACCCGTTCGGCCGAGTCGATGGCACCATCGAACGTTTTTCGCATCGACCGATAGGCTCGCTCCAGGGGGGCGAGCTCGGCCTCGAATCGGGTCTGGTGGGGGTCGACCACCGCCAGCAGCTTATGGATGGCCTGCGACACCGGGTTCAACTGGGCGAAGCGGGACTCGGCGAACATGTGGTCGAACACCGGCATGGTGACCAGGTGCTGGGCGACCATCTCCGCGGCCTCGGCTTCGCCCACCGAGGGGTTGATCGTCGCTCTCATCCACTTCACGAACCGGTCGAACTCTCGTCGGGCTTCGGGGGTGTCGGCTATCGCTCCGACGAACCGGTCGTGAACCTGCTCGCACACCCGGGCCGCCTTCTCGCCCCAGGTGATCCACGACCGGCGGTCGCCGCACATTTCCACCAGCTTGGAGGCAACCGCTTCCTTCACCTGGGCGAATACGAGCTGCAACTGCTCGTCCTCGGGCGTGCCGGTGGGTCGGTCGGTCGGGGAGTCGAGATACTCGATCCGGACCTTGCCCTTGGCCGATGTCGTCTTGGGGTGGTTGATCCAATAATCGATGCGTTCGTCGTGCGACCGCAGGGCTCGAACCACGTCCCACACCACCTTGAAGTCCGACCCGTTCAGCACCTCTCGATCGGTCACGTTCTTGCCCTCGGGCACCACCACCGGGATGACCACCCGACCGATCTTCTTGCCGGGAGCGGTACGCATGACCCGACCAACCGCCTGGGTGATGTCGATCCTGGAAGTGCGTCGCTCGAAGAAGACGATGGAGTCCAACGCCGGAACATCCACGCCCTCGGTGAGCACCCGAGCGTTGGTGAGCACCCGGCACGAGTTGTCGGAGTTGCGCCCCGGTTCTTCGTCCCTCAGCTTTCGCAGCATCATCCCCCGCCGCAGAGCCGGGGTGGAACCGTCGATGTGGTTCACCTCCATCCGCAAGTAGTCGCCGTCGGTCGAATGTTCGGGCGTGTGCTTTTCGACCACCCGGGGCCAGCACTCGGCCAACGTCTTCGAGACCCTCACCGTGTTGGCGAAGACGATGGCCGAACGGGCGTGCTCGGAGTGGGTCATACCGGTGCGGCGGTCGGGATGATCCCTGATGCCCATGGTGGTGGGGTCGGCCAACGCATCCCAACACCCCAGCAGCTTCACCGCGTGCTCGTTGGACAACCGCACCTCGCCGTCGAACTCGATTGCGGCCCGATGCTCGGGGGCGTCCTTCACCGCAATGACCAGCACTTCGTAATCGCTCAACAACCCCTGGTCGATGGCATCGGCAAAGCTCATCTCGTGAAACACCGGCCCGTAGAGCCGCTCGTCGTCCATGCTGTAGGAATCGACATCGAAGCCGACGGGGGCCTGCTCGGCCCGGCGGTCGGCTCGTTGGCGGGCTTTTTCGGTGTAGACCCGAGGGGTGGCGGTCATGAACAACCTACGGTCGGAACGCAGGCGGTCCTCCTGATGGATGAGGGTGAACCCCGACGGGTCCTTTATGGACAAGGTGTCCACCACCGCCAACCCGGTGGTGCGATGGGCCTCGTCGCAGATCGCCAGATCGAACCTCGTCCCCGACTTCAACTGAGCGTCCGCCACCACCCCGGCCGACTGGTAGGTGCAGAAAACCACCCGCAACGCCTCACCCGGCGGTTGGTCCAACGCCTGGGCCAACTGCCCGACGTCGGTGGACACCGGCATGGCCAACTCGCTCATGTACCCGCCGGAATCGTCGTCACGGCGTCCGCTGGTCATGTCGGAGCACACCCCCAGATAGGTGTGGGGAATGGTCTTGTGACGGGCCCACTCCCGCATGGTCTGGCCCATCAGCGAGATCGAGGGCACCAGGTACAGCACCGTTCCCCCGACGCCCACCACCTGCTCGGCCGCCCACATGGCCAGCACCGACTTACCGGTGCCGCACGGCAGAATGATCTTGCCCCGGTCGCTGCGTTCGAAGCCCTCGGCGATCCTGGTCAGTGCAATTTCCTGATCGTCACGAGGCCGGTGCTTGGTCAACCCATCCACCTCAAGGGCCTCGGGACTGTCCAGATAGTCGCGCCAGTCCGACACCCAATCGTCCATCTCGGCCACCGACAACACCTCACAACGAGGCGACGCCGACTCCACGTGCCGGCGCGCCCGTGGCTCCAGTTCGGCGGTGGCGATCAATATCCGTGAGGCAAACCTCCCCTCCGATGCGGCCAGGAAGTCGTTGACACCACCCTCACCACCAGCCGGGACCCGTTTATCGGGGGCATAAAACTTGCACTGAACAGCGCAGAGGCTGCCGTCAACCTGCTCCGCGACGATGTCGATGCCGTGATCGGGACCGTCACGGTCCTCCCAATCCGACCACAGCTTCACCCACTTGAAGCGATCCTTCCCGTACTCGCCGGTATGGGTCTCCAACGCTCTTCGCATCAGCCGCTCGAACTCCCGACCCTTGCGAGCCGAGTTCGACCCGGTTTGTTCCTGCAACGTCTGCAACGCTTCGGCCAGATAAGCCATCAGCCCTCCTCGTCGGTGCCGATACCGTCGTCGCCGGCGAAGCCTCGTAGAGCCGTTTCCAGCTCGGCTTCGTGCTCCTCGTCGGTGCCGATACCGTCGTCGTCGGCGAAGCCTCGTAGAGCCGTTTCCAGCTCGGCTTCGTGCTCCTCGTCGGTGCCGATACCGTCGTCGTCGACCGCAGGCAGGGACGGTGGCAACCCGGCGATGATCTCCGCCGAGCGCGCCCCCACGTACGCCAACCGCCGCAGGTGCCGTATCAGCTCGAACGGATGATCGGCCCACCGGTGCCAACCGTTGGGATCGTCCACCGCCCCGGACTCCCTGTCGGTCTTGACCGCCAACCCGTCCACCGCCCACCGCAACGGAGACCGGCCCGACACCTCGTACTCATGGGCCTGCCGGGGAATGCCCACCAAGCGGCACCGGTCGTTCACCAACAACACCGACCAGTCGTCGGTGCTCGGATCGTCCGGGCTCCGTCCCCACCGCAGCCTGCCCCCCAACCGGTACACCTCGGGATCGGGATGCTCTCCCTGGTCGGGATCACCATCCACCTCGCAAACCACATCGGGATGCTCCGGGCAGGTCTCGTAGCCGATGTGAAGGTTCATCAGCTCCTCGCCCGCTCGGCGGAACGCCCCGAAATCGTCGGCCAGCGGCACCCGGGGAAGGCTCCGCTGCAAATCGTGCCGATACCGCTTCCGCCAATCAGGAGCGTGCATCACCCCGTACAGGTAATGCCAGATATCGTCCTTGGTGACCTCTAGACCGGGATAGCGACCACGAACCCGCGCCAAACACCACTCGGTGACGTTATCGCCATCACCCCCCCCCCCCCGATGTCAGCCAGCGGGAGAGCGGGCTGGATCTCCCGGCCACTCACGGGCACCCATGATACGCACTATCAGCCCCCCGGATGGAGATCTGGAGCTGCCCCGGTCTGGTGAACTCCTGATTCTGAGGGAGCAGCCCTGATCTACTGGGTTGCCTCGGTGATCTGGAGGGCGGTGATACAGCAACCGACTTGTGCCATCAGCTCGGCCTCGGCCACTACCGGACCCTATGGCTGGTCAGCGGCATATGCCGGATTCGACCAGGGTTGAGACTTCGTCGGGGGTGATGGACAGGACCTCGGCCAGGACTTCGACGGTGTCGGCTCCGAGTAGGGGGGAGGGGCCGGCGGTGCGTTTGGGGGTCAGGGCGAAGCGGATGGGGTTGGCCACGTGGGTTTCTTTGCCCACTACCGGGTGGTCCAGGACGTCGAGGGCGTCCCGGGCGGCCAGATGCTCATCGGACCGGTGGGCGAAGGGGCCCATTACCGCCATGGCCGACACTCCGGCGGCCTGCAAGCGTTCGGCCCGGTCGTCGGCCCGACCTTCGGCCGTCCAGGCGGCCACCACGGCATCCACCGCCGCGACGTCGGCCAGTCGGGCGGCCACGGTGGGCCAGTGGTTCTCAAGCCCGATCACGTCGCAGCACCGTTGCCACGACTCGTCGTCGGGGCAGGCCACCGCCACCCAGTCGTCGTCGCCGGCGGCCGGGTACACGTCATGGGGGGCGGTGGTGGCCGATCGGTTGCCGGTGGGCCGGGGATCGGCACCGGCGGCCACCGCGGTCATGTACACCTCGCCGATGAGGTAGGCGGCGGCTTCGGTCTGGGCCATGTCTATGAGTTGGCCCTGTCCGGTGCGCCCTCGGTGATCGATGGCCGCCAGCATGGCCACGGCCAGCAGCTTGCCCGCGATGTGGTCGGGGTGGTTCAGCGATGTGCTGCACGGGTATTTGACGTCGGCGTGGTTCCACAGCCAGTGGGCCCCGGCGAAGCCGGCGTTGAGCGGCCCGTAGGCGGGCATTTTGCCCATGGGTCCACCCCGGCCGTAGCCCTGGGAACACACGTAAACCAGGTCGGGGCGAACGGCCGACAGGTCGTCCCACCCCAGGCCGAGCTTGTCCAGGGAACCGCCCCGAAGATTCTCGGCCACCACATCGGCGGCCATGCACAGTTCCCGGGCCAGCTCGAGGCCCCGCTCGGTGGTCAGGTCGAGGGCCACCGACCGCCGCCCCCGGCTCTCGGCGTTGAACGGGAACGCCTTGTTGAGGTCGCCCCGACCGGCCAGACGCAGCGAGTCGGGGTGAACCACCGATTCGATCTTGATCACGTCGGCGCCCAGCTCCGACAGCATCCAGGTGGCCTCGGGCACCACCGCGGCCACCCCGAACTCCACCACCCGCACCCCGTCCAGCAACAAGCCGTTGGGGCTCGCCGAATGCCCCGCCGAACCGGAGACCACCCCCGAGCCATCGACCCCCGCCGAACCGGAGACCACCCCCGAGCCATCGACCCCCAGGCCGCTGGTGGGCCTCGGGGCCCAACGATCGTCGGGTGGGCGAGTGCTGAACCGGGCCGGATCGTCACCGGACATCGGGGCTCGCCTCCGCACTCCGGCGGGAGTGGCCGACAGCTTCCACGGGGCATCGGGCATGGGCAATCCCTCGGAACCCTCCACGTCGTAGCGAAAGAACCTCCGCCCCACTACCTGGGGGTGGGCGGCAAACTCGCGGGGCGACTGGATCACCCCGATGGTGGTGCCCGCGGCCAGACCACGCTCGAACAGGTCGGCCCGGTCGTGTCGGGCCAGAATCTCATCGGCCACCATGTGAATCACGTCCCGGTTCCTGGCCCGAAAAACGCCGTCGTTCCACTCGGGGCCGGCCAGGGCGTCGGGGTTGCCCAGCACCTCCACGAAGCCCTTCCACTGGTAGGGGGTGCCGATCACCGTGCGCACCCAGCCGTCGCGGGCCGGGAAGATCCAGTAGTTCCCGTCGGCGTTGCGGCGGCCCTCAGCCGGCAGCTCGGGAAAGTGGGTCACGTAGTCGGGAATGAGCACCGACCACGGGTTCAGCCCACCCAGGGCCGCCTCCTGCACGCTGATCTCCACCACCTGGCCCTGCCCGTGACGGCATCGGTCCATCACCGCGGCCAACCCTCCCAGGGCCCCCAGCACCGAGGCGCAGTCGTGGGCGATGTAGCCGGGGTGCCAGCACGGGGACGTCTCCCGAAAGCCAGACAAATACTGCGCCCCCGAGGAGGCGAACGCGGGCAGCGGCTCCAGGTGCCAGCCCGATCGGGGGCCGGTCAGGCCCATGTCGGCCAGCGCCACCACCACCAGCGCCGGTCGGTGTCCGATCAGCTCGGCGGGATCCAGTCCGGTGTTGTCGATGAGCAGATCGGCGTCGGCAATGAGCGACTCCAGATCCCCGGGGTCGCCCATCGCCTTGTTGGCGTTGCGATGGGCGTGAGCCGCGTCATCGGGATCGGGCACCGGCGGCACCCGGATGACTTCGGCCCCCAGATCGCCCAGTATCCGCCCGCACAGCGCCCCTCGCATGTCGGTGCGGTCCACCACCCGAAGCCCGTCCAGCGCCCCCGGTCTCACTTGCCTCCCACCCCTGCCGCGCTCACCGGACTGACCGCGCTCACCGAGCTGACCACGCTCACCGGACTGACCGCGCTCACCGAACTTACCGTGCTCACCGGATACGGGGCTCGATACGGGTTTGTTCCTTTATGCCCCGGGCCTTCTCGGTGATCTCCTCCTCGGCCCCGGCCAGGCTCAGAAAAGCCACTCCGCTGTTCATGGCGTTGGCCAGCGTGGTGTACTGCGCCGTCCACAGCCCCCTCATGGTGGCCTCGACGGCCAGACGCTCGGGGGCCGACGCGATGGCCTCGGCGCACCAGCGAGCCGCGTCCATCAACTCGGCCGCCGGAACCACCTCCTGCACCAGCCCGATCTGAAAGGCCCGCTGGGCCGACATGCGCTCGTGGCGGCCCAGCAGCGACATGCGCATGATCTCCCCCAACGGCATCCGCTGGAGCATGAACATGGGTTCGTTCACCGCGGGCATTCCGTGGCTCACGTGGGGATCGAAGAAGGTGGCGTGGTCGGCGGCGATGATGAACTCCACCTCGCCCAGCAGGTAGAAGGCCCCACCGGCGGCCATACCGTTCACCGCGGCGATGACGGGGCGCCAATAGTCGTTGGACTTGGGGCCGACGGAGGAGATCGGGTCGTCCACCATGAACGGCGATGCGGGTTGCTTCCAGGAGCCGGAAATGTCAACACCGGTGCTGAACGCACGCTCCCCCGCCGCGGTGAGGATCACGCAACGGACGTCCTCGTCGTAGCGCAAATCCGCCCACAGGGCTCGAAGCTCGTCACAGCAGGCGTTGTCCATGGCGTTGAGCCGCTCGGGACGGTTCAAGGTGACAACCGCCACCCCGTCGGACTCCTCGTACAACAAGGTCTCGTACTTGGGCACGGCCCGAAGCGTAGTGCCGACAATGCGACCCCGGGGAAGATGACGCTAGAGCGGCACAGGACGGGCCAGCCGACAATGCGACCCCGGGGAAGATGACGCTAGAGCGGCACAGGACGGGCCAGCCGACAATGCGACCCCGGGGAAGATGACGCTAGAGCGGGACAGGACGGGCCAGCCGACGATGCGACCCCGGGGAAGATGACGCTAGAGCGGGACAGGACGGGCCAGCCGACGATGCGACCCCGGGGAAGGTCAAAGCTAGAGTCACCGACCATGGACATCGGAAGGATCGGGTTGTGGCAGGGGGTGCTCGACCAGCAGCCATCGAACCGGGTGCGGGAGATCGTCGCCGAACTGGAGGAGCTGGGCTGGGCCACACTGTGGATTCCCGAGGCGGTGGGGCGGGATCCGTTCGTGTCGGCGTCGGTCATGCTGGGGGCCACCACCACGCTGAGGATCGCCACCGGGATCGTGCAGATCCACGCTCGTCATCCCATGACCACCGCCGCGGCCCAAAAGACGGTGGCCGAGGCCTTCGACAACCGGTTCCTGCTGGGGATCGGGGTGAGTCACGGCCCGTTCATCGAGGGCATCCGCAAGCTCGACTACTCCAAGCCCTACTCGTTCATGGTGGAGTACCTGGACGCCATGGAGGGGACCATGTACATGGCCGCCGAACCCGAGGAGAGCCCACCGCTGGTGCTGGCCGCGCTGGGCCCCCGGATGCTGGCGTTGGCCGCCGAGCGCACCGCCGGGGCCCACCCCTACTTCGTGCCCCCCGAGCACACCGCCGGAGCCCGGGAGATCATGGGGCCCGACGCCCTGCTGGCCCCCGAGCAGAAGGTGTGCCTGGAGACCGATCCCGATGCGGCCCGGTCGCTGGCCCGGGAGAACATGGCCATGTACATGGGATTGCCCAACTACGTGAACAACCTCCACCGCCTGGGATTCACCGAGGCCGACACCACCGATCTGTCCGACCGACTGGTGGACGCCATCGTGGCGTGGGGCGACCTCGACGCCATCGCGGCCCGCATCCGAGCCCACCACGACGCCGGGGCCGACCACGTGGCCGTGCAGGTGCTCGCTCCCCGGGGCGAGTTGCCCATCGCCCAGTGGCGAACCCTGGCCGAGGCCCTTCCATAGGACCGAAGCCCTCCGTAGGAGTTGCCCATCGCCCAGTGGCGAACCCTGGCCGAGGCCCTTCTATAGTTCGACAACGACAGGATCTCGACAGAGGATCTCGACAGAGGATCTCGACAGCACGACTCGACGACACGAGGAGTTGGACACAATGAGCAGGCTTTGCGAAGGACGGGTGGCGGTGGTCACCGGGGCCGGTAGGGGCATCGGGCGGGAGTACGCCCTCATGCTGGCCGAGCACGGCGCCAAGGTGGTGGTCAACGACCTGGGGGCCGACCCCGAAGGTCGGGGTGGCGATGCCGGCCCCGCCGGCGAGGTGGTCGAGGAGATCCGAGCCCTGGGTGGCGAGGCGGTGGTCAACGGGGCCGACGTGAGCGACTTCGAGGCGGCCCGGGCCATGATCCACCAGGCCATCGACACGTTCGGGACGCTGGACATACTCATCAACAACGCCGGCATCCTGCGGGACCGAATGGTGTTCTCAATGAGCGAGGCCGACTGGGACAAGGTGGTGCAGGTCCATCTCAAGGGCACCTTCGCCCCCGTCCACCACGCGGCCGCCTGGTGGCGGGAACAGACCAAGGCCGGCCGCAGCTTCGACGCCCGAATCATCAACACCTCGTCCCCGTCGGGCATCTTCGGCAACGTGGGCCAGACCAACTACGGATCGGCCAAGGCGGGAATCGCCGCCTTCACGGTGATCTCGGCCATGGAGCTGGTCCGCTACGGGGTCACGGTCAACTGCATCGCCCCCAGCGCGTTCACCCGGCTCACCGCCCCGTTGATGGGCGGCGACCAGCTCCCCGACGACGCCATGGAGTCCATGGCCCCCCGGTGGGTGGCACCGATCGCCATATGGCTGTGCAGCCCCGAGGCATCCTCGGTGACCGGACGGGTCTGGCTGGCCGGCGGCCGCTCGCTGGCCATTGCCGAGGGCTGGGTCCGGGGTCCGGCGGTGGAGCTCGACTCCCAGGATCCCACCGTCCTCGGCCCGATCGTGGCCGACCTGATGGCCGAGGCCGAGCTGAACGCCGACATGGGCGGCAACCCCGCCGGCGGCCCCGGCCGGCCGGCAAAGGAGATCTAGCAGCAGCCCCGGCCGGCCCTACCCCCACCACGGAATCGAACCGGCCGGCAAAGGAGATCTAGATCGGCTCCACCCGGCAACGAACCTCGGGCTCGGAGCCGGCACCCACCCAGCGCAGGGCCAGGCCTCCCCGGGCGTGGCCGGCGGTGTCCAACCAGTTGGGGTGACCGGGATCACGCCGGGCCACCACCACCCGAACCGTGCCGTCGCCCTCGACCGCGACGGTGCGATGGTCGCGCGACCGTGCGGCGGGCGGTAAAAACCCACCGGAGCCCGTGCCGTCGCCCTCGACCGCGACGGTGTGATGGTTGAGGCTGGTCCGGTAGTGCTCGAAGTCCAGCGACTCCAGCCAATGGTTGCCGAGCTGTATGTTCCAGTACTCGCACTCCGGGGGTTCGAACTCGATGATCCAGGACTCGTCGGGACCCAGGTCGTAGTACCCGTAGTTGTAGGACGTGTCGGGGTCGCCCTGGGCGAAGGCCAACAGATCGGGATCGATGGGCCGAACCTGGTGGGGGTGGGCCGCGAAGTCGGCCGACCAACCCAGAAACTGGTCCACCACCGCGGACACGGTGAAACCGGCCCGGCCCAGCGCCCCGACGAACCGCTCGGGATTCACCGGCTCGGGCGGGCTGCCGGCATCGGTGCGCTCCAGGATCATCTCGGCGGGAACCTGATGGGGCCGATCCAGCAAGATCTGGCGGATGGTCAGCGTGTTGGTGCCCTCCTTCATCGCCAGCCACGGGCCGGGGCGGGGCTCGGTACCGATGGTCACCTCGAAGCGGCCGTCGGCATCGGGCGATAGATCCTCGGTGGTCAGGTAGCTGTCCCGGATCAGCCCCTCGGGGGTGCCCAACCCGCCGCTGAAGGCTCCCATCCGGATGGAGTGGGCATCGTTGAGGCGGCCCCGCAGCCGGTAGTCGAAGCGCGTCGACAGCCGGGCCCCTCCGTACACGTAGTCGGGATTGTCCAGGCCGATCTTGACCCCCGACTGGTTGAGGATGGCTCGGGCCGGGTCGGACTCCTCCAGATTGGCCCGCAGGAAGTTGGTGGCCAGACGGGTGACGTAACGCAACCCCTCGGCCCGGTCCAGGTCGTCGTCGGGAGCGGCCTCCAGCACCCGGCGGCCCGCGCCCCTCAAAGCATCGCAGAACTCCTCCCAGCTCCCGCTCAGATCGACGTCGCTCATCGGTCTCCTCCCACCGCCAGCCGAGACCGCTCGGCGCGGCTCGACAGGCTGCTCGAATCAATTTCGCTCATCGGTCTCCTCCCACCGCCACCCCGCAGGTCTCGATGTAGCGGGCGTAACGCTCGTACAGGGCCTCGGCCCGCAAGCCGTACTGCTCGGGACCGTAGTCGTGAACGCCGTGCTCGCCCCGGGGATGGTCGGCCACCCACCGGGCCATCGCCCGCTCGGCGGCGGTGTCGAATCGGTAGCCGAACCGGTCGCAGATGGCGGCCACGCTCCCCAGAGGGTCGGCCCCGAAGTCGTCGAAGTGCAGATCGTGGAACCGATCCTCCCGACCGGCTCGGGCCGCCAGCATCCGGTCGATCCCCCGGGCCCACAGCTCGGTCTGCTCCGAGCCGTGGGCGACGTCGTCGGGATGGTACTCGAACCCCCGGCGACTCGCCGCGGTGAGGCTGCACACCGAGGCCACCGCCTTAAGCGGATCCCGGTGGGTCATCACCACGTTGGCGTCGGGGTAGGTGGCGAACAGCGCCTCGGGGGCGAACAAGTGGCTCGGATCCTTCAACAGCCAGCGGGTGTCGGGCTCGTCCACGCCGATCAGTCCGATGCTGCGGCGATGCCGGGCGTAGGCCGGGCCCATGTCGCAGGCCGCCCACCAGGCCGAGTAGCTGGGAATACGGAACAGGCACTCGAAGGTCACACTGGCGAACGACTGGCGGAACAGGTTCCAGCACTCGTCCACCAACTCGGCCGATTGTCGGTGAATGGCGGCCCGCTCGGGATCCATTTCGGCCAGGGCATCTGTCTTGGCCTTGCAGGCGACGTAATCGTCGATTCGGTCCCATTGATCGCGGGGCGGACGGGGCCGGGGCATCTCGGCCAGCCACAGCTCCAGTCCCTGGAAGTGAGGGCCGGCCGCCAGAAGTTGGTGCAAGGCGGTGGTGCCGGTGCGAGGCAGGCCGACGATCACCAGCGGGCGGGCAACAGGAGTGGAGGCCGCCTCGGGTCGGGCCTTCAAGCCGGCCTCGGCCCGGAGCCGCCCCATCAGGGCCTGGGTGATGATCTCGGTGATCGCGTAGCGTCCGACGTCGGTCATGGCCGCCTCGGCCTCCAGCGACTCCTCCAGAACGGCCAATCCCTCCCGGTAGTGGTCGGAGCCGAAGTCGTCCAGGCCGGTACGCTCGGTGGCCACGGCGTGGAGTTGTTCGATACTGCTCACCGAGTCGCGGCGTGAAGTAGCTCGCCGAGTCGCGGCCCGTAGCTGCTCACCGAGTCGCGGCTCGTAGCTGCTCGCCGAGTCGCGGCGTGGAGTTGCTCGCCGAGTCGCGGCCCGTAGCTGCTCACCGAGTCGCGGCTCGTAGCTGCTCGCCGAACGTGGCCATGGTCTCGGCGGTGTCGGCCAGAAACAAAAAGGAGGGGACGATCAGGCGGTGGGCCCCCAGGTCGGCCACCTCCTGCACCAATCCGGCGGGATCGTCCATGGGAGTGTTGGGCAGACCGACGGTGATCTCGATGCTCCCCGGATCCCGGTCGGCGGCCGCGGCCTCCTGATGCATCACGTCGATGAGTTCGGCAATGGACACTCCCTCGCGAGGGCCGGGCCAGAAACCGTCGCCCAGTCGTCCCGCCCGGCGGGCCGCGGCCCTGGAGTGCCCACCGATCACGATGGGTACCCGACCGGCGACCGGCTTGGGGTTCACGCTCACCCCGGAGAACGACACGTGGTCGCTGGAGAACGACGTGCTGTCACGATCCCACAGGGCCCGCATGGCCCCTATGTAGTCGTCGGTGCGCCGACCCCGATGCGCCCACGGAATGCCCAGAGCCTCGAACTCCTCCTTGAGCCAACCCACGCCCACCCCGAGGGTGACCCGGCCGCCCGACATGGAGTCCAACGTGCCCAGAGCCTTGGCCAGCACCACCGGGTTGCGCTGGGGCAGGATGAGGATGCCGGTGCCCAGCCGCAGGTTGGTGGTGGCCGCGGCCACCCAGGTCAGCCAGATCAGCGGGTCGGGCAGGGGGGAGTCGGGGGCCATCGCCATCCGGCCCGAAGGGTCGTAGGGATACTGCGAGGCGTACTTGTCGGGGTACACCACATGCTCCACCGTCCACACCGAGTCGAATCCGGCGGCCTCCGCCGCCCGGCCGAACTCCACCGCGCCCTGAGCGGTGGTCCAGTCGAGAATGTTGGCAAAACCGATACCGAACTTCATGGCCCGCCAGCGTAGGACACCGACCGACCGCACGACCCCACGACGGCCCAAACAGCTACCGACCGCACGACCCCACGACGGCCCAAACAGCTACCGACCGCACGACCCCATGGCGGCCCAGACCCGTTCGGGGGCGGCGGGCATGTCCAGATGGCGTATGCCGAGGTGGGCGAGGGCGTCCACCACCGCGTTCTGCACCGCGGAGATGGATCCCACCGTGCCCGACTCGCCTATCCCCTTGGCCCCCAGCGGGTTGAGCGGGGTGGGGGTGACCGACTCGTGGACCTCGAAACTGGGCAGCTCGGTGGTGGAGATCACCCCGTAGTCGGCGAAATTGGAGGTGAGCAGGTTGCCGTCGGCGTCGTAGCGAACCTCCTCGATCAGGGCTTGAGCCGCCCCGGCGGCCAGACCGCCGTGGATCTGACCGTGAGCCAGCAGCGGGTTCAATATGGTGCCGGCGTCGTCCACCGCCACCAGACGCTCCAGCGTCACCTCGCCGGTGCCGGTGTCCACCTCGACCACGGCCAGGTGGGTGCCGAACGGAAAGGTGGAGCCGTTCTGCACGAAGTCGTTCTCCACGAACAGCGGCCGAGTAGCGGTCGCGGCCACATCGGCCCAGTCGGTCGCTCGGGCCGGGGTACCGACCACGTGGAACCGGCCGGTTTCGGGGTCGAGCACCACGTCGTCCACCGCCGCCTCCAGCAGCTCGGCGGCCAGGGGGCGGGCCTCCTCCACCAGCTTCTCGGAGGCGTTCAACAGGGCCGAACCGGCAATCTGGGCCGTGCGGGATCCCCCGGTGATGTCGCCGGCGGGGATCTCGTCGGTATCGCCGTTAACCACCTCGATCCGGTCCATGGCGATGCCCAGGGTGTCGGCCACCACCATGGACAGGGTGGTCACGTGGCCCTGGCCGAAGGGGGTGGCCCCGGTGCGGGCCAGCACCGTACCGCCGGG
Organism: Acidimicrobiales bacterium; assembly: GCA_965115985.1. Taxonomy (GTDB): domain Bacteria; phylum Actinomycetota; class Acidimicrobiia; order Acidimicrobiales; family Bin134; genus Poriferisocius. The sequence goes on from OZ220474.1 coordinate 920,027, forward strand.
GCGCAATTCCAGGCTCCCGGTCTCCGAACCGGTGGGACCGCGGGGCGAGGTGACCTCCACGTAGGAGGACAACCCGATGCCCAGCAGCCGATGATCGCCCCGCTCCCGGCGGGCGGCCTGCTCGCCCCGCAGTCCGTCGTAGTCGGCCGCCCGCAGGGCCGCCTCCAGGGTGGCCCGGTAGTTCCCGGAGTCGTAGCCCGCCCCGGTGGCGGTGGTAAGCGGGAAGGCCTCGGGAGCCAGATAGTTGCGCCGTCGTACTTCGGCGGGATCCATGCCGATCTCGGCGGCGAACAGATCCACCGCCCGCTCGACGGCGGCGGTGGCCTCGGGGCGACCGGCCCCCCGGAAAGCCTGCACCGGAGAGGTGTTGGTCACCACCGCAGTGGCCGACCAGGCCACGTTGGCGATGTCGTAGGTGCCCGGTGCCATGAAACCGGTGAAGGTGGGCAGCAACGCCCCCACCAGGGGATAGGCCCCGGCATCGGCCAGGATATCGAGCCGGTAGTGGGTGATGCGTCCCTCGGCGGTGCCCCCCATGGTCACGGTCTGGAACTGGGCCCGGCTGTGACCCAGGGCCTGGAGGCTCTCGGTGCGGGTCTCGGCCCAGCGCACCGGCCGACCCGTCCGGCGGGCCAACCATCCCAGCAGGCACTCCTCGGGGCCGGGGCCGGCCTTGGTTCCGAAGCCGCCGCCCACATCGGGGATGACCACCCTCACCTGCGATGGATCCAGACCCAGCGCGCCGGCAATGGCTTTTTGCGTGGTGTGGGCCCCCTGGGTGCTCGACCAGCAGGTCAGACGTCCGTCCTCGCCCCAGGTGGCGGCGGCCACCCGAGCCTCGATGGGGCTGGCGTAGATCCTGGAGTTGACGATGCGATGGGTGACGACCACCTCGCAGTCACCGAAGTCGAGCTCCGTGGCCGGGGGTACGGAGATGGCCACGTTGGACTCGGCCTCGTCGAACAGTTTGCCGGCACCGGCCGCGGTCTCGGCACCGACCAGGGCCGGGGCCTTACCGAAGGGACGAACGCCAGGTTTGGGCGTCTCGGCCCATGGGGGTGGCCGGCGGTCCGTCCACGAACGGCCACAGCTCCTCGGCGATGCGCCGCCAGTTGGCGGTGGCACCGAGTTGGGCGAACAGTGATATCAGCCCCAGGTTGATCCGCTGGAGGATCACCAGCGGCGGGGGCACGTTGAGCACCTTCTTCAGCTCGCCGTGAGCCCCGGAGGCGTCGAATATGGCCCGTACCCCGGCGGCGGCGTACTCGGGGGTGAAGGTTCGGGGTTCGTCCTCCAGCACGAACTCGTAGAAATGGCTGAAGTACGACTCCACCGCGGCGTCGTCGAACGGCGCTTCGGGGGGCAGTAGTCCGGCGGCCACCACCTCGGCTCTGAACCGGGCGATGTCGCGGTCGATCACCATGGCGGTGAGCATGCGCTCGAACTGGGCGGTCTCGTCGGGGCTGAACCGCTTGACCAGGCCGAAATCCAGAAACGTGACCCGACCGTCGGGGTGGAACAGATAGTTCCCCGGGTGAGGATCGCCGTTGAAGGCCCCCAGGCGGTAGATCGACCCGAACGAGAACCGGTAGACGGTCTCGGCCACCCGATTGCGCTGCTGCCGGGGCCAGTCCAGCACCTCCTCGAAGATCGCTCCGGTGGCCAACTCGGTGGTCAGCACCCGAGCCGAGCACAGATCGTCGTACACCTCGGGCACCGAGATGTAGGGGTGGTTCCGGTAGTGGTCGGCGAACAGACGCTGGTTGGCCGCTTCGTGTACGTAGTCCAGCTCCTCGGTGAGCCGCCGGCGCAGCTCCTCCACCACCGGGGCCGGATCCAGGCCGGGGAACAGCACCGACAGAGCCCGGAACACCATCCGGGCCGACCCCAGATCGGCGGCAATGGCCTCGGCCACCCCGGGATACTGCACCTTGACCGCGCAGGCCCGGCCGTCGGCGGTGATGGCTCGATGGACCTGGCCGATGGAGGCCGCCGCGATGGGCACCGGGTCCCACCGCTCGAACAGCTCGTCGGGGGTCGCGCCCAGTTCGGCGGCCACCACCGACTCGGCCAGGGACGCGCTCATGGGCGGAGCGCTGGTTCGGAGCTGGGCCAGGGAGTCCCGAGTGGCCTCCGGCAACCCCACGTCCAGGTAGCTGGCCATCTGACCGAGCTTCATCAGCGCGCCCTTCATGTTCCCCAGCACCTCCACCACGTCGGCGGCGGTGCGCAACTCCCGCTCGGCGTCCAGGGCCTCGGCCCGCCCGACGTCGGCGAACAGCTTTTGGGCCCTGCCCCTCGCCCACCGCCCTCCACTGCGAGCCCCCAGTCCGGCCATCGTGGCCGTGCGTCCCAATCGCCCCCTTCTCGACACCGCTTCCCGATCCGGACCACCGGCCATCCCGCCGAAAATACCGGCCCGATCCCAGCGTCCCCCACCCGGGGATTCCCCAGGGCGCAAAATTGCGAGATCGAGGATCGTCACCGGGTCGCGACCGTCACGGTACCCACCCGGGGATTCCCCAGGGCGCAAAATTGCGTGGACCGGAGAAACCCGGGAAGTGATCGGGCAAGGAGTGATCGGGCATACAATCGACGGCAGCCATGCGAATCCTATTTGCCGACGGGTTGGCCGAGAGCGCAATCGAACGCCTGCGGGCCGGGGGCGACGTGTGCGTGGTGGAACCCTCGCTGACCGCCGAGAGCCTGCCGGATCGGATAGCCGGGTTCGACGTGCTGGTGGTACGCAGCACCAGGGTCACCGCCGCCGCTTTGGAAGCGGCCGATCGGCTCGGCCTCGTGGCGCGAGCCGGGGCGGGAACCAACACCATTGCCGTCGACCGTGCGTCCGAGCTGGGCATATTCGTATGCAAGGTGCCCGGCCGCAACGCCATAGCGGTGGCCGAGCTGACCATCGGGTTGATGTTCGCCATCGACCGCCACATCGCCCCGGCCACCGCCGATCTCCGAGCCGGTCGTTGGAACAAACAGGCCTACGGCAGGGCTCGAGGTCTTTACGGATCCACCCTGGGCATCATCGGCATGGGGGCCATCGGCCTCGAGGTGGCCCGACGGGCCGGGGCCTGCGGCCTGAGGGTCGTCACCGAACCCCGGCCCGGCCGTTCTCGCGACCTGGCCCGCGAGCTGGCCGAAATCGGGGTGGAGGAAGTGTCCGACCGGGCCACGCTGTTGGCCACCAGCGACGTCGTGTCCCTGCACGTTCCCGGCAACGAGACCACCCGGGCCATGGTGGACGCGCCATTCTTGGCCGCCATGAAACCCGACGCGGTGCTCATCAACACCAGTCGGGGCGAAGTGATCGACGAGGCCGCGCTGCTGGGAGCACTGGACGCCACCGAACTCCGGGCCGGTCTCGACGTCTTCGCCGACGAGCCGGCGGATGCGGTGGGGCAAATTCGCTCGGAGTTGGCCCGCCACCCCCGGGTGACGGCCACCCATCACATAGGAGCCTCCACCCGGCAGGCCCAGACGGCGGTGGCCGAGGGCACTGCCGAGGTGATCGAGGCCTACCGAACCGGGGTGGTGCGGGACTGCGTCAACCTGGAGAAAGTGCCGAACCGCACCGCCACGTTGAGCATCCGCCACCACGATCGGGTAGGGGTTCTGGCCTGCGTCCTCCAGGAACTGAGCCGGCGGCGTCTGAACGTGGCCAACATGCAGAACCGGATCTTCTCCGGCTCGGAGGCCGCGGTGGCCATCATCGAGGTGTCCGGCACCATCGACGGCGAGCTCCTGTCGGTCCTCGACGGCATCGAACATGTGCTCCACGCCTCGATACTCGACACCGTCCCGGCGGCGGTGGAGTGACCGACGCAGCCGCGGTCGATGGCGACCCGGGGGCACCGTGACCGACACAGCCGCGATCGACACCGACCCGGGGCAGGACGAATCGCTGGTGGCCCCCTTCGCCGGGTGGCTGGTACACCAGGACTGGGCCGACAGGGTCGTCAGCCGGGCCTACGACAACCTCTCCCCCGAACAGCGCCGAACGCTGACCGCAACCAACCCCTACAGCTACATGAACGTCACCCGGAGCCGAGAGGATCTCGGCGACGGCGACCACCGTTCCCACGAGAACCTGGTGGCCGAGGGGGCCGCCGCCCTGACCCGAATACTGGAGGCCCGGGCTTTCGGCGCCACCGGACGGGCAGCCCTGTACCTGTACCGCCTGACCCACGACCACGGCGAACAGACCGGCGTGGTATGCACCGTGCCGGTGCGGGGGTTCGCCGACGGTCGCATTCGGATCCACGAGAACGTCCACGACGGGCGAGCCGACCTGCTCACCGCCCATCTCCTGGGGGTCGGTGCCACCTCCAGTCCGGTGGCCATGGCGGTGCGATCGTCGGTGGGGCTGCAAGCCGTGCTCGCCGAGGTCGCCTCGACGGTGCCCGCGGAACTGGAGTTCGGATCCGCGACGGTGCGCCATCAAGTGTGGACGGTGCCCGAGAACCGCACCCGCCCGATCGTCGAAACCCTCGACGACCGGGTTCTGTACGTGACCGATGGCCATCATCGCTCGGCCGCCGCGGTGCGAGCACTGGCCGGCCATCCCGCCGACCCGGCTCTGGCCCGGACGCTGGCCGTGGTGTTCCCCGACGAGCAGCTCCACGTGCAGGCCTTCCACCGGCTGGTGCTCGACCAACACCCTCGTAGCGCCGACCGCTGCCTCGATGCGCTGTCCCGGGCCACCGAGGTCGCCCCGGCCCGTACCTTCGAGGAGGCCTGCTCCGGGGGCCGGGGAACCGTGGGGGCGTACATCGCGGGCTCCTGGCACCGGCTGGAACTGCCGCCGGCCGCGGGGGGCCGAGCAGTGGACCGTCTGGACGTGGAGCGACTGCGGCGATCGGTGCTCGGCCCCGTGCTGGGGCTCGACGAACTCGTCCATCAGTCGGCGGTGGAGTACTTGCCCGCATCGGTCGGTGCCGACGAGCTGGCCCACCGATGCGACGCCCAGGGCCGAGTGGGGTTCGCCCTGCACCCGATGTCGGTGGCCGAGTTGATGGCGGTGGCCGACGAGGGCGGTCTGATGCCCCCCAAATCCAGCTTTTTCGCCCCCAAGCCCCGCTCCGGCGTGTTCCTGCGGGTGCTCGGTCGAGGAGCCACCGCCCACCTACCCCCCTCCTGAGGCTCATCGTCCCGGACGGTCGAGGTCGAGGCGGCACGGTGCATGACGGCCAGCGCAGCGACAGCCGCCGGGAGCCCGAGGCGGCACGGTGCATGACGGCCAGCGCAGCGACAGCCGCCGGGAGCCCGAGGCGGCACGGTGCATGACGGCCAGCGCAGCGACAGCCGCCGGGAGCCCGAGGCGGCACGGTGCATGACGGCCAGCGCAGCGACAGCCGCCGGGAGCCCGAGGCGGCACGGTGCATGACGGCCAGCGCAGCGACAGCCGCCGGGAGCCCGAGGCGGCACGGTGCATGACGGCCAGCGCAGCGACAGCCGCCGGGAGCCCGAGGCGGCACGGTGCGGTGGCCTGCTAGCGCAGCGGAAGCCGTCGGGAACCGGAGGGCGGCGTCGGGGGTTGCTTGTTGATCAGGTGGGTGGCGGCCGAATCGAAGTAATCCACCATGGCGGAGCGGACGTCGTCGGGCAGCTCGACCGCGTCCAGTGCGGCCCGCATATGGGCCATCCAGGCATCGCGTTCGACGACGCCGATCTCGAACGGCGCGTGGCGCATCCACAACCGGGGGTGGCCCCGCTCGGCGCTGTAGTGCGGCGGTCCGCCCCAGTACTGGGCCAAGAACCCGGCCAACCTCCGCCGGGACGGTCCCAGATTCTTGGGATACAGGGGACGCAGCACCGGATCCTCGGCCACCCCGTCGTAGAAGCGATCCACCAGTTGGTCGAAGAACTCCTGTCGGCCCACCGCATCATAAACCGACTGTTCTGGATCCGGTGTGCTGGTGTCCGGCATCTCGGGGTTCGGTGACTTGGAATCAGGCGTTACAAGAACTCCTTTTTGAATATCAGGCGTTCCAGGCCCCATTTTCCGCTGCCCAGTATACCGATGATGCCCGCGACTGCGAAGTAGAGAATCACGATCTCCCCGCCGTGGTGAAGGGTGGTGAAGCCCTCGTCAGCATGATAGGTGTGGGGCCAGAACCCTCTCTCGAAATGGACATCGAAGTAAGCTACTGCCAATTGGATCGTCAGGGCTCCGGCCGCCAATCGTGTCAGTATGCCAAAAGCAATCATGACCGAGGCAAAAACTTCGACCCATCCCGCTATGTCCACCAACGGTGAAAGTTCGTGATCGCCAGGAAAGCCCCAGAGCAGAAAAGCCTTCTGCGCCCCGTGCAATGAGATGAGCAGCGCGAGCGCCAAGCGGAACAGCAGATAGAACCCATCCTTGTATTGCAAAAAGAACGTTCCGAACAGCCCGTTCTCCTGCGACAACAACTGGGAGAGCTTATTCACGGAGTGTCCCCCACAAACCGGACATCGGCGGCAATGTAGCAGTGGTGGTGGCTACGTGGCAAGCACCACGTAGCCACCACCCGCGACCCAGTGCTACCGACCGGTCCAGTGGGGCTCGTCCAGCATGGGATCGGGATCCAGCGGGGCGGCTGCTTTCCTCGGAGGAGCTTCGCCGTCCATGAGGGACTTGAAGTACTCGTAGGCCTTCTCGCCTATGCCGGTACCTATCTCGAGCGAAGCATCCACCGCGGCCCGGAAATGCACTCCTGCCCACAGGCGGCTCTCGCCGCACTTGTTCACGTAGTCGGTCCAGGAATCGAACTCCAAGGTGACCGTCTTCGCGGGTACCATACCCGGCTGGATTTTCGAGGAACCGGGAGGCAGCATCCCCACGAAGGCACCCTCCGGTATCTCGTCGGCACCGGCGTAGAGCCGGGCGGCCTCGGCGTAGGCAGCGCAGAAGATAGTGGTGGCCGAGGGATACTCGGGATGGTCGGAGGACGGAATGTAGCTATTCCAATCCAAGTCCGGGTAGAGATAATTGATCGCGGTTACCGGTCGCACCGCGTCGTAGCGCGTCTTCTCCTGCCAGGCGACGATGCCGGCATCGTAGGCCGCCATGTGTACCAGGAACTCGAGCTGAACGTGCTTGACCACGTCGTGCTCGTTCTTGATCCACGGAAGGAAGATGGCGTCCCGGGTCTTGTTGTCGAAGAACTCCGCGTACATCCTCTGCTCGTCGGTCAGGTTCCTGGAGATCTCCAGAACCTCGTCGGCCTGGGCCTTGTAGGCCTCCTCGTTCATGTGGTTGCTGGGGGTGGGGGACGACACCCGTATCGAGCGGGGATCTATCCCGCTGTAGGGCTGCACATTGGCCCACTGGGGAGTCACGTACTGCTGAACCCGGTAGTTGCCCACCCGCAGCCGTTCCACCAATGGCTGCCACCTCGACGGGTCGGTCAGCTCGTAGGCCGTGTTCACCGGCGCGTACCCGGTGGTGTCGGCAAAGGGCATTCCCGGGGTTTCCTGGCCCAAAGCGTTCAAGCCGTCGTTGTGCCGGCCCTCCAGAAAACACTTGGCGGCCAGATTGCCGATGGCGGCCGGGGTGGTGACGTCGTTGTCGAAGCAGTCCTGGTCCATCCCGGTCTCGTCATCGGGGTCGAACCCGTGTACCGACAGCATTGATCGCCACTGCTCCGCCCGATGGGGCGCGTACTCCATCATGAGGCGATAAACCACATGCAGTATTGCTTCGTTGGGAAGCCGGTTGTTACGGCTTTCCACCGCCGGGCGACGCTCGAAGCGCGAATACATCCCCACTGCGGTTTCATGGTAGGGAGCCATGGCGTCGAAGCCCGCGGTCATCAGCGAGGTCACGTAGAAGTGAACCAAAGAGGCATCGCCTCCGGGGCTATGGCGAGGGGTGACTTCTTCCCAGACCCAGCTTCCGACGTTGGGTACGACCACTCCCCACAACGCATTGCCGGTATCGAAATCGAACTTCTGGCCCGGCTTCGCGAACGCCAGCTTGCTCGTGCGATTCAGCTCGTCGAAGTCCACCTTCGTCGGGGGGGGGTTGGTGCTGAACGTGCTTTGCATCAAACCCACCGGGAACGGACTGCATTCTCCGAAAACCCATACTTCGATCCGATACTCCGTACCAGCGCTCAAGCCGCTGACGTACCAACTGTTATCGGTCAGATACGGGGACTGAGCGACAGCATCGGACCCATCACCCAGAACCTTGACTATCCAACCAGTCGCCGGGCATTCGTCCGTGGTCCCCTCGCCCGCCGACGTCCATGAGATGGTTGCTCCGGTCAACCCCGCATCCACACTCACATCAGCCTCACCCGTCTTATCGCCCATGTCCGACTTGTCGCCCATGTCGTCCTTGCCGGCCATGTCGTCGCCATCGGCCATGTCCGACTTGTCGCCCATGTCGTCCTTGCCGTCGGCCATGTCCGACTTGTCGCCCATGTCGTCCTTGCCGTCGCCGTCGGCCATGTCCGACTTGTCGCCCATGTCGTCGCCATTGGCGGTGAGCTGCACCTGTAGGAGTTCGAGCTCAGAGCCGGACTCGTCGGCATCACCACCACAAGCCGATGCCACCAGAACGAAGGTGGCGGCAACGGCTAGAGCCTGCACGCCCCGTCGCCACGTACCGCCAGAAACCCCAGCTTTGCCTCTTACGAGTTGAGCCCAGTCGTCCCCAAAAATCGTTTTCATAATACTCTCCTAGTTGGATTGCATTGGTGTACCATCGAATAGCAGACCAATCAAGTCGGGATTGTAGTAGGAGCCGATGGTAACAACATCGGCTTTGAAAAACAACAACCCCGGGCAACAAAAAAATAACCGCTGAGTGGCCGCCCTCGGATAAGCCACTAAGGTGAGCACAAGAGGCGGAGTCAGTTGATAACACTGCTTTCAATGTCTAAAATCACGGAAATAGTATGAAAAAGCATCCCGGAATGTCAGATTACCCTATTTTCTGAACCATGCCCGCAGTCATCTTCCTGAGGCACGCCAAGTCCGACTGGAGCACGGGTGAGACGAACGATCTCAACCGGCCGCTGGCCGATCGAGGGTGCCGAGCCGCGGCCATGGTGGGCAGCTTCCTCGCCGAGATCGGCCAACTCCCCGATCTGGTGCTGTGCTCGCCCGCGGTCAGAACCCGTCGGACTCTCGAATTGGCCATGAGCGCCGGTAATTGGACCTGCCCGACCGAAACCGCCGATGAACTGTACTACGGCACGGTCGATGACATGATCGCCCTGGCCCGCCTACGACGGGTTCCGGTCACCATGCTGGTCGGCCACGAGCCGACCATCTCGAGCGCCATCGAGCGGCTAACCGGTGCCGATCTGCGGATACCCACCGCAGCTTTGGCCCGAGTGAACCTCAATCTCGACGACACCGGCGAGCTGGAATGGTTGATCCCCCCTCGATTGCTGACCAACCGTTAGTTCTGGCAATAATGCTAAATATCCGACTCCAGGCTTTCGTGATGCTCTGGATCGGCAGCATCCGGTAGCTCCCCAATCGAAGGTCCTGCCCCGGCCTCGACCAGCTCGGGAGCCGATGCCGTTCGAGGAATCGCCTCTATCGGATCCACCGAACCGATCTGCTTGGACCCCGCCACCACTCCCCAATCCTCGAACTTGCGAGCTCGGGGCAACACCCGTCCCTCCAGCGAGCCGACGCTCTTGTTGTAAGCCTCCACCGCCCGGTTCAACCCCTTGCCCACGGTCTCCACATGGCCCGCATAAACCCTGAGGCTTTCGTACAGTTCGCCTGCTCCGGTGGCGATCCTCTGGGCATTCTCCTGAAGGCTCTGCTGCTGCCAAGCCACGGCCACCGTGCGCAGAAAGGCCAGCAACAAACCGGGGGTGGCAATGAGCACCCGGTGTTTCTGCCAGGCTTCCTCCCACAAAGTGGGCTTTACATCCATGGCTGCATCCAGGATGGGATCGGCGGGCACGAACATGACCACGAAGTCGGGCGATCCCTCGATCCCGGAGCCATAGTCTCGCTCCTTCAAGGCCTTGGCATGTCCCATGAGCGAGTCGGCGTGACTGTTCAAAAACTCGGCCCGGCGTTGTTCGTCGTCGGCGTGGTGCGCGTCCAGGTAGGAACTCAGCGGGGTCTTGGCATCGATCACCACTTCCAAGCCACCGGGAATGTGGACGACCGCATCGGGACGACCTCGACCCTCGGCCAGGGCCACGGTGTCCTGCTCGACGAAGTCGATGCGCTCCCTCATCCCCGACAGCTCCAGAATGTTGTGAAGCTGCTGCTCCCCCCATTGGCCCCTCATCTGCGGGGACCGCAAGGCCTCGCTCAAACTGGTGGTGACCCCCCGTAGCAGACCGACCTGGGTGCGCAACCCCTCGTAGGCCCCCTTACGATCCTTCTCGATCTCCACAACCTGCTTCTCGAACTTGTCGAGGTTCTCCCGAACCGGCTTGACCAGCTCCTCTATGGCCTGGCGACGCTGCTCCAGGTCGGTGTCGCCGAGCTTGCGCTGGTTCTCGAACTGCTCCTTGGCCTGTTCCAGGAAAGCTTTGCTGTTGGCCTTGGTCACGTCGTCGGCGATGCCTTTGAACTGGGTTTCGAGTTGTTTGCGGGCCTTGTCCAGTTCTTCGTTGCGAGCCTGGTGGTCGGCGGTGATCTGGGTCAGCTCGCGGTGGGCGGCCTCCCGCTCGTCCCGTACTTGTTCCAACCCTTGTCGGGCCGTGTCGCGCTCTTCTCGGGTTTCGCGGAGTTGCCGGTCGCGTTCGTCGAGCTGGGTGCTCAGCTCGGTCACCTGGTTCGTGAGCCGGCCGCGAGCCGAAGTACCACCGGCGAGGCCTCCTCGCCGCAGGGCCAGGATCAGGGCGATCACCAGGGTCACGACGATAACGGGCAGAACGATTTCCATAGGCCCGTCATCCTAGGAACCCTCGGTGACACATTGCGGTGCGATCGCGGTCCGAGGGTGGGTCGCCGCTCCCCGGCTTCCGCACTGCCGGCCTGTAGGGTGGCGTGTGCGAAAGATAGGAAGCTTCGGGGGCGGGCATCTATATTTACCCCCCGGTAAGAATAGATGCCCGTGCGGGCCGGGGGGTAAAAGGGGTTCTCGTTGCGAAGAAGCGTTGTTTCCACACTGACGGCGACGGTGGTGATGGTCACCTTCGTGGTGGGGTCGCCGCCGGTGACGGCGCGTCCCGGCCATGTGGAGTCGGCCACCACCGACGACGTGTCCCGGCGCGACCGCCTCGTCGCCGACCAGGAAGCACTGCTCAACACCTACCGATGCATGTTCGACGTCGACACCACCCTGGTCCCCGCAGGCTGCACCGACGCCCGCCCCACCAGCCCCCCACCCGACCCGGCACCGTTCACCGGCACTCCCACTCCCGACGACATCACCACCCGCGACCACCTCATCGAGAACCAGGAAACACTGCTCAACACCTACCGATGCATGTTCCACATCGACACCCACATCGTCCCCAACAACTGCAACCCCATTACAAAAGACAAAGACACATCTGAACAAAAAGAAGACAAACCAGTCGAACAATCTCCATCAACTACTACAACTATCCCTAAAACTACCTCAATTTCTAGCTCTCAACTATCTACTGACAACCTAGCTAGTCGAGTTGAAAAACTTGAAGATGTTGCTCCTCAATACTTAGTTGAAATTGCTAATGCCATGAGACTTACCGATAAAGGTAAGGAAGTGTTCTACCTAACAGATGTGAGAATACAGGATAAAGTTCCTTGTGTTTGTTATTACACTAGTGGAACTATATATGTGACTGGCGCCCCTGATGGTTATGAGTATATAGTTATAGGAAACTTGATGCATGAATTTTTACATGCGGTTTATTTTCAAAAACTAGTTGGTTCTGACCAATTCGATGAAATAACTGAAGAATTAAGGCGGTTTCATGTTAAGAGTGATTATTTGCAATATAAGATTCAAAACTATATTAATAGAGGTATAATACCTACAAACTACACACCTGATGATACAATGTTTTTAACCGAACTACATTCAATAGCCGCGGCGGATATAAATTATGAATCACGCTTAATTATATCTGAAAAACTAGATAATTATTACAATCAATATTTCGAAGATTGGCAATGGCTGATCAGTCAAACCAGAGGTGGATACAATGAAGCTTTCGAACATCTAGACTTTCCTTAAAAGATAATCTTTTATTTAATAATCTAAAGTTAAATAATCCAAACTATTGTAGTAATTTTTATAAACTTCCTATTAATTTAAAACAAATTCTTTTAAAATATTTAGAACACATAAATATTTTAAAAAATAAATAGATGAGTTTTGAAATAAAAAGATAGTCGAGGACGACGAGACGCCATCCACTCGGGCACCGTTATTTCGTCACGGTTGCACGGGCCGTGGGCGATCGTGGCGACGAGCACCGGGGCGTCGGGAATCTTCCCGACGGGTTCCTTGCCTCCGCACGGTATCTTCATGCGTCGCTCCGGCTGGTCGTTCCGGTCCGTGGCGAACCGGACCGCCGGACGATGATGCCCGTGCGGACGACGATGCCCGTGCCGGAACCCGAAGCGCGCCGTATCCCCCGACGACCAAAGGATCGATAGCAGCCATCCCCTCCCTCCCCTCAGGCCCCCGCACCGCCGACATGTCGGGCCACGCCCACGAAAAACAGGAAACTCCACTAACGAGCATCTACAATACCCCCCGGTAGGAATAGATGCCCGTGCGGGCCGGGGGGTAAAAGGGGTTCTTGTTGCGAAGAAGCGTTGTTTCCACACTGACAACAATAGTGGTGATGGTCACCTTCGTGGCGGGGTCGCCGCCGGTGACGGCGCATCCCGGCCATGTGGAGTCGGCCACCACCGACGACGTGTCCCGGCGCGACCGCCTCGTCGCCGACCAGGAAGCACTGCTCAACACCTACCGATGCATGTTCGACGTCGACACCGCCCTGGTCCCCGCAGGCTGCACCAACGATCGCCCCACCCGACCCCCACCCGACCCGGCACCGTTCACCGGTGCTCCCACTCCCGACGACGTCACCGCTCGCGACCACCTCATCGAGAACCAGGAAACACTGCTCAACACCTACCGATGCATGTTCCACATCGACACCCACGTCGTCCCCAACAACTGCAAACCCACAACCACCACAAAAAACAAAGACACATCACAACAAAAAAAAGACAAACCAGCCGAACAATCTTCACCAACCACCACCACCATCCCCACAACAACACCCAACCCCAAACCTGATGGCGACAACCTAACTAGTCGAGTCAAAAAACTAGAAGCCAAAACCCCCCAATACCTAGTTGACATAGCCAATGCTATGAGACTAACCGACAAAGGCAAAGAAGTGTTTTATTCAACCAAAATCCAAATAGGTTACGGACCTTGTATTTGTTACAGCACCGCTGGAATTATATCTTTAGCTAAATCTGGACCAGGCTATCAATATAGGACTATAGGAAATTTAATGCATGAATTCTTGCATGCAGTTTATTTTCAAAAACTAGTTGGTTCTGACCAATTTGATGAAATAACCGAAGAATTAAGGCAATTCCATGCCAAGAGTGATGATTTGCAATATATGATTCAAAATTACATAAATTTTGGACATATACCTAAAAACTACAAACCCAATGACACAATGTTTTTAACCGAACTACATTCGATGGCCGCGGCGAATATAGATTATGAATCTCTTTTAATTATGCCAGATATTTTAGATGAATATTACGACCAATATTTTGAAGATTGGCAGGATTTACGGAGAAAATTCAGAAAAGGATATAACGAAGATTTCGAACATTTAGTTTTTCCTTAAAAAGTATTCTTTTATCTAATCGTCTAAAGTTGAATAATCCAAACTGTTGTAGTAATTTTTATAAACTTCCTATTGATTTAAGACAAATTCTTTTGAAATATTTGGATGCATGAATGTTTTGAAAGATAAATGGACGAGTTTTGAAATAAAAAGATAGTCGAGGGCGAAGAGACCCCACCCACTCGGGCACCGCAATCTCGTCACGGTCGCACGGGCAGTGGGCGATCGTGGCGACGAGCACCAGATCGTCGGGAATCTTCCCGACGGGTTCCTTGCCTCCGCACGGTATCTCCACGCGTCGCTCCGGCTGGTCGTTCCGGTCCGTGGCGAACCGGACCGCCGGACGATGATGCCCGTGCGGACGACGATGCCCGTGCCGGAACCCGAAGCGCGCCGTATCCCCCGACGACCAAAGGATCGATAGCAGCCATCCCCTCCCTCCCCTCAGGCCCCCGCACCGCCGACATGTCGGGCCACGCCCACGAAAAACAGGAAACTCCACGGACGAGCATCTACAATACCCCCCGGTAGGAATAGATGCCCGTGCGGGCCGGGGGGTAAAAGGGGTTCTTGTTGCGAAGAAGCGTTGTTTCGGGACTGCTGGTGGCGGTGATGATCTCTTTCGTGGCCTGGTCGCCGCCGTTGTTGGCGCATCCCGGCCATGTGGAGTCGGCCACCACCGACGACGTGACCCGGCGCGACCGCCTCGTCGCCGACCAGGAAGCACTGCTCAACACCTACCGATGCATGTTCGACGTCGACACCACCCTGGTCCCCGCAGGCTGCACCAACGATCGCCCCACCCGACCCCCACCCGACCCCCCACCGTTCACCGGTGCTCCCACTCCCGACGACGTCACCACTCGCGACCACCTCATCGAGAACCAGGAAACACTGCTCAACACCTACCGATGCATGTTCCACATCGACACCCACATCGTCCCCAACAACTGCAAACCAACTACTACTACAAAAAATAAAGATACATCTGAACAAAAAGAAAATAAACCAGTCGAACAATCTTCATCAACCACTACTACCACTATTCCTAAAACTACCTCAATTTCTAGCCCTCAACCATTTGCTGATAACCTAGCTAGTCGAGTTGAAAAACTAGAAAAAGCTGCTCCTCCCCACTTAGTTGAAATTGCTAACGCCATGAGACTTACCGATAAAGGCAAAGAAGTGTTTTATTCGACTAAAATTCAAATAGGTTATGGACCTTGTATTTGTTATAGCACCGCTGGGGTTATATCTGTTCCTATATTGGAGCCTGGTTATCAACATATGACTATAGGAGATTTAATGCATGAATTCTTACATGCGGTTTACTTTAAAAAACTAGTTGGCTCAAATGAATTCGATGAAATAACTGAAGAATTAAGACAGTTTCATGCCAAGAGTGATTACTTGCAATATAAGATTCGAACCTATATAAATTTTGGACATATACCTAAAAACTACAAACCCAATAACACAATGTTTTTAACCGAACTGCATTCTATAGCCGCTGCAAATATAAATTATGAATCCCTTTCAATTATGCCCAAAAGCTTGGATGAATATTACAGCCAGTACTTTGAGGATTGGCAAGATTTACGTAGAAAAACTCAAAAAGGCTATAACGAAGATTTCGAACATCTAGTCTTTCCTTAAAAGATATTCTTTTATCTAATTGTCTAAGTTTAAATAATTCAAATTATTGTAGTAGTTTTTATAAACTTCTTATTGATTTATGGCACAGTATTTTGAAATATTTGGATGCATGAGTGTTTTGAAAGATAAATGGACGGGTTTTGAAATATGAAGAGAGTTCGGGGTTTTCGTGCTCGGTACTTCATGAAGTTGCGGTCCCGCTTCCCCACGGGGCACGTCCCGGGTCGGTTCGCCGTCTTCCGGTTGGGGATCGACCTCGTCGAACGGCTCGAGTCCGCCGGCCGGCGTCGAAGTGCTCCTCCTGCGCACCGCGGTGGTCCCGGTCGGGGTTCCACGGCTGGGCCGGGCGAAACCCATTCGGGCGGTGCTCGGTCGGCCAGGAGTTTTTGGTCGAGACACGCGAGGTCGGCCGGGAACCGAGACGCACCCACGGCTCGCCACCCACGAGAAGCTGCGCCACCACGGCCAGAGGGTGGACCCCGGCTCCCCGGCTCCCGCACCGCCGACATGTCGGGCGACGCCCACGAAAAACAGGAAACTCCACGAACGAGCATCTACAATACCCCCCGGTAGGAATGGATGCCCGTGCGGGCCGGGGGGGGGGGGGGGGTAAAAGGGGTTCTTGTTGCGAAGAAGCGTTGTTTCCACACTGACGGCGATAGTGGTGATGGTCTCTTTCGTGGCGGGGTCGCCGCCGGTGACGGCGCATCCCGGCCACGTGGAGTCGGCCACCACCGACGACGTGTCCCGGCGCGACCGCCTCGTCGTCGACCAGGAAGCACTGCTCAACACCTACCGATGCATGTTCGACGTCGACACCACCCTGGTCCCCGCAGGCTGCACCAACGATCGCCCCACCCGACCCCCACCCGACCCCCCACCGTTCACCGGTACTCCCACTCCCGACGACGTCACCACTCGCGACCACCTCATCGAGAACCAGGAAACACTGCTCAACACCTACCGATGCATGTTCCACATCGACACCCACATCGTCCCCAACAACTGCAACCCAACTACAAAAGACAAAGATACATCTTCACAAAAAGAAGACAAATCAGTCGAACAATCTTCATCAACCACCACTACTATCCCTAAAACCACTTCAATTTCTAGCTCTCAACCATTTGCTGATAGCTTAGCTAGTCGAGTTGAAAAACTAGAAGCTAAAACACCTCGATACTTAGTTGAAATTGCTAATGCCATGAGACTAACTGATAAAGGTAAAGAAGTGTTCTACCTAACAGATATTAGGATACAAAGTAGTGTTCCCTGTGTTTGTTATTACACTAGTGGGACTATATATGTGACTGCAGATGATCCTGGTTATCAGTATACAGTTATAGGAGATTTAATGCATGAATTCTTACATGCGGTTTATTTTCAAAAACTAGTTGGTTCTGACCAATTTGATGAAATAACTGAAGAATTAAGACAGTTTTATGTTAAGAGTGGTTTTTTACAAACTTATATGGGAACCTACATTAATCAAGGGAGAGTACCTGAAAATCCACTTCAAACTAATCCTAATCATACTGTATTCTTAAGCGAATTACATTCAATGGCAGCGGCAGATATAGATTATGAGTCTCAGTTAATGATGTCTGAAAAACTAGATAATTATTATGATCAATATTTCGAAGATTGGCAATGGCTAATTTATCAAACCCAAGGTGGATACAACGAAGATTTCGAACATCTAGTCTTTCCTTAAAAAGTATTCTTTTATCTAGTTATCTAAATTTAAACAATTCAAATTATTGTAGTAATTTTTATAAACTTCCTATTAATTTAAGTCTTAATGGAGTTGCCCCGGTTTGGTGGACATCTGATTATGGGGGATCAGTCCCTGGGGAAGGAGGCCCGTATGGGTCGTGTGTCGAAGTATCCGCCTGAGTTTCGTCGTGAGGCGGTGGCGTTGGCGGTGTCGTCGGGTCGCTCGGTTGCGGGGGTGGCCCGGTCGTTGGGGATCAGCGAGGGAACGCTGTGGAACTGGGTCACCGCCGATCGTGAGCAGCGCGAGCGAGCGGCCGATCCCGAGGCGTTGAGCGTGTCCGAGCGTGAGGAGTTGAAAAGGTTGCGCAGACGGGTGGCCCAGCAGGAGATCGATTCGGGGGATTCTGGGGAAGGCGGCCGCGTATTTCGCGAGGGAGACGAACCGGTGATCGGCTACCGGTTCGTCCACGACCACCGAGCCGAGTACCGGGTCACCGATTTGTGCCGCGTCGCCGGGGTGTGCCGCTCGGGGTTCTACGCCTGGGTCAAAAGACGCCCCTCCAGGCGGTCCCTGGCCGACCAGGAGCTTTTGGTCGAGATCCGCGAGATCCACCAGGAATCGAGACGCACCTACGGCTCGCCAAGGATCCACGAGCAGCTCCGCCACCGCGGTCACCGCGTGGGCCGCAACCGGGTGGCCCGCCTGATGCGAGCGAACCGGCTGGTGGGGGCGTGTTCCCCCCGTCGCCGCCACGATCCCGGCACCAAAACAGTGCCCGCCGGGGACCTGCTGGACCGGGACTTCACCGCGGAGGTGCCCGACCGCAAATGGGTGGCCGACATAGGCTCGTTCGGTTGCGCCGACACCAGGGTCCACCTGGCGGGAATCCTGGACCTCTGCGACCGCACCCTGGTGGGCTGGTCCATCGCCGAGCACCAAACCACCGAATTGGTCGTCGATGCCTTGGCCATGGCCATCGCCCGCCGCCGACCCGGCGCCGGACTGGTGCACCACAGCGACCACGGAACCCAATACACCTCCATGGCGTTCGGCGACCGCCTCGCCCAAGCCGACTTCGTCGGCTCCTGGGGAAGCGTCGGAGATTGCTACGACAACGCCGCCATGGAATCGTTCTGGGCCACCCTCAAAAAAGAAATCCGCCACATCCACGGCCCCTGGGAACACCTCCACCACACACGACTACGAACCATCCTGTTCGACTACATCGAAGTGTTCCACAACCGCCAACGCCACCACAGCTCACTCGGCCACCGCACCCCCACCCAAACCTACACCCACCACCAAGCCGCATGAACACCACTACAATCCACCAAAACAACCCGTCCACCAAACCGGGGGAACTCCATAATCTTTTAAAATATTTAGAACACGTAAATATTTTAAAAAATAAATAGAGAGTCGAGGGCGACGAGACGCCATCCACTTGGGCACCGTTATTTCGTCACGGTCGCACGGGCCGTGGGCGATCGTGGCGACGAGCACCGGGGCGTCGGGAACCTCCCCGACGGGTGCCCCCGACCACCAAACCGCATGACCGCTACAATCCGTAGCAACAACCCGTCCACCAAACCGGGGGAACTCCACTGTCCACCAAACCACCGGAACTTGCCGGCGTGACCCGCCGGTTCAATCCATGTCCAGGCCCAGCAGCTCGATGGCGTTGCCCCGGGCGATCTTGTAGACCGTATCGGGGTCGAGGTGGCCGAACAGGCGAGTGGCCACCTCCCGGGTGTTGGGCCAGGTACCGTCGGCATGGGGGTAGTCGGTCTCGAAGGTGATGTTGTCCACCCCCACCCGGTCGAGAAGGTCGATGCCCACGCCGTCCTTGAAGAAGCAGCCGTACACCTGGCGGTAGTAGTAGAACGACGGCGGCTCGGGGATGTTGCGCCGGGCCTCGCTCCACCCCTGGTGGGTCACCCACACGTCGTCGGCCCGCTCCAGGGCGTAGGGGATCCACCCGATCTGAGCCTCGGCGTACATGAGCTTGAGGTCGGGGTAGCGGTGCAGCACCCCGGAGAACAAGAAGTCGATCATCGAGGCCGCGCTGTTGCAGAAGATCAGCGAGGCGGTGACCGCGTCGGGGGCGTCGTCGGCGGTGGACACCGTGCGGGTGCCCGACCCTATGTGCATGCACACCACCGTCTTGGTCTCGGCGCAGGCGGACAGGAACGGATCCCAGTACCCCGAATGGATGCTGGGCAGTCCCAACCAGGTGGGCAGCTCGCTGAACGCCACCGCCCGAACCCCCCGCTCGGCGTTGCGGCGGACCTCGGCGGCGGCCAGCTCGGCGTCCCACAGCGGTACCAGGCACAGCGGGATCAGCCGACCCCCCGAGTCGCCGCACCACTCCTCCACCATCCAGTCGTTGTAGGCCTGCACGCACAGCAGCGACAGATCCATGTCCCGGCGCTCGGCGAAGAGCTGGCCGCAGAACCGGGGATAGTTGGGAAAGCACAGCGAGGCGTCGGTGTGGTTCATCTCCATGTCGGCGATGCGGGCTCGGGGCTGCCAGCAGCCGCGGCGCATCTCCTCGTAGGTGATGCCGTCGGTGGACAGCTCGTCGTAGGGATAGCCGGCCGCGGCGATCAGCCGTTTCACCGAGTAGGTGTGGTCCTCGTACAACCACCAGGCCACCTTGCGCCCCTCGGTACCGGGGCGCTCCCGATAGGTGCCGCCGTCGAGCACCACCTCGCCCTGGGGCAGATACTCGATACGGGGGCCGACGTCGCGGTACTTGGCCGGAAGTCGGCTCGACCACAGGTTCGGCGGCTCCACCACGTGGTCGTCCACGCTGACGATGCGGGGCATCCCCACAGATGTTCGGTCTTCGTCCGGGCGGGGCGTCCCCGTCGGCTCCCCGGTATCGTCCGGGCGGGGCGTCCCCGTCGGCTCCCCGGTACCGTCCCTTCCGGGCGTCCCCGTCGGCTCCCCGGTACCGTCCGGGCGGGGCGTCCCCGTCAATTCCTGTTCACCGTCCCTTCCGGGCATCCCCGTCGATGTTCGGGTATCGGTGGTGGTCGTGGTCATGTTGATGGCTCCGGTGTCCGGGCGGTCCCCATGGCGGCCATGGTGGCGTCCACGAACCGTGGAACCAGCGTGTCCAGGTGGCTCTTGTCGAACGCCCGCCGATGGATCACATCGGCACCCTTGTAGGCCAAAAGGTCGGCTATCTGGTCTATGCAGTTGCCCGGGTACCACTTGTAGGTGGCGAACGCGGCCACCGGCTTGTGGTGCAGCGACGGCAGCGTCATCAGCTTGGCGGTACCGCCGGGGCGGTGGCCGAACAGCACCAGCCCGTCCACCCAGGTACCCACGGCCAGCAGGTCGGCCTCGGCGACCTCGGAGAGCCTCAAACCGTGTACCGGCCGCACCGACACCTCGGCCCCGGTACGGTTCAACTCCCCGCCGATCATCTCGGCGGCCCGCCGGGTATTGCCCGTGCGGCTCTCGAATACGACCACTGCCCTCATCTATCGCCCCTCATGGATTCACTCCTGGCATTCGGACCTTCCCGGCACCACGATACCCACCCACGGCCGAGGTGACTCACCGCCATGACGGGCGAATGTCCCCGCATGCCTGCGAGTCCGGGTGCTGGCCCGGTCACGGTGACGGTGCCGGCCGTGCTTCGCATCTCCCCGAGCCCGGATGGCGGCCCGGTCACGGTGACGGTGCCGGCCGCGCTTCGCATCTCCCCGAGCCCGGATGGCGGCCCGGTCACGGTGACGGTGCCGGCCGCGCTTCGCATCTCCCCGAGCCCGGATGGCGGCCCGATCACCGGTTAGTCGGGCCGGGGGCCGAACCAGTCGGGGAGGTCCACCGGGGGGTGGGGGAGTTCGGTGATGCCGCGCGCTTCCAGGAGGGCGGCGTACTCGGCCTTGTCGGCGGGAGCGGGGCGGGAGTCGCCGAAGTAGATCTCCAGGATCTCGGCCCCGTCGTCGCCCACGGTGATGGGGCCGAACGTGGCCCCCTGGGGCAGCTTGACCAGGGTTCCGGGCCGGCAAACCTCGTGGTCGAAGGTCACCTCGCCGGCGATGACGAATACGAAGTGGTCACTGTTGTGACCGTGGCGCTCCAGCACCAGACCGGGGTCGTAGCGAGTGTGGTACACCGACCGCTCCTGGGTCATCTCCAACATCCTCAACCACACCGAGACCCGTCGTCCGTCGTCGTGCTGCTGGGACTTCACCTCGGCGAAGTCCATGTCCCGGGCGTGGACGTAGGATGCCCGGGGCGACCCGTCGTCCGAGGATTCCGGGTTCATCGGAAGGCCCTGAGCACGCCGCCGGCCGGGTCCTCCTCGGGCCGGTCGTCCTCGCCGGTGGCCTCGGTGGAAAGGAGTTCGTCGGGTGGGGTGAGCGCCAGGCTCACCGGGGTGTTCAGCTCGAACGGGTCGGCCAGCCCCAGCTCGCCGCCGATCTCCCGCAGTGCCGGCACCACCTTGGTGCCCATGAGCTCGATGCATCGCAGCGAGTCGCCATGGCCGACGCCGCCGTCGTTGCCCCAGAGCATGAGGATCGACGGTCGGCACGTCTCCAGCACCACCCGCAGCTCGGCGATCACCTCGTCGGGGGTGCCGGCCACGATCTCTCGATTGGCCAGTTGATCCTCGAACGGGGCGGCCCGTGAGCCCCGAACCTCGGCGTTGGCCGGCCGGGCGTAGTCCAGCCGCCGGGCCGGCGATCCGTAACCCGACGGGCTCACCCAGTAGGGATGGCCGATGCCGGTGAACTCCCCCTGCATCCACATGAACTCCCGGGCGTTTTCCCGGGCCCGGTCGCCGTCCTTTTGCACGTGTACTCGCAGCAGGTAACCCCGGTTCTCCGGCCCCGGCTCGTACCCCGACGCCCGGGCGGCCTGGTCGTAGATCCTCCACAGATCCCCGGTGAGATGAAGCGGGGTGTTGAGCGATATGTAGGGGTAGCGATGCCGGGCCGCCCAGCGGATGGTCTCGGCACTGAACACCCCCGGCACCCAGATGCGGGGATGGGGCTTTTGCAGCACCCGGGCCCAGGGGTTGACCACCCGGTACTGGAAGTGTTCGCCCTCCCAGGAGAACGGACCGTCGTCGGTCATCGTCTTGACCAGCAGATCGTGGGCCTCGTTGAACCGCTCGCGGTTGTAGGCCGGGTTGGCGTTGAGGCACACCGACTCCTGGCCCGCCCCCCGCACTATGCCCGAGATCAGCCGTCCCTTCGAGATCATGTCGATCATGGCGATCTCCTCGGCGAACATCAGCGGGCTGTCGTAGGTGGGCAGGGGGTTGCCGAGCTGCACGATCCTCGCCCGCTCGGTGATGGCGGCCAGGATGCTGGACATGACCGTGATGCGAGCCTGCATGCAGAACGGGGCGTTGTGGTGCTCGTTCACCATGATCCCGTCGAAGCCCACCTGATCGGCCAGCCTGTACTCCTCGATGCGTTCGTTGAACAGGCGGCTCCCCTCCACCGGGTCGTAGTACTTGTTGGAGAACAGCACCGAGGTGAAGCCTTCCTTCAACCCCTCGTCGGCCGGGTAGGCGCTCATGGGTTGCTCGGTGAAATACGATAGGAACATCAGTCGTCTCCTCCCGTGGGGGCGGCTTCGGGTCGGTGGTGGTGGTCGGCCCGGTGGCCGCGGTCGTCTCCTCCCGTGGGGGCGGCTTCGGGTCGGTGGTGGTGGTCGGCCCGGTGGCCGCGGTCGTCTCCTCCCGTGGGGGCGGCTTCTGCGGTGATGAGCGCGGCCAGGGCTTCGGGGGCCTCCAGATCGACGGCGTGGCCGCAGTCGGGCACCATCTCCAGGCGGGCTTCGGGCAGGGCCTCGACGTAGGCGCGACCGCACTCGGCGGGCACCACTTCGTCCTTGTCCCCCCACACCACCAGGGTGGGGACGGTGACGCCGCCCAGCAGGGGGCGCAGCCGGCGGTTGTACATGTAGGGCTTCCACGCCACTCGGGTGGTCATCTCCCGGTTCATGTCCCAGACGATCAAGGTGTCGTCGTCAATGGGGTCGTTGCTCGGGTCGTTACTGTTGTCGGCACCGGTGGGGTCCTCTTGCGGGGCGTTGCCGCTGTCGGCGCTGTAGATGGCCTCGTAGGCCTTCGGGCGATAAAACGCGGCCCGCACGTAGCCCGAGTGCGATATCAGGAACTGGTCGAGAATGCGGCCGTGCTCGGGCAGCAGTCCGGCCGCGCCCACCAGAACGAGCCGCTTGAGCAGCTCCGGGGCCATGGTGCCCAGCTCGGCCGCCACCCAACCACCGAATCCGCAGCCCACCAACTCCACCGGGCCCAGGCCTCGAACTCGCAACCACCGCCCCACCAGCAGGGCCAGGTCACGAGGATGGCGGGCCCAATCGGGTCGCTCCGATCCCTCGGGACCCCCGTAGCCGGGGAGATCCAGGGCATGAACGGTGTAACGGGCGGCCAGGGCGTCGTGGACGGGCATCCACCCCGGATTTCCGAAGGAGTGGTGCAGCATCACCAGCGGGTCGCCCTCCCCCCCGACGAAATCCCGCATTCCCAGCCCACCCACGGCGGTGATCACGGTCTGCATTTTCTCTCCCACTGTAGTTCCCCCGGTCTGGTGGGCAGGTTGTTTCGACGGATTGTAGTGGGCGGATGGTTTGGTAGCCGGTGCGGGTCCGGGGGCATGGCCACGGCGAGGACATCGGTGATGATTCTGCGGTAGGTGGTCGTCGGCGTTTTGATGAGCGATCTGGCGGTAGGCATGGAGATGGGTCTGGCGTTCGGTATCTCTTGCTCCGACGAAGACCATGATCCTCATCAGCAAATCCAGAACGAAGAGACAACTCTACCTTCCCCGTCCCCCCGCTCCCCGAACTAAATAAGCAGGAGGACCAAGCTTATCATTAAGGACTTAAGTACCTTTGACTCTCTTTTTATTTTAAAACTCGTCTATTTATTTTTTAAAAGGGGTCTACAAGTTAGGGGCTTGATCTGGCAGAACAAGCCTTGAGCGACAAACTTCATCTCCGCCTCGACACTCTCGGTGGGCTGGCCGTGCCCACCGCCCGAAGTTGGCGAGGACAGAGATGACAGTGGAGAGGCATGCACGGGAGTTCTCTCCGATAGTTGGTCGAGGGGAGACAAAAAATTTTGGGGGAACCCGGCGAAGCGGCGTGAAACTGCCACGCCGGTGTCATGCTGGGGGTTAGGGCAGGAGGCGCGAGCGGAGGCAACCCCAGCTTTCGCGGCTGGCTTGCGTCGGTCGCCGTGCTCTCTCCATCGGGCAGGAAGTGGAAGTTGGGAGCGCGTCCGAGCGCGCTCGACCTTCATCTCGTCGGCTCGGCCTGAGGCTGAGGTGCGACGGGGTTCGGCGATCCAGCGGGGAGAGCGCGTCAGTGTTGTCGATTGTGGATGGGGGTGGACAGCGGATCGGATGGTCTGCTACGATTCGCCGCAGTGTCCGACGAACCGCCCGCAGGCGAGCAAGGTCCTACCCACGCGGTAGCTGCGCCGTTGGAGATGCTCGGTGGTGTGTGGGCCAACGCGGCTCGGGTCACGGCTTCGCCATACGAGTTCACCTTCGATTTCATCCGCCGCGATTTTTCGACTTCCGATCCCGAACTCGGTATCCTCGTTCAGAGGGTGTCCATGGCACCGATGTGCGTTGCCCAGTTCGTCCAGACAGTCGAGGAGGTCTGGAACCAATGGCAGACCGACCACATGTCCCAGATGATCGAATCGTTCGGACAGCCCGAAGACGATGAGTGACCAACCCCAACCCCAGGAGCGGGAAGTTATCTGCGAAGTCGCCGGCGAGGTGACGGGAGGACCCGGCGAGCCCTTGATCCCAGTGGTCTTCCAATACGTCGGTTCGCCCGGCTACGTCATCGAAACCGTGGACGACTCCGACTTCTAGTCGCCGGCCAGCACGACTCCACCTCCCCTTCCCACCCCGCGACAGCACGGCCGAAGGAAAGGTGCTCGTCGGGGAGGTTCCCGGCGACCTGGTGCTCGTCGCCACGATCGTCCACGGTTTGTGCGACCGTGACGAGATTGCGGTACCCGAGCGGGTGGTGTCTCGTCGTTTTCGACCCCCGATCATCATGTCGCGCCGGCCGGTGGACTCGCAGTGGCGTCGGCGGGTGACGTCCCAGGCACCACCGGTCTGCTTCGAGCACGGGGTCCTCTTCGAGGCCGAGATGCTGTCGGCCACCTGAGCGGTGCGCAGCCGACACCTGTCCCTCGATTAGAAACGATTCACCAGGGACGGAGGTCGCAGGTTCCCAGCCCTGGACCGTCCTTTTTATTTCAAAACTCATCTATTTATTTTTTAAAATATTTATGTGTTCTAAATATTTTAAAAGAATTTGTTTTAAATTAATAGGAAGTTTATAAAAATTACTACAATAGTTTGGATTATTTAACTTTAGATTATTAAATAAAAGATTATCTTTTAAGGAAAGTCTAGATGTTCGAAAGCTTCATTGTATCCACCTCTGGTTTGACTGATCAGCCATTGCCAATCTTCGAAATATTGATTGTAATAATTATCTAGTTTTTCAGATATAATTAAGCGTGATTCATAATTTATATCCGCCGCGGCTATTGAATGTAGTTCGGTTAAAAACATTGTATCATCAGGTGTGTAGTTTGTAGGTATTATACCTCTATTAATATAGTTTTGAATCTTATATTGCAAATAATCACTCTTAACATGAAACCGCCTTAATTCTTCAGTTATTTCATCGAATTGGTCAGAACCAACTAGTTTTTGAAAATAAACCGCATGTAAAAATTCATGCATCAAGTTTCCTATAACTATATACTCATAACCATCAGGGGCGCCAGTCACATATATAGTTCCACTAGTGTAATAACAAACACAAGGAACTTTATCCTGTATTCTCACATCTGTTAGGTAGAACACTTCCTTACCTTTATCGGTAAGTCTCATGGCATTAGCAATTTCAACTAAGTATTGAGGAGCAACATCTTCAAGTTTTTCAACTCGACTAGCTAGGTTGTCAGTAGATAGTTGAGAGCTAGAAATTGAGGTAGTTTTAGGGATAGTTGTAGTAGTTGATGGAGATTGTTCGACTGGTTTGTCTTCTTTTTGTTCAGATGTGTCTTTGTCTTTTGTAATGGGGTTGCAGTTGTTGGGGACGATGTGGGTGTCGATGTGGAACATGCATCGGTAGGTGTTGAGCAGTGTTTCCTGGTTCTCGATGAGGTGGTCGCGGGTGGTGATGTCGTCGGGAGTGGGAGTGCCGGTGAACGGTGCCGGGTCGGGTGGGGGGCTGGTGGGGCGGGCGTCGGTGCAGCCTGCGGGGACCAGGGTGGTGTCGACGTCGAACATGCATCGGTAGGTGTTGAGCAGTGCTTCCTGGTCGGCGACGAGGCGGTCGCGCCGGGACACGTCGTCGGTGGTGGCCGACTCCACATGGCCGGGACGCGCCGTCACCGGCGGCGACCCCACCACGAAGGTGACCATCACCACCGTCGCCGTCAGTGTGGAAACAACGCTTCTTCGCAACGAGAACCCCTTTTACCCCCCGGCCCGCACGGGCATCTATTCTTACCGGGGGGTAAATATAGATGCCCGCCCCCGAAGCTTCCTATCTTTCGCACACGCCACCCTACAGGCCGGCAGTGCGGAAGCCGGGGAGCGGCGACCCACCCTCGGACCGCGATCGCACCGCAATGTGTCACCGAGGGTTCCTAGGATGACGGGCCTATGGAAATCGTTCTGCCCGTTATCGTCGTGACCCTGGTGATCGCCCTGATCCTGGCCCTGCGGCGAGGAGGCCTCGCCGGTGGTACTTCGGCTCGCGGCCGGCTCACGAACCAGGTGACCGAGCTGAGCACCCAGCTCGACGAACGCGACCGGCAACTCCGCGAAACCCGAGAAGAGCGCGACACGGCCCGACAAGGGTTGGAACAAGTACGGGACGAGCGGGAGGCCGCCCACCGCGAGCTGACCCAGATCACCGCCGACCACCAGGCTCGCAACGAAGAACTGGACAAGGCCCGCAAACAACTCGAAACCCAGTTCAAAGGCATCGCCGACGACGTGACCAAGGCCAACAGCAAAGCTTTCCTGGAACAGGCCAAGGAACCGGCCCACCCGGCCGGCGAGTTCCGGTGGGGGAACCGCCGCGGGTCAGGCCGTGGCCAGGGCCCGCCAGATTGCGTTTCGCGAAGCCGCTGCGGGTCAGGCCGTGGCCAGGGCCCGCCAGATGCGTTCGGGGGTGGTGGGCATGTCGATGTGGGCCACGCCCAGATGGGAGACGGCATCGACCACCGCGTTGTGGATGGCCGGGGTCGATCCGATGGTTCCCGACTCGCCGATGCCCTTGGCCCCCAGCGGGTTCAGCGGGCTGGCCGTCTCGGTGTTGCTCACCTCGAAACTGGGGAGTTCGGCCGCGGAGGGCATGAGGTAGTCAGCCAGGTTGGCGGTGCGGGGATTGGCATCCTCGTCGTACTGCACCCACTCGTACAGCGCCTGGGCGGCCCCCTGGGCCACTCCCCCGTGCTGCTGGCCGGCCACCAGCAGCGGGTTAAGCACGGTGCCGCAGTCGTCCACCGCCACGTGGCGCACGAGCTCCACCCCGCCGGTCTCGGTGTCCACCTCGACCACGGCCACGTGGGCCCCGAACGGGAAGCTGGAGTTGCCCTGGTCGAAATCGAGCTCGTGGGTGATCACCCCGCCCTCGGCCGCGGTCGCCAGTTCGGCCCACGACACCGACCGGGTGGGAACGCCGGCCACGTGGAGGCCGCCGTCGCCGACCACGATGTCGTCGGCGCCGGCCTCCAGTTGCCGAGCGGCCAGATCCCGGGCCTGGGCCAGCACCTCCTCGCCGGCTCGATACACCGCACTGCCCGCGGTCTGGAGAGATCGCGAACCCATGGTGCCCTGGCCCCGGGGAATCTCGTCGGTGTCCGACTGGATCAGCCTCACGTTCTCCATGGGCACACCCAGAAGCTCGTGGACGATCATCGAGAAGGCGGTCTCGTGACCCTGGCCGTGGGCGCTGGTGCCCACCCGAACCTCCACGGTACCGTCGCTCACCACGTCCACCCGGCCGTACTCGGCGTGCAGACCCAGCGGAGCGGTGATCTCCACGTAGGCCGACACGCCGATGCCCAGCAGCTTGGAGTCGCCCGACTCCCGCCGGGCGGCCTGCTCGGCCCGCAGATCGGCGTATCCCGACGCGTCCAGCGCGGCGTCCAGCGCCCTCTCGTACTCGCCGGAGTCGTACTGGACCCCGGTGATGGTGGCGTAGGGAAACTCGTCGGCACCGATGAAGTTGCGCCTGCGGATGTCGGCCGGGTCGATGCCCAACTCGTCGGCGGCCACGTCCAGCACCCGCTCCAGGATCTGGGTGGCCTCGGGACGGCCCGCTCCCCGGTAGGCGGCGATCTGGGTGGTGTTGGTCACCACCGAGTCCCCCGAGAACTTGATCTTGGGGATCTTGTACACCCCCTGGGACATGGTCTGGGTGAGCACGGTCAAAAAGCTCCCGATGGCCGGGTAGGCCCCGGAGTCGGCCAGCACGTGCAGGTTCAGTCCGGTGATGCGGCCGTCGGAGTCGAACCCCATCCTGGCGGTGAGGGTGTGACCCCGGCCGTGGACCAAAGACACCATGTCCTCGGAGCGCGACTCGGTCCACTTCACCGGACGACCCAACTCCAGCGCGGCCTTGGCGGCCACCAGGTACTCGGGATAGATCCCGGTCTTGGCCCCGAATCCGCCGCCCACTGCGGGCGCAAGGATTCGCACGTCGTCGCTCTCCAGGCCGAGCAGACCGGCGAAACCGTCCTTCAACCCGATCGGGGCCTGGCTGGGCAGGGTCACGGTCATGCCGTTGCCGGGGACTCCCGGTTCCACCAGAATGCCGTTGGGTTCCATGGGCACGGCGGCCAGCCGCTGGCTCTCCATCCTCACCTCGGCCACATGGGCCGCCCCGGCCAGACCGTCGTCGTCGCCCAACTCGGTGTGGAAGGCCAGGTTGCCCCCCTCGTTCTCGGGCCAGATCACCTCGGCCCCGTCGTCGAGCGATTTGCTCGGGTCGGCGTTGACCGGCAGCGGGTCGTAGTCGACCATGATCGTCTCGGCCGCATCCGGGCCCTGGTGGCGGGTCTCGGTCACCACCGCGGCCACGACGTCGCCCACGAACCGCACCCGGTCCCGGGCGATCTGGGGACGCTCGAACACCGGCAGCATCGGGAACCCGGCGGTGGCCGGCAGGCCGATGTTCTCGCCGGTGTAGACGGCCAGCACGCCGTCCATGGCCCGGGCCTCGCTCACGTCGATCTCCTCGATCACCGCATGGGCCACCGGCGAGCGCACGAACGTGACGTAGGCGGTGCCCTCGGGGGTCAGGTCGTCGTAGTAGCGCTCGGCACCGGTCAACAGTCCCGGATCCTCACGGCGGACAACAGAATTGCCCAGAATCGAACCAGAATTGGCCACGGCATTCCCCTTTACTGATCGAGGCATGGCCCATGTTAGGTTTGCCTCGTGGATTTGAGCCAGCTTTACGACCCATCACTTGACGATTACTCCCAGGAAGCCCTGGATTTCATGGCCAAATTCTCGTTCGACTCGCTGTCGGTGGACCTTTCCACTCCCGAGGGGCTGGCCCGGGCTCGGGACTTCGACTCGCTGGCCGGGGGCATCCTCGCCTCGGCCTCGGTGGACGACGTGGACGTCCGGACCTACGTCGGGGCGGCGGGCGACCGGCTGGAGCTGCGGGTGTTCGCCCCCGAGGGGCGGGCTCGGGCGCTTTATCTGGACTTCCATGGCGGGGGGTTCTTCATGGGCCACCCCCGGATGGGCGACGTCCGCAACCGGGCGATGGCCCGCGACCACCGGATCGCAGTGATAAGCGCCCAGTACCGGCTGGCCCCCGAGCACCCCTGGCCCGCGGGCTCCGACGACTGCGAGGCCGCCGCCCTGTGGGCGCTGAACCAGGGGCGGGACGAGTTCGGCTCGGTGCCCCTGCTCGTGGGGGGAGGCTCGGCCGGGGCCAACCTGGCCGCCCTCACACTGGTGAAGCTGCGCGACCGCCACGACGCCGCCGGGGATTTCGTCGGAGCCAACCTGGTGTTCGGGGTGTACGACCTGAGCGGGACGCCGTCGCAGATCAAACTGGGCAATACCGGCTTTCGGGACCTGTACGTCGGTGAACTGGACACCGCCGGCCGCCAGAATCCCGATATCTCACCGCTGTACGCCAAGCTCGACGATCTGTGCCCGGCCCTGTTCACCGTGGGCACCCTGGACTACCTGTACGACGATTCGCTGTTCATGGCCACCAGGTGGCGGGCGGCGGGCAACCCGGCCGAGCTGGCCGTCTTCCCGGCTTCGGCCCACGGGTTCACGGCCCTGCCCACCAGGATGGCCCGAGCCGCCCACGACCGGATCGACTCCTGGCTGGCCCAAATCCTGAAAAGCACCGACTGAGGCATCGTCGGAGCCGGGTGGACCGGATGAGAAAGCGCGTCGCCATCGTCGGAGCCGGGTGGACCGGATGAGAAAGCGCGTCGCCATCGTCGGAGCGGGGTGGACGGGGGCGGTGGCCGGGCGGTTGTTGGCCGAGGGGGGTCTGGCGGTGGAGGTGCTGGAGGAGGCCGGGGTGGTGGGGGGGCACTCCAGGGCCGAGACGCTGAACGGGGTGGTGTACGAGCCCAACGGGGCCCACATCTTCCACACCTCCGATCCGGCGGTCAACCGGTTCGTCACCGCCCACGGCCTCCGTCGGACCTACGACCACGAAGTTCTCACCGAGGTGTACCTGTCGCCCGACGATGACGACGACGAAGGGTGGCTGCTGTCGTGGCCCCCGCAGGTTTCGGAGCTCAAGGAACTGCCGGTGTGGCCGAAGGTGGAACGGGAGCTGGCCCGCCTCCCGGCCCGGCCCATCGGGGACAACTTCGAGGACTACGTGGTGTCGATGATGGGCCGTACCCTCTACGACCTGTTCGTCCGGGACTACACCGCCAAGCAGTGGGGTCGGCCGGCGACCGAGCTGTCGGCTCGCTTCGCGCCCAAGCGGGTGGAGCTGCGCACCGACGGCCACCGGGGGCTGTTCCGGGACCGCTGGCAGTACTTCCCCCCCAACGGCGTCAACGAGGTGATCGAATCGGTGCTGTCGGTGGTGGCGGTCACGCTCAACACCGAGGTCTCCATCAACGATGCCGACGAGCTGGAGCGAAGCTACGACGCGGTGGTCGTCACCGCCGCGCTGGACGACTTCGCCGATTGCCCCGGAGAGCTGGAGTGGCGAGGCATCGAGATGCGATCCCACTACCATCCCACCGACGATCCCGGCGGGGTGATGACCCCGGCCTACGTGACCAACCGGCCGTCGGCCCGGGTGCCCCACACCCGCACGGTGGAGACCAAGCACGCCACCGGCCAGCGGATCGGGGGCACGGTGGTGAGCGAGGAGATGCCCGGGGCCCCCCGTCGCCACTACCCGGTACTGACCGCGGACGGGGTCAACGAACGGCGCAACGCCGAACTGGCCGACCGGATCACCGCCCGCTTCTCCATTCCGGTGTACTTCGCCGGGCGACTGGCCACCTACCGCTACATCAACCAGGACGAGGCCATAGCCGATGCCATGTCGGTGGCCGACCGAATCCTCACCGACCTGACCGGATAGCCGGCCCGTGTACCCGCCCCGGTCGCTCGGCCCACCCCGGTCGCTCGGCACCCTCCGGTCGCTCGCCCCGCCCCGGCCGCTCGCCCTCCTCCGGCCGCTCGGCCCGCCCCGGTCGCTCGCTCCGTACCTGCCCGCTGATTTGTCGGGACTACCGGGCCCACGGGAGTAGACGGCGATGGAAGGCTCGAATTCGCAGGGTTGGCGGTTCTGGATAGATCGGGGGGGCACGTTCACCGACGTGGTGGCCCAGCGACCCGGCGGGGGGATCACCACCGTGAAGCTGTTGTCGGACAGTCCCCGCTACGACGATGCCGCCGTGGAGGCCATCCGATCCCTGCTGGGATTGGCGCCCGAACAGCCGATCCCCGCCTCGGAAATAACCGAGGTGAGGATGGGCACCACCGTGGCCACCAACGCCCTGCTGGAGCGTCGGGGCGAACCCACCGTGCTGGTAACCACCAAGGGGTTCGCCGACGCCCTCCGTATCGGTTACCAGGCTCGCCCCGATCTGTTCGCCCTCGACATCGTGCTGCCCGACATGGTGTACAGCCGAGTGATCGCGGTGGACGAACGGGTACGGGCCGACGGCACCGTGGAGCGCGAGTTGAACGAGGACGAGGCCCGGCGACAACTGGCCGCGGCCCGCGGGGACGGGCTGCGGTCGGTGGCCATCGTGCTGGTCCACGGCTACCGCTACCCCGACCACGAGGCCCGCCTGGCCGATATCGCCGCCGGTGTCGGCTTCGAGCACATCTCGGTCAGCCATCGGGTGAATCCGCTGATCCGCCTCGTCCCCCGGGGGGACACCACCGTGGTCGACGCCTATCTCACCCCCGTGCTCGGCCGCCACGTCCGAACCGCCCAGAACCGGATACACCCATCGTTGATGTTCATGCAGTCCAACGGAGGGCTGGCCCACCCCGAGCGCTTCCGGGGCAAGGATGCGTTGCTGTCGGGCCCCGCCGGAGGGGTGGTGGGAATGGTCCGCACCGGCGAGGCTGCCGGCCACCACCGCCTCATAGGGTTCGACATGGGCGGTACCTCCACCGATGTGTCCCACTACGACGGTCGCTTCGAACGCACCACCGGGGCGGTCGTTGCCGGGGTCAGGGTCAGGGCCCCGATGATCCTGATCCACACCGTGGCCGCCGGGGGCGGCTCGATTCTGTCCTTCGACGGCAACCGCTTCAGGGTGGGCCCCGACTCGGCCGGGGCCGACCCCGGCCCCGCCTGCTACGGCAACGGCGGACCGCTCACCGTGACCGACGCCAACGTAATGCTCGGACGGTTGCACCCCGACCACTTCCCCGCCGTGCTCGGCCCCGATGGCGATCAACCCCTCGACGCCGATGCGGCCCGAGCCGCCTTCGCCGACCTGGCCGCGGTGATCGCCGAGGCTCAAACGCAACCGTCGGCTCCCGAGCGGATAGCCCAGACCGACGCACAACCCTGGACCCCGGAGCGGATAGCCCAGACCGACGCACAACCCTGGACCCCGGAGCGGATAGCCCAGGGGTTTTTGGATGTGGCCGTACAGAACATGGCCAACGCCATCAAGACCATCTCGGTGCAGCGGGGCCACGATGTGAGCTCCTACACCCTGGCCTGTTTCGGTGGTGCCGGTGGCCAGCACGCCTGTCGGGTGGCCGACGAGCTGGGCATGACCACCGTGCTGATCCATCCCCATGCCGGGGTGCTGTCCGCCCTGGGCATCGGGCTGGCCGATGTGCGTTCGGTGACCGAACGAGCAGTAGGCCGCCCCCTCACCGAGGAGTTGCTGGCGGCCATCGCCCCCGACATCGCCGAGTTGGCCGCCTCGGCCCTAACCGAAGCCGCCGCCCAACCAACCCCATCCGACATCCGGACCGAAGCCGCCGCCCAACCAACCCCCACCGACATCCGGACCGAAGCCAGCCTGTTCCTGCGCTACCAGGGTTCGGACACCGGGCTGGAGGTGGCCGTAGGTGACTACTTGTCGGTGAAGTCGGGCTTCGAGGACCGCCATCGGACTCGATTCGGGTTCGTTTCCCCGGAGGTTCCAATCGTGGTGGAGTCGATCCGGGTCGAGGCCATCGGCCGCAGCAACCTGGCCGACCCCCGGGCCGACCAGCCCATCGAATCCTCCCCCCTGCCCGCGACGAACCCTCGCCGAGATATCGGTATTGATGTGGATCGGGTCGGGCGGATCGAATCCTCCCCCCTGCCCCCCAAAGCTCCTCGCCCCGTGGCCCACCACCCGGCCGGCTTCGGGGGGCGGATGCTCGATACCGCCTTCCACCATCGAACCGATCTGAGCCCGGGGGCCACTTTGGAGGGTCCTGCGGTCATCGCCGACCCCGGCTCCACCACGGTGGTGGAACCGGGCTGGGCCGCGGCGGTGGCCCCGGGCGGCGAGTTGGTGCTGCGCCGTGTCGTCCCTCGCCCCCACGCCGGGGTGGGCACCGAGGCCGACCCGGCCGTGCTCGAGATCTTCAACAATCTCTTCTCGAACGTGGCCGAGCAGATGGGGGTGGCACTGGAGAACACCGCGGCCTCGGTGAACATCAAGGAGCGGCTGGACTTCTCCTGTGCGGTGTTCGACCCCCACGGCGAGCTGGTGGCCAACGCCCCTCACATGCCGGTGCATCTGGGGTCGATGGACATGGCCGTGAAGGCGATCATAAACCGCCACCCCGACATAGCCCCCGGCGACGCCTTCGTCACCAACAACCCCTACGACGGCGGCACCCACCTGCCCGACATAACCGTGGTCGTGCCGGTGTTCGACACCGACGGTCGAGAAGTCCTGTTCTTCACCGCGGCCCGGGGTCACCACGCCGACATCGGCGGCACCACCCCCGGCTCGGCCCCGGCCGACTCGTCGAACATCGCCGAGGAGGGGGTGCTGCTCGACGCCGAGGTGCTGGCCCGGCAGGGACGAGTGCGACAAAAGGAGCTTCTGGCCCTGCTCACCGAGGCCCAGTGGCCGGCCCGCAATCCCGAGGTCAACATCGCCGACCTCAAGGCTCAACTGGCCGCCTGTCACCGGGGGGCGGTCACCCTGGCCGAGGTGATCGACCACTACGGCCTGGCCACCGTCCACGCCTACATGAACCACGTTCGAGCCAACGCGGCCGAATCGGTCCGCCGGTTGATCGACCGCCTCGACGATACCTC
The DNA here is from genome assembly GCA_965115985.1 of Acidimicrobiales bacterium. Lineage (GTDB taxonomy): Bacteria > Actinomycetota > Acidimicrobiia > Acidimicrobiales > Bin134 > Poriferisocius. Next base: position 954,989 of record OZ220474.1, read on the forward strand.
TTTCGTCGCCGACGCCGACGACGGTTCGCAAGTGGCGGTGGCCCTGCGGGTGAACCGCGACCGCCGGACGCTGACCATCGACTTCACCGGCACCAGCGGACAGCACCCCGGTAACTTCAACGCCCCCCGACCGGTGTGCCGGGCGGCGGTGCTGTTCGTGCTGCGCTGTCTGGTGGGCGACCAAATTCCGCTCAACAGCGGGTGCCTGGATCCGGTGGAGCTGGCGATACCGTCGCCCAGCCTCATAAGTCCGACGGAACCGGCCGCGGTGTTCGCCGGAAACGTGGAGACCTCCCAGCTCGTCGTGGACGCCCTGTTCGGCGCGCTGGGCACGGTGGCCGCCTCCCAGGGGACCATGAACAACGTGGTGTGGGGCAACCGGCACTACCAGTACTACGAGACGGTTTGCGGCGGCGCGGGAGCCACCGCCCGCCGGGACGGATGCGACGCCGTTCACACCGGGATGACCAACTCCCGGCTCACCGACCCCGAGATTCTGGAGGAGCGCTACCCGGTGATGGTGGAGGACTTCTCCATCCGCGAGGACAGCGGCGGCCGCGGTCGCCGACAGGGGGGCAACGGAGTGGTCCGCCGCGTCCGCTTCGACGAGCCCATGAGCCTCGACGTGCTGTCCAGCCGACGGACCACGGCCCCCTACGGCATCCGAGGAGGCCTGCCCGGCCAAGTCGGCATCAACCGCATCCTGCGATCCGACGGCACCGTGGAGAACCACCCCGGTGTATTCCACACCGAGATGGCCCCCGGCGATGCTCTCGAAATCTCCACCCCCGGAGGCGGCGGCCACGGCCCCCCGGCATGAAGATCCTCCCCGGACCACCCACGACCCCGACCAACGCAACCAGAGATCAACTCCGGACCAACGCCGTTAGAGATCAACACAACTCCGGAACAACGCCGTTGGAGATCAACACAACTCCAGACCAACACAACCAGAGGCGGATGGAGTGGGCGATCGCCTGTGCGCGCCCGATCTAAGGACCCAAAGAGGTGATCGGAGCAACGCATACTCCGTCGGGACGCTCGTAGGCGTAGCCCCCGGCGGTGATCACCACCAGCTTGGTAGGCCTACCGGTTTTTTGCTGGTCCAGCTTGGCCCCAAGCCTGAGCAGGGTCTCGGCACCCTTGTCGATGTCGGTTGCGCCCCCGAGTTTCACCTCGATCGCCATCCACCTTCCGTCGAGGTGTTCGACGATCAGATCCACCTCGAGATTGTGGCTGTCGCGGTAGTGCGACAGCGAACATCGGTTGGCCTGGGCATAGACCAGCAGGTCACGAATCACCAGCGACTCGAACAACCGCCCGGTTGCGGGTCCGTGGCCATCCGCCCCGGCACGCCAGCGTCAACACGTCGGCCAACCCAAGACCGGCATCGGCCGCGGAACATCCTTGGCCCTCCAAGAGCCCGCTCAAAGAGATCATGCCTATGGGAGTTTGTCTGCCAATAAAATGGCAGTTTGTCTGCCAGTAAAACGGTAGTTGACATGCCAATAAGTTGGTAGTCACCAACCGAGATGGCCCCGGTGGCACCCTTGAGGGGTCGATCCTGGGGAAACGGCCACGGTCTACCAGCCTCGCGACGCCTTGGGCGAGATTCCTATAGGGGTCGCTCCCCCGGAAACGGCCACGGTCTACCAGCCTCGCGACGCCTTGGGCGAGATTCCTATAGGGGTCGCTCCCCCGGAAACGGCCACGGTCTACCAGCCTCGCGACGCCTTGGGCGAGATTCCTATAGGGGTCGCTCCCCCGGAAACGGCCACGGTCAATCGGGCGCGATTTGCCGGAAGGCCAGGCGAACACCCTCCACGATGCTGGTGTAGCCGGTGCAACGACACAGGGTGCCGGCCAGGAACTCCCGGATCTCGTGGTCGGTGGGCTCGCCGGCGTCGGCGGGGCGGTCGGCCAGCCAGGCCACGGTGGACATGACTATGCCCGGTGTGCAGAAACCGCACTGGAAACTCATGGCCGACGCGAAGGCCTGCTGCACCGGCCCCAGCACCGGGTGGGCCGGATCGGAGGCGTCGACCAGGCCCTCTATGGTGGTCACCTCGCTCCCGTCGGCCTGCACCGCGAACATGAGACACGACCGCACCGCCACACCGTCCACCAGCAACGTACACGACCCGCACACCCCGTGCTCGCACCCCAGATGAGTACCGGTCAGCCCGCACTGGCGGCGCAGGAAGTCGGCCAGGGTGGTGCGGGCCGACACCGAAGCGGCGTGGTGAACTCCGTTGGCCCACAGCCGAACGGTGTGCTCGAAGCTCACAACCGCCGACCTCTACCAGATGCTCTGGCCGGCCAACGCGAACCACTCACCAAATACGCCGAAGCTCACAACCGCCGACACCTACCAGCCGCTCGTGCCGACCATCGCAAGCCACTCACCAAATACGCCGAAGCTCACGACCACCGACCTCTACCAGCCGATGCTCTGGCCGGCGTTGGCTCGTAGGATCTGGCCGGTTACGTAGCGGGAGGCGTCGGAGGCCAGGAACCAGACCAGGTTGGCCTGGTCGGTCGCCTCGCACACCACCCCCAACGGGGAGCGATCCCGCATCTGCTCGAGGTAGCCGTCCATTTCGACGGGATCCACATGGCCCTCGGCGTCCCGCAGATGCCCGCCCACGAAGTTGGTCAGGGTGAAACCGGGAGCGATGGTGTTGACCCGCACGCCGTGGGATCCGGCCTCCACCGCCAACGACTGGGTGAGCATGGCCACCGCGGCCTTGGTGGCCGCATACACCGACAGGCCCCCGACCGGGGTGTTGATGGCGGTGGCCGACACGTTCACGATGGACCCCGATCCCTGGGGGGCCATGATCCGCATCGCCGCCTGGCAGCCGAAGAACACCCCCTTGAAGTTGATGGCCAGCACCCGGTCGAGTTCGGCCTCGGTCACGTCCACCACATCGCCGTAGCTGCCCACTCCGGCCACGTTGGCCATCACGTCCAGTCGTCCGAACCGGTCAACCGCGACCTCCGCCAGCGCGCTCACCTGGTCGGCCTTGGTGACATCCACCGTCCGGGCCACCGCCCGACCTCCACCACCGACGATGCGATCCCGGGTTCGGACCGCTCCGTCGCCGTCGATGTCGCCCACCACCACCGCCGCTCCGGCCCCGGCCAGCGTCTCCGCCACCGCCTCGCCTATCCCGCCGGCCGCCCCGGTTATGCAGGCCACCCGCCCACTCAGATCGAACACGCCCAGCCCCTCCATCACCCCAGTCTGCCTCACCACCATACGGTTTGCCCCCCGACGGTTTGCCCCCCGGCGGCGGGAGTGTGAGTCTGGGGCCATGGCGGTGGAGCTGGAATGGATGGTGGATCGACCCACCCAATCGAAGCCGGTGATGGTGGTGGCGTTGGAGGGGATGTTCGACGCCGCCGAGGCCGCCACCGCCGCGGTGAGGATGATGAAGGACAACGCTCCCATGGTCGATCCCCTGGCTCGTATCGATCCCGAGGCGTTCTTCAACTTCCAGGATCACCGTCCCAAGGTCAGCCTGGACGGAGGCGGCAACCGCGTCATCACCTGGCCTATCACCCAGGTGGACGCGGTGGATCGTGACGGTGCCGAGCATCCCCTGGTGGTGGTGGACGGCGTGGAGCCCGATCTGCGGTGGCGAACCTTCGCCGGCTACCTGGTGGAGGTGGCCACCAAGTGCCGAGTCGGGCTGGTGGTTACCCTCGGGGCCATGGTCGGTCTCGCCCCCCACACCCGACCGCTGGGGGTGGTGGGCAGTTCCACCAACGCCGAACTGGCCCAAATGTTCGGCTTGGGCCGCCCCACCTACGAGGGCCCCACCGGCTTGGTGGGAGCGCTCCACGACGCCTTGGACCAGGCCCGCATACCGGTCATCTCCCTGAGGGTGTCGGTGCCCCACTACGTGCCCGGACCGCCCAACCCCGAAGCCACCCGATCACTGCTCAAGCGCTTCGAGCTGATCACCGGGATAACCACCGACCATGAGAAGCTGGACGAGCCCGCGGCCGCGTGGCGCGAGCGAGTGGACACCGCAGTGGCCGACGACGACGATCTCAGCGACTACGTGTCCCAACTCGAGCAGCAAGTGGACGAGGCCGAGGATCTCCTGCCCACCGGCGACGATCTCGCCGCCCAATTCGAGGCCTTCCTGCGCGACCCCTGGACATAGGCCCATCGGGCTGCTCCTGGGTGCAGTTCCCCGCGTGGGGTGTACCCCTCGCCCTTGGACCTCCAACAAGTCGCGGGCCGGGTGCAGTTCCCCACGTGGTACGTAGGGGAAGGCGGATGGGCCCTAGGCCGAGGTCAGGCGGGTGACGGCCTCGTCGATAATGGTGGTGGCCAGCTTTTGCAGGGCCTCGTCGTCGAGGGTGGAGACGGGGTGGGGGACGGTTACCGCCGGGTATTCGGCCATACCCACCGTGGGGGCGAAGGCCTCGACCACCGGTCGGAACGGCTCGGTGATCACCAGCATCGACGGAATGCCCCGGGCTTCCATGTGTACGGCATCGTGCAGACTGCACGCGGTGCAGGCTCCTCAATCACCCAGGCCGGATATGACGAGGTGGGATCGGGCGGCCAGCATCTCGGCGGCGTCGGCATCGATGGGCCTGCCCGCCGCCGATTTGGAGTGGACCACGACGTCGGCCACCGGAAGGCGGGCCCGCAGGCCCTCGGCCAGATGGGTGAGCAGCTCCCTGGCGTTGGCCTTGGCGTTGTCGATCACCCCGATCACCACCGGCTCCCCGGGCCGACGCCGAGGGGCCATCGCCACCGGGGGAACGTTGGCCTCCTCGTACACCGGGGACAGGACGGTTACCGACATCGGATCAACTCCTCCCTCGGAACCAGGCACGGACGGCATGTCAATCCCCCCTCGGGCCAAGGCACCGACGACACTTCCACTCCTTCGTCAGGCCAAGGGTAGACCATATCCCGCAGGGGCGACTTTTCGGGTGACGGCCACCGAATGCACGGTGGGGGCCCAGTTGGGAATGTAGGCCGACCATCCGGCCCCGGCACTGCCGGCGGTGACCAGGAAGACGTCGTCGGGCCCCCTCACGGTGCCCAGCCTGCCATCGGGGTCGGGGGTCATGTCGTTCTGGGCGGTGAACTCCAGCAGCACCCCACCGGCGGCCAGGTGCTCGGGGGCGACTCGGCTGTGCTCGGCCAGGAACTCCCGCACCGCCTTTTTGGTCCAACCCGCCTCGGCCAGTATCCGCCGGTGCTCGTAGCCGACGACCAGCAACACCTGGTGTTGCTTGGCCACCCCGAAGGTGGCCGGGTTGGTCATGGCCGCGGCGAACGTCAGCAGGATTCCCTCCGGGTCGCCGTTGAGGTGGTTGGCCACCTGATGCGGCCCCTCCGAGGGGAACATGGTCACCGTGGTGTCGGCCTCGTCGTAGCCCAGCTCCACCCGCAGTGGCGGCCACCCCTCCGGCGGGGGCTCCTCGGCCACCACCATGGTGTACTTGCCGGGATGACCCAGCGACGACCCGTCGAGGCTGTCCGACCGGGCCCCCAGCACGTTCATGGCCACCAGCCGCAGAGCCCGACCCACCGTGGCGTTGGCCCTACAACCCGACCCCAGCGCGTTGCGGGAGGAGTTGAAGCCCAGTTCGGCCACCAACGGCCCGCTCACCACCGCGCACAGGGCGGCACCACCGGTGCTGGTCACCACGGTGTGGCACCCGAATCGGGAATCGAACATGGCCGACAAGCCGGCCAGCACCACCGGGAAGTATTCGGGGCGACAACCGGCCATGACCGCGTTGATCGCGGCCTTCTCCGCGGTCACCTCCCGGGATCTCTCCGGCACGTTGCCCACTATGTCGCCCGCCCCCGCACCGGCATGGTCGAGCATCGCTTGGACCCGCTCCGGGGTGGGGGGAACCACCGGCAGTCCGTCGGTCCATCCCCGCTCGAAGAACTCCTCCTGAGCATCGGCCTCCGCGAACATCAACTCCTGAGCCATGGGGCGACGCTAACCCCCAGTGGGTAGGGTTCCCAGCCAACCGGCCCGAGACGATGCCGCCGGCCACGGCGACGACAACCCCCAGTGGGTAGGGTTCCCAGCCGTGACCGCAAGACTGGCCGACAAGAGAACCATCGTGACCGGAGCGGGGTCGGGAATCGGCCGGGCCGCGGCCCGGTTGTTCGCCGCCGAGGGGGCTCGGGTGATGTGCGCCGACGTCAACGGCGACGCCGCCGCGGCCACGGCGGCCGAGATCGGGGACCGAGCCATCGGCCTGCGGGTGGACGTGACCCGGTCGGAGGACTGCCAGGCCATGACCGATCAGACGGCCGCGGCCTTCGGGGGCATCGATGCGGTGTACGCCAACGCCGGGGTGGACGGGCCGGGACGGGCCGGTGATCTCGACGTGGACGAGTGGAACCGGGTGATCGGGGTGAACCTCACCGGGGTGTGGCTGTCCATCAAGCACGCCATCCCCCACCTCGTCGAGGCGGGAGGCGGGTCGTTGGTGCTTCAGGCCAGCGTCGGTGGCGTGATCGGCGTGCCGGGGATCGCCTCCTACGCCGCGGCCAAGGCCGGGGTCATCGGTCTGGCTCGACAAATGGCGGTCGACTACGGCCCCGACGGCATCCGGGTCAATGCCATCTGCCCGGGAACGGTGCCCACTCCCCTGGTGCGGGCCACCTACGAGAAGCGGGGCGGGTTCTCGGCCACCGCCAACGTCCCGGCCGATGCCACCATCGACGAGATGATCGACGCGGCCAAGGTCCGCCACCCCATAGGCCGCCTGGGCACCACCGAGGAGGTCGCCCAACTGGCCCTGCACCTGGCGTCCGACGAATCGTCGTGGACCACCGGTACCGCCATCGTCATCGACGGCGGCATGTCGGCCGCCTGACCCCCTCGCATCGACGGTGGCATGTCGGCCGCCTGACCCCCGAAAGGGCGCGAGCCCAAAGGGGCGCGAGCCGCAACGAGCGCGTTCTCAGGCCGACCGGGCGAAGAACTGCTTCCAGGTGTCCAGGGTCTCGGGAAGTTCGGACGGGCCGATCGTGCCGAAATAGCGCTTGCGGTCGGGCTGCGAGAGGCCGCCATCGACCAACTCGGCCATGTCCATGTAATAGATCATGGCGACGCGCCGCTCCACGAAGCACCACCGACCGGCCTCCACCCGGTAGCGGTCGTGATAGCGCAGCGCGGTCACCAGCGTCCGCCCGTCGAGGGCCAACTCGGCGTGGGCGTTGACCACCCCGGTGGCGTGGTCGGGGCGGTCGGAGTCCAGATCGATGACGTGGCTGTGGGGGTAGTGATAGGTCGCTCCGAACGCGGCCATACGTTCGGTGTAGAAGTCGATGACCGCCTGCCGCCCCTGGTTGGCCACCATGCCGTCGGCCAGACCGAACGTCGCATCGGAGGTGAACATGGCGGCCAGGGCCTCGACGTCGCGGTCGTCCACCGCCATGCCGTAGCGAGCCACCAGGTCGCGGATCTCCTCCCGAGCCTCCAACCGAGCGACGCGCTCGGCCAAACCAGCGGATTCAGCCACCATTCCGTTACCTCTTCTCGGTTGCCTCTTCGTTTTGAACCCCTCATGCGCGCACCGGGCATTTCGGAGACTTGCCCCCATCGGCCCGAGAAAACTACCCTCGCTCCGCGTTGATCGGCAAAACCCGGTCGGCCATAGGGGGATCATGCTTCTTGCTGTTGGCAACTTCACTGCTGACCCCAGCGTAAACCTGCAACTGTTGATCGGCGGGTTGGCCCTGGGAGCCATCTACGCGGTGGTGGCCCTGGGCTTCGTGCTGGTCTACAAGAGCACCGACGTTTTGAACCTGGCCCACGGCGAGTTCCTGATGCTCGGGTCCTACTTCGCGGTGACCTTCCTGGTGTCGGAGGGCCTGAACTTCTTCTTGGGTCTGGTGGTGGTGCTGGCGGTAATGCTGGTGTTCGGCCTGTTCATCCACTACGGCATCATGCGACGAATGGTGGGACAGGGCTTTTTTGCCATCGTTTTGGCCACCATCGGCATAGCCACGGTGATCCGGGCCTTTTTGCTGATCTTCTACGGCCCCACCGAACGGGGACGGCTGACCGTGCTGCCCCAGGGCAAATTCGAGATCGGCGGGGCCACGGTGAGATACGTGGACATGATCATCCTCGGCGCAGTGGCGCTGTGCGTGCTTTTGTTCTTCGCCTTCTTCAAGTACACCCGGATGGGTCTGCACATCCGAGCGGTGGCCGACGACATCGAGGCCGCCGCGGCCATGGGCATCGATCCCGACAAGGTCTACGCCATGACCTGGGCCGCGGCCCTGGCCATGGCCGGGCTGGGCGGCCTGCTGTTCGGCCATGTCACCGGGGCCATCGACCAGAACCTGGCCGCCATCGGGCTGCGGGCCTTTCCCGCGGCGGTGGTGGGAGGCCTCACCTCTCTGGGCGGTTCCATAGTCGGCGGCCTGGTGGTGGGGGTCATCGAGCAGTTCGCCAACGGACATCTGGGTACGAAATGGCGAGAACCGGTGGCCTTCTCGGTCATGTTCGTGGTGCTGCTGGTTCGCCCGACCGGTCTGTGGGGCCGCAAGGATCTGGAGCGGGTATGACCGAGACTCGTGGGCAGAGCCAGAACACGCAGCCCATGGGGCCGCAAGCATCTGGAGCGGGTATGACCGCCAAAACGATCTGCCGCCAGAACCGGGAGCGGGTATGACCGCCAAAACGATCTGCCGCCAGAACCGGGAGCGGGTATGACCGCCACCGACGACCCGGCGACCCGGCCCCCCCCCGCCCGGACATACCGTCCGACGCCCCTCCAGCGATTCCTCCCCTTCGTGGTCGCGGCGGTCGTCCCGTTCGTCCTGGGAGCAACCACCGGGGAGTTGGGGTTCTGGTGGAAGGCGCTGATCACCGTGATCGTGTTGGCCCTGGTGGCCCGGCTGGCCTGGATGTGGACCCCTCGGGGCGAACTCACCCACCGCGAGGACATGCGAATGTGGCGCACCCCCAGCGACCGATCCTGGGCGGCGGTGACCATCTTCGGGCTGCTCGTCCTGCCCTTCATCCTGACATCCGACTTCACCCCACCGATGGGCTTCCCGTGGGCCACCTGGTTCACGATCGTCAACACGGTGCTCATCTTCGCCATGGGGGCGGCGGCCTTCAACCTCCTGGTGGGATACTCCGGTCAGATCAGCCTGGCCCACGTGGCGTTCCTGGCCCTGGGCAGCATCGTCGGGGGCATAGTCGGGGTGCAATGGAGCGGCGGGAACTTCTGGCTGGCTCTGCCGGCGGCGGCGGTGGCCGGGGCGGTGGTCGGGGCGGTTTCGGGACTACCCGCCCTGCGACTCAAGCACCTCTACCTGCTGCTGGCCACCTTCGGCTTCCACTTCGTGATGATGCTGGTGTGGCGGGAGTACCTTCAGGAGTACTTCGGTTTCGTGGGCATTCGCTTCAGCCAAGCACGCCCAAGAATCGCCTCCTGGCTGCACTGGCTGCCCAACATCGACCCCGACGACAACGGCGAGTTCGTCATCACCGGCCAATTCCGGTGGTACTGGGTGATCATGCCCATCACCGTGGTGTCGCTGCTGTTCATGGTGAACGTGATCCGAACCCGGGAGGGGCGGGCCTTCGCCGCGGTGCGGGACCGGGACGTGTCGGCCTCGCTGCTGGGCATCAACGTAGCCCGATCCAAGCTCATGGCCTTTGCCCTGTCCTCCGCGGTGGTGTCCATGTCGGGGGTTCTGGCCTCCTTCTACGCCGGCTCCCGGGGCGAGGACAGCTTCGACGTCCAAACCGTCTTGAACTATGCGGTGATTATCGTGGTGGGCGGCTTCTCCAGCATCCAGGGGGCCATCTTCGGATCGGCCTTCTTCTGGTTCCTGCCCGAGTGGTTCGAGTGGGCCCGAGAAGAGCTGTGGTTCGTCAAGGACATCGACTTCCTCAGCGATAACCCCAGCGAGATCGACCTGGCCATCAAGGGGTTCCTGGTGGTGATCATCCTGGTGTTCAAGCCCGATGGGCTGGCCGGCCTGTGGAGGGACCTCAAGACCTGGGTGGGCCGATCGCTGTCAAGGAGCAACCCGTGAGATCGGACGGATCGAACCTCAAGACCTGGGTGGGCCGATCGCTGTCAAGGAGCAACCCGTGAGATCGGGCGAGCCGGCCACTGCCAAGGAGCAACCCGTGAACCCGGGTGGGCTGGACCTGCGCATCGAGGGCCTGGAGGTGGTCTACGGCGGTGTAACCGCGCTGACCGACGTGAACATCACCGTGCCCTCCGGCGGGTTCGTGTCGGTGCTGGGGGCCAATGGCGCGGGCAAGACCACGCTGGTGCGGTCGATCACCAGCCTGCTCTACCTCCACAAGGGCCGGGTGCGCAAGGGAAGCATCATGCTGGGCAAGAAGTCCATCCTGGGCAGGAAGAGCACCCATATCGTCGAGTCGGGCGTGGCCCAGGTTCCCGAGGGCCGCAAGCTGTTCCCCAACCTCACGGTCAAGGAGAACCTGCTGTGCGGTGCGGCCAGCCGCAACGATACCGACGGCATCGACGAGTCCCTGGAGCAGAACCTGGAGTTGTTCTCCCAGCTCCGTCCGCTGCTCAGCCAGACCGCGGGACTGCTGTCGGGGGGGGAGCAGCAGATGGTGGCGGTGGGTCGGGCGTTGATGTCACGACCGGCCCTGCTGATCTGCGACGAGCTGTCGCTGGGACTGGCCCCCCGGATCGTCCATAGGCTGTTCGAGCTGCTCACCGACATCAATGAGAGTCGGGGTACGTCGATCCTGGTCATAGAGCAGAACGCCAGCCTGGCGTTGCAGCACGCCAGTAGCGCCTACGTGCTCGAGTTGGGCCGGGTGCTGATGGAGGGCGCGGCCACCGACCTCCGGGGCAATCCCATGGTGCAGGAGCTGTACCTGGGCGGCGGCGGGGAGGCCCACGCCTCGTATGCGGCCATCGAGCGGCCCGGTCGTGAACGGCCCCCGATCCACGGGCGGAGACCACCGGTGTCGGAATCATGAGCGACCCCATTCGCAGGTTCGACGACATGACCGCGAGCGACCCCATTCTCAGCTTCGACGACATGACGGTGCAGTTCGGCGGCGTGCGGGCGTGCGACTCCATCAGCGGTCGGATCGAGCGGGGCTCTTTGTTCGCGCTCATCGGCCCCAACGGCGCGGGCAAGACCACGCTGGTGAACGCCATCTCCGGGGTGTACAAGCCGCTGCCCGGGGCCCGGGTGCAATTCCATCCCCACGACAGGCCCGCCGAGGACCTGCTGGCCCACCGCCCCTACCAGATCGCCCGCCTGGGGGTGGCTCGGACGTTTCAGAACCTGGGGTTGTTCATGGGCGAGAACGTGCTCACCAACCTGCTGATGGGCCGTTACATCCACGAGCACACCCGACTCATGGAGGGCGGCCTGTTCACCCGCCGGGCGGTCAAACGAGAGCTGGCCGCCCGAGCCGCCATCGAACGGGTGGTGGACCTGCTGGATCTGGACGGGTTCCGCCGGGAGCCGGTGGGCGACCTGCCCTACGGCGTGCAGAAGCGGGTCGAGTTCGGCCGAGTGCTGGCCATGGAGCCCGAGTTGCTGATGCTCGACGAACCCATGGCCGGCATGAGCGTGGACGAGAAGCAGGCCATGATCCGCTACATCTACGCCGCCCAGGAGGAATTGTCCATGACGGTGTTCTTGATCGAGCACGACATGGGGGTGGTCATGTCGATCGCCGATCATGTGATGGTTCTGGACTTCGGCCGAAAGATTGCCGAAGGCACCCCGGCGGAGATGCAGAAGGACGAACGGGTGATCGCCGCCTACCTCGGCACCGAGATCGTCGAACACTGAGCGAATGGGCTCGATACGAGATCGTCGAACACTGAGCGCATGAGCTCGATCCAGGATCATCGAGCACTGAGCGCATGAGCTCGATCCAGGATCATCGAGCACTGACCGCAGGGGCTCGATCCAGGATCATCGAGCACTGACCGCAGGGGCTCGATGTCACCTGGAAGCCCGACTTGGGTTAAGGTGTCCGACCACTGTGCGCGCGAGAAGTTCCGCGGGCACTGGAGAAACAACAAAAACCGGAGGGGAAAACTCATGAATCGACGCTGGCTCAAACTCATCGTTGCCCTGTTCGCATTTGCCCTGATTGCAGCGGCATGCGGCAACGACGACGATGCCGACGACCAAGCAGCCATCCCGGCACCGACGGAAGCTCCGGACGACACCGGCGACTCCGACGAGATGCCCGCTCCGGACGACACCGATGGTTCCGGCGAGATGACGGTACCCGACAACCCGGACAATGGGGTCACGTCGAAGTACATCAAGGTCGGCTGGATGGGCGACCTGACCGGCCCGACCGCTTCTTCGCAGTCGTTCAACAGCCACGGCAGCGAGGCCTACTTCAAGTGCGTCAACGACCGGGGAGGCGTTCTGGGTCGCGCCTTCGACTACCTGCCCGAGAATGACGAGTTCAAAGCGGAAAAGGCGGCCATCAACTTCACCAAGCTCACCGAGGACGACAAGGTTCTCGCCCTGGTGGGCCTGGGTGGCTCGCACATCAGCACCCAGCTCCAGCCCGATATCGAGGCCATGAACCTGCCGGTGATCGGCCCACCCCAGACCATCGACATCCAGCTCGAGGGCGACCAGTACTTCAACAACCTGGCCCACTACGGCGACCAGGCCGATCTGGCGACCAGCCAAATCGCGACCGACGTCGGCGGCATCGAGAACGCCGTGGTCATGGGCATAAGCCTCGAGGTGCCCTCGGGCACCGAGTTCGCCGCCTACGTGGAGCAGTCCGTCGAGAAGGCGGGCGGCACCTACGTGAACACCCTTTACGTCGCCCCCGGAGCCACCGAGGTAACCGCCCAGATGGTGGAGTTGCAAAAAGGCATCGACGACCAGGGCGTGAACTACGTCACCCTGCACGGCTCGCCTGCTGCCGGGTTGGTGGTCATGCAGGGCATGGCCGACGCGGGCATCACCGATATACCCATCATCGGCATTCACGGTATTGCCGCCAACTCGATCTGGACCGAGGGCCCGGAGGAAATCAACGATCAGACCTTCGGCATGCACTCGTTCTTGACCGCCAACAACGACATCGAGGCCTCGGCCGAGATGGAACGGTGCGCCGAGCTGGCCGGCTACGGCGGCGAACACCTCAACTTGAACTTCGCCCACGGTTTCCTGAACGGCTACGTGTTCGAACAAGCGGTGATGAGGGCGGCCGAAACCGGCGAGTTGAGCCGCGAGAGTCTCACCGAGGCCCTCAAGGGCACCTTCGACACCATGGGCCTCACCTGTCCGATCGACTGGAGTTCTCACCCCCGCCACAGCCAGTGCGGAGCGGCGTTCTCGCTCGATCCTGCAACCGGGGGCATGGTTCCGGCCAATCCCTTCGAGTTCTACAGTGATTCCTTCGACGGGGAGTACGGCATCGAGATCGGCTGATCCGATCAGTCGGCCCCGCGGGGCTGATCGAAAATCCAAACGAGTTCCGGCCGCCGGTCCTGGGGTAAAAGCCGCAGGGCCGGCGGTCGGCTCCGTTTGTGACCGGCCTCGCCCGAACAACTAGCCTGCGCGCGCAACCACAGAACAGGGCACAGAAGAGGGGCCTGATGATGTCGAACACGAACTCGATCTCCGAGCAGTTCACCGCCTACCTGGTTGCCGACGAGGGGGCCGACCCGTTCCCCGTCTTTCGTCGGATGCGGGAGGAAGCCCCGGCGCTGTGGAGCGAGCCGCTCCAGGCCTGGGTGTTGACCCGCTGGGAGGACATCACCTCGATGCTGGAGGACGGCGACCGCTTCGGGCCGTTGATGAACCAGCCGGGCACGTCCAGCATCTTCGGCCGAGCCATCCTGCAAATGTCGGGCGACGAGCACCGCCGCAAGGACGCCATCATCGCCAAACGACTGCGCAGCCCCCGTCATCTCGGCTCGACCATCGAGGAGATCGTCTCCGGGTTGGTCCACGAGTACGGCGACCAACTACCCGTCGCCCCCGAGGCCGCCGATCTGCGCCGGGGACTCACCGAACCGGTGCCGCTGGGGGCCATTGCCGAGCTGATGGACATGGGCGAGGCCGGCAACTTCCGGAGTTGGTACCACGACATCGTCGCCGCGGGAACCTCGAACGTGACCCGCGACCCGGTGGTCCACGCCCGGGGGGAGGCGGCCCGCGACGATCTCTACGCCTTCGTCACCCCGAGCATCGAGGAGCACCGAACCTGCCCCGGCGACGAGTTGCTGTCCGATCTGTGCTCGATGGAGTACGAGGGCGAGCGATTGTCCGACGACGAAGTCCGCAGCTTCACCGCGTTCCTGCTGTCGGCCGGGATCGAGACCACCGACCGGGCACTGGCCAATCTGGTCAAACACCTCATCGTGGCCCCCGAGCAGTGGCAGCGGCTGAAGGAAGATCCCGAACTGATCGGCTCCGCGGTCACCGAGATACTTCGGTACCGACCCCCGGTTCACGTCACCGTCCGCATGGCCAAGCAGAACCTGGAAGTGGGCGGAACCTCGATCCCCGAGGGGAGCAAGGTCATGGCCTTCGTGTCCAGCGCCAACCACGACCCCGCCCGGTTCGACAACCCCGAGGTCTTCGATGTGGGTCGCTTCCAGGGCGAGGAGCGCCCCAACTACACCCCGATCGGCCCGGTGCGGGCGTTCGGCGGCGGCCCCCACACCTGTACCGGCTCGCTGCTGGCCAAACTGGAGATGGAGCGCACCCTGGAGTACCTGCTGGACCGGTTCGACCACCTCGAGTTCGCCGGCGACGTACCCCCCGACACCGGCATCGTACTGCGCTCTCCCACCACCCTAGACATACTCCTCCACCCATCCTCCAACAACTGATACGCCCATTTGACCCCTTAATACGCCCATTTGACCCCTTAATACGCCCATTTGACCCCCTAATACGCCCCCTGCCTCAGTACAGTCACAAAAGCCCAGGTCAGAGCACAAGTTTTTAACGCCCCATAACGCCCCCTTAATGCCCTCCCCGCCTCAACACAGTCACAAAAGTCCAGCATTGGCTTCACACGCTCTTCCAGCGCCCACTGGGTCCAGGGCCCGGGGAAACGATTAACCCTGCTGCCCTCAAATCCGCCAGTGCCCTACGCACTTGCCGCTCGCTGAACCCGGAACCCAACCGTGAACTGATCTCACGCCGTGTCAACCCATCAGCAGCTTGGCGCAGCAGAGCTAGAATAAGGTCTCGCCGTCCAGCGGCGCTGCTTGCGCTACTTACGGGGGAGGACATGGGTTGGCTTTGCCGGAAACGCACCGTCACCGCTCCAGCACTGTCCTCTATTTCCGGGATTGGAAGGCCTGCATCTTTGGCCAGTGCAGCCATCTTAAGAGTTCCGCTGCCCCACTCCTCTATGATCCCGCGCCGGTAGAAGGTGCGCGCGATCAAGGGGTTCCATGGCCTTGATTCATGCGGAACGAACAGCTTCTGTGGCGTGAGGCCGAAATGCAATGAGCCCGAGGAGGTAACTTCCAGTCGGTCGTCATAGATCGCTACACCTACAGAACCGCCACCGATGGAGTAGTCACGATGACACAGGGCGTTGGCGATCGCCTCACGTGTGGCCAGAGGCGGGTATAGGGGCTCGTCGATGCGTTCGAAGCGGTCATCCTCGAACCGCCCGGCTATGGGAATCGTGTTACGCAGGAAACGTTCAGCACTTGCCAAAAGGGCGAAAGCATTGCCGTTGAACTGCCGATTATCCTGAAACTCCATCCGATCGGTTCCACGGAAGCGGGCGACCCGCAAAAGACACTGCGGCATCTCGAACTCCAACCGCGTCGTGTTTCCGAACAATACTGCCGCGGCACGAAGCAGTACTCCATCGTGCAGAAGGCCGAGTCCCCGCAACAGGTCGGACGGGTCTCTGCTTGCAGGCTCATCAAGCCGCCCACGTCGAACTGCCTCAGAGACAGTTCGACGAATCTCAGCCAAGTCAAGATCTTCAACCGTCCAGCCGGCTGCGGGCTGATTCTCCCAGCGCTGCTCGCTGTGCATTCGCTCAAAGAGCATCCTGTTATATTCGTCGGCAGACATAGCTATCGTGGTATTACCAACTCGCCGGTAGGAGGCATCACGATACGAGTACGGTCTCGACGACCCTCGGTCGACGCTGACCACAATTACATCACGATCACCACCTAGCGGTATTCTTTCAATGTTGGGGAATGCAGGCGGATCGATACGGCCGAGTTCGGTGCTCAACTCTTCAATCGTGCGTTCACCAACCTGCTGGCCGACCAGGGCTCCGTTTGGTGACACACCAAACAGGATCTGACCGCCGTGTTGATTCAGAAATGCGCACACCGTTCTGGCGGCCTCTCGGCGCGTCCCGGTGGTCTCCTTGAACTCCAGTTCCTCGGACTCGCCTGTAACAGCCAGGTTCGCAATTTCTTCAGTAATCATGGCTACATCTAGATGCACATATAGCGAGTTTTTGTCGAACATTGCTGGAGATCTGGCCCCTCGGTGCAGTAGTGGCATGTCGGGGACGGGTGGTCGGCACGGTCAACAGTGTAGTACCCGGCGCGGTGTCAATGGTTCGGGGGTATCCGAAGAACCAGGTCAGGAACTACTTTTTCAGGTGCCGCGAGCAAAACTCGCGAGGTGCACTTGGAAGCGTTGTTGGCAGCCGGGGGTGCAAACGACCCCCTACACAGGAAGCACCGTCGGCAGAGCGGCCCGTGTCATCCCAGCCGGCGATCCAGGCGGTCGCGAAAGGCTCGGGACCCAACCACTACGCTGCCGTGGCGACGGACCCGGCGAGCCAGGTCGCGGTCGGAGGTAACCACGGTGGCCGACGACGGGTCGTCCATGGCCGCCACTTCCTGAGCGATGCGATCATCGGCCGCGTTGGGGCCGCGTCGGGGGGCATAGGCCAGCTCGACTGAACCGTGGAGGCCGGAGGGCAGACCGGGCACCGGGGCACCGTCGGCGACGACCAGAGCCGAAACACCGGCATCGTCCAAGTCCTCGACCAGCCGGATCAGCGCACCGTCCCGGTCGGCCCACCAGCCATCGGGACGACACCCGATCACGTTCATGGCATCAACCACCAGCACGATGGGCGATCACGTTCATGGCATCAACCACCAGCACGATGGGCGATCACGTTCATGGCATCAACCACCAGCACGATGGGCGATCACGTTCATGGCATCAACCACCAGCACGATGGGCGATCACGTTCATGGCATCAACCACCAGCACGATGGGCGATCACGTTCATGGCATCAACCACCAGCACGATGGGCGATCGACTGCTTTTCTCTTGTCCCATGCATGGTGTCAACCACCAGCAGGGGGGGGTGGGATCCGGGTGTTCCCTAGGCCAGGCTGGTGTCGAGGCACTCCACCGACGGGGCGAAGTAGTAGCTGCCCGAGGCCGGGTTGGAGAAGTCGGTGAGCATGTCGCGCACCTGCCCGTTGCGGCCGTACATGGCATCCATGCGCTCCCGGAACGGGGCCTGGGTCTTGCAGAACGCCATGAAGTAAAGCCCCACGGTGCCGTCGTGGAAGGCATACGGCGTGGACCGGCGGGCGATCTCGTCCCGCTTGGGCTTGGTGGCATCCGCGGTCTGGCCCTCGCGCAGCTCCACATGGGACAGATGCGAATGCGGGGCCTGCTCGTCCAACCGGGTGGAGTCGGCCTTGGTCCGACCGAAGTTGACCTCCTGGGTACCCACGTCCAGCTTCTCCCAAGCCACCAGATCGTGAACCCAACGCTGGGCGATGATGAAGCTACCGCCCGCACCGGGTTCCCCGTCGGGGATGATGGCCACCGCGGGCTGATCCTCGTCGGCCGGATTGCCGGTACCGTCGATGAAGCCGGTCATGTCCAGGCTGTCGCCGTAGATGAAGGTGGGGGTTTCCCGGGCCACGTGCATGCCCGCGGCGTTCAGGGCCTGGCGGGCATCCCACTGGGCCTTCCACGCCACGTCCTTCTCGTCGTGGGTCATCCACAGCAGCAGCTCCTCCTGGGTACCTTTGGCCTCACGGCCGCTGCCGTCGATGGACTCCACCGTGTGATAGGGCTGGAAGTCGTCGGGAACGTCATCGGTCAGGTCGGCCAACAGGGTGGGGCCGAGCCCGATCACCAGGTTGATCCCCTGAGCATCGCAGTTGCGGCGGCAGTCGGAGATCGCCGACTTGATCGCCCCCAGATCGGCAGCATCGCCGCGGCTGAGATGCACGTACCACTGGTACTTGCCCATATCGTTGAAAATTGCCGGCTGGCAGGTCGCCATTCGCCATTCCTCCTTGAAAAAGTTGGCCTGCAACGAAGTCTGGCACTATTGCCGAGCCGATGCATCTTGGAGACGAAAAAATCGCCAGGATCAACTCAAAGATCAATAGGAGCAGCCCAGCATGACCGAGGACCCCGAAACCGACAGCCGCACCACCACGACCGAGGACCCCGAAACCGACAGCCGCACCACCACGACCGAGGAACCGACAACCGACAGCCGCACCACCACGACCGAGGACTCCGAAACCGAAAAAGTGCGGGCATGGCTGGAGGAGAACCTGGGGGGACCGGTGACTCGGATAGCCCGTCAGGCCCGCTGGCGGCCGGTGTGGTTCGCCGACCTGGAACGCGACGGGACGCAGCTCGAACTTTGCGTGCGAGGCGACCGCACCGACATGCCCCTGATCTTCCCCCTGGACCACGAGATGCGTCTGCAAGCCCTGCTCGACGATCACGGCATCCCGGTGGCCCGGGTCCATGGCTGGATCGACGACCCCATGGCCTACGTAATGGACCGGGTTCCGGGCGAGAACCACTTCGAGCAGACTTCCGACGCCGAGCGCGATGCGGTGGTGGACGACTACCTGCACGTACTCGCCCGAATGCACGCCCTCGACGTCGAGCCGTTCGCGGCCGCCGGGATCATGCGAGCCGACCGACCCGAGGAGTCGGGTCTGCTCGGGATGGGCCGCTACGAGGCGGTGTTCCGCCGGGTGAAGAAGCATCCCGACCCGTTCATCGAGTTCTGCCTGGGCTGGCTCCGGCGCAACCCTCCGTTCTCCCGGGGGCGGGAGTCGGTCATCGTGTGGGACTCGGGCCAGTTCCATCATCGGAACGGCCGGGTGCTGGCCGTGCTGGACGTGGAGATCGGCCACATCGGGGACCCGATGATGGACCTGGCCGCGTGGCGCATGCGGGACACCGTTCTGGGCTTCGGCAACTTCGCCCAGCTCTACGATCGCTACAGCGAGCTGTCCGGCGAGCCGGTTGACCTGGACGCCATCCAGCGTCACCACTTCATGTTCACCCTCACCAACCAGCTTCCCCTGGGGGCCGCGTTACGGGAACCGGCACCGGATTCCGACTTGATGACCAACCTGCAATGGTGCTGCGAGACCAATCTGTTCGCCACCGAGGCCCTGGCCGAGATCCTCGACGTGGAACCGCCGACCGTGGAGACGCCCGCGCCCCGCGAGTCCCGGGCCGAGGTGGTGCTGGCCCACCTGGTGCGCAACCTGCGAACCGTGCGGGTCGAGGACGAGTACTTGCGCTACCGACTTCGCACCATGTTCCGCATGGCCCGTCATGCGGCCCGGATCGACGAGATCGGCGACACCGTGTCCGAGACCGATCTGGACGACCTCCACGAACTGCTCGGCCACCGACCGGAGTCGTGGTTGGAGGGCGAGGCCGAGCTGGAGAGGTTCGTGCTGGCCAATGCCGCCGACCACCATTACGACGAGGCCCTGGTCAAGCTGTTCCACAAACGCAACCTACGGGCCCAGATGCTCCTCGGCCCCGCCGGCTCGGCCATGGCCCACCACGCCCGCATCCAGACCTTCCGCGACTGAGCGCCCCGCAGAACCCAAATCCACCACCCCAACAAACCCTCCCCGACCGAGCACTCCTGAAGGACCCAAGAGCAGTACCCCAAAAGCAGCACCAGGTGACCATCCACCTGTCCGCTCGTGCTCCAGGTTGAGGCCGCCCGACTCGCGCATCGCCGAACCCAGACGTTAACCTGCTATCCCTCGGAC
The DNA here is from genome assembly GCA_965115985.1 of Acidimicrobiales bacterium. Classification (GTDB taxonomy): domain Bacteria; phylum Actinomycetota; class Acidimicrobiia; order Acidimicrobiales; family Bin134; genus Poriferisocius. The sequence continues at coordinate 975,024 of OZ220474.1, forward strand.
CACCGGCAGAAAGAGTCCTCGTGCAGGGTGTGATCAAGGCCTACGACCCCACTACCGGTATCGGTGTCGTCGTCCGCGATACCGATGTCGCCGAATTCGATCTGGCTCCCGATGCGCTGGAGGGGTCGGTGTTCAGGATGCTGCGCCAGGGCCAAAGAGTGCTGTTCGATCTGGAGGAGGGCCAAGCGACCCGTCTGCGGTTGGGATCGGAGGTGGACATGGGCACCCCCGCGTTCCTCACCACCGGCAACGGTTCGGATCACTTATGAAGCCCTCGGTCGCCGACCAGCTCGGTGCTCGCTTCGGGTTGAACTCGGTGGACGTCCGGTTCGGGTTGACCCAGGACGAACTGTTCGACGCGGCCATCGCCGGTGATCGGGGTCGCACCCGCACCGATGGCGGCGAGCACGATCAAAAAGCGTTCGCCACCGAGCTGGGCACTAGCGGCCCGCTGATCTTCTACTCCGACCCCACCTGTACCGGTCGGCCCGTTCAGGACACTTTCGCGGTGGCCTGGCCGGAAGTGGTGGACGACGTGTGGTGGAAGTCGGACTTCAACAAGCTGGACGCCGATCGATACCCCGGGCTGCTCGACCGGGTACTGGCCCATCTGAACGAGCGGCGGTCCACGCTGTACGCCACCGACGTGTTCTGCGGCTGGGACCCGGAGTTCGCCATCCCCTACCGGCTGATCAGCGAGTACGCCACCCACGCCTACTTCGCCAACATCATGTTCCCCAAGGAGGTGCGCGGCGACGCCGACCGGGAGGACACCGGCTGGACCATGATAAACGTGCCCAGCTTCCGGTGCGACCCCGACCGCGACGGCACCCGCACCGACCGGGCGGTCATCATGGACCTGCGGAATCGACTGGGCCTGGTGCTGGGCCGAGCCGACTACTGCGGCGTGGTCAAAAAGACCATGTTCACCGTGATGAACTTCGTGCTGCCCGACGCCGAGCAACTCACCATGCACTGCTCGGCCAACGTGGACGACAACGGCAACAGTGCCATCATGTTCGGCCTCTCGGGAACCGGCAAGACCACCTTGTCCGCCGATCCCGACCGCAGCCTGATCGGCGACGACGAGCACGTGTGGACCGAATCGGGAGTGTCCAACTTCGAGGACGGCTGCTACGCCAAGCTCATCAATCTGAACAAGGAGGCCGAGCCGGTCATCGCCGCGGCCCTGTCCAGGGCGGGAACCCTCATCGAGAACGTCCCCGCCCTGCCCGGCAGGGATCTTGGCGACACCCACCCCCAGGAACTCGACCTGACCGACGCTTCCATCACCGAGAACACTCGTTTCGCCTATCCGTTGTCGTGCAATCCCCATGTGGCCCCCGGGGCCAAGGGGCCACATCCCCGCACCATCGTGTTGTTGACCGCCGATGCCTTCGGCGTGCTGCCCCCGGTGTCGATACTCGACCGCAACGAGGTCATGTACCACTTCGTCATGGGGTTCACCTCGAAGCTGGCCGGTACCGAGGTGGGGGTGGTGGAACCGCAGGCCACGTTCAGCGCCTGCTTCGGGGCACCGTTCATGTCGCACAAGCCTTCGGTTTACGCCGAACTGCTGGCTCAACGCATGGATGCCCACCAGGCCCGCTGCATCCTGTTGAACACCGGCTGGTCGGGAGGACCCCACGGAGTGGGAGAACGGATGTCCATCGCCCACACCCGGGCTTTGCTCAACGCCGCCCTCCACGGCAACCTGGACACCGTGGAAACCATCAGGATTCCGATTCTGGGGCTGAGAATCCCGGTGTCCTGCCCCGGTGTTCCCGACGAAATCCTGAACCCCCGCAACACCTGGAGCGACCCCGACGCCTACGACGAGGCTGCGGTTCGCCTGCGCGACCTGTTCCGCCGGAACTACGAGAAGCAGAACTACGCTTCCTTGGGCATCCAGGCGATGCTCTAGGACATTGCACGACGCTCCGATACCCGGTTGAGTACTGGACCCTTGGGCATCCAGGCGATGCTCTAGGACATTGCACGACGCTCCGATACCCGGTTGAGTACTGGACCCTTGGGCATCCAGGCGATGCTCCAGGACATTGCACGACGCTCCGATACCCGGTTGAGTACTGGACCCTTGGGCATCCAGGCGATGCTCCAGGACATTGCTCCAGAGGCTGGGCTGGGGCACCGACGGTCGGGGCCGACGCTAATACCCCTGGGGGTGGGACGATTGCCATCTCCAGGCGTCCCGGCACATGTCGGCCAAGGTCCGGGTAGCGGACCACCCCAGACCCCGGAGGGCCTTGGCCGGATCGGCCCACAGCTCGGGAACGTCGCCGGGACGGCGGTCGCGCTCCTCATGGGCCAGGGGACGGCCGGTGGCCTCTTGCATCGCATGGATCACCTCCAGCACCGAGGCGGCGCGGCCGGTGCCGAGGTTGTAGGCCCGGGTCCGTCCGGTCGATGACTCCAGACGCCCCAGGGCGGCCAAATGACCGTCGGCCAGGTCCATCACGTGGACGTAGTCCCGGCGCGCCGTACCGTCGGGGGTGGAGTAGTCGGTTCCGTACAGCGGCAGCACCGGAAGGCGGCCCACCGCCACCTGGAGCAGGTACGGCATCAGGTTTCCGGGCACCCCTCCGGGATCCTCCCCGATCAGACCGCTGGGATGGGCCCCCACCGGGTTGAAGTAACGGAGCAGCGCCGCCGACCAACGGGGGTCGGACCCGACCTGGTCGGCGATCATCCGCTCGATCACGAGCTTGGTCCATCCGTAGGGGTTGAACGGTCGGGTGGCGGCAGTCTCGGCCACCGGAAGCTCGTCGGGCACCCCGTAGATCGTGGCCGAGGAGGAGAACACGATCCGGCGCACGCCCCTGCGCCCCATCACCGCCAGAAGAACCATGGCGGACTCCAGGTTGTGGCGGTAGTACCTGAGCGGATCGGCCACCGACTCGGGCACCGATTTGAGCCCGGCGAAGTGAAACACCGCATCGGGCCGCACTTCGGCCATCACCTCGTCGAGAGCGGCCTCGTCCCGGCAGTCGACGACGTCGAGGCGGACACGACGGCCGGTGATCTCCGCGACGGCGTCGATAGCGGCGGCCGAGGAATTGGCCAGGCTGTCCACCACTGCCACCTCGTGACCCGCCTCCAACAGGGCAACGCACGTGTGACTGCCGATGTAACCCGCCCCCCCGGTCACCAGTACCGTCGCCATGGCGGGCAAACTACCCGGAAACCTGGGCGAACTCGGGTAATCGGGCCGGTTTCATCCGCCAACACCCGCCAATACCACCCGACAACACCCGCCGACAACACCCGCCAATGCCACCCGACAACACCCGCCGACAACACCCGCCAATGCCACCCGCCGATGCCACCCGGCAACACCACCGGCCGACACCACCCGCCGATGCCACCGAATATGCTGAATGCGTCACAACATCGAGGCGAACACGCCGACAGGTAATCTTCACGATGGCATCGACTAACCCGGTCCCCGTTTAATGCGGGTCTTGCCGTACATCGAGCCGAACAGCAAACGGCCGTCGTCGTCCACCGTCACCCCGGCCCCCAGGGTGTTGAACTTGGATCCCCCGAGGACGTAGTGAAACCGCGACTCCCCGGTCGCCCAGTCGGCCGCCTCCAGGGTCCACTTCCCATCACGGACTCCGCAGGTGTAGACCAGGCCGCTCTCCTCGGCAACGAAGGGAACCGCGTTCGGTGAGGAGACGTCGAGGTTGACCCACGCCTCCCTGAGCTCCCGGGCCTCGGGATCCCACTCGTACTTGTGGAGGCCGTGGGGTTGATACTCCGGTTTGTGGCCGAGCATGAAGCAGAGCATCCGAGAGGCAGGCCGCGGGAAACCGTCGGGAATCGAGGCCGGTTCGTTGTTGACCGTCATGGCCCCGTAACCCGATACGGTGATCGACTGCTCGGTCTTGATCTCCTGGCGATCGAGATCACCCATGTTGGCCGGCCCGATCCCGGCGATCCGACGATCGGGAGCATGGGGCAGTTGTTCCCAGTCGTCGGGAATCTCGTCGCGCCACAGCAAGGTGATGTTGACCACCTCGTCACCGTCGCCGATCACCACGAACCTGTCCTCGTCGGGACCGAACCCCATGAGCGAGGGGGTGGTACCGGAACCGAGGCCACTGCCGTTGCGGTAGGGCACCGTCCAGCAGCCGTGGGCCGGGTCGTCGGTAAGCTCGGTACCCGTCCACCGCAGCTTGTGGTGGTGGTCGTTGGACGACACGTAGACGCCGTTGTCGTGGTCGACGCAAAGGCTGGTCCTGACCCAGCCGTATCCCGCATGACCACGCTCTGACTGCCAGCGGGCGCAGTACTCGGCGGCCTCCTCGGCCCCACCGGCAATCCGAAGCGCCCAATAGGCACCGAAGTCCCGTTCGACCACCACGACCCAGCCGTGATCGGTGGACATGACCAGCCTGCCGTCGAAGGTCATGTTCATCCCCACGAAGGAGCCCTCGATGTGGCTGGGCTTGTACCACCGGTCCCGCTCCACGATGGGCGAGGCCGGATCGGCCGGGTCGGTTTCCACGTAGGCCACCGCATGGTCCTTGCGCCCCAAGAACAGCGTGTGGTCGCAGTCGAGCAGTGCGTAGACCCCGTCGATGCCGGTCATGTACTTCATCGACAGCTCGATGGCGTGCTCGATGGCCTGCCAACCCTCCTTCTCGTCGAGGCCGCGCAGGTTGGCCTCCAGTTCGGGAACGGGAGTACGGCCCTCCCCGCCGACGATCTCATGGTCGGCCAGCACTTCCAGGGTCTCGTAGTCGAGCTTCACGATGTTCTGGCGGCCATTGCTCCACACCGTCCGTCGTCCGTCGGGGTACGGCCCCGAGATCAGGTGGCCGAAGTGGCACGGGCCCAACCACGCGTACTGAAGATCGACCGCCTCGTCGAGAACCTCGGTGGGACCTTCGGGACCCCGCCACGGCACGTTGTCCTGCTGATCGCAGCGGCCGTGGGCGATGGCGTAGGAGGAGCGGGCAAGATAGGGATTGGTGGGAGCACGATTCATGATCCGATATCCTTACCCGGCCACCGCGCTCAAGTCTCCACCGACCGGGCAAACCACCGGGTTTCTTGCGGTAATCCCGAGTATCATGCAGAACAACCAATCGGAGGTGCAGTGACGTGGGTGTCAGCTCTTATGTTCTGATCCAGACCGAGATGGACAAGGCCCGACAGGTGGCCGAGGCCATCCGGGGGATCGACGGTGTGGTGATCTCGGAGATCATGACCGGCCCCTACGACGTGATCGCCAAGGCCGAGGCCGAATCCATGGACCAGTTGGGCCGCCTGGTGGTGAGCCAGATACAGATGGTCGACGGCATCACCCGAACCCTCACCTGCCCCGTCGTCAACCTCTGAGACCCGACCCCTCTAATTGAGAATCATCGCTCGTCGTCAACCTCCGAGACCCGACCCCTCTAATTGAGGATCATCGCTCGTCGTCAACCTCCGAGACCCGACCCCTCTAATTGAGGATCATCGCTCGTCGTCAACCTCCGAGACCCGACCCCTCTAATTGAGGATCATCGCTCGGACGGCCAGGCCGGCCAAAAAAAAACTACCGCCGGCATAGAGGAGTTCGCGGCGGTGGGGCATCTGGAGCCGATAGGCGTAGACGATGGCCACCGCGACTATGGCCGCGAAGCCATAAAGGCGATGCAGGTCACCGGGGTCGGTTCCGATGCGGTTCTCCAGCACCACACCGACGATCACCTGGCCGAAGATGGTGGCCTGGGCGATGGCAACGAACGTCCATAGCGGCCAACCCCGAAACCGGGGGTGGAAGTGGGCCCCCAATGCCCATCCGCCGGCAACCGCGTTGGCCAGCACCACCACCCAGGAGAACCAATCATGAAATTCGGCCAGCGACAGGAAGGCGACCGGGGAAGCCTCGACCAGAACGGTTGCCATGCTTGCCAAGACGCTCAACCGAACAAGTCGGTGGCGAACCAGCCCGTCCGTGCCGACCCCGGTGCGACGAACCACTCGATCCCGAAAGCATCGCCGAACTGCTCCTCGGTCATGCTCCCGAAGAAGGAGTCGGGAGCGATCTGGCTGGCGTGGGCCAGCATGGCCGCCCTCTTGCGCTCCAGGTAGGCGCTCACGTCCACCGCATGGGTTATCTCCTCCTCCGCGGTGCCGAAGTCCTCCTCGGCCAACCGTTGCGACCGTTCGGTATCCATCGCGTCCATGGCTTCGCCAAAGGACTCCACCTCGGCCATCTGCCGCAGGATACGGGTCCGGTTCATGGTGGCGTAGAACACTCTTTCGATCCCGACCTTGCGGGCGGCCCCCACCCCCACTCGGTGGACCTGAATATGGTCGGGATGACCGTACCCACCGTGGTCGTCGTAAACGGTGAGCACATCGGCGGACTCCTCGATCAGGATCCGAGCCAGACGCTCCACCGCCTCGTCGAAGTCGGCCCGCCAGAAGCATGCCGGATTGTCGTTGGCCGGGTCGCCAGCCATACCCGAGTCCTCGTAGCCCAGGAACTCCACCCGGTGAGCCCCGATGATCGTGGCCGAATCCCGGGTCTCCGCCGCCCGCCGCTCCCCCAACCGCTCGCCGGGTTCCAGCGCACCGGGCACCGGCTCGCCCTGCTCTCCCCTGGTCGCCATCACCAGCACCACCCGATGGCCGTCATCGGCCGCCTTCATCATGGTACCGGAGGTGGCGATGGCCTCGTCGTCGGGATGGGCATGGAAGTTCACCATGGTTCCCATCTATCTCACGGCTCCGGATTCCTGGAGGTCGGCCACGGCGGTGGTGTCCAGACCCCAATCGACCAGCGCCTCGGCGGTGTGCTGTCCGGGATGGGGAGCGGGGCGAGCGATCCGAGCCGGCGTGCGGCTGAAACGGGGAGCCGGGCCGGGCTGAAGCGTGCCCCCCACATCCACGAACGTGCCCCGGGCAACGTTGTGGGGATGCTCCGGGGCCTCGGACAGGCCGAGTACCGGCGCGAAGCAAGCGTTGGAACCACCGAGGATCTCGCACCATTCGTCCCTGGTCCTGGACTTGACCGTCTCGGTCAATCGAGCCCGCATCTCCGGCCAGGTCGAACGGTCGTTCTGGTCGATCCCGTCGGCGTCCAATCCCACTTTCTCCACCATCTCCGCGAAGAACTGCGGCTCCAGCGACCCCAGCGATATGTACTCCCCGTCGGCGCACTCGTAGACGTCGTAGAACCAGGCTCCGGTGTCGAGCAGGTTGGTGCCTCGGGGACCCCACGCCCCCAAGTCGTGCATGGCGTACATCATGGTGATGAGCAGAGCGGAACCCTCCACCATGGAGGCATCCACCACCTGACCCCGGCCCGAGGCCCGGGCCTCCAGCATCCCCGCCAGCATTCCGACCGCCAGCAGCATCCCTCCCCCGCCGAAGTCCCCGGCCAGATTTACCGGCGGCACCGGTGCCTCCCCGGCCCGACCGATCGATCCCAGAACTCCCGAAAGGGCTATGTAGTTGATGTCATGACCGGCCATGGACGCATAAGGGCCGTCCTGGCCCCAGCCGGTCATGCGCCCGTACACCATCCGAGGGTTGCGCTCCAGACAGGCATCGGGACCGATGCCCAGGCGCTCGGCCACACCGGGGCGAAACCCCTCGATCAGCCCGTCGGCGCGCTCCACAAGGGTCAGTACGGTCTCCACCCCATCGGGATGCTTGAGATCGACACCGGCACTGCGGCGGCCCCGGTTCAACCAGTCGAAATGGGGGGTTGGGGGGATTTCCTCGCGAACCCGATCGGCCCGGTCGATGCGCAGAACATCGGCACCCAGATCGGCCAAAACCATGGCGGCGAACGGCCCCGGACCTATCCCGGCAATCTCCACCACACGGATGCCCTTGAGCGGCCCCATGTTCTCCCCGGACATCTCCGACATGTTTTCCCCGGACGTCTCCATCGTGGGAGAGTACCCGCGTTTCGTGCCGGTCGGTCAGCCCGAGAACTCCACGTCCCCCGGATCAGGCCCAACCAAGCTCGACGAGGCAGCCCACCACCACCCGCCCGGATCAGGCCCAACCCACCCGCACATAGATCTCCCCGGTGGGTTCCCACCACCACCCGCCCGGATCAGGCCCAACCAAGCTCGATGAGGCGGACCGCGACCCAAGATCAGGCCCAACCCAACTCGACGAGGCGGTCGTCCTCGAAGCCGAAGTGATGAGCCACCTCGTGGATCACCGTGATCCGGACCTCCTCCACCACCTCTGCCTCGCTCTCGCACCCCTCGCAGATCGGCAGCCGATAGATGAAGATGCGGTCGGGCAGCACCATCCCCCCTCCGCCGTAGTCCCCCCGATCGGTGAGCGGAACCCCGTCGTACAGCCCCCATATATCCGGGTCCTCGCCCTCGTCCTCCACCAGCACGGCCACGTTCTCCATCATCTCGGCCAGATCGTCGGGGATCCCGTCCAGAGCCTGTGCCACCAGTTCCTCGAACCGCTCCTGCGAAACCGCAACCATCCCCACCATTCTCCCACGACCCCAACGTGCGAGTCGCCCTCGTGGTCGACGACTCGACCGCAACCATCCCCACCATTCTCCCACCACCCCAACGGCAGATCCGGCCTCTCGTCGGGTTCCTGTCGGCATGCAGATCAGCCGCGACAACATTTTCTGGATATTTTCTGGCGCGACCACCACAGACCTGGTAGGTTGCCTCCAACTTCCCCCCTGCGAAAGGCCGTGTAGGAGAACCTCATGGACCAGGCCATGATCGCCATGCTGGGGATTCTCATCACCCTCATGCTGTATTTGGACCGCGCCCGGCGCTCAGATTTCGCTGAGCTTCGGTCGGCGTTCTCAGTGTTGAGCGAAACCCAAAGTCAGCTCCGCGAAGAAATGAACAACGGATTCGCCATGCTCCGCGAAGAGATGAGAGCCGGTGACACCATGCTCCGCGAAGAAATGAAAGCCGGTGACACTAAACTCCGCGAAGAGATGAGAGCCGGTGACACCATGCTCCGCGAAGAAATCAGAGCTGTTGAAACAACACTACGCGAAGAGACGAACAACGGATTCGACAAGCTACGCGAAGAAATCAGAGCCGTTGAAACAACACTACGCGAAGAGACGAACAACGGATTCGACAAGCTACGCGAAGAAATCAGAGCCGTTGAAACAACACTACGCGAAGAGACGAACAACGGATTCGACAAGCTCCGCGAAGAAATCAGAGCCGTTGAAACAACACTACGCGAAGAGACGAACAACGGATTCGACAAGCTACGCGAAGAAATCAGAGCCGTTGAAACAACACTACGCGAAGAAATGAAGACCGGTGAAACAAGACTCCGCAAAGAGGTGAACAACGGATTCGACAAGCTACGCGAAGAGATCAGAGCTGTTGAAATAAGACTACGCGAAGAAATCAATACTGTTGATACTCAAATCCGCAAGGAAGCAGACATCAACATAACTCAACTCCGCCAGGAAATGCAGACCGGGTTCGCCCGTATCTATAAGCAGGTAGATCAACTTACAGCCGCGATTATTGAGTTGACCGGCAAGGTAGGACGCGTCGAAGGCCACCTCCAGGTTAACCCCGCAAACGACACCTGAACCGACCAAGTGTCAGCACGTGCGCATCATCTGCCGGCACCACCTCCGGGCCACACGGCCGCAAACGACATCTGAACCGACCAAGTGTCAGCATCCTCGGAGGTGACCGACCTGGACGAGCTCATGAGCGGGCTGAACGATAGGCAGCGGGTCGCGGTGAGTGAATCGAGCGCTCCGCTGTGCATCCGGGCCGGAGCGGGCACGGGCAAGACCAGGGTGCTCACCCGTCGGATCGCCTATCAATCGATGACCGGCAGAATCGACCCCCGCCACACTCTGGCTATCACGTTCACCCGCAAAGCGGCTGACGAACTGCGAAACCGCTTGGCCGAGCTAGGCCTGAAGGACTCCGTCAGTACGGGGACGTTTCACCGCGCGGCGTACGCCCAGTTGCGCACCCGATGGGCCGAGCGGGGTGGGCGGGCCCCCGAGTTGATGCCGAACAAGCGGGGACTGGTGGGCAGAATCGCTCAAAAAGCCGTACAAAGACTGGCCAGGAACGATTTGCTGGAAGTGGTCACCGAGATCGAATGGGCCAAGGCCCGCCGCATTCAACCCGAGCGCTACGTCGAGTCCGCCGCTCGTGCTGGGCGGTGGTCGGGAATGGAGCCCGCCCTGATCGGCGATTTGTACCATCAGTACGAGAGCGAGAAACGCAGGCGGCGCATGGTGGACTTCGATGATCTATTGATCCTGGCCTTGAGAGACCTGAACGAGGACGCCGACTACGCCGAAGCCCGACGCTGGCGGTTCCGGCACCTGTTCGTGGATGAGTTCCAGGACGTCAACCCGTTGCAGTTCGACCTGCTCAGAGCCTGGCTGGGAGACCAACACGACTTGTGCGCGGTGGGCGATCCCAACCAGGCCATCTACCGCTGGAATGGTGCCGAAGCCGATTACATCGAGCGGTTCCATCACTGGTTCCCGGGGGCACGAACGCTGGAGCTCGTGGACAACTACCGCTCCAGCCCTCAGATCCTGACCGCCGGGAGGAGCGTGCTGGAAGATGCAGCCGGCTCGCTGAGAGCCACCGGTGCCGACGGCCCCCGACCCACAGTGACCAGTCACGCCGACCATGGGGACGAAGCCGACACCATCGCCCGGATGTTGCGCGACGCCAAAGGCCCGGAGGTGGCCTGGTCGTCGATGGCCGTGCTGGTCCGGACCAATGCCCAGATCGCCACGCTGACCGGCGCACTGGCAAGAGCGGCCATTCCCTTCCGAGTCAGGCCCACCACCCGCCACCCCGAGATCAACTCCCCCCAGGATGATAGGCCGGCAATCGACAGACCCACCCAAGGGACCGATGGGCCGACGATTGACAGACCCACCCAAGGGACCGATGGGCCGACGATTGACAGACCCACCCAAGGGACCGATGGGCCGACGATTGACAGACCCACCCAAGGGACCGATGGGGAACCGGCAATCGACAGACCCACCCAAGGGACCGATGGGGTGGACGTGGCTACCTTTCACGCGGCCAAGGGGCTGGAATGGTCCATAGTGCATCTGGCCGGCTTGGAACAGGGACTGGTGCCGATCGGCTATGCCGAGCAGCCGGCTGAACTGGCCGAGGAACAGCGGCTGCTGTACGTGGCCATCACCCGGGCGAAGCGCGAACTGCACTGCCACTGGGCCGCCGAGCGAGCCTTCGGCGACCGAGTGGTACCACGCTCCCCCTCCTGCTATCTGAGTGCCGTCCTCGGAGCCGAATACCCCGACGACCTTCCCGTTCAGAAGTAGAAGGCCCGGCCCGCTCAGAGGTCGAACGGGATGAGCACCACCACGTGCGACGCGACGCTCAAGCCGCGTACCACCCGCTCAGAGATCGAACGGGATGAGCACCACCACCACGGTGGCATCGCAGTCCTGGAGCACCTGCTCGACCCTATGGCCCAGAAACGGACGATCCCCGACCCGGCGGAGGTGGGCCCCCATCACCACCAGATCGGCCTCGATGTCCTGCACCAACCGCAGAATCTCCTCGGCCGGCGACGAGCCTTCCAGCACCGCCGCCCGGGACGTCGCCCCCAGCTCGTCGGCATGGGCCATGGCCTGCTGCACCACCTGTTGCCCAACATCGGGTGCCCCGCGAGGGCTCATCCGGCGGCCGAACAACGACGGCAGACCAGCGGGTTCACCCCGGCCCGAGCTCACATGGGCGAGATGCAGCTCGGTGCCGAGTTGGGCGCTGAGGTTGAACCCCACCTCCTGGGCGGCCCGGGACACCGGGCTTCCGGTGACCGGCACCACCGCTCGGCTGAACGCTCCCGGCAGCGGCCGGTCCAGGTTCCGGGCCCGGCGCACCACCACCACCGGTATGGGACTCTCCGACAGCACTCCGTCCACCAGGGGGGAGATCACCTGTTGGGTATCCACGTAATCCTGCGCACCCAGCCCGATCACCCCGTAACCCAACCGACTCTCGTCGATGATCGCCCGGACCGGATCGTCGACCCGCACTCGTCGATGCTCCAGCGGACGATCGTGCATCACGTTGCGCAGCGGAGTTACGTCCACCTCGGTGTCGCGGTCACCGACGGTGAACACGGTGGCACCGGCCTCCACCGGCCAGGCGAAGTGCAGAACCTGGGCGGCCGCAATCGACTCCGGGCCGCCCCGGGTGGGCAGCAGCAGACGGGAGGTGCGAACCACCAGGTTTCGACTCAGAGCCTGTTCCCTCCCGAGCCGCTCCTGCTCGTCCGGAGTTCCCTGCCAGTTGTTGACCACCCCCCTGAGGGTGGCCGACGCGAACAACGATGTGAGCACCGGCACCAACACGATCACCGAGAAGGCGGTGGGGCTGAACACCCCCAGGCTCAGTCCCACGGCGGCGATGACGATCTCCAGTGCCCCTCGGGCGTTCAGCCCGGCCCCCAGGGCCAGTCCGGCCCGATGGGTGCGGCCGGCAAACCGGGCTCCTCCGTAGGCTCCGACGAACTTGAAAACGATGGCCACCACCAGCAGCACCACCGCCCACAGCAAGGCCTCGGAATCGTTCAGCAGGCGAAGATCCACCTGCAATCCGGCAGTGGCGAAGAACACCGGCGCGAACAGGGCCCCGGTGAGACCCTCGAGGTGGTGAATGACCTCCTCGTGCTGGAAGCGAGACCGGTGCAGCACCACCCCGGCCACGAATGCTCCCAGCACGGCCTCCACTCCCAGCCATTCGGTGGCCACCCCGAAGCCCAGCATGGTGATCATGCACACCGCCAGCGCCGCGCCCAGGCTGCCCCCGGTGCGTCGCACCCTGCGCAGGAGCATGTTCACGAGACGCTGACCGACGGTGAGGGCCAGAACCCCGAAGGCCACTATCCCCCCCAGCGTGCTCAGAACCTGCCCCACCGACACCCCACCGGAAGTGGCCAAACCGGCGAACACCCCCAACATGATCCAGCCGACCACGTCGTTGGCCATACCTACGGCCACGGTGATCTGGCCGAAATCCCGCCGCATCAGCCCCAGTTCGCTGAGAATCTTGGCCACCACCGCCAGTGACGACACGCTCAGAGCCAGGGCCACGAACAAGGTGAAGGTAAGCCGTTCGGCCTCGTCCCCCAAGAACACGGAGGGCAGCAGCAGCCCCACCACGATTCCGGCGATAAACGGCACCACCAGGCTTCCGGTGGTGACCAGAAGGGCGGGGCGGCCCAGCTTGGAGATCAGTCCCAGGTCGGTCTCGAACCCGGTGACCACCAGCAACAGAGCCACTCCGACCCAGCTCACCGCCTGAAGAGCGGCCGACTGCTCGCCGCCCTCGGGCAAGAACCACTCGAAACCCGACTCCCACACCACGCCGAACACCGACGGCCCCAGCACCAGCCCGGCCATGAGCGCCCCCACCACCGAGGGCAGGCCCACCTTCCTCATGACGACCCCGAAGAGATGGGCGGTGGTCACCAGGGCCAGGATCTGAACCCAGAACACCAGCAGGTCGAAACCCCCGGCCTCGGCGGCCAACACCATGTCCGAAAGACCGGGCATCAGCCGGTACCGGTGCCCTGATTCCAGTCGAAGTCCACCACCACCGGGGCATGATCCGACGGCTTCTCCCCCTTACGGGCATTGCGATCCATCAGCACCGTGGTCGCTCCTCGGGCCAGAGGCTCGGTGACCATCACCATGTCGATGCGCATTCCCTGGCGCTTGTGGAACCGCCCGGCCTGGTAGTCCCAGAAGGTGTACAAGCCGTCATCGGGCCACCGGCGGCGGAACACGTCCACCAACCCCCAATCCACCAACGAAGAAAACGCTTCACGTTCGGGTCCGCTCACATGAGTCATCCCCTCGAAAGCGGTCATGTCCCAGACGTCGTTGTCGGCCGGGGCCACGTTGAAGTCCCCGGCCACCACGATCGGCTCGGCGGCACCGGCACCGGCCTCGAGGTGGGACCGCAGCCGGCCCATCCAATCCAGCTTGTAGTGGTAGTGGTCATGGCCCAACTCCCGCCCATTGGGGACATAGGCGCTGGCCACCCGCACCCCGGCACAGGTGGCCCACACGATGCGAGCGTCGGGATCGGCCTCGCGACCGTCGGCGAACCCGTTGGCCGGGTCGTCCAGCCCCACCCGGCTCAAAATGGCCACCCCGTTCCAACGCCCCTGGCCGTGGTGGGCCCATTCGTAGCCCATGGACTCGAAGGCCGGGCCCGGAAAGGCGTCGTCGGCCATCTTGATCTCCTGCATGCACAACACATCGGGGGCGGCCAGTTCCAACCATTCCTGAACTCGGGGCATGCGGGCGTTCAGCGAATTCACGTTCCAGGTAGCCAACCGCACTGCCGGAATCCTAGTGGCTCCGAAGTTCGTAGACTGCGCCCATGGCCCCCGAAGCCGAACAAGCCGTAGGTCAGAACGCCTGGCTGGTGGACGAGATGCACCGCATGTATCTGGCCGATCCCACATCGGTCAGCGAGAGTTGGCAGGACTTCTTCTCCGACTACCGTCCCGACCGGGTCGTAGCCGAACCAAAAGCCTCCACCACCCATACCGACCGGAGGGTCGCCGAACCAGGAACCTCCCCCGCCCGTCCCGACCGGGTCGTCGCCGAACCAAAAGCCTCCACCGCCGGTCCCGAGCCGGTTCCGGAACCGACCGAGATTCCCGAACCCCCGGAGGGTAAGCCACTGCGGGGCGCCGCCGCCCGGATCGCCTGGAACATGGAGGCCAGCCTGGCCGTTCCCACCGCCACGAGCTTCCGGGAGGTCCCGGCCAAACTGCTCGACGTCAACCGCCGCATCATCAACGGCTACCTGGGGCGTACCGACGGGCGCAAGGTGTCCTACACCCATCTCATCGCCTACGCCGTGGTGCAGGCCATCGCCCACCACCTGCCGGTCATGAACTCCACCTACCACGACGCCGACCGCGGTCCCCGGGTGATCCAACATCAGCGCATAGGTCTGGGGATCGCGGTGGACCTGGAGAAGGCCGATGGATCCCGCTCCCTGCTGGTGCCCTGCATCCCCGAGGCCGACACGTTGGACTTCCCCCGATTCGTCGAGCTGTACGACACCATGGTCCGCAAGGTGAGGAGCAACGACATCGGTCCCGACGATCTCGCCGGGGTCACCGTGAGCATCACCAATCCCGGCACCATCGGGACCGTGCAATCGGTTCCCCGACTCATGCCCGGCCAGGGGGTAATCGTGGGAGTCGGAACCATAGACTACCCCACCGCGTACCACGCCTCCGACCCCCGAACGCTGGCCAACCTGGGGGTGTCGAAGGTGATCACCCTGTCCTCCACCTACGACCACCGCATCATCCAGGGGGCCGAATCGGGCATGTTCCTGGCCGCCGTCCACCGCCTACTGATGGGCGAGCACGACTTCTACCACGACGTGTTCCGGGCGGTCGGCGTGCCCTACGAGGCGGTGCGCTGGCGCCCCGACGTGATGCCCGCCGACCGCGAGCAGGCCATGATCGTCAAGCAGGTTCAGGTGAACACGGTTATCAACATGCATCGGGTTCGCGGGCACCTCATCGCCGACCTGGACCCTCTGGCGGCCAAAGCACCGGAGATGCACGAGGAGCTCGACCCGGCCACCTACGGCCTGACCATTTGGGATCTGGATCGGGAGTTCCTGGCCACCGGCTTCGGGGGCATGGATCTGGGAAAAGCCGATCGGCGGATGGCGCTCGGCGACGTCCTGCACGTTTTGCGCAACGCCTACTGCCGGACGGTGGGGGTGGAGTACATGCACATCCAGGAGCCCGACGAGAAGCTGTGGATCCAGGAGCACGTGGAAGGGGTCGATGCCTCCGTGGGCCTCGACGAGAAACTGCACATCCTCGACCGCCTGAACGCGGCCGAAGCGTTGGAGCGGTTCCTGGACACCAAGTACGTGGGTCAGAAGCGGTTCGGTATAGAGGGAGCCGAAAGCGCCATAGTGGTGCTGGACGCCCTACTGGGCAAGGCCGCCGACCTGGGAATGGACTCGGCCATCGTCGGTATGGCCCACCGGGGGCGGCTGAACGTCCTGGTGAACATCGTGGGCAAGGACTACGGACAGCTCTTCGGCGAATTCGAGGGCAACCAGGACGAGTCGTCCATTCAGGGATCGGGCGACGTCAAGTACCACTTGGGGATGACCGCGTCGTTCGAGAGCAGGGCGGGCAACCTCATCCCGGTCGAGCTGGCCGCCAATCCTTCGCACCTCGAGGCGGTGAACCCGGTGGTGGAGGGCATGGTCCGGGCCCGCATGGACGGCATCAGCCGCCGGGAGCGAGAGCACAGCCCGGTTGCCCGACTGATCGGAACCCGCTCGGCGGTTGGCGACGATCGTTACCCGGTTCTACCCCTCCTGGTCCACGGCGATGCCGCTTTCGCCGGTCAGGGGGTGGTGAGCGAGACGTTGAACCTGTCGTTGATCCGGGGATACCGCACCGGAGGGACGGTGCATCTGGTGATCAACAACCAGGTCGGGTTCACCACCACATCGGAGTCGGCCCGATCCAGCCACTACTGCACCGACGTGGCCAAGATGATCCAGGCTCCCATACTCCACGTGAACGGCGACGACCCCGAGGCCTGCGCCCGGGTGGCCCGCCTGGCGCTGGCCTACCGCAACCACTTCAACAAGGACGTCGTCATCGAGATGTGGTGCTACCGCCGCCAGGGACACAACGAGGCCGACGACCCCAGCTACACCCAGCCCGAGATGTATCGCCGGATCGATGGCCATCGATCGGTCCGCAAGCGGTACGTGGAATCACTGGTCAAGCGGGGGGACATCACCCTGGAGGAAGCCGAACAGGCCATGGACGAGTTCCGGGCCAAGCTGCAACAAGCGCTGAACGAGACCCGGGACCGGACCGCCGTCGAAGCGCCGCAGTCGGACGGGACCGGTGCTGCCGAGAACGGGAACGGCGACGATCTCGAGCTGTCCACCTCGGCGGCCATGGCCGACGTCACTCCCCCGGTTGCCGCGGCGATCGCCACCAACGTGACCGAGGATCGGATCGAGGAGGTGTACGACGCTCTGCGGTCGGTGCCCGACGGGTTCGTACTGCACCCCAAACTGGCTCGCCAGTTCGAGACCCGCGACACCATGATGGGCGAGGGCATGGTCGATTGGGCCCTGGCCGAGGCCCTGGCCTTCGGCACGCTCCTGGCCGAGGGGACATCCATCCGCCTCTCCGGTCAGGACTCCCGACGGGGAACGTTTTCCCATCGCCACAGCACGCTGGTGTGCAACGACACCGGCCGGGAGCACTGCCCGCTGGCCGGGATGGCTCGGGACGGGGCCGAGCTGTGGGTGTACGACTCCTTGCTGTCGGAATACGCCGCCCTGGGCTTCGAGTACGGCTACTCCGTGGTGAGCACCGAGGCGTTGGTGCTCTGGGAGGCCCAATTCGGTGATTTCACCAACGGCGCACAGATCATCATCGATCAGTTCATCGTGTCGGCCGAGGACAAGTGGACCCAGAACTCCGGGCTGGTGATGCTGTTGCCCCACGGTTTCGAGGGCCAGGGACCGGAGCACTCCTCGGGGCGGATAGAGCGGTTCTTGCAGTCGGCGGCCGAGAACAACCTCCGAGTGGCCAACCTCTCCACCGCGGCCCAGTACTTCCATTTGCTGCGTGACCAGGCCATTCGCCCCCAGCACCGGCCGCTGGTGCTGTTCGCTCCCAAGTCGTTGCTACGACATCGGGCCGCGAGGTCTCCGGTGACCGACCTCACCGACGGTGGGTTCGCCCCGCTTCTGGCCGACCCGGCCGGACCCGATCCCGACCGGACCACCAGTGTGGTTCTCACCTCCGGCAAGCTCGGTCACGAAGCCGTCACCGAGCGGGATCGGCAAGCGTCGCCCGCCGCGCTGCTGCGAGTGGAGCAGCTCTATCCCTGGCCGACCGAGGCCCTGGCCGAGGCCGTCGACCGCTACCCCGACGCCCGTCGGATCATCTGGCTCCAGGAGGAACCCCAGAACATGGGCCCATGGAACTACGCCAAGGGCCACCTCCACGATGCCTTCGGCGACCGGTGCGACGTCATCCGGTTCAGTCGCCGCGAGTCGGCCAGCCCGGCCACCGGCAGCACCGCGGTACACGCCCAGGAGCAGGCAGCCCTGCTGCACCGCACGTTCGCCTTCCTAACCTGATTCCAGCCCCAAAATCTCAACCGATAACGAGGCTGAGCCGGATCGGGGTCGAGCCCGAGCCCGACCCCGGAGTCTCAGCCGATATCGAGATTGAGCAGGCGGGCGGCGTTGCCCCTGACCAGTTTGTGGACCACATCGGGGGGTAGATGACCCATCATGTCCTCGGCCGCCTGCTTGGAGTGGGGCCAGGTGCTGTCGGTGTGGGGGTAGTCGGTCTCGAAGGTGACGTTGTCCACCCCAACCTCGTCGAGCGACTTCAACCCGTGGTTGTCCCGGAAGAAGCAACCGAAGATCTGGCGGTAGTAGTAGGTCGAGGGCGGCTCGGGGACGATGTCGCGCACCCCGCCCCAGGCCCGATGCTCCGACCACACATCGTCGCAGCGCTCCAGGATGTAGGGGATCCAGCCGATCTGGCCCTCGGAATAGGCCAGTTTCAGCTCGGGGAACCGGACCAGCACGCCCGAGAACAAGAAATCGCTCATCGACGCGATGGCGTTGTTGAAGCTGAGCGATGCCGGCACCGCCGGCGGGGCGTCGGGAGAGGCCGCGGGCATTACCGACGAGGAGCCAATGTGCATGCACACCGCGGTGGCGGTGTCCTGGCAGACCGAGAAGAACGGGTCCCAGTAGCCGGTGTGGATGCTGGGCAGACCCAGATTGGGAGCGATCTCGCTGAAGCACACCGCATGACAACCCCGGGCCGCGTTGCGCTCCACCTCGGCTCGGGCCAACTCCACATCCCAAAGGGGGATGATGGTCAAGGGGATGAGGGCCCCACCGGAGTCCCCGCACCACTCCTCGACCATGAAGTCGTTGTAGGCCTGCACGCAGGCCAGAGCCAGTTCCTTGTCCTCGGCCTCCAGGAAGGTCTGGCCGCAGAATCGAGGGAAGGTCGGGAACGACAGCGAGGCCTCGACATGATTCATCCTCATGTCCTCGATCCGGGCCCCGGGCTCGTAGCACCCCGGGCGCATCTCGTCGTAGGTGATGGGGACGGCCTCCATGTCGTCCCGGTCGAAACCCACCGCGGCCACATGCCGCTTGTTGGGGTAGACGAGGTCCTCGTAGAACCAGACGTCGCCCCACGGCGCCCCTTCCACATCCAACTCGTAGGTGTACATCTTGGCTCCGCCCACGTAGGTGATCGGCCCGACTCGGCGGCGCTCGACACGTGGCCCCCGCTCCTTGAACCGCTCGGGCAGCCAGCTCTCCCATAGGTGGGCGGGCTCCACCAGATGGTCGTCAACGCTGATGATCCTGGGAATCTCGGTAGGCACGGAACAGATCCTACCGGCCTCGAGCGACCCATTCCGATCAGTCCGCGGCGGCCAGAGCGGCCACTCGGTGGTGGGTGCCGGGGCGGCGGCGGTGCTGGTGCCCATTCCGATCAGTCCGCGGCGGCCAGAGCGGCCACCACCTCGGGGTCGAGCGAGCATCGAGCAGGAGAACGGTGATGCTCCGCGGCCCAGACCACGGTCGTCTCGGAACTGCCCGCCGCCCGCAACATCCGCGCTCCTCGGCGGGGGTGATCTCGATACAGGGCCCACCGACCCGTGAGGCAACCGGGAAACAACGCGCCCACCAGGGTGGCCCCCACCCGAGCGGCAGTGCCCAACCCGGCCTCGGTCTTGCCCACGTCGTGGAGGGCGGCCGCCACCCGCTGGGCGTCATCGACCAGCGCGGGACAGGTGGCCGAACCCACCGCGTGGCTACGATCGGCCGCACTCATTCGCCGATAGAGCTCAACCTCCGCGTCGTTGAGCAATCCGAGGAGCCAGGCCTCCACCTCGGGATCGGGGCCGCGATTCATCACCGACTCGAAGAAGCGCCGCACCAGATGAACCCGGACCCTCATGGATCCAATTGTTCCCATTCAACCTTGAAGAAGCGCCGCACCAGACGAACCCGACTACCCATGGATCCACTTGCTCCTATTCACCGGTTCCCGTTGACCGGCCGAGCGTCGCTCGGGGGTGAGCCGATTCATAGGTCTCCCACAATCGCTCGATGGCCACCATGGTGTAGACCTGGGTGGTGCTGATGGAGGCATGGCCCAGGAGCTCCTGCACCGCCCGGATGTCGGCCCCCCGATCCAGCATGTGAGTGGCGCACGAGTGGCGGAACACATGGGGGGAGACCCTTGCTCCCAGCCCCACCTGCCGGGCCCGTTTCTTCACCACTCCCCAGGCCCCCTGACGGGACAGGCGGCGGCCCCGCTGATTGAGCCAGACCGCCTCCCGGTCGTTCGCCGATGCCCAGCGGTCGGGCTCCATCTCCCCCCGACCACCAGGACCCAGCCAGGCGGTCATGGACTCGTGGGCCCATCGGCCCATCGGCAGGATGCGCTCCTTCCGGCCCTTGCCCAGCACGCGCACCGTCGAGCCCCCCATATCCAGATCGGCCAGCGACAAACCGACCAGCTCGCCGATGCGCATCCCCGTGCCGTAGAGAACTTCCAACATGGCTCGATCCCGTCGAGACACCGGATCCGAACCGGTAACGGCACCCATGATCTCATCCACCTCGGCCTCGCTCAGCGCCTTGGGCACTCCGGCCGGAACCCGGGGGAGCTCCATATGAGCACCGGGGTCATCGGCTCTAACCCCCTCGACCATCAGGAACCGATAGAAGGTTCTGACAGTGGTCAACGCCCGCTTCACCGATGCCGGGGCCATCCCCCGACTCTGTTCGTGATGCACGAACGCCAGGATGTCGTCCTCCACCGCCCCCTCGACACTGCGGCCTCGCTCCGCCAGGGTCGCGCAGTAGCGGTTCAGATCCCGGCGATAGGCCTCACAGGTTGAGGGCGACCGGCCTCGCTCCAGCACCAACCAATCCAAGAACTCCTCCACCCGATCGGGCCCGCTCGCCGACCTCGCCACGCCCGAATCAGGCCCGCTCGCCGACCTCGCCGCCACCGGCACGCCCGAACCCAGACCGCTCCCCGCCGCCGGCACGCCCGAATCGGGCCCGCTCGTCGCCGCCGCCACGCCCGAACCCGGACCGCTCGCCGACCTCTGCACGCCCGAATCACCCCAATCGCTCTCGAGCCAGCATCAACCCGATGATGGACTTGGCATCCATCAACCGGCCGGCAGCCACCAACCCGGGCACATCGTCCAGATCCACGGACTCGATGGCCATGTGCTGCTCCTCGATGCTGTGGGGACTCCGACCGGCATCCACCAAGTCGGTGGCCAGGTAGCAGTGGGTTACCTCGTCGCAGAAACCCGGGGAATTGTAGAAGACGGCCAGCAGATCCAGATTGGCGGCTCGCTTGCCGATCTCCTCCTCCAACTCCCGCTGGGCCGCCACCGCAGGAGGCTCATCGACCGCGTCCAGCTTTCCCGCGGGGATTTCCAACATCTCCCGATTCGCCGCGGCTCGATACTGACGGATCATGATGACACTCCGACCGTCGAGGGGAACCACCACTGCGGCACCGGGATGGCGAATTATCTCCCTCTCGTACATCGAACCGTCGGGGGCCCTGATCTCGGCCACCGCCAGCGACACCGTCCGTCCCTGCCACCTCCGGTGCTCCCCCACCAGGGTGAACCCGGCCCCGCTGTTCCCGATCGACACCCCGCGGCCCCTCAACCATGCATGGTGGGCAATACATCGGTCCGACCATCCAGGCCCCCGGAACCGACACCCCCACCAGCACCAGAACCGGCCCCGTCCTCGACACCCCCACCCCCACTGGAACCATCCAGGCTCCCGGAATCATCCACCGGATCAGCGGCCAAGTCGCGGCCGCTTCGGGCCAACGCAGCCTCCACCAAGCCGCAGAACAGGGGTGCGGGCCGGTCGGGCCGGCTCTTGAACTCGGGATGGGCCTGGGTGCCCACCCACCAGGGGTGACCATCCAATTCGATGAACTCCACCAGAATCCCATCGGGCGACTCCCCCGAGATCACGAAATCGGTGCCCTCGAAACGGCTGCGCAGCTTGGGGTTGAACTCGTAGCGATGGCGATGACGCTCGGACACCACCTCGGTGCCGTAGATCTCGGCCACCCTGGTACCGGGCCGCAGCTTGGCCAAGCACGCCCCCAGTCGCATGGTGCCGCCCTTGTCGGTGATGCCGCGCTGCGATTCCATCAAGTCGATGACCGGCCACGGAGTGCGAGGATCGAATTCGCTCGAGTGGGCGTTGTCCAGACCCAGAACGTTCCGGGCGTACTCGATGGTCATCACCTGAAGGCCCAGACAGAGGCCCAGACAGGGAATACCGTTCTCGCGGGCGTAGGAAGCGGCGTTGATCTTCCCCTCCACCCCCCGTTCGCCGAATCCGCCGGGGATCACGATGCCGTCCAACCCGCTCAGCAGGCTGTCGATCATCAAACCCTCCACGCTCTCGGCCTGAATCCACTCGATCTCCACCGACGCGCTCTGATGGATGCCGGCGTGGTTCAAAGCCTCCACCACCGACAGGTAGGCATCCTGAAGGGTGACGTACTTGCCGATGAGCCCGATGCGCACGGTGCGCCGGGCCCGGGCAATCCGCCGGGTCAACCGTTGCCAGTCGGTCAGATCGGGTTCGGGAACGTCCAGACACAGGATGTCGCACACCTCGCGATCCAGCCCCTCCTCGTGAAGCACCAGAGGGATCTCGTAAATGCTGTCGGCATCGGCCGCGTTGACCACCGATGCCGCATCCACGTCGCACAGGCCGGATATCTTGCGCTTCAGTTCGTCGGAAATGGGCTTCTCGCTACGACACACGATGGCATCGGGCTGAACCCCCCGGCTGCGAAGCTCGGTCACCGAGTGCTGGGTGGGTTTGGTCTTCTGCTCCCCCGCCGGGCCTATGAAGGGAACCAGCGTGACGTGGATGTAGCAGACGTTGCTCCGTCCCACATCCAGGCGCACCTGGCGGATGGCCTCCAGAAAGGGCAGGATCTCAATGTCCCCGACGGTGCCACCGATCTCGGTGATGACGATGTCGGCGTCGTCGGACACCAGCCCCATGATGCGGTTCTTGATCTCATTGGTGACGTGGGGTATCACCTGTACGGTCTTGCCCAGGTACTCCCCGTATCGCTCGGCGGCGATGACCGAGGAGTAGATGGAGCCGGTGGTGGAATTGGAGAGCTTGGTGAGGCTCTCGTCCACGAACCGCTCGTAGTGGCCGAGATCCAGGTCCGTCTCCCCGCCGTCGTCGGTGACGAACACCTCCCCGTGCTCGAACGGGTTCATGGTTCCGGGATCCACGTTGATGTACGGATCCAGCTTCTGCATGGTAACCCTCAGACCACGCTGCTTGAGCAAACGCCCCAGTGACGCGGCCGTGAGCCCCTTGCCCAAAGAACTGGCCACACCGCCGGTGACGAAGATGTGTTTGGTCACGCCCGCAAATCCTAGCCCCCACCGACGACAACCGGCAGCACCATCGGCGCGGCCGCGACCGGTTGTGCGGACGACCCGGACCGTTATTCCAGACGGGAGGCTCGGAGCAGTTCGACGGCGTGGGCGCGGGCGCTTTGGCTGTCGGGTGAACCGGAGAGCATTCGGGACAGTTCGATTATTCGATCCTCGCCCTCCAAGGGTTCCGCGGTCACCGAAACGGTCGATCCGTCGTCGTGCTTGATGATGCTCACCTGGCGATCGGCGCAAGCAGCCACCTGGGGCAGATGGGTGACCACCAACACCTGATGGTCGGTGCTCAATTGGGCCAACGCCTGTCCCACCGTCTGAGCCACCTGGCCGCCGATGCCCGCGTCCACCTCGTCGAACACCAACACCGGGGGACCGGCGCTCATTGTCAGGCTCAGGGCCAGCATCACCCGGGCCAATTCGCCCCCGGAAGCCACCTGGCCGAGGGGCAAACCTTGTACCCCGCTGTTCGCGGCCAGCAGGATGCTCACGTCGTCGCCGGGGTCGTCGCCCACGTGGACCCGAACCTCTGCTCTGGCCATGGCCAACTCTCGCAGTCGGGCCGTGACCTGGCGGCCCAGCGCGGTTGCCGCCCGTCGTCGAGCCGAGCCCACCGCTTCTCCGGCCTCGGCCACCGCCGCGACATGGCGGTGGTGGGCACCGTCCAGATCCTGGGCGAGGCGGTCGAAATCCTCCAGCTCACCCAGCCTCAGGGCCAGGTCTCGATGAAACGCCATGACCTCGGTGAGGGTTTCCCCGTACTTGCGGCGCAGGTCCACCAGCAACTCCCGTCGCCGACGAACCTCGCCGAGACGTTGGGGGTTTTCCTCCATCGACTCGGCGGCCCGTCGCAATTCCATCGACAGATCGGATACCTCCGATGCCAGGCCGACGAGCCGCTCGTGGTGGGACTCCAGCGCCGGGCGGCTCTGCAACCGCGCGGCCGCCTCCGCCAACCCCGCCCCCACCGCTCCATCGGCACCCAGCGCCAGGGCGGCCTGCCGAGCGGCGTCGCGGCCAGCCGCGGCATCGGCCAGGGCGGCTTCCTCGGCCCTCAGATCGTCGTCCTCCGTCGGATTCTCCAAACCGGCGGCGTCGAGCTCTTCGAGCTGATACCGGCACAACTCGATCTCCCGGGCCCGAGCTCGCCCGTCACCGCCCAGCTCGCGGCGCCGACGCTCAAGATCGGCCAACGCGGCCCGAGCTTCGACCAGTGCCGACAGATCCACATCGCCGAACCGATCCAGGGCGGTCCGTTGGTTGGCCGCATGCCGCAACCACTGATGGGCGTGCTGGCCCTGAATGTCCACCAACTCCTGGCCCAGTTCCGAAAGCGCCGAGGTCGAGGCGATCCTGCCGTCCACATAGGCCCGGGCCCTTCCCCGGGCCGGAACCACCCGGCGCAACACGACCTCGGTGTCTTGATGGTGGAACATGCCCTCCACCACGGCCTCGTCGGCTCCCGGGCGCACCAACGCCGGATTGGCCCGACCGCCCAGCAGCAGATCCAACGCGGTGATCACCAGGGTCTTGCCGGCACCGGTCTCGCCGGTCAGGGCGGTCATGCCCGGCTCCAGCACCAGGCCGAGCCGGTCGATCACCCCCAGGTTCTCAACGGCCAACTCGGTCAACATCTACGGACTCTCATGGTTTACGGACCCTCAAGGCACACCCACGACTTTGGATTTACCGGCCCTCATGCTGCACCGGCAGGACTGGCCCTCATCTACGGATTTTCCCGGATCTGCGATCCGGCAGACCGAACGACGACTTCAGCGCCTGGTGAAAGCCCCGCCTCCCCCCGGTCACCAACCGGGCGGGCTGCTCGGACACGGCCACCGTCAGTGTGTTACCCAACCCCAGTTGCCCCAACGAGCGTCCGTCCACCGCCACCGCCGCGGGGCGATTCTCCAGCACCTCGATGACCAACTCGCTGGAGGGGAGCAGCACCAGGCTGCGATCGAACAAGGTGTGGGGGGCCACCGGCGTGAGAATCACCGCGCTCATGGTCGGAGCCAGAATGGGCCCACCGGCCGAGAGCGAGTAGGCGGTCGAACCGGTGGGGGTGGCCGCTATCAGGCCGTCGGCGGCGTAGCTCGTGAAGTACTCGCCGTCGATGTGAACGGCCAGGCTCACGGTGCGACCGCTGTCCAGCTTCTCCACGATCACCTCGTTCAACGCGCACCCCTCGGTACCGTCGTCCAGCTTGCAGCTCAGCCTGAGACGCTCCTCGGTTTCGTAGTCACCGGCCAGGAACCGCTCCACCTCGGCCATGGCGTCCTCGGGCTGAACGTCGGTCAGATATCCCAACGAGCCGTAGTTGACCCCCATCACCGGCACGCCGCGATCGGACACCGCGGTCACCGCCCTAAGCATCGAACCGTCTCCCCCGAGGCTCACCGCCAGATCGAGCCGGTCACCGATCCCATCCTCGGGAATAATCCCGTCCTCGGGAATAATGCCACCCTCGGGAATAATCCCATCCTCGGGAATAATCCCATCCTCGGGAATAATCCCATCCTCGGGAATAATCCCATCCTCGGCGCTGCTCCCGTCCTCGGGAACAGGGCCGAGCTCGGAAAACCCCGACTCGCTGCGACCCAGGGCCGTGGCCGCCTCGGGAGCGAGACGGATTCGGTGACCGCCGCCCTCCAAACGGTGAATCAACTCGGCCGCCAGTTCGAGAGCCTCGGGCCTTTCTGCATGCATGAACAGGGCGATTGCAGCCACGGCCTCAGGTTATTGTCCCTCGACCCCGGTTTGGTTGTCCACCAGCGATACCACCTCGGCAGTATCCACCACCCCGACAGCTCCGCTCTTTTCCAACAGTAGAAAGAACTCCACATTGCCCTGCCCGCCTCTCAGCGGCGACGGCATGGCCGCCCGAGGAGCAGCCTCCACCTCGGTCGCCGCCGCCATCACCCGGTCGAGGGCAGCCTGCCAGAGCCGTGGATCACCGATCACGCCCCGAGCCCGGGCGGCCTGTTGTCGGCCCACCTCGAACTGGGGTTTGACCAGAACCACCATCGGCGTTCCCGGAGCGGCCAAACCAGCCAAGGACGCCAACACCGTGGTCAGCGATATGAAGGACAAATCGGCGGTGACCAGATCGAACGGTGCCCCTATCCGATCGAGGTCCACACCTCGCACATCGGTGCGCTCGTAGACGAACACCCGAGGATCGGCCCTCAACCGCTCGTGCATCTGCGCCCTACCCACGTCAACCGTGGCCACCCCCACCGCCCCGTTCTGCAACAAGCAGTCGGTGAACCCACCGGTGGACGCGCCCACATCGCAGCACCAGAGCCCGGCCACCTCCAAGCCGAACCCCGCCAGCGCACCGGCCAGCTTTTCCCCACCCCTGCTCACGAAGCGAGGCGGCGAACCCAGCAGGTTCACGGCATCACCGGGCAGCACCAGCCGGGCGGCCTTTTGAGCCACCGAACCGTTCACGGTGACCCGACCGGATTCCACCGCCTGCTTGGCCTTCTCCCGGCTCGACACCAGTCCTCGCCGGATCAGTTCGGCATCCAGCCTCCGACGCATCCGGCTCACCTCACCCCAAGAGGCGGACCAGGTCGGCATCCGGCCTCTTACGGTCCGGCCTCCGGCGCATCCCGCTCACCCCAAGGGCTCGATGCCCATCCGGTCGACCAGGGTGGCCAGATCGGGAGCACAGTACTGCGGCTCGGGCGACACCGGCAGGTCGTCGGCACCGGTGACCCCGCTCAGCACCAGTGCGAACTCGTATCCCAACGCCCGGGCGAAGCAACCGTCGGAGTCGGGACGGTCCCCCACCACCACGCCGGTACCGCCGATCCGGTCGCGCACGCATCCGACCACCGGATCGTTGGGCTTTCCCGCCATGGTGGGCACGGTCTCCGCGGCCGTCGCCACTGCGGCCAGCACGGCACCGCCGCCCGGCTCCAGTCGGGACTCGGTGGGGTAGCTGGGATCATGGTTGGTGCCGATCAACCGGGCCCCGGCCCGCACCGCCCGCATGGCTCGGCCCAGAACGTCGTAGTCGAAACCGGGGTCGATCCCCACGATCACCGCATCGACCGCCTCCGACTCGCAGACCTCGGCCCCGGCCGCCTCAACCGCCTCGACGATGCCGGGACCGCCCACCACCAGCACCCGCTCGCCGGTATGGACGAGTCGTCCGGCCGCGGTGGCCGAGGTGACCACCAACCCGGTGGCATCGATCCCGCAGGCGGCCAGTCGGGCCTCCTGCTCGGCCACGGTCAGCGCCGACATGTTGGTGACGAACACCAGGGATGCGCCCGACCGTCGCAACCGTTCCACCGCCTCGGCGGCCCCGGGCACCGGGGTCCGTCCCACCCACACCACTCCGTCCAGGTCGAGCACCCACCCACTGGGAGGATGCCCGGACGAGAAGCGGGAGCCGCTCAGGAGACCCACTGGGAGGGAGGATGCCCGGACGAGAAGCGGGAGCCGCTCAGGAGACCTCCCAGGTGGGCTGGGAGTGCAACAGCGCTTGGAGATCGCCGGGGCCGGACTGGTCCTGGGCCATGGCAAGCTGTTTGCTGGCCTCGCCGGCGTACTCGGGCCGCTCCACCGCCCGGTACACACCGATGGGGGTGGGCTCGAACGGGCCGGCCGAGAGCCGTGACAGCGCAAAGGCCAGGCTGGGGTCCTGGCGGGTCTCGTCGTGGACCAGCAGGGCCGACTCGCCGACGTCGGCCACGTCCACGACCTCGGCGCTTCCCTGGGAGTTCATGACCACGCCCTTGTCGTCGTCGTCCCCGAAACGTATGGGCCGACCGTGCTCGAGCGGGATGAGCATGGAGGCTCGCTTGTCCTTCTTGGTGATCGCCCCGAACGCCCCATCGTTGAACACGTTGCAGTTCTGGAACACCTCCACGAAGGCGGCACCGGGAAAATCGTGGGCCCGTCGGAACATGTCCATCATGTGTTGGCGGTCCATGTCATGGGTACGGGCCACGAAACTGGCCTCGGCCCCCAACGCCACCGAGATGGGATTGAACGGCTCGTCGATACTGCCCGCCGGGGTGGACTTGGTGACCTTGCCGATCTCGCTGGTGGGCGAGTACTGGCCCTTGGTCAGCCCGTAGATCTGATTGTTGAACAACAAGATGTTGAGATTCACGTTGCGGCGCAGGGCATGCAGCAGGTGATTGCCGCCGATGGACAGCATGTCCCCGTCCCCGCCGACCACCCACACGTGCAGGTCGGGACGGGCCATGGCCAGGCCGGTGGCCAGCGCGGGAGCCCGGCCGTGAATACCGTGCATCCCGTAGGTGTTCATGTAGTACGGGAACCGGGCGGCGCAGCCGATGCCCGATACGAACACGGTGTCCTCCCGCCGCACGCCGAGTTCGGGCATGAGGAGTTGCACCGCGGTCAAGATCGAGTAGTCCCCGCATCCGGGGCACCAACGAACCTCCTGGTCGCTGGTCCAATCGGCCTTGGTGGTGGTGGGCACGTCGGTCATCAATGGCTCCATTGATCGGTAGTGGTGGATTGATCGGTAATGGCCGGCACGTCGGTCATCAATTGAACGGTGGTGGGCCCGTCAGCCATCAATGGCTCGATTGATCCGTGGGGAGGGCCCGTCAGCCATCGATGGCTCGGTTTATGTGCGAGTGGAGCTCGGCCGCGGTGAAGGGAATCCCCTCGACCTTGCTCACCGATTGGGCATCGACCAGGAACTCGGCCCGGACGATGCGACAGAGCTGCCCCAGGTTCATCTCCGGTACCAGCACCTTGGGGTAGCGGCGCACGACGTCGCCCAGATCGTTGGGCAGCGGGTTCAGATGGGTCAGGTGGGCATGGGCCACCTTGCGTCCCTCCGACCGGGCCCGCATGACCGCACTGGTGATGGCCCCCCAGGTGGAGCCCCAGCCCAGGACCAGAAGATCGGCATCGTCCGTATCACCGTCCACCATGGTGGGGGGGATGTCGTCGGCAATATGGGCTATGCGGTCGGCCCGCAGCCTCACCATGTAACCGTGGTTCTCGGGCTCGTAGTTGATGTTGCCGGTGCCGTCCTCCTTCTCTATGCCCCCGATGCGGTGGGTGAGGTCGGGGGTGCCGGGCACCGCCCACGGCCGGGCCAGGGTCTCGGGATCGCGCAGATAGGGCCAGAACACCTCGGTTCCATCGGCCTCGGTGCGGTTGGGCCCGGTGGCGAACTCCACCGTGAGGTCGGGAAGCCGCGACACGTCGGGCAAACGCCAGGGTTCGCTGCCGTTGGCCAGGTAGCCGTCGGACAAAAGGATCACCGGGGTGCGGTACTTGAGGGCGATCCGGGCCGCCTCGATGGCGGCGAAGAAACACTGCGAGGGGCTGTAGGCGGCCACGATCGGTACCGGCGACTCGCCGTGACGCCCGTACATGGCCTGCATCAGGTCGGCGCTCTCGGTCTTGGTCGGCAGGCCGGTGGACGGCCCGCCCCGCTGGATGTTGATGACCAGAAGGGGCAGCTCCAGGCTGACCGCCAGGCCGATGGTCTCGCCCTTGAGGGCGACACCGGGCCCGCTGGTGGTGGTCACCCCCAGATGCCCGCCGAAGGACGCGCCCAGCGCCGCGCACACCGCGGCGATCTCGTCCTCGGCCTGAAGGGTGCGCACCCCGAAGTTCTTGCGTCGACTCAGCTCGTGGAGGATGTCGCTGGCCGGCGTAATGGGGTAGGAGCCCAAAAAGAGCGGGATCTTGGCCCGCTGACTGGCCGCCACCAGCCCCCAGGACAACGCGGTGTTGCCGTTGACGTTGGTATAGGTGCCCGGTTCCAGCACCGCGGGCTTCACCTCGTAGGTGAAGTCGAAGAGCTCGGCGGTTTCGCCGAAGGCCATCCCGGCCTTGAACGCCGCGGTGTTGGCGTCGGCGATGAGCTGCTGACGCTTGAACTTGGCCGAGATCCAATCCAGGGTGGGCTGGGCCGGACGACTGTAGAGCCACGACAAAAGCCCCAGGGCGAAGAAGTTCTTGGACCGCTCGGCGTCTCGGGGCTTCACCCCCAGGTCCTTGCAGACCTCCTTGGTGATGGTGGTCATCGGAACCTTGAACAAGGTGTAGTTGTCCAGGCTGCCGTCCTCCAGGGGATCGGTCTCGTAGCCCGCCTTGGCCAGGTTGCGCTCCACGAAGGCGTCCTGGTTGACGATCACCGTGCCGCCGATCTCCAGATGGCCCAGCTCCTTGCGCAGGGCCGCCGGATTCATGGCCACCAGCACATTGGGGGCGTCACCCGGCGTGGTGATGTCGTGGTCGGAGACCTGCACCTGGAACGCCGACACCCCGGCCAGGGTCCCCTGAGGGGCCCTGATCTCGGCCGGGAACTCGGGCAGCGTGGCCAGATCGTTGCCGAACAGCGCACTGGCGTTGGTGAAGCGGTCACCGGTTAGCTGCATGCCGTCCCCGGAGTCGCCAGCGAAACGAACCACCAAACGATTCAGCTCGCGCGTCCCCACCGAGCGCGAAACGGTGTCTGTCACGGAATCCTCCTTGATCCCATATGGCCCCTCGCCCTTGGCGATGCCGAGCCTTGAGAATACCCAGCGCGCCCCCCCAAGTGGCACATACTCACCACAAACCTGCCCCGCTCGGCAACAGCCCCACCCACGAGCCGGGGCTCCGGCCTACGTCAGTCGGCGTATTGACCGTAGGCGAGCCCGCGGACGTGAGGTTCGGCATGCAGCAGCTTGCGGAGCCCGGCGATCTCGGCATCGTCCCAGCCGAGGGCGGCACAGACGGCCGCGTCCCACAGTTCACGGACCTCGCACTCGCCGTCGCGGAACTGCGGAACCAGCATGTGGCGGGTGGCCGCCCAGCACTCGGCAAGGGTCGAGCAGATGTGCGGGTCGGAGAGGTCCGGAACGGGCAGGGCCTTGAAGTCGATTGGTCTATATTGTGGGAAGGCTAACTTGCGGCCCGGGTTTCGCATCAGCAGAAGTCGCCCTGGGGTTGAGTTTAGGAAGATGACTATTGCCTTAGCCCAGAACGCGTCAATGCCAGTAACTGGCATCCAGCCATAGCCAACATAGGGTGCATCGGAGGCTACGGCGGTGACGCGCCCAGTGCTAGTGTCTTGGCCTACCGTCACAAGCAGATATCCGGCCTTGTCGAGTACTGGTGGAGGTTCAGCTTTATGATGGATCCAGTATTCGTCCGGTACGGCTTCAATCCGCAACTGGCCATCAGCACCCTTGCTCTTGAGTATCGCAAAAGCTCCGGAAACCTCAGGTGATGCTCTACGGTAATACCCCCAGAGTATTTCAAGTGTACTATGGCATATCATACCAAATTCAGTCATTGGTTGTAACACCATATCTTCGGCAAAATGTGCCGCAGCTTCAGCTAAAATTGGCGAGCGCCATATAGCAGTACTCCAGTCACCTCGTTGCATTCGCTCGGCTGGCCATTCTGAGACCTCCCCCCAGCCGTCGGCGAGCACACCTCTACCACGTTCTTCGACGGCACTGAACAACTTAGTGACTTCAGTGTCATCATGGGGAAAGCGATCCAGTGCTATGAACCTTGTCGGTTGCAGATCGCTTTCGGAGCGACGTAAAACGACGATACTTTCGTTTATACTGGTGTTCTGACTTAGGTTTATGTTTCCAGGCTGGTGGCAAGTCAAAACAGTGTCAACTTGGAATCGATCGGCAAGCACACAACGCTCTTGGGTACCGGAGTAATTTGCCAGTACAACAGTTGGGCATATCATCGCCAAGACACCGTTATTACCCCTGATGCATAGTTCACCAAGAGCGGTGAACAACGGCCGTAGGGATCGCTTGGATACGAAGCCGTCCAATCCAGGATCAGCAGCCACCATGTCGCTCTCAAGCCCATCAATCCGTTTCCTCAATCGGTCTCTAACATCGGTCGAGAACTTCTCTCCCATACGCCTACGCTCAGTGAACGGCGGGTTCATTATCACAATCCGGGCATCCATGGCTGCTTTGGCTGCTTTTTCCACTTCTGGGTCTCCCAGGCTGTGCTTGATGGCCTCGCCCTGGGCTGCGCCGGCGAACATTTCGGTCTGTCGCCGGGGAACGATCTCGTTCTCGGCGATCAACTCCAATGTTCCTGCCGCGATGGGCACCACCGGATCGTCGGTCGGGCCGTAGGGCATCCGGTAGAGTCCCATCCCGCCGTACTTGATGTCGGTATTGCCGGCGGTCAACTGGGTGGCGGCGAGCTGAAGCGACACCGGGTTGATGTCCATGCCCTTGAGCACCTCCTCGACGGCCAGCTTTTGCAGGTCGGCGATCCGGGCCCGCGACGCGCCCTGTTCGCGAGCTCGGCGCTTCATCTCGGCCAGTAGTGCGGCCAGCAGGGTGCCACTGCCGCAGGCCAGATCCACCGACTTGTGGGCTCGCCAGGTTGCCGGGTCGGTCCAGTCCTGGGGGCCGCAGGCGTCCAGCGCCAACCGGGCGGCCATGGTGGCGGCGGGCGGGCGGGTGAAGTAGGCACCGTCCGACGCCTGGTTGCCCATCACCTTGTTGAACAGGGGCCCGGCGTGATCGGCTCCCATGTCGGCGTAGGTCGCGGCGATGCGTTCGGCCTCGGCGGCCAGATGCCGCAGGGCCCGCTCCAGGCCGGCGAGCCTGGCGGTGTCCTCCACCGCGAAGACGGCCTCCTGGGCGGGCTCGATCACCGGCAAGAAGTCCTGACGAGTGATACGGCCCCAATTGCGCTTCATCCGTTCGACCACTCCGGCGTCGCTCTTGATCACCGCCAGCGATTCGACGTCGCGCAACCAGCCACCGGCGGCAATACGGTGATGCAGCATCGCCGCGTTCATCCACAACAGCGAGGCGATGGTGCAGCCGTCGGCCTGTTGAGAGCGGCTCTGGGCATCCAGGTGATCCAAACCGAAGTGGGCATCCAGCGCCGGCTTCAGCCCGTCCTGGCGCAGATGGTGAGCGGCCTCCTTGACGCTCTCCTCCAGAAGATTCAGGTCGCGGCCCACCCGGTCGCGCCGAAGACCCGACTTGGCCAGCAGGTTCACCGTGATCTCGTTTCCGAATGCTTCGCCGATCTGTCGAAGCATCAACTGCGCGTGTTCTTCCTGCTTCCGGGCCTTGGCCTTGGCGGCTCTTTTCCTTCGTTCGGCCTTCGACGGAACCTGATTGCCGATCCCCTTGTTGATCATGTTGCGGGCGTGCTTCTTGGTCTTCTCCACGTTTACCCGGCCACGAACCTGATCCGCCGACCGCTTGTCCCGCGGCACCGTGTCATGGCGCAACTGCATCGCGCCGTCGGCGGTCCGAGCGACGGTGACGACCTGGGTGGGCTCGGTTTCCGGGGTCCACATCTCGGGACGTACCGGCTCCAGGCCGTGCTCCGACCAGGGCGTGTCGGCGACGACAGCCGCCTCCACCGCATCGAACACCGACTGGGTGGGGCCACGATGCTCGCCGTAACGGATACGCCCGGTGGATGCCGAGGCAACCGCCACCAAACTGGTCGTCTCCAGATTCAACTGCGGTGGCGACACGTACACCTTCAGCATCTCGGCCAGTTCCTCCTCGATGCGGCTGTCGTGGGCTCGAAGCGCGAGCAGAATCTGGCCCAGTTCCGACCAGCCCTCCTCCGGGTTGGCCACCGCCAACCATTGTTCGGGATCGTCGTTGGGAGGAATCAGGATCGGGCAGATGATGTAGCCGAACTCCTTTTCGGGGGCGGTACGCATCGCTCGACCGACCGCCTGCACCACGTCGATCGGGCTTTTGCGTGGTTCCAGAAAAGCGACCGCGCTGAGCGACGGCGAGTCGGTGCCCTCGCCGAAGATGCCCACGTTGACGATGCCGTGAGGGACTTCGGGGTCGGCCTCGGCCAAGCGGCACTTGGCGTTCTCCCGCTTGGCGACGTTGTCGGTGGCATCGAGATGCTCCAGGGCGAAGCTGGCCGGGCTCGAATCTCCCATACGGGACACCAGCCAGTCGCGAACGGTGTCGGTCTGGAGGTCCTTCACCATGTTCTTCGACTTCTCCACCGTATTCATGAAGGCAATGCACGACTTGATGGTCACATCGTGGTCGCCGCTCGATCTGGTGGCCCCGCCCATGACCAGTGCCAGCGCCAGACCCCGCAGATAGTCGACCGTGGTCAGCCTGGATCGACCCCTCGACTCGGTATTCCGGGCCAGTTCGTTGGCCGCCGCATAGGCCTCGGGGTCGTTCACCCCCAGGGCGATTATTCGATAGTCGGCCAACCAGCCGTTTTTCACCGCCTCCACGTAGCTCTTGCGGTAGAGCTCGACCCCGAAAATGGTCTCGTCGTCCATCGAACGAACCACGAATTCGGAGGGATCCACACTGTGGGTGGATTTGGTGTGGTTGTAGATGCGGGGTGTGGCCGTCTGGTAGACGCGGTAGCGGGCGGGAAAGGCCCGCTGATCGTGGCAGAGGGTGAACTCCTGGAGGCGGGCCTGTTCATCCGGGTTGGGACGGCGGCGCAGGGCGGCGGTTCGGTGGGCCTCGTCACAGACGAGCACCTGAACCGTGGTGCGGGAGATTTCGAGGCTTCGGCTACGCGGCTAGCACTCTGATAGGTACCGAAGATGACGCTGATGCGATTGTCGCGAACATTGCCCCCCCCCCCCCCCCCGATCCAATCCGCGATTTCCTTCGGATCGGTGGTGACCAGGCCCTTCACCTCTTGGGCACTGACGTTGCTGTTGTCCAGGGTGGGGTCGAGCGCCCGCTGCGTGGCCCCTTCTTTTTTGGGGTTGTACCCGGCAGTTTTGTCGGAGCACACCGCCATCGCCCTGATATCCCCGTGGGCGTGCTGAAGAAACTCTCTTCGTAGTTGCGCCACCAGGGCAATCGACGGGCACAGCACCACCGAGAGCTGTCCTTCGGCGGTCAACTCCTCGACGATGCGCAGCGCTATGCGGGTCTTGCCGGTCCCGCAGGGCAGGACGATCCGCCCTCGGGCCTGACCCCGAGGCAACCCGCCCGAGTCGGTCTCGGCGTGGGCCCGCAGGATATCGACGCTTCGGGCCACCGCTTCTTGTTGCATGCAGTCCCGGGTTCGGGCAGCCTCGGGATCACGGCAATGCGGGCAACTTGCGGCCTCCGCCGAGGCAACCTCGGCTTCGGCGGACACATCGGCCCCCAGGTTGACCACCTTCATCGGCTTCCCGCTGAACTCGATCACCTGCCGGGCAGTTCTGCTGGGCGGACTGGCACCGTTGGTGACCAGCCACAGCTCGGCAAAGATGTCATTCCCGCCTATGTGACCGAACTTGTTGATCTCGTGCTTGGAGATCTCCTCGCCGGTACCATCCTGTTCGAGCCTGCGGGCCTTGCACTGGATGGCGATGTGCCGTCCGTCCGACCTTCGACGAGCCACCAGGTCTATGCCCAGATCCTGAGCGGTGCTGGTGGGGTAATGCTGGTTTCGCGACGGCCACTCGGCCCAGGGGTGGACGTCGTCCACATCCCAGTCCGTCAGATGGCGCGCCACCTTCTCGGTGAGGCTTTCCAACCATTTGCCGTCTGTCTGCCGATGCGCGTAATGCTCGAGCGTCTCTCTGGCCTCCTCGAGCACATCGGCCTTGCCGCCCCCCTCGGTCACGCCAGATCACGCTAGCCCGTTGGCAAGCCGCCGGTCTTGTCGGGGGGGGGGGGGGGGGGGGGGAGGGGGGATACCACAAGGTGTGGGCGAACCCCACCAGGGCCGGGCCGACACCGTCGGGCCACCTCCCCGCTTGGGGTTGGTTGTTCTATTCGGTGTTGTAGGTGTGGGCGTAGCGGATGGTGAACGCGACGGTCTCGCCGAAGGGTTCGGGGATGGTGATGGTGACCGTGGCGGTGGCGTCGGTTCCCTCGGTGACCGTCACCGCGTCGGGTACCGACACGACGCTGTCGGTGACCGCGGTTATCGTCACTGTTCGGGCGGTGGTGTTGCCGGCGGCGTCGGTGGCGGTGACCGTCATGGTGTAGGTGCCCGCTTCGGTGGGGGTGAACGCCAGCCGGGCGGTGTCCAGCGTGGTGTCGTCGGGCAGGGCGGGTTCGGTCTCGTCGTCGGCGCGAGCCCACGCGTAGGTGACGGTGGTGCCTTCGGGGTCGAAGGCGGAGGCGGTGACGTCTGCTCGTTGGCCGACCTCTATGGTCACGTCGTTGATCGGGAACAGAACCGGCGCCGCGTCCTCCTCCTCGTGACCCTCATCGCCGCCGTCACCGCTGGTGTCGTCATCGTCGCCGCCGTCGTTGCCGGTGTCGCCGTCGTTGTTGGTGTCGCCACCGTCGTTGCCGGTGTCGTCGTCGCCGTCGTTTTGGGTTGTTGCGCCGGTTCCTGTTGTGGGGGTGTCGTTTGAGGCGACGGTGATGACGATGGTGCGGCTGTCGGTGTTTTCGTTGCCGTCCGAGGCGGTGACGGTCATGGTGTAGGTGCCCGTCTCGGTGGGGGTGAACCGCAACCGGGCCCGGTTCAACACCGTGGCCCGGGGCAGGGCGGGTTCGGTCTCGTCGTCGGCGCGAACCCACGTGTAGGTGATGGTGTCCTCGTCGTCGCCGTCGGTGGCCACCGCGGTGACGTCCACTTCCTGGCCGGGTCTTATGGTGACGTCGCCGATCGGTTCCAGCTCCGGGGGGTGGTCGTCGTCGAGGACGGTGACCGTGGCCGTCGCGTTGCCCAAAACGAAACCATCCGGCAGCGTCGATACCGGCTCTATCACCACGGTGATGGTCTCCACGTCCTCGTAGA
The DNA here is from genome assembly GCA_965115985.1 of Acidimicrobiales bacterium. Lineage (GTDB taxonomy): Bacteria > Actinomycetota > Acidimicrobiia > Acidimicrobiales > Bin134 > Poriferisocius. Next base: position 1,012,285 of record OZ220474.1, read on the forward strand.
GGTCGTCGTCGGGAATCGGAACCGATATGTCCACCGAGGTGTCGTCGGCACCGAACCGCAGGGTGGAGACCACCGCCACCACCACCGTGGCAGTACCGGTGTTGCCGTGATCGTCCGACGCGGTCACCACCATCGTGTAGGTACCCACCTCGGTGGGGGTGAACCGCAACCGAGGCCCATCCAGCACCGTGTCCTCGGGCAACGGGGGCGTGACCTCGCCGTCGCGGCGAGCCCACGCATAGGTAACCGGGTCGCCGTCCGCGTCGGCGGCCGACGCGGTGACGTCCACTTCCTGGGCGGCTTTGACCCTGACGTCGGGCAGTGGTTTCAGCACCGGCGAGTGGTCGTCGTCGACGATGGTCACCGTTGACGACGCGTTGCCCATCGTGAACCCATCGGGCAACTCCCCCACCGGCGAGACCCGAACCACGAACGACTCGGACCCCTCATCGACGTCGTCGTCGAAAACCGGGATCGCTACCGCCCTGGAAGCGACACCAGGATCGAAAACCACCTCGACCACCTCGTCATCGTCGTAATCACCCCCACCAGGATCGCCGGAACCGGTTGCGGTGCCGGCGGTGGCGGGATCGGCGGTGCCGCCGGCGGTGTTGTCGGTGTAGGCGACGTTGAACCTGACTTCCTCGTTGAAGGGATCGCCCACTTCGATGGTGACCACCGCCGCGGTGTCGGCGCCCTCGGTGACCGCCACCGCCGCCGGTACCGTCACCGGCGTGTCGGCTACGACGGTGATGATCACCGTCGCTCGGCTGCTGGTTTCGCCGCCGGGGTTCGTGGCGGTGACCACCATCGTGTAGACGCCCACGGTGGTGGGGGTGAACCGTAGCCGGGCCCGGTTCAACACCGTGCCCGCGGGCAACGGCGGCGCGGTCTCGCCCTGTTCGCGAACCCACGCCCAGGAAAGCGTCCCACCATCGCCGTCGGCGGGGGATTCGACGACGTTGACCTCCTGGCCGACCTTGACCGTCACCAAAACCGTTCTGTCGTCGTTCCCAATGGTCACCGTCGTGGTGGCGTTGCCCAGCACCCACCCCGCCGGCAGGGGTGCCGTCGGTGCGATCGTCACCGTGAACGTCTCCGCACCCTCCATCTCGTCGTCGTCGGTGACCGGCACGACGATCGTTCTCGACGTGTCCGCGGCTGCGAACACCACCGAGGCGACCGCGTCGTTGTCGTAATCGCCGTTCGTGGAATCGGCCGCCCCGCCGGCGGTGCCGTCGGTGTAGGAAACGGTGAACGTCACCGCCGCTCCGAACGCCTCTGCGGTGGTGATGGTCACCGTCGCGGTCTCATCGGTTCCCTCGGTGACCGCCACCGCGGCGGGCACCGACACCACCGTCGCCGGGTTCACCGTGACCACCACCGTGGCAGTATCGGTGTTGCCGTTCCCGTCCGACGCGGTAACGACCATCGTGTAGGTACCGGTGGTGGCAGCAACGAAACTCAACCCGGCGCTGTTCAACGTGGTGCCCGCGGGCAGCGCCGGGACGGTCTCGCCAACCTTGCGAGCCCACTGATAGGAAACGGTGTCGCCGTCCGCGTCGGTGGCCGACGCGGTGACGTCCACCGTTTGACCGACCTTGACCACGACATCGCCCAGGTCGGCGAGCACCGGCGACTCGTCGTCATCGCCGATGGTCACCGCCGACGACGCGTTGCCCAACACCCACCCCGCCGGCAACCCCGTGGACGCGACCACCACCGTGAACGACTCCGACGGTTCGTCGAGATCGTCGTCGGTAATGGGAATGGTGATTGTTTTCGACGTGTCGGCGGCCCCGAACGCCACCGTGGTGACCGCATCGTTGTCGTAATCGGCATTGGTCGGGTTACCGGCTCCTGTGGCGGTGCCGGCGGTGTAGGACACGGTGAACGTCACCGCCTCGCCGAACGCCTCGCCGGTGGTGATCGTCACCGTCGCATCGGATCCCTCGGCGACCGTGGTGGCGGCCGGTATCGACACCACCGTCGCCGGGTTGACGGTGACCACCACCGTCTCGGTATCGGTATTTTCGTTACCGTCCGACGCGGTGACGATCATCGTGTAGGTACCGGCGGTGGTGGGAGTGAAACCCAACCCCGCCGAACCCAACGCAGTGCCGGCGGGCAGCGCCGGGACGGTCTCGCCGACCTTGCGAGCCCACGCGTAGGAAACCGTGTCGCCATCGGCGTCGGTGGCCGACGCGGTGACGCTCACCGCCTGACCCACCTTGACCGACACGGCATCCAAATCGGCGAGCACCGGCGACGCGTCGTCATCGGTTATCGTCACCGTCGTCGACGCGTTGCCCAACGTGAACCCCGCCGGCAACACCCTCGACGAAGCAACCGTCACCGTGAACGACTCCGCCGCCTCGTCGAGATCGTCGTCGCTTATCGGCACGGTGAACGACTTCGACGTGTCCGCAGCCGAAAACGCCACCGTCGTCACCGCATCATTGTCGAAATCACCATCGGCGGGATCACCGGCCCCGGTAGCGGAGACATCGGTGTAGGACACGTCGAACGACACCGCCTCGCCGAACGCCTCCGCAGCGGTGATGGTGACCGTCGCCGCGGTGTCGGTGCCCTCGGTCACCGCCACCGCCGTCGGCACCGACACCACCGTCTTGGCCGCCACGGTTATAACCACCGTCGCGGTGTCGCTGTTGCCGTTACCATCCGACGCGGTAACCGTCATCGTGTAAGTACCCGCCTCAGCAGGAGTGAACTGCAACCGGGCCGCACCCAACGCAGTCCCGTCGGGCAGCGCCGGAGCGGACTCCGAAGCCTTGCGAACCCAGGTGTAGGTGATCGTGTCGCCATCCGCGTCGGTGGCGGTCGCATCAATCGTCACCTCCTGGCCGGCCTTCACCGACACCGCGCTCAACGACGGCAACACCGGCGACGAATCATCATCGGTAATAGTCACCGTCGCCGACGAATTGCCCAACACGAACCCCGCCGGCAACGCCGCCGATGAGATCGCCACCGTGAACGACTCGGCCGCCTCGTCGAGATCGTCGTCGGCGACCGGCACCACGAACGACTTCGACGTCACCGACGCCGGGAACACCACCGTGGTCACCGCATCATTGTCGAAATCACCATCGGAAGGATCACTAGCACCCGTCGCGGTGCCGTCGGTGTAGGAAACGGTGAACGACACCGCCTCGCCGAACGCCGCCGCGGTGGTGATCGTCACCGACCCATCGCTGCCCTCGGTCACCGCCACCGCCGCCGGCACCGCCACCACCGAAGCCGCCGCAACGGTTATCACCACCGTCGCGGTATCGGAATTGCCGTTACCGTCCGACGCGGTAACCGTCATCGTGTAAGTACCCGCCGAGGTGGGAGTGAAACCCAACTCCGCGACACCCAAATCAGTACTCTCGGGCAACGCCGGCGAAGTCTCGCCGCTCTTGCGAACCCACGCATAAGTCACGGTGTCGCCATCGGCGTCGGTGGCCGACGCGGTGACGCTCACCGCCTGACCCGCCTTGACCGACACGTCCTCCAAATCGGCGAGCACCGGCGAGGAATCGTCGTCGGTTATCGTCACCATCGACGACGCGTTGCCCAACACGAACCCCGACGGCAAAGTCGCCGAAACCGTCACCGTGAACTTCTCGGCCTCCTCGTCGAGGTCGTCGTCGGTGATCGGCACCGTGAACAACTTGGTGGTGCCCGTGGCCGGGAACGACACCGTGGTCACCGCGTCGTTGTCGAAATCCCCCTCGGAGGGATCGGCCGCACCCGTAGCGGTACCGTCGGTGTAGGAAACGGTGAACGACACCGCCTCGCCGAACGCCTCGCCGGTGGTGATCGTCACCGACGCATCGCCGCCCTCGGTGACCGCCACTGCCGCCGGTATCGACACCGGAGTAGCGGTGGTCACCGTTATCACCACCGTGGCGGCATCGGAATTGCCGTTACCATCCGACGCGGTGACCGTCATTGTATAAGTACCCGCCGCCACAGCAGTGAAACTCAACGTCGCCACATCCAAATCAGTACCATCGGGCAACGCCGGAGACGACTCGCCGCTGTCACGAACCCACGCGTAGGCGACCGTGTCACCGTCCGCGTCCGTAGCAGTCGCGTCCACGCTCACCGACTCGCCGACCTTGGCCGACACCGCGCTCAAAGACGGCAACACCGGCGACTCGTCGTCGTCGGTAATCGTCACCGTCGCCGACGTGTTGCCCAACACGAACCCATCGGGCAACTCCGAATCCTCATCCACCGCAACCGACACCGTGAACGACTCCGCCAACTCGTCCAGATCGTCATCGGTGACCGGCACCGTGAACGACTTCGACGTGTCGGCAGCGCCGAACACCACCTCCGTCACCTCGTCGTTGTCGAAATCCCCCTCGGACGGATTAGCCGCACCAGTAGCGGTGCCGTCGGTATAGGACACGGTGAACGACACCGCCTCGCCGAACGCCGCCGCGGTGGTGATCGTCACCGTGGCATCGCTGCCCTCGGTGACCGCCACCGCCGTCGGTACCGATACCACCGTCGCCGCCGCAACCGTTATCACCACCGTGGCGGTGTCGGTGTTGTCGTTGCCATCCGACGCGGTAACCGTCATCGTATACGTACCCGCCTCGGTGGGAGTGAACCGCAACCGGGCCCGGTTCAAACTCGTACCGTCGGGCAACGCCGGAACCGACTCGCTGCTGTCACGAGCCCACGAATACGACACCGTGTCGCCGTCGGCGTCGGTGGCTCGTGCCCTGACGTCCACCGCCTCGCCCACCTTGGCCGACACGTCCTCGAGGTCGGCGAGCACCGGCGAGGAGTCGTCGTCGGTGATGGTCACCGTCGCCGACGAATTACCCAACGTGAACCCCGACGGCAACGACCCCACCGGCGCGATCCTCACCGTGAACGACTCCGCCAACTCGTCCAAATCATCATCGGTGATCGGCACCGAAAACGTCCTCGACGTGTGACCGGCGCCGAACGTCACCCTCGTGGCCGCGTCGTTGTCGAAATCACCATCAGCAGGAACAGCCGCCCCCGAAGCGGTGCCGTCCACGTAGGAAACGTTGAACCGGACCCGCCGACCGAACGCCTCCGCCACGCTGATCGTCACCGACGCGTTCGACCCCTCGGTGACCGCCACCGCCGTCGGTATCGCCACCGGAATCTTCCCCGCGACCGTGATCACCACCGTGGCAACATCGGAGTTGCCGTTACCATCGGAGGCGGTGACAATCATCGTGTAAACACCCGCCTCGGAGGGAGTGAACCGCAACCGAGCATCACCCAACTCGACACCCTCGGGCAACGCCGGAGCCGACTCGCCCACCTTGCGAGCCCACGAATACGACACCGTGTCACCATCGGCATCGGCGGCCGACGCGATGACATTCACCTCCTGGCCCACCTTCGCCGACACCGCCCCCAACGCCGCCAACACCGGCGACGAATCGTCATCGTTGATCGTCACCGTCGCCGACGAAATATCCATCCCCCACCCAGAAGGCAACGACGTCTTCGGCGCCAACGTCACCGTGAACGTCTCCGCCTCCTCGTCGAGATCGTCATCGGTGATCGGCACCGTGACAGTAGCGACCGTCCACGCGCCGGCCGGGAGCGTAACCTCCGTCACCGCGTCGTTGTCGAAATCACCATCCGACGGAACAGCCGCACCCGAAGCAGTACCATCCGTATAAGAAACAGTCAAAACCACCGGCGAAGGTACGGCGGCCGCAAACTCGCGCGCACCAATAAGCATGCTCACATTGTTGCCCTCGGTCACCGAATACTTGGCATACTGAATCGTCACCCGGAACGGCGCGGCAACAGTAATCACCACCGTGGCGGTGTCGGAATTACCATTACCATCCGACGCGGTAACCGTCATCGTATACGTACCCACAGCACCAGCAGTGAAACTCAACGTCGCGACATCCAAATCGGTATCATCGGGCAACGCCGGCGACGTCTCGCTGCCATCACGAGTCCACACGTAAGAAACCGTGTCGCCGTCCGCGTCGGTGGCGGTCGCGTCGACGCTCACCGACTGGCCCACCTTCACCGACACCGCGCTCAACGACGGCAACACCGGCGACGAATCGTCATCGGTAATAGTCACCGTCGTCGACGCATTGCCCAACGCGAACCCCGACGGCAACTCCGAATCGTCCGCCACCGCAACCGACACCGTGAACGTCTCGTCCTCCTCGTCCAAATCATCACCAGTAGTCGGAATCGAAATCGTCTTCGACGTATCACCCGAACCGAACACCACCTCCGTCACCGCATCATCATCGAAATCACCATCCAAAGGATCAGCCGCACCCAAAGCAGAACCATCGGAAACAGACACATCAAAAGTAACCGAACTACCAAAAGCCGAACCCACACTAATAGTAACCTCCGCATCAGAACCCTCGACCACCGACACCGAAACAGGCACCGACACCGGAGTAGCAGTAGCAGTAGCAGTAGCAGTAGCAGTAGCAGTAGCCGGTGGTGCAACCGTTATGATAGCTCCACCAGCTTCTAAAAGTGCAAGTGGTGAGAGGGTTTTTAATGATCCTACTGCAATAACCATTCCTTCACTTGGCACTTGTAGACCAGCTCTAGTATAGTTTTCTCTGATCCAGCTACCATCAGGCTTAACAGCGACATTTGCAAGAGACTCCAGTAAATGTTTAGTGCAGGAAGCGACAGTTACCTTAAGTAGGTCTCCATCTGGGGGATAATCACATTTGATTAGCGTTAATGAAGCTGGCCTGTTCGTTTGAGGGTTAATATAAGTCCAACCCGTACCGATTAGAGTGAACGAATATTTACCTGCTTTCGGGACGGTTGACTTGCAAGTACTCTTATCATTCTTATATGCTTCATCTTGCACACAAGCAGTAACATCCTGCAAAGTTTCAGGAAAAAAACTAGGAGTCGGGGATGCAGTAGGAGTTGGAGTCGCCCCTTGCGCCGAGACGAACCGGTCGCTGCTCTCGACGGGCTCACCGGCCCACTCCACGACCCGGATGGGCTCACCCGACCACACCATGACCACCAAAGCAATCATCAAAATCAACCGCCTCCTGCTCCCGAACAAACCCTGCGAACGCGAAGTGGTTGATTCCATGACTATTCCTATCGTCCAACCGTGCTAATACATGACCACCCAACGCCACAAACACCGCGCCGCCGACCCCGACCCGCTGAGCACCTCCCGGAACCGGCAGCCACCGAGGGACGATCCACCGAAGATGCGAACCACCACACCGGCGAGTACCTTCCGGAACCGGGACCCACTACGGGATTCACCGCGCCCCCCGAAACCATCACCACCGCACCAGAAATTGGGGGGGGGGGGGGGCGTGACTCAGCCCACAGGGAAAACAGGCAGCCCTTCCCGAGGCTGCACGGCCAGAACCCAGCACAGCAGCAGCCATAACCTCGCGATCACCATCTCCGGCCGACCGCAAGCACTTGGCGGGTTCCCCTCTCGAACCTAAGATGCCCACAAGCTACAACCTCAATAATTCCAACGCAAGAGCGATCCAAATTGGAGTTGCCCCGGGTGGATCTCGGGCTAGGCGATGCTCACTTCCTCGGAGAGGTACACGTCCTGGATGGCATTGAGCAATTCGATGCCGTCGGCAATGGGTCGTTGGAAGGCCTTGCGTCCGCTGATCAGGCCGAGGCCGCCGGCTCGCTTGTTGATCACCGCGGTGCGTACCGCTTCGGCCAGATCACCGGCCCCCGACGACGCCCCGCCGGAGTTGATCAGCCCGATGCGACCCATGTAGCAGTTGGCCACCTGCCAGCGGGTCATGTCGATGGGGTGATCGGTGGTCAGCTCGTCGTAAACCAATGGATGGGTCTTGCCGAATCCCACCGCGTCGTAGCCGCCGTTGTTCTCGGGAAGCTTCTGCTTGATGATGTCGGCTTCGATGGTCACCCCGATGTGGTTGGCCTGTCCGGTGAGGTCGGCGGCGGCGTGGTAGTCGATGCCGTCCACCTTGAAGTCGGGGTTGCGGAGATAGCACCACAAAACGGTGAACATCCCGCACTCGTGGGCCCGGTGGAAGGCCTCGGCCACTTCCTGAATCTGGCGGGTGGCCTCGGCGGAACCGAAATAGATGGTGGCCCCCACCCCGGCCGCACCCAGATCGTAGGCCTGCTCGACCGATCCGAACATCACCTGGTCGAACTTGTTGGGGCAGGTGAGCAGTTCGTTGTGGTTGAGCTTGACGATGAACGGGATGCGATGGGCGAACCGCCGAGAAGTTGCTCCCAGCACCCCGAAAGTGGAGGCCACCGCGTTGCAGCCCCCCTCGATGGCCAACTCCACGATGCCCGCGGGGTCGAAGTACCGAGGGTTCGGAGCAAAAGATGCCGCCCCCGAGTGCTCGATACCCTGGTCCACCGGCAGGATGGACACGTAACCGGTGCCACCCAGCCGACCGTGGTCGAAAAGGCACTGGAGGTTGCGCAGCACCTGGGGAGAGCGATCGGTGGGCACCATTACCCGATCGATGTAATCAGGGCCGGGAAGGTTCAAGTCCTCACGGGCAATGGTTTGGGATTGGTGGGATAGGAGCGATTCAGCCTCGTCGCCCAACAGTTTTTCGATGTCCACCGTCTGTCTCTCCTTTGAACCAGGGGCCGATGCTCTCACCATAGCGGCGCGCCGAAACCATCGGGGACTTGTCCCCGAGCAAAAGCTCACCGGAGGGCAGACAACCTCTCGGCCACGTCCGAGGTTCCAAGTCACCACCTCCAACCCGTCCGAGCAAAAGCTCACCGGAGGGCAGACAGCCTCTCGGCCACGTCCACGTAAAGCTCGTCCTGGTCGTTCAGCCATCTGAAAATATCCCGGGCCCGGGGGACGTCCCCGGCCCGCTCGCACAAGTCGGCCAGGGCATAAGCCTGGCGCAGGTGGTGCTCCTTGGCTCGACGGGGAAGCCGAAAGCCCTCCGACAGCAAGCCCACGGCTTCGATCAGCCTCCCCTGGTCGCCCAGCGCGCCCGCGGCCACGATCCGGCCTTCGATCAGCACCGCGGCGCTCACCCTCGAGGCCTTCAACTCTTCCCACAACTCTTCCACGTCGGCCCACCGACGTTGGGCCCGGTGGCAGTCGGCCAGAACGGGGTGAAGGTCGGTACGGCCGGTGAGCCTTCGCAAGGCCTCCAACTCGACAATCGCCGGTACCCACCGGCCCAATCGGTACAGGGTCAGGCCTGCCAACTCCCTGACCTCGGGAACCTTGAGGGCTTGTTCGGACAAACCATCCAAATCCCTCCAGGCCTTGCCATAATCCTCCTGCTCGTAGGCAATCTCGGCCCGATCCAACCGTCGCCGGAAATGGACCGCCATCCGTTGGCCCACCGCCTCCTCCAACTTCTGGGCCGCAGGAGCTCCACCGTCTCCGGGCAACCGTGCACGATTACGTCTCCGAGGCGATTCGTCCGGTGGACGACTCGGTTCGTCGCCAAGATTGCCCCGTTGGACGGCTTCCCGGGCCTCGTCCCGCAACTCCTGGGTGCGGGCTTGGCGAGCCGCCCGCCGTTCGGCCCGCAAGCGGGCCTGCTCGGCCTCCTCCTCCGACAGCTCGCCGTCCTCGGACTCTGCTTCGACCTCGGGCTCCAGAGGCGGCTCCAGCACCTTGGCCCCACCCTTGCGAGCCACCGCCCCCATCCCTCGCGGCCCCTTCGGCACGGGCGGCAACGACTCGTCCCGCGACCCCCTCGACCCGGACGACGGCCGACCCCGCGACCCCTTCGGCCCACCCCCCATAGGCTTTTTGCCCCGAGGCGGACCGGACGACGACGACTCGTCCCGCGACCCCCTCGACCCGGACGACGGCCGGCCCCGTGACCCCTTCGGCCCGCCCTCCGTGGTCTTGTGGCCCCGAGGCGAACCGGACGACGACGGCCGGCCCCGTGACCCCTTCGGCCCGCCCTCCGTGGTCTTGTGGCCCCGAGGCGAACCGGACGACGACGGGCGGCCCCGTGACCCCTTCGGCCCGCCCTCCGTGGTCTTGTGGCCCCGAGGCGAACCGGACGACGACGGGCGGCCCCGTGACCCCTTCGGCCCGCCCTCCGTGGTCTTGTGGCCCCGAGGCGAACCGGACGACGACGGGCGGCCCCGTGACCCCTTCGGCCCGCCCTCCGTGGTCTTGTGGCCCCGAGGCGAACCGGACTTTCGCCGATCCTGATGGGCTCTATTCTGATGGCCCCCCCGCCGTGGAGGCTTACGGGCTGAACCTCCACCGGAAGACATCGCCCCAGCCTACCGTGACGACCACCAGAACAGAATCAAACCAGCAAAAAACAAATAATGGCGAGAAATAAATAACAGCGGGGAGCCAAATGGCTCCCCGCTGTTTGCGAAATCCGGCGGCGACCTACTCTCCCAGGGTGTCTCCACCCAAGTACCATCGGCGCTGGTGGGCTTAACTTCCGTGTTCGGAATGGGAACGGGTGTGACCCCACCGCCATCGCCACCGAAACCTATATGTTCTTGTTCACGAGGTAGTGCCCAAAGAACTCCATAGCGAGCACAAGCACCCGTCCGAATATCAAGTTAATGATATAGAACCAAGCCCTCGGCTGATTAGTACCGGTCAGCTAAACATGTTGCCATGCGTACACTTCCGGCCTATCGACGTGGTGTTCTACCACGGGCCTTACCCGGTTTACCCGGTGGGTGATCTCATCTTGGAACAGGCTTCCCACTTAGATGCTTTCAGCGGTTATCCTTTCCGCAGGTCGCTAACCAGCCATGCCCTTGGCAGGACAACTGGCACACGAGAGCTGCGTCCGTCCCGGTCCTCTCGTACTAGGGACAGCTTTCCTCAAATCACCTTCGGCTACAGAGGATAGGGACCGAACTGTCTCACGACGTTCTAAACCCAGCTCGCGTACCGCTTTAATGGGCGAACAGCCCAACCCTTGGGACCTGCTTCAGCCCCAGGATGCGATGAGCCGACATCGAGGTGCCAAACCTTCCCGTCGATATGGACTCTTGGGGAAGATGAGCCTGTTATCCCCGGGGTACCTTTTATCCGTTGAGCGACGGCGCTTCCACACGCAACCGCCGGATCACTATGCCCAACTTTCGTTTCTGCTCGACCCGTCGGTCTCGCAGTCAAGCTCCCTTGTGCCATTACACTCGACGCCTGATTGCCAACCAGGCTGAGGGAACCTTTGGGCGCCTCCGTTACTCTTTGGGAGGCGACCGCCCCAGTCAAACTACCCACCTGACACTGTCCTCAACCCGGATAACGGGCCTAAGTTAGATGCCCAGCATAAGCAGAGTGGTATTTCAAGGTTGACTCCACACAAACTAGCGTCCATGCTTCCAAGTCTCCCACCTATCCTACACAACACATACCAAACACCAATATCAAGCTATAGTAAAGGTCCACGGGGTCTTTCCGTCCTTCTGTAGCTAACGAGCATCTTTACTCGTACTTCAATTTCGCTGGGTCTGTGGTTGAGACAGTAGGAAAGTCGTTACGCCATTCGTGCAGGTCGGAACTTACCCGACAAGGAATTTCGCTACCTTAGGACCGTTATAGTTACGGCCGCCGTTTACCGGGGCTTAGGTTCAGAGCTTCGCCTTACGGCTAACCCCTCCCCGTAACCTTCCGGCACCGGGCAGGCGTCACAGCGTATACTGCGTCTTACGACTTCGCACGCTGCTGTGTTTTTAGTAAACAGTCGCTTTCCTCTGGTTTGTGCCACCCGATCAAGCTCCGGGCGCGAGGCCCATCACTTTACTGGGGTCATCCTTATCCCGAAGTTACGGATGTAATTTGCCGAGTTCCTTAACCACAGTTCTCCCAATCGCCTTGGTATTCTCTACCTGCCCACCTGTGTTGGTTTGGGGTACGGGCGCTGTGAAAGCTCGCTAGCGGCTTTTCTTGGCAGTACAGGATCAGTGACTTCACCTCATGCGGTTCGGTATCACGCCTCGGGTTTCATGGGGACCGGACTTACCTGGGCCCCACCCCACACGCTTACCCCAGGACAACCATCGCCTGGGTTCACCTACCTCTCTGCGTCCCCGCGTTGCTGGCCGCTCCGGTGTGGGTCGGTTTCTTCTGTCCCTTTGCGGGACAGACATCCCCTTAGCAACACCAGTTAAGCCTGGACGCGTTCACAGCGGTACCGGAATATCAACCGGTTGTGCATCGACTACGCCTGTCGGCCTCGCCTTAGCTCCCGACTCACCCTGGGAGGATTAGCCTTCCCCAGGAACCCTTGGGCTTTCGGCGGAAAGGTTTCTCACCCCTCTCTCGCTACTCATACCAACATTCTCACTCGGCCCCAGTCCACGCCGGCTTACGCTGACGCTTCACTCCGAGACCGACGCTCCGCTACCACTCCTGCCTACTGGCAGAAATCCGCAACTTCGGTTTCCAGCTTTAGCCCCGTTACATTGTCCGCGCAGGATCACTCGACCAGTGAGCTGTTACGCACTCTTTCAAGGATGGCTGCTTCTAAGCCAACCTCTTGGCTGTCTGTGCAATCCCACATCGTTTACCACTTAGCTAGAAATTAGGGACCTTAGTTGGCGGTCTGGGCTGTTTCCCTTTCGACCCCGAAGCTCATCCCCCGGGGTCTCACTGCTGTGCTCTGGAACCATGGCATTCGGAGTTTGGCTGAGGTCAGTAAGCTTGTCGGCCCCCTAGCCCATCCAGTGCTCTACCTCCATGGTTGAACGCACAACGCTGCACCTAAATGCATTTCGCGGAGAACCAGCTATCTCCGGGTTTGATTGGCCTTTCACCCCTATTCACAGGTCATCCGCCCAGTTTTCAACCTAGGTCGGTTCGCGCCTCCACGGAGTCTTACCCCCGCTTCACACTGCCCATGAATAGATCACCCGGCTTCGGGTCTACGGCATGCGACTGTACGCCCAGTTAAGACTCGCTTTCGCTCCGACTTCCCTTCACAGGTTAATCTCGCCACATACCGTAACTCGTTGGCTCATTCTTCAAAAGGCACGCCATCGCGATCTCAGAATTAATGATCCAAAGGATCATAGGGTTGAGACGACGCTCTGACTGCTTGTAAACCAACGGTTTCAGGTACTATTTCACTCCCCTCCCGGGGTGCTTTTCACCTTTCCCTCACGGTACTAGTTCACTATCGGTCGCCTACGTATACTTAGCCTTACGAGGTGGTCCTCGCAGATTCACGCCGAATTACACGGCAACGGCGCTACTCGGGGACACTCAGCGGAGTGTGCAGTGGTTTCGTGTACGGGGCTCTTACCCCCTATGGCTCGCCTTTCCAGAACGATTCCACTACCACGCACATTTGTAACTCCGTGGAGGATCTGGTGCTCCTCCTCCGAGACCCCACAACACCGGACCGGCAACGCCACCAGGCTATTCCACCGGCACGGTTTAGGCTCTTCCCATTTCGCTCGCCGCTACTAAGGGAATCGCGGTTGCTTTCCTTTCCTACAGGTTACTTAGATGTTTCAGTTCACCTGGTTCCCTCTACCGGCACTATGTGTTCACGCCGGAGTGATACCCCATGACGAGTATCGGGTTTCCCCATTCGGACATCCCCGGATCGAAGCTTAGTCGGCAGCTCCCCGAGGCTTATCGCAGCCTCTCACGTCCTTCATCGGTAGTAGGCACCAAGGCATCCACCGTTGGCTCTTCGTAGCTTGGAAGATTCAAATATCGAAGAACTCTTATTTCGATCAGATGCTCGTGCTCGCTATGCAGTTCTCAAGGGCCACAAGAGGGTACCTTGAAACAGTAATACCAAACAGTAGTACCGTTCCGGTAGAGCCTCGAGCGTGAAAATCACGCTCCCTCAAAACGGAAGAGAGAACAAGAGCAGCCAGTGCATCAACTGGGAGTATCCGAACTTGACATCACCATTTGGTGGCACCAAGCGGAAACGGAACTCCTTAGAAAGGAGGTGATCCAGCCGCACCTTCCGGTACGGCTACCTTGTTACGACTTCACCCCAATCGCCAACCCCACCTTCGGCAGCTCCCCCTCAAAAGAGTTAGGCCACTGACTTCGGGTGTTGCCGACTTTCGTGGTGTGACGGGCGGTGTGTACAAGGCCCGGGAACGTATTCACCCCGGCGTTGCTGATCCGGGATTACTAGCGACTCCGACTTCATGGAGTCGAGTTGCAGACTCCAATCCGAACTGAGACTGGTTTTAAGGGATTCGCTTCACCTTGCGGTGTCGCTGCCCGTTGTGCCAGCCATTGTAGCATGTTTGCAGCCCTGGACATAAGGGGCATGATGACTTGACGTCGTCCCCACCTTCCTCCGAGTTGACCCCGGCAGTCTCCTACGAGTCCCCACCATAACGTGCTGGCAACATAGGACGAGGGTTGCGCTCGTTGCGGGACTTAACCCAACATCTCACGACACGAGCTGACGACAGCCATGCACCACCTGTGTACGGCCCCGAAGGACACCATATCTCTATGGCTTTTCCGTACATGTCAAACCCAGGTAAGGTTCTTCGCGTTGCCTCGAATTAAGCAACATGCTCCGCCGCTTGTGCGGGCCCCCGTCAATTCCTTTGAGTTTTAGCCTTGCGGCCGTACTCCCCAGGCGGGGCACTTAATGCGTTAGCTACGGCACGGAACCCGTTGATAAGGCCCCACACCTAGTGCCCAACGTTTACGGCGTGGACTACCAGGGTATCTAATCCTGTTTGCTACCCACGCTTTCGCTCCTCAGCGTCAGTGCCGGCCCAGAGTGCTGCCTTCGCCGTCGGTGTTCCTCCTGATATCTGCGCATTTCACCGCTACACCAGGAATTCCACACTCCTCTACCGGACTCTAGTCATGGCAGTATCGGATGCAGTCTTAGGGTTGAGCCCCAACCTTTCACATCTGACTTACCAAACCGCCTACGAGCTCTTTACGCCCAATAATTCCGGACAACGCTCGCCCCCTACGTGTTACCGCGGCTGCTGGCACGTAGTTGGCCGGGGCTTCTTCTACAGGTACCGTCAATTTCGTCCCTGCTGAAAGGGGTTTACAACCCGAGAGCCTTCATCCCCCACGCGGCGTTGCTGCGTCAGGCTTTCGCCCATTGCGCAAGATTCCCCACTGCTGCCTCCCGCAGGAGTCTGGGCCGTGTCTCAGTCCCAGTGTGGCTGATCGTCCTCTCAGACCAGCTACCCGTCGATGCCTTGGTGGGCCGTTACCCCACCAACAAGCTGATAGGCCGCGAGACCCTCCCGAAGCGCCGGAGCATTTCCTCTGCCGGTCATGCGATCGGCAGGGGGTATCTGGTATTAGCCACAGTTTCCCGTGGTTGTCCCAGTCTTCGGGGCAGGTTTCTCACGTGTTACGCACCCGTTCGCCACTTGGTCATTGCCCGAAGGCGACCTCGTTCGACTTGCATGTGTTAGGCACGCCGCCAGCGTTCGTCCTGAGCCAGGATCAAACTCTCCGTCAACATCTCCGGCAGTTCCTCCCCAAAGGGATTTGCCGCCTTCGATCAGATGCCCGCCTCGCTTCATTGCCTCGGCAAGACAGGGCGATTCCGGAAAGCCATGAGACACCCAGCCGTTGCCGACCGGAGCCTCGGTGAGGGCCTGAGCCCTCCCTGGCTTGGTTTCCTTGGAATTGTGTCAGGTCGACGACTTCGACGCGAGGTGCGCCGGGTCATCGCCCGCACTGGCTTTTCCGTCCTCTCTTCCGTTTTCAAGGAGCGTGAGACGGTGACCCTGACGGGAGAACCGCATCGCCCGGACGAGCCGGGACTTCGCTCTGCCTCGGCGTGGAGCCCGAGGGCCACCCGTTTTTGAGGCGAGTTGTCACGCTACCGGCGGGTACCCGGCAATGTCAACCCGAAATGGCATTTCGTCGCGATATTTTTTTGGTCGGCCCGAAACGGCATTTCTCGCGGCCTTCATTCGACCCTCCTGTGGGGCTCAACCAGGAGCGCAACCAGCCCCGCTGCCGGGGAGCACCCGTAGCAGGTGGTGGCGGCGCTTGCCCCGTCTGAGCAGCAGGTAGCGCCCGTGCAACAGGCGATCGGCCGCCACCGTCGGCGCTTCCCCGGAAACCCGTTGGTTGTTGACGTACACCGACCCCTCCGACAAACCCCGGCGGGCGTCGCCCTTGGACGAGGCCAGCCCGGTGGCGGCCAGCAACTCCACCAGGTCGAAGCAGTCGGCCTCGGGATCGAAACCGCCCCCGGGAGCAAGGGGGACGTCGGAGGTGGGCACCTCGCCGGCCACGGCCTCGAGGGTCGCCTCGTCCACATGCTCGATGGGAGAGCCGAACAGGACCCGGGCCGCCTCCTCGGCCGCGGCCGCCGCCGCCGGTCCGTGGACCAGGGAGGTCACCTCGTCGGCCAGCACCCGCTGGGCCTCCCGGCGACCGGGATCGCGTCGATGGGCCTCGACCAGATCGGCTATATCGCCCACCGCCAGCATGGTGAACCAAAGCAGGCTCCGCTCCACGTCCTCGTCGGCCACCTGCACGAAGTACTGGTGAAAGCGGTAGGTACTGGTGCGCTCGGGATCCAGCCACACCGCACCATCGGCGGTCTTGCCGAACTTGGCCCCGTCGGATCGGGTGAGCAGAGGCCAGGTGAGGCCGTGAACCTGGGTGCCGGAGCGACGGCGGATGAGGTCCACCCCCGCGGCAATGTTGCCCCACTGATCGGAGCCGCCGATCTGAAGTTCGCAGTGGCGATGAGTGTGCAACCACCAGAAGTCGTAGGCCTGCAACAGCATGTAGGTGAACTCGGTGAAGGAGATGCCGGTATCGCTCTGCATGCGGGTGCGCACCGAGTGCTTGGCCACCATCTGGTTGACGGTGGCGTGCTTGCCGGTGTCCCGCAGGAACTCGATGAGCGTGAGGTCACGGGTCCAGTCGTAGTTGTTGACCAGTTCGGCATCGCCGTCGAAGTCCAGCAGCTTCTGCAACTGCCCTCCGATCCCGGCCAGGTTGGTCGCCAATGTGTCACCGTCCAGCAGATTGCGCTCGTCGGAACGCCCGCTGGGATCACCCACCATGCCGGTGGCCCCACCCACCAGGGCTATGGGCCGGTGTCCGGCCTCCTGGAACCGCCGCAGCACCAGTACCCCGATGAGGTTGCCCAAGTGCAGGGAGCTGGCCGTAGGGTCGATACCGTGATACACCCCGACCGGGCCGCTGCTCAACCGGTGGGCCAGCAGGTCCCGGTCGGTGGTGTCCTGCACCAGGCCTCGGGATTCGAGTTCTTCGAGCACCGGGCGCATGCTAGGAGAGTAGACCGCCGCGGGAGAACGAGAACATGAAAGCCCGACGCTCGACGGGAATGACTGGGCAGGAAAACGAGAACACCAATGCCCGACGCTCGGCGGGAATAACCAGGCGAAAGAACGAGAACATGAAAGCCCGACGCTCGACGGGAATAGTTGGGATAGCCATAGTCGTGTTGTTCGCGGCGTTCTGGATCGGGGCCACGATCTGGTTCTTCGGCGATGAGAACCCCGACCGCCTGGAGGATCGGGAATGGGTTGCCGGTGCCGAGGCCCGGTGCGCCCAGGCCCGGGACGAACTCGACGAGCTGCCCGCGGCCCGTGATGCCGAGGACCTGGCCGACCGAGCCGACCAGATCGAGGCGTCAACCGCCCTGCTGGCCGGGATGGTCGCCGACCTGGCTGCCACCGCACCCGGGGGGGCTGACGGCGAACTGCTGGGGTTGTGGTTCGGGAGTTGGGAAATCTATCTGGGGGATCGCCGGGCCCACGCCGAAGCTCTCCGGGCCGGCGATGATCGCCGGTTCAGGGTGAGTGTGGACCCGGAGCGCAACGAGGGTGTGGATGCCCTGCTGGATGCCTTCGCCGACCGCAACCGGATGCCCTCCTGCGGCGACCCCCTGGACATCGGCTAGATCTGATTGGAACCCTGGAACCGATCAGAAACGCGACCCCCTGGACATCGGCTAGATCTGATTGGAACCGATACCACACCTGGCCGGGCTGACAACCGGCAGGATCAAGGAGCTGGACATCGGCGGGAACCGATCAGAAACGAGGTAGCTCCTTCAGGGCTCTTGCTCCCAGCTCGGCCAGGCGTAGAAGGCCGGGATCACAACCAAATTCGGACAAGCCGTTCAGCGGCACCCAGCGCAAGCCCCTGGACTCGTGGTTGCCCCGGGGCCGGGCCCCGGCCGGAGCCCGCACCAGGAAGCGCACGTCGTAGTGCAGGTGGGGATCCTCGCCGGGAGGATCCACTCGGTGTACGTCCAGATGCAGGGGTTCCGACCAGATGCGCAGACCCTCGATGCCGGTCTCCTCGACAGCCTCCCGGAGGGCAACCGCCGCCAGATTGGCCTCGCCGTCGGCATGGCCCCCCGGTTGCAACCAGCGTCCCAGCTTGGCGTGCAGCAACAGCAAGGTGTGGGCCCCGCCGTCATCCACCACCAGAGCCGAGCCGGTAAGGTGCCCGGGCCGACACGTTCGCCGGCAGGCGTCGGGACGACTGTCGATCAGCGCCCGGAAGCGATCGCCCTGCGCATCCTGGAAGACAGCCAGCAACCCCCGGGCTGCGGCCAGATCGGTGGCAGGGACCAACCGGGCGTCCCCCTCCCCCAACCATGAGCCTGCGACCAGGGTGGGATCGGGTTCGGTTGCATCAACCACGAGCGTGATCAGCCTCTCCGGGACAAATCGGGACAGCCGGGAACGTACCAGCGCCAGGGGAGATCGACACCGGCGGTGAGACCGATACGGGGGGAACGGCCCGGGTGAGTGGGGGACGGGACTCCGTCGTCGACAATACCCATCCCCCCATCACCCATCCCCCCATCGTCACCAACCAGATCCATGCCGTTGGCGTCACCGTCCACACCCAGCGCGGCGGTGAGCTTGGCCGGTCCGCTGCACAGATCCCGGTCCCGACGGGCCGCTGGGCGGCGCTCGCGCATCCGGTCCAGCCCCACCAATGGGGTAAGCGCCCGCAACAACACTGCGGCGCACTCCCCGTCGGCACCGCACACAACGTTGGCGCACCAGTGCATGCCGTAGGTGAAGTACACGTACAACCGACCCGGAGGACCGAACATGACCTCGGTGCGAGGGGTCATGCCCCGGAACCCGTGGCTACCGGGATCATCGGCCCCGCCATAGGCCTCCACCTCCACGATCCGACCCCGGCAGCCTTTGAACTCAACCACCTTGTTCAACATCTCGGGTGCCACCTCCAGCACGTCCCGAGCATAGAAATCCCGCGCAAGCCTCATCGCCGGACCATCCTTTCAGGATCGGAATCCTCCCCGGAGGACCACGAGCGGCCCTCCCGGTCGAACCATCGGATGACCGCTACCCGAAGCCGACCGCCAGCACGACTCCCAGCGTCGCCAGGGAAAAGCCGATTATGGTGAAGACCAAGGTGCGGGACAACTGAGCCATCTGAAGCGTCAATCTCCTCTCCATCGCCTTCATCTCCTCAAGCAAAGCCTCAAACCCAGAATCAACCCTCTCAAACCGGCTATCCATCTTGTCGAACCTAGCATCCACATCCTGAAACCTGGCGTTCATCTCGATGCGCAGCCGTTCCTCGGAGGCACGCAGGTCTCCCTTGGTGGCCAAACTCTCCCAAGGCACAGGCGGCAATGAATCCATCAGCGTCTCAGACTCCTCTCTACCCAACACCTCACCCAGCTTACCCAACAACGCCAACCGCCTGCCCTCACCCACCGACTCACTCCCCGACATAGCGGGCCTCCCCAGATACGACCGTCGAAGGGAGGCAAACATCACTGCCTCCGAGTGAATGCCCGGCACCTTAGCGGCCCAACCCCCCAAGAGCAACCACCCCAAGCCACCAGACCCCCCTGCCACCCACCCCCCCCCCCACAGGAATGGCACAGCACCCCGCGGCAACCACCCCGCAGGACCGGACAATCAACCATTTCCCCATCCGAGCTGTCCCAGAAAGGGAATAGACTTGACCCCTCATGAGAACCACGACCCCCGGCTTGTCGGCAACCCCACCATCCGACTACCGATCCGAGCTGTGGCGAATGGCCGATGTGCTCCGGGGAAGCATGGATGCCGCCGAGTACAAGCACGTAGTGCTCGGGCTGATATTCCTCAAGTACGTGTCAGATGCCTTCGAGGAGGCCCAAGCACAACTAGTGGCCGAGGCCGAGCACAACCGGGGGATCGACCCCGAGGATCCCGACGAGTACCGAGCCGAGAGCATCTTCTGGGTGCCGGTCGAGGCACGCTGGTCGCACCTGCAAGGCCAGGCCCGCCAGGCCGACATCGGTCGGCGGATAGACGACGCGATGGATGCCATCGAACGCGACAACCCCGCCCTCAAAGACGTGCTGCCCAAGAACTACGCCCGACTGGCCCTCGACCAGAGCCGCCTCGGGCAGGTGGTCGAACTGGTGAGCAACATCCAGGTGGGAGGGGCCGAGGCCAGAGCCCACGACGTTCTGGGCGATGTCTACGAGTACTTCCTCGAGCAGTTCGCGATGGCCGAAGGCAAAAAGGGCGGGGAGTTCTACACCCCCCGTTCGGTGGTGCGGCTGCTGGTGGCCATGCTGGAGCCCTACCACGGTCGCGTCTACGACCCCTGTTGCGGCTCCTCGGGCATGTTCATCAAGTCGGTGGAGTTCATTCGTGCCCACGCCACCGGCAACGGCAACGGCGGGAAGGGCGGCCGGGACATTTCGATCTATGGCCAGGAGTCCAACCACACCACCTGGAGGATGGCCCGGATGAACCTGGCGATTCGAGGCATCGAGGGCCAGATCGAGCACGGGGATATCTTTCACAACGACCGTCATCCCGACCTGAAGGCCGACTACATCCTCACCAACCCGCCCTTCAACGTCTCCGACTGGGGCGGTGAGCAACTACGAGACGACCAGCGCTGGGTCTACGGCGTTCCCCCGGTCGGCAACGCCAACTTCGCCTGGGTACAGCACTTCCTGCACCATCTCGCCCCGGGCGGACAGGCGGGCTTCGTGCTCGCCAACGGTTCGATGTCTTCAGCCCAGTCGGGCGAAGGCGAGATCCGCAAGAACATCATCGAGGCCGACCTGGTGGATTGCATGGTGGCCCTGCCAGGGCAGTTGTTCCGTTCGACCCAGATACCCGCGTGCCTGTGGTTCCTGTCGAAGGCCCGCCGCACCGGAGAACACCGGGACCGCGGGGGCGAGACATTGTTCATCGATGCCCGGGCCCTGGGCCGCATGACCGACCGCACGCACCGCGAGCTCACCGACGACGACATCGCCCACATCGCCGACACCTACCACGCCTGGCAAGGCAAGGAAAGCAGCCGTGAGTATGCCGATGTGCCCGGTTTCTGCAAATCGGCCGACCTCGAAGAGATAAAACGACACGGACACGTGCTCACCCCCGGGCGCTACGTCGGCGCAGCACCCCAGGAGGAGGACGACGAGTCGTTCGAGCAGAAGATGTTACGCCTCGCCGACCAATGGCGCGAGCAAAGGGCCGAGGCCCGACGGCTGGACGCGCTGATAGATGCCAACCTGGAAGCACTGGGTTACGGTGAGAACTCCGACTAGCCGACCGCGACAAGAGCAGGGCGAATGCCGCTGGAGCTGACGAGCCTCCACCGCTCCATCCAGTCGCTGGCCGACCTGCTGGCCGTCGCCGAGAACGACGCGCGCTTGGATCAGTTCACCGATGTAGAGCGCAAGGGTATCCGCGCCGGTGTTATCCAAAACTTCGAGGTCACCTACGAGCTCTCCTGGAAGCTGATGGCTCGCTGGCTCAACACCAACGTGAGCAGCGGCATCGCCGACGGCACCACCCGACGACAGTTGTTCCGCCTTGCAGCCCAACACCACCTAATCCATGATGTGGACGAGTGGATGCAGCACCACGACGCTCGCAATATCACCTCCCATACCTACGACGAGACGAAGGCTGAACTGGCGCATCAGGCCGCTAGAAAGTTCGCAACCGATGCCCAGCACCTGCTCGAAGCACTGGAAGCGCGCAATGATTGACCTCAATCCCGTTCACCTCGCCATAGTCACCGACATCCTCGCCGAGCACGTACCCACCTACGAAGTAAGAGCTTTCGGCTCCCGCGCCACCTGGACAGCCAAGGACCACTCCGACCTAGACCTGGTGATAATCGGCGATGAACCGCTACCCACAAATACCCTGAGCTGCCTACGAGAAGCACTGGAGGAGTCACCATTACCGATACGAGTAGACGTCCTCGACTGGCACACAGTCCCCGAAAGCTGGCAGGAAGGAATTGACGAAGATTGTGAAGTAGTTCAAGAAGTAATAGCTCATAATAAGTGGCAAAAAACGACGTTCGGTGAGTGCGCATATCTAGTTCGTGATACAGTATCACCCTCAGATTTCGATAACACCCCATACATAGGTCTAGAGCATATAGGTGAAGGCACTTTATCGTTGATAGGATCTGGAATAGCAAATGATGTCAGCAGTGCAAAGTTATTATTTCAGTGTAATGATATATTATTTGGTAAACTACGGCCTTATTTTCGCAAGCTAGCTAGACCACAATTTGGTGGGATATGCTCGACCGATATTTGGGTCGTGCGGCCAACAGATCAGGTTGACATTGGTTTTTTATTCTACCTCATGGCATCATCAAATTTTGTTGACACTGCAACACGAGGATCAGAAGGCACCAGAATGCCTCGTGCAAAGTGGGACTTTGTCTCCCAACTTCCTATTTGGCTCCCACCCCTCGACGAGCAACGCCGGATCGCCCATATTCTTAGCACACTCGACGACCGCATTGAGTTGAACCGTCGCATGAGCAAGACCCTGGAAGAGATGGCACAAGCCCTCTTCCGTTCATGGTTCGTAAACTTCGACCCCGTACACGCCAAAGTCGAAGGCCGACCCTCCGGACTCCCACCCGACCTCGACACCCTATTCCCCTCCTCCTTCCAAGAATCCCAACTAGGCCCAATCCCAAAAGGATGGAAGGTGAAGAGCCTCGACGAAATCGCAGTGTTTACTAACGGTCTCGCGTTGCAGCGCTTCCCACCACATGATGACGACTGGTTACCAGTAATCAAGATAGCGGAAATGAAACGTGGATATTCACAGAATACTAGTAAGGCTTCAGCGAGTATTGACCCAAAGTATATCGTTGAAGATAGCGACCTTTTGTTTTCTTGGTCGGGCAGTCTTGAAATTGTCCTGTGGGCAAACGGCCAAGGTGCGCTTAATCAACACCTGTTCAAGGTAACATCTTGTGAATTCCCTCTCTGGTTTTATCGCGGCTGGATAGCCAATTACTTAGAACACTTTCGCCAAATTGCTGCTAGTAAGGCTACAACTATGGGTCATATTCAGCGGCACCATCTGACAGATACAAAAGTAGTGATACCTCCACAAGATACTGTTTTCAAGAGTAATCGTTATCTTGCAACACTTACTGAACAGGAGGTGCGTACTGCGGTCCAAGCTCGCACACTTGCTGCTCAGCGTGATAAACTGCTGCCACCACTAGTTTCTGGCAAGTTAAGAACATGGAGGGCTAAGTAATGTCGACTTCTGAAAACTCTAACGGTACTGATAACTTATGGGAGGATGGAGTCCGTGCCTTCTTGAGTTACAAGGCTGAGTATCGGTCTCATGCTACTGAAATCAAGAAGTATCTGGGATCTTATGGAATCACTACCTTTCTAGCTGGTGATGACATTCCTCCTCTAAGTGAATGGCAGAATGAGATAATGATGGCTCTAAAATCCATGGACTTTATGATTGCTCTACTAACACCAGGATTCGAACAGAGTGTTTGGGTTAATCAAGAAATTGGGTATGCTCTTGGCCGGAACGTACCGGTGATCCCTGCCAGTCTTGGTTCAAAGCCATACGGATTTATTGGCAAGTATCAAACCATAGATATTATCACAGAATTTTATGCCAACAGCAAGATATATTACGAAGGTGCAGTTAGACATATCTTCGAGGCTATGCTTCGTATAGATGATGAAAATATTAATGAACTTGCGACCGATGCTTTTGTTAAAGCAGTATCTGCCTCTCCAGACTTTAGCACAACTGGAAAGTTGCTTAGTTTCCTTCCATTAATCAAGAACTTGACTGAAGAACAGACAGCTTTATTGATTGACTCCTATCGTAGCAATGATCAAGTACACAAATATTTGGGTTCCAAAGAGCTTCGCTATCGGCTAGGAATAGACCCGGTATAACAGTATGTAAATAATAGAGATATATATAGAGATAGAATAATTCTCTGATATTTGTCCTTGATAATCTTGCTTTTTATTCCTAAGTCATATCTCACTCTATAACTTGTATAATCAAATATTATATTGGGAGTACTATAAAAGAAACACCTCACTACTCATTTACAAACCTACTTTATAGACAACGTTATCTCACAATAGGGCTAGCTAGCTATGACATAAAACTGTTCTGTGCTGAGATAAGAATTGTCTATAGTACTGTATATACTAGTGATCTATATATACCAGTGATATAGAAGGTGAGGGGGGACCCTGTTTTGAGTCCGTGTTTTGTGGGTCTTAGTCCTGGATTGTGGGAGGATGATTGGGATGAAACGTAAGCGTCATACGCCTGAGCAGGCGATTCGCAAGGTTCGTGAGGGCGAGCGGTTGTTGAACGGGGGGGCTTCGATCGGTGAGGTTGTGCGGGCGTTGGAGATCACTGAGTCCACGTGGAATCGGTGGCGGAACCAGTACGGGGGCCTGAAGGCTTCCGACGCCAAGGAGCTCAAGGCGCTTCGGGTGGAGAACACCCGGTTGAAGAAGTTGCTTGCCGAGGCGGAGTTGGACAAGGCGATGCTGAGGGATCTCGCCGAATCAAAATGGTGACCCCGGATCGGCGTCGAGTCGCGGTTGAGCGGCTCCGGGCCGGGTTCGGGGTTTCCGAACGCAGGGCGTGCGAGGTGGTCGGCCAGCACCGGTCCACCCAGCGGCGACCCAAAAAGCCGGTATCGGACCGCGACCAGGAATTCCGCCGATGGCTTCGCTCCTTCGCCGCCGATCACCCGCGGTGGGGCTGGCGCAAGGCCCACGACGTCGCCGCGTCGAAGGATCTGGTGGTGAATCCCAAAAGGACCAGGGCCTTATGGCGCGACGAGGGCCTCCAGCGACCCCGGCAGAAAAAGAGCAAACAACGCCGTCGCGGCGACAACGCCGCGGCCCGGTTACGGGCCTGTCGTCCCAATCATGTTTGGGCACTGGATTTCCAGTTCGACGAGACTGCCCAGCACCGGAGATTGAAGCTGCTGAACGTCATCGACGAACACACCCGGGAGGCCTTGGCCATAGAAGTGGCCTACCGCATCGATGCCGACCGGGTCGTCGACGTGATCGCCGATCTGGTCGCTCAACGCGGCGCCCCCGAGCATCTGCGCATGGACAACGGTCCCGAACTCGTAGCCCAGGCGGTGCGGGACCGGTGCGAGACATGGGGCACCGACACCGCCTACATCGAACCCGGATCCCCATGGCAGAACCCCTTCATCGAGTCCTTCAACGGGCGACTCAGAGACGAATGCCTCAACATCGAGGACTTCGCCAACCTCACCGAAGCCAAAATAGTCATCCAGGACTGGAAAAACGAGTACAATAACTACCGGCCCCATCGGGCGCTCGACGGGAAACCACCCGCCGCCTACGCAGCCCAATGGGCCAAACAACACCAAACAAAACACCCATAACCCATGGACTCACAAACGGGTCCCCCTCAAAGGAATAGTGGCTATGATATCTATCGAAGTGTATAGATCATTGCAGTAAAATATTCTGACGCTCTTCGAGCATATACCCGGACTATAAAATGGTGGTGTGGTTGATATGTTCGTGGTCTAGCAGAAGGAGCTTCTGCTGGTAACTGATTATGGCGACACACTTGGCTGGCTCCGCATGCAATTGGCTAGTGGCGATCTCTCGCCCAGATAGCACGAGGTAATCGATAATATGTGTCTGATAGCTGGTGTCGATTTGTGCCAGGAGCAGTTGCAGATTCGATGCGAGGACCCATTTGATCTCGCTAGGGCTGTGCAGCGAGTTGCAGAAGTATGTGAAAAGCTTGATATTATCATGGTTACTGCTGAGGTTGCCAAGCCCGCCATGGACGCATGATTAATAAGCTATCCGAATCCGACGTTGAGGAGGTTGCGCTGGGTTGGCTGTCCGATATTGGCTGGCGGGTTGTGCATGGTGCAGAGATCGGGCCGGGGGCATCGGGAGAGGAACGGGGAGATTACAGCGAGGTGGTTCTGGAGCGGCGGTTGCGCGATGCGCTGGCGCGGTTGAACCCGGAGCTGCCTACCGAAACGCTCGATGATGCCTTGCGCAAACTGACCCGTCCCGAGGGATCGACCGTCGAGGCTCGGAACTATGTCTTCCACCGGATGCTGGTGGGAGGTGTCCCGGTGGAGTACCGAGCAGGTGGCGATGCGATCCGTGGGGCTCGAGTGGGTGTGCTCGACTACGACGATCCCGGGGCCAACGATTGGTTGGCGGTCAACCAGATGACGGTGACCGAGCGCAACCACACCCGTCGCCCCGACATCGTGCTGTTCGTCAACGGCCTGCCGCTCGGGGTGATCGAGCTCAAGAACCCGGCCGGCGAGAACGCCGACATCAAGACGGCCTGGCGGCAACTCCAGACCTACAAGGCCGAGCTTCCTTCGCTGTTCTCGATGAACGAGCTGCTGGTGGTGTCGAACAGCACCGAGGCCCGGCTCGGCACGCTCACCGCGGGGTGGGAGTGGTTCAAACCGTGGCGGACGGTCTCGGGAGAAGCCCTGGCCGAGGCGACGGAGCCGGAGTTGCGCGTGCTGCTCAAGGGTGTATGCGCGCCCGAGCGGCTGCTCGAGCTCATCGGTGACTTCATCGTTTTCGAGGACGACGGCCGCGGTATGCCGGCGAAGAAGATGGCGGGCTACCACCAGTTCCATGCCGTGCGCACCGCAGTGGCCGAGACGCTGAGGGCGGCACGACTCCAGACAGAGGGGCCAAGCACCGAGAAAAGAGGTCACCGCGAAACAACACGACAGCCCGGCGGTCAGTCCGGCGACCGCCGAATCGGCGTGGTCTGGCACACCCAGGGCGCGGGCAAGAGCCTGACGATGGTGTTCTACGCCGGGGCCATCGCTCGCGAACCGGCGATGCAGAACCCGACCATCGTCGTGCTCACCGACCGCAACGACCTGGACGACCAGCTCTTCTCCACCTTTGCCCGCTGCCACAGCCTGCTGGGCCAGACACCGACCCAGGCCGAGAGCCGGGCCGACCTGCGCAAAAAGCTGTCGGTCGCCTCCGGTGGCGTGGTGTTCACCACCATCCAGAAGTTCTACCCGAACGAGCAGGGCGACCAGCACCCTTCGCTGTCGGAGCGGCGCAACATCGTCGTGATCGCCGACGAGGCTCACCGCAGTCAGTACGACTTCATTGACGGCTTCGCCCGCCATATGCGCGACGCGCTGCCCAATGCGTCGTTCGTCGGCTTCACCGGGACCCCCATAGAGCTTCGGGATGCGAACACCCGCGCCGTCTTCGGCGACTACATCAGCGTCTACGACATCGAACAAGCGGTGTCCGACGGGGCCACGGTGCCCATCTACTACGAGAACCGCCTCGCCAAGGTCGTCCTCGACGAGAGCGCGCACCAGCTTGTCGACGAGGAGTTCGAGGAGGCGACCGAGGGTGAGGAGATAGAGAACCGGGAGAGGCTCAAAACGCGCTGGGCGCAGCTCGAGGCCATCGTCGGTGCGGAACAGCGCATTCGCCTGGTTGCCGAGGACGTCGTCGAGCACTACGAGAAACGCTGCGAGGCCATGGAGGGCAAGGCGATGGTGGTGTGCATGAGCCGACGCATCTGCATCGACCTCTATCGTGAGCTGGCGCGACTGCGCCCCGAGTGGGAGCACGCCGACGACGCCAGGGGGGCCGTCAAGGTGGTGATGACCGGTTCCGCCTCCGACCCGCCCGATTGGCAGCCCCACATCCGCAACAAGGCGCGGCGCGAGGCTTTGGCGAAGCGCTTCCGTGATCCTGATGACGAACTACGGGTTGTACTGGTGCGTGACATGTGGCTGACGGGTTTCGACGCTCCCAGCCTGCACACGATGTATGTGGACAAGCCGATGCGGGGCCACGGCCTCATGCAAGCCATCGCCCGAGTCAACCGGGTGTTCGACGACAAGCCCGGCGGACTGGTGGTCGATTACCTCGGACTGGCCAACGAGCTGAAGCAAGCCCTGGCGACCTACACGGAAAGCGGGGGCAAGGGTAGAACGGCCATCGACCAGGACGAAGCTGTCGCCGTGATGGTCGAGAAGTACGAGATCTGCTGCGGCATCCTCCACGGCTTCGACTGGTCGGCGTGGGGCGGCGGAGCGGACCGGCGGTTGGAGCTCTTGCCCGCGGCCCAGGAGCATGTACTGGCCCAGGAGAACGGCAAGGAGCGCTTCACCGGAGTGGTTCGTGAGCTGGAGCTGGCCTTCGCCCTCGCCGTCCCCCACGAGGAAGCCATGGGCATCCGTGACGACGTAGCCTTCTTCCAGGTTGTGCGCTCGGCGCTTATCAACCGGGCTGCGGGCGAGACGCGCGCCGACGAGGAGATTGACCATGCAGTGCGCCAGATCATCTCGCGCGCGGTGGTGCCCGAGGGGGTGATCGACATATTCGAGGCTGCCGGCTTGCACAAACCCGACATCTCGATCCTCTCCGAACAGTTTCTGGCCGAGGTCCAGGCCATGTCCCGCCGCAATCTCGCGGTCGAGCTGCTACAGAAGCTGCTCAAGGGAGAACTGATCGCCCGCCGCCGGAAAAATGTCGTGCAGGCTCGCTCCTTCGCCGAACTCCTGGAGCAGGCATTGCGTCGTTACCAGAACCGGGCCATCGAGGCCGCGCAGGTTATCGAGGAGCTGATCGCGCTGGCCAGAGAGATGCGCGAGGCCGACCAGCGGGGCGAGAAGCTGGGGCTCTCCGAGGACGAGCTCGCCTTCTACGACGCACTCGGCACGAACGACAGCGCCGTGCGGATCCTCGGCGACGAAGCCCTGTGCGACATCGCCCGCGAGCTGGTCCACAAGGTCCGCAACAACCTCACCATCGACTGGAGATTCAGGGAGAACGTCCGTGCCCGACTTCGCCTCCTGGTCAAGCGGACCCTGCGCGAACACGGATACCCACCGGACAAGCAGGAGCAGGCCACGGTTACCGTCCTCGAGCAGGCCGAAGTGCTGTCGGAGAACTGGGTAGCTGTTTGATGCCCGGCGAGCACTAGGAGAAGCCGACGGCCACCACGGCTCCCACAACCGCCACCGCGAAGCCGGCGACCGCGAAAATGACCGTACGGAAGAGGTTGGCCATCTGAAGCAATAGTTCCCCGCGCAGTTCCTTGAACCCGGCGTTCATCTCGATGCGAAGCCGTTCCTCGGAGTCCCGTATGTCCTCCTTGGTCGCCCGTATGTCCTCCCTGATGGCCCGTATGTCCTCCTTGGTCGCCCGTATATCGTCCTTGGTGGCCAGACGGTCCCAGGGCACGGGTGGAAGAGACTCGACCAATGTCCACGCCTCCTCTTCTCCCAGGGTATCGACCAGGCGACTCAACAACGCAAGCCGCCTGCCTTCGCCAATGACATCACCCTCCGGCATCGCCGGCCTCCTCAGTGGTAGCTGTCGAAGGGAGGCAAAAATCACTGCCTCCGAGTGAATGCCCGGACCCTACCGGCCCGACACCCCAAGAGCAACAGGGATGGACGAAACGCTCAGCCCTCGAATCGGGCGGTATCGGTGGCGAGGCGGGAGCGGAAGCGTTCTATTTGAACGGCCACCGGGGCGGGAGCGGCACCGCCGGGGGTGGTGCGGCGGGTGACGGCCACTCCGGGGGCCAGAAGCTCGGCGGCGGCGTCGCCCAGGTGGGGATCGGCTCGCACCAGGTCGACCAGGCCGGCTTCGCCATCGAGGGAGCGGCGGACCAGGTCGCCGACCAGGGCATGAGCATCACGGAACGCCATACCGCCGGCCACCAGGTGCTCGGCCAGGTCGGTGGCCGCGGCGGCGGGGGCATCGGCGGAGGCGGCCATGGCTTCGGCGTCGAACCTGATGGTGGCCATCAGGCCGGTCATGGCTCGGACCCCGAGGCGCACCTGGTCGATGGTGTCGAACAGGGGTTCCTTGTCCTCCTGGAGGTCGCGGTTGTAGGCCAGGGGCAACCCCTTGAGCGTGGCCAGCAGGCCGGTGAGGTTGCCGATCAGCCGCCCCGCCTTGGCCCGGGCCAGCTCGGCAATATCGGGGTTCTTCTTCTGGGGCAGCATGGAGCTGCCGGTGGCGTAGGCATCGTCCAGCACTGCGAAACCGGACTCCTCCGAAGCCCAGAACACGATCTCCTCGCCGAGCCGGGATAGGTGGACGCCAACCATGGTGAGCGTGAACAGGCTCTCGGCCACGAAATCCCGGTCGGACACCGCGTCCATCGAATTGTCGAACCGGGCGGAGAAACCGAGGTCGGCGGCCACCATGTCGGGATCCAGCGGCAGCGACGACCCGGCCAGCGCTCCCGCTCCCAAAGGACTCACATCGAGGCGAGCCCGGGCATCGGCCAGCCGGTCCACGTCCCGGGCCAGCGCCCAACCGTGGGCCAACAGATGATGGGCCAGAAGCACCGGCTGGGCCCGCTGGAGGTGGGTGTACCCCGGTAGGTGGGCGTCGCCGACGTCGAGCGCCCGATCCAACAGCACCTGCTGGAGAGCGATCACGTCGGCGGCTATGTTGGCCAGCTCCCGCTTGGCGTACAGGCGCAGATCGGTGGCCACCTGATCGTTGCGGCTGCGCCCGGTGTGGAGCTTGGCCCCGGCGGCTCCGGCCAGCTCGGTAACCCGACGCTCGACGGCGGTATGGACGTCCTCGTCGCCGGGCACGAAGGCGAACTTGCCGGACGTCAGCTCCTGTTCGGTGCGATCCAGCGCCGCCAGCACGTCGGCGACCTCGGTCTCGGTGAGCAGGCCGACACGACCCAGCATGCGAACGTGAGCCCTCGAGCCGGCTATGTCGTCGGGTACCAGCCGGACGTCGAAGCCGATGCTGGCGGTGTAGGCCAACAGGGCCTCGGCCGGATCGCCGTCGAAGCGCCCGTGCCAAAGGGTGCTCATGGCCGCCCCACCCTCATTCTTCTGGTCCTGGGGCCACAATGTCAGGTTCTGAAGCTGGATGGACCTCCAATTCCGGCCGGCTCATCGTTGCCGAAACGGCCAGGGGGCGTGCCTGTAATCGCAATCGCAGGGCGTGGAGCTTGATGAACCCCTCGGCATCGGCCTGGTGATAGGCCCCCTGATCTTCCTCGAAGGTGACCACGGCCTCGTCGAACAAACTGTCGTCGGAGCGCCGGCCGGTTACGGTCACCGTCCCTCGGTATAGCTTGAGCCGCACGGTGCCGTTCACCCTTTCTTGGGAGTGATCGATGGCGGCCTGGAGCATCTCGCGCTCGGGGCTCCACCAGTAACCGTTGTACACCAACTGGGCGTAGCGGGGCATCAGCTCGTCCTTGAGGTGGGCCACCTCCCGATCCAGGGTGAGGCTCTCCATGGCTCGATGGGCCTTGAGCATGATGGTGCCGCCGGGGGTCTCGTAACAGCCCCGGGACTTCATGCCCACGTAGCGGTTCTCCACCAGGTCCAGCCGGCCGATGCCGTTGGCCCCGCCGAGGCGGTTCAGTTCGGCCAACACGTTCGCCGGACTGAGGGGCTGGTCGTCGATGGCGGTTATGTCGCCGCCCCGGAAGGTGAGTTCGATCTCGGTGGGTTGGTCGGGGGCCTCTTCTGGCGCGGTGGTCCAGCGCCACATCTCCTCGGGGGGTGCCACCCATGGATCCTCCAGGGGGCCGCCCTCGTAGGAGATGTGCAGCAGGTTGGCGTCCATGGAGAACGGGGATCCTCCCTCCCGCTCGGCCTCGATGGGGATGCCGTGCTCGGCGGCGTAGGCCATCAGCTTCTCCCGGGAACCCAAGTCCCAGATGCGCCACGGAGCCACCACCACGATGTCGGGGTCGAGGGCGTAGGCCCCCAGCTCGAAGCGAACCTGGTCGTTGCCCTTGCCGGTGGCCCCGTGGGATACGGCGTCGGCCCCGACCTCGTCGGCGATCTCCACCAGCCTCTTGGCGATGAGCGGGCGGGCGATGGAGGTGCCCAACAGGTATTCCCCCTCGTAGACGGCATTGGCCCGGAACATGGGGAACACGAAGTCGGCCACGAACTCCTCGCGCAGATCCTCGATGTAGATCTCCTCGACCCCCATGGCCTCGGCCTTGGCCCGGGCCGGTTCCAGCTCCTCCCCCTGACCCAGATCGGCGGTGAAGGTGACCACCTCGCAGTCGTAGACGTCCTGCAACCAACGCAGGATCACCGAGGTGTCCAGCCCTCCCGAATAGGCCAGCACGATCTTGCTCGGGCTCTTGTTCAGGTTTTTGCCGGCAGGGTTCACGGGGTCTCCCTTCTGTTCACGATTTCGCCCACCTTCTTGCTCGGAGCATTATGGAAAGGGTTCACGGGGTGCCCTCCAACCGGGTAGATCCAACTCGGCCCCGGCATCGATCACTGCCCCCAGGGTTCACGGGGTCTCCTCCAACCGGGTAGATCCAACCGGGTCGGAAAGTCCGGCCAGGGAGCGCAGGAAATCGGCCAGTGCCCGCCCGCCCAGGTCCTCGGTGGCCACCACCAACAAGGTGTCGTCCCCGGCCACGGTGCCCAATACCCCGTCCACCGTCGAGCGATCGATGGCCGAGCCGACCACGTGGGCCGATCCCGGCGGAGTGTTCACCACGACCAGGTTCCCGGAGTTGCCCACCGC
This sequence comes from Acidimicrobiales bacterium, assembly GCA_965115985.1. GTDB lineage: Bacteria > Actinomycetota > Acidimicrobiia > Acidimicrobiales > Bin134 > Poriferisocius. The sequence goes on from OZ220474.1 coordinate 1,045,083, forward strand.
CACCACCCACTCCCCCAGCACTCGTCGGAGGTGGTCGTGGGGGGCCACCTGTTCGGATGGCAGCTCGGGGATGGCGTAGACCGACCCACCGCCGGTGGGCACCTTTACCGCGCCCAGGTCGTCCAGGTCGCGCGACGCCGTGGCCTGGGTGGTCACCACTCCCTCGGCGGTCAGCAGCTCCACCAGGTGGTCCTGGCTCTGCACCGACTCCCTCCTCAGAATCTGGGCAATCCGGTACTGACGCTGGTTCTTTCCCAGTCTCATGGCTTCCCCAGAAGAAATGCGAGCAGCCCGCGGGTGGCGTGCATCCGGTTCTTTCCCAGTCTCATGGCTTCCCCAGAAGAAATGCGAGCAGCCCGCGGGTGGCGTGCATCCGGTTCTCGGCCTGTAGCCATATCCGACTCCGGGAACCACGGAGCACTTCTTCGGTGACCTCCTGGCCGGAATGAGCCGGCAGACAGTGCATGAAGACGGCATCGGGGGCCGCCCGGCGCATCAGCCGGTCGTCCACGGTGTAGCGGCCGGCGAAGGCACTCCTCTTCTCGGCGGCCTCGCTCTCCTGGCCCATCGATACCCAGACGTCGGTGTAAACCACATGGGCTCCCTCCACCGCCCGGACGGGATCCTCCACCTGCTGGATCTCCCGCCCGCTTTTGGCGATGCGATCGAGATCGGAACCGTCGAAGCGGTAGCCGGCCGGGGCGGCGATGACGAACTCGGCCCCCAGCAAGCCGGCCCCGATGGCCAACGAACGGGCCACGTTGTTGGGGTCTCCCACGTAGGCGATTCGGCGGCCGTCGATCCCGCCGAACACCTGCTGGATGGTCAACAGGTCGGCCAGGGCCTGCAAGGGGTGGGCCCGGTCGCTCAACATGTTGATCACCGGTACCGGGCTGACCGCGGCCATGCGCTCCACCACGGTGTGGTCGTACACCCGGGCTCCAATGACCGCGTGGTAGCAGGCCAGCGTTCGGGCGACGTCCTCGGCCGACTCCCGCTGGTCGATCCCCACCTCGTCCCCGGTGATGGACACCGGGTGACCGCCCAGTTGCACCACGGCCATCTCCATGGAGTGGCGGGTACGAGCCGAGGGTTTCTCGAACAGCAGGGCCACACCCCGCTCCTCCAGCAGCTTGGTCGGGGGCGGGATCGAGGCCGCGGTCAGCACCCGGGTCAGTTCCCCGGCACCGAGGTCGTCCGTCTCGAGCAGATGACGGGGTTGCCGCTCGTCGAACACGGCCCGGCTCACGACCCCAACACCTCGTCGAGCACCGCGATGCCGTGGTCGATCTCGTCGTCGCTGATGACCAGGGGCGGGGCGATGCGCAGCGAGGCAGCACCGGCGGTGCCCAGCAGCAGTCCCGCAGTCATGGCGGAGGCCACCACCTCGGTTGCGGGCCGCTCCCCGGCCAGGTCCACCCCCAGAAGCAGGCCCTGACCCCGAACCCCGGTCACGCCGTCGAGCGACTCGAGCGCGGCTCGCATCGTCTTCCCGGCGCGGGCGGCCAGGGCGGGCAGGTCGAGTTCCTCCATCACCTCCAGGGTGGCCCGGGCCGCCGACGCAGCCAGGGGTTGGCCACCGAAGGTGGTGGCGTGATCGCCGGGCCTGAAGGCGGCCGCGACCTCGGTGCGAGCCCAGCAGGCCCCGATGGGCATACCGTTGCCCAGCGCCTTGGCCATGGTCACCACGTCGGGCTCGACCCCATCGTGATGGTGGGCGAACCAGCGACCGGTGCGGGCCAGACCGGTCTGCACCTCGTCGAGCATGAACAGCAGGTTCCGCTCGTCGCAAAGTTCACGCACGGCTCTCAAGTAACCGGCGGACGGCACGTTGACGCCCCCCTCGCCCTGGATGGGTTCGAGCAGCACCGCGACCGCGGTGTCGTCGATGGCCCGTTCCAGCTCGGCGACGTCGTCCCAGGGCACGTGGCGGAAGCCCTCGGGCAGGGGTTGGAAGGCCTCGTGCTTCTCGGGCTGGCCGGTGGCGTGCAGCGTGGCCAACGTGCGGCCGTGGAACGACCGACCGGCGCTGATCACGGTGTGACGACCCCGCCCTCCCCACTTGCGAGCCAGCTTTATGGCGCATTCGTTGGCCTCGGCACCGCTGTTGGCGAAGAACACCTGTCCGGGGGGGCCGCCGATGAGCCGGTCGATGGTTCGGGCCACGTGCATCTGGGGTTCGGTGGCGTACAGGTTGGACACGTGACACAGGGTGCGAGCCTGCTCGGCCACCGCCTCGGCCACCCGGGGATGGGCGTGACCCAGGTTGCACACCGCGATACCGCTGAGGAGGTCGAGATAGCGGTGACCGTCGCGATCCCACAGCCAACACCCCTGCCCCCGCACGAACATGACCGTCGGTGGACCGTAGGTGGGCATGAGCGGGCAGTGCCCGGCGTCGGTCCCCACGGCATCGGTGTGGGTGCTCATGGGGTGGCCTCCTCATCGGGATCGGTGGGGCCGGCAGTCAGTTCGGAAGCGGCCGGATCGGTGGGGCCGGGAATCGGATCAAGATCGGCCGGATCGGGGCCGGGAATCGGCTCAAGATCGGCCGGATCGGGGTCGGGAATCGGATCAAGATCGGCCGGATCGGGGTCGGGGTGGACCATCGTGCCCACTCCGGCATCGGTGAACAGCTCCAGCAGCAGCACGTGAGGGGTGGTTCCGTTGACCATGTGAGCCGAGGTCACCCCGTGGCGCACGGCGTGAACGGCGGCCTCCGCCTTGGGGACCATGCCCCCGGCCAGCCCCCCGGATTCGATCATGGCTTCCAGGGTCGCGGCGGTGGTCTCGCTGATGAGAGTGGACGGATCGTCGGGGTCGGCGTACAGCCCCTCCACATCGGTGAGGAACAACGCCTTGACCGCGCCGAGCGCTCCGGCCAGGGTGCCGGCCACGGTGTCGGCATTGATGTTGAGGGCCTGGCCGGTGGGGTCGGCCCCGATGGTGGACACCACCGGGATCAGGTCCTCCCCCAGCAGGCGATCGATGATGGTGGTGTTCACCGCATCCACCGTGCCGACGAAGCCCAGTCCGGGATGGCGCACCCGAGCCTGGAGCAACCCGGCGTCCTCGCCGGACACCCCCACCGCCAGCGGCCCGTGAACGTTGATGGCCGAGACGATGTCTCGGTTCACTCGGCCCACCAGCACCATGCGGGCGATGTCCAGGGTGTCGGCGTCGGTAACCCGGAGCCCATCCACGAAGGTGGTCTCCAGGCCCAGACGGTTCATCATCTCACCGATCTGGGGACCGCCGCCGTGAACCACCACCGGACGGATGCCCACCGAATGCATCAGCACCACATCGGCCGCGAAGCGGGCCAGATGGGCGTCGTCCAGCGCGCTCCCCCCGTACTTCACCACCACGGTGGCCCCCGAGAACCGCTGGATGTAGGGCAGAGCCTGGGTGAGCACCGCCGCGGTGGCCTCCGGGGAGAGGTGGGTGGCCGCAATGGAGGAAGAAATCATGACGTACCCATGTTCTCGTCAGCCTCCGGGGCGAGGTGGGTAGCCGCAATGGAGGAAGAAATCATGACGTACCCATGTTCTCGTCGATGTAGGCGTGGGTGAGGTCGGTGGTGATGATCCGGGCCTCGCCGTTGCCCATGCCCAGATCGACGTGGAGATCGAGGTGCCGGCCGGTCATGTACTGGGCCAGCTCGGGGGGATGGGCGGGTTCGCCCCGATCGTAGACCACATGGGGTCCGTAGGCGATGGTCAGCCTGGTGTGATCGAAGGCCACCCCGGCCGCGCCCATCTCCGAGGCGATGCGCCCCCAATAGGGATCCTGGCCGTACCACGAGCACTTGACCAGTTGGCAGTTGGCCGTGTCCCGGGCCGCTCGGGCCGCCTCGGCATCGGTGGCCGCGCCGGTGACCCGCAGGAATATCGTCTTGGTCGATCCCTCGGCGTCGTCGGCCATCTGGAGGGCCAGACTCTCACAGGCCGCGGTCACCGCCGGGACGAGGACGTCGGGAGCGACCGGACCGGCCCTGCCGTTGGCCAGCATCAGCACGGTGTCGTTGGTGGATTCGGCACCGTCGACGGTGAGGGTGTTGAACGTGCCGGCCACCGCGGGGGCCAGGGCATGCCGGAGGGTGGCGGGATCGGCGGCCGCATCGGTGACCAGCACTGCCAGCATGGTGGCCATGTTGGGTTCCAGCATGGCTGCACCCTTGGCCATGCCGGCCACGGTGAACCCATCGCCGGCGATCACCACCTGCTTGGGCACCGTGTCGGTGGTCATGATGGCTTCGGCCGCCCGAGGACCGCCGTCGGGGGTGCGGGCCCCCACCGCGGCGGTGATACCCGCGGAGACGGCATCCATGGGCAGGGTGTAGCCGATCAGCCCGGTGGAGCACACCAGAACCTCCTCGGGCCCCACTCCGAGGGCGGTGGCCGTCTCCGTACACATCCGGCGAGCATCGGCCATACCCCGGGCCCCGGTGGCCGCGTTGGCGTTACCACTGTTGAGCACCACCGCCGCGGCTCTCCCCCCGGTTGCAACCAGGTGCTCACGGCACACCAGAACCGGGGCCGCGGTCATCTTGTTGGAGGTGAACACCCCGGCAGCACTGACCGCAACACCGTCGGCGGTGGCCACCAGCGCAAGATCGAGATTGCCGTTGGGCTTGATACCGCAAGCCACCCCCGCGGCGGTGAACCCTTCGACCGCGGTCACGCTCATGGGTACACCCCCAAAGCAGTCAGACCGGTGGTCTCGTCCAGCCCGCAGACGAGGTTGGCGCACTGGACGGCCTGTCCGGCCGCTCCCTTCACCAGGTTGTCGATGGCGCACAACGCCACCACCGTATTGGTGCGGGTGTCGTGGCGAACGGTGAGGTGGGCCGCGTTGGAACCCAGCGTGGCCTTGGTGGACGGCGGGTGCTCGGAGACGACGATGAACGGCTCACCGGCGTAGAACTCGGCCAACGCATCGAGCAGGGCATCGGTGGAGGTTTCGCCCACGGGCCGGGCGTAGCAGGTGGTCAGGATGCCCCGATTCATCGGAGCCAGGTGGGGGGTGAACAACACCGACGCCCCGGTGGCCTGTTCGATCTCGGGAGTGTGGCGGTGGTCGAGCAACCCGTAGGCGGTGAAGTTCTCGTCCACCGCGCAGAACGTCGTGTGGGCCTTGGGAGGGCGGCCGGCACCGGATACCCCACTGGCCGCGTCCACGATGACGCCCTCGGTCCGGATCAGACCCCGACGGACCAGCGGAGCCACCGCCAGCGCCGCGGCGGTGGGATAGCAGCCGGGTACGGCCACCGAGGTGGCCCCGGCCAACTCGTCGCGGAACAGCTCGGGCAGGCCGTAGACGAACCGTCCGAGCAACTCGGGAGCTCGGTGCGGCTCCCCGTACCACTGCCGGTACCGACCGGCATCCTTGAGTCGGAAATCGGCCGCCAGATCGATCACCACCCGGTTCCCATCGAGCACCTCGGCGGCCATGGTCATGGATCGACCGTGGGGCAGGGCCAAGAACACCACCTCAACATCGTCCAGCAGGTCGGGGTGGTACTTGGCGAACTCCCGGTCGGAACCGGCCGCCGCCAGGTGGGGGTACAGGTCGGCCACCGGCTGCCCCGCCTGGGTCTCACCGGTGACGAAGCCGATGTCGAAACCGCCGTGGTGGACCAGCAATCGCATCAACTCCGCGCCCACGTATCCCGATGCCCCCACTATCCCCGCGGAGATGCTGCCCGTCATGGCGAGTATTATTCAATAGCTTGCATACTAATGCAAGTCATATTCGGGGCTCGCCTCGACCTCGCAGAGCTAACTCTCGCAGGGTCAACTCCCGCAGGGCGGCGTGGTGAGCTGGTCGGCCCTGATCCCCCCGCACCCGGATCGGCGCTCGCAGAGCTCACCCCCGCAGGGTGGCGTTGTGGGTGTCGGTCACGGCATCGATCTCGCAGAGCTCACCCCCGCAGGGTGGCGTTGTGGGTGTCGGTCACGGCATCGATCTCGCAGAGCTCACCCCCGCAGGGTGGCGTTGTGGGTGTCGGTCACGGCATCGATGCAGTCTTGGCGGACCTGGGCGACCTCGGCGTCGTTGAGGGTGCGGTCGGGAGCCTCGAAGCGGAGGGCGAAGGCCAGACTGCGGCGGTTCTCGCCCAACCGGTCGGAGCGGAACACGTCGAACAGGGTCACCGAGGCCAGCAGCTCGCCCCCGGCCCCGGTGATGGTGGCCGCCACATCGTCGGCCGACACCTCGTCGGGCACGACGAAGGCCAGGTCCACGTCGCTGGACGGGTAGCGGCTGGGGGGGCGGTACGGGGGCGGCTCCCGGTCGGCACCCAGCAGCGTGTCCAGATTCACCTCCAGCCAGGCCACCCGTTCGTTGATCTCGTAGGCGTCCAGCACCTGGGGGTCGATCTCCCCCAGCGCGCCCACCTCTATCTGGCTGTCCACGTGCCCGCCCTGATCGGGGGGCTCCGCGTCGTTCCCAGCAGCAAACCGCCTCAGCATTTCCAGCGTCCTACCGCCGGCCACCACCTTTCCGGACCGGACGGGATGGAGGCCGTCCATCGGTTGGTTGACCACCTCTGGATTGGCGACCGCGAGATTGCGGGCCAGCCTGCGCCACAACGAGGTGGCGGCGGTGGCTTTGCGGCCGGCCAGGATCACGGCCAGGTGCTCGCACTCGTCGGGAAGGTCGTCGCCGGTGCCGGGATGAACCCGGCCGATCTCGAACAGCGACACCCCGGTGGTACGCCGGGCCGCGTTGTAGGCCACCGCCCGCAGCAGGCCGGGGCGCAGCGAGGTCCGCATCACCGATTCCTCGGCCACCAGTGGGTTGGTCACGGTTATGCCGTCATCCCCCAAACCGGCTCGGGCCAGATCACCGGGAGCCAAAAAGGGCAGGGGCATGGCCTCGGTGATCCCCATCCCCCACAGCAGGGCCCGGATCCTGCGCCGATCCTGCTGGCGAGGGGTGAGCGTCCCGGCCTGTTCGGTGACCGGCACGGTGCGGGCGATCCGGGAGAACCCCCACAGCCGCCCGACCTCCTCGATCACGTCGATCTCGGTGGACGAGTCCGGCCTCCAGGAGGGGATGTTCACGTCGAATCCCTCGCCGTCGTCATCGGTGCCACAGGCGAAGCCGATGGGTTCCAGCAGGCCGGTCATCTCCCCGGCGCTCAACTCGGTACCCAGGATGGAGTTGACCCGCCGGGGGCGAACCCGAACGGTCACGGGCTCGGGACGGTTGCCGATCGTGTCGATCATTCCGGTGTCGGTGGTGGCTCCGAGCTCGGCGGCCAACTCGACGAAGCGGTCCAGGGCCGTGGGGATGACGTCGGGGTCGGTGCCCCGCTCGAAGCGGGCCGAGGCTTCGCTGCGCAGACCCAGGCGGCGGGCGGTGCGGGCGATGGTCATGGGATCCCACCAGGCCGCCTCCAGCAGCACCGAACGGGTGCCGGCCGATATCTCGGTGGAGGCTCCACCCATGATTCCGGCCAGCCCTATGGGCCGGTCATCGCCATCGACGATCACCCCGTCGTCGCCGGTCAGGGTTCGGTCGGCACCGTCCAGAGTGATCATCCGCTCGCCCGACCGGGCCATGCGCACCCCCAGTTCCCCCCCGGGCACCAGATCCAGGTCGTAGGTGTGGTTGGGCTGGCCCAGCTCGAACATGACGTAGTTGGACAGATCCACCACCGCGTTGATGGGCCGCTGTCCCACGGCCCGCAGGCGATTGGCCATCCACCGGGGGGAGGGCCCCGAGGGCACGTCGTCGAGCACCCGCACCCCGAAACGACCGCACAGGTCGGGAGCAGCGATGCTCACCGATGCCCGCCGGGCCGCCGCCAGGCCGGTCTCGACCACCCGGGGGGCAGCCGGCGAAAAGGGTACGCCGAGGCGGGCGGCCAGGTCGCGGGCCACTCCCATCATCGACATGGCATCGGGCCGGTTGGGGTTGACCTCCAGATCGAACCGCACATCGGGCCGGACGCCCAGCGCCTCGACGAGCGGAACCCCCAGGGGAAAGTCGGGGTCCAGGATCAGGATGCCCCCGTGATCCTCACCCATGGCGATCTCCGCTCCCGAGCACAGCATGCCGTTGCTCCACTGGCCCCGCATCCGGCGGCGGGCGATCTCCATGCCGTTGGGCATGGTGGTGCCCACGGTGGCCAGCGGCACCCGGTCGCCCACGGCCATGTTGAAGGCCCCGCAGCACACCTGGAGCGCCTCGCCGTCGCCTGCGTCAACATCCACCAGTTGGATCCGGTCGGCATCGGGATGAGGACGGGTGGCCAATACCTCGGCCACCACGACACCATCCAGACCTCCACCCAGGTGGGATATCTCCTCCACCGCCAGCCCCAGGTCGGCCAGGACCTCGGCCAGGTCCTCGGGACGACCGTCGATGTCGGGGGCGAACTCCCGCAGCCAGCTCAACAGAACCTTCATCGCAAGGCCTTGTTCGCAACATCGCATGGCACCGATCGCCGCGCCGTCGCAATCGGGACGGCGGCCACTAGAACTGCTCCAGAAAGCGGACGTCGTTGGTCCACAGCTCACGCAGGTCGTCGATGCCGAACCGGATCAGGGCCAGGCGGTCGATACCGAAGCCGAAGGCGAACCCCTGCCACTGCTCGGGATCTATGCCGCAGGCCTCGAAGACGTTGGGGTGGACCATGCCGCAGCCCCCCAGCTCCAGCCAGGTGCCGTCGGGACGCTGGACGTCGAACTCGGCCGAGGGCTCGGTGAACGGAAAGTAGGAGGGCCGCAGCCGGGAGGTGAAGCCCGGTCCGAAGTAGGCCGCGGTGAACGCCTCGATGGTCCCGGCCAGATCGCCCAGGGTGATGCGGCGGTCCACCACCAGACCCTCGATCTGGTGGAACACCGGCATGTGGGTGGCGTCGGCGGTGTCCTGGCGGAAGCACCGGCCCGGTGCCACCACGTAGATGGGGGGTGCCTGGCTCTCCATCACCCGGACCTGCACGGGGGAGGTGTGGGTGCGCAACAAGGTGCTGCCCGGCTCGCCGTAGTTCACGTACAAGGTGTCGTACATGTCCCGGGCCGGGTGTCCGGCGGGAAAGTTGAGAGCACCGAAATTGTACCACTCGCTCTCGATCTCGGGGCCTTCGGCCACCCGGTAGCCCATGCCCACGAACACGTCCTCCAGCTCCTGCCAGGTCTGGGTTATGACGTGGAGATGACCATCGGGAGGTTGATCGGTGACCTCGGTCAGATCGAGCCGCTCGGCGGCCAGCTTCTCGGCTCTGGCGGCCGCAGCCAACTCGGCCTCCCGGGCGGCCAGGAGTTCATCGATGGCGGCCCGGGCCGCGTTGAGAGCCTGTCCCGCTTCCCGTCGGGCCTCGGGGGCCAGGTCGCCCAGAGCCTTGCGGGCGACCACCAGCGGCGAGCGCTTACCGCTCACCGCGGTCCGCACCGCAGTCAGTTCCTCCAGGGTGGTCGCGGCGGCCGCCTGCCGTTGGGCCTCGACCACGAACTGTTCCGGCTCAGCCATCGACCTCCACTATCGCAATCCCCGCCCCCCAACCCCACATCAATACTCCTGCAATCCCCGCCCCCCAACGCGGAGTGGGCGGGGCAATCCATCGCCGACCTCGCCGAGGCTCGGGGCGTTCACCTGTCGGACGCGGTGGCCGGATGGCTGCTGGAGAACAACATGAACGCCCACCTGGTTGGCCGGGGAGTCGACCCACGCCCTACCGGGCGAGTTTCTCCGCAACCGGGCCGCCAGGGCTCCAGGGCCCATTAGTCGGGTCGAGTTCGTCCAGGTACGGGGCCCGCATCATCCGGCATCCCCCGCTCCCCCTTGCCGTTGAGCAGGCCGAGTTCGGCCAGGTACAGGGCCCGGGTGGCCAGAACCTCGCGAGCCTCGTCGGCCATGTCGTCGTAGAAATGCTCCCGGTAGGTTCGGTCGGTGACCGACGACACCGCGAACTGAAGGGCGGACAGAACGGCGATGAAGCCCGATACCGCCAGAAGCTCCAGGGTGAAGACCAGCTCGTGACCCAAAAAGCCGAAGCGGGCCAGCGGATCCACCGATTCCGACGCCACCCAGGACACGATGGTGGCCTCCCGCACGGTCAGCAGACCGAAAGCCACGTAGAACACCCCGATCACCAGGCCCACCAGCACCACCCGCACCGCCTGGGCCACGAACATCAACAGTCCGAGGTTCAACCGGTCCCGGCGGTCGAGAGGGGGAATCTCCGAAACTGCGGCACCGGCTGGCGGCTCGGCCGGTGACAGTGGGGAGTCGCTGCCGTCGATCAGCTCGCACACCTGCTCCCAACTCTCGAAGCGGGCCAGGCCCACCAGCTCCGAGGGCACCCGCACCGCCACCGAACCGAGGCTGATGACGACGATCATCCCCATCACCACGGTGTAATAGGGCCAGTTGACGTCGTGGGCCACTTGCCACACCTCGGCATTCAGGAACAAAAAGGCGCTGAACAGCAGCAACAGGGGCAGGATGCGGCCCACCAGCCGGCCGATGAGGGTGATCTGGTGCCCGGAATACGCTCCGGCCCAGGCCACCATGGGCAACAGACCAAAGCTGACCACCAGGTACGCCCCCACCAGCAGGCCGACATTGATCAGACCCAGGCCGACGGCGTCCGACCACGGATTCTCGGAGAACAGGGCGGGCAGCACCGGAGGCACCAGCACGAACACCGCCAGCTCCACCAAGCCCACCCGGTCGGGAAGCTGCAACAGCCGCCGCCCCCGCAACCGGTTGACCGCGCCCACCGCGCTCAGGGCAATGCCCACCCCGGCCCAGAAAACGCCGAACTGGGCCCAGCCACTGAACCGGTCCCCGAAGGATGCGAACAGCTCCACCGCGAACACCAGCGACAGGAACGGCACCGCCCGGGTGAAGACATCGGTGGTGGCCCGGTACTCGTGGATGACGTGGGGCACGCCCCGCCGGATGAACCAGCGCTCGACGGCCTCGCGACGGGTGGTCATGGTCGCCGCCGGTCAGGCCCCCTCGGGCATGGTGGGCACTTCGACTCCGGGGCCGTAGTAAATGAAGAGGTCGGCAATCAGCTCGTCAAGACCGGCCGAGGTTCCCCCCTTGGCCAGATCGACGGTGATGACGTTGCTGTTCACATGAACGGCATCGATGCCGCCCCGGTCGAGGAGACGGCGGGCCAGCTCGTCCACCGGCCGCTCCCCGGATATGTCCCGCCCGACCACGTAGTGCTCATGGCCGGTGCCGGTGATGCTTCGGTTGATCTCGTAGCAGATCACCCCCGGACGACTCGTCGCCCTCTCCACCACGGTTACCGGCTGTCCCATACGACCCGTGATCGTACCCGGTTCCCGCAATCCGACGGTCAATCAGGGGCGGACGAGGTCAATCAGAACCGTGAAACCATGGTTTGGCCGGTGGGGACTCCAGGTCCGGCGGACTCCAAAACACCGATGAGGACTCCAGATATGGGTAACTTCAAGCCAACGGTGGAGGCTCCAGGTCCGGCGGACTCAGCCGTCTCGCAGCGGCAACTGTTGCGACCCGTCGGGGCGGATTCGGAGATGGCCCCATCCCAGGTTGTCCATGAACACCCAGGAGCGGCGGTGAAGAGGGGTGGGGCCATGGGAGGCCAGGGCGGCCCGGTGACGGGGGCAGGGATAACCCTTGTTGGCATCGAAGCCGTAGTCGGGGTAGTCACCGGCCACGGACCGCATGAGCCGGTCGCGGGAGACCTTGGCCAGAATGGATGCGGCGGCTATCGACAGGCAGGTGGCGTCGCCCTTCACCAGGGTGAGGGTGTTGCCCCCGCCCACGAAATCCCAGCGGCCGTCCACCAGCACCGTGTCGGCCTCCAGACCCAGCCCGGCCAACGCCCGTCGGGCCGCCAACCTCTGGGCCTCCGACATCCCCAGCTCGTCGCACTCGTCATTGCCGGCATGCCCGACGGCCCAGGCAACGCACCAGTCGGCGATTCGGTCATAGAGCCCCTCCCGCTCGGCCTCGGTCAGCAATTTGGAGTCCCGGACCCGGTAGACCCGCCGATCCGGGGGCAGCACCGCCGCCACCAGGGTGAGGGGGCCGGCCCACGCACCCCTGCCCACCTCGTCCATGCCCACCACCACCTCGTGGCCCTCGGCCCACAGCCGGCGTTCCACGGCCAAAGTAGGAGCAGCCGACCTCCTCATGGCCTGGGGCCGGCCATCAACGCGTCCCTCATGACCTGGGGCCGACCATCAACGCGTCCCTCAACCCGCCCCTCATGACCTGGGGCCGACCATCAACGCGTCCCTCATGATCTCAAGCTAGCCGGCGGGGTGTGGCCAGCAGGGTTTCTCCCGTGACCCGGTCGCTGGACCAGTCATTGTCCAGGGCCGGAGATCTCACCGTGACCGGTCCCTGGCCGGGATGAGCCTCCAACTCCCACAGCAGTGCCGGCCGGGGGCCGTGCCAACGCACCGCGTACGACACCGGCCCGAACCGGGTGGGCAGCCCGTAGACCGCCAATGGACCGCTACGCCACGCCGGCCGGAATCCGGGCACCAGAAGTAGATGGTCGCCCTGCTCGCTCACCAGTTCGGCCCGCAACCCCTCGTTGGGCAATTCGGCCGGACACAAACCCAGATCCTCCAGATCCCGGACCGCTCGACTCTGCCCCGCGGCATCCAGAAGGCGAACCATCGATGCGACCGGCACCCCCGCACCGATCCTGGCGGCCGCCTCGATGGCCTCGGCCACGGCCTCGACGTACCGGGCCGCGGCGGCGCGGCTCCGAGTCAGGTCATGATGCACCCCGAATGCCGTGAGTCGCTCGGTGGGGGCCTCGGTGCTCCATCGGTCGGCAATCTCGTTCAGCACCATCTCGGCATCCTGGTGATAACCGTGATGATCCAGCCGTACCGACAACCGGCAGAGTTCGGCCATCTCGACCGTCTCCAAACGGCCGGTGAGACCCAGCCACCGGCGTCGATTCCGGTCGATGCGCCCGGCCAGACCCTCATCGGGAACCTCGACGACGGCTCCTCGATCCAGATGGGCCCGCCACCCCCGCACCACGGCATCGGCATCGGGAAGATCCGATGGCCGAGGAAGCGGCCCCCGCCCCAACGTGGTGCTCACCGCCAGTCGAGCGGTGTGGGGCAGCGGCCACACCAGGGCGGCAACGTCACGGCCCTTGCTGCTCAACCCCTGGCCGAACCCCCGACCGTCGGTCCCCGAGCCCGTCAGCCGCCTCGCCATCCTCCGGACCGGCCCCTGGCCGAACCCCCGACCGTCGGTCCCCGAGCCCGTCAGCGGCTTCGCGATCCTCCGGACCGGCCCCTGGCCGAACCCCCGACCGTCGGTCCCCGAGTCGGCCTCGGGGTGCAGTGCTGCCTCGACCGCGTCCGAACCGGCAGCAGTCACCGCCGGGGGCCGATCCCACGCCAGTACCGGTCGGTCGCCAATGGTCAGCCCGGTTCGACCCACCGCCAGCACCATCCCGGGGGCTTCCACGACCAGAGCCACCGCGAAGGCAGTGGCGGCCTCGTTCATCACCTCCACCACCGCCAACGCCGGCCCGCCGCCGGTCACCGCCCACACTCGCTGCACGGCATCCCCGTCGGGAACCTTCATGCGGGTCTCCACCACCGCGCCCGACCCTCCGGCGCTCTGGCGCACCGCCGTCTCCTGCGAGGCCCGGTGCCAACGGTCGGACGCCCCTACCCACCAATCCAGCGTCCAATCCCCGGTACCGGGTCGAACCGCTCCCCGGGCATCCACCTCTCCCCAGCCGCGAGCACCGAGAACGTCGAGAGCTGTGCTCAAGGTCTGCTCAGAATCTGCTCATCCGGTGGAGCGCCTGACGAACCGCCAGACCCGACGAAGCCGCGACCTCCGGGAACCGGCCGACTCCGGTTCGACCGAGGCCGCGGCCCGAGAACGAGCCAAACCCCAACGCCGCGACCTCCCGGAACCGGCCGACTCCGGTTCGGGGCGGGCCTGGCGGCCCATCAGCACCATCAATGCCTCGGCGGTGGTGCGCGTGCCCTCGATAACCGTATGCACCTCGGTACTGATGGGCATCTCCACGCCGTGCTCGCCGGCCAACTCCACCACCACCCCCGCGGTGGACACCCCCTCGGCCACCTGGTCCATCTCGGCCACGACCTCCCCGACCCCTCGGCCCCGCCCGAGCTGCTCCCCCACATGACGATTGCGGCTCTGGGGGCTCATGCAGGTGGCCAACAGGTCTCCCATCCCCGCCAACCCGGTGAAGGTGTCGGCCCGGCCCCCCATGGCGGTACCCAGACGCCCCATCTCCGCCAACCCCCGGGTGATGACCGCCGCCCGAGTGTTGTCCCCCGCACCCAGGCCGTCCACCATGCCCGAAGCCAGGGCGATCACGTTCTTGAGGGTGCCTCCCAGCTCGCAGCCGATCACGTCATCGTTGGTGTAGACCCGGAAGAGGTCGGTGGCGAAAACCCTCTGAAGTGCGGTGGCCACGGTGTCGTCGGCCATGGCGATCACCGATGTGGCCGCGTGCCCCGCCAGGATCTCCTTGGCCAGATTGGGGCCGGTCAGCGCACCCGCGGGATGGGCGGGGGCCACCTGGTTGATCACCTCGGTCATGCGCAGTCGAGTACCACGCTCCAACCCCTTGGTGAGGCTCACCACCGGAACCCACGGCCGCAGGTGGGGAGCAGCCATCTCCATAACCGGGCGGAACACCGACGACGGCACTCCCATAACCACCACCTCGGCCTCGGCCACGGCTTGCTCCAGGTCGGTGGTCGCCCTCAGCCGGGGATTCAGTGCGAAGCCCTCCAGGTAACGAGGATTGGTGTGGTGGTCGTTGATGGCCGCCGCCGTCTCCGGATCGCGGCACCACACCACGGTGGGCTCGTTGTGGGCCACCAGATGGGCAACGGTGGTGCCCCACGAGCCCCCGCCGATGACCGCGACCCGGTTGGACATGGGCATCCACCGTAGACGGGCCGGCACCGGGGGCCGGCACCAGACCGTATCGACGGGCACCACCGGGAACATCGACCCCCTGCGAGCCGACACGAAGTGGACCGACACCAGGAACGTAGACTCCCGCGGGTGAGCACCAGACTCACTGCTGCCGTTCTGATTCCGGTGAAGGCGTTCGCCGAGGCCAAGCACCGACTGGCTCCCGCCCTCGGGGCTGCCGATCGGGCCGCCCTGGCCCGGGACATGGCCTCCCACGTGGTGAGATCGGCCGCTCCGCTGCCGGTGGCCGTGGTGTGCGACGACGACGATGTGCAGGCCTGGGCGCTCTCCGTCGGGGCCGAGGTGGTGTGGTGCCCCGGCACCGGCCTGAACGGCGCGGTGCGAAGCGGGGTGGAGCATCTGAGGGACGCCGGAGCCGATCGGGTGATCGTGGCCCACGGTGATCTGCCCCTGGCCGGACCGCTGGCTCCGCTGGGCGAATGGCCCGGAATAACCCTGGTCCCCGACCGTCGCAACGACGGCACCAACGTCATCGCCCTGCCCAGCAACTGCTCCTTCGAGTTCTCCTACGGCCGAGGGTCGTTCGCCCGCCACCTGGCCGAGGCCCAGAGGCTGGGACGCAGCCTGCGGATCTGGCGCGACCCGGCCTTCGGGCTGGACATCGATCTGCCCATCGACCTGGCCGACCTGACGGTGATGAAATGAGATCACGGAACCTGGCCGACCTGACGGTGATGAAATGAGATCACGGAACCTGGCCAACCCCGCGCGGGCACTGGCCATCGGTGCGCATCCCGACGACATCGAGCTGAACGCCGGGGCCACATTGGCAAAATGGGGGGCCGCCGGGTGCGAGGTGAGCCTGCTGGTGTGTACCGACGGATCCAAGGGCACCTGGGACCCCGACGCCGACCCCGACGAACTGGTGGCGATTCGCCAGGAGGAGCAGCGGGAGTCGGCCCGGCGGTTGGGGGCGGTCGGCCGGGTGGTGTTCCTGGGCTGGATCGACGGGGAGTTGGAGTCGGGGCCCACCCCTCGCCGCCAGGTGGTGTCGTGGATCAGAAGACTACGGCCCGTGGTGGTACTGGGCCACGACCCATGGAAGCGGTGGCGGCTCCATCCCGATCACCGCCACGCCGGCTGGCTGACCGTCGATGCCGTCGTGGCCGCCCGCGATCCCCACTTCTTCCCCGATCTGGGCCCCGCTCCCCACCGCCCCGACGCCCTCCTTCTGTTCGAGACCGACGAACCCGACCACGCCGAGCACACCGGCGGTTTCGAGGGGGTCAAAGCCACCGCTCTGGAGGCCTTCGTCAGCCAGTACGAGACCACCCTGTCCCTGCCCCCCGACCCCGATGACGGCGACCGGGCCCGCCTCCACGCCCGGGTGGCCGATGATCTGGCCGAAGCCGGCAGGGCCGCCGGTCTGGCCTCGGCCGAGATGTTCAAGCTGATCGACGACCTCTAGAGTTCTCGGAGAGTTTTCAAACCTGCTTTCAGAACCGGCCCGGGAGTTCCCATGCTGCAAGACCAGAAGATCCTCATCACCGGTATGACCGGCCAGATCGCCTTTCCCATGGCCGCCTACCTGGCCGAGCACAACGAGGTATGGGGCATCGCCCGGTTCGGCGCCGAAGCCAGCCGCGAGAAGGTGGAGGCTGCCGGGGTTCGCACCAAGGTGGTCGACCTGGCCTCCGGGGATTTCTCCATGCTGCCCGACGACTTCGACTACCTGATCCACATGGCCGCCTTCCAGGGGCAGGGCCTGGACTACGACTGGGCCATCCGGGTCAATGCCGAGGGCACCGGGCTGCTCATGGCCCACTGCCACCGGGCCGGGGCCGCGCTCATCGCCTCCACCTGCTCGGTGTATCAGCCCCACTCCGATCCGTGGCACCCCTACACCGAGACCGACCGGCTAGGCGACTGCAACGCAGCACACGCCCCCACCTACTCCATGTCGAAGATCGGCCAGGAGGCGGTGGCCCGAACCATGGCCCGAACCCTGGGGCTGCCCACCGTCATCACTCGCATCAACGCCAGCTACGGCCCCAACGGCGGGCTGCCCGTGTACCACATGGACTGGTTGATGAACGACCTCCCCATCCGCCTACGGGCCCCGGCCCCCTCGCCCTACTCCCCCATCCATCAGGACGATATGAACGCCCAGGTGGAGTCGCTGCTGGCCACGGCGTCGGTGCCCGCAACCGTGGTCAACTGGGGCGGCGACGAAACGGTGAAGGCCGAGGACTGGACGACGCTGTTCGGCGAGCTCTCGGGGAGGACGCCCGAGGTCGTCTACGACGAGTTCCCCGGCTCCCAACCCGGCAGCATCGCCGACCCCACCAAGAGGATCTCCCTAACCGGCCCCTGCCGGGTGGACTGGCGCGACGGCCTCACCGAGGTCTACAACACCCGCTACCCCGATGGACGACCCGCCCCCGGCATCGGCGGTGCCGAACGCCTCACCGCCGCCTACGGCAACGACTGACCCAGGCGACCGGCCAGCAGGCGAGCCAGCTCCAGTGGCTGATCGCCCTGGATGCTGTGTCCGGCACCGTCCACCACCACTACCTCGGCATCGGGTTGTCGGCGCAGGAGCTCCTCCACATCCTCGTCCCCCACCACCCCCGAATCGGCCCCCCGGTACAGCACTACCGGACACACCAGGGCATCCACCGCGGCCCACAGGTCGGAGAACTCGGGGCTCCGGCCAGCCGGTCCGTCCGGGTCGGTGAGCTTCCAGTCCCGCACCGGGTCCCACCGCCAGGTCCAGCTTCCGTCGGCCTGCTCGAAGGCGTTGTGGATGATACCCCGACGCAGCGACGACTCCGATCGGGTGGGATTGAACTCCACCGTCCGAGCCAGGATGTCGTCGAAGATCTCGAAGGTCTGGGGGCCGGATATGAACTCGATGATGGGCTCGGCCTTGGCGTGATCGGTGCCCGGGGTCACGTCCACCACCGCCAGGGAGGGCACCAGTTCGGGGTGGCGGGCCCCCAGACAGATCACCGTGAGCCCGCCCAGCGACATGCCCACCACCAGCTCGGCGTCCGGGGCCAGCTCACCGACGGCGATGGCCACGTCATCGGCCATGGACGGTGGCCAGTAGTCGTGCTCGGGCCTCCAGTCGGAGTGCCCGTGGCCCGGCAGATCCACCGCCACCGCCGGTTCCCCCAGAGCCAGCACCACCGTGTCCCAGGTGTGAGCGTTCTGAGCCCCACCGTGTACGAACACCACCCGAGCAGGGCTGTTACCCCATACGATGGCGCTCAACTCGAGCCCGTTGGGCAACTCCACCCGGCAGCGCTCCACCGCCGGCGGCCCCCTCCAGCCCAACCCCACCTCGGAGGCATTGTCGGCCAGCATCGAGAACTCTTCGTATCCGCTCACCCCTGCCACTCTGCCTTGTGCCAAAACCGCTGCCAAGTGCTACTGTACTGCCCCTATGAGTGATGCAGCTTGGCAGCCCGATCCAACCGGTCGCCACCAATACCGCTACTGGGACGGAAACCAGTGGACCAACCACGTTGCCGACAACGGTGTGAATGGAGTTGATGCTCTCAGCAGCACCGAAGCGGCACTACCACCCGAAGCCGGCCCAACGACTCCGCAGCTTCCTTCGGGCATGCCTGTAGGGAGGCCGGGAATTGGCTACGGCTCAGAACCTCCTGACCCTGTGACGATGCTGGCCACAAGAGGGCAACGAATCGGTGCTTTTTTCATGGAGGTATTGCTGGCTATAGTAACCTTAGGTATCGGCTATATTGTTTGGTCTTTAGTCATCTGGGCCCGGGGCCAAACTCCGGGAAAACAGGTACTAAGAATGAGGGTCATCCGGGTAGAGAACCGACGAGTGGCCAACTGGGGATGGATGTTCTTGCGCCAACTTGGCATTTATTTTGCCCTATTTTTCCTAATCGGCATTATAGTATCATTAGCCTTAGATTCTTCACAGGACAGAAGTACAGTACTTTCGATATTGCAGGTAGTATGGTGGTTAGCTAATGCTATAGTCTTCCTTATTGATAGCAGGAATCAAACTATTCTCGACAAAATAGTCAAAACAGTGGTGATTAAGGAACCCAATAGACCATTCTACCCCAACCGTAGGTAGAGTCAAGTCCGGAGAAAACTCCGACGTGTTACTTTTGTCCTATGGACGCTTCATATAGCGAAACCCTAAGCCATGCAGTCAAGCTCGAATCTGCCCCCTCCGCCCCCACCTTTTTATCCCTCTCCATCTATTCCACCCCCTCCCCCCTTCTACCTCCCTCCTCCTCCTTTAGGGTATAGCCCCCAAAATAATAACGGCAGCTCGCGTCGAGGTGAGAGTCGTGCTTTTCGTATAGTAGTCGGGATGGGGGTGCTATTGGCTGGAGCAGGTTTTGTGGTTTTCAACTACTGGCTGATGGAGACCAATAAACCTGATACGGACAATTTGTGGGGTGCTCGTGTCTTGCCCGAAAAGCTCTCCGATGCTAATGCAAATAGCTTGTACGTCAACTCCTCCTTGCGTTCCAACGCGGACATCATCGTGGATTCATGCGGGCCCATAGGCTCCCCCTATGGAACTAACTTCTCTAAGCTGGATGAAGAAGTCAAAAGACTCAATACTGCTGTCGCTGAGTTTTTTGAGAGAGAAAGTAGTGGACGTTCTTCAATCACTTTCAAAACTGGTAAAGTGAATGTTTCCCAATCATGGAAGCAATGTGAGCACTCTGAGACGCAGTATAGCTCAATAAAGCTAATGCTGCTTGACTTTAATCCAGGAGAGGATTGGGTTGGATTAGGGTACCCTGATACCGGTGAAGCGCTGGTACTAACTGAGAACCGTCTCCCTGGCGACAATTTATGGGAAAAACTTTGGCATACTGTCTCTCATCTATTTTTAGACTACCGTGGTGACATCTATAGTAAGGAAGATGCTTTTCTAGGTACTGTAGCGCACGAACTCGGTCACGCACTCTATGCCTGGGGGCATCCATTTGATGGCATATCATGGGGCTACTTGGACTACAACCCGGTATATGACAGTCTAGGTGCGGATAGAGCTGAAAGCATAATGAGTTATGTGGAGTATGGTGCTAAATGGGATGTGAGTCCGGATGCGTCAGGTAACCGTAGGGCTTATGTGTCATGTGACAATCGCGTGTCGCAGGGTTGGCCCAGGCGGCCGGGTACGCAATGCATGCCGTCTCCACCTTCTCAACCGAACATTATACCAAGCGATGGTCGATTGACTGTCACATGGGCGCATCCAAGCGACAATGGGGGAACTGAGATCATCGACTATGAGGTATGGTACAGAGAAGTCAAATATGAAGATTGGTGGAGCAGTGAATGGCAGGAGTGGGAACCACAGGTGACAGCCCAGCCCACCGCTACAACCATTCTTGGGTTAGAAAATGGGGTAACCTACGAGGTTTTGATACTAGCAATCAACAAACACGGCTACAGCAGACACTCAGAGCTTGTAACCGGATCACCGGGATCTTAGCAGGCACTTAGAGCTTGCAGCCGGAATACCGGGGCACTCCTAGAAAGCAGCCTCTGTCAACCCGCTCCCAGTATCTATCCCCGGTCGGCGATCAGGGTCTTCAAGCGGCCCACCAAACCCTCGTGGCAATCGAGCTGGTCGCGGACGTAGGTGGGTGACAGGCCGGCGACGTGGATGCGGATGTTGATGGTGTCGGCTCCGGTGGCAGTCATCTCCGACATCAGCTTCTCGGCGGCCTCGGGGCCGTCGGCGGCCAGAACGGTGTTGGCCCCATGGTCCCAGCGGGCCATTGTCGCCGGGGCGCTGTAACTTCGATACAGGTCGAGTTGATTGTCGACCGCCTCGCCGGGTGGGCCGCCCACCCACACTCGGCGTATCAGGATCTTCGGTCCCGTCCCTCCGGCCTCGTCGTAGGCCCTCGACAGCACCCGCACATGATCGACGGCTTGAAGACTGTCGTAGAGGATGCCCAACCCCAGCCCGGCCGCCCGGCGGACCGCGGCCCGGGACTGGGCGGCGACCACCATGGGCACCGGGTGGGCGCCACAGGCCGCGACGGCCCGGTCGTCGGCCAGAGGGCCGTCGGCCCGGCCCCGAAGCGCAGCCACCACCTTGGGCAGGGCCTCCTTGAACCGCCCGGAGATCTGATCGAACGGCACTTCGGCCAGCTCGAAGTCCACCGGCAGCGCCCCGGAGGCGAAACCCACCCCCACCCGGCCGGGGAAGGCGGCGGCCAGCCAGGCCACCTCCTCGGCCACCAGCGCGGGCGACTTCATCGGCAACAACAGCGGGCAGGGAGCAGCCCACCCACTGGGAACGGCCGCCAGCAAGAACCCGACGATCTGCTGGGGGTTGGGCAAGTATCCCGGAAATCCGGCGTGGTGCTCCGCCACCATCACCCCGTCGTAGCCCACCTCCACCGCCCGCCGGGTCAACTCCCGCAACTCGTCCAACTGCTCGGCGGCCGGACCATCGTGGCCATACAACCGAAGCGACACCGAACCCCTGGCCAGCGGCGAAGCAGCGGTAATGGCCGCCGGTGGTTCAGCACCCTCGGCCACGGGCTCAGCGCCGGATGAAAGCGTCGGAGAAACGGCCCAGGGCATCCCTTTTGGCCTCCATGGAGGCATGGGTCGGATCGCCGGGGTACCAGGGCATGGCGATGGTGGAAGTAACCCCGTGCTCGTTCATCCGGTCGTGCAGCCGGGGGCTGGGATCGGCGTTGGGAATCACCAGCATCTCGAACGGGTCGTCCTGCTTGCCCGCCTCCCGACGGAGCTCACCGAGGCGATCCAACAGCTTGTGGATCTCGGGCAGGTCGTAGTTCATGCCCACCCAACCGTCGTTGCGGACCGCCCGGGCCAGCGCGGCCTCCGATGTACCCCCCACCCATATCGGGATCGGTGCCTCGGGCCGGGGGTACACGCCGGTGGGACCGAAGTCGAAGAACTCGCCGTGGAACTCGGCGGTGCCGTCGCGCCAGAACCGGCGGCAGATCTCGATCATCTCGTCGGTGCGCCGCCCCCGACTGCGAGGGTCGACTCCCAGCAGCTCGATCTCCTCCCGCAGCCATCCCACTCCCACTCCCAGCCTGAACCGGTTGCCCGACAGCCGCGACAGGGTGGCCACCTGGCTAGCCACCGAGAACGGATCCCGCATGGGCAGGACGTACACGTAGGTGAGCACCTCCAGCCCAGTGGTGGCGCTCAGCATGGCCGATGCGGCTATCAGCGGATCGGGAAACGGCGAGGTGTGGCCGAAGGGGTTCTCGCCCGAGGGGTGGACCGAGGCGAAACCCGCGGGCACGGCCACATGGTCGGCCAGGGCCACCCCGGTGAATCCCTCGGCCTCGGCCGCTCGGGCAATATCCACGAGCTGCTCGGTCTCCTCGAACATCACTGCGGCGTAGTACTTCATCGAACCCCTTCCCGATGCCCAATCATCGGGCTTGACTCGATCAATTGCTCGGCTTGGCTCGGCCCGATTGCTCGGCCTGCTCCCGAACCGCAGGGCTCAGGGTTCATCACTCCGGCACCGCTCCGAGCATCACCTCGGGGCCCAGCGCCGGGGCAATGAACGGGGAGAAGTCGGGCCCCCGCCGCAGGCTGTGGCCGCCGTCCACGTTGATGCACTGGCCGGTGATCCATCGAGACTCGGGGCCGATCAGGAACCGAGCCAGGTGGCCCACGTCCTCGGGGTAACCCACATCGGCCATGGGAGTGTTGACGATGTAGCTCTCGTACACCTCGCCGTCGCGGGGGATCCCCTCCATGATCTCGGTGGCGATGAACCCGGGGCGGATGGCGTTGAACCGAATGGCGGCCGCCCCGTACTCGTCGGCCGCGTTGCGCATGATGGCCTCGATACCCGCCTTGCCCGGGGTGTAGGCCCCGAAGTACGGGTGGGTCACATGCCCGGCGATGGACGACATGCCCACGAACGACCCACCCCCGGCGGCCCGCATCCGGGGCACCGAGTGCTTGACGGTGAGCATGGTGCCCAGCACGTTGAGGTGCAGTACTCGCAGGAACTCGTCGGTGTCCTGGAGGTGGAAGGGGCCCATGCCCCCGCCACCGCCCGCGTTGGCCACCACGCCGTTCAACGTCCCGGTGGGCTCGGCCGCGGCCGCCACCGCCCCGGCCACCGAGGCCTCGTCGGTCACGTCGGCCACCACCCAGGCCACGCTCCCCCCGTTGTCGGCCACCTTCTCGATGCGCTGGGCCGAGTCGGCCAGTTTCGACTCGGTACGCCCGCAAATGGTCACCTCGGCGCCGTCGGCGACCAGGGCCGCCGCGCAGGCGTGGCCGATCCCGGTCCCCCCGCCGGTGACCAGCACTCCGTATCCCTTGACCCCATCTGCCATGATTGCTCCTTGATGAGTCGCACGAGACCGCACTCCTTGTGCGGTCGATCGATCTCAGCATCCGCAAAAGTAACAGGAGGATCCGATGAAAGCAGACGCGCTGGACGCATTCCGGTTGGACGGCAAGGTGGCGGTGATCACCGGGGGGGCCTCGGGCATAGGCGAGGCCACCGCAGAGCTTTTCGCCGCCGCCGGGGCCAAGGTGGTGTGCGGCGACCTGGACGGGGAGGGGGCCGAGACCACGGCCAAGCGCATCCGCGAGGACGGGGGCGAGGCCGTCGCCCAGGCCTGCAACGTGACCTCCCGGGACGAGGTGGAGGCCCTGGTGGACCGGGCGGTGACCGCCTACGGCGGACTGGACATCATCGCCAACATCGCCGGTGCCATGTTTCCCGGCCTGATAGAGGACCTCACCGACCGGGACATCGATGCGGGCATCAACCTGAACATCAAGGGGGTTCTCTACGGCTGCCAGGCCGCCATCCGGGCCATGAAGGACGACGGCGGCGGGGTGATCCTGAACGTGTCGTCGGGGGCCATCGACCTGGCCTACGAGGGCATCGGGGTGTACGCCTTCACCAAGGCGGCGGTGGCCATGCTGGGCCGCACCCTGTCACTGGAGGTGGGGCGCTACGGAATCAGGGTATGCACCCTGGCCCCGGGCAGCACGCTCACCAACTTCACCACCTGGCGGTTGCACAACGACGACGGCACCCTGAACCAGGAGGCCTACGACGAGTTCCTGGACTACGCCCGGGGCCTGTCCCCCATCAGCGCCATCGGCGAGGCCATCGACCAGGCCTACCTGATGCTGTACCTGGCCTCCGACGCCGGAAAGTTCACCACCGGAAACGTCTTCCGCTCCAATGGCGGCCAAACCACCACCTTCTGAACCCTTCCGAACCGCCCCTCTCGAACTGAGCCCCTCCGAACCGCCCTCACCAGGGCAATACGCGGTGGCGATGGCTCACCGCGGCGACCGGGGCAGACCCAGACCCGCAGTGGCGGGAACTTACCGCGGCGACCGAGGCAGACCCAGACCCGCAGTGGCGATGATGTCCCGCTGGACCTCGTTCACGCCCCCGCCGAACGTCCCCACCGGTGCTCCCCGGTAGGCCTGCTCCAACTCCCCGGCCAGAACCGCCTCCGGGGTCCCCTTGACCAGGTAGGACCGCGGCCCCAGTACTTCCATGAGCGTTCGGAACGACTTCACCTTGAGCTCGGTACCGAACACCTTCATGGCCGAGGCATCGGCGGGCTTCAGCTCGGTGTCCTCCAGGGCGGCGGCCACCTTCCAGTTGTACATCCTCAGGGCCTCGTTGCGGGCGTACACCTCGGCCAGAGCCAGCCTCACCCATTCCTGATCGATCACCCGACGGCCGTCGTCGAGGGTGGCGCGGCGGGCCCAGTCCACCACCCGGCGCAGCGGGCCATCGATGTTGCCCGCGGGGGCCAGGCCCACCCGTTCGTGGTTGAGCTGGGCGGTTATGAGCTTCCATCCCCCGTTCACCTCGCCGATACGGGCCCGGTCGGGAACCCGGACGCCGTTGTAGTAGGTGGCGTTGGTGTGTCCTCCGCCCAGCAACCAGATGGGGGTGTGGCCGAATCCGTCCAGGGTGGTGTCCACCGCGAAGATGGTGATGCCCTTGTGCTTGGGGGCATCGGGGTCGGTACGAGCGGCCAGCCACACCCAGTCGGCCTCGTGGCCGCCGGTGGTCCATATCTTCTGGCCGTCGATGACCCACTCGTCGCCGTCGCGCGCCGCCCTGGTCCTGAGCGAGGCCAGATCGGTTCCGGCGGTGGGCTCGGAGTAGCCGATGGCGAAGTGCAACTCCCCGCCCAGAATCCTGGGCAGAAAAAACGCCTTCTGCTCCTCGGTCCCGTACACGTTCAGGGCCGGCCCCACCGTGTTCAGGGTCACGAACGGCAGGGGCGCTCCGGCCCGGTTGGCCTCCTCGAAGAAGATGAGCTGCTCCAGCGGGGTATAGCCCTGACCACCCCATTCCCGGGGCCAACCCACCCCCAACCATCCGTCCCTGCCCATCTGCCGGACGGTCTCCTTGTACACCGGCCCCCCGTGCTCACCGCCCAGCGCCTCCCGCCGCTCCGGGGTCATGAGCCCCTCGAAGTACGCCCGCAGGGTGGCCTGCAACTCCAGTTGACCATCGGTGAGAGCAAGAAACATCGACGCTCATGCTAGCGACCTTCCGGCGCTGACGAGTAGGGACTGCTGCTGGATGGACATGTCCTCGGCAGGCTCCGAGTTGCTGGCATCGCTGCTCACCGCATCAAGCAGCGACGCCAGCATCGACCTACTCACTTGCACGCGAAAAAGCTGTAATGCTATGTCTGTACTGTCTGGATCACCGAACTTGGGAGGGGGGAAATGTCAAACGGAGACGATGAAATCGAAATCCTAGACCAAGAAGAAGAATCTCAAGGCATATCACTACAATTTGATGCATTACCAAAAATCAACTCTGCTTTGACTCGGGATGGGGCCTCCATCATCAAAAGTATTGCAGTAGATAACCCAACCGATATGGCACTCGCTGAAGTAAAGATAAGTCTCATAAGCACTCCTAAATTTCTTCACATGAGACCTTTGATTATTGACCGTATAGCACCAAAATCTAGTCACACAGTACGCGAAATATCTACTGAATTAGACTTAGAAAATTTGGCAGGTCTTGATGAAGTAGAAGTCAGTGAACTCAAAATAAGTATGGAGATCAAAGGACATGAAACTATTGTTGAAAGGCAAAAGGTTGAATTTCTTGCTCGTAATCAATGGGGTGGAGTACATGACATGGCATCCACTATAGCTGCTTTTGTTTTTCGAGATGACCCAGCAGTAGCTCGTATCCTAAAAGATGCCTCACGTATATTGATTGAAAATAACTACGAAGGTTCAATAAACGGTTATGAAACGAACGACCCTAACCGTGCCTATCTGCTTGCTGCCTCAATCTGGTCTGCCATTACTAAACTAGCAATCACCTATGTTGAGCCACCGGAGTCTTTTATAACAAATGGTCAAAAAATTAGGCCGCCTAGCCTTGTAACTGACGACAGACTTGCTAACAGACTTGATGCCACATTATTCTTCTCCGCTGCTCTTGAAGCTGCAGGCCTCAACTCTGTAGTTTGTTTTTCTCAGAACAAGGTATGGATAGGAGTATGGATTGTTAAGAAGAATTTTGACCATGCAACAGAACCAGATGTAGTTGCCATCCGTAAAGCAGTGTTGCTTAGAGAACTTATACTAGTTGAAACTGCTATGCTTATTAGACAGCCTGCTGTAAGATTTGATCAAGCGGTCAACGAGGTTAAATATCGCTTGGCTGAAGAACATGATCCCAAGTTTATAATAGCAGTAGATATTGCTGGTTCCCGGATAAACAAAATTCATCCACTTGCTAGTCATAGCATCATAAGTCCATCCCAGTCTGGTTTGCCTGATGATATAATACCAGCAGAATTACCACCACCACTTGACCTCGGATCTCTCCCAAGTGCAATTATCGAAGAAACACCTAAAACACCCCAAGGTAGAATTCAACGGTGGCAAAATAAGCTTCTTGATCTAACTCTTAGGAACCGTCTTATCAACTACCGTGAAACTAAGAAGACGATTCCTCTACGTTGTCAGAATCTTACAAATCTAAAAAATGGACTAGCACAGAATGACACGTTCAAACTATTTTCCCTCATTGACTATGACCTTTATGGTTATAAGACAACTCTCGCAGAAGAAGTACAGCGGAGTGAAGAAGAAATAATTTTTAAAGAATTTGAACGCAAAAAAATAGCAGTGCCCCTCGCTAATGAAGAAATGGACAAGCGTTTGGTAACACTTTCTCGCCAAGGTAAAAGTGATATGCAAGAAGGTGGAGCAAATACACTCTTTCTTGCTATGGGTTTTTTACGGTGGAAAAGAATGGAAGACAAAAGCACCTATCGTGCTCCTCTGATTTTAATTCCAATCAAACTAGAGCGCAAATCACTACGGTTACCATTTTCTATTTCTCTTCACGAAGATGAAGCTAGAATCAACTCCACATTGCTTGAACTCCTAAAACAAGACTTTGACCTTGATATCTCGGAACTTGAGGGCGAAAGTGGAATTAGTGGAATTGATGTCAACGACATATTCCAAACAGTACGACATAAAATACATGATATCCCTTCTTTTGAAGTAACTGAAGATCTTGCGCTCTCAAACTTCCAATTCGCCAAATATCTAATGTGGAAGGATATGGTTGACCACTCAGATAAACTTGAGCAAAATGCCTTAGTCAAACATCTAATTCATGGCTCTGATGATACGTATAAACAAATAGCAGGAGATACTCCAATCATACCTGAAGAAATTGATTCACTTCGCTCTCCACAAGAACTTCTTACTCCTCTGTCTGCTGATAGCTCACAACTCGCAGCTATTATGGCAGCATCAGAAGGGAATAACTTTATACTTATAGGGCCTCCAGGTACTGGAAAAAGTCAAACTATTACTAATATAATTGCCCAGTGTTTAGGAGAAGGAAAAACTGTACTTTTTGTTGCCGAGAAGATGGCTGCCCTTGATGTAGTTGACCGTAGACTTAAGCGCATTGGGCTCGATGATGCGGTGCTTCAACTCCACTCAAATAAAGCCAATCGCAAATCAGTCTTGGAGCAATTAGGCCGGGCATGGGATCGCGTGTCAGGCGAGAGAGAAAAAGAGTGGATCGAGGTAACCGAAGACTTAAAACTAAGTCGAGACCAGTTAAATCTATACGTAGAAGCACTACATGCCAAGGGGTCGCAAGGGTTCAGCGTATTTGATGCCGTAGCCAAAATTGCTTCAAGTAAGACACCTCCCTTTGAAATTAGCTTTGAATCCAAAGATTGCCATGATAAAGAAAGTTATAAACGATTAATAAAATTAGCTAATGAGCTTGGAAATACATATGCTCATGTCAGAACTCGTTCCGTTCTTTGTTTTATAAGTAATGGCGAAGATACATTTGAATGGGTATCTGAAATTATAAAAGCTACTGAGTCTCTTCAAAAAGCACTAAGTGAATTAGTTAATGCGGAACAAAAATTAGCTAGTGAGCTCGGACTTTGTGTGGATCATGAACTAAAAGCTGAGCGTCGTCAGTTGCTGAAAAAACTTAAATCTCGTATAGGTAGTCAGGCAATTGATCTTTCATCTATTCCAGACATGCCTGATAGTGACCTGATGGATCTGTTTAAACAGCTTAAAGCCGATGTCAATGAGTTTGTAATTGCGAATTCTAATACTATAGGCGAATACTCTATTGAGTCCGTAAGAAACATGCCACTTGAAGAACTAGATATTAGCTGGCATAAAGCTATAAGTAAAAGCTGGCCAGCTTCTGTATTCAGCAGAAGAAGAGTTTATAAACTACTAAAAAGCTACGCGGCTAATGAAAAGGCTGATCCTACTATAGATATAAAACTCTTAATAAAAATATGTGAATATGATCAAAAGATCAACAGCAATCCTTTGACACTTATTGCAAAAACTACTGGGGATATGGATTTAGAATATTTGAGAGAGGCAATCAATCAGGCAATAGAATTTCGTGATACTAAAGCGAGCCTAGATTCGTGGGTAGAGAACTCAAGTCGTTTTGAGCTCTCTACTGACTCACTTGCCTCTACATCAGAAGTAAACATCCAAGATGTTGTAAGTGCTTATCTTGATACAGAAATATTTGTAGATGACATGATTAGAATATTTGAAGATAAAGGAGGTACATACCCTAAGGAAGTGACTGTTGTAGAATTTGAAAGAGGCCTTGCAACTATAGTGGCAGAACGCGCCCATCTAATCAATCATATCGACTGGATACATAAGAGTAGCGAAGGAATAGCTGCTGGTCTTGGTCCGCTGGTTAAGGCACTTGAAAATTCACAAGCTATACAAGATATAGAAGAAGCATTTGAGCATGCCTACGCACTTTGGTGGGTCCGACTGGCAATAGACCAGAGTGATGAACTCCGAGGCTTTAGATATCATAACCATGAAGAACTTATCGAGACTTTTCGTAAACTTGATGAAGAAGCAGCGAAACTCGCACCCAAGGAGGTGTTGCGACGCGCCGAGCATGGATTGCCTCCAAGAAATCCAGATGTTACTTCACGACAATCTAAGCCTATCAAAAGAAATTCTGAACTTGGCATTTTGCGTCATCAGTTGAACCTTAAACGTCCATCCATGTCTATTCGGAAGCTTATGACTAGTCTACCAAATAACTTAAAAAAGCTTACGCCATGTGCATTGATGTCTCCTCTCTCAGTAGCCCAATACCTACCCGCAGATCACACTATCTTTGATCTAGTCATATTTGACGAAGCATCACAAATTAGAACTTGGGATGCTATAGGTGCAATTGCCCGTGGCCGTCAGACTATTATTGTAGGTGACCCTAAGCAGTTACCTCCTACAAACTTTTTTGAGCGTGTTAATATAGAAGACGAAGATACTCCAGAAATCGAACGCGACATGGATTCGATTATAGATGAAGCACTGAGTGCAGGTATGCCAAGTCAAAGTCTTAATTGGCACTATCGAAGCCGAGATGAAGCCCTAATAGCCTTTTCTAACAAAGAATACTATGATGAAAAACTTATAACATTTCCAGCTCCATCTACTGATTCAGATGCAATTCAGTTTCATTATATTGATGGAACCTATGCACGAGGGCAAAAACGTGTGAATAAGGAGGAAGCTCGTGCAGTTGTTAAAATGATCAAGCAATGTTTACTAAAGCAGTTATCCCATACAGAAAATAATCGAAAAACCCTTGGAGTTATTACATTCAATGCTGAGCAACAATCTCTTATACTAGATCTACTTGATAATCTACGTCGAGAAAATGATGAACTTGAGTGGTTTTTTAACGATGAGTGTGAGGAACCATTAATTGTCAAAAATTTAGAGAATATTCAAGGAGATGAGCGCGATATAATGCTATTTTCTATTACGTTTGGTCGTGACTACTCTGGCAATATGACGATGAATTTTGGAGCAATGAATAACGACGGAGGAGAAAGGCGACTCAATGTAGCTATTACCCGTGCCCGTCATGAGCTGCATGTATTCTCTTCAATTCGATCTGACCATATTGATCTTTCACGTACCCGTGCAAAAGGAGTACATGATTTGAAGAAGTTTTTGGATTACGCCGAGCGCGGATCAAAAGCACTTTTGCAATATGAAGGATCGCTTGGACCTGCCGAGAATCTATTTGAACAATCAGTAGCGGACAAATTACAGATAAAAGGTTGGGAAGTTAGAACTCAAATAGGTGTATCTGGTTTTCGCATAGACCTAGGTATAGTACATCCTGACTATGCTGGCCGCTTCCTAGCCGGTATCGAATGTGACGGTGCCCAATATCACTCCTCTGCTAACGCTCGTGATCGAGACAAGGTCAGGCAAGCTGTGCTGGAAGAACTTGGCTGGACCATACTACGAGTATGGTCTACTGACTGGTTCCGGGATTCAGACATAGTTACAAACCGCCTTCATAATAATCTTGAACAACTCCTGGCTGTAGATAGGGAAACTAGAGACAAAGATCAAGAATATGGGGATGATGATGACGATTGCGAGGATGATGATGAAGATAAGAAAGATGATGACGATAAAAAACAAGAAACTAAGGATATTCCTATTGACCCTGAACGATTCCATGACCCAATGTACGCAAAAGTCATACGTAAACTTGCTTACGAAATAGTTAAAAATGAAGGGCCAATTACATTCAAACAACTTTCTACTAAAATCGCTCGAAGACACGGTTGGAAAAAAGCCGGAAGACTAATTCAAGAGCGAGTTAAGAAAAATCTCTGGGATCTAAAGTGTCATCCTGAATTTGGCGTTGAATTTTATTGGCTCCCTGATAGCTATTCCGACCGAACTCCATTCCGTGGGAGAAAAGGCCGTGCTATTCGAGATATTTCTCGAACAGAAATTTGTACTGTTATTGATGAGAAAGAGCATCAGTTGATTAACAAAAAAGATCCAATAAAGGCTTTATCACGCTTTCTAGGCTTTACAAAACTCATGGAAGACACGCGCGCTTATTTGTCCGACTGTGTTCAATGGAGGAAGGATAGCACCACAAGCTAAACCTATTGAATAATTTGGCACTGGATTATCAGCCCCAGTTGGCGGGGCGGGTGCCGGTTATTTGGGCTTGGGCAAGGCGGGTGATCTCGGTGTGGTCGAGGCCGAGTACGTCGCGCAGGATCTCCTCGTTGTGTTGGCCGAGGGTGGGGGCGGGTCGGCCCAGGGGGTGGTAGTGGCCGTTGAACCGGGCCGGGAAGCTGGGGTACGGCACCCGACCGACCACGGTGTGGTCCATCCACTGGTGGTGACCCCGGGCGGCGAGTTGGGGGTTGTCCTTCGACTCTCGACCGGTGATGACGGGGGCGGCGGGCACACCGGTTTCCAGCAGTTCGGCCACGGCGGCATCACGGTCCCGGCGGGCCATCCAGTCGCCGATGGCGGCATCAATCTCGTCGTGATGGGCCTGGCGGTCGGCTCGGTCGGCCCACTCGGCCCAGTCGTCGTGACCCAGGAGGGCGGCCAGGGCGGGCCATTGGGCATCGTCGTCCACCGAGATCACCACCCAGCGGTCGTCACCGGCGGCGGCGTAGATGCCCTGGGGAGCGGCGTAGGGCGAGCGATTGCCCTGGCGCTGGAGGAGTTGGCCGTAGGCCGTCCACTCGATCACCTGCTCGGCGGCGGCGTTGAGCCCGGCCTCGATGAGCGGCACCTCCACCAACTGGCCCTCGCCGGTCTGGGCCCGATGCTCCAGAGCCAAAAGGGTGGCGAACACGGCGTGCATGCCACCGAGCTGATCGCAGATGCCCCGAGGTACCAGGGGCGGACCATCGGGATCGCCGGTGAGGAAGGCCAGCCCGCTGGCCTGTTCGATGGTCATGGCGAAGCCGGTGCGGTCGCGCCACGGACCGTCCAGGCCGAAGGCCGGCATCCGCACCATGATGGCATCGGGGTTCAACCGATGAACCTCGTCCCAGTCGAGGCCGAAGTTCTCCACCACCCGGGGGGAGTAGTTCTCGATGACGACGTCGGACATCCCCACCAGCCGCTTGACCAGCGCCAGCCCGTCGTCGCTGGACAGATCGAGCGTCACCGAGCGCTTGCCGGTGTTGGCCCCGTGGCACACCGGGCTCCACTCCCACAGATCGTCGCGCTGGAGCCCGCTGGCGAAGCGCATCCCGTCGGGGCGCTGGATCGACTCCACCTTGATCACATCGGCACCCAGGGCCGACAGCAGGCACGAGGCCACCGGCCCGGCCCAGAACGTGGCCAGATCGCACACCCTCAGCCCGGTCAGTGGCCGAGACGGCTCGTGCCGCGTCCTCGCCCCGGTCGGAGGACCCGTCTTGCCCGTTGTCCCAACCCCGGTCGGCCCGGCCCCGGTCGAAGGCCCGGATGCTTCTTCGAGCCGATCCTGCTGCTCAGACCGATCCTGTTCTTCGGGTCGATCCTGCTGATCGGCCCGATCCCAAAGCTCGCCGTCGGCCTCGCCCAGAGCGGGGGCGGGCAGCACCGGACGGGGCGGACGGCGACCCAGACCGTAGGGCACTCGGGGCTGGGTGAAACCGCCGGGGTTCCGTACGTACACCCCCCGTTCGGCGAAGTGATCGATCTGAGCCACCCGGCTGCCGTCGCCGATCGGGGTCACCGGCACCCGCAGCAGGATGGCCTTCTCCACGACCTCGTCCACGGTGTGGGCCCGGGTGTAGCGGGCGATGCGCCGCCAAACCTCGTCCCGGTTGTCCAACCGCCCGCTGGAGGTGGACAGCACCGGGTCGTCGGCCATGGCCGGGTCGTCGATCACCACGCAGAAGTCCTTGAACTGCTGGCCGGTGATGGTGCAAAAACCCACCCAGCCGTCCTTGGCCGGTTCCACCGAGGGGATCTCGATGGAACGTTCCCCGGTGCGCGAATCCGGGGCGTAGGCGGCGTAGAGATGGGCGTACACCACGAAGCTGGTGGTCATGGCCTCGTAGGCCGACACGTCCACGTGCTCACCGATGGTCCCGTCCCGCCGGGCCGCCATCAGCGCCCCCAGACCCACGGAGGCGGCGTTGGCCGCCACCAGGAACTCCCCCAGCTTGCCGCCCACCCCGAAGGGCATCTCGCCGGGGATGCCCCGACCATCGGTGGAACCCACCCAGGCTTGCAGGGTGAACTCGTTGGCCGGGCGCTGATCCCACGGTCCGCCTCGGCCCCAGGGCGAGATCGACAGCAATACCAGGGACGGATTGCGCCGGGTCAACTCGGCGTGACCCAGTCCCCGTGACTCGAAAACCCCTGCGCCCTGATCCTCCACCACCATGTCGGCGGTTCGGACCAGATCCAGGAACCGGTCCCGACCCTCGGGGTCGTCCAGGTCGACCACGACGCTGCGCTTGCCGGCGTTGAGGAATTGGAAGAAGGCCCCGTCGCCGTGTTCACCGCCCGCCGGCGACCCCGATGCCGACCACGACCGCCACCGGTCACCGCCGGGGGGCTCGACCTTGACCACCTCGGCCCCGGCGTCGGCGAACAGCTTGGCCGTGTAGGCCCCCCCGATGGTACGGGTGACCTCCAGCACCCGCACCCGGTCGAGCACCGCACCACCGGGCGTGCCCAACAGTCCTCGCTCGGCCGCTCCGGGCCCGGGAGCCCGGCGGACCGCAGATCCCGTCATCGGACAACACCTCCCACGGCCACCTCGGGCTCGGGAGACCTGCGGGCCGCAGATCCCGTCATCGGACAACACATCCCATGGCCATCCGCGCCATGGTAGGGCTAGCCGATGACAACCGGGTTGATCGGGCTGCCGGTGGCCCCGGTGACGTTCAGCGGGGAGACGGTCATGAAGCCTTCATGGCAGCCATCGGCGGCCATCCCGGCGAAGTTCAGGAACTCCAGCATGTAGATGCCCGCGCCCACCAGCAGGATCTTGTGAACGGTGAGGAAGTCGTTCTCGTCGAACGGGATCACCTCGATGGCCGCGTTGTCCGACCCCACCGCCACCACGTCCCGCTCGGCCAGCCAATTGGCACCGTCGTTGTTGACGCCCGGCTGGGCGAAGGGCTGCTCGGCACCGGGATCGGCGTTGATCGACCACCACATGTCCAGGTAGCCGGTGCGGATCAGCACGACGTCACCGGCTCGCACCGGGGTGCCCTGGGCCTCGGAGCAGGCCGCCAGATCGGCCCCGCCGATGGGGGTGCCGGGCTCGAGCCAGCCATCGGCACCGAAATGGGTCACCAGGTCGAGCAGCACCGCCCGACCGGCAATGGCCCCCACCTTCTCGATGCCCAGCCGAGAGGCCCCGGTGTGGGTCTTCATGGCCTCCTTGGAGAAGCCGTTGTA
This sequence comes from Acidimicrobiales bacterium, assembly GCA_965115985.1. Classification (GTDB taxonomy): domain Bacteria; phylum Actinomycetota; class Acidimicrobiia; order Acidimicrobiales; family Bin134; genus Poriferisocius. Next base: position 1,079,775 of record OZ220474.1, read on the forward strand.
GTGCTTGTTCCCACCGTACACATGGCACAGGGCATCCATGTGGCTGGTGGTGTGGGAGGCGAAAACCAGCACGTCCTCGTGGGCCCCGGTGCCGGCGTGACAGCCGTAGGCCTCGTAGATGCCCTCGTCGGAGGCGTTCTGGAGGGTGAGCCGCATCGGGGTACCCCGGTAGTCCATGATGGGCACCCCCTGGGACTGGATCGGGATGCCCAACGGGTACACCTTTCCGGTGGTGATCGACGCACTGGCCGCCCTCACCACCTCCGGGGTCAGCAGATTCAGCGCCCCCCGCTCGTCGTCGTCGCCCCATCTTCCCCAGTTGTTCTCTGCCATGGGGCGATCCTAGCCTCCCCGCCCCCGGCCCGGTCGTGGCCGAGAGCGCGAAGGCATCGTGCCTGCCCGTCGGACGGCCTGGCAGGCCGGACCCGAACGGATCGAAGGATTGTAATTATTCAATTGAGCAATTTCACTCATTGACAGAATCAGTTTGTTATAATTTCGATGTCACCAAACCTGGTCAGCAATAGTATGACTTTGCCCAAAATCGTGAAGTCAGACCGGTCTGTCGGGTGGTTGGATTCCCAGGGTCTCCATGCGGCGTTCCAGTAGGAGCATCAGGCCGGGGAAACCGGGGATGCGGCGGAGGCGGCGGTTGAGGTAGAAGCCGATGCACACCAGGGTCGCCATGGATGCCCCCCAGTTGGTACCCATGCGGATGAGGACGAACTTGTTGGTCGAGGCGTTCTGGAGCAGCCAGATGTCGAACCCGACGCTGGCGAACACCACCAGAGCCACTCCCAGGGTGATCCGGTTCATTGCTTTGCGATACTCGGGATGGGATCTGATGATCCGATTCATGGGCAGAAGGTAGGGAAGGGCATAACCCATGGCGCTGCGGCGCACCATCACCGACACCATCAGAGCCAACGCGGCCAGGGCCTTCACCCCGATGCCGATGCCGAAATAAACCTCGTCGCTGTCGTAGATGATGCCCAGCGTGCCCCGAATCAGCAGGTACAGCACGACGATCGGCATGATCCGGCTGAGGGGAAGCCCCCGGCGGTAACGGCTCACCTGGGCCTTGATCGCCCACAGCGTCATGGCCCCGATGGCCCAGATAAGCCCACCCACGCTGTTCAGCACCAGGAACAACACGATGGGCATGTACAGATCGACGACGTCGGCCCGGGTGGGGGCCGGTGGCATCCGGGGCGGCGGGGACGGCTCCTCGGTCATGGGCTCACAAGCAGCATAAGTCCAATGTCGGCCGCTCAGCGGGACAGGGCGAACCAGGCTCGGGCGTCATCGGCGTTGCCGAAAACCTCCACCCCGGGGGTGTCCAAGCCGATGCGCTCCCAGGCCAGCAGCAGTAGTTCGGCACCGCCGGCTCGCACCGCGGCATCCCCCTTGGCGTGCTCCAGGCTCATACGGATCCTGCCGCCGTCGTTGACCAGCAGCCACTCGCCGTCGCCGTCGGTGCGGTGCAGGTGGAGGCTGGTATCGGGCAGGGTCATGTTCCAGTTGGCCACCGAGAACGGTAGCACCAGCTCGAACAGCTCGCTCACCCCGTCGGCCGACAGATCGGAATCCGGCGGAGCGGGCTCGCCCAACGCGGCCTCGGCGTCCCAGCGGTGGACTGCGGTCTCGTGGGCCATTCGGCGGAAATAGAAGGCCATGGTGTTCTGGCCCGCCCAGCTCCACACCGCATCGTCGGGGTCGGCCCCGTCCAGTGCTTTTTGAACGAAGCGGTGGCCGTCCTCGAACCACTCGACGATGGCTTCGCCCTCGGGGGGACGGGGGATTCGGTCGGCGGGAATCATCTCGGTGGCCCGCTCGGCCACATGGAGACCCACCGAGCGGTAGACCCGGCCCACATGGGCCAGCAGCTTGTGGATGGTCCAACCGGGACACGACGGCACGCCGGCATTCAGATCCCGCCGCCCAACGGCAGCAATGGCCTCGCCGTCGGCTCGCAGGGCTTGCTGGTAGACGGCTCGGTCGAGACTCATGGCGCGACGGTATCAACCCCGACCGGGCCGACCACTAGAATTGGGCCCATGATCGAAGCGAACTGGGATCTGGACACCCTCCGGGTCTTCCTGCACATTCTGGGTGCGGCCGTGTGGGTGGGAGGCCAGGTGGTGGTGGCCGCCCTGGTCCCGGTGCTGCGCCGGATCGGCCCCGAGGCCACCCAGGCAGCAGCCCGACAGTTCGCCCGGGTGGCGTGGCCGTTCTTCGCCCTGGCCGTACTGTCCGGTTTGTGGAACCTGCTCGAAGTCGATTTCGAGGACGTGGCCAACAGCTATCACGTGACCCTCACCATCAAGCTGGTGCTGGTGGTGGCCACCGGTGTGGCCGCCTGGCTGCACACCCGGGCCACCGATCGCCGCCGCATCGCCATGCTGGGCTCGCTGTCGGGGGTCACCTCCATCGGTGCCGTGCTGGTGGGCGTGGCTCTCTAGCAGGACTCCGAGTCTCAGAACTCGGAGTCACCGAAAATCTCGGGCAGGGTGAAGTCGAACCCCACCTCGAAGGCCGCCCGGGCTCCGAACAGGGCATCCATGGCGTCGCTGGTCACCTCGTAGGCGGCCCGGATCTCACCGAGAGCCTCCGCGCCGACCGCCGCTCGAGCCTCGATCAATGCGTCGGCGGCCACCGCCCGGTTCTCGACCAGCAGCGCATCGACGGCATCACAGGCGCTCTGGGCCCGACGGCGGAACTCCCTCGCCTCCACGACAACGTCCCGGGCGGTGTCGTAGATGCCCGCGGGGGTCCGGGAATCGCCGAACGAATAGGCCAGGGCCGAAGCGGCGTGAAGGTCGTCGGCCCCACCACGGTCGCCCGCCGCGGCCTGGATCTCGAACACGGTCGCGGTGGCCGCGGCCAGGTTGGTCCGAGCCTCGGCCAGGGCCCCCCACAGACCGTTGGCCACCTCGGCGTTGTAGGCGGTTCGGGTAACCGCCAGCGCGGTCAGCGAGGATCGGAACTCGCCGATGGACGACGACCGGATGTCGCCGTCCAGCGTGGCCTTGATATCGGCGGCCAGAGCGGTTCGTGACGAGGCCTCCGACGCTTCCCGGTAGGCGTTTCGAGCGTTGTCCAACATGATGAGGGTTTCGTCCACATCCCGATAGGCGGTACGGGCGTCGGCCAGCACGGTGAGGGTTTTGGCCATCTTGACGTAGCCGGCTTCGTCGGTGTCGGAGTCGGTGTCGTTCTCCCGTTGCTGGGCCAGAGCCACCAGGGCATCGGCCAGGTGACCGGAGTAGGAGTCCTCCTCATCAGGGTTATCGTCCCCGGCATCGACCGCACCGACGACCGCATCAGCAGTGGGAGCTTCCGAGGCACTGGGAACTCCGGGAGAACCGGAAGCTTGGGGATCGCCGGGGACTTCGGAGATGCTGGAAGCTTGGGGGGCGCTGGGGGATTCGGGCATATCGGTCATGGCGAACGCGGCGGTGACCTCGGCCAGCGTCCTGCGAGCGGCATCGGCGTAGGCGGCAACCGCCTCCTTGGCCCGCAATGCCTCGGCCATGGCCATGACCGCGGTCTTGTGGGCATCGTGGGCCGAGGCATCGGCTTCGTCGTTCCAGTCGGCGATGTCGGAGAAGAACCCGGCCCTTTGGGCGGCGTCCGCCGCCTCCCCCACCTGGGCACAGGCGCTCCGCAGGGCCTCCACCGCTCCGGCGTAGTACCGGGAATCGGCGACCACCCCACCGGCGGAGAAGTCCGTACTCGCAGCCGTCTCGGCCATGCCCAAACGGTAGTGGGTAGGGCAACAGGATAGAGTGGGCAGGGATGGTCGGTTTTGGACACGACGGTCGATCCGGCCAGGGGCAGCAGGCCAAGGCAGGAGGCCAGGGGCCGAAACCCGCTCGCTCATCCGAGCCCATCGACGGGCGATCCGACCAGGGGGTAGGAACTTGTCCGAAGCGCTGACCCCGGAGGAGATTGCCCGCAAGATCAAGCGAGCCGGTATCGGCAAGGCCGGATTCGACCTCGCTCAGACCACCATTCTCGGGGTCATGGCCGGGGCGTTCATCGCCCTGGGCGGAGTGTTCGCTCTCACCATCGCGGTCAGTCCCGAGTTGGGAACCGGCCCGGCCCGACTACTCATCGGCGTGGGGTTCTCCCTGGGTTTGTTCCTGGTGGTGGTGACCGGATCGGAGCTGTTCACCGGGAACAACCTGATGGTGGCCAGTTTCTTCAGCCGGCGCATCACCGGCCGCGACCTGGCCCGCAACTGGTCACTGGCCTTCGCCGCCAACCTCATCGGTGCCCTGGTGATCGTGTTCTTGCTGTACTTCAGCCGGTGGTGGGCCCAGGGCGACCACTCGTTCTCGGTGCGAACCATCCAGATCGCCAACGACAAGGTCAACCTCTCCTTCGGGACCGGGTTCGTGCGGGGACTTCTGGCCAACATGCTGGTGTGCCTGGCGGTGTGGATGGCGGTGGCGGGCCGCACCCTGATCGACAAGATGACCGGCATAATCCTGCCCATCACCGCCTTCGTGGCCGCCGGCTTCGAGCACAGCATCGCCAACATGTTCTTCCTCCCCCTGGGCTGGCTGGTGTCCACCGACGCCACCGCTCTGGCCGCCGCCGGGCTCGCACCCGAACAGGTGGAACGCCTGAACCTCCCCTGGATCGCCCACAACCTGGCCGCCGTCACCCTCGGCAACATCGTCGGCGGCGTCCTGGTCGGCATCGCCAACTGGACCGTCTACCTCCGAAGGCAATAATCGGCCTCCGGACGACACGAACCGAGCAGCCAAAAGGCTGGCCGGTGCAGATAGTCATACCATCACCTCCTCCAGTTCGCCCACAAACTTTACCCTCGCGACCCCTAACCCAATCACCAGGTTCTTGACCATAATAAGGATGTATTAGATCACCAATAATAGAGTTATTCATACTCTAGCAACGCTAACCCAACATCAATAGCCCCACGGGCTATATTCAGAGAAAGATCCTCGTCTTGCCAACTATCCCTGATCTTAATGGCACGCTCACAGACAATTTCATGTGCCGGTGTAGGAACTTTTCCTTGAGCACACGCGAGTAGAAGTTCTGGTACCAGAATAACTTGTTCACTAAGTTCATCACTCGTTTGGTCAAGCAAAAATATGATAGAATCGCGAACCGAGTCTAAGCCATCTATGTCTCCTCCCCACCATAGTTCTCCAGGGTGTAGCCAACGAATAATCGAACATATTATTAACGCATCAAAGTAAGATCTTACAAGTCGACCAAGATCGAACATCACCCAACGTGGAGCAGCTTTAGGGCGTTCGTTTAGTCTAGTATAGTGGACAACTGAACCAATCGCTGCGTAGGCAGTAACAGCATTAAGGTTCTTACCATAAAGAGACCTACCTCGAACACGCTCCTGGTGAAGGCCGTCATTGGACATACCCCACAGAATGTGTTCAGGATGAGGTGCCATATCATCATCAGAGAACCGTGGAGACCAGTCATCACTACAACTTGAGTAAGTTGAATGTAAATTCAAAAATTGTCTGCGAATATCAAGAAATATACGAGCTGACTCTGAAAGACTTGTGGGGTCTAGATTAGCGCGATCTAGCAGACGATACTCCTCTAAAAGCGGAGACTCCCATGGGAAACAACTACTCCATATATCGCATAGAACACCCGGGTTAAATTGGTTTTTAAGGGCCGTCCATTCACGCGGACTGCTTGGACGGCTATGGAAAACAAGCCCATTGACTGACTGATCCATCCCCTGGGACTGAAGAACATCAGCAACAGCCAATTTCAGTCTGCGAAGAGTCAATCCAGTCACTGAACCCCAGGAGAATACTAGCACCGATTTATCTGGTGGTAGTTGTATCACTTGCTCATTTAGGGTTGGATCATCATCGGCAATGATCGGGACATTAGGCTCAAGGCTTAGTCCCGCTAAGACAGAACATATTTTTGGCTCAAGATTGATACATTCACCATCAATAAATGCAGGTAGATCAACGGTAGCAAAATCACTTGCAGAGGCTACAACAAGTCCAGTATTATATAACTTATCTGGCCATTCAAGTTGTCGTTTCCGGTTCTTTACGAGGTTTTCTAAGCCACACCCTTTAACGATTACCTCAAAGATCGGTTGTACAGGTATAGCGGTACGTTTTCCACGGGCAATACGACTTTTTTCATGTGGGTTAGCTTCAATGGCCAAACCTCGACAATCCTGTACACGCTCCCAAAATAATTGGCCAGCTTCAGCATAGCTAGTATCCGGCATTACTAAGTGAGGAGATGGTAGGGTCATTTCTCCATAGGTTCTTGGGTCAACAGCTACACACTGTGACTTATTCGGATCATAACAGAGTTCGCAAGAGCTAGATGTTTTCACATCAGAGGGTTTTCCAAGACCTAACCATGAGATAGCTCTAACATCAGTATCTTGAGATAACTTTTGGCATGAGCTATATACTGATTGTCTATCTACAAGAATATCTAACGTGTAATCAAGACCAAATGAAGATGCAGCTCTCTCAAGTTCATCAGTGAAAGTACTGAGCAGGCTACCCGTCGAACTAACTGACTGAATACCCATAATTCCAGATGCTAATTCGGTGATCGCAGCCTCGACCGTTCGTCGCACAATCGGCCGACCAGATGGATACGATTGAAGGATTGCAGTCGGGCCAATATTTCCTTTGATTATCTTCAGAAAGCCCTCTAACTGGATTAGTACTGGGGTAAGTCCGCCGGTGTCAACAACGATACCTATATCTTTCGACAGCCTATCAGTCAGCCAACAGGCAATCACGTAAGCATCTTGTGGACTCTGAATCGCATCAGCAAGTCGAATAAAGGTGTCAGTGTGTTCACCGTTAGGTAGGCGGTAGTGGTAGGTCGTCGGTTCCCATATAGCGTTGCTGCGTCTTAGTAACGCTTGAAGTTCAATTGCCCGAGCATCTGTGAGGTATATCTCTTGGTTGCTAGGTTTCTCGTGGGCCCATCGGAGTATAGGTTTGTCAGCTATTCGATGCTGGATGACACCCACTAAATTTTGTGGAGGTAGCACAGGCTCGCCACCATTAGTGCCTGTCAGGCGAGTGAGCCAGGTATCAATAGCCTCGATATGTGACTGGTCATCCGTACCTACAAGCCATGGCCACCGAAAGAGGATTCGATGTTTGGACGCAATGTGGTGCAAGCGATCCTGAACAGCGGTGGTCAACGGTTCTAAGTTTCTGAGTAATGAAACTATTCGTGTTCTTAAATCGACAAACACCAAATCTGAAGGCTCACCGTCTTCACCAACCAGTGTCGCTTCTTCATCTAAACTCTCTCCGTAAGAGCTATCGATATCTGCACGTAGATATAAGCCACCTGGAGTTACCACACCAGGCTACCCAGAAATTGGTTGACCAAATGTCAACTCCAGTTGATGGGTATCGTTATCGGGGGTACGCTTTTCAAGTCCCAACGAGACCCATACCAACGTTCCTTGCACCGGGACATCATAGATGGTTGATGTATATGGTTCAGCTTCCTTGCTCCACTCCAGTTCCGATGCTGAACTATCACAACTTCCGTTTGTGACGATGTGGATCGTGCCAGTCCCGCCCATCATGCGACTGTCTTGTGCATATTCACCAGTGATCTCGCGTACGCGGCTCAATCCAATTCCCCGGCCACCTACACGTCGAGGCAACTGACCCATTACTGCATCGTAAATAGCCTCCTCGGAGGTCCTCCTACGGTCGGTGTACCTCTGGTTGACACGACAAGGCAACCCAACACCATTATCAAGCACTGAGAAATGTAGCCGATTATGACTATCGCGTCCGCCTCCAAGAGTGGCATACACTTGGCCAAGCGAGCTTCCGTAGGGCTGGTGGCCGAGTCCTGCATGGTCCGGCACATTCACCATGATCTCATAGAAGATCTCCGCGCAATCCATAATTGTTGCTACTAGACCCTCTCCCTGCTTGACTCTGAGCCGTGTGCTGAGCCACCTACGCGCAATCAAGTTGAGATCGGAACGAAGACTGTGTGCTGGCCTCCTATGGGGGTGGATGACCGAAAGCAGATACCGCTGGAAGGCAGCACGAACTACCCAAGCTTCCCTCTCAAGGCTGTGCTCGTTCACAAGTGCTTCCTGACACATTTGAGCATCACTAGGATGGAAAGGCTGGATCCATGCCTGTGACACACGATCCCATTCCTCAGGAATCCCGTCCAACCATGTCACCTTCTGTCGATTCGCGAGCGCAAAAAAAATACCGCCTCGTGCAAGTTGTAGATTCAAACCGCTTGACTTAGGAAGGCATACCTCGACAGAAATATCACTAAAGCGACCAACAAGCAGATTCGCAACAACCATTACAGAAGGTACGTAGAGACGAACCGCTGCGGGCGAAGAACCATCAGCGATTGCGTCATCTGACAAGTTCAAAACGAAAGGACGTGACTCGCTCTCGGCTTTGGTCATCTGCCGGGCGAACCCAGCGAGGGCCATGGGATCCCAGGTGGTCAGACACCTTGCTGAGCTAATTTCTTCCATGCTCCCCTCCCGCAAGCGATCGTCATCAGACTATATCCACCCAGACCGCGCTCCGTGGACTCCCGAGACCGAGAATCGCGCCAATCGCACCCTGCTGGAAGAACTCCAGTATGCCCCACCCGCTGGAAGTGGGGATGGTCGAGGCGACGACTACCCTGCGGGTATGAGCAGGAGACTGGATGGCAGGGTGGCGATGGTGACGGGGGCGGGCAACGGGATCGGCAGAGCCATTGCGCTCCTGCTGGCCGAGCACGGGGCGCAGGTGGTGGTGAACGACCTGGGGACCGACGAACTCGGTGACGGGGTCGATGCCTCCCATGCCGCTCGCACCGTGGCCGACATCGAGGCCGCCGGGGGCACCGCGGTGGCCAACCACAGCGACGTGGCCACCTTCGAGGGGGCGGGGTCACTGACGCAGCAGGCGGTGGATGCCTACGGACGCATCGACGTTGCGGTGAACTGCGCCGGGGCGGCCATCGAGGGGTCGATATACGAGATGTCGCCCGAGCTGTACCACAAGACCATTGCCCTTCAGATGTCCCAGAAGTGGTACATCGCCCGCCACGCCGTACCGCTGATGGTGGCTCAGGGTTGGGGCCGGGTGATCAACACCACCTCGCACGGGGCGCTGGGCGACCTGGGCCAACCGGCGTTCGCCGCGGCCATGGGCGGGGTGATCTCCATGACCAAGGCCCTGGCCACCGAGACCGCGGGCACCGGTGTCACCGTCAACTGCCTGGCCCCGGGGGCCGCCACCCGGTTGCACGTCAAATCGCACGACGACTTCAAGGCCTGGCACGAACAGGGCATCATCGACGACGAGATGTGGCAGAGCTACCTCACCACTCCCCCACCCGAATACGTCGCCCCCGCGGTGGTATGGCTGTGTACCGACGCGGCCGACTACGTGAGCGGCCACGTGATCCACGCCGCCGGCGGCCAGGTGTCGGTGTTCAACCAACTGCGGGAGGAACGAGCCATCTACCGGGGCGACCACTCCCATACCGAACCCTGGACCCTCGACGAACTCGACCACCTGTTCCCCCGCAACCTACTCCCCCGCCCCTGAGCAGGATCCCCGCCCCACCCGCCGCCCGAGGTTGACCGGTCCAAGCCAACATCACCTCAAACCAAGATTATTTGGCTATTTTTGCAAGTTTTATGCGATACTGAGCCTGTGATAGCCGAAGACGCGGCCTCTTTGCCTTCTGCCCTGCTCAGTTTCCGGGCATCCAACGTGCGGTCGTTCAGGGATGATCTGGAGTTCTCGCTGCTCGCGACCAAAATGGGCGAGGCGCGCTACGTGCGCAGGGTGCCATGGCAACAAAAGGGCTCAGCCCTGGATGTGTTGTCGGCAGCCGGCGTGTTCGGGGCCAACGGTTCGGGCAAGAGCAACCTGCTCAAGGCGATGGACGACATGCGTTCGCATGTCCTCTTGTCCTTCCGTTTGGGCGACCCCACCGGCGGGGTGCTTCGATGGCCGTTCGCCCTGGATTCTGCCCGTCGCGCCGAACCATCACGCTACGAGGTCGATGTCGTGGTCGGCGGCGTGCGTCACGAATACGGCTTCGTGATCGACGATCAGCAGGTCTTGGAGGAGTGGGCGTACTGGTACCCCAGAGGGCGGGCCGCTCTCATTTTCCGCCGGGAACGGGATCGAGTCCATGCTGGTGCTGTCGAGCGCCAGAAGACTCGCGCGGTGCAAGCAGTGCTCCGATCGAACGCCTTGTTACTGTCCACCGCCGCGTCGGCCAAACACACCACGCTCCTTCGGCTGCACCAGTGGTTCGCGCGGAACCTCCTGTTTGCGGATGCCGACTCTCGTCCGCAGCGTCAGGCACTGACGGCCGAGATGCTCGACAAGGACGGTTCTCGCGCGCGAGTCATGGCCCTGCTCAGGGCCGCGGACCTCGGCATCACCGGTGCCCACAAGGATGAACCGAATCCCATAATGCAAGAACGGTTGCGCCGGGCAATCCGCATCCTGCACGGAATCGAGGAAGAACCGGAGGACGACGAAGGGCCGACGTTCGAGCAGTTGGACGTCCGGTTGGTTCATCAAGCTGCGGACGGTCAAGCAGTGGAACTGCCTGCTCGCGACGAGTCCCTCGGCACCCGTGTCTGGTTCGGCCTCATCGGGCCTGTCGTGCAGTCTCTTGAATCGGGATCGGTTCTCTGTGCGGACGAACTGGATGCCAGCCTTCACCCCGCCCTGGTGGCCGAACTCGTCCGCCTCTTCCAGGATCCCGAGACAAACCCCCGACACGCTCAGTTGGTGTTCAACTCGCACGACCCCACGCTGCTCGGCAACACCGCCGACGAACGGCTCCTGGGGCGGGATCAGATCTGGTTCACCGAGAAACTCGACGATGGAAGCACCCGCCTGTACCCGCTCATCGACCTTGAACCCCGAAAACAGGAAGCCATCGGCAAGCGATACCTCGACGGAAGATACGGGGCCACCCCGATCCTCTCCCACCAGGATTTCTCCGCCGCATTAGCACCCGACCCAGTAGGTGCGAGTTGACCCGACGTGCATCGGGATATCCTCGGAGGACGAGGCAGAGGACCTCCAGACGTACGATCCTCGTCTTCACAGAAGGTGAAAAAACCGAGGAGCAATACTTGTCGGCTTGGCATAGGAAATGTAGAGACCGTATTGCGATCAAAGTCGATTCGTTCCATGGTGTACCGCTGTCACTTGTGAACAAGGCGGTTGAGACTCAAAAGACCGAAACACGGGACCAACGACGGGGACATGGAAGTGCTTATGACGAAATTTGGTGCATGTTCGATATTGATTCTCACCCCAAAGTACCGGAAGCAATTCAAAAGGCCAAAACATATAATATCGGGCTTGCGATATCCAATCCCTGTATTGAGCTATGGTTTATTCTTCACTTCGAGGGTCAAACCGCATACCTTACCAGTCATGATGCTCAATCCAGATCGTTCGAACTACTGGGATGCCGGAAGAACCTCTCCAGTCAGGCAGTCGATCTTCTATGCAATAACTATGAGGATGCGCTTGAGCGAGCTCAACTCCTCGACACAAAACACTATGGTGATGGATCTCCTTTAGGGTCAAACCCAAGTTCAAGTGTCTGGACCCTTATAAACTTGATCAGAGCATGACAATTCCACGCTTGACTCCTCGACTATGTGACAGTCATAATAATCGGCGAGGCCCCCACCCAAAACGTGGATACCCCCAAAACACCCCCCTCCCCGCATCAACGCGAAGAGCCAGTAATCAACCATTGACAAACCCTTACAGCACATACTATAGTCATGCAGATGACCGATGAGACTGATAAGCACCCCGAACTGAATGAGGGGGATGATTCACGGATACGTTGGTGGCACTATCTTATCTACTACCCCGGCCCGTACCGCTACGACGACTACGAGGATCGTACGCAGATACGCTGGTGGGATTTTATCATATGTATGGTATGTCATCTTGGGATTATTGGACCATACATATATGTGAGTGCGCATCTTGGTCTTAGAAGTGAAGAAGGAGTATCTTTATATCTCATATTGGCTTTGGTCGTTGTTATACTATTTTTTGTGAACCGTTTTATATTGCGCTTATATCTTGATCGAGTAAGAGATATACCTCTTGGTGGAGTGCTTGCTCCGTTTGCCGATTGGCGAAAGTCTGTTACTGTATATTCTATAAAAAGGCATAAGCACAGCAGCAGGAAAGAAGCCATCAAAAGTATATTCAAGCCATCTTTTTGGTTATCCTCAGAAACGTCGGTGCTTTAATGGTTTTTGGTATTGTAGGAATTGGCATTAATCAAGCAACTTACCAATGGTACGCGCCAGAAACATCATCCTATCTACTTGTCCCTGGTCCTGCAACAGTGGAGTGTTCAGACGATGGACATAGGTTGACAGTAAGTTGGACAAAGCGAGATGAGAGCATGAAACCCAGTGGGTACAAAGTTAGGGAAACAATGTTATCCAAGAATCTGCGAGGCGCGGATAGAGAATTGATGGAAACAGTAGGTGCTAGCCAGACCTCTGTTGTATTTACAGCAATCCCTGGTACTACTTACTCCTTCATGGTTGCTGCTTACTCTGCAAATAAAGAACCTGATTATATAGCCACCAATCCCGAGACTATCACTTGTCCTGGAGGTTAGAACAAGGCTTGCAATAAGTCGCAGCTTCGTTTCAGAGGGAGTGCTGGCAGACCCAGCGGTGCATGGTGATGCCGGAGGCTACGGCGGAGTTGATGGAGCGGGTTGAGCCGAACTGGGTGATGGCCAGGATCGACCGGCAGGCGGCCATTGCCGGAGGCGACAGGCCGGGGCCCTCCTGGCCGAAGAGGAGCAGGCATCGTTTTGGCAGCGAGTAGCCCTCGATGGGGATGGTGCCGGGGCCGTTGTCGATGCCCAGTATCGGCAGATCTGCTCCATCGGCCCAGGCCACCAGGTCGTCCAGTTCGGGGTGGTGGAGTACGTGGAGGTAGCGGTCGGTGACCATGGCCCCCCGGCGGTTCCAGCGGCGGCGGCCCACGATGTGTACGGCGGCGGCTCCGAAGGCGTTGGCGTTGCGAACCAGGGTGCCGATGTTGAGGTCGTGCTGCCAGTTCTCCACCGCCACATGAAACCCGTGGCGGCGGGCGTCCAGGTCGGCCACGATGGCCTCGTGACGCCAGAAGCGGTAGGCGTCCACCACGTTGCGGGTGTCGCCGCCCTCCACCAGGTCGGGATCCAAGTGGGGCAAAAGGCGCTCGACCCAGCGCCGCGACGCACCCATGACCGGTAGCTAGACCGTCGCCGCAATACGCTCGGCGTGCTCGTCCAGCGATCCGAAGCTCGGGGTGAGCGCCCAGGCCCGCTTCAGGTACAGGTGGGCATCGATCTCCCAGGTGAACCCCATGCCGCCGTGGACCTGCACGCAGTCCTTGCCGTTGTGATCGGCCGCCTCGGCCGCCAGGATGCGGGCCCCCGACACCGCTCGGGACACGTCGCCCAACTCGGGGGAGTCCATCACGCAACCGGCGAAGTACAGGGCGGCCCGAGCCACCTCCTCCCGACCGTACATGTCGGCGCACATGTGCTTGATCGCCTGGAACTGGCCGATCGGTTTGCCGAACTGCCGACGCTGGTGGGCGTAGTCCACCGCCAGCTCCCTGGCCCCCCGGGCCAGGCCCACCTGGAGGGCCGAACCCAAAAGCACCGCCCGGTCGGCCCACCCATAGGGATCGGCCACCCGGTCGCCCCGAGACAGCTCGGCCACCCGACCCACCGGGGTCAGCGGATCCACCGACTGGGCCGCCTGCACCGACAACTCGTCGACGTCCACCCGCCACACCCCGTCGTCGTCCACCACCAGCAGAACATCGATCACGTCGGGATACTCCACCAGGGCGGGGCCATCGGTGCGCTCGATCAGACCGACCACGGCCCCCTCCACCACCCCGGCGGCCAGGAGCGTGCCCACCAACGGTCCGGGCACCAGGGCCCGGCCCAACTGCTCGTACACCAGCGCGGCGTCCACCCAGCCCAGCCCGACCCCACCGTCGGCCTCGGGCACCACCAGCGAGAACACCCCGGTGGCGGCCAGTTCGGCCCACAGCCGGCGATCCACTCCTCCGCATTCGGCCAGCCCCCGAACGGTGTCGATGTCGAACCGCCCCCGGCACAGATCCCCGATGCCGTCGCACAGCGCCACCTGGTCATCGGTCAACTCGAAGTCCATCTACCGCTCCTCGGGCGAACTCGAAAAACGGGCGAACAACCCCGAATTCATCAAACCCATGTCACGCTCTCCCACCGTTCCTCGGGCGGACTCGAAGATCGGGCGAACAACCCCGAATCGAGCAACCCCGCATTCATCAAACCCATGTCCGCTCCCCTACCGCTCCTTGGGCAGGCCCAGGATGCGCTCGCCGATTATGTTCCGCTGGATCTGGGAGGTGCCCGCGGCAATCGACAGGCTGAGCACGTACAGCCGACCGGCCACCATGTCTCCGCCGGTCTGCTCGTCACCGGCATCGTCGGCGAACACCAGGGCCTCCCGTCCCAGCAGACGGTGGGCCAGGTCGGCCATGCGCTTTTTGACCTCGGCGTAGTACAGCTTGAAGACCGAACCGCCGGGGCCGGGCATCCCGGTGCGCTGGGCCTGCGACACCACCCGTTTGGTCAGCGCCCACAGGGCGTCGTACTCGGCCTGGAGTCGGCCGATCTCCCGACGCACCTCGGGATCGTCCCAGGCGGTGGAGCCGTTGCGGGGGATGCGCCGAGCCTCCCCGGCCATCCCGGCGAGCTGCGCCATGGTTCCCAACAGCTCGCTGATGAAGGCGGTGCCCCGCTCGAAACTGAACGTGACCATGGCCACCCGCCAACCGTCGTTCTCGTCGCCCACCCGGTTCTGCACCGGGATGCGGACCTCGTCGAAGAACACCTCGCAGAACTCGCTGGAACCGGCCACGGTGGTGATGGGCCGGACTTCGATACCGGGTAGATCCATGGGACATATCAGCCAGGTGATGCCCCGGTGCTTGGGGGCCTCGGCATCGGTGCGCACCAGCAGTTCGCAGTAGTCGGCCACGTGGCCGAACGAGGTCCAGATCTTCTGGCCGGTGACGACGTAGTGATCGCCGTCACGAATCGCCCGGGTGGACAGCGAGGCCAGGTCGGATCCGGCGTTGGGCTCGGAGAACCCCTGGCACCATACCTGCTCGCCCTTCAGGATGGCGGGAAGATGATGGGCCTGCTGAGCCGGGGTGGCCTCGGCAACGAGGGTGGGGCCGGCGTGAAGCAGACCGACGAAGTTCACCCCCACGTAGGGAGCACCCATCCGGGTGGTCTCCTCCAGAAAGATCAGGTGTTCGGTGGGGGTCGAGCCCCGTCCCCCGAACTCCGAGGGCCAGTTGATCCCCGCATACCCGGCATCGAACAGCATCCTCTGCCAGGCGGTGTCCCACTCCCGGCGGCCGGCCCAATCGGTGCGTTCGGGGGGACTGCCCAGAGTGGGAATCACGGCACCGAGCCAGTGGCGCAGCTCGTCGCGGAACGCCAGCTCGTCGGCCGTGAAGCGCAGATCCATCGAGGCGATGGTATCCAGCCCTAGAGCAGAAGCAGGAGTTGATCCATCAGCGAATCGATCTCCCGGGCGCAGGCCTCGAAAACGTCGTCCTCGCCACCACCGGGATCCACCACCTCCTCGGTATCGAGCTCGGTGCGACACACCTCGTCGTCGGCCAGATCGAGCGCGGCCACCCGCTGGGCCAGCGCATCGGGGCCGGGCTTCAGATCGGCCACCAGGCGCTTGATGGTGGCGGTACGGGCGGCGGCCTCGGGGTGGACCCGGCGAACGTAGTCCACATGCTCGGGAGCAAAGGCCACGACGAGGTCGGCCTCATCCACATCGGTGGCGGTGAGCTGGTGGCTGCGATGGCCGGGGTCGGACAATCCCAGGCCGGCCAGCGCTCGTCGGGTGCGATTGCTCATGGGAAGACCCTCGATGCTGTGGGTGCCGGCCCCCACGAAACGCACCGAATCGGTGCGGGCCCGCCCCATGACGGTGGCCATCACCGAGCGGGCCGCGTTGCCGGTACACAGCATCACCACCACCGGCCGGGTGTCCGGCTCACTCATGGACGGGGCGTACCAGGGGATCGAACACCATCGGGAGCCGGGGCCACCACCGGCCGGGAATCGGATTCACCCATGGGCGGGGCGCACCAGGGGATCGAACACCATCGGGAGCCGGGGCCACCACCGGCCGGGAATCGGATTCACCCATGGGCGGGGCGCACCAGGGGATCGAACACCATCGGGAGCCGGGGCCACCACCGGCCGGGAATCGGATTCACCCATGGGCGGGGCGTACGAACAGAGCCTCGGCCTCCGCGGTCAGAACATCGCCGGTGTGACAACGACCGGTAGTGGTGACCCTTCGGCCGCGGGCCGCGGTGATCCTGCCGGTGAGCACCAGCTCGGCGTCCAGCGGGGTGAGCGAGCGGTAGCGGACGGTCAGCCGGCCGGTGAACGCTCCCCTGCGCCCGGTCAGCCGGTAGGGCAGCACCCCCAGCAGGTTGTCGAACATCGCGGCCAGGTACCCTCCATGAACGCAGCCGGGCGGCCCCTGGTAGGCCTCGCCCAGACGAACCACCGCGACCACCGTGGGGCGGCCGATGTCGTCGGTTCCGTAGTTGACCTCCAGAGCCGGAGGCAACAGGACGAGTGCTTTCGGTTCGCCGAGAGAACTCGCCTGCCCGACACCCGCCGGCTCCGCGGATCTCATGCAGGTTGGGATCGGCTCCGGGCCTCCGCGGCGATACCGGCGGCCATTTTGTCCACCGCCGGGGCCATGATCCGGCGAATGATGCCGCCGGTCAGCGGGATAACGGGATCGAACCAGGTGTCCCAGTGCAGGGTGCAGCCCTCGTCCTCCTCGTCCGCCATCAGCACCATCTCGGAGCGGCAGTTGCGCACCGGCAGCGGGATTTTCAACATCCGGTAGGCCATGCGCTGGGGCGGATCGAAGGCGGTGACCTCCTCGCGAGTGCTCACCGGGCCGGTGCGGAACACCCGGACGGCACCGACCCCGTTGCGGTCGGGCAAGCCCTCGGTCTCCAGCTCGACCCGGCTACGGGGAACCCAATGGGCGTACAGCTCATGGTCGGTCATCACTGCCCATGCCACCGCCCGGGGGGCGGCTATCGGTGTCGAGGACGAGAAGGTCTGCATGAACGAGCTCAGCCCAGGTAGGCGTCCCGCACCGCGGGGTTGTTGCGGATCTCCTCGGGCGATCCCTCACCGATCACCCGGCCCAGGTTCAACACGGTGATGTGGTCGCACTGGGCCATGACGAACGCCACGTCGTGCTCCACCAGCAGCACCGAGCACTGGTCCTCGGCCCGGATGGTCTGGATGATGTCGCCGAGCTGGGCGGCCTCCTCGTGCTCGATGCCCGAGGTGGGTTCGTCCAGCAGTAGCAGCTTGGGGTGGGACACGATGGCCCGGGCCAACTCCACCATGCGGGCTCGAGCGATGGGCAACTCCCCCGCCGGTGTGTCACGGATATCGACAAGACCGCACAGCTCCAACACCTCGTCCACCCGCCGGCGACGCCGGGCCTCCAGGCGGCGGCGGGAGGGCAGGGCCAGCAGGTCGGCGGCAATGCCGCCTCCGCCGCCCTCCCATTCCAAAGCGGCCAGCACGTTGTCGCCCACCGACAGCCAGCCGAAGGGCTGCTGGCGCTGGAACGTGCGACGAATGCCCCGCCGGGCCCTCCAGGTGGCGGGCCTTCCGATCAACTCCTCCCCCTCCAGGCGGACCGATCCGGCCACCGGGGTGTTCACCCCGGTGATGCTGTCGAACAGGGTGGTCTTGCCCGCGCCGTTGGGCCCGATGAGACCTCGAATCCGGCCCGGTTGCACCGACATGGTCACGTCGTCCACCGCCACCACCCCACCGAAGCGCACCGTGACCCCTTCGACCGCCAGCAGGGGTTGCCCCGAACCGGCCGGGCGCTCAGCCACTGCACGCTCAGCCACCGCAGTGGCCCCCTCGGTAACCATCCCGGCCACGCTACTCGCCCAGGGTGACGGACAGGAGATCACCGGGGCAGGCAGCGAGCCGCGCCCGCCGGGTGACCGGAAAGTTCGGGAGGGGGTGGATCGTCTTGCAGGCGATGCGAAGCGGGCTCTCGGATGCCCAGGGCGTCGGCGATGCCGATCAGGTTCTCAGATGCCCAGGGCGTCGGCGATGCGATTGCGATGCCAGGCGGCGTCGCCCCAGGCGGCGGACAGGGCCCAACCCCGCTTCATCCACAGATGCAGGTCGTACTCGAAGGTGTAGCCGATGGCACCGTGGCATTGGAGGGCGGTCCGGGCGGCCAGGTCCACCGCCTCGGAGGCCAGGGCCTTGGCCAGCGACACGTCTCGGCTGCGGTCGGGGTCGTCCACCGCCACGCACCAGGCGGCATGGCGGGCCGCGGGGCGGGCGAACTCCAGTTTGAGGGCGGTGTCGGCCAGGTGGTGCTTGACCGCCTGGTAGGTGCCCACCGGCTTGCCGAACTGGTAGCGCTGCGAGACGTACTCCACGGTGGCGTCCAGCAGGTGCCGGGCCACGCCGACACAGATGGCCGCGGCCGCGGCCGCGGCTCGGTCGAAGGCCCGCGCCGGGTCGGCATCCAAAAGCACGGCATCCCCGTCCACCTCGTACAACCGTCGGGAACCGTCGATCGAGGGATGGGCAACCAGCGATGCCCCGGCCACCGGTACCGCCCTGACCCGCTCGCCGACGAGCAGCACCAGATCGCTGGAAGCCGCCCCCACCACGTAGCCGCGGTCCGAACCTGCGCCCAGAAGGGCCTCCCCGGACACGGCCCGCTCCAGCCAATCCTCGGCCATCGGGCCCCCGGCCTCCACCAGCGTGGGAATCCCCACCGCGGTGTGCTCCAGCAAGGGCTCGGGCAACGCGGCCCGGCCGGCCTCCTCCAGCAGCAGCACCAGGTCGACCTCGCCCATACCCAACCCGCCGGCCGACTCGGGAGCGGTCATGCCCACCACGCCCATCTCGGCCAGCGCGGCCCACAGGCCATCGGACCGACCGGTGTCGTTCTCCCAGGCCGACCTCACCACCTCGGGTGGACATTCCTTGGTCAGCAAGTCCCGCACCGCGTCCCGGAACATGATCTGATCGTCGCTGAACGAGAAGTCCACCGTTACCGTCCCGACAACCCAGGAGTCGCCATGGCCGGCCCGGCCATCCCCCTCGTCGCCATCGCCCTCATCGCCGGGGCAAGCCCAGGAACCGGACGGCACAACCTCACCGTCGCAACCCTCGCCATCGCCCTCATCGCCGGGGCAAGCCCAGTACTCGTTCGGAGATGATGTTGCGCTGAATCTCGTTGGTGCCGGCGTAGATCGGGCCCGACAGTGCGAACACGTAGCCGTCCATCCACGAGTTGTCGGCCCGCTCCCCGTCCCGACCCAGCAGCCTCAGAGCGGTGGCGTGCAACTCCACGTCCAGCTCCGACCACAGCACCTTCATGAAGCTGGCGTCCGAACCGATGGGGGCACCGTCGCGCAGACGGGACTCGGTGGCATAGGTCTGCCAGCGATAGGCCTGGGCTCCCATCCAGGCCCCCACCACCTGATCCCTGCGGTCAAGATCGGGCCCCCGCTGCTCGGCGATCTCCCGGTAGAGGCCCACCAACCGGTCGGCGGCAGCCATGAACCGACCCGGAGCCCGCAGGTTCAGCCCCCGCTCGCTGCCGGTGGTGGCCATGGCCACCGCCCAACCCTCGCCCTCCCCACCCAGCAGGTGGCGTTCATGCACCCGGGCCCCGTCGAAGAAGAGCTCCGAGAAGCCGGGCTCGCCGTCGAGACGGCCCACCGGTCGAGCCTCGAAGCCCTCGGTGTCACCGGGCACCAGCAAATAGCTGAGCCCGGCGTGGCGCTGGGAGTCGGGATCGGTGCGCACCAGGCAGAAGAACCAATCGGCGAACGCCCCTCGGGAGCACCAGGTCTTCTGGCCGTCGATCACGAAGTACTCGCCGTCACGCCGGGCCCTGGTCTTGATGCCGGCCAGATCGGAACCGGCATCGGGCTCCGACCAGCCCTGGGCCCAGATCTCGTCGCCCCGAGCCATGGGCCGCAGGAAGCGATCCTGCTGCTCGGGAGTGCCGAAGTCGAAGATGGTGGGAGCCAGAAGGCTAACCCCGTTGGACGACACCCGGCCCGGGGCTCCCGACGCCCAGTAATCCTCCTCGAAGATCAACCACTCCACCAACGACGCCTCCCGACCGCCATGGCGCTCGGGCCACGAAACCACCGCCCAACCGGCGTCGAACAAGCGATGCTCCCACTCCCGGTGTTCCTCGAAACCACCGGGGGTGTCCATGGATGCCAACGGCTCGGCGGGCACGTTCTCGGCCAACCAGGTCCGGGCCTCCTCCCGGAATGCCCGCTCCGCCGGGGTGAACGACAGATCCATGACCGACGAACCCAACCCCTAGGCCCGGCCCGAACCGGCCAGGCGATCCAGAACGGCGGTGGCCTCGGCGATCACCGAATCGATGATCTCTCCGCAGGTGGGAAGGGCGTCGATGCTGCCCACTCCTTGGCCGGTGGGCAGAATGCCGACCTCGGGGTGGCCGTCCACCATGGCCGCCTTGGTCATCATCGGGGCGTTGGCGGCCATGGCCATCTGGGTCCAGGTGAGATCGAGGCTGCGGCGCATGGCCAACCCCTCCGACAGCAGTTGGCGATAGCCCACCCCGGTGAGGGCTCGGAACCGGAGCGCGTTGCGAGCGGCCCGAACGAACGACAACGGCCCGGACCGCTCCAGTCGGGCGATCACGTCGGTGTTGATGACCCTCTGGGGTACGCCATCGACCGCAGTGGTGACCACCGTACCGGTGAGCTTGGTATTCAGATAGACGGCCTTCACCCCATCGGGAACCTCGCTGTCGGCCGAGAGCAGGAACCGGGTGCCCATGGCGATGCCGTCGGCCCCGAAGGCCAGCGCCGCCGCCAGCGAGCGCCCGTCGATCATCCCCCCGGCCGCGATGACCGGGACGTCCACCGTGTCGAGCACCGCGGGCAGAAGCAGGGAGGTGGCTATGGGGCCGGTGTGGCCGCCGCCCTCGGCCCCCTGGGCGATGACCGCATCCACCCCCCAGGCGGCCACCTTCTCGGCATGGCGGGGGGCCCCGATGGTGGGCACCACCGCCACCCCGGCGTCCTTCAGCTTCTTCACGATGGCCTCACCGGGGGCCTGGGCGAAGCTGGCCACCGGTACCCCGGCGGCGATGATGTGATCCACCCGGCGGTCGATGTCGGCGGCATCGGTGCGCAGGTTCACCCCGAAGGGGCGGTCGGTGGCCGCGGCCACCGCGTCGATGGTCCCCACCATTTGGTCGAAGGTCAATGGGGCCGCGGCGATGATGCCCAGCCCGCCGGCATTGGCGGTGGCCGCGGTCAGCCGGGCCCCCGACACCCAGCCCATACCGGTCTGCACGATGGGGTGCTCCACCCCGAACAGCTTGCACAAACGGGTGCGCAGACGGGGGTCGGCGCTCACCGCGCGCTCACCCGAACTCGAGCGGGAACCGCTCACCGCGGGCTCACCCGAACTCGGCCTTGCGGGCCCCACGGGGATCGAGCACCTCTCGGATCAGGCGCAACTCCTCGGCGGTGGGCAGTCGGGTCTCGACCGCCTCCTCGGTGCCGGCCAGATCGAAGGCGGTGGCCTCCACCACCTGATCCACGGTCACGCCGGGGTGTACCGAGACGATCCGCATACGGTTGTCGTCGGTACGAAAGTCGAACACCCCCAGGTTGGACACCACCCGACGCACCTCGTGGAACCGGTTGCCCGGTGCCCCCAGCTCCCGCATCCGGTCGTACCCCGGCCCCGACACCACGTCCACCGAGGCCACGAAGGAGCGGGGGGAGTGGTTGGGCACCCAGTAGCTGGTGGTGTGGTTGACCAGATTGCCGGGCGCGCCCCTCAGCCCCAGGAGCTGGGCCTTGGGACGACGGAAGTCGCCGATGGCGGCGATGTTCTGGTTGCCCCACCGGTCGATCTGACTGGCCCCCATCATCACGTGGCGCCTGCCCGACCACACGATGTCGAACACCGTGCGGTACGGCACCCACGACTCCACCACCCGGGGAGCGTCGGGATCGGCCACCGGGTAGTCGTTGGCCGCCAGCACCGACACGGTGTCGGTGTACACCAGGTCGGGCTCGAAGGTGGCCCGGGCCAGCCGACCGCCCACGATGGGCACGGTGCCGATGGGGTTGCACAGGATCTCACCGTCGCCCCGGAAGGCCTCGGCGCAGGCCACCACGCAGATCTCGTCGATGGTGGCTTCGGCGGCGTGATCGACGGTGGTGCTCATGAGCGGGCCTCCAGCGCCCTGCGGTACTCGTCGTGGGAGGTGGCGTCCAGGTAGGTGCTTCGGAAGGTCGCCCAGGCCTCGGAATCACGGGCGGTGGCGGCGTACTCCCGCTGGAAGGGCTCGTCGCGTCCGTAGTCGGGGGGGCATTCGGTGAAGTGCGCCCCCCGGGGCGCCTCCACCACGCCGTCGGTGAAGATGCGTTGGATTCGCAGCGTATGCACCGGGCCCTCGTCCAGCAGGTTCTCGGTGGGGACGATCCTCTCGGTGCTCATGTAGGTCTTGGCGGCGGCCATGGCGAACAGATCGTCGAAGTACAGATCGGGTCCCAAGAACTGGCCGTTGCCGGCGGCGTCGGCCCGGTTCATGTGGATCAGGGCGGCGTCCAGCTCGAAGGCGGGTATGGCCACCAGCTCCTCGCCGTCGTCGTAGGGGGAGACCACGGTGCGCAGCTCGGGGTTCATGGTCAACATGTCGGAGCCCAAACCGGCCCGGGTGGGATAGAACGGCACCCGGTGGGCGGCGGCCAGAAGCCCCAGGTAGAAGGCCCCCTCGTCCAACTCGGTGAACTCTATGGCCCCGCTCTGGCGGGCCCGGCGGAAGTGGGGCTCCAGCGGGATGGAGTCCAGCGACACGAACCCGTACACCGCCCGGCGCAGCTTGCCCGCCGCGCACAGAAGGCCGATGTCGGGACCGCCATAGGCCACCACGGTCAGATCCCGAAGGTCGGAGCGCAGTATCGCCCGCACCAGCGACATGGGCTTGCGGCGGGATCCCCAGCCACCGATGCCGATGGTCATGCCGTCGCGCAACTCGGCAATGACCTCGTCCTCGGTCATCCGCTTGTCGACCATGACGGCGACGATAGCCCGCCCCCCACGGCCCGACCCACACCAACGGCTACGGGCACGGCCCGAGAGATCCATCACCCCCCGCCCCCGACTTCTACTCATACCAGCGGCTACGAGCGCAGTTCGACATCGGGGTATGTCCATGGCGGCTCGACGGATGCGGCCACCTCACACGTACCGGGGTGTCCCCGGCCCTCGGCATGGGGCACACTGGCAGCAATGAAGGATCTGGATTTCACCGGGAGGACCGCCATAATCACCGGCGGAACCAAGGGTCTGGGCCGGGGCTTGGCCGTCCGATTCCTGGCCGCGGGTGCCGACGTCGTGATCTGTGCCCGAC
Organism: Acidimicrobiales bacterium; assembly: GCA_965115985.1. Classification (GTDB taxonomy): domain Bacteria; phylum Actinomycetota; class Acidimicrobiia; order Acidimicrobiales; family Bin134; genus Poriferisocius. Next base: position 1,103,377 of record OZ220474.1, read on the forward strand.
GACCGCCGGACGAACCGGTGGCCGCCGCCGGCAACGAAGCGGTGTTCGCCGCCGCCGATGTGCGGGATCCCGAGCAGATCGCCGGAGTGGTCGAGACGGCGGTGAACCGTACCGGGCGGGTCGATACCCTCATCAACAACGCGGGCGGGGCCCCCCCGGCCGACTCGGCCACGGTGTCGCCCCGGTTCAACGAGAAGATCGTGGCACTGAACCTGCTGGCCCCGATGACGTTCAGCCAGGCGGTGTACCCGGTGATGCAGAAGCAGGCCGGTGGCGGGGTGATTCTGAACATCTCGTCGGTGTCGGGCATCCGGCCCAACCCCAAGGGTGTGGCCTACGGTGCCGCCAAGGCCGGGCTGGTGAACCTGAGCGAGACCCTGGCCGTGGAGTGGGGACCGAAAATCCGGGTCCTGACCGTGACGGTCGGGCTGATCGTGACCGACGACGCCCACCTGTACTACGGCGACGACGACGGCATCGCCGCGGTGGGCCGAACCATTGCCCTGGGCCGCATGGGTCTTCCCGAGGACGTGGCCGATGTGTGCCTGTTCCTGGCCTCGCCCCTGGCCCGGTGGATGACCGGGGCCAATATAAAGGTCCACGGCGGTGGGGAGAAACCGGCCTATCTGGGAGCCTCCACCGGCGAGGTGGCCGCCGGGGACGACTGATGGGTGGCCGGGCCGGTCCTGCGGTGGTGGCGATGAGCATCCCGTTTCCGACCGAACCCGAGGTTGACCACGACACGGTGACGGAGATGAGCACCCCTTCCCGGCCGAACCCGAAGTTGACCACGACACGGTGACGGCAATAAGCATCCCTTCCCGGCCGAGCCCGAGGTTTACCACGACACGGTGGTGGCGATGAGCATCCCGTTTCTGACCGAGCCCGAGGTTGACTACGGCACGGTGGTGGAAATGGGCCCCGGCCTGCGTCGGGTGGTGGCCAACAACCCGGGCAAGTTCACCTACCGGGGCACCGGCACCTACATCGTGGGCCAGGGTCGGGTGGCCATCGTCGACCCCGGCCCCGACGATGCCGATCACATAGCCGCGGTGCTGGCCGCGGTGGACGGCGAGCAGGTGGAGGCCCTGCTCATCACCCACACCCATCGGGACCACTCCCCCGCCACCCGGGCGATGGCCGAGGCCACCGGAGCAACGTCCTACGGGTTCGGACCTCACCCGGCCGCCGATAACGAAGATGCCCCCCACGACGACAATGCCCCCCACGACGACGATGACGGTGCGGGCGAGAATGCCGCCAATGCCGACGATGCCCCCCACCACGATGCCGACGACAATGCCGCCAATGCCGACGATGCCGACGACGGGGGTCGGAGCGAGGAGAGCGGTGATTGGGAATTCTCTCCCGATTCGGCCGTGGTCCACGAGGACGTGATCGAGGGGCCGGGCTGGAGCTTCGAGTGCCTGCACACTCCGGGCCATATTTCCAACCACATCGCCTATCGCTGGCGGGAGGCGGCCGGAGTGTTCACCGGTGACCACGTAATGGGCTGGTCCACCACTGTCATCCCCCCGCCCGACGGCAGCATGACCGACTACCTGGCCAGCCTGCGACTGCTGGCCGACTCCCCCGACGACCGGGTCTACTGGCCCACCCACGGCCCCCCGATCCCCGACCCGCACCCGATGGTAAAGGCCCTGTACGCCCACCGTCTGGACCGGGAGCATCAGATCCTGGAGTGCCTGGCCGCCGGGCCGAGGACCATCGCCCAGATGGTGGCGGTGATGTACGTCGAGGTGGCCCCCGAGCTCCACGAACCCGCCGCTCGTTCGGTGCTGGCCCATCTGATCGCCATGGTCGCCGACGGCCGGGTGATCGCCGACCCCAACCCGACCGCCGATGCGGTATACCGCCGAACCTAGCCGGCCGGGCCGCTCAGCCCGGCGGCCCTCCTCAAAACCAACCCCGTACCCCTCAGAACCAGCCCGGCGGCCCTCCTCAAAACCAACCCCGCGGCTCCCTGGCCCTCAGGCGATCACGGCCGCCGATCGGAGTGCGACAATCTCCTCGGCGGAATAGCCGATCTCGGCCAGCACCTCGGCGGTGTCGGCCCCCGGAAGCTGCGACTCCCGGGCCGGCTCGGCGGGAGTGCCCTCGAAACGGGGAGCGGGCCGGGGCTGGGTAACCCCGCAGGCCTCGAAGAACGAGGAGCGGGCCCGGGCATGGGGGTGCGAAGGAGTCTGGCCCATGGTCAGCACCGGGGTGACGCAGGCATCGGTACCGTCGAACACCGCCAACCACTCGTCCAGGGTGCGCCGGGCGATGATCCCGCCCACCCGCTGCTTCATCTCCGGCCACCGATCCCGATCCATCTGGTCGGGAAGATCGTCGGCATCGGCCAGGCCGATACCGGCCATGAACTCGGCGTGGAACTGGGGTTCGATGGCCCCCACCGCCAACCACTTGCCGTCGGCGGTGCCGTACACCTCGTAGAAGTAGGCCCCGGAGTCCAAGAAATTGGAGCCGTAGTCGTCGGTCCAGAACCCGCCGGCGTGGGCGGCGTACAGGGGCGACAGCAGGTAGGCCGCCCCGTCCACCATGGCGGCGTCCACCACCTGGCCGTTGCCCCCCCGAGCCACCTCCAGCAGTGCCGCCACCATGCCCAGCACCAAGAACACCGAGCCGCCCCCGAAGTCGCCGATGAGGTTGAGCGGCACCGAGGGAGGCCGGCCGGGGCGGCCGATGTGGGCCAACGGGCCGGCCAGGGAGATGTAGTTGATGTCGTGACCGGCCCGATCGGCCAGGGGCCCGGCCTGTCCCCAGCCGGTCATCCGCCCGTAGACCAACCGGGGATTGCGGGCCAGGCAAGCCCTCGGGCCGACACCGAGGCGCTCGACCACCCCGGCCCGGAAGCCCTCGAACAAACCGTCCGACTCCTCGACCAGCCGGAGCACCGCCTCCACGCCCTCGGGCTGCTTTAGGTCGATGGCCACCGTGTACTTGCCCCGCTCCATGGGGCCCGACTGCGAGCCCACCGGACTGCCCGAACCGCCCACCCGGTCCACCCGGATGACCTCGGCACCCAGATCCGACAGCATCATGCCCGCGAACGGTGTGGGCCCGATTCCGGCCAACTCGATGATGCGCATTCCCTTGAGAGGCCCCATGACCCCTACGGTATGTCCACAAGCCGACCCAACCCGAAGGCAGGACGGATCCAGATGGGCACCAGCGACAACCAGGCAACAGACCGCCCGATGGGCACCAGCGACAACCAGGCAACAGACCGCCCGATGGGCACCAGCGACAACCAGGCAACAGGACGGAGGACGGCATTGGTCACCGGAGCCAGCCGGGGCATCGGGCGGGCCAGTGCCATCGCCCTGGCCCGGGCCGGTTTCGACGTGGCCGTGTCGGCCCGCACGCTGGTTGACGGATCGGGCCGGGACATGTACGACCCCGACCTCACCGTGCCCGGCGGGCTCGACACCACGGTGGCCGCCATCGAGGCCGAGGGCCGGCGGGGGGAGGCGTTCGTCATGGATCTGCTGGATCGAGCCGGCGTGGAGGCGTGCATGGACGGGACGCTGGAGCGCTTCGGTCATCTCGATGTGCTGGTCAACAACGCCATCTACCAGGGCAAGGTATCCATGACCCCGTTCCTGGATTTGGAGGAGTCCGAGGTTCACAAGCTGTTCGAGGGCAACGTTTTGGCCCAGATGGCGGTGACCCGACGGGTGCTGGCCACCATGAGGGCCCGAGGCTCGGGCACCATCGTGAACATGATCTCGGCATCGGCCTACACCGACCCTCCCGGCCCCATCGGCCAGGGCGGCTGGGGCATGGCCTACGCCATGAGCAAGGCGGCTTTCAGCCGCATGACCCCCCACATCCACGTGGAGCACGGCGGCGAGGGCATCCGCTGCTTCAGCATCGACCCCGGCTACGTGATCACCGAGGCCGCCCGGGCCCGCAACACCGCAGGCTCGTTCCCCTACCCCGGCGGGGAGCCGGCCACCATCGGCGCAGTGGTGGCCTGGCTGGCCACCTCCCCCGAGGCCGACGAGCACCTGGGGGACATCGTTTACGCCCAGAGCGAGTACAAGAAACGGGGCCTGTCCTCGTGAGGGCGGTACGACACACCCCCGAAGGCATCCGCCCGGTGGAGGTGGCGTCGCCCACTCGGGTCTCGGTGGATGGCGGCGAGGGAGTGCGCATCCGGCCCCGCTCGGTGGGCATCTGCCAGACCGACCTCAACATGGCGGGTTTCGGGCCGAGGGAGATGACCTTCGGCCACGAGTTCGCCGGCGTGCTGGACGACGGAACTCCGGTGGCGGTCGAGCCGATGGTGCCCTGCGATGCCTGCGAGTTCTGCGCCATGGGCGACTACCACTGGTGCGTGAGGTCCCACGAGATGATCGCCGGGGTGGCCTTCGACGGGGGCATGGCCGACGAGATCGTATTGCCGGAGCGGTGCCTGGTGCGCCTGCCCCATGGGCTGGATGTGGCCGACGCCTGCTTGTGCGAACCACTGGCGGTGAACATTCACAGCCTGATGCTGGGACGGTTGGAGAGCCGCCACCGGGTGGCCGTGGTGGGTCCTGGCATCACCGGGTTCGGGCTCCTGGGCGGGGCCGCGGCCCGCTGGCGGGGCTGTTCCGTGGACGTCGAACCGGAAAACGACCTGCACGCGGCGGCCGCGGAGCTGATGGGCCTGGGAGTGGGCTTGTCGGGCACCTACGACGTGGTCATCGAGGGCGACGGCTCCGAGCGTTCCATAACCCGCTCCGCCGAAGTGGCCCGCCCGGGCGGTACGGTGCTTCTAGTTGCCGGCTACTACCAGAACAAGTTGTTCGAGGTGCTGCCCTGGGTGCTCAAGGAGCTGACCGCGGTTTGGGGCACGTTCTACGGTCATCACGGCGCGGGTCGGGCCTTCGACTCCGCGGCCGCTCTTTTGGCCCACCGCCCGGAGATCGCCGAGGCCATGATCACCCATAGATTCCCCCTCGACGGTGCCGGCGATGCCTTCGACCTGGCCGCCGGCGAGACTCCCTCCCTCAAGGTCGTCGTCGAGCCCTGACCCCTGACGGGGGGTGATCTACACGGGGTCGCCAGCGCGGTGATTCTGCTGGCCTGACCTCCTGACGGGGGGATCTACACGGGGTCGCCAGCGCGATAATTCTACCGGCCTGACCTCCTGACGGGGGGATCACCGACCCGGCCCGGCCAATAGAACAGTCATGTCCCCGACCCCTGACCAGGGAGGATCAGGTCAGGAACGAGGCTCGCAGACGCTCGACCGTGCGGGGATCAACCCCGTAGTCGAGGGCATAGCCCTCGGGACCGCCCCACTGGTCGTCCACCAGATCCAGCAGTTCGGTCATGGCCTCCACCGGGGATGTGGTGATGTCGTCGGGAAGACCGGCCCATACCCGAGCCATTTCGGGCAACTCGGCCAGGGAGCGCTCGCGGATGGCCGTCACCGCCGGAGCCGTGGCCGCGTAGTCCCCCACTATGTCCTGGCGGTCCACCCCGACCAGACCCAGAATCAGAGCGGCCAGACAGCCGGTGCGATCCTTGCCCGCCATGCAGAAGAAGGCAGTCGGCCAGCGGTCGGGGTCGGCCACCAACTCGATGGCGGCCGCGAAACGCTCCCCACCGTTGCGAATCATGGCCTCGTAGATCTGCCCGAAGGTGCGGTTCGCCAGATCGGTGTCGGCTCGCCGGGAAACATGCATCGCCCCGTCGGTGGTGCCCACATGGTGCTCGGTGATGCCAATGGTGGAATCCAGCACCCCCACCCGGGCCCGCTCGTCGGCCGCCCGCAAGTCAACCGCAGTACGAACCCCCAACCGACCGGCCACCACCTCCACATCGGCCGGAGTCAGACGGTGCAAAGAATCGGCTCGAAACAACACCCCCCACTTCGTAGTACCCCCCAACCTACTGGCATAACCCCCCAAATCCCGAAAGTTGAAACACCCCTCCAACGGCACCCGCCGCAAACCACTCATCTCAACCATCCCCCTCTCCTTTCCCAGACCAAGACGCTACGCCACCGATTCCCGAACAACAAAGCCATCTATTCCACTATAATGTGAAGACTCCATACAATTACTTAAACCCACCCCCATCAAAGCTGATCTTCACTTAGCAAGTTACAAGGAGATGAGCATTCTAATAAGAGGCTATAACCAACACTATACTGGTAAACATTGCTAACCCCAATATAATTGGGCCAGCCACAATGATATGAAGTTACCGTGCTGTTGTCGTATGCAGCGGTATTCCAATCTATAGCTAGTCGTCCGCTGACGGCTGGTTCGGCCCAAACAGGGAGTCCAGTTTTTCACGGATCTCCGATATCTGCTCTCGATGTGGTTTGCGGCTGAAGGAATCGTCAAACGGGATCCGATAGGAACCTGGGCCTGTTGGCGGATAGATAATCTTCGGGGTTTCACTCATTGCTTCCTCCTTCGGGTTGGTGGGGCATTGTAGCTGGAAAACCGGCACTGTTCGCGATCTCAGTCCAAGCATCATAGATATCAGTGATTTGTCGAAGCATTAGTCCCAAAGCTGAGGGAGCAACTTTGACGCGTGCCACCAGTGTCGCCTCAGCGACCCCATCACTGGGCTCGTCCCCCTGTTGGGTGAGGAAATCGAGGGTGATCTCATGCTGAGTGAGCCAGCAGTGGACATAGTTCGAGTATACCCCACCAACAGCGAGAAACTGATCGAAGGTGATGTTCAGCGTATGGATCGGTTCGTCGCCGTCGTCGGACATGGCGGCCAAGGGTAGCGGCAGGACCGACCCCTGTCCACCCCCTATTGACCCCGGCCGCCCAGCAAGAGCATGGACGCGTCATCTCTGGTAGTCAGCCACAGACCCAGGGGGACACGCTTCTCGCTTGCAGTGTGCCATGCCGCAACCGCGCCCCTGCCTGGCAGATGCCTGCCGCCTCATGTGACGACGCGGCAACTGATGAGAACGACAGGCTCCGCCGCTACCTTCCCCGCACTCCCCGGAGGGTGCCTCCACCTCCTGTCAGCAGCGGGGTAGGTGTAGGTATGGGGAGCGGGCGGTGGTGCCAGCCGCTCCCAATGGCCCCGCTGGACGGGGTAGGTGTAGACGTGGGAGCGGGTCTGGGTGTCGGCGGGTCGCGTCCGTTCACCTTTGAAGACTCCAATGTGGACGTTACAAATCCTCGGCACTCCTGGCCTCGCGACGGGCACGGTGTAGGCTCAGACCTGACTGGCGGAATGTCTGTTGAACAGCGGTCTCGCGCTCCAGCTACCTCAACCGGCCCAGCAGACCTATCATGTATCCGTCCAGTTGATGGCAAGCATGGTCAGCCTGGTACAACTGATCTTCACATAATCAGTTCCACATGTAGCAAATATCCTATTCTTTCAAAAAAGGTAACAACAAGGCGAAGAGCATCCCAAATCCTAATATCACTGTGCCAACAATCGTTGCAACAAACCACTCTTTTTCCTGACTATATACAGCCGAACCAAGAGATAATAATGAGAAAGAAATTGCAAATGCAGATAGTTTATTGAAGAATATATTAAGTTCATAAGCGCGCTTAGACGCAATATATCTTACTACTGTCTCAGTGCTTTCTATCTCTTCTTCTAACCCAATTGCTTGCCTTAAAGCTACTAAAATCTTAGAGTGCCTAGTCGACATACTAGCTTCTTTCAGTTTTGCTTGACGCAAAAAAGGAAGAACTAGCATAGTTAGTTTATCCAGCTGACGCAAACTAGCATTTATCTTGGAACGGTGTAGTTCCTCGCAGGATTGTCGTAGTTGATAAGCAACTATGCGCTCTATCTGAGTTCGAACCATCAAAAGCTCATAGGTATTCTCTGTTGAGCAACAACCATCGTCTAGAAAAGCGACAACTGCACCCATTCTAGTAGCACTGCAAAATATTTCTTGGTCGGGGTCAATGCTATCTGAAATATCCGAAGCATCAAGTCTACGTATCCGACTAGCAATAATTTTAGTAGGTACTTGACTGCTTTCACCTCCCCCTGCCATGTCATCAAACCCAACCATACTAGGATCAGATAGGGCAATAATACCACGATGTGAATTTATATCATTCAGGATTTTGTATAGCGTTTCTTCTCTTGCAAGATAGAATGTGAATACATATGGCACTTCTTTCCAAGCATTCCAACGCGCTTTTTGTGCTTTTCCCCAATGTACTTTTTTACAAAATTTTCTCCAATGTAGTTTTTTACAAAAACAGTTCTTTATTTGAGTTCGGAGGTACTTAACCTCTTCTCTCAAAAAACGACCCTTTTCGGATCCTGCATATTCTCGCAGAGTTGGCTCAGAGATTTTCTTATACTCTATAATAATTCTCTTGTATTTTTTCATAATTACAAATAAGTTCTTAACCTTTTTAGACCTCGTATCTTCTTGAAGTACTTGCTCATTAATTTTCTTACGAACTGTCAAAAGCTTGGCAACATTTTCATGGTTATCAAGTTTGGTATTAGGGTCTTCCTCTCGATCCACCAGAACTCCGAATCCACTACTATGCAGATAAATGGTCGGCTTACAATCATCTGTTTTCGGAACCCACCGAGTAATATCATCACCAACGAGTCGCTTGTCCATGCCTCCAAGCTCTCGATCTCTTATATAGCCCTCCGCCTCAAGAGCGCATTCGTGCGTTTTGGAGTCGGAGACACCTAAGTCGAAAGGGACTAGCGACACTCTTGTAATCATTGGAGCAGTATACCATAGTTACACTCTAGGGGTGTTGGGAGCTGATGGAGATGATTTCGCCGGTGATGTAGGTGGAGTAGTCGCTGGCCAGGAAGACCATCAGGTTGGCCACTTCCCAGGGTTCGGCGGCTCGGTCGAAGGCTTCCAGGGACACCAGGTCGTCGAGAAACTCCTGGCTGGACACCTTGGCCAGGAACGGATGCATGGCCAGGCTGGGGGCAACGCAGTTGACCCGGACACCGGCTTCGGCGGCCTCCATGGCCGCACATCGGGTTAGGGCCATGACTCGAGCTTTGGTCGCGGCGTAGTGGCACTGACCAGGCTGGACCCGCCACCCCATCACCGAGGCATTGTTGACGACAACCCCTGACCTGCGGGGGGCATCATATGGCCCAGCGCGGCCCTGGCTGGGGTACGCATGGTGCCGTTGAGGGTGACGTCGAGCACCGCATGCCACTGCTCATCGGTCATGTCCACCAGGTTGCCAGTACCCCTCAAGCCAGCGTTGTTGATCATCACGTCCACATGACCGAACTCGACTATTGCAGCCCCGAACAGGACTTCGACATCCTCCTGAACCGTCACGTTGCACAAAACTGCAAACCACTCATCTCAACAACCCTCCTCTCTCCTCCCAAGCCAAGACGCTATACCTACTTCCCAGAACTTCGTGCGAACAAGCACGCGGCGACGCAACTTATGCTTATCAGAATAATGGTTGCGATCCATGTAGGCAGCGATACTAGAGGACCTTCATGGATAAGGGTGGCTAGTTGGAAAACCGCGAGGATGCCCAAGAGTACTGCGACGGCTACTTCATATCGGTGTCTGCGTCGAACTTCGTTGTGCTCTGCACCTTCATAGGTCAACTGTAAAGCACTTTCGGCTGCTTCGACCTCCTGCTCAAGACCACTTGTCTCTTTCAAGGCTGAAAGTATCTCTGTATGTCTGGTTGACATGCTGGCTTCACTGAGTTGGCCTGTCTGACGCAAGAAGGGAAGCACCTGTTTACGAACCTTGTGCAAGTCACCTGATCCAATGGCTTCATCCCTAGTCAGAAGGCCCTCACACCAGTGCCGAACTTGGTATGCTGCTGCCCAAGTAATCTGTGTCCTTACTTCCAATAACTCATAGGTATCTGCTGTTGAACCAGGATCACCGTATCGCCCCACGATGACCAGACTGGCCCAGGTTGCACCACAGAAGATTCTCTGGTTGGTCTCAATATCAGAAGGTAAATCCATCGGATTCAGACTGGCAATTTGACTCTCCACACTCTCCTGAGAAACCGAATTGCATTCGTCTCTTGCTTCGGTGCCTCCGAACCCCAACCTGCTGGGCTCGGACAGTGCCACAATCCCTAGCCTAGAGTCTGGATCTTTCAGAACCTCATCTGGCGTTTCTTCTTCTGCAACATAGAAGGTAAATATATACGGTACTCCTCTCCAAATGGACCAGCGTGCGGTGTTACCAAAATCACCATTCAATCGCCCCCTAAGGTTCTCGACCCTCCTGGATATATCGTGTCCCCCCTGGAGTACCTGGTTATGAAATTGCCAGCGCTGCTCCAAGAGGTTGGCAATACTGGCATGATCTCCAAAGCTGGCTTCAGTTGCTTCCCGATCCACCAGAACCCCGAATCCACTACGCTCTACATAAATGGTTCTGTCGCTACCGAAGTCACTCGACTTCCACCGCCTGACATCCAGACCGACGAGCCTCTTGTCCATATCTCCTAGTGGCCACTCACTGAATCCCTCGTCCTTGAGAATATTTTGGTAAGTTCTGAAATCATCGCCGCCTAAATCGAAGGGAATGAGTGATATTCTGGTTATCACTGAAGTTGCAGATCGGCAGTAGTCACAACGTTTTTGGCCCCGATATATCGAGGGAGTATGGCAATAGCGGCATCATGGTACTGGTGTCCTGCATGGCTCATTGAGAGGTCGGTTACAACCACCGGGTGAAACCCTCGGTCGAATAGATCGACCGCAGTTGTAAGGACGCACACATCCGTATCCATGCCAAACACCAAGACTTCATCGACACCCATCTCTAGCAGAGTGTCTTCCAGCTTGGTATCAACGAACGGTGAGTACGTGAACTTGTCCACGACAACCGTGGGGAGGTCGGCCACCTCGGGGACCAGCGCAATTTCACACTCCTCTTTGAGGCGTGACCAACCCAGGATATTGGAGTTGCCCCGGTTTGGTGGACATCTGATTATGGGGGATCGGTCCCTGGGGAAGGAGGCCCGTATGGGTCGTGTGTCGAAGTATCCGCCCGGGTTTCGTCGTGAGGCTGTGGCGTTGGCGGTGTCGTCGGGTCGCTCTGTTGCGGGGGTGGCCCGGTCGTTGGGGATCAGCGAGGGAACGCTGTGGAATTGGGTCAAGGCCGATCGTGAGCAGCGCGAGCGAGCGGCCGATCCCGAGGCGTTGAGCGTGTCCGAGCGCGAGGAGTTGAAAAGGTTGCGCAGACGGGTGGCCCAGCAGGAGATCGATCTGGAGATCCTGGGGAAGGCGGCCGCGTATTTCGCGAGGAGGGACGAACCGGTGATCGGCTACCGGTTCGTCTCAGATCACCGAGCCGAGTACCGGGTCACCGATTTGTGCCGCGTCGCCGGGGTGTGCCGCTCGGGGTTCTACGCCTGGGCCAAAAGACGCCCCTCCAAGCGTGAGACCTCCGACACCGAGCTTTTGGTCGAGATCCGCGAGATCCACCAGACCTCGAGACGCACCTACGGCTCCCCGAGGGTCCACGAGCAGCTCCGCCACCGCGGCCGCCGCGTGGGCCGCAACCGGGTGGCCCGCCTGATGCGAGCGAACCGGCTGGTGGGGGCGTGTTCCCCCCGTCGCCGCCACGATCCCGGCACCAAAACGGTGCCCGCCGCCGATCTTTTGGACCGGGACTTCACCGCCGAGGCTCCCGACCGCAAATGGGTGGCCGACATAGGCTCGTTCGGTTGCGCCGACACCAAAGTCCACCTGGCGGGAATCCTGGACCTCTGCGACCGCAGCCTGGTGGGCTGGTCCATCGCCGAGCACCAAACCACCGAATTGGTCGTCGATGCCTTGGCCATGGCCATCGCCCGCCGCCGACCCGGCGCCGGGCTGGTGCACCACAGCGACCACGGAACCCAATACACCTCCATGGCGTTCGGCGACCGCCTCGCCCAGGACGGCCTCGTCGGCTCCTGGGGAACCGTTGGAGATTGCTACGACAACGCCGCCATGGAATCGTTCTGGGCCACCCTCAAAAAAGAAATCCGCCACATCCACGGCCCCTGGGAACACCTCCACCACACACGACTACGAACCATCCTGTTCGACTACATCGAGGTGTTCCACAACCGCCAACGCCACCACAGCTCACTGGGCCACCGCACCCCCGCCCAGATCTACACCCACCACCAAGCCGCATGAACACCACTACAATCCAGCAAAACAACCTGTCCACCAAACCGGGGGAACTCCACTATCCACGAATGAGCCACCGTTGCCGGGATTGACGAATCGAGTGAAAATTCGGTGCTCGATAGGGTTGCGCTCACAAAACTCTCGAATCGCCAAAGGAATCGAGGCAGTCGCTGGGGCGATGAAACCTGCCTGCACATCCACGGCTATCAGACACGACGGCAGAGCCATGTCTCTCATCCTACCGTGAGCAGGACGATTGCTGCGGCCCAAAGAATCGAGATCATCTCCACCGAAGGCGGGGGCTAGGGGTGTTGGGAGCTGATGGAGATGGTTTCGCCGGTCATGTAGGTGGAGTAGTCGCTGGCCAGGAAGACCATGAGGTTGGCCACTTCCCAGGGTTCGGCGGCTCGGTCGAAGGCTTCCAGGGACACCAGGTCGTCGAGAAACTCCTGGCTGGACACCTTGGCCAGAAACGGATGCATGGCCAGGCTGGGGGCGACGCAGTTGACCCTAACACCGGCCTCGGCGGCCTCCATGGCGGCACACCGGGTGAGGGCCATGACCCCGGCCTTGGCCGCGGCGTAATGGCACTGACCGGGCTGGGCCCGCCACCCCATCACCGAGGCGTTGTTGACAACAACCCCCGACCTGCGGGGCACCATGTGGGCCAGCGCGGCCCTGGTGGTACGCATGGTGCCGTTGAGAGTGACGTCGAGCACGGCGTGCCACTGCTCATCGGTCATGTCCACCAGGTTGGCGGTGCCCCCCAAGCCGGCGTTGTTGATCATCACGTCCACATGACCGAACTCGGCTACGGCGGCCTCGAACAGGGCTTCGACATCCTCCTGAACGGTCACGTTGCACAAAGCGGTGGGCGGACGCTCGCCAAACTCCCCGCCCAGCTTGTCGGCGGCCTCGCCCAGTCGGCGTTCGTGGATGTCGCTTATCAGCACCCCCGCACCCTCGGCCAGACAACGGCGGGCGGCGGCGAATCCGATACCGGTACCGGCAGCGGCGGTCACCACCACCGTCCGGTCGGCCAGCAGTCCCCTACCGGGTGGCTCGGTCGGCACTTCCGAACTCACTGCGGATCCTCGCTCACTACCGATCCGCGCTCGCGGTGAAGAACCAAGCTCACGGGGATACCGGTGCTGGGGGGAGATTCTTCATGGCTTCGGCCAGATCGGTGATCGTCCAGTCCCGCTCCTCGTTCAGAAAATCCTGGCGGAGCCATGGGGTGTACCAGCGGATGTCGCCGCCCTTGACCATGAACACCCGGCCGGTCGCCTCGCAGTCGGCGGTGGCCAGCCACCCCACCAGCGGGGCCGGATGGGCGGGGTGATACACATCGAAACCCCGATCGGGCTTGGCCACCACCTCGGCCACGCCCGGTGCCCCCTCGGTCATGCGGGTGCGGCCCGCCGGGGTCACGCAGTTCACCCGAACCCCGTAGCGGCTCAGTTCCTGGGCAATTATCACCGTCATCCCCGCGATGGCCGACTTGGCCGCCCCGTAGTTGGACTGACCAACCGTGCCGATCAACCCCGAGGTGGAGCTGACATTGACCACCGAGGCGTTCACCGCCTCACCGGCTTTGACCCGGCCCCGCCACCAGTCGGCGCACACCCGAGTCATGCAGAAGGTGGTCTTGAGGTGGCCGCGGATCACCGCGTCCCAGTCGGCCTCGCTCATGGTGGCAAACATCTTGTCCCGCAGGATGCCGGCGTTGTTCACCAGCACATCCACACCGCCGAAGGCATCCACCGCCTGGGCCAGCACCGACTCGGCCCCGGCCATCTCGGCCACATCATCGGCGTTGGCCACCGCGACTCCTCCGGCGGCGGTGATCTCGTCCACCACCGCCTGGGCCACCAATGGATCGGCACCGGTACCATCGGCCTCGCACCCCAGGTCGTTCACCACCACCTTGGCTCCCTCGGCGGCGAACAGCAGGGCGTAGTGGCGACCAATCCCCCGACCGGCACCGGTGATGACGGCGATACGCCCGTCCAGCGCCCCTGCGGTCATAACCGGGCCATATCTGCGGCCATGCCAGGACCTGCGGCCATGCCAGGGGCCATTTCTGGGGCCGTACCTGAACCTGCGGCCATGCCAGGGGCCATTTCTGGGGCCGTACCTGAACCTGCGGCCATGCCAGGGGCCATTTCTGGGGCCGTACCTGAACCTGCGGCCATCAGGTGTCGCCCCGGGATGCTGCCTGGCGCTCGGCTTCGCGTTGGGCCAGAAGAGCCATGGTCGGGTGCTCCTCGTGGCCGATGGTGCGGGGCAACGTCTCTTCGATGCCCTCCGGGGTCCAGCGGTCCATGCCCGGCGCGTACATGGATCGAATCTCGCCGAACTGGGCCCACAGCGCGATACGGGGACCCACCGAGGTATAAACCTGGGCGGTGATCTCTCGGGCCGCGTCGCTCAGCAGATAAACGGCCAGGGGGGCTACATCCTCCGGTTCGCCGGCCTCGATCTCGAACGGCACATTGGCCGACATTCGGGTCTTTGCACTGGGGGCGATGCAGTTGGCATTGATCCCGTAGCGCTTCAGTGCCAACGCTGCACTCTTGGTCAGCGAGATGATGCCCCCCTTGGCCGCCGAGTAGTTGCACTGGGAGGTGGTTCCGGTGAACGCCCCCGAGGTGATCCCCAGGAGCGATCCGCCGGTCTCCTGCTTGCGCATGATGGCCGACGCATGCTTGTACACGGTGAAATGGCCCTTTAGATGCACGCGGATGACGTCGTCGAACTCCTCCTCGGTCATGTTGAAGATCATCCGTTCCCGCAGAATGCCGGCGACGCACACCGCACCGTCAATGGAACCCCAGGTGTCCACCGCGGCCTGAACCGCCGCCGCGCCCCCCTCCATGGTGCTGATGTCGGAGGCCAGAGCCACCGCGGTTCCCCCGGCCGCCTCGATCTCGGCCACCACCGAATCGGCCACCGCCGACGACGGGTCGGAGCCGTCCAGCGACACGCCGTAGTCGGCCACCACCACGTTGGCACCGGCCGAGGCGCAGCCCAGGGCTATGGCCCGACCGATCCCGTTACCCGCTCCGGTAACGACGATGTTCTTTCCTTGGAGATATCCGGTCACGGACAAAAACCCTAGCCCTCCCCGCCAACCAGCAGTTGGTCGAAGAGCCGGGGCAATTCATCGGAAGATATCCGGCCGCTACCCCGGCTCACCAATGTGCCGTTGGCAGCGACGAACGCCCAGAACGGGGTGCCCGACAGGCCGAAGGCGGTGGCCAACGTGGCATCGGTGTCATCCATGAGCACCGGGAACGGCCAACCCTCGTCCCTCAGCCACAAGCTGGGGGGATAGTTGTCCCGCTCCGGGTTCACCAGGGTGGAAACGGCGAACAACTCCACCCCCTCGGGCAGCCGATGGCCCTCGCCCAGCCAGCCGACCAACTCGGCCACCTCGGCCTGACAGGCCGGGCACCAGTGGGCCAAGAACACGATGGCGGCGGGCGACGTTCCCGGTGTCCATCGGAACGAGGTGCCGTCCACTGCCGTACCGAAGATGCCCGGAACCGGCAGCCCCTCCCCCAGTTCGGGCAGCACACCGGCGGGGAAACCATCGAAAAGGACCGGTGCCACTTCCGGACCTTCGCTCGACACCTCGCCGGCAGCAGGGGCTTCAGTGGCCGACGATGCATCCGGCTCCTCGGTGGTCGGGGGGACCTCGGTGGCGGCGGGTATTTCGGTGGCGATTGGTGCCTCAGTGGTCGGCGGTGCCTCGGTGGCAGCGGGTGCCGGGGTCGGGGACGACGGCGGAGCGTTGTCGTCGTCATCACTACCGCACGCGGCCAACAACACCAGCGTGACGGCAACCAGCATTGCTACTAGGCGGGTTTTGTGTTTCGAGTTCATGGCTACAGGCTATGGGCAACCCCCACCGAGTTGGCCGGCCACCGAGCCGGGCCGAACCACCACTCAGAATGGACCACTGTGCCAGCCGGCTACAGCATCAACCGAGCCACCGAGCCGGGACTGGTTACAGAGGCATGACCACGCCGCCGTTGGGGCGCATGGTCTGACCGGTGACGAATCGTCCGGCATCGGAGCACAGGTACAGGATGGCGTAGGCGATGTCGTCGGGGTCGCCCACGAACCCCAGGGGGTTCATCCCGGCGATGGTATCGAAGTGATTCCTCCGGCGTTCGGGATCGACCCGGCCGCCGTCGTCCAAGAAATGACGGTCGTAAATCGGGGTCTCGATCGAGCCGGGGGCCACCGCGTTGACCCGGATGGGTGCCATCTCCACCGCGGCGGTGCGGGTGATCATCTTGACCGCCGCCTTGGTCAGGGCGTACACCGAGATCATCGGAGCGGGCATGTCGGCCCCGGCCGACGACAGGTTGACGATCGACCCCGACCGCTGATCGGCCATGGCCCGACCGGCCGCCGCCGTCCCCCAGTAAACGCCCTTGAGGTTCACGTTCACCACCCGATCCAACTGCTCGGGGGTGGTGTCCACGATGAGGTTGTCGGTGATGATCCCGGCGTTGTTGACCATTATGTCCAGCCGACCGTGGCGGGACGCCGCGTCGGCCACCAGCGCGTCCACCGCGGCCTTGTCGCTCACGTCGGTGGGCACCGCCGACCAGCTTGCCCCCAACTCGTCCAGCGCACCGCCGGTCTCACCCATCCCGTCGGCATCCACGTCGCCCAGCACCACCGAGGCACCGGCCTTGGCCAGGGTCACCGCCGTGCCCCGACCGATACCCGAGGCCGCCCCGGTAACCACCGCTACTCGGTCGGACAGATCGAACGCAGCAATGATGTCGTCGTGCATGACCTCATCATGGGGGAGCCATGGGGGGCGGGTCAACCGAGCACCCCCGACCCTCCGAAGGGGGCCGGTGGGTGTTGGCCGGTGGGTACTGGTCGGACCAAGATCGGATTCGTCATACTCCCCCAGTGGGCCCCCGAGGAGCCGGTGAGTTCCAGGTCGGGTTACGGGGCGCAGACGTCGGCGGCAAGATCGGTGGGAGCGTCGCCGTAGTCGCTGCCGGTCAGGCGGCGGCACTCCTCGGTGAGCAGGCCCCTGAATTCCTCCAGGTGCATGGCGGCGAGGGTGTCGCCCGCTTTTTGGCGGGCGATGGCCTCCCGCCGGGAGTAGGGCAACGAACAGGTATCGGCCACCCCGTCGCCGTCGCTGTCCAACGGGTAGGTGGTGGGCCCGCCCAAAGAAGCATTGGCGCAATAACCGGGACCGGTGATCACCCCCGAGTAGTAGGGGCCACCATCGTTGGCCGGCGCATACCCCGGATCGGCCAGCGTCTCGCCACCGCAGGCCTGGTCACCGTCGAGCTCGGCGCACGCCGCGTTGACCAACGCCCGGTAGGCATCGGGATAACGGTTGGCCAGAGTGACCACCGCGTTCTGACGGGCGACGGCTTCTCGCCGGGTGTAGGGCAACGAACAGGTATCGGCCACCCCGTCGCCGTCGCCGTCCAGGGCGAACAGACGGGCCCCGCCCAGCGAGAACTCGGTACAGAAGTTCGGCCCGCTGACCACCCCGGAGTAGTAGTCGTCACCCACCGCAGGAGCCTCGACCGGAGTCACCTCGTCGGAAGTGGCCACCGCTCCGTCGCCGATCGCGTTGGTGGCCCGCACCTCGAAGACGTAGACGACCACACCGGTGCCGGTGTCCAACCCGGTGAGGCTGGTGCCATCGGCATCGGCGCCCATCGTGACCCACTGGCCGTAATCACCGACTCCGACCTTCATGCGGTAATGCCAACCGGTGATCGCCGAACCCCCGTCGCCGGAGGACTCCCACGACAGGGTGATCTCCCCGTCGCCACCGGCAACGGTCACCTCGGGGGCCGGCGGAACCGCCGCCGGAGTGGCCGACGCCGTACCGGCCGGGCCGTCGCCCATGGCGTTGGTGGCTCGCACCTCGAAGGTGTAGGCCACCCCGTTGACGAGATTGGGCACGGGCACACCGGAGGCATCGGCACCAAGACCCATCGTGGCCAGATCGACCCACTCGCCGTCGTCGGTTCGTACGTGCCAACCGGTTATCGCCGAACCCCCGTCACCGACGGACGTCCACGACAACGCAATCATCCCATCACCGGGCTCGGCGGTAACCGTCGGGGCCGACGGCACCCTCGCGGGGGTGGCCGACGCGGTGCCGGCCGGGCCCGCGCCAACGGAGTTGGTGGCCCGAACCTCGAAGGTGTAGTCCAACCCATTGTCGAGATTGGGCACGGGCACACCGGAGGCATCGGCACCAAGACCCATCGTGGCCAGATCGACCCACTCGCCGTCGTCGGTTCGTACGTGCCAACCGGTTATCGCCGAACCCCCGTTGCCGTTGGAGGTCCACGACAGCCTCACCACCGCGTCACCGGCCTCGGCGGTAACCGTCGGGGCCGGTGGCACCACCGCGGGGGCGGCCGACACCGAGCCGGCCGGGCCCTCGCCCATGGCGTTCACCGCTCTGATCTCGAAACCGTAGGAAACGCCGTTCACCAAACCGGTGACGACATGGCTGGTGGTGGCCGCGTCGCTGTCGGCGATGGGAATCCAGCCCTCGAAAGAACCGTCACCGATTCTCATCCGGTACTGCCAACCGGTGGTGGGCGAAGCCCAGGTCGCCTCACCGGGCTCACCAGGGGTGCCCGCGGTCCACGACAGGGTCAGTTGGGCATCGCCGCTGGTGGTGGCCCCGACCGAAACCGGTTGGGGCGGCACCGTGGAGGGCACCACCGCCTCGGACTCGAACGGATCCCCGCTCACCTGCTGGTTGGCGGTCACCGCCTGGACCTCGAACCGGTAGCTCAAACCATTGGAAAGACCGGTCACGGTATGAGAACCGGTGGCCGGACCGCTATTGGCAATCTCGGCCCAACCACCGTAACCGCCATCACCCTGGCGTTGACGATACCGCCACCCGGTGATCGTGCTACCCCCGGAGCCGGTCCCGGACCACGACAGCACCACCTGAGCATCACCGGGTTCGGCTCTCAGCACTCCCGCGGGCGGGGGGCCGATCGGCACTACTGCGGAGGTTTCCACATGGGGACCCGGCCCGTAGGCATTCCTCGCTCGCACCTGGAACGTGTAACTGGCCCCGTTCACCAAGTTCTGCACCACCGCACCGGACTCGGCCGACGGCGAGGGCCGCACCGAAGCGGTGTTAGGAGTGGTCGGAACCGTGGTTCCCAAGTCCTCCCAAGCATCGTAGACACCGTTGGAGCGCTTCTTGCGAACCTGATAGCCCACGACCCGATTGCCATGATTCTGACTGGGCTTGGTCACCCTGATCGTCACCCGACCATCACCGGGCTCGACCAACGCCCGCACCGGAGCACCGGGCACCCTACCCGGCGTCACCGCCAACGTCTGAGCCATTGCGCCGTCACCGACAGCGTTGACCGCCCTAACCCTGAAGGTGTAGGCAGTGCCGTTGGTCAATCCCTTGACGGTGACGGTGGTGGTATCGGCATTACTGCCCGGCACCTCGACCCAATCAGGATCATCGGTAGCCTCGCAAACGACCGTAGTATTGCAGTACTCCCAACTGGTGATGGGCGGGCCGCCGCTGCCCCCCGAGGCCCACGTCAGGGTCACCTGGCGGTCACCACCGGACGCGGACAACCCCAACGGAGCCGGCGGCGCAACCCCGGGAACGACCGAGCCCGACTCCAGAATCACACCTGGCAACGAACCGAACACAGCCCGAATCCTGAAGATGTACTCCAAACCGTTACCCAGACTATCAACCACGAGATCCTCGCGATCGTTGAAGTTCTCACCGTGATTGACGAACGTCCACTCGCCCCACTCGCCGTCGCCCACCTTGTAGGCATACTCCCACCGGATACTGCTCGTCGGAGTGAGACCGGCCATGTTGGTAGTGGCAACCGCAGCATCCGTAGCAGCATTTGGGCCGCTCCACTCTCTGAGGCTCAAAGTCACCTGACTCGTTCCCGGAGTCACCATAAGATTAGGATAAGTATATCTATTAGCAGCGAAATGGCCTGCACCCGGTAATGGCGGTCCTCCGAAAACGAACGGAGCAGCCTCGGTAGCCGGACCGGCACCGATGGCGTTCACATTCCGGTACCTCACCTGGTAGGTCGTGCCAACCTTGAAATCTATCTCATCGAAAAACCAGGCAACACCTGGTGGGAAAGTCCTCCACGCGCCCCAAGGACCATCCCCAATTTTCCAAGAATACTCAAGCCTAATATTCTGGCTACCACCATCAAGTAGAACTCCATTAGATGCCGAACGTCTTATTGACCATATTGATGGCCGACCGCCATCATTCGGGTCGCCAGTGTAATTAGCCAAAAGTATAAACTCAAGATCAGGTGGAACATATTGTCCGATATTGACTCCAACTGCGGCCGATGGGAATCCACCTGTGTTCACATCATCAGTTGAATCATAAAAACTGTTGAGTGCTCGAATTATAAAACGTAAGTTTTGGTTAGGGTTATAACCTAGTTGTGTTCCATCAGCGTTTGGCAGAGGCAACAAGGTGGTTGTCAGGTAAGCACACGTCGGCTTTTTTGTACTGTCACAGATCTCCTGCCACGAAGCGTCAGCCAAACCTTCTGTAGTGGAGGCGAATTTGAACTGCCACTTAGTGATCGGAGAGCCACCATTGCCGCCGGAAATCCAGGATAATCTAACTGTGGCCCCGGCAGTTCGTATATCATAACTCTCCAACTCCGCGGTTAGGCTGGTCGGAGCCGAAGGCCTGGTACCTGGATAAATGCTCTGCTCGGTCTCAACGTAACCACCAGCACCAGTTCTGTTGATTGCCCGAACCCTGAACAGGTACGCCGTACCCGTAGTCAACCCGCTTACCTTGTAATTCTGCTCCGAAGTTTCCGTCGTGTCAACATTGCTAGTGTCCAGCGTCTCGCCTTCCCTCTTCGCTGGAATCGCTTTCCAGTCTCCCCATTCACCGTCACCAGTCTTTTGGGAATACTCGTAATGAGTGATCGGGGTACCACCAGTGTCAAGAGCACTGTTAGTGATGGGAGGAGTCCACTTCAATGTGATAGAAGTCTCGTCCGGGTCGCCACTCAAACCCGTCGGAATTCCCGGAATACTACCGGGGTCTACTAGGGAAGTCTGAGCTTCATTACCGGTACCAATAGCGTTGACCGCCCTCACCTGGAACTGATAACGCTCCTCATTGTTCAAACCAATCACTGTGTAACTCCTGGTGCCAGCGCTGCTACCAGGAATCATCACCCAGGCAATGTCGGAAAAATCCTCGTCTTCAGTCCCAAACCGGAACTGCCATCCAACTATCGGGGAACCACCATCGCTGCTCGGTGCCCATGACAGAGTAACTGACCCATCACCCGGCACCGCCCTGAGCGAACTAGGGCGACCCGGTGCACCCGATACAGTGACCGTCTTTGTCTCGGCAGTAGCTCCCGGACCATTCTTGTTCACTGCTCGAACTCGGAATTGGTAAGCAGCGCCATTAGCCAAACCCTTAACGGTATAAGTAGACAGCCCTGACCCAGAACTAGACACAACCGACGAACTAGGCATAACCGACCAAGAGGTGTAATCCGCGTCCCCAATCTTCAACTGATACTCGTACCGGATTATAAGTTCATACCCGGTAGCTGCATTTCTTCCAGTAACCGAAGTCCAGGACAGAGCAACCTGCGAATCACTGGGCTCTGCTTTCAGATCACTAGGCGCACTCGGGGTCGTACTCGGCACAGCTTTAGAGAAAGTGACTTCATTACCGAGTCCACCAGCAGCGTTGATCGCCCGTACCTTAAACTCGTACTCGCTGCCATTGCTCAAATCAGTAACAGTATAACTGGTAGTAGTCCTGCTACTACCAGGGATGTTAACCCACAAATTCGTTGGATTAAGTGTCCCACCTATCGTCGTACCAACTGAATAAGTATACTGATACCCAACAACCGGGCTACCACCACTACTAGTTGGTGTGGTCCAACTCAACGTGACCTGCCCACTACTAGCCACTACTTGCGGCTTACTAGGAGCCGAAGGCTTACCCACTTCCTGCGCATCAACAGCCGACAACGGCATCAGCAACGCCGCCAACAACCCCACAGTCGCCCCAAGCGACACCCACCACCGAACACGACGACACCCACCGGGCTCCCCAGCAAAGCGAACCCCGGTAGTCTGCACCGCAGACACAGACTTACTAGTCATAGCGGGCAGGCTAGGAAGAAACCCACCGAGAGTCAAGCCTTTATCAACTCACCCCTCCCAAATTGCCTGAAATTTACCTCGATTTGGTGGTGTTGTTCCCCCCGGGCGGACCCGGGGGGAACAACTGATTGGGTTTGGGTTTTGGGATCGTGTCAGCGGGCGCAGATGTCGGTGGTGAGGTCGGTGGGGGTGTCGCCGTAGCCGGTGCCGTGTAGGCGGCGGCACTCCTCGCCGAGCAGGCTCTTGAACTCGTCGAGATGCATGGCGGCGAGGGCGTCGCCGGCTTTTTGGCGGGCGATGGCCTCGCGGCGGGTGTAGGGCAACGAGCAGACGTCGGCGACGCCGTCGCCGTCGCTGTCGAGCGGGTAGGTGGTGGGCCCGCCCAAAGAGGCGTTGGCGCAATAGCTGGGGCCGGTGATGATCCCCGAGTAGTAGGGGCCACCATTGTTGACCGGGGCGTATCCCGGAGAGCGCAACTCCTCGCCACCACAGGGCTGATTACCGGCTACCTCCGCGCACGCCGCGTTCACCAACGCCTTGTACCGCTCGGGATAACGGTTGGCCAAAGTGATCACCGCGTTCTGACGGGCGATGGCCTCACGCCGGGTGTAGGGCAACGAACAGGTGTCGGCGACGCCGTCGCCGTCGCCGTCCAGGGCGAACAAGCGGGCCCCGCCCAACGACCGATCGGCGCAGAAATTCGGCCCGGTAACCACCCCCGAGTAATAATCGTCACCCACCGCGGAGGCCGCGGTCGGCGTCACCGGATCGGAGGTGGCCACCGCACCGGCACCGATCTCGTTGATCGCCCGCACCCCGAAGACGTAGGCCACCACACCGGTGCCGCCGTCCAGCCCGGTGAAGCTCGTGCTGGTGACGTCGGCGGCCAGATCCACCCACTCCCCGTAATCGCCGACCCCGATCCTCATACGATACCGCCAACCGGTGATCGTCGAACCGCCGTCACCGGCCGAGGCCCACGTCAGGGTGATCTCCTCGTCACCGCCGGTGACGGTAACCTCGGGGGCCGCCGGGGGGGCCGCCGGGGTGGCCGACACGGAAGCGGCCGAACCCGCGCCGACCGCGTTGGTCGCCCGCACCCCGAAGGTGTGGGCCGTCCCGTTGGTCAGCCCGGAAACAACATGGCTGGAGGCATCGGCACCCAGACCCATGGTGGACAGATCGACCCACTCGCCGTCGTCGGTCCGCACGTGCCAGCCGGTGATGGGCGAACCCCCGTCGCCGTTGGGGGTCCACGACAGGGTCACCTCCGCATCACCGGCTCGCGCGGTCACCTCGGGGGCCGGCGGTGCTCCCGCGGGGGTGGCCGACGTGGTACCGGCCGAACCCTCGCCGACCGCGTTGACCGCCCGCACCTCGAAGACATAGGCCGTCCCGTTGTCCAGGTTGGGCAACAGCACGGTGTTGATGCCCGACACGCTCAGGTCGCTCCACTCGCCGTCGTCGGTCCGGGACTGCCAACCGGTGATCGCCGAACCGCCGTCGCCGTTGGAGGTCCACGACAAGGTCACCTCCGCATCACCGGCTCGCGCGGTCACCTCGGGGGCCGGCGGCACCGTCGCCGGGGTGGCCGAAGCGGAGGCCGCCGGACCCGGACCCATGGCATTCATCGCTCGCACCTCGAAACCGTAGGAAACACCGTTGGTCAAACCAGCGACGACATGGCTGTTGGTGGCCGCGTCGCTGCCAGCGATGGCCGTCCAGTCCCCGTAGGTTCCATCCGCGGTTCTCATGCGGTACTGCCAGCCGGTGGTGATCGATGCCCAAGTCGCCTCGCCGGCTCGACCCGAAGCACCCGCAACCCACGACAGGGTCACCGAACCATCACCGCGGGTGGCCACGACCGAAACCGGTCGGGGCGGCACCGTGGACGGCACCACCGACTCCGACTCGAACGCGAACCCCGACAACTGCGGATTGGTGGTCAACGCCCGAACCTCGAACCGATAAGCGACCCCATTGGACAAACCGGTCACGGTATGAGACCGAGTTGTCGGAGCACTACCGGCAATGCCGACCCAGGTACCGTAACCACCGTCGCCCCGGCGCTGACGATACTCCCACCCGGCGATCGTGCTACCACCCGACCCGGTGCCCGACCACGACAGCACCACCTGGGCATCACCGGCTCGGGCGCTCAACCTGCCTGCGGACGGAGGGCCGATCGGAACAACCGCAGAAGTCTCCAAATGAGCACCAGGCCCATAGGAATTCTTGGCCCGAACCTGGAACAAGTGGCTGATGCCGTTCTCCAGGTTGCGCACCACCGCACCCGTCGTCTCGGCCGACGGCCGCACCGTGGTCACATCCGCGCCGGCCGCCACCGTGGTACCCAAAGCCTCCCAAGCATCCCAGGGCTCACCGGCGCGCTTTTTGCGAACCTCGTAACCCACCACCCGATTGCCATGATTCTGCGAGGGCTTGGTCACCCTTAACGTCACCTGACCATCACCGGCATCGACCAGCACCCGCACCGGAGCCGAGGGCACCCGACCCGGGGTCACCGGCAACGCCTGCGCTGTAGCCCCGCCACCGATGACGTTCACCGCCCGAACCCTGAACGTGTAGGAGGTGCCGTTGGTCAACCTCGGCACCACCACCGAGGTGGCCGCGTTGCCGCCGGGCACGTCGGTCCAATCGCCCGCGGCATCGCATTCGGAGGAGGAGGAGAAGTCGCAGTACTGCCACTTGGTGATCGCCGGACCACCACTACCCGCCGATGCCCACGTCAGGGTCACCTGTCGATCACCGCCGGCCGCGGACAACCCCGATGGAGCCGGAGGAGCAGCCCCGGGAGTCACCGGGGCCGATTCCAGAGACACACCGGGCAGTGAATTGAAAACGGCTCTAATCCTGAACCGGTGCTCCACACCGCTGGTCAAACCATCGACCACGAAATCGGCGTTGCCGTTGTTGAACTGCTCACCGTGGTTGGCGAACGTCCACGCGCCCCACTCGCCGGAACCCACCTTGTAGGAGTACTCCCACCGTATGGCACTCGTCGGAGTGAAACCAGTCATGTCGGTCGTGGCCGCACCACCACCGGTCACGGCCGCCTGCACGAGGCTCAAAGTCACCTGACTCGTTCCTGCAACCACCTTGAGCACGGGATAATAATGATCCCTAGCAGTGAAAACAGCATTCGAAAAATCATCCATTTCGTTTCCACCAGGTATTGGCGGTCCCCCAAAAACAAACTTGGGACTCTCAGTGCTAGGACCTGTGCCGTTGTCATTCACATGCCGATACCTAACTTGATAGGTCTCGCCAACCTTGAAATTGATCTCGTCGAAAAGCTCGGGATCACCATCATGATCTCTCCACGGACCCCAAGAACCATCCCCAATTCTCCAAGAATACTGATGCTTGGTAGCCAAAAAATTTGCTTGCTCAGAAGTCCTAGTGTGGTCACGGCCTTTCCCAAACCCAATCATAGGCCTACCGTCAGAAGTTGGATCACTGTTATAAGCCTCCAAAGTAACGAACCTAGGCGCACCCGGAGTCTGTTGCCCAAAGTTGACTCTGACTATGGACGAGGGAAAACCATCACCAAAACTATTGACCGCCCGCAACATGAAAAGTTGCTCCAACTTGACATAACCCTCAAAACCCTCATCGGGCAACGACCCATCGGGCGGCACACGAGGAATCGTTATAGAACTCAAGGAAGCACAACCCGGTTCCGCTCCCTCGGTATTATCGCACAGGTTCGTCCACGTAGTCTTACTACTCAACCCCGCGGCATCATTGGCACGCTTGTACTGCCACTTGGTTACCGGAGAACCACCATCACCACCAGAAGTCCATGACAAAACAACCCTCCCAACACCCGCACGCGTATCCCAATTGGGCCGAACAGCAAAACTGGACGGAGCCAAAGGCACCGTACCCGGATAAAGATCCCCGGAAGTCTCAACATAAGGACCGGCACCAATACGATTAACCGCACGAACCCTAAACCGATAAGCCGTACCCGCGGTCAAACCAGTAACCTTATACGCTCTGGCCTCGGGATCATCCAACTCAGCTAACTCGGTTGAACTTTCAACGTTTGCATACGTCCCATCAGGGCTTTTGAATGTCTGGTTGGCGGGGATAATCATCCATTGGCTCCACTCGCCACCACCGGACTTTTGTGAATACTCGTAACGAATCAGAGGAGAACCCCCGTCGTTGAGTTCACTACCACCGGCATTGCGAGGCCCTGCCCATTTCAAGGTGATCGAGTCCTCTCCCAGTGCCTGCCTGAACCAAGTGGACTCCGGGGCGGGCGCGGCGGTGGGAACGGCAGGGGGAGCACTGCCGGGTTGGACAATGCCGGTCTCAGAAGATGCGGTGCCCGCACCGTTGATGTTCACGGCGCGAACCTGGAACCGGTAGTCCTTGGTGTTGGCCAAACCGGTCACCACATGAGAAGTCGTACCTGCACCGCTACCGGGAATCCTGGTCCACGGAGTGGAGGACGTGATACCGGTATCAGTGTCCGCGCCCCGATACTCCCACCCGATGATCGGCGAACCCCCATCGCTGCTCGGCGACCACGACAAGGTGACCGACTCGTCCCCCGGTACAGCCCTTACCTGATGGGGACGACCCGGTGTGCCCGAAGCCACCACCGGTCTCGTCTCGGCACCGGGGCCCGCACCGTTGGCGTTGACGGCGCGCAGTCTGAACCGGTAGACGACCCCGTTGGTCAAACCCGTGATCTCGAACTGTTGCGTGTTCTTGTCCGAGGCGGTAACGACGTTCCAGGGAGTCCAATCACCGTCGCCGGTCTTCTGCTGGTACTCGTAGCGGACCAGGTCCACCCACCCGGTCGCCTCGGTCTGCCCATCACTGCTGTTGCGCTGCGTCCAACTCAAAGTGATCTTCGAATCGGTCGGTTCGGCCATCAAACCTCCGGGGGCTTGCGGCAAAGCAGTGGGAGTGACACTGTTGGCATCGTCGCTGCTGGTGCCTTTTTGGCCTGCGGCGTTGACCGCCCGAAGCTTGAAGGTGTGAGACTCACCATTCCGCAGACCGGTGACCGTGTAGGAAGTAGTGGAACCGGTGCTTCCCGGAATCGGGTACCACACCCCCTTGTCAGTTTCGGTGGACCCCGGAGGGCCCGAGGAATAGGTGTACTCGTAACCCACGATCGGACTACCACCATCATTAGACGGGGCACTCCACCTCAACGTCACCCGACCGAAACCAGGCACCGCCTCCGGATCACTATCACCCCCATCGGGCCCCAGAACCTTCGTCGGCCCGGCCTGCGCACCAACACCGGAAACCGGCACCAACACCGTGGCCAACAATACCCCGACCGCTCCAAGAGCCGCCCAGCGAAACTTCCGGTCTCTTGTCGAAGTCCTAGCAACCCGCCGGGCACGGACAACGGCACGGCCCCAAAACCTGGATTCAATCATTGGGCGAGTATCGCCCCCCCCCCCCCCCCGGTCAAGTCACTTAGTCAAACCCGAGTTTTCGAGTGTTGTGCCCCCGGGCGAAACCGGGGTACAACTGATTGAGTTTGGGTTTTGGGATCGTGTCAGCGGGCACAGACGTCGGCGGCCAGGTCCGCGGGGGCATCGCCGTAGCCAGTGCCCCGAAGACGGCGGCACTCCTCGGTGAGCGCCGCTTTGAACTCGTCGATATGCATGGCAGCGAGGGCATCGCCGGCCTTCTGGCGGGCTATGGCCTCACGACGGGAGTAGGGCAACGAACAAGTATCGGCCACGCCGTCGCCGTCGCTGTCGAGCGGATAGGTGGTGGGACCACCCAAGGAACGGTTGGCGCAGTAACCCGGTCCGGTGATGATCCCCGAGTAGTAGGGACCTCCATCGTTCACCGGCGCATACCCCGGAGCGGCCAGCGACTCGCCCCCGCAAGGCTGATCGCCATTGGGCTCGGCGGCGCACGCCGCGTTGACCAACGCTCGATACTGATCGGGGTACCGGTTGGCCAAAGTGACCACCGCGTTCTGACGAGCAATCGCCTCACGACGGGTGTAGGGCAACGAACAAGTATCGGCCACACCATCGCCGTCGCCATCGAGAGCGAACAAGCGAGCCCCGCCCAACGACCGATCGGTACAGAAGTCGGGGCCATCGACCACCCCGGAGTAGTAATCGTCGCCGACCGCGGAGACCCCCACCGGGGTCACCTCATCGGAGGTGGTCACTGCACCGTCGCCGATGGCGTTGGTGGCTCTCACCTCGAAGACGTAGGCCACCGCACCGGTGCCGGTGTCCAAACCGGTCAGACTCACACCTTCTGCATCCGCACCCATAGCGGTCCACTCGCCGTAGTCGCCGACCCCAACCTTCATGCGGTAATGCCAACCGGTTATCGGCGAACCACCATCACCGGCCGAAGCCCACGACAAGGTGATATCCCCATCACCGGCAACCACGCTCACCGTCGGGGCTGACGGAGCGGTCGCAGGAGTGGCCGACTCGGTGGCAATTGCGCCGTTGCCCATCTCGTTGGTGGCGCGAACCTCGAATGTATAGGCCACCCCGTTGGTCAGGTCGGAAACGACATGGCTAGTGGCATCGGCGGCCATGTCGGCCCATTCGCCGTCGCCGGTCCGCACGTGCCAGCCGGTTACCGCCGAACCATTATCGCCGTTGGACGTCCACGACAACGTCACCGCCATGTCACCGGCATCGGCGGACAACGTAGGAGCAGGAGGCACTCCCGCGGGCGTGGCCGACACGGTGCCGGGCTCGCCGGCACCGACCGCGTTCTTGGCCCGAACCTCGAAGGTGTAGTCCACCCCGTTGTCGAGATTGGGTATCAGCACGGTGTTGGCATCGGAGGTGGCCAGATCCACCCACTCGCCATCACCGGTGCGGGACTGCCAACCGGTGATCGCCGAACCACCATTACCATTGGAAGTCCAAGACAACGTCACCGCCATGTCACCGGCATCGGCGGACAACGTAGGAGCAGGAGGCACCACCGCGGGCGTGGCCGAAGCGGACCCGGCCTCACCTTCTCCCATGGCATTCACCGCCCGCACCTCGAACATGTAGGAAACACCGTTGATCAAACCGGTGACGGTATGGCCGGTGGTGGCCCCGTCACTGCCGGCAATGTCGATCCACTCCCCGAAGGCACCGTCGGCGGTTTTCATCCGGTACTGCCAGCTTGTGGTGGGCGACGCCCAAGTCGCCTCACCGGGCTCACCGGGAGTACCCGCGGTCCACGACAACATCACCTGACGGTCGCCACGGGTAGGAGTGACCGGGTCGGGCTGGGGTGGTGTGGTGGATGGTGTGACGGTGTCGGACTCGAACTCGAACCCCTTCACCTGCTGGTTGGCGGTCACCGCCCGCACCGCGAACCGATAGCCGATCCCGTTGGACAAACCGGTCACCGTATGAGAGCTGGTGGCGGGATCGCTGTTTTCGATGTCGGTCCACCCTCCGTAGCCACCGTCGCCCTGGCGCTGACGGTACTCCCAACCGGTGATCGTGCTACCACCCGAACCGGAACCGGCCCACGACAGCACCACCTGGGTATCACCGGCACGAGCATTCAACGTCCCTGGGGTCGGGGCACCGATCGGCACCACCGCGGAGGTCTCCACATCAAGACCCGACCCATAAGCGTTCACCGCTCGTACCTGGAAGGTGTAGCTGACACCGTTTTCCAGGTTGCGCACCACCGCACCCGTCGTTTCCG
This sequence comes from Acidimicrobiales bacterium, assembly GCA_965115985.1. Taxonomy (GTDB): domain Bacteria; phylum Actinomycetota; class Acidimicrobiia; order Acidimicrobiales; family Bin134; genus Poriferisocius. The sequence continues at coordinate 1,133,395 of OZ220474.1, forward strand.
CCGACGGACGTATCGTGTCCACAGCAGTGGCCGGAACCGTGGTACCCAAAGCCTCCCAGGCCTCCCAGGGCTCACCGGCCCGCTTCTTGCGGACCTGGTAGCCCACCACCCGGTTGCCGTGGTTCTGGGCCGGTTTGGTCACCCTGAACGTCACCTGGGCATCGCCGGCCTCCACCAACGCCCGCACCGGTGCCGAGGGCACCCGACCCGGGGTCGCCGGCAATGCCTGAGCGGCGGCCCCGCCGCCGATGACGTTCACCGCCCGAACCCTGAACGTGTACGAAGTGCCGTTGGTCAATCCCCGTACAACGGTGGAGGTGGTGGCCGCGTTGCTGCCGGGCACGTTCTTCCAATCCTCCTCGGCATCACAATTGGTCGAGAAGTCGCAGTACTGCCACCTGATGATCGCCGGACCACCGCTACCCGCCGATGTCCACGTCAAGGTCACCTGCCGGTCGCCGCCTTTTGCATCCAACCCCGCCGGAGCCGGTGGTACGACTCCGGGAGTGACCGGACCCGACTCCAGGGCTATACCGGGCAACGAACCCAACGCGGCACGGATCTTGAACCGATGCTCCACACCGTTGCTGAGACCGTCGATTTCGAGTTCGCTGTCGTTGTTGAACTGCTCGCCGTTGTTGACGAACGTCCACTCCCCCCAATCGCCATCGGCGACCTTGTAGGAGTACTCCCACCGGATGGTACCCCCGAGATTGTCCGTCTTGCTTTCAGCGAACCCAGAATCAGCCGCGGTCGAGGCCCTGAGGCTCAAAGTCACCTTACTGGTCCCCGCATCCGCCCGAAGAATAGGATAAGGATAAGGACTGGCCTTGAGCCAACTTCCGCCACCGGGCATCGGCGGCCCACCATAAACGAACGCGGGACTCTCTGTAGCCACACCCGGACCGTTGACGTTGGTATGCCGTACCCGCACTTGATACGTCTCACCGATCTTGAACTTACCGACCCAAGCTTCCCAATTCTGGCTCGACCCGCTCAAACTTTGTTTCATCCACGGACCCCAGGAACCATCGCCCACCTTCCAGGAATACTCGTCCTGACGAGCCCAGTGACCAGTGGCATCATAACCTACCCTCCGGGCGATCCTGGGTTGGCCACCGGTACTCGGGTCGGCCAGATAGTGGGAAATGTTCACTATCCGAGGTGCACCCGGAGGACGCTGCGGCCCACCTGTGTTTACTCTTATCACCGAGGATGTGTAACCCTCGCCAAAACTGTTCTGAGCCCGTAGGACGAAGAAAATCTCTTTGTTATTATACTTGCTAGGATCACTATCGGGATTGAACCCGTCAACCAGGGTGTAGGCAAGCGTGATCGTGCTCGACCGGTTATCCGTCTGCGGGACGTAATAATAATCGCCGTCATAATTATAAGGAAAACCATCGGGATTGGACTCGTCGGCCAGGGCGCGGGGAATCGTGCTCGTGCTCAAACCGGCACACCCCGCTGGGGTTGTGGGGTACTTTGCCAGGTAACTCGTCCCCCCCGTGCTGTCGCACAAGAAAGTCCAGCTCGTTTCGGTGGCCAACTCGGCCACGGAGTAGGCCCTCTTGTACTCCCATTTGGTGATCGGGGAGCCACCGTCGCTGCCGGGAGTCCACGACAAAGTGATCCACGCCGACCCCACTCGCTCGTCCCATTCGTATTGGGCGGAGAAGTCCAACGGGGCCGAGGGCACCGTACCCGGATAAATATCCTGAGGGGTCTCCACATAAGGGCCGGCACCGACCCGGTTCACCGCCCGGATCCTGAATCGGTAGGGTGTGCCCGCGGTCAAACCGGTGACCTTGTAAGTCCTGTCCATCCTGTGATCCAGCTCGGCGGTTTTGGCCGAGTTGTTGCCGGTTTGGAAGGTCCGATCGGCGGGGATGGTCATCCACTGGCTCCACTCACCGTCACCGGTCTTCTGCTGGTACTCGTAACGAATGATGGGAGAACCACCATTGTTCAAGGCATTGTTGGCATCGCGTGGCCCCGACCACTGAAGGGTGATCGAGTCCTCCCCCGGTGTCGGTGACAACCTGGCGGCCGGTATGGTGCCGGGAACGCTGCCGGGTTGGACAATGGCCGTCGCGGAAGAAACAGTACCTGCGCCGTTGATGTTCACCGCGCGGATCTCGAAGCGGTAGTCCTTGGTGTTGTCCAGGCCGGTGACCACATAAGAAGTGGTGTCCGCACCACTGCCGGGGATCCTGGTCCACGGAGTGGACTGAACACTGCCGCCCGTGTCCGCACCTCGGTATTCCCACCCGATGATCGGCGAACCCCCGTCGCTGCTCGGCGACCACGACAAGGTGACCGACTCGTCTCCCGGTGTGGCTCTGACATTCTGCGGACGGCCCGGTTTGCCCGAGGCCACCACCGGCCCCGTCTCGGCACCAGGGCTCGCACCATTGGCGTTGACCGCCCGAAGCATGAACCGATAAACGACCCCGTTGGTCAAACCCGTGACCTCGAACAGTTGCGTATCCCTGTCGGAGCCGGGAACGATGTTCCAGGAGGTCCAATCCCCATCACCGGTCTTTTGCCGATACTCGTAACGAACCAGCTCCGTCCACCCGGTCGCCGCGGTCTGCCCGTCACTGCTGTTGCGCTGCGTCCATTTCAGGGTGATCTTCGAATCACCCCGTTCGGCCGTCAAGCCTCCGGGAGCCTGTGGCAAAGCAGTGGGAGTGACCTGATTGGTCTTGGACGCGTTCTCGCTGCTACCTTTTTGGCCCGCGGCATTCACCGCCCGAAGCTTGAAAACGTAGGACTGGCCGTTGCGCAAATCGGTGACGGTGTAAGAAGTAGTGGAACCAGTGCTCCCCGGAATCGGGTACCACACCCCCTTGTCATCCTCGACCCCCGAAACAACTACCGCATAAGTATACTCGTAGCCCACGATCGGACTGCCACCGTCATCGGACGGGGCGCTCCACCTCAACGTCACCCGACCGAAGCCGGGTGCCGCGACCGGAGCAGTAGTGCCCCCCTTGGGCCCGAGAACCACCGACGGCCCCACCTGCTCCTGCGCGCCGACACCACCAACCGGCACCAACACCGCAGCCAACAACACCACAACCGCCGCCCAACCCCCAACAGACCGCCGAACGGAACCACCCACCGAAACCCCGACAACCCCCCGCACATAGCCAGAGGCACGATTCCAAAACCCAAATTCAAACATGGGCTTAGCATTACACCCCCCCCCCCCCGATCAAGCCACTGAGCCAAAAAACGAGTTTTAGCTTTGGATCAGCAGGTGATCGTGCTCGCCGATGTGGGGGGCTCGGTGGCGGATACGGTAGGGGGATCGGGAGGCGATGAACGGAGCCCCCGGGTAGGTGAAGCTCCGGCCGAGGTCGTCGTGCTCGACCTCGATAGGGAAGCCCCGTTCCCGGAAGTGGGAGTCGGCCAACACCTCCTCGGGCGAGTAGATGATCCCCACCGCCAGCCCCCGCTCCTGGGCCCCGACGAAGAACTCGTACGCGGTCACGTTCTCGGCGATGAACCGCATAGCGTCGCGGCCCGCCCCGAAGATGGCGGTGGCCTCGGGGTCCTGGCCCACCATGGACAGGTGGAGGGGTTCTTGGCGTTGTGCCCCCATCTCCAGGAAGAAGGCCTCCTCGAAGCGATCGCGCAGGCCGAGGTCGTCCAACCAACCCAGAACCACGGAGAAGTCTCGGGAGCTGCGGGGCGGAAAACCGGTGTGGACGTCCACGCCGTCGGCCGCCACGGCTCGCACGAAGGTGGTGGGATGCACCGCAGCATGGCGACCGGTCTGGCGCTGCACCTCGGCCCCGGCCACCAACCACTCCACCGAGGCGAACTCGGTGGTCACGTTGGCGGCGGCGTGCATGCTCACGTCGACGAACTGGCCCCGGCCGGTGCGGTGGCGAGCCAGCAGGGCGGTCTGAGCGGAAAGCACCGCGAACACCGAGCCGGTCTGGTAACCCTGATTGCCACCACCCCGCTGGGGCGGGATGGCGTGATCGTCGTAGCCGCAGCTCCACACCGGCCCGCCCGCGGCCAGAACGGTGAGGTCCACGCTCTGCTCCTGGGAGCGGGGTCCGTGGCGACCGAACGGGGTGACCGCCACCCAGATCAGCGCCGGATGTTCGGCCCGCAGGACATCGTGGTCGATGCCCAGGTCGGCCAACTTTCCGGGACGCTCCGACTCCAGCACCACATCGGCGGTGCCCACCAGCGCCCGGAACCGCTCCTGGCCGGTGGTTTCGCTCAGATCCAGGACCACCCCCAGCTTGGAGGCGTTGTAGTGCCACCACCACAAGCTGCGCTCCGGGCCGGGGTCGTCGTTGAGAAACGGCTCGAAGCCCCGGCTGTGGTGACCGCCGGGAGGCTCCACCACGACGACCTCGGCCCCCATCCCGGCCAGCAGCAGTCCGGCATACGCCGAGGCTTCACCGGCCAACTCCACCACCCGGATCCCGGCCAGCGGACCGGGAGGCGCCTCGTTTTCCGCCGGGGTCGGATTTTCGGCCAGAAACGCCTCGTTTTCCGCCGGGGTCGGACCGACGGTCATCGGATTTTCGGTCATCAGATGATCCCCTCGGCGGACAGATCGGCCAGGTCGGCATCGGACAGGCCGAGCAGGTCTCCGAAGACCTGGTGATTGTGCTGGCCCAAAAGAGGGGCTCCCCGCTCCAGTACCCAGTCGGTCTCCGAGAAGTGGGCGGGGATGCCGTCCACCCGCACCGGGCCCATCTCGTTGTGGGTGACGGTGGGCCACAGCCCCCAGGCCTCGGTGTTGGGGTCGTTGTCCACCCGATCCACCGGCTTGGCCACTCCGGCGGCGGGCACTCCGGCCGCTTGCAGCTCGGCGGCGGCCTCGAAGCGGTCTCGACCCGAGGTCCAGGCCCGCACGGCGTCGTCCAACTCGTCCTCGTGGGCCAGCCGGCCGGCCAGGTCGTCGAACCGACCGTCGTCCACGCCGATGATCCTGGCGATGGCCCGCCAGTCACGGTCGTCCCGGGCGGCCAGGGCCAGCCAGGCGTCATGGCCGTCGGCCTCGTAGATGCCGTGGGGAGCCATGGCCGGGAACTGGCTGCGGTTGCTGTAGGGCATGCCGTCGCGCCGCAGCACCCGTCCGTTCACGGTGTGATCCAGCACCACCGGGCCAAGCATCGAGGCACCGGCATCGGTACACGACATGTCGATCCACTGTCCCTCGCCGGTGCGGCTGCGGTGGATCAGGCCGGCCATGATGGCCATGGCCATGAAATTACCCCCATGGTGGTCCATATAGGAATACCCCCACCCGGCCGAGGGCATGTCGGGCATCCCCGAGGTGAACGTGAGCCCGCAGCAGGCCTGCACGATGGGTCCCCACGTCTTGTACTTGCGGTAGGGACCGGCATGGCCGAACCCGCAGTTGGACACGTACACGACGTCGGGCCTGATCTCCCGGAGGCGGTCGTAACCGAAACCCAGCCGCTCCAGCACCCCAGCGGCAAAGTTCTCGGTGACCGCGTCGCACACCGCCACCAGATCGGCCAGCAGCTCCTTGCCCCGGTCGGTGCGGAGGTTCAGCGTGATTCCCAGCTTCTCCACGTTGTGATTGTTGAAGCACCCGCCGAACTCATGGCCTCGGCGGTCGTCCACGAACGGGGCCGTACCCCGTAACACGTCCCACCGACCGAGGCGTACCGGATCCTCGACCCGGATTATCTCGGCCCCGAAAGCGGCCAGCCACCGAGTGGCCCCCGCTCCGGCCAACTGCCCGGTGAAATCACAAATGCGGACATGCGACAGAGCCTCGGAACTCACGGTTCGACCTTAGGCTTTCGGCCATGCGCCAGAGCCTCGGAACTCACGGTTCGACCTTAGGCTTTCGGCCATGCGAGTAATGCATCATGTTGAGGAAGGCCGGCTGGATTCGGTGATCGCTCGATTCGAGACGGTGGAGTTCGTGTACGTGCCCCGACGGGGGGACGTCCCCGAGGATGCATCCGGCCAAGTGCTTCTGACCATCCCCCGGGGCTATCCCAATCTGGCCGAGCTGCTGGACCGGGGGGTGGAGTGGGTACACGTGACCAGCACCGGCATAGACGGGTTCCCGCTGGAGCTGCTGAGCGGCCGGGTGATGACCTGCTCTCGGGGCGCGTCGGCCATCGCCATCTCCGAGTGGTGCCTGGCCATGATGTTGGCCTTCGAGAAGGATCTGCCCGGGGTATGGCTGGACTCCCCACCCGAGCGGTGGTTCACCGCCGATCTGGGGACGCTCCACGGCAAGACCCTGGGCCTCGTAGGCATTGGTGGCATCGGCACCGCGGTGGCCCGCCGGGCGCTGGCCTTCGACATGGAGGTGGTGGCCGTGCGCCGCACCCCCACCCCACCCCCGATGGACGGGATTGAGATGACCGGGTCACTGGCCGAGATGCTGGGTCGATCCGACCACGTCGTGGTGGCCGCACCGTCCACCGCGGCCACCCGCCACCTGTTGGATTCCGACGCCCTGGCCGCGATCAAACCGGGAGCGCATATCATCAACGTCTCCCGGGGCGATCTGATCGACCAGGACGCCCTGAGGGCCGCTCTCGACCGCGGCCTCATCGCCCGAGCCTCCCTGGACACTGTGGAACCCGAGCCCCTGCCCGAGGGGCACTGGCTCTACCACCATCCCGGAGTACGGCTCAGCGCCCACGTCTCGTGGTGCATGCCCGACTCCTGGGACCTGCTGATGGCCCCCTTTGCCGACAATCTCCAGCGTCGCCTCTCCGGCCTTCCCCTGAAGGGCATCGTGAACCCGGACGAGGGTTATTAGGCGACCAGGGCTATAGGCGACCAGGATTACTGGGCGACCAGGGCTATAGGCGACCAGGATTACTGGGCGACCAGGGCTATAGGCGACCAGGATTACTGGGCGACCAGGGCTATAGGCGACCAGGATTACTGGGCGACCAGGGTTACTGGGCGACCAGGGTTACTGGGGGCGGCGTCCGCCGTCGGCGCGGTCCACGAGGGTGGCCAGCACGTCACGGCGGCGGATCTGGCCGGTGGCCGGGGTGCGGGGGATGGCGTCCATGGCCTCCGTCCGGCGAGGGTGCTTGAACCGGGCCAGGCGGCCGCTCAGATGAGCCTGCACCGCATCGAGAGTGGGTAGTGCCGCTCCCGGAGCGGGCACGAAGACGGCGCACACCACCTCGCCCCAGTGGTCGTCGGGGATCCCCACCACCACCACCTCGGCCACGCCGGGCAGGTCGGCCAGATGGCTCTCCACCTCGGTGGGCGACACCGTCTCACCACCGGTGCGGATCACGTCCTTGACCCGGCCGATAATGGAGTAGAAGCCGTCGGCATCCATGGCGGCCAGATCGCCGGTACGGAACCAGCCGTCGGCGGTGAACGCCTCGGCGGTCGCCTCGGGGTCGTCGAAATAGCCGTCGAACATGAATGGTGATCGGGTCTGCAACTCGCCTCGATCAAGACGTACCTCCACACCGATGTGGGGGCGGCCGCAGCTACCCGGACGGGATTCCATGTCGGTGTCGTCCAGCATGGTCACCGAGCCGGCCTCGGTGGATCCGTAGAACACCCGGCGGTGAGCTTCGGGGATCACCGCTTTGAGCTCGGCAAGCAGATCGGGTGGGGTGGCCGATGTACCCGATGTGGCGAACCGCAACGAGCTCAGGTGTTGGTGGCGACCTGCCTCCAGCACCCGCCGCCACACTGCGGGTATGCAGTTCATGTAGGCGGCCCGATGATCCCGGACCGCATCGACCAGTTCGCCGGCCTCGGCCCGGTCGGTGAACACCACCAGTCCCCGGGACTGCCAGGCCTGAAGAGCGATGGTCCACGCCCCCATGTGGAACATGGGGAACATGCATACCGTGGCTCCTCGGGGCTCCAGTAGCGCCGGCGTGCGGGTGCGGAGCCAATTGCACCGATGGGACAGCACCACGCCCTTCGATCGTCCGGTGCTGCCGCTGGTGAAGAACACCGCATGAGGATCGCCCTCGCCCACGCCCGCTGGGGGCGGTGCCGATGTCGATACCGATTCGGCCTCGGCTTCCAGGTCGATTCCCGGCCCGGCTCCCCCCAATCGGGCCAGCGGCACTCCGACCGCCTCGGCCACCGCCTGGCCGGCTTCGGCGTGGCCGGGATCGGTCACCAGCAGCCGGGGCCGGGCCAGGCCCACCATCTCGGTGGCCTCGCCGAACGACAGTCGGGCGTTGGCCGGGGCGAACACCGCACCGGCTCGAGCCAGAGCCACGAACAAGGCCACCGATCCCAGGTTGTTGTCGCTCCAGGTGACCACCCGGTCGCCCCGCTCCACCCCGAGTCCGGCCAGCACGTGGGCCATCCGGTGGGCCTGCTTGCTCAACTCTCCGTAGGTGAGCGTCCGCCCGTCCAACGTGACCGCGGCCCGAGACGGCACCGCCGCAGCCGCATTGTCGAACACCGAGCCGACTACCAAATCCATCGCAACTCCATCACCGGGCACACTATTGGCATCCCGGGTGGGATCGCCCGACACACCATTGGTATTGGCATCCCGGGTGGGATCGCCGGCCATACCACTGGCATCGGCGTCCCGGGCGGGACAACATCACGATTTCAGTTTATTCACATCTATATTGACACTTATCTGAACTATCATGTAATGTCATAAACATGATGGCGGGACACCGGGTACACTAGGGTGGCGACCGGAAGAGGAAGCTTGTGGACACGACGATCCAGACGACACTGATAAGCCTGTTGGGTGGGGGGATGATCGCGTCGCTGCTGGTCGTCGTGCGCCTCCTGAACGCCCGCTTTGGGGACATGAGCACCCGCTTGAGCGACATGAGCACCCGCTTGGATGGCATGAACAGCCGGTTTGATGGCATGGATGCCCGTTTTGACGGTATGACGGACCGCATGGACCGTCTGTCGGACAAGATCGACGCGAACAGGGTCGAGCTGTCGGACAAGATCGACGCGAACAGGGTCGAGCTGTCGGACAAGATCGACAAGGTGGAGACCAAGCTGTCCGAAAAGATCGAGGCCAACGGACGAGAGATCAGCAAACTTGTCACCCGGGTAACAGTCATCGAAACCCACCTCGACATCCCTTCCTCCGTCGAACCGTCCATCGACCCCGAACCGGCCCCCGCCTGAACCCCGGCGGACGATACGGACGTGGCACCAGTGGAGGAGCAGATGTTCGATCCGTTCGCTCATCCCGACGCGGTGCCTCATGACACGCTGGCCGGGATGCGGGCCGAGTGCCCGGTGGCCCGCACCCCCACCGGGTGGTACCTCACCAGGTTCGACCATGTTCTGGCCGCCACCAAGGATGTGGACACCTTCGTGTCCAGCTTCCGCGACCCCGGTGTGGTGGTCCCCGAGGAGGAGAAGCTGATCAGCGAGATCGCCGAGCCTCGTCACGGCCAGGTCCGGCGGATCATCAACGCCACCGTGGCTCACCACAAGTCGATGCGAACCGAGCCGTTCGTGCGCGATCTCTGCCACCAGTATCTGGATCCCATTCTGGAACGGGGCCACGGCGAACTGGTGGCCGAGTTCATCACCCCGGTGCCCATCAACGTGATCTCCCACCTCATCGGCGTCCCCGCCGAGGACTGGAGCCGGTTCCACGCCTGGACCGACGAGGTGGTGCTGGGCTCCTACTCCCGGACCAACCGGAACGAGCGAGGCGAGGGGCTGGCCGGTGCCCACCCCGAGTTCAGCGCCTACATAGATGCGCTGATCGCCGAACGAAGGGCCGGCGACGAGGCCCCCGACGACCTGGTCACCCGGCTCATTACCACCGAGATAGAGGGCCACCGTCTCAGCGACGTGGAGATCCGCACCCAACTCGCCTTTCTCATCATGTCGGGCAACGAGACCACCCGGCACCTGATCGGCAACCTGCTGGGGCGCATCATCGACGATCCCGGGCTGTTCGCCGCCCTCAAGGCCGACCGGGGCCTGTGCGAACGGGCGGTGGAGGAGTCGCTGCGGATCGACTCCCCGGTCCACATGCTCCTCCGGGACTGCACCACGGATACCGATGTGTTCGGTACCCCCATGCGCAACGGCGACAAGGTGGTGTTCGGCATATCGTCGGCCAACCGGGACGAGGACTATTTCGAGGACCCGGACGCCTTCCGGCTCGACCGGGATCGCCCCAAGGACCATGTGGCGTTCGGCGGTGGCCCGCACATCTGCCCCGGTGCCAGCCTGGCCCGCCTCGAGGGGCGGGTGGCACTGGAGGTGTTCCTGGATCGGGTGGCCGCCGCCGAACCGGCCCCCGGCAGCGTGCGCCGAAAGACCCCGGTGTTCTGGGCCAACGGACCCGACCGACTCGATGCCCTACTGACCCCCGAGCCATCCCCGGGGTTGACGGGCGGCACCCCGGGAGAGTGCGGTCCACCGGGTGGACATAGCCCCGAGCCATCCCCGGGGTTGACGGGCGGCACCCCGGAACGACCACCTGTCGTTGGTCGCCCCTAGAGTTGAAGAATGATTGTGAGTGAACCCAGAACACTCCCGAAATCCGGTTCGATCCACCGCCCGGAGGAGGTGGTCGGTTTCATGAGATCGGCCGCTTCCTCCGCGTTCGGCACCGACGAATCGACGGCCTGGCCTGCCCGGCTGATCCGGGCCTGCAACGAGGTGGAGGTGCAGGCCGAGGCGAGGAAATTCCTTGCGCAATCAGCGGACGTCTATTGGGACATCGCCGAGGCCGGAGAGCTCCTGGGGATGATGGTATGCAGGATCGCCTCACCGTCCCAGCGCTATGAGCTGTGCAGAGATGCCTACCCCGGACTTTGGGATCTGGCCCTGGATCAGTACGCCGCCGACCCCGAACTGCCGGGGGAACCGGATCCGATTCTCTACGACCACGACATTTCTCTGGATTCGATCCTGGACACGGATGAACCCTGGCCCACAGGGCTCGATTTCGCCACCATCAGTGTGATGAAGTTCACCCACAAAATCGGCTGGTTAAGCTCGACCGGTCTGGGCCTGGCCCACGTGGTCCCGCATTCGGTGGGGTGGCCGCCCCCGGAAGCGCCCCCGGAGCTGCTCTCGGCCCGACAGGCCCTGCTAGCCGGCCTCGACAATGTTCCGGTCAGTCTGGCCGAACACACCGCCAGGCTGCACTCCTACATAGCCGCCCGCCATGACCCCGACCTGCCCGACCCCACCACCGCCGAACGGGACCAGGTAGCCGCTGCCGTACGCGACTGGGACGACCACGTCATACCCGCCGCGGTGGACCTGGCCACGGCCACCTATTCCCATGCCTGGGAATGGGCCAGCCGCGACCCCGACTGCTGGGGCGTCGGGGCCGCCGGTTACGCCCACATCGAGGCGTACCTCTCCATCTACCACCTGGCCAAGGCCACCGATGCTTTCGATCTGGCCGATGTCGCCGCCCGGGGCCACGCCTGGTGGTGGTGCTACGACCGGAACCTGGACATCGCCTCTCTCCGGGAGATGGCCGACACCTGGTAGCGAAGAGCCAGGCATCCCCTGCCACCTCCCCGCTCACCCTGAACCGGTTCCGGGCTGGGAGCGGCGCGGGCGGGATCGGACCCTGGTATCGAGCCCCGGCATGTCACAGTGGCCGACCCGACCATGCCCGACATGAGTTGTCACTCCCCCTCGATACCCTCGTCCCATGAGGCAAGAAGCGCAGCAGATGCAGAACCCAGGATGTTCGTCCCCCCTTCGCGGCCTTTCCATTCGAGGATCCACCAGCGGGGATCACAGAAATGGCAAGCTTGGCCACAGTGAGGACATCGGTGGCGACTCATCCGAGGACACGGGCGAGATGACAATTCAAGGAGAGCTCGCCGAGGTCGAAACCGGCAGAGGACCCGGCTTTCCCGTCTCTCCCATCCCGGCGGTCAACGTTGCATCCGTACCTCAACGATCCCCTTTGCGCTACCCCGGCGGCAAGACCTGGCTCATTCCCCACATTCGAGCCTGGCTCGCTACCGTGCAACCCGAGCCCAGGGTGCTAATCGAGCCATTTTGTGGCGGAGGTACGGTAGCACTCACCGCTGTGTGCGAGAGGCTCGTGGAACAGAGCATCATGGCCGAACTCGACCACGATGTGGCCGCCTTCTGGCATGCCTCGCTACGTCACAACCCCGAACTGTGCAACCTCGTAGCCGGGTTTACACCCACACGCGAGGCTGTGTCCGCTCTGGTCAACGCCACGCCCCGAAATTTGTTGGAGCACGGGTTTAGAACCCTGGTGCTCAACCGCACACGACGCGGCGGTATCCTCGCCCCGGGTGCTGCCTTGACAAAATCGGGGGAGGGCAACAAGGGTATCTCCTCCCGCTGGTACCCCGATACCATCATTAAGCGATTGCACAACATCGAGGCTCACGCCACACGGATGGTATTCTGTGAAACCGACGGCCTCGAACTCCTGGAAGTCGTTGCCGGGGTCCCAGGCGCTGTAGCTTTCGTAGATCCTCCTTATACCGCTGGCGGCAAGCGAGCCGGCAGCCGGCTCTATGCACACCACCAGATCGACCATCAGCGACTATTCAAGATACTGGCCGAGACCACGGTGGATTTTGTACTGACCTACGACCACTCTTCTGAGATCGCCGAACTAGTCGACGAACACGGATTTCATGCTGTTGAAGTGGTTATGCAAAACACACACCACAACCACGTATCCGAACTTGTGATTACTCGAAGATCCGTCTTCATTTAGTCCTCAGCAAAACAAATGCTTGACGAATCGAAAACCCGATACGGTATAGCAGAGTGGTTCGGACAGAGTTTCACCTACCGCGATGCAACTCAGCGAAATACCTATGCAAAACATGCTTTACGAGAAGACGACGCTGAACCTCCTCCATGCCCATTTCAGATCAACCATCCTCCGTGCCCCAAAAAGGGAGGTGTCTGCTCGATTCAACGCTACAAAGCAAACAGCAACAACCGCCTCGGCCAGCCTGTGGATATGCCAGTAATAACTTGTCCCCACCGTTTCGGAGAAGGGAACCTCGCATGCAAATGGCTGGCTGAAGTTGCTGATTTCCCACTTCATGAAACCAAAATAGCCAGCGAAGTCCCCTTCATGCGAAGCACGGGCACGGATAAGCCTGCTGGCAAGATTGATATGATCGTTGCCCATCCACAGGGTGAGAGCTTAAGGTGGCATGGGTTAGAGATCCAGGCGGTATACTTTTCTGGACCGGGGATGATCAGAGAGTTCGAGGCATTGAGAGATGACACCGATGAGCCAGCTCCATACCCATCGGCTGTTCGTCGCCCTGACTGGAGATCATCCAGCGCCAAGCGCCTAATGCCACAACTGGAGATCAAAGCACCAACACTTCGTCGCTGGGGTGCCAAGCTTGCTGTTGCCTTGGATCGCCCATTTTTCAACGCCATCGGCGGTGCCAGTGTCGCACCCAGCCACGACCTCAATGAAGGTGACATCATCTGGCTAGTGACCCAACTGGAACACAGTGGTAGCGGTGCTTGGCATCTGGCGCGAGACCACTGGGAAGTACTGACTCTGGAAGATTCCAATAAACGACTCCAAGCAGCCGAAACGGTCAGCCGGGAAATCTTCGAGACAGCCTTGAAGTCACGCCTGCGGCCTTTATAAACCAGTTGAAGCGGGTAATCGAGCGGTGCAATTCAGCAAGGCTCGTAGCAGCCCTACTTCCAAAGCAGGCAACTTTCTGAACACGACAGTCAGCCCTTGATGGTGAGGAGTTCCATGAGGTTGCCGTCGGGGTCGCGGAAGTAGACCGATTGGCCCCGCTCGCCGGTGCTGGCCGGGCGAGGGGCGGGGCCTTCTACGATCTCCACTCCGCAGGCGGCCAGATGGGCCTGGGCCTCGGCGATGGTGCCGCCCCAGCGGAAGCACAGATCCACCGAACCGGGGGTGGGTAGCCGGGCGTGGGGGGAGGCCGGAGCGGCGGCGGGATGCACGTTGATGCGGTTGGCTCCCACCTGCATCATCACGATTGGAATCTTGTCGGCCCGAAACTCCTCCAAGTAGATGGGCTCCGCCCCCAGCACCTCACCGTAGAAAGCCACCGTGGCCTCCACATCGGCCACGGTTATGGCCAGATGGTCGAACCCCTCAACGCTCATGTTCGCTCCGTCCGTAGGGGAATGCCGGCAACCGGGATGATGCGGAGGAGGCGCATGACAACATCCTCACTCCGTCCGCAGGGGAACGTCGGCAACCTGGACGAGGCGGGGAAGGCGCAGCGGCACATGACCGAACAGGTCGGAGAGCCACCGCCGGCCCGTCTAACCTTGACTGGGACATTACCTCCAAACGAGCAACCCATGAGCGAACGTTACATCCACGGCTACCACCAGGTGATCGTGAAGTCTTATACCAAGCGAACTGCGGAGACGTGTGCTGCGTTCCTATTGCCCCATCTGCGACCTGATGCCGAGATCCTCGATATGGGATGCGGCCCCGGTACCATCACCGTGGGTTTGGCCAGCCGGGTCGCCCGGATAGTGGGCCTGGACATGTCTCCGGAGATGGTGGAGGACGCTCGCAATCATGCCACTCGCAGCGGCCTGGGCAACGCTTCTTTTGAGGTCGGCTCCGCCTACGACTTGCCCTGGGATGCCGACAGCTTTGACGTGGTGTACGCCCACCAAGTGCTCCAGCACCTCTCCGACCCGGTTCAAGCACTCCTGGAGGCTCGTCGAGTGCTGCGCCCCGGTGGATTGGTGGCGGTGCGAGACTCCGACTACGCGTCGATGGTGCATGCCCCGGTGTTTGCCGCCATCGAGCGTTGGAAAGACCTGTACCACAAGGTGGCGCAAGCCAACGGAGGCGAGGCCGATGCCGGTCGGTTCCTGCTGTCGTGGGTGAGCAAAGCCGGTTTCGTCAACCTTCGAGCCACGGCCGGCACCACCGTTCATGCCGACGTTGACGGCCGAGCCGCCTGGGGACGGATGTGGGCGGTGCGGGTGGTGGAGAGCGACTTCGCCGAGCATGCAGTCGAAAACGGGTTGGCCACTAGAAGCGAGCTGCAAGAAATCGCTCAAGCCTTTCGCCAGTGGTCGGCTCAACCGGACGGATTCTGGGCCTGGCTGAACGGCGAGGTAATAGGTGTCTGCCCTCCCGACCAAGAAGCGGGGGCTAGTCGACCGGCGGACTCTCGATGAGTTCCACGCAGGTACCGTCGGGGTCCTCGAAGAACAGTGCCCTCAGGTCGGAGGGTAGACCGGGACCCATTTCCAGCTCCACCGGCGGGGAGTAGCACACCGCCCCGGCATCCACCAGGGCGGCGTGGTCGCGCTGGATGTCGTCGGTGAGCAACGCCAACCGGAACAGACCCAGTTCGTTGGCCCGGCGGCGGGCGCGGCCGGTGGGTGGGGGCTGCTTCCACTCCACCAGATCAATGACGAACTCCGACGCTCCCGCCCCGGGGGCCCCGATGAACCAGGCATCCCATGCCACATCCCCGCTCATTCTGAATCCGGCTCCGGGTTGGGGGCGCAGCGGTCGGGATCGGACTCTGGCGTCGAGCCCCAAAACGTCGCAGTAGAAGTGGCGGGACCGTTCCAGATCGGAGCAGTTCACGTTGACGTGGGCCAAACGGGTGCTGTCGGCCCCGACGAACTGCACCGGGGTACCGTCGGGATCGGAGCACACGAACAGCTCGGGGGCGACCATGCCCTCGACTCCGAGGTCCACGTGAATCGGGGGCGACCACACATCGTGACCGGCTTCGATCAGGCGCTGGTGCAACCCGGCCAGGTCGTCGGTGAGGATGCACAGCCTGCCGAGACCCAACTCGGTGACCGAGGCCGGGGGCGACCCCGTCGGCCGAGGCACCTGCCACTCCAGCAGGTCGAGCACAACCCCGCCGGGAGCATCGTCGCCGGCCATGATCCATGCATCCCACTGCACCTCGTCCAGCCCGAACGCCCCTCCCGGCTGGGGTCGTTCCGGCCGGGTACGAACCGTGGGCCGCAAACCCACCAGGTCGCGGTAGAACCCCAGGGAACGTTCCAGATCGGAACAGTTCACGTTGACATGAAAGAAACGCAGCCGCCCTACGGACATGCAACCTCATTACCACACCTCAACGGCTGCCCCCGACCCATGGCATCCGACCCGTTGCGGACGGCTGCGCGGCAACCAGGAGAGGGCTGTCCCCCGACCCATGGCATCCGACCCGTTGCGGACGGCTGCGCGGCAACCAGGAGAGGGCTGTCCCCCGACCCATCGTGGCCGACCCGTTGCGGACGGCTGCGCGGCAACCAGGAGAGGGCTGTCCCCCGACCCATCGTGGCCGACCCGTTGCGGACGGCTGCGCGGCAACCAGGAGAGGGCTGTCCCCCGACCCATCGTGGCCGACCCGTTGCGGACGGCTGCGCGGCAACCAGGAGAGGGCTGTCCCCCGACCCATCGTGGCCGACCCGAATATGACGTCCTCACTCCGTACGCAGAGGGATGCCGGCGGTGGAGCCGCCGTCGATTATGTATTCGTGGCCGGTCTGGTAGGAGGAGGCGTCCGACACCAGGTAGCAGGCCAGGTCGGCCACCTCGTCGGCCAGGCCGGCTCGGCGCAGTGGCACATGGCCGAACAGGTCGGGGCGGCCGTGGCGATCCTTCGGCAGCATGGCGGTCTCGATCGGGCCGGGGTGGATGGAGTTCACCCTGATCCCCATGGGGCCCAATTCGATGGCCGCCACCTTGGACAGACCCCGGACGGCCCATTTGGTACCTCCGTAGGCCGCATGATGGGCGATGCCCGCCATTCCGGCGACCGAGGAGATGTTGACGATCCCCCCTCCGCCGGCCTCGGCCATGGGCCCGGCCGCACTCCGAATGCCCAGGAACGTGCCCAGGTAGTTGACCTCCCAGATTCGGTGCAGGCTCTCGGGGGTCTCCTCGAGCAGCGGGGCGGTCCAATGGATGGCGGCGTTGTTCACCAACCCCCGCAGCGGCCCCCGCTCCACCGCGACGGCCACCACCCGATCCCAGTCCTCGGAAGAAGTCACATCGTGGTGCTGGTACACGGCTCGGCGACCCAACTCGGCGGCCACCGCCTCGCCCTGGTCGTCGAGCACGTCGCCCATCACCACGAATGCGCCCTCGGCCACGAACTTCCGGGCCTCGGCCTCGCCCTGCCCCCGGGCCGCCCCGGTGATGATCGCCACCCGCCCGTCAAGACATCCCATGTCGAAGTTCTAGCCGATCCGGCTGTGGGAACTCGGTACGGACTGCCACACCGGCCGAGGCGGCCAACGGCTCTAGCCGATCCGGCTGAAGAGTTGGGTACGGACTGCCACACCGGCCGAGGCGGCCAACGGCTCCAGGCGATCCGATCGGAGGGCTGGGAGCAGCGAGGCGGCGGCGAGTTCAGTCCGGGGCAACTCCCGAAACCGAAGGTGGTTCCCGAAGCTCGGCCGCCTCGGTGCGTTCCTCCTCGGATCTGATCTGGCGGCGCAGGGGGATTTGGCGGATGAGCAGGGCGGCCAGAATGCCCAGGGCGATGACCGGTGCGCCCACGACGAAGCAGCGCTGCACCCCGACCGTGAAGGAGTCCAGCACTGCTTGCAGCGTGGAGGGATCCTGGATGGCTCGAATCTGCTGAGGGCTGCCCAGGAGCTTGTCGGGATCGGGCAGGGCGGCGAGCTGGGCGGGGGTCACCTTGGACTCGAGGGAGGAGTCCAACCCGGCGGCGTAGATGGCCCCCATGACCGCGGCTCCTATGGTGCCGCCCAGGGACCGCACGAAGTTGGTGGCCGCGCTCACCATGCCGATGTCGCGGTGGGGGCCGGCGTTCTGCACCACCAGCACCAGCACCGGCATGGTCATCCCCAACCCCAGGCCTATTACGAACACCATGAGCCCCACTTGAACCTGGGTGATGTCCCGCTCCATGAACAGGGCCAGCAGCACCATGCCCACGGTCATCAGCGTGGTCCCGAGCACCAGGAACCCCTTGTAGCGCCCGAACCGGGTGAGCAGTCTCCCCGACCCGACCGAGGTGAGGATGATGCCGATGAACATGGGCATCATGTTCAACCCCGAACCGGTGGCACTCACCCCCGACACCACCTGGAGGAACACCGAGACGAACAACGTGGCCCCGAACATCACCAGCCCTATGAGCATCATGACCACCATGGACCAGCGCACGACGTCGTTGGAGTACAGCCGGGGCGGAAGGATCGGATCGTCGGCCCGGGTCTCCCACCAGAAGAACACGGCCAGCAGCACGGCCGACGCCGCCAGAACGAGGATCATTCCGGTCGATCCCCAGGCCAGCTCGTCGCCCCCCAGGCTGAGGGCGATCAACAGGGGGCTGAATCCGGCGATGAGCAGCCCCGCGCCCGGCCAGTCGATCGGGCGGGACGCCACGTCGATGCGCACGTTGAACAGCACCGCCATCGCCACCATGGACACCAGACCCACCGGGATGTTCACGTAGAACACCCAGCGCCAGCTCAGATGATCGACGAAGAAACCGCCGATGAGCGGACCGGCCACGCTGGCCGCGCCGAACGTGCCCGCGATGTAGCCCTGATAGCGGCCCCGCTCGTTGGGGGCCACCACGTCACCCACGATGGCCATGGGCAGGGCCAGCAGACCGCCCCCGGCCAGACCCTGCAAAGCCCGGAACAGCACGAGCTGCAACATCGTCTGGGACAGACCGGCCAATGCCGAGGTGATGATGAAGAAACCGATGGTGAGCTGGAACACCAGCTTGCGGCCGTAGATGTCGCTGAGCTTGCCGATGAGCGGGGTGGCGATGGTGCCGGTGAGCAGGTAGGAGGTTATGACCCAGGCCACCTGATCCTGGCCGCCCAGCTCGCCGGCAATGGTGGGCACCGCGGTGGCCAGCACCGAGTTGTCCAGCGCGGCCAGGAACATGCCGGTCATCAGGGCGACCATGATGACGTGAACCTGGCGGGGGTCGAGATCCTCCGACTCCACCAACTCGGGATCGAACAGGCGAGCCATCACGCCAACCGGCCTCGTCCGCAACCCGGCCCCCTCAGATGGCTCGGGCCTTGCCCTCCCAGTAGGGATCGCGCAGCCGGCGCTTGTAGAGCTTGCCGTTGGGGTCGCGGGGCATCGCATCGGTGAAGTCGATGGACCGGGGCCACTTCTGCTTGGCTATCCGTTCCCGGAGGAACTCCATGATGGCCGCCCGGGTGGCATCGTCGGCAGCCACCCCGGCCCCGGGCTCGATCACCGCCTTGATCTCCTCGCCGGTGTCCTCGTTGGGAATCCCGAATACCGCGGCATCGCCCACCAGCGGGCTCTGGAGCAGCGCTCCCTCGATCTCCGCGGGATAGATGTTCATCCCCCCCACGATGATCATGTCGTTGGCACGGTCGTTGAGGAACAGGTAGCCGTAGTCGTTGAAGTAGCCCACATCGCCCACGGTGAAGAACTCCTCCCCCAGGCGGGACTTCTCGGTCTTCTCCTTGTCCTTGTAGTACTCGAAGCTCCCCCCACCGGGCATCTTCATGTATATGGTACCGCTGGCACCGGGCGGCAGGCGGTTGCCGTCGTCGTCCACCACGATCACCTCGGAGCCCGGCCATGGGCGACCGACCGTGCCGGGGTAACGACGCCACTCGTCGGGAGCGACGTAGGTGCCGCCCCCCTCGGTGGCCGCGTAGTACTCCCAAATGCAATCGCCCCACCAGTCGAGCATCCTCTGCTTGGTCTCGACGGGACAAGGGGCGGCGGCGTGGATCATCCTGCGCAGCGACGACACGTCGTAGTGCTGCTTGACCTCGTCGGGGAGCTGGAGCAGCCGGTGGAACATGGTGGGCACCATGTGGCTCTGGGTGACCCGGTAACGGTCGATGCGCTCCAGCGCCCCCTCGGCGGTCCAGCGCCCCATGACCACCGCGGGATGGCCCATGTGCAAGGAGGTGGTGGCCCACACGTTGACCGCCGTGTGGTACAGCGGGGCCTGGGTGATGTGGACGTTGTCCTGGTGGGGCATTATGCCCAGCAGCATGAACAGCCCGCCCGAGGCCCCGGCCGACTCGTCGGGGTGGACACCGGGCAGATCCCGGCGCACACCCTTGGGGCGGCCGGTGGTGCCCGATGTGTAGAACATGAACGACCCGGTGGTTAGGTCGTCGGGGCGGGTGCCGGGACGACTGGCGATGAGCTCGGCCCAGGGACGGAAGCCGTCGATTTCTCCCACCGAGAACCGGTTGGCGGTCGGCACCTCGCTGTCCTCCAGCACCTTGGAGACCTGGTCGGCGAAGCTCTCGTGGACGATGAACGCCTTGGTCTCGCTGTCGTTGACGATGTAGGCGATCTCGGGTCCGGCCAGGTGCCAGTTCACCGTGGTTATGTAATAACCCCCCTGATAGGCGGCCAGCGACACGGCCACCTGCTCGATTCCGTTGGGCAGTACGGTGGTGACCTGGTCTCCGACCCCCAGGCCCGCGGCCCGCAGGCCGTGGACGATGCGGTTGGTCAGCTCGGCCAGCTCCCCATAAGTGATCTCGTTGTAATCGGGGTCCACCACCGCCAGGCGATCGGGATCGGCCTCGGCGATCCTCCAGAACCCCAGCACATCGGTCTCAGCCATCTTTCCTCCCGTCGGCACCTGCCCCCTCCCCGGAAAGGATGCCCGAGGTGGTTGTCCATGCGCTCTTCCGTCGACGTGTGTGCCTGAGGGATGGTAGGCGCAGGTGGATCGGAGGCCGCAACCGGCGGGTGGGGACAAGGGAGCCCGGAGGCCGCAACCGGCGGGCAACCGGGCACGACAACCCGGAGACCGCAACCGGCGGGCAACCGGGCACGACAACCCGGAGGCCGCAACCGGCGGGCAACCGTGGAGTGCCCAAGGAATAATTACAAAACCTACAGACCAGTGAAATCGGGGGGGCGCTTCTCCATGAAGGCGGTGATGGCCTCGACGTTGGCGGGGGCTCCCATCAGGCGGGAGAAGGCAGCGTTCTCCCGTTCGCGGGCCGCGGCCACCCCGTCGTGCCAGCCGTAGGTTATGAGCGCCTTGGACTCCATCAGCGACGAAATCGGCAGCGCGGCCAGCTTCTGGGCATGGACCATCGTCGTGCCCATGAGTTCTTCGGGGGGACATACCTTCCACACCAGGCCCATCTCCCGAGCCTCCTCGGCACCGATCCACTCGGAGCTAAGCAACGTCCACATGGCCTGCTGACGGCCCAGCAGCAGCGGGAAGGTGTAGCTGCTGGCCGCCTCGGGGGCCACGCCCAGGCTGGAGAACGGGCACCTGAGTCGGGCCTCCGACGACATGAACACCAGATCGGCAAACCCCAGCATGGTGGCGCCCACCCCCAGGGCCAGGCCGTTCACCGCGACGACGAGCGGCTTGGGGAACGATTCCATCTGGTCGATCATTCCCGGAAATCCATGAATCCCGGCGGCGATACCGCTCCCCCCCGGGTTCCGGGCCCCCATCTCCACCAGGTCGGTACCGGCGCAGAACGCCCGCCCGGTCCCGGTGATCACCAGCACCGCCACATCGGGAGCGGCGGCGGCATCGATCAGCGCTTGAGCGGTGGCGTCGTAGAGAGCCTCGCTGAAGGCGTTGAGAGCCTCGGGCCTGTTCAACCTCAGCAGCCGAACCCGGCCATGGTCGTCGATGTCCAACATGAACCGACAGCCTACAGTTCGTCTACGGTTCGCCTACGGATCGGTGAAGTGCTCGGAGATGGTGGATCTGAACTGATATTTGTGGTCAGAGGTCGGAATTATACAAAGCCCGTATAGCTGAATTGCGGATTTCGTCGAGAACCAGTTGAGAACCGCGTCGTTCATCCCTATAGTGCCGGTTCTGGCATGACTATCGGGATTGCAGTAGGGGCCTATCTCGTCGTGCATCTGCTCGGCGTGTACCTGTTGCGCGCGTCCGGTGTGGCTCAGGATCTGTTCGGCCGGTTCCGCAACGTCCCCGACCTGCCCGAGCCCAGACAACTGGACGAGTACACCGCCTTCGTGGAGACCCATTCCTTCTGGGACGCCGAGGAGGACAACGCCCTCGACAGCTACGACGAGTTCGAACTCCACGCGGTCTTCTGGAACGAGGGCAACCGCCGAACCGCCTGACCACGCGGTCTTCCGGAACGAGCCGAACCGCCTGACCACGCGGTCTTCCGGAACGAGCCGAACCGCCTGACCACGCGGTCTTCCGGAACGAGGGCAACCGCCGAACCGCCTGACCACGCGGTCTTCCGGAACGAGCCGAACCGCCTGACCACGCGGTCTTCCGGAACGAGCCGAACCGCCTGACCCCCAGCCGGCGGGCGGGTCATCAGTTGGACTTGGCGTGGAGGCCTCCGTCCACCAGTACCACGGAACCGTTGACGAACGAGGCGGCGGGGAGCACCAGCGACAGGGTTATTTGGGCCACCTCCTCCGGGTCACCGTAACGACGGGCGGGTACCCGGCGACGGGCATAGGTGTTCTTGGCCTCCTCGGGGATGGAGGCGGTCATGGGGGTGCGGATGGGGCCGGGGCACACCGCATTGGCGGTCACCCCCCAGCGGCCCAGCTCCACGGCCAGGGCCCGGGTGAGGCCCACCACCCCGTGCTTGCTGACCGTGTAGGGCGACGTCCGGGGCGTGGCCATCACCCCCTCGGTGGAGGCCACGTTGACTATGCGGCCGTCGCCGTTGCGCTTCAGGTCTTCCAGACAGGCTCGAACCATGCGTATCTGCGCGGTCAGGTTCACCTCCAGGGCGGCCTCCCACACGTCCTCGTAGTCGGCCCCGTCCACCGGGGCACCCGCAACCAGGCCCGCGTTGTTGATCAGGATGTCCACCGGACCCAGTTCGGCCCGCACCCGGGTCACCGCCTGCTCGATGGCCCCGGCATCGGCCAGGTCGCACACCACCGCCAGGGCGGTACCGCCGGCATCGGTGATGGCATCGACCGTCTCGGCCAACCCCGATCGGTCCACGTCCAAAGCGGCCACCGCCGCACCCTCATCGGCCAGCAACCACGCGGTGGCCCGGCCCATGCCCGATGCCGCGCCGGTGACAACCGCCACCCGCCCGGCCACCGACCGATCCAACCGACTGAGCCGGGCCATCAGCTACTGAACCCGCTCGGACCTGACGAACCGGGCCATCAGCTACTGAACCCGCTCGGACCTGACGAACCGGGCCATCAGCGGCGGTGGGAGCGCTCGTGGTCCAGAAGCCAGGACTTGACCTCGGGGCTGCCCCCGTACTGACCCACCGACCCATCACTGCGAACCACTCGGTGGCAGGGCACCACCAACGGAATCGGGTTGGTGGCCATGGCCGTGCCCACCGCTCGAGCCGCGCCCGGGGAGCCGACCATATCGGCCAGTTCCCCGTAGGACACCGTGGTGCCGTAGCCCACTCCCATCAGGGCGTCCTGAACCCGGCGATAGAACCCGTGACTCAAACGTCGGTCCAGGGCCAGATCGAACCGACGACGGCGGCCGTCGAAATACTCGCGAAGCTGGCCTACGGGCTCGTCCAACCAAGCCGGATCGCCGTCGGTGCCGGAACAGGACAGTCGATCCAGCTCGATCATCATGTCCTCCAACTCCTCGACGGAACCAAAACCCAGCCTTACCAGACCCCGTGAGGTGGCCGCCAGATGCAGAGGTCCGATGGGGGTATCCAGCACCTCCGAGGCCACCGCGAGATCATCGGCAGCCGATTCGGGGCGGGTCAAAAGCGAAGTAGGAGACATGGCACCGACCGTAGTGGAACGCCAGACTGGAACGGTGGAGTTTTTGAACCGAAGAACCTCGAACCCATGAAGCCCGACCCATGGATCCAGAACCGAAGAACCTCGAACCCATGAAGCCCGACCCATGGATCCAGAACCGAAGAACCTCGAACCCATGAAGCCCGACCCAATGACCGGGTCGGAGTCCGACCACCGCGACGTCCCCGGTATCGACCTCGCCCCGGTCACCGCCTGGCTGGCCCACAACATCGCCGGCAGCGAGCCCCCGTTCACATTCGATCTGATCGCCGCGGGAGGGTCCAACCTCACCTTCCGGCTGACCGATTCCAACGGTCGCCAGTGGGCGCTGCGGCGGCCCCCGGTGGGATCGACGCTGGCCACCGCTCACGACATGGGGCGGGAATGGCGCATCATGGCCGCTCTGGGCGAGGCCGGTGCCGTTCCGGTCCCCGAGACGGTGGCCTTCTGCGACGACCATTCCATAAACGGGGCCGACTTCTACGTCATGAGCTTCGTGGAGGGCCGCATCCTGCGGGACCGGGACTCCGCCGCCGACATGACACCGGAGCAGGCCGAGATCGCCACCCGGAGCCTGCTGGATGTGCAGATCGCCCTCCACACCCTCGACCTGGACAAGGTGGGGCTGGGCGACCTGGGCCGCCGGGAGGACTACGTCGGTCGCCAACTGAAGCGCTGGCACCGCCAGGTGGAGGCCGCCGGGGTGCGGGAGGTGCCCCTGCTGATCGAGCTGCACGAACGGCTGAGCGCGGCCAAGCCCCCCGAGACGGTGCCGGCCGCGCTGGCCCACGGCGACTACCGCTTCGACAACGCCGTGCTGGACGAGAAGTGGAGGATCGCCGCGGTGCTCGACTGGGAACTGTGTACCACCGGCAATCCCATTGCCGACTTCGCCTGGTCGCTCCAGTACTGGGCCGACCCCGACGACGAGTTGAGCTTTTTGAGCGATCCTCCCACCGTGCTGAGCTGCTTCGCTCGCCGCAACGAGGTGGCCGATCGCTACGCCGCCCAATCGGGCTTCGACCTGTCCGACCTGCCCTACTACACGGTTTTCAGTTGGTGGAAGCAGGCCTGCATCGTGGAGGGGGCCTACGCCCGTCGACTGAAGGGGATGACCGGGGGCATGGGAACCACCGGCGACGTCCACGACATCGCCCGTCGGGTGGACGCCATGCTGGCCCATGCCGCCGACATGGCCGCCGGGGTGGTGTGAACCCGGAACCGAACCGGGATCACGCCGCGGCGGCCACCAGCACAGCGATCAGTGCCACCCATACCGGCACCACCCAGCAGGCTCATCTACGCCGCGGCGGCCACCAGCACAGCGATCAGTGCCACCCATACCGGCACCGCCCAGCAGGCTCATCTACGCCGCGGCGGCCACCAGCACGGTGAGCAATATCACGGTGAGCACCGACATCGGCACCCCGAGACGCAGGTAGTCGGTGAACCGGTAGCGGCCGGGGCCGTAGACCATGGTGTTGGTCTGGTAGCCGATGGGGGTCAAGAACGATGCCGAGGCCGCCACCGCCACCCCGAGCGCCAGGGTGCGGGGATCCAAACCGGTCTGAGCGGCCGTCTCCAGGGCCACCGGGAACACCAGGGCCACGGCGGCCACGTTGGTTATCAGCTCGGTCAGCAGCATGGTCGCCACCACGATGCCCAGCACCACCCCGGTATCGCCCATGAAGTCGAAACCGGTGACGATGCCGCCGGCCAGATCCTCGGCCAGTCCCACCCCGTCCAGCGCGGCCCCCAGGCCGAACGCCGCGCCGATGGTGATGAGCACGCTGAAGTCCACCGCCTCCCGAGCTTCGCGGGGGGTGAGCACCCCACCCAGAACCACCGCGCCCGCGGCGATCAAGGATGCTTCCAGAACGCTCAGCACCCCGACGGCGGGCAGCACCACCAGTGCCACCACCGCCAGCAGGGCCACCGGGGCCCGGCGGGTGGCCCGGGGCGGCGACCCACCCAATCGGGACACCAGCAGGAAGTCCCGGTGATCGCTCCACCGCTGGTCGAACCCGTCGGCCGCCAGAACCAGAAGCGTGTCGCCGGGCCTCAGTCGTACCTGGCCGAACTTGGCCTCGACCGGTGCCCCGGAGCGGTGGATGCCCACCACGGCGGCCTGGTAACGGCTTCGGAACCCGGCCTCGGCCAATGTCCGGCCACTGAGGGGGGAGGCCACCCCCACCACCGCCTCGAAGAAGGTGTGATCGTCGGAGTCCACCGCCTCGAGATGGGGATCCTCGGCCGAGACCAGCCCGGACATGGACTGGATGTCGAGGACCAGGTCCACCCGCCCCGCGAAGGTGAGCCGGTCGCCCCCCCGGAGCACGAACGTGGGGGCCACCGGGGCGATGACCGTTCCCTGTCGCTCCACCTCCACCAAGAACACCCCCTGGAGATGGCGCAGACCCCCGGCCTCCACCGACTGCCCGTCGAAGGCCCCCCTCTCGACCACCTGCATCGACATCAGGTAGGACCGTCCCGTACCCGCAGCCTCGGTATCACGCCGCTCGGGCAGCAACCGGGGGGCGGCCACCACGATCAGCACCAGTCCGGCACCGGCCAGGGGAAGACCGAAACGAGCCAGCTCGAACATCTCCAGCTCGTCCTGGCCCACCGATTGCAACAGGCCGCCCAGCACCAGATTGGTGCTGGTACCAATGGCCGTGATCGCCCCACCCACGATGGTGGCGTACGACAGGGGGATGAGGAACTGAGAGGCGGCCCGGCCGTAGCGCTCGGCCCAACCCCGCACCGCCGGCACCAGCATGGCCACTATGGGGGTGTTGGCCATGAAGGCCGAGGCCGCCCCGGCCGGGGCGACCAGCCGGATCAGCGCCACCCGAGTGGTCGATCCCCGGTCGAGCACCCTGGCCACCAGGGGTTGCAATGCGTTGGTCCTGGTCACCGCACCGGCCACCACGTACAGCGCGCCAATGGTCACCGGAGCGGGATTGCCGAACCCGCCGAATGCAGAGTCGGCATCGATCACCCCGAGCAGGAACAACCCCGCGGCGGCACCGAGAACCCCGGTGGCGGGCGACAGCCGATTGCTGATGAGCCCGGCCCCCATCGCCACCAGCACCAAAACGGTGAGCACCGCATCGCTGTCCATCCTCGAAGATGCTACGGGCCGACAACCCGCCTTCCCCCCATAAAAGCCATGACCATGCTCGCCACCTTCCTCGCCGGCGGGGGTTTCTCGACTCCATCGGAACCATGACCATGCTCGCCACCTTCCTCGCCGGCGGGGCGGGATCGCCGGCCTGATGGTCGAAAACCGTCGGACTCGCGATAAGAAATAACCCGTGGCTTCAAAACTGATTCAACCCCACGGTGGTGAGCTGGTCGATCTGGTGGTGGACGGCCCCACCGCCGAAACGCTGAAATCGGAATCGCGCGACCTCCCGTCGTACACCCTGCGACCCCGGCATCTGTGCGACCTGGAGCTGCTGCTCAACGGCGGCTTCTCCCCCCTTCGAGGTTTCATGGGTCGAGCCGACTACGAGCGGGTTTGTGCGGAAATGCGGTTGTCCGACGGGACACTGTGGCCGATACCCATCACCCTGGACGTGGATGCCGACACCGCCGAGGCCGCCCGGGCCGCCCAGAGGTTGGCACTGCGGGACGTGGAGGGGGTCATGCTCGCGGTGCTCACGGTGAGCGACGTGTGGCAACCCGATGCGGCGGACGAGGCCAGAGCGGTGTTCGGCGGCTCCGACCCCGATCACCCCGGTGTCGGCCACCTGCTGCGGGACACCGCCCCGTTCTACCTGGGCGGGTCGGTGCAGGGCCTGCAACTTCCCGTCCACCACGACTTCGCCGAGCTGCGCCTGACCCCGGCCCGGCTCCGGGCGGCCTTCGACGCCCGGGGTTGGCACCAGGTGGTGGCCTTCCAGACCCGCAACCCGATGCACCGGGCCCATGTGGAACTGACCAGGAGGGCGGCCGCCGAGGCCGAAGCCAACCTGCTGATCCACCCGGTGGTGGGCATGACCAAGCCGGGCGACGTGGACCACTACACCCGGGGCCGGGTGTACCAGCACATCATCCAGCGCTACCCCGAGGACTCGGCCATGCTGGCCATGCTGCCGCTGGCCATGCGCATGGGCGGCCCCCGGGAGGCGGTGTGGCACGCCATCATCCGCAAGAACCACGGTGTCTCCCACTTCATCGTGGGCCGCGACCACGCCGGGCCGGGGGCCGACGCATCGGGCACCCCCTTCTACGGCCCCTACGAGGCCCAGGAGATGTTGCAGAACCACACCGACGAGCTGGGCGTGACCATGGTGCCGTTCAAGATGATGGTGTACGTTCCCGGCAGCGACAGCTACCAGCCGGTGGACCAGGTGGCCGAGGGAACCGCCACCCTGAGCATCAGCGGTACCGAGTTGCGGGACCGCCTGGCGTCGGGCGACGACATCCCCGAGTGGTTCAGCTATCCCGAGGTGGTGGCCGAGCTGCGTCGCACCCATCCCCAGCGGTCGAAGCAGGGCTTCACCGTGTTCTTCACCGGGCTGAGCGGTTCGGGCAAGTCCACCATCGCCAATGCGCTCATGGCCAAGCTGCTGGAACGGGGGGGCCGGCCGGTGACCCTGCTGGACGGAGACGTGGTGCGCACCAACCTGTCGTCGGAGTTGGGGTTCTCCAAGGAGCACCGGGACATCAACATCACCCGCATCGGGTACGTGGCCTCGGAGATCACCAAGCACGGCGGTATTGCCATCTGTGCGCCGATCGCCCCCTACGCCGAGCCCCGACGGCTCAACCGGGAGGCCATCTCGGCCAACGGCGGTTACGTGCTGGTGTACGTGGACACCCCGCTGGAGGTGTGCGAGGAGCGGGACCGCAAGGGTCTTTACGCCAAGGCCCGGGCCGGGATCATCAAGGAGTTCACCGGCATCTCCGACCCCTACGAGGTGCCGACCGATGCCGACATCGTCCTGCCCACCGTGAACCGGACCCCCGATCAATCGGCCCAGGCCATCATCGACCACCTGGTGACCGAGGGATACTTGAAGTAGATGACCCGCTGAGATGTCCCGCGCCGACGACCTGGCCCGGATGACCCGCTGAGATGTCCCGCGCCGACGACCTGGCCCGGATGACCCGCTGAGATGTCCCGCGCCGACGACCTGGCCCGGATGACCCGCTGAGATGTCCCGCGCCGACGACCTGGCCCGGATGACCCGCTGAGATGTCCCGCGCCGACGACCTGGCCCGGATGACCCGCTGAGATGTCCCGCGCCGACGACCTGGCCCGGATGACCCGCTGAGATGTCCCGCGCCGACGACCTGGCCCGGATAAGCGATGCCTTGGCCGCGGCGGCTGGGGTGTTGGAGCGGTTCACCCCCGGTGAGATCGAGTCGGAGCTGAAGGACGGGGGCGACCCGCTGACCGTGGCCGACACCGCGGTGAACGAAGTGCTGGCCGAGGCGCTCAGGGGCCGGGACGAGGGGTGGCTGTCGGAGGAGAGTGCCGACGGGGCCGAGCGACTCGATCGTCGAAGGGTGTGGGTGGTGGATCCCATAGACGGAACCCGGGAGTTCATCGACGGGATCCCCGAATGGTGCGTGTCGGTGGGACTGGTGGAGGACGGCGTGCCGGTGGCCGGTGGCATCCTGAGCCCGCCGAACGACCACCTCATCGTCGGATCGGACGAGACGGGGGTGATCTGCAACGGCTCGCCCGCGGGAACGACCGCCACCGCCGACCTTCGGGGGGCGCTGGTACTGGCCTCTCGCAGCGAGGTTCGGCGCGGCGAATGGGAGCGCTTCTTCTCCACGCCGGTGGCGGTACGCAACATGGGCTCGGTGGCTTACAAGCTGAGCCTGGTCGGTGCCGGGTTGGCCGATGCCACCTGGACCCTCGTCCCCAAGAACGAGTGGGACGTGGCCGGTGGGGCCGCGCTGGTTCTGGCCGGTGGCGGGCAGGTATTCGGGCCCGACGGCACCGGCGTGATCTTCAACCGGGCCGATCCGCTGATGGACGGCTTCATCGCCACGGCACCCGGCATCGTCCGACCAGTCCGAGAGCTGCTCGACATCCCGGCGGAACCATGAACGACGAACCATGCGAGAGCTACTCGACACCCCGGCGGAACCATGAACGACGAACCATGAACCACCCCCGTCGGGGCCGAACGAGAAATCTCCGAAACCATGAACGACCACCAACTGGCTTCCCGACTGGCCCATGAAGCCGGGGTGCTGCTGGTGGGGTTGCGGGCCGAGCTGAGCAAGCAACGGCTGGCTCCGTTCGCGGTGGGAGCCAGGGGCGATGCGGTGGCCCATGAGTTCATCGCCGCGGCCCTGAACGAGCACCGACCCGATGATGCCGTGCTTTCGGAGGAGTCGACGGACGACGGACGACGGCTCGAACACGATCGGGTGTGGATCGTGGACCCGCTGGACGGCACTCGGGAGTTCTCCGTACCGGGACGCACCGACTGGGCGGTGCATGTGGCTCTCGTGGCCGACGGAGTGCCCGTCGCCGGGGCGGTGGCCCTCCCTGCCCTGGGAATCACCCTGGCCACCGAACCGGCTCCTCCCGTCCCGTCACCGGCCCATCCGCCCCGGGTTATCACCAGCAGAAGCCGGCCCGGCCGCCTGTCCCGCCGCATAGCCGATACCATCGGGGGCGACATCGTCCGGATGGGCTCGGCAGGAGCCAAGACCGCCGCGGTGATCCGGGGCGAGGCCGAGGTGTACGCCCACGCGTCGGGGCTGCACGAATGGGATTTGTGTGCTCCCGCGGCGGTGGCCGCGGCGGCCGGTTTGCACGTGTCCCGCCTCTGCGGCACCGAATTGCGGTTCAACCAACCCGACACCTATGTATCGGACTTCGTGATCTGCCATCCCGACCTGGCCCCGGCGGTTATCGGCCGATGACGAGCGTGGCGGCACCCCGGCGGGACAAACGCCGGTGTCCCGGTCGAGTCCCGACGGTTATCGGCCGATGACGAGCGTGGCGGCACCCCCGCAGATTTGGGAGTGCGACAGATCACTTACGAGGCCGCCACCCCGATAGCGGTGGCACCCCCGTAGATTTGGGAGTGCGACAGATCACTTACGAGCCCGCCACCTCGATAGCGGTGGCACCCCCGTAGATTTGTAGGGTTGTGCGACTGGTGATTGCTCGATGTTCGGTGGACTACGACGGGCGGTTGGCCGCGCACCTGCCCGAGGCGGTGCGACTCATAATGATCAAGGCCGACGGTTGTGTGGCCATTCACGCCGATGGCGGGGCTTACAAACCGCTGAACTGGATGAACGCCCCCAACCGGCTGTCGGAGGAAAGCGGCGTATGGACCGTGGTCAATCCCGCCGGCGAGAAGCTCACCATCACCATCCACAAGATGATCAGTGACGTCACCCACGAGCTGGGCTCCGACCCCGGTCTGGACAAGGACGGCGTCGAGGCCCACCTGCAAGAGCTTCTGGCCGCTTCGCCCGAGCAGCTCGGAGACGGGTTCCGGCTGGTGCGCCGGGAGTATCCCACCGACATCGGTCCAGTCGATCTTCTGTGCCGGGACGGTGACGGCAACGCCATCGCGGTGGAGGTGAAACGGCGCGGCGAGATAGCCGGAGTGGAGCAACTGACCCGATACCTCCAGTTCCTGAACCGGGATCCGGCCCTGGCCCCGGTCCGGGGCGTGCTCGCCGCTCAGATCGTCCGCCCCCAGGCTCGGACTCTGGGGGCCGACCGGGGGATCGAGTGCGTGGAGATAGACTACGACCTGCTCAGGGGCATCGAACCCAACCAGACCAGGCTGTTCTGATGCCGGTGATCCGCGGTTTTGAAGAGGCGGTTCTGATGCCGGTGATCCGCGGTTTTGAAGAGGCGGTTCTGATGCCGGTGATCCGCGGTTTTGAAGAGGCGGTTCCGATGCCGGTGATCCGCGGTTTTGAAGAGGCGGTTCTGATGCCGGTGATCCGCGGTTTTGAAGAGGCTGTTCCGATGCCGGTGATTCCCGGCATCCGGTCGACCCCGAACCATCCGGGTGCTGTCGCTACCATCCGGTAATCGGCATGGATCAGCATCCCCCGCTTCGACTGCGCCGACCTCCCCGTCCGCTCTGGGTCTGGGCCCTGATGGTCGCACCGGCCGTGCTTCTGGCCGCGTGGCTGGTGCTGTGGCTGATCGACTCGTCCAACAACAGTGACAGGACTCCCCGGGGCCTGACGATCGAGGGACCGTCCACCAGCATCGACATCGGCGGGCTGAGCACGGACGACGTAACCGCAGTGGTGGCCAATCTGGCCGAACGTCATCACAGCACCCCGGTGGAGATCGTCACTCCCACCCGGACCATCTCGTCCACCGCCGGAGAGGTCGGCCTGGTGGTGGATGTGGAGGCCACCGTGGCGGCAATCATGAGGATGGACCGCAGCAGGAGCAACCCCATCGGGTGGACGGCTTCGCTCTTCGAGCATTCGAGGTCGGAACTGCTGTTCGCCCTGTCGGCCGATGCCGCAAGGATCGCCGACCTCGAAGCCCGATGGCGGCGGGCCCCGGTCGAGCCCTCCATGGTGCTGGACAACGGCGTCTTCCAGGTGGTGGGGGGCGTAGCGGGCGAGACCCTGAACCTGAACACCACGCTCCCCCGGTTGCTGGAGAGCGCGGTTCGGGACGACAATCCTCTGCGAGCGGAGGCCGAGGTGGGCCCGATCCCTCCGGGTCTTGGCGACGAGGCCGTGGCCAGAACGGCCGACTGGATAAACCAGCGTACTTCCCAGGGGCTTCTGGTGACGGTGGAGGAGGTCACCAAGCGAGTGCAGCCGGCCCAGCTTCGTACCTGGTTGAGGCTCCACGACGACGACGGCCGGTGGACCTACGACATCGACCAGCAGCAGTTGGCCGAGGATCTGGCCGAGCTGTTCGCCGAGGTGGCCACCACGGCCTCGGAACCGGTGCTAACGGTGATCGACGACGTGCCGGTGCTGGTCAGCGAGGTGCCGGCCCTGGTTTGCTGCGAGGCGTCCGCCGCCCGCGCCGTGCTTGGGGCCCTGGACTCCCAGCAGCCCGAAGTGGAACTGGAACTGCGGGAACTGGACGAGATGAACGACCAGAGCTGGCTCACCGATCGCGGCATCGTGGAGCTGATCGGCAGGTTCACCACCCACTACACGCCGGGCCAGGCCAGAGTGGACAACATCCACCGCATCACCGAGATCATCCAGGGGGCGGTGGTCTATCCGGGCGAGACGTTCTCGGTCAACGAATTCGTGGGCCGCCGCACCCGGGAGAAGGGATTCGTGCCCGCCGGTGTGATCTACCAGGGGGTGTATGCGGAGGGGGTGGGAGGGGGCATCTCCCAGTTCATCACCACCTTGTTCACTGCCTCCTTCAACGCCGGTATGGAGTTTCCCACCTATCAGTCGCACAGCCTCGACATCCCCCGCTACCGGGAAGGAGTGGACGCCACCATCTCCTGGCCGGCACCCGACTTCCAGTTGCGCAATCCCAACCCCTACGCGGTTCTGCTGTGGCCCACGGTCACCGACAGCAGCGTCACCGTCAGCCTGTATTCCACCGCCCACGCCGAAGTGGAATGGACCAACCGCTACGACACCTCCAGAAGATTCTGCACGGTCAGGGTTACCCAGCGGAGCCGCACCCACTCCGACGGCAACGTGCTGAGGGACTCGGTAACCGCGCTTTACCAGCCCCGGGAGGGGGTCAACTGCGACGGGGCGTGCATCTCCCCGCTGCTACCTCTGGACGCCGACGGCGACGGGCGGGCGGAGCTGAACGCCCGGAGATTGCCGGTGGCGTGCGTGCGCCCCGAGAACTGCGTGGACACCCGGGCATTGACCGATACCAACGAGGACGGGCAACCCGATCTCTGCACCCTCCCGTCATCGGAGACCCAACCAGCCCCAGAAGAAACGGGAACACCGGAACCGGACCCCACCCCCGAGGCGACTCCGACCCAGGACCGCGAGTCGCCTGCGGACAACCCCCCGGCATCGAACCCGGAACAACCACTCCTCCCCCAAGGGCTGCCAAAAGATGCATGACCGGCCCGCGACAAAAACGGGCACCCCCACCGGACAGCAGGCACAGTGACCGACCAAAAGATACATGACCGGCCCGCGACAAAAACGGGCGATTGGGACGTCGCGGTGGTTGGGGCCGGACCCGCGGGCTGTGCGGCGGCCATCACCCTGGCCCGGGCCGGACTGAATGTCATCGTGGTGGACCGGGCCCGCTTCCCCCGCCCCAAGACCTGCGGCGACGGGCTCACCACCGGGGCACTGCGGCTCTTGGAGGGCCTGGGGTTGGAGCCCACCGGTATCCCCACATGGATGCCGGTGGGGGACGTGTGCATCCGCTCCCCCTCGGGCCGCATCGTCGAGTTGCCCCTGCCCCGGGGCAAGGGCCAGTTCGCCGCGGTGGTCCCCCGATCGGATCTGGACAACGCGCTGGTGGAGCGGGCCAGAACCGAGGGTGCGGAGTTGATCGAGGGTGCCGGATGCCAAGGGGTGGTCGAGAACGACAACCGGGTGGCACTGGAGGTGGAGAACCTCGGGACCGTGCCTGCCCGGTTCGCCATCGCCGCCGACGGCATGTGGTCGCCCACCCGCCGGTACCTGGGCCTGACCCCCGAGGGCTACCGGGGCGACTGGCACGCGTTCCGGCAATACTGGACGGGGGTGGCACCCTCGGCCGGGCGGGCGCTGTGGGTGTGGTTCGAGGAGGAGATCCTGCCCGGCTATGCCTGGTCGTTCCCCCTGCCCGACGGCCGGGCCAACGTAGGGTTCGGCATTCGCCGCAACGGACCGGTTGCGACGGGCGACATGGGCGGGCTCTGGCAAGATCTGCTGGAGCGGGAGCACATCAGGGCCGTCCTGGGCGAGGGCGCGACCCCGGAGGCCCCTCACCGTGCCTGGCCCATCCCCGCTCGTATCGACAGGATGCCCCTGACCGCTCGGCGGACCATGTTCGTGGGCGATGCCGCGGCCGCCACCGACCCCATGAGCGGCGAGGGCATCGCCCAGGCCCTGCTCACCGGTATCGGTGCCGCCGGTGCCGTGCTGGCCGGCGGCACCGATGCCGACCGGGTGATGGCCCGATACCGCCGCTTCGTGCATCGGGAACTGTTCGCCGACCACCGCATGGCCCGACGGCTCGGGCGGGTTCTGGCCACCCGTCCCGGCGCTCGGGGGGCGGTCCGGATCGCCGGGCTCACCCCCTGGACCCGGCGCAACTTCGCCCGCTGGCTGTTCGAGGACTACCCCCGGTCCATCATCACCACCCCCCGCCGCTGGCACGCCAAACCCCTCGCCGGCCCCGGCGCTTATCACCGACCCACCTGATCGTCGTGGCCTCGTCCTCCTGGCCCGGCGCTTATCACCGACCCCGCCGACCATCGTAACCTTCGACCATGGCATTGAGCTTTGACAATCGGGTGGCCGTCGTAACCGGGGCGGGAGGCGGGCTGGGGCGCTTGTACGCACTGGAGTTGGCCCGGCGGGGGGCCCGGTTGGTGGTGAACGACCTGGGCGGGGCCGCCGACGGAACCGGGGGCGGCGATGGGCCGGCTCAGCAAACGGCCGACGAGATCAACGACGCCGGCGGCGAGGCGGTGGCCGACACCAACTCGGTGGCCACCACCGAGGGAGGGGCGGCCATAACCGCCACCGCGCTGGAGGCATTCGGTCGGGTGGACGTCGTGATCAACAACGCCGGCATCCTGCGGGACAAGACCTTTCACAAACTGGAGGACGAACAACTCCACCCGGTGCTGGCCGTCCATCTGCGGGGCGCGTTCAACGTCACCCGGCCGGCCTTCGTCCGGATGCGGGAACAGGGCTACGGCCGCATCGTGTGCGCCACGTCCAACGCCGGATTGCTGGGCAACTTCGGCCAGTCCAACTACAGCGCGGCCAAGATGGGTCTGGTCGGGCTCACCAACACGCTGGCCCTGGAAGGGGCCCGCTACGACATCAAGGCCAATTGCATCGCCCCGGTGGCCACCACCCGCATGACCGAGGCCATCTTCGGCGAGGAGATCAAACAGACGATGGCCCCCGAACAGGTAACTCCGGTGGTGTGTTTTCTGGCCCATGAGGACTGTCCGGTGTCCGGCGAGGTGTACTCCGCGGCCGGGGGCACGGTGGCCCGGTTCTTCGTGGGCCGCACCCCCGGCTACTACAACCCCGATCTCACCGTGGAGGATGTGGCCGAGCACTTCGATCAGATCCGGGACGAGACCGGCTACCAGGTGCTCGAAGAAGCCAACCACGAGGTTAGGGTGGCCTACAAGACCATTAGGGCCACCCGCCCCACCGGCGCATGACCCCCGACGAGGTCAACCGACCGGTGGACCCTCCTGACGGGCCGGGGGCGACCATCGACCATCGAACGATGGGCAACATGGAATCACAGGACCCTCCTGACGGGCCGGGGGCGACCATCGACCATCGAACGATGGGCAACATGGAATCACTGGATCCTCCCGACGGGTCGGGGGCGACCATCAAGGCCTTCGACGAGGCGGTCGAGCGGGTGTTCGAGCAGGTGCGGGGGCATCCGGTGGCCGATCGGGTGTTCTACACCGCCTCGGAACTGGGTAACTTCAGCATCCTGTGGCACGCCCTGGCCTGGGCCGGAGCCACCTCCGCCCGGGGACGGCGCAACGCCCTGCGAGTATCGACTGTCCTGGCGGTGGAGTCGGCGCTGGTGAACGGGCCGGTCAAGTCGGCCTTCAACCGCTCCCGCCCGCTGATCGAGCACGATCATCCCCACCGTCTGCGCCAACCCCTCACCAGCAGCTTTCCCAGCGGCCACGCCAGTGCGGCCGTGGTGGCGGCGGTGCTGCTGTCCGAGTCCCGTCGTCGCCGCCTGCCCATCCTGGTGGCGGCCTCGGTGGTGGCCGTCAGTCGGATCCACGTCCGCATCCACCATGCCTCCGACGTCGTGGTGGGCACGGTGGTGGGGGCACTACTGGCCAAGCTGTTTCGTAAGATCTGGCCGCTCCGCTAGCAGTAATGTTCATGGACGTTGTTGACATTTTTGGGCGAGCCACGTTGTCATCGATGACCACAGTCGTGTCGTCTGCGTCGAGGCCGTCGACACGCTGGTGGGCTTTTTCGAGCGAGCCCACCGCTAGCCGGTGGGCTTCCAGCCCGCCCGGAGCGACTCCACTTCCTGAAGCGTTTCTTGGCTCGGGTATCTGGATCTTTGTCGCCTCCGGGCCCGCCGGGGGCAACACTCTAAACTCTAGAACTTTTTGCCCAGAGACTTGACCGGGGGGGGGGGGGGGCGATACTCGCCCCTATGATCGAGTCCAAGTTTTGGGGCCGTGCCGTCGGCCGTGTCCGGCGGGTTGCTAGGACTTCGGTAGGCGGTTCCACCCGGCGATCTGTTGGTGGATGGGCCGCTGTCGGGGTGTTGTTGACTGCGGTGTTGGTACCGGTTGGCGGTGTCGGTGCGCAGCAGCAGGTGGGGCCGTCGCGGGTCCTGGGGCCCAGTGGTGGCAATACCGGGCCGACTGCGGTGCCCGGCCATGGGCAGGTGACGTTGACCTGGTCGGCTCCTACCGATGATGGTGGCAGTCCGATAGTAGGCTACGAGTACACCTACTCCTCAACCGCTTCGGGGGTCGAAACTGCCGTGGGGGTATGGTATCCGGTTCCGGGGAGCACTGGTTCCACCACTTCCTACACCGTCACCGGTCTGCAAAACGGTAAGTCCTACATTTTCAAGCTCCGGGCGGTGAACGCCGCGGGCCACAAAGGAAGCAGTAGCGACGCGAACCCGGCCAACAGGGTCTATCCCACTGGGTTACCGCAGGCTCCCAGCGGGTTGAGGGCCACTCCGGATGATTCGAAGATCACTCTGAACTGGATGTCGCGCCAAACCAGTAGCGTGGAGACCGGGTGGACCTTGATAACGGGTTACGAGTATCAGCAAAAGACCAGTGATGGGAATTGGACCTCCTGGAACATCGTTCCCGGTTCCGGCCAGCATTCCGGTGATTTCGAGGTCACGGGTCTGACCAACGGGACGACCTACCGATTCAGGCTACGGGCCGTGAACGCCAACGGTGCCGGCCCCGCCGCCGAGACAGGGCCGGTGGTGGCCTCGGGCAAACCAGGCCAGCCCCGGCAGGTAAGGACTGCACCGGGAGACAAGTCGGTCACCTTGTCGTGGGTGGCAAGCAGCGACGGGGGTTCGCCGATCACCGGATGGGAGTACCGAGGGTTGGCTCCCTCCAAAACACCATGGACCAGGATTCCCGGCAGCGGTGCGGGCACCACTTCTTATGTGGTGACCGGTTTGGACAACACCAAGCAGTACCGCTTCCAGGTTCGGGCGGTGAACATCAACGGTGCCGGCACCGTGTCCTCCATTACCCCCGTTGTCGATCCCGGCAGCGTTCCCGGTGCCGTACCGACCGGTGCGCCCGTCGTGGCATCCATTTGGTTCCGGCAGGATCCGGGAGAGGACTCGATCACCTTGAAGTGGGCCACGCCTCGCGGTGTAGATGGTGAAAGCATCAACGACGGGGGTTCTCCTGTGATTCGTTACGAGTACCAGCAAAAGACCGGTGACGGCGAGTGGGGCCAGTGGATGACCATCCCCACCGACCGGACATTCCAGACCACTGATCAGACGACGTACCCGAGTGGTGGAATTTCAACCGAGTTGTTTGAGGTAGGTAAGGCAGGGGCCAGGGCGTACAAGGTCCCCGGTTTGACTGCGGGCACACCCTACCGGTTCAGGATTCGGGCGGTGAACCGCATCGGCGCAGGCCCCTACGCGGAGACCCCCAAGGATCTTTACCCGGGTACGGTGCCCTCGGCTCCGTTGGATTTCTCCGGGGAGGCGGACTGGATAGCGCGCGATGGGGCGGCGAGGATTACTTTGTCGTGGACCCCTGGCAGCGATGGTGGTTCTCCGATCACCGGCTGGGAGTACAAGCATGACGGTTCCGTGGAGGATTTGGCGGCCGAGACCAATTGGATTCGGTTGTGCGACGGCACGCAGGACGCGAGAGGCGACCAGGTGGACATCACCGACCCACAGGAGTGCGCCGGGTTGAGCACTATCACTTTGCCTCGCGCCCTAGCGAGCGGGTTCCACCCCGATGGCACTATTTTTGGTTATATTTCCGATCGTTATTTGGTTTTGCGAGCAGAGAACAGTTTCGGCAAAGGTTTCTCGTCCGCGGTCATCAAGGTAAAAGGCTACGGCGACGAACGGCCACCGGGGGCACCTACATGGGTGACCATAGCTTATTATGTGGACTCTCCCAGCAACGGCGGCAAACCTCGAGTTTTCAGAGGAAGTGGACCAGGCAAGGTTGGGGACGAGGTTTCCTGGAAGGTTGGGGACGGTCCCTGGGGTCCGTGGACCGTGGCCAGCACCTTGGATCAACGCACGACAATCACCGATTTCAAAATAGGCGAGACCTACCAAGTGAGAGTGCGCCATACCAACGACAACGGTCCCGGCCCAGCAACCGAGGGTCCCGCGTTCGTCTACGGCGGGCC
Source organism: Acidimicrobiales bacterium (assembly GCA_965115985.1). GTDB lineage: Bacteria > Actinomycetota > Acidimicrobiia > Acidimicrobiales > Bin134 > Poriferisocius. Next base: position 1,172,597 of record OZ220474.1, read on the forward strand.
ACCCCTGCCCGGTGGCGGCGCGATGCTCGGCTCGGCCGGCGGCTCCACCGGTGCCGGCACTCTCGTTCTTCCGGTTCTTCATGCGAAGGCGGGGACCAGCAAGGTGATCTTGAGCCTCAGGGACACCGCCGCGGCCGACTCGGCGATCTCGACCAGGAGCCAGATGGAAAACCTCGGCGGCACCATCGGTTGGGAGTACTCCTACAAGATCGCCGACGGCGACTGGGGAGAGTGGACGTTCGTCAACAACGGCTTGCAGTTCAACAACAGCCAAGAACTCGAAATCGACGGCCTCGGCAACGGCGTGGCCCACCAATTCAGGATCCGCGCCGTACTGGGTTCGTTGCCCGGCATAGCCCTGGAATCCAAACCGGTCACCCCCGGGGTCCCTCCTCCGGCCCCCGAGGGGTTGACCGCGACCGGCGGCGACCGACAGGTGACCCTGACGTGGACGTCGGCCGGTAGTGGTGGCCCGGCGATCATCAAGTGGCAGTACTGCAACTTCTCCACCGACTGCGACGCCGCGGAGGACTGGACCGACGTGCCCAACAGCAACGCCGCCACCGGCTCGGTGGTCGTGTCGGGGTTGACCAACGGCACCGCCTACACCTTCAGGGTCAGAGCGGTGAACGCCCTCGGCGACCCCGACGGCAACGGAGCCGCCGCCCAGACGTTGCCCGTCACCCCGGGCCGAGTACCCAACCCACCGGTACGAGCCCTGGTGGAGGCCGGCGACGCCCAGGTCACGTTCAGGGTCACCAAACCATCACTGCTTGCGCTTTCGGACGAATCGGCGACCGTTCGCGGCGACCGAGTGACCGGATACCAAGTTCGCAAAAAACGCGTCGGCGAACCCTGGGAGGCCTGGGAAACTCTGGGCACCACAATACCGAAAACCGCGAACTTCAAAACGGACCGCCCCTCGGCAGAAACCGGTGCGGTGATACGCAACCTGGAAAACGGCATCAGCTACACCTTCCAAGTACGAGCAGTGAACACCTACGGGCCAGGCCCCCACCTGGAGACCTCCGCGGTGATACCCATCGGCGCCCCCACCGCAGGAACACTCAACGCCCGAGCCGGCGACACCCAGGTCATGCTGTCATGGGCCGGAGCCGCCTCCGCCGGCAGCACCATCACCGCCTGGCAATACCGCCAACGCCAAGACGACGGCGGCTACGCAGCATGGACCGACATCGAAAACAGCGGCCCCGCCACCACCACCCACACCGTGACCGGCCTGTCCAACGGAATCGGCTACCGATTCGCAGTACGAGCAGTGACCAACAACCACCAGGTCAAAGGATTCGAGTTCGAGTCAAACACCGTCACCCCGTCCACCACCCCACCACAGCCGGCCCAGGTGACCGCTTCTCGCGGCGATCGTCAGGTGGTGTTGTCGTGGACCGCGGGCACCCCCGGTACACCCGGCGAGACCACATGGGCGTCACCCACCACGAGCTGGCAATACCGCACGAGAACCGGCGAGGGTGCTTTTGCGACGTGGACCGACATCGCCGACAGCGACGCCACCACCACCGGCCACACCATCCCCGATCTGACCAACGGTGTTCCCTACACGTTCGAGGTGCGGGCGATGAACCCCATGGGAGCCGGCGAAGCCGCCACCGCGTCGGCCACCCCCGCGGTGGCACCCCCGGCTCCGACGCTGGCCGCCGAGGCCGGCGACACGGCGGTCACCCTGTCGTGGACCCCCAACGGTGACGGCGGTTCGGCCATCACCGGATGGCAGTCCCGCACCGGCGACGGCGAATGGGCCGACCTGGCCACCTCCGGAGCCGACACCGTGTCGGTATCCGACCTCGAAAACGGAACGGCCTACACCTTCGAGGTGCGGGCCACCAACGCCGTCGGCGACGGCGAGGCCGCCACCGCGTCGGCCACCCCCGCAGGAACACCCCCCGCCCCTACGGTCACCGCCGAACCCGGCGACATGATGGTGATGTTGTCGTGGACCTCCAACGGTAACAACGGTTCGCCGATCACCGGCTGGCACGTACGAACCGGCGACGACGAATGGGCCGACATGGCCGCCGATGCCACCAGCCACGTCGTCTCCGACTTGACCAACGGCACCACCTACACATTCGCAGTGCGAGCCACCAACGCCATGGGCGACGGCGCGGCAACCACCGAATCGGCCACCCCCGCAGCGGTTCCATCAGCCCCGACGGTGACCGTCGCCGGCGGCGACGGGGAAATCACCCTGTCATGGGCCTCGACCGGCGACGGCGGCTCGCCGATAACCGGCTGGCATTACCGCATGCGAGTTGGGGTCGGCGATTACGGCGAGTGGACCATGATGGCCGCCGACACCAACAGTGCGAGCCTGACCGGTTTGGACACCGGCACCGGCACGGTCGCCTACACATTCGAGGTCAGAGCCACCAACGCCATCGGCGACGGCGCGGTCACCACCTCCGACCCGGTGACACCCACTTCGGCCCCGCCGGTGGACGACGACTACTACTCAGGCGTGGTCGACGGCCCCGACTTCTGCACCGACCGATCCCTGGGCGGAGCCCGCCTGTTCGCCCTCGACGGCGACGGCGACGGCACCGCCGACACCTGCTCGCTGCCCTACACCCGTCGTGAGGCCATAGCTCGTCAGAACGCGGTGGTCACCCTGGCCAACCGTTATCCCGACCAATACAAAGCACTGGTAAACGCGGCGTGCGCCGCCGAGCCCAACGGCGACCAGGCCTGTGGTGGTGACACGCTCGCTGCTCCGGGGTACGCGCCCATCAACGACGGCGGCCCCTACTACTCGGGCACCATCACCGGCCCCGGCTACTGCACCAACCGCTCCCTGGGCGGGCCCACCACCTACCCACTGGACTCGGACGGCGACGGAGTGGCCGACGTCTGCTCGCTGCCCTACACCCGCCGTGAGGCCATAGCCCGCCAAAAAGCAGGCGACGCCCTCGCCGCCATCCACCACGACGAGTTCAAAACCGCGCTCACCGAGGAATGCCGCCGCCTGCGAGGAACCAACTACGGCGATGATCCCGCAGACCTCGCCGCCGACGTCTGCGGCCAATAACAAGATCCCAAAACCCAAACCCAAACAGTTGTGCCCCCCGGGTCCCCCCGGGGGGCACAACACTTCCCAAAGCACCCCTCAACCCCGATACCTAGTAGTTTCGCTTGCAGAAGAACTCGTGGCCGATGGTGCGGTTGAGTCGCGCCGGCACCCAATGCACCATCGATGCGTGCATCCCAACCGGTGCCCTATCCGAGTGGTGCCAGCGACCTGATCGCCTCCCAGACGTCGATCCCGCCAAAACCCATGACCAGAAGCGACGAGGTGGTGACCCCGTTGTCGAAGTAACGATCGATGTGCGCCCGGCATTCCTCGGGGGCACCATGAACTATCAGATCGTCCACCACCTGCTCGGGGATGGCCTCCAGCGACCCGGCCCGATCCCCGGCCGCCCATCGCTCCCAATGCTCGGCCAGCAAATCCCCCCGGCCCAGCCACTCATGGAAGGCCCGGTACACCGGTACGTTCAGGTAGCCGGCCACCGCTCTACGGCCTTGGGCGATAACCGTCTCCCGGTCGGGATTGGGGCACACGAAGATGCGGGCCACGATCTCCTTGTCCGACCCCTGGGCGTTGACGATCTCGCTCACCCGGGCGGCATCGGAGGCCGAGAGCCAGTTGACGATGGCCCCGTCGGCCTCCCTTCCGGCCAGCGCCAGCATCTGCTCGCGTAGCGCGGCCACCAGGATGGGAGGTGGTTCGGGAGGAACTATCCCCAGCCGAAAGCCCCGGACCGAGAAGGTGTCGTAGTCGGCGCTCACCTTTTCTCCCACCAGGGCGGCCCGGAGGAACCGGACCAGGTCGCGAACCCGCCGGTAAGGGGTCTCGAAGGGAATGGCGTTCCACCGCTCCACGATCACATCCGAGGAGCTGCCCACCCCCAGGGCGACCCGGCCCGGAGCCACCGAGGCCAGCGTGGCCGCCGACTGGGCCACCAGCGCCGGGCCCCGGGTGTAGGCCGGCACGATGGCGGTACCCAGTCGCAGCGACGGGGCCCACTGCGAAGCCAGCACCAGAGGGGTGAAGGCATCGTTGGCGTTGGCCTCCGACGACCACACATCGGTGTATCCCAATGCGGCCAACTCGGCCACCTGCTCCGCCTGGCGGTCCAGGGGACCGGGCAGGGGGACCGTCATCCCGTCACGTCGTCCGACCATGCCGTCACTCTACGGCTCTTTGGTGAACGTCGAAGCAGTTCTGCTTGCATGAACACGAACCCGACCACCGAAAACCACGACCCCACGACAAACGTCGAAGCAGTTCTGCTTGATATAGTTACCAACGTGAACAGCGACGACGGGGCAGGATCCCCCGTAACGGGATCCCCCGGTACCGGTAAGTTCAACGGCGAGTCCGACATCGTGGATTCCTCCTGGGTGGGGGACCGGATTCTGGACTCGCTGGACCCGGTTCATTTCGCCCGAACCCTGGCCGGAGCAGGCCTGAGAGCGGCCGCCAATCCCGTGGGCACGGGTACGGCCCTGCTGAGGGCGGCGTCGGCGGCCATGAAGGTGGGCATGGCCACGATGACCAAGATCGCCAATGCCCCGGGCCGTGACGACCCCGCCCCGATTCGGCCCCACCCCGACGACCGCCGATGGACCTCCCCGGCATGGCAGGACAACCCCTACTTCTTCGGCCTCCAGCAGACCTACCTGCTGTCCCGGAATCTGGTGGACGACCTGGTGGATGCGGCCAAGCTCGACGAGGACGAGCACCGCAAGGCCCGGTTCGCCGCCTCCTTCGCCCTCGATGCCCTGTCACCCACCAACACCTTGTTCACCAACCCCGACGCCCTGGCCCGGGCGGTGGCCACCGGCGGGATCAGCGTGGTGAGGGGCATGGCCAACCTGCTCCACGATCTGAGCCACAACGACGGCTGGCCGTCCAAGGTGGACGACTCGGGGTTCGAGCCGGGGGTGAACATGGCCATGACCCCGGGCCAGGTGGTGTATCGAAACGACCTGATGGAGCTGATCCAGTACGAGCCCCCGACCGAGCAGACCTACGAGATTCCCCTGCTGTTCTGCCCGCCGTGGATCAACAAGTACTACATCATGGACCTGGCCCCGGGGAGGAGCCTGATCGAGTGGGCGGTCCAGCACGGCCACACCTGCTTCGCCATCAGCTATCGCAACCCCGACGAGTCCATGCGCGACACCAGCTTCGAGGACTACCTTCATCGGGGACCGCTGGACGCCCTGCGGGTGGTACAGGAGATCACCGGTGCCGAGAAGGTGAACACCGTCAACGTGTGTCTGGGGGGTACCCTGACCGCCATTGCCATGGCCCACGGCGCGGCAACCGGCCACCAGCCCATCGGTACGGCCACGTTCTTGAACACGCTGACCGACTTCTCCGACCCCGGCGTTCTGGGGGCCTTCACCGACGAGCCCACCGTTGCCGGGTTGGAGCGGAGGATGGCCGACCAGGGCTACCTGGAGGCCGACGAGATGGCTCGGACCTTCGATGCCATCCGGGCCAACGACCTGATCTTCCAGTACGTGGTGAACAACTGGCTAATGGGCGAGGACCCCCCGGCGTTCGACCTGCTGGCCTGGAACAACGACAGCACCCGGATGCCGGCTCGCATGCACAGCAGCTACCTGCGGCGTTGCTACCTGCAAAACCAGTTCTCCAACAATGCCTTCGAGGTGGACGGTACCGTGCTCCGCCCCGCCGACGTGAAGCAGGACGCCTACGTGCTGTCGGCCATCGACGATCACATCGTCCCGTGGACGTCGGCCTACCGCACGGCCACGCTGCTCGGCGGCCACAACCGATTCGTGCTCAGCACATCGGGCCACATCGCCGGCATCGTCAACCCTCCCGGTCCCAAGGCCCGCCACTGGACCAACGACCGGGTCGCCGATGAGCCCGAGCAGTGGCTGGAGGGTGCCGAGCAGCACCATCGGACATGGTGGGAGGACTGGGCCCGCTGGATCGGCGACCGGGCCGGGAAGAAGATCGACCCCCCGACCCGGGTGGGCAGCCAGACCCACCCGCCCATGGATAACTCCCCGGGCCTGTACGTGAGGATGCGCCCCGGCGATACCGTCACCGTCTAGAAATTTTTTTCTGAAAATTTCCTTTTGAGTTGACCATCAAGCATTTGCTAGGTATAGTAAGCAACATGACCGACGTAAAAGAAGTCACCGAAGCCATCCAGGATCAGATCCTCAGCGCCCTCAAGGTCAGCCAGACCGCCATCATCGAGGGTGTCCGTACCTGGGCCGACACGGTGGGCACCGCCACCCCCGAACGGCTGAGGGCCGAGGCCATTCCCGGCCTTGACGCCCTGCCCGACCCCAAGGAGCTGATGGACGCCGGCTTCGGGTTCGCCGAGGCACTGCTCAACACCCAGAGGGAGTTCGCCCAGAGCCTGTTGGCCGCGGCCACCCCCAACGGTTCGACCCCCACCCAGGCAGCCAAGCCAGTCACCAAGAAGAGCTGATTCCCCCCTCAGCTCTTTCTCGTGCAACGGGGCCGGTCAAATGACCGGCCCCGTTGTATTTGCCTAACGCTTGCTAACTATCCTGAACAAACACGTCGGAACAGTCGAGTCCGATGAACGGAGGGAACCGATGAGCACCGGAACCAACTCCTTCGGCGAGCAACCGCCGCAGGAATTCGAATCACCGTTGGAACCGATCAGTCGAGTGGGGGTGATCGGTGGGGGAACGATGGGCTCGGGCATCGCCGAGGTGTGCGCCCGAGCCGGCCTGGACACCCTGATCGTCGAGGTGGACGATGCCGCCATCGAGAACGCCCGAAAGAAGATCGAGGGTTCCCTCAACAAGGCGGTGGCTCGCAAGAAGCTGCCCACCGTCACCCGGGACCTGGCCCTGGACTCGCTCAACTACAGCTCCGACATGGGTGATCTGAGCGACCGGGACCTGGTGATCGAGGCGATCATCGAGTCCCTGGAGGAGAAGCTGTCGGTATTTCGGACCATGGACAAGGTCATGAGGCCCAACGCCATTTTGGCCACCAACACCTCGTCCATTCCCATCATCACCCTGGGATCGATCACCAGCCGGTCGGACATGGTGATCGGCATGCACTTCTTCAACCCGGCACCGGTGCAGCCCCTGGTGGAACTGGTGCGCTCGCTGAGCACCACCTCGGAGACCATGGACCGGGTCGACCGTTTCGTGGTGGAGGTTCTGGGCAAGCGGGTGATTCGCTGTCGCGACCGGGCCGGTTTCGTGGTCAACCGGCTGCTGGTGCCCTATCTGCTCGACGCCATCCGCATGTTCGACGAGGGCAAGGTGAGCGCCGCCGACATCGACAGCGGGATGATGTACGGATGCGGTCACCCCATGGGCCCGCTGACACTGTGCGACCTCATCGGGCTGGACACGATCGAGGCGGTGGCCGATGTGCTCTACGAGGAGTTCAAGGGCACCCACAACGCCCCGCCCCCCCTGCTGAGGCGCATGGTGGCCGCCGGGCACTTGGGGCGGAAATCCGGCAAGGGCTTCTACGAGTATGACGGCTGAGCAGAGGAGCCATCGACCGCCGGGAGGGGCCATGGACCACATAACGGTGGAGGCGTTCGGCAACTACCTCCGCAGCCAGCGCAAACTGGCCCAGTTGACCCTTCGGGAACTCTCCGAGCTGGCCCATGTGTCCAACCCCTACCTCAGCCAGTTGGAAAGGGGCCTTCACCAACCATCGGTGCGAGTTATCAAGTCGCTGGCCAAGGCGCTCAACCTGTCGGCCGAGACGCTGCTGGCCCAAGCCGCCGGCCTCGATGCCGAAAAAAGGGGAGGCCCTGACGAAGCGGGCGAAACCATTGCCACCATTCGGGCCGACGCCAACCTCACCGACGAGCAGAAGGCGGCGCTGCTGGAGGTGTACCGCAGCATGATCGGCAACGGACAAGATCCTTAGAACACTCCGTTTCCCCAGCTTGGAGGGCAACTTCAAGGAGCAGTTCCGGGGAAACATCTCAATCCCGCGCCTAATTGTCACTCCCGTCGGGATACTGGGGACATGAAGCTACAACTCACGCTTTTGGAGGCACCGCCCGACTGGCGGATCGATGAGCGCACCAAGGAGATCGGGCGGCGGGGCCTGGCCCGAGCCCGAGCCGTTCTCCAGAGCCACTCCCCTTCCGATGGAGGTGTGCCTGGGGACGATCGGCAACGGGCAGATCGGCCCACCCCCCGGCCCTCCGACGACGTTCCCCGGGCTGCGTGAAGCCGATGGCCAGCTCCTCGTCCCGGTGGCACGCGGCCGGGACGGTGGTCGTCGGTGCAGTGGTCGCCGTGCTGGTGGTCATCGGGCTGCTGGCCGCGTCCGGCTGCGAGACCGGCACCGGTGGGTCGTCGGACCGGACGACCCACCCCTCCGACCCACCCACGGCACCGGCGGGAACACCGGGTGTCGTCCTGGAGGTGGTGGACGGGGACACCGTGAGGGTGGAGGTTGTCGGCCGGGAGGAAAGCGTGCGGCTGATCGGTATCGACACCCCCGAGGCCACCGGTGGATTCCTGCCGGTCGAGTGCTACGGCGACCAGGCCAGTGCATTCACCGAATCGCTGCTGCCCGTGGGCACCGATGTGTGGTTGACCCGCGACGTCGAAGCCCGTGACCGCTACGGCCGCCTCCTGGCCTACGTGCATCGAGCCGACGACGGCTTGTTCGTCAATCTCGAGATCGCCTCCCGCGGATACGCCGAGGCGCTGGTCATCGAGCCCAACACCACCCACGCCGATCACTTCCACCGGGCCGCGGCCCAAGCCCGCGACCAAGGGTTGGGCCTCTGGGACTCGTGCGGCAGCGCCGATGTGGTGCTCCCATGACTACCCTGGTGCCGCCGTATGGTGCTCCCATGACCGCTCCGGTATCGCCCGTATGGTGCTCCCATGACTACCCTGGTGCCGCCGTATGGTGCTCCCATGACTACCCTGGTGCCGCCGTATGGTGCTCCCATGACCGCTCCGGTGCCGCCGACCGGTAGTTTGTAGATACCCGTGACCGAGCTACTGGAACGCCTGGGCGGTGCCCCCGGGAACCGAGCCCTCATAATCACCTGCGACAACCTGGGTCAATCGCACGCGGCCAACGCGGCCATCGCCGAATGCCTGGACAATGGACCGGCCGTATCAACGGGCCTGATGGTGCCGTGCCCGTGGTCCCGGGATGCGGTCGGTCGTTTTACCGACACTCCGATGGGAGTGGACCTCACCCTCAATGCCGAGTTCGACAACTACCGATGGGGGCCGATCACCCAGGCACCGTCGCTGCTGGACGGCGACGGTGGCTTCCCCCGCACCCCGACCGACTCCTGGGAACACAGTGACCTCGACGAGGTCCGGCGGGAGTGCCGGGCCCAGATCGAGCGGGCCGGCCAGTGGGGCAGCGATCTGACCCATCTGAGCTCCCACCTGGACACCTTGTTGATGCGCCCCGAGTTCTTCGACATCTACCTGGAGCTGGCCGCGGAAATGGCATTGCCCGTGCGTCTGGGCGGGAGCGACCAGGAACATCGGGCCGGGTTCCCGTTCCGCCGTCTGTCCGCCGCCGCGGGCGTGCTGGCTCCCGATCACCTGATCCAGGTCCGGGGCCGCCCCGTCCGGCGAACGCTGGAGGACGCGGTGGAGAATCTGGCCCCGGGGGTGACCGAGGTGGTGGTCTCACCGGCCATAGACACCCCGGAGTTGCGGGAGCTGGACCCGGGCTGGCTCAACCGGGTGGAGCAGTACCTGCTGGTCGCCCACGACTCATCACTACGCACGGCCATCGATCGGGCCGGGGTCCGAATGTTGAGCTACTCCGATCTGCGCGACGCCCAACGCCGGGGCTGAAGCTCACCGAAGCAGAGGGCCCGACTGGTCAGAAGTCCGCGCCCCAACCACAGGGGCCCGACCGGTCAGAAGTCCGTGTGCTCGGCCAGAGCCGACCGGTAGGAGTGATGCTCGGGTGAGTCCAGCAGTGCCCTCAGCCCGTACACCCAGTGGGCGTAATCGCCCTCCAACTTCATTCGGCCGGTCATGAAAGCCAGGTCGGGATGATCTGCTCCGGCCACCTCGGCCCGGGCATCCTCGTAGCGGTACACGATGCCCACCTCGGCATCGGCTCGGCGACCCTCGGCCATCTCCACCAAGCGGCCGTCGCGGATGATCGCATGGTAGCGAACCTTGCCGTCGGGACCGCCGGTCACCTCGAAGTTGGCCGTGCAGTCCACCCCCGGCCGCTCCGGCCAGTCGGACGCAGCCTCCAGGTTGAGACGGAACCAGCCATCGCTGAGGTACCGGGCCCGCTCCACCGGCTCTACCCGGTTCCCGCGAACAGGTCGGTCTCGGGCCGATCGGTGTCCACCAGGCTGCGGGCCAGCACGTAGTCCTCCCACGGATAGGCATCGGCCATGTGGTGATCGGGCAGGCCGAACCAGAACTTGGAGTCGGGATCGACCTGCGTCCTGTGAGCCAGCAGCGCCTTGGATCGGCGGTCGAAATAGTCGGCACAGTTGATCCGGGTGGTTATGGCGTCGTCGTTGGACGGCCGACTGAACCAGCGCTCGTCGTAGGGGGACTCCAGGTTCAGCTCCTCGAACTTGGCGTGCAACGCGCTGATCCGCTTGCGGGACCAGGTTACGTAGTACATCTTCAGCACCGACCACGGATCACCGGTGCCCGGGTATGCATCGGGGTCGGCAGCCGCGTCGAAGGCCGGACCGCTGATCTCGGCCACTCGGAGATGATCGGGATGCCGATAACCCTGCTGGTCCTCCCCGTAGGTGACCACCACATGGGGGCGTTCCGCCCGGATGATGGCCACCAGACGGCCCACGGCCTCCTCCAACGGAGCCTGGGAGAAACAACCGGGGTCGGAGTTGGCCTCGCTGCCGGCCATCCCCGAGTCGCGGTATCCCAGCCAATGCACCTGGTGGTAGCCCAGAACATCGGCCGCCTCGGCCAGCTCGTCCCGGCGGACCCGATCCAGGTTGTCCCGTACCTCGGGACGGTCCATGGCCGGGTTCAGGATGTCGCCCTGCTCCCCACCGGTGCAGCACACCAACGAGGCCAATACCCCCTGGTCGGTGTACATGGCCACCGATGCCGACCCCTTGGACGCCTCGTCGTCGGGATGGGCGTGGACGGTGAGCAGTCGGCGGTCGCCAGTCATCACCCACCCAGGCTACCCCCGCCCAGGCCAACCCAAGAACCCGTACCACGACCCCACCACGGCGGCTGCCCGCAGTCTTATCGGGGGTTTGGGGTACGGGTTAGGGTTCGGGGATGCCCAGTCCAGAATTCGAAGCGGTGCGAGCCATGTTGGCGTCCGCGCCCGAACCCGACCCCTCCGAGACCCCGGCCGAACGCCGAGCCCGGTTGGACGCCAATTCCTCGGCCACCCCTTTGGCCGAGGGAGTCACCAAGCAAGCCGTCGAGCTTGCCGGTGTCCCCGGTGCCGCCTGGCTCCGGCCCGACACCGAGGACCCCGAGAGCCTGCCGGTACTGCTGTTCTTCCATGGCGGTGGCTACCGGGTGGGATCCATCGTCTCGCACCAGGCTTACGGATCCCACCTGGCCTCGCTGATTCCGGCCCGAGTGCTGTTGATCGACTACCGGCTGGCCCCGGAGCACCCGTTTCCCGCGGCGGTGGAAGACAGCCTGGCCGCCTATCGCGGGCTGCTGGACGTCGGGATCGACCCGGCTCGCATCGCGCTAATCGGAGACTCCGCCGGGGGCGGGCTGGTGGGAGCGGTCCTGCTCGGGGCCCGCGACCGGGGATGGCCGCGGCCCGGCGCGGGAATATGCATATCGCCATGGGTCGATCTGACCAACTCGTCGCCGAGCCACACCGAACGCAACGAGTTGGACGTTATGTTCTCCCACGAGGACTCGGTAACCGCGGCCCGCTGGTATCTAAACGGCCACGACCCCCGGGATCCGTTGGCCTCACCGCTGTTCGGCCACTGGGAGGGCATGCCCCCGATGCTGATCCACGCCGGCGACCACGAGGTGCTGCTCGACGATGCGGTGAGGTTCGCCGCCGTTTTGGAGGCCACCGGAGTGGAGGTGGATCACCTCATCTGGCCGGGGATGATCCACGACTTCCAGATCATGTACCCCAATTTCCCCGAAGCGGTCGAGGCCACCGAGGCCATCGCCGCTTTCGTCCGACGCGTCGTGGGTTGAGGCCGCTGGTTGCCGGCAGCAAGCGATGGTGCCATCGGTACGAATAGCACACCCCGACGCGTCGTGGGTTGAGGCCGCTGGTTGCCGGGGTTGAGGCCGGTGGCTGCTCAGCGCCGTGGGCCCTGGCTTGGGCTCAGGCCGATTCCCGCTCGGTGCGGTGCCGCCTCAGACCTATGACCGGGGTGGAGGGGGCGAACCCCGCCTCGGCCCGCTCGATCTCCGACTCGCCGCCCCAGAAGCCGAGCTCACGCTGGTCGCGAGCCCATTTCCGGCACGCCCGGATCACGTCGCATTCACCGCAAACGCGTCGGGCGGCGTTCTCACGCCGCTCACGAGCCGACGGACGCTCGCCGGCCGGAGGGAAGAACAACTCGCTCTTCCCCTTGCAGTTTGCATTTTCCATCCACCAAGGACGAGGCTCCATTGCCATCTCCAACCATTGCCTCCCGTTCGAGTCCGGGGGCCTTTTTCCGTTCGGTTATTTCTTTCGTAATCGAGTCGCCGAGAAACTGCCCGGTGGCCCGCTTGCTTTCACTACCAAAAGTTAGACGCTCGAATAGCGATCGTCACGATATCCTATATGAATAGTTTTGATAAATCTATCCCTATAAGTGATAGCCCCTCCTCGGAGGGCGGTGCCCTGCCCAAACGCCAGGTACTGGTCATCATCCTAACGCTGATGCTGGCCCAAATGATGGCGGCAATCGAAGGAACGGTGGTGTCCACCGCACTGCCCACCATCATCGGGGACTTGGGTGGGCGGGATCTGTACACCTGGGTCTTCACCTCCTACTTCATCGCGTCCACCTCCTCCACCCCCATGTGGGGGAAGCTGTCGGATCTCTGGGGACGCAAGAGCCTCTACCAGACCGCCATCGTCATCTTCATGGTCGGGTCGGTGCTGGCAGGGGTGTCGACCGACATGACCATGCTGATAATCCTCCGGGCCGTCCAAGGGCTGGGAGCCGGTGGACTGTTCTCTTTGTCCATGACCATCCTGGCCGACGTGGTGTCCCCCCGGGAACGAGGCCGCTATCAGGGTTACATGGGTGGGATCTTCGCTCTGGCCACCATCCTGGGGCCATTGGGCGGAGGCATTCTGGTGGACTACGCCCACTGGCGGTGGGTGTTCTTCATGGTGCTCCCGCTGGGGGCCCTCGCCCTGGTGATGTCGGTCACTCATCTGGAGTTGGCCTTCACCCGGCGGGAGGCCCGGGTGGACTACGTGGGTGCCGGCCTGCTGCTGGTGTGGGTGGTCACCCTCATCCTGGCCCTGGAGTTGGGGGGCGACGCCTGGGAGTGGGCGTCGGTCCCGTCCATCGGGCTTTTGGTGGTAGGGGGCGGAGGGCTGGCCCTGTTCATCGTCCACCAGCGGCAGGTGGCCGAGGCCGTGCTCCCGCCTCGCCTGTTCCGACTCCGCCTGTTCAACATCTCCAGCGTGCTCCAGTTCATCACCGGGGCGTTGATGCTCAGTGCCGGCATTTTCGGCCCGCTCTTCCTCCAAACGGTGACCGGCGTGAACGCCACCCGATCGGGGATGCTGCTGGTGCCCATGACCCTGGGAATGCTCATCACATCGGTGGGCAGCGGGCAGATCCTCACTCGCACCGGGCGTTACAAGGCGGTACCCGTCGTGGGGGCGGGCGTGCTCACGGTGGGAATGTGGCTTTTGTCCACCATTGGTGCCGAGACCACCACGTGGACGGCAATGGCCTACCTGTTCACGGTGGGTTGCGGGGTGGGGGGCATCATGCAGGTGCTGCTTGTGGCGGTGCAAAACATCGTTGCCCACGACGACCTGGGGGCGGCCACATCGGCGGCCAACTTCTTCCGCTCGCTGGGACAGACCTTCGGTGCCGCAGTTCTGGGGGTGATCTTCACCGCCCGGCTCGACCACCACCTCCCCCGACTGGTGCCCGGCAGCGACAAGCTCGACATCGAGGCGCTGATCGCCGCCCCCACCCGGATCGGTGCCATCGAACCCGCCGCAGCGTGACGGCATCGTGGAGTCCTTCGCCCGGGCCATATCCGATCTCTACTGGTGGACCATTCCCGCGGCCGCGCTGGCGGTACTGCTGGCCGTGCTCGTGCCCGAGTACCGCCTCCGGGACAAGGCCGCCGTGGGGGCCTGACCGCCGGGATCGTCGCAACTCCCACCGGGCAACGCCCCGGAGGTACCCCCGGGGCCCAAGATCACCGGATGACGACCTTGTGACAGTTCGGGTCGAACCCGGAGGTCGCCCCCGAAAGGGACCCGGGGTCACCCGAAAAGGGCCCACGGTCACCAGGTGGGGTTGGTGAGAACACCGCCATCGACGACCAGATCGGCACCGGTGATCCATCGGGCCAGATCGGAACAGAGGAACACGCAGGCGTCCCCGACGTCCTCGGGAGTCCCCAGCCGACCCAGCGGAGCCGCGGCCAACCAGCGCTGCACCCCCTCGGGCCAGTCGTCGGCCAGGCCGGGACGGTGGATCAGTCCCGGCGACACCGAGTTGACCCTGATCCCCTGGGACCCCCAGGCCAGGGCGGCGGCTCGGGCGTGCATCACCAGACCGGCCTTGGCCGTGGCGTAGTGGCCGTGAACCGGGGTGGGATGTCGGGCCTCGATGGAGGCGATATGGACAATGGCGCCACCGGTTCCTCGGTCCCGCATGGCCGAGGCGGCAACCTGGGTCGTCCGGTGCGTCGCGGTGAGGTTGGTGTCGATCATCTCGGCCCACTGCTGGTCGTCCAGATCGGTGAACGGGACCACCGGCTGGATGCCGGCGTTGTTGACCAGGGCATCGAGCCTGCCGTGATGGTCCAGGGCGGCCTCCACCACTGCCGCGGGGCCACCCTCGGTAGTGAGATCGGCCCGCACCTCGGTGACCTCTCCCTCGCTCGAACCGGCCGGACCATCAACCGGCGACGACCGGGTGTGGGCCACCACCGAGGCCCCGACCTCCACCATGCGCCGAACGATGCCCCCACCGATCCCACCACCGGCCCCGGTAACCACCACCACCCTGCCGGTTAGATCCAACAGCTCGGCGGGCGAACCCAACCCCATCACGATCGCACCACCCTGCCGGTTGGATCCAGCAGCTCGGCGGGCGAACCCAACCCCATCACGATCGCACCAAACCGGCGATCTCGGCCGCCGCCGAGGGATACCGACCAACGAGCCGGTCGGCGTCACCGAGTTCGAAGCCGTCGTGATGGTAGGGAGGAGCCATCGTGGTTCCCACCAGCGACCACTCGCCCCGGGTGGAGGCCCCCATCCAGGTGCGAGCCGGAACCGCCACGCACGGCTGCTCCCCGCGGGCCAGGTCGTCGCCCAGAACCGGCTGATCCACCGACCCGTCCGGCCCCAGCAGCAGCATCCCCACCGCCGCCCCCGCGTAGTGGTGCCACAGTTCCGGCCCATCCAGTCGGTGCATGGCCGAGAAATCCCCCGGCCGAAGCAGGAAGAAGATCGCGGTGCTGTTCTCGTCCCGCCACACCTCCCGCCACATTCCCCCCTCCTCCGGCAACACCTCCAACCCCAACAGGGCCACCACCTCGGCTCCCGTCAACCCTTCCCTGCTCGCCATCCCACCGACCCTACCCTGGTCACGGTGCCCTCTACTGCGCTCTTCGGACCTGAACAGAGTGGTCCGACCCTGGCCACCATTGTCATGTCCGTACCGGTCCACTACAGTGCCTGGTGGACCTAGGGGGACTCGAACCCCCCCGGTAACCTGTCAAGAGTCGACCGGCCCGTCCTGCGGGTAGGCCTGTATAACAGAATACTCGAATCTGTTACGAAAAGCACCGAATCTCCGGGTTCGGTGCTTTCTCGTGCTACCGAACAGCTCGACATGTAACCCCCCTCGACACGTGACCTTCTTGGTGCTACAACCCCAGGTCAGAGGGCATACAGCCCAGCACACGCTGGGTAGCCCAAGGCCCACTAAGTAAAGTGATGGCCTGTTGACTTTATTTAGAGCTGGGTCAAGTAAAACCCCCTTAACCTACGGTTGACCTAAGTAAAGTGATCGACGGTAAACTTTACTTACAGTCAAAGCAGCGAGGGCTCAACCTCGTTCAGGTCGATTCGAACAGGTGGGTTCATGCAACCCGAGGCATTCCCTTCCCCAGAGCGGGGCACGGTCGTGAGAACGCTTGAGGGCTTCTGGGCATTCAACCCCGAGCCCCTGCCCCGAAACTACCGGATCCCGAGAGAGATGAACTCGTTGCTGGACGATGCGACCGGGGTGGTGCATCGCCTCGGTGGTTTGGGGCGGCTGCTCCCCAACCCTCACCTGCTGATCGGGCCGTACCTTCGGGACGAGGCGGTTCTGAGTTCTCGCATCGAGGGCACCCGCACCGAGATAACCCAACTGCTGCGGGCCGAAGCCGGCGAGGCACCGCCACCGGCAGAAGCCGGCGAGGCGCAGGAGGTGCTCAACTACATCGTGGCGATGGAACACGGGATCGCCCGCATCCGGGATGGCTTCCCGGTTTCGATCCGACTCTTTCGAGAGATGCACGAGCGTCTGCTCTCGGAGGTTAGGGGCGGACACTTCAACCCCGGGGAGCTTCGCAGGAGCCCGGTATGGATCGGTGGCAGGAACCTCGACGATGCCGTCTTCGTCCCGCCACCGCCCGACGAGATGATCCAGGCCCTGGCCGACCTGGAGCGGTTCCTCCACGAGCGCGATCTGCCGTTACTGGTTCAGCTCGCCCTGGCTCACTACCAGTTCGAGGTGATCCACCCGTTTCTCGACGGCAACGGTCGGATCGGACGACTGCTCATCCCGTTGATGCTTCTGGAGCGGGGGGCACTGTCCCAGCCGCTGCTGTACCTGTCGGCGTTCTTCGAGCAGCATCGATCCGAGTACTACGATCATCTGCTGACCACCAGCCAGCACGGAGACCTGGAACCCTGGATCCGGTTCTTCCTCGAGGGGGTGAGCCGCCAGGCCCGCGACTCCGAGAATCGAACCGTGCGTCTGGTCGAACTCCAGCAACAAATGCGCAACGATCTGCTCGAGGAGCGCAGACCGGGCTCGGTACTGAGGCTGGCCGAGCTGCTGTTCGCGGCCCCCCTGGTGAGCGCGACGATGGCAGCATCCCGACTCGGGGTCAGCTCGCCGACGGCCCATGCGG
Source organism: Acidimicrobiales bacterium (assembly GCA_965115985.1). Classification (GTDB taxonomy): domain Bacteria; phylum Actinomycetota; class Acidimicrobiia; order Acidimicrobiales; family Bin134; genus Poriferisocius. Next base: position 1,189,946 of record OZ220474.1, read on the forward strand.
CCATAACCGCGCTGGAGGAACGGGGCGACCTTCAGGAGATCACGGGCCGCCAACGACACCGCCTGTACGAGGCACCTCGGATTTTTCGGGCCGTGTACGGCCCACTCGGGGCCGACGACGCGGACCAGGAGCAAGATTCCACCCGGTGAACCGGGAGACGGCCGGCCGGTTCATGGTTCGAGAACGACCTTGATGGCCCCGGAGGAACGGTCGGCGGCGGTGGCGAAGGCCTCGGCGGTGGCGTCGAGGGGGAAGCGGTGGGTGATGATCGCGTCGGGGAGTTCGGGGAGTTGGGCGAGGGCGGCAGCAGCGACGTCCATGTCGCGGACAGGACCATCGCGACCGTACATGGAGGAGGGAACGATGGTGATCTCCTTCATGCTGATGTCCATACCGGGCAGCTCGACGCCCTCCCAGTAGGTGCCGAGGACGACGATGGTTCCGCCGGGGCGGCACCTCTTGGCGGCGTCACCCAACGCCGAGGGGGTGCCGGCGGCCTCCACCACGACGTCGTAGGGCCGGTCGGTGAGAGCAACGGCACCCAGTCGTTGGGCGGCCTCCTTCTGAGCGTCGTGGCGAGCCGACATGGCGGTCTCGCAACCGGCCAGGCGGGCCACGGCCAGCGCGGTCTGACCGACGGTGCCGCCGCCGATGACCGCCACCCGCATGTCACCTCGAAGCCCGGCCATGCGGAAACCGTGAACCGCGATCCCCAACGGCTCCACCAGGCAGGCGTCCCGGGCGTCCACCCCGGCGGGCAGGGGGACCACCGCGCCGGGCCACACGAGCACCTCGTCGGCCATGCCCCCGTCGCGGGAGATACCGGCAATGTCGGTCAGGGTCATCGGACAGCGGTTGTAGTCACCGGCCCGGCACAGCTCGCAGGCGCCGCAGCCGTGGATGGGCTCGATCGCCACCGATCGACCGTCCTCCAGTCGGCCGGCGAACTCGTGACCAATGGTGAAGGTGTCGAGCATCCCCAGTTCGAGCATGTGCAGGTCGGAACCGCACACCCCCGCGGAGGCGACCCTGACCCTCACCCCCTCCCCCTTCGGATTGGCCACATCCACGACCGTGGGACGACCGTCAACGCATCTCACTGCTCTCATGAATCAGTCCTTTCATCCGGCCTTCGCAAGCGAACCCCCGGCGTACAAATCAACCCGACACACATCAACTCCCGACCCATACGAACTCAAGACACGCATCAACCCCCGACGCATACTCATGTTCATAGCCCTTTGGGGCGGGTACCGATGACTTGATCGGACTCCAATCGGGCAATCTCGTCGGCGGTCAGGCCCAGTTCGGTCAGGATCTCGTGATTGTGCTGGCCCAGAGTGGGCGACGGGGAGGTGATCCAGTGATCCACCGAGGCGAACCGGTAGGGCATGCCCGGCATGGGATGGGTACCCACCGCCGGGTGCTCCACCGTCTCGAACAGACCCCGGTGGACGAACTGGGGGTGCTCGCTCTGGAGGCGGGGATCCCAGGCGGGAGCGGCGGGTACGCCCGCGTTCACCAACCGGATCACCGCCTCGTCCCGATCCTGCTCGGCGGCCCAGGCCGAGAGCCCGGTATCCAAAGCGTCGTGGCCCGCTCGGCGACCGGCATCGGTGGCGTACTCCGGTAGGTCGGCCCACCGGGGCGAGCCCAGCGCCTCCACCAGCGCCCGCCACTGCTCGTCGGTGGCCACGGCCAGCGCCAACCACTGCTCCTGGCCCCGACAGGGATAAAGCCCCTGGGGGGCGGCATAGGGACCCCGGTTGCCGGCCCGCTCCATCACGTTGCCGTAGGCGGTGTACTCCACGATCTGCTCGGCCGAGCAGTTCAGCGCGGCCTCCACCATGGTGGACTCCACGAACACTCCCCGGCCGGTGCGCTCCCGCACCGCCAACCCCAGAAGCAGGGCATACGCACCGTGCATCCCGGCAATGGGGTCGCACGGACCCCGCATGATCCGCGGCTGGTCGTAGGAGTGGCCGGTGACCCAGGCCATGCCGGTGAGCTGCTCCATGGTCTGGGCAAACCCCACCCGCTCCCGCCACGGCCCGCTCAGCCCGAACGCGGGCATCCGCATGAACACCGCCCGAGGGTTGCGAGCCGATACCGCCTCCCAGCTCAGACCCCACTTCTCGGTTACCCGGGGGGAGAAGTTCTCCACCACCGCGTCGGCCCCATCGATGAGCCGCCACAGAAGATTGAGACCCGCCTCGGTGTCCAGATCTAGGGTCAGGCCCCGCTTGTTGGAGTTGACGGCCACATACATCGACCCCCACTCCCACCAGTCCTCGGTGCCGAACATGAACCCGGTCATTCGCATCCCGTCGGGGTGACCGGTGGACTCGATGTGAACGACGTCGGCCCCCAGCATGGCCAGGGCCCCGGTGGCCGACGGGCCGGCCCACCAACTCGTGAGGTCCACCACCCGGATCCCGGCCAGCGGCCGATCGGGAGCACCGTCGCCACCGCGGCCCGGCGACGGTGGTTCGGGGGCACCGTCGCCATCGCGATCCGGCGACGGTGGTTCGGGAGCACTGTCGCCATCGCGATCCAGCGAAGGCGATTCGGGTCGGGGACGAGGCTCCACCGAACCGGTGTGCTGTCCCAGCCGGGGGGCGGGCGAGGCCGGCCGCCGCCGGCCGTCGTCGTTCATCAGATAGGGCGGCCGGGGCTGGAGAAACCCCCCGGGATTGCGCACGAACACCCCTCGGGCCAGGAACTGCTCGTTGTCGAGCACGGTGCGGCCGTCGTTGACCTCGGCCACCGGCACCCGCAGCTCCGAGGCCGCCTCGATTATCTCGGCCACGGTGTGGCGGGACGTCCACGGGTGGACCATGGCGTTCCACTCGTCGAGACGGGAAGCCCGTACCCCGATCTGGCTCCACTCGGTGTCGATCAGATCGGGCCGTTCGATCATCAGCACGAAGCCCTGATACTGAAGGGCGGTGTTGGTGTTGAACCCCACCCAGCCGTCGGCGGCGGGCTCGATGGACGGTGCCTCCACCGACCGGGCCACCGGATCGAAGTCGTGGCCGCCACCCCTCATGGAGCGGGCCAGGTCGCTGAACGTGGTGGCGGCGATGCCTATGACGTCGGCCACCGCCAGGTCGATATGCTCGCCGCGTCCGGTGCGCAGGGCCCTCAGCAGGCACGACAGTACGGCGGGAGCGGCGTAGGCCCCGGCGGTCCAGTCGGCTATACCCCCTCCGGCATGGATCGGGGGCTGGTCGGAGCGGCCCCGGCAGGCAATGGCCCCGCTCTGGGCCTGAACGGTGTACTCGGTGGACGGATGGGAGACCAGCGGCCCGTCCTGCCCGTAGGGAGTCACCGACAGAACCACCAGGTGGGGATGGCGCTCGGCCCATTTCCGGCCCGTGCCCCACCCGGCGGGGAACGACTCCACCACCACATCGGCGGCGGCCACCAGTTCTTCGACCTCGGGATCGCCGGGCCGACCGACGATGCCCCGCTTGGAGGCGTTGAGCAACCGGAACAGCGCACTGTCACCCTCGAAACCGGCCCGGGTGGCCGACCAGCGACGCACCGGATCGCCGTCGGCGCTCTCCACCTTCACGACGTCGGCCCCGGCATCGGCCAGCAGCTTGGACGCGTACGGACCGGCCACCCCGGTGGAGAAGTCCATCACCCGGATGTCGGCCAGCATCGACGCCTGCATGAGGATGCCATCGCTCCCGCCCCCACCACCGGTCCGATCCGGGCTCCCCGCGATCATTTACGCCCCCTCGCTCCGGGTCTCGCTTTCGCTCCGGCTGCGGCTCTCGCTCCGGCTGCGGCTCTCGCTCCGGGTCTCGCTTTCGCTCCGGCTGCGGCTCTCGCTCCGGATCTCGCTTTCGCTCCACCCATGTCGCTCACTCCGACTATCTTGTCTCACCAACAGTTTTCATACACTGATCAACCGTCGGCAACAACCGCGGCAAAGGGGTGTACCACCGTGAAGCTCAGCGAAATCAACCTGCTCGACCCCGACCGCTTCGTGCGCCAGGAACACCACGAGATGTTCAGGGTGCTTCGGGAGCAGGCCCCGATCATGCTCCACCAGGATCCCAACGGCCCGGCCTTCTGGAACGTGGTCAAGCACGCCGATCTGGTGGACGTGAACCGAGACACCGAGACCTTCTCCTCCGAAATCGGGGGCACGTCCATCCCCGACCCGGGCAGCCAGAACCGGGAAGAGCAAATGGACACCCGGGGGGTGATGATGCTCACCACCGACCCCCCCAAGCACACCCGCTACCGGCGGCTGGTCAACAAGGGCTTCACCCCCCGCATGATCGGACTGATCGAAAAATACCTGCGGCATCGGGCCATCCTGATCGTGGACAACGTGATCGAGAGGGGCGAGGCCGACTTCGTGGTGGATCTGGCCTCCGAACTGCCCCTCCAGGCCATCGCCGAGATCATGGGCGTGCCCCAGGAGGACCGCATGATGCTGTTCGAGTGGTCCAACCGCCTGATCGGCATCGACGACCCCGAGTACAACGCCGAGAAAGCCGACGGCACGGGGGCGGCCATGGAGCTGTACGCCTACACCAACCAGTTGGCCAAGGACCGGGCGGTCAATCCCCGCGACGACATCGTCACCAAGCTCATCAACGCCGAGATCGACGGTGATCGGCTGAGCGAGTTGGAGTTCGACATGTTCATGCTCCTGCTCACCGTGGCCGGCAACGAGACCACCCGCAACGCCACCGCCCACGGGATGCTGGCGCTGATGGACCACCCCGAGCAGTTCGAGATCGTCAAGAACTCTCCCGACGGGGTGACCGACACCCACATCGACGAGATTCTCCGGTGGGCCACCCCGGTGCTGCACTTCCGGCGCACCGCCACCCAAGACGCCGAGATCCGGGGGCGGCACATCGACAAGGGCGACAAGGTGGTCATGTGGCACATCTCGGCCAACCGGGACGAGGAGGTCTTCGACGACCCATTCACCTTCGACGTCAACCGCACCCCCAACGAACACATCGCCTTCGGTGGCGGCGGGGCCCACTACTGCTTGGGGGCCAACCTGGCCCGGATGGAGTTGCGGCTGATCTTCCAGGAGATCGTGGACCGGATGCCCGACATTCACCGGGTGGGCGAACCCGAATGGTTGCGGTCCAACTTCATCGGAGGAATGAAGCACCTGCCGGTGACCTGGACCCCGGGCAAACGGGTGAACCCCGGCCCCGCCCCCAAGGAGAACCTATCAACCCTGGTCTGATCCGCTTCCGGCGATCCCCGACCTTCTACCTTGTTTCCTGCTCGTTCGTCCCTTGGCGTTCCTTCACCTATTCCTGCTCGTTCGTCCCTTGGCGTTCCTTCGTCCGTTCCTGCTCGTTCGTCCCTTGGTGTTCCTTCGTCCGTTCCTGCTCGTTCGTCCCTTGGTGTTCCTTCGTCCGTTCCTCAGCATCCCTTCGCTCGGAGAGTTTGCCGATGGCATCCAGGTCCAGGTGGCGGAAGACCCCTTCGGCGGAGGCGGTGACTCGGCCGTCCTGAAACAGCTCTCCCCCGGTCCTGGTGGTATCACCGTCGAAGCTCTCGACCCACCCCTCGTAGATCGACTCCACGCCCAGCAGCGTGGGCCTTCGGTAGCGCACCGACAGCATAATGGTGGGGCCGCCGGCGTTGCGGGCCGAGCAGGCACTGGTGAAGATCATGTCGAAGGCCGCGGCGATGGCCGCGCCGTGGACGCAGCCGGGCGGCCCCTCGTACACCGGGGAATAAACCACCCGGCCCCGCGACACCGGGGGATCGGCATCGACGTCCACCTCCATGGCGACGGGCACGGCCGCGGGATTGTATATGCCGGTCACAAGGTCGAACGGTGCCCGAAGGTGGGTGACGGGCGGACCGTCGAACCGGGGAGTGCCGGGGCCGAACCGAGGCGGGGGGTCGGCGGGAACATGGGTCTCCAGCCGGTCGGCCAGGGCATGGGCCTCGCCGGCCAGGGCGGCCGTGTCCGCGGTGGGCGCCGTGTTGGTGACGGTGGCAGCCACCAGTCGGCGCACGGCATCGGCCAGCGACCGCAGTTCCCGCTCGCGGCCCGATACCGCGGGATGATCGAAGGCCTGGAACGGACCGTGCGGTTGATTGATATGGGCCACGACGGCAACGGTATGGTGCGGTCGGCACCGCGGCGCAACCGCAGATCCGCACGAACCTCTACCCGCTAGGAGCCCTCATGCCCCTCAACCCCTCTGCCGTCGGCGCACAGAGCGCCCCGCGCTCCTCGAGTTGGAGCTCGAAGGACGCCCTTCTCTACGCCCTGGGCGTAGGGGCCGGTATGTCCGACCCGACCGGATTCGAGCTGGAGTTCACCACCGAGAACACCCGGGACGTCGAGCAGAGGGCTCTGCCCACCATGTGCGTGGTGCTGGGGGGCGGCCTGGGCGGCCCCGACAGTCCGATGGCCAAGGTAGGTACGTACAACCCGGCCATGCTGGTTCACGGAGAGCAGGGGTTCACCCTCCACAAGCCGCTTCCGGTGGAGGCCACGGTCAGTTCGGTGAGCCGTATCGCCGGCATCTACGACAAGGGCAAGGCCGCCCTGGTGGTGACCGAGACCGAGGCCACCGACACCGCCGACGACCAGCCTCTGTTCACCACCACCAGCGCGCTGTTCATCCGCGGCGAGGGTGGCTGGGGCGGCGACCGCGGCCCGAGCGGCCCCCCGAAGGTGCCCGAGCGGGAGGCCGACCATGTGATTTCCTACACCACCCGCACCGACCAGGCGCTGCTGTACCGGCTCAACGGCGACCGCAACCCACTGCACTCCGACCCGTCGTTCGCCGCCGCCGGTGGTTTCGACACCCCGATTCTGCACGGTCTGTGTACCTACGGCTTCACCGGTCGGGCACTGCTGCACTCCTTGTGCGACAGCGATCCGGCTCGTTTCAAGGCCATGCACGGTCGGTTCTCCTCGCCGGTGCTACCGGGCGAGACCCTCGACGTCCACATCTGGGACGAGGGTGGCGGAACCGCCCGGTTCCAGACCCGGGTGGGCGATCGGGTGGTGCTCGACGCCGGAACCGCGACCGTGGATTGATCGGCCCACGATCACTCCGCTGGACGATTACTCGCCGCGCTCGACACCGCGACCCTGGATTGATGGGCCGACGACCGCGCCGCCGGACGGCTACTCGCCGAAGGCGGCGGCAATGCTCCGATCGACCAGGGACGTGATGGGCAGATCCACGCCCAATTCCTCGCCCAGGGCCAGCGCACCCCCCAAATCCTTGTGGGCAACCCGCACGAAGCTGCCGCCCATGGCCGGAGGCGGGTGGGCGACGGGTCGAGTGAAGATGCCCATGTGCGGGCCGATGTTGCGGTCGGAATAGCTAACGATGTCGGCGAACGCCCCCAAGTCCACCCCTGCGGCCGCCGCCAACGATACGGCCTCCTGAGCCACCACCATCTCGGCGTAGCTGATGAGGTTTCGGGCCAGCTTGGCCCGCAGACCGGCACCCAGAGGCCCGACGTTGACCACCCGGGCACCGTAGCGCTCCAGGTGGGGACGACCCCGCTCGGTATGGGCTTCGTCCCCCCCGCAGATAACCACCAGGTCCCGGTTCCGGGCCCCGAGGGCACCGCCGGTCACCGGAGCGTCGATCACCACAACCCCGGCCTCGGCGGCCTCGGCGGCCAGATCGACCACGGTGGCCGGCAGAACGGTGGAGTGGATGGCCACCAGCGCGCCCGACTCCGCCGCCCCGGCGATCACTCCCCCTGCACCCCGGCACGCCTCGAGCACCTGGGCATCGTCGATCACCACCACCGCCACCAGATCCACCTGACGGGCCAGCTCCCCCACCGAGCCGACCGGTGTCCCGCCCAATCCGATGAACCGATCCATGGCCGCCTCGGAGACGTCGTAACCCATCACCATGACGTCGTCGTCCCACTGGCCGGTGAGCACCCCCTCGGCGATGGCCCCGCCCATGTTTCCCAGTCCGATTATTCCCAGTCGGGTCATGGCTGTCTCCTTTTCTCAGGGGTTTCTTACCCCCTGGCCCCGTAACAATGAAATCCCGTTTCTCAGGGGTTCCTTACCCCTGGCCCCGTAACAGTGAATCCCGTAATAGCTATTGAGCCGGATGTCCGATCAGCGGTCGCCGATGGCCTGCGACGGCTGCCGGGCAACTCGGCGAGTATTGAGCCGGATGTCCGATCAGCGGTCGCCGATGGCGTAGAAACTGCCGCCGCGGGCCCCCACGTACATGATGCCATCCCATACCGCGGCGGTGGACTCCACACAACCGCTCAGCGAAATCCGCCACCGCTCGGGGGGCTCCACCCCGGGATCGGATATGTCGTAGCCCCGGATCACCCCACCGCAGTCGGCCTGGATCAACACGTCGTCGATCACCACCGGCGATGCCCACACCGGCCCGGCGATCCGCTTCGACCACACCACCTCACCGGTGTCGCGGCGAAGCCCGTACAAGAAGCCGGCATTGGTGGGCACGTACACCATCTCCTCGGTCAGCGCCGGGGTGGCCCACACCCCGTCGGGCAGGGCGTTGCGGATGTCGGTCCCCCACACCAGGGGGTCCTCGGAGGCGGGATCGAGCTTGATGATCTGGCCCAGCTCCTGGCTGCGGATGGTTTCCCGCTCGTACTCCACCCCCACGTACAGATAGCCCTCGGCATCGGCCACCACGGTGGCGTCCACGTCGTCGCCGACCCAGTAGCGGAACACCCGCTTCGGATCCTGCCCATCGGCCAGCCCGGTGATGTCCCAACCCTGCACCAGACCGCCGGAGTTGGCGAAGTACATGGTGTTGCCGACAACGGTGACCCCGGCCTCGATGGAAATGTTCCCGTCTCCCACCGCGGCCAGCAGTTCGTCGTCCCAGCCGGGGGCGGTGAACACCAGCTCGGGGTCGATGGTAACCAGGCCGTCGGGGCCGTAGCCGCGGTTCAGCCTGGCGATGTGGATATGGCTGTTCTCGCCACCCTGGAACAGATGGTCGTCCAGCACCAGGGAGGCACCGTCCCAGTCGTTGTTCCACCTCACCGGGGACACCGCGTAGGCGTTGAGCGACCACAGCTCGACGGGTTCGTCGCGGTCGAAGGCCACGATCCGGAAATTGTCGTCCCGAGAGCCGAAGTACACCAGGGGATAACCGTCGGGATCGACGGTCACCGACCCCTTGATCAGGTCGTCCACCACGAAGTCGGGGCGCAGGCGCTGCCCGGTGGCGGCATCCAGGAAATGGACCGCGGGGGCGAACGACCCCACCACCACCCAGGTGCGCCCCTCCCGCTCGAATACCGCGGGTTGACCGGTCCAGCCGGTACCGCACCATAGGGTGACACCCCCCGACCACGAGGTGGGCGAGCACAGATCACGATCGGGAGCGCCGGTGAACCGCCACAGTTGCTGGGGAGCCCGGGGGGCGGGACCGGTGCCGTGGAAGGTGCGGGTGGGGTTGCCCCGGAAGGTGAGCAGGCCCGTCACCGAGCCGTGGGGCCGGCCGGCCGAGGCCGGGTCCACCCACCCCGGATAAGGAGTCGGCGTCGGGGTGGGTATCGGGGTCGGGGTGGTGGTGACCGGGGGAGGGGTACCGGGGGTCGGGGTCGGCGGGGGGTCGGGTGGGGTTGCCAGGGGCGGCGGGGGGGTCGGAACCGCCGATGTGGTCAGAGCCGACTCCTCGCCGTCGAACACCTGGGTATCGAGCACCACCGCCCCTATTCCGATCACCGCGGCCACCGCGGCGGTCACCGCCCATGCTCGCCACCGTCTCACTTGCACTACCGTAGAGCCATGGAGATCGAGTTCTTGGACCCGAGGGCGGAACCGGCGGAACCGGTGACCCCCTACGATCTGTCCGCCGGCACCGCAGCTCTCACCATCGGGTTGCTGGCCAACGGTTTCCCCGACTCGGTGCCGTTCCTGGATGCGCTGGGCGAGAGCTTGCGCCGAATACGTCCCGACCTGGAAGTACGGGCGTGGAACAAGGGCAACGCCTCGATGGCGGCCGACGACCGGCTGATCGGCGAGATAACCGGCGGGTGCGACGCGGTGGTGGCCGCCTACGGCCATTGAGGAAGCTGCACCAGCGGCACCGTGCGTGACGCCATCGCCGCCGCCCGCAACCGCACTCCGGCGGTGGCCCTGGTGACCTCCAAGTTCTCCCCCCAGGGCGACTTCGTGGCCCGATCCGCGGGAATGCCCGACATTCCCCGAGTGATCCTCCCCCACCCGGTGGCCGGCACCGGGGAGAAAGCCATCAGAAAGGTGGCCGACGACATCGCCGACGAGGTCTTCGGGGCCCTGGGGGCCACCGGGTGAACCAGCGGATGGTTCCCGTGACGGCGACCTTTGAGGTCTTCGGGGCCCTGGGAGCCACCGGGTGAACCAGCGGATGTCGGCCCCCTCCGAGGAGGCCGCCCTCGAGCAGCTCCACGCCGCTGGTTGCACCGACGGACTACCGGTGGTCGTCCCCACCCCGGCTCGGGTGGATCGCATGGTGCTGGCCTCGGGCCTCGACGGCGACATGTCCCTGGGACGGCTCGGCCCCAATCTGGGAGAGGCCACCGTGGACAAGGCCGCCATCGCCGCGGTGATGGCCGGCTGCCTGCCCGACCACTTCCCGGTGGTGGTGGCCGCCGTAAGGGCGGTGTGCGACCCCCGCCTGGACATGACCGAGGTTCAGGCCACCACCCACAATCTGGGACCACTGCTGATCGTGAACGGGCCCGCGGCGACCGCCTGTGGAGTGGCGTGCGGGTTCGGAGCGCTGGGTCCCGGCCATCGGGCCAACGCCACCATTGGGCGGGCCGTGCGGCTGGCCATGATCAACATCGGGGGCGGACGGCCCGGCACCTCCGACATGGCCCTGCTCGGCCATCCCGGAAAGTTCACCTTCTGCCTGGGCGAGGACGAACAGGCCAGCCCCTGGCCACCGCTGCACACCTCGCTGAGCTACCGGAGGGACCAGAGCACGGTGACGGTGGTATGCACCGAGGGGCCGCACTCGGTGCTGTGCTTTGTCGACGACGACCCCGAGGAGTACGCCGATCACCTGCTGAACGTACTGGCCGCCTCGCTGTCGGGGCTGGGGGCCAACAACACCCACTTCGGCCGGGGGACCCAGGTGGTGGTGCTCAACCCCGACCACGCCATCGCCCTGGCCGATGCGGGCCACGACCGGGCCTCCATCGCCGAGGCGCTTCACCAACGAGCAACCCGCTCATGGTCGGAGCTGGCCACCGTGCGGACCCGGGGCTCGGGCATCAACCGCGACCAGCGCCGCCAAGGGGCCGATCCCGACCAGACGGTCCACGCTCTGAGCAGCCCCGACGCCCTGCTCGTTCTGGTGGCCGGGGGCACCGGCCTGTACTCCACCGTGATGCCCTCCTGGGGTGCCGGCCCCCACGGCAACGGCCACATCACCGTGGAGATCGACCAGGACCAGGCCTGCGAAGTGCCGTCCGCCGTACCCTGATGGGACTCGAAACCACGACCCCCGACCAGGACCAGGCCTGCGAAGTGCCGTCCGCCGTACCCTGATGGGACTCGAAACCACGACCCCCGACCAGGACCAGGCCTGCGAAGTGCCGTCCGCCGTACCCTGATGGGACTCGAAACCACGACCCCCGACCAGGACCAGGCCTGCGAAGTGCCGTCCGCCGTACCCTGATGGGACTCGAAACCACGACCCCCGACCAGGACCAGGCCTGCGAAGTGCGGCGAGGGTCTGAAATTGTCCCCCCTTGCTGGTAGCGTTTGAACATGGGTCGATTTCGCCGGACTTTGGACACTGCCAAGGCTTCTTGGGCAGTTCTTCAGCACGATCGAGAACTGGTGGTGCTACCGGTGCTGGGAGCGCTGGCCTCGCTGGCGGTGATCGCGGTCATCGGCATCCCCATCTGGCTGTCCACCGATGGGATCGACGACGGCGGTAGCGGTTCGGGAGGCGAACCCATACTGTGGATCGGGGGGCTCATCATCCTGGTGGCGGTCACCGTCATCACCGTGTTCTTCAACGCCGCGGTGGTGTCGGGGGCTCGGGAGCGGTTCAGCGGCGGCGATCCGACCATCACCAGTGCCATAAAGGGGGCGTTCGCCCGGCTGCACGTGATCGTGCCCTGGGCACTGCTGGCAGTCACCGTGGGAATGATCCTGCGGGCCATCCAGAGTTCCGACAACGCCATCACCCGGTTCCTGGGCAGCCTCCTGGACATGGCCTGGGGGGTGCTCACCTTCCTGGTGGTGCCCATCCTGGTGGTGGAACAGACCGGCCCGATCAACTCGGTGAAACGTTCGGGCGAGCTGTTGCGACAAACCTGGGGGGAGAACCTCATCGCCCGAGTGGGGTTCGGCCTCGTCGGCCTGGTGGCCGCCATCCCCGGCATTATCATCTTCGCCCTCGGTGCCTCCGCCGGCTCGGCCGCGGGTGGGATCGGGATGGCCATCGGGATTGCCTGGATCGCCCTGGTATCGGTGGTGATCAGCACGCTCACCGCCATTTTCCAAATGGCCCTCTACCTCTACGCCACCACCGGACAGGTGCCCTCGGGATTCGAGACCTCCGGCATCAGCGACGTCTTTCACGAGCGGTCCCAGGGCCCCTTGATGCGAGGCTTCGGCCCCGGACGCTTCTAGAGAACCACCCCCTTCCGAGCAGCGACCCCCTCAGAGCAACGACCCCCTTGGGGCAATAGCCGCTCAGAGCAACAACCCCTCAGAGCAGCGAGCCGGCTCCTCCCTTCCAGGCAAGAACCCCCTCAGGGGTCGGTCCGGTCGAACGGGGCCAGGGCTGCTCGGGAAATCTCCGGGTTGTAGTACTCACGGGTGAAGCAAACCCGGTCGTCCCGGAAGCGCCACAGACCGATATAGCGGTTGGTGTAGTTGCGCCCGGTGGGGATCACCTCGCCCCTGCTGATGTACTCGGCCACCAAAAGGTCGGGATCGGCACAGGGGTGGACATCGGTCAGATGCAGGGAGAAGCGGAACAACTTGAAGGCATTCACAAGCCGGGCCCGGACTGCTTCCCGGCCCTCTATGCGGTCGGGATTTTCGGGGTGGGAGTAGGGAAGCTCCAGCACGTAGTCGTCGGTGTAGTGGGCCACCACCGCATCGGCGTCGCCCATGGCCCCGAACACCGATAGAAGAATCTCCCGGTTGTCCCGCTCGCTCACCCCACCAGTTGACCATGTTCTTCGAGGTTCTTCGAGTCCGGGTGAAACCCCCACCAGTTGACCATGTTCTTCGAGGTTCTTCGAGTCCGGGTGGAACATGGCAGTAATGTCGCGAACCGTGTCTACGATTGAACCCCCGCTGAGCGGTTTTCGCGTCATCGACATGGCCGACGTCAAGGGTGAACTGGCCGGAAGGCTGCTGGCCGATCTCGGGGCCGACGTGATCCGGGTCGAACCACCGGGCGGGGGTGCATCCCGGCGTATGCCCCCGTTCGTCCCCGGTAGCGATACCAGCCTGTACTTCGCCTTCCGCAACTTCAACAAGCGGGGCGTCACCATCGACACCATCACTTCCGAGGGTCGGGGGCGGCTTCGGGAGCTGCTGGCCGGTGCCGACGTGTGGATCGAGTCGACCAAGCCGGGAACACTGGCCCCGTTCGGGCTCGATCCCCGGGAGGTATCGGCCGAGTTCGCGCACCTCCTGGTGCTGTCCATCACCGATTTCGGCCAGGAGGGACCGTACGCCCGGTTCGAGGCCACCGACGAGGTCGTACAGGCCATGAGCGGGCACCTGGCCGCCTCCGGCATCCCCGAGAAGCCACCGCTGCTCATTCCCGGGGCGTTCGCCTACGATGCCGCCGGGGTGGTCGGTGCGCTGGCGGTGCTCATCGGCCTGGTGGCCAAACAGCGCACCGGGCGGGGCCAGCACCTGGACTTCTCGGTGCTGGAGGCAGCCATCCAGCTCAACACCTGGCAAATGGCCAACATGCAACCCACTCTGGACGCGGGGCTGGATCCGCCCATCGTCCGGTCGGGCACCACCGTGGTGTACCCGCTGTTCGAGACGGCCGACGGGTTCATCACCATGGTGATCCTGAGTCCCCGTCAGTGGTTCGCCATGTGGGAGTGGATGGGCCGTCCCGAGGCGTTCGCCGACGAGATGTGGTCCCAGACCCTCACCCGCCTGATGAACGGCGACGTGCTCAACCCGGTGATCGCCGAGCACTTCGCGCCCATGACCATGGAGGAGGCCGCCGCCGAGGCCCAGCGCCGGGGAGTGGTGGTCACGCCGATGCTCAAGCCCTCCGACATCCTGGTGAACGAGCACTACGTATCCCGATCCACGTTCGTGCCGGTGGAGGTGGACCCCGGCATGAGCGCAGCCACCGCCTCGGGATTCCTGGAGATCAACCGCCGGCGCCAGGGGTTCCGCTTCGGGGCCCCGTCGGTGGGCGAGCACGACGCCGAGGTGGCCGCGGAGGTGGTCGGCATCGAACCCCACGGCCCGGTTCCGACTGCCGGCGAGCCGACCCAACCACTGGCCGGGATACGGGTGCTCGACTTCGGCCACGGCGGCGTGGGCGTGGAGGGCGGGCGGATGCTGGCCGAGTACGGTGCCGACGTCATAAAGATCGAGACCCGGACCTACCCCGACTTCATGCGCCTGGTGACCGGCACCGAGATGACCCCTTCGTTCGCCTCCTCGAGCCGCACCAAGCGCAGCTTCGGGGTCAACTCCAAGATCCCCGAGGGTCTCGCCGTGCTGAAGGAGCTGGTGAGAACGGCCGACGTCGTGATCGAGAACAACTCCACCGGCACCATGGACGCCATGGGAGTGGGCTACGAGACGCTGAAGGAGCTCAACCCCGGCGTGTGCATGGCCAGCAGCCAGCTCATGGGCTCCACCGGGACCTACGCCGGCTGGATCGGCTACGGACCCACCATCCAGACGGTGGGGGGCATCAAGTACTTGTGGAACTTCACCGACGGAGACCCGCCTCCGGGATCCAACGCCATCCATCCCGATCATCTGGCCGGACGGATGTGCGCCCTGGGCGCGCTGGCCGGTCTGGTCAGCCGAAGACATCGGGGCGAGGGGGCCCACGCCGAGATCAGCCAGGCCGAGGCCCTGGTCAACACGCTGGGCGACCTGTTCATGGCCGAGTCGCTGAGCCCGGGGTCGGTGCAACCGGTGGGCAACGACTCCGACCAGGGCGCACCCTGGGGGGTGTTCCGGTGCGCGGGCGACCAGCAGTGGAGCGTGGTGTGCGTGCGCGACGACACCGACTGGGTTGCGCTGAAGCAGGCCATGGGCAACCCGGCGTGGGCCGAGGACGCGGCCTACGACACCGCGGCCGGCCGCCGGGCCGCCCGGGAGGCGGTCAATGACGGGGTTGCCGGATGGACGGACCGTCTGTCGCCGCTCGAGGTCCAGGATGCGTGCCAGTCCGTCGGCGTTCCCGGAGCGGCCATGCTCACCGCATTGGATCACCTCACCGACCCTCACCTCACCGAGCGGGGGTTCCCGCTTCATGTGTTCCAACCCGGCGCCGGCAACCTGGTGCTGGAGGGCCCTTGCTTCTACGGCAGCGAGATGCCCACTCCTCCCGTCCACGCCGCCCCCCTCCTGGGCGAGCACACCCGCCAGATCTGCATCCAGGAGCTCGGCATGGACCCGGCCGAGGTGGACCGCCTGATCGAGATGGGTGCGCTGGAGGTGCCTCTGCCCGAAGATTCCTGAAGGCTCGCCGATCCCGATCTCGAAGCCTAAGCCGAGAGCTGGACCACCTCGTTCAGCTTGCCGGTGGCGCAGTCGTAGACGAACCCACGGATGTCGCCCTTGTTCGGGATGAACGGGCTGGCCTCGATGCGGGCTATCGACTGGCGGACGTCGTCGTCGAGATCGGGGAACGCCTCCAGGGCGAAGGGCGGCCGAATGCCCGTGTCCACCGCGATTGCGTCCTTGAGGTCGTCGTCGCGAAAGGTCAGCATGCCGCAGTCCGTGTGGTGGACGAGCATTATCGAGGTCGTCCCCAGCAGGCGCTGCGAGATCATGAGGGAACGAATCGCATCGTCGGTCACCACACCGCCGGCGTTGCGAATCACATGGGCGTCCCCCTCCCCGATGCCGAGCAAGGCGTGGAGATCCAGGCGGGCGTCCATGCACGCCACCACCGTCAGGTTGAGCCGCGGTGGGATCGGTAGATCACCCTTGTCGAAGCTCGCGGCATAGACCGCGTTGTTCTCCAGCAGATCATCTATCACGGACATGAGGAGCCTCCCGGCGTTGCCGCCCTGCGTTGTCCGACCCGACCATACCGGCCCCGAGTCGGGAATCAGCCGATCACCAGACCGCCATTGGCCCCGAGTCGGGAATCAGCCGATCACCAGACCGCCATTGGCCCCGAGTCGGGAATCAGCCGATCACCAGACCGCCATTGGGGGTGATGGTCTCGCCGGTGACGAAGTCGCTCTCGTCGGAGGCCAGGTAGAGAGCGGCGTAAGCGATGTCGTCGGGTACCCCTATGCGGCCCGCGGGGGTGATCATCTTGAGCCCTTCGATCATGGCGGTATCCACCCCCTCCACCATCGGGGTGTCGATCACGCCGGGGCACACCGCGTTGGCCCGTATCCCGATGGGGGCGCAGAACCGGGCCAGGGCCCGGGTGAACCCCAGCAGGCCGGCCTTGGCGGTGGCGTAGTGAACCGGCCCCCACCCGGCCAGCCCGGCGATGGACGACATGTTTACGATGGAACCCTTCTGCCCGGTGTCCAGCAGGCGATTCGTCATGGCCCGGGTGCAGTAGAAGGCACCGTTCAGGTGGATGTCCAGCATCCGCTGCCAACCGTCGTCGCTCATCATCGCCACCTGCCGGTCGCCGCCGGTGTTCCCCTCGCCCGAGCCGTCACCGGGGGTGTGGTCCACACCGGCGTTGTTGACCAGCACGGTGACCGGCCCGAAGCGAGCATCGATGTCGGCGAACATGGCCTCGATGGCC
Organism: Acidimicrobiales bacterium; assembly: GCA_965115985.1. Taxonomy (GTDB): domain Bacteria; phylum Actinomycetota; class Acidimicrobiia; order Acidimicrobiales; family Bin134; genus Poriferisocius. The sequence continues at coordinate 1,206,880 of OZ220474.1, forward strand.
TTGCTGTCGGACACGTCGCAGGCCGCAGCCATGGCCTCGCCCCCACCGTCGATCACCCGGTCGGCGGTGGCCGCGGCCGCGGCCTCGTTCAGATCCTGTACCACCACCCGGGCACCCTCGCCGGCGAACAGAACGCTCATGGCCGTTCCCAGCCCGCCCCCGGCCCCGGTGATCAGGGCAACCTTGCCATCCAGTCTTCCCATGGCGACCTCCAAATTCTCGCTGCCGCCGAGACTCTAGTTGGTCGATGCATCCCCCGGTCGGCTGGACGCTTCGATACCGTCGCCCCACCCCCCGAGAACCCGACCCGACAACGAGCAGGAATTGGCCGGCGAGGCCACAGGGCATCGCGGAACAAGCCACCGACCACGCCAAGGCCCGGTAGCAACTAGGAATCGGCCGGCGAGGCCACCACCGGGGCGAAGCTGGTGATGGTTTCGGCCAGACCCTGGGCGGCGGTGGGGCGGGCGGTGGCCGCCAGGTTGAGGCTGGCGCTGGTGAACCCCATGCTCAGCTTGGTGGCAAGTTGGTCGGCGCACTCGGCGGGAGTGCCGGCAATGGTGAAGGCCTCCACCAGGCGGTTGTCGATCAGGTGATCCAGCTCGGGGTCGTCCAACCGGTCGTGGTCGAAATACCAACCCCGACTGCGGGCCAGGGCGGACTCGATGGCGGCCATGCGGTCGGGGGTCACGTCCAGCTCGGGGGGACGGATGAGCGTCAGGTAGTGGGCCGCATAGCGCTTGACACTGCGCCGAGCCAGCTCGCCGTCCTTCGAGCAGCACAGGGTGAGACGGGGAGCGACCTCGATGTCGTCCAGCGTACGCCCGGCCCGAGCGGAACCCTCGGCCAGCCATGTCCGGTAGGTGCCGGCCAGATCGGGCGACAAGTAGCGACCCCCCACCAGGGCGATGTCGGCCACCTCTCCGGCCAGACGCATGACCTGGGGACTGCGGGTGCCGATGGAAATGGGCACCGGACGGGCGGCAGGGCGAACAAGGCGCTCGCCGCCGACCTCTTCCCCGGCCAACAACGTGCGGACGTCGGCTATCGCCCGGCGGAGGGTGGCCACCGGTTCGGGGTAGTCGATGCCCAGCGGTTCCAGACCCGCGCCCACTCCCAGCCCGCAGAATGCTCGACCGGGGGCAATGTCGTCCAGGGTGGCCAGGGCCCCGGCCAGTACCACGGGGTGGCGGGTGTAGGGGTTGGTGACCATGGCCCCCACCGCGATCCGGTTGGTGGCCTGGGCGCACAGGGCCTGGAGCATGAAGCAATCGGGCCAGAAGACCACATCGGAAATGCCCAGCCGGGAGAAACCGGCCTCCTCCACCAACCGGGCCAGCCCCACCACCTCGGCAGTGCTCATGCCCGGGCTGATCTCAGCCTCGAGCACGATGCTCACGACATACCAGGTTCATGCAATACCCGCAGGAGTGCCATCGTCATAAGAATCCCCGACTACAGCTTAACTCTCTTGTCGATAGGGGTCGCTGGTACTTTCAACCGGGAGGATCAGGAAAACCATGAGCACGGCTTTCGGCATAGACATCGGAGGCAGCGGTATGAAAGCCGCGCCGGTGGACGTAAGCACCGGTGAGCTACTCGACAAGCGTCTCCGGATCCCGACACCGAAACCGGGCACTCCCGACCAGTTGTCCGCGGTGGTAAACGAGTTGGTGGGATCGTTCGGATGGACCGGCCCGGTGGGGTGTGCCTTCCCCGCACCCATCACCGGCAGGAGCATCAAATGGATAGCCCACTTGGACGACTCCTGGGCCGGGGTCGACGTCGCCGCGACGATGAGCGACCGCATCGGTGCCCAGGTTACGGTCATCAACGATGCCGATGCCGCGGGAATCGCGGAGATGACCCACGGGGCCGGCGCCAATCGACCGGGAACCGTTTGCTTCACCGCCTTCGGCACCGGAATCGGCAGTGCCATGTTCGTAAACGGGATCCTGGTACCCAACACCGAGTTCGGCCATCTCTACCTCGACGGACAGGTGAACGACGTCGAGACATGGGCATCGGCCCAGGCCCGAGAGCGCGACAACCTGGACTGGCCGGAGTGGGCGGCCCGGGTACGGCGGTACCTGGAACATCTCGAAAGGATCGTCTCCCCCAACCTGTTCATCCTCGGGGGCGGTATCAGCAAGCAGTTCGACCGGTGGGGTCCGCTGCTGGACGTCGAAACCGAAGTGGCCGTCGCCCGGATGCGCAACAACGCGGGAATAGTCGGTGCCGCCATGGTATCCGCCGACGAGATGGGGCCCACTCCGACACCGACCAACCCTTGAACCGGACGGAAAAGCCTCCTTACTCCCATGCCCACTTCAACCCATCACCGAGCCGGTCCGCCCTGAACCGGACGAAAAGCCTCTCGACTCCCCTACTGGACCGACTCCCGTGCTGAACCGATATGCCCTTTTGGTCACTCGATCCCCGTGGCGGACGATTGCGGTGGTCGCGCTCGTCACCGCAGCCATGCTGCCGGGGGTGACCCTGACCACCGAGGAACCGGATGCCATCGGGTCGTTCGTGCCCGACGGCAGCGACCTGGCTCAAGCCATCGAGAAGATCCAAACCCGATTTCCCGCATCGGGTGATTATTCCAGCGCCCAGATAGTGGCCCGGGGCGACGTGACCTCCCCCGAGGTCATACGAGAAGTCATCGCCCGTTCCGCCCTGGCCGTGGCCCACCCCGAAGTGGCCCCGTTCGTCTCCCGATCCGACCGGCAACCGACAATGAGCTACGCCCACCTGATCGTGGATCTGTCCGGGATCCCGCCCGACCGGCTCGGCCCGGAGGACATCGACCGGGTACTGGCCCTCACCCCCGCGGACGATCCTCGCGCCGGCCAACTCGATCGGTGGCTCGGAGATAACGCCGGCCTGGGACAGATCAGACTTCAGGACAACAACCTCGATACGAGTCCGAACAACGCCACCGATCGCCGTGCGCCTCCCAATCCCAGAGACCACGAGAACCTCGATACGAGTCCGAACAACGCCCTCCTGGTGATCGACCAGGTGATCCGGGCGGGCGACTACGGACCGGACGCCTCGGTTCGCACCTTGTCGAACGCTCGGTTCCAGGAGGAGGCCCAGCAAGCCCTGACCGACAGCGGTTTCCTGTTCCCTACGGCCCTGGTGGTGATGGTGGCCGTGCTGTGGGTGCTGTTCCGCTCCCCGATCGACACCTTCGTCACCGTCCTCGGGGTGATCCTCACCGCCTTGTGGCAGATCGGATTATCGGGTTACCTCGGCCCGAACGGCCTGGACAAGATCAACGGCATCACCCCCATCAGCATCATCGTGCCGGTACTGCTGGTCGGGTTGACGGTGGACTACGCCCTTCAGATCGTGGCCCGCCGCCGTGAGGAGAACGACGACGACCCGGGTCGAGCCACCAGTCGGGCAGTGGCCGTCACCGGTGCCGCCATCGGCTTGGGGGCGCTGACCACGGCGCTCAGCTTCCTGACCAATCTGGCCAGCCCCATGTCCCCCATCCGGGACTTCGGGATTCTGGCGGCCTGCGGCATCATTGCCGGGTTCTTCATCATGACGTCGCTGATCCCCGCCGCGAGGATCCTGGCCGACCGGCGCCAACTGGCCCGGGGACGACCACTGAGAACCGGACCGGTCATCGAGTCGGTTCCCGGCATGCGGGGCCTGCTCGGCCCGACCGTGGCCGGGTGTGCCCGTCGTCCCAAGCTGACCCTGCTGGCCGTGGTGGCGCTGACCGGGGCCGCCGTGGTGGGCGGGTTCAACGTTGACACCGAGTTCAACCGGGACGAGTTCCTGCCCGAGGACTCCGAAGTGGTCCAGGATCTCCGGCTGGCGCGCGACGAAGTCGGTGGGTTGGGCACCACGGTTGCCGGGGTGATCGTCACCGATCTGAGGAACCCGACCGCGTCCCGGGCGTTGGTCGCCCTCGACGACCGACTGCGCGAATCGCCCGGTGACTCGGGCACCCCTACATCGGAATCGAATGGCCCGGCTCCCCCCGGCACCCCCGCATCGGAATCGGAGGAACCGGCTGCCCCCGACGGGTCCGCATCGGAATCGGAGGAACCGGAGGGCCCGGCTGCCCCCGACGGGTCCGCATCGGAATCGGAGGAACCGGAGGGCCCGGCTGCCCCCGACGGGCCGAAACGACCGGAGCAGGTGGTCGGGGTGGCCGGGGACACGCTGGTCTCGCTGGCGACCCGAACGGTTCCCGATGCCCGGACGGTACTCACCGAAGGATCGACCGACGACCTGACCGAGCTGTACCGGCAGGTATCGCAAGCCGCACCCGACCGGTTCGCCGCCGTCGTCTCGCTGAGCGACCCGCCCGGGGACGATGTGACCATCATCCCGATACAGGCCCATTTCGGCTACGAGAGCGAGGCCCGGGACCTGTATCGAGCCACCGACGATCTTTGGCCCGACGATGCCCCCGGCGGCTTCACCATAACCGGGGCCCAGATCAACCCGGTGGTCACCGCCGACGCCATCACCCGCAGCCAGACCACGGCCACGATCATCACCGTGGCGACCGCGCTGGCCCTACTCACCGGGTACTTCTGGCGAACCCATCGCCGTTGGTTCCTGGGAGTGATCACCGTGGTTCCCATAGTCGTCGTGCTCATGCTGCTGCTGGGGCTGATGTGGGTACTGCACATCAATTACAACGCACTGACCGCCCTGTTGACGTCGCTCACCATCGGGATCGGAGTGGACTACACCATCCACTTCACCCATCGCTACCTGCACGAGCGCGACAAGGGGGCTCGAGTCCCCGAAGCGCTGGCCGCGACCGCCAACAGCGTGGGCGGGGCTCTGTTCGGGTCGGCGACCACCACCGCTCTGGGCTTCGTAGTGCTGGCCCTCGCCCCCCTGCTGGTGGTGAGCCAACTCGGGATCCTGGTGGCCATCACCGGTATTCTGTCGATGCTGGCCGCGACCACCGTCCTCCCCTGCCTACTGGTACTGGCCGACCGCCGCATCCAACCAAAAACCTGAAAGCCGCAAAGCCGAAGCCGGGCCCCGCGATTGGCAACGCCTGAAAACCTGAAGCAGTGCCCCGCGGTTGGTCAGGCCGCGGCTCGCCCCGGCACCGGACTCAATAGCGGTTGCGGGTCTCGACGAAGAGGGTGGCGGAGCTGAGGGCGCAGAGGCCGGTCTCGTCGTAGAGCCGGGCCCGGGATTGGCCGATGCCATCGGTATCCACCCAGGTCTCGGCGTCGAGGCCGATCCGGTCGCTGGTGGGGTAGCGCACCACGTGGATGGTCAGGTCGGGGTTGATGGACACGTACTGGTCGTAGGGCAGGAACGAGGCCATGCCGCTGGTGAAGTCGGACATGGCCATCAGCCGCACCAGCGGAGAGGTCTGCTCGCCCCTGACGAACGGCACCATCAGCCGTATCCAGGTCTTGCTGGGGGTGCCGCCGTTGAGGTTGCCCATCACCCGGTTGAACTCGACCACATGGGGAAAGCCCTCGGGCAGCACCGCCCGAGGAGCGAGACCCACGGGGCGATCGGTGTCGGCCGGCGAGGGTGGGAGGGGGGCATCGGGCTGGCGATAGGAAGCAAGGTCGATGTCCGCTCCGGTTCGGATCGACACCGCGGTGGCCGTGGCCACGAGCTGGTCGCCGTCGTGCAGGTCGGCCCTGACCGCCTGTATCCGCCGGCCGGTGCGAAGCACCTCGGTGGCAATGGCCAGCGGCTTCACCGGCACCCGCCTCAGCATGTCCAGACCGAAGCGGGCCACCCGCATCGGCACCGGCGTGGGCACCTGCTCCACCGCTCGAGCCAGCAGCCCGGCCACCGCTCCCCCATGCTGAACTCCAGGATCCCACGGTCCCTGGGCAAAGATCGTCGGCACAACCATACCGCCGTCCAGATAAAAAACGGCATCATCGCTCAGCATCACATCATCTCCCACAAGACCTGCAACGTACCCCCACCCCCTCAAGAGCCACGAGACGAAAGGCGGAGGTCACTCGGGCGGGTGGTCTCGGAGGTGTTCCCATTCGTCGAGGAGGCTGGAGTCGGTGGTGCGCAGGAGGGTGCGGAGGTCGGTGGTGAGGGTGGCGAGAGGATCGTTGACCGCGGCGGTGGGGATGGTCTGGACCAGGGCCTTGAAGCAGTCGGACAGGTAGCGCAAAAGCACGCCTTCGGAGCGTTTGATGCCGTAGCGGGAGACGTACTGGTTGAAGGTGTCGCCGTGCTCCATGAGGTCGCGGGCCACCGACTTGGGACTGGGGCGGTCGCGACCCACCCAGGGGTGGTGGTGGGCGAACACCGCGAAGGCGGGCTCGATGAACTCGGCCTCGGGGCGGGGCCAGGTCGCCTCGGCCAACCGCTCGAGGCGCTCCTCGTAGGGCACCCGCTCGGCCTTCAGTCGGGCCATGAGGTCGTCACGGACCTTGTCCTTTTGGGCCAGCAGCACCACGTTGGGATCCTCCAGCACCGACTCCACGACGCTGAGCGCCTGGAGGTGATAGTCGAAGGAGTCGACGTCCAGCGCCTCCAGCGCCTCCACCACGAACAGCCCGAGCGGCTGGTTGAGTCGGAAATCGTCCTGAAGATCCAGGTTCACCCGCACCGGGCGGCCCTGCGCGTCGGGAGCATCCAGCACCTCGACGATCTCCGCTTCGGTCAACGACCGGAACACCCCCACCGCCCGGCGGATGTGGTCCCGCCGGCGGGAACGGGGCTCGTGGTTGTCGATCAGCAGACGTTTCATGGCGGAACAGCCGTCGCCGGGGCGGTCGAGAACGTTGAGCATCATGGCATGGGTCACCGCGAAGCTCGACTCCAGGGTCTCGGGCCGGCCCTGCCACAACCGGGCCAGGGTGTCGTTGTCGTAATGGGCGTAGTTGTGTTCGGGCGGCTTCTTCTTCACCAGCTTGCGGCGTTTGATCGGGTCGGCGGCGGCTCTGGCCTCGGCCCGGCGATTCTCGATCACGTGCTCGGGGGCCTGCACCCACACACTGCCCTCGGTGTCGAACCCCCGCCTACCGGCTCGGCCCGCGATCTGCTGGAAGTCCCGCACCGACAGCACCCGGGTACGGCGACCGTCGTACTTGTACAGGCGAGTGAACAGCACGGTGCGGATGGGAACGTTCACCCCCACCCCCAGAGTGTCGGTGCCGCAGATGAGCCGGAGATGACCCTGTTGGGCCAGCTTCTCCACCAGCAGTCGGTACTTGGGCAAGAGCCCGGCATGATGCACCCCCACCCCGGCCAGCACGAACCGGCGCAGATCCTTGCCGAACGGGGTGTCGAACCGAAAACCGCCGATAGCCTCCTTCACCGCTCCCTTGTCCTCGGCATCCAGCACATCGAGGCTGGTGAGGTTCTGAGCCTGGGTGGTCGCCTCCCGCTGGGTGAAATGGACGATGTACACCGGGGCCCGGCCGGTGGCCAGCAACTCGGCGATGGACACGTGCAGCGGAGTGTCCCGGTACTCCACGTCGAGGGGCACCGGTCGCTGGGCCGAGGCAACCAGAGCGGTAACCCGCCCGGTACGCCGACTCAGGTCCTGGCGCAATCCGGTGGTGTCCCCCAGGGTGGCCGACATCAAAAGGAACTGGGGGCGGCTCAACTCCAGAAGCGGCACCTGCCAGGCCCAGCCCCTGTCCCGATCGCCGTAGTAGTGGAACTCGTCCATCACCACCAGGTCGGCATCGGTGTCGTTCCCCGACCGCAGGGCTCGCTGGGCCAGAATCTCGGCGGTGCTGGCGATCACCGGCGCACCGGCGTTCACCGTGGCGTCACCGGTGACCATGCCCACCCGCTCGGGACCGAACGCCGCCACCAACTCGAAGAACTTCTCGCTCACCAGCGCCTTGATCGGCGCGGTGTAGACGGCCCGCCGGCCCTGGGCCAGCGCGGCGAACACCCCCGCCACCGCCACCAGCGACTTCCCCGAGCCGGTGGGCGTGGCCAGAACCACGTTGTCGCCCTCCAGCAACCGCAACACCGCTTCCTCCTGATGGGGGTACAGCACCAACCCGGCCGCATCGGCCCAATCGCAGAACGCCCCGAGCAACTCGTCGGGATCGTCGGCTGCGGGGATGAAATCACCGAGGGGAGACGGCTCGGAAAGGGGTTCGGACATGGTGGGAACCAGGCTAAGGGCGGATGAGGTGATGACACCAAGAGACTCCAAACCTGCATTTGCGACGAGTTTCCCAGAAAATCCCGAAAAATATCGAAATTTTTTTTCCGAGAACCGGCAGCCACTCCTGCCTGTTGGGCAAAAAAGGTGAAATAGCTGGTCAAAGAGCTGTTTTCAACTTATCCACAAGTGACCTCTCATGCTCTTTTTCAGGACAATCAGGCAAATTACCTTCCTAACAACTTCAATAATCCGCTTTGGTGGGAATTATTTGAGAGTTTGCCTCGCGAGAATGCCCGCTCCATTCCCGCCGGGGTCGTGATGAACGGCCCGGCAAAGCAAAAAACAAGGAGCAAGTGCATGAACCACCCTGTGGAAGACCTCATCGACCCGGACGCGGCGTGCCGGATACTGGGTATCGATCATCGGGGCCTGCTGCGAGGCATCAACGACGGCATCGTGCCCGCCTACCTCATCGGTGAGGCGGTCAGGTTCCGCCCATCGGAGCTGCGCCACCCCGCTCTCTCCGGCCTGGCCGAGCTCTATAGCGCCGGTGACAGAAATTTCGCCGCCTGACCCCCACACCCCGCCCCCGGCCGCGGCCGCATCCAAACTCACGGCCGGGGGCGGCGGGGGTGGTTGAAAAGCCCTACGGCAACACGGTTTCGGTGTCGCGACCCGACCGCAACAGGGTTCCGGGGGTGGCACCGGTGGGACGGCCGGCGGTGATTATCCCGACGCCGTTTACCATCACGTGCTCCACGCCGACGGATCCGGCGTACAGACGTTCGCACCCGCCGGGAAGATCGGCGCGCTCCACGATGGGCTCGGAGGCCACGGTGTCGGGATCGAACACCACCAGATCAGCATGAAAACCCTGGGCCACCCGCCCCCGATCCCTCAGCCCGAAAAGACGAGCGGGCACATCGGTCATCAGCCGTACGCACTCCTCCAGCGACAGCAGACCTCGATCGCGCACGCAGGTGGCCAGCATCTCGGTGGGATACCGGGCCCCGCACATGCGATCCAGATGGGCCCCGGCATCGGAGCCGCCCACCAGCACCCGCTGGTCCCGCCACAGCTCGGCTCGCTGCCGCCAGGCCAGTTCGACGTCGTCGGACGACTGGGGCCACAGCGCCGTCCGCAGGTCGTCGGCCACCACGATGTCCAACAGCGTGTCGAACGGGTCCTGCCCCCGCTCGGCGGCCACGTCCCCCACCCTTCGTCCGGTGAGTCCGTCGTTCTCCGGAGCATAGGTATCGCCGATCTCCATGTTGGCCCAGTCGGAGATGAACTCGAAGGGCCCCTCCGCGCTGCGGGCCTGCTCGTCGAGCCACCGTCGGACCGCAGGATCGGCCAACTTGGCCTTCTTCTCGTCGTGGCCCAGATACAAGACGTCGCCCCAGTTGGGCAGCAGGTAGAGCGCGCAGTAGGTGGCGAAGCTCATCCTCAGCCCCCCGATGGACGGCATCGACAACGCCACGATGCGTCCGCCCTCCCGAGCAGCCACGTCGGAGGCTCCAAGCTGGTGCCGGGTGCGATCCATGGTGGTGGAGGCGTGGGACAGGACATTCCAGTTGAGCGGCCGCTGGGCTCGCACCGACATCTGGGTCATCAGGTCGATCTCGTCGTCGCTGAAGAACCCCTGGCAGCCGGTGATGATGAACTCCAGCCAGGTTCCGGGGTGATCGGCCACCGCCCCGGCCAGCGCCAACATCTCGTCCCGGTCGGCGAAGAAGGACGGCACCGGATCGTTGTTGCCGTCGGAGTGGGTGGTGGATTGCGAGGACGAGAACCCCAGCCCGCCGGCCTCCAGGGCCTCGTGCAGCACCCGTACCATCTCGGCCACCTGCTCGGGGGAGGCGGCGTTGCCGGTGGCCTCGGTACCCATCACGTAGCGGCGGACCGCCGAGTGCCCCACCAGGAACCCGGCGTTCACCCCGATGCGTCCCTCCAGCGCATCCAGGTACTCGGCAAAACTCGACCAGCTCCAGGGCAGACCCTGCTCCAGCGCGGGCAGGGGCATGCCCTCCACCTTGACCATCATCCGGCGGATGTAGTCGGAGTCCTCGGCCCGAAGCGGAGCCAGCGTGAACCCGCAGTTGCCCCCCAGCACGGTGGTCACCCCGTGCTCGTTGGATGGCGAGGCCGGCGGATCCCAGAACAACTGGGCGTCGTAGTGGGTGTGGGCATCGACGAACCCCGGTGCCACCACCATCCCACCGGCGTCCACCACCCGAGCCCCGGCCCGATCGACGGTGCCGATCGCCGCAATACGCCCCCCGCTGATGCCCACGTCGCCGACGAACCCCGGCGATCCCGTGCCGTCCACCACGGTGCCGTCCTTGATAACCAAATCGAACATGGAGCCAGACTAGGCCAGACCACCGACAAGCCCCCCAACAAGCCACGGACTCGCAACCACCACCAGACCACCGACAGGCCGCCCAACAAGCCACGGACTCGTGGCGACGACCAGACCACCGACAAGACCCCCAACAAGCCGCGGACTCGCAACCACCACCAGACCACCGACAGGCCGAGGTCGTCGCCTCGGGGAGTACGCTCGAATCATGCCCGAGATCCCCAGGAATATCTCGGTTTTCGGCGGAGGATCCCCATGACCCACGACTTCGTGATCATCGGCGGAGGATCCACCGGAGCGGTGCTGGCTGCCCGGCTGTCGGAGAACCCCGACACCTCGGTGGTGGTGCTGGAGGCGGGGCCGACCGACCCCGACCCGGACGCGGACCGCCTGGGCGCGGTCGACTTCTCCCGCACCGGACGCGACTGGGGGTTCCAGGCCCGCACCACCGGCGACGCCACCACCCCCTACCCGCAGGGCCGAACCCTGGGCGGGGGTTCATCGGTGAACGGCGGCGTGGCTCTGCGGGGAATGCCCAGCGACTACGACGCCTGGACCAGCCCCCACTGGTCGTGGCAGTCCATGGCCCCTTGCTTCCGCCGCCTCGAGGACGACCCCTACGGTGGGGAGCTTCACGGCACCGGCGGTCCCATCCCCATAACGCGCCCCGCCGAGGATGAACTGGTGGCCCCCCAGCAACAATTCCGGGCCGCCGCCGAGGACGTCGGGCTGGCATGGGTGTACGACCACAACGACGGAGTCTCCGAGGGCATCGGCCCGTCGCCCCGCAACGTGGTGGACGGAGTGCGGGTGTCCACAGCCATGGCCTACCTCCACCCGGCCGCCGGCCGGCCCAACCTGGACGTCATCGGCGGGGCCCACGCCCACCACATCGTGATCGAACGTGACCGGGCCGTCGCGGTGGCCTACTCGTCCGGCAACGGTACGAACCGAAAACAGGTCAGGGGACGCCACATCGTGGTCTGCGCCGGAGCGCTCAACACCCCGGTGCTGCTGATGCGCTCGGGCATCGGCCCGGAGCGGGACCTGGATGCCGTGGGTATCCGCACGGTGGCCGACCTCCCGGGCGTCGGGGCCAACCTCATGGAGCACGTGGGCGCGTTCATCCTCGTGGTTCCCCCCAGCGGCACGGTGACCACCGACATGGTTCAGCACCAGTTGCTTATCCGCTACAGCTCCCCGACCAGCCCGGTGGTGAACGACATGCAGATCGGCATGATGAACCACTGGGACCTGAGCCAGAATCCGGCCCTGGCCGAAGTGTGCGGTTCCGAGCTGATCTGGGGCGTCTGCGCCGGCATCCAAACCCCTAGATCCCGGGGACGACTACGTATTCTGTCGTCCGACCCCGACCACCCGCCGGCGATCGACCTGAACCTGCTGGACGACCAGCAGGACGTCGCCCAATTGGTGGCCGGCCTTCGACTCTGCCACCGGCTGGCCACCCACGAAGCGTTCGCCGAACGGTTCGAGCGGATTGCGGTCATCGACGACGCCGTCCTCACCGGCGAGGACGACCACGCCCTGGCCGACTACGCCCGACGGTTCTGCTTTCCCTGGTACCACGCCTGCGGCACCTGCCGGATGGGACCCGACCCCGAGGAGAGCGACGTGGTGGACGACCGGGGCCAGGTTCACGGCATCGACCGTCTGTCGGTGTTCGACGCCTCCATCCTGCCGGTCATCCCCCGGGCCAATACCAACCTGACCTGCATCGCGGTGGGCGAACGAGCCGCCGAGCTGCTGCGATAAGTTGAGCGTTCACGACCTGCATCGCGGTGGGCGAACGAGCCGCCGAGCTGCTGCGATAAGTTGAGCGTTCACGATCCCCGGTCGCCCCGCCGATCGACCCCCAACGCCTTGCAGGGAGGGCCATGAGTTCCACCACCATGATGATCTCGTCCGACTCGCACATCATCGAGCCCCCGGATTTGTGGACCGAACGGGTGAGGGGGCCGATGGCCGAACGGGTACCCCGGGTGCGGCGCGAACCCAGCGGCGACTGGTGGTACATAGACGGCCGACGCTCCATGTCGTTTCTGGGCATCCAGACCGGCGACCGGTTCGAGAAGGATGCCACCGAGTTGCGCATAGAGGCGTCGTTCGACGAGGTCCGACCCGGGGCCTACGACCCGGCGGCGTTCATAGCCGAGAACCGCACCGACGGAGTGGCCGCATCGGTGATCTATCCCAGCGAGGCGCTCCTGGCCTACAGCATCGCCGACTCCGAACTGTGCTCGGCCACCATGGCCGCCTACAACGACTTCATCGCCGAGTTCTGCGCCCACGACGCCGAGCGGCTGAAGGGCATCGCCCTGGTCAACGTGGACGACGTCGACCAGGCCATCGCCGAGCTGACCCGCTGCCGGAACATGGGCCTGGCCGGGGCGATGATAAGCGTGATGCCCCCGGCCCACCAGGGCTACGACCACCCCCGCTACGAGCCCTTCTGGGCCGCCGCGGTGGACCTGGACGTACCCCTGTCCATGCACGTGGCCACCGGCCGGGCCGTCACCAGCGCCGCAGGGCAGACCAAGTCCGACGTCCGCTCGGTGTCGGAGGCCGCGTTCTACCTTCAGGACCATTTCGTGCGGAAGTCACTGGGGGAGATGATCTTCGCGGGCGTCTTCGAGCGCCACCCCCGGCTCCGGGTGGGGTCGGTGGAGCACGAGGTGGGGTGGATCCCGTTCTGGCTGTTCCAGATGGACTACTGCTACACCGACCGACCGCTGCGGGGCGACTGGCACCGCTTCGCCGACCCCGATGCCCGCCCCAGCCACTTCTTCGGCTCCAACTGCTTCGTCAGTTTCCAGGAGGACGCAGTGGGTGTGCGGGTCAGGGACACCTACGGCACCCATACCCTCATGTGGGGGTCCGACTATCCCCACACCGAATCCACGTTCCCCCGCTCCCGCGAGGTGGTGGCCGAAACCCTGGCCGACGTTCCCGCCGAGGAACAACGGATGATCGTGCGGGACAACTGCGCCGCCCTCTACGGCTTCGACCTTGCCCTGCTGGAATCGGACGTCCCCGAATAACCGTCCCGGAACAACATCATGGAAGCAGTGCCGGGCACCGACGAAACCACCGTGCAGTTCGATCCGGGCGAATTCCCCCGGACAGCCGAACCGCCACGGCACGCGCCGGCAGCCACCGTGCAGTTCGATCCGGGCGAATCCCCCCGGACAGCCGAACCGACACGGCACGCGCCATGAGGATCAGGATCGGCGTGGGGATCGGGGGCGGAACCGTCTCGGGGGATCGGGCAACCTTCGCCACCGTGGTGGACGGACTGGAAAAACTGGGGTTCGACTCGCTGTGGGTGGCCGAGCGGGCCGGGGGGCCGTCGCTGGACCCGGTGGTGGCCATGACCTTCGCGGCGGCCCGGACCACCCGGCTCAAGTTCGGGCCCAGCGTGATGGTGCTGCCGGGACGCAACCCGGTGCTCCTGGCCAAGGCCATGGCCAGCCTCGACCGGCTCTCCGACGGACGACTGCTGCCCGCCTTCGGACTGGGGGTGGCCGATGCCGCCGAGCACCAGGCGTTCGGGGTGGGCCGCATGGACCGGGCCGCCTGGTTCAACGAGGCCCTGCCCCTGATGCGGCGGCTGTGGACCGAGGAGGTGGTGACCCACCACGGCCCTCGCTTCCACCTGGACAGCGTCCGGGTGGACGTCAAGCCGGTACAGCGGCCGCTGGACGTGTGGATGGGGGGCATCGCCCCGTCCGAACTGCGGCGGGTGGGACGGCTGAGCGACGGCTGGTTGCCCTCGTTCGTCACTCCCGACGACATCCGGGTCGGGATCGCCACCATCGAACAACACGCCGGCGAGGCCGGACGGGCCATCGAGCCCGAGCACTACGGGGTTCTGCTGGCCTACTCCGAAAGCCCACTGCCCGACCGGTTCCTCCGCGCCATCGAGTTGCGCCAACCGGGCAGGCACCCCGGTGATCTGGTGGCCTCCGACCGGCGGGAGTTGCCGGCCAGGATCGAGGCGTTCATCGAGGCCGGAGCGTCGAAGTTCGTGGTCATGCCCCTGGACGACCCCCCGGACTGGTCGGAGGAGCTCGAAGCGTTGGCGGCCGATCTGCTGGTATTGCAGGACCAGGGAGGGACCACCCCCTAGCCCAGGGCGCGCTCTCGTCGGCCTAACCTCCGGTGACGACGCAGCAGGCCGGATCCCCTAGCCCAGGGCGCGCTCTCGTCGGCCTAACCTCCGGTGACGACGCAGCAGGCCGGATCCCCTAGCCCAGGGCGCGCTCTCGTCGGCCTAACCTCCGGTGACGACGCAGCAGGCCGGATCCCCTAGCCCAGGGCGCGCTCCAGGTCGGCCACCAGATCGTCGGCGGTCTCGATGCCGACCGACAGCCGCACCAGACCGGGATCGACGGCCAGCGGGGAATCGGCCACCGACAGGTGGGTCATGGCGGAGGGCTGCTCGATGAGCGACTCCACCGCCCCCAGGGATTCGGCCAACCGGAACACCCGGGTGGAGCTCACCACGGCCTCGGCCGCCGCTTGGCCCCCCTCCAGGACGAACGACACCATCCCACCGCGGCCCCGCATCTGCCGAGCAGCCAACTCGAAGCCGGGGTGGTCGGGCAGGCCGGGGTACAGCACCCGGGCCACCTCCCGGTGCCCGTCCAGGAATTCGGCCACCGCCCGGGCGTTGGCGCAATGGCGATCCATGCGCACGCCCAGCGTCTTGACCCCCCGCAGCAGCAGGTAGCAGTCGAACGGGCCGGGCACCGCCCCCACCGCGTTCTGCACGAAGGCCAGCCGTTCGGCCAGATCGTCCCGGTTCACCGCCACGAACCCACCCACCACATCGGAATGACCCCCCAGGTACTTGGTGCTGGAGTGAACGACCGCATCGGCTCCCAGCTCCAGGGGATTCTGGAGATAGGGGGTGGCGAAGGTGTTGTCCACCACCACATCCACCCCCGAGGCGTGGGCCACATCGGCCACCGCGGCGATGTCCACCACCGTGAGCATGGGGTTGGTGGGGGTCTCCACCCACACCTGGCGGGTCTCGGGACGGATGGCCGCGGCCAGGGCATCCCGGTCGGTCATGTCCACCGCCGACCATTCGATGCCCCGCTCGCCGTACACCCGGGCGATGAGCCGGAACGTCCCCCCATAGGCGTCGCTGCCCAGAATCACGTGATCGCCGGGACGCATCAACCCGACGATTGCGTCCTCCGCGGCCATGCCACTGGCGAACGCCAAGCCGTGCCGAGCCCCCTCCAGCCCGGCCAGGCACCGCTCGAGTGCGACCCTGGTGGGATTGGAGGTGCGGGCGTACTCGTAACCCCGGTGCCGACCAGGGGCATCCTGAACATAGGTGGTGGACAGATGGATGGGCACGACGACCGCCCCGGTGGCCTCGTCGGTCTCCTGACCCACATGGATGGCCCGGGTCTCGAACCCCCACCGGTCGGGGCCCGAACCACTCACGACCCCGCCCCCGAAGCCCCCGAGGACAAGAACCCGGGGCCCGAACCACTCATGACCCCGCCCCCGAGGACAAAAAACCGAGAACATCGGTGCTGGTTACGACCGCCCGGGGACGTCCGCCGTCGAGCACCAGCAGTGCCGGGGATCGCTCCAGCTTGGTAACGGCCAGCGCCACCGACTCCCCGATGCCGATCTGTTCCAGGGGCCGGCTCATCACGTTCTCCACCGGCTGACCCAGCAGGTCGCCGTTGAAGGCCAGTTCCATGAGCTGGAGCTCGTGGACCGCCCCCATAACCTCGGCCGCGGCCAGCGGCATCTCCCCCTTGGCCACCGGCAACTGGCTCACCCCGTGATCCCGCATCCGCCTAACCGCCAAGCCGACCGGATCATCGGGCTTCACGTACACCAGCGGGGGCGGGGCCCCCTCCTTGGCGTCCAGTACGTCCTTCACGCAGGGACGTCCGCCGATCAAAAACCCGTACGACGCCATCCAGTCGTCGTTGAACACCTTCGACAGGTAGCCCCGCCCGGCATCGGGCAGCAGCACCACCACCACATCGCGGGGGCCGCAGTCCCGGGCCACTTCCAGGGCCGCGCACACCGCGGTGCCCCCCGATCCCCCGATGAGCAGGCCCTCCCTGTGGGTGACCAGCCGGGCCATGTCGAAGGATTCCTGATCGGAGACGGGAATCACCTGGTCCACCACCGCGGGGTCGTAGGTCTCGGGCCAGAAGTCCTCGCCGATCCCCTCCACCAGGTAGGGCCGGCCCGAGCCGCCGCTGAACACCGAGCCGTCGGGATCGCCGGCGATGATGCGGATATCGGGGTTCCGGCGCTTGAGGTAGCGGCCCACCCCGTTGAGCGTGCCCCCGGTTCCCGCCCCGGCCACGAAGTGGGTGATGCGCCCGCCGGTCTGCTCCCACAGCTCGGGGCCGGTGGTCAACTCGTGGGCCAGCGGGTTCACCTGGTTGAAGTACTGGTTGGGGCGGTAGGCACCGGGAATCTCGGCCACCAGCCGCTCGGCGGTGGAGTAGTAGGAATCGGGATCCTCGGGGTCCACCGCCACCGGACACACGACCACCTCGGCACCGTAGGCCCGCAGAAGCTGCACCTTCTCCTGGCTGACCTTGTCGGTCATGACGAAGATGCAATGGTAGTCCCGCTGGGCCGCGACCATGGCCAGACCCACCCCGGTGTTGCCCGAGGTGGGCTCGATGATGGTACCGCCCGGACTCAGCAGTCCTTCCCGCTCGGCGGCGTCGATCATGGCCACCGCGGGCCGGTCCTTGACGCTGCCGCCGGGGTTCAGCATCTCCAGCTTGGCCAGCACCTCGCACGACAACCCGGTGGCCACCCGCCGCATCCGCACCAGCGGGGTGTTCCCGATGAGGTCGAGGACCGAATCAGCGACCTCCACACCCCTAAACTACCCAAAGCCATGGGACGGCCAAACATCGCAACCGAACCCAAAAACACAGGACGACCGAACATCGCAACGGAAACCAAAGCAGCCCGGTAACCGAAATAGGTTGGAACGGGTATGGGACGACCGAACATTGCGGTGGAGCCGGAGTGCTGGCGGCAACCGGCACTGGTGGACGCGGTGGTGGCCGGTGGCGGCAACGTGGTGGCTCCCCCGAGGGCCGAGGCCCTGGTCTGGGCCGAGCCCGCCGCCCCCGAGCTGTTGCCCGGGGTGCTGGCCGTCGGACCGGACGTCAAGTGGGTGCAGCTTCCCTACGCCGGCATCGAGAACCTGATCCATCTGCTGGACCGCGACCACCTGTGGACCTGCGGCAAGGGGGTCTACGCCGAACCGGTGGCCGAGCACGTGCTGATGCTGGCCCTGGCCGGATTGCGGGGGATGGGAGGATACGCCCGGGCCCACGGCTGGACGCCGCCGGTGGGGCGTAACCTGTTCGGGGCCCGGGTGACCGTTCTGGGCGGTGGGGGCATCACCACCGCGCTGATACCGCTGCTGACCCCGTGGGACTGCCGAACAACGGTTGTGCGCCGCCACCCCGAACCCATGCCCGGCGTCCATCGGGTGGTCGGCCCCCAAAGCCTGCCCGACGTGCTGGGCGATGCCGATGTGGTGGTGGTGGCGCTGGCCCTGACTCCCGAGACCGCCGGAATCATCGACCTCACCGCGCTCGAAGCCATGCAACCCCACGCCTGGCTCGTCAACGTGGGCCGGGGTGGTCATGTGGTCACCGACGACCTGACCGAGGCACTGAGGGCCGGGACCATCGGCGGTGCCGCCCTGGACGTGACCGATCCCGAGCCCCTCCCCGCCGATCACCCCCTCTGGACCCTGAACAATTGCCTCATCACCCCTCATGTGGGCAACACCCCCGAAATGGGCCTGAAGCTGTTGTCCCGCCGGGTAACCGAGAACGTCCGGCGCTACATCGCCGGGCAGGAGCTGCTCGGTCCCGTGGACATCACCCTGGGCTACTGACGCTCCGGACCGCCGAGCAGGAGCAGCTCGGACCGCCCCACCACCAGGCCGGATCATCACGGTCGTCGACAACCACCGAGCAACACGAGCTCGGACTAAGGACCAAGAATGCGTTGATAACGGGCGTAGGGATCCTGGACGGTGATGATTCGCATGGGACGATCCGCCGCCGCGTGGGTACCGGGGCCGAAGCTGGTGGGACCGGCGGCCAGGTCCTCGTCGTCGAACCGTTCCAGTTCGGCGGCCACCGCCCCGGGCTCGGTGGTTCCGGCCCTCTCCACTGCCCGAGCGTAGGCCTCGACGGCATCGGCCCCGGTCACCATGCGACCGTCGTTGGCCCGGTGCCCGGTCACCGTGAGATATTCGGCCAGCAACTGGCGGACCATGGGACTGGGGTCGGGGGGATCATTGAAGATCGAGGCGTACGACAGCATGGTGAAGTCACCGATACCGGGAACATGGCCGATCCAGAAGTCCCCGTCCATGGTCGAGTTGGCAAAGATCGGCAGGGTGATGCCGGCCGCTCGAATCGGGGCCAGAATCTCGGGGGCCACCAGCCGGGTGCCGCAGAACACGACGGCCTCGGGGCCGGGGCCACCCAGCCCGGACAGGATGGGATCGATCAGACCGGGGTCGGTCGGCTGGTAGCGGTAGTGGCCGACCACCCGACCTCCTCCGGCCTCGAACACCCGCTCGAAAGCTTCACAGACGGCCACCGCCTCGGTACTGGTCTGATCGATCACCACCGTGACGGCCCCGAACCCCCGATCGGCCAGCAGTCCGACCAAAATCTCGGCCTCGGTGCCCACGGGAGTGGCCATCGAGAAGACCCGTTCCCCCAACTCCCCGGTGATCCAGACGTCATCGTTCCCGCAGGGACTGATCACCAGGGTTCCCGAACCTTCGAGCACCTCCAGGGCCGGGACGGCAAAGGCGGCGTCGCAAGTCATCAACAACATGTCGATGCCGTCCAGCAGCAACTGCTCGGCCCCGTTGCGCATGGAGGACATCTCGGTATGGCTGTCCAAAAGGCGCAGGACCACCGGCCGCCCCAGCAGGCCGCCGGCCTCGTTCAGGGCATCGATTCGGATCCGGGCGGCCACCAGCGCGGGCTCGTCATAAACGGCCAAGAACCCGGTGGTGGCCATCAGGGCCCCGATCACGATGGTGTCGTCGGGCAGAGGCACCCCGTCGGGAGTGGCGATGGGCACCGGGGACGCCTCCTGGACCGGCTGCTCCTCCTCCCCGGTGTCGGGGGTCCGACTCACCACCGTGCCCCGGCTGAACAAGCCGCAGCCCGAGCAGACCAGCAACGCCAACATCACCAACAGGGCCGGCCGGACCCCGGGCGCTCCCATCACCCTTCGACAGCTAGCCGGGTTGTCGGTGAAGGTCATGGAGCCGGCCGCACCCCGGGCGCTCCCATCACCCTTTGAGATCACGAAAGGCCCGGTACCGCTGGGTCGGAGACATTCTTTCCGGGCGCTCCCATCACCCTTTGAGATCACGAAAGGGAATGCCCTTGTCGGCTCTCGGCTCGCGGGGCAGACCTAGAATGCGCTCGCCGATCACGTTGCGCTGGATCTCAGGAGTGCCCCCGCCGATCTTGTGCGCGAAATGGCCGACCATCAGCGACACCCAACCGTCGTCGTCCAACATCCCCGACGGTCCCAGCAGCTCCATGGCCGCCTGGCTGGTGTCCCGGATGTGATCCCCGGTCAGTATCTTCATGATCGAGGCCTCCGGTCCGATCTCGGTGCCCCGGCTCAGCGCGGTGTACACCCGCATGCCCAGATAACGAAGCACCTCCGACCGGATCCACGCCCCGGCCAGAGCCTGGCGAACCGCAGGATCGGCGACTCGGCCCCGGCGGCGAGCCAGGTCGATCAGTGAGGCGACGTCGACCACCGACGACTGGGCCCCCACCGCGGCCCGCTCGCTGTTCAGGGTGGTCTGGGCCACCGCCCAGCCGTTGTTGACCCCGCCGATCACGTTTTCCGCCGGGATTCGTACATCCTCCAGGAACGTCTCGTTGAACTCGGCCCCTCCGGTCATCTGCCGCAGCGGTCGGGGCTCCAGACCCTCGGTGTCCATCCTCACGAAGAAGTAGGTAAGCCCCTGGTGCTTGGGAACATCGGGATCGGTGCGGGCCAAAAGGATGCCCCAGTCGGCCAGGTGGGCGTAGGAGTTCCACACCTTCTGCCCGTTGACCACGAAC
Organism: Acidimicrobiales bacterium; assembly: GCA_965115985.1. Lineage (GTDB taxonomy): Bacteria > Actinomycetota > Acidimicrobiia > Acidimicrobiales > Bin134 > Poriferisocius. Next base: position 1,227,506 of record OZ220474.1, read on the forward strand.
TCGTCGCCGTCCCGCACCGCCCGGGTCTGGAGTCCGGCCAAATCGGAGCCGGCATCGGGTTCGCTGAACAGTTGGGCGAACACCATCTCCCCCCGGCGGATCGGGGCCAGAAACCGCTGCCTCTGCTCGTCGGTACCCCACGCCATCAGCGTGGGCGCGGCCATGGACAGCGCGGCCATGAACATGGACATGGACACGCCGTAACGGCTCTGCTCCTCCTCGAAGATGATCGTCTCCACCGTGGAGGCTCCCCGACCCCCGTACTCCGTCGGCCAGTCCAAACAGGCCCAACCGCCGGCCGCCAGCTTGGCCTGCCACCGGCGGGCCCGATCGGCCAGCTCCTCCTCCCGGTACTCGCTCCTCCGTCCCGGACTGATCATGCCATCGAACGCCTCCGGCGAGCCCTTGGCCGGAGCGTTGGCGTCCAGCCAGGCTCGGGCCTCGGCCCGAAACGCTGCTTGCGCGGGGGTGTCGCCGAAATCCACGGTGCCAGGCTAAGACGGTTGACCGCGAAAGGTCACACCGGTGCGGCCGCCAGCTCCTCCTCGACCCGGGCGATCTCGGCCCGGTACCACCCGGCTTCCTGGAAATTGCGCCGACCGTAACGATCGGACAATGACCGGAGGGCGGCCAGCTTGGCGGCCAGCGCCCCGGTGTGAGCCGCGTCGGCGGCCAGAACCATGTCGGCCAGATACAGGGCCTCCAGTTGGTCGCCGGCGGCCAGCCGTTGCTCCGAACGAGCCACCAGGGCATCGGCCCCGGCCAACTCCACCACATCGGGGTAGACCGCCTCGGGGGGAGTGGGGTAGAGCTCGGAGATGGATCGGTAGGTGAACCAACCGGCCAGCCCCTCCCAGATGGCCCGCACCCCCCAGTCCACCCGGCCGTACATCTCGTGCAGGGGGGAGTCGTCGGGCAGGCTGATCTCGTTCATCAACGTGACGGGATCCTTGCCCTCGTTCATGCCGTCGATCACCCGGTCCCACACCCAGGCCACACCGTCGTGCATCCGGGTGAGCACCTCTCGAACCTCGTCCCGGCCCACCACCGGCTGGAAGTGTCCGGCCAGGGCTATCTCCGGTTCCAGGGCGCGAACCTCGCGCAGCGACTCCAGGTACTGCTGGGCATCCCGGTAGGGCTCGCCCCGCAAGGTGAACAGGTTGGGAAAGGCATCGATGATCGGCCCCCACAGGTCGCCCACGAACGCGGCTCGCAGCTCGGGAACCCATACCGTCAGCCCGTCGGGGCCCTCGGCACCGGGGGTGTGCATCACCTCGAAGGTGAGATCGCCCACCTCGAGGGTGTGGGAACGGTCGACCACGACGTCGGCCTCTATGGGCGGGGTGGGCTCGACCTCGCCGGAGTCGGTGCGCAGGTTCATGGCCGCCCCCCACAGGATCTTGGCCCGGTCCACCCGGAACCGGGTGAGCCGGCGGTACTGCTCGTCGCGCTGGAGGCACAGCCGGTGGGCCACCACCTCGGCCCCGTCGGCCGTCCAGAGGCGATGACCACCGATATGGTCCTCGTGGGCGTGGGTGAGCACGATGTAGCGCACCGGATTGCCGGGAACCGCGGCCAACTGCCTATGGAAGCGACGGGCGTCGCCGGCCAGGCCGGCATCGACCATGACGCTGCCCTCGGGAGTGGCCACCTTGTAGGCGTTGGCCGTGCCCACCGCCATCCAGATCCGGTCGGCCACCTCCACCGCGGTATCGGGCGCGTCCCCCCCTATCAGATCGGATATCCGTTCGTCGGCCATCAGAACTCCCCTTTCAGCCCTTTCGGATTGCGTTCGGCTCGCTCGGCTCGGGGGCCGGAAGCGAGCGAACTCAGTCCTCGACCCAGACCCAGCGTCCCGACGGTGCCGCCACCCCTTCGGGACGCTCCATGCATTGCACGTCCAAATGTATGGGCAGCAGGTGACGAACATAAAAAGCATGAACGGTCACTGCGGGCATGACCAGGTCGGGGTACTTCTTTATCTCCACCCGAGAATCCTTGTCCTGCCAGGCCTCGCATCGGGCCAGCACCGTATCGACCTCGTCCCGGGTCTCCATCAACACACCCAGATGGTCGAACGGCGGTGGAGCCATGGGCTCCTTGTGCTCGGCCAGCAGGATGAACTGGCTGGTGGCCGGATCGGTGGACAGCAACAGCGCGGTCTGCTTGAGAATCCGAGTGTCGGTCGCCGTCCACCCGAACACGTCGCCGTAGAACTCGCGCACCTCGGCCCGGTAATCGTCGGTCAGGGTTCCCCGCGGCAGGGTCAGCTCCATGTGGTTGAAGCGCATATTGGCCATACGTCAGCGTAACCTCTGGGGCCATGCGACGATTGATGGCGAACGGGCCTGCCGACATCGGCAATGGCCGTGCCCCCCGCCCCGGAACCATGAGACGATCCAAGACCGCCAGGACCGCCGACATCGGCAACGACCGCGCCCCCCGCCCCGGAACCATGAGACGATCCAAGGCCACAAGGTTGGGCGGGGCGGTAGTGCTGATGTGGGCCCTGCTGGCCGGAGCCTGCGGGGACAGCCCCGGGGAGACGACCGAGCCGGCACCACAGAGTTCCCCGTCGGCCGGGACCCCGGAAGTCACCGTCGCCCCCCCTCCCGAACCGACCTCGGAACCAACCACAGAGCCCACCCCCGAAACCGGCCCGGAACCAACCCCCGAAGCCACTGCCGCACCCGAACCAACCCCGGAACCCACCACCAGGGCGACCCCCGAACCCGGCCCCGAACCCACTGCCGGTTCCGAACCCGAGTCGCACCCCTCGGGGTTGGACGTCGGGGCCATGGAGGACGCAGTGGCCCACTGGATGGAGCAAGCCCGAGCCCCCGGGCTGGTACTGGCCGTGGCCCTGGGCGACGACCAACCGTGGACGTTCGCCTGGGGAGTGGCCGACCTGGCCACCGACGACCCCATGACCCCCGACGACTACGTCCGCATCGGCTCCATATCCAAGCCGGTCACCACCGTCGCGGTGCTGTCGCTGGTCGATGAGGGGATTCTCGACCTGGACACCCCGGTTACCGCATACCTGGGCGAAGACTGGTACGGGGATTACGAATACGGCCCCGACATCAACCTGAGGCACCTCCTGGGCCACACCGCCGGATTCGTCGAGTACGCCTTCGATCCGGGGTTCTTCGTTCTGGCCTCCGCCCGGCTGAACCTGCCCATCACTCCCGAGGAGATTGTGCGGTTCGCCACCAGCTACGGGCCGGTGGCCGAGCTGGAAACCGAGTACAAATACAGCACCGCAGGCCATGTGATCGCCGGAATGGTCATAGAGGCGGTCACCGGCAACACCGCCCACGCCGAGATCCGGTCCCGCATACTGGATCCCCTGGGTCTGGAGCACACCTACCTGCCTCCCGGCGAACTCCCGCCCGAGATGGTGGTCAACAGCTACAACGGGGGGATTCTGGCCGCCGCGTTCGATGCGCTCAGCGATGTTCCCGACGAGGCCCGCCACAGCTTCAAGGGGGCCGACTACATCGCCACGCTGAGCTACCCCCAGGAGTTCCTGCAATCGGCCGGCTGGACCGGAGGGGGCATGGAGGCCCGGATCGGCGATGTACCCCAACTTCTCCGAGGGCTGTTGACCGGCGGGTTGGTGAACGACGAGGCCGTGGACGAGATGACCACTCCGGGGGTCGAACCCGGCTACGGCCTGGGCATGGGGATGGAAGTGGTACACGGCCAGAACGCCCTCAGCCATGGGGGCGGCGTCCCCGCATTCACCAGCAAGGCCATCTACTTCCCGGAACCGGACCTGTCGTTGGCGGTGTCGACCAACGTGCTGCCCGCCGATCCCGATCTCGACGAGCTGATCGAGGCTCTGATCAAGATCGTGATGGAAAGTTGGGGTTTGTAGCCGTGGGCAGTGGCCATGGCTGCGGTGGGCAACGGTTATAGCATCGGACCAATGGTCATGGCATCGGAATAGGGGAGCTGCTGGATCTGATATGACACAGCTTGCAGGGTCATGGCATTGGAATAGCGTGGGATTCATGCCGAGAGCAGGATTGATTTGATCCTGGCCGACTGGAACGAGGCCGCCGCGCGGCTCACCGCGCCGGGAGCTCCCTTCGCCTGGTCGGTGCGCGACGTCAACGGCGTTCCCCTGCGAGTGTTCGACCATGCTCCCGACTCGCTGAGGGACATGTTCGCCGGCACTGCCGCCTACCAGGACGCCGACTACCTGGTGTTCGGCGACGAGCGCTTGTCCTACGCCGAGACCCACCGTCGGGTCGGGGCCCTGGCCGGGTGGCTGGCAGGAAAAGTCGGGGTGAGCCAGGGCGACCGGGTGGCCATCTCCATGCGCAACTATCCCGAGTGGGTGGTGACCTACTGGGCGGCGGTGACCCTGGGAGCGGTGGTGGTGGGCATGAACGCCTGGTGGACCGCAGCCGAGATGGCCTACGGGTTGGACGACAGCGAACCGGTTGTACTGGTGGTGGACGGCGAGCGCTGGGAACGGCTGGCCTCGCTGGATCCCCGACCCGAGATCCCGGTGATCGTGACCCGACACCACGAGGCCCTGCCCGACGGCGTGGCCCGCTGGGACGAGACGGTGGCCGATCCCGACCCCTCGGAGATGCCCGCGGTGACCATAAATCCCGACGACGACCTGTGCGTGTTCTACACCTCGGGCACCACCGGGTTCCCCAAGGGGGCGGTGATGACCCACCGGGCCGCGGTACACAACGTGATGAACATGGGTTTCTACTCGGCGGCCCTGAGCGAGCTCAACAAGAACAAGCCCGTCCCCCGGGCCCGGAGGGACCAACCGTCCGGTCTGGTGTGCGTGCCGCTGTTCCACGTCACCGGCTGCAACTGCTACATGCACCCCACCACCGTGGTGGGCGGCAAGCTGGTACTCATGTACCGCTGGGACGCCACCGAGGCGCTGCGACTGATCGACGCCGAGCGGCCCACCACCCTGGCCGCGGTGCCGGCCATGTCCCGGGAGATCGTGTTGCATCCCGACTTCGACCGCTACGACACCTCCAGCCTGGGCTCGCTGGGCGGTGGTGGCTCGCCACTGCATCCCGATCTGGTGGACAAGATCTCCCGGACCATCCCCAGCGGCAATCCCGGCACCGGGTACGGCCTGACCGAGACCAGCGGGGTGATCACCATGAACATCGGCCGTATCTACAAGACGAAGCCCACCACGGTGGGCCAACCACTGCCGACCGTGGAAGCCAGGGTGGTGGACGACCACGGGGTCGAACTTCTCCCCGGCCGACCGGGAGAGCTGATGGTGCGGTCCCCCATCGTCATAAGGGGCTACCTCAAAAAACCCGAGGCCACCGCCGAGGCCGTCACCGACGGCTGGCTGCGCACCGGCGATATCGCGACCATCGACGAGGACGGGTTCATCGCCATCGTGGACCGGGCCAAGGATCTGGTGATCCGAGGAGGCGAGAACATCGCCTGCGCCGAGGTGGAGAACGCCATCTACCAGCACGACGCGGTTGACGAGGCCGTCGTGTTCGCGGTACCCGACGAGCGTCTCGGCGAGGTTCCCGGTGCCGCGGTGGTGCTGCGCCCCGGCTCCGAGCTGGACGCCGACGACCTGCGGGCCCACCTCCGGGAGCGGCTGGCCGCCTTCAAGGTGCCCGACCAAATCTGGCTCCTCGACGCCCCCCTGCCCCGCAACGCCTCCGGCAAGTACCTGAAACGCCAAGTCCGCGACCAGCTCCTGTCGCCCTGACTCCTATCGCCATGAAGCTCCGGTGAAGCTCCCATCGCCATAACTGCCATTACCATGAAGCTCCGGTGAAGCTCCTGTCGCCATGACTGCCATCACGATGAAGCTCCGGTGAAGCTCCTGTCGCCCTGAGCAATGGAACCGGGCGGCCGGTAGCCTGTGACCCGTGAGCACCACCACCGCAGATCGCTACACCATCATCTCCTCCGACTGCCACGCCGGAGCCAATCACGCCACTTACCGGGAGTACCTGGAGTCGAGCTGGCACGACGAGTTCGACGCCTGGAGAGGCGGTTACCGCAACCCGTTCCGTGATCTCCAGGACGACGGCCGATCCCGCAACTGGGACAACGACCGCCGAATATCCGAGCAGCACACCGACGGGGTGGTCGCGGAGATCACCTTCCCCAACACCGTGCCCCCATTCTTCCCCACCGGCACGCTCATCGCCCCCCAACCCACCGCCGAGGACCTGCCCCGCCGCCTGGCCGGCATCCGGGCCCACAACCGGTGGCTGGCCGACTTCTGTGCCGAGTACCCCGAGCACCGGGCCGGGATCGGCCAGATCTTCCTGAACGACGTCGACGAGGCGGTGGCCGACGTGGCCTGGATCGCCGAGCACGACCTGCGGGGCGGGGCGCTGATTCCCAGCATCGCCCCCAACTCCGACCTGCCCCCGCTTTTCCACCCCCGGTACGACCCGGTGTGGGCCGCGTGCGAGGAGCACGGCGTGGTGCTGACCCTGCACTCGGGAGGCACCGGCATGCCCGACTACGGCGACGCCCCCGCCGCCGGACCGATGTTCGTGATCGAAACCCCGTTCTTCTCCAACCGATCCATGTGGCACCTGATCATGGGTGGGGTGTTCGAGCGGTTCCCCACCCTCAAAGCGGTGTTCACCGAGCAGGGCTTCGGCTGGGTCCCCGACATCCTGCACCGCCTCGACGGGCTGCACGCCCAGATGGCCAGAACCGGACGCACCGGCGAGTTGGGATTTTCCAGCGAATCGGTACTGCCGGAGAAGCCCAGCTTCTACTTCGACCGCAACATCTGGATCGGCATCAGCTTCCCCGGCCCCAACGAGATGCGTCTGCTCGACAAGGTGGGCGACCACAAGGTGATGTGGGGTTCGGACTACCCCCATGTGGAGGGCACCTACCCCTATAGTCGGGAGGGCATTCGCTACGCCCTGCACGACCGCGACGAGGATTCCATGCGCCGGATCCTGGCCGGCAACGCCGCCGAGGTGTACGGCTTCGATCTGGACTCCCTCGCCCCTCTGGCCGCCGAGCACGGCCCCACCGTGGCCGAGATCGCCGAGCCCCTGGTGGATGTCCCGTCCGATGCCACCTCACCCGCCTTCTGGGGCAAGTAACCCCCCCCCCCCCCCCACAACCCGCCGGCGGTCCACGCAGAAAGTGCCGCCAACCCGGCCAGAGCCACAACCCGAAAGGATCTCCCCATGGTGAAGGACATCCAACCCGAAAGGATCTCCCCATGGTGAAGGACATCCAACCCGAAAGGACCTCCCCATGGTGAAGGACATCCAACCCGAAAGGATCTCCCCATGGTGAAGGACATCCAACCCGAAAGGATCTCCCCATGGTGAAGGACATCCAACCCGAAAGGACCTCCCCATGGTGAAGGACATCCAACCCGAAAGGACCTCCCCATGGTGAAGGACATCCGAGACGTGAGCTCCGATGAGCACTGGGAAACGTTCAGGGAGCTCTGGACCGGGCTCCTGTCCTACCGGTATCTCAACAAGACCACCCCGTCATTGGACACCGGCTTCGCCGGCGACGAGCTGGAGTCGATGCCCCTGCGCCACGACATGCGCAACTCCCACGGCGGGATCATGGCCGCCCCGCTGGCCATCGGTTGCCCCGAACCGAGCTGGAACGACGACCAGGTGATACCCGCCCCGGTGGTGTCCTTCACCCAAATCCTGGACGATGCCCGGGGGGTGGAGCGGATCGAGGTGATCCGCGAGGTGATCAACTTCGGCCACCGGATGGGATTCACCCGCTCCAGAGTGGTCGATGCCGCCGACCACTCCCGGGTGATCGCCACCTCGGCCGGCATGGGCGTCAGCCTGGGTGATGTGCCCGACGGTTACGAGGCGGTGGACAACCCGCCCATCCCGGTGGAGGATGCCCCCCACATGCCCCGACTGCACCAGGTGTTCGGTGCCACCAGGGGCGACGACGGCTGGTACCGACTCCCCGAGCTGACCCGGGAGTCCTCCGCTCCCCATGCCGCCCTGCACATCGGCCCCATCCATATCGTGTTCGATATCACCGCCCACGAACTGGTCGCCGACCTGACCGGAACCGACCGCATACAGGTGGAGAACTGGTACGTGATGTTCGTCAAACCCGGCCTCGTGGGCCCGTTCCGCTGCGAGGGCGAAGCCATCCCCAGCCGCAGCGGGCGCATCGACGTGAACCTCACCTTGTTCGACGAGGGCCACCAGAACCGCATCATCACCACCGGCTCGGCCTGCTTCCGGCCGGCCTGACCCACCGACGGCAATTGGGAGATCGCCCACCGCCCCAACCGGTACCGTAAGGATCAGGCCCGGGTGGCGGAATAGGCAGACGCAGGGGGCTTAAACCCCCCAGCCCCCCAGGGGGCGTGTGGGTTCAACTCCCACCCCGGGCACTACGGCCGCGACGAGGACATAGATCCACCAGTCGAACACCGAGGGCAACGCCCCCACATCGCCCCCCGGTCGCGGTCGTCGATCCCGCGGTTCAGTAGTCGAACACCGAGGGCAACGCCCCCACATCGCCCCCCGGTCGCGGTCGTCGATCCCGCGGTTCAGTAGTCGAACACCGAGGGCAACGCCCCCACATCGCCCCCCGGTCGCGGTCGTCGATCCCGCGGTTCAGTAGTCGAACACCGAGGGCAACGCCCCCACATCGCCCCCCGGTCGCGGTCGTCGATCCCGCGGTTCAGTAGTCGAACACCGAGGGCAACGCCCCCACATCGCCCCCCGGTCGCGGTCGTCGATCCCGCGGTTCAGTAGTCGAACACCGAGGGCAACGCCCCCACGGGGTGGGCCTCGGGATAGTGCTCGGTGATCTCGGTGATGTGGGTCGGGTCACTGATGCGGTCCGGGTCGAAGGTTAGGTGTACGCCCCGGTCGGCCAGGTCGGCGTCGAAGCGACCGGCGATGTCAACCAGGCTCAGGGGATTGGAGGCCAACCGGGCCCGGTGGTCGGCATCCAGGTACACATCGGCCTTCCACAGCACGCTCACCCGTATATCGACCAACGGCGAGCGATAGACCTCCTCGCCGTGATCCACGACCGCCCACTGCCCATCGGGACTCGACACCGGAGCCAGTTGGGCCATCGGGGTGACCCGGGGCGTGCCCGTATCGAAGGGCCCCACCGCGTTCACCTGGTGGAACATGCCGTGGTTGTCCCCCATCAAAGCCGTGTTGGCCATGTTGCCGACATGCTCCTCGGGTGGTTCGCCGGGGCCGTTCGGCCAATAGCGGAGTCCACCACCGTCCACATCGTTGAGCCACCAGATCGCGGTGGCCTGCGGGAAGGACAGGTCGTCGAAAAGGCCCGACCACAACATGGCCCGCAGCAACCACATCGGGGTATTGGTCCGATCCCGGCCGGCGAACCGGGGGTTGTCGGTGTGGGCCGGGCCGGCCTCGTCGATGGCCATCATCTGGTTCACATAAACGCTGTGGGGCTCGACTATCTCGGCCCCGTAGTAGGCCTTGGCCGAGTCGATGTACACCGGGTGGTGCAGAAAAAGCTCCGATCCCGGCGCACGGTCGGTTTCGTTCACCCAGTCGCCCCGGAACCACAGTGGCCGGGTGCGGGCATGGGGATCCGCCCCCGGGTTGTACCAGCCCCCCAACGGGGCGTATGGGGCCTCCCGAGCCAGCAGTTCGACGGCAGCCCCCACATCGTGGAGCACGTCGGTCAGCAGGATCGGCGGATCGGCAACGGGCATTGACAACGGATCAGCCACTTTCATTGACGGAACCGTATCAACCGGACTCGATCAATGGCTCCAGAACATCGGCCATTTCGTGTACCGAAGCGGGATCCACCGGTGAGAAGGGGTAGAGGATGGCCAGGTCCAAGCCGGCCTCCCGGTAGCCGTCCACCTGGGCCACGACGGTATCGATCGGGTCGTCGGCCCGGTAGATGATGTGCGTGGATGTGATGATCTCCGTGGGATCACGACCGATTTGCTCGCAACACTCCTCCAACCTGGCCTTGAGCTCGACGAACTTCCCGGTATCGCCACCGGGAAAGTTCCAGTGGTCGGCCCACTGGGCCACGAGGGGCATGGTCCGGCGCGGCCCGGCCCCGCCTATGACAATCGGTGGGGTGGGCTGCTGGGGACCCTTGGGTTCGTTGCGAGCCTCGGTGAGGGTGTAGAAGCGACCGGAGAAATTCGTGACCGGTTCGCCGAGCAGCGACACCACGCACTTCAGGTACTCCTCGAACCGGTCGAAACGCTCGGCGAGGTCGATCCCGTAGGCCCCGGCCTCCACCTCGTTCCAACCGGCTCCGAGCCCGAGTTCCAGTCGTCCGCCGGACACGATGTCGAGCGACGAGGCCATGGCCGCACACAGGCCGGGATGGCGATAGGGGGCGGCGTTGACCATCGACCCGACCCGAATTCGGCTGGTGGCCTGAGCCAGGGCGCTGAGCGTCACCCACGCCTCCAGGCACGGACCCTCCTCTGAGCCATAAATGGGATAGAAATGGTCGAAGATCCAGGCGGACTCGTACCGGGGATCGGCATCGAGTTCCCTCCATGTCTCCAGCATGACCGCCCAATCGATGTTCTGCGGCATGGTCTTGAACGCGAGCCTCATGGCATACCTCCGATATCACCTTCTACCACTTGCCGGTGCGCGGAGACAGAGCCGAATCGGAGGGCACCAACGAGCAGACGACGACCACCACCCCCCGGCACACCGGGGCCGATCGGTACTCCCGTCCGGGATCCATCGTCCACCCCGGTTGTCGGTGGAGGTGGTTGCCAACAAAATGGGGGCGATGAGATCCGACGACCAACCCGACCGATGACGAGGATGATGGAGACTCTGCCCGGTCGGACCATAAAGGGGATGTCGGCGGTCGTTCTGCCCCACCTCGATCCCCGAACGGTGGACTGGGCCTCGCTCGACGCCCACATCGCCCGCACCCGGGAGGCGGGGCTCACCCCGGCGGTGAACATGGACACCGGCTATGTCCAACTGCTCGATCCCGGCACCAGGGTTGAGGTGCTCGACCGGGCCGCGGCCATCACCGGCGGCGATTTCGTGGCCGGGGCATTCGTCGCCGACGAACCGGGAGCGGTGTTCGATCTTGATGCCTACCGGAGAGCCGCCCAGGAGATAACCGACCGGGGCGGAGTGCCGGTGGTGTTCCCGTCGCACGGTCTGAACGACCACGGAGATCCCGCCTGGCTCGACGCCCACGGCCGGTTGGCCGACCACATCGACCGGTTCATCGGATTCGAGCTCGGACCCATGTTCGTTCCCCACGGCCGCATCGTGGCGCCGGAGACCTACCGGGGACTGCTGGAGTTGCCTCAGTGCATCGGTGCCAAGCACTCGTCGCTGGACCGGGGGCTGGAGTGGGACCGGCTGGCGCTGAGGGATCGACTACGCCCCGACTTCATGGTGCTGACCGGCAACGATCTGGCCATCGACATGGTGATGTACGGCTCCGATTACCTGCTGGGCCTATCGACGTTCGCCCCCGACAAGTTCGCCGAGCGGGACCGCCTGTGGGCCAACCGCGACCCCGGCTTCCACCAGCTCAACGACCTGCTCCAGTACCTGGGCCATTTCGCCTTCCGCCCGCCGGTGCCGGGCTACCGCCACAACGCGGCCATGTTCCTCGAAATGCGGGGCTGGGCCGAGACCCCGGCGGTTCCCCCCGGCGTACCCACCCGCCCCGACAGCGACGGCCCGATCCTGCGCGACATCGGCGAACGTCTGGGAGTGCTCTGACCCATGGCCGTGCCCATGCCGGGGAGTCGTAGCGCAATGCGCGACATCGGCGAACGTCCGGGAGTGCTCTGACCCATGGCCCGCTGGACCCAGGTCAAGAGGCTGACCAGCCCGGTTGCCCTGCACGCCCATCTCGAGACCCTGGGGGTGCGGATACCGATGGACGACCGGGTGGATCCCTCGGGGGCGCTGGCCCGACCGATGACGATCACCGACGGCTCGGCCGGTACCAAGACCTCGCCCAACCGCTGGGCGGTGCTGCCCATGGAGGGTTGGGACGGCGAGGACGACGGGCGGCCCTCCGATCTCGTCCGCCGGCGCTGGGACCGGTTCGCCACCGGCGGGGCCGGGCTGGTGTGGGGCGAGGCCACCGCCGTTGGACCCGACGGGCGGGCCAATCCCCGTCAACTGGTGCTGGATCGCACCACGGTGGACGACCTCGCCGCCCTGCGAGCCCGGCTGGGCCCATCCCAGGTAACGGTGCTTCAGCTCACCCACTCCGGCCGCTATGCCCGGCCCACCACCGCCGGACCGGCCCCCAGAACCGCCTACGAACATCCGCTGCTGGACGCCCGGGTGGGATCGGGATCCGCCGAGGTGCTCACCGACGACGAGTTGGACGAGTTGGTCGAGCAGTTCGTCGACCGGGCGGTGCTGGCCGGCCAGGCCGGGTTCGACTTCGTGGATATCAAGGCGTGTCACGGGTATCTGGGCCACGAGCTGCTGTCGGGCATCGACCGACCCGGCCCCTATGGGGGCGACCTGGGGAGCCGCACCCGGTTCCTGCGTTCGATCATCGAGGGAATCCGCCACCACGCCCCCGACCTGGGAGTGGCGGTCCGCCTGTCCTTGTTCGACATGGTCCCCCACACCGCGGGCCCCGCCGGTATCGGGGTTCCCGAGACCTCCGGGCCCTACGAGCTGGCCTTCGGCGGCGACCGATCGGGACTGGGCCTCGATCTCACCGAGACCCATCAGGTACTCGACCTGCTGGACGATCTGGGGGTCGGGCTGGTGTGCGCCACCGCGGGCAGCCCCTACTACGTGCCCCATATCCAACGCCCGGCCTACTTCCCCCCCTCCGACGGCTACCAGCCCCCCGAGGATCCCCTGGTGGGAGTGGCCCGTCTGATCGCCGCCACCGACGAGATCACCCGCCGTCACCCCAACATGCGAGTGGTGGGAGCCGGCCTGTCGTACCTCCAGGAATGGCTGCCCAACGTCGGCCAGGCCCTGGTGGCCCGAGGCATGGCCGATGCCGTCGGCCTGGGCCGCATGGCCTTGTCGTACCCCCACCTACCGGCCACCGTGCTGGCCGGACGAGAGCTCGACCGCCACCTCATCTGCCGCACCTTCTCCGACTGCACAACCGCCCCCCGCAACGGCCTGATCTCCGGCTGCTACCCCCTCGACGACTTCTACAACCAAAAACCGGAACGCCTCCAACTCGCCACCTTCAAGAACGCAGCCCGAGCCCGACTGCGCTGACAGCGAGCTCAATCACCAAGGTCGGTCCCACTTGTTCGTGTATCCTGATGGAGTCGTATGTAGCCGTCGCAGGAAAAGAAGCAGTGACCCCTCCCCCCGGACCCGAACTTGACCCGCATGAACTTCCCAGCGGCGCGCGCCTCTATCGCTGCGCCCTTCAGATAAACCCCTTCGAGTACCTCAAGAGGCACGACAAGCCTACGGAGTTCGGATCGGAAGAGGAATACAACGATGCCATCGTGAAGGCCTGTATTGACAACGATATCAAAGTTATCGCGATCACCGACCACTACCGTGTCAAGTCCTCCAAAACCCTTGCAGAAGCAGCTCTAGACGAAGGCTTGTGGGTGATGGGTGGATTCGAGGCTAAGTCGAAGGATGGAGTTCATTTCCTCTGTTTGTTCGAACCCTATAAGGATAGCAGTCTGGAAAGTCAACAAGAAGAACTGGAGAGAGTAATAGGAAACTGTGGAATTACAAGACTGGATGAACTTTCACCAACTGGAAGCCTAGACTCCTTAGAACTTATAGAACAGTCAAGGAACTGGAAAGCTATGGTTGTCGCCGCTCATGTGACAAACGACGGGGGATTACTCAAAACTTCAAGGGGTCAATCGAGGATTAAGGTTTGGCAATCACCTAATCTGCTTGCTTGCGCAATAACTAAGCCCATCAATGAAGAAGAGATTACATTTAGACAAATCCTCCAGAACAAGAACAAGGACCACAAGCGCCCACACCCTATTGCAATAATCAATGCATCAGATGTAAACAGTCCCGAAGATTTGGAAAAAAACAGTGCGTCATGCTTGATCAAAATGTCGGAGGTATCGATTGAAGCATTTCGTCAGGCATTCCTTGATCCTGAATCACGTATCCGGCTGGATAGAGACCAACTACCGGAAAAGCATGCCGAGCTCACTTCGATGACTTGGGAAGGTGGTTTTCTAGGAAAAACTTCTGTTAATTTCAACAGTAACCTCAACGTTTTAATAGGTGGACGCGGAACTGGCAAGTCTACAATCATCGAAAGTATACGCTACGTACTAGGTCTAGCCCCCTTAGGAGAAGAGGCACAAGATGCGCACTATAATGTAGTTAGAGATGTTTTGAAACCGGGAACAAAAGTATCGCTTCTGATGAAATTATATCATCCATCTGAATCCAGCTATACCATCGAGCGTACCGTACCCAACCCTGCAACTGTCAGGGACAATACTGGTAAGATATTGGCAATCCCACCACAAGATTTGATCCCAGATATACAGGTGTTCGGCCAGCATGAGATCGCCGAACTAGCTAAGAGTCCCGATAAACTTACGCGGCTGCTAGAACGGTTTGCAGATCACGACCCATCCCTGTCGAGACGAAAGATCGAAATCAGGATGGAGCTTGAGCGGTCGCGCCGACAGATCGTAGAGACGCGACACGAGATGGAGACACTTGAAGAACGCCTCGCGGCCCTACCCGGTCTCGAAGAGATGCAAGGACGCTATCAGCGTGCTGGCTTGGAGAAACTTTTAAAGGAGAAAAGTCTGCTCGTCAGGGAGGAGAAACTGTTATCGATCTCGAACGAACGGCTGGAGCCGTTCCGAGCGCTTCATAGTGAGCTGGTCGAAGATCTTCCTGTAGATGCAGCATACGTATCAAATAGGGCGCTAGACGGACTACCAAACGCGGATATCCTGAGTCAATTAGACGGAGTTTTCGACACCCTGAGCGTTAAGCTTGCCGAGATCGGTAGCTTGCTCAATGAAGCCCTGTCGCAAGCCGACATGGCAATCGAAGGAATCAAAGGTCGCTGGGGTGAGCGGCGTGAGACTATCAATAATACTTACGAGCAAATATTACGTGATCTTCAGAAGTCAGGGATAGATGGTGATGAGTTTATCCAGCTTCGCCGGAGCATCGAAGAGCTACGTCCGCTTAAGGACCTATTAGAGAGTATCGGAAATAACCTGAAGACATATGAGTCATACCGCCATAATCTGATTTTGGAGTGGGAAGATATCAAAGCTCAGGAGTATCGGGAGATAAAAAAAGCAGCCGATAAGATATCACGTGGGCTCCGCGGCCGAGTTAGGGTTGAAGTTGAAATGGCCAAGAACCGGAATCCACTGGAAGAATTACTGCGAGAAGTCGGGGGAAGACTTACCGAAGCCTTAGACTGTATCCGCCGGGTGGAACAACTGTCCCTGCCCCAGTTTTCGCAACATTGTCGAGAGGGCAAGGAATCCTTACAGTCGCACTATGGATTTCCCTCGGGCGCGGCGGAGCGGATTGCGGCAGCCGGGCTCGACCTTCACCTGAGGATTGAGGAAATCGAACTGTCAGCAACTACCCACGTTGAACTGAATACAGCGATGGACGGTGAGCCTGCAAACTGGAGAATGTTGAACGATCTCTCCACGGGGCAGAAGGCAACAGCAGTATTGCTGCTCCTACTGCTGGACTCAGAAGCGCCACTTGTAATCGACCAGCCTGAGGACGACCTCGACAACCGGTTCATCACCGAGGGTATAGTTCCGATGATACGGGAGAAAAAGCCACAACGACAATTCATTTTCTCAACCCACAATGCAAACATTCCTGTTCTTGGCGATGCTGAACTGATACTAGGCCTCGCAGCTTCCGTCAATGCCGAAGGCCAATCGAGAATAGCGAGCGAACATATGGGGTCCATCGACTCCCTCCCCGTGCGGGAGTTGGTCGAGAGGACACTGGAGGGTGGCAGGGATGCCTTCGAGATGCGCCGCTCCAAATACGGGTTCTGATAATGACAACAAAAGCAGAAGTCCTGGAGATAATTGCGAACGGCGAGAACTCAAGTGTTGAGTTCAAGCGCGATGCAACAATCCACAACTATGGCCTCGCTAAAGCACTTGTAGCCTTTTCCAACCTAGAAGGTGGAATGGTGATATTTGGTGTAGAAGATAATGGGGTCGTCACTGGAGTGGCACGGGACCAGCTAGAAGAATGGGTTATGACCACATGCCGGGACAAAATTATACCGCCAATTATTCCTTCTTTTGAAATAGTCAAGGATGTTAGTCCAGGTAAAGATGTAGCAATTGTTACAGTACCGCGTGGATATACTGTTTACTGCCAGCGGCACAACAACAAAAATAACTATTTCATTCGTGTTGGGTCGCAGAGTCGGGATCCGTCGAGAGAGGAGCTGAGTCGCTTATTCCAGCAGCGTGGAATGGTACGTGCTGAATTGCAACCCATCTCTGGATCAAGCTTAGAAGACCTGGATTATCGACGGCTCAGGGATTATTTTGAGCGAGTTCGCCAATTAGAAGTTCCAGAAGATGGTGATAGGGTCGGATGGCAGAATCTTTTAACTATCGCAGAGTTCATGGTCGAAGATCACGTTACTATGGCAGGGATATTGTTGTTCGGGAAGACACCCCATAGGTTCTTACCCCAGGCTGGTATCAACTCAGCAGCTTTTTATGGGCTGGACAAAGACTATGCATTTAAAGATCAAATAAAGATGCGTGGGCCGATGACTCCATTAATAGATAGACATGGGCAGTTTGTCGAGACAGGACTTGTCGAACAAGCAGTAGCGTTTGTCAGGCACAATACTCCTGTAACTGCTTACTTAGAAGATGGAGCTAGACGTGTTGAAGTGCCAACATATCCGGAACGAGCAGTTCGCGAAGCCACTGTCAATGCCCTGATACACAGGGACTACCTTCTCACAGGTACAGATATCGAACTAGTAGTATACCAAGACCGACTTGAGATAATTTCGCCTGGTAAATTACCTAATGGTGTCACCCCCGAAGGGATACGTATTGGGGTTCGTTCTAACCGCAACCAACTGCTTAAGGATGTAATGCAGGATTATGGTTACCTTGAGGACATGGGGATGGGAGTGCTGAGGAAGATCGTACGTGGCATGCAGGAGCACAACGGGACGGACCCAGGCCTGGTCGAGGCAAACGAACGGTTCATGGTACGCCTACTCGCGGGAGCACAGCCGAACAATCCTTAGCACCGATGACCACTCGGCATGGTGAAACCCCGGTACTGTGAGGGTGGTCCGGCAGCCGACGTTCTGGGGGTAGACAGTGTCCGATCTCAAGGTTGAACAGCGTGATCACATCGTCGTCGTGACCCTCGATCGGCCGCCGGTGAACGCGGTCGACAACGACGCCTTCGGCCGGATCGGTGATCTGTTCTCGAGCCTGGGCGACGACCGGGAGGTGAGGGCGGTCGTGCTCACCGGTGCGGGGCAGAAGGCGTTCTGCGCCGGGGCCGATTTGAGTCCGTCCGACAGCAGGCCCCGATCCGAGCGCCACCCCCGGGAGTTGACCGATGCCGGGCACCTGGCCCGGGAGGCCATGTGGGCCATCATCGATTGCGCGGTGCCGGTGGTCGGGGCCATCAACGGGCCCGCCCTCGGCGCGGGGCTGGCCCTGGCCGCGTGCTGCGACATGCTGGTGGCCTCCGAGAACGCGGTGTTCGGCACCCCCGAGATCAATGTCGGTCTGCTCGGGGCCAGCGCCCACCTCTCGTTGATGATGGGCCGTCACAAGGCCCGGGAGATGTTCTTCACCGGTGAGCCGGCGTCGGCCGCCGAGATGTACCGAATCGGCGCGGTGCGCACCGTCACCACTCCCGAGGCTCTCCAGGACACCGCCCTCGAGCTGGCCGGCCTGCTGGCGGCGAAGAGCCCCATCGCCCTGCGACTGGCCAAGGAGTCAATGAACCGCACCGAACATCTACCTCTGCGCGAGGCCTACCGCACCGAGCAGGACTACACCACCCGCCTGCTGCGCTTCGAGGACTCCCGGGAGGCCCGCCGAGCCTTTCGGGAGAAGCACGACCCCGAGTTCAAGTGGGAATAGCCCCCACACCCCCCCCCCCCCCGAGGCCCGACCAACCAAAAATCTCAGAGCAGCTTGCGGTTGTCCCAGTTGAGCATCTTGCCGACCGGGGTGAGCTCGATGGTGGAGTTGAGGTTCTTGCGGTAGTAGTCCCGGGTCGGCTCGGGCATCGCGTCCCGGGCGGTCCGGTACGGGGCGTACTTGACGTCGAGGGCCTCTTCGATCCGCCGGGCCAAATCGGTGGAGGGCTCGATCACCCGGCCGACGCACTCCACATGCACCGCCCGCAGATCGGCCCACCGCTCGCCCGCCTCCACCAAGAAGGAGCAGCGCTGATCGTTTCGGATCCGCACCACCTTCTTGCCCCGGGTCACCATGTAGATCTTCCGATCCAGCACCACGTACCAAACGGGAAGAGCCACCGGCCCCCCGTCGGCCCTGAGCGTGGTGAGGATACCGTTGACCGAGGTCTCGAGCATCTCCCAGCACTCCTCGGACGACATCCGCACCGTCGGCCGAGGCCGCGCCTCAGCCATCGCCCACCCCCGAGGACGTTCTCAGCTCGCGACGCAAGATCTTGCCCGAGGCCGACTTGATCTCAGCCATCGCCCACCCCCGAGGACGTTCTCAGCTCGCGACGCAAGATCTTGCCCGAGGCCGACTTGATCTCAGCCATCGCCCACCCCCAGGGACGTCCTCAGCTCGCGACGCAGGATCTTGCCCGAGGCCGACTTGGGGATGGCCTCGGGGTTGTTGAGGGCGACGCCCTCGACCGGATTCTCCTCGTCGATGATCACGACCTTGCCGGTCACCCCGGCCCGGTCCATGGCCTCGACGGCCCGAGCGGCCAGGGCGGCCCCGGTGAACATCAGTCCTGCCCCCGAGCCGGTGATCGGCTGCGAGCTGAGAGCCACATCGGGCAGAGGGCTGGGATGAACGATCATCTTGCGGCTCATCCGACGCCGGTGGACACCGACGGCCTTGTGTCCGCCATCGGCGCTGGGATGAACGATCATCTTGCGGCTCATCCGACGGGCTCGGTACCGATCGGCTCGCCCACCGGTAGCCAGGTTCTGGCCTCGGGGAAGTACTCGTAGCGGCGCACCAACGAGCCGGCCGAGTGCTTGTCGGGAGAAAGGGTGGCCCTGGCCATGGACGGGAGGTCGAACGTGCCCAGGGACTCGCCGGCGGCTCTGAACGTCTCCGGGGTGATGTCGCCGCCCGCGGCTTCGAGAATCTTCACGGTAAGGGCGAAGGCCCGGCAATGGTTGGTGACGCCGTTGACCACGTCGTCGTTGGACAGATCAAGGGGTTCGTCACCGAACCGCTGGTCGTAGGCAGCCAGGCATGCTTGCACGCCGGGGTCGGCCAGAATCTCGTCCCGGGTGGGCTTGCTGGTGGTCACCGCAAAGGTGCGAGCCATCACCTCGTCGGTGAGCCCCTGGTCGTCGGCAATCAACAACCGGTCGGCGGCCTGCCCATTGGTGATGGCGATGGGCACGTCCCAGCCGATGCGCTGCACCGATTCGATGACCCCGAACACGTTGGAGACGTTGAGGATCATGTCCACCCCGTCGGCCCTCATGCGCTGGGTGATCGTGTCGGTGGCGATCTCGTTGGCCACCGTGTCGGTGGTGGGCGCGCCCGGGGAATAGGCCCTCACGACGTTGATGCCGGCCTCCTCCAGCAGCGGCTGCACCGCATCCACGTAGGCCTTGTCGGGGTCGGCCTCGTAGTAGATGCCCACGTCGAACCCGTCGAGATCACCGGCCCGGATCATCTCCCGGGTGCCGCCGATCCGCTGACGGGTCTGCTCCATCTCGGTGGCGAACAGCAGGCCGTTTGACCGGGCCTGACGCTCGGCGTTCTCCCCGAAGTGACCCACATAGGGGAGCCCGTGCAGTTCGGTCACGCACAGGGCGTTGTCCTCGAGGAACTGGCCGATTACCACGAACACCCTCCGGTCCTCCACCAGCTCGGTGCATACCCGCTCGCTGTCGGCCGCCCCGACGGGGAGGAACGCGGCGATATGGGTCACGACATTGCGGCCATTCACCCCACCTCGTTGGTTAAGGTCGTCGGCCATGGCCGCGTACAGGTTCTCCACCGAGAACACGCCCAGATCAATACCGAACAGCTCCTTGATCTGCACCGGGTCGATGGCCGCCACGCCGATGGCGACCTCGGTCTCGGTCACCCCTTGGTAGCTGGCGGTCAGAACCATCGGAGTGGGGGTTGGTGCCGATGTGGCGGCGGGCTGCTCCTCCGGTTCTTCGGGGGACTCGCCGGCGGCCTGTTCCGGCGAACGGTCATCGGGATCACCGTCGGCATCGTCGAGATCCTGGGCATCGTTGGCACCCCCAGCAAGGGCGTCACCCGACGTATCGGTCGGGGTGGCCGCCCGGTCCTCGGCCGTCTGCCGATCAATCCCCTCCGCCTCGGCCGCAGTCGGCGGGACGGAATCACCGGTTTCGTCGTTGTCGCCGCTGCCCCCGCAGGACGCGGCCATCAGCGCCAGGACGACCAGCAGCCACCCCACCGTCCGCCGTTTGAGAACCGCCCCCAGGCCTGTGCTGGCCCCAAGGCCTGTGCTGGTAGTCACCATGCTCCCCTCCTGATCGGTCGATCAATACCGGCAATCACTACTTGTCGGAAATACCGGCAATCACTACCGGCAATCAATCCTTGTCCAATACTTGTCGAAAATACTGGCCGGTCAGCCCAGGCCCAGTCGAGCGAACTGCTCCTCGGGGGCCGACACCTCGGTTAGCGCGGTGTGGACCAGGTCCAGCATCTCGGTGGCGCACGACTCCCCGCTGCGGTTCTCCTGCTCGTCGGGATCGGTGTCGAGGTCGAACAGGAAGTGGCGATCGTTGCAGGCGTTCACCGCGGCCCACAACGGCAGCATGTCGCCGGGGCGGAAGGGTTGGCGGATCACCGGTACTTGCGTCCCCGGCATCCTGTCCAGCCACGCCCGGTGGTCGGGAGCAGGCAGGCCGTCGATACCGAGATCGCCGAACGGCATGGTGGACCATCGGTTGGACCACATCGACAGGGGGAAGTTGTCGCCGACCGCCCCCCGGGCGTACTTGCGGGTGCCGTCGGTGACCTGCACCCATCCGCCGTACACCCCGCCGAGCGCCCAATCCCGAATGGCATCGGCCTGTCCGGTGAGAAGCGGCACCATCGACCGACCGTGGGTCGGCTGCATCACCTCGGCGTCGAACACCTCGGCGACGGTGGCGAAGACGTCCACATTGGTGGTCAGCGCGTCGCACACCCCACCGCCGGGCCGACCCGGCCACGAAATCAGCAGCGGGGTGTGCCCCAGCGGCTCGTACTGGGGCACACCCGGCTTGCCCCAGACGTCCCGACCCTCCCGCTCCTCGCCCAGGTAGTGACCGTGGTCGGTACACACGATCAGCACGGTGTCGTCCCACAGACCCTGCTGGTCGAACCGATCCATGATCCGACCGAACCAGTGGTCGATCATCGACAGCTTGGCCCCGTAGTTGGCCCGGACATGGCGGCCCTCCCGCTCCGACCAGCTCCCGGTGGCGATGGCTCCGTCGGCGTAGGGAGGCCAGATGACCCACTCTCCGTCCCAGGCCTCGTCGTGGTACCGGCCCGCCCACGGTGGCGGGGTGTCGAACGGCTCGTGGGGATCGAACTCGTCCACGAACAGGAACCACCGGTCGTGGTGGGGAGTGTCCTCGGCCAGGAACCGGGCCGCCGCGCTCATGGTCCGGGGGCCGGGATAGTCCTCCTCGGCCCTGAAGAACGTGCGGGAGCGGTCGTACCCCCGGTCATGCACGTCGGTGTCGAAGACGTTCGACCACCACCACCCGCCGGGACGGGCGGGCATGGCCGGGGCCCCCACCCAGGTGGGATCGTAGAAGCTGCGCCACGGGTCGCCCTCATGGCCCCGCAGATAGTCCCAACACCCGAAATCGGTGTGGTAGTTCTCCCCGCCGGTCTCGAACAGGTGGGGATGATCGGTCACCAACGCGGTGGCCACCCCCTGGCGGCGCAGCACCCGGGTCACCGGCTCCTCCCACAGCTCTATCGACCCCCACGGCTTCCACAAAAAGTCCAGCGCCCCGCACAGGATGTCGTGACGAGCGGGCATGCACGGCAACGAACCGGTCACGTGGCGGGTGAACCGGGTGGCCCGCCGGGCCGCGAACCGATCCAGGTTCGGGGTGGCGAACTCGGTCCCCCCGTAGCTCCCCAGCATGTGCCGATTCAACGAATCCAGCAGCACCACCACGACGTTGGACGGCTTGTTCGACGGCTCGCTCATCGGACGTCCTCCCCGTGACCGTTGCCACGATCGTGCCGGCCGCGGGCTTCGTTCGACCGCCTGCTCATCGGATGCCCCCTGCCTTCGGGTTTCCCACCGGCTCCCCACGCTACTCTGATGGGCCGATGCGGGTTCAACAGGCTCGCACGGGTCGGGGGGCGACATTGGACAACGAGCAGGCTCGCACGGGTCGGGGGGCGACATTGGACAACGAGCAGGCCGGGGGCGAATCCATCGACGCGCTGGCCACAACGGTGCTCGAGGGCGAGGCTGCTCGACGTGACACCCAGGGGGGCGAGGTGCTGTTTCCCGACGACCTGCTGCCCGGCGTGGGGGGCGAGCAGACCACCCTCAAGGAGGGCCTGCTCAAGGGGGGCTACCGAACCTTCCTCGTGTTGCTGGCGCTGAACAGCCTGGACGAGCTGGAGAACAGCGCGGTGGCCATTCTGGGCCCGGACATCGGCAGGAGCTTCGGGGTGAGCGACGGGGCCATAACCGCCATCAGCACCGCATCGCTGATGTTCTTCGTGCTGGGGGCCGGGCCGATGGGCTGGATGGCCGACCGCTTCCGACGCGGCCCCATCGTCGGGTTGGCCAGCGGGGCGTTCGCCGCCTTCAGCGCGCTGTCGGGAGCGGCGGTGAACGCCCTGATGTTCTTCTTCGCACGGTTCTTCACCGGCATGTCCAAGGCCAACACCATCACCGTCCACCCCAGCATGCTGGCCGACACCTACCCCATTCAGACCCGGGGCCGCATGTTCGCCACCAACGCCGGCACCGGGCGGGTCTTCGCGGCCCTGAGCCCGATACTGGCCGGGGGCATCGCGGTGTGGATGGGGGGCGACGACGGGTGGCGCTGGGCCTTCTACCTGCTGGGGCTGCCCACTGCCGCCCTCGCGATCTTCGCCTTCTTCCTGCGGGAACCGCCCCGGGGCCAATGGGAGCAGAAGGAGGTGCTGGGCACCGGTCTGGCCCAGGACGACAAGATGCCCATCTCGGTCGAGGCCGCCTTCACCCGCATCTGGAACATCGACACCATCCGCAACATGACCATCGCGTTCGCGGCCATGGGCTTCGCCCTCTTCCCGGCGGGCTCGATCCAGTCGTTCTTCCTGGAGGAGGAGTTCGGCCTCGACGCCCTGGAGCGCGGCCTGGCCGTGGCTCCCGCCGGGGTCGGGCTGGTGATGTTCCTACCGGTGGTCGGCCGCCGATTCGACGCCACCTACCGCAAGGATCCCGACCGGGCGCTGAAGCTGATAGGGGTGCTGCTGGTGCCCATCGGGGTGCTGGTGCCCATCCAGTACGCCATGTCCAACCTGGCTCTGTTCATGTTGTTCGCCGCCGTCAACTCCACCTTGTTGGGCGGGGCCTTCGCCATGGTGCAGCCCGCCATCCAAGCGGTGTTCCCCTACCGGCTGCGGGGCATGGGCACCGCTTTTTTGACGTTCTTCATGGTCATGGTGGGCGGCGTGGGCGGCAGCATCATCGCCGGCTTCCTCCAGAACGAACTGGGCGAGCAGACCGCCATCACCATCATCACCGCCTCGGCCATGCCCATCGGTGCCTACTTCGTGCTGAGGGGGGCCGGTCGGCTCCGCCGTGATCTCTCCCTGATCGTCGGCGAACTCCGGGAGGAACAGGCCGAGGAACGCCGCCGGGCCGAGACCGACCCCGAGGACGTACCGGCCATCCAGGTGGCCGACGTGGACTTCCGCTACGGGCAGGTCCAGGTGCTGTTCGACCTCGGCTTCGAGGTGGGCCGACGAGAGACGCTGGCCCTTCTGGGCACCAACGGCGCGGGCAAGTCCACCGCGCTCAAGGTGATCACCGGCCTGGTCGTTCCCGAACGGGGGGTGGTGCGCCTCCACGGCCGCAACATCACCTTCGCCACCCCCGAACAACGGGCGGCCATGGGCCTGCACATGCTGCCCGGGGGAGCCGGGGTGTGGAGTGACCTGTCCATCGGCGACAACCTGCTCATGGGGGCCTACGCCTACCGTCGGAACCCCGACGACCGCGACCGACGCATCGAGAAGGTGTTCGACCTGTTCCCCGACCTGGCCAAACGGCCCAAGCAGCGGGCCGGCAACCTGTCGGGCGGACAGCAGCAGATGCTGGCACTGGCCCGGGTGATGCTGCACGAGCCCGAGGTGCTGATAATCGACGAGCTGTCGCTGGGGCTGGCCCCCGTGGTCGTGCAGTCGCTGCTGGAGACCGTCGAGGGGCTCAAGGCCCGGGGCCAGACCATGATAATCGTCGAGCAGTCGCTGAACGTGGCGCTGGCCATCGCCGACCGAGCGGTGTTCCTGGAGAAGGGACAGGTGCGCTTCGAGGGTCCGGCCCAGGAGTTGGCCGAGCGCGACGACCTGGCCCGGGCGGTGTTCCTCGGGACCGAGGGCGGTTGATGGACGTCTCCGCACTACCCGTGCTCGGCGTGTGGATCACCCGCCAGATCCTCGGGACCGAGGGCGGTTGATGGACGTCTCCGCACTACCCGTGCTCGGCGTGTGGATCACCCGCCAGATCGTGTTCGACGGGATGGTCAACGGTCTGGCAATCGGGCTGGTGGCCATGGGGATCGTGCTGATCTATCGCTCCACCCGGGTCATCAACTTCGCGGTGGGCAACATGGGGCTCATCGCCGTCTCGGTCATGGCGCTACTGGTGCTGAACCACGGCTGGGGGTTCTGGCTGGCACTGGCTCTGTCGCTGCTGCTGGGTACGCTGTTCGCCGCCGCGGTGGAGCTGACCGTGATCCGCCGCCTGTTCACCTCCCCCCGGGTGATCGTGCTGGTGGCCACGGTGGGCATCGCCCAACTGGCTCAATTGATGGTCCTCCAACTCCCCGACATCGATGCCCCCGGCCGCCGCTACCCGGTGATGGTCGGCCGAATCTGGGAGGACGCCCTGGGCACCGGCGTGCGGATGCGGGGACCGCAACTGACCATCCTCGTCGTGGTACCGGTGCTGGCCCTGCTCCTGGGCTGGCTGTTGAACCGCACCACGTTCGGCAAGTCGGTGGCCGCGGCGGCCGGCAACCCCGAACTCTCCCGCCTGTCGGGGATCAACCCCAAGACGGTGTCCACTTTCGTCTGGGTGATGGCCGGGCTCCTGGCCTCGGTGTCGATGATCCTGCTGTCGGGGTCGAGCGGCGGCGTCGCGGGCCTCGTCAATCTGGGGCCGTTGACGTTGGGCAAGGCGATGGTGGCCGCGGTGCTGGCCGGGATGGTCTCGTTTCCCCGGGCCGTGCTGGCCGGGGTTCTGATCGGGGCCTCCGAGTCCCTGCTGCGATTCAACTTCTTCACCGATCCGGGGCTCATCGACTTCGTGACCTTCCTGGCCGTTCTGGTGGCGGTCTACTTCCAGAGCCGCAGCCGGGAGGAGACCGGGGTGTTCGCCTTCGCCCCCAAGGTCAGGCCGATCCCCGAGCGCCTGCGGCAATTGTGGTGGCTGCGGCATCTGTCCCGGATCTCGCTGGGCGCGCTGATGCTGCTCGCCATCGTTTTGGTGCAGCTTCCCGGCATAACCGACCTGCCGTCACGTCAGCTTCTGTACACCACCGTTTTGTGCTTCGCGATCTGCGGACTGTCGGTCACCATCATCACCGGCTGGGCCGGCCAGCTCTCCCTGGCCCAGATGACCTTCGCGGGCCTGGGGGCCCTGTTCGCCGCCGGTCTCGCCCGGGGCCTGTCCATGGACTTCACCGTGGGCACCGGATTCCTGCCCGGCGACGCCCTGTCGTTCGACTTCTTCGACGTCCGATTCGAGGCCGGAGCCGTTCCGTTCATGGTGGCCATCCCCCTGGCCGGGCTGTTCTCCGCGCTGGTGGCCGCGGTGATCGGGATCGGGTCGCTGCGGGTCCGCGGGCTCCACCTGGCCATTACCACCTTCGTGTTCGCGCTGGCCGCCCAGCAGTATCTCTACCGCCGGCCGTTCTTCTCCACCGGCAACACCTCGTCGGTGCCGTTCCGCCGGGGCGAGCTGTTCGGCCTCGATCTCTCCTCCCAGAAGCGCTACTACTACGTCTGTCTGGCCTTCTTGCTGATGGTGGTGGTCGTGGTGAGCCGGTTGCGCCGTTGCGGCACCGGCCGCACCATCATCGCGGTGCGCGACAACATCGACTCGGCATCGGCCTACACGGTGGGGCCGGTTCGCTCGAAGCTGTCCTCGTTCGCGCTGGCCGGCGGGATCGCCGGACTGGGGGGCGCGCTGCTGGCCGGGCTGATCCAGAACGTCCCGCTCGGCGAGCGGTTCTTCCAGGTGGGCGACTCGTTGCAGCTCGTCGGCATGGTGGTCATCGGTGGCCTGGGTTCGTCGGTGGGCGCGGTGCTGGGGGCGATCTGGGTCTACGGGCTTCCCAATCTGTTCAACAGCTCCGAGACCGTGGCCCTGTTCTCCTCCAGCGTCGGTCTGCTGGTGGTGCTCATGTACTTCCCCGGCGGGCTGGTGCAGATCGGCTACAGCGCCCGCAATGCCCTAATCGGACTGGCCGAGCGACGGCTCGGCCCCGACGACCGGACCAAGACCTCAAGGACCGCGCCGGCCGCCCTGGTCCGCCCCGAGGATCCGAGGCCGGCCACCGATCCCATGCTGGCCGGGCGCGACGTCGGGGTGCGGTTCGGGGGCGTGGAGGCGGTGTCGGGGGCCACGGTGCTGGTCGGCCCCGACGAGATCGTGGGACTCATCGGCACCAACGGTGCGGGCAAGTCCTCCTTCATGAACGCGGTCGGCGGCTACGTACCGTCAAGCGGCCGGGTGGAGCTGCTGGGTACCGACATCACCCGGTTTCCCGCGCCCCGGCGGGCTCGGGCCGGACTGGGGCGAACGTTCCAGGCCGCGGCGCTGTTCCCCGAGCTGACGGTGAGGGAGACGGTGCAGGTGGCCATGGAGGCCCGGGGTCGCACCCCGCTGATCAGCACCGCCCTGCACCTTCCCCGCTCGTTCGCCCGGGAGCGTCGGCGGCGGGCCGAGGCCGACGAGCTGATCGACTTCCTGGGCCTGGGCCGCTACGGCGACACCCACATCAGCGACCTGTCCACCGGCACCCGACGCATCGTGGAGATCACCGGCCTTTTGGCCCTCGGTGCCCGAGTGCTGTGCCTCGACGAACCCACCGCGGGAGTGGCCCAACGCGAGACCGAGGCGTTCGGGCCGCTCATCGTCAACATCGGCCACGAACTCGGGGCCGCCATGTTGATCATCGAACACGACATGCCCCTCATCATGAGCATCAGCGACCGGGTCTACTGCCTCGAAGCCGGAAGGGTCATCGCCGAGGGAACCCCCACCGAGATCCGCAACAACCCCCTGGTCGTCGCCAGCTACCTCGGCACCGACCCCCGAGCGATCGCCATCAGCGACACCTGACCGGCCCGGCGAGCCGCTACCGACCATGCCCTCCCCTCGACAACCCCTGGCCAATACTATTAGCCAAGATACCACATATTTCTATACCTACTCACATACGGTCATGCTGAGAGAACATGATTGGACTAAGAGTGCTAAACTTCGGTGTTTTGTCTGCTGGCGTTGGAGCCTTCTACCTGTTCTTTGAGGTGGCCGACCACTCGAATCAATTCACCAACTTGCGAGATCAATTCTTCAATCCTCTCCTCATTCTGCTTGTTATCCTTAGACTTGGTGAACGAAGCAGCCAGGTTGGCGGTGATAACGCCAAATCCCGTGATTCCCGCAATCATGAGCACGACAGCAGCGATCTTACCTCCACGAGTTACCGGAGATACATCACCATACCCTACGGTGGTCATGGTGACGAATGACCACCAAACTGCATCACCCAATGACTGGATATTTCCACCACTGCTACTTTCAAGCAGTAACACAATAACCGAACATGTGGCAATCAGTACAATGGTCGATATGATGACAGAACGCCCCGACAAGTTGTTCCAAATCACTTTGGCAGCATCCAAACCCCTCAAACCGAATACCGGCACTCTAAGCACTCTAACCGCCTTGAGCGCTCGAGCCGACCGCAATGCCCGAATCGGCATCAACACAGGGATCAGGGTCAAAGCAATGATAATGAAGTCGTACCACCGGCTTAAGGCATATGCTCTCCGCCCAGGGCCGTGCAATACCAACCTAATAGCCAGATCAGCCGCGAAAACCCCTGAGATAGCCCAGTTCAAAGGCCCTGCTATTTCATGTATAGCTTGGACATAGTTCTCCAGCACAAGAAGTGGGATGCTGCCCAGAGCTAGAATTAGTATCGGCCAATCCACAGCCGCTTCCCACCTAGCCAGTTGATCGATGGATTGATGCCTTAGGTGTCTCATAGCTCGAAGATTATACTATAACCACACTCAACAAAACCAGTACAGTGCAGACCCGGCATGTACTGCCATGACAAGGAGATTTGAGCCAGACAAGGAATCCAGCCGAGCTGCACGACTTGGCCAAGTCAGCCAAGCACAAGCCTTTCCTCACCTCGTTGTGCCCCTCATTGCCTTGCATCTGGGACTTGCGCGACCCTTTGCCACCTGTGTAATCTGCCTGGGCATGGAAGACCAGATGTCCACAGACGACTTTGAACCGGCACGGCTCATTCCGATAACGGGGGTCAAGGGTGCCAGGGAGGCCGAAGACAGGGCCACTTCTGCGCTGTTATCAGTGATGAGTATCGTACCCTCATTCAGCCAAGCACTGCTAGTTCCACTAGGATGCACTTCTGCAAAAAAACAAGCATCTCGACTTTCGTAGGCCCTGGCTATCGGACAAGCGAAGATCGTCTCATTCGCCCCGATGGGTTGATTCGAGTTGAGTTCCGCAAGAGCATTGCGTTCGAGGCTCTTGTCGAAGTCAAGACCGCCAGGAATAGACTGAACGCGGAGCAGATTAATGAGTACCTAGAACTGGCCAAAGCAGAGGACATTGGCACTGTAATCACAATTTCCAATGAGATCGCACCATCCCCAGGAGTACACCCCACCTCCGGGTTAAAAGTCAGATCCAACTCGAAAACTCAAGTACAGCATCTGTCATGGGCTATGATACTGGCAGAAGCTGTGAAGGAGCACACTCATCGAGGTATCGAGGACCCCGAACAGGCTTGGATACTAAATGAGCTTATCCGCTACCTAACCCATGAAAAGTCAGGAGTACTGCACTTTGACGACATGGGCGATAATTGGACCACAGTCCTCGGTGGGGTTGCCGATGGAAATCTTTCACGCCGCAACCCAGAAATAGCTGAGATATGCCAACGGTGGGACCAATTGCTTAGGTTCACAACTTTGAAACTGGGCACCGAGATAGGTGCCGATGTGACCGAAGTTATACCACGCTCCCACCAAAAGGACCCTCAACTCCGTAACAAGGAGTTTGTGTCTACGCTATGTTCAGATGGAACACTAGCAGGCACATTGCGTGTGCCAGATGGAGCGGCAGATCTACTCATAAATGTCGATCTCAAAACCCGAAAAATCACGGTAAGCACTCAACTAACAGCACCACAAGACCGAACTCCACGAGCTTCGGTAGTCTGGCTAGTTAAACAAATGAAAAACGCGCCTGAAAATATTATGGTTGATATCTACCAAAAATCCGGTCGCATACCGGTCAGCGCCTCCTTGCAGCAACTACGTGAAAACCCAAGAACAGGACTACCATCCACAAAGTTATCACCGAGTAAGTTCCAAATAAAACAACAGACCAACATGGGTACAAGTCGCCGCTCGACTCGTAAGGGGGGATTCATAGATTCAGTAATAACTGCTGTTCTAGATTTTTATGGAAACGTTTTCCAAGACCTTCGAGCATATGTACCCAGCGCACCTATTCTAGAACGTCACCAACAAACAGCTCCCAAGGAGAGCCCTACGAAAACACAGAATCAAGCACCTAAAACCTCCGAAGAATCAATGAAGCATGGAGAAGTTTAGCTTACTAGGACTGGGACATGACCACCGCTCTATAGGAAGCAGGGAGCACCGAAGTAGCGAGCGCCGGTCTCATCTGCGAAGACCCGACAACCAGTCCCGCGCCTTCCTTAGCTCGGAAAGTATCGCCCTTCTGGTTTTCGGAATCAACATCAATGTCAAGTAAGTGGCGTATAGAGCAATCGACTGACAATGGCACCGATCAGGCCAAAGACAATTACCATTGGCAATACCACGGAGTCCCCAACCCCCAGCACCTGGCGAGGAACCACCTAGGCCGCTATTGAAGCCAGGAAGACTGCCACCGCCACAACCGCCCAGTAGCAACCAAATCTCCTTTCAAAAAGCGACAAATTCATGTCACCTTTTGAAAGCACTCCACGCCTCGGCGATCACACCGGGTGGCAATTGTCAATAGCGGGGGTTGCGGGGGGCGAAGAAGAGGCGGTCGGCGTTGGTGTAGAGGTACTTGTCGAGCACGCCGTCGCGCAGATCCAGCGCCCAGGCCTCGGTGATGCAGCGGCGCATGTCGAGAGCGGGATGGTCGGAGGCGAAGATGACCTTGTCCTGACCCCGGGTGTTCATGAAGTGGACGAACTCGGGCGGGAGCCTCTTGGGGCTGTAGGCCGAGGTCATCAGGTGCAGGTTCCGGTACTTGATCATCAGCCGCATGGCCACCCCCCACCACGGATCGGCACCGTGGGCCATGCACAGCTTCAGATCGGGAAAGCGCAGACAGATCCGGTCGAGCAGCATCGGGTCCTGGCCCTCGCCGGGCATGGGCGGGCCGGGGATCCCGGTGTTTATCGAAAGCGGCAGATCCAGCTCCGTACACTTGGCGTAGAGGGGGTAGTAAACCGGGTCGCTGGGGGGAACGTCCACCCCGAACGGAACGACCCGGGCCATCGCCACCGGGTACCGGCCGACCAGTTCCTCCAGCTTCCACAGCACGGGCATCATCCCTCGGGGATCGACGTGGACGGCCAGCGCGAACCGCTCGGGATACCGCTCCACGAAGTCGAACGGTCGAGGGTTGTCCTCACCCACCGAGGCCTGGACTATGGCCTTCTCCACCCCGAGTTCGTCCATGAGCGGTAGCAACTCCTCGGGAGTGAAACTCCGGAAGAAATCGGCCCCGCCGTGCAGGTAGTCCTCCTTCACCCGGATCAGGTACTCCGGAGGCTCGTAGTCGCCCATGTTCACGTTCACCCAGCAGTCAATCGCTCTTGGCGGCATGGCCCGACGCTACCTCGGGCCGGAATCTCGGACGAGCCCCACCGGTCGGCCCCGACGGGGTGCCGGAATCGGGACATGACCACCGCCCTGGAGGGGCGAGGGGGCCGAGCTCGTCGAACTTCCGGGTGACAGGTGCCAGAATCGGGACATGACCACCGCCCTGGAGGGTTTGCGGGTACTGGAGTTGGGTTCGGGGATGGCCGCGGCCGTGGCGGGGATGGTGCTGGCCGAGAACGGGGCCGAGGTGGTGAAGGTAGAACCTCCCGGAGGCGATCCCGACCGGGGTCGTCCCGGCTTCGCCGTATGGCACCGGGCCAAGAAGAGCGTGGTGCTCGACCTGGCCGACCCCGGCGATCGGCACCGGTTCATGGACCTGGCCCGGGGGGCCGACGGCGTGGTCGAGGCCTTCCGTCCGTCGGTGGCCGAGAAGCTGGGCGTGGACCACACCGCTCTGCGCGAGCTGAACCCCGGACTGGTCCACACCTCGATCACCGGCTTCGGCGAGACCGGGCCGTGGCGGGACCTGCCCGGCTACGAACAGATCGTGGCGGCGCGGAGCGGGCGCATGACCTCCTACGACGGGGTGCGGGCCGGGCCGGTGTTCACCCCGGTGCCCATAGCCTCCTACGGGGCGGGGATGCTGGCCGCCACCGGGCTCATGGCCGCCGTCTGGGACCGCGACCGCACGGACCGGGGACGGCGAGTGCATACCAGCCTGCTCCATGCCCTGAGCGTGTACGACATGACCAGCGGGATCGGCAACCGCACCCACATCCCGCCGGAACCGGGCCGGGTCTACGGCATCATGCGGGTGCCGTTCATGACCGCACCCACCAAGGACGGCCGATTCGTCCAGATGTGCAGCCGCCAGGCCCACCACTACCGGCGGTGGCTGACCTCACTGGGGCTCGAGGCGCTGCTGGACGATCCCGAACTGGCCAACGCCCCCGACCTGTGGCCCAGCGAGGAGCGCCTGGCCGAGGTCGTAGAGGCCATCCGTAACGCCATGGCCCGAAGAACGGCCGCGGAGTGGATGGAGATCTTCTCGGCCAACGACATCGGGGGAGACCCGTTCCTCACCCCCCAGGAGTTCCTGGACAGCCCCCAATGCGTCGAGAACGGACTCCGCCAGGTGGTGACGGATCCCGAGATCGGCCCGACGGTGCAGATCGGCCCACTGGGACGGTACTCCGACGCCCCATCGGTGGTCGGCCCACCCGCACCCCGCCTCGGCGAGCACACCGACGAGGTGCTGAAAAGCCGGACACGAGCCCCCTCGCCCGCCCGACTCCCCGACCGGCCCGGCGAACCGCTCCCGCCCGACCCCTCCCCCCGACAACCCCTGGCCGATGCGACCATCCTCGACGTCGGGTACTTCTACGCCTGCCCGTTCGCGGCCACGCTGCTGGCCGAAGCGGGGGCCCGAGTCATCAAGGTCGAACCCCCCACCGGGGATCCCGGCCGTCGCAACTGGACCACCGACTACGTGAAGTCCATGGTGGGCAAGGAATCCATCGTCCTGGACCTCAAGACTCCCCAGGGCCTGGACGTCCTGTACCGGCTGGTGGAGCGGGCCGACGTGTTCCTCCACAACTTCCGCCCGGGCACCCCCGAGAGGCTGGGCATCGATGCCGACACCGTGCTGGCCCGCAATCCCCGCCTGCTCTACGTGTACGCCTCGTGCTTCGGCAGTCGCGGCCCCTGGGCCCGAAAGGCCGGGTTCCACTCGTCCCCCAACGCCATCGCCGGTGCCGGCGTGGTGGAAGCGGGCGACCGGAACCCGCCTCGCAACCGCACCTACGGCGATCCCAGCGCGGCCCTGGCCACCGCGGCGGCCATCATGGCGGGCCTGCTGGCCTGCCGTCGCACCGGTCGGGGGCAGAGGCTGGAAACCACCATGCTGGCCGCCACCGCCTACGCCGTCTCGGAGTGGGGCACCCAGCACTCGGGCCCGAGGGCCCCGGTGGTGGATTCGGGGCAGTACGGCTTCCACGCCTACCAGCGCCTGTACGAGACCGGCGACGGCTGGCTGGTGGTGGACGTGCATCGTGACCGCGAACGCCGGGCGCTGGAGGCGGTGCTCGAAATCCCACTCCCCGAGACACCGGTGCCCGCCACCGCAACCCAACTGGCCGAAGCATTCCGGGAGGACTCGGCCGAGGCGTGGGAGGCCCGGCTACTGGCCGCCGGCGTGCCCGCAGCCCGGGCCGACCGGGGCAACTTCTTGCACAACATGTTGAACGAGCCCCATATGCGGGCCAGTGGCGTGGCCGTGGAGGCCGACCAGGACGAGATGGGCCCCTATTGGCGGGCCGGACCGGCCATCCAGTTCTCCGATGCCCCCACCGCCGGCCCCATCACGACGGCCCCGGCACTCCCCCTCGGTTGGGCCACCTCGGCCATCTTGGGCGAG
The DNA here is from genome assembly GCA_965115985.1 of Acidimicrobiales bacterium. Taxonomy (GTDB): domain Bacteria; phylum Actinomycetota; class Acidimicrobiia; order Acidimicrobiales; family Bin134; genus Poriferisocius. Next base: position 1,261,417 of record OZ220474.1, read on the forward strand.
CTCGGCCTCGATACCGACGAGATCACCCACCTGCAAGACATAGGAGTGACCCAACCCCTCGGCCACGGCCTCCCCGACTGACCAACCCCCCGGGAGTCGAACCAACAGCCGAAATCATGGCAATCGGTTCGGCAGCCTAAGACCGCGGACTCCGGGCACACCCCGCCAACGAAAGGCTGGTCACCAAGACCCAGAATCCGTCGCGACCCCGACTAGGGGTCACCTAATCTCCTGGGCATCATCCCAACAGTCAGCCTCCCGGCTCAGCCACTCATCGCTCCCGTCGATCTCACCGAGCGAGTCGACACAACTCTCGAAAGCCTGATTGACAGTATCCCTAATCTCAGCGGGCAGACGCTGCTGCCAAGCAAACTTAGATGCCACAGCCCAAAAGTTTTTATCCTCACATGCTCGAAAAATGTTGTCCTCGAACTCCATCAGTTCCACTGGGTCCAGAGTTGCCTTACCTTCTGGGTAATGGGCACTGAAGGAATAATCATCACCGGAAGGCGATAACCTGAAAGTCATTGAAAGGCCGTTTTCGGCCAAACACTGCTCAGTTTTTCTACCAGCCACTTCCAACTCAGAGGGGTCCACAAAACCATCAGCCAAGATCTCTCGCTGGTGGTCGGCAACTTCTTCGTCAAGGAGCATCTCAGCTATTGCAGCATCTTGCAACCGTCCCTCAATAGCATCATAGTCCATGGCACCAGACCGCGAACAACTCACGCTTCCAAATACCAAGACAGCGGCAAAAATGATGATAAATGGTCTAAAAGTATACATAACAGCTATACCTTTCTTGCTGGATACCCTTCGGCATCTGCATTCCCCTATCTGAGGAATATGCCCAAACCTAACAGCCACTTCGGAGGGTCGCAACCAAAATCGCTTTCAAAAGACGACAAGTTTCATGTCCACTTTTGAAAGGTTGGAGCACCAGAGGAACGCTCGCACAACCATTTTCAGTGGGCAGGACAGTCGCCGCCTCGTGGCCGCAACCCCCGCCAAACTTCGAGACGGACGGTGGGAAGTGTGGGTCACCGAACCCATCCGCTCCGGATCGTAGGTGTGGATCACCAGCCGGGCTGGCGACACCTGGCCCGCCGTCGCCACCGGCATCATCTGGATCGACCCCGACAGCGACGTGATCATCGGACGCATCAGGGGCGTTCCGCAGATGGGGGGGGGGGGGGGGGGAGGATGGCATACCGCCATGTCGGTGGTGGTCGTGCGGGGCGAAGGCCGCTCTGCGGAGGGGGGCTGACCCTGGTGACGGGGAAGGGCCGCCAAGTGTAGGGTTGGGATATGCAGATCAGGGAGGAGAAGCTTGGCGAGATCCTCAAACATGCCCGGTGGATCGAATGGCAGGCATCCCAGATCTACCAGGCCCATGACTTGGGGCATGGACCTGGCAGGCACACCGATTTCGACAATCCAGAGTTTCACCTCCAGGCGCGCGACGTATACAAGTCAACCTTGCCGCCACAATGCTTGAGACTTGTATCTGAGTCGTTTGAGAACTGTGCTGATTTGATGATAGCAATACAAACCGATGATGCAATCTCTCCCAACTGGGATATTGTTATCAGCTATCTTCGGTTGGCACCAGGAAAAACAGAAGATTTCTCCAGCGAATCGTCATCAACCAACCTTCTCGAACCCTATGATATTAGTGATCTGACTTTGGGATTGCTTCACTACGAGGAGCTAGCCAACCTGATGCACCCAGAATTAGTTGAGAAACTACATAAGGCTGCTACTACTGTAATTCGCTACTGTCAATCCGACTCGTCATTTATTCCCGATGATTTTCAACTTGCCTGCTTACAAAGGTTGGCTGAAGGTGAATATCAAGAAGAACTTGCTAACCACATGGGATATTCCAAGCGGCAAATACAACGAGTTCTTGCCGACATATGGAATCATCTAGGAGTTGATGATGCCACCCAAGGTTTAGCGATAGCTGTTGAACAAGGTTGGGTTGCAATTCCCAGTGATACCGATCAGTAATTTTAAGTGGCAGGTGCAGAAATTACGCTCCCTCGCTTTTCTGATCACTGCTCTTATGGAAACAGGCTGGCGGAGGTGCAATCCACCCTTTCTGCACGGCGAGGGCAACCCCTTGCACCTGAGAGCTGACACCGAGATGCTTCCACATGGATTCAAGACGGTTGTACATGCTCCTTGTTGACAGGTTGTTGTACTTGGCAAGCTCCTCTACTGGTATTCGATTGGCAATCGAGATGATCCACTCGATTTCTTGAGCAGTGGGAACATACTGCAAATGAGTTTGGCAGTATTCTTTTGTTGCGTTGGCTGCATCCCTCAGCCGGGTGACGCCTCGTGAATTGAGCAGTTCGGCAAACAGCTCGTACCGCAATACTGCCGGAAGCGGGCCACCGATACTGGCGCGCCCTGCTTGTGGGGCTACCGATACGACATCGGAGGCTTCGGCCAGGGCCTTGCTCATTGCCCGCAAGAACTGAGCAACAATGCCCCATTCGGCTGCGGTCGGCTCCGAGATCTCGACGCAATCCATGTAAGTAGCAATCAGCCTGCTGGCATCGGCCAGGCCTCGGCGGTACGCGGCCGGGAAGGTCTCGGCATAGATCGGTGCTGCTTGCCGTTGGAAATCGAGCGACCACGGTCGTGTGTGCCGCCCCGGGCCGTAGCCCAACTGATGGGCCTCGGCAACGCACTCGGCAAAATGGGCCGTCCTCACCGCGAAGGAACTGATCGAGCCCAATTGCGTGCTGTCAAGCTCCATCGGGCCATGCTATGGCATTACGCCATCATTTACAGCGCGACCGTGGAGCCCGGCCGCAAGTCGCCCGGTGCCCTGTCCGGCCCCGCCCGCCCATCGGGGTACGGCGCACCCATCCCGGTGTCGGGCCACTAACCTCGGCCCGTGGATCTAGGAATAAGCGGGCGGCGAGCCCTGGTGGCCGCATCCTCGGCCGGATTGGGACTGGCAACTGCGACGGCGCTGGCCGAGGAGGGTTGTCTGGTGGTGATGAACGGGCGCGACCCCGACCGTCTCGACGCCGCATCCCGCAGCGTACCCGGTGCCATCCTCGTCGCCGGCGACGTATCCGAACCCGATGGGGCCATCGAATTGGTGAGGGCGGCCACCGAGGCTCTGGGAGGCATCGACATCCTGGTCACCAACGCCGGCGGACCGCCCGGCGGGGACTGGGCCACCATCGATACCGATCAATACCCGGCCGCGCTGGATCTGAATCTCGTGTCGGTGGTGGCCATGACCAAGGAGGCCGTCCCCGCCATGCAGACTCGAGGCTGGGGCCGGGTGCTGGCCATCACCTCGATATCGGTGCGCCAACCCCTGGACATGCTCATCCTGTCCAACACCGCTCGGGCCGGGGTCACCGGTTATCTCAAGACCATGGCCAACCAGGTGGCCGCCGACGGGGTTACCGTCAACTCCATTCAGCCCGGCTACCACGTCACCGACCGGCTCACCCAACTGTTCGGCGATCGGATGGCCGACCTAGAAGCCACGGCCTCCACCCAAACGGTGGGCGATCCCGCCGACTTCGGACGCATCGCCGCCTTCTTGTGCTCGGAACACGCCCGGTTCATAACCGGCGCAGCCATCCCGGTGGACGGCGGCCTCCACGCCGGACTCCAATAACCAAGACTCCCATAACCGAAAGGACGAAAGGACAAGCCGATGATCCGCCACGTTGTCATGTTCCGCTTCCGGGACGACACCGACCCCGCCCAACGTCAAGCAGTACAAGATGCCATTGCCACCATGCCCGAGGCCACCGGCGTGACCGAGGCCTACGACATCGGTTTCGATCTGGGACTGGCCGAGGGCAATTTCGATTTCGCGGTCGTCGGGGACTTCGCCGACCAAGCCGCCTACCTCGCCTATCGCGACCACCCCGAACACCGAAGAATCGTCTCCGAGATAATCCTCCCCACCATCTCCGACCGAGCCGCCATCCAGTACGAGATTCCCTGACCCACCAACCCCAATCGCCCGGGCCCACCATCCACCCCCAGGCATAAACTCTCCAAGAAAGGGGGGAGGCTCAATATGGATGTCTTCGATCTACGTGATGTCCTGATCGACGACTACGAGCAGTACGTCACCAGCTTCATGAAGCTCCGCGACGACCGCATCAGCGAACTGGTTCAGGACAACCTCAAGGCCGGTCGTCTCTGGCCCGACCCCAGCATTGGGCTCAACCCGACATTTGCCACCGGCGGACGCATCGACGATCTGGTGGCCGAAGGATTGTTGCATGAGGGTTGCCGCGACATCTTTCGGACCAACAAGGACTCGGACCGACATCGAGGTGATGCCATAAAACTGCATAAACACCAACGTGATGCAATCGAACGAGCTGGAGCCGGTCGGAGCTTCGTACTCACCACGGGTACTGGTTCCGGCAAGAGCCTCAGCTACATCATCCCGGCGGTAGACCATGTTCTGCGAAGCGATTCGGGACAAGGGATCAGGGCACTGATCGTTTATCCGATGAACGCGCTGGCCAATTCCCAACTCGAGGAGTTGAACAAGTTCCTCGGCCCGAGTGCCAAGAGTCCGGTCACCTACGCTCGATACACCGGCCAGGAGACCGAGGAGCAGCGTCACGAGATTCGCCGGAACCCACCCGACATCCTCCTTACCAACTACGTGATGCTCGAACTGCTGCTCACCCATTCCCGGGATGAGATGCTCGTCAGGGCGATGCGCAACCTGCGCTTCCTGGTGCTGGACGAACTCCACACCTACAGAGGCCGCCAGGGCGCGGACGTAGCATTTCTGTGTCGGCGCTTGCGTGAAGCGAGCAAAGCCCAAAATCTTCTGGCGGTTGGGACTTCGGCAACGATGTCAACCGAGGGCAGTCTCTCCGATCAGCAATCGAACGTCGCCAAGGTGGCGTCAACCATTTTCGGCATGACGGTCGAGCCCGCTGATGTGATCGGGGAGACACTTCGCCGGGCGACACCCGAACTCGATCAGGCCAACCTGCAAGTGAAGGATGCGCTCACCCATGCAGTCCGACAAGGGCCTGCTGCCGTTCGTGTCGATCACCACGAGTTCATCTCCAGCCCGATGTCCAGTTGGATCGAGTCGACGTTCGGCCTCGACATGCAGGAGAACCGACTCGTGCGTCGGGAACCAATACCCCTTCGGGGCTCTGATGGAGGTGCTTCCCGTCTGGCTCGTATCACCGGGGAACCCCTCATTAATTGCGAACTCGTGATCAAGGCACAGTTGCTGGCGGGATACCAGGCGATTGACCCCGAAACCGGGTTCCCGGCTTTCGCGTTCCGACTCCACCAGTTCATCAGCCGGGGCGACACCGTATATGCCTCACCCGAACCCGAGGAGAACCGCCATATCACCCTTGACAAGCAGCGGTTCGTACCGGGTGATCGCAACCGTGTGCTTCTGCCACTGGCGTTCTGTCGGTCATGCGGACAGGAGTATTACATAGTGGCTCGCGAGGACGAGCCTGCTGGGTCAGGCCGTCGCGTGGTGCCTCGAGACCTCGGGGAAGGGCAAGCATCAGCCACCGGCGGGTTCGACCCCGGCTTTGTCTACATAAGTTCCGAGGTCCCTTGGCCCGATGAGGAGGCAGAGGTTCAGGAGCGACTACCCGATGATTGGATCGAAAACACGAGCGATGGGAGCACCCGCATCAAGCGGGACTTTCGCGACCGGCTTCCGGTTCGTATCGGTGTGCGCTCCGATGGCGGGCTCGAGACTTCGGCTGCGGACGGGGTGACCACCGCCTGGTGGACTTCGACCCCGTTCCGATTTTGCCTACGTTGTGGAGTCTCCTACGCCCCTCGCCGAGGAGACTTCGGCAAGCTCACCACCCTCGGCTCGGAAGGTCGGTCTACGGCAACCACCGTGCTCAGCCTCTCGGCTGTTCGCCACTTGCGTTCGGACGACACACTCGAGCAGCAGGCTCGCAAGCTCCTGTCGTTCACCGACAACCGGCAGGACGCGTCGCTCCAGGCGGGCCACTTCAACGATTTCGTGCAGGTTGCGCTGTTGCGGGGCGCTCTTCTCCGAGCAGTGCGCAAAGCTGGCCCGCGAGGCCTGGAGCATCACCAGGTTCCCCAGGCGGTCTTCGATGCACTCGACCTTCCGTTCGGTGACTACGCCATCGACCCGGATCTGGAGTTCGCGGCCCGTCGTAATACCGAGAAGACACTGCGCGATGTGCTCGCCCATCGCGTCTACCTCGACCTTCGTCGAGGCTGGCGACTCACCTCACCCAACCTTGAGCAGTGCGGGCTGCTCACGATCGACTACGAGTCGCTCGACGAGCTTGCCGGCACGGAGAGAATCTGGGCAGAAGGGCATCCGGCCCTTGCCGATGCAACAGCCCAGGAACGTGAAGAAGTATGCCGCGTCCTCCTGGATTTCTGCCGAAAAGAGCTCGCGATCAAGACAGAACACCTCAATCAGACAGAACTCGACAAACTTGTGGCACGCTCGAACCAGAGCCTCATCGGCATGTGGGAGCTCGAAGACAATGATCCCCAGCACGCGAGCTCAATAGTGCCAAGGCCCAGAAGGGGTGGTGATTATGGGGGTCACACCTACCTTTCCGCCAGAGGCGGCTTCGGCCGATTTCTACGACGCACAGGCACATTTGCAAGATATAGTGAGAAGCTAAATCTGGCCGAGACTGAGAAAATAATTGCCACGCTATTTGCCGGTCTCCAAAAGGCCCATCTTCTGGAGAAGGTAGGTGAACAAAAGGATGGAACCGGCATATTTCAGGTGCCTGCCGCAGCAATGCTATGGAAAGCAGGAGATGGTTCAAAAGCCTACCATGATGTGATTCGCATGCCATCCATACCTGATGATGACATAAAGCCGAACCCTTACTTCATCAATATCTACCGTGACATGGCTGAGAAACTTCTCGGTCTCGAGGCTCGAGAGCATTCTGCCCAGGTGCCCTACGAACAACGAGAGAAACGAGAAGAGAGGTTCCGCATGGCTGACCTACCCGTTCTGTACTGCTCCCCGACAATGGAACTGGGTGTCGATATCTCCCAACTGAACGTTGTGAACATGCGCAATGTTCCTCCAACTCCGGCCAACTACGCGCAACGTTCAGGACGAGCGGGCCGCAGCGGACAGCCTGCTTTGGTGTTCACCTACTGTTCTGCGGGTAGTCCACACGACCAGTACTTCTTCCGCAGGCCGCAGCTCATGGTGGCCGGGCAGGTCAGCACCCCACGCCTCGAACTTGCCAATGAAAGCCTTGTTCGTTCCCATGTACATGCAATTTGGCTCGCGGCCAGCGGGCTCGAACTCGGATCGTCGCTCACCGATGTGATCGACGTGAAACACCCCGATCTTCCCTTGCAATCCAGCATCCAGGCCAGTCTGGAAGATCCCAGCAGCCGCAGCACCACCTACCGGCGTGCCCGGCAAGTGCTGGACGACGTTCAAGAACAGCTCAGGTTGGCCCCATGGTGGACCGACGATTGGCTGAATCAGGTTATCAACGACATCCCCAATAGGTTCCGAGAAGCCTGCGAGCGGTGGCGAACACTCTACCGCTCCGCGCTACGACAATTCGAGCATCAAAACAGTGTTATCGGAGACGTTTCACGCAACACGAGAGATAAGCATGAGGCCAGGCGTCTACGCGCCGAGGCTGAGAAGCAGCAAGAGCTTCTAACCTCAAGTGAGACACGTGCTACCTACTCCGACTTTTACAGCTACCGATACTTTGCCAGCGAGGGCTTTCTTCCGGGCTACAACTTCCCGCGACTCCCGCTTGCGGCGTTCATTCCGGGCCGGCGTGGTCGCTACGACGAACAGGAGTACCTCAACCGACCCCGCTTCTTGGCGATCTCCGAGTTTGGTCCCCGGACGTTGATCTACCACGAAGGAGCCCGCTACCGGATCAACCGGGTGATCCTTCCGGTGGCCGAGGGCGATGACGGAATGGCAACGGTCACAAGCAGGGTCAAGCACTGCCAGGAATGCGGTTACATGCACCCAATCCCCGAGCCACCGGGTCCCGATGTCTGCGAACGCTGCGATACCGAATTGCCAGGGATGCTTACATCAATGTTTCGCATGCAAAACGTTTCGACTCGGCGTACCGACAAAATCAGTTCCGACGAGGAAGAGCGCCAGAGGGTGGGTTTTGAGCTTCAAAGCGGTGTGCGATTCACCACACGCAACAACCGACTTTCGGCGACCGAAGCTGATGTGATCGTCAATGACGAGCCCTGGGCTCGCTTGACGTACGGCGACACGGCCACGATCTGGCGAATAAACCTGGGCTGGAGACGCCGCCAGGATCCAGCACTGAAGGGTTTCGTGCTCGACCTGGAGCGCGGCACATGGGAAAGCAACAAGGATCATGCGGATGATCCCGGAGACCCCATGAGCAGGCGCACCGAGCGGGTGATCCCCTACGTCGAGGACACCCGCAACGCACTGCTGCTGAAACCGAGGGAAGCTCTAACCCAGGAGCAGATGGCATCGCTCGGAGCCGCTTTGAAGCACTCCATTCAGAGGGTTTTTCAACTGTAGGACGACGAACTGGCTGTCGAACCCCTACCCGACGAGACCGACCGCCGTTTGCTTCTGCTTTATGAGGCGGCCGAGGGCGGCGCCGGAGTCCTGCGTCGCCTGGTCGACGAACCGCAGGCCTTCGCCGGTGTTGCCGCCGAGGCCATGCGCGTGTGCCATTACGACCCTGAGACCGGCACCGACCAGGGCGGCCCAAAAAATGGTGTCCGCTGTGAGGCGGCCTGCTACGACTGCCTCCTGAGCTATCGCAACCAGCCGGAGCACATGATTCTGGATCGCCAAGCAGCGGTGGAGGTGCTGAAGCCGCTCCGGGCAGCCGTGGTACGCCACACCGAGCAGGCGCGCCGCGACATCAACGTGTTCGTGCAGTCCGAATTGGAACAGGAATGGCTTGAGTACGTGCGAAAGCACGGTTACCGCGAACCCGACGACGCGCAGATGTTGATCCCAGCGGCCAGGACCCGGCCCGATTTCGTGTATCGAGACGCCTACCTGGCGGTGTACATCGACGGCCCTCATCACGAGTTCCCCGATCGGGCCGAACGTGACGCCACCCAGATGACGGCGCTGCGCGACTGCGGTTGGACCCCGGTGCGATTCGGCTACAAGGACAACTGGTCCGAACAATTCCAGGCGTTCAAGAGCGTGTTCGGGGAAGGCCACCGGTGAACTACGAGGTCGGCTCGCTCGTCCGAGCGCGCGGTCGGGAATGGGTGGTGCTGCCCGAAACCGACGACGACCTGGTCATGGTGCGTCCTCTCGGGGGGACCGACTCGGAGATCACCGGAATCCTGACCGAATTGGAGGAGGTGGCACCGGCAACGTTCGCCCCGCCCGACCCCGAACAACCGGGCGATCATCGCTCCGCTCAGCTCTTGCGCGATGCGCTGAGGCTGGGGTTTCGCTCCAGCGCCGGCCCTTTTCGTTCGGTCGGTCACCTGGCCGTGGAACCTCGGCCCTACCAATTGGTTCCGCTATTGATGGCGCTCCAACAGGAAACCGTTCGACTGCTCATTGCCGACGACGTAGGAATCGGCAAGACCATAGAAGCCGCGCTGATCGCTCGGGAGTTGCTCGACCAGGGCGATATCACCAGAACCTGCGTGCTCTGCCCGCCCCACCTGGCCGAACAGTGGCAGGCCGAACTTCGCGAAAAGTTCCACATCGAGGCCGAACTGGTCCTGGCCTCCACTGCTGCCCGGCTCGAACGGAGCCTGCCGGTGGGTACGACAATCTTCGACGTACACCCTCACGTGGTGGTGTCGATCGACTACATAAAGGCCGACCGACGCCGGGAGGACTTCGTGCGTGCCTGCCCGGAGTTCGTCATCGTCGACGAGGCCCATACCTGTACCGACGCAGGGCAAGCAGCACGGGGTCGCCATCAACGATTCGAGTTGGTCCAGAGCCTCGCCGCCGATCCCGAACGACACATGGTCCTGGTCACGGCCACGCCCCACTCGGGCAAGGAGGGCTCGTTCCGTTCCTTGCTCTCACTGCTCGACACCGAGTTCGCACAGCTTCCCGACACGCTCGCCGGCGACCGGAACCGTCACCACCGTGAACGATTGGCCCGGCACCTCGTTCAACGCCGCCGAGGCGACATCCGCAGCTACCTCGAAGCCGACACCAAATTTCCCGCACGAGAGGAGACCGAACTCACTTACAACCTGTCCAACCAATACCGCGCGTTGTTCGACTCCGTTCTGGCCTACGCCCGCGAGTCGGTTCGGGAAGATCAGCATGGTACGTACCGGATGCGGGTTCGCTGGTGGTCGGCCCTCGGCCTGCTCCGAGCACTTGCCTCAAGCCCGGCCGCGGCAGCAGCCACCATGCGAACCCGAGCAACCACAGCCGATAGCGAGTCGGTGGAGGATGCCGACGAGATCGGACGAGCAACGGTGCTCGACCTGGACGATGCCGAAGAAGCCCCTGACGTCGTGCCCGGCAGCGACACCGGGGAGGGCAACACCGCCCTGAGCCGTCGCCTGCGCGAGATGGCAAAGCAGGCCGACGACCTGCGGGGCAAGCCCGACTCGAAACTCATGACCGGAGTCCGGCTAATACAACAACTGGTCGACGATGATTACTACCCGATCGTGTTCTGTCGCTTCATCGAAACCGCCGAGTACGTAGCCGAGGAACTTCGGTCACGCCTGAAACAAGGTATCGAGGTCGAAGCGGTAACCGGTCGATTGCCGGCAGCCGACCGAGAGGCTCGAGTCCATGCTCTGGGCCAACATCCAAAACGTGTCCTGGTGGCGACCGACTGCCTCAGCGAGGGCATCAACCTCCAGGATCACTTCACTGCGGTAGTCCACTACGACCTGCCCTGGAACCCGACTCGCCTTGAGCAGCGTGAGGGTCGCGTCGACCGTTTCGGCCAACCCAAAAACACGGTCCGCACCGTTACCTACTACGGAGCCGACAACCAGATAGACGAGACCGTTCTCGAAGTTCTGTTGCGCAAGCACCGCACCATCCGGGGCGCTCTCGGCGTATCCATCCCGGTGCCGGGCAACACCGGGGACGTGATCGAGGCCCTGGCCGAGAACGTGTTGTTGCGCCAGGACGGACCGATCGTGGAACGCCTCCCCGGCTTCGACGAGATGCTGCGGCCGGTTACCGAACGACTACATCTGGAGTGGGAGAACGCGCTGGAAAGGGAAAGGGCGTCACGATCCATCTTTCGTCAGGCCGCCATCGACCCCGACAGGGTCGGCGAAGAACTGAAACTGATGCAGGCCGCCATCGGCGGAGGCACCGACGTTCAGCGATTCGTCACCGATGCCGTCGAAGCCTACGGCGGAAACGTGGCGACCAACAGCACTTCGCGACTCGACCTCTCCGAGACTCCTCGGGCGGTGCGCGATGCCCTACGCGTTGGCGATACCACCGAGTTGAACGTGGCGTTCGATCTCCCGGTACCCGACGGTGTGACCTATCTGAGCCGGACGCATCCACTGGTTGCCGCCCTCGCCGGTCACACGCTCGACGAGGCTCTCGATCCGGCCATCGACTCACCGGCTCGCCGGTGCGGCGTCGTTCGCACCGCCTCAGTCGAAAAGCGCACCCATCTGCTGGTGTGTCGATTCCGTCTCAAGCTCCTGGCATCACGCCGAGGTACGGAGGAGATGGTGATGCTCGCTGAGGATGCCGGAATCATGGCCTTCACCGGCACACCCCACGCCCCCGGTTGGCTCGAACCCGAGGCTGCGGAGGCTTTGCTCGGTGCTTCGCCCTCGGGCAATGTAGGCGCCGATCAAGCTCGTGATTTTCTACGCGAGGCCCTCAGCGGCCTGACCCGGATCCAGGACGAGTTGGAGGCCGAGGCCAACGACCGGGCCAGCCGCCTCGAGGCCGCCCACCGCCAAGCGCGTGAGTCCGACAACAGAGCCACCCGGATCAGGTACATCGCGGTTCCCCAACTGCCCGTCGACGTCCTGGGTGTCTTCGTCTACCTTCCGGGAATGGCGTGAGCGCGGTCACCAGTGTCGGCGGTTTGTTGCCCAAGGACTTCCTCGATCGTGTCACGACCGGTGAGGGTTCGCTGCCCGGAGTCGGGCCGGAGCATTACGGTCTCGCGCCCGGAGAACGCCTCAACGATGCCATCACCCGCTCGTGGAATCGGTTGACCGGCCTGTGGGAACGGTTCGCCCAAGAGGTGGAAGGGCTGCCCGAAAGAGACAAAGCAGCCACAGGTACGACCCGCCGGCGGTTCCTGGTACCGCTGCTCCAAGAACTCGGCTTCGCCGATCTGGCCGCCTCACCGGGGCTACGGGTGGAGGGCAAGGAGTACGCGATCAGCCACGAATGGGCGGGTTCGGTGCCCATACACCTGGTCGGTGCCCGGGTGGCGATCGACCGGCGCACACCGGGTGTTCCCGGCGCGGCCCAGACCTCTCCTCACGGACTGGTACAGGAGTTTCTCAACCGGTCGGACGACCACCTATGGGCCATCGTTGCCAACGGCCGATTTCTGCGAATCCTGCGCGACAACGCCAGCTTGACCCGCCAGGCCTACGTGGAGTTCGACCTCTCGGCCATGTTCGACGGTGAGCAGTACAGCGACTTCGTGGTGCTGTGGCTCACCGGTCACCGCACTCGATTCGCCGGCGAACACCCGGAGTCGTGCTTGCTCGAACAATGGTCACAAGAGGCGGCAAGCACCGGAACCCGAGCGCTGGACAAACTTCGCGACGGGGTCGAGCAGGCCATCGTGGCGCTCGGCGAGGGTGTCCTGGCTCATCCCAACCCCGAGCTGAAGGCCCGTTTGCGCTCGGGTGATCTGACCACTGCCGATTTCCAGCGCCAGCTTCTCCGGGTCATCTACCGCATTCTCTTCCTGCTGGTCGCGGAATCGAGAGACCTGTTGTTGATGCCCGAGGCCACCGACAAGGCCCGGGAGCGCTACCGCCGCTTCTACTCGATGGGCAGACTTCGCACGCTGGCAACCGAACGAAAGGGATCGACCCACACCGATCTCTGGGCCGGATTCCTGGTCGTCGTTCGGGCCTTTTCGTCCACGGACGGAACACCTCGCCTGGGCCTCGCTCCCCTGGGGAGCTTCCTGTGGTCCGAGAACTCCACTCCCGACATCGACGCGGCATTGATCGACAACCGACACCTGCTCGACGCCATCCGATCCCTCACTTTGGTTCGCGACCGTGACAGTCGAGTGGATCGGTCGGTGGACTACCGCAACCTCGGTGCCGAAGAACTGGGCTCGATCTACGAGGCCTTGCTCGAACTGCACGCCACCGTCGATGTCGATGCAGGCTCGTTCTCGCTCGATGTGGCGGCAGGCAACGAACGCCGATCGACGGGCACCTACTACACCCCGACATCGCTGATCGTCGAACTCCTCGACTCCGCGCTCGATCCGGTCATCGATGAAGCAGCGCTATCCCCCGATCCCGAGAGCGCCCTGCTGGCACTGCGGGTGCTCGACCCCGCCTGCGGTTCGGGGCATTTCCTGATCGCCGCGGCCAACCGCATCGCCTACCGACTGGCCGCCATTCGCGGCGGTGACAACGAGCCCTCGCCGGTCGATGTACGCCACGCACTCAGAGACGTGGTCGGCCGCTGCCTCTACGGCATAGACGTGAACCCCATGGCCGTCGAACTGTGCAAGGTCAGCCTCTGGATGGAGGCGCTCGACGCCGGACTTCCCCTGAGCTTCCTCGAACACCGAATCGCATTGGGCAACGCAATGCTCGGAACCACCCCCGCCCTGCTGAGCAAAGGCATCCCCGACAAGGCCTACAAACCCCTCGATGGCGATGATCGAGATGTCGCCAACGAACAGAAGAAGGCCAACAAACAGGAACGTTACGGCCAGCAGACGGTCGGACTCTTCGGCCTCAACATCCATGATCTGGTCGAACCACTGGCCACCAGAATCGACGAAATCGACTCCCTGCCCGACGACTCCCTGCCCGACCTGCTCAAGAAGGCCAAGCGCTTCGATGAGCTGGCCAATTCCGAAGTACTCCACAGAGCCAAAACCGCCGCCGACGCATGGTGCACCGCTTTCGTAGTTGAAAAGCGCAAGGGAGTTGGCTCGATCACCACCGATACGGTGAACCGCATCAGCCAAGCAAACGGGTCACCACCACAAGATGCCCTACAACTCGTCGCAGAAGCTTCCGACCGATTCAATTTCCTTCACCCCCACATCGCGTTCCCCGATGTTTTTCGGGTGCCTGCTGATCTTGCAGAGGCTGAAAATAAAGAAGCAGGTTGGAACGGTGGGTTCGATGTCGTACTGGGGAACCCACCTTGGGGGATACTACAGTTTGATCAGAGGAGCTGGTTTGCTACTCGGGCCCCAGAAATAGCTGAGGCAGAGAACCAGGCACACAGGGAACAACTGATCGAACAACTGAAAAAGCACCAGTCAGCACCAGTCAACATTCCAGAAGCTGAATTAGCCATTGAGTTCACGACGGCACAAAGACATATAGTAGCTTCAGCACACTTTATCCGAAGCTCAGGAAGATACCCATTTGGCAGTGCTGGGAAAGTCAATACATATGCGGTTTTTGCTGATATGATTCGATGTTCTATAAGCCCAAAAGGGCGTGCCGGTTTCATATGTCCAGTAGGGCTCGCTATCGGTGAAAGATATGCGCTGTTTTTTAAATATCTTCTGCACAATCAACAGATAGCAACCTTCTATAGCTTCGAGAATGAAGACTTGCTCTTCCCCGAAATTACCAATAAAACAAAGTTCGCTCTGGTGACAATCACCGGGCACTTATGTCCCACAACTGAAGTCACATTCACTGGGTATGTTCGTCAAGCTCACGAGATCCATGATCCGGCCCGGCGCTATGTGCTGACCAGCCAACAGATCGAAGCGATCAATCCCAACACATCCACAGCTCCACTATTCCGTCATTCGCGAGATGCAGAAGTTACCGCCCACATTCATGAAGCAACACCAGTGTTAGTACATTTAGATGACCCACATGGAAACCCCTGGGGTGTAAATTTCATGACGATATTCAATATGGCAAGCGATTCTCATCTTTTCATAAGTTATGACCAAGCTGTTCAAAAGGGTGGAACACTCAGAAACACCATCTTCCATATGCCCGATCAATCACATCTGCTCCCCCTCTATGAAGGAAAGATGATCTGGCACTACGATTACCGCTACGGCACATACCAAGCTCAAACAGACAAGCAGGCCAACAAAGGAGTTTTACCCCATCTCACCGATGACCAGCACGCGGATCCAGATTTCTCGATCCTACATCGGTACTGGGTACCCGAGTCACTGGTAAACGACAGACTTGCCGATCGTTGGGACCGAGATTGGATGCTCGGATTCCGAGATGTAGGCCCAAGTGAGCGCACAATGGTCTGCTCACTAATACCCCGCGTCGCTGCTAACGATAAAATGCCCTTGCTTTTTCCCCACGGATCTGTTACTGAATCACTATTTCTGACCGCCACCATGTCATCCATTCCATTCGACTTCGCCATTCGGCAGAAGACAAGTTCAAGTATGAGTTTGTTTTACATTCAACAAACACCAGCTTTTCCTCCATCTGTAGCAAACCAGTTTTGCTCCTGGTTAGGCACAACCTATGGCAAATTTGTATATAAACATGTTCTAGAGCTTACCTACACGAACCACTCCCTTGCTTCCCTCGCCGACGACTGCGAAATGCCAGGCCCACCCTTCCGATGGGAGCCTGAACGACGCTCTTCCCTGCAAGCCGAGCTCGACGCCCTCTTCCTCCACCTCTACAAACTAAACCGCAGCGATGCCGAGTGGG
Source organism: Acidimicrobiales bacterium (assembly GCA_965115985.1). Lineage (GTDB taxonomy): Bacteria > Actinomycetota > Acidimicrobiia > Acidimicrobiales > Bin134 > Poriferisocius. The sequence continues at coordinate 1,277,263 of OZ220474.1, forward strand.
TGCTAGACTCATTCACCGTGCTACGCAAATACGAGGAACGCCCAGCAGACAGAGGAGGCTCCGGCGAGTTCCGCACAAAACGGTTGGTAATGGACTTCTACGACCGCATGGCCCAAGCGATCACCTCAGACAGCCTCTACCAGTCCCCCATAAACCCTCCCCCCGCCCACCACAGCCAACGCCACCCAATCCCACCAAACTGATTTATGATTCTTGCTAGTTCAATGGATTTAGTAGTAAATATCGTCAGTTTGATCACTGGAATCGTAGCTATAGTGACATTGTCTACATATTTGATCCAATACAGACAAAATATCAAATATTGGTTTTATATAAGGAAGCTCAAAAAGGAGTTGAAGAAAGAGCAAAAAGAGCTTGAAAAGGAGTTCAATGAGCTCGAAAAAGAGTTCAAAACGAAGCTCAAAAAGGAATTCAAAAGAAAATCCAGAAAGGATCTCAAAAAGCAGTTCAAAAAAGAGCTCAAAAGAAAATTTGAAGGAGAACTCGAAAAGAAGCTCGAAGAAAGACTTCCGCTCTTATCTGGCACATCCAGGGTCTTGAAAGAAGGAATTGAAGATCGTAAAAATGATAAGATCTACACTCTTATCAGGGCTGTATTACTTCTTAATGATTGGTGGCACTCACCATCTAATATCGGTCGAAAAGTACTAAGTAATAGTGATGCAGAAACCGATAACTGGGTTACACAACTTCGTCAAGATAATGACACTGAGTTTGAGAAAATGCCAAATAATACACAGATATATAGGGAGCATTTGCTCTCTATATGGAAAGTACTTTCCTTTTATACCTGTGAAGAAGCCCTTAGTCGTGGTTATGTAACAGTCGAGTGGTTGGATGCTGCCGAAGACTGGGTAACATGCCTAACTGCTCTTGACAAATCACTAAGAAATAATCCGGTGGGAAGAAGTTTATCAGATGCGCCTGCCGTCGCCTTGCTGGAGCGGGTACGGGCACTGTCGGCTGAAGGGTCCTTGTTCAGTCCAGCGAAGGAAGGAGATATTTTTTATTTCTATAAGTCAGAAGAAGAGACGATCGGACCATACTATGTTGCTGCCGACCCAGTTGAAATAGATTTAGTATGGTCATCTGGAGCTGATCCACAGAAAATTATTCCACTATTACAACTGGAACTTGAGGATTGTACTGGTGAGCGAAAAGAACTTAGGTTGTATGGCTCAACAGGCTTCTTCGCTCCTTTAAAAAAATTTACCCCTGGCGAGCGTGAACTCGACCAATTCCCACCGAATCTTGACGAGAGTGTTATGCTTTTGTAATACTTCCTGACTACAGATCAACTGTATTTCGTATTTCCTCCAAGTCCCTACAGCTTTCCTCTAGCAAACTGGCTTGTCGGCCGAGTATGGAGTAGGTCTCCTTGTATTCCTCCAGGACTTCTTTTGCGAAACGTATTGCCACCTCTGTGGATCGAGAAGCTAACTGGACTAAGTCTTCATTCACAAGGTCCATTTGCGTCAACTCGGCTTCGTACGACCCCGCCTGCCTCCATAGATGAGTTACATCTAATAAGTCATCGGGTACGACTGCACATCGGTGTATCATATACTCAGGGACTTTTTCGATCAGGTCAGTCGAGGAATGCGTGCGAGGAAAACGCTGTCCAGACATTGACACTAGAGCTTTGAGCCCATGTTCAATGGCCATTGCACCACTTGCACATATTTTTGCCAGCCTCTCCCGTCTCAAATAGTCCAATCCCACCTCGTCGTTCCTAAGGCGGGCTGCATCCTCACGCTCCCTGGCCTTGTATTTGTCCTCGATCTCCCGCACTGCTCCGCCCATGTCGCCGAGCTTCTTGTCGGTTTCTTGCTGCTCGGATGCAGGCATGCCGATTTCCTTTCCCCAGTTGACCTTACCCTTGGGTTCGTCAAGCAATGTCCTTACCGTGGCCGCAATGCAGGATTCAAACGAGTTGCCGACCAACTCGGTTCGGTGCTTCCACTCGGGACGATCCGTGACCAACAGGTCGAACTCGAAGTCCACACAGCTTCGGGCGGCGGACTTCAGCTCCTTCCACCGCTGGTAACGCGTGGTGTAGTCCAGATCGTCGTACACCGCCACCAGATCGAGATCGCTACCACTGCTGGCACTGCCCTCCGCGACCGAACCGAACAAAAGAACCGCCCCCACACCGTGCTCCTCCACGAACACCCGGGCAACCCGCTTCGCATCCTCCAGCGTAGGAGCATCGGTGTCCCCGAAAACAGCAGTAGCAGTACCCTCAGACATCATCATGCGAACTGCTTACCTTCCTGATTGAGATTCATCTTAGCGGTTAGCACTTCCTGACCATAGATCGACTGTGTTTCGTATTTCCTCTAAATCTTGACATATGGTGACTAATTCGGTAACCGCTTCTCTCTGCACAATATAAGTACTCATATACTCCTCTATTACTTGTCCGGAGAAGCGAACGACAGCATCAGTGTACTCCAGAGCTAGTTCACAAAGATCCTCGTCCGAGAGAGACATCTTCTCCAACTCGTCACCGTATGAACCTGCTTCTCTCCAATAATGTGCTGTGCCCAGCATGGTCTCGGGAATAACAGAATAACGATGCTCCAAACTGCTGGGAATTTGTTTGATCAATTTGCGAGCAGAATGAGTACGAGTCGGAGGTGCCCCTAGCATAGCTATCATGGCCTTCAATCCGTGTTCGACCACCATGGTGGAGTTTGCACAGACCGACCTTAGTCTGCCTCTTCTGGAGCTATCTTCTATAGCTTTGTCGCCTGTCTTCTGTGCCCTTGCCTCGCGAACTCCAGGTCGATAGCAATCGATAATCCTCTCCAGTGCGTTAACCATGTCGCCGAGCTTCTTGTCAGTTTCTTGCTGCTCGGATGCAGGCATGCCGATTTCCTTTTCCCAGTTGACCTCACCCTTGGGTTCGTCAAGCAATGTCCTTACGGTGGCCGCTATGCAGGATTCAAACGAGTTGCGAACCAATTCGGTTCGGTGCTTCCACTCGGGACGATCCGTGACCAGCAGGTCGAACTCGAAGTCCACACAGCTTCGGGCGGCGGACTTCAGCTCCTTCCACCGCTGGTAACGCGTGGTGTAGTCCAGATCGTCGTACACCGCCACCAGATCGAGATCGCTACCGCTACCGGCACTGCCCCCCGCGACCGAACCGAACAACAGAACCGCCCCCACACCGTGCTCCTCCACGAACACCCGGGCAACCCGCTCCGCATCCTCCAGCGTAGGAGCATCGGTATCCCCGAAAACAGCAGTGGCAGTACCCACAGGCATCATCATACATGGGCAGATGTCCCGCAGTTCCCGCGTTTTCAATGGCAGCAGCCCTGGGGGTAGCGTTTGCCGAACGCAACAAGAGGGGTGGAAATGAGCACGCAACCCGTTGAGACAACCGGCGGCAACGGAGCCCGAGACCTGCGGATCGCCATCATCGGGGCCGGCCCCGGTGGGCTGTGCGCCGCCATCCGGCTGCGCCAGTCGGGGTTCGAGAACTTCACCGTGCTGGAGAAGAGCGGCGGCGTGGGCGGCACCTGGTACCACAACCGCTACCCGGGCTGCGCCTGCGACATCCAGTCGGAGCTCTACTCGTTCTCGTTCGAGATAAACACCGAGTGGACCCGCCCCTACGCCCGCCAACCCGAGATTCTGCGCTACATGGAGCATTGCGCCCACAAGTACGGGGTGCTGGCCCACTGTCGGTTCGATGACGCGGTGACGGCGGCCCGCTGGGACGAGGGCCGGGCCCGGTGGACGCTCAGCACCGAGTCCGGGGCCGAGGTGCATGCCGATGTGGTGATCAGCGCCCTGGGGATGTTCAACGACGTACCCCTGCCCGATATCGAGGGATTGGACGGCTTCGAGGGCACCACCATCCACTCGGCCCGGTGGGACTGGAACCACGACCTCACCGGCGAGACCGTGGGGGTGATCGGCTCGGCGGCCAGCGCGGTGCAGCTCGTCCCCGAGATCGCCCCCGAGGTGGGTCGGCTCCACGTGTTCCAGCGCACCGCCAACTGGGTGCTCCCCAAGGAGGACGATCCCTACACCGCCGAGGAGATGGCCGCCCGGCGGGCCGACTCCTCCATCGTGATGGCCCGCCGCGACGAGCTGTTCGAGCAAGTGGACAGCGGCATGGCGTTCAAGGATCCCGACCGGCGGGCCGAGATGGAGGCACTCGGCCGCAGGGCCCTCGAGGCTGTCGCCGATCCCGATCTACGGGCCAGGCTCACCCCCACCCACATGTGGGGCTGCAAGCGCCCGCTGTTCCACAACGAGTACTACACCACCTTCAACCGCCCCAACGTGGAGCTGGTCACCGAACCCATCGAGCGGATCACCCCCGGGGGGATCCTCACCGGCGACGGCACCGAGCGGCTGGTGGACACCATGGTGCTGGCCACCGGGTTCTCCACCACCAAGTACCTGTCGGCCATCGAGGTGGTGGGGCGGGACGGCCTGCGCATCGAGGACGCCTGGAACGACGGGGCCACCGCCTACATGGGTATCACCACCACCGGATTCCCCAACCTGTTCATGCTGTACGGCCCCAATACCAACAACGGCTCGATCATCACCATGATCGAGTACCAGGTGGAGTACGCCCTGGCCCACATCCGCCGAATCGCCGACCGCAAGCTGGCCTGGGTGGACGTGAGGGCCGAGCCCATGGCCCGCTACAACGACTGGGTGCAGGAGGGCATCGCCGGCATCGAGCCCTGGCATGCGAGCTGCAACGGCTACTACCGCAGCCCCAGCGGCCGCATCGTCACCCAGTGGCCCCACAACATGACCACGTTCAAGGACCAGACCGCCACCATCGACCAGGACGCCTACGAGGTCCACGAGATGGCGGACCGATGAGCAGCCTACGAGATCCACGAGACGGCGGCCCGATGAGCGGAAGACTCGAGGGCAAGGTGGTGCTCATCACCGGGAGCGCCCGGGGACAGGGGGAGGCCGAGGCCCGCCGGTTCGTGGCCGAGGGGGCCAGGGTGGTCATCAGCGACGTGCGGGACGTGGTGGGCGAGCAACTGGCGGCCGAGCTGGGACCCGGCACCTTCTACCAGCAGTTGGACGTCACCCGCGAGGACGACTGGGACGCCGCGGTGGCCACCACCGTGGAACGGTTCGGCAAGCTGGACATTCTGGTCAACAACGCGGGAATCGGGGCGTTCGGCACCCTCGACGGGCTCGACCTGAAGACCCATCACGAGATGATCGACATCAACCTCCACGGCGTCTACCTGGGGATGCGGGCGGCCCGGGCCGCACTGGTGGCCACCGGCAACGGGGCCATAGTGAACATCTCCTCCATCGACGGCATCGTCGGGGTGCTGGGCATGACCAGCTATTCGGCCGGCAAGTTCGCGGTCACCGGCATGACCCGCTCGGCGGCCATCGAGCTCGGGCCGCTGGGGGTGCGGGTCAACTCCATCCACCCCGGGGTGATCAACAGCCCGATGGTGCAGGAGGCCCCGCCCGAGACCCGAGCCCGCCTGGACCGCCTCATGGCCATGCAACCCATCAAGCGCATGGGCGAGCCCCACGAGATCGCCTCCTTGGCCCTGTTCCTGGCCAGCGACGAGGCGAGCTACATCACCGGGGCCCAGTTCGTGATCGACGGTGGGCATCTGGCCGGGCCGTGGCGGGAATCGTTCGAGGAGTAGAGGAGTAGCAGGCCCACCACCGGGGGGAACCCACCGACACCAGGACGAAACCATGACCGACACCCTGCCCGCATTCGATCCCCACGACCCCGAGTACCTGGAGAAGGGACTGCCCTTCGACGAATTGGCCGACCTGCGCCGGATGACCCCGGTGGCCGCCACCCCACTGGGCTACTACCTGACCCGCCGCCGGGAGGCCGACGAGCTGCTGCACGCGGTGGACGTCTTCGGCTCCGACATGACGCCGGGGACGGGGTTGAGCGGCGTGGAGGAGGTTCCCGAGGAGCAACTCTTCCTACCGGAGATAGCCGAGCCGACCCACGGACGGATCCGCCGGTTGTACAACTCGGCGCTGGGACCCCACCGCACAACCAGGATCCAGCCGTTCGTGCGGGCCACCTGCGAGCGACTGCTGGACGACCTCTCGGGCAGCCGGGCCACCTCCGATCGACACGCCAACCACGCCGAAACCCCTGGTGGTGAACAGGGCGGCCGGGGCCAGGACATCCACGATCTGCACGCCGATTACGCCGCACGCCACCAAAGCACTAGCCGCATCCCGAGCCAGGACACCTACGATCTGCACGCCGATTACGCCGCACCCATCCCCTGCGAGGTGATCACCCACATCATCGGGTTGCCCGAGGGCGGGGCCGAGAAGCTGAGGGTGTGGTCGTTGGACGGTTCGGTCATGTTCCGAGCGGCGTGCCCGCAGTACGCCCCCGACGGTCCGCCCATCATCGGCTATCTGAAGGAGTTGGTGGCCCAGCAGCGTCGGGCCGACGAGCCCGGATCGCACACCTTCGAGGTGTTCCTGAACGCCGAGATAGCCGGTGAGCCCCTGAGCGACACGGTCATCGCCCACCAGCTCCAGACCATGGTGCTGGGCGGGGTCCACACCACCAGGGGGCTGTTGGCCCACTCCATGCACCGGCTCATCGTCGAACCCGACACCTGGGCCGCCCTGGAGGCCGACCGAGGGCTGATCCCGGTGTTCGTCGAAGAATCGCTGCGCCACGACTCGCCCGCTCCCCGAGTGGCCCGGCGATGCCTCAAGGACACCACCCTGGGCGAGGTGGAGATGCGCCGGGGCGACTGGGTGGAGGTGGGTCTGGCCTCGGCCAACCGGGACGAAGCCCAGTACGACGATCCCGAGAGCTTCCGGCTCGACCGACCCGACCCGCTCAACCATGTGGCCTTCGGTGCCGGTTCCCATGTCTGCCCCGGAGCCGCCCTGGCCCGCCTCGAAGGAGTCACCGCCATCGAGACCCTGCTGGACCGAGTGGCCGCCCTGACCCCCGTGGAGGGGTTCGAGTACCCACCACTGCCCGCCAACCTCGCCTACGGCGACCTCCCCACCCACATCACCTGGCGCTAGCCCCCCTCCACGAAACCAACCAAGGACCGGAGCCGGAGTTCCACGCGACCCCCTCCGAATCCCCCCGCAACCAACCAAAGAACCACCCCACCACTTGGCCCAAATAACTTAAACAGTATGGCACAGAGTGCCGTAGCTAGAGTAGAAAAGTGCTATAGCAACATACAAACGTATATCTAAGTGGGCTTGAGGTATATTATTTCAGGAATATCAAGCAGATAAGGAAGTGTGGACAGGGAGTAAGTACGTCCATCAGTAGCAATTACGACATCCACGAAAGCTTTGGGGCGTTCTGACCAGCCTTTACCATCCACTACAGCACAGGGCAGCAAACCACGATCTTTGGCAGCTTCGACAGTATTCTTGATACGAGCAGCCTTGTCCCTAGCAGTACCACCATCTTCCGCAACTTTTGACTCAATGATAACAGTGGGAGAGTCTTCAGGTAGCAAAAAATCAGGTCCGGGTGAAAGACCAAACAAGTCCGCGGTTCGGGCAGCACCATGAGCACCTGAGCCTGAGCGGTAGTGTGGGATGCCATAGCTATTGAACAGATCAGCAATCGGCTGCTCTAGTAGTTTATCCCCCTTGACTTCGGAGTAGGCATCTTGAACTTGTCGCCATACTCCTCCAATATACCTCTGATATAGCAAGGCAGAATAAGGCACTCCTTCTGAAAATATAGCTACTGTCTTCCACCCCTGTATAGTATCCCTCTTATCCAGTTTTGAGTGGAAGAAGGCACTAGCTTGTTTAGGAACTTGCAGAATACTCCTATCCATCACAGCAAGTACTGTATTAACTAAAGTGTTGATCAACTTGATTCTCTTAGTAGTTACCTCTTCCGTTGCCGAACTACGCTCGAAGACCTTAATACTCCCTCCTGAAGTTCGAGATCCAGACTGCATAAGGTTCATTGCCCATGCCAGTTCATTGTAGGTAAACCCCAGGATCATTCGCAGAGGTGCTAGAGTCTCAGGTGCTTGCATCAAGGCTGATGTTAGAGTTCCAGTCGAGATGTCTGTGAAGTCATCAGTGAATTCAGCCAATCTCTGATATGCTTTGTCAAAGTCCGTCTCGGTGACCATAGTGTCGCCCTTCGGGATTAGGTGGAACGATGGCTGTGTCGCAGCAATAAACCCCTGTCCCAGTAGGTTAGCGGCCTCGTCTCTGCTCGATTCTGGTTGGCGTAATAAAACAGCTACTGCTTGACGGCGAATTGTCGGGTTAGCAGTGGTTCCAGCATTGACAAGAAGCTCGTGCTCTGGGTCAGTTAGCGACACTTAGCAGCCCCAACTCTTTCTGAACATAATCGTCGGCCAGGCGTTGTTTGGCAACTGCTACGTACTCGGCATGTAGCTCGATCCCGCCGGAGTTGCGGCCATGCCGTCGAGCAACAGCAACCGTGGTGCCCGATCCAGCAAATGGATCAATCACTGTACCAGCAGATGGACAGACCGCCTTGATGAAGAACTCCGCCAACCCTTCAGGCATGACTGCGGTGTGCTGGCCCGCAGGACCCTTGTGCTGGTTGTAGGTTTGGCCCACTGTGATCACATTCCCGGGGTCTGCGCCACCGCGACCATATGTCCGGGTGCGATCCCGACCGAAGCCGGCATCGGTATTCCTGCGTCCGTTGGTGTCCTTCAGCCGCCGCTCTATCTCGGATTCGTCCGCTCGATAGGGCACACGAACCGAGTCCAAATCAAAATAGGGATCGAAACCTTTGGTAAAGTGGTACACATACTCGAATGCATCCTTGGTGCGAGGTCCGAACCGTCCAGGAATGGCGTTGGGTTTGCTCCATATGTACGTCTCCGTCCATCGCCATCCCATCTTTTGCAGGGCGATCACCAACTCGTACACATATGGATGGCGCTGGCCCCGTAGCGACCCCGACTTGGCCACCCGGTTCTTGATGTTCAGCACGAACGAACCCGTCTCCTTGGTGGCTCGGAGCATGGCCTCGGCAAAGGGCAGGAACCACTCCACGTAGCTGTCCGGGCTGACCTTGGAGTACGCCCGGGCATCGGCGTACGGCGGTGACATGAAGAACAGATCGACGGAACCCTCAGGAAGCCTGGGCAGCCATTCTCTGGAGTCGCCCCAAACGATGCCTTCCTTGAGCAGCACTGCAAGCGCCTCCACCTCGTCGATCGGAGGCTTCTGATGATCCTTGAGAGCAGCCATTTCCAGAGACTACCGATCGCCGGTGACAACTCTGTGGTACTGGTCGAGTAATTCGACTAGCACCGTAGGACGCTGTGGCTGGTGCCGGAGGGCTTAAGACCGAGGACACTGTGGGCTTGGGATCGGAAGATCTAATGGCCGAGAACCCTGTAGCAGAGATCGGTGGGCTAGAAGCCGAGGACGCTGTAGCTGGGGTCGGTGAGGTCGGGGCGGGGGTGGAGGACGGGAACACCGGCGGATGGCTCCACATCGCCGGGCTCACCGGAGGCGGCGGGTTCGGGGGCCGGGTTCGTCCATGACGAGTCGGTCAGGTACTGGCGGTGGTCGATGGCCCATCGGTTGTTGCGATACGACCACCGGTCGAGATACCGGCCGGTGGTCATGATGTTGAAACGGCCCGATCCGGCATCGGCGGTGCGCAGGCGAACGGTCACGTAGGCCTCACTGGCTGCGGTGTCGCCGTCCACCTCGATGAGGACGTTGGTGACCTGGTGGGAGGTGAACTCCATGCCCCGATGCACCTCGCACACCCAATCGATGAACCCCCGACCGCTCCCCTCGTAGATCCCGCTGTAGAGGGCGGTTCCGTCCGGGTGCCACACGCCGTACCCCAACTCGGCATCGATGCGATCCATGGCCCGGCAGTACCGGTACAACGCCTCGGTGATGGCCTGCTTGGCCTCCAGTTCGCTCATGACCCGCCATTCTTGCAGGCGGGTACTCGACTTGCAGCCGGGTACTTGCAGACGAGTTCCTTCAGTCGAACACAGCAACATCGCATTCATTACCCTTGAGCCCTGAACCGAGCCCCGAACCGAGCCTCTGGAGGAACCCCCATGAATGCCGACGACCTCATCCTGATCAGTGTGGACGACCACATTGCCGAGCCGGCGGACATGTTCGAGAACCACGTGCCCGCCAAGTACCGGGAGTACGCCCCCCGAGTGATGACCGACGAGAACGGCCGGGAGCAGTGGTGGTACGGCAAACTTCCGGGGAGGAACCTGGGGCTGAACGCAGTGGCCGGCAAGCCCCGGGAGTACTTCAACCTCGACGCCAGCCGCTACGACGAGATGCGGCCCGGCTGCTACGACGTACACGAACGGGTGCGGGACATGAACGCCGGTGGCCAGCTCGCCGGGTTGAACTTCCCCAACTGGACCGGGTTCTCCGGCCAGGTGCTCAACGAGGGACCCGACCCCGACGTCAACGAGGTGATGATCAAGGCCTACAACGACTGGCACATCGACGAGTGGGCCGGCGCTTATCCCGGTCGCTTCATCCCCTGCGGCATACTTCCGCTTTTCGACGTGAACCGGGCGGTGGCCGAGGTCGAGCGGCTGGCCGCCAAGGGCTGCCATGCGGTGACCTTCTCGGAGAACCCGGCGGCCCTCGGCATGCCGTCCATCCACTCCGGAGCCTGGGACCCGTTGTTCGGAGCATGCAGCGACCTGGGCACGGTGCTGTGCTGCCACCTGGGATCGTCGTCGCGCGGCGTGGGGGCCTCGCCCGACGCCCCGGCCGGCGTACAGATGACCCTCTCCTCGGCCACCACCATCTCCACGCTGGTGGAGTTGTTGTGGGCCGAGTTCTGGGACCGATTCCCCGACCTCAAGTTCTCCCTCACCGAGGGCGACATCGGTTGGATCCCCTACTTCTTGTGGCGGGCCGAGCACGTGCAGGACCGCCACTCGGGGTGGACCAAGCACGTCTTCGGTGCCGATGGCGGCCCCACGGGGGTCTTCCGCAACCACATCCTGTGCTGCTTCATCAACGACCGCATCGGGGTGAAGCTGCTGGACGAGTTCAACGTGGACAACCTGAGCTGGGAGTCGGACTACCCCCACTCCGACGGAACCTGGCCCCAGTCCCCCGAGTACGTGGCCAAGCTGCTCGACGGCCTACCCGAGGACGTGGTGGCCAGGATCACCCACCGCAACGCCATGCGCCACTACCGATTCGACCCCTTCGTGCATCGCCCGCCCGAGCAATGCACCGCCGCCGCCCTGCGAGCCGAATCCCCAGATGTGGATTTGGTCACTCGGGTGGGGCGCCCCGCCGACGAACGCGACCGGAGGTTGTGGCAACAAATCACCACCGGCGGCTGGAAGCGCGACTGAGGTCACGGCCGGGGTTCACGGCGAGGCGGTAGGGGCGCTCCGGGAGGCTCGCCGCACGGAAGAAACACTTGGAGGTCACGGCCGGGGTTCACGGCGAGGCGGTAGGGGCGCTCCGGGAGGCTCGCCGCACGGAAGAAACACTTGGAGGTCACGGCCGGGGTTCACGGCGGTGGTTGGCGGCGGTGACCGCGGCGGCGAAACGTCGATAGCACTGCTCCCGGATGTAGAGGGCGGCCTCGGAGTTCAACGAGCGGGCTGCCCGCCGAGCCTTGTGGTCGAACACGTCGGCCTCGGCTCGTATGGCAACGTCGGTGGGAGCGATGCCGACCCGGGCGGCGAGTCCTCGTAACCGGTCAACCTGGCTCCGAACGAACTTCCTCGAGCAGACACCGGCATCATGGGCGGCCTCGATGGCCAGCCACACCCCCTCGTAGGTATCGGCGATGTCGTCGAGCACGGCCGGGTCCAGGGTTCGGGGAAAGGTCTGCAATCCGGTCTCCGGCAACCGTGGGTCAGCCGGGGGCGGCCATCCTCCGATACCGGCCGGGGTCATGCGTCCCAGAGCGGTGGCCACGCAGGAGGACGCGAACAGCATGGACACCAGCGTGATGGTGATGAACAACCCCTGATGGAGCGAGCCCAATTCCTGGGCACCCGTGCAACGGAGCGGTACGGCGGTCATCCCGATGGCTATGGCGGACGTCCCCATGAGGACCGAGGGGTGGGTCGTGTCCTGCCAGCGCACCAGGAACATCGTTCGGGCCCCCAGGGCGGCCAGCAGCATCGCCATGACCGTCAGCACGATCAACAAGCAATGATGCACCGAACCCAGTTGGAAATCCCCAACCCAGTAAAGCGGCACCGACCCCAGCGAAACCGCCACACTGGCCAGGGCCAGTAGGACGGTCGGGTGCGGATTGTCAACTGGAGGGAACAAGAGTTGATCAAACGGAGTCGAAGTTGATCGTGGGACAGCGGACGAAGGGGTTTCGGGGCACATCGGGAGCCTAACCCGTGCCTCTCCCCGCTTGCTCAGGCCCGGAAGTGTCGTCCCGGCGGCGAAACGCAAGGCCTCCGGACGCCTAACCCGTGTCCCTCCTTGCTTGCTCAGGCCCGGGGCAGGGCGAAAAAGGCAATGGCCACGTAGTGGACGGCCACCGCGGCCACGACCAGCAGGTGGAAAACCTCGTGGTAGCCGAACCAGCGCGGCCACGGATCGGGACGCCGGAAGGCATAGATGAGCGCACCCAAGGTGTACAGGCCGCCCCCCACGAACAGGAGTACCGAGCCGGCAGTACCCATGCCCCTCCAGACGTCGCCGATGACCATCAGCGCGGCCCAACCGACCACCGGGTAGGGGGCAACCAGCACCCACCGGGGGGCACCGAGCCATATCACTCGTCCGACCACTCCGAGCAGCGCCCCCGACCACACCACGCTCAGAACCAGCCGAGCGGCATCGGGTTCCAGAGCGAAGAAGCCCACCGGGGTGTAGGTGGCGGCGATGAACACGAAGATCATCGAGTGGTCCAGGCGGCGGATCACCGCCTGAACCGGTGGGGTCCAATCGAACCGGTGATAGAGCGCGCTCACCCCGAAAACCCCCACCACCGCGACGGAGTAGACCGCCACCACCGCCCGGTCGGCCCCACCCGGCCCCAGAGCAATGACAATGGGGGCGAGCACGAGGGCGAACAACGCCGCCACCACATGGGACCAGCCCCGAAGAATCGGCTTGGGAACAAGGCAGGGGGCCGCAACCGTCAAGCAGCCCACCCTACACGGATAAGCAGTGACACGGTGCGCCCCATGACGGCAGCGCCAAACCGCGACACGGTGCGCCCCATGACGGCAACGCCGGCTAGCGGCCCAGCTCGGCGGCCTCGTACTCCAGCAGGCGGCCGAACAACTCCCGAAGTTCGGATCGGCGGGAGCGATCATTGGCCAGGTTCACCAGCTCGTGGGGATCGTCGGCCAGGGAGTACCACTCGTGGTCGTGGTCGTCGAAGTCGGCGTCGGCGTCGAACAGCTTGGACTCGGGAGCGGGGTTGCCGGTTCGGTCGATGCCCCCACCCACGCCGTAGTACCGGGCGTACTTGGTCTCGCCGTCGAAGAAGCCCCGAACGGCGTAGCGACTGTGGCGCAGGAGCTCGGACTGGGCGCTGTCCTGGCTGAACAGCACGTAGTCGCGCACCGATGCCGACGGGTCGGCCAGCGCCGGGGTGAGGTCCTGGCCCGACAAGGTGGGAACGTCGTCGATGTCCACCCCGCCCAGCGCCGCGATGGTGGCGGCCAGGTCCACGTGGGTGGCCAGCGCGTCGGTGGTCGCCCCCGCGGGGGTGAGGCCGGGGGCCTTGACGATGAGCGGCACCCCCATGACCTCCTCGTACACGCAGGGCAGCTTGGCCCGCAGCCCGTGCGACCCGCAGGCGTCGCCGTGGTCGGAGGTGTAGACGACCACGGTGTCGTCGTAGGCCCCGATCTCGTCGAGCGCGGCCAGCACCGAGGCGATGCTGTGATCCAGCAGTTCGTGGAGCCAGGCGTAGTAGTCGAGCTGGCGCAACCAGGAGTCGACGTCGTCGAAGGCCATGTTGCCCACCATGTGCTCCCGGTTGCGAACGTGCCGCCAGGCCCGCTGAACCTCGGGCTTGGTGTGGAGATCGTCGTCGAAGTTGTCGGGCAGCCGGGTGAACCGGCGGGGGTAGACCTCCTCCAGGGGATCGAGTTCCACCTTTCCGCCCAGCATGTGCTCGTGCAGGAACCGGAAGACACCCACGGAATCGGGGTTGGCCCGCTGGTAGGACGGCTGGTCCAGCGGGAACCACATCACGTCGTGGGGATTCACCAGCGCCACGGTCAAGAACCACGGGCCGGCGGCGGGATCGCCACCGTGGGTCCGCAACCAGTCCACCGCCTGGCGGGCAATGACCGGATCGAAGTGCCGTCCGGTCCACGGGCCGCCGACGTAGTGGCGGTCGTCGCCCAGCCAGCCGCTGTAGCCGAAGGCGCCCATGTCGGGCCTCGGCTCGTGGGTGAGATGAAATTTCCCCAAGTAGGCCGATTCGTAACCGACTTCTCGAAGCAACCGCCCCACGGTGGGGATGGCGGGGTCGAGTGCGGTGTGGGCCGGGAAGCTCACGTTGTCCACCACCCCGTGCTCGGCCAGGTAGCTGCCGGTGTACAGGCTGGCCCGGGACGGCGAACACGGCGAGGAGTGGGTGTAGTAGCGGGCGAAGTCCAGACCGTCACGGCGCAACCGGTCGTGGGCGGGCATGTCCACCTTGCCGTCCAACCACGGGTTGCGCCGCTCCTCGTCGGACACGATCAAAAGGATGTTGGGCCGGTCAGGCGGCATCGAGGTCACCTCGTCACCGTAGGCTTCCCGGAGTTGTCGTACGAATGCCTGCCGTCGGCGGATGCTGCGGATCGCCCCCGTCACCGTCACCGTAGACCTCCCGGAGCTGCTGCTTGAGCACCTTGCCCGCCGGGTTGCGGGGCAGCTCGTCCACGATCTCCAACTGCTCGGGGATCTTCTGGTTCATCAGCCCGGCCTTCTTGCAGTGCTCGACCATCGTCGCGAACCCGAACGACTGCCCGGGCCGGGGAACAACCACCGCGCAGCACCGCTCCCCCGATACCGGATCGGGCAGCCCGACGACGGCCACATCGGTCACCCCGGGGTGGGAGAACAACACGTCCTCCACCTCCTTGGCCGAGATGTTCTCCCCCTTGCGGATGATCACGTCCTTCTTGCGCCCGACGATGGTCACGAACCCCTCACCGTCCACCTCGGCCAGATCACCGGTGAAGAAGAACCCCTCGTCGTCGAAGGCGGTCTCGTTCAGTGCCTCGTCCAGATAACCCCGGCACAGCGTCGGGCCCTTCAGCAACAGCTCACCACCGATCAGTTTCCAGGCGGTGTCCTCCATGATCCGCCCCTCGGTGGCGGCCAGCTTGTCGTCGGGATCGTCGAGACGGGCATAGGTGACGATGGGGCACTCGGTGAGCCCGTAGCTGGAGATGATCCCCACGCCGCCCATCTCGTTCTTGACCTCCATGTGCAACCCGGCCGGCTTGGGGGCACCCCCGCCGATGGCCGCCCGTAGCCGGGGGAAGAGGGGCGAGTCGGGGGTCTTGCGCTGCTCGGCGAGGTAGGCGATGAAGAACGGCGTCCCCGATCCGGCCAGGGTGAGCCCGTGCTCGCGGAAGAAGCGGATGTCGGCCTCGGGATCGAAGCTCTCCACCATCAGCAGGGGGGGACCGCACACCAGGGTGGCGATGAGCAGGCTGATGCCGCCTATGTGGGTGAACGGGAAGGCCAGAGGCCACACGTCGTCGGCGCTCAGCTCCAGGCTCTCCCACACGTGGCGGGCGGCGGCGATCACCGAGTCGTCGCCGTGCATGGCCCCCTTGGGATCGGCGGTGGTGCCCGATGTGTAGTAGATCCATCGCACCGGGAGCCTTCCGTCGGCCCCGATGGGAGCCTCGAACGGAGCCAGCTCGGCGGGGTCGCCCTCGGGCAGATCGCCGTCGCCGTCGCACACCAGCACCTCGCAGTTCTCGGTGGTGGCGGCCACGGTCTCGGCCATGGCCCGGTAGTCGAAGCCTCGCCAGACCGACGGCACCACCAGCAGCCCGGCCCCGGTCTGGCGGGCGACGAAACCCACCTCCCGCTCCCGGTAGATGGGAATGATCGGGTTCTGGACCGCGCCCAGTCGGGCCAGGGCCGCCGACAGGACCAGCGCGGCCCGACCGTTGGGCAACTGCCACGACACCCGGGTATCGGCGGCCACTCCCATGGCGGCCAGCCCGGCCGCGGCCCGCTCGGCGGCGGCCCGGAACCCGGCGAAGGTCATCACCGTCTCGTCGGGTTCGATGGTCAGGGGATCGTCGGGGGTGGCCGCGGCCCGGGCCACTATTGCCTCCCAGTAGGTTCTGGGGTTTCCTATCACCGGGTCATTCTCCCAGTTAGGCGGTAGGGGTTTGAAACCCCGAGCATCGGGTCGTTCTCCCAGCTAGGGCGTACGCGTTTGAAACCCCGAGCATCGGGTCGTTCTCCCAGCTAGGGCGTACGCGTTTGAAACCCCACCAGAAGTTCCACGAGCTGGCCCGAGGGGGTACGGATCATCACCGCCACGTCCTCCAGGCGGGTGTCGTCCAGCACCTCTCCGCCGTGGGTTCTCACCAGATCGAGGGCGGCATCCATGTCGGCCACGTTCAGCGAGAGGTGGGTGAGGCCGGCCTCGTTGATCACCCGGTGGGGGCGCTCGACCAAACCAACCCCCCGGAAGTTCAACAGCTCGAGCACGAAATCGCCCCGCCGCAGGTACACCGCCCGCAACCCGGGCCGATCCAACCCCAGCAGCCTGCCGGTGGGTTCGTCGGCCGCATCCAGGGTGCTGACCCGCTCGAAACCCATCGCCCCGGTCCAGAATCCAACCTCGGCATCCAAATCGGCCACCGCCAGCCCCACATGGTTGACCCTCTCGCTCACCGAGCCCACCCCACCGCAAACCCGGTGCCGAGCACCGACGACCGGCTGACCCTCTCGCTCACCGAGCCCACCCCACCGCACCGACACCCCACCGCCCCAGGGACCGATCCCCCATAATCAGATGCCCACCAAACCAGGACAACTCTGCCCGAACAGCACAAACTGCCGGTGTCTTGGCCACACCTGAAGTGTATATTTCAAACATCTACGTATACGCACCTCGGGGAGCAGCAGTGCATACCAACGTTGAGATCGACGAACAGTTGCTAAAAGCAGCCCAGCAATCCAGTGGCCTGCAAACCAAGCAGGAGACGGTGGAAGAAGCTCTGAAGCTGCTGGTCATGACCAGAATGCAGGCTCCCATCCGAAGCCTGCGGGGCAAGTTGCAGTGGGAAGGATCGCTTGAGGAGATGCGCGTCGACCAGTGATCGTCGTTGACTCTTCGGTGTGGATCGACCACTTCAACGGGGTCGGTACCCGTGAGGCCGATCTGCTCAATGCTCTCTTAGGAGTCAGCCCGATCATGACTGGCGACCTGATCATCGCGGAGGTGTTGCAAGGATTCCGCAGAACTTCCGATATGCACCAGGCACGGGAGGCTCTGGAAAGTCTTGTCTACCAGCCCATGGTCGGCCGCAAGATTGCTCTAGCAAGCGCATACAACTACCGGGCCCTGAGAGCCCAGGGCATAACTATCCGTAAGACCGTTGACATGCTGGTCGCGACATTCTGCATGGAGAACGGCCACCAGCTTCTTCACTCCGATCGAGATTTCGATTCGATTTCGCAACACCTCGCACTTGAGGTGCTCTAGTGGTCAGGCGCGGTCGAGGCCGTAGGCCGCGGCCGATACCCGCTTGTACTGGTAGGAGTCCCAGCGAGCGGTGTCGAAGGCCGGTTCGGGGTGATCCCCCAGGATGGTGACCCGGCTGATGGCCCGGGCCCCGTCGAAGTCGTTCACCGCGAAGTGCTGGGTGCAGCGGTTGTCCCAGATACCCACGGCCCCCTCGGTCCAGTTGTAGCGGCAGGTGAAGTCGGTCTTGGAGGCGTGCGCGGTCAACAGATCCAAAAGAGCCTCCGACTCGTCCCGGCTGAGCTGGGGGATGCGCCGGGTGAACTGCTTGTTCACGTACAGCGACGGCCGGCCGGTGCGGGGGTGGCGGCGCACGATGGGGTGCTCGGCCTTGTGGTCGGGCTGCCCGTAGTTGGCCGCGGAGTGGATCGCGGTGAGCCCGTTGATCATCTCCTTCATGGGGTCGGCCAGGGTGTCGTAGGCCATGTACATGTTCGACCACATGGTGTCGCCACCCGCCGGCGGCATGACCATGGCGTTGAGCACCGAGCAGATGGGCGGGGACTGCTCGAAAGTGCAGTCGGTGTGCCACACATCGGCCACGTAGCCCGACTCGCCTCGAAGCACCACTATCTCGGGATGATCCTCGTCCAGCTTGGGGATGTAGGGGTGGATCTCCGGCTCGCCGAAACGAACCGCGAAGCCCCGATGCTCGTCGGGGCCGAGGTGCTGGTCGGGGAAGAACAGCACCAGATGCTCGTCCAGCAATTCCTGGACGAGGACGAACTCGGCATCGGACAGGTCGGCCAGCGACAGCCCCCGCACCTCGGCACCCAGCGCCCCCGCCACCCGGCGTACATCCAGATCAACAGCTTCGATGTCAACAGATTCGATAACAGCCATGGCCCCAGCCTACTCCTCAAGCTCGCGGCCCGGTAAGGGGAAGAACCCGTCAATCCCCGGGCTTGCGATCCGGTAACGGGAAGAAAATGACACCGGCAAGTTTCACCCAGAGTCACGACATGACAAGGTGAGACCATGTCCGACCGTCAAGACCCGTTGGAGCAGGAGGGCAATTCCGACCACCAAGCCCTCGCAGGACAGGAAGAAAATGTCTGATCGCCGAGCCCTCGCCGGACAGGAGAAGAATGTCTGATCGCGCGGCCCTGGCCGACTTGGTCGCGCAATACGCCCGCTGCGTGGATCGGGGGAACCCCGAGGGGGTGGCGGCCTGCTTCGCCCCCGACGGGGTGCTGCGCCGCATCGACCTGCCCGCCGGGAAGAAGCTCCTCAGCGAACGAACCGGCCGGGACGAGATCGCCCGGGCCATCTCCAAGCTGCCCTACCACTCCACCTTCCACTTCGTGGGCCAGCAACAAACCGAGATCGCCGGTGACACCGCCACCGGCGAGACCTACTGCATCGCCCACCACCTGACCATGCCCGACGACGGATCCCCGGCCACCGACTTCGTCATGTTCATCCGCTACCAGGACCAGTTCGTCCGCCTCGACGAGGGCTGGCGCTTCGCATCCCGAGAACTCCACATCGACTGGACCGAAACCCGCCCGGTCGAAAGCCCGTAGTAGCGCTTTTTCAGGGCCGCACCCCACCTACCAGACCATCCGCAGGTGATCAGGCCATACCGGTCTAACACCTCATCCAGCAGTCGATCAATTCGAGGATCATAGCCCGAAAGTTTATCAACAGTGCTCTTTGAATCTGGCGACAGGTAATCGTCGTGTACCTTGATGATCGTTGTCGGTGAGTGGGCAAATAGCACAAAACTGCAATAGGATCTACTCGATAGGGTACTGGCTGATCATAGGGCGGAAATGGTCAGAGGTACGATAGCGAGAGCCGAGGAATCCCAGTACCTCACAAGCGATCAGCCCGGTCCTGCTCCAGCGCCTCGGAGAGATCGACCGGCAGAGCCAAAGGGGGTTCTTCGAGGATCGAGACCGAGCTACCTTGCCCCGGCTGCAACAACCCCAGGCTGATCAGCCTTTCTCGTTGCTGATCACCGGGTTCCACCGAAGCAATCAATCGAGCCACCGGGACTCGGTTGACTCTGAGGATCGGGCAAGCTGGGCCCGGTACCGAGATTGGAGCATCGAGACTCTTGGCGAACTTCGCCGTGTCTTCTCCGATCTCATAGATGAGCTGACCTGATACATCCCAGCCTAATTAGCACCAGGTCAGGACATTTATTGCTGGCCGATATCGCCGGTAACGAGCCCAGTGTTTATCTGGCTAACCGTGTGGCGAATATCCCCGACGAGGATGTCTGCGTCGGGAACATTCTCGAAGTGGCCAACCAGGGCAGCGGCGGTGGAAGCGGCGATGCCCACTAGTTCTACGGCGAATTCCTCGATCTGTGCGAGGTCCAGTGCCGGTCGTTCTCCGCTGTAGGGGCCGGCCGTGTGCCACAGGGTCATTGCGCTCGGTGTCACCCGGTTGCGGGGGTCGAGCGCCGGTTGAACCACGTCCAGGTATTCCTCGGGAAAATCCTTGGCGAGCGTGCTGAGGACGTGGACGCGTTTGGGCCTCATGCCCAGCAGGCAGGCAACGGCCTTGTAGGCAACCTCGATGGTCTCCTGGGAGTCGGTACAAATGAAGGCCATCCTCTCGTACCGGGCAATGGCCCAGCGATGGGTATCGTCACCAGCGACCTCCAAACGTTCCTGGATACTCTCGTAAAGGCCGTTCAGTACCCGGCTCAAGGAATTATGGGTATCCCGTAGCCTCTGGAGGGCTTCGCCCCGGTTTTCCGATGGCATACCAATCTCCTTGCCCCAATCGATTGCGCTCCTCGGGGGCCGATCGAAGAGCACGACGGCACTGGCCGCTACAGCCGCTTCAAAGGACGAGGCGACGGCGGTTGATCTATGCGCCCATTCGGGACGGTCGGTCACCCAGAGGTCGACAGCCGCGTCGGTGACCTCCCGAGCGCCGGCGGTGAGGGCGGCCCGGAGCGCGCCTCGACTGCTGTAATCGCCAAGATCGTCGAAGATCGCAACAAGGTCGATATCGCTGTCAACCACCGCCTCGCCGCCGACGACCAACCCGAACACCAACACCTGGGCAGCCCCCAGATCGGCCAATTTTTCGGCAACGCGCCTGGCCTCATGCGTCCCAGGGGCAGCAAGCGGCGGCATGACCAGAGCCATCCCCCAATCCTAACCACCACATCCTTCGCCGCGGGCAGGGCCCAGCCAGGTGCGGGAATGCCTCGCGGACCGAGCCCGGCTCGTGTCAGGTGGGCCACCGGGGGTACACGTGGCAGGATCAGTGGGTGGACGACATTGACCGGTTGTTGGCCTACGAGGAGATTCGCGGGCTTGCCGCCCGGTACGCGGTGGCGGTGGATCGGCGAGATCTGGATGCTCTGGTCGAGCTGTTCATCGACGACGTGCGAGTGGGCCGGGATTCCTACGGGCGTGACGCGTTGCGGGCCGACTTCGAGGCATCACTGGGGGCCATCGGGCCGTCGTTCCTCAACATAGGCACCCATCAGATCGACCTGATCGACGACCACCATGCCACCGGTCATGTGTACTGCAAGGGCGAGATCGCCGACGGCGACCGGTGGATCCACCAGGCCATCCGCTACGACGATACCTATGAGCGCCGGGACGGCCGCTGGTACTTCGTGCGCCGCATACACAAGCTGTTCTACGGCGCGGAGGTGGGGGTGAACCCGCTGGGACTACCGCCGGCCAACTGGCCCGAGCACCACGACGGCCTCGGCACTCTCCCCTACGAGGAGCCCACCTGGAGGGCCTTCAACGACCGGCGGGGCTGAAGGCCAGCAGGGTGGTGTCGTCCACGTCCTCGTAGGCGGCTTGCACCGCCATCCCCACAACCACGTCCTCGACGTCGCAGCCGACGATGTTGCCCACCAGCCGGGGGCCCTCGTCCAACTCCACCAGGGCGATGGCGAACGGGATGCGATCGGCCAGGGCGGGATCGTGTCCGACCCGATCCACGGTGTAGGAGTACACCGTGCCCCGACCGCTCAGTTCCTCCCACTCCCAGTCGTCGCCCAGGCAGTGGGGACACCGGCTCCGGGGATAGAAGAACCATCCGTGACGGGGACAGCGGGGCAGCACCAACTCTCGCCGGCGCAGGCCATCGAAATAGGGCGCGGTGATCGGAGTGGGGGTGGGCAGGGGACGGCCCTCGGCGGAGAAGCGAACCATCAGGCCCCCTCCAGCACTACGGAGAAGCAAACCATCAGGCCCCCTCCAGGACGAGGGCCACCTGTTCGGCCAGCATTCCCCCGGTGCCGTTGGCGTAGGCGATGTTGCAGTCGGGCACCTGCCGCAGGCCGGCACGGCCCTGCACCTGGCGCACGGCCTCGGTGATATGACACATGCCGCCGCCCAAGCCGGCCTGGCCCATGCCCAACTGGCCCCCGTGGGTGTTGAGGGGCCAGTCGCCGTCGTAGCGCAGGCTGTGCTCGTCGATGAACCGCCCGCCCTGGCCCTTGGGACAGAACCCGGCGTCCTCGATGGTCAACAACACGGTGATGGTGTAGCAGTCGTACATCGAAGCCATGTCCACCGCGTCACGCCTCACCCCGGCCATGGCGAAAGCCCGATCGGCGGCCAGCCGGATGGGGGTATCGATGACGTCGGGGGCATAAGTGATGCTCTTGTGGGTGAGGTGCTCGCCGTACCCGCTCACGTAAACGGGACGATGCGGACACCGGGCGGCCCGCCGGGCGGTGGTCACCAACACCGCCGAACCCCCGTAGCACGGCATGACGATCTCCAGCAGCTTCAGCGGATCGGCCACGTAGCGGGAACTCATCACGTCATCGACGGTGATGGGCTTGCCGTGGAACACCGCCATGGGGTTGGCCTGGGCGTTGTAGCGGGAATCCACCGCCACCTTGGCCAGGGTCTCCTCGCTCACCCCGTGGGCGGCCATGTAGCGGCTGGCGGCCATGGCGAAACTCGGGGTGGCGGCCACCAGCCCGGCGGGGATCTCGAACTGGCCCTGGGGCGAGCCCCAGACGTCGCCGCCCATGTAGGCCCCCATCCGCATCTTGGCGGGGCCGCCGTTGGCACCGGGCTCGGGCGGAGCCGGTACCGACGGGGTGAACACCAGCACCGTCTCGCACACTCCCACCTCGATGGCGGCCGCGGCCCGCCACACCATGCCCGCCGGGGTGGCCCCGCCCAGATCCACCACCTCGTTGAAGTTGCTGCGCACCCCGAGGTACTCGGCCAGCGCCGACGGAGCGAACAGGGGCGACTCCCTCAGGCCGTTGATCACCAGCCCGTCCACCTCGCCCTTGTCCACCTCGGCATCGGCCAGCACCTCGGCCGCCAGCCGGGCACACGCCTCCATGGTGAACATGGGCTCGTCCCATACTCGTTTGGGCGCCCACTCGGTGAGCCCCACGATCGCCGCCGCTCGTTTGCCCATGAACCTCACACTAATGAGCGGCCGCCGGTTCGCCCCGATCGACGGGTCGGCTCAACCACCACCCCGTATGCGACCACGACCGCCCCGGATGCGTCGCCGGTTCGCCCCGATCCGACGGGTCGGCTCAACCACAGAGAGGCTCGAAGTCGAAGCCCCGTCGGGACAGGTCGCTCAGGGCCGCGTCGAGACCGAGAACCGTCTGTGAGCGGTCGTCGCCGCCGTCGTGGAGCAGGATGATCGCTCCGTCCCGGGCGTGATCCACGATGTGCTGGGCGATGGACAGGGCCGGGGGGCGCTGCCAGTCCTTGGGATCGACGTTCCACAGGGCAACGTTCAAGCCGTGCTCACCGGCCCAGTCCCGGGTGAGTGCATCCATCGAACCATAGGGAGGCCTCAAGCAGGGGCTGCCCCGGTTGCCGAGCAGAGCCTGGGTTCTACCGACCGTGTCGTCGAATTTCTCGCGGGGCAGTCCGGCCAGGGACTCGTGGTTCCAGGTGTGATTGCCGATGGCATGACCCTCGTCGAGGATGCGCTGGATGATGGCGGGATACGTCTCGGCCAGCGAACCCAGGACGAAGAACGTGGCCGTAACGTCGTAGCGAGCCAGCACATCCAGCACCTGGGGCGTGTAGACCGGATGAGGACCATCGTCGAAGGTGAAGTACATGACCGGGGCAGCTTCGCCCGCCGACGGTCCCGGATCCGTATCCGGTGAGACGGGGCCCTCCCCCGCAGATGCCGGCGGTGTCGGGTCCGTTCCCGGCGAAACGGGATCCTCCTCCGCAGATGCCGGCGGTGTCGGGTCCGTATCCGACGAAGCGGGATCTCCTCCCGGCACCAACGGTGTCGGGTCCTCGCCGGAACCCGTCCTCACGGGCAAGGCCTCGATGGCCAGTTTGTAGTCGGTGGTCCCGGCGTGGGCGGAGACCACGCTTACTCGCCACGGGCCGGTGACCGGCAGCTCGGCCTGCACCTGCTGGGACCGGTCCGAGGCCGAGGCCACCACCCGGTCGCCGAGCCGTACATCGAGCCACACCCCGACGGGGGCGTCGAGGGTCGCGGTGAACAACTGCCCGGCGGAGATGTGGGCCGAATAGGTCTGGCGGCGGCGGAACTCGATCGAACCGGCCACGATGGCTCCGACTTCGGCCGGGTCGAACCGAATCTCGATCTCGGGCAGCTCGGGTTCGGGGAACGGGAGGTTCTCGAGCGGCTGGGAGTCCGTTACCGACACGGCCGGTTCCGGGCCGGATAAGTCGATCTCCAGGGTCCGGTACTGGGAAATGACGGTGAAGGGCTCGTCGGGTTCACGGTCGAACAGGGCAACCTCCACCTTGCCGTCTCGCACGGCGAAGCCGTCCATGACGATGCGGTCACCCACCGGAACCGGCGGCCGAGCCTCCCCACCAATGCCGTCGTCGATCACCGGCACCAACAGATGGAAGGTTCCCGACCCGGCCGACGCCATCACGATGTGGGCAACCACATCGTCGAAGCCGTCACCGTTCAGATCGCCCTGGGCCACGCGGTTCTGGAGGGTGTAGTGGTCGGCCGAGGCCCCCCCATGGGTAACCGTTGCCCTGCCCTCCTCCAGCCGGATGGTCTCATCCCCCATCTCGAACGAGAGACCTTGCAGATCCTCCCAATCCACCCCCCACTGCTTCACCACCGTCGGGGTGGGCTCCGGCCGGCTCTCGACACCGGGGGTCGCCGAGGCAGGCTCCGAACCCAACGAGGACGGGGAACCGCTCGGCGACGGAACCGAACCCAACGAGGACGGGGAACCGCTCGGCGACGGAACCGAACCCAACGAGGACGGGGAACCGCTCGGCGACGGAACCGAACCCAACGAGGACGGGGAACCGCTCGGCGACGGAACCGAAGTCGATAACGACGAGTCGTTGCCGCTGCATCCGGCCCCGGCCATCGCCAGAGCGAGAACCACGATCAGGACCCGCAACCTATTGCCTCTACCAATTGCCTTGACTCCATGCAGACTAAACGCATTACCTTGGCCGGCCAGAAACGGATCAGTCAACCTCGGCGGGGGGAGGAATCCTGCGCTCCTGCAAGGCGTGGTAGCGAACCTCGAGCTGGTTGGCGTAACTGGGCTTGGTGGGAATGAGAAAATCGCCCGCCCTTATCCCGGACATGACCGGGGCGACCACCTCGGTCGGCGGTATTCCGGCCGAGGTCATCCGGGACAGCGACTCCACCACGAAGGCGTTGTCCTCACGGTCGTCGGTGCCATAACGCTCGCCCCGCACTCGGGCGGTGTGGGCGATGGCGGTGTCGATGGAACTGGGGGTGAGCACCGAGGCACCGATGCCGGCCCCCACCGCGGCCAGGTCCAGCGCCAGGCACTCGGTGAGCGAGAAAGCCGTGCATTTGGACACCACGTAGGGGCTGGAGAACCCACCGGCCACGAAGGCGGCCACCGACGCGGTGTTGACGATGTGGCCCTCGGTTTTTTGGGCGATCATCCGGGGAACGAAGGCAGCCACCCCATTGATGATGCCGTACACGTTGACCCCGAACACCCAGTCCCAATCGGCCGGGGTGCGTTCCCACATCAGGCCGGCCTGGAAAACCCCGGCGTTGTTGAACAGCAGGTCCACCTGCCCGAAGGCGTCCCAAGCGGCATCGGCCAGCGCCTCCACCGATGCCCGATCGGCAACGTCCACCTCCACCGCCACCGCATCCTCGCCCAGGGCTCCGGCAACGGCCAAGGCCCCCGCGAGATCTATGTCGGCCACCACCACCTTGGCTCCCTCGGCGTTGAACCCGGCGGCCAGAGCGGCCCCGATCCCGCTACCCGCTCCGGTTATCACCGCCACCTTGTCGTCGAAGTCCTGCATGGCCGCCATGCTCTCACGACCCGGTTCCTCGTGCCGGCTCGGAGCGGCCGAACCACTTCGTGCGCCAGGGTCGAATCGCCTTGTCTGCCGGGATCTACTCCTGGTCAACCAGGACCGAATCACTTCGTCAGCCGGGATCTAATCCCCTCATCAGCCAGAACCAGAGTTTCACCGGCTCCAGATCTCGGGATCGTGGACACCGTCCTCGTCCCGCTCGCAAACGAGTTCGTCATCGCCGGCCAGCACGGCGTAGATCCGGCAGGCGGCCAGCGACACCCACTGGTTCGACAAGTCGTAGTATTCCCCCCGGGCGGCCACGACGGCCAGGGCGAACCAGCCACCGCCGGGCAGCACCACCAACCCGGCATCGATCATCTGCCGGTAGTCCGCCCGGCAGCAGCCCGGTTTGAGCCACCCCGCCTTGTGCAGTGCCGAGGCAGCCACTTCCGGGGGGAGGCGATCAAGCAGGACACCGTCGAGGTCCCTTGGAGAAGTCAGATCGTGGGAGGTATCCCGCAGCCACTCCGAGAGGACGGACGACTCGTCCGGGTCCAGCAGTCGGCCCTGGTGCAAAAGGGCGTAGAAGCGAGCCAGGTCGGCCACCGTGGTGCGATTGCCCAGCGGGGCCTCGGGGCGGAAGTCCTCGGCCACCCGATCGAGATCATCGAAGCGCCAAGCCTCCAATCGAGTGTGGGCCAACTCGGCCGCATCCCAGGTCCAGGCGTTAACGGCATCCACTCCCCCGGCAAGGTCGATCATCCTCCCGCCGGCCGAGTTGTCGGACATGATCAGCACATCGAAGGCCAGCGGCCTCACTGCCTGCACCCCGGCCCCATGGAGAGCGGCGGCCGTCCACAGCGGTTTGACCGCGCTGGCCGAGATTCGTGGGACATCGTGGTTGATCCCGTGGAGCGACTCGTCGGGCAGCACCACGGCCAGCGAGATCTGCCCGTTGGGGTTCCATCGAGCGGAGAGCTTCGCCAGGTTCTCGAACTCCCGAGCCAGGATGGAGTCCAAGTCCCGGGGCAGGGACGTCAAAAACGCCTCGACCCCGGGATCGGGGGTGGCCGCCGACGGAACTTCCGGGGTCCGGGTCACGACCGGAACCGGTGAGGGTGACCGCGTGGGTACCCCTACCGGCAGGGCCGTCGAGGTCGCTGGGACATCGTCGCCCGTCTCGACTGCCTGAGGACTGGTCACCATGTCCACCCGTGTCCCCCCGGTGCATCCTGCTGCCGCTGCCGTCGCGACAAGCACCCCGACCACCACCCGCACCAGGGTCGAAAAGCGAGACCCGGCCAAACGAGCGGCCTGCTCGTCGAGACGAACAGCGTCCCGCACCGGGGTCGAAAAGCGAGGCCCGGCCAAACGCCGGGACCTCCTGGGGGGGCGCGCTGACATTTCGATCTACCACCGGTACGGTCTTGGACAAGGTGCTGGTGAGCAGCGATCTGCTTCTCACCTTCCGCCACCTCATCAAATGCTACCGAAGTAGTAAGGAGCACAAAAAGTGAGAGTAATTTCCATCAGAACCGATTGGTTGCGCTGGTGTGCCGCTCTTGCGGTCGCCGCGCTGATCGCCGCAGGCTGCGGCAATGACGACGATGCCGCTGCTCCCCGGACGGTGCAACAATCGTCACCCACCCCAACGGTCGAAACCGGCGACGACCAGCAACCCACCCCAACGGTCGAAACCGGCGACGACCAGCAACCCACCCCAACGGTCGAAACCGGCGACGACCAGCAACCCACCCCAACGGTCGAAACTCCGACCGATGATGACAGTCCCACCGGTGACGACACGGAGACACCATCCGACGCGGACAATATCCCCTCCGATGGGGCCCAGCCGGTGCCAATGCCCGAGGACAACGACGATTTCGGGCCGGGCATCCCGCAACCTCGAAGAGCCGACAGCGACAACACTGCCGACTACATCACCAAGTTGATGGTTTGGTTGGGCAACGTGGACATAAGCCCCGAAACAGGCGAATGCTACGCCAATGCCTTCTTGAGCACTATGGAGGAGAATCGTCTGGAGGAGGTGGCTGAAACCGCTGACACCATGCAGTTGGGTTACGGACTACCAAACGATCTGCTGACCGAAGAAGAAATGTCACTATTTGTTGATAACTCACGGCAATGCATTGGCAAGGCAGCAATAGATACATTAAACACCCTGGTGGATGGAAGCTGGTTGTTGAAGAGCTACAGCATGGACTTATTGGAGAGTATAGGTCTGGACCCTGAGACCTTCACGGCCACTGTACCCCCCGACTTCGACCAGTTGGCCAGCGAATGTGCCGAGTTAATGGATGCTAATGCCACCACTCATGAGATGCTCATACGAGTCACCTTCTTCGAGGACATTAGTGGCGAAGCATCTGACTATATGATCCAAGAAGTACAAGATGTGTGCGATGAGAGCATTTGGAAAGCGGCAGAAAATAACGTTCTAACACCGCTAAATGCAATCGAAATTGCCCGCATGTTTTCAGTGGACTACGAAAAAGCCCTCTGTGTAGCAGAAGCCCAAGGGGATGCGTTTTCTCAAATGGACTTCACGTCCGAAGACTCGGAAGACCCTACCGATATGGACGACATGGACCCGGAACAATTTATGAATCAGTGGACCGAATGGTTCACCGAGTGCGACATACCACTCGACCGCCTCCTACCCGATGAGAACCGAAACGAATCCCACTGAAGCCTAACCCGGCAGATTGTAAGGAGAACAAAAATGAGACTAATTTCCACCAGAACTGATTGGTTGCGCTGGTGTGCCGCTTTCGCGGTCGCCGCGCTGATCGCCGCAGGCTGTGGCAATGACGACGATGCCACCACCCGGACGGTGCAACAATCGTCACCCACCCCAACGGTCCAGACCGGCGACGACCAACAATCCACCCCAACGGTCCAAACTCCGACCGATGACGGCAGTTCCACTGGCGACGACACGGAGACTCCATCCGACGCGGGTGGTATCCCCTCCGATGGGGCCCAGCCGGTGCCAATGCCCGAGGACGGCAACGGTTTCGGATCAGGCACCCCGCAGCCTCGGAGAGCCGACAGCGATGACACTGCCGGCTACATCACCAAGCTAATGGTTTGGCTAGCCAGCGATGATATTGGTCGCGAATCAGGAGAATGCTACGCCAACGTCTTCTTAGAAACAATCGAGGAAAACCGGTTGGAGGAGATGGCAGAAATTGTGGATACAACACAATTAGAGTTTGGACTACCAGACGACCTGCTAACCGAAGAAGAAATGTCACTATTTGTTGACAACTCACGGCATTGTACTCTGAAGGCAATAATGGGTACATTCAATACTGTAGCGAATGCAGACTGGTTGTTGCAGAACTACAGTGTGGACTTTTTGGACAGCATTGAGCTGGATCCAGAGACATTCACAGTTGCACTGCCCTCTAATTTCAATCAATTGACCAGTGATTGTGCCGGGGCAATAGAAGCTGATACTACAAATCACGAGATGCTTATAAGGTCCAGCCTATTCAATGACGATGACGGTCGGGCATCCGATCATATAGGCCAACAAATATACGAGTTGTGTGACAATAGCATTCAAAAAGCACTAGAAGATAACATTTTTATACCGCAAATTGCCATCTCATTTGCCAGCGAGTTCTCACTAAAATATGAAGACAGTCTCTGCTTAGTGGAAGCCGATACGGATGCTC
The DNA here is from genome assembly GCA_965115985.1 of Acidimicrobiales bacterium. Classification (GTDB taxonomy): domain Bacteria; phylum Actinomycetota; class Acidimicrobiia; order Acidimicrobiales; family Bin134; genus Poriferisocius. The sequence goes on from OZ220474.1 coordinate 1,306,920, forward strand.
TTTCTCAAATGGAATCCATGTACGAAGACCTACTGGGCCCAACCGATATGGATGACATGGACGATATAGACCCGGAATCCCTTATGGCCGAGTGGACAGAAGAGTTGACCGAATTGTTCACCGAGTGCGACATTCCGCTCGACCGGCTCCAGGTTTATTCGTCCGGTGAGAATCGAAACGAGTCCCCCGAGGGCTAATCCGACGCACGGCATAGCTTCGGCTAACCACGACCGTCGCCGCGGGCCGAGGTCAGTTCTACGGCTTCGTCCATGGCCGCCTGCATGGCCTCCCGCAGGCGAGCGGTGAACTCGTTGCGCAAGGACGACGACAACCGCCCGCTCTCCAACTCGGGAGGCGGCAGAGGTTCGGCGACCACAATCGAAATCGGCACCCGTCGGGGGAACCTGGCCCCCGGGGGCATGGCCTCCTCCGTACCGGCTATGCCCACCGGCAGGACGGGAACCCCCGATCGGGAGGCCAAAAAAGCGGTACCACCGAAGATCTCGCCAATCCGCCGGCCCGATTGGCGGGAGCCCTCGGGGAACACCAGCAACGGCTCCCCTCGACCGATCAACTCGGCCGCAACCTGGAGTGATCGGCGATCCCCCGCCCCCCGATGCACGGGAAACGCTCCCAGCATGGCGCTGACCCAGGTGCCGACCCGGCCCGGAAACATCTCCCGCTTGGCCAACGACCGCACGATTCGGGGGCACCGGGAGTTCACCAGCGGGCCGTCCAGGTTGGATCGGTGAACCGCCGCGATGATGAACGCCCCCTCGGTGGCCAGGCGCTCCGCTCCCACCATCTCGACCCGGAAGTAAGCCCGGGCCACCGCTTTCACCAGTACTCGCAGCATCCGGTAGACCCACCGGGCCCGCCGAGTCCGCCAGATGGCCAGAACCCGCTTCTCCAGTTGCTCGTCGGTCATGGCCCCGGATCGCCCCCCACCCGTTCAGGTGCCGACCGTCGTCAATCGAACAGCGCCACGTCCGTGAACTCGATCAGGTTCCCGTCGGGATCCCGGGCGAACGCCGACCGCACCACCACGCCGAAATCCTCCCGCGGCGACGGCTGAACGACGAACTCCACCCCTCGTCCGGCCAGCTCGGCCATCGTCTCGTCGAACCGGTCGGCGGGAATGTGGAGGGCGAAATGCGACATCGCCCCGGCGGTATCGGGCATCTCGTCCACCTTGCTCAGGTGGAGTTGCGAGGGGCCCAACCGGAGCCACGACCCCTCGAACCCACCGAAGTCGGGACGGGGGAGCTTCTCCAGACCCAGCTTCCGGGTATAGAACGCGTCGGCGGCCTCCACATCGGTGACCGGGATGTTCACATGCGAATAGGCAACCAGGCCCTCGACAGCGCTGCTCATCCCCGTGACTTTATTGCACCGCCACCAACAACACCCGCCCCTGTTCAGGCGGCGACGCCGACAGCGCTGCTCATCCCCGTGACTTTATTGCACCACCGGGATCGGTGGTCCGAACGCAGCGTATTCCCAGTACAACGGTCACCGCGCCCCCGGCGGCCAGCATGATGTAGCTGGTGCCGAGATTGCCCGTCCGGCCTGCCGCCAGGGTGGCACCGACGATGGTCACCGCGATGGCCACCCCGAAGGCGTTGCCCACCCGCATCATGGTCTGGGCCACGCTGGACCCCGAGGCCAGCAGATTGCTGGGCAGGTCGGCAACCATCACCGCGAACAGCGACCCCCAGACCAAGCCCGACCCCACCCCGGCCAGCGTAATACTGAGCACCCACCCCACCAGGTCCTCCTTGCCTCCCAACGTGACCCATTGCCACACCATGCCCCCGGTCCACATGAGGCTTCCGACGACCACGAATCGGGCCGGTCCCCAGCGGTCGGCCCACCGGCCCGACAACGCCGACAGCAGGCCGGTGAACACGAACACCGGGGTCAGCAGCAATCCGGCCTCGAAGATGGACAGCTCCCAGACGGTGGTCAGGTAGTTCACCCCCACCAACTGGTGCCCGAAGAAGGCGATCGAGAACACCAGCATCCCGTAGTTGCCCAGCCGGAAGCTCCGGTAGCGGAACAGACCCGGATCGATCACCGGTAGACGGTGACGTCGCGACCGCCGAGCCAGCAGCCCGAGCATCAGCGGTCCTCCCATGAGCGCCGCCAGCACCACCGGGTCGGCCCAGGACCACTCCCGGCTCTGCACCAGGGCGAACACCGTCGCCCCCACACCGACGAGGAGCATGAGCGCTCCCGACCGATCGGGCCACTCCGGGGCCCGAGGACTGCGGTGCTCCTCGATTACCCTGGCAATGAAAATCAGGGCGATGACCCCGAACGGCACGTTCAGCCAGAAAGCCCACCGCCAATCGCCCACATGCACCAGCAGGGCTCCCACCGAGGGACCCATGGCCGCGGCCACCGCACCGTTGGCCGACCACGCCCCCACGCCGGTTCCCCGGCGGGAAACCGGGAAGGCGTCGATCACGATGGCCGCTCCCATGGGCAGGCTCAGCGACGTCCCGACACCCTGGAGGGCCCGGGCAACGATGAGCACGCCGGTGGTGGGGGCCAGCGCAGCCCCGGCGGAGGCCAGCGTGAACACCGAGATGCCGGCCAGCAGGGTCCGCCGCCGCCCCCAGCGCTCCCCCAGAACCCCGCCGATCACCAGAGTGGCCGCCCCGACGATGGTGAAGGAGTTTATGACCCACGACAGCTCGGCCTCGCCGGCCCCGGGGAAGGACTCCTTCAGGTCGGCGTAGACCACGAAGATGATCGACAGCGACATGGCCGTCTGGAAGCTGGCCAAGCTAACCACCACCAGCACCAACCAGGCCCGGCGCATCACCGCCGGATCAACGGCTGCTTGCTGCATCACCGGGTGACTGTAACCCCGATGCCCCGGTCCACGACCCCGCGACCGCGCTAAACCCGATGGCAGGCCTGGTCGGGGGCGTTACTAGCCTGGTGAGGTGGTCGCGTTCCATGACACCCGCCAAGGGGCGGTGGTGCCGTTCGAGCCGCTGGTGGAGGGTCGGGTCTCCATGTACGTGTGCGGCCCCACCGTTTACGACGTGCCCCACGTCGGCCACGCCCGCACGGCGTTCACCTTCGACATGATCCGCCGCTATCTCCAGTGGCGGGGATTCGAGGTGGTGTTCGTCTCCAACATCACCGACATCGACGACAAGATCATCATGCGGGCAACCGAGACCGGGACCACCGAATCCGAACTGGCCCGGCGCTACGAGCGTGCCTACACCGACCAGATGGATCGGTTCGGCATCGCCCGACCCGATCATCGGCCCCACGCCACCGCATACATCGAATCGATGCTCGATCTCATCGGCATGCTGGTGGATCGGGGGGCGGCCTACGCCGTGGAGGGCAAGGGGGTGTACTTCTCGGTGGCCGCCCATGCCCGCTACGGCGATCTGATCGGACGCACCCCCGAGGAGCTGAGGCAAGGCGCGGGGGCCCGGGTGGAGGTGGACGCCGACAAGCACGATCCCCTGGACTTCGCCCTTTGGAAAGCAGCCAAGCCGGGCGAGCCCGCCTGGGACTCCCCGTGGGGGCCGGGCCGCCCCGGCTGGCACATCGAGTGCGTGGCCATGGCGGTGGACCTGCTGGGCGAGACCTTCGACATCCATGGAGGAGGTGACGATCTGGCCTTCCCCCACCACCAGAACGAGGTGGCCGAGGCCGAGGGGGCCGGTCTGGGCTTCGCCCGCCATTGGATCCACGGGGCCATGCTCAATGTGAACGGCGAGAAGATGGCCAAGTCGCTGGGCAACTTCACCACCCTGGCCGATCTGCTCGACGCCTGCGATCCCCAGGCTCTGCGGCTGCTGATGCTCCAGACCCATTACCGCACGGTCATGGAGCTGAGCGACGACGCCCTGGCGGGGGCGACCGGGGCGCTGGATCGACTCCGGGCCTGGCATCGTCGAGCCACCGCGGCCGACCTGGACCGGTCCGCAGCCCCCGACCGCACCGCGGTGGATCGTTTCACCACGGCCATGGACGACGACTTCGGCACCCCCGCCGCCCTGGCGGTGGTGTTCGACTCGGTTCGGGAGGCCAACGCCGCACTGGACGCCGGCGACACCGACCGGGCCGCCATCGCTCACGCCACGGTGAGCAGCCTGACCATGGCCTTGGGCCTGACCCTGGGCGACGACGGTAAAAGCGGCCATGCCCCGCCGACTGCCCCGGTGGAGAAGCTGCTGGCCGAGCGGGACCGGGCTCGAGCAACCAAGGACTTCGTCACCGCCGACCGCATCCGCGACCAACTGGCCGCCGAGGGAATCGTCCTGGAGGACACCCCCGACGGCACCACCTGGAGGAAAACCTGAACAGGCGAATCAACCAACACCCCCGACGGCACCACCTGGAGGAAAACCTGAACAGGCGAATCAACCAACACCCCCGACGGCACCACCTGGAGGAAAACCTGAACAGGCGAATCAACGGGCTCCTGGATCTGCCGGTGGGTGGGGTCGAGGTCCTGGACGACCACTCGGGCACTACTCGGCGGACCCGGGTTCGGCTGGGGTCACCCGATGGCGACAACCTCACGGTGTTCGTCAAGCAACCGTCGCGCTCCCCGGTGGCCCGGGCCCTGGTGGCCGTGCCCCGACTGAGCCGGGCCGAGGTCGGGTTCTACACCGAGCTGCGCGACCAGGTACCGGTGGCAACCCCCCGGTGTTACGGAGCCCGACACCGCCGCGGGAGCTTCATCGTGGTGCTGGAGGACTTGGGCGGCGGCGGCGCAACCCTGAGATCGCCCACCGATGCCATCACCACCGACGAGGCGGCCGCGCTGCTGACCGCGCTGGCCGACATGCACCGCCGGTGGTGGGACCGCACCGGATCGTACCCGTGGCTGTCCCGCAACCCCCGGCGGGAGCTGATGCTGGGGGCGCTGCTCAGCCCCTCGCTGTGCCGCTGGGGACTGCGCCGAGCCGGTTCGGCGGTGCCCCCGACGCTGAAAAACTCCATCCTCGGCTACGCCCGCAATCGCCGGGCCGCCCATGGGCTCATGTCCGCCGGACCGGCCACACTGATCCACAACGACTGCCACCCCGGCAACCAGTTCACCACCGCCGACGGCCGCCCCGGACTGGTCGACTGGCAGCTCTGCCGGGCCGGGCCGTGGGCCCGGGACGTTGCCTACCTGCTGGCCACCTCGCTCGCCCCCGAAACCCGCCGGAGCACCGAGCGGGACCTGCTGACCGGCTACCTGGATCGTCTGGGCCCCCACGCGCCCACCCTCGACCAGGCTTGGTTGGCCTATCGTCGCCACACCGCATATGCGGTCGAGGCCATGCTGGTGACGACCGCGGTGGGGGTGATGATGCCCGAACCCACCTCCCTGGCCCTACTGGCCCGGGCCGCGGCTGCGGCCGCCGACCTGGATTCGTTCGACGTCCTATGACCGAGTTATTCCCATGACCGAGTCGTTCCCCCGCCGCCACGCCCGCACCCGGGGCTTCACCCTGGGAGCGCCCCGCAGCTTCTCGGTGTCCTCAGACGGCAGTCGGGTGGCCTTTTTGCGCAGCTCATCCAGCGATGATCCGGTGAACCGGCTCTGGGTGCTGGATATCGCGACCGGAACCGAGCGGATGGTGGCCGACCCTGTCGATCCACTGGCCAACCCCACCGCACCGGCACCCGACCCTGTCGATCCACTGGCCGACCCCACCGCACCGGCACCCGACCCCGACGAGGAGAACCTGCCCTCGGCCGAGCGGGCCCGCCGGGAGCGGGTGCGGGAGAGCGGCGGGGGGATCGTGGCCTATGCCGGAAACCCGGACCTGAGCAAGATCGCCTTCACGCTGAGCGGTCGGGTGTTCCTGGCCGAGATCGCGCCCGAGACCCCCAACGACCCCCTCCGCGACACCGAGCCCGAGGCCCCCAACGACCCCCTCCGCGACACCGAGCCCGAGACCCCCCACGACACCGTGCTGGCCCTGCCGACCCGACCGGGAGCGTTCGACCCCCGGCCCTCGCCCGATGGACAGTGGGTGGCCTACGTCTGCGGCACCGGTCTGCGGGTGGTGGAGGCCGCGGCCGATGGCCACGACCGGCCGGTGATCGACGAACCGGACGCAACGGTGAGCTGGGGATCGTCCGAGTTCATCGCCGCCGAGGAGATGGGCCGCACCCGGGGGTTCTGGTGGTCCCCCGACAGCCAATACCTGATGGTCGCCCGGGTCGACACCGCCCTTGTGCCCACCTGGTACATCGCCTCACCCGCCGACCCGGCCGCCTCCCCCGCTCCGATGGCCTACCCGGCCGCGGGCACCATCAATGCCGACGTCTCCCTGGCCATCATCGGTCCCGACGGCCACCGGGTGGAGGTGTCCTGGGATCGGGATGCCTACGAATACCTGGCCCGAGCCGACTGGACTCCCCGGTCGAACCCGACCATGGCGGTGCAGAGCCGCGATCAGAGAACAATGCTGATCCTGGAGATCGACCCCGACACCGGAGCCACCACCGAGTTGGCCCGCCAGACCGACTCGCACTGGGTGGAGTTGGTGCCCGGCACCCCGGCGTGGACGGGCGAGCGCCTGGTGACCGTGGAGGACCGGGGCCCGGCCCGACGATTGATGGTGGACGGGGCCGGAGTCACTCCCGAGACCTTGCAGGTCCGAAGCGTGGTCGCCGCCGACCAGCACCGGGTGGTGTTCATTGCCTCCGACGACCCCACCGAGGCCCACGTATGGCAGCTCCGCGACGGAGGCGAACCGGAACGACTCACCACCGCTCCCGGTGTGTACAGCGCCGCCGCCGGAGGCAACACCACGGTGATCGCTCGAGCAGCCGGAGGCGACAGCGACGCCATAGTGGAAGCCACCGAGCGCAGCAGCGACGCCACCGTGGAAGCCACCGAGCACAGCAGCGACGCCACCGTGGAAGCCACCGAGCACAGCAGCGGTGCCACCGTGGAAGCCGTCACCCCCGTCGGGCGCATCCCGATCCCGTCCCGGGCGGGCACGCCCCTGCGATCCCCGTCGCCCCGGTTGGCCGTCGTCGGCCGTCGAGAACTGCGAACCGCGGTGCTGTACCCCTCCGACGATGCCGGGGGCGACGGTGACCCGCTGCCGGTGCTGCTCGACCCCTACGGCGGCCCCCACGCCCAGCGAGTGCTCAAGGCCAGGTCGCCGTACCTGGTGTCGCAGTGGTTCGCCGACCAGGGGTTCGCGGTGGTCATCACCGACGGTCGGGGTACGCCCGCTCGCGGTCCGACCTGGGAGCGGGCCGTGGCCGGCGATCTGGCCCACCCCGTGCTCGACGATCAGATCGACGCCCTCGACGCGCTGGCCGAACAGCACCCCCGACTCGACCTCGACCGGGTGGCCATCCGGGGCTGGTCCTTCGGCGGCTACCTGGCCGCGCTGGCCGTGCTGGCCCGACCCGACCGGTTCCACGCGGCCATCGCCGGGGCCCCGGTCACCGACTGGCGGCTCTACGACACCCACTACACCGAGCGCTACCTGGGCCATCCCGACCATCACTCCGAGGCCTACACCCGCACCAGCCTCGTCGAAATGGCCGAAAACCTGACCCGACCCCTGCTGTTGATCTGCGGCCTGGCCGATGACAACGTCTTCGCCGCCCACACCCTGCAACTGTCCCGGGCCCTGTTCGAGGCCGGGCGCCCCCACCGGGTGCTTCCCCTGCCCGGCGTGACCCACATGACCCCCCAGGAGCAGGTGGCCGAGAACCTGCTGCTGTTCCAGCGGGCCTTCCTCCTCGACAGCCTCGGCGTCCAGCCGCCAGAATGACCCCGTGACCCGCATCACCTCCGACGGTCGGATCACCTGCGGCATCCAGCTCCCGATCCAGACCCTCAACCGGACGATCCGGGAATCATGGGAACCCGATGCCACGGTGGACGACCTGGTGGCCATTGCCCGAACCGCGGAGGCGGCCGGGCTGGGGTTCGTCGGGGTGTGCGACCACATCGCCATCCCCGACAACGACTACGCGGCCCACATGTCCACCACCTGGTACGACCCGGTGGCCACCCTGGGCTACCTGGGGGCGGCTACCACCACCATCAAGCTGCTGTCGGTGGTGTACATCCTCCCCTACCGTCATCCGCTGGCGGCGGCGAAGTCGTTCACCACCCTCGACCACCTCACCGGAGGGCGGATCGTCATGGGAGTGGGCACCGGTCATGTGCAAGCGGAGTTCGAGGCCCTGGGGGTGAGCTTCGCCGACCGGGGCCGCATGACCAACGAGGCCATCGACGCCATGCGGGCGGTGATCGCCGCGGCCGGTGGATTCTGCCGATACCACGGGCAGTTCTTCGACTTCGAGGACATGGCGGTCGGCCCGGCCTCGGCCCAGCAATCCATCCCCATCTGGATCGGGGGCAGCAGCTCGGCGGCCCTGCGCCGGGTGGTGGAACGAGGCGACGGCTGGATCCCCCAGGGCACCTCCCGGGCGGAGATGCCCGAGAAGCTCGGTTACATGCGGGCCCACGCCGAGAAGGTGGGCCGGGATCCGGGCACGATCGATATGGGGTGGATGCCCGAGGCGATTCACGTGGGTGAACCCCCCGACGGGCTCTTCCCGCCGGGATGGCCTCGCCTCACCGGCTCGCCCGAACGCATCGCCGAGTCGCTGCGCCACGCCCGCGAACTGGGCACCACGGTTCTGCACCTCCGGTTCCGATCCCGGGATCTGCCCGAGTACCTGCACCAGATCACCCGATTCGGAGCAGAGGTTCTCCCCTCGCTGAATCCCTGAGCCCGACAAGATGACCAACGGCGTGCTGGAGGGAATGCGAGTGGTGAGAACAAATGCCTGAGCCCGACAAGGCCATGACCGGCATATTGGAGGGAATGCGAGTGGTGGAGGGGTCGGCCTTCGTGGCCTGCCCGTCGGGGGGCATGACCCTGGCCCAGCTCGGTGCCGACGTCATCCGGTTCGACGCCATCGGCGGCGGGATCGACAACCACCGGTGGCCGCTCACCCCCGAGGGGCGGTCGCTGTACTGGGAGGGGTTGAACAAGGGCAAACGTTCCATACAGGTGGACATCCGCTCGCCCGAGGGCTCGGAGCTGATCACCGCGCTGGTCACCGCTCCCGGCCCCGACGCCGGCATTTTGATGACCAATTTCCCGGCCGTCGGATGGTTGTCCTACGACCGTCTCCGCCGTCATCGCGACGACCTCATCATGGTGGCCATCACCGGCAATCACGACGGCTCCACCGCGGTGGACTACACCGTAAACTGCGCGGTGGGCTACCCCTGGCTCACCGGCACCGGTGGCCCGGTCAACCACGTGCTGCCCGCCTGGGACGTCATCTGCGGCCAGACCGCCGCGGTCGGGGTGCTGGCCGCCGAGCGCCATCGGTTTCGCACCGGGCAGGGTCGCCTGGTGAATCTGGCCCTGTCGGACGTGGCCCTGGCCGCGGTGTCCATGCTCGGTCACGTGGCCGAGGCCCAGCTCCTGGGCACCCAGCGGCCCCGGATCGGCAACGACCTGTACGGTGCCTTCGGTCGGGATTTCGAGCTGGCCGACGGCGAGCGAATACAGATCGTGGCCATAAGTGCCCGGCAATGGGCGGGGGTGGTGGCCGCCTGCGGGATCGCCGAGGAGGTCGCCACCCTGGAGTCCGAGACCGGGTTGGACCCAGCCCGGGTGGAAGGCGATCGCTACCGGGCCCGTGATCGCCTCAACCCGCTGGTGGCCCGGTGGTGCGCGGCCCGCACCCTGGCCGAGGCGGCGGAGGCGCTGGACGCCCACGGGGTGTGCTGGGGACGCTACCAAACGATGCTGGAGCTGGTGGCCGACGACCCCCGGTGCTCCACTGCCAACCCGCTGTTCGCCGAGGTGGATCACCCCGAGTCGGGCCGTTACCTCACCCCCGGAACCCCGCTCCGCTTCCCGGCCGAAAACCTGATCGATCCCGGCCCCGCCCCCCGGCTGGGCCAGCACACCGACGAGGTTCTGACCGACGTGCTCGGCCTGTCCACCACCGAAATCGCCCGCCTCCACGACAACCGGATAATCTCCTGACCACCATGGCCGACGAGCTCAAGGACCCGACTCCCCTGGTAACCGACCAGGAAATCGAGACCCCGACTCCCCTGGTAACCGACCAGGAAATCGAGACCCCGACTCCCCTGGTAACCGACCAGGAAATCGAGGCATTCTGGCGCGACGGCGTGGTGGTGATCCGGGGAGTGCTGTCGCGCGAGACCCTGGCCTCCATGGCCGAACCCGTCCAGCGGGTGCTGGGACACAGGAACACGAGCAACATGACCGAGTTGGGCTCGGCGGTGGTGCCGTCCAGCGGGGGCACGATGCTCAACGATCCCGCCGCGGCCAAGGCCGGGGCCCCCCGGGGCCAGTTCCGCAGCGGCACCGACCACTGGTGGGACGACCCCGATTTCGAGCGCTTCGCCACCCGATCACCCCTGCCCCGACTGGCCGCCGAGTTGTTGCGGAGCCGGGAGCTCTGGTTCTACGAGGACAGCGTGCTGGTGAAGGAGCCCCACACCCAGGAGCCCACCGCCATTCACCAGGACATGGCCTACTTCCAACTGGAGGGGGACAAGGTATGCACCACCTGGTGTCCCCTCGACCCCATCTCCAAGGAGACCGGAGCCACCGTCTACGTGCGGGGTTCGCACCTCTGGCAGCGGGACTTCCGGCCCAACTGGTTCGTCAGCCAACTCCCCATGCCCGACACCTGCGGTGAGGAGGTTCCCCACTACGACCGGGACGACTCCGAGAACCTGCTCAGCTTCGACATGGCCCCCGGAGACGTGGCCGTGCATCACGCCATGACCCTCCACGGGGCTCACGCCAACATCACCGACCAATGGCGACGGGCCATCTCGGTGCGCTACTGCGGCGACGGCACGGTTTACCGCTTCAAACCGGGAACCCCCCTGAAGCCCCACCATGCCGAGGTCGCCGAGGGTGACCCCGTCGACCACCCCCGCTGCCCCCGGGTCCGGCCCCGCTGACCACCCCCCGCTGCCCCCGCAACCGTTCAGGAGCTCCACCCCCGCTGCCCCCGGGTCCGGCCCCGCCGAGGCTGGTCGCTAGCCCGGTTCGGGGCCGAGAACCGATACGAAGGAGACCATCTCGCCGGGGTAGCCGCCCAGGTTGTGGACGAGGCCGAGGTTGCGGGCCGACAGGTCGATCTGGCGGGCATCCCCGGCCCGGCCCCGAAGCTGGAGCCAGCACTCGTAGTGCATTCGCAGACCGGACGCCCCCACGGGGTGGCCGAAGGCCTTGAGCCCGCCGTCGGGGTTGACCGGCAGGTCGCCATCGCGCTCGAAAGTGCCGGCCAGCACCTCCTTCCAGGCGGTTCCTCGGTCGCAGAAACCCAGGTCCTCCATGAGCACCATCTCGGTGGGGGTGAAGCAGTCGTGAACCTCGGCCATGGCCAGGGCCGACCGGGGATCCTCGATACCGGCCTGGCGGTAGGCGTCCAACCCGGCCATCTCGCACTCCGGGAACGTGGTGTAGTCGTAGTCGGGGTCGATGAGTCCGCCGCCGGTGCCCGACACGAACGACAGGGCCTTGATGTACAACGGATCGTCGCAGTACCGGTGGGCATCGGCCGCTCGCACCACGATGGCTGCCGCGGCACCGTCGGCCACCCCGGCGCAGTCGAACACCGACAGTCGGCCGGCCACCGCGGCCATTCGGCAGATCTTCTCGGCCGGCATCTCCCGACGGAACTGGGCCAGAGGATTGAGCGCCCCATTGCGGTGGTTCTTCTCGGCGATGCGGGCCACCACCATCCGCAGCTCGTCCTCGTCCACCCCGTAGCGAGCCGCGTAGGCGGGCAGCACCAGGCTGTACATCGCCGCCGCGGTCAGATTGCGCCGGGTACCGTCGTGGGGAGCGGGGGCGGCGTTCAGCCCCTGATAGCCGGAGTCCTTGATCTTCTCCACCCCGATGGCCATGGCCATGTCGTAGGCCCCGCTGGCCACCGCGTAGCAAGCCTGGCGCAGCGCCTCCGAACCGGTGGCGCAGAAGTTCTCCACCCGGGTGACCGGCTTGCCCTCCAGCTTCAGCGGCTGGCTCAGCGTAAGCCCGCTCATCCCGCTGGAGGCGGTGCCCAACCAGAAGGCATCGACGTCGTTCCTGGTCACCCCGGCCGAGGCGAACGCCGCGGTGGCGGCATCGATCAGCAGATCGTCGGTTCCCTTGTCCCAGTGCTCCCGGAACGGGGTGCAGCCCATCCCGATTATCACCACCTGATCCTTGATTCCATGGCTGGCCATCGCTCGCCTCCTACTACCTCGACTACTTCGACCTGCTATTCCGACCTACTGCTCCGACGCTCCGACCTACTGCCTCGACCTGCTGCTCCGACTACTGCGTCCTACTGCCTCGACCTCGCCGGGCGGGCCTTCCAGAAATAGTTGTTGATGCCGTCGGCCCGGTACAGCCTCCGGAAGGTCATCTCCACCCGCTGGCCGATCCGAACCGACTCGGGATCCACATCGGTCAGCTCCACCGGCAGCCGGCCCCCCCCGTCGAAATCCACCACCGCGAACACCACCGGCGGGCTCACCGAGTAGACCAGCCGGTCGATGGTGAAGGTCACCACCGTGGCCTCGACGTCGGCCATGGGCGCGGGGTCCATGGCGTCCAACTCGTCCTCGGGGCGGATGGACACCCGGGCCGGCGGCAGGTGCAGCGTCCCGCTCTCGGTTCCGCGGCTGCCCACGAACCCGTACTTCCAGTCCTGGGTCCTGGCCGCCGCCGCCGACGACGGCCGGGTCGGCTCGGGCCGGTTGGGAGGCTGAACCCGGATCATCTCCCGCCACTGAAGGAACGTGGCGTAGCTCACCTCGCCCCCGGCGGCCACCTGGTCGGCCACCGTCGGGGCGGGGGCACGACCGGCCAAGGCCTCGGTGGCCCGCAAAATCAGCACCTCCACCCCGTCGGCCAGCACCATCACCGCGATGGTTCGACCCGGTCGGGCCTGCTCGAGCTCGCCGGCCAGCACCAGTCCGGGATGGGCAGTGCCGGTATTGCCCACCACCGCGGTGAGATCGTCGGCCACCCGCGCCACCCCGAGCCGGCCGGCCACCCGCTCGACCGCCCGCCCATGGACTCCGGTGACCACGGCCACATCCACGTCCTCGGCTCCGATCCCGGCCGCCTCCAGCGCCTCCTCCCAGGCCCGGACGGCCAGCGGCCCGTAGCGGGTCTCCCCGAACCGCTCCTCCCACTGGCCGGTGCGGGGCGAGCCCGGCCGGCGCCAGCGATCCACGAACTCCTCGGTGGCCGACGCCGACCCCAGCATCTCGGCCACCACCGGCCCGTCGGAGTCGTCCCCGATCAAGAACGCGGCCGCCCCGTCACCGCCGTTGGCCTCGTCGGTACTGGTGGGCAGCCCACCCCGGACGTCGGCCGCCACCACCAGCGTCGGCCCCCCCGCTTCCATAGCGGTGCGCAGCGCCCCGATTCCCGAGCGCACCGCACCCCCGAAATCCAGCGCCCCCACCGACGGGTCCAGGCGCAGAGCAGCATGAATGGCGGTGGCGTTGGTCTTCTCCAGATAAGCCGGATCGGCGGTGGCGAACCACAGTGCCCGAGGCTCGACCTCGCTCGAGCGCACGGCCAACCGGGCCGCCTCCACCCCCATGGTGGTGGTGTCCTCGTCGTAGGAGGCCACCGCTCGAGTCCCCCGACCCCCACCCCGACCCATGACCGCGGTGATGGCCGACCGGTCCAGACGCCGATAGGGCACATAGCCCCCGAAGCCCACGATGCCCCGCATACCGTCGAAGTGTACGCCTGCCATCGGCCCCGACCGGGGTCGTAGGTTCGGCCCGAGACGGCCCGGGACGGATCCCCACTGCCATCGGCCCCGACCGGGGTCGTAGCCTGTCCCCCATGAGCTTCGAGCCCAGCCCCGAGGTGCGGCGCATCCGCGACTGCATCGATCACCCCATCATCGACTCCGACGGCCATCTCATCGAGTTCCTACCCGAGGTGTACGACGTCATGGCCACCGTCGGCGGTCCCGGCCTGGTGGACAAGTTCCGGGTGGTGGAGAACGGGGGCCGCAAGTCCATCGAGTTGACCCTGGAGCAGCGCCGGGCCGCCGGGTTGATGCGCTCGGCGTGGTGGGGCCTGCCGACCGCCAACACCCTCGATCGGGCCACCGCCATGATCCCCCGCCTGATGTACGAGCGGCTGGACGAGATCGGCATCGACCTGGCGGTGCTCTATCCCACCTACGGGCTGGCCTGCATGGGCTTGGAGGACGACGAGCTGCGCCTCGGAGCGGCCCGGGCGTTCAACCTCTACTACCACCAGGCGTTCGCGCCCTACTCGGATCGTCTCCTGCCGGTGGCGATCATCCCTATGTTCACCCCCGACGAGGCCGTCGCCGAGTTGGACTTCGCGGTGGGCGAACTGGGCATGCGCCCGGTGATGCTGACCGGACTGGTGCCCCGCCCGGTGGACCCGGAGGCCACCAGCCACCGCCACGCCCGCCGTCTGGACACCCTGGGCATGGACTCCCCCTTCGACTACGACCCGGTGTGGCGACGATGCACCGAGCTCGGCGTGTCCCCCACCTTCCACTCCGCGGGAATGGGCTGGGGAAGCCGCACCTCGGAGACCAACTACGTGTACAACCACCTGGGCAACTTCGCCGCCGCCGGCGAGGCTCTGTGCCGGGCGGTGTTCATGGGCGGGGTGGCCCACCGTTTCCCCGAGCTGCGCTGGGCCTTCCTGGAGGGGGGCGTGGCCTGGGGGGTGAACCTTCTGGCCGACGTGATCGGCCATTGGGAGAAACGCAACCGCGACGTCATCGGCCACTACGACCCCGCCGCCCTGGACGTCGACGAGCTCCGACGGTTGTTCGCCACCTACGGCTCCCCGGCGGCCAACCTCCACCGCAACCGGCTTCCCGAGGTGCTGCACATGCTCAGCGAACCCGACGAACACCCGGACACCATCGACGAGTTCGCCCTCAGCGGGGTTGACACCGTGGAGGACATCCTGGCCGTCTGGGACCGCTTCCACTTCGGCTGCGAGGCCGACGACCCGATGACCGCCATGGGCTTCGACCGGACGGTGACCCCGGGAGGCCGGGTGGTCAAGGGGATTTTCGCCTCCGACGTGGGCCACTGGGACGTTCCCGACATGCGGGACGTGCTCACCGAGGCCTACGAGCTGGTGGACGACGGCATCCTCGACGAGGCCGACTTCCGAGCCTTCACCTTCGAGCACCCCACATCGCTGTGGGCCACCAACAATCCCGACTTCTACAAGGACACGGTCATCGAGAAGGCCCTCCAATAGGGGCAACCCTCCAGAGGGACCAACCCTTCAATCCGTCGATTCAGACCGTCAGCCCGTAGAGCTCGGCGCAGTTGTCCCGCAACACCCGATCCTTTTGATGCTCGGTCATGTGGGTGGTCTGCTCGGTGAGCATCTCCTGCGACCACGGCCAGGTGGCATCGGAATGAGGGTGATCGTTGGCCCACATCACCCGGTCCACGTTCATCAGATCCAACAGCTTGAACGCCACCCAGTCGTCCTGGAAAGTGAGGTACACGTTCTCCCGGAAGTACTCGCTGGGGGCCCGGGAGAGCTCGGCCCCGGTCAGCCAGTTGCGATGCCGGTTGTAGGCGTGGTCGGCCCGATACATCCAGTGCGGAGCCCACCCGGCGTCGGCCTCCACGCACACCACCCGCAGGTCGGGGTGGCGCTCGAACACGCCCCCGAAGATCAGCGTGCCGACGATGTCCTGATTGCCCCGGATGATCCCCAAGAACGAGTTGATCTTCGGCCCCCGGAACTGGGCGGCCATGGGGTGATCGTTGCCCGAGGTAAGGATGTGGAACGACAGGGGCATGCCCATGGACACCGCCGCCTCCCAGAAGGCGTCGTAATCGGGGTGGTCGTAGTCGAATCCCGAGGCCGGATAACCGGGGAGCATGACCCCCTTGAGCCCGAGATCCCGGATGTCCCCCAGGTCGGCGATGGCCTCGTCCACCGACCGCACCGCGGTCTGTCCCAAACCGATCAGCCGCTCGGGATCATGGGAGTTGAATTCGGCGATCCAGCGGTTGTAGGCGTCGAAACAGGCCTTCTTGTAGTCGGCGTCGGGATGGTTGCACAGCGTCATGCCCACCGACGGGTAGATGATCTCGGCCACCACCCCGTCCCGGTTCTGCTCCTCGAGGCGGGCCACCGGGTCGTAGCCGCCGGGGTGCAGCTCCTCCCAGCGGGTTCCGCTGTCGATGCTGATCTCGTCCCAGCTCCGGCCCGCGGCGGCAATCATCCCGAACGGCATGCGATTGCGACCGTTGTCGATGGACATGAACACCCCCATGTCATCGGCCCAATCCACCCGGGGGGCCCGGTCCCGAAACTTGGGATCGATGTGGTCGATATAGGTGTTGTCGGGCTCGGTGACGTGCGAATCGGCCGAGATGCAGGGACGAACCGGGGTGACGGTGCTCATGGTTAAGGCCTCTCAATCGGATGGGACGGGAACAGGAACAACGGTAGTGGGTAACGTGTGGGCCATGAGCAGCCAGCAATCCGCCGCCGACATCCGGGCCGGGCTCGGTCATCCGATCATCGATGCCGACGGGCATGTGTTCGAGCACTACCCGGCCCTGCACCGGTACTGCCTCGACGAGGGGCTCGAGGGTGGGCTGTACGCCCAGATGGACAAATGCTCGTTCTCCGGCGAACCCAATTGGGGGGCGCTGCCTCCCGAGGAGCGGTTGGCCCGACGTTCGTTCCGGGGGCCGTGGTGGGCACTCCCGCTGGCCAACACCCGGGACTTCGCCACCGCGGTGTCGCCCGCGATGTTCCACGACCGCATCGAGGAGCTGGGAATGGACTTCGCGGTGTGCTACCCCAGCATCGGGCTCAACTTCCCCAGCTACCGCGACGACGAGGTGCGCAACAAGATGTGCCGGGCGCTGAACCGCTACCTGGCCGACAGCTACCAGGGGCTGGAGGACCGCCTCACCCCGGTGGCCGCCATCCCCACCCACACCCCCGCCGAGGCCATCGAACATCTCGATCTCGCGGTCACCGAGCTGGGCTTCAAGGCGGTGATGCTCGGCGGATTCGTTCCCCGACAACTGGCGGCAGGCGGAGAAATGGCCACCTGGATCGACTCCCTGGGCCTGGACTCGGCCCACGACTACGACCCCCTGTGGCAACGACTGGTGGAGCTGCGCACCCCGGCCAGCTTCCACTCCGGGTCGATGGGCTGGCACGGTCGCCGATCGATCACCAACTTCACCTACAACCACATGGGCAACTTCGCCGCCGCCGGCGAGGCCACCGCCAAGTCCATCTTCTTCGGCGGGGTCACCCACCGCTTCCCCGATCTGCGGCTCGGCTTCCTCGAGGGCGGGGTCACGTGGGGGGCCCAGATGCTGTGCGACCTCGTCGGCCACTGGGAAAAACGCGGCCCCGAGGGCCTCAAGGCCTACGACCCGGCCCGCTTCGAGCCCGAGCGCTTCGAGTCCCTGCTGGCCGAGGCCGGCGATCCCATCGAACTGCCCACCGGTTTCGGCCGGACGATGCAGAAGTTCACCACCACCAAGGACGTGGTCCACGACTTCGAGGCGGCCGGCATCACCGACCCCGAGGACATCCTCGAGCAGATCGACCGCTCCTACTGGTTCGGCTGCGAGGCCGACGACCCCCTCGTCCGCCTGGCCTTCGACGGAGCTCTGCCCGAGGGGGCCACCCTCAACGCCATCTTCTCCTCCGACGTCGGCCACTGGGACGTCCCCGACATGGCCGGAGTGCTGCCCGAGGTATGGGAGCAGGTGGAGCACGGCTGGCTGGACGAGGATCAATTCCGGGCCTTCACCTTCACCAACGCCCACCGTTTCTTCACCGAGGCCCGCCCCGACTTCTTCCACGACACGGTTCTGGAGACCATCACCGCCTAGACCTGGTGGCCGTGACCACCCCCGCCTCCGCCTCCGACTCCCCGCCGTTCACGTTCACGTTGCCGGCCCGGTTGGGGATCTACTGCGACCCCGCCTCCGAGTCGGGCCGCGGCCGGCTCAGGGTGTTCGACGAGCAATGCCATGAAGGCCGGGTGAGGCCGTCGGTGCTGATGCTGGTCGCCGACATCACCGCGGGCATGATCGGCGAGAAGGAGGACCCCGAGTGCTGGCACTTCACCACCGACTTCCAACTCCGCACCACCGCCGCGCCCCGACCCGACCGGATCGAGGTGACCGCCGAGGTGCTGAGGGCCGGGGCCACCACCCTGACCTGCCAGTGCCGCTTCACCACCCCCGACGGCACCGAGGTGGGCTACGCCCAAATCGGCTTCGGTCGCTTCCCTCAACGCCCCGACGACCCGGCCAAGCACATCCACGACCCACCCCGGCCCGATCACCCGGACCTGTCCGACATCGACCGGCCGATAGCCGAGCTGGTCGGAATCCAGGTGGTGGATGCCGCCGCCGGCCACGTGGAGGTGGAGTTGACCCCTCCATTGCTGAACCCCGCCGGCATCATGCAGGGTGCCATGGTCACCCTGGTGGGCGAGGTGGGAGCCGAGACCCTGGCCCGCCACCAACTCGGATCACCCCACATCGTGGCCGACATGGATATCCGCTACCTCCTGGGCGGCAGGATCGGCCCGATCTACAGTACCTGCCGCTGGGTGGGCGACCCGTCGTCGGGCTGGATAGTGGCCGAGATCAGGGACCTGGGAAAGGGCGACCGCCTGATGGCCACCATGATGCTGCGCGTCCGCCCCGCCCACCCATAGGCCGTCGGACCGCCCGCGATCAAACGACGAAACCGCCGGTTCCGCTCGGGCGGCGGCCCGTGAGCCCCGGCCCGACTAGCTTGGCGGGATGAACCGCCAGTGGATCTACGCGGTGCGACCCGATGGGCCGGTCGGCGTGGACAACTTCGAGTATCGCGAAACCTCCGTCCCCGAACCCGGCGACGGTCAGGCCCTGGTGGAGCTGTGCTATCTCAGCTTCGAGCCGGCCATGCGCACCTGGATGGAGGACTTCATCACCTACATGCCCCCCGTACCGCTGGGCACCCCCATGCTGGGCCCCGGGGTGGCCCAGGTGGTCGAGTCCAACACCCCGGTGCTGAACGAGGGGGACATGGTCAGCGGGATGATGAGCTGGCAGGACTACGAGGTGGTGGGGGAGCAGGTTCGGGTGGTGCCGCCGGACACCCCCATCCCGGTGATGCTGGGCCCGATGGGGGGCACCGGCCTGACCGCCTACATCGGCCTGCTCGACATCGGCCGTCCCCGGCCCGGAGAAACGGTGCTGGTGTCGGGAGCGGCCGGGGCCACCGGGTCGGTGGCCGCCCAGATCGCCCGTATCAAGGGCTGCCGGTCGGTGGGCATAGCCGGCGGAGGCGAAAAGTGCCGGTGGCTCCTCGAGGAGGCTCGCCTGGATGCGGCCATCGACTACCGCAACGAGAACGTGGCCGACAAGCTGGCCGAGCTCTGCCCCGACGGGGTTGACGTGTACTTCGACAACGTGGGTGGCGACCTGCTGGAGACCATCATGGGACACATGAACCAGGGCGGGCGCATCGCGGTGTGCGGGGCCATCTCCACCTACGAACAGGGCCTGCGCCGACCGGGGCCGTCCAACATGTTCGAGATCATCGAGAAGCGGCTGACCCTCCAGGGGTTCGTCATGTTCGACCACATGGACCGAGTGCCTGCGGCCTCCCAGGACCTGAGGCAGTGGGTGACCGACGGGGAGATCGCTTTCCGAACCGACGTCCAGGAGGGATTCGACAACATCCCGACCACCTTCCTAAGGCTGTTCTCCGGAGCCAACCAGGGCAAACAGCTCCTCAAAGTTCGTGACCCGCGATAACCCACCCCCAACAACGCCAGCACGCAACGGCCGTGACCCGCGATAACCCACCCCCAACAACGCGATAGCGCAAAGAGCAGGAGGACGGTGAGCACCATCGGTAACACCATGAGCACCGGAGCCGTCGGCGAGCGGGAGCTGATGCTCACCGGCATCGGCGGCCAAGGGGTGCAACTGGCCGCCCGGGTCATCGCCCAGGGGGCCACCGCCGAGGGCCGGGAGGTGCTGGTGTTCGGCAGCTACGGCGGCATGATGCGGGGGGGCAACACCGACAGCACGGTGGTGATCAGCGACCGGCCCATAGAGGCGCCCCCGGTGCTGTCGGCCACCTGGTCGGCCATCCTGATGCACCATCAGTACTGGACCCCGTTGCGGGAGCGCATCCGCGACCGCGGCCTGGTGATGGTGAACTCATCGGTGTTCGAGGACGACCTGGATCGGGATCGCTACCGGGTGGTCGAGGTACCGGCCACCGAGGCGGCCACCGACCTGGGCAACCCACTGCTGGCCGCAATGGTCATGTCCGGGGTGTACGGAAACACATCCGGGCTGGTGAGCCTGGACGGCCTGATGGAGGGCATGCGCCGCTCGGTCCCCCCCTACCGCCACCGACTGATCGAGGCCAACGAAGCCGCTCTGGCCACCGGCTGGGAGATGGCCACATGACCACGCCCACCACCCGGGGCACGAAGGTGATGGCCACATGACCATCACCACCCGGGGCACGGTGGTCATCGACGTCGAGGCCTGCAAGGGTTGCGACCTGTGCATCGACGCCTGCCCTCCCCGGGTGCTGGTGATGACCGACCATCAGGTCAACACCCGGGGTTACCGCTATCCCCGGCTGCTGGCCGGCTGCACCGGTTGTCAGGCCTGCGCCCAGATCTGTCCCGACTTCGTGTTCGGGGTGTACAAGTACGAAACCCCCTGGAGCTGGCCCCCGATACCGGAAAAATCGACGATGCCCGATCGTGACCGAATAGATGGCGAGGCCACGACCGAGCGGGCGCTGATGGAGGGACCGGAGGCCATGGCCGAGCGGGTACTGCTGGAAGGATCGGAAGCCACGATCGAGCGGGCGCTGATGGAGGGACCGGAGGCCATGGCCCGGGCCGCGGTGGCCGCCGGTTGTCGGTTCTTCGCGGGATACCCCATGACCCCGTTCACCGGGCTGCTGGAGCACATGGCCGGCCTGCTGCCCCTGGTGGACGGCGTGTGCATGAACGCCGAGAGCGAGCTGGAGGCGGTGGGCATGGCCTGGGGGGCGGCCACCACCGGACGTCTGGCGGCCACCGGGTCGACCGGCCAGGGGTTGTCGCTGATGCAGGAATCGTTGTCGGAGATCACCAATGCCCGGCTGCCGCTGGTGGTGTTCAACATGGCCCGAGGCCAGGGCGACTACTTCCAGGCCACCCGCGGCGGTGGCCACGGCGACTACCGCCACATCGTGCTGGCCCCGATGGACGTGCCCGAGGCGGTGACGCTGACCCGACTGGCGTTCGCCCTGGCCCGGCAGTGGCGCACCCCGGTGATGGTGCTGGGCGACTACTACCTGGCCCACACCCATCAGGCGGTGGCGACGCCTCCGATCGACGTCGAGGCCCCCGAGATCCCCGAATGGGCCCTGAACGGATCCTCCGGTGGTTCGGGAGCGGCCAAAATAATCTCCCTCCTGGGCCGCGGAGCCGAGGGCGAGGAGGGGTTCGACCTGGGAGCCCACTACGCAGCCGTGGCCGCCCACGTACAAGCCATGGCCACCGATGTGGAACCGCTCATCGAGGTCGGGCACTGCGACGACGCCGAGCTGGTGGTGGCCGCCTATGGCTCGGTGGGCAAGTTCGTGCGCTATGCCTGCCTTCGACTGCGCGACGCCGGATACCCGGTGGGCTACGTCCGCCCGATCACCCTGTGGCCGTTTCCATCACGAGCGACTCTCGAAGCGATCTCCGGCTCGGCCAAGGTGGTGGTGTACGAACAGAACCTGGGACAGATGGTCGACGACGTCCGCCTGGCTGCTCCGGGGGCGGCACCGGTGGAGTTCATCGGAGGACCGAGTTGGGATCACTCCGGTTTCGGAATCGGACCCGACATCAACGTGCCCGCCATATCGCAGCGCATCCTGGAGGCCATGCCATGAGCGACAATCGGGTTTTCATCCCCACCGACCAGCCCCCCTCCGAGCCCGCCACGTTGGTGGACGATTTCACCCCCGCGCTCATCACCCAGGCCAACCACCATCTCTGCCCCGGCTGCGGGGAGCCCATCGCCATGCGAGCGGCGGTGGAGGCGGTCGCCGAGCTCGGGCTGACCGAACTGACCATCGCGGTGTTCGGCATAGGGTGCTACACCGCCTTCGCCCACAACCTGGACGTAGAGGTGGTGCAGGCCCTCCACGGTCGAGCCCCATCGGTGGCCACCGGAATCAAGCGGATGCTGCCCGAGGGGTTCGTGATCACCGTCCAGGGCGACGGCGACATGGTCAACGAGGGGCTTCAGGAGGTTCTGCACGCCGCGGCCCGGGGCGAGAGCATCACCTGTCTGCTGTTGAACAACGGGGTGTTCGGCGAAACCGGGGGGCAGATGACCACCACCACCACCCTGGGCCAGCGCACCAAGACCTCGATCGAGGGGCGCGACCCCCACCGCCACGGCCATCCCATCCTGTTGTCCAACCTGGTCGCCGGACTGGACGGAGTGGGCTACGTGGCCCGGGGCGCGGTCAACAACGCCGGCAACGTGGCTCGCACCAAGCGCTACATCACCCGAGCCTTCGAGTGCCAGACGGCCGGCACCGGTTTCAGCCTGGTGGAGATCCTCACCATGTGCCCCACCGGCTGGTTCGTGGACACCCTGGAGGGCCCGGACTACCTCCAGGACACCCTGGCCCCCGTTCACCGCATCGGCGAGCTCAAGACCCCCTCGGCATCGGCCTGAGCCCCGGATCAGGTCGTAGGCCCAGGTGGTGACCCGCACCATCGTCGATACGATCTCGTCGATACGACCCGAGCCTCGGCTCAGGTCGTGACCGCACCACCATTAATATGTATGGTCTGGCCGGTCATCCAGGAAGCCTCGTCGGAGGCCAGGTAGACGCAGATGTAGCCGACGTCGTCCGGGCGACCCAGCCGACCCACCGGCACCTGGCGAGCCATCGAATCGGTCACCTCGGTGGGCTCCCGCATGCCCATGAGGCCGAGGGCCAAGGAGTTGGCCGTCACTCCCTTGCGGGCCGTCTCGACCGCCAGGTGGCGCATGAACCCCAGTGCCCCGCCCTTGCCCGCGCCGTAAAGCGACACCCCGATGTTCAGCCCGACGACCCCGGCCCCCGAAGAAATGGTGACGACCCGGCCGAACCCCCGCTCGCCCATGCCGGGGACGATCACGTGGCAGCAGTTCAGAACGCCGTGCAGGTTCACATCCAGATACGGCTGCCACTGCTCGGGCTCCATATCGACGAACTGGGTCGGCATCATGGTTTCGGGAATGCCGGCGTTGTTGACCAAGACGTCCACCGGCCCCAGTTCGGCGGCGGTTGTCGCCACCGCCTCGGCCACCGCCTGGCGATCGGTCACGTCGAAGGGCACCGCCAGGGCGGTACCCCCCGCGGCCCGCACCGCGGCCACGGTGTCCTCGGCGCGCTCGCCATGGAGATCATTGACCGCCACCGCCGCCCCCTGCTCCGCCAATCGAGCGGCGATCCCCGCGCCCACTCCCCGGCCCGCGCCGGTCACCAGCGCCACCCGCCCGGACAGATCGAACATGCTCATACCCCCTCGTCCTCGAGCAACAACCCTCGCCCGAACATGCTCATACCCCCTCGTCCTCGAGCAACAACCCTCGCCCGAACATGCTCATACCCCCTCGTCCTCGAGCAACAACTCCCGTAGCCCCTGTCGATGCCCGTCGTCCAGACCGAGGGCATCGGTCCAGTATCGGTCGAAGTTGCCCCAAGTGTCGGCCAGCACCTGCATCTGTTCGGCGAAGTAGTCCTGATGCACGGTCATGAGCGGCATCAAAAGATCGATGGTCCGGCCGGGAACCACGTGCTGGTTGCTCTCCAGGTAATGGTTCACCACCTGGTGCTCGGGTACGCCCAGGGCCAGCAACAAAAGGCTGGCGGCCCATCCGGTGCGGTCCTTGCCCGCGCTGCAATTGAACAACACCGGAAGCGCCCCCGGCTCCAGCAGTCCCCTCACGAACTGCCCGAACTGAACCGACCGGTGGGGGTCGCTCACCGACCGGCCCGACGCCTTTTTCATCCGCTCGAAGGCCCTGCCGTTGCCGAACCGCTCCTCCATCGCCTCGGCGCTCAACGAGGCCATCTCCTCCCGCAACCCCGGACCGGCGGCCGGATCCACCATCGGCAGCGAGATCAGCACGGCCCCGTCCGGCAACCGGTTGGGGCCCTCGGCGGCAATATCGCCCTCGTTGCGAAAGTCGAACACCGTGCGGATTCCCAACCCGGCCACCACCAGCAGGTCCTGGTCGGAGGCCGCCCCCAGGTGACCCGAACGAAACACCAGCCCGGACCGCACCCGCCGATCCTCGACGGTGGTCTGTCCTCCCACCGGACGGAAATTGCCGATCGATTCCACGCCGGCACCCTAGCCAGCCAACCCCGAGTGTGTTCGATCCTGCGCCCTCCACCTCCGGTGCGCGCTTGGACCCCAAGGGCGATACCCACCCCGGATGTGTTCGATCCTGCGCCCCCGCATCCACGAATATGTGACAGCGGCGAGCAGAGCGGCTATGGTGACTGCGCTACTACTCGAATAGGGGCTGGCCGACCATCGGTGTAGTCCAAAGGGGAAACAACTATGACCAAGACCAAGTTGATCTTCATGGGGCTGGCTCTGGCGCTGGTCGGCTTCTTGTTCGCCGGGTCGTCCTCGGCACAGGACGGGCCGACCCTCACCGCCGACCCGATGTCCGTCGAAGCCGCCGGCGAGCACACCTTCACGGTGACCGCCTCGGGTTTCACCGCCGCACCTCCGTTTGCGGTGTTGCCGTGCGACATGCCGGCCAGCGGCAACCTGAACGACGTGGATGCCAGCACTTGTGATACAGGCCAAATGGCCACCGTCATGACACTGGATGACAACGGAGGCTTCACCACCGAGGTCACCCTCAACGTGCCCGAGAACGGGATCGTCATCGGGGCCGGCGACTACGGTCAGACCGAGAACGCCAGAGTTGCCATAACCGTCGGCATGATGGAGGACGAGCTGGCCAGCACCGGTGTGAACACCTCGATGCTGGTGGTCATCGGCCTGGGCACCGCCCTCGCCGGTGTGATGGTTCTCGGCCTCAGCCGCCGCCTGCGCATCCTGTAACACCGTTTCCTGATCGGAACACTCGGTGCCCCGGGCCCTCGGGTCCGGGGCACCGGTCGTTTCCGACCCCGCCCAGCATCCAGCCCCGCACAAAAAAAGCAGTGTTCGATTTGATGACAAGCCTCAGATGCCGCGCTATAGTTCTGCCACCAATACGAATAGGGGTCGGTTGACTACCTCCACGGCCCAAGGAGCGACATCATGACCAAAGCAAAGCTGCTGTTCATCGGAATGGCCCTGGCCCTAGTGACCTGGGTAGGCGCAAGCGCCACCTCCGCTCAGGAAGAGAGTGGCCACAGCCTTTCCGTGGACCCCAAATCCGTGGAAGCGGCTGGCGAGCACACCTTCACGGTGACCGGGTCGGGCTGGACTCTCACGGCAGTGAACGTGATCCCTTGTGACATGCCTGAAAGCGGCGACGTGGATGACGTAACCACCACATCCTGCACGAAACACATCGCCAAACTAGACACCGTTACGCCCGCTAATGGCTCTTTCTCAACGTCGCTGACTTTGGAGGTACCGGAAGAAGGCATTGTCATCAGTGCTGGTGACGCGGCTCGGACCCAGGTATTCGCAGTTGCCATCACTGTAGGCATGGGTGACGACGACATGGCCGGTGACGACGACATGGCCGGTGACGACGACATGGCCGGTGACGACGACATGGCCGGTGACGACGACATGGCCGGTGACGACGACATGGCCGGTGACGACGACATGGCCGGTGACGACGACATGGCCGGTCACGACGACATGGCCGGTGACGACGACATGGCCGGTGACGACGACATGGCCGGTGACGACGACATGGCCGGTCACGACGACATGGACGGTGACGACGACATGGCCGGTGACGACGACATGGCCGGTCACGACGACATGGCCGGTGACGACGACATGGCCGGTGACGACGACATGGCCGGTCACGACGACATGGCCGGTCACGACGACATGGCCGGTCACGACGACATGGCCGGTGACGACGACATGGACGGTGACGACGACATGGCCGGTCACGACGACATGGACGGTGACGACGACATGGACGGTGACGACGACATGGACGGTGACGACGACATGGACGACATGGACGACATGGACGACATGGACGACATGGACGACATGGACGACATGGACGACATGGACGACATGGACGACATGGACGACATGGACGACATGGACGACATGGACGACATGGACGACATGGACGACATGGACGACATGGACGACATGGACGACATGGACGACATGGACGACATGGACGACATGGACGACATGGACGACATGGACGACATGGACGACATGGACGACATGGACGACATGGACGACATGGACGACATGGACGACATGGACGACATGGACGACATGGACGATGATCTGGCCGACACTGGTGCCAACACGCAATTGCTGGTCATTGTCGCTATCGGCATCCTGCTTGCCGGTGCGATGGTGCTGGGTCTCAGCCGGCGGCTGCGCAGCACCCAGTAACACCGCTTCCTGATCGGAACACTCGGTGCCCCGGGCCTTCGGGTCCGGGGCACCGGTCGTTATAGGGTCAACCCATGTCCTTCACGCTGATCCTTTTGGATTATCCGGTCCCCCACGTCCGGCGCATCACGTTGAACCGGCCGGAGAAACGCAACGCCATCAGCACTCCCATGCGAAAAGAGCTGCTGGCCGCTCTCCAGGAGGCCGACCGGGACGACGACGTGCGGGTCTCGATCATCAGGGGAGCAGGACCGTGCTTCTCATCGGGATACGACCTGTCCGATTCCCTCATGGACGATCCTCCCCACTACACCGCGGGCGGGGACGGTCAGTGGTCCCGCCATGTGACCGGTAGTTGGCTGTCGATCTGGGAGCTGGCCAAACCGGTGATCGCCCAGATCCACGGCTACGCCCTGGCCGGGGCCTCGGAGCTGGCCGCGGCCTGCGATCTGGTCTACGTAGCCGACAATGCCGAGATCGGCCATCCGGTGGTGCGAGTGCTGAGCCCGCCGGACTTCAACTACCACCCCTGGCTGGTGGGGTTCCGCAACGCCATGGAGATGATGCTCACCGGCGACTCCTACACCGGCACCGAGGCGGTAACCATGGGTTTCGCCAACCGGGCCTGGCCCGAGGCCGAGCTGGAGGAGCGAGTGCTGGACATGGCCCAGCGGGTGGCCCGAGTGCCGTCCGACCTCCAGCAGATCAACAAACGCAGCGTGCATCGGGGCATGGAGACCATGGGGACCCGCAACGCCATCCACACCATGTCGGAATACCAAGCCCTGGCCGGCAACGTGGCCTCGGTACAAGCGTTCAAGCAACGGGCCCTGGAGAGCATCAAATCGGTGGTGGACCGCCCGGCCGCTGCCACCAGCGGCACCGACGAGGAGCAGAGCTGATGCGGATCTGGCGGAAGCTGTAGGTGAAGATACCCCTCGGGGATACCCCTTCGGGAATATCCCTCGGGAAGCGGTCTAGGTCGGTAGGTCGGGTCGGACGATGACCACTGGACAACTGGCTCTCTAGGTCGGTAGGTCGGGTCGGACGATGACCACGGGACAGCTACCTTGATGGGTAATTTGCTGGCTGACCGAACCGAGGAGCAGGCCCCGGAATCCGCCGCGGCCTCGGGAACCCACCACCAGCATGGCCGCGGTGGCCGACTCGGCCACCAGGGTGTCGGCCGCCCGGCCCCGAACTATGCGCCGTTTGATCTCCACCCCCTCGACGTCCACCTCGGCCAGTACCTCGTCGATGACGCTGTCCTGCATCCGCTTGACCTCGGCCTCCAGATCGATGGGATCCAGTGGGACATAGTTGAAGTCCGGCGATGCCGGTACGTAGGTGGTGGAGTAGGCGGTGACCACATCGACACAGGCCTGGCGGTAACGAGCCTCCTTGATGGCCCAGCGGAGCGCGGCACGGGCCCCGCCCGATCCTTCCACCCCGACCACTATCCGGTTACTCGGGTTGACGGCCCCCTCGCCCATGAGTGTCAAGTCTAGCTACATCGGGTGGTAGGGGAAGTTGGCATCCACCCCTCCGTCCACCACCAGGGTCCGGCCCGACACGAAACCGGAGATGGGGGCCGATAGGAACAGCACCGCCCCGGCGATGTCCGACGGCATCCCCATGTGGCCCAGCGGTACGGTGGCCGCGTTGGCCGCGGCCCGTTCCTCGTCGAACAGCGCCTCCATACGAGGGGTCAGAATCGTGCCCGGAGCCACGCAGTTGGCCCGAATTCCGTAGGGGGCCAGCTCTATGGCCACCGACTGCATCCATGACATCAATCCGGCCTTGGCCGCCCCGTAGTGGGCGTGGTTGGGGGCCGCGGTCAGGCCGCTGACCGACGCGATGAACACCATCGTGCCCCCACCGGTGTCCTTCATGGCCCGCCCGGCGATCTGGGAGATGAGATAGGCGTGACGCAGCACCATGTCGAACTGCCAGTCCCACTCGTCGTCGTCGATCTCCAGCACCCCGCTCCACCCGGAGATGCCCACGATGTCCACGATCCCGTCGATGGATCCCATGGCCCCGGCGGCCTCGTCAACCAGTTGCTGAACATCGGCCCGCTGAGTGATGTCGGCCGTCCAGGCGATGCCGTCCACCTCCGCGGCCACCTGCTCGGCCCGCTCCGCCTCGAGATCCACGCAGAAGACCTTGGCCCCCATCTGGGCCAGGGCATGAGAGGATTGTCGCCCCATGCCCTGACCGGCACCGAGCACGATGAAGCCCTTGTCGTCGAGCCGCATGAGCCCGGCGTAGTCGGGAACGGGTGATGTATCAGCCATGGTCGAACTCCTGTTCGCTTGGTTGTCCTTTTATCTGGTTCCTACCATCGGGTTGGGCATTCTGATCGGGGCTCCACGACCTTGAGGAGGCTATGCCCCCCGCAATCATGCCCATCGGGCCACGATGTCGTCCACGGTGAGCATGGTGGTGAGGAAGGCCATGGTGTTGCTCATCACCGCGTCCCCGTAGTCGGCGGGAATACCGGCCACCGCGTCGCCGGCCAGCACCACCTGATAGCCCAGATCCACGGCATTGATGACCAGCCCCATGACCCCTACGTTCAGCGACACCCCGGCGGCGATCACCGTGGTGACCCCCAGATTGCGCAGGGTCTGATCCAGCGACGTACCCAGGAACGGGGACATGCCGTGCCAGCGGGCAATCTCGATGTCGGATGGTTGGGGGTCGAACTCGGCAATGACCTCGGCCGACTCCGAGCCCATCAACAACCCCCCGGTCCGCTCGCTCATCCTGGCCGACGCCGCCAACATCCGACAGTTGACGGCGCTGCCCGCTCGGTCAACCCGGAAATGGGCCAGGCAATGCACCACCGGAACCCCCGCGTCTCGGGCTCCGGTACACAGCCGGGCCCCGGCGTCTATGGCCCCCCGATCCAGCATCACGTCCCGCAAGTCGCTCATCGCCGCCATGTCGCCGATAACTCCCCGCTGGCACTCCATGGTCACCACTGCGGTGTGCGCCGGGGACAGCAGCTCGTCCAGATCCATGGGCATCGCCCGAGACTAGCCGCCGAACCCGATCATTACCGCAAGCGACACGGCGATCGACGGCAACCTGGAAGCGCCTTGCTGGGTGCTAGCCGCCGAACCCGATCATTACCGCAAGCGACACGGCGGCATCGGCCGGGCGGTGCGGTCGATCCCGGCCAGGAAATCGGCAATCTCGCGCCGATCGAGGGCGTAGCCCGGGCTCTGCTGACCCCGGAAGACGGCGAACGCCATGCCCACCACTTCTCCGTCGAGGTTCACCAGCGCGGCCCCGGAGTCGCCCGCGGCCAACGTCGAGTGGATCTCGAGCACCTGGCGACCCGGCGCCTCCTGGCCGTAGAAGTCTCTGGCGGCGGTGTCCAGAATCCTGTTGGTCACCTCGAAGGGCACGAACTCCAACCCGTCGTCGGCATCGACCGTCGCGACGTCACCGACCTCGGAGGCCGCCGCGCCCTTCGGGGACAGCGCAACCGGGGACGCTCCCAGATCCGGGATCGACAGGGCGGCAATGTCCCGGGCGGAATCGAACCCCACCAGTGTGGCGGTGCCCGAACCACGGCCGGGCGAGCTCACCGTGATCCGTTCGACCCCGGCCACCACATGGGCGTTGGTGAGCACCAGACCGGGCTCGACCACGAACCCGCTTCCCTCGGTGAACTGGCCGCAGGCCGTGCCGCTGACGTGTACCGCGGCGGCGCGGATGGCCTCGCGCTCGGCCAGAACCGGCCGCATCGGCGAATCCAACCCCCAGGTGAGGCCCCACCCCACCAGCAAACCCAACGCAACCAACCCCAGAAGACGCTTTCGCCATCTGCGCACCGAGACCATCGATGGGGACGCCCCGTCGGGTGGCCCGTCGGATGGGTAGGGCGGCATTGGGTCGGATGCCCGGTCAGATAGGTCGGGCGGCATTGGGTCGGATGCCTCGTCGGATGGGTCGGGTGCCATTGGGTCGGACGGCATGCAGATCGTCGAGCGAGAACAACGCCCGTCAGGAGTACCGCTCGCGGAGGTGACGAGCGATCACCATTTTTTGAATCTCGCTGGTTCCCTCCCCGATGATCATCAGGGGGGTGTCCCGGAAGTACCGCTCCACCGGGTACTCCTGGGTATAGCCGTTGCCCCCATGGATACGCAGCGCATCGGAGGCGATCTCGAAGGCGACCTCGGAGGCGAACAGCTTGGCCATGCCCGCCTCCAGGTCGATGCGTTCCCCGGAGTCGTAGCGACGGGCGGCGTCGTAGGTCATCAACCGGGCCGCGTGGAGCTTGGTGGCCATCTCGGCCAGCTTGAACCCGACGGCCTGATGGTCGTAGATGGGCCGCCCGAAGGTCTCCCGCTCCTGGGCGTACTTCATGGCCGCGTCGAATGCGGCCTGGGCCACTCCCACCGACCGGGCGGCTATGTTGATCCGCCCCAGCTCCAGCGCCGACAGGGCGTAGCGCAACCCGTGACCCACACCATCGGGTCCCCCGAGCACGTTGGCGTCGGGCACCCGGAAGTCGGTGTAGGACATCTCCACCGTTTCGAGACCCTTGTAGCCCAGCTTGGGGATGGGGCGGGAGATGCCGAGCCCGTCGCGACCCGGCCCCGGCTCCTTCTCCACGATGAAGCAGGTGATGCGGTCGTCGGGGGTTCGGGCCATGAGCATGACCATCCGGGCCCTCATGCCGTTGGTGACCCACATCTTGGTGCCGTTGATGACCCACTCATTGCCGTCGGGCACCGCCCGGCAACGGATGTTGCGGGTGTCACTGCCCGCGTCGGGCTCCGACAGGGAGAACGCCGACCGCATCGACCCGTCGCACATCCGGGGCAAAAAGTACGCCCGCTGCTCGTCGGTGCCGTAGCGGCCGATCATGGTGGCGGCGATCTTGTGGGTGTTGAGGATGCCGGCCAGCGACATCCATCCTCGGGACAGCTCCTCGACGATGCGGGCGTAGGTGGTGACGTCCAGACCCAGTCCACCATGAACCGGGTCGATGGTGGCCCCGAACAGGCCGAACCGACACATCTGGGCGAACATTGCCTCGGGGAACTCGTCGGCGTGCTCGTAGTCGGGAGCCCGGGGGATCACCTCCCGGTCCACCCAGTCCCTGATCGCGTCGACCAGTTCGTCAGCGAGTTCGACGTCCATGGCCCTCACAGGATAGATGGCGCTCTCGGGCCGGGCCGTGCTCCGGTGCCATTGCATGGATGGCGCGACACTTTTTCGAGAAGGTTCCAACTATAGTTGAACGCATGTATTCCGCGAACAGTACGGCTTTCCCCAACATCCGCCGGATTACGGGCCTGATCCTGGCGGTGGTTCTGGCCGCAACCGGGCTGATGGTGGCCACCGCCCAGGAGGCATCCGCCCAGACCGGCGGTTCCGCGGGCCTGAGTTCGGCGTTCTGCGCCAACTACAGCCTGGGCGGGCCCCGCATGTTCCCCTTCGACAGCGATGGCGACGGGGTGGCCGACAACTGCTCGCTCCCCTACACCCGAAGAGAGGCCATCGCCCGCCAGTTCGCCATGAGAAAGCTGATCGCGGATCTGAATCCCCAGGAGTTCGCCGCCGCGCTGGCTCGGGCGTGCGCGTCGCTGAGGGATCAGACGTTCGGCGACGACAGCCCGCAGGACCTGGCCAACGATGCGTGCGTCACCGGGGTGATAGCCCCGCTTCCTCCTCCACCGGCGAACCCCCAGCGGTTCTTCTCGGGACCGGTGATCAACGGCCCCGAGTACTGCGCGAACTTCAGTCTGGAGCAGGGCGGACCGCAGATGTTCCCCCTGGACACCAACGGGGACGGGGTGGCCGACATCTGCTCGCTTCCCTACACCCGAAGAGAGGCGATCGCCCGCCAACTCGCCCTGGAGGAACTGGCCAAGCGATACCCCGAGGATATCAACGGGAACCTGGCCTCGGCCTGTGCCGACCTGGCCGACCGGCGCTTCGTGGACAACCCCCGCGATCTGGCGGAGGACGCCTGCTCCAAGCCACCGCCACCACCGGCCACCGCCCCCGGCGCGCCCACCGGAATCGTCACCGAACCCGGTAATCGCCAGATCACCATCACCTGGACCGCGCCCCCCGAGAACGGAGCCCCCATCACCGCCTACACCGTGGCCCACAAGACCAACACCATCTCCTGCCCCACCGAGGACCCCGACCCCACCTGGACGCTCCAAACCACCACCGACGCCACCGCCAGCATCACCAACCTCACCAACGGCACGATCCACCGGTTATGCCTGAGAGCCACCAACAGCGAGGGCGACAGCAACTGGACCACCACCACCGCCACCCCCGCCGACGTGCCCGGCGCGCCCACCAACATCGTCACCACCGTCGGTAACCGCCAGATCACCATCACCTGGGCCACGCCCGCCGACAACGGAGCCCCCATCACCGCCTACACCGTGGCCCGCAAACCCAACGCCGTCACCTGCCCCACCGGTGATCCCGACACCACCTGGACGCTCCAAACCGCCACCGACGCCACCGCCGGCATCACCAACCTCACCAACGGCATCACCTACCGGTTATGCGTGAGAGCCACC
The DNA here is from genome assembly GCA_965115985.1 of Acidimicrobiales bacterium. GTDB lineage: Bacteria > Actinomycetota > Acidimicrobiia > Acidimicrobiales > Bin134 > Poriferisocius. The sequence goes on from OZ220474.1 coordinate 1,340,156, forward strand.
AACGCCATGGGTGACGGCCCCTGGGCCACCGCCGCCGCCGTGCCCGCCGCCGTGCCCGGCACCCCCACCGGCATCATCACCAATCCCGGAAATCGCCAGATCACCATCACCTGGACCGCGCCCGCCGACAACGGGTCTCCCATCACCGCCTACACCATCGAGCGATGCACCACCGCCAGTGGTTCCTGCACCAGCTCCTGGACGAACAGCGGCACCACCGCCACCACCAGCCATACCATCACCGGTCTCGAAAACGGGGCCGTCTACGGCATACGGATTCGAGCAACCAACGCCCACGGCGACGGCGAGTGGAGCGCCACCGTCCTCGGAAACACCGTGGCCTTTCCTCCCGAGGCTCCCTCGGGGTTGACCGCCAAGGTCGGCGACCGCCACCTGACCCTCACGTGGACCGCGCCCGCCGACAACGGGTCTCCCATCACCTCCTACACCGTGGAATGCCGGTTGGCCGACACCGGAACCACCGCCGGCAACTGCAACCAGAGCACCTGGAGCTCCTACACCACCGACACCGGCACCTCGGTCACCGTCACCGGCCTCAACAACGGGCTCACCTACGGCCTGCGGGTGAAGGCCACCAACGCCATGGGTGACAGCCCGTGGAGCACCACCACCGCCACCGTGTCGGCGGTACCCGGTGCCCCGATCAACCCCCGGGCCGTCACCAGTGGGCGCAACATAAGCGTCACCTGGACCGCGCCCCCCTCCGGTGGCTCGCCCATCACCAGCTACACCGTCGAGTACTGCACCGGAAGCTGCACGAGCTGGAGCTCCACCACCGTCACCGGCAGTCCTCCGGCCACCACCGCCACCCTCACCGGTTTGAGCACCGGCTCCAGCTACACCATCAGGGTCCGAGCCGGCAACGTGGTCGGCGACGGTGCTTGGAGCGTCCGCACCTCGGCCACCACCCCGGGTCTGCCCGAGAAACCCACCAACCTCAGCATCTCGAGCTGGAGCGCGGGCCAAATGACCGTCGGCTGGACCGCCTCCACCAGTAGTGGGTTGTCGGCCGCCACCGGCTACAACCTCCAGCGCTGCGCGGCAAGAACCAACACCGACGGCACCTGGTCGTGCAGCAGCTCGTGGAGCAGTGCCGGCAGCGCGTCCGGTACCACCCACGTGATCACCGGCCTGTCCGGCGGCACCGCCTACAACGTGCGGGTCCAAGCCGTCAACGCCGCCGGCAGCAGCGGCTGGAGCAACATCGCCACCGCCACCACCGATGCGGCCAGCGCTCCCGATGATCCTTCCGGGTTGACCGCCACCGCCGCCAACCGTCAGATCACCGTGCGGTGGACCGCGCCCGCCGACAACGGGGCCCGCATCACCCGCTACACCGTGCAATGCAAGGGGGCCACCACCCAGACCTCCGGCAACTGTCGAAGCACCACCTGGGCCCAGCACCGAACCACCTCCAGCACCTCGCTGACCATCAGCAGCCTCACCAACGACAACCAGTACTCGATACGGGTCAGAGCCACCAACAGCGTGGACAACAGCGGCTGGAGCAACGTCGCCAAAGCCACCCCCGCCACCACCCCCGGAACCCCCACCAATCTCAAACTCACCGAGACCACGAGCGGCGGGTCCAGCCTCGAAGCCAACTGGGTCGAGCCCGCCGACAACGGGGCCGACATAACCGCCTACACCCTGGAGTTCCGGTCCCGCAACAACGGCTGGAGCCTCGCCTACGTGGGCAAGCCCACCAACTTCACCCTGAGCAACCTCAGCCGGGGCACCACCTACGACGTGCGGGTCAGGGCCACCAACAAACATGGCGACAGCAACTGGGTCCAAGCCTCCTACACCATGCCTCGCGGCCCCGGCCAACCCACCGGGCTGAGCCTGATCGCCGGTGCCGGCCAGATCACCGCATCCTGGACCGCTCCCACCTACACCGGTGAATCGGCCATCTCCGGCTACACCGTTCAGCGCTGCACCGCGACGACGACCGCCAACAACCAGGGCGAATACTCGTGCCGCAGCTCCTGGTCCCGGGCCGGCACCACCACCGCCGGTACCACCCAACTGGCCATCACCAGCCTTTCCGCCGGCACCAGATACGGGGTGCGGGTCCAGGCCACCAACGCGGCCGGTGGCGGTAGCTGGAGCAGCACCGAATTCGACACCACCGATGCGGCCAGCGCTCCCGGCGATCCCACCGGTTTGACCGCCACCCCCGCCAACCGCCAGATCACCGTGAAGTGGACCGCGCCCGACGACGACGGGGGGGCCCGCATCACCCGCTACACCGTGCAGTGCAAGGGGGCCACCGCCCAAACCTCCGGCAACTGTCAAGGAACCGATTGGGCCCGGCACCGAACCACCTCCAGCACCTCGCTGACCATCAGCAGCCTCACCAACGACAACCAGTACTCGATACGGGTCAGAGCCACCAACAGCGTGGACAACAGCGGCTGGAGCAACGTCGCCAAAGCCACCCCCGCCACCACCCCCGGAACCCCCACCGACCTGACTTTCGCCGAGAACCAGGACGACGGCGGGTACACCCTGGAGGTGAGTTGGACCGCGCCCGACAACAACGGTGCCAACATAACCGGCTACCAACTGGAATACAAGCCCCGCAACAGCGGCGGCTGGAGCTTCGCCAACTTCGGCAAGCCCACCAGCTACACCCTGACCAATCTCAGACGGGGTACCACCTACGACGTGCGGGTCAAGGCCACCAACTCCATCGGCGACAGCAACTGGGTCCAGGGCTCGGCCACCATCACCGGCCGACCCGGCAAGCCCACCGGGCTGAGCCTGACCGCCGGTGCCGGCCAGATCACCGCATCCTGGACCGCTCCCACCTACACCGGCGGATCGGCCATAACCAGCTACAACATCCAACGCTGCACCGCTAGAACCAAGGACGACGGCACGTTCTCCTCGTGTCAAACCTCGTGGGTGAACGTCAGGACCGTCACCACGGCCAACGGCGACGTCACCGGGCTTACCGACGGCACCAAGTACGCAGTGAGGGTCCAAGCGGCCAACGCCAACGGCAGCAGTCCTTGGAGCGACGTCGACGTGGCCACCCCGACCGGCGGCTGATCGACCCGTCGATTCTCGATCGGGTAGCCGGGTTCTCCCCGACCGGGGGTCCCACCCGCATACCCGAGGGCCGAGCCCGGTCGGTCGAACCCGCCCCGTGGGCGGCGAGTGGTTAGGGTGCTGGTTCGTGGGTGCCAAAGAGGATGTGATCCAGGAGCTGACCCAAAGCGGCGGCTTCTTCGAGTTGACCACCGAGGAAGTGCTCGGTGAACCGGTAGCGGTGTTCGCCGACCGGACGCGCTCGCTGCGACAGATGGTGGCCGGCACCGCCAGCCATGGGGATCGGGAGTTCCTGGTGCTGGAAGACCAACGGATCACCTTCGAGAGCTTCATCGCCCAAGTGGCGGCGACCGCGGCGGCACTGCGGGAGCGGGGAATCGGTCACGGCGACCGGGTGGCCATCTTCGCGGCCAACTGTCCCGAGTGGGTGGTGGCCTTCTTCGGGGCCACCGCCATCGGGGCCATCGTGTCGGCCTACAACGGGTGGTGGACGGCCGGCGAGGTGGACCACGCCACTGCGCTCAGCGAACCCGCGCTGATAATCGCCGACCACCCCCGGCTAGAACGTTCCGGCATCGGTGACACCGGGGCACCGTGCCTGGTGATCGAGGACGACTGGGCCGATTTCGTGGCCTCCGGTCACGGAGCATCCCTCGACGACATCGACGTCCCCCTGGCCGAGGACGACCCGGCGGTGATCCTGTTCACCAGTGGGACCACCGGGCGGCCCAAGGGTGCGGTGGCCTCGCACCGGGGACTGATCGGCTTCGTGCAGTCCACCCTGTGCAGCGGAGCGGCGCGGGTGCTCACCGAGGCCCGCACCAATCCCCCCAGCACAACCGACCGGGATCCCGAACCCCCGGCCCAGCCGGTCACTCTGGGCACCTCGCCGCTGTTCCACGTGTCGGGGTTGTACGGCACCACGCTCATCAGCATGGTCACCGGGGGGAAAATCGTCTATCGCCGGGGCCGCTTCGATCCCGAGGCGGTGCTGCGGCTCATCGAGGACGAGAGGGTCACCTCCTTCGCCGCGCTGGGCAACATCGGCCACCGGCTGGTGAACCACCCCCGCTTCGGGGAGTTCGACACCTCCAGCGTGATCAACGTGGGCTTCGGCGGTGCCCCCGCCGGCCCGGCCACCCAGGATCTTCTGCGCCGGGCCTTCCCCAACGCCGCCCCCTCGGTGGGCATCGGCTACGGGTCGTCGGAATCGGTGGCGGTCATCGCCAGCATCGGCGGGGCCGAGTACCGGGAGCGGCCCACCTCGTGCGGCCAGGTGGCCATCGGCACCGACGTGGAGATCCGCGGCCCCGACGGCCGACCGGTTCCCACCGGCACCGAGGGAGAGATCTGGTCCCGCAGCGCCTACACCATGCTGGGCTACTGGAACGACCCCGAGGCCACCGCCGCCACCCTGGGCCCGGGCCGGTGGCTGAACACCGGCGACATCGGATGCTTCGACGAGGACGGCTACCTGTACATCAACTCCCGGGCCCGGGACATGATCCTGCGCAACGCCGAGAACATCTATCCCATCGAGATCGAATACCGCCTCGATACCCACCCGGCGGTGGCCGAGTCGGCGGTGTTCGGAGTGGACCACCCCGAGATGGGCCAGGAGGTGAAGGCCGTGGTGGTACTGGCCGGCACCACCCCGCCCGACACCGACGAACTGGCCGAGTGGTGCCGCCAAACACTCGCCGCCTACAAGGTGCCCACCCTCTGGGAGATCCGCCCCGACCCCCTCCCCCGCAACCCCGCCGGCAAGGTTCTAAAGCGCGAACTGAGCGACTGACGACCTGTCAGATGGGCTGGCCATGATTTGTTCATCCCCACCAACAAATCAATGGGTTGCCAGCATAGTTTTTGTTGCTTTATTACTGATTTTGACAAGCTGCGAGACTGATAGACGACGATCCAATAGTGACACAGATACTGCTGCTTCAGTCAGCACTCCCGAATTAGGCACTTCGCAACCTTTATCGGAGTCAGATATTACAATACCATCTGCTGCTCCAATAATAACTCCAACTGCCGTGCCATCGCCTACAGCAAAAAATTTACTGGATAGAGAAGAAGAGCTGAATGAAGTACTATATAATCCAATTCAGATACCAGTACTGGACAACTTCTACCTAGAAAACAACCCGGTAAATGGAGAGCCACTTGGAGCTAGCGGCCCCATGCCTACCAGAATAATTGCATCTACTTATGAATGTGAACTTATTTCGATAGACCCATTGACTGGACAGTCGGTTTTGATATGGCTTTATTCTGGAACTGACTATTGGGACTTTGATTGTGACAATATCAATGGTGGGAGTGAAGCTACACCTAGCATTGAGGGTACCATCAGCTACATCGAAAACTTGGAATGGATCGATTCAAGGTACTTGTTGGTGAGCTTGTGCTGTGAACCAGCTACCGGTAGATTTGAAGTAATTGACACATCTCAAAGCAATCAACCATATTTTCTTGCTCTCAGTGGCGGCTCGCCCTCGGTCAACAAAAGCAATATGCTGTTGTACAGTATACCCAGCATATTCCGTAGGGAATTCTCTGCTATTGGTTCAGTCATGTTTGAAGTTAACTACGACGCATCCGAACCAGGTAACCCATTCCTCAGTCTTGAATCTGATACTATATTCTACACCTTGTCCTTTGCTCCTTACCATACTTCGGGTACTAATGGCTTTGTTTCAGAACTTAGTTGGGTTGGAGACAGCAAAATTGTATTTGAAATGTGGATAGATAGCCCATACTCTGGATGGTACCCGTTCATTGGTATATTTGATACAGTGTCGCAGTCTGCTGCTTTCAAGAGCCGGGGAGATGGATGGACATTACCAACTGGTGATGCCAATGAAAATCTAGTGGTTGCAGAACAATCGTGCAATTATATAGGTATGATAAGCAACACTTGCAATACCTATGGGGGCAAGGTTGTATTACTAGAGCCTGATACTCTGATTCCCATTTATGAGTTCACAGTGCATGAGAACATTGTGGATATGGATCTAGCCCGTGGGTTATTACTGGTAACATTTTCAAATGGTGAAATGGGTATCTTCAATCTTTCGGATGGCTCATTTACAGCTATAGCTGATAGAATCACCAATGCTATCTGGGTAGAATAGGTGCCAATCAGATAAACAACGCTGGATGGACACTGCGACCTTCTAGGGTTCGGCTTGATCAGGTATCACCAAATGGGGAATTTGGCCTTGTCGGGGAGTCCGGAGCGGGCGACCACTGCTTCGCCGGCCTTTTGACACCGGGTGTAGAAGCGGCTCTCGTCCACGGTGGTCATGCGGCCGGCTTCCACCACCTTGCGGCCGTCCACGAAAACGGTGTGAACCCCCCGACCATCGGCCGACCAGACGAGTTGGTTGATTACGTTCAACAGCGGTCGCCATTCGGGACGGTCGGTGTCGTGCAGCACGACATCGGCCAGCTTGCCGGGCTCCAGAGAACCGATTTGGTCGTCCATCAACATGGTGCGAGCCCCACCCAGGGTTGCCATTTCATAGGCCTTCTCGGCCGGGAACATCTGGGGATCCATACGGGCGTCCTTGAACAGCCCGGCCAGCAAATAAGTGGCCCGCATCAAATCGGAGTAGTTGGAGGCGTTGTTGCCGTCGGTGCCGAGACCGACATTGACCCCGGCGGTGACCATCTCCGGTATGCGCCCGACCTGGGTCACACCGTAGCTCACCTTCAACGCCGTGGTCGGGCAATGCACCACCGACGAACCAGCCCCGGCCAAAAGCGCAATCTCCTGATCGTCCACGTGTACGCAGTGGGTGACGGCGGTGTCGTCGCCCAACACCCCCAACTCGGCCAGATGCACCAGGGGCCGCTGACCGAAGGCGGCAACGAAGCCATCGGGATCAAGGCGAGCGGGCGACATGTGGAAGCTGAGCCCCACATCGAACTCGTCGGCCGCGGCCCGAGCCGCCTGCCACAGAGGATCGGAGCAGGTGGTATGGCCCACCACCATCGACCACGCCCCCAATCGCCCGTCCGCCGCCCCCCGAAAGCGCTCCACGGTGTCGCGAAGACCGGCGATGGCCTCGTCGGTGTTCTGGCGGTACACGCTCGGCTCGGGCGGTAGATCCCACACCCACTTGCCGATGCGACCCCTGATACCGGCTTCGTCCAGGCCCTCCACCACTTCATCCACGAACCGGATGGTGCCCGCCTCCAAGAAGCAAGTGGTACCCGACTTGAGCATCTCCACCGCGGCCAACTGGGCCGACAGCCTCTCCTCCTCGGCAGTATGCACCGAGTACAGCGGACAGAGCCATTGGAACACGTTCTCCTCGAACGGGGTGTCGTCGGGCACGTACCCCCGGGTGAGGGGCTCACCGGTGATGTGAATGTGAGTGTTGACCAACCCCGGTGTCACCACGAACCGATCACCCCCCACCGTCTCGGCCGCCCGATAGCGGGCCTCCAGGTCCGAGGCCTTGCCCACATCAACTATCCGATTCCCCCGAACCGCCACCGCCCCATGGCGAACGACGTCGCGCGTCGGATTCATGGTAACCACGTACCAACCCTTGATGAGCGTATCGATCTGCTCGGTCATCGCATCCTCCATGCAGCGGGAGAGATGTCACCCCGGCAAATCACCAGGGTTCGTCGCCCATGGCCCGAGCCTGCGCGTCCGAGAACGCATCGCCCAACCCCGAGGACCCATGGGCGTACACCGCATCAAGACGGGCAGTGACGTCATCGCCATCGGCCTCCGCCAGGAGATTCTCCAAGGCCTGTGTATAAAGACTCGACCGTGAACACCGGCGGCGAGCCGCCAACTCCTCGGCAGCCTCATAAACAGGATCGGGTATGGACACTTCCATTTTCACGAGTTCAGCATAACCAGGTATTACCAAACGGGAAACCAAGCCCTGTCGGCGAAGCCGGAACGGGCGACCGGCGAGATGCACGATGGGCCGCTGACCGAAGGCGGCGACGAAGCCATCGGGGTCGAGGCGAGCGGGCGACAGGTGGAAGCTGAGCTCCACCTCGAACTCGTCGGCCGCGACCCAGGCCACCTGCCACCGGGGATCGGAGCAGGTGGTGTGGCCGACCGCCATTGACCACGCCCCCAACCGGGCCGACGACATCCTGCTCAATCACCGCCCTCGCACTAGCGGAGGTCGTTTCAAAAGTGGACATAAAACTTGTCGTCTTTTGAAAGGGTTTTTGGGCACATTCGCGAAATTCACCTGGTACGGTGACACCAAAAGCAGTCCCAGCCACAGTTCAACCACCAAAACTTGGTTGGACCGAGAAACAGGAGGACGCACGATGAGAGCACTACGCATGTCGAGGCAGACCGGTTGTGGTGTGGCCTTCATTATCAAAGGTGAGCAGGAGGAGGTTGGTGCTGTCGGAGTAGTTGGTGTCGGAATCAACGATGATTCACGCTGGTTATTGCAAAACCTACTCGGAGGTCGTGGTTACCGAATGATGGTAGTGCTGGAGAACGCCCAGGCAGGAACCTCGCATACAGTGAACCTGGAACTCGACCAGAATATATCAGTAGTAAATATAGCAAACGGTGGCGCAGTTTTCGTGAACAAGGACAACCTTGTGATCGGATCCATACTCGAACCATGGGCACTGGATGCCAATGGACAAAAAGTACCAGTCACTCAAACCATCACCAAAACAAGTATAACAATAACAGTCGATACCACCAACGTTACTGCCTGGCCCGTCATCGCAGACCCAGAATACCACACCTTCCGCTGCTACTCACACCACCAAGTAACCACACTAGGCACAACACTCCAATACCTCAACGGCCACAAATGCCCAAGATACACCGACATCATCGCCCGAGGATACTACAGTAATAGAAGGGCACATTTTCGTCTCCAATGTTGGGCGGCAGCAAAGGCTGCTCATATAGCTGTTAAACCTAGACTCTGGTGGCGGTGGTAAACCAAATGCTGTTGAATAAAACAGCCCCTACTGTGGTTAGGCTCTGTGTCCTTTACGGATTCACATTGGCTGGCACATTTGTTGGAGAGCTAGTAATAGAATGGATAGGAATTTGGGGTAAAAAAGATTTTTTAGGAATCGTGACAATAGTAGGTATGATTGCTACTCCACAAGTAGTCATTTTATCGTCGATTAGGACAAGTGTACGGATGCTGATAGCTCTTGGCATGTATTGCTTTTCATCAATGGTTATCTGGAGCACATTGTACGGATATACATATTCTAGCACCGCAGCTTTGGTGTACCTTGGCCTGTATCTATTTGGTATCCCAATAGCTTTGGTAATTGACATACTATTACGAAGATATAATAAGCAAGTAAAAGAAAATACTAGTCATAAACATGGTAGGGTAACATATGATGGCAGGACAACATACAATTTCTATACAGAGACAAACTTACCATTCCTTGCTCTTATTTCTCTCTCATTTGCTGTATTTATACCCTTCAACTTTATGTTCCTTACAGGTCTTGTTGTCGCCAGATGGAAAACACTACCAAGTCAAACAGGCAAATTTCTATTAATGTTGTTTGCAATAATTTTACTGATTGTTCCCTATACAATTATAACTGTATTTTTTGATGACTACTAGCGCAGAGGTTTCGCTTCCAACTAGACTTTGGACGCTTTATTCGTTCACTATAGTTGGTGCTGTCCTTGGTGAATTTGAGATAGAACGGGTAGGGTTGTGGGATGGTATGGATTCTTTTAGAGTTGTAATTGCTGTAGGTGCATTTGCAACTCCCCAGTTGCTTATACTATCACGTATCAAAATGAATATGGGAACATTGCTGACTGCTGGAATATATTGTTTGTTATCAATTTTTGGCTGTAGCGCATTATATGCTAGAACAGATAGTGCAATCCCAGCACTTGCATATTTATATTTGTATTTCCCTGGCATACTGATCTCCCTAGTATGCTATTTACTTTGGGCAAAGTATAGTAAGAATGTACAAGATAACCTAGGTAAAGTTATATCTGATTTTTATACTAAAAATAGCTTATTAAGGCTGTCTATACCTTCTTTATTTTTCAGTCTAATTTGGTTTTTCAACATTATCTTTCTCGTAGGTCTCGTCGGTATTAGGTGGAATATATCGCCAAAAAAGTTAGATAGATTTTGTTTGATATCTTTTGCAATAGTATTTTTGGTAGTGCCCAATGCTGTTCTAATTCTATTTACAGAGCGTATTTGGTGAGCTTTACCGGTGGTCGTGATAAATCCATCATGATGGCTGGTTACAGGAGCCAGCAACCACCTGCTGGGGTTCACGGTGTCGGGGGTTTGGTGGCGGTGTAGACGTACTGGTGGCCGATGGGTTCTATCAGTCGGAGGCCCTCGAAGCCGGCTTCTCGGAGCCAGGTGGCGGTCTGAGCGGCGGTTATGGCAAAGCCGTTGACGGTGCTAGCCATCATGGTCATGCCCATCAAAACGCTGTGGGGGCTCCATTGGGGTTCGGGGGCCACGAAGTAGTCGGCCAGCAGCAAACGTCCTTCGGGGCGCAGGGCCTCCCATGCCCTGGCGATGAGATTGCGGGTGCCGTTGGGACCCTCGGTGCGACACACGTGACTCAGGATCACTATGTCGTAGCCCGCGGGTTCGATGGGAATGGTGTGGAAGTCACCGGGGCGGAACTGGCATCGGGCATCAACGCCGTGGTCGGCGGTGGTGCGCCGGGCCACCTCGAGCACTCCGGGCAGATCGTTCACCACCGCGGTGGCCCCCGGGCAGGCTCGCAACACCGCGATGGCCCACGGAGCCCCGCCGGCCCCCAGATCCAGCACCCGGGGGCCAGGCATGGCGCTGTAACGAACCTGAAGATCGGCCCGGGTGGCCACCCGCAGCATCGTGGTGAACGTGCCCTCCACCAGCGAGCAGTAGAACCCGGTGGGGTCGTCGTCAATCGGCCGGGCGGGGCGACCGGCTCGAACGGTGGCGGCCAGATGCGACCAGTTGTCCAGCGGGCCGGGGGCCACCGGCACCAACGAGGCCATCGAGGCCGCACCGTCGGTGGCCAGATAGCGGGCCGCGGTGTCGTTCAAGCCGTACCGGTCACCGACCCGCTCCAGCAGCTCCAGCACCACCAGCGAATCGAGCAGCGCCCCCAGGTGGGGAGCCGAAGCTCCCAGCTCATCGGCCAGCTCCGGGGCGGTCACCGCCGGGGGGACACCGGCAGTGGCTCCCCGATCAACCAGAGCGTCGAACACCCCCAACTCCAGAGCGGCCACCAGCACATGAAACGATCCGAACCCGCCAATCACGTTCCACACCGGGGCCGACGGCGGGGGTTTGTGATCGGTCCAAGGACGACCCACCCGTTGGGCAACATGCGACTTCTTCAGCTCGGGATAAGGGGAATCAGCCACCAACAACCTCAAGGCATAAGAAGACGAGCAACCAACAACTCCTGTGCCAGAACACCACCGGCGACCTCAAGGCTTCAGAATGATCTTGCCGAAGAAGTCGCTGTCCAGCATCTTGTTCTGGGCCTCGGCGGCATCGGCCAAATCGAATACTGAATCAACCACCGCGGAAAAGTTGCCCCCACAGAACGTATCCCACACCGGGCCGAACTCCTCGGGATGGTAGGGATCGGAACCCAGAATACTGATACCGGAGTGGAACAGGTAGCCCAGCGAGGGGATGACCGCCTCGTCGCCCGAGGAATTGCCACAGCTCACCAACTTTCCGCCGACGCCCAGAGCGAACAGCGACGGGCCGAATAGCGCGGTGCCCACGTGGTCGAACACCATGTTGACCCCCGCCCCGCCGGTCAGCTCCCGGGCCCAGGCGGCCACGTCGCCGGTTCGGTTGTTGAGCACATGGGTGGCCCCCAACCTTTTGGCCTGTTCGCACTTCTCGTCGCTGCCCGCGGTGGCCAGTACGATAGCCCCGGTATCGGTGGCCAACTGGATGCCCGCCACCGATACCCCCGACCCGGCGGCGTGGATCATCACCGTCTCGCCCGCGGTCAATCCACCCACCGTGAACAGGGCGTGGGCCGCGGTCAGGTAGCAGGTAGGGAAGGTGGCCGCGGTCTCCATAGCCATGGCGGGGGGCATCGAGTACACGTGCGAAGCCGGCACCAGGCACCGCTCGGCGTAACCCCCATCGACGGTGGCGCCGATGATGCCCAGCTCCCCGTACAGGTCGCCCCGACCCCCCAGCCGGGAGCGAGCATCCACCCCGGCCAGCGACGGGTCCACCACGACTCGATCACCGACCGCAATGCCAGCCACCTCTATACCCACCTCCGAAACCACCCCGGCCACATCCATGCCCGCGATATGGGGCAGGGTGAAACCGGGCATGGCGAACCAGCCGTTGCGCTGCACCACGTCCAACCGGTTGAGCGCGGTCGCCACCACATCCACCACCACATCCACCGGCCCGGGCTCAGGATCGCGCACCTCCTCATAACGAAGCACCTCGGGCCCACCGGTTTCGTGATATCGCACCGCTTTCATCATTCCTCCTTGGGGCTGCTTCACTCACCCTACAACAGCTACCAAGGCTACAGGTGCCCCTGCCATGATGCATATCTAAGCCATTTTGTAGTCTTATACCCCCAAATTTATTTCAGTTTAAAAGACATAAATCCACTAATCTTTACCCATAGTCGGTTGTCGAGCTATAGGCAAGAAGCGCTCAGCCAGAACTACTTTTGCGTCTTCTTCCACAGCAAGCCAGTCTTGCATCACTGCCAAAATGTCGGCATCTCGTGAAGGTAGTTCGGAATTATAGGAGTCGTAGACACCGAAAAAATCGAAAACGCGTGCAATGCCGTGAAGTGCTCGTGGCCGAGCGAACAAGTACGACAATCTGGTCATGAGTGCTGAGGCCACGCCGTGTAGCGTACCCGCCCGAGATCTGTTCGGCAACCAATTTGGTCGGGTAATTTCAGGCCGCGGATGAAGGGGCGGGCCAGGGCGGGGCGGGGGGGGGGGGGGGGGCGAATACGGCCATGGCTCCGATGGTAACCAAGAGCACTAGCGAAGGATCCGCTCAACAGCATGCCCTCTAACCGGAAGTCCAAACTGTCCGACCTCTCGGCCATCCACTCCCTGGTGGCCATTAACCCCAACAACACCACAAAATACCCCATAGGCATAGATGGAATTGCTACCCTAGTCTTGGTCATACAGAAACTTGTCTTCTCCGTAGCGTGCAAAATAATAGTAAATTGCTCTAGAAGCAACTTCATACATAGTGTCGGTCATTTCTTCTATAGTCCAAGGCATTTCTCGGAAAAAGAAGCTACCACGATTGAATAATCCAGACTCACCTTGGTTCACAACATTGATTACATTAAGGGGTCCGAACATTGCTATAGTAGATACTCTGTCTAAGATGTTGCTCCCTTCCTCAAAATCACACCCATATCCAAAGCATATAAAAGGCACTATTGACTCATTCATCATAGCCGTACGAAATCCTATTACATTCTTGCCTAAGCGTTCTATCGCGTTGCCTTTTGCCTGTCTCGGCTTTCCTTCCGCTGCTCGTAGATCATTAGTTCCTTGATTTTTTACCTCTGTAATTAGAATAGGGTGTGCAGTTTCTTCTCTGTCCAAAATTGAGAGTATACCACCATCTGGTTTCATCGCTGAAGTTTCAAAGTGGTAATAAAATTCTATGTCAGAAAAGCTGTTTTGTAGTGATGAAACCACGTCTGCTAGCTTCCACTGTGCTGCATGCTCTAACCTAACCTTAAAGTTGCTTTCGATACTATTTACTACATTTCTGAGAGCAATTCCTAAGTCAGTTTCCTGCTTTTTGGAGGTCATATTTATGACTGTCCCAGTTCGCTGTTCTCTAAGGTCAGACTTTCTTGCCATGAGCTAGTACTTCCTAACTAAGAATAGGTGCTCTGTCACATGGATTTTCCGAGAATTCAGATTCCTGCTACCTCTGAAAGTGTTGTACTTGATTTGCAACTCCTGCATCTCTCCAATTTTCGATAAAAACCTCCTAAGTATATTTGGACTAACAAAACCTTCATTATTAAATGACAGAAGTATATATTTTGCATCCACTCTTGCAATCGCATCCGATAGTTGCTCAAAAGCGTGTTTCTTTTTGTTGTACAGTGAGCGGTTCCAGTCTGACGGTATTCCTGACACAGTGGACATATCTTTTGGTTCTTTATAATCTACAAGAAGGTTAAGCATGAAGTAATTTGAACCATACGGGTGCTGATTGTAAGGTGGGTCAAAATATGCCAGGTCGAAATCTCTTACCTCAGAAATTAACTTATTTGTATCTTCTTGATAAACTTCAACTTCAGTTTGAAACCTGCTCAGGATTGGTACTTCTAATCTTATTTTCCCTTTTATCCTAGAAAGTGCATCCGATCCAGAGCCACCAAACTTTCCAATTCCAGTGCTCTTATCTTTATAGAACCCCTTGAATACACCCGCGGTGTTTGCATGTATAGATGCAGATGAGAGCAGCGGACCTAGGAGCAAATCATGGAACTCACATCCTTGCTGGTCGATTAATAGTCTAAGTTGATCTAATCTTCTAGCGTTGTCCTTCGTATAGAAGACGCGCTCACCAGACTTCACACAGTTGTCATCTAATGGTGCATAAAGACGCTCTATTATCCCAGGGCTGGAAGATTTATTTGCTTCTACCAGATTGTTCATACACTCTACAGAAGATTTGATTCCGTCAAAGTCGATCTCTATTTCATTCGCGAGAAAGCACCTTGAAATCACACTAGCATATGGCTCAAGGTCATTAGTTACAAGACGAGAGGCGTATGACTTGAACAGTCGAGAAACAACTCCAGACCCGGAAAATCCATCAAAAAGCTGGAGTTTTTTGTTTCCAGTCTCCGACTGAACCTGTTTCAGAGCATCCTCTATTGGACCCAATAATTGCCTTTTGTTACCGATGTAAGTTATCAGTTGACGTTTGAAGTACTCCGCTCTCTCCTTCGTGCAGGCTGAAGGCTCAAAAAGGGATATCTGTTCCAGGTCACTTCTGCTCATAACGCCTCCTTCATCATGGTCAGACAACTCTTCATCATAATCCAATGACTATGCCGCGTAGCGTACCCGCCCACGGGTTGCCCACCAAGTATGCCTACCAGGTATGACAGCAAGGTCATTTCAGGCCGCGGATGAAGGGGCGGGCCAGGGCGGCGGGGGGGCGGACTCGGCGGGCGAAGATGGCCATGGCTCCGATGGTGACCAGGAACGGCAGCGCTTGGAGAAGCTCGGTGTTGAGCTCGTAGCCCAAGCCCTGGACCGACAGGCGGAACGACAGGGCCCCGGCGAACAGGATGCAACCGGCCATGGTGCCCCACAACGTCCACCCGCCGAAGATCACCGCGGCGATGGCGATGAACCCCCGACCGCCGATGATGGAGTCGTCGAACGTGGCCAACCGGGCGAACACGAAGTAGGCCCCGCCCAGCCCGGAGGTGATCCCCGCGTAGTAGATGGACTGGCGGCGGCGGCGGTTCACGTCGATACCGCTCACATCGGCCGACTGGGGGTTCTCCCCCGCGGCTCGCAGTTCCAGACCCCAACGGGTGCGAAACACCAGCCACCACGACAGCGGCACCAACCCGTACAGGAGGTAGAACGGCCACGGCTCCGCGAACAGCGCCTCGCCCACCAGGGGAATGTCGGCCAGAAGGGGAACCTCCACCGTGGAGGCGAAGGTGGCCCCGGGGTCGATCTCGCGGTCGAGGAACCCGGCCAGACCGAGAACCAGGATGTTGAGGGTGAGGCCCACCACGAACTGATCGGCGGTTAGGCGGTGGCTCATCTCGGCCTGAACGATTGCGATGAGCAGCCCCCCCATCGCTCCGAAGACCATGGCCGCCGCCACCGAGCCGGTGAGGTGGTAACCGAGAGCACCGGCGAAGGCCCCGCTCAACAGCATGCCCTCCACCGAGATGTTCAGGGTGCCCGAACGCTCGGCCACCCACTCCCCGGTGGCCGCGAACCCCAATAGCGCGGCGAAGAGCGCCCCGTTGATATAGGTGGACTCGCTGGACAAAATGTCGCCCACTGCGGAGAAGAAGTCGATCAGCACAACATCAAACCCTTTCCGTCATCAAATCCTTCCGCACCAAACCCTTTCCGTACCAGACCATCTCGGATCAAACCCTTTCCGTTGCCGCCGCTCGGGCCCGGTGTCGGTTCCGCAGGAATATCACCGCCGGGGGCACCAGCAGGGCCAGCACCAGTAGACCCTGCACCACATCGGTTATACGACTCTCCACCCCCGTGCTGTTAACGAACCCCGCTCCGGTCCGCAGACCGGCGAACACGAACGCTGCCACCACTGCGGCCAGGGCCCGCTCTCGAGCCACCAACGCCACCAGCAGTCCGGTCCAGCCGATGTTGTCGGAGAACCCGGGGACAAGACGGTAGTTGCCGAAGGAGAAGCCGCCCCCGGCGAACATGGCCGCCCCGGCCAGCCCGGCAAAGGCCCCCCCGATGGCCAGCGCCGCCGCTCCGTACCCGGTCGAGGACACCCCGGCTCGCTGGGCGGCTCGGGGGTTGTGGCCCAGCATCCGCAGCCGGAAGCCCCACACCGTGCGGGCCAGCACGAAAGCGGTCACCACGGCCAGCACCACGGCCACGTACACGGTGATGGGAAACTCGTTGCCGAAAATATCGGGGCGAGGTATGCGATTGTCGCCGGCCAGTTGCCGGCTGACCTGATTGCGGTTGCCCCGGTTGGCCTCGGGGGCCAGCAACAGCCAGTCCTGCTTGAGGCCGTAGCCCACGGCCTGGGTGGCCACGATCACCAGCAGCAGGGTGCTGAGAACCTCGGGAACCCCCCGCCAGAAGCGCAACAGCCCGGCCACCGAGGCCCACCCCGCCCCACCCAGGGCTCCGAACACCATGAGCACCACCAGGTTGAGCGGGCCGGGGCCGCCGATGAGAAAGCCGAAGTAGACGGCAAAGGCCGCCCCCATCAGAACCTGGCCCTCCTGGCCGATGTTGATCAAGCCCGCCTTGGCCGAGATCACCGTGCCCAGAGCCACCAACAACAGGGGAACGGCCACCCCCAGGGTCTCCCCCCAACGACCGGGACCCCTGATGCTGCCATCCACCAGGGCCTCCATCACCGGCCACCAATCGCCACCGGTGGCCTCCACGATCACCGCGGCCAGAATCAAAGCGGCAACCACGCTGGCGGCGTACATCACCAGCCACTCGACCAGCCTGACCTCCCTGGTCATGCGGAGCTCCCGGCCACACGCCTCGACCTGCCAGGGATCATACGGAGCTCCCGCCCATCAAAAGACCGAGGGTCTCGAGGTTGGCCTCGGCTCGGGGCACCTCGCCGACGATCCGACCCCGGGACATCACCACGATCCGGTCGGCCAGATCGAGGATCTCCTCCAGTTCGCTGGAGATGAGCAGCACGGCCACCCCGTCGGCCGCCGCTCGACGCAACCGCTCGGTCATGTACTCGATTGCCCCCACGTCCAACCCCCGGGTGGGCTGGGCGGCCAGCAGCACATCGGGCCCACCGACCAACTCGCGGGCCAGCACCACCCTCTGCTGATTGCCCCCCGACAGCGACCACAGTGGGGCATCGGGGCCGGTACAACCGATGTCGAACTCGTCGATCATCCGCCGGGCCGTCTCGAAGGCCCGCCGCCGATCCATCACCCCGTACCGGGCCACCCGATCGGGATCGACCATGAGCAGGTTCTCGGCCACGGTCATATCCAGTACCACCCCGGAGTCGTGGCGATCCTCGGGGATCACCGCCACCCCCGCTCCGGCCATGGCCCCCGGTGAGTTGGTGGCGACCTTTTGGCCGTTGACCACCACCCGGCCGGCGTCCAGCGGAACCAGACTGGACAGCAGATCGCCCAGGATCCGCTGGCCGTTGCCCTCCACCCCGGCCACCCCCACGATCTCACCGGCATGCAGATCCAGGCCGATACCGTCCAACAGCATCGCCCCACCCCGCCCCCTCACCGTGACGTCCTCCAGGCGCAGAACCGGCTCCCTAGCCGCCACCCCACCACGGTCAACCCGATCGGCCCCGTCCAAGCGCAGAACCGGCTCCCCACCGGCGGCCGCCCCACCACGGTCAACCTGGTGGGAGACCGAGGCCTGGGTGCCGGCAGCGGTGTCGGAATCCTCATCGCCGCCGGGCTCGATCCGGGCCAGACCGAATGCCGATCGTTCGGAACGCAACCGGACGTCTCGACCCACCATGGATCGAGCCAGGCTGCGGACATCGGCCTCCTCGGTGAGGACCCGGCCCACCACCCGACCCTGGCGCATGATGGTGATCTCGTCGGTGGCGTGCAGAACCTCGTCCAGCTTGTGACTGACCAGCACCACGGCCCGACCCTCGGCGGCAACCACCTCGCGCAAAGTACCGAAGAGTTGCTCGGACTCCTCGGGGGTGAGCACCGAGGTGGGCTCGTCGAACACCAGGATACGAGGGTCGCGGCGCAGGCATTTGATTATCTCCACCCGCTGGCGCAACCCGGCCGTGAGGTCGCCCACCCGAGCGTCGGGGTCGATGTCCAGACCGTACTGTCGGCTGATTACCGCCACCCGATCCGCTACATCGACCGGGCTCAGCCTTCCCCCCTCCCCCAGCGCCACGTTCTCCCACACGGTCAACTGGTCCACCAGGCTGAAATGCTGGTGGACCATGGCGATACCCAGGGCGGCGGCGGCCGGCGGATCAGGAATCGTGCAGCTCCGACCATCAACCCGAATGGTGCCGGCATCGGCCGCCACCAAGCCGATGAGCACCCTCATGAGGGTGGACTTGCCCGCCCCGTTCTCCCCCAGGATGCCGTGGATGCGCCCCCGGTGCAGGGCCAGGTCAACCTGGTCGCAGGCGACGATACCGCCGAAGCGCTTGGTGATCCCCGTGAGCTCGACCGCCGGCACCGGGGGATCCTGCCCCCCGGCACCGGCAGTTTCGGTCGTGGTGTCGATCACCCGCCGCCGTAGGCAGCCGCCGAGATCCCGCCGAGCACCCCGAGCAACTCGCCGTCGTTGACCACGTCCTCGAAGGCCTGGGCCAGCAGTGTCTCGGCCTCGGACGAGGGATTGCACAGCTCGCCGCCGTTGAGGCCTCGCTCGGTCGGGAACCGGTAGGTGCCACCCTCGGCCAGGTCTCCGTCGATGATGAGCGGCAGCAACTTCTGGGCGTAAAGCCCGCCGTCGAAAACGATGGTGCCCGTCCAGTCGATCCCGTCGTCCCGGGAGCAGATGTCGGCGGCACCGGCCGCGAACACCGCGATACCCTCCTCGGTGGCCAGTTGACCCACCGGGTTCAGGGCCCCGCCCAGGTAGGCGTAGGCCAGCGTGGCTCCCTCGGCAATGGCGTTGGTCAGCGCGGCGGTGGCGTTGGCCGCATTGTTGAAGTCGAACGGAAAATCACCGGTGGAGACGTACTCCATGGTGAACGAGGGATCCACCGACTGGAGGCCGGCCACGGTGGCGTCGTAGGCCTCGAGCTCGAAGCCCAGGTCGCAGCAGCCCAGGAACACCGCGGTGTCGCCGCCGCGTTCGGCCAGCACCGCCCCCATGGCCACACCGGCGGTGTAGTGGATGGGAGCGCCCCAGTCGGTGGCCTGGGCCAGTCCGGGGATCTCCGGGAATCCGGCCCCGCAATTGCAGTACCAGAAGATGTCGGAGTACTGCTCGGTGAGGTCGGCCAGGGGCTCGGCGATCTCACTGGCCCCCACCAGGATCATGTCCACCCCCTGGGAGGCCAGATCGGACATGGCCTGGGCGGCTTCGGCCGCTCCGATGTTGTCGCTCACGATGGGCGGAGCGAAGCCGTTGTCGGCCGAGAACTTCTCGGCGAAGTCCACCAACGCCTGGTAGTAGCCCTGGTCGTCGCGGGGGCCGGCGGCGGCCACCCCGATGGTGAGGGTTCCGTCGTCGTTGGCGTCGAACCTGTCCAACAACGCCTGCATCTCCATGTCCTCGGGCGGCTCCTCGGGCTCGGGCTCCTCGGGCTGGGGCTCGGGCTCGTCGGGCTCGGGCTCGGCATCCTCGTCGGGCTCGGGTGCCTGTGTCGCCGTAGGAGCGGGCACCTCCTGGTCCGCGGTAGGTTCCTCCATCACCGCCGCGTCACCGTTGTCATCGTCGTCGTTGCCGCAACCGGCGGCAATCAGGGCCGACACCGACAGCAGAGCTGCCAGCACGATCAGGAGCCGGAATCGGCCTCCAGTTGGTTTGGTCATTTGGTTCCCTCCTGTTCGGACGATCCTCGTTGGATCATGCCCAAGATACAATCATGCCCCTTGGGCCGGTTCTGCGCCCACCGGCCACCAGCGGCGGTAGCGCTGGACGAGCCAGCGGTTGAACTGCACATGGGTCTCCTCCTGCCAGGAGTACCGGCCCCGCACCGCGTAGCGAGACCGCAGACCCCGCTGCACCTTGGTGGTGGCGTCCTGATCCTGGGCCACGAACACCTGCACCCCGGCGTCGCCGGCTTGGAACAGGTGCTCGAACATGGGGTGCTCCATCGAGTCGGGGTGCAGCAGGTAGCCGATCTCCAGGTCGATGGTCTCGGCCGAGGTGGGCCGAACGATGAAGAAGAACGCCATGTCGGGGGCGGTTCCGAAGCACAGCGTGGGAGGGATCAGTGCGAAGGTGGACCGCCACCGCTCCGGTTCGGTGAGCTTGGGAAACACCGGCAACAGGGCCTTGCGGGTGGCGTTGAACCCGCCGTCGATGTGGGTGTAGCCGTTCTCGCGGAAGATCACGTTGGAGTCGTCGGTCCACGGAACCGGGAACCGGGCCAGCTCCGAGGGGCAGAAGTCCTGGATGACCTGATGGAGGCGGTTGGCGTGGTAGCCGTCGTTGAAGTTCTCGAACATGACCTTCCAGTTCCAGGGCAGGTCGGTGAGCGTGAAGGTGCCGGGACAGGCGCAGTTGTCGAGTTCGTAGTTGACCACGTAGGGCTCGTACCGCTCCAGGGTGGGGGCCAGCGGCGGGGCCTCGGGATCGAAGTTGACGAACACGAACCCGTGCCACTCCTCCACCGCCAGGTTGGGCAGTCCCCAATCGGCCTTGTCGAAGCCGGCGGTGCGCTCCATGGCCGGGGCCCCCAGCAGGCGACCGTCCAGCCCGTAGCTCCAGTGGTGGTAGGGGCACCGGAAGGTACGGCCGCTTCCCTCCCCCTCGACCACCTGCATGCCGCGATGGCGGCAGATGGCGGAGAACGCCCGGATGCCGCCGTCCTTGTGACGAGCCACGATGACGGGCTCGGTGCTCACCGTGGTGGTGAACCAGTCGCCCGGTTCGGGGATGCGAGCGGCCACCCCCACGCAGCACCACTCGTGCTCGAACAACGTCCGACGCTCGAAGGCCAGAAAATCCTCGGAGGTGTAGAGCTCGGGGGGCAGTGTGCAGGCGGTGGCCACGTCGGTCACCGAATCCTCGAACGACTCCAGCAGTTCGTTGGTGAACAAGGTCATGTTCTCACCTCCCGGCTTCCTCTCGCTTTCTGGCCTCGGGCATTGATTCCGCCTGCCGGCGCAGCAGGAACTTGCGGATCTTGCCGACGCTGGTTCGGGGAAGCTCGTCCATGAGCGTGAACGCCCGGGGTTGCTTGGCCTTGGCCAGTTGCTCCCGGCACCACGACGACAGCTCCTCCATGGCCGGGGGACGGGCCGGGTCGGCGGGCACCACGAACGCCACCGGCACCTCGTCGCGCACCGGGTCGGGGACCCCGACCACCGCGGCCTCCAGCACCGAGGGATGGGCGGCCAGCACCGACTCCACCTCCACGACCGAGACGTTCTCCCCCGCCACCTTGAGAACGTCGGAGTGGCGACCCCCGAAGTAGTGGCGACCGTCGGCATCGACCCGGGCCCGATCACCGGTGCGGAACCAGCCATCGGCGGTGAACGAACCGGCGGTTGTCCCCGGATCGTCGAGATAGCCGGAGAACAGGGTCAACCCGGGCTCGCCCCCCACCAGGATCTCCCCGTCGCGCACGATCACCCGACAACCGGGGGTGACCCGGCCCATGGACGAGGGCCCGGGGTCGCCGTCCGGCTCGGTGAGCACCGCAGGGATGGTCTCGGTCATGCCGTAGAGCTGGCGGGGACGGCATCCGAACCACCGAGCCAGGGTGTCGTACTGATCGTCGGCGATGTTCTGGGCATACCAGCAGTGGCGCAGGCTCACTCCCTCGACGGGCGTACCCCGAGCCAGGATCATCCTCATCGGGGCCGCGAACAAGCTGGCGCAGGTGGCTCGGTGGCGGGCGGCCTGGGACAAGAAACCCCGGGCCGAGAAGGCGGGCATCAGCGCCACCGAGGCCCCGGCCCAGATGGCGGCGGCGAAGGAGTAGTACTGGGCATTGGCGTGGAACAGGGGGAGCACCACCAGTTGACGGTCGTTCGGGGACAGCCCGGCTCGTTCGCCCATGACCCGGCCGCTGAAGGCGTAGTTGGCCTGGGTGATCTCCACCCCCTTGGGCCGCCCGGTGGTCCCCGAGGTGAACATCACCGCGGCCCGGTCCCGCAGGCCGACCTCGGGCCAGTCCACCCGGGCGTTCCCCATCAGGGCATCGACGGGGCCGCGGCCCTCGTCCACCTCGGTGACGGCCATACCGGGGACGGCCGCGGCCGCTCGACGGTAGACGTCGGCCCGATCGGTCGCGCAGAAACCGGCCTGGGGTCGGGTGCGCTCGAGGTGGTCGGTCAACTCCGGCACCCTGCCCATGGGATCGGACGGTACGATCCCTGCCCCCAGTCGGTTGGCGGCCAGCCAGAGGGCCACGAACTCCGGGGTGTTGGTCAGGGCCAGATGCACCGATCCACCCGGGGTCACCCCCCGCTGGATCAGACCGGCGGCCACCCCGGTGACCACGGTGTCGAACTGCTCGTAGGTCCAGGTGGCGGTGGTGCCGTCGGGCCGCTCGAACACCAGGAACACCGCACCGGGGTGACGATCAACCGTCCCGGCCCACACATCGGCAAACGCCGCCGGGACGTCCACAAGAGCTCCCCTCCGAGCCTGATCAGGTGTCGGACCCATCCGGTGCTCCGTAGCCCCCGCCGCCGGGGAGGTCGAGGCGCACGACGTCGCCGGGGGCGAGGGTGATGCGGCTCTGGGTGGTGACCGGTTCGCCGTTGACCATGAACGAGCCCGCCCGACCGGGACTCCCACCGAAGATCCCCTGGGGCGGTTCGGAGAGGCGGCTGGTCACCGCGTTGAGCAGCCAGGGGCGGGAGGTGTCCACCCCGAACTCGATGGTCTGACCCCTTCCCCCCGGCTGGGCCCCGAACCCCCCGGAGTCGGGGCGCAGCGCCTTGCGGATGAACCGCACCGGAGCGGAGGCCTCCACCACCTCCATGGGCACCGCGCTCACCCCCGTGGGATAGGAGCAGGCGTCCAGACCGGGCTTGGACGCCCGGGCCCCCACCCCTCCGGCGTAGGTGAACATGGCGGTGATGAACGGGGTGCCGTCGTCGTGATTGCCGCTCACCTGCATGGTCCAAACCGCGCCCGCCCCCTCGGCCATGGAGTCCTTCGGCCTGACCTGGGCCAGAGCCTTGAGCAGGGCGTTGGGCAGGAACATGCCGACCACGTGGCGAGCAGTGCCCGGTTGAGGCCGAACCGCGTTCACGATCGAACCCTCGGGGGCGGTCATCCTTATCGGAGCCAGGCTGCCGTGGTTGTTGGGAATCTCGGGATTGAGCACCGAGCGCACGGTGAACGTGGTGTAGGCGTGGGTGTAGTTGCGAACCACGTTTATGCCCCAGGGGCTGGCCTCGGAGGTGCCCGAGTAGTCCACCAGAATCTCCCCGGCATCGGGATCCACCCTCAGCGAGCACACGACGTCGATGCGGCTGCCGTCGGCCAGATCGAGCACGGCATCGGCTCGGTACTCCCCCGCGGGCAACTCGGCGATGCCCGCTCGGGTGGCCGCCTCGGAGCGGTCGATGATCTCGTCGGACAAAGCCTCGATGTCGTCGAGTTCGTACGCGTCGCACAGGGCGGCCAGCCGTTGCGCCCCCACCTCCCCCGACGCCATCTGGGCGTGCAGGTCACCGGCCATGTGGTCGGGCTGGCGGACATTGGACAGGATGAATCTCCATACGTCCTGGTTGCGCCGGCCGCCCCGCATGAGCTTGCAGATGGGGATCCACAGGCCTTCCTCGAAACAGTCGCGGGCCCCGGCCCCGATGCCGTAGCCACCCACGTCGGTGTGATGGATGGTGGAGCCGAAGTAGGCGATGGGCACCGGATCGCCCCCGGCCGCAGGCGTGCGCCACACCGGGACCAGCACGGTCACGTCCAGCAACTGGCCCGCGGTCAGGTAGGGGTCGTTGGTCACCAGGACGTCGCCGGGTTCGAGGGTCTCGGGCGGGAACTCCTCGAGCATGTTGGCCGCCCCGATGGCCAGGGAGTTGATGTGACCGGGGGTGCCGGTCACCGCCTGGGCCACCATGCGGCCTCGCCGGTCGAACACCGCGTTGGCCAGATCACCGGCCTCACGCACGATGGGGCTGAACGCCGCCCGCTGGAGCGCTCGGGCCTGCTCGTTCACCACCGAGATCAGCGACTGCCACAGGATCTCCAGTTGTATGGGGTCGTAGGTCGTCGGGCTCATGTCTCGGGTTGGTCGATGGTGGCCACCGAGGTGGCGTTGTCGGGGCTTGAGGTCGTCGGGCTCATGTCTCGGGTTGGTCGATGGTGGCCACCGAGGTGACGTTGTCGGGGCGTGGGGTCGTAGGTCGTCGGGCTCATGTCTCCTCCCGGGTGGCCACCAGGCTGGCATCGTCGGCCACCGTCACCCGCCATCCCGGTCGGACGACCGATGTGGTCTCCCGTTCCTCCACCAGCGCGGGGCCGGTGAGGGTCGCGCCGGCCACCAGATCGGCCCGCCGAAACACCGGGACCTCCACCGCGGCCTGCTCCCGGCCGAACACCGCGATGCGAACCGAGGCCGGTCGGGGCGGGCCGGTGGCGACGACCGGCGGGGCTCCGCCGGCGGCCGGGGCATTTCCTATCCCCGCGGGACCTATCCCCGGGGGACCTATCCTCGCGGTCCCTATCCCGGGGGGATCGGCCCGGGCCGACAGCCGCCAGGTGACCACCTCGATGGCCACATCGTCTATGGCCATGCCGTAGATGCGGCGATACTCGGCCTCGAACGCCGACACCACCTCGTCATCGGTGGCGGGCCAGGCATCCCCGTCGCCCACCCAGACGGTGATCTCGTTGCCCTGTCCGGTGTAGCGGGCGTCGATGCCGTAGCGAAAGCCGATCCGGGACTCGGGCACGCCCGCGCCCAGCAGCACCCGGCGGCCCTCCTCCCGCAGTTCGTCCAGCAGCCCGTCCCGGTCGGTGGGATCCACCAGGGCCAGCTTCGCCGGCATGGAGCGGGCCAGGTCGATCCGTACCGGCGACACCAGCGTTCCGAAAGCCGACAAAACGCTGGCGTTCACCGGGAACACCACCCGATCCGACTCCAACAACTCGGCCACCCGACAGGCATGGGGCGGTCCCGCCCCGCCGAAGGCCAACACGGTGACTCCCCGCAGATCCACGCCCCGCTCCACCGCATGCATGCGGGCCGCCGCGGCCATGTTCTGGCTGACCACCTCGTACATGCCCGCGGCGGTGTCCACCACCGGCAGGCCCAGACCCTCGGCCAAAAAGGCCACCGCCGACTCCGCCCGGTCGGGGTCCAGCGGCATGTCGCCGCCCAGAAAGGCATCGGGATCCAACAACCCGAGCACCACGTCGGCATCGGTCACCGCGGCCTGCTCCCCGCCTCGGCCGTAGCAGGCCGGGCCGGGATCGGCCCCCGCCGACTCGGGACCCACCTTGAGCAGACCGAACCGGTCGAGGTGGGCCAGGCTGCCGCCCCCGGCACCGATCTCCACCAGATCCACCGACGGGACCGACACCGGAAAGCCCGATCCCTTCTTGAACCGGTACCGCCGAGCCACCTCGAAGGTGGTGGTCAGCGCGGGCTCCCCCTCGGTGACCAGGGTGGCCTTGGCCGTGGTGCCCCCCATGTCGAAGGCCAGCAGCCGGTTCTCCCCCATCCGGTGAGCGAACCACCGAGCCGCCAGAGCACCGGCCGCCGGGCCCGACTCCACCAATCGGATCGGGGCGGCGGCGGCATCGTCGGCCGACACCACCCCCCCGTTGGACAGCATCATCAGCACCGATCCCCCGAATCCCTCGGCCGACAGCCACTTCTGGAGTTCGTCCAGGTAAGGCCCGATGATCGGCATGGTGGCCGCGTTGCAGGCGGCGGTGATCATGCGAGGGTATTCCCTGATCTGCGGCGAGACGTCGGCCGAGGCGCACACCGGCACTCCCAGTGCCCGGCGCAGCTCGCCGACCAGCAACCGCTCGTTGGCCGGGTTCACATAGGAGTTCAGCAGGCACACCGCCACCGACTCGACCCGGGCCCGCTCCAGATCGCCCACCAGCGCGGCAACGGCCTCGGCCCGTGGCTCCACCAGCACCTGGCCGTCGGCCGCGGTGCGCTCGTCGACCTCGAAGGTGAGCTCCCGACCGATGGGGGGATCGGGAAACTCGATCTGGAGGTCGTACATGTCGTAGCGATGCTCGTCGCGGATCAAAAGGGTGTCCCCGAAACCGCGGGTGGTGACCAGGGCGGCTCGGCCCGTCTTGTTCTCTATGAGGGCGTTGGTGACCAGCGTGGTGGCGTGAACGATGGGGGCGGTGATCTCCCCCGGGGTTACCCCGGCCCGATCCAGCAGATGACCGACCGCGGTCTGCACTCCCTCGAGAGGGGCGACCGGGGTGGTGAGGGCCTTGTCCACCGTCACCGCTCCGGTGGTGGCGTCCAGCAGCACCGCGTCGGTGAACGTACCCCCCACATCAACCGCCAGACGCCAATCGGACACGGCCCTAGCTCCCAGCCGGCCGGAACAGGAGCCGGAAGCAGGACGACCCCACCCGTGGCGGGCTGCAACGATCACCGATCTCCCGATGCAACCGGAACAGGAGCCGGCCCACCGTTCTAGCCGGCCAGAAGATCATCGCGGGGCGGGGTGAACACGTCCAGGATCCAGCACTCCCCGTACTCGTCGTCGCCCAGGAACACCGAGTCGCCGTGCCACACCCCCCTGGGGGCCAGATAGGCCTCGCCCTCGTCGAGCACCACCCGATCCTGGTTGTCGGGGTCATCACCGATGCGAAAGTCGAGTTTGCCCCTCACCACGATGCCGAGCTGCTCGTGGTCCTCGTGGCGGTGCAGGAACGACCCGGTCGCCCCGCCGTCGATGCGCCAGAAGCAGAGCTGCAACCCGTCGCCGTTGATGACCCGACGGCGGAAACCCTCCCGGTCGGTCTCGACGAACAGTTCCTCGTCGTAGAAGTAGCAGTACTGGTTGGGGAGTTCCATGCCCGGGAGTTTCAGTTGGGAAGTTCCATGCTGGAGAGCTTCGTGTCGGGGAGTTCCATGTTGGTGTTCTGCCTAGTCGGTTGGTGTTCTGCCTAGTCGGCGGCGGTCAGACCGGCAAAGCGGCGTTGCTCGTGGGCCAGATCCAGGGGGCGAATGATGGCCTGGTTCTCCTCGTCGCCCCAGTGCTCGGCCGGTACCAACCACATGACCTCGAACTCCAGCCCGTCGGGATCCTTGGCATAGAGGCTCTTGTTGGCCCCGTGGTCGCTCTCTCCGTGGAGGGCTCCCGCGTCCACCAGCTTCCGGCGCACCGCGGCCAACTCGTCGAGGGTGGCCACCTCCCAGGCGATGTGGTACATCCCCACCGACCGACGACCGGCCGCCGACGGCTCGGCCCCGTCGCCGATGGAGAAGAAGGCGATGTCGTGGTGGTTGCCCGATGCCGGCGCTCGCATGAACACGAACCGGCCCGGCTCGTCGATGACGGTCTCGAACCCCAGCACGTCGGCGTAGAACTGCTGCTGGCGGCGGGCGTCCCGCACATAGAGCACCGCGTGGTTCATCCCGGTAATCAAGTGATCACCGATCCCAGCGGACAGGGGTGCCCGCCGACAGGACCACGCACCCCTCGCCGGGCGTGCTGGAACGGATTCCGATTCATACCCAAGCCCGAATCATACCCAAGCCCACTGCCCCCGAACCCAAGCCACCGGCTGATGCCCGGTGGAACCGCCGACACCCGACCAGCCCCAACCTGAAGCAACAACCCGCAGTCGGAGATGTTGCTCCCGGCGCGGTCATATGTTGTTACGACAACATCCCCCGGTCGGGCAGTGCAACCCTCAGTAAGGCGGCTTCAGGACGGGTTGAACGATGCTGTGGCGTCGCCGGGGCGGAGGACGAAGAACTCCATGCCGTCGGGGCCGCAGGTGAAGGAGTACTTGTGGTTGGCGGCCAGTATCACCGAATCCTTGGGGCCTAGTCGGGCCGAGGGTCCATCGGCACCGTCGGGCCATACCTCGCAACCCCCCGACACCACGATCAGCAGCTCGTTCTGATCGTGACTGTGAGGGGGCACGTGATAGCCAGCGGGCATGGTGGTGTACTGGCACCAGAACCCGCCGTCTCCCCGGGCAACGTGCTTTCGGCCGGCACCCTGCTCCTGGGCCTTGGCGACCAACTCGGGAGGCGTGTTGGGGTTGGTGGACTCGTCGACCCACTCGATTTCGTCAAAACGGAGAATCCTGGGGTTGGTGCTCATGGTGCCATCTTTTCAGCGGGACGGACCTTGGGGGCATTTTTCCAGTGGGGCACGCCGTGATCCTCGGTGGCGATCCAGTACTCGCCGTTGGTGATGGAGGCCCAGTGGGAATGGTTGAGCTGATGAAGGGTGAAGCACGCCGACAGGGCGGTGTTGAAACCCTGGGCGTCCACCGACTGGTTAACCGCCTCCTTTATCAAAAGCGCGGCCATGGTGGGTACCGCGGCAATGCGCCGGGCGAACTCCAGGGTCTGCTCGACCAGGGTCTCGTTGGGGAACACCTTGGCCACCATGCCCAGCGCATGGGCCTCGTGAACATCGATGGAATCGCCGGTGAGCAACAACTCCTTGGTCTTGCGGGGGCCGAACTCCCAGGGGTGGGCGAAGTACTCCACCCCCATCATTCCCAGCCGGGTACCCACCACATCGGCGAAGGAGGCATCCTCGGCCCCCACGATCAGGTCGCACGACCACATGAGCATCAGCCCGGCGGCCAGCACCGGCCCCTGCACCTGGGCAATGGTGATCTTGCGGAGGTTGCGCCACCGCTTGGTGTTCTCGAAGAAGTAGTGCCACTCCTGGAGCATCAGCTTCTCCGAGCCTCGCCGCCCACCGCCGTTGATCCGCCAGGTGGGGTGCTGGTCGGGGCCGGGCATGCGCTCCTCGATGCTCACCTTCGAGCCCATGTCGTGGCCGGCGGAGAACATCGGACCCACCCCACCCAGGATCACCACCCGCACATCGTCATCGGCCTCGGCCACCAGGAAGGCCTCGTTGAGCTCCACCAGCATGCCCCGGTTCTGAGCGTTGCGAGCCTCGGGGCGGTTCAACATGATGCGGGCGATGGCACCGTCGTCCAGCGTCTCGTAGGTCAGGTACTGGTAATCCATCGGCCCAGTCTCGCCCATTGACGGATGCCGCGCGATGCCGAGCACACTTCTAGGCTCGCAACCTCCGTCACCCACCCCAGAAGCACCCACCCCAGGAGCACCCATGACGCAACCACCCCTGTCCCGACCGCCGTCACCCACCCAAAAGACACCCATGACGCAACCCGGCTCCATCGAGTCCGGCCACCTCGACACCGCCGGTCTGCGGTTCCATTATCTGGCTGCGGGCGACGAGAGTGCTCCTGCGGTGATTCTGCTGCACGGCTTCCCCCAGACCTCCCACATGTGGCGCCATCAGATTCCGGTGCTGGCCGAGCGCTACCGGGTTTATGCCCCCGACACCCGGGGCTACGGCGGCACCGACAAACCCCGGGTACGGGTCACCCGAGACCTGCTGGCTCGTGACGTCGTCGATTTCATCGACGCCCTGGGCATCGAGCACTGCTTTTTGGTGGGCCACGACTGGGGCGGCATCATCGCCTTCAAGGCGGCACTGGAGCATCCCGAACGGTTCGTAAGGCTGGGCCTGGTGGACACCTTGTGCTCGGTATGGATCCCGTGGGGCATCCACGGCTACTGGTTCAAGTGCGAACCCGAGGCCGAACAGTTCTGGGAACGCCACGCGAGCGAGTTCATCTCCTCGGTCTTCGGCGGCGTCGAGGCCGGCTACGGACCCCCGCCCCACTCGCCGTGGAAGGCACCGGCCGCCGATGGCGACAGCCAGGATCCCGGGGGAGCCATGGCCGACTGGGATCCCACCCGGTACTGGACCGCCGAGGACGTGGAGCACTACCGGGCGGCAT
Source organism: Acidimicrobiales bacterium (assembly GCA_965115985.1). Classification (GTDB taxonomy): domain Bacteria; phylum Actinomycetota; class Acidimicrobiia; order Acidimicrobiales; family Bin134; genus Poriferisocius. The sequence continues at coordinate 1,370,574 of OZ220474.1, forward strand.
TCGACCAACCCGGTGCCCACTTCCACGCGGTCTCCTACTACCGCGACGCCCTGCCGTTTCATTTTCCCGACACCGACGGCAACCTGGTGTACCGGACCCCGGCCCAGGTGGCCGAGATGTGGCACCATCCCGACCTGCTCTTCGGCCACCCCGACTTCGGGGTGTTCCCGGTTTACGGCCCCGAGGACATCGGCCGCACCTACCCCCACCCCGCGCTGTACCTGTACTCGGGTTTCCTGATGCCCCAGGCGTTCGTCGACGGGTTCCCCGACGACGACCACATCCCCACCGGCAATCCCTACGCCGACTCCTTCGTGGACCACTTCCCCGACTACCGGGCCCGACCCGCAGGCTGCGGCCACTTCATCCCCGAGGAGGACCCCGAACGCACCAACCAGGTGCTGCTGGCGTTTCTGGCCGGAGAGATCTGATCGAGCAGCCCGGTTCCGGCATTACCGGCCCGAAAAGACGATCCGCTTCCCGGCCGGCAAGACCCGATCGAGCAGCCCGCTGTCCCGTTAGGCGGGGCGGAAGCGGCGGAGGCTGTTGGTCACCACGAACAGCGACGAAGCCACCATGGCCATGGCCGCGAACATCGGCTCCAGCACCCCGGCGGCGGCCAGGGGGATGACCGCGGTGTTGTAGACGAAGGCCCAGAACAGGTTGCCGCGGATGGTGTTCATGGTTCGGCGGCTCAAGGCGATGGCATCGGCCACGCTTTTGAGGTTCGGCGACATGATGGTGATGTCGGCGGCCTCGGCGGCCACATCGGCCCCGGTACCGATGGCAATTCCGATGTCGGCCTGGCTGAGAGCGGGGGCATCGTTGATGCCGTCACCCACCATGGCCACCCGATGGCCCTCGTTCTGAAGGCGGACGATCTCGGCTGCCTTCCCATCGGGTCCGACACCGGCCACCACCCGGTCGATACCCAACTGGTCACCGGCGGCCCGAGCCCGCAAGGGGTGGTCCCCGGTCAACAACACGGTGTCGAGGCCCAATGACCTGAGCGCGGCCACCGCCGATGGGGCCGATTCCCGCAACCGGTCGTCCACGGTGATCACCGCCTCGGCCACCGTTCCCCGGCCGGCCAGCACCGCAACCCGACCCCCGGCCTCCACCCGGTCGGCGGCCGCGGCCACCGCCTCGGGCACCTGCTCGAAGAGCGCCGGTTTCCCCACCCTGACCTCGATACCGTCCACCACGGCGACCGCCCCCGCACCGGGATGATTCTCGAAGCCGCTCACCTCCTGCCTGCTGTCGGTCGTGGCGGCGATGGCCCGGCCAATGGGATGCTCCGAACGGGCCTCCACCGCCGCGGCCAGAGCCAGCAATCCATCGGGGTCGCAACCGGCAACCGTCGGTGCCGGCAACCCCTCGGGATCGCAACAAGGAACGGCCGGAACCGCCAACCCGTCGGGATCGAAACCGGGGACGGCCGGAGCCGGCAACCGGTCCAGGTCGCAACAAGGAGTCGTAACCCCCACCACCTTCATGCGGGCCTCGGTGACGGTACCGGTCTTGTCCAGTACCACGGTGTCGAGCCGCCGGGTGTCCTCCAGCATCTCCCCGCCCTTGATGATGATCCCGAGCTGCGATCCCCGCCCGGTGCCGACCATCACCGCCAGCGGGGTGGCCAGACCCAGCGCGCAGGGACAGGCCACGATCAACACCGCCACCGCCGCGGTGAAACCCTCGGAAGCAGGCTGCCCGGCCATCAACCAGCCGACGAGCGTGCCCACCGCGATCACGATGGCCATGGGCACGAACACCGCCGAAATTCGGTCGGCCAACCGCTGGATGCGGGTGCGGTTGGTGAGGGCCCGATCCACCAACTGCATTATCCGAGCCAGCGCGGTGTCGGCCCCCACACCGGTGGCCTCCACCACCAGCGAACCGTTGAAGTTGACCGAGGCCCCGATCACCCCATCTCCGGGGCCGACCTCCACCGGAACCGGCTCACCGGTGATCATGGATACGTCCACCGCGGAAACGCCGTCGATGATCACGCCGTCGGTGGCGATCCTCTCCCCCGGGCGTACCACGAATCTGGTGCCCGCTTGCAGGTCGCCCACCGGCAAGTCGGTTCCGTCCTCCAGCCGGGCCACCGGGGCGGCCAACCCGGCCAGGGCCCGCAGGGCGTCCCCGGCCCGGCTGCGGGCTCGACGTTCCAGATGGTTGCCCAGCAATACCAGCACCACGATCACCGTTCCGGTCTCGAAATAGAGGTGACCATCACCGATCCGGGCCGCCAGAACAACCGTCGACCAGACCCACGACGACGCAGTGCTGACCGCCACCAGCGTGTCCATGGTGACGGCCCGGTGATGAAGCTGGGCCCAGGCCCGCCGGTGGAATCCTCGGCCGAACCCGAACACCACCACCGCGGAGAGCACTGCGGCCCACCAGTCCGATGCCCGAAAGCCCAGGTCGAAAGCCAGTCGGTCGACCATCGTCACCAGCGCCACCACCGCCGCCAACCCGGCCGACACGATCAGACGGCGCAGTTCGGCGGACCGGTCACCATGACCATCGGAACCGAAACCATCAGGGCCGAAACCATCGGAACCAGGGCCGTCGGGGAGGCGGGCGACGTAACCGGCCGCGACCACCCCGGCCAGCAGCTCGGAATCGGCAACCGTCTCGTGACAGGTCACCGCTGCTCGACCCAAGGCGTAGTTGACCCGGGCCTCCACGACACCGTCCACCGCGCTCAGACTGCGCTCGATTCGCGAGACGCAGGTTGCGCAGGTCATGCCCTCCACGATCAGCGTCGTCCGCCGCGTCCCCATGGCCCCAGGGTACCGATCGAACGGAGGGATTACTCCTGAACCAGCTCGATCAGGGCGCCGAGGAGCCAGGTGGAGGCCTGGGACAACGCTCGTACCATCGGGATCATTCCTGAACCAGCTCGATCAGGGTGCCGAGAGCACCCTTGGGATGGATGAAAGCGACGGTGGTTCCCCGAGAACCGGGGCGGGGTTCGGCATCGATGGGGGTGGCCCCGGCCGCGACCATCGACTCGATGGCGGCGGCGCAGTCGTCCACCCGATAGCCGATGTGATGCACTCCCTCGCCCCGCTTGGCCAAGAACTTGGAGATGGGCGAGTCCTCCCGGGTGCCGGTGGTGAGCTGAACGTAGGAGTCGGCCACCTTGATCAGGGCCTCCTCCACACCGTCGCGCTCCACGATCTCCCGATGTGCCACCGAGGCTCCGAACGCCGATTCATAAAAGGCGATGGCTCGATCCAAGTCGTGAACGGCGATGGCGACATGATCTATCTCGGTGAGGATCATAAAACTTCCATTGTAGTAAGGCCCCGGCCATTGTGGTAAGGCTCAGGCCGCGGCATCCTCGGACGGGGCTTCGCCGTCCGCTCGCGGGGCCACACCACCACCGGACTCAGGCCGCGGCATCCTCGGACGGGGCTTCGCCGTCCGCTCGCGGGGCCACACCACCACCGGACTCAGGCCGCGGCATCCTCGGACGGGGCTTCGCCGTCCGCTCGCGGGGCCACACCACCACCGGACTCAGGCCGCGGCATCCTCGGACGGGGCTTCGCCGTCCGCTCGCGGGGCCACACCACCACCGGACTCAGGCCGCGGCATCCTCGGACGGGGCTTCGCCCTCCAGCGCCTCCCATAGTTGGTCGCGCAGGGCCTCGGCCTCGAGGCCGTCCATTCGGTTGACCACCACCACACCCTCGATCATGTCGGCCATCACCGCCGGCCACGAGCGGTTCTGTATCAGCACCGACACCGTCGCCGAGCCATCGCCATGGCGGATCAGCGTTCGCCGACGGCCGACCTCCCGGGGCGGGCTGCGAAAGGCGGGCATGACCAACCCCTGGCCCTGGACGGCCACCCCTAGTTGCCGGGCCGTTTCGGCAAACGCCAAGCTCCAACTCGGCCCGGCCTCTTGTTCCTGACCCTGTCCGTGGATGACCCGCATCCGCCGGGCCGCCCCCTCGGAGGATCTCCTGCTTGTCCCCTGACGGTTCTTTGTGTCTTTTTCAATCATGCACCCATTATCCATACGGGTGTGACAGTTTCTCCCCCACAGCCCTCCCCCCACATCAGCGCACCCGCGCCTGTGCCAACGAACGCCCGCTCCCCCGCCGCGGTGAGGATCACGCCTCCCCCCACATCAGCGCACCCGCGCCTGTGCCAACGAACGCCCGCTCCCCCGCCGCGGTGAGGATCACGCCTCCCCCCACATCAGCGCACCCGCGCCTGTGCCAACGGGTCCCAGTGGCCTCCTGCTCGGAGGGCGAACTCCACCGGTTGATCGCCGACACTGGCGACCGGCCATAACGGCCGACCGGTCGCGACCGCCAGTGGAATGCCCCAAGCCCAAATGATACTGTTGGGCAATCCTCAGAAGTGCTATCGGTATTCGGCACCGATGCCGGAGCATCATCCAGGCCCAAATGATACTGTTGGGCAATCCTCAGAAGAGGGGGAGCTAGATGTTGCGGCTAAAGGCAGCAGTACCACTCCAGGTTCGACTTGTAGGTCTCTATGGTTTCACCATAGTTGGCGCGATTATTGGAGAAATAGAGATAGAACGTGTAGGTATATGGAGTGGCTTCCAACCTCTGCGAATCTTGTATCTTGTAGCATTTGCAACCCCACACCTGGTAATACTCTCGTTTATCAAAATGAGCACACGGATGCTCCTGGCAATTGGTATATATTGCTTATCAGTGATCGGTATCCTAAGTGCAGGAGTTGCCCATTCAGAAAGTTCTACTGCCTCTCTTGTATACTTGTATTTGTGGTTTGCATGTGTGCCAATATCTATCGTTTCCTACTTTCTTTGGTCAATATTCACCAAGCAAGAAAAGGACGACCTAGGTAAAGTTATTGACACCTTCTACACCAAGACCAGCATACCTGTACTTACCATAATTGCCCTCTGTATTAGCACATTACCTATTATTTATGAGGTTTTTCTTGTAGGTCTTGTCTACACCAGGTGGAAAATATCACCAGAACGCCGAGACAAAGTACGCTTGTTATTATACGCAGCAGCCCTTTGGATAATCCCTCGCATTATCCCAGGATTTCTCTTTTGGTATACTTGATAGGTCACGGTCGATAATATTGTTGCCGAGATTTTTGAGCTAGTGGATCTACTCCAGGTCCAGAACCTGGTTTCGGCCGCTGATGGCCCACCACAGGGCGGTAGTGGCCAGCAGGATTCCGGCACTGCCTACTGTGACCCTGGGGCCCACCAGATCGGCCAGAGCACCTTGCAACTGAGCACCAAGGGGCAGTCCTGCCAAAAGGGTCATCAAATAAAGTGCCAGAACCTTGGCCCGCAGAGCTTCTTCCACCTGCATCTGAATGACCGTGTTCAGCGTGGATGCCGTGGTTATATGCGCCGCACCCACCACCGCCAGGGCGACCACCGCCAACCAGTAGTGGGGAGACAGCGCGAACCCCAGCAGGGCCAGGCCGTACACCGGCCAGCCCAAGCTCACCAAAAAGCTGCGGGAGGCGCGACTGCCCCAACTGGTCACGAACGGGGTGTTCAGCATGGCCCCCACCCCGGAGGCCGCGGCCAGAATGCCGTACTTGAACTCGCCCACACCAAAGACGTCGTTGGCGAAGATCACCACCAGGTGGATGATGGGCTGGCCCAGAAAAGCCACCACCCCGGCGATCAGAACCGCTCTTCGAATACCGGCGTGGGCGGCGGTGTAGCGCACCGCCGCGGCGGCGTCCTTGAACAGGTTCGGACGACCGTCCCCCGTCGGGGCCAATCGGGGCACCCGGATCAGCGCCAGGACCAGAACCGCGGGCACGTACGACAGGGAGTTGGCCAGAAACGCCCACCCGGGCCCCCCGAAGGCCAGCACCACCCCGCCGACCGCGGGACCGACCGCCCGGGAGGCGTTGAACTGGGCCGAGTTCAGGGTGACCGCGTTCAGCAGTGCCCCCCGGGGCACCAGCTCGCTGACGAACGCCTGCCAGGCCGGAAGCTGGATGCCGTTCACGCACCCGTTCACCACGCCGAGAGCGACATAGGCCAGCGGCCGATCCACTCCCGAGGCCCACATGGCTGCGAACCCCAAGGCGATCAGAGCCTGAGCCGAGTTGGTGAACATCAGCATGATCCGGCGGGGGAAGCGATCGGCCAACGCCCCTCCCACCATTCCCAGGCCCACGGCCGGCAACGTCTGCATCATGGCGGCCAGACCGACCCAGGTTCCCTGGCCGGTCAGATCCTCGATCACGAAGGCCAGTGCGATCATCTGGACCCACACCCCGGAGTTGGACACGATGGCCCCGGAGAGGAACAGGCGGTAGTTCCGGTACGACAGTGCCCGGCCGGCGTGCCGGGGATGTCGAGAATCTGTCACTCGGTCAACCTAACCTCCGGGCATGGCTCTAGTGCTCACCGATATCGACGACGGCGTTGCCACCGTGACCCTGAACCAACCGGAGGTCCGCAACGCGGTCAGCCTGGACATGAACCACGAGCTCGATGCCGCCTTCCATGCCCTGGAGGCCGACGAGGCGGTGGGAGCGGTGGTGCTCACCGGTGCTCCCCCGGCGTTCTCGGCCGGGGCCGACCTCGACCAGCTACTGGCGGCCACCGACGCCGAGAGCCTGGGGGCGATCTACGCCGGGTTCCTCAGGGTGGCCCGGTCCCCGTTGCCCACCGTGGCCGCGGTGAACGGCCCGGCGGTGGGGGCGGGGATGAACTTCGCGCTGGCCTGCGACGTGATCGTGGCCGGGCACCGGGCGATGTTCGAGAGTCGGTTCCTCCAGATCGCCGTCCACCCCGGAGGAGGACATACCTGGCGGCTGCGCAATATCTGCGACCGCCAGACGGCCATGGCCATGGTGCTGTTCGGCGAGAGGCTCGATGGACGAAGGGCGGCCGAGATCGGGCTGGCCTGGAAGTGCGTGGACGACGACGAACTGCTGGGCGAGGCCCACCGCATGGCCCGCCGCCCGGCCCGCACTCCGCGAGAGCTGACCATGGCCATGAAGCAGACGATCATCGACATGGGAGCGGTGACCGACAGTGCCACCGCGGTCGCCCGGGAGGTGGACCCCCAGGCCTGGTCGATGACCCGGCCCGAGTTCAAGGAGCGGGTGGCCGCTCTGAAGGAGGCCATCAGCAAATCCAGGTGACGAACAGGGACGAACGAAATCAGCAGAAAGGAAGAAAGGAACAGGGACGAACAAAAGCAACCGAAAAGAAGAAAGGACCGGAAACGATCAGCCGATCCAGCCTGCCACCAGTGCGGGACCCAGTACCTGCCACTCCTCGACGGTGACCGCGTAGCGGATGTGATCCTCCCAGCGGCCGTTGATCTCCAGGTAGCGCAGAGCCACCCCCTCGTTGCGGATACCCAGCTTCTCCACCACCCGGCGACTGGCCCGATTGCGGGGAATGATGTTGACCTGCACCCGGTGCAGCCCGAGGCGGGCGAAGGCGTGGTCCAGCACCACCACCAGTGCCTCGGGGGCGTATTCCCGTCCGGCGCAACGGTGGTCGATCCAATACCCCACATGGCCGCTCTGGAACGGACCCCGCTGCACGCCGGACAGGTTCATCTCCCCCACCAGGCGACCTTCGGCGAACACCCCGAACCCGTAGCCGGTATCCATCTGGCGCTCCCGGTCCCGGGTACCGCACCGGGCGGCGAAGGCCAGGCGGTCCTCCACGACGTCGGGTTGGGAGGTGGGCGTGGTGGGCTCCCAGGGGGTGAGCCATTCCCGGTTGGCCCGACGCACCGCCCGCCACTCGGCGAAGTCGCTCTCCATCAGCAGGCGCAGTTCCACCCGGGCACCGCAAAGAACCAGTCCCCCCGGAGGAGAACCGCGAAATCGGGACCAGGTTCGCACCACGAAAAACCTACTCGCAGAATCGGTGACCCCGCCGGAGTCGCTCCAACAGGCTGAGCACCAGACCGAGACCAAACAACCCCGGATCGCTCATTCAACCACCGGAGTCACTCCAACAGGCTGAGCACCAGACCGAGACCAAACAACCCCGGATCGCTCATTCAACCACCGGAGTCACTCCAACAGGCTGAGCACCAGACCGTCCAGGCTGTCGGACTCCGATACCAGGCAGGTGTCGAAATCGAAATGGCGCATGATCTTCACCAGCACGGTCATGCCCCCCACGATCACGTCCACCCGTCCTGGCTCCAACCCCGGGTTGTGGGCCCGATCGGCCCGAGACTCGGTGGCCAGGGTGCGGAACACGTCCTCGGCCGCCGCCTTGGTCAACTCGAAGTGGTGGATTCGGTCACGGTCGTAGGCGGCCAGGCCCTGCTCGACCGCGGCCGCGGTCGAAATGGTGCCGGCCAGACCGACGAAGGTCCGGGCGTGGCGGGCCGCGGGCATCTCCCGATCGACGTCGTCGAGGTGAGCGCCCACCACCGACAGGCAGGCGTGCAGCTCCTCGGGGCGGGGCGGGTCGCCGTGCAGGTACTTCTCGCTGAGGCGCACGCAGCCGACGTCGATCGACACGGCCGCCTCGCAGACCGTGGTGCCCACGCTCAACTCGGTGGAACCTCCCCCCAGATCCACCACCAGGAACGGCCCCATCGCCGGATCAAGGTCGGCGGTGGCCCCCCGGAACGACAGCTCGCCCTCGGCCCGGCCGCTCAACAACTCGGGCCGGGTGCCGACGATGGCCTCGGCCCGATCGAACAGCTCATCGCGATTGACGGCGTCCCGGGCGGCGGAGGTGGCGGTGATGCGCACGGCTCCGACTCCATGGTTGTCCATGACCTCGCGATAGCGGCGCAAGCAGTCCAGCGTGCGATCGATGGCTGCGGGGGTCAGACGGCCGGCCCGATCCACCCCCTCGCCCAGGCGGGTGATGGTCATCAGCCGATCCAGCGTTCGGCCCCGACCTCGGCTGACCAGCAGGCGGGTGGAGTTGGTACCGCAGTCGATGGCCGCCACCACGGGGGCATCGGCACCGGAGTCGATGGCCGCCACCACGGGGGTGTTGGTACCGCAGTCGATGGCCGCCACCACGGGCGGGGTAGTCCCGGAGTCGATGCCCCCCGCAACGGGGGCGTTCACGCCGGTGCTTTCGAGTCGAGATGCTCCGCCACCCAGCGGCCCACCGGATCGTCGCCTCCGGCCAGGTGCCAGGCGTAATGAGCGTGGAGGCACTTGACCCCCCGGCGAGTGCCCCCCACCCCGGCCGAGGGGCGGTGGCCCCGGTGGTCGTCGGGAATGGCTCGGTCGCGCTCGGCGGCGTAGCGGCGGTGGGCATCGGCCAGCTCACCGGGATCAACCGCGGCCTCGGCCCGTCGCACTCCTCCGGCCGCCTCCAGTCGGCCCACCCGACGCACATCGTCGGGGCCGACCAGCCAGTACCGGGTGGGCATGGGCGTGCCGTCATCGAGAAAAGGAGCATTCCTCAGCACTCGGGGGGTGCCATCGTCGGCCCTGACCACCACCTCGTAGGAGCCCCGGGGAACCCGCCCCAGCAGGGCCTCGACCCATTCGTCGTCACCCGGAACTTGCTCGTCACCCGGAATCCGCTCGTCGTCACCGAGGACTTGCTCGCCGTCAGCCGGTAACTTACTCGTCACCCGGAATCCGCTCGTCGTCACCGAGGACTTGTTCATCAATACCCGGATTCAGGGTCAGCCCTTCTTTTTCTTCTTCCTCTTGAAGAGCTTCCTGAGGATCCACAACCCGGCGATCACTCCGGCGATGGGTCCGAACTTCTTGGCCGCCGGCGGGCCGGCCACATCCAGAAGATCGACCGCCTCGGGCTCGGGGCTGGAGATGGCCCGGATGCCGGGGCCACCGGCCGAGTCCTGCTCGACGGCCCGGATTCCGGGCCCACCGGCCGGACTCTGCTCGCGGCCCTCGACCGGATCGTCCCCCGTACCCACTGCTGCCTCATCCTCCGCCCCGGGTTCCTCCGCCCCGGGTTCCACCGCCCCGGGAGCCGACAGCAGGGCCTCGAGGTTCTCGGCGAACCGATCCATGAGCTTGGCGCTCACGTCGGGGATGAGATTGCGGCCGATCTGGGCCACCTTGCCGGTGATCTTGAGTTCGGTGGTGACCCCCACCCCGGTCCTATTCTCACCCACCGATTCCAGGGCGGCGGTTATCCGGGCGCTGGCGTTGCCCTGTCCCCGGGTCTCGCGACCCTCGGCCAGAATCACCACCTTGAGGCCGTCGCTGTCACGCTCCTCGAAGGTGGCCTTGCCCTTGTACTGGGCATTTATAGGGCCCACCTTCACCTTGACCACGCCCCGGTACTCCTCCCCCTCGACCTCGGTGAGCTGGGCACCGGGCAGGCAGGGGGCAATTCGCTCCACATCGTTCAAGGCGTTCCACACCTCGTCGATCGAGGCGTTCACTTCGATCTGGTTGGTCATCTCCATGATTGCAAATCCTCCAGGGTGTCGAAATCGACCGGGTCCCCCGAACAGGATACCTCCGTAACCCGATCGGGCCTCATTCGCATCAGCCTCCTGGCCCCGACATCGCCGCCGGTGGGCAGAAGCGGCCAGATCGCGGCTCCCAGCTTCACCGGAGGGCTGCGACGACCGCGATAGACGGCGGTCACCAGATCGCCATCGGCCTCGGCCACCGCCCGCCACGACTCCGAGCCCACCAGGGGCTGGTCGCCCAGCCCGATCACCACCGCCTCATGACCGTCGTTCTCGGCGACGAACACCCCGGCTCGCAAAGAGGTGGCCTGACCCAACTCCCAGGAGTGGTTCTGCACCAGGATCACCCCGTCGGGAATCAGGTCGCGCAGCTCCACCGCGCCGGTCACGATGTACACCGCGTCCAGATCGGCCTCCAGCGCGGCCCCCACCGCGTGCTGAACCACGGTCGAACCCCGGAACGGAGCCCGCAGTTTGTGGCCGGGGCCCGTGAACCGGGTACCGGCCCCGGCCGCCAGCACGATCGCGGCCATGGTCATGGCGAGAAGACCTCGGCACCGGGGTGGAACGCCGCCCAGGCAAACCAGAACTCGTTGGTGTGGACCACCGGGTCCAGCCGGATGCCGGCCAATTCGCCCTCCACCGCCTGGCCGAGCACGTTCCATGTCGAACCGGTGCGGTCATCGGTGAACCGACCCCCGCCCACCGAAGAAAATACCAGGGGCTCGCCGTTCACCCGGCGGTCGAAGGCCAGGGCTGCTCCCACGTCGGTGCCCGTCGCGGTGGTGGAGGAATCCAGCGCATCGGCGGTACCCGGCGACCACAGCACCACCACGGGGATTCCGGCCACGGCATCGTTCACCGCCCCGGCCGCCCGCACCACGCCGAACGGGTAGGCCTTGGCCCGGCCGCCCACCGTCACCCCTACGGTGCGCTCCAGCGCGGGGTACCGGTCGTCCAGTTCGGAGACGTCGAAGAACCCCGGGATCGGGGCGGCCCGAGAGGTGTACTGCACATAAGGATTGCGGCCGTAGCCGCCGGCCGAACGGCCCGGGGGAGCCAGCACCCGGCCATCGGGATAGCCGGCCCGGAAGTCCTGCCAGGACACGATGGCCGACGGGATCACCTCCAACCGCCGGCCGGCGTACGCCCCCACCAGGGCCTCGCCGCCGATCTGCTGCCACAGCGACTCGGTGGCGTCGTCCCACATGACCAAATCGCTGTTGCGCAGCAGACCCGAGGTGCCGAACAGCAGGGGCCGCCCCTCCACCACGGGGTCGAACACCAGGGCGCTGTTGCACAGCGGACAGTAGGTGACCAGCACCGGGCGGCCGTTGATCTCGTCGTTGACGATCTCATGGACGATGAGCATGGCCAGCGGATAGAAGCGGGCCTCGTCGTCCATCACCAGCAACAAACCGGGCTCCTGGTCGGCCCAGCCACCCTCCGATGCCGGGGCGAACTCGGGGTTGTCGATCGGGGGAATGCGGTCGCGGATGGGTATCGCCTGGATGCCGATACGCAACTCGTCGAGGTCGATGGTGCGAGTGGAGAAGTCGGTACCCCAGTCGGCCGAGACCCGGGCCAGATCCCCGTGAGGACCATCACCGTCGGTGATCACCTCCCGGGTGGGTACGACAGGAACAACCGCAGCGGGAACCGAAGGAGTCGGAGCGGGCACACCAGAAACAACCCCGGCCGGAACCGAAGGAGTCGGAGCGGGCACACCAGAAACAACCCCGGCCGGAGCCTCAGAAGTCGGAACGGGCACACCAGAAACAACCCCGGCCGGAGCCTCAGAAGTCGGAGCGGGCACACCAGAAACAACCCCGGCCGGAGCCTCAGAAACAACCGGGGGGGCGACCGCGGGATCGGAACCGCCACAGGCCGATACCGCCAATCCTGCCACCACCAGCGCGGCGGTGTACCTCATCAGCCGGGTTGGGGGCGGTGGATGGGGCCATCGCCGTCGCGCAACGACGGGGCGGTGTGGCCGGTGCGGTTGGCGATGATCTCGGCGCACACCGAGATGGCGGTCTCCTCGGGAGTGCGGGAGCCGATGTCCAGCCCGATGGGGGCCATGAGCCGGTCGATCCCCTTGTCGTCCACCCCTACCTCACGCAGCCGCTCCAACCGGGTGGCGTGGGTGCGGCGACTCCCCATGACCCCGATGTAGCCCACGTCGGTGGCCACCGCCCGCTGCACCGCGGGTACGTCGAACTTGGGATCGTGGGTGAGAATGCACACCGCGTCGTGAGGTCCGAGGCGGTGCCCGTAGGTATCGAACACCTCGTCGGGCCAGGCCACCATCACCCGATCGGCCATGGGGAACCGTTTGACGGTGGCGAACACCGACCGGGCGTCGGCCACGATCACGCTGAACCCCAACAGCTTGCCCGCCCGGGCCAGCGCGGCGGTGAAGTCCACCGCTCCGAACACGATCATGAGCGGCGGCGGAGCGAACGATTCTATGAACACCGACACATCGGTCTCCCGGGCCTGCCCCTGGGCACCGTAATGACGCACTCCGGTGCGACCGGCGGCCAGCTCGCCCACCGCGTCCCGGCTCACGATCCGATCCAGCTCGGGATGACCCAGGGTGCCGATGACCTCGCCGTCGGGCACCACCACCAGCTTGGCCCCGGTGTTGCCGCCCTCGACGACGGTGGCCAGCGCCACCGGCTGCTCGCCGACGATGGCGTCCCTCAGTCGCTCGTAGAGCCCGACCACCGCTACCAGTCCAGCGGTTCGATGAACAGATGGATGGTGCCCCCGCAGGTGAGTCCCACCTCGAAGGCCTCGTCGTCGCTGTAGCCGAAGCTCACCATGCGTCGCCCGCCCCCGGCGAGGACGTCCAGGGCCTCGGCCACCACCGCACCCTCCACACAGCCCCCCGACACCGATCCGATCACGTCCCCGTTGTCACTCACCGCCATGGCTGCGCCGGGGTCCCGGGGGCCGGAGCCTTCGACGTTCACCACCCGGGCCAGCGCCACCCGACGACCCTCGGCCCGCCAGGCATCCAACTCGGCCAGAATCTCCTTCATACCGCCACCGCTCCATTCGTCCCCGATCGATCCGCCCCGAGCCGGTTCGTCCCGGGTTCGGTCACCCCCGGTCCGTTCGTCCCCGATCGATCCGCCCCGAGCCGGTTCGTCCCGGGTTCGGTCACCCCCGGTCCGTTCGTCCCCGATCGATCCGCCCCGAGCCGGTTCGTCCCGGAAGGCTCGGCCGGAGCCCGGTCGTCGGCCAGCACCTCGGCCAGGCGCTCCAGCGAGCGCAGCGAGTGTCCCTCGATGAAGTCGTCCACGTGGGGCAGGGCGGCGGCCATGCCCTGGGCCAGGGGCTGGTAGCCGGGGGTGGCCTTGAGTGGATTCACCCATACAAGCCTATGGGTCACCCGGTGCAACCGGGCCATCTGCTCGGCCATCACCTCGGGACTGCCCCGATCCCAGCCATCGCTCAGAATCACCACGGTGGCCCCTCGGGCCATTCCCCGAATACCCCAGATCTCGTTGAACTCGGCCAGAGCGTCACCCAGGCGGGTACCGCCCGACCAGTCGCTCACCGCGTCGGCCGCCGCATCCAGTGCCCGGTCGGGATCGCGTGACGACAACTCCCGGGTGATGCGGGTCAGCCGGGTGCCGATGGTGAACACCTCCACCCGGCGGCGACCCACCACCGCGGCGTGGACGAACCGTATGAGGGCCCGGGCGTAGGACTCCATCGACCCGGAAATGTCCAGGAGCAGCACCACCCGACGCAACCGCTCGCCGGGCTCGGTGGACCAGCGGCGCACCGGCTCGCCTCCGGTGCGGATGGCGGCCCGCACCGTGCGGCGCAGCTCGGGACGCCCACCGGCGGTGCGGCGGGACCGGCGGCGGCGGGACCGGCGTGTGCTGCCGATAAGGGCCATCGTGGCCATGAGCCGGTGGGCCTCGTCCAGTTCCTCGACGCTGTAGTCGGCGAAGTCCTTGTCCCGCAGCACCTCGTGACGGCTCCACCGCAGCGTCAGCGACGGATCCACGGATTCCTCGTCCCCCCCACCGTCCTCGGCGGGGTCGTCGCCGTCGTCGTCGACCACCAGGGTGATGGGCTGGGTCACCTCCATCACCGGGGTGGCCACCAGCGGCCGACCCTGGTAGTAGGCATCGAAGATCTTGTCGTAGATCTCGATGTCGTCGGGTTCGGTTATCAGGGTGGCCCGACCGGCCCAGTACACCGAGCTGCGCTGCTCCAGACCCACCGCACCGAGGGCGTGGTAGTAGTTCACCGACGACCCGACGGCCACGTCGATGCCCGCGCCCCGAAGAGCGTTGACGAAACCGACGGTCAGTTGGTCAGCCCGCACGGGCGATGGCCCGCTCGATCAGGCCGCCGATTCCCTGATCCACCACCCGCTGCTGGTCCTCCCGGTACTTGAGCACCGATCCCAGGCTGGCCCGGGTGATCTCGGGTGTGAGCTCGGCGGCACCGAGGCGCCCCAGGGCCAGACTCCAGTCGATGCTCTCGGCCACGCCGGGGGGTTTGTACAGACCCAGCTCCCGGAATGCGGCCACCGCGGCGGCCACCTGCCGGGCCAGGGGCTCTGCCACCCCGGGGGCCCGTCGGCCGATGATGGCCACCTCCCGCTCGAACCCGGGGTGTTCCACCCAGTGGTACAGGCAGCGTCGCTTGAGGGCGTCGTGAACGTCGCGAGTGCGGTTGGAGGTGATGATCGCCCGGGGGGGCACCGCGGCGGCGAACCGGCCGATCTCGGGAACGGTCACCGCGTAGTCGGACAGGATCTCCAGCAGGAAGGCCTCGAACTCGTCGTCCGCCCGGTCGATCTCGTCGATCAACAGCACCGGGGGCGGACCCTCGGTGACCGCGATGGCCCGCAACAGCGGGCGTTCGATGAGGAAGCGCTCGGAGTAGAGCTCGTCCTCCAGGGCCTCGGCGGTTTCCCGGGTGGCTCCCCCGGTGGCCTCGGCGGTGCGCAGGTGCAGCAATTGGCGGGAGTAGTCCCATTCGTACACCGCCTGGGCCACGTCTATACCCTCGTAGCACTGGAGACGGATCAGCTCGGCCCCGGTCCACGAAGCCAGGGCCTTGGCCGTTTCGGTCTTGCCCACACCGGGCTCGCCCTCCAGCAGCAGGGGTCGGCCCAGGGTCATGGCCAAGAACACGGCCGTGGCCAACCCCTCGTCGGCCAGGTAGTCGCAACTCTCCAGCCCCTCGGCCACCTCGGCGGGCGACGAGGGCTGAGAACCCGGGGGTTGGGCCCTAGCGTCCAGCAGCTTCGAGCGCCCGGCGGGTGAGCACCCGAGCAAGATGCTCGCGGTACTCGGGGCCGGCGTTCAGGTCCGACGGCGGGTTGGTTCCCTCGGCGGCCGACTCGGCCGCCGCGGCCGCCGAGGCTCCCCCGGCCAGTGCGGCCTCCACGGTGGCGGCCCGGATCGGGGTGCTGTCCATGTTCACCAGACCCACACCGGAACGACCGTTGTTCACCACCGCGGCCACGCCCACGATGGCCCAGTCCTGGGCCCGGCGGTTGAACTTCTGGAAGCCCCAGGTCGCGTCGGCCATCTTCGGTACCCGTATCTCGGTGAGCAGCTCGTCGGGAGCCAGAGCGGTCTCCAGAAAACCGGTGAAGAAGTCGTCCACCGCGATCTCCCGCTCGCCCCCCGGTCCCCGAGCCACCAGCGTGGCCCGCATGGCCAAGAGCACCGACGGCAGGTCGGACGCCGGATCGCCGTGGGCCACCGAGCCGCCTATGGTACCCCGGTGGCGCACCTGGGGATCGCCCACATGGCCGGTGGCCTCGGTCAGCAACCCGGCCTGGGCCCGCACCAGGTCGCTGATCTCCACGTCGCGATGGCGGGTCAGGGCCCCGATGGCCAGATGATCGCCGGCATCGTTGATGTAGCTGAGGTCGTCGATACGGCCGATGTCCACCAGCACCGCGGGGGTGGCCAGCCGCAGCTTCATCAGCGGCAGCAGGGAGTGGCCCCCGGCCAGCAGCTTGGCCTCGTCGCCGTGCTCGGCCAGCGCGGCCAGGGCCTCGTCGGTCGATCCGACCCGGACGTAGTCGAATGCCGCCGGGATCATGACGAGGCCTCCGCACAGTGCAGAACGGCCTTGACGATGTTGTGATATCCGGTGCAGCGGCACAGGTTGCCCTCGAGGCCGAGTCGAACCTCCCGCTCGGTGGGATCGGGGTTCTCGTCCAGCAGCGATACCGCGGCCATGACCATGCCCGGCGTGCAGTAACCGCACTGGAGGGCGTGGCACTGGCGGAACGACTCCTGCATGGGATGTAGAACATCACCGTCGGCCAGACCCTCGATGGTGGTGAGATCCTGCCCGTCGGCCTGGACGGCCAGCATGGTGCAGGACTTGACCGACTCGCCGTTCACATGGATGGTGCAGGCACCGCACGAGGAGGTGTCGCATCCGATGTTGGTGCCGGTGAGACCGACCACATCGCGGATGTAATGAACCAGCAGCGTTCGCGGTTCCACATCGTGCGAATAGCTGTCCCCGTTGATGGTGACCGTTACTTCCACGGCATCCCCCTGTTCGTCGTCCGGGTCCGCTGGAAATCTAGTACAACCACCGGTGCCCAGGACACGCCGAACGCCCATCGGTCGATCGCGTGCAGCCGGCTGCCCTCGGGGAGTCGGTTGCTCCCATGGAGTCGGTCGCCTTCTTGCAGCCGGCTGCCCTCGGGGAGTCGGTTGCTCCCATGGAGTCGGTCGCCTTCTTGCAATCAGTCGCCCTCGTAAAGACGATGGAGGTCCACCAGCTCCACGTCGTGGCGGTCGGTGGCGGCGGCCACCAGTTCGGGAGCAAAGCCCTCGGCGGAGAACAGCAGGCGCTTGGCACCGGCGGCGAGCGTAACTCCGGGGCGGCCGGCCAGGAGATCGGCCAGTTGGTCCAGGCGGATCAGGGCATCGGTGTCCAGCCGGTGGGCCTTGGCCTCCCCCAGTATTTGGATCGTCCTGGTCCTCCCCGGTTGCGAATCCGGCCGGAGCGCGACGACGTCCGGCTTCGCCTTCAATGAGCCACGTGAGAGCGTGGGTTGCCGATCCGGCCGGAGCGCGACGACGTCCAGCTCGAAGGCCTGGTGCCGTCTTCGATCGTTCACCTGCACCGAGGCCGACGGGTTGGTCGGACCGCCCACGGTCTCCTCGGCGGCGTAGCGATCCACCCACAAGCGGCTGACCGACTCGAAATGGGGGCCGAAAATCTGGGAACGATAGGTAGCAGTGGTATCGGCCCACACCTCCGGTGCTCGGCGATCCTCCAGCCGGTCCCGATGCCGTCGGTTGATGAGGTGATGAAACCGGACAATCGGATCGGCCACCCGGTATGTCGGCCGCCGGGAGGTGAGCAGATCATCGTGGCGAATCAAGAAACCCGCGGTGGTCATCACCCCGATGTGGTGGTTGACGTCGCTGGACTTTCGGCCCAATGCCTCGGCCATCCTCGACGGGGACGTGCGACCGTCGGCCACTGCTTGGAGCAAGGAGTAGTAGGTGGCCTCGTCGGTGACCCGGGGGTCTTCCCGCAGCAGGTAATCGTCCTCCCGGAACAGGGCGTGGGATGGATTCAGCACCGTGGCGGCCAGCCACTTCGGGAAATCCTCGGGTCGGGTCGGAACTCCGGCACCGGCGGTCAGGTCCTTGTAACCCGCGGCCCCACCCACCACGGTGTCCACCGCGAACGCAACGGTCGGGTCGTCGATCCCCCAGTAGCCACGAGCCTGCCGGTAGTCGAAAGGAGCCAGCGGCATGTCCAACTCGGCCCGGCCCCGCAAGGGCGACGTCCCGCTCAGGATGCGGGTCATAACCGACATGGCCGATCCGCACAGGACGATGCTCACCGGTGCCGTCCATCCCTCGACCAGGTGGCCCGCCCTGGCCTCGTCCATGAGGGCCTGAAGCGCCGAATCCAACTCGGGGCTGTTCTCCAGAAGGTAGGGGTATTCGTCGATGACCAACACCTGCGGCTGCCGGCTGCGGGTGCCCAGCAGGTCTACCGCCTGCCCCAGGGCATCGCTCCAGTCGCCGAACGGCCGGCCCGGTAACCGCTGGATCTGTTGGCCGAGACCGGCCGCGAACCGGTCCAGAGCCGGTCGGCGCTCCTCCCTCAACGCCAAGTGGTACACCCCGCCCACCGCTTCCACCAGGCGGCGCAGCAGGTAGCTCTTGCCATAGCGACGGCGGCCGTACACGATGCCCAGCCGGAGCCCGGCCGCCGGTGACGACACGAATCGCGACAGATCGTCCCACTCGACCTCCCGGTCGTACAGACTCTGCGGCTTCACCGCCATGACAACCTCCCGCATGCTCTATTGAAAAAGTAAGCATAACCGTCTTTATACTAAGTCTAGTTATTATAAGTGCAATTATTATAAGTGCAATTATTATAAGTCTAGTTATACAGATTGCAAGCAGCCTGCAAACCGGCGGCGGTGAACCCGTCAGGCCGGGTGCCAGGCCAGGAGGGTGAAGGGGCCCTCGTGGTCGATGTGGTCCTCGAAAGCGATTCTGATGGGCTGTGCGGGGGTGGGCTCCTCGTCGCCCTGCCAGACCGCGGGCAGACACAGGTCGTCCTGCTCGTGGAGGCGGCCCAGCACCACGGTGTAGGGGGAGGAGAACCCGGGCAGGAAGCCGTGGTGGTTCACCACCCAACTCTCCACCGTGGCCCGGCCCGCCGACGGTGTCCAGGAGTACTCGAAGGATGCACAGCGCCCGCACATGGCCCGGGGCGGCCACCGCCATGTTTGGCACCGGTCGCAGCGCTGCAACTCGAAGCGGTGCTGGTTGACCCGTTCCCACCACGGGGCCGAGTCCCGCTCGATATAGGGCCGGGGCCTGGGGGTCGGGTCGGCCCGGGAATCAGCCATCGCGGCGCAGGGGGTCGGGTCGGCCCGGGAATCAGCCATCGCGGCGCAGGGGGTCGGGTCGGCCCGGGAATCAGCCATCGCGGCGCAGGGGGTCGGGTCGGCCCGGGAATCAGCCATCGCGGCGCAGGGGGTCGGGTCGGCCCGGGAATCAGCCATCGCGGCGCAGGGGGTCGGGTCGGCCCGGGAATCAGCCATCGCGGCGCAGGATGAGGGCCGAGGAATTGCCGGCCACGTAGCCGGGCTGGCCGGTGGACAGGGCCACGTCCGCATCGGGAACCTGGAGCGGCCCGGCGGTGCCCCGAATCTGGCGGACGGCCTCGTGCAGGTTGTTGATCCCGTGGACGTAGCCCTCGGACAAGAACCCCCCGTGGGTGTTGATCGGAATCCGACCACCGGGTGCGGTTCGGCCGTCGGCGATGAACCCGGCGGCCTCGCCCTTGGGAGCGAACCCGAAGTCCTCGACCTGGACGAGCACCAGATGGGTGAAGGCGTCGTACAGGGAGGCGTACCGGACGTCCTCGGGGCCGACCCCGGCCATCTCGTACAACCGGTGGGACATCCGGGCCGCACCGGAGGTGGTCCAATCGGCCTGCACCCGGTTGTTGTGCATCATGTGGCCGCTCCCCCAGGTCGCTCCCGAGATCAGCACCGGCGGCCGACGCAGATCCCGGGCCCGCTCGGTGGTGGTGATCACCACCGCGGCGGCGGCATCGGTCTCCAGACAACAATCCAACAACCGGAAGGGCTCCACGATCCAGCGGGAGGCCAGGTAGTCGTCCATGGTCATGGCGGCCCGCATCATGGCCCGCTGGTTGAGCACCGCGTTGGCCCGCTGCTGGACGGCGATGCGCCCTAGATCCTCCGAGGTGGTGCCCCAGCGATTCATGTGGGAGCGGGCGAACATGGCGTACCACTGGGGCGGGGCGACCCAACCGATGGGATGCTGGTACTGGGTCTCCACGATGGCAGGCGGCGGGCGACCGGTGCCCCCCATGCGATGCTCGGATCGGGCGTTTATGGACCGCCACACCACGATGTGGCGGGCATGGCCGAGGGCGGCGGCGTTGGCCGCGTGGCCGACCACCGAATGCGAGGTGGAACCGCCGCCGAACTGATCGCAGTACCACCTGAGGTCGTCCACCCCGAGGCACTGGGCCACGATCGAGGCGGTGATCGAATCCTGCACCTGGTGGCAGGCCACCCCGTCGATGTCCTCCCGGCGCAGTCCGGCGTCGTCCACCGCGGCCATGATCGCCCGCAGCGCCAGCGTGAGGGTGCTCACCCCCGAGTTCCTGGACAACTCGGTGATGCCGATCCCCGCTATGGCCGTCCGGTCACGAAACGGATGCTCGCTCACCACCGCGACTCTAGAACCCCGCTACCAGACTCGACGGCATGAACGATTGGCCCAGAGACTAGGTTCGACGGCGTGAACGATTACCCCATCCACGTCGGCAGCATGCTCTTCACCCTGGTGGACCCCAACCCGGGCCACGAGCGGGAGTACAACCGCTGGTACGAGCGCGACCATTTCTACGCCGGTTGCATGATCGGCCCCTGGATGTTCGCCGGATCCCGATGGGTCGCCCCTCGGGGACTGAAAAGCCTGCGCATCACCGACGGGAGCGGCGAGGTCTCGCAAGCCGGTCGGGGATCGTTCCTGGCGGTGTACTGGGTGCTCGACGGCCACGACGAGGAGCACTGGGAGTGGGCCGGCGAGCAGGTCCACTGGCTTTACAGCAACGGGCGGGGGTTCGCCGAGCGCACCCACCGCCATACCATCCTGGCCGACTGCGGATGGGCCCTGTACCGCGACGACGATCCGGTGCCGCTGGAGCTGGCCCTCGACCACGGCTACCCCGGCATCGGCGTGCTGGCCATGGACAGGGCCGACGGGGTGAGCGAGGAGGAGTTCCACACCTTCTTGCGGGACACCGCCATGCCCGAGATGATGACGGGCTCGCCGGTGGCCATCGGCTCGGTGTGGAAGCCCCGCCAGCGGGACGAGATCACCTCCAACTCCCCCATGGACCTGGGCTCGGGCACCGGCACCGAGGCCCGTACCCTTCAGATCTTCTTCAGCGATGAACAGCCCGACGACTGCTGGGACACGTTCCGGTCGTACGTGGACGCCGTCAACGGCTCCGGTCTGGCCCATGTCCGTTGGGCCGGTCCCTTCTACAAAACCGTGGTGGGCACCGACACCTACATCGACCAGCTCTGAGGTTGGTGGGCACCAACCCCCGCACCTACTCCCCTTTCAAGTTCGGGCGACTCGGGCCCGGTCCCGCTCTCGGACCCATCACAGCGGCCCGCGCTCTACTGGAACGACACGAACACCGGCGTGGGGGCTATGGCGGCATCAAGTTCGTCGGCCATCTCCTCCCCGCCCTACTGGAACGACACGAACACCGGTGTGGGGGTGAGTTCCAGCACTTGCTCGGGGGTGGCCATGGGGGAGTCCTCGTCGTAGAAGTTCTTCCAACCCCAGTAGAACCGGTCGGCCCCGGTCTCGCGGGTCAAGACGTCCCAGGTACCGTACTTGGCCCCCAGACTGCCCTGGCCATCCATATGGATCAGCACCGCCAGCTCGGGTGGGGTCTGGATCAACCGGCGGTTGGTGATCATGGACAGCCGGAACTGATGAACGATCAGCAACTTCTGGGGAAGGGCCTCCTCACGGACTATGCCGGCCAACCACTCGATCACCCGGTTGATCTCGGCCGCGTCCACCGTACCGATCTGGCGCAGATGCACCTGGTCGGGCTTGAGCCTCCACTCGGGATCCAGGGCCAGACCGACATGGGGAAGGCGGAGGAACTCCTCGTAGATCCGGGCCTGGGCCAGAAAGTCGGTTCGTCCCGGCTGTAGATCCAGCACCACGTAAATATCGTTGGCGGCCGCGGCCTCGATCCAGGGCCTGATGTCGTCCCGGGCGGTCTCCCCCGAGTAGTCCCCGTCCCGACCGGCGCTGGCCGAGGCAACGGTGGCGATGATCTCGAAGGTGGGCAGCACCGCATAACCATCGGCGTCGTAGCCCGCGGCGATGGATCGCAGGCGTTCGATCCCCACCTCGGGGCCCTGCTCCCCCAGCACCCCCAAGGTGGTGGTGGCCGGATGGCCGTACATGGCCACCAGGCGACGCTCCCGATCGGGCTCGAACATGAGCAGGCCGCCTCCGGGGATCTCCTTGCCTCGACGGATGACCTCCAGTTGCCAGGTCGCCGCCTCACCGAGGTCGGAGAGCACCTCCACCCGGGTAGCACCGGCGATCGTCTCCCGGGCCTCGGGGGAGGCCGTCCGGAGATCGCCGTCCACCCCCACCACCCCCACCCCGATCCGATGACCGAGGGCGGCCAGCGCCACCACCGATTCGGAGCGATCGACGATCCACACCCGGTCGTAGGCCGCTCCCTCGGACGAAAACGTGGCCTGCTCGTCCACCGCTACCCGCTCCACGTCGAAGTCGGCCAGGGCGTAGTGAACGACCCGGGCGTCGAACCCGGCCACCACCACCCGCTCCGGGGCCAGCCGCTCGAGCTCGGTCATCAGGGGAACCCCGAACCAGGGATCGACCAGCAACAGCGGCCCCCGGACTCCCCGGGACAGCAAGGTGGAGATCGCCGCGGGGTCGTCGGCGTACGCCAGGCCGACCTCGTGGGCACATCGGTACACCGCCCGCGAAATCTCGATACCGGCCGCCATGGGAGCGGTGGTGGATATGCGCAGATCGTCGGCGACCCGGGACGAGCAGTCGCGCTCGGGCCTCTCGGGCTCGGTGGTGCTGCCGACCCTCAACCATTGCGCGAAGCCCCCGGTTGGGGGGGGCACGGAGACCCCCGACACCGCTGAGGCCATACCGGCGGCTCCGATCTTGGTCGTGATCGCATCAAGGCCCATGGCGGTCTCCGCCGTACCGGACGAGTGCGTGTTTCTCAGCGCATCACTCCCCGACCAGAAGAACGATGCTATGGCCGAAAGGGCCACGAGAAGGCCCACCGCCCGTGATCCAACCGACCCAACCGGACCTTTTCTTGTCATAACAAGGTTCAGTTTAGTGGCCGCGCCCGGCAATTACCGGGATGTAGTTTACAAGGACATAGGGAACAAGGACATAGGGATTGGTGAAGACTCAGGATTGGTGGGGACTCCAGGATTGATTAAGAACTCAGGGCTGGTGAAGACTCAGGATTGATTAAGGACTTCAGGATTGGTGAAGACTCAGGATTGATTAAGGACTTCAGGGCTGGTGAAGAACTTCAGGATTGGTGGTTCCGGGCCCACCAGGTATCTAGGCGAGCCTCGGTGGCGGCTAAATCCAATTCGGGTTCGGTGCGTCTCAGCTCCAGGAGGAAGGTCAGAGCCCGGCCCACCTCGGATCCGGGGCCCACGTCGTAGCGAGCCATCACCGCGTGGCCGTCGATCAGCGGGCGCTCGGCCGCTCGACGTTCCTCCTCGGCCAGGCGGGCGATTCGAGCCTCCAGGTCGTCCACATGGTGCTGGAGGTCGGCGGCCTTCTGGCGATTCCTGGTGGTGCAGTCGGCCCGCACCAGCTCGTTCAGATAGCCCAGCAGGGGACCGGCCTCCCGGGCATATCGACGTACCGCGGCATCGCTCCAACCGTCGGCGTACCCCTTGAACCGGCCCGACAGCCGCACCAGCTCGCTCACGTCGTCCACCACCGACTCGGGATAGTCCAGCGCCGCCAGCCGCTTGCGGGTCATGCGAGCCCCCACCGCCTCGTGGTGGTAGAAGGTGACGGTACCCCGTTCGTAGGAGCGGGTGCGGGGCTTGCCCACGTCGTGGAACAGGGTGGCCAGCCGCAGGATCAGATCGGGGCGGGTTTTGGCCACCACCGCGATGGTGTGGGCCAGCACATCCTTGTGGCGGTGGATCGGATCCTGCTCCAGCCGCAGAGCGGGCAGCTCGGGGACGATCTCGTCGGCCAGACCCGATTCGACCAGTTGCCACAACGGCGGAGCAGGATCATCGGCCAACAACGCGGCCGAAAGCGTGTTCCTGCGATCGTCGACGTCCGTGGCTACCGCTCCTCCTTGAACGCCACGTGCTTGCGAGCCACCGGGTCGTACTTCTTCAGCTCGATCCGTTCCCGGTCGTTGATCCGGTTCTTGGTGGTGACGTAGGTGTAGCCGGTGCCCGCAGTGGACTTCAGCTTGATTATGGGACGCTTGTCACTGGCCATCGTGATCACACCTTCTCGCCACGTTGGCGCATCTGGGCCAGCACCTTGTCGATGCCGTGCTTGTTGATGGTCTTGAGTCCCTTGGCCGACACGGTGAGGGTGACCCATCGCTTCTCGGACGGAACCCAGAACCGGTGCTTGTGGACGTTCGGGTTCCACCGGCGCCGCGTCTTGCGATGCGAGTGGGACACGTTGTTGCCGAACGAGGGGCGACGACCGGTCACCTGGCAGACCCTGGACATAGCAACCCATCCTACCGACCGGGCCACCATCATCGGCAAGCGGATAGGAACAGTTGTGCAGGACGGCACCACCCATCCCCGTGTCCCACTCGACAACGACCGGCCCCGACGGGAGCGCCCCATCGGATTCCAACCCACCCATCCCCGTGTCCCACTCGACAACGACCGGCCCCGACGGGAGGGATAGGGTCGCCGCCATGAAACTGGGACTGGTATGGGGATACTGGGGCCGGGGAATGCCCGACGACTTCGTGCCGCTCACCCAGGAGGCCGAGAAGCTGGGCTACGACTCGGTGTGGAGCGCCGAGTCATGGGGCTCCGACGCGTTCTCGCCGTTGGCGTGGCTGGCCGCCCACACCGAGCGCATCCGCCTGGGCACCGGCATCGTGCAACTCGCCGCCCGGACCCCCACCGCCACCGCCATGCACGCCGTCACCCTCGACCACCTGTCCAACCAGCGACTCATCCTGGGACTGGGCGTGTCCGGCCCCCAGGTGGTGGAGGGATGGTACGGGCAACCCGGCAACCGCCCCCTGGCCCGCACCCGAGAATACGTGGAGATCCTCCGGCGGGTGTTCGCCCGGGACGATCACCTGAGGTTCGAGGGCGACTACTACAACCACCCCTACAAGGGGGAGGGCGACACCGGCCTGGGCAAACCGCTCAAGATCATGACCCACCCGCCCCGGCCCGACGTCCCCATCTTCATAGGGGCCGAGGGCCCCAGGAACATCGCCCAGACGGTGGAGATCGCCGACGGCTGGCTGCCGCTCTACTACTCCCCGTTCCGTCCCGAGGTGTACGCCGAGTCGATCGCCGGGCGTTCGGAGGACTTCGAGATCACGGTCCACACCACCGTGCGGGTCACCGGCGACTCCCCCGAGGAACTGGCCGAGGGGTTGTTCCCCACCAAGGCCTCGCTGGGCTTCTACATCGGCGGGATGGGGGCCAAGGGCCAGAACTACCACACCAAGCTCATGGCCCGGATGGGGTTCGAGCAGGAGGCCCGCCGTATCCAGGACCTGTTCTTCGAGGGCCGCCGGGAGGAGGCCATCGCCGCGGTGCCCGACCGGTTCGCCGACGAGATCTCCCTGGTGGGATCGCCCGAGCGCATCCGCGACCGGCTGGCGGCCTGGGAGGAGAGCCCGGTGACCGGCATCAACGTGGGGGCCCGCAGCATGGATGATCTGCGCACAATCGCCGAGGTCGTCCTCGGTCGGGAATAATTGCCCCATGACCGAGCCCATCACCTTCTACTTCGACCCGCTTTGACCATGGTGCTGGCAGACGGCCCGTTGGGTTCGTCAAGTGGAGGCCGCCGGCGAGGTGAGCGTGACCTGGGGCCTGTTCTCGCTGGCCATCGTCAACTGGAACAAGTCCATGGACGAGTTCGACCCCGACCGGGGGGTGGGAGTGCGCTCGCTGCGCACCGCGGTCAAGGCCCGTCGGGTGGGTGGCAATGACGGCATCGGGGCCTACTACCGGGCCATCGGCCACCGGGTGTTCGATCTGGTCGAGCCGGTGGACGAGATGGACACCATCCGGGCCGCGGCCGTCGATGCCGGGTTCGACGCCGGCCTGGCCGACGCCGCCCTGGCCGACGGGGGCACCTGGGAGACGCTGAGAACCGAGCACGCCATTTTGTGCGACGAGACCCGTAGCTTCGGCGTGCCCACCATCCGCCTGGACGGCGGCCGGGGCCCCGCCCTGTTCGGCCCGGTGATCAGCAACCCGCCCGAATCTACCGCCGAGGCGGTGGAGCTGTGGCACCACGTGCGCTGGCTGACCGCCTACGACAACTTCGCCGAACTGAAGCGCGACCGCCTGCCTCCCGACCTGGAGGCCTACCGCCGGAGGTACGGCAACGGCGGCTGAGATCGCTTCGACGCCGGCGGGCCGCCGAGCCCGCCCCCACCGTAGATTGAATGGCCGACCCGGTGCCGCCGGTGGTGACCGCCCGGGCGTTCCATTGGGTGCTGTCGCCGGTGGCGGTGGCCACCGAACTGTTCATCGCCCTCGGACTGTGGTTCGGCCGCACCCGGTTGGCCGCGGTGTGGGTGGCGGTGGCCTTTCACGTGGGTATAGAGGTGAGTGCCCAGGTGGAGGTGTTCAGCGTGATCGCCATCGGGGCCCTGGCCGTCTGGGCGGTTCCGTCCACTCGCGACCACACCCTGGTCACCCCCGGCCGGTGGGTGAGGTGGCTGGACTGGATGGCCCGGTTCGACATCACCGTTGATCCGGGGGCATCGTGGCGCATGGTCGACCGCGACGGCACCGTGCTGGAGGGCCGCGACGCCCGCCGGTTCGTGCTGACCCGCCTGCCGCCAACGTTTTTGGTCTCCCGATTCTGGCGGTCCCGGTGAACACGACCACCGGTGGCCATGCCGGCACCGGACGAGACTCAGAGGGCGGGCAACACGCCGGCACCGGACGAGACTCAGAGGGCGGGCAACACGCCGGCACCGGACGAGACTCAGAGGGCGGGCAACACGCCGGCACCGGGCGGCACTCGAGAGCCGGACGAGACTCCGGGGGCGGGGCGGGCAAGCGAAGGCTTTTCACCTGGGCGGTGGCCTGGTTGGTGACCGCCGGTCTGCTGCGGGTGACGCTGGCCGCCCCCGAGGTGTGCCCCGGGTTCACCCCCGTCGAGGGGCAACAATCGATCGACGCGGCCGCCGCCTGGATCATCCGCACCCAGGAACGCAGCGGCCGCTACCTGTACAACTACGACCGCCGCACCGGTGCCGCGGTGCCGGGCTACAACCTGGTCCGCCACGCCGGGGGCACGTTGTCGCTGTACCAACTGGCCATCGTCCAGCAGGGCCGCAACCCCCAAGTGACGGAGGCCGCCGATCGGGGCCTGAACTACCTGCTGGAGCGGGCGGTGGACACCGACGGTGGGGGCATGGGACCGGCGCTTTCGCCCCGGGGTCCGGTGAAGACCGGAACCGCGGCGCTGACGCTGGTGTCGCTGGCCCATCGGCGCATCCTCACCGGTGATCGGCACTACGACCCCGAGATGCGGGCCCTGGGCCGGTTCTTGGTGGGTCAGCAGTTGGCCGATGGGGGGATGCTGAACTTCTGGGATCCGAGTACGGGGATGCCGGTGCCCGAGGTGAGATCCCGGTTCGCCACCGGGGAAGCGGCCTGGGGGCTGGCCCTGCTGCACGAGATCTTCCCCTCCGAGGGGTGGGACGACCCCGTGTGGGCCATCATGGACTACCTGGCCACCGAGCGGGACGAACTGGAGGGGCTGTGGCCTCCGCCGTGGCCCGACCAGTGGGCGGCCTACGCCCTGGCCGAGATGGCCGAGTGGAACCTGGACGAACACCACCTGATCTACGCCCAACGCTTGGCCGGCCGTTTCGGCCAGATGATCCGCTGGGATGCCCAACGGGAGGGCGTCGCCGAACTGTCCCACCTGCCCATGCCCCGCGGCGGCGGCTACGGAACCATCCTGGAGGGGCTGGGAGCGTTGGAATGGCTATGGCTCAACGATCCCCGGCTCGCCGATGCCGAGAGCGGCAACGCCCGGAGCGGCGATGACGGGGCCCTGATCCGGGAGCGGCTGGAGTGCGGGGCGGCTCGTCTGGTGGATGCCCAGGATGCCGACGGTGCCTGGTACTACGACGACCAAACCCGGGTGGACGACCAGCAGCACGCCATCTCCGGCCTCCTGATGGCCCGATTCGGATTCGACCTGGGAGGAATGAAGCCATGAGAACAGGAACCCGAGAGAGCGAGAACCCAATGAGAGCAGGAACCCGAGAGAGCGAGAACCCAATGAGAGCAGGAACCCCATGAGTGGGCTCGGGCCGGTGATGTTGATGGTGCTGGCCGCGGCCAATCCGGCTGCGGGAGCACTGAGCTTGGCCTGGCGGCCCTCGAACCGGGACAAGTGGCGACCCCGGGTGATGGTGGCCGTGGCCACGGCCACCGGTCTGTTGTGGGCGGTGGCCGCGCTGGCCGATCCCATCCTCGACGCCTTGTCGGTATCGGTGGGCACCTGGCGACTGGCCACCTCGGTGCCCTTCGCAGTGGCCGGCCTGCGGTGGATGGTGCTGCCCGCCCGCCCGGTGTACGACGAGCCCCGTGCCGGGATTCAAGTGGCCCTGATCGCCCTGACCGTGCTGTTCACCCCCCAGATGGTGGCCGTGGTGCTGGCCACCGCCGCCCATGACGGCACCCTGCGGACCATGACCGGAGTGGTACTGGCCGCCGTTCTCGTTGCCGCGCTCCTCCAGGCCCGAGCGGTGCCCACCCCACTTCTGTCGGCGGTCACCCGCCTGCTCGGCGGCATCGCAGTAGTACTGGCCATCGCCCTCGGTGTGGACGGCACCCAGACCATCTGAGCCCACCCGGGTGGATCAAAACTCATAAACACAAAGCCGGCGCGAACTCCGCCCGAGGAGGGTAGGTTGGGCGCCATGCGGTTGGAGCGAGCCGTGGGTCACGTCGCCCGCACCCAAAAGTCGGGGTCGCCGGCGATGGGCCGCACCATGCGGTTGGAGCGAGCCGTGGGTCACGTCGCCCTGGCCGCCAGTGGCGTGTTCGTCGCCCACGTGTTCGGCTATCTGATCGCCTACTCCAATGCCGGAGACCGCAGTGCCGCGCTCGGCGGCCACGCCTACTTCGGCCCGGCGGCTCTGGCCGCCATCCCGCTGGCCTCGCTGCTGCTGGCCGGGGTGGTGGTCCGATCGGCGAGGCGCACGGTTGGCGTGGGTATACGGCCATGGACGGTATCGACCCTCACCTTGGTGGGGTTCTTGGTGCTCGAAGTGCTGGAACGGGTGCCCGCCGCCGACCATGGTGCGGTTCTGACCGAACCGGGCGTGGTGGCTGGTCTGGCCCTGTCGCTGCCGGTGGGGTGGGTACTGGCCCGGCTGGCCCGGGGCATGGAGCACATCGTCGATGCCATCCTCAACGCTTCCCCACGACGCAACTCCCACTACCCCACACCAGATGACCCGGTAGAGGCCCTAACAGCTTTCGCAGCACTTTTCTTCGGCTTGCTCCCTTCACCTCGCGGGCCTCCCCTGGGGTGTGTTCCAACCATCTAATCCGAACACATCCCAAAGAGAGGAGCACAAAATGAAACGAAATCTCCGCGCGCGCCTGCTGGTCGTCCTACTAGGGGCCATTTGCCTCTTGGCCACGGCCTGTGACAGCAACAACGGTCACGACAGCACAACCACCCCCAGCACCGTCAGCAGCCGTGACCACGGCACCGACCACGACCACAGCACCACAAACACAACCGAAACGGAAAACGGCCACGACCACCACACCTTGATGGAGGTCGACTACGAGCCGGTGCCCACCATTGAGTTGAAAACTCATCTCGACCCCAAGTCGGGGATCAACCTGGAGGTGATCACCACGGGGTTCGAGCTGGCCCCCGAGCGAGCATCCACCGAACCCACCAACGGGGAGGGTCACTTCCACATCTACGTGGATGGGGTAAAGCTGAGACGCCTGTACGCCCATTGGGCACACGTCGACCTCAAGACACCCGGCGAATACGAGATCCGAGTGGAGTTGTCGGCCAACAACCACTCCCCCCTTGCGGTGAACGGCAAAAGGCTGGATGCAACCGCTATGGTCACCATCCCCGATACCGGCAACAGCACCGACCAAACGCAGACGGGCGAAGGCACCACCATCGAGGTGGAGGTGGCCGGGGGTAAACCGGTGAGCGGGGTGAAGCGCCACCGGATCGAGGTCGGGAGCACCGTAACCATCACGGTGAACGGCGACACCAACGACGAACTCCACATCCACGGCTACGACCTGGAGGTGGGGTTCTCCCCCAATCAGCCCGGAAGCATTACCTTCGAGGCCGACATCCCCGGAATCTTCGAGGCCGAGACCCACCACCACGGCGATCCGGTCATGGAGTTGGAGGTGCGATGACCCACGGCGATCCGGTCATGAAGCCGGCAGTGCGATGATTTTTCCATGGCCACGTTGAGCACGGTTCTCGCCCACGGGGTCGGATCCAGGGGCGACCTGCCCCTGCCCTTCTACCTGTTCGCCGGCGGTGCGGGCATCGCCCTGATGGCCACCTTCATCAGCCTGAGCTTCTTCTGGCCCCGGCCCTGGCTGCCCACCGCCGCCTCGGGCCGCAGCCTGGGACGAGCCTTAGGACGGGCACTCGACGTGGTGGCCGTGCCGGCCCGGCTGGTATCCCTGGCGTTGTTCGTGCTGGCCCTGGCCACCAGCATCAGCGGCGCGGAGGTGGGCAGTCACCGCTTCGGACCCATCACGGTGTACGTGGCGCTGTGGGTGGGGATGGCGATCGTGTCCGCGCTGTTCGGCGACGTGTGGCGGGTGCTCAACCCGTTCGAGACCATCGCCGCCGCCATCGAGTGGACCGCCGGCAAGCTGGGCCTGCCCCCGCTCAAGGACACCGGTGAGATTCCCGGCGGCTACTGGCCGGCGGTGATCGCACTGGGATGGTTCCTGTTCTTCGAGCTGTGCTACTACGACGGCACCACCAACTCGGCGGTCGGCGGGGCCATGATCGCCTACACGGTGGGGATGGTCGGCGGGTCGGCGGTGTACGGGCGACGCTGGCTGCGCCAGGCCGACGGTTTCGGGGTGTTGTTCGGCCTGCTGGCCAAGATGGCACCGATTTACCGTGACGACACCGGCGCGGTGAGGCTGCGGCCACCGTTGTCGGGTCTGACCACCATTGCCCCTCGTATCGACCTGCTGGCCGTGCTGCTGGTGGTGCTGGGGGGGACCACGTTCGACTCGCTGGCCGGCAGCACCCTGTGGCCCGACCTGGTGGGCTACCACCGAGGCTGGAGCTACACCTTGGTCAACACCGCAGGAATGGCCGTCGTCATATCCATCATGGCCCTGCTCTACTACCTGGGCTCGCTGGCCGTGGGGTGGTACACCGACCATGCCCCGATCGAGATCGCCCGGCGTTTCGCCCACTCCCTGGTGCCCATCGTGCTGGGCTACACCGTGGCCCACTACTTCTCGTTGCTGATCGTCGAGGGGGGCCAGCAGTTCCTGCGTCTGCTGTCGAACCCCTTCGACCGGGGGACCAACTGGTTCGGAACCGCCGACTGGTCGGTGAACTTCCTTTTGGTGTCCACCGACGCCATCGCCTGGATCCAGCTCCTGGCCATCGTCATCGGTCACGTAGCCGCAGTACTGGTGGCCCACGACCGAGCCGTGGAGACCAGCGACGCCCGAGAAGCCACCTGGGCCCAGCGGCCCATGCTCATAGTCATGGTCATCTACAGCGTGGTCGGCCTCTGGCTCCTCCAGAAGGCCTGAGTCCCGGCAACTTAGATACCTGCGAACTCAACTGACCGTCCCCAGCGCAGCTGCATCGGTGTCACTCGACCGACAGAACGCGCCTCAGCCAGTCTCCTGTGTGGAGCACCATGTGCCATGTACTCGGGTACCCGATCGGACGGAAGTTGTGGCCGAATCAAGGACTTAAATCTCGGCGGGGAATACCATGAAGTTAAGAAGTACCTGAAGAAGCTTAGGCACGTTCCACACTGCGACAACCACGCTGAAGCCAGCGGACATGGCACACCATCGTGCGATGGCAACACGTAGCCGATCTGTCCATCTCATCTCACTGTGCGCCGTTGAAGCGTGCGGTGCCGGACACACCGCGAGTGCGTTCAGCGCGAATGCCCCAGCGACGTACAGCAGCCCGCCGACACCTGAGATCACGATGGTCCAGCCGGGGTTGAAGTTCCGCACTATCTGGTCCACCATCGCGTTGTCGACCTCGCCACTGAGCAATGTACCCCTCACTTGTATGTGTGCGAAGACAAGCGCTACGATTGCCGCAGAAATGAGTGCGGTCAGTACCGAGGTCACCAGAGACAGATGGCACAGCAAGGCATCGCTTACAAGGCCTCGTCGGTGGCTAGTCTTGAACAACCACCGACGAAACAGCTTGCTAACGAGCAGCAAACCCCCCGCGAAAAGGCCGATCATCACCATCGAGGTGCTTTGGATATCCCAGAAAATATGGCGCATGTTGTCGCAGTCCTTACAAGTGAACTTGGCTACACATTGACACAGTCATTGGGAGCTTACATCGGGTTTAGCCACGTGCAGTTAGACATGGCAGTCTCCGCAAGTACGGTCGTCGTGTATGACGTGGGGGAATGCGATCTCTTGGCGGCAGGCTGAGCACTCGTAGCTGGCAGGCGGCTTGGACGGGGCGGTCCTGAGCATGGCGGCTGCTATCTGTTCAGGGGGAGTGTCAATGCGGGGCGGTAGCTTGTCTCAGCTCATGGTCTTCCCTTGATACATATTCGATGACGGCCTTTTCGTTGTCGTCTCGAAACGGGTTGCTGAAGTAGCCCACGATGGCAGAATCGTTGTATTGATGACCTTGATTGAACGCCTTTCTTATGTATGCACTGAACCCATACTGCTGCCTGCCCATAAGCTCTTCATTGAATTCTTTCTCGCTCTCTTTCAATTTCTCGAAGAAATTGTGGAACTGCTTAGCTTCCCCGGCTGTGACCACGCTGTGGCCCATGAAGAAAGTGATGTCCTTCAAGCCGTATGACGCGAAGATATATATTCCCGTGGGCCGGGGGAGGCCGCTGTTCCAAATGGGAATGGTTCTCTTGTTGGCAGAGAACTTAGTCTCCAAGAAGTAGATTTGGTCTCCATCGAACACCAGAAAGTCTGGGTAATCCTGCGATCCGTAAGGCTGGTAGACGAAGTGCTGCTTGCGGCTTGTCTGGTTCGGAAGCCTGGTCTCGGACCATTTGTCCTCCTGCTTTCGCTTGATATCGGACCACTGAGGCGGGGCAATGTCCTCTTTGAGAATGCGGGTGTATGCCAGGTTATTCAAGGCCACCATGATACGGTCCTCGAACTCGCTTCCCTTCTTGGTTCCCAAGAAGTAGTCCTGGTCTTGCTGGAGCCGTCGGAAGAGGTCAGGCAGCCCGTTCATTGTACATCCTCGCGTACTCTTTGACGACATCGGCCTTGCCAAAGCCGGGGGTGATCGTGTTGTTCTGAGACAGAGCCTCGAAGTTCATGCTCATCAACCGATCCAACACCACTGAGCTGCACGCCTTGAATAGTATCCACTGCGTAGTGCGCTCGCACCTGTCGGGATCGGTCTCCTTGCGGGTGTAGTCCTTGTAGCCCTGCCGGGGAACAGCGAAGTCGAAGTCGTTGTCAAACACCTTTAGAGCCTGCTCGGTGTTGTTGTACTGCCACATCTCGAAGTCGGGATGTCTGATCGGCGGGGATCGTCGCAGCCGCATATCGGAAAAGCCGTGGGCTGTCTCCCTGGTCCACACCTGGAACTCGGCGTTCAGCCGATAGTCCGGCTTGTCCGCTGTGTAGAAGGCCGACGTGGGCAGGTCGAGTTTGGCAATCCACTGGAACTCCCGATCCAGGTTGTTGTGCACCGAGTATTTGCGGAACTGGACAGGGACTATCAGCGCGATGGTGCTGGCCATCTCCACAGCCTTGTTGAAGAATCTCATAGCCATCCTCGCCCGATGCCCGAACGGGGGGTTGCCCACAACCACAGTGCGCCTAGGATCGTTGACCGTGGGGAACGGCTCCCAGGTCAGGAAGTCGTGCTCGATCATTCCATCCCGCTTGGGGTCGATGTCGATACCAACTCTCCTGTCTTCCGGCAAGAGGTCGTAGAAATGCCCCTCACCGGCACTCGGCTCGATCCAGAACAAGTCCTCGCAGCCGATGGTGTCAGCCAAAACGCCGAGCAGGAACTCGTAGCAGTGACGCGCCACTTCTGGCTTGGTGTAGAACTGATCCAAGCGCGTCTGAGGCTTCGACTCAGTTGAGACAGGGAACAGAATTGTCTGCGTCATAAGACTAAACCGTCATCTCCTGTTCTCGCTGCCTGGCGTGTGAGCCGTGGGCGATCATCTCCTCGTAGGTGGTCTGCTTGCCGTCACCGCCCTTGACCACCTTGACCATCTGCACGAGGGTGTCCAGGAGTCGCTGGTTGTGCCGTCCTCGGAACGCGTTGATATATCGGTGAAGGTGCTCGCAGCCCATCTTGTGGTAAGTGCCTTGGTAGCCGCGCTTGAGCATCGACCAGAACGACTCCATCCCGTTGGTGTGGGCCATGTCGTTGACGTACTCGCCGGTGCTGTGCATCACCGCCTGATGCTCGTAGCCATAAGCCTCACCGGTGAACACCTGGGCACCCGGCTCGGCGTGACCCTGGACAAGGCCGGTCAGCGTCACGGCGGTCGTGTCGGGGACGACCTTCGCTGCGATTTTCCCAGTCTCGCGCTCCCTCACCCCATCAACAATAGCCTTGCCGACCGGCCATCCGGCGGCAGCCACCCTCTTGTCCTGGTGTTTGTTCTTCTCCAAGCCCCCGATATAGGTCTCATTGGCCTCAACCGGACTCAGGAACGGCTCCTCTCGCTGGTCCCACACCTGCCTGATCCGATGCGCCATGCACCAAGCGGCCTTCTGGCCGATCCCCAGGTCTCCATGCCACTTCATCGACGACACGCCCTTAAGGTTGGTGCTGCAGAAGTAGATGCACATGGCCTGCTTAGAAAGCTCGATGTTGCTTGAGTGCCTCATCGTGCCGGTCTTGACCGAGAAGTGCTTGCGGCAGTCTCGGCAACACCACGGCTGCGGCTTCCGGCTGGCCATATCTGCGACGTTCTTCGGCCCACAGTGGGGACAGTACACGCCGTTGGGCCAGCGCTGCTCTGGGAACCACGCCTCGGCCTTGGCCTCGGTGTCGAACATTCTGACGGCATCCATGACCGTGACCCCGCAGCGGTCCGCACGACCGGGGGCTCTGTGCTTCTTCGGCGGGCCAGCCGCCTCGAACGCGTCCTTCATATTCATGCCCCCAGCATACCGTGAGAAGTGACAGTTTACTCTCAGCCAGTTTCATATCGTTTAGGTGACTGCACGGGGCGACAGCTACTTAGAGCGCGCGCTGATAGGTGTTTTGGTGGGGTTTCATTTGTTGGCGTGTTTGGTGAGTTTGATGATGAGGATGATGGTTATGGCCAGGGCGAGTTGGCCGAGGCGTGCTTTGGTGTTGCGGTCGGTGTTGCGGCGTAGTTGCCCTGGAGTTCGACGGCCACGAGTTGGTGCGTTCCACGGTCCAGCGCATTCCCAGCGGTGCGGGCACGGGCGTGCGAGGGGTTTTGCCGGGTGGTCGCTTGGGGGAGCGCACGATGTGGTCGATGCCGTGGTCCAGGCAGGTTCGGCGCACGGGTTCGCCCGCGTAGCCGCGATCGAGGTGAAGGGTGCCGACGTGGTGGAGCAGACCGTGGGCGCCGG
Organism: Acidimicrobiales bacterium; assembly: GCA_965115985.1. Taxonomy (GTDB): domain Bacteria; phylum Actinomycetota; class Acidimicrobiia; order Acidimicrobiales; family Bin134; genus Poriferisocius. The sequence goes on from OZ220474.1 coordinate 1,406,604, forward strand.
CGGCGGCCAGGGTCGGGGCCAAAAGGGTCTGGTCGTTGCGGTTGGCGCCCGAAGCGGCCCAACCGACCGGTATGGCGTGGCGGTCGGCCAGAAGCGACCACTTCCACCCGGATTTGCCCCTGTCCACGGGGCTCTTGCCCGTTCCCTCCCCCCCGCAGGTCCCCTTGTGGGTGGACGCGTCCACCGAAGCCTCGGACAGGTCGATGCCCACGACCCGGTCGTAGCCCTCCAACGCCCCGGCGACGACGCGTTCGAACACCCCGTCGGCGTTCCACTCGTTGAACCGGGTACGCAGCACCGTCTCGCCCCCTTTGCCCAACCGACCGGCGACGTCCCAGGAACACCCCGTCACCAACCGGAACAAGATCCCCTCGAACACCCTTCGATCCGGGATCCTTCGCCGGTGGCACCCCAACGGATGCAACACCGCCCCACGCACCGGCACATGCGGCTCCACCACCGCCCACACCGCATCCACCACCTCCGGGTCCAAAGCAAGCATGATTACAACACCTCCACCATGTCGTTGTCGTTCGGGCCACACCCGACATCAAAGCCGGGCCGACACAACGACAGGTGGATGGTCACCTATCAGCGCGCGCTCTAAGTCAGCGCTTCTCATGACCGCGCCCCCACGTCGGAATGGCTCTCGCCCCCCGAATGTGTTACCGTCAAGCACAGATCGCTTTCCGGTTGATCGCGGAAGGCTTTGCGCCAGGTCGTCGGAGCCACACGCCTCGCGAGCGTGCCGTCGGCCTGGTTGCGTTCTCTGTTTTCATTTCTTTGATCCGGTCTCATCCTGCCGCTACCGTTCTCCACTCGTGGCTAAAACCCGATATAAGTGCCAGTTATTCTATTCTCCAGCAGTCGGCGCGGCGGAGTCCGTATTGGCTATACCCGCGATCCAGCATCGCCTATAGCTAATCCGGGCGCAATCTCAATCTGTGGGATCAGCAGGTCTGGCTTGTGTCAGATATCCTCGACGGGCAGATTGGAGTTCGTCCGATGTAGGGATGGTCAGTCGAGTTTGTAGATGGCAGTGTTGCCTTCGCTGACCAGCCTATCTGAGATGAACAGGTAATTTCCGTCGGACCGCAGGCAGCCCGCGTGCCAGCCTCTGGATAGTCACATGTTGAGGTCTGGGCCAGCGACCACCAGTGGAGTTTGCTCTCCCCTTGTTGCTCGGGTGATTCATCGACCACCACAATGACACCGGAGGCTCACCCAAAGTGTCAACAACGTCCATGGCCGTTACATGCGTGTCATTGTTTGGGGTGGCAGCACCGGTGGGGGTGACTCTGCGTTACTTGCCCTGTCGTTTGCGGTGGTGGCTTTCTAGGTGAGTGTCTCCCCACCGGTGTGCCGGCTCGGCAGTGTCGCTTGATAGGAGCACGGGATTCCGCTGTTCGCGTGACTCGACGCATGTGTGCGCGCCGCCGAGCCGATTCTGCCATCAACCCGACCCAGACCGAAAGGATGATCGAGATGGCCGTGATCGGCATCGATTCCCACAAGGACACCCTGGCGGCCTGTTTGGCCGACGAGGTGGGCCGTGCCGTGCAGCATCGCTGCTTCGACAACACCCCGAGGGGGAACCAGCAGTTGGTGGCCTGGGCCCGAAGCGTCAACGCCACAAGGGTCGGCGTCGAGGGCTCGGGCCACTACGGGCGGCCCGCTGCTTTGGCACTGCTCGAAGCCGGAGTTGACGTGGCCGAGGTTCCCCCTCAGATGACCGCGGCGATGCGCAGAGGTCAACGCAACCAGACCAAAACCGATTCCGCCGACGCGCTGCTGGTGGCCCGAGTCGCCGCCCGCGAACAACAACTGCCCCCACCTCGACCCGACGGGACCCTCGAGGAACTACGCACCGTCGTAAGATACCGTCGCGAGCTGGTCAAAGGCCGCAACCAGCAGATCAACCGGCTGCACTCGGACCTGGAACGAATCCATTGCGGCTACCACCGCCGGATCCCGTCACCGCTCACCAAGCCCAAGGCACTTACACGCGTGTCGCTGCTGTTGCGCGGCGACACCTCCGCCGCAGCGCACGTCGCCCGTTCGCGCGTTCGACGCATACGCGAGATGAACCGCCAAATCCAAGATCTCACCGACAAGATCACCACGGTCGTGAACGCCTCGGCTACCGGCACCGCACTATGCGCAATCCACGGCATCGGCCCGATGGTCGCCGCCGACATCCTCACCGAGGTCGGCGACCCCGGGCGCTTCGCCACCAAGGCCCGCTTCGCCATGGCCAACGGCACCGCGCCGCCGGCAGCCAGCTCAGGGCGCACCCAACGGCACCGCCCCGACCGAGGCGGCAACCGCCAACCAAACAAAGCCATCCACACCACCGCCCTCGCCCAGATCGCCAAGCCCCACACCGAGGGCCACCGCTACTACCAACAATGCCAACAACGAGGCAAAACCAAAAAATAAGCCATCCGAGCCCTCAAACGCAAAATCTCGGACCGCATCTGGACTACCCTCCAAACCACCCCAAATTGACATAGGAGCTCACCTAGTTGCTCTCAAGCGGTAGAGCCGGAGACGATGCCGATAGGCAAAGTACTGAACAGGGTGGGTCCGCAAACAGGCAGTAGGTCGCATGTTGTCGTATCGCTCAACCGCCTATAGTTGTTGGGCCAACAAACATTTTACGGATGAAGAATCTGTGCCACCAACCCCTGATGCCATCGGTGGGAGCCACTTCGGGGTCATGCAAGTACGGACCGAATATAATAAGGGAGTAACATTCAACTGAGTCCACTGTACCTCCTCTCAGCACGGTGACACGATCCCCGCCTATGTTTTCATCTTGTAGAGTCTCCCAAAAGTTCGTAACCTCATCGGGATACTCAGCGTAGAGTAGACGTGTTCCATGGTCTGGATGTCTTATCCACTCTGCTCTGACCATGGCTATGTCTCCGGACAGCATGTCAGTACTGCCCTCGCTGAAGTTTACTATGAGGCCAGCAACGACGCTACCGTCAGATAGATGGCACACCCCATGCTCATAGCAGTTCTGATGGATGATGTTGCCCCAATTCCCGCGCCTGTTATGATCGCCTAGCGTCTGTTCTGCATCCGCCTTGGATCGGAATACATGCCCTATTGAAGCAGCGATGATGAAGCAAAACACTGTGAACAGCGCGCAGGCCAGATAAGCGGACAGGGGCAACGCCATGATATCGACGGGCTTGTTTGCCTCTGGCAGCTGTGCAGTCGGGATTGCTGTGTGCATGGTTGCCAAAGCCAGGTACAGCAACGCAGCGAAGTGGGGGACTGCAATTGCCACAAGCACTGTCGCCCCATACCTGTTCACAGGAGGGCTCCCCCCTCGTCCCTGAACTCGCGCCAAGTGATAGGCACTGCCGCTAATGGCAATGGCAGGCAACAAGACTGCCACCCAAACGAGATTTGCCATTCAACCACTCCTTATGCTCGTGGGGCCACCATATCTCCGATGATGACAACAGCGTGCCACATCGACCATTCCTTGAGTTCGCGGAGACCACTCTTGGCGAGGCTAAACCTCACCGGCGGTCTCCAGACGCGCAGTAGTGAGCATACAACTCCCGTCTTACCTGCACGGTCTGCCGCATCCAGTTCAACACCATCCAAATCGTTGGGTAGGTCACCGACTGGAAGCTACCCCCGAGTCGGAGCGCAGCGAGAAACTTCCTGGTAGGCGGTAGCGGTACTCTTGCGGGACCGCCGTGGTGATGCGGAACAAGCCGTCGGCGGTCATGTGTGTGTCCACAACGTCCAAACACCCGTCGTCCCACAGAGCACCCACAGCTTCAGCTCAGGCAGTGTCCAAAGCGTTCTGATCGACCACCAAGGAGGCGAAACCGGCAGCGAAGAACACGAACAGAGTCGACAACAGCATCGCTAGTCAGAACCAGGTCAGCGTACCCCGACTTCCGCTCTGCCATCTCAAACCCCGGCGGGGCTCCCCGCACTCGGTCGCTCATCTCAATGACCCGGCGTGCCCTCGTTCCGGTGTTTGCCGTCCGGTTCGGCTATCCCAATGAGAACCAAGCTACCGACCACAACGGCCTACCGTGTTATTCAGGTCGGCGATGAACACTCACTGCCAATAAGCGCAAGCAGCACCGTCGAGTACCCATGCACTGATGGGCCTGTTGACATCGGGGAGCGGATAGCCATCGATCAGTGGACACTTGACCCACCCATCATCGGCGGTTGTACGGTGCTCCAGAAGCTTGCGGTGGGCATCGACGAGGCTCACCTCCGGCTAGCTGCCCAGACCCATGTCGCGTCGGTGCCCGTCCACAGTGAGCCGCAGGAACCCAGACTTGGACCCGGTGTTGGTCACACGCAGGTGCAAACCCTGTCCGTCGTGATATTTCCCCGGCCCGGCTGCCTTGACCTTTGCGGCGGTGAGATGTCCCCTCCTATTCTCCAATTCGTCTCACACCTCTTGTGGGGTTGTGCGGTAAATTACATGAGCAGTGCGCCAGTGCCAAACGACAAGGCCTTGAATACGCTGGAAATTCGGGAACCAACAAGAGCATCCAGGAAGCACCGGCAACATCAAACAGCGCCCACGGCAGGATTCGAACCTGCGGCCTTGGACTTAGGAGGTCCCTGCTCTGTCCGACTGAGCTACGTGGGCGGGGCGGCGCGATGAATGATCCGCCATTGAGTTTAGCGGTCGGCGGTGGGGTTGGGAGCAGGGACGGTCGGTTCCACCGGCGAGCCAAAAATCCGCAGCGGAAAATCCGCAGCGGAAAATCCGCAGCGGAAAATCCGCAGCGGAAAATCCGCAGCGGAAAATCCGCGGTTGGGGCCGAGGGGGTGCCGGTAGGCTGAGCGGCGGTGGCCGAGAACCCCGTCGGGTGGCTGAAGGACGACGACAGCGGGGTCGTGGGCGGCCCTTGGATCGAGACCGAACCAAAAGGGCGCACCCTGGGAGCGGCCCGGGCGCTGCTGGCCGGGATGGCCCTCATCATGGTGGGCAACGGCCTTCAAGGAGCAGTTCTGGGCGTTCGAGCCCAGAACGAGGGGTTCGGTCCGGCCATCAGCGGCGCGGTGATGGCCGGCTACTTCCTGGGGTTCCTGCTCGGAGCCAAGCTGGCCGAGCACTTCCTGGGGGCGGTGGGCCACATCCGGGTGTTCGCCGCGCTGGCCTCGACGGCATCCGCAGTGTCCATCCTCCACCCGCTGTGGGTGAACCCGTGGGCCTGGGTGGTGCTGAGGGTGATATTCGGCCTGGCCGTCGCCTGCATCTACGTGACAGTCGAGTCGTGGTTGAACGACATGGCCACCAACACCAACCGGGGCGGCTGCTGGGCATGTACTTGGTCATGCCCATGGGCGGCCTGTCCGCCGGGCAGCTTCTGCTCAACGGCGGCGATCCCGTCGATTTCGACCTGTTCATCTTCTCCTCGGTACTCATCTCGGTGTCCCTGGTTCCCGTCGCGCTGTCGGCCACCAGCGCGCCCCCGTTGGTCACCCCCGAACCGCTGCCGCTTCGTCGCCTCGTGTCCCTGGTGCCCACCGGGGTGCTCACCGCCTTCTGCGCGGGAACCAGCCACGGGGCCCTGCTCGGGGTGGGCGCGGTGTACGCGGCCGGCGAGGGGCTGCCCGCCTCCCGGATCGCTCTGTTCCTCTCGGTGGCCACCACCGGAGCCATCGTGTTCACCTGGCCCATAGGGGTGCTCTCCGACCGCCTGCCCCGGCGGGTCGTCATCCTGGTGGTGGCGGCGGTGGCCACGGCCGTCGCCGGAGCCATGGCCTCCGTCGAACCGGGGTCGAAGACGTCGCTGGCCCTCATGTTCCTGTTCGGCGGCACCACCTTCCCCCTCTACTCGCTGGCCATCACCCACACCGCCGATTGGGTGCCGTCCAACCAACTGAACGGGGCCAGCGCCGGGCTGGTACGGGTCACCGGGGTCGGTGCGGTGTTCGGCCCCATCGTGGCCGGGCTGGCCATGGCGTTCACCGTGCCCTGGTCGTTCTTCGTGGTGCTGGTGGTTCCCCATGCGGTGATCACGATGTTCATCGGGGGCAGGATCGCGGTCCGCAGGGGCATCCCGGTCAGCGAGCAGAGCAAGTTCGCCCCCTGGCCGGTGCGAGCGTCGGCCATGGCCGTCAACCTGCTTCGCCGCCCCCCACGACCCTTCCACAGGAATGGCCGATCGAGAAAAAGACAGATTTATTAGTCATCTATAGCATTTTTCAATAATTTCAAATATATTACATGTGTGCCTACTGTTGCGATGGATGCGGAAGCGGCCATGGGTCTGGCCATCGATTATCTGGCCGCGGCCGACGAGCTCGACCGAAGGAGGCAGCGATGGATCGCGGTGGTCGACGAGGTGGACTACTGGCTGGGCCGTGGGCAGTACCCGGTTGGTCAAGCGCTGGGCGGCATCGGCCGACAACTGCGGGCCGACTCCGAGGACATCTTCCAGCGAGCCCAGATGATCCTGCTGGGGCCCGAGGGGCTGAACCTGGCCCTGTGGGCCATCGATGTGCTGCGGGATACCCCCGAGGCCTGGGGCGGCGACGACATCGTGTCCCGGCGCGACCTGGAGTCGTTCGTCACCCGAACCGACGATCTGGGTCAGGCCGCCCGGATCCTGATCGCCAACCGCAGCCTGTTCACCATGGTGGACACGGCCAAGAACAACCGCGACTACCTGTCCGATCCCCTCGATGGATTCCAGGCCGCCGGTGGCGGCGACGGCCGTATCAGCCTCGACGACCTGGACGCCTTCGAGGCCCGGATGTCGGCCTACACCGTTCTTCTGCCCTACCTGGCCACCATCGACACCGCGGCCCAGGGCGACCCGTCCAAGGCCGACATGTTCTTGTCCCGAGCCGACTTCGAGGCCATTGCCGCCGATGCGAACCTGCCTCCGACGGTCCGGGAGGCCGCGGCCACGGTGGTCGCCCACGGTGCCTACCATCGCAAGGATGGTTTCGGCTGGGACGACGTGGGGTTCTGGGCCATGGAGGCCGCCGGGGTGCTGCCGGTGGTGGGCGAGATCGTCGACACCACTCGGGCCCTGTACGCTCTGTCGCAGGGCGACTGGCAATCGGCCCTGATATTCGCCGGGAGGGTGGCCATGCCCCTGGGGACGGGCAAGACGCTGACCGCGGCCCGGAGCCTGACGGAAATGGGCCGTCGCCGGGCCCACAGGGAGATGCTGTCCTTCGCCGCCCAGGAATCGTCCGACAAGGCCAAGAAGAAACTCAGGAAAATGGCGCGGAAAAAGACAACCGACAAGGCCAGAAGCACCTACGAGGACTGGCGGGACGACTCGAACTCGGGGTTCGAGCACCTCATCCCTCGACCCCGCCCGTAGGGCCAGAACCGGCGGGACGACTCGAACTCGGGGTTCGAGCACTTTCGCCCCCGATAGGGTGTCGCCATGGTCTCGGAGTTGTTCGACGCCGATCTTTGGCAACCGGTGGAGGGGTTCGAGTTGACCGACACGACCTATCACCGGGCGGTCGACCAGGCCACGGTGCGGATCGCCTTCGACCGCCCCGAGGTTCGCAACGCCTTTCGCCCCCACACCGTGGACGAGCTGTACCGCACCCTGGACCACGCCCGCACTACCCCCGACGTGGGTACGGTGCTGCTCACCGGCAACGGGCCGTCACCGGTGGACGGCGGCTGGGCGTTCAGCTCGGGCGGCGACCAACGCATCCGGGGGGCCGACGGCTACCAATACGCCGGTGACGATACCGCGGGGACGGTGGACCCCACTCGGACCGGGCGCCTGCACATCCTGGAGGTGCAGCGGCTCATCCGGTTCATGCCCAAGGTGGTGATCGCGGTGGTGCCGGGGTGGGCGGCCGGCGGAGGCCACAGTCTGCACGTGGTGAGCGACATGACCCTGGCGTCGGCCGAGCACGCACGGTTCAAGCAGACCGACGCCGACGTGGCCAGCTTCGACGGCGGCTTCGGCTCGGCCTACCTGGCCCGCCAGGTGGGACAGAAGCGGGCCCGGGAGGTGTTCTTCGTGGGTCGGGCCTACACCGCGGCCGAGGCCTACGAGATGGGCATGGTCAACGCGGTGGTGCCCCATGGCGAGTTGGAGCGGACCGCGCTGGAATGGGCCGCGGCGGTGAACGCCAAGAGCCCCACCGCCCAGCGCATGCTCAAGTTCGCCTTCAATCTGATCGACGACGGGCTGGTGGGCCAACAGGTGTTCGCCGGGGAGGCCACCCGACTGGCCTACGCCACCGAGGAGGCCGCCGAGGGCCGGGACTCCTTCCTGGAGAAGCGCCCCGCCGACTTCTCCCGGTTCCCGTACCATTTCTAGAGGGACGATTGCTCCCCGTTCCCGCATCACTTCCAGTTCCGGGCCCGAACCTCATTAAGGTTCGGCCATGACCGACTCTCCCGCCGACGAACCGGCAATCGATCCCACGACCGACCCGAGATTGGCCCCCAGGCCCGATCCGGCATCGTTGAGCGCCGCCCGGATGTTCGATCTGTCGGGGCGGGTGGCGATCATCACCGGGGGAAGCCGGGGCATCGGACTGTCCATGGCCCACGGCTTCGCCGCCCAGGGGGCCAAGGTGGTGGTGGCCAGCCGCAAGGCCGATGCCTGCGACCTCGCCGCGGCCGAGATCGCCGAGGCCGGGGGCGAGGCGCTGGCCGTCGCCACCCACATGGGCGACCTCGACAGCGTGAATCGGCTGGCCGAGGCCACCCTGGAACGGTTCGGTCGAATCGACATCGTGGTGAACAACGCGGCCAACCCGCTGGGGGTGCCGATGCCCGACATCACCCCGGAGATCTGGGACAAGTCGTTCACCGTCAACCTGCGGGGACCGTTCTTCTTGTTCCAGCGGTGCCTGCCCTCGCTGCTGGCCTCCGACCACGCCTCGGTGATCAACGTGATCTCGGTGGGGGCCTACATCCCGGCCGGCAACACCGCCATGTACTCGGCGGCCAAGGCCGCGCTGTTGTCGTTCACCCGGTCGATGGCCGGGGAGTACGGCCCCCACGGGATCCGGGTCAACGCCATCGCGCCGGGCACGGTGGACACCACCATGACCCGCAACACCGGGCCCGAGGCCATGGGCCGCATGGCCGATCTCAGCCACCTCGGTCGTATCGGCCATCCCGACGAGCTGGTCGGCACGGCCCTGCTGCTGGCCTCCGACGCCGGCAGCTACATCACCGGCCAGTGCATCATCGTCGACGGCGGCTTCGTCCCCCCCAGGTAGGAACGCTCATCGGTCCAGTCGGTCGAGCAGATCGGGCAACCCCGAAAGCGGCACCGCCTGCTTGTCGTCGCGGCGCTGCCACTCGGTGCCCCCGTACACCACGGCTCGATCGGACACCTGGGGAAGCACCGTGGACAGTTTGTCGAGGGAGTCGAAGTAGTCCGAGGCAACGGTGGCACCGGCCTTTATCTCGATGGCCCCGATACCGTCGGCCCGCTCGTACAACAGGTCGCATTCCAAACCCCGGGAATCCCGAAAAAAGGACAGGTTGGATCTCCGCCCCCGGTTGTAGCGATGCTTGAGAACCTCCATCACCACCGCGTTCTCGAACAAATGCCCGCGCAACGGGTGGGTGGCCAACTGCTCGGCGTGCTCGATACCGATCAGGTGGGCGGCCAGCCCCACGTCGTAGAAGTAGAGCTTGGGCGACTTGACCAGGCGCTTTCGGATATTGGCGAAGAAGGGGGGCAGGCGGAACACCACATAGCTCGCCTCCAGCACCGTCATCCAATGGGACGCGGTCGGGTGGGAAACCCCGGCATCGGCACCCAGCGCGGTCAGGTTCACTATCTGGCCCACCCGACCGGCGCACAACCGCACGAACCGCTGGAAGCCCGCCAGGTTGCGGATCTCCCCCATCCGGCGCACATCCCGCTCCACGTACGTCTCCAAGTAGTCGCCGAGGGCCTGGGTCGGATCCAACCCCTGATCGTGAATCCGGGGATAGAACCCGGAGTACAGGATGCGGTCGATGTCGTCGCTCGCCCCGATTCGGCCGAGTTCGGTCAGCGAGAACGGCAGCAGGCGAAGAAGCGCGGTTCGTCCGGCGAGCGTCTGGCCAACGGCCTCGGAGAGCCTGAACTGCTCGCTACCGGTGAGGACGAACAGGCCGTTCCGCTGTTTCTCGTCGGCCGCCACCTGGAGATACGACAGCAGTTCGGGGGTTCGTTGGATCTCGTCGAGGATGGCACCCTCGCCGAGTCGCCCAAGAAAACCGACCGGATCGGCCTCGGCGAACTCCCGCTGGTTGGGTGCCTCCATGTTCACGTAGGCCAGGGACGGAAAAGCGGTCCGGCACAGCGTGGTCTTTCCCGACTGGCGCGGCCCGGTGATCGTTACGAAGGGATACTGGTCGAACAACTTGAGCAGTACGGGGGTGATCTCCCGTTCGATCACCGGCCCATCCTACTATGTTTGTGACAATCTGCAAGTAGTACTTTCAGATTGTGCTAGCCGGGCCGCCAGGAAGGTTCAGCTCGGGTTGAACAGGGCGGCGGCGTTGTCGCGCATGATGAGGTGCTGCTCGGGATCGGGGCGGTTGGCGATCAGGTCGACGAAGCGGTTGGGGTCGGCCATGCCCTCGGGGTGGGGGTGGTCGGAGCCGAACAGCACCCGGGCGGCACCGATGCGCTCCACCAGGGCCTCGACGTCGTCCTCGGGATAGGGCGACACGTAGCAGCACTGTTTGAAGATCTCGCTGATCCGTCCGGACGGGCGGCCCGCGGGCCACGGGCCGAAGCGGGCCATGCCCTTCTTCTTGTCCAAGAGGGTGAGCAGGTAATGCACCCAGTCGGAACCGTTCTCGATGCTCAAGAAGTTGAGGTCGGGGAAGCGGGCGTGCATGTTGCCGTAGAGCAGCGCCCCGAACGTCTCCATGACGGGACGGTCGCCGTGGTGGAAGGCCCACTGGAAGGCCGACATCTCCCGCACGTTGGCCCCCGGGTCGTCACCCATGCGGGTAGCCAGTTCGCCGTAGCGGTAGTCGGCGATGTGGAACGCCACCGGAATACGGGCCTCGTTCAGGCGGGCCCAGAACGGGTCGTAGTAGGGGTCGGCGATGGATCGGCCCTCACCGCCCCACGGACAGGGCCGCAGATGCACGATGCGGGCCCCGGCCTCCAGCACCCGATCCAGCTCGGCGACGGCATGTTCACGATCGAGCAGCGACAGCAGTGGCGGGGCGAACAGCCGGTTCTGGTGGGCGTAGCCCCAGTCGTCCTCCAACCAGCGGTTGAAGGCCCGCAGGTTGGCATAGGTCTGCTCGACGTCGCCCACCATGTACTCCTCCACCGACACCCCGAAGGTGGGCAGCAAAACAGCCCACCCCACACCCTGGGAATCGAGCAGATCCAGGCGGGCGTCGGGCTGCTTGTAGGCGGCCAGCATGTTCTCGGCGGTGTAGGAGTCGCCCCAACCCAACTCGGGATTGTCCCGCTTGGCCCGGAGCATCTCGTGCATGGAACCGGGCGCGTTGGTCTTGTCGAACTTCACGTGCATGAAGTTGTAGGGGCGATCCCCCACCCTCACCTCCCACTCCCCATCCGGCCCCCGGGTGGCGGTTATGGCCTGGTGGCGATGGCAGGCCTCGATGTGGCGACTGAAGCAATCGGGGGCCTCGTAGTAGTGATTGTCGGAATCGAACGTGCGATAACCAATCCGGGACATGGATCGAGCCTAGTGACGCCTCACCAACTCACCACAGGACGAGAAGGTCGATGCCGAGGACGCCAACTCACCACAGGACGAGAAGGTCGATGGTGAGGGCGACGGCGAAGTGGAGGGCGGCACCGAGGTAGACCGAGCCGGTGCGGAGGCTCAAAAAGCCCAGCACGATGCCCGCCACGATTGATCCCAGGGCCTCGGGCAGGGGTTTGGTGAGGTGGATCATCACGTAGGGGATCAGCGCCACGAACACGGCCATGGTGGCGAACCGGCGGGCCAGGCCGTGGACCAGCACGCCGCGGAAGAAGAACTCCAGGGCCAGGAACTGCCCGGCGTACACCGCCTCCCACACGTAGAAGCGGGGCCAGTAGCCCACCCCGGTGGGCGGTTCGTAGAACGGGTAGGTGTCCCGGAATTCGCCGTTGAAGCTGGCCGCGACCACCAACGGCAGCAGCGCCAGGTAGAGCCCCAGGTACAGGAGGGCGTGCCGGCGGAGCTCGGGGCCGGCTCGCAGGCCCAGGTCGCGCAAGGAAGTGCGCAGCACGAAACGGGCCACCAGCACGGCGGGCACCACGTAGACCACCCAGCGGAAGAGCCCCCAGTACATCCGACGGTTGAACGGGGCGTGATCGGAGCGGCTCAGGGCCCGGTCGAACCGGTCGGACAGCCCGTCGAGGGCCAAGCCGTCGAGGGTGGCGGTGAGCCAACCGGTGGTGCCGGACAACCCTCCGTAGCGCATGGCGACGACCACGCCGATGGCCAGCAGGATCAGCGCGGTGGCGTTGCGGTCCACCTCGCCCGGTTCGGGAGCAACCCCCCGCACCCGCTCGGCGATCCCGCTCACCGCGCCGGGCTCACGGTCGCACGCCCGCTCCGAGAGCCACTGGCAGGGCCCCTCCCGCTCACCGCGCCGGGCTCACGGGGTGAGGTACCACCCGCCGGAGACGTTGACGACCTGGCCGGTGATGTGGGCCGACTCCTCGCTGCACAAGAAGGCAATGGTGTTGGACACGTCCTCGGGCTCGGCGTGGCGGCGCAGCGGGGTCTGCTCCCGGAACGATTCGTAGTGTTCGGCCTGGGCGTCCACCCACCGGGACCGCACCAGACCGGGAGCCACCGCGTTGACCCGGATGTTGTAGGGGCCGGCTTCGATGGCCACTGCCCGGGTCACCTCCTGAAGGCCCGCCTTGGCCGCCGAGTAGGGCGCTTCCCGGCCATTGCCCCCCAGATAGGCGGCCACCGAGGTCACGTTCACGATGCGCCCCCACCGCCGGTCCCGCATCGGCCCGACCGTGCGCCGGATCAACCACCAGGAGGCGGTGAGATCCACCGCTATCACCCGGTCCCAATCCTCGGGCCGATAGTCGAAGATGCTGCCCTGCACGTTCTCCGCCGCGCTGTTGACCAGGATGTCCACCGACCCCATCTCGGCGTACACCCCGTCCATGGTCACCGCCATCGCGTCTCGGTCACAAATGTCGGCCACCGCGGCCATCACCGGCACGTCGTGGGCCTCCCTCAGGGCCTCGGCGGTCTCATGGGTACGGCGATGGTGGTTGTCCAGCACCACGACGGCGGCCCCGTAGCCCGCCAACGTCCGACACGTGGTCGACCCGATGGCCGCCCCCGCCCCCCCGGTGACCAGTGCCACCCGCCCGGCAAACTCGTCCTCGTCCGGCATAAGTCGATGGTAGCTATTCGGCGAGAGGTATGCACTGATTAACTCGACACCCTAACATATGGTGAGGAGGTAACACTATAATGAAAATTAAGTACCTATTAGAGTCCATTGACCACGGCACCGTCGTTCTGCCCGAGTTCCAGCGTGGTTATGTGTGGTCACGAAATCAGGTGAAGAGCCTGTTCCAGTCCCTATACCAGCGTTTCCCTGTCGGCTCGCTGTTGACCTGGAGTACACGCGCCGACGAAACTGAGTTGAGGGGCTCGTCAGTCTCAGGCTCCGACAATGTCAAGTTGCTACTTGATGGGCAACAGAGAGTAACCAGCTTGTACGGTGTGCTGCGTGGCAAACCACCCCAGTTCTTCGAGGATGCTGAGCGGGCAAAGGCTTTCACGGGGCTTTACTTTAATTTAGAAAGCGAAACCTTCGAGTTCCACGCGAAGACCAAAATGGCCGCGAATCCACTGTGGGTATCAGTTACCAATCTGATGACTAACGGGCCCGAATCCGTAACAGAGAAGCTTGCTGATGATGAAAGTATTTCAAAAAAAGACTATAATCGCTATGTCAGTTGTGCTCACTGGCTTTATGGTATTCGAGAGATTGAACTCCACAACGAGGATATTAGTGGAAACGATAAAACCATCGATGTCGTAGTGGATATATTCAATCGCGTCAATAGCGGCGGCACGAAGCTATCCAAAAGTGATCTTGCACTTGCTAGAATATGCGCAATCCGACCGGATGCACGTGAAGAATTACGTGGTGCTATAAAACGCTGGTATGATGCTGGATTCGACTTCAAACTCGACTGGTTCATGCGTTGTGTGAACGTAGTAGCTACCGATACAGCTCGCTTTGAAGAAATGAATAACCTCTCTGCCGAAGACTTCGGAGTTGCGGTCAAAAGAGCTGAACAGGCCATAGATTTCTTACTTAACCTTGTGTCCAACCGCCTTGGCCTTGACCATGATCGTGTTCTGTTTGGAAAATATGTATTTCCAGTTATGGTCAAATTTGTGGTTGACACTGGAGGTTCTATCAATGACACCTTTACTCAAAACCGACTGCTTTTTTGGTATCTTTACCAAGGCATGTGGGGAAGGTACAGTGTCTCAATCGAGTCTATCATTGACCGAGACCTCAATGTGCTAAAAGAACAGGGACTTGATGGACTCATCAACGAAATTGAGAAGTCACGTGGCACTCTACAAGTGCGACCCGAAGATTTTGAAGGTTGGTCCGTAAAACATCGCTTCTACCCAGTCCTTTATATGCTCACTCGCATAAGTGACTCCAAAGACTTTTGCACTGGACTTCCGCTTTCAAAGCACCTCCTCGGGAAAGGATCAAACCTCGAGCTTCACCATATTTTTCCCAAGGCTTTGCTTTATGAGGCTGGCTACTCGGAGCCTCAAGTAAACGCAGTTGCCAACTTCGCTTTCCTTACAGAATCAAGCAATCGCAAGCTCGGTAAACAACCACCTGAAGACTACTTAGCGGATGTGGACCAGAATCATGACGGAGTACTCATGAGCCAGTGGGTCCCCCAAGATATATCTTTGCGATCCACGGATCGTTACCTTGATTTTCTTGATATGCGTCGACAGTTACTTGCTCAATCAACGAACGAGTTGCTTACTGGTCTCCAACAGGGCAAACTCTCGAATACTCACATGACAGGTAGAACTGCAGCCAGAATATCCGACGAAGCCGACGCAACTCTCCGGTCACTGAGTGACTGGTGCGCGAAGTTAGGTCTAGCACGGCCTGATATATATAGCGAAATTGTTGACGATAAAACTGGCAAGCCCCTCGTTTACCCAGATGCTGTATGGCCTGAAGGTATGCAACATGGGCTTGGGGATAAGGTTGCTTTGCTATTAGAACCTCATAAGGAGAGCGAGTCCCGACTTGGAGAACTAGGCTACCGCTTCTTTACCTCCTACCAAGCACTTGAGCACTACATTCAAGAAGTCCTAGATATTGAATTAGAAAATGTTATAGTGCCCGAATATTTCTTTAACCTTGGTGCCCTAATTGCTACTGGTGAATCTAAGACCGTAGAGTACAAGTCAACAGCTAGATGGGATTTGCGTGCTAATAAAGTTAATAAGAATTTAGTACATGCTGTCACTAAAACTGTGTGTGGATTTTTGAATGCTGGAGGTGGTGTGCTACTTATAGGAGTGGAAGATAATGGTAATATCATTGGCTTAAGTAACGATATGCGAACACTTGGTGACAAGGCCAACCGGGATAGTTATGAACGCTTTATACGCGACCATTTGAACAATAGCTTGTCGGTATCTATCGCAGGTACTATCGATATTGACTTCCAGGAGGATAGTGGGGCAGATGTATGCATCGTACGTGTCAAAGCCTCTGATAGACCTGTGTTTTCCATACCGGAGCAAGGTGGAAATGAGCCCAGTGAGTTTTGGGTGCGTGAGGGCAACCTAACCAGAAAGCTCTCCGGGGATCGCATGCTCAAATACCAATCCAGGCGCTGGGAGTGAAATGGAGTTGCCCGGTTTAGTGGACACCTGATTCCGGGTAAGGCGATGGTAGCTATTCGGCGAGGGAGCGGGAGCGGGCGTGGAGTTTGGCGGTGGCGACCGCGGTCATGGCCTCGTCGAAGCGGGTGAAGGCGGGAAGGTCGGCGTCGAGGCAGGTTCGGCGGATGCGGGCGACGATTTCGGGGGGAGCGCAATCGAGGTTGCGGAGCACGATGGACAGGCGGGTGTTGGGCCAGTTGTCGGTGGCGGTCGCGGTGGTCTCGAGAATGGGGAACAACCGGTCGATGCCACCGGTGGCGTAGCTGAAGAAGGACTGGACGTTGGCGTGGAGCACCACATCGGGATAGGGCTGGACATCGAGAATGGGATCTAGGGCCTGCACCAGGACATCGGGGGCGGAAACCGGTCCGAAGCCGATCTCTATGGGGTTGCGGACGCTGGTGCCCACGCCGTGGCCCAGATCCCTGAGCGCCCGTCGGCCCCGGTCGCCGACCATGGTGGTGATCAGAGCGGCCCGGTCGGCGGCATCGGTGCCCAGCACGGATGCGCCCCCGCCCACCCCCAGAACCAGGGTGTCGAGGTCGCCGCCGGCCGGGGCGTCGACCCATCGCTGGAGGTAGGCGACCGCTGCCAGCAGCTCCTCCACGGTGGTGACGATGCCGGCCCCGGAGGACGCGCCGATGGCATCCCATACCCGATGGTCGGAGGCCAGGGCCCCGGTATGGGACAGGGCCGCCCCTCCGCCCTGGGCGGTGCGTCCTCCCACCAGGATCACCACCGGTTTGCGGCCCCGGGCCGCATCGAGGGCCCCGATGAGACGGCGACCATCGCGGGGATCCTCCACGTACATGCCGATTATGGCGGTGTCGGGGTCGTCCACCAGCCACTCCAGCAGCTCGCCGGGGGTGACGTCGATGCTGTTGCCGACGGTACACAGTTTGGAGTAGCGGATACCCCGGACCGCCCCACCCTTGACCATGTCACCGGCCAGCCCGCCGCTCTGGGAGATCATGGCCACCCGGCCCACCTCCATGGGGGCGTTGCGCAGAAAGGTCTGGCGGCCGGCGGGAGCGTAGGCCCCCAGGCAGTTGGGGCCGAGCACCCGCACGCCCGATGACCGGGCGGCCTCGACCAACTCCTGCTCCAGGTCGGCCCCCTCGGTGCCGGCTTCGCGGAATCCGCCGCTGATGATGTGAACGAACCGGGCCTTCCCGGCCGCCCCCCGCACCAGATCGGCACAGGCCGCCGCGGGCACTGCGCCGACCACGTAGTCCACCTGGGCATCGATGTCGGCCACCGATCGCACCGCGGGTACGCCGTCCACCTCGGCGGCGGTGGGATGGACGGCCCACAACGTGCCCGGCCCCCAGCCCAGCTCCCGGTACGCGGCCAAAAAGGTATTGCCGAACCCGGTCCGGCTGGTGGATGCCCCGGCCACCGCAATACCCCGGGGAGCGAACAACGGCCCGAAGTCGGTTCCGGGCGACTCGGGGCGCGGCTCGACGGGCGGACTGCCGGTTCCGGGCGACTCGGGGCGCGGCTCGACGGGCGGACTGCCGGTTCCGGGCGACTCGGGGCGCGACTCGACGGGCGGACTGCCGGTTCCGGGCGACTCGGGGCGCGACTCGACGGGCGGACTGCCGGCTCCGGGCGACTCGGGGCGCGACTCGACGAGGGGACTGCCGGCTCCGGGCGACTCGGGGCGCGACTCGACGAGGGGGTCGTGGGTAATGAGTCGGGCATCCACCGCGATGGCTTCGGCGGGGGTGGCGATGACCGGGTTGCACTCCAGCTCGACCAGGTTGGGGCCCAGACGGTCGGCGACCCCGTCCGGGCCGGCGATGGCCATCAACAGCTCGACCACCGCATCGATGTCCACCGGAGGGCGGCCCCGGAACCCGGTCAGCAGTTCGGCCCCCCTGAAGCCCGTCACCATGGCCTCGGCATCGGCTCGGGAGATCGGGGCCGGCCGCAGTACCACCTCGTCCAGTACCTCGGTGAGGATGCCGCCCAGGCCGAGGGCGGCCATTGGGCCGAACGGGGGCCGATCCACCACCCCGACCAGCAGCTCGACACCGGCGGCGGCCTGCTCCTCCACCAGGAACCCGTCGATCCTCCCTCCGGCCTCGGCCACCGCCACCGCCATCCGGGCGGCCTCGTAGTTCAGCTCGTAGGCCGCCACCCCCAGGCGCACCGCACCGGCATCGCTCTTGTGGACCAGGCCGCCGCCGAAACCCTTCAGCACCAGCGGCTCGACCAAACCATGGGCACCGGCCCGATCGGCCAGCACCGAGGGGTCGGCCACCGTGGCGGAAAAGCTCGCCACCACCCCTTTGGGCACAGCCACTCCCGCCCTCGCCAGCAGAGCCTTGACCTCGGGCTCGGGGACGATCACCGGCCGGCCACTCCCGATCACCCCAGACGGGTGAACACCCGGCGAGCGGTGCCGCCCAGCAGATTGGCCCGGGCCTCGTCGCCCAACCCCACCTCGGGAAGCTGGCCCAGGCAGTGACGATAACCGACGGTGGGAAAACCGGTCCCCCACAGGCATTTGCGTCGACCGGCACCGTTCATGAACGCCACCAGCTCCGCCGACCAGTGCCGGGGCGGGTACACCGACGTACCCAGGTACACGTTGGGAAACTTGAGGGCCATGGCCAGGCACTCGGCCACCCACGGCCAGCCGGTGTGGGACAGGACGAACCGCACCCGGGGAAAGTACAGGGCGGGCCGGTCCACGCCGATGGGCACCCCGCACTCGCTGCCCATGAGTCCCCCGGACGACCCGGCCTGCATGACGAAGGGCACGTCCCGGTCGGCGCACAGGGCGTAGTAGGGGTAGTAGTCGGGGTGGTCGAAGCGGCGGTCGAAGCTATGGGTGTGGGTGTGCAGGCCCACGCACCAGGGCTGTTCCAGCATGGTGGCGGCCTCGTCCACCCCGGCCATGCCCGTGCGGGGATCGACCGACCACTGGCCCCGGAACCGGCCGGGGTGGGTGGCGACCAACCGGTCCAGGTCCTGGGGCCGGGCCGCCACCAGCTCGAAGTCGGTGGGCTCGGGATGGGCCGGGAGGTGGGCAACCGGCAGGATCATCGCGGCGATGCCCAGCTCGTCCATGCGGGCGACCATGGTGTCGGCGTCGCAGAAGGAGTCGTCACCGCCGGTGCGGATCTTCACCGATGTACCGGTTGCCTCCAGGGCCGCGTTCCACACCTCGGCCTGCTCGGGAAAGAACCGGTTGCACCAGTAGTCGATCGCCCCGTCGGGCGGAACCGAGCCGATCATGGCCGCTCGATCGCCCCGTTAGGCGGAACCGAGCCGATCATGGCCGCTCGACCGCCCCGTCGGGCGGAACCGAGCCGATCATGGCCGCTCGATCGCCCCGTTAGGCGGAACCGAGCCGATCATGGCCGCTCGACCGCCCCGTCGGGCGGAACCGAGCCGATCATGGCCGCTCGATCGCCCCGTTAGGCGGAACCGAGCCGATCATGGCCGCTCGACCGCCCCGTCGGGCGGAACCGAGCCGATCATGGCCGCTCGATCGCCCCGTTAGGCGGAACCGAGCCGATCATGGCCGCTCGTCCCGGAAACGCACCGGCTTGGCCGCGGAACCCATGCCGGTGAACCCGTCCAATTCACCGGGGCGCACCACCTCGACGGTCATCCGCACCCCCATGGTCTCCTTGATACGGTTCTCCACCCGTTCGGCCACCGCCCCGAACCGGTCGGCGGGAACGTCGCCGGCCACCATGACGATCATCTCGTCCCGGTCGCCGACCCGCACCGCCCGACAGAAGAAATCCTCGGTCACCCCGGGCACGTCGCCGATCACCTCGCCGATGGCCTCGGGCCACACGTTGACCCCCCGCAGCTTGACCATGTTGTCGCCCCGTCCGGCGAACGGAGCCATGCACCGCAGCCACGAGCCGCACTCGCACCGTCCCGGTGGATACAGGAACGACAGATCCATGATGTTGTAGCGGAACTGGGGGGAGCCGGTCTTGTAGATCTCGGTGATCACCATCGCCCCCTGGGTGCCGTCGGGCACCGGCTCGCCGGTCTCCACATCCACGACCTCAACCACGAAGCAGTCCTCGAGAACGTGGAGCCGATCGGTGCGCGCAGGACACCCGATGGCCACGTTCTGCACCTCGTGGAACCCGTAGTTCTGCATCGGGGTCACCCCCCACACCTCCTCCACCCGTTGGCCGTCGCCGATATGGCCACCGGGCAGGGCCCGGATGTTGAAGTCGGTCCTGGGGTCGAGGCCCATCTCCACCGCGGTCTCGGCCATCTTCAGCATGTAGTCGCCGGTGGTCAAGATGGCCGAGGCCTGGTACTCGTGAGCCAACTGAACCTGCTTGCGGGTGGAGGTCACGTTGCCGGTGCCGGTGGTGATGACCACGCAGTTGAGCCACCGGTAGAGGGCCTCGTCGAAGGCATGGGCCCCGTTGTGGGTGGAATAGGCCCAGGCGTTGATGACCACGTCGCCGGGCCGCACCCCCTCGGCGTACAGCGCCCGGGCCATGGTGATGGCTCCCACCTCCCGGTCCCAGGCGGTGTACAGGGTGGGTCGGGACCGCCCGGTGGTGCCGCCCGACACGTACAGGCGCATGGGCTCGTTGCGGGCATCCTCCAGCCGTATGCCCTGATAGTCGCCCAGCGGGGGGTTCTCGGCTATGGACGCCCGGATGTCGTCCACCGTGTAGGCCGGGGCCCGCCCCAGGTCGTCGAGGGTGTGGAGTTGGTCGGGGTGGAAACCGGCCGCCTCCCATCGCTTGCGGAAGAACGGCACCCGCCAGGCCCGGTGGGCCCGGTCCCGGAGACGCAAGAGCTGCCGGCGGGCGATGGAGTCGGGATCCTCGTGGAAGGCGGTCTCGAAGTACTCCGGGGGCGGGGGGAACAGGCGCTGCATGGTGTCGTAGTCCAACTCGTGCGGACGGCGCATCCCCGTGCTCATGGCTCAGCACGGTACCTGCTGGGATGGCACCGCTGCCCGCTTCCCCATGGCTCCACTACCACCAGAGCCCTCGGGTACGGCTGCTGGGATGGCACCGCTGCCCGCTTCCCCATGGCTCCACTACCACCAGAGCCCTCGGGTACGGCTGCTGGGGTGGCACCGCTGCCCGCTGCCCGCTCCCACCCGACCGGTGCGCACCGCCTCGGGCGGGGATTACCCTGTGGGCCGTGAGAATCATCTCGGCGGACTGCCACATCAACGAACCGCCCCACGTGTTCGAGCGGGTGCCCGAGGAGTACAAGGACCGCATTCCCCGGATGATGCCCGCTCCCGACGGGGGCGACGGTTGGTCGTTCGACGGCGGCCCGCCCAAGCGCAGCTTCGGCATAGAGGCCATGGCCGGCAAGGCCAAGGAGGACTACAAGCTCTCGGGCATGAAGTTCGAGGAGATCATGCCCGGCAACTACGACGGCGAGGCCCACTGCGCCGACATGGACATCGACGGGGTGTGGGGGTCGGTGGTGTACCCGGCCAATTCCATCTTCACCTACCTGGAGCCCGACCGGGGCCTGGCGGTGGCCTGCATGCGGTCGTACAACGACTGGGTGCTGGACGAGTTCCAGGGCGCGGCCCCCGAACGGCTGCGGGGTCTGCCCCTGCTGCCCACCGATGACGGCATGGACGTCACCCTGGCCGAGGTGGATCGGGTGGTCGAGAAGGGCGCCAAGGGGCTGTTCGTGCCCGGCATGCCGTCCCGGCCCTACAACGACCCCTACTACGAACCGCTGTGGAGGGCCTGCTCGGACCTGGACGTGCCGGTCACCTTCCACCGCACCTTCGGCGGTAAGCCGCCCGACTCCGACTGGGACGAGCTGGTGGAGCAGAACGTGTCGGTCCCCGGCATCGTCAACCGGTTCTTCAGCGCGGTGCGCCCGCTCACCTACATGATCTTCGCCGGGATCTTCGACCGCCACCCCGACCTCAAGGTGGTGGCCGCCGAGGTCAACTACGGCTGGGTACCGTTCTGGAGCCAGACCATGGACGACGAGTACCGCACCCAGGCCGCCTGGTCCGACTCACCCATGGAGCGTGATCCCAGCAGCTATCTGGGCACCAACGTGTTCGTCACCGGCCTCGACGACCGCAACGGTCACATGCAGATGGCCGCCGGCAACCGGACCCTGGTGGACATGGCCATGTGGTCGTCCGACTACCCCCACTCGGTGACCCTTTGGCCCGACAGCCAGAAGATCATCGCCGAGTTGGTCGGCGGAATGGACCCCGCCGATGCCGACAAGGTTCTCCGCGACAACGCCGCCCGGGTCTACAAGTTCGACTGACGCCGAGCCTTCATCCGATCCGGCACCGAGCCCTCATCCGACACCAGACCCTCATCCGACAGACAACCCCCTCACCCCGGCGGGGCAATACCGATCGTGACCGATGGTGTTGATCGGGCGGGCTGCTACTGGTGGCGGCGATCCTCGAAACCCTCGGGGAGGTCGATGGGGGGATCGGGAAGCCTGGTGATGTCGCGGGAGGCCAAAAGGGCGTCGAAGCCCTCGGGGTCGGCGGCCCAGGAGGCGGCGTCGCCCATCATCACCTCGAACAACTCCACCCCGTCGGGACCGGCGACCAGCGGGCCGAGGGCGGCCCCGTGGGGCAGCTCGATATGGGTGCCGGCCGGGCAATGCACGTCACCGCACATCATGTCGCCGCTCAGCACGTACACGACCTGCGGGGAGTGGTGGCCGTGGCGATGCACGATCATGCCCGGATCCCACCGGGCCCACATCGACAGGTACTGCCGACCGTGGTTGCCGAAGGTGAACCATTTCTCCCACACCGACTTCTGCCCGTCGGGATGCATCTGGGTGCGGACCTGCTGGAGCTTCAGATCATCGTCGTCGATGTGGCGGAATACGGGTACCCGGCCGGGAACCTCATGGGGCGACGCCATCGCTCAACTCGTCCCGACGGGTACCTTGGGGACGTAGGACGAGGGGTCGTAGGCGTAGGTGGTGGCCTCGATGAACTCGTCGGGCAGGTAGCCGTCGGGGAACCGGTACAAGTCGATGGAGTTGTCCCACAGGATCTTGCGCTTGGAGTCGTCGGACACCCTGGGCAGATCCAGGAACGACTGCACCGCCAGCGGGTACTTGGAGTCGGGGTGGGGGTAGTCGCTCTCCCACACGATCTTGTCGTCGCCCAACTCCTCGATCACGTGGTACACCAGGTACTCGTCGGGCTCCACCGAGATGAAGCAGTTGTCCTGGAAGTACTGCTGGGGCGACTTGGTGAGCCCCGGCTTCTCGTGGTCCCCCGACAGTTCGATGTGCTCCTCCATGCGCCACAGCCACCACGGGAGCCAGGCGCAGTTGGCCTCCATGTAGGCCACCCGGAGCCGGGGGAACCGCTCGAACACCCCGTTGGCGATCATCGACAGCATGGCCATCTGGGCCTCGTGGGGATGACACACGGTGTGCCACTCGGTGAAGGTCTCGAACCGGTCGGCACCGGCCGACACCCCGTTGTGGCCCATGAAGTCGTGGGTGGCGAAGGCACAGTCCAGATCCTGGAGCAACTCGTACATGGGATCGTAGAAGCGGTCGCCCAGCATCCGGCGATTGAACAGGTTGGGCCGGGCGAAGAAGCACCGGGTGCCCAGGTGGTCGTGGGCGTACTGGATCTCCTCCACCGCCCGGCCCACGTCGTTGATCGGCACCGGCCCCGAGGCGATGACCCGCCCGCCCGAGGTCTCCCGCATCTCCTGGCCCCAGCGGTTGTAGGCCCGGCACATGGCGGCCTGGAGCTCGGGGTCGATGCCCTCGGACCACAGGTCGTAGCCGGGGCCGTAGATCACCATGAAATCCATGCCGTCCAGCGGCATGGCCGCGGCCACCGCATCACCGGGGAAGCCGTTGTCGACCACTGCCCGGCCGTACTTGTCCCTCATGTTGTCGAACGTCCAGCCCACCGCCTCCATGAAATCGCCGAAGATGGTGACCCGGCTCTGGGTGTAGCGGCCGTCCACGGTGGCCGGCCGGAACGCCTCCCGGCCGGAGACCTCCTTCCAACCCACCCGATCCTGGAACTTCTCGTCCAGGAACCGCTCCCAGAGGTTCTTGGGCTCCACCACATGCCCGTCGGCATCGAAGACCTTGTATCCATGGCGCATATCAGACCTACCTCTTGTCCTTCCGGATTGACGTCGGTTTCGGGTTTGATGTCGATTGCATCGGCTCGCCCAGAGTAGATCAACCAGCGGGAGAGAACCGGCCCAGAGCGGATCAACCAACAGGGGGTGGTAGCAGACGGCGAGCGGATCAACCGGCGGGGGGTGGCAGCAGACGGCGAGCGGATCAACCGGCGGGGGGTGGCAGCAGACGGCGAGCGGATCAACCGGCGGGGGGTGTCCGGGGGGGGGGGGGGGGGGGCGTGTCCCGCTTCGGTCGTGGCAGCAGACGGCGAGCGGATCAACCGGCGGGAGGGTGGTAGCAGACGGCTTGTCGGGCAGCTCTGACCCAGTGGAGCTCGGTCTCCGGCGGGCAGGGGGCACCCAGCGGTACCCAGGACACCAGCTTGCCGTCGTGGGGATGGTCGCAGGGCACCGGGGCCAGGGAGACGGTGCCGATCAAGAAGCAGTCTCCGGGCTCGGGGCGGGCCTGGGACACCGGGGCCGATGGGGCTATGGATCCGATCGTGTCGGGGTCGTCGGTGTTCGCACTGGCCACCAGGATCAGGGCAATCGCGACGGCAACCAGAGCGGCGACCGCCAGACCGATCCATCGCCGGCGAATGCCGACCATCTCAAGACCGGGCGGCGGTTCCGATGGGCTCCGCGGAGCGCGGGGGTGACCCGCCCCGGATGGGCTCCGCGGAGCGCGGGAGTGACCCGCCCCGGATGGGCTCCGCGGAGCGCGGGAGTGACCCGCCCCGGACGAGCCCGACGCGGGGCGGGGGTGACCCGAAGGGTCGGGTCGGGGCCGACCCGGGAGCGACCGAGAGTTGGGGTCGCGAACCAGAGTCCGGTCGTAGGCCGCTCGGGATCGGGGATTGCCGAGGATCTCCCAGGCCTGGTTGACCGCCCGCATCCGCGCCGGATCGCCCGCCGGGCGGTCGGGGTGCCAGCGGCGAGCCTGGCGCAGGTAGGCACGACGAACGGTTTCGGGCTTGGCCTCGGGGGTTATGCCCAGAACGTCGTAGTGGGATCGCTCCGGCATCCTGCTCCGAGACCAATCAGTCCGAAACTAATCGGCCAGGGACGCCACCAGAGCGTTGAGCGGCCACAGGTCGGGGATCTCCACCGGTCGGGGAGCCGGAGGCAGGATGGCGTAGGCCTCCTCACCGGGATAGACCAGGTTGTACTCCGAGCGGGCCAGACGTTCGATCTCCTCCGGTTGGGACAAGGCCTTCAGTCGGGCCCGAAGAGCGTCGTTCTCGTCCCGGAGTCCGGCCAGCTCGGCTCGGGAGTCGGCGGTGGTCGCCCTCTGGTCGATATAGGTTCGGGTGGGGAACACGGCGTAGAACATCAACCCCAGAACGATCACCACCAGACCCGCCAGGACGAAGAAGAGGCGCGGCGCGCTCACTCCCCGGCCCCCGACGCCGCCAGAGCCGCCCCACCCCGGTAGGCGGCGGCCTCGCCCAGTTCCTCCTCGATGCGCAGGAGCTGGTTGTACTTGGCCACCCGATCGCTGCGGGCCGGAGCACCGGTCTTTATCTGACCGCAGTTGGTGGCCACGGCCAGATCGGCGATGGTGGCGTCCTCGGTCTCGCCCGAGCGGTGCGAGATCACCGAGGGGTAACCGGAGGCGGTGGCCAACTCGACCGCCTCCAGGGTCCGGGTGAGCGTGCCCACCTGGTTCACCTTCACCAGAACGGAGTTGGCCACCCCCGATCGGATGCCTCGGGCCAGGCGCTCGGTGTTGGTGACGAACAGATCGTCGCCCACCAGTTGCACCCTGTCCCCGAGGGCCCGAGTGAGTCGGGCCCAGCCGTCCCAGTCGTCCTCGGCCATCCCGTCCTCCATGGACACGATGGGATAGGCGTCGCACAGCTCGGTCAGGTAGGCCACCATCCCCGCGGAGTCCAGCGACCGATTCTCCCCGGCCAAGCGATACTCCCCGTCCCCGTGGAACTCGGTGGAGGCCACATCGAGGGCCAGAGCCATGTCGGAACCCGGTGTCAGCCCGGCCGCCTCGATGGCGTCCACCAGAACGGCCACCGCCGCCTCGTTGGAGTCCAGGTCGGGCGCGAACCCCCCCTCGTCGCCGATGCCGGTCGACAACCCCCGCTGGGTCAGCAGGCGGCGCAGGCAGTGATAGGTCTCGACACCCCAGCGCAGAGCCTCACGAAACGAGGCCGCCCCCACCGGTACCACCATGAACTCCTGGAGATCGATGTTGTTGGCCGCGTGGGCCCCCCCATTGAGCACGTTCATCATGGGCACGGGCAGCACGTGGGCGTTGGTCCCGCCGACATAGCGGTACAGCGGCATACCAACGTCGGCGGCCGCGGCCCGGGCCGCGGCCAGGGAAACCCCCAGAACCGCGTTGGCTCCCAGGCGGCCGAGCCCGTCGGTGCCGTCCAGGTCGATCATCGTCTCGTCGAGGCCCCGCTGGTCGCAGACGCTCGTCCCCACCAGCGCATCGGCGATCTCCCCGTTCACCGAGGCCACCGCGCCGGCCACGCCCCGACCCAGATACCGATCACCGCCGTCGCGTCTCTCCACCGCCTCGTAGCTGCCGGTGGACGCCCCCGAGGGCACGATGGCCCGGCCGAGCGCACCGGACGTCGCCGAAACCTCTACCTCAACCGTAGGGTTACCCCTGGAGTCCAGTACCTCTCGCCCGAAAATACGGGTGATTGCGCTCAAAATCTCAGGTCTTTCAAGGGCGTTTACCCATCGTCCGTTGCTGGTGTGACTGTAGTGGCAAAAATAGACGATCAGGGGCCGCAAGGCCAGGGTTGTCCAGAAATTAAATCAAGCCGAGGAAATTTCATGGGCCCGGATCCGCTCACCGACGACGTTGGCCAGCACCCGAAGTTCCGATTCGGCATCCAGACCGGCCTCCCGGGCGGCCCGCACGGCATCGTAGAGACGGCCTGCCACCGTGGTGACGTCCACATCGGGCTCCACCCCCACCGAGCGGGCCTTGTGGATCACCTTGTCGGCCAGTAGCAGGGCGGGCAACCCCGAGGGGATTCCGTCCATCACCGACGACCGTCCCTTCTGCTCCCGCTTGATGGCCTCCCAGTCGGCGGACGCTTCGTCAACATCGTCCACCCCGGCCTCGCCCCGGTCGGGGGGCCCGAACACATGCGGATGGCGGGATCGGAGCTTGTCGTGGATGCCCTGGGCCACGTCGGCCAGGGTGAAGCGGCCGGCCTCGGCGGCCAGCAGCGAGTGGAACACGATCTGGTAGAGCAGATCACCCAGTTCCTCCTCCAAGTCCTCGTATCCCGACGAGCCGGTGGGATCCACCCGGTCGAGGGCTTCCAGAACCTCGTAGGTCTCCTCCAGCAGGTGACCCCGCAGCGACTGATGGGTCTGCTCCCGGTCCCAGGGACAGCGACGGCGCAGCTCCCCGGCCAGATCGACGAATCGGGCAACCTCCCGGGCAATGGGCGCGCCCAGCTCGGGCACGTACAGCGAAGTGAGATGGTCGGGCACCACCGCGTGATCCAGATCGCCCCACGCCACCTCGAAGACCCTCTCCTCGCCCAGACCCAGACGTTGAAGAACGATCACCCCCGGAGCGGATTCCCCGGTCGGCGAACGATCCAGTGCCTCCAGGGCGGCCAGCTTGATATCGCTCAGCACATGAGGAGCGTCGCATTGCGCCACCAGCAGCGGTCCCCGCTCCCCGGCGGCGTCCACCTCGAAACGGCGCCCGTCCACCAGGCGCACCCCGACCGCCAGGGGATCGATGCCGAGGCGATCCCACGCCAGATCGACGAAGGACAGGCCGGGCAGCACCTCCAGTTCCACTTCGGGATCGCTCCGCAGGAGTTCCACGGTGCGCTCGGCCACCAGCGGCGAGCCGGGCACGGCATAGAGCACGTCGCCCGCCGCGGCCTCGACCTTGAGGCGATCCACGATGACCCGGTACACCTCGTCGAACGACGAGGCCCGATCGTAGACGTGATCGAACGACTCCGCCGGCTCCACCGCCGAGGCCGCGGGATGGAGCCGAGTACGCACGAAGCGACGGCCCACGCGCTCGATGGCGTCACCCACCGCCCCGGTGATCAATTCGGGTCCGGCCGGCCCGAGACCGACGACGATCACCCGGCCCATACCCGCCCCGTTGTCATTGCCCCGGCCATGTCGATCCATGTCGCTCCCAGGGTCGTTGCCTCGGTCATTCAGCCCTCCCGATCACCCGGCCCATGTCGATCAGGACACCGCCGCTTGGGCGGGTTCGTCGTTCGGAACAAGATCGCGCAAAGCGGCGATGATCGTCTCCACCGCCGCGGTGGCCGACTCCACCGGCAGTACCAGCAGCCCCGAGGCCTCCTGGTAGGTGGCCCGCCGATACAGTCGCTCCAGACGAACCCGGCGACTGGCCACGAGCCGCACCGGGTTGAGCCGGGCCACCCATTTCGGGCCGCCGAATCCGGGCCCCTTGGTCACCGACACCTCCCGCACCCCGGTTCGCAGGCACTCGCATCGGAGCCGGGCCACGTCCAGCAGGACTTGGGCGACGTCGGGGATCGGCCCGTAGCGGTCGGCCCACTCGACCGCCACGTCGTCCACCTCGGCGGGGGTGCGAACCGCGGCCACCCGCCGGTAGGCCTCCAGTCGCAGCTCCTCCCTGGGTACGTAGTCGGTGGGGATGGCCGCCCCCACCGGAAGATCGATGTTGATCTCCACCGGCTCGGGCGGGGTCTCGCCCTTCAGCTCGGCCACCGCCTCGGTGACCATCTGGCAGTAGAGGTCGTAGCCCACCGCGGCTATGTGGCCCGACTGGCCGGTGCCCAACATGTTGCCCGCTCCCCGAATCTCCAGGTCGCGCATGGCGATCTTGAATCCCGATCCCAGTTCGGTGGCCTCCCCGATGGTCTTGAGCCGTTCGTAGGCCTCCTCGGTGAGCACCCGTCCCTCGGGGGCGAACAGGTAGGCGTAGGCCCGGGCCCCGGCCCGCCCCACCCGGCCCCGAAGCTGATGGAGCTGGCCCAGCCCCAGCAGATCGGCCCGGTCCACCACCAGGGTGTTGACCGTGGGCATGTCTATGCCCGACTCGATGATGGTGGTGCATACCAGCACGTCGTAGGCGTGTTCCCAGAAATCGATTACCACCTGCTCCAGGGTGCCCTCGTCCATCTGTCCATGGGCCACCGCGACCCGGGCCTCGGGCACCAGCTCCCGCAGATCGGCGGCCACGTGGTCGATATCGGCCACCCGATTGTGGACGAAGAACACCTGGCCCTCCCGCAGCAGCTCCCGCCGGATGGCCTCGGCCACCGGGCGCTCGTCGTAGGAGCCCACGTAGGTCAAAATGGGGCGGCGATCGGCGGGCGGCGTGTGCAGCAGGGTGAGATCACGGATGCCGGTGAGGCTCATCTCCAACGTCCGGGGGATGGGCGTGGCCGTGAGGGTGATCACGTCCACGTCGGCCCTGATGGACTTTATGGCCTCCTTGTGGGTGACCCCGAAGCGCTGCTCCTCGTCCACCACCAACAGGCCCAGATCCTTGAAGGCGATGTCTTCGGAGAGCAGGCGGTGGGTGCCGATGACCACGTCCACCGAACCGTCGGCCAGACCGGCCACCACCTCTCGGGCCTGGCCGGGGGACAGGAACCGGCTCAGCACCTCGACCCTTACGGGATAGCCGACGAACCGCTCGCCGAACGTCTGGTAGTGCTGCTGCGCCAGCAGGGTGGTGGGCACCAGCACCGCGGCCTGGGCACCGTCCTGGACGGCCTTGAACACCGCTCGTACGGCCACCTCGGTCTTACCGAAACCGACGTCGCCGCATACCAGGCGGTCCATGGGCACCGACTGCTCCATGTCGGCCTTGACCTCCGAGATGGCCTTGCGCTGATCGGGGGTGAGTCGATAGGGGAAGGCCGACTCCATCTCCGCCTGCCACGGGGAGTCGGGGGAGAACGCCCGGCCCGGGGTGGTGATTCGGCGCTGGTAGAGCACCACCAGCTCCTTGGCGATCTCGCTGACCGCCGACCGCACCCCGTTCTTCGCCCGTTGCCAATCGGCACCCCCCATCCGGCTGAGGGTCGGGGTCTCCCCCCCGGAGTAGCGATGCACGCTGTCCACCTGGTCGGTGGGTACGTACAGCTTGTCGCCGCCCCGGTACTCCAGCAGCAGGTAGTCGCGGGCGACCCCGGCGATGGCCCGGGTCACCATACCGCCGTAGCGGGCCACGCCGTGCTGGCGGTGAACCACGTAATCGCCCTCGGCCAGGTCGTTCAGGTCCCGAGCCGGCGACTGCCGGGGGCGACTGCGCCGATGGGCTCGGCGGCGGCCGGTGAGGTCGGCCTCGCTCAGCACGGCCAGGCGGCACTCGGGTAGCACGAAACCCCGATGAATAGGAGCGACCACCACGCAGCTTCCCCCCCGGGCCGGGGCGGTGGGATTGGTGGGGGCTCCCGACCGGGCCGCGGCGGTGGAATCGGTGGGGGCTCCAGGGCGAGCCGGGCCGGTGGAATCGGTGTGGGCTCCCGACCGGGCCGCGGCGGTGGAATCGGTGTGGGCCCCCGCCCGGGCCGGGCCGCCGGGATTGGTGAGGACCGCCCCGTGCTCGGGGGCGAGAACCGGGAGATCCACGCCGTGCTCGCGCAGCAGGGCGGTGACCCGGCCGGTGGAACCGATCCCGTCGGCCGCCACCATCACCCGATATCGGTCGGCCAGCAGGCGGGCCACCTGGTCGATCGGAGCGGTGGGATCACCGATGGTCGAGGCCCAGCCCCCGACGGCGACCACCGGGGTCGCGGGCTCGGCCGGGACCGTGGTCATGGTCCATACCGGCGAAGGGCAGGCCACCAGCAAGCGATCGTAGTCGGTGTGCAGGCGAGGGAACTCCTCTCCGCCGGCTCCCCAGGTCTGGGCCAGCACCCCGGCCAGGTCGGCCTCCTCGGCCTCGATATCGGCCGCCCGGCTCCGCAGCCGTCCGGGCTCCAGCAGTACCACCAGGGCCTCGGGGCCGAGGCAGTCGGTGATGATCCGGTCGGTATCGGTCAGCCACGGCAGCCACGACTCCATGCCGTCGAAGAACTGGCCCTCGGCCAGCCGCTCCCACTGCTCCCGGCCCCAGGGGCGGGAGGCGACCAACCGTTCCGCGGTCGCCCGGACCGTCGCCGAGGGCCGTACCTCCCGGGCGGGGAAGACCACCACCTCGGCCACCGAGTCGGTGGAACGCTGATCGGCCACCGAGAACTCCGCCAACCGATCCACCTCGTCGCCCCACAAGTCGATACGTACCGGGTTGTCGGCGGTGGAGGGGAACACGTCGATGATGGAACCCCGCACCGCGAACACCCCCCGGTGCTCCACCTGCGTGTCCCGGCGATAACCCCGGGCCGACAACTCGGCGATGAGTCGGCCCCGATCCAGGAGGTCGCCCTGGGCCACGGTTATCGGGGAAACGTCGTCGTCATCGGGTACCAGACGCTGGAGCAGGGCCCGGATCGGAGCCACCAGCACCTGTGGGCACCGGGCCGGATCGCCGAGTTGCCATATGATCCGACAGCGACGGCCCATGGCCTCCACTCCCGGGCTGACCCGCTCGAACGGCAGGGTCTCCCACGCGGGGAACAGGCCGACACCGCCGTCGAGCATCGCCGACAGGTCGTCGACCAAACGCTCGGCATCGGTGGTGGTGGGGGTGGCCACCACCACCGGGCGGCGATCGTTCAGCTCGGCAACGGCAGCCAGCACCGCGGCCTGACCCGACTCGGCCACGGCCAGCGAGGCGTTACGACGTCCGAGCACGCTCTCCACCGCGGGCTCCGCGGCCAGGAGCCGACCGAGGCCCACCAGCCCCGCCCCCCGACCTGCGGCACCGCCGGCCGGAACACCGGCGACAGCCACACCCACACCGCCGGCGGTTCCATCAGCCGCGACACCGGCGACAGCCATCAGTTGAACCTGTTCATCACCGCGTCGAGCGGGCTATCAAGCAGGGCCAGTGCCGCCTCCGCGGCCCGTTCCACCGCACCGTCCAACGCTTCGCGGTCGGCCCGTCCCGGTCGCCTCAGCACGTAGTCGGCCCCGGACGAAGAATCGGGAGGTTTGCCCACCCCGATACGGATGCGGGTGAAATCGGCGGTATGGAGGTGATCCCTGATGGACAGCAGACCCTTGTGCCCGGCCAGCCCTCCACCGCACTTCACCTTGATCCGTCCGGGAGGCAGATCCAACTCGTCGTGGATCACCACCAAGTACTCCAGGCGATCGGCCATGCTCCAGCGGTTCACCAGGGATCGGGCGGCCTCGCCGGATTTGTTCATGAAGGTCTGGGGGAAGGCCAGAACCACTCGGCGACCGGCCACCCTGAAGTCGGTGGTCAGCGCCGCCTCCCGGCTCTTGCGCAGGCTCTCCCCATGGCGATCGGCCAACAGCAGCACCGCCTCGGCCCCCACGTTGTGACGGGTTCCGGTGTAGCGATCACCGGGATTGCCCAACCCCACCACCACCAGGTCGGCGGGGGTGTCGGCGTGCTTCTTGCGGGAAGGCCAGCGGGAAGGCACGGCGACCAGCGCCGACCGGCTCAGTCGCCGGAGGTGGCGGTGTCGGTCTGGTCGGCAGATTCCTCGTCGGCCACCGGCTCGCCCTCGGCGTCCAGTTCGACCTCGGCATCGGCCTCGACCTCTTCCTCCATCTCGATGGCCATCGAGGTACCGGCCACCAGTTCCTCGGGATCGCCGACCAACTGAACCCCATCGGGCAACTGGATGTCACCGGTTCTCAACGTGCTGCCCATGACCATTTCGCTGATGTCGATCGACAACTCGTTGGGGATGGACTGAGGCTTGGCCAGCACTCGGACGGTGAATGCGGCTTGATCCACCCCCCCGCCCTCGTTGGTCACGCCGGAGGCGTCGCCCACCAGCACCAACCGCACGTCCACCTCCACCTCGACATCGGCGTCCACCCGGATGAAATCCACGTGGATCACCTCGTTGCGCACCGGATGATGCTGCAAATCCTTGACCAGGCCGAGTTGGCGGGTACCGTCCATCTCCAGGGTGAGCAGGGCGTTGAGCCCGGCATCGCTGGTCAGTGCCGACCGCAGCTCCCGGGCATCCACCGCCACCGGAACCGACTCCCCCCCCAACCCGTACACCACACCGGGAATCCGCCCACTGCGACGCAGACGACGGGACGAACGAGTACCCAGCTCACGCGGGGTATGGGTCTTCAAAATCTGCTCAGCCATAGCGCGACCGCCAATCCTACCCGCCCCCACCCCGGAGCGACCAAGAGCCAGGACAAGAACTGCGACGTCGCCCCAGGGTGGAGAGGGTTGGACAGCGTCACCACCGGGAAACATCACCTCCGAGTTGGGCCAGTCGAACAGCCCGGCCCCGCCGAAACATCACCTCCGAGTTGGGCCAGTCGAACAGCCCGGCCCCGCCGAAACATCACCTCCGAGTTGGGCCAGTCGAACAGCCCGGCCCCGCGGGGACGGGTGGGGCTAGGAGAGGTTCTTGCCGCCGAAAATCTCGGAGACGGAGGTGTCCTCGAAGACGGCATCTATGGCGGCGGCGATGATGCTGGCCACCGACAGCACCTCGATCTTGTCGATCTGCTTCTCGGGCGAAAGGGGCAGGGTGTTGGTGATCACCACCTT
Source organism: Acidimicrobiales bacterium (assembly GCA_965115985.1). Lineage (GTDB taxonomy): Bacteria > Actinomycetota > Acidimicrobiia > Acidimicrobiales > Bin134 > Poriferisocius. The sequence goes on from OZ220474.1 coordinate 1,440,240, forward strand.
GGAGATGACCGAGTTCTTGAGCCGGTCGATGGCCGGGCCGGAGAACACCCCGTGGGTGGTGGCCGCGTAGATGGTGGCCGCACCCCGGGCGGCCAGAGCGTCGGCCGCGGCCACGATGGTGCCCCCGGTGTCGATCATGTCGTCGATGAGCACGCAGGTGCGGCCCTGCACGTCGCCCACCACCTCCTTGGCCTCCACCGCGTACTCGACGTTCTTGGAGCGCCGCTTGTGGACGATGGCCAGATCGGCATCCAACTCGTTGGTGTAACGCTCGGCCACCTTCACCCGGCCGGCATCGGGCGACACGATCACCAGATCGCCGCTCATGCCCTTCAGGAAGTCGGTGAGCACCGGCATGGCGGTCAGATGATCCCAGGGGCCGTCGAAGAACCCCTGGATCTGCCCGGAGTGGAGATCGACGCTCAACAGCCGGTCGGCCCCCGACGCCCGGAAGGAGTTGGCCATCAGCTTGGCGGTGATGGGCTCGCGCCCCTCGGCCTTGCGATCCTGACGGGCGTAGCCGAAGAAGGGGCAGACCGCGGTGATGCGCTTGGCCGAGGCCCGCCGGGCGGCGTCCACCATGATGAGGTGTTCCATCACCGCATCGTTGATGGTGAAATCGTCGTGGGCGGTGTGGCTCTGGACGATGAAGACGTCGGTGCCCCGGACCGACTCCTCGAACCGGCAGTGGATCTCCCCGTTGGCGAAGTCGGCGATGTTGGGCTCCACCAACTCCTCCCCGAGAACCTCGGCGATCTCGGTGGCCAGCCCCTCGTTGGCCCGACCCGAGACGATCACCATCTTCTTCTTGGTGACGAGTTCCATAATTCTCAGCTTCCTCCTATCGAGTCGGACGGTTCCATGATCTTCAGCTTCCTCCTGCGGAGCCTGACGGTTCCATGATCTTCAGCTTCCTCCTGTGGAGCCGGGTGGGATCCGTGCGCCGGGTTCCAGGGTTATGTAGGCCCCCACCTTGGCCTCGGCACCGATCTCGGCATCGGTGGCCGAAACCGCCTCCACCACCGCCCGGGGACCGACGACACAATCGACCAAGTGGGTATGGGGGCCGATGATCGCCCCTTCCCCCACCATGGTTTGGCCTCTGAGCACCACTCCGGGGTGGATCACCACATCGGGGGCCAGCTTCACGCTCACGTCGATGTAGGCGCTGTGGGGGGCCACCACCCGCACCCCCGACACCATCCAGTTCCGGTTGATGCGCTGACGCATCTCCGCCTCGGCAAGAGCCAGTTGCTCCCGGTCGTCCACCCCCAGGGCCTCGACCTCGTCGATGGGATGCGACCCCGCAGGGTGACCGGCCGAGGTGAGCACCGAGACGGCATCACCCAAGCCGTACTCCAGACCGGAGTCACCGGCGGTCACCCGACGAAGCGTAGGGGACAGCAGGCTGCGCCGGAAACAGTAGACGTCGGCATCGTTGTCGCCCGCGGTGACCCCAGTGGCCACGGCACCATGCTTGCCCGCGGTGACCCCAGTGGCCACGGCACCATGCTTGCCCGCGGTGACCCCAGTGGCCACGGCACCATGCTTGCCCGCGGTGACCGCGGTGGCCACGGCACCATGCTTGCCCGCGGTGACCTCGGTGGCCACGGCACCATGCTTGCCCGCGGTGGCCTCGGCATCGTTGCCGCCCGCGGTGGCCACGGTGGCCGCCGACCCGGATACCCGATGCCGGGCAACCAGTTCCCGCAAGGTTCCCCCCTGGATGAGAGGTATGTCGGCCGAAAGCAGCAGTACGTCCTCGTCGTCGATGTCGTTGTCCAGGGCGGCGAGGCCCCGAGTGGCCGCATCGGCCGTGCCTCGCTGAATTGGCTGCTCGACGAAGTCGATCCGCCGGTCGAACGCCTCCTCGGTGACGTGCTTGGCCACCTCCTCCGCGCCGTAGCCCACCACCACCACGATCTGACGGGGATCCACCGAGATCAGAGCGTCGAGCACGTGCAGCAGCATGGCTCGACCGCACAGGTCGTGCAGGGGCTTGGGCCGACCCGATCGCATGCGAGCACCCCGACCGGCGGCCATCACCACCGCGGACAGGGGCAGTGGATCAGCAGTCACGGGCTCGCCGGATCAGCGGGCCGGCCCGCATCGCAAGGCATGCCGCAATCATGGACTCTTTCTAGCGCGGCTGGCGAGGCAGGACTCGAACCTGCAACCTCCTGGTCCAAAGCCAGGCGTTCTGCCACTTGAACTACTCGCCAAGGACACCCTGCTGTCCACCAGGGCCATCACCACCACGCTACCCCATGGCCCCCCGGCCAACCCTCGGCTTATTGCCCCCGCCTCCCACCAGTACCGGGCCGAGTTGGAGCCCGCGCCTACTTGCCGCACCGGCAAAATGGTCGATGCCGCGCCACGGCGGTATCTGAGCTGTTGACACCCATCCGGTTTCGTGGCGATGGCGTGCCTACATTTGCCACTCACCGGAAATCCAGCCAATATCATCGAGTTGCTCGCGGGCCCTCCGGGAGTGGAAGACATCGAGTTCCACCCGCCGACCGTCCCCGACACCGCCCAACCGGCTGAGCTCGGCTGCCATTTGCCGTCGACAACATGACAGTGTCCATGATCGAAGCACTACCGAGTGCGCGGCGGGGCCAATCATACATGACCGACAATTGTTCGGGCCGAGGGCCGGATCACCCTCCCAGTCGTTCGGCCTCACCATCACCCGCGGGCTGCCGGTCCCTCTGCTCAACAGGCAGTCGCTGTAGGGATTGACCGGCGGGCCACGGCTCTAGGATGAATCATGGCTTGTCATTTGAATTTGATGTCTTTATATTTTTTCCATATTTTTCCATACTTGAAGGTTAGCCAGGGGGGATATTGTCACAGGTGTCGGTAGACTGTGGGGTATGGAAATCGACGCTGTGACCAGGGGTGATACCGAACGGGGTGGCCAGGCCGGTCGGGAGGCCGGGTGTGCTTGTTCGTGTGTTTGCTCGGAGGCGAACCGAGTTGCCCCCACCGAGTTGGGCACCGAGGACGTGCTCAAGCTCATCTTCCAGGTCGACGCGGCTCGTCGGGGGCTCGACGGCTACCTGACGGCTTTGTTGGGTCGCCTCGGCGATCTGGAAGGTGAGGACGCGGTGGGCGACGTGTGCCGCCAGTTCGGCCTCGGCCGCTACCGGGCCCGCAAGCAGGCGAGGACCGCGGAGGTGCTCAAGGCGTTGCCCACCACGCTGGACGCGGTGCAGGACGGATGGATACCCATGGACCACGCCCGACTGATGGGCGAATCCCACCAACGAGTACCCCTGGGCGACGACCAAGAGTTCGAACTCATCGCCCTGGCCATCACCCAAGACTACGACCAGTTCAAAAAAACCGTGGACCACCACGAAAACCAACGACGCGGCGACGACGGAACCAGCCGACTCGAACAACAACGCAAACGCCGCCGAGCCAACGTGTTCGACGGCGACGACGACATGATCATCATCCACGCCGAACTCGACCGCCTCTCCGGAGAGCGAGTGAGAACCGCAATGGACGACCTCCACGACCGCATGTTCCGAGACGACTTCAAAACAGGCAACGACCGCACCCACGAACAACGCAACGCCGACGCGCTGGTCGCGCTCATCACCCAAACCCCCTCCGACACCGGCAGTGGTGCTGCCCCCATCAGAGACGCTGCCACCAACGGCGATGCTGCCTCTGGTGGCAACACTGCTACCAGCGGAGATGTCGCTACCAGCGGGGATGCTGCCTCCAGCGGGGATGCTGCCTACAGCGGGGATGCTGCTACCGGCGGGGATGCTGCCTACAGCGGGGATGCTGCTACCGGCGGGGATGCTGCTACCGGCGGCGGTGATGTTTGCGGTGATGTCACCGCGCAGGCCACCACGCTGTTGGTCACGGTTGACTACGACGCGTTGACCGGGCGGCTCAAGAACGCCGGGCTGATGGATGGGACTCCCATCGGGATCGACGAACTGCGGCGGATCGCTTGCGATGCCGGAGTGATACCGGCCATCTTCGCCGCCGACGGGGTGCCGCTGTACCTGGGCAGAAAGCAGCGATCGGCCAGCCAGGCCCAGAGGCTAGCCCTCTACGCTCGGGACAAGCACTGCATAGGCTGCGGGTTGCGGGCCACCGCTTGCGAGGCTCACCACATCTTGTGGTGGGAACACGGAGGGTCCACCGACATCACCAACCTGGTGCTGCTATGTCCCACCTGCCATACCAAGGTCCACAAGCACGGCTACACCGTGACCACCGAACCCGGCGGGCAGCACAAACTCAAACCCCCGGCCAACAGGACGCCTCGACAGGAACGGGTGGGAGCCGTCCCGATAGAAGCGGGTAGGTAATTGCCCCGCACCGCGGGGGTGCGGATCGTCTAAGTGGGAGCCGTCCCGATAGAAGCGGGTAGGTAATTGCCCCGCACCGCGGGGGTGCGGATCGTCTAAGTGGGAGCCGTCCCGATAGAAGCGGGTAGGTAATTGCCCCGCACCGCGGGGGTGCGGATCGTCTAAGTGGGAGCCGTCCCGATAGGAGCGGGTAGGTAATTGACCGGCTCTTGGGTTACTAGGATGGGTGGGCGGCGGGCTAGCGTGGGCGCACCATGGGATCGTTGATCAAAAAACGCCGCAAGCGGATGCGCAAGAAGAAGCACAAGAAGATGCTGAAGCGCACTCGCTTCCAGCGGCGGGCCCGCGGGAAGTAGCTCCGCGGGAAGTACCACTGCCCCCAGGTACTTCGCTTCTCTCACGACGGTAGGGGCTTCGGGTGCTCCACTGCCCTCACGATGGTAGGGCTTCGAGTGCTCCACTGCTCTCAAGACGGTAGGGGCTTCGGGTGCTCCACTGCCCTCACGACGGTAGGGGCGGGGCGGGCACGGTGCGGACAACCGTGCGGCCGTCTCCGGGGAAGGTGCCTTCCACGAACCAGGTGGAACCGCTGCCCGCCAGCCTGGCCGGCCGGCCGGTGGCCTGCTCCAGTGCCCGGCGGTACCCGCCCAATCGAGGCTCGACCTCCAAGGCGGCCGGCTCCAAATCGTTGCCGCTCGTGCTCCGGGGGCCGCCCATCTCGTCCCAGCGGCGGTACACCGCCGGGGTGGAGCAACCGAACGGGGGCATCAGCAGGGTGAGGGTTCTGGGAATGTGCTCCAGCGGTTGGACCTGCTCGCCGATGCCCCCGACCCGGGCCCGCCCGCCGACCAGGCAGAAGGGAACGTCAGCCCCCAGTCGGGCCGCGGCCTCGACGTCGGTGTAGCCGGCCCAGCGAAGGATGGCGGCGGCATCGGCCGACCCGCCGCCCAACCCGGCACCGGGGGGAATCCGCTTGGTCACCGTGACTCGGGCGGTGCGCCCCACCAGAGCCAGCGCCCGGGTGATGAGGTTGTCGTGGGGGTCGATGTCGCCCCCACCGGCAATGGACAACCCCTCTCCGGGTTCGATCTCCAGGGCGTCGGCCAGATCGAGGTCGTCGTCGGGTCGTTTGTAGACCTTCCACCCGGGTTCGATCTCCAGGGCGTCGGCCAGATCAAGGGTGACCATCTCGGCATCGATCAGGTGGTAGCCATCGGCTCGCACCCCGGTGATGCGTAGTGACAACGTGAGCTTGGCCGGAGCCACCAGGGAGGTCATCGGATCTGCCTCACCCGGCATCCTCCTGCTGGGCCATGCCGCGGCCATCAACATCCTGCTGGGGAGCCATGCCCCGGCCATCAACATCCTCCTGGGGAGCCATGCCCCGGCCATCAACATCCTGCTGGGGAGCCACGCCGCGGCCATCAACATCCTCCTGGGGAGCCACGCCCCGGCGATCAGCACACGGTGAACAGTCGGCGAGGCGGGCGAAATCGGCCAGGGTGAGCTGTTGGGGGCGGGCGGTGGGGTCTATGGCCGCTCGGGTGAAATCGTCGGGGGACAGGTGAGCGGCCAGGGAGCGGCGCAGCATCTGGCGACGGCGGCCGAAGGCGGCGCGGACGAGGGTGAACAAGCGGTTGGGGTCGGCCTCCACCGACGGTGCCGGCAGGCGGTCGAGGCGGACCACGGCCGACGACACCCGGGGTCGGGGATGAAAAACCGAATCGGGAACCGACCGGACGATCCGAGCCTCGCACCAGTAGGCCACCTTGAGGGTGGGGATCCCGTAGGCCCTGGTACCCACCGGAGCAGCCAGTCGCTCGGCCATCTCCTTTTGGACCATGACGGTGAACGTCTCGATACGAGGTTCATGGTCCAACAGGTCCAGGATCAGCGGGACGGCAATGTTGTAGGGCAGGTTGGCCACCAGCGCCCACCGGCGATCGCTCGGACCGAGCCGGGTTCGCCAGTCGCCGGTGGTGGCATCGGCGTGGACGATCTCCACATTGGGGAGATCGACGGTTTCCGCCAGTGGGGCCAGAAGGTGGCGGTCGGCCTCGACGGCCAGCACGTGGGCGGCCTCGGCGGCCAGGGCCCGGGTGAGCGACCCCAGTCCGGGGCCGATCTCCACCACCGAGCACTCGGGCTCCAACTTCGCCGCCCGGACCATCGCGGCGATGGTGTTGGGATCGACCACGAAGTTCTGGCCCATGGCCCTGCTGGGAGTCACCCGGTAGCGGTCCAGCAGATCCAGAACCCGACTACGGGTAAGGGTCACGGCCCGACCACGACGAGCTCAACGACAACCCCCGGACGACCCGAACCACGAGGAACCATCGCCGGTCACGACCCGACCACGACCGGAACCGTCGTCACGGTGGCCGGCGGGTCATCACGGTTCGCCTGAACCACCAGCACCACCACCATGGCCACGGCCACCAGCACCAGGGCCAAGCGGGCCAGGGTCGCGGGCCGGACGGGAGAAACCACGATCAAGCACCAAGCCGATAAAGGGCAGTGGCGTTGTCGCCGGTGTGTTGGGCCACTGCTTCGAGGTCCAGGCCTCGGGCCCGGGCCAGTGCCTCCCCCACCAGGGGGAGGTTCGCCGGGGTGTTGACCCGGCCCCGCAACGGAACCGGGGCCAAATACGGCGAGTCGGTCTCCACCAGCAGACGGTCCAGCGGGCACAGCTCGGCCGCGGCCCGCACATCATCGGCCGAGGGGAAGCTCACGATCCCGCTGAACGACAGGAACGCCCCCCGATCCAGCGCGGCCCGAGCCTCGTCCGGCCCTCCGGTGAAGCAGTGGAACACCACCCGCTCGGGCACTCCGCTCCGATCCAGGATGGCGAAGGTGTCGTCCCAGGCCTCGCGGGTGTGGATCACCAGGGGCAGCCGGTGGCGATGAGCCATCTCGATCTGGGCCGCGAACACCGACTGCTGGGCTGCGGGCGGTGAGTGGTTGTAGTGGTAGTCCAGTCCGCACTCCCCCACCGCCACCACCCGATCGGACCCCAGAAGCTCCTCAATGCCTTCGGTCCCGTGACGAGCCTCGTGGGGATGAACCCCCACCGTGGCCCACACCCGGTCGCAAGCCGCGGCCTTGGCCACCGCGGCGGTCGAGGTGGCCAAATCGGTACCCACGTCGATCAGTCGCTCCACCCCGGCCGCCGACGCCTGAACCACGGTGGCCTCCAGCGTGGCCCGATCCAGGTGACAGTGGTTGTCGGTCCAGCGCACCTTGAGCCTTCAAGCCTTCGCTCTCGAAGCAGCCATCATCAAGCGGTGAGTGCCGCCGCCACAGGAAGCCATCGAAGCAGCCTTCACCCTCAGTCCTTGATGCGGGGGAACAGCGGATCGCCCTCGGTCACGGTCAGGCCACCGGGATAGAGCCCCCAGGACGCCGCTTCGGGCAGTTGCTGATCGAGGGGGGAACCGTCCAGGCCCAAGCGGGTCCACGCCGTCTCGCAGGAGGTGGGCATCGCCGGGGCGGCCAGCACGCACACGATTCGGATGGCCTCCAAAGCGTTGCCCAGCACGGTGTCCACCAGGGAACCAGGATCCATCTTCCACGGTTCGGTGGCTTGGAGGTACTCGTTGGTGTCGCGGATCAGGCGCCAGGTGGCCTCCAGGGCCACCGAGGGTTGGAACCGGTCCCAAGCCGCCGCGGCGTCGGCGTAGACCTGGGCCGCCACATGGGCCAGGGGATGGTCGGGATCGGGAGCGGGGCCGACCCCGCCGCACTTGCGGTGGACCAGCGTGACGGCCCGTTGCAACAGGTTGCCGAAGTTGTTGGCCAGATCGGTGTTGTAGCGATGTTGGAGGGCCTCGTGACTCACCTCGCTGTCGGGGCCGAACGGCGCATCCCGCAGCAGGGAGTAGCGAAAGCCGTCCACGCCGAAGTCCTCGACCAGGTCGGCCGGGGCGATCTGGTTGAACGCCGACTTGGACATCTTGGCCCCACCCACCAGGAGCCAGCCGTGAACATGGCAGCGGGGCATGTCCTCCACCCCCGCGGCCATGAGCATGGCCGGCCAGTACACGCAGTGGAAGCGGAGGATGTCCTTGCCGATGAGGTGGCGGACCGACGGCCACCACCGGGCGAACCGCTCCTGGTCGGAGCCGTAGCCCACCGCGGTGGCGTAGTTGGTGAGCGCGTCGTACCACACGTAGAACACGTGCCCCTCGGCCCAGGGCACCGGGATGCCCCAGTCGATGGACGTGCGGGTGATGGATATGTCCCGAAGACCGCCACGGATGATGCCCAGAGCCTCGTTGCGGTAGCCCTCGGGGGTGATGTTGCGGGGCTCGGCCTCGAACCACTCCAGCAACCGGTCCTCGAACGCGGAGAGCCTGAAGAAGTAGTTCTCCTCGGTCATCCGCTCCACTCGACCCGACTCGATATCGGCCGCCGACACCTCCTCCTCCGACACGTAGGCCTCGTCGGCCACCGAGTACCAACCGTCGTACACCGCGGAGTAGATGTGACCGTTGTCGTAGGCCCGCTGCATGAGCGTCCGGACCGAACGGTAGTGGCGAGGTTCGGTGGTGCGGATGAACTCGTCGTTGGCCACCCCGAGCTGCTGCCAGGCCTCCCGGAAGCGCCGACTGGTACGATCGGCCTGCTCCAGGGGGGACAGACCGTTGGCCTCGGCCGCCCGCTGGACCTTGAGACCGTGTTCGTCGGTGCCGGTCAGGTAATAAACCTCGTCGCCCAACAACCGGTGCCAGCGGGTGACGGCATCACCGTTGATGACGGTGTAGGCGTGACCTATGTGAGGAGCGTCGTTGACGTAGAAGATGGGGGTCGTCAGGTAGTAGCGCGACACTGCTCCACCCTACTGCCCACGGTGTTCCCATCCCGATCGGGAATTGACGGGAACAGGAATTGGCGGGAACGGAAATCGACGGCCGATCGGGAATTGGCGGGAACGGGTCGTCAGCCTCCGAACATCTCGGCGGACCGGCGAGCCATTTCGTCGGGGGGCACGTCCTCCACGTGGGTGGACACGTTCCAACGGTGGCCGAACGGGTCGACGAACATGCCGCTCCGGTCACCGTAGAAATGGGTCTCCACCGGTCCCTCCGCGGTGGCACCGGCCTCGATCGCCCGGGCGAAGGTGGCATCGGCGTCCTCCACGTACACACTGATGGTTACCGCGGTACCCCCGACCGACTTCGGGCCCAGCACCCCCATCTCGGGGTACTCGTCGGACAGCATTATCAACCCGTCGCCGATGGCCACCTCGGCGTGGCCGATCCGGCCGTCGGGGGCGGCCATCCTCATGCGCTCGGTGGCTCCGAACACCTCGACCAGGAAGTCGATGGCTCCGGCCGCACCGTCAACGCACAGGTAGGGGGTGACGCGGGGGTAATCGTCGGGGATGGGCTTGACCTTGCTCATGGCAACTCCGCTCATGGTGACTCCACCGACCGGCTGACCGACGCCGATGGACGACCGATACCGATGGATGGCCGATTTGATGGTCGACCGACACTGGTGACCGGCCGATTTTTATGGGTGGCCGACATTGCCGGACAACCCACGTAGTCAGTCTACGAGGCTGATCTGGTAAACGGACCGTCGGGAGACTCCGAGATCGGACGCCACCGCGGCGGCGGCATCTCGTCGGGACATTCCCTCGGCCAACTTCTGGTCGACGGCCGCCTTGATCTGAACCGCCGACGGCGGGAGCGGGTCGGGACAACCGTCCACCACCAGCACGTGCTCGCCCCGAGGCTCGGCGTGGGCGGCCCGAGCGGCGGCCCCGGCCAGCGTGCCCCGCCAGACTTCCTCGTGCAGCTTGGTCTGCTCCCGCACGATGGCCACGGCCCGTTGCTTGCCCAGCGCCGAGGCCAGATCATCCAGGGTTCGGGCCAGGCGGTGGGGAGCCTCGAACAACACCATGGTGCGAGGCTCCCGGGCCAACTCCTGAATGCGGGAGGCCCGCCGGCGGCCCTTGCGGGGCAAAAACCCCTCGAAGCAGAAGCGGTCGGTGGGCAGGCCGCTCACCACCAGCGCGGCCAGAGCAGCCGACGGACCGGGAACGGCTTCCACGTCACCACCGGCATCGAGAACCGCCTTCACCACTCTGGCTCCCGGATCCGACACCGCCGGGGTGCCGGCGTCACTGACCAGAACCACGGTGCTGCCCCCGGCCACCAGATCGGCGATCTCGGCCGCACCGGCGGCCTCGGTGTGCTCGTTCACCACCAGCAGGCGGGGGCCGTCGACCCCGGCGTGGGCCAGCAGGCGTCCGGTGCGGCGGGTGTCCTCGCAAGCCACCACGTCGGCAGCGGCCAGTGCCTCCACGGCCCGGGGGGACAGGTCGCCCAGATTACCGATGGGGGTGGCCACCAGCACCAGCCTTGCGGTCATTCTCGCTCCCGGACCTCGCCGGTGAACGCCCCGATGGCGTGAACGACCACACCGACGCCCCCGAACCTGCTTCCCGCCGGGCCCAGGGCGCTCATTCCCACTCCCCGGCGGTTTGTCGCACTTGCAGGCGATCACCCGGCTTCAGCCCCCAGCGGGCGAACGAACCGGCTCGGGCCTCCAGAACCGCCCGGGCCCGCCACACCGGCAGGCCGATTCGGTGGGGGCCCATGGTGACCGATCTCAGCACCACCATGTCCCGGTCCAGGTGAGCCACGTCGATGGGAAAGCGCATCCCCAACGTGTGAACCGAGCAGGCCGGTCGCAGCAGCAGCGCGGCATCGTCGAACTCGTCACGGCCCAGCAACCCCCGGGTCCGCTCCCACCAACCGGTGGCTACCTCCACCGTGGCCAGCACCCGATCATCACAGACGAGCCACGCCATGGGTTGATTTTCCAACCCCGGCAGCCTCAGTTCAAGAGGAATCGGTCGTGTCCTCGTGCCGGCGCCCCCGAGTCCTCGGCCAGGGCCCGGCGTTTGTCAAAGAGGAATCGGCCATGTCCTCATACATTGAAGCGGATCTCCATCACATCGCCGTCGACCACCAGGTAATCGCGCCCCTCGGTACGGACGAGGCCCTGGTCCTTGGCCCTGGTCCAGCTTCCCGATCTCAGCAGATCCTCCCAGCCGATCACGTCGGCCCGGATGAACCCCCGCTGGAAGTCGGTGTGGATCCGCCCGGCGGCCTCGGGGGCGGTCGCCCCCCGGCGGAAGGTCCAGGCTCGGGTTTCCTTGTCGCCGGTGGTGAAGAAGGTCCGCAATCCCAACAGGTCGTGGGCGGCATGGGTGAACCGGCCCAGGGCTCCCTCGCCCAACCCCAGGCCGTCGAGCAGCTCGGACCGCTCGTCGGCGGGAAGTTGAGCCGCCTCGGCCTCCAGTTGCACGCACACGGCCATGACCCCGGCCCGGCCGTCCAGTTCGGCGACCACCGGCTCGATCACCGCGTCGGCGCGGTCCAGTTGATCCTCGCCGATGTTGACCACCACCAGCACCGGGCGATTGGTGAGCAAGAAGCTCTCCCGAAGGTCGGCCCGCAGATCGGACGACAGGTCGGAGCGGTACAGAGGTATGCCCTTGTCCAACACGGCACCGGCCGCTTCCAGGGCGGCCACCTCCTGCGCCAACGACCGGTCCTGCACCGCGGCCTTGCGCCGTTTGGCCAGCCGGGTTTCCACGGTCTCCAGGTCGGCCAGCGTCAGCTCGATCTCCAGCACCCTCAGGTGCTCCAGGGGATCGGTGGGACCGGACACATCGGGGGAGGCGAAGGCTCGGAGAACGAACACCACCGCATCCACCTCACGAATACCGGCCAAGAAGCGGTTGCCCAATCCCTCGCCCCGGCTGGCCCCCTCCACCAGGCCACCGATATCGGTGAAATGCACGCCGGCGGGGGTCACCGTGGGGGAACCGCTGAGCTCGGCCAACGCATCCAGACGAGGATCGACCACCTTGGCCACTCCGACGTTGGCACTGGTGGTGGCGAACGCATAGGGGGCGGCCAGGACCTCCGAGCCGGTCAAGGCGTTGTACAGGGACGACTTGCCGGCATTGGGCAGACCGACGAATCCGAAGCGCTCCACGGGTCGTCCAAGCTAGCGGCAGCCGGTAGCCCGAGTGGTGCTCATCGTGCAAAGCGACATCGAAGCGCTCCACGGGTCGTCCAAGCTAGCGGCAGCCGGTAGCATCTCCTCGGACGCGGAGGTACGAATGTCGAAGCGCACCCAAAAACGCAAGGCCCGAGCACGACGCAAGAAGGCCAACCATGGACGTAAGCCCAATACCGGGCGAAACAGCTAAGCGCCACTCGACGCCGCGGGTGCCTGGGAGCGAAACGGCCGAGCCCCACTCGACATCGCCGACACCGACAGGCGAAACGGCCGAACGCCCGGCTCATGAACCCCCGGCCCACCGAGGCTCGAACGGCACCGGGGGCACGTTGGTCTACGACGGCGACTGCGGGTTCTGCACCACAACCGCTCGCTGGGTGGAGCGTCGACTGAACGACGGGAATCGGGTCGTCCCCGCACAGCAGGCCGACCTGGAGGCTCTCGGCCTCACCGCCGAGGACGTGGCCCGATCGGCGTGGTGGATCGATCCCGACGGTACCCGCAGGGACGAGCACCTCGGCATCGCCGGCGCATTGCGGGCCATGAACGGGCCATGGCCCGCGCTGGGCAGACTGTTGGCCCTGGGACCGATCAGCCCGCTCGCCCGCCTGGTCTACCGGTTGGTGGCTCGCAATCGCCACCGCATCCATCGGCCCGGAACCGGAAGCAAATGCAACCCCTGGTGAGCGAACCCACCCCCTGAGGAATTGGCCGGGACGCTGGGAGGAGGAGATCCACCGCCACCGCTGACCCCACCTGCGGGAATGGTTGTTTCGGGTTGGGGAGGGGGTGGAAATGGTTGTTCCGGGTCGGGGGATAGGTTATTGTTCGGAGTTTGATGTTGGTTGTGTTGCTTCCGATCCGTAGGCGGGTCGTGTGCTTGAGAGGTGTTCGATGATGCATGGTAGTGGTCCGCGGTCCGGGGCCGGGATGATCGCTTCGCCCCCCCCCCCCCCCCCAGGGGTTTGGTGTGGGTAGGCGCAGGTTCTCCGGTTGGGGGTTGCTGGTCGTAGCCGGTTTGGTGGCCGCGGGCTTGGCGGTCGCGGACGTCGGCCTGGCTCCCGGAAAAGCGGCCGCTCAGGCTACAGGGCCCCCGAATGCTCCAACCCTTCTTATGGGCGAAGTTACTCATAATTCTGCCGAGATCGTCGTGCTGTTTGGAACAAGTGGTTCGTGCCAAGCGCAGGGCCACAAGTTTCAGCTCTACACTTCTTCGAATACTAAAGTAGGTGGTAGCATCGAAAAGCTTCTTGGAAACCATACTTTCACCGGTCTGAGTGCCTCCACCTCTTATAAGATCGGTATCACCCCATACAACACTACCTGTAGCCCAAGTGAAGGTGATGAGGTGTTTACCAGTGTGTTCACCACTACTGCGACCCCTACGGCCACGCCGACTCCTACTGCTACTCCTGCGCTGGTTGCTCCGAAGAATCCTACTAATATTCAGGTTACTTTTACTCATAATTCTGTTACTGCGACTTGGGATTTGGCGGCGAGTGGTTGTATACCGACGAGGTATATCGTTGCTGTGTATACGGGTTCTTCAACTAATCAGGTGGCTGGAAGTCAGCGTAATATAACTCGTCGTGCCCTAAAGTCCTATTCTTATAACCGTTTGGATGCTTCCACCTCGTACCGGGTTGGTATCCGCTCTAGGGGTCCTGCCGCTTCGTGTTCCCCAACTCGAGGCCCTGTACAGTACTCCAGCGTGTTCACTACTAGTGCTGCTCCTACGCCTACTCCTACGCCTACTGCGACTGCTACGCCTGCTCAGACGAGGCCGAGTCCGGTGACTAATGTTGTGGTGGCTCCTGCTCATAATTCTGGTAATGATACTTGGGATGCTGTTGTTACTTGGCAGGCCGGACCGGCTGGTTCTTGTGCGACGGTGAGTTATATACTTCGCATTTACACTTCTGCGGGTGTTAAATTCGGTGACGATGTCCCTGTAACTGCCAAGACCCATACTTTCTCCAATCTGGTCGCTTCCAGGGGTTACAAGGTGGGTGTCGTCGGGGTCAACACTGCCTGCACGACCACTGCCGGCGTCGAGGTGCGGACCGATTTCACGACTACTGCCACTCCCACTGCCACTCCCACTGCCACTCCCACTGCCACTCCCACTGCCACGCCCACTGCCACTCCCACTGCCACTCCCACTGCCACGCCCACTGCCACTCCCACTGCCACTGCGACTGCGACTGCGACTGCCACCCCCACGCCTACGCCTACGCCTACGCCTACTGCGACTGCGACTGTGGTGGTTGGTGGTGGGCCGGGTGCTCCTGTTTCGGTGGTGCCTGCGGTGGTCGTTGGTGATGGTTCGGTGACGTTGCGGTGGGGTCCCGCTTCGGGTTCCGGTGGTGTTCCGGTGGTGCGCTACGAGTACTCGTTCTGGGTGGTCGGCGACAAGGACGCGACGGTGTCTAGTTGGTTGCCGGTTCCCGGCAGCGACGGTCGTACCACGACCCACACGGTGACGGGTTTGACGGTGGGCAAACGCTACGGGTTCGAGGTGCGGGCGGTGGACGCCGACGGCGTGGCGGGGGCGGCGCTGGGGTTCACCGGTGCGGGTCGGGTGAGTTCGGTTCCGGCGGCTCCCGCGGGTTTCGAGGCGGTGGCGGGGGATGCGCAGGTCACGTTGTCGTGGTCGAAGGTGGCCGACGGCAGGGACGCGGCGGTCGAGGCGAATGGTTTTTCGCCGGTGTTGCGTTACGAGTCGTCCCGCAAAACTGGTGGGGGGGACTGGTCGGGGTGGACGATCATGGTGGCAGCTTCGGGGTTCTTGGATTTCACCAGCGGCGCCTACAACGCCTACGACTCCCACACCGTCACCGGTTTGAGCAACGGCACGGTTTACGGGTTCCGGGTGCGAGCGGTCAACGCGAACGGTGCGGGCCCCCACTCGCAAGCGACCGGGGTGGTGGCCTCGGGCGTGCCCGGTCGCGCCCGAGGATTGGAAGCGACGCCCTCGAGCGGGTCGGTGGAGCTGTCGTGGCAACCCGGCGGCGACGGCGGCTCGCCCATCGTCGGCTGGCAATACCGCTACAAGGGCGCGGCCGAGGGTTCCACCATTCCGGCTTTTGTCGATGGTGATCGGTGGACGGCGGTTCCCGCCAGCAGCGCGGCTACTCGGGGTTATGTGGTGGTGGGTTTGGCGAACGAGTGGGTTTACCGTTTCCAGGTGAGAGCGACCAACAAAAACGGTGCGGGCACCCCGGCCACCAGCGCGGATGTGAACCCCGGCGACGTTCCCGGCGCGCCCACCGCTTTGGCGGGCACGCCGGGCAAGGACTCGGTGACGCTGAGCTGGACTCCCCCCCTCGACACGAGCGGGGAACTGAACGACGGCGGCTCCCCCATCGTTGGATACGAATACTCCCAAAAAGCCGCCGGCGGCCAGTGGGGCGAGTGGAAGGCGATCCCGGTGACCGCCACCAGCGACGGCACCACCGGCGCGAGCGTGGTCGCCGTCGACGAACAAACCTATATGGTGTCGGGCTTGACCGCGGGCACCGCTTACGGGTTCCGGGTGCGGGCGACCAACGCCACCGGCGGCGGCGCCTATGCGCAGACAACGAAGGATTATTACCCCGGCCAAAGACCCGCCGCTCCCACCAACGTGGTATTGACCCCGGCCTACGACGCGGAATCCGGTGAGGGTCGCATCACGATCACGTGGGCGGCCGGCGGCGACGGCGGCTCCCCGGTGACGAAATGGCAGTACAAACTGGCGAAAACCACCACCGACCTGGCCGGGTCCACCGACTGGAAAACGATCTGCGACGCGACAACGACACCGGAGTGCGCGGCGACGGCTTCGGTGACGATACCCCGCCCCCCGAACGCCGACGGGTTGCCCGATGGCGTCGCTTACTTCGAGGACAACCGGGACTTCTACGTCGTGGTCAGAGCGTTGAACGCCTTCCACCGCTCCGCCGACGACGTCAACACCGGGGGTTTGCCCTCCGCGGTGGCCCATGCCCGCATCGAGGCCCACGTCCCGCGCTCACCCGATGGTTTCATCCACGCCGGGTACTCCGCCGACCCCAAAACGACGGCGGCGGAGGCGGTTTTTCACGTTTACCGCGACAGGCTCGACAACGCCGACGACAGTCCGGATCGCTTGAGGGACGAGTACTCGTTCAGAACCGGCGACGGGCCGTGGAGCATCTGGCATCGCTTCGACGGCGACGACAATCCCGTCGGTTGGAAACCCTTCCACGACGTAACCAAAAAACTCGGCGTCGAGTACACCATCAGATACCGCCACGTGAACCGGTTGGGCGCGGGAACCCCCGGCGAGTTGAGGTTCGTCTGGGGAGCTCCACCGCTGCCCGGCGCCGCCAACCCCGATAGTTCCAACGAGCCCCCCTATCTGAGCGTGGAACCCGGCACCAGCCGGGCCACGTTGAAGCTTCAGTACAAGCCGTCGGCCGGGGGCGCGCTGGTCGCGGCGACCACCGACGACGAGGGCACCTACGCCGACACGGTGTGGGAGTACTCCCACCGAGTCGGCGACGCAGCGTGGCAGCCGTGGACCCAGATCGGCGTCGGCGAACAATTCGCCGGCGGCTCATCCGATGGTTACGTGGTCGACGGCTTGGACAACGGCGTCGCTTATGGGTTCAGGGTCAGAGCGACCAACCGCGCCGACGACGAGAACCCGTGGTACGGGCAGATCATCGAGTCCCGCCGCCCGGCGACGCCGGGGGTGGCCCCGCCCGCCCCGCTGAACCTGACCGCAAAAGGCGGCGACCGCAGCGTGGAGTTGTCGTGGATCTCCGCGGGCGACGGCGGCCCGGCGATCACCGGTTGGGAGTACTGCGAGACCACCACGGCCTGCGACGCCGAGGGCGACTGGCAAAAAATAGATGGTGGCCACGCCGCCACCACCACGGCGACGATCACGAAATTCGCCGTCGCCGGTGTCGCCGCCGACACCGTGTTGGTCAACGGCACCTCCTACACGTTCCGAGTTCGAGCAACCAACGCCATCGGTGCCGGTGCCGCCGCCGAAGCACTACCGGTGACTCCGGGCCGCCCACCTGGTGCTCCGGTGCGGGCGTTGGTGGAAGCCGGCGACGGCGAAGCGACGATCAGGGTCGCCAAACCCGCCCAACCCGGGCTGGGTTTGAACCGGGTGGTGGCCTACGAGGTGCGCAAAAAGACCACCGGCGGGGTTTATGACGCGTGGGAGACCCTGGGCACCACCGTCGCCGCCACAGCGGATGCCGCCACCAGACCATCCGCGGAAACCGGGGCGGTGGTGCGCAACCTGGTGAACGGGCGCACCTACACGTTCCAAGTCCGGGCCCGTAACGCTTACGGGCCGGGCCCGCACACCGAGACCTCGGCGGTGACCCCCATCGGCCCGCCTCCTCCGGGCACCCTGGTCGCCACCGCGGGCGACGCCCGAGCAATGCTGTCGTGGACCGCTGCTGGTTCGGCGGGCAGCACCATCGTCGGCTGGGAGTACCGCCAACGCCGAGGCGACGGCGGCTGGGGCTCATGGACCAACATCGCCGACAGCACCGTCACCACCGCGACCCACACCGTGGGCGACCTGTCCAACGGGATCGCCTACCGGTTCGAGGTTCGCGCCACCACCGCCAACCCGCAGATCAAAGGAAACGCGTTCACGTCCAACCCCGTGACGCCCTCGGCGGTGCCGCCCGCCCCCGAATCGCTGGGCGCCACCCGCGGCGACACCCAGGTAACCCTGTCGTGGACCCCCGGCACCCCGGGCGCGCCCGGCGAGGCGACCTGGGCGTCGGAAACCACCGGTTGGCAATACCGAACCAGAACCGACGACACCGAGTTCGGAACATGGACCACCATCGCCGACAGCGGCGCCACCACCACCGGTCACGTCGTCGAGAACCTGACCAACGGCGTCGCCTACACCTTCGAGGTGCGAGCCACCAACACCATCGGCGAAGGCCCCGCCGAAAGCGCGTCCGCCACCCCGGCCACGGTGCCGGCGGCGCCGACGGTGACCGCCACGGCCGCCGACGAAATGGTGACCCTGGTATGGGCGTCCACCGGCGACGGGGGCTCGCCGATCACCGCCTGGCAACACCGCACCACCAGCGGCCAATGGATGAACGTGGCCGACCCGACCACGACCACCATACCGGTACCCAACCTGGAAAACGGGGTTGCCCACACCTTCGAGGTACGAGCCGTCAACGACGTCGGACCCGGCGCGACCGGCACCGCCGACACCACCCCGGCAGGAACACCACCCGCCCCGGAACTGGCCGCGACGGCCGCCGATTCGATGGTGACCCTGGCATGGACCCCGACCGGCGACGGGGGCTCGCCGATCACCGCCTGGCAAGTGCGCACCACGGGCGGCGAATGGGTGACGATGGCCGCCGACGCCACCGGTGTGCCGGTGCCGAACCTGGAAAACGGGGTCGCTTACACCTTCGAGGTTCGGGCCACCAACACCGCCGGCACCGGCGCGGTCGCCACCGAGTCGGCCACCCCCGCCAAGGTGCCGTCCGCCCCGGAACTCACCGTGACCGCCGGCGACGGGCAGATCACCCTGTCGTGGGCCTCAACCGGTGACGGGGGTTCGGCGATCACCGCCTGGCAGCACCGCACCCGCATCGGCGTCGGCGACTGGGGGGAGTGGACCACCATGGCCGCCGACGCTTCGGGCACCGCTTTGACCGGTCTGAACAGCGGCACCGGCACCGTCGCCTACACCTTCGCCGTAAGAGCCCAAAACACGGTCGGAAACGGCGCGGTAACCGTCTCCGATCCGGTGGTCCCCACCGAGGCGTCGACGGTCGGCGACGACTACTACTCCGGGACCGTGACCGGGCCGAGGTTCTGCGCCGAGTTCTCCCTGGGCGGTGCCCGCCTGTTCGCCCTCGACTCCGACGGCGACGGCACCGCCGACACCTGCTCGCTGCCCTACACCCGCCGCGAAGCCATAGCCCGCCAGAACGCGATCACCAACCTCGCCAACCGCCACCCCGACCAATACCGGAAACTGGTCAACGCCGCCTGCGCCACCCTCGACGACGAACCCGACGACAACGGCCTCGATGGTGACGAACCCGACAATGAACTTGACGGCGACGAACCCTGCGGCGGCGACGCCCTGGCCGCACCCGGATACCCGCCCGTCGACGACGGCGGGCCCTACTACTCGGGAACCATCACCGGCCCCTCCTACTGCGCCAACCAATCCCTCGGCGGACCCACCACCTACCCATTGGACTCCGACGGCGACGGCGTCGCCGACACCTGCTCTTTGCCCTACTCCCGTCGCGAAGCCATAGCCCGCCAAAAAGCCGGCGACACCCTCGCCGCCACCCACCCCCAACAATTCGACCGCGAACTCGCCGAGGAATGCCGCCGCCTCGCCAACGCCAACCACGGCGACAACCCCGCCGACCTCGCCAACGACACCTGCGCCGCCCTAACCCGAACCCGAACCACAACCAGCCAGGGCTGAACCAGTCGCCAACGACGCCTGCGCCGCCCTAACCCGAACCCGAACCACAACCAGCCAGGGCTGAACCAGTCGCCAACGACGCCTGCGCCGCCCTAACCCGAACCCGAACCACAACCAGCCAGGGCTGAACCAGCTAGGGCTGGGGGTTGGCCCCTACCGCGGCTTGTTCGACGGCTTGTTCGACCTGGAACTGGTCGTACTCCTCGCCGGTGTCCACCCAGTCCTCGAACTGGATGACGTGGATGTCCTCGAACCGGCGACGGAGCCAGGCGTCGCCGGCGTCCAACAGGCCCAGCTTCTTGCAGTTGGGCACGATCTTGGAGAACAGGATGTTCTGGAACGGCTTCTGCTCGGGGGGCAGCGACAGGAAGTTCTCCACCATGGGTCGAACCGGCACGCCCATGCGCTCCCACACCTCCTGCTGAAGGAACCGGTCGCGCATCCGCACCGCGGCCTCGAAGGCGAACTCCTGGCGTTCACGCAGCTCGGCGTGGGAAAGCTCGGCGTAGTACTCCTGAAGGCTGAGCACACCGAAGGCCACGTGGCGGGCCTCGTCGGCCATCACGTATCGCAGGAGCTTCTTGAGCAGCGGCTCGGGAGTGAGCTGGTGCATGAACCCGAAGGCAGCCAGGGCCAGGCCCTCGACCATGATCTGCATACCCAGATAGGTCATGTCCCAGCGGCTGTCATTGATGATGTCGTCGAGCAGCAGCTTGAGGTGGGAGTTGATGGGATAGGAATCCCCCAGCTTGGTGTCGATGTACTTCCCGAACACCTCCACGTGGCGGGCCTCGTCCATCACCTGGGTGGCGGCGTAGTACTTGGCATCGATCCACGGAACGGTCTCGACGATCTTCGCGGTACACAGCAGGGCACCCTGCTCACCGTGGAGGAACTGGCTCATCCGCCACTTGAACGACTCCAGGGAGAACTCCCGCCACTCGGCCTCGCCCCAGTTGGCAGTGGGCAGCTCGACGTCCCGTTCGGCCTTGGACTCGAATTCGCTCTCGGAGAAGATGGAGAACGCCTCGTACGGATCCACCTCGATGGACCAATCCAGATCGGTCTGGGCGTTCCACTGCGAGGTCTTGGCCTTCTCGTAGAGACGGTCGAGCTGGGGCCGGGCCCCCTTGGCGTAGTCCCAGGTGAACAAGGCGTCGCTGTTGTCCCTCACGGCATGGATCACCGAGGTGGCATCGCTGTTGGTCCGGGAGATTTCCATGATGGTGTCGATGTCGTCGACACCGGTTCGCCCCAGAATCTCCTCATCGGTACGAATGGGCGGGGCCATGTGATCCTCCTCGACTACCACGAGCAATATTGCTACTCGAATAATACCCCTGTCGAGGTCGCGGCCTGCTCCGATGCGGGTCGAAACCCTCCGAGGTGGACTTCGACGCCCGCCGGCCGTCCCTTCGCAGCCGACTCCGCACGCCGGCCAAGTTGAAAACTGCGATGAAACGGCAGGCGACTTGGGCTAGCCTGATGCCCTATAACCGATTTGCGTTTGACGGAGGGGTCCCATGATGCGCAAGAAGTTGTCCCTGCTGCTCGCCCTGCTGCTGCCGTTGGTCCTGATAGCGGCCAACTGCGGCAACGACGACGATTCGGACTCGATGCCCGAACCCACCGAAGCGCCCGCGCCGGCCGAGACGCCCGAACCCACCCAAGCATCCACCCCGGCCGAAGCGCCCGCGCCGGCCGAGACGCCTTCAGGAGCTCTGATCAGCCTGGAGGAGGAGTGTGCGAAGTGGGGCGGTATCCAGGCACCCGACGGTTTCCGGGTGAACATGGTCACCGACATCGGCAAGGTGGACGACGGTACTTTCAATCAATTCGCCTACGAGGGCATGATCGGGGCCACCAAGTGCTTCGGCATCGAGGACACCAGCGTCATCGAGACCGCGTCCGAAGCCGACTACGACGCCAACCTGAAGACCTCGGCCGATGAGAACCCCGATGTACTCATCACCGTGGGCTTCCTGCTCGGCTCCGACACCTTGACCGCAGCCGGGGAGAACCCCGACATCGACTACATCGGCATCGACCAATGGCAGGCCGAGTATCCCCCCAACTACGTGGGGGTGCTGTTCAACGAGCACGAGGGTGGATTCATCGCCGGAGCCCTGGCGGCCTCGCTCAGCGAATCAGGGGTGATCGGCGTGGTTGCCGGCCGCGAGGACGTGCCCCCGGTGGTCAAGTTCGTCAACGGCTACGAGGCCGGGGCAAAGCACATCAACCCCGACGTCCGGGTGCTGTCGGTTTACAACGAGAGCTTCAACGATCCGGCCAAGGGTGCCTCCGACGCCCAGCAGTTCATCGGCGAGGGCGCCGATGTGATCTTCGGCGCGGGTGGCCCCACCGGCTCCGGCGGCTTGAAGGCCGCGGCCGAGTCCGGGGCCTGGGGCATCGGTGTGGACCAGGACGAGTACTACACGACCTTCAACGGCGGCTCGGCCCCGGGTTCGGAGTACCTGGCCAGCTCGGCCATCAAGCGGGTGGATCTGTCGGTGTTCCGCAACATCGCGACCGCCATCGAGGGCGCGTTCAGCGGCGGGACCTACGTTCTGTCCGCCGAGAACCTGGGCATCACCTACGCCCCGTTCCACGATGCCGCGGTGAGCTCCGAGGCGGCGGCCACCGTGGAGAGAGTTCGGGCCGGGCTGGCCGACGGCAGCATCACTACCGGGGTTTGCGGCATCGACGGCCTGCTCCTGGGAACAGGATCGGTCTGCGACTGATCGACCGCCCACGATGAAGGGGCCGCGGCCGATCAGAATCTGAGCTGAACGAATCGGGGAGAACCCCCACAAGGGGAGGACCCCGGGGCGGCGGCTGAACAAACTCTGAACGGAGGGCGGTCGCCATTCTTGGCTTCCGGCGGATCGACTCCGCGGTAGGATTGACCGGGCATGGTTCCGGTAGGCAGGAGCACGGCAGGTACGGCAAGTTCCGTACTGGAGGTGGAAGGGGTCACCAAGACCTTCCCCGGCGTGGTGGCCAACGACGACGTGAGCTTCAGCCTGAACCAGGGGGAGATCCACTGCCTGCTGGGAGAGAACGGCGCGGGCAAGAGCACTCTGGTGAACATGGTGTTCGGCCTGTACCGGCCCGATCGGGGCACCATCCGGGTGCGGGGCGATGCGGTGAGCTTCACCGGATCGGGGGACGCCATCGCCCGGGGCATCGGCATGGTCCACCAGCACTTCCAACTCATCCCGGTTTTCACCGTGGCCGAGAACATCATCCTGGGCAACGAAGTCACCCGGGGGGCGTTCCTCGATCTGGACACCGCCCGCCGTCGAATCGACGACCTGGCCGAGCGTTACGGACTGGCCGTGGACCCCGATGCCATCGTCGGCGACCTGTCGGTGGGCGAGCAGCAGCGGGTGGAGCTGGTCAAGGCCCTGTTCCGCGACGCCGACATCCTGATCCTGGACGAGCCCACCGCGGTGCTCACCCCCGGCGAGGTGGACGATTTCTTCACCGTGGTCGATAGCCTGACCGGCCAGGGCAAGTCCATCATCTTCATCACCCACAAGCTGCGCGAGGTGCTGGCCGTGGCCGACCGTATCACCGTGCTGCGAGCCGGGCGGGTGGTGGGCACCACCACCGCCGAGGGTGCCACTCAGCAGTCACTGGCCAATCTGATGGTCGGGCGGGATGTGGTGTTCCGGGTGGACAAGGCCGAGGCCGATCCAGGGGCACCGGTGATCCAGGTACAAGGGCTGAGGGTCGAGGACGACCGGGGGGTGGAGACGGTCACCGGCCTGGACGTGGAGGTGAGAGCCGGGGAGATCTTCGGAATCGCCGGGGTGCAGGGCAACGGCCAGCGGGAGTTGGTGGAGGCCATTTGTGGGATGCGCTCGATCACCGGCGGCCGGGTGGAGATGCTGGGGCGGGACACCACCGGCTGGAGCCCCCGCAAAATCAACGAGCTGGGCGTGGCCCATGTGCCCGAGAACCGCCACAAGCACGGGCTGGTGGCCCAGTACTCCATCGCCGACAACCTGGTTCTGAACCGCTACCACCACCGCCCCTTCGCCCGACTGGGAGTCCGAAACCCCGAGGCCATCACCGCCGAGGCCACCGATCTGGTGGAACGGTTCGACATTCGTACCCCGGGGGTGGGCGTCACCGTCGATGCCTTGTCGGGAGGTAACCAGCAGAAGGTGATCGTGGCCCGGGAGCTGACCGGCGACATCCGGGCGCTGGTGGTGGCCCAACCCACCCGGGGACTGGACGTGGGCTCCATCGAGTTCATCCATCTCAAGATCATCGAGCTGCGCGACAAGGGGGTGGCGGTGCTGCTGGTGTCGGCCGAGTTGGACGAGATCATGTCGCTGTCCGACCGCATCGGCGTGCTCTACCGAGGCCGGGTGGTCGGAACCATGCACGCGGCCGACAGCACCCGGGAAGAGATCGGCCTGCTCATGGCCACCGGCACCGGGGTGGATCAGCCATGAACGGCGTGAACGAATGAAGCGCGCACCAGCCATGAACGGCATCACCGAATGAACGGCATCAACGCCGGTGTCGGCCAGGCAACCGATCGGATTCACCGCCTGCTCGCCGAGGCGTGGCGGCTTCAACCCTTGTACGTGTCGCTCTACGCCGTTCTGCTTTCGTTCGTGACCGGCGGAGTGCTGATCTCCATCATCGGGGTCAACCCCTTCGAGGCCTACTGGGCGCTGTTGAGGGGCATGGTGGGTGGAGGCGACAACATTGCCGGATCGGTGGCCCGATCGGTGCCGTTCATGGGGTCGGCGCTGGCCCTGGCCTTCGCCTTCCGAGCCGGGCTGTTCAACATCGGGGCCGAGGGGCAACTTCTGGCCGGCGGCATCACCGCGGCCTGGGTGGGAGCCCTGTCGTGGATGGCCGATGTGCCCGGCATCGTGGCCATCCCGCTGGTTCTCATCGCCGGAACGGTGGGCGGGGCCATCTGGGGGGGGATTCCCGGCGTGCTGCGGGCCCGCACCGGGGCCCACGAGGTGATCAGCACCATCATGCTCAACTCGTTGATCCTGTTCGGGGTTCGCTGGATGGTGAACTCCCGCGATCCGGTGGTGCTGAGGGATACCGACAGCACCGTTCCCCGCACCGAGCCCATCTCCGACACCGCGGCGCTGCCCGAGTTGGTGGACAGCCAACCAACGCTGCATTTGGGTCTGCTGGTGCTGGTGGGAACGTGCCTGGTGGTGGCGTTGGTGCTGAATCGGACCACCTTCGGGTTCGAGCTGGGCACCGTGGGGCTGAATCCCCATGCCTCCCACTACGCGGGGATCAATGTGAACCGGGTGATAGTGGTGGCCATGGCCGCCTCGGGGGCCTTCGCCGGACTGGCGGCCGCCTCGGAGATCTCCGGCACCAACGGCTTCTTCCAGCCGGGCAAGTTCTACCTGATGGGTTTCGACGGTATTGCCATCGCCCTGCTGGCCCGAACCAATCCGGTGGCCATCATTGCCGCCGCCCTGCTGTGGGGGTCGATGCTGGCGGGGGCCCCCCATATGCAGCAGGAAGCCGACGTGTCCATCGACGTGGTTCGGATCATCCAGGCGCTGGTACTGCTGTTCGTGGCGGCCGACGCCATTGTTCGCTACCTGTTCCGGGTACGCGAACCAGGTCGAGGCTCGGTCGCAGCCACATCCGAAACCGCGTCGGTCGAGGGGGCGACATGATGGAGCACGACCCGGGCACCGCGTCGGTCGAGGGAGCGACATGATGGAGCACGACCCGGGCTCGGCACGGACCTCGGGGCGGGCTCGGCTGGACCGCCGATCTATCTCCGGGCTGGTGTTCGGGCTCATGGGAATCGCCCTGATCGCCGGGGTGGCCCCCGCCATCAGCGGTGACCGGAGGCGGTTCAACCTCGAGCCGCCTCCCGATCCGGTCGGGGTGGGGTTCCATCCTCCGACGTTGGTAATGGTGATCGGCGGGTTGTACGTGCTCACCGCGATACTGGGATTCGTCCCGCCCGCCGTCCGGCGATGGGGCGGCCCGGCCCGGCTGCTGAGCGCCGTGGCTCTGATCCCGCTGGTGCTGGTGCTCAGCCTGGCCCTGTCCGAAAACCCCAGCACCAACATAATCAACTTGTTCAACGAATCGCTAGTGCTGGCCACCCCGCTGGCGTTGGGAGCGGTCACCGGGTTGTGGAGCGAACGCTCGGGCATCATCAACATCGGCATCGAGGGCACCATGCTGGCCGGCGCGGGCATAGGTTACATGACCTACGCCACCGTCGGAAACGCCCAGTCCACCGGATGGCTGTGGTTCTCGATCCTCGTCTCGGTGGTGGCCGGTGGTCTGGTGGCCGCTCTGCACGCCGCGCTGTCCATCCGCTTCGAGGTGAACCAGATCGTTTCCGGGGTGGTCATCAACCTGTTCGCCCTGGGGCTCACCGGCTTTTTGCGCTCGGAGGTGATCATCAGGAGCGGCGTCACCACGGGGGTGGGCACTTCCGAGTTCGGTTTGCCCCTGCTGTCGTCCATACCGGTGGTGGGCGACCAACTGTTCCGGGGCCAGCCCATCTACTGGATGATGTACGGGGTGGTGATCGGCACCTGGGTGGTCATGTTTCGCACCCCATGGGGACTTCGGGTGCGGTCCTGCGGGGAGAATCCCCACGCCGCGGAGACGCTGGGGGTGAACGTGGTGCGGATCCGCTACCAGTCGGTGATCCTGGGGGGGCTCATCGCCGGGCTGGCCGGGGCCTGGTTCTCGATGGAGTCGCAGGCCCGGTTCGAGGACAACATGACCAACGCCGCCGGATTCATCGCGCTGGCCGCCTTGATCTTCGGCAAGTGGACACCGTGGGGAGCCTTCGGTGGAGCACTTTTGTTCGGCTTCTCCCGGGCCCTGGGAACCCGACTCCAGTTCCTCGGGGTGGAGATCAGCGGTTTCGAGATTCCCAGCGAGTTCCTTCAGTCCCTGCCGTTCGTGGTCACGCTGGTAGTGGTGGCCGGCGCAGTGGGCCGGTCCATCCCCCCGGCGGCCTCCGGTCAACCGTACCGCCGAAGCAGCTAGGAGAATCCGGGTGGACAGGAGACAAGGAACTCGATGAGCGCAGAACAGCCGATCCCATGGAACGAGTTGTGGACCGCGGCCCGGCAAGCCTCGTCACGGGCATACGCCCCGTACTCGAACCTACGGGTGGGAGCGGCGGGGCTGACCGACGACGGCCGGATGGTGACCGGATGCAACGTGGAGAACGCCTCCTACGGACTCGGTCTGTGCGCCGAGTGCAGCCTGGTCGGCGACCTGCACCGCACCGGCGGCGGGTGGTTGGTGGCCGTGGCGGTGACCGACGGCGACGGCAACCCACTCACCCCATGCGGACGCTGCCGCCAAGTCCTCTACGAGGCAGGGGGCGCGGAATGTCGCATCAACGAGACCGACACCGTGGGCGATCTGCTGCCCGGTGCCTTCGGCCCAGAGAATCTGCCATGAGGCCCCCGGTTATCTCGCCATCCCCGACAATCTCGCCATTCCCGGTTATCTCGCCATTCCCGGTTATCTCGCCATTCCCGGTTATCTCGCCATTCCCGACGATCTCGCCATTCCCGACGATCTGGACATGAACGCAGTCGATCTCATCATCGCCAAGCGGGACGGCGGCGAACTGGACGACGAACAGATCAGGTGGTTCATCAACGGGACAACCGCGGGACGCATACCCGCGGAACAGGCCGCCGCGCTGCTCATGGCTGTTGTATGGCGAGGCATGACCGGCCGGGAGCTGGCCACGTGGACGGCGGCCATGGTCGACAGCGGCCGGCGGCTCGATCTATCGAGCCTGGAACGGCCCACCGTGGACAAGCACTCGACCGGTGGGGTGGGTGACAAGGTTTCGCTGGTCCTGTGCCCGCTGGTGGCGGCTTGTGGGGCCGCGGTACCTCAGCTCTCGGGGCGGGGTTTGGGCCACACCGGGGGAACCCTGGACAAGATGGAGGCCATCGCCGGCTGGCGGGCCGAGTTGAGTCACGACCGGTTTTTGACCCAGCTTCGGGAGGTGGGCGCGGTGATTGCCGCGGCCAACGCCGACCTGGCCCCCGCCGACCGGGTTCTCTATGCACTGCGGGACGTGACCGGGACAGTGGCGTCGATTCCGCTCATCGCCGCCTCCATCATGTCCAAGAAGATCGCCGAGGGCACCTCGGGACTGGTGCTGGACGTCAAGTTCGGCTCGGGGGCGTTCCTGCCCGACCCGGCCGAGGGCGAGGAGCTGGCCCGAACAATGGTCGATCTGGGTCGGGCCCACGGAGTGCGCACGGTGGCGCGGCTCACCGATATGGATCAGCCGTTGGGTCGGACCGTGGGCAACGCCCTCGAGGTGGCCGAGGCGGTCGAAACCCTGGCCGGGGGTGGTCCGCCCGACCTGGTGGAGGTGACCCTGACGCTGGCCCGGGAGATGGTCGGTCTGGCCGATCTGAACGCCGATCCCGCCGAGGTGCTGAGCTCGGGTCGAGCCATGGATGTTTGGCGGAAGATGGTCGCCGCTCAAGGCGGTGATCCCCATGCCCCACTGCCCGCCGCCCCGGTTGTGGATCACTGGACGGCACCCATCGGTGGGTTCATCGGCCGTATCGATGCCTTGGCCGTCGGGGTGGCCGCGTGGCGTTTGGGCGCGGGCCGGGTTCGCAAGGAGGACGACGTGTCGGCCGTGGCCGGAGTGCGGTTGCACCGCGTTCTTGGGAACGAGGTGGCTGCCGGGGAGGTGATAGCCGAACTGCACACCGACGATCCCGCCCGCCTGCCCGCCGCCCACGAGGCCCTGTCGTCGGCCCTGACCATGAGCAGGACCGCCCCGTCGCGCCGACCATTGGTAGCAGCCCGAATCTGGTAGACATCGCGCCGACCATTGGTAGCGGCCCGAATCTCGTAGACGTCGCGCCGACCATTGGTAGTGGCCCGAATCTCGTAGGCACCCACTTCCACCACTTGTCGACTTCCACCGCCATCGCAACCGATCGCCGCGAGAACCGCGTACGCTGGTTCCGGTGATACGCCCCACCATCGAAACGGTCCGGGCCGCCCCCAAGGTACTGCTGCACGACCATCTGGACGGAGGTCTGCGACCCCATACCGTGGTCGAGTTGGCCACCGAGACCGGCTACGGCAACCTGCCCACCACCGATGCCGACGAGTTGGCCCGCTGGATGGTACGGGGGGCCAACCGGCTGGATCTGACCCTGTACCTGGACACTTTTGCCCACACGGTGGGGGTGATGCAGACCCGCGACGCCCTGGAGCGGGTGGCGGCCGAGTGCGCCGAGGACCTGGACGAGGATGGCGTGGTCTATGCCGAGGTCCGATTCGCACCCGAGCTGCACACCGAGGCCGGACTGAGCCTGGACGAAGTGGTGGAGGCAGTGGTGGCCGGTTTCGAGGCGGGCTGTGCCAACCGGAACATACGCATCGGGACGCTGCTCACCGCCATGCGCACCGCCGCCCGTTCGCTGGAGATCGCCCAATTGGCCGTGCGCCACCGGGACCGGGGAGTGGTGGGCTTCGACATCGCCGGTGCCGAGGCCGGCCATCCACCCACTCGGCACCTGGACGCCTTCCACCTGATTCAACGGGAGAACTTCCACTTCACCATTCATGCCGGGGAAGCCTACGGACCCCCGTCCATCTGGGAGGCCGTGCAGTACTGCGGAACCGAACGTCTGGGCCACGGCGTCCGTATCACCGACGACATCCAATTCGCTCCCGACGGCACCCCCAAGCTGGGGCGCATGGCTGCCTACGTGCGGGATCGGCGCATCCCGCTGGAACTGTGTCCCACTTCCAATGTTCACACCGGAGCAGTGCCGACCATTGCCGAACATCCCATCGGGTTGTTGAGCGACTTGCGGTTCCGGGTGACGGTCAATACCGACAACCGCCTTATGAGCGCCACCTCCATGACCAATGAGGTGATGCAACTGGTGGACGAGTTCGGCTTCGGTTGGTCCGACATCCGGTGGCTCACCATCAACGCCATGAAAAGCGCTTTCATTCCCTTCGACGAGCGGATGGAGATCATCAACCAGGTCATCAAGCCGGCCTACGGGCCCCTCGCTCTATGAGCCCCTCGCTCTATGAGCCCCTCGCTCTATGAGCCCCTCGCTCCACGGGCCCCTCGCCCGATACGCGGGCACCCGATCCACCCCGTCCGGGTGAGCCCCTCGCTCTGTGAACCCCCTCGCTCCATGAAATAGATCGGGATCGATGGCCGGCGAGCGCTTGGTGCCATCGTAGGGTAGGCCCCGTGATCGACACCATAGGACTGGACGCGGACGACACCCTGTGGCACAACGAGTCGATTTTTGCCGACTACGAGGACAGGATGGCTCGCCTGGTGGGCCGCTACCTGCCCGATGTGGACTTCCACCAGCGACTCATCGAGCTGGAGCGGCGCAACGTGGCCATCTTCGGCTATGGCATCAAAGGGTTCGTGCTGTCCATGATCGAGACCGCCATCGAGGCCACCGAGGGGCGGATCACCGCCGGGGATATCCACACCATCGTGGGCTGGGCCAAGGAGATGCACTCTCATCCGGTGGAACTGCTCGACGGTGTGGCCGAGACCGTCGTCGAGCTGGAGCGGTGCTACCGGCTGGTGCTCATCACCAAGGGCGATCTGTGGAACCAGGAAACCAAGATCGCGGCCTCCGGGCTGGCAGGCTGTTTCGACGCGGTGGAGATCGTGGCCGAGAAGGACGAGGCCACCTACGCCCGAGTGCTGACCCACCACGGCATCGCCATCGACCGGTTCGTGATGGTGGGCAACTCGGTGCGTTCCGACATCGAACCGGTGGTCGCCCTAGGCGGCCGGGGCGTTCACATCCCCTACCACATCACCTGGGATCTGGAGCACAGCACCATCTCCCCCCATTCCAACTGGATCGAACTGGCCGACATCCGCCAACTACCCTCCTGGCTCGCCGACCAGCACTAAGTCCTTGAATGCTATTATTTACATCAAAATCATTGAAATAGATTTTTTTAGTAGGGCAGGGGTGAAAAAAATTGACTCTTGTGCTCGGGCAGGTATCATGGGGGCAGCCCTTCCCCCGATGATCCACCCCCACCAGAGGAAATCCCGTGGACACAGCAATTTTGAGTTCGGTCGTCGGTACTGTCGGAACCGGGCTGTTCGCAATGTTCTTTGCGCTGTGGCGCACCCAGCGCTCCGACTTCCACACCCTGTCCACCAAGATCGACAAGGTTGCCGACACCCTCTCCACCAGGATCGACACCCTCTCCACCAACACCGACACCAGGTTCGACAAGGCAGACGAACAGCTCGCCACCAAGATCGACACCCTCTCCACCAACACCGACACCAGGTTCGACAAGGCAGACGAACAGCTCGCCGCCAAGATCGACACCCTCTCCACCAACACCGACACCAGGTTCGACAAGCTAGACGAGCAGCTCGCCGCCCACCGGCGGGACACCAACGAACAGCTCACGGCCCACCGGCAGGAAACCAACGAACAGCTCACGGCCCACCGGCAGGAAACCAACGAACAGCTCGCCGCCCACCGGCAGGAAACCAACGAACAGCTCGCCGCCCACCGGCAGGAAACCAACGAACAGCTCGCCGCCCACCGGCAGGAAACCAACGAACAGCTCGCCGCCCACCGGCAGGAAACCAACGAGAGGTTGGATCGGCTCACCGACACCATGCACCAGGGGTTCATCGACATCATCAAGGAAATGAACCAGGGCTTCAGTACCTACGAGGAGCAGCCCGCCTGAGAAGCGCCGCTCCAACGGGAAGCCCAGCCCGATATCGCCAGTAAGGAACCCCCGTCTCAGCCAGTATGGTCGCCGAGGCGGTAGACACCGGGATCGAAACCGGGGAGCTGGTGCTGAACGGTACCGGTATGGGCGGCCAGATGCTCATAGACCAGTGCTTCGGCTTCTTCCCAGCTCCTGGCCCTGGGAGGGTCCAAGTAGCGATTGTAGACTTGATCGAACACCACGACGGTGCGCCCCTCGGCTCGTAGCGCCTCGATGTTGTGGGGGGCGTCCTCTATGTAGACATGGGCGTCCACCGCGGTCTTCCCACCCACGAAACACAGGTCCCGATAGGGAATCTTGACCTTGTCCAGCCACTTGGCGGTGTCGCCGGCAGCTATGGCGTGATCCCAGTTGGTGTACAGCCGGTGAGTGATGATGCGGATCCACACTCCCGCCTCCGACAGCCGCCACAAAGCCTGGGAGGCTCCGGGCATAATCGGCATCCCGGCCAGCATTCGGTGCTCCACTACTGCATTCCTGTGGTACTTCTCGAAATCCCCGTCCTCGAAACCCCACTCCTCGAAACCCCACCCACAGCCCAGGGTCAGCGATTCCTCGGGAACGTTCTTCTCCTGAGCAACGATCCTGCGGAAAGCCACGGTGTGCTGGGCACACACCCCGTCGAGATCGACACCGAGCACGAAAGGCCCGATGCTCATCTTCCCTTGGGGTGCCAGACGGTTTTGGTCTCGCAGAAGGCATCGATGAGGTAGGGACTCTGGGCGGCTTCATCGGCCCATCGGCGCTCAGCGACCGAGGCGCTCACCACCCTGGTGATGGTGGCCGCGGCCCGGTGGGCCGCATCGGTGGCCAGCTCGGAATCGCACCCGGTTACGTCCAGCGCATCCACCGCAACATGATCGGCCAAGGGGGGGACCAGCTCCTGGCGACGACCGGTGCAGATGTTGACCACCCCGGGGGGAACGTCGCTCGACGCCAACGTTTCGGCCAGAGTAACGGCAACCAGCGGCCACCGCTCGGAGGCCAGCACCACTGCGGTGTTGCCCGAAACGATCGCCGGGGCCAACCGGGACACCAGCGGCAACAGGGGCGGCTCGTCGGGGGCCACGATACCCACCAACCCGGTGGGCTCGGGCCCGCTCAAGTTCAAGTAAGGACCGGCCACCGGGTTGACCCCGCCCAGGACGGTGGCGAATTTATCGGCCCAGCCCGCGTACCACACCCAGCGGTCGATGGCCACGGATGTCTCGCGGTCCGCGGCCTCCTCCGAGACGCCATCGCCGGCTCGGAGCAACTCGGCGGAGAACTCGGCCCGCCGGGACTCCATAACCTCGGCCACCCGGTAAAGGATCTGCCCTCGGTTGTAGGCCGTACGCCCGGCCCAGCCCCCCTGGGCCGAGCAAGCGGCGGCCACCGCCTCCCGGACGTCCTTGCGGGATCCCAACACCGCGTGAGCCAGAAGTCGTCCCTCGGGTCCGACCACCGGATACGAGCGGCCCGACTCGGAGCGCCCGAACACCCCACCGATGAACTGTTTGTAGGTCTTGTTGACCGCCAATCGCCCGCTCACTTTGCCCGATCCCCCAATGCCCGATACCCGCTCACACCACCAGCTCCACATAGGGCAACAAGCCGGCTCGCACTCTGGCCACCACCGTCTGCCCGATGCCCGCTCACACCACCAGCTCCACATAGGGCAACAAGCCGGCTCGACCGCCCTCACGGCCGTAGCCGCTCTCTCGGTAGCCACCGAAGGGACTGGCCGGATCGAACCGGTTGAAGGTGTTGGCCCATACCACGCCGGCCTGCAAGCGGTCGGCCATCCACATGGCGCGCGATCCTTTCTCGGTCCAGATTCCGGCCGACAGCCCGTAGGGAGTGTTGTTGGCCTTGGTCACGGCTTCCTCGGCGGTGCGGAAGGTCAGAACCGACAGCACCGGCCCGAAAATTTCCTCCCGGGCAATGCGGTGGTTGGTGGATACGTTGGTGAACAGTGTGGGCGGGTGGAAGAACCCCTGCTCGGGGAGCGTACACCGGGGCGTGTACCGATCGGCCCCCTCGGCCACCCCGGAAGCCACCAACTCCTGGATGCGATCGAGCTGGGCCCGGGAGTTGATGGCCCCGATATCGGTATTCTTGTCCAGCGGGTCGCCCACCCGCAGGGTGTCCATGCGCCGTCGAAGCTTGTCCACCACGGTGTCCACCACGGTTTCCTGTACCAGCAGGCGGGATCCGGCGCTGCACACTTGGCCACCGTTGAAGTAGATCCCGTTGATTATGCCCTCGGTGACCTGATCCAGCGCGGCGTCGTCGAACACGATGTTGGCGGCCTTACCGCCCAGCTCCAGCGTGAGACGCTTGCCGGTGCCGGCAGCGGCCGCACCAATGGCCCTACCCACCTCGGTGGATCCGGTGAAGGCGATCTTGTCCACTCCGGGATGGGCGACCAGCGCGGCCCCGGCGGCATCGTCGCCGGTGACGATGTTGACCACGCCGGGGGGAAACTCGGCGTCACGGAGCACCTCGGCCAGCAACAGCGCGGTCAGCGGGGTGGTGGGAGCCGGTTTGAGCACCGCGGTGTTACCGCAGGCCAGGGCAGGTGCCAGCTTCCAAGCGGCCATCAGCAGCGGGAAATTCCAAGGGATGATCTGGGCGACCACCCCCAACGGCCCGCCCCGGCGACCACTGAAGGCGTAGTCGAGCTTGTCGGCCCAACCGGCGTAGTAAAAGAAGTGGGCCGCGGCGAGGGGGACGTCCAGATCTCGGGACTCCCGGATGGGCTTGCCCCCGTCCATCGTCTCCAGTACGGCGAACTCCCGGGACCGCTCCTGCAACAGCCGGGCCACCCGGTAGAGGTACTTGGCCCTCTCGGCCCCGGACAGATCGCGCCAGCCCTCCTCCCAGGCCCCGCGGGCCGCCGCCACCGCCCGATCCACATCGGCGGCATCGGCCACGCCGACCTCGGCCAGAGGTTGCTCGGTGGCCGGGTTGACAGTGGGAGCGAACTGCCCGGACGCCGGCTCGATCATCTCGCCCCCCACGAACAAGCCGTACTGCGGTGCGAGGCGCACAGGGGCGACCGACTCGGGGGCGGGCGCGTAGTCGAGGCCGAAGCCCTCGGCCCCGGTGATCTCGCGACCCGGCATCGAACCATCGTTCAAGAACGGAGTCCTTCCCCGAGAGGTCGGCCACCGGCAGAACGCCAGTACTGATGATCAGCCAACGCTGAAATCCTCCCGCGAACGGTCACCAATGGCAGCAGCAAAAAACTGCGGCAGAACCGGTGATCAGTCAACGCTGAAATCCTCCCGCCGCTGATAACGGCCGTCGTGCAGCTTGGCCCGCTGCATGAGTACATCGTTGAGCAGGCTGGACGCCCCCAAGCGGAACCGCTCCGGGGTGAGCCACGCCGGTCCCAACGTCTCGCCCACGATCACCAGATATTGCCAGGCCTGCTTGGCGGTGCGGACGCCCCCGGCCAGCTTCAGACCCACCGTTCGTCCCGTCTGCTCGGCCATGTCCCGAATGGCCTCGGCCATGCACAGAGCGGTGGCCGGGGTGGCCGATACCCCTATCTTCCCGGTGGAGGTCTTGATGAAGTCGGCCCCGGCCGCCATGGCCAGCATGGACGCCCGCCTGATCTGGTCGTAGGACCCCAACTCCCCGGTCTCCAGAATCACCTTCAGATGAGCATCTCCACAGGTCTGCTTGGCGGAGAAGATCTCGTCGTAGGCCTTCTGATAGCGCCCGGAGAGAAACGCCGAGCGGTTCAGTACGACGTCCACCTCGTCGGCTCCGGCGGCCACTGCCCAGGCGATCTCGGCCAGACGGGCCTGCAAGGGGGACAAACCGGCGGGAAATCCACCGGCCACGGAGGCCACCGCCACCGAACTTTCGGCCAACGCCGCCACCGCCGGCGGCACCAGCTCCGGGTACACGCATACGGCAGCCACCGCAGGCACCGATCCGTCGATGGAATCGGGACGGCGGGCCCGGGCACACAGGGCCTGGACCCGCTCGGGGGTATCAGAGCCCTCCAACGTGGTCAGATCCATGACTCGGATGGTCAAGTCCAGCACCGCGGCCTTGGACGCGGCCTTGACCGATCGAGAGCACAACAAGGCGGCCCGCTGCTCCAGCCCCACCGCATCCACCGGTGTGATGCGTACTCCACCCACGGTATCGGCGACCCCAGCCGGGGCCTCGACAGCCAACAGATCGCTCACCGGTTACCGATTCCCCCAAAACCGCACCGGCGGCACCACAGCCTCGACAGCCAACAGATCGCTCACCGGTTACCGATTCCCCCAAAACCGCACCGGCGGCACCACAGCCTCGACAGCCAACAGATCGCTCACCGGTAGAGGTAGTATCAGCCGGGGCCGCCCAGGTCGGTGTCGTAGGCGCTGTAGACCAGGTCGACGGCACAGTGGCTGAGGTGATCGACCCGCTGGACCAACTCGGTCATCGACCGACGCAGACCGGGGTCGGGCTTTTGGGTATGCAATCGGTCGAGATGCTCCTGCACAGATGTTTGAATCTGGGCCTGCTCGGCCCGGAGCTTGTTCACCTGTGACACCAACCGGGGAGCCAGCTCGATGCATTCGTCGTACAGTCCGTGGGCGCAGTCCGAGCGGAAACCGGTGAGCGCCCGGCTGAGCTGACCGAGCTTCTCCTCCAGGCACCGCACCCACTCCTGGGGCTCGTCGGCGGGTACTCCCGTGGACAGCAGCTCGTGCAGGTCGGCCCCGGCACGGCTTATGTCCATACGCCAGTCCCTGTTATCCCCCATGGCGATCTCCTCGTCATCATGTGAGAACGACCACGCTGTCGCTCGTGCGTACCACCACAGCCTAGGCCCTCGACCAAAAGCGCGCCGGCGGACTTTCGGCCAACGACAACGGGCAGCAGTAGCCACTCGGCCAGCAACATCACGAGCGCGCCGGCGAACTTTCGGCCACCGACTACGGAGAAAACGCTCAGCGGGCGGCAGGGCGCAGGACGTGACCGGGATGGATATCCACTCCGGTTCGGTCCACCTCGCCATCACGGCGAATGGGGGTGCCGTTCACCAGAACGTGGGTGATGCCGGTGGGGGCATCGGCGGTCAACCGTTCGGCATCGGCCGGAAAATCCCGGATTCTGCGCAGCGGGCCCGGGGCCACGGTGTCGGGGTCGAACACCACCACGTCGGCGTACGCTCCCTCCCGGAGATAGCCCCGGTCCACCAGGTTGAACAGGTCGGCCTGCACCGCCGAGAGCTTCCTGACCGCCTTCTCCATGGGCATGAGTTCCCGATCGCGCACCCAGTTGCCCAAAAAATCGGTGGCCTGAGGGGCGTCGCAGAGCTGACCCACATGGGCTCCGGCGTCGGACAGCCCCAACGTGCAGCCGTCCTGCTGCAACAGCATGGCCACGCCCTCGGGATCGTCGTTGGCGATGACGCAACTGATCCGAGTGGTGAGGTTGTCGGCCACCGCGGTGTCGAGCAGCACGTCGAGGGGGCGCACTCCCTGCTCGGCCGCCACCTCGGTGAGTTCCCGCCCGATCAGCTCGGGCCGCGAGGACGTCTCGGCGATGCGGAACGTCTCCCATCGGGGTTTCATGGCTCGCTGGTGCTCGAAGGCCTCGACCGTCCGGTTGCGCCAGTCCCGGTCGTCGTAGGCCTTGAGCCGGGCATCGTGGTCCTGGCTCATCAGCGCGGCGAACTCGGGGTTGACGTTGAGGGTGAACGGATCGGTCATCATCATCTGGAAGGTGAGAGGACGGGGGGTGACCTGGGGCCACACCTGGGTCCCCTCGGCCCAGGCGTCCCGGTTGCGGGCCGCGCTCTGCACATGATGGCCGTTGGGAAAGGTCAGCAGCGCGCCGTAGGTGAACGGCACGCCCACCCGGGGCTGCAACCCGTAGAGGTCGTCGATGCCCACCGGATCGCCCGGGGCCACCGATACCACGCCCCGGCGCTTTTGGCCGAGCACGCCGATGAGTGCCTCGAACTCGTCCCGGGTGGAGAACCGGCTGGGAACGGGCAGCCCGTCGGCCCCCCGGTGGGTCACGGCAAAGCTGGTGGCCAACCCGGCCGCTCCCGCGTCGATGGCCTCGGCCACCACCTGCACCATGCGAGCCACCTCGTCCTCGGTGGCGGCCCTCTCGTAGGCCTCGTCACCGATGGAGAACAGGCGCAGGGCGGTGTGGCCGAGATAAGCCCCGAAGTTGAGCGACGTCCCCCGTCGGGAGATGGAGTCCAGGTACTCGGGGAACGTCTCGAAGTCCCAGGGGATGCCCTCGGCCAGACTGTCGACGTTCATGTCCTCGACGTTCTCCAAGGTGCGGGCGATGAGCTCCCGATGCTCCGGGCGGGTGGGGGCGATGGAAAAACCGCAGTTGCCGGCGATCACCGAGGTGACCCCGTGATAACACGAGGGGGAGAGCACCGGATCCCAGAAGACCTGGGCATCGTAGTGGGTGTGGATGTCGATGAATCCCGGAGCCACCACCTGACCGCCGGCGTCGAGTTCCACCCGGCCCGACAGCCCCGTACCGATCCCGCTGATGCGATCCCCGGTTATGGCTACGTCGGCCTCCGTTCCCGGGCGGCCGGAGCCGTCCACCACCACTCCTCCGCGGATGACGACGTCTGCACTCATGATCTGATTCCTCCCCGAACAATGATGTCCGCGCCGATGATGTCGGCACTCATGAGCCCGAGTCTCCCACGCGCTGCTCGAACGCGCCCGCCCGAACGCCGGAATGCAGCACCGCGCCCACATCGATGACCCGGGGGCCGCGGCGAACCACCCGCAACGAGGCCGTCTCACCGGCCGGCAGGCGGCGACTGCGCTCCCCGTCGAAGGCCAGCAAGCACGGCCCGGACACCTCTACCGGGGTGTCGAGTTCCAGGAACCGGCCACGAGTCAACCCGACGGAGGCGAACCACCCCGGAGCCAGCGGGGCCCGGACCAGCCGGGGCGGGTTACGGTCGGGGGACGTGAACTCCAGCACCACCCCGCGCTCCTCGTCGGGGGCACAGGGCAGCACTACCCCGGCCAGGCCACTGAAGCCGGTAACGACCGGATCGGCCTGGGTGAGGACGCCGATGATCATGGTCTCGGGATCGAACAGCTCCAGGGAACCGGCGTAGGGGTCGTCCACCGCCACCGCATCGATCAGTGCCATGTCGGTATCGCGCTCCGCCTCGTCGCCGCCGATCTCCACGGCCACCACCTTGGCCCGGGTGGAGTGGTCGCGAAGACCCACCACCCCGGTGGCGATCAACCCGGCCGCCACCCCGGCCGTGGTGGGCTCGACGTGAACGGGAAAGGCGTTGTTGGTACCGGTGGACAGGGGGATCAGCGGCGCATCGGGCCAACCCTGGGCCAGCGCCCGGTTGGTGCCGTCGCCCCCCAGGCTGACCAGCACCCCACACCCCGCGTCCCGCATTGCCCGGGCCGCGTCGACGGAGTCACGTTCGGTGTGATGCAGGGGCAGATCGAGAACTTCCAACTTCATGGGAACCCGGAGGTTCTCGATGGCTCGCCGGGTGATGGAGAAAGGATCCCTGGTCAGCACCAGATGCTCGACCCCCGACTCGGCCGCCCCATGGACCAGGCGGCGCAGGATGCTGATCTTGTCCTCGATGGTGGACGAGCCCGCGCTGGTGAGCAGGCGACGCACATCGCTGCCCGAACGGGGGTTGACCAGAATGCCGACAGTGGACATCCCCCCATGTTGGCAGGATCGCCCCCGCCGGGATCACCCCATCACCCCCGCCGGGATCACCCCCGCCGGGATCACCCCATCACCCCCGCCGGGATCACCCCGCCGGTGACGAGGCACTTTTTCACGTTCCAGGGTGCAACACGTAAGGTGGAGTGGTACTGGCTCCTGAGGAGGTATCGCGATGCGCCGGTCATCAATGGTGGCGATGCTGCTGTTGCTAGCAGTTCTGGGGGCAGCCTGTGGCGGGGGGGGAACTTCCTCCGAGGATCGTCCCCTGGGCTTGGACTCCGACGATTTGGCCAACCCCACCGTCGAGGTGGCCCCACCCACCCCGCCTCCGACCCCCACGCCCACCTCCACCCCGGAGGCGTTCGTCTACGTGGTGAGGGATGGCGACACGCTGGGCAGCATCGCCACCGAATTCGGCACCACCCTGGCCTCGATCATCTCGGTGAACAATTTCGAGAACCCCAACCTTTTGAGCATCGGCCAGCAAATCGAGATCCCCCAGGACGTGCCGGTGGTGCTGAACCGCGACGGCACCGTCCGGCCGGGCGATCGGATCCACATCGTCGACCAGGGCGAGACCCTGCTGGCGATCGCCAACATGTACGACAAGACGTTGAACGAAATACTGGCGGCCAACAACATCACCGCGGCCGACCTGATCCACCCGGGCCAAGGGCTCACCATACCCGCCGACGAGGAGGATCCCGACCCATAGGGTCCTGGCTTCTGATCCGACAACCCCGCACGGCGGCACCACCCGGCGGCACCGCACTCCGGGCGTCCATTCCTGAAGAGAACACCCGCATTGGGAATATCCACGACGGCGCAAAATATTGCGCGGCATCGAGCCTCCATTCCTGAAGAGAACACCCGCATTGGGAATATCCACGACGGCGCAAAATATTGCGCGGCATCGAGCCTCCATTCCTGAAGAGAACACCCGCATTGGGAATATCCACGACGGCGCAAAATATTGCGCGGCATCGAGCCTCCATTCCTGAAGAGAACACCCGCATTGGGAATATCCACGATTACGGCCGGCTGCGCTTCTAGTGTGAGCAACATGGCCGTTCTGGGTCGGACCCTGCTCTCCCGGCGAAAGACCACCATGTGGTGTCATCGGTGCGACGTCACCTGGTGGGGCACGGAGCGCGACACCTGCTGGGCATGCCACCAACGCACGGCCACCACCCCGGCTCCGACCGCCCACGTCCGGGTGCTGGCCACCAGCACGGCCGGCGAGTCGTGAACGCCGGGCTGGCGATTCCCGCACTGATTATCCTGGGTTGCGGCCTGCTTGCCGGAGCGGTCGCCTTCGCCACCCGCAAGAAACGAGCACCGTGGGATATTTTCCCCGGCCCGATTCCCGAGGCGAAACCCGAGTACCGGAGCAACGGATCCGACCGGTCGAACGGCCGGGTCGAGTCCTCGACTCCCGAGGGCGACCCCAATGGCTGCCACCCCTCGGACGGCGACAAGCCGGAGTTCGAGCCGGTCGAGGATCCGGTGGGAGCAACCCCTTCGGGGGCTGGTGCTTCTTCGGGGGCTGGTGCTTCTTCGGGGGTTGGCGCCTCTTCGGGGGTTGGCGCCTCTTCGGGGGTTGGCGCCTCTTCGGGGGTTGGCGCCTCTTCGGGGATTGGTGCCCCTTCGGGGGCTGACACCAACCGGGCCGACCACGAGAATCTGGCGGGATGGCACCGGCTCCACGAGCTGACCGTGTCGGCCTGGATAGACAATCACCAAAAGGTGCTGGGCAACATCAACGCCTCGGGGCTCCAGATCGACCTGGAGAACCGCGACGAACTCATGGCCGGGCACGAGGAACTGGCCCCGAGGATGCGAGAGGCCATCGCCGACCACCCCTCGCCAGTGATGCGGGCCGAGCTGAGCGCCATGCACGTGGCCGGAGAGGCCACCGTCTTCGCCATGCTCAGGAGCGACTACGAGACCGCCCGCCGCCAGCACCTCGTCTATGTGCAGTACCGGGACGAGTGGATCGAGCGGCTGCGACAGTTCTCCAACGATCCGAAGGGCAGCCTGCGGGCGGTGCTGACCACCACCGAATTCGAGCTGGAGGAGATCCGCTCCGCCCTGGAAGCCGCCCTGGTCGAAATCGAGAACCCGGCCGATGAGGGGTACCGTCGCGAAGCCCCGCTGGTGGCCGGAGAGGATCCGACACCGATCCTCGACCTGGACGATCAACCCGAGGAAGTTCTGCAAGCAGCCGTCGGTTCCCCCGAGGACACCACCGACGACCTGGATGGCGGCCGCCTCCACCACCTCTTCCACCGCAAAAGAACGAAAGGCACGGAATAAAGGGAGTTGCCATAAAGGGTTTTGCCAAACCTTGCTCTCCGGGTAAGACTGCCACCATCCGTCCGTAGTTGTGCAAGGGAGCCCGAAATGGCCATTCGACTCGGTGACACCGCCCCCGATTTCACTGCCGACACCTCGGAGGGGGCCATCTCCTTCCACGAGTGGAAGGGGGACTCCTGGGCGGTTCTTTTCTCCCACCCCAAGGACTTCACCCCGGTATGCACCACCGAGTTGGGCTATACGGCCAAGCTGGCCGACGAGTTCGCCCGCCGCAACGTCAAGGTCATCGGACTGTCCTGCGACTCGGTGGAGGACCACATCGCCTGGTCCCAGGACATCGAGGACACCCAGGGCATCCGCCCGAACTTCCCCATGATCGGCGACCCCGACCGTACCGTGGCCGATTTGTACGACATGATCCACCCCAACGCCAGCGACACCCTGACCGTGCGCTCGGTGTTCGTGATCGGCCCCGACAACACGGTGAAGCTGACCATCACCTACCCGGCCAGCACCGGGCGGAACTTCGACGAGGTGCTGCGGGTGATCGACTCCTTGCAGCTCACCGCCACCAAGAAGGTGGCCACTCCGGTGAACTGGCAGCAGGGCGACGACGTGATCATCGTCCCCGCGCTGTCCGACGAGGAGGCCGCCGAGCTGTTTCCCGACGGGTGGGACGAGCAAAAGCCGTACCTGCGTGTGGTTGCCCAACCCTGACGTTATCCTGAGGCGCTAGTCACCCTCGGTGGCTTGTCGCACGGCCCGCGGCATAGGCGCGCCGGCGGCATTCACCACCGAACCCGGAACAACACAACTGCGGAGAACCCTTGAACAACGGAACGAAACCGGCCGCTCGAGCGGTGGCCGCCACGAAGATCTACGGTCGCGGCGACACCGAGGTGCGCGCCCTGGACGGCATCGACATCGGTTTCGAGCATGGGCGGTTCACCGCCATCATGGGACCGTCGGGCTCGGGCAAATCCACCCTGATGCACTGCATGGCCGCCCTGGATTCGCTGACCGAGGGCCAGGTGTTCATCGGCGACACCGACCTGAGCACGCTGAACGACAAGGCACTGACCTTGCTGCGCCGCGACCGGGTGGGGTTCGTGTTCCAGGCGTTCAACCTCGTGCCCACTCTTTCGGCCCGGGAGAACATCACCCTGCCGATGAACCTGGCCGGCCGCCGGCCCGATCAGGACTGGTTCGACAAAGTGGTGTCGGCGGTCGGTCTGGGCGACCGTCTGTCGCATCGCCCGAACGAACTGTCGGGGGGCCAGCAGCAGAGGGTGGCGGTGTCCCGAGCACTGGCCGCCCAACCCCAGATCATCTTCGCCGACGAACCCACCGGAAACCTGGATTCCCGCACCGGCAGCGAGATCCTGGCGTTCATGCGCCAGGCGGTGGACGACATGGGCCAGACCATCGTGATGGTCACCCACGATCCCATGGCCGCCTCCCACGCCGACCGGGCGGTGTTTCTGGTGGACGGCACCATCCACGGGGAGTTGGAGTCCCCCAGCGCCGACCGGGTGCTGGACTACATGAAAGACCTGGGCGACTGATCGCCGGGCCCATGAATCGGCCTGCTTCGCCCTCCACCGCCATGATCCCCGCGTCACCATGATTTCGATCCCCACCCGCCACCGCCATGATCCCTCCATCACCATGATTTCCAAGATCCTCCCGACATGACCCTCCTCCGCTACGCCATGAAGAGCATCGCCGGGGCCCGAATCCGGTTCGTTCTCACGACTTTGTCCGTGGTCATCGGCGTGTCCTTCACCGTCGGCGTTTTCATCACCACCGACGGACTGCGATCGACGTTCGACGATCTCTCCCAGGACATCTTCGAGGGAATCGACCTGTCGGTTCGTTCCCGGGTGGATTTCGGTGAACGCGGCCTGAATGCACCCCTGGTGGATCCCGCACTGGAGGAGGTGGTGCAATCAATCGAGGGGGTGGCCGCGGCCGAAGGAGGGGTGTTCGAGTTAAACGTGGTTCCCATCGATGCCGACGGGGACCCGCTGGAGAGTGTGGGCCCACCACAAATGGGGGTGAGCTGG
The DNA here is from genome assembly GCA_965115985.1 of Acidimicrobiales bacterium. Taxonomy (GTDB): domain Bacteria; phylum Actinomycetota; class Acidimicrobiia; order Acidimicrobiales; family Bin134; genus Poriferisocius. The sequence continues at coordinate 1,483,958 of OZ220474.1, forward strand.
CCGGTCGACCAAACCCTCAGTCAGGTTTCGGTGTGGGACGACGGCATAAGCCGTCCGCCCCGCGGCCCCGACGAGTTCGCCATGGACGCCGACACCGCCCGGGAGAACAACTTCGTCATCGGGGAGCAGTACCGCGTCGCCACCCCCTCGGGCACCGAGACCTTCACCCTGGTGGGGCACTTCCGGTTCGGCAACCGCGACGACGCCACGGTAGGGGCCCAGATAACCGCTTGGGACCGCGACACCGCCCGTCGGGTATTGCACAACGGCGGAGGCTTCGACAGCATCGATGTCCGGCTGCAACCGGGCGCTTCCCTGGAAGTCGTGACCAAAAACATCGATGCCGTCCTGGAGAACCACCTCGAAGTGGTGACCAACGAGGTTCTGGTGGAGGAACAGGCCGACGAGTTCAACGAGGTCATCGGCTTCTTCCAGAACTTCCTATTGGGATTCGCCATCGTCATCCTGGTGGTGTCGGCGTTCATCATCTACAACACGTTCACCATCATCATCGGCCAACGCATCCGTGAGCTGGGGCTGCTGCGGGCGCTCGGGGCCAGCGGACGACAGATCTCCCAAACCGTGGTGGGCGAGGCGGTCGTCGTGGGGTTGGTGTCCACCGGTTTGGGACTGGGCGGGGGCGTGCTGCTGGCCCTTCTGCTGCGAGCCGTCTTCAGCGCTTTGGGCCTGGACCTTCCCGACTCCCCGATCGTGATCGGGCCTCGAACCATCGTCTCCGCCGTCGCCATAGGCGTGGGCGTGACCCTCGTGTCGGCCATATGGCCTGCGCTCAAGGCCCGCAGGGTGTCGCCGATGGCCGCGCTGGCCGACGACGCCCGACTGGGCGAGGCCCATACCCGCCGGTCGCTCTGGTTGGGAATGGCGCTGCTGATCGCCGGTGTGGCCGTGGTGGCCCTGGGAATCGCCTCGGAATCCACCGGGCTCATCGTGCTGGCCGGACTGATAGGCCCGGTGCTGGTGTACGCCGGAGGGGGCCGACTGCACCCGCTGGCCGGGCGAGCGGGCGTGCTGATCCTCGGCGTGGCACTGCTGGTGGTGGCCATCCTGGCCGATCTCTCCACCGGGAGCACACTGGCGCTGTTGGGCATGGGGGCGCTGTCGGTCTTTTTGGGCATGAACCTGCTGAGCCCCGCCTTCGCCGCCCCGGTTGCGCTCTTTCTGGGCAATCTTCCCGCCCGCTTATTCGGGATCAGCGGGCGGCTGTCCCGACAGAACTCGGCCCGCAGCCCCCGACGCACCGCCAGCACGGCCTCGGCGCTGATGATCGGTCTGGCCCTGGTGTCGATGGTCACGGTGCTGGGCCAGTCGTTCAAGCAGACCCTGAGCGACACGCTGGACGATTCCGTCAGCGCCGATTGGCTCATCTGCGTCGGAAACTGTAACAGCGAGGTGGCGGCGTTCAGCCCGAAGGCCGCCCAGTCGATGGCCGAACTTCCCGAGATCGAATCGGTGGTCACCTATCGAAGCCTCTGGGAGGCGGCCCGCACCCCCGACGGCGAGGAGCACTCGGTGTTCTCGACCGACCTGGACGTCTTCACCACCCATCTCGACCCCGACATCGTGGCCGGAACCCTGGTGGGGGCGGGCCCGGGCAACCTGGTCGTGTACGAGGACGAAGCCGAGGACAGAGGCGTCGGGGTGGGCGAACAGGTGGAGCTGGAGTTCGTGGATGGGACGCGAGCAAGCTTCGAGGTGGTGGCGCTGTTCTCCGACAACACCATCCTGGGCAGCCCGTGGGTGATCGACAACCGCGACTGGGATACCTACTTCTCCACCAACCAGGACAATTTCATCTCGGCAATCACCGCCCCCGGTTACACCGCCCCACAGGCCCGGGCCGCCCTCGATTCGGTCATCGTCGACTATCCGCAGCTCGAGGTGCGCGATCAAGCCGAGTTTCTGGACAATCAGGAGAGCCAGATCGACAATTTCTTGACGCTGGTGAACGTTTTCCTGGCCATCTCGCTGGTGATCGCGCTGATGGGCATCGCCAACACCCTGGCCCTGTCGGTGTTCGAGAGAACTCGGGAGCTGGGGCTGTTGCGAGCCGTGGGCATGACCCGGCGGCAAACCCGGCGCATGATCCGGTGGGAGGGGGCCATCGTGGCCACCTTCGGAGGGCTCATGGGTACGATCATCGGCGTGTTGTTCGCCTGGGCGGCGGTACTGGTCATCCCCAGCAGCTTCATCGCCGCGTTGGCAGTGCCATGGCTCACCCTGATCATCTACCTGGCCGGGGCGGCGGTGGCCGGGTTGGTGGCCGCATCCTTCCCCGCCCGCCGAGCCGGCCGCCTCAACGTCCTGGACGCCATCGCCCACCAATAGCTTCTAGCTATCCCCTGGGGAAACCCCAAGGGGAATCACACGGGTCGAGGGGTCAACCTTGCTGCACACCGGCCTCTTACCGATGTACGGATGGAACCATACGGGTTGAGGCATCAACCTTGCCACGCACCGGCCTCCTACCAGGGGAACCCCATACGGGTCGAGGGGTCAACCGGGTGGGGGGCGGCGGGATCGGTAGTGGTCGACGAGGGACTTGGTGGAACTGTCGCGACCGGGGTCGGTCTCGTCGAGCGGAGCGGGCGGAGCAGCCAGCTCGCCCAGGATGTCGGTGGCCAGACGTTTGCCCAGTTCCACTCCCCATTGATCGAAGGGGTTGATGTCCCATATTGCCGCCTGGGTGAACACCTTGTGCTCGTAAAGGGCCATCAGCATGCCCAAAGTTCGGGGGGTGAGCCGGTCGGCCAGCAGTATCGAACTGGGGCGGTTGCCGGGAAAACGCCGGTGCGGTTCGCCCGCATCGCCCGCATCGCTCGATCCGAGAGCCAGGGCCTCGGCCTGGGCCAACAGGTTGGCGATCAGCAAATCCTGATGCTCCAACAAGTCGTGGTTGGGCCGGCAAAAGCCGATGAAATCCACCGGCACCACCGTGGTGCCCTGATGCAGCAACTGGTGAAAGGCATGTTGACCGTTGGTGCCGGGCCCGCCCCAAACCACCGGACCGGTGTCCACGCCCACCGGGTTTCCGTCCCGATCGACCGATTTTCCGTTGCTCTCCATGTCGAGCTGCTGGATGTAGGCCGGAAAACGGCGGAGTTCCTGGCTGTAAGGCAGAACGGCGTGGGTGGCGTGGCCCCAGAAGTTGCGGTGCCACACACCGATGAGTCCGAGCAGCACCGGAAGGTTGTCCGACCAGGGGGTCGCCCGGAAGTGCTCGTCCATCCGATGGGCACCGTCGAGCAGGTCGGCGAAAGCACCGGGGCCTATGGCCACCATGAGGCCGAGTCCCACCGCCGAGCACCAGGAATACCGGCCGCCGACCCAGTCCCACAGCTCGAAGACGGCCTCGGGGGCCACTCCCATTCGGACGGCGGCCGCCGGGTCGGCGGTGACCGCCGCCATCCGGTTCCCAATGGCGTGGGGGTCCTGGGTCTCGCCCAGCCAGGCCCGGGCGGTGCGGGCGTTGGTCATGGTCTCGACGGTGGTGAACGTCTTGGACGACACGATGAACAGGGTCCGAGCCGGATCCAGGTCCCGGGTCACGGAGCGGAAATGGGCCCCGTCGGCGTTGGAGAGGAACCGCACCTCGGGGGAATCGGCGGCGTAGGCCTCCAGGGCGTGGGTGGCCATGGCCGGCCCCAGGTCGGACCCACCGATGCCGATGTTGACCACGGCCTGCCACCGCTCCCGGCGAACCCGCCGGGCGAAGGCCGCCATGCGATCCCGTTCCCGGCGAACCTCGGGGGGTGGCTGGGGATGGCGCAGAACCACATGCCCCGCGGCCCGACCCTCGGAGACGTTGACAACCTCACCGGCGAACAGAGCCTCGATGCGATCCCGCAACCCGGCCCGGTCGGCCAGAGCGGCCAGCAGATCCACGGTTGGCGCGGTCAGACGGTTCTTGGAGTAGTCCAGGAGCAGATCGTCGGTTTGCGCGATCAACCGCTTGCCCCGGATGGGATCGGCGGCGAACAGATCCCGCATATGGAGCGAGGCGAGAGCTCGCTGATGCTCGACCAGCGCCTGCCATTCCCGGGTCTCGCGCACACCCAAGGTTACTCCGGGAGGTCCGGACCGCCTCCGGTCAACTCCCACCCGTCAAACATCAAACGACACAACTCCGGGCGGCGAAGGCGGCGATTGATGCGGTTACGGCGGCGGCCCGTCCCGTCAAACATCAAACGACACAACTCCGAGCGGCGGGCTGTGACAAGATGGCGGGACAACCACGCGGGAGCTCGAGGATCGTCGGGCTGAGAGGGTGTCCGCCGGCACCGACCGCCGAACCTGCACCGGATAACGCCGGCGAAGGGAGATGACGATGACCGCGAGCACCAACGGCAGCGCTCCGGCCCGGGAAAAGGTGTACGTGACCGGTATCCGGCCCGATGTTCGGGTGCCGTTCACCCGGGTGAACCTCACCGCCCCCGAGCCTCCGTTCTTGTTGTACGACACCAGCGGCCCCGGATCCAACCCCGACGTCGGCCTGCCCCCCCTGCGGCTGGGGTGGATCACCGAGCGGGGCGACACCGCCGAGATCGAGGGGCGGCGGGCCGATCCGCGCGACGATGGTCGTCGGGCGGTGCGTACCGGCCGAGCCTCGGATCCGTTCCGGGGCGAGCGCCGCCGCGTTCGCCGAGCCCGGCAGGGGGCGGTCACCCAGATGGCCTATGCCCGCCGGGGCGAGATCACCCCGGAGATGGAGTTCGTCGCCACCCGGGAACGACTGGACGCCGAGCTGGTGCGCGACGAGGTGGCCCGGGGGCGGGCCATAATCCCGGCCAACGTCAACCATCCCGAGTCGGAGCCGATGATCATCGGGCGCAAGTTCTTGACCAAGGTCAACGCCAACATCGGCAACTCGGCGGTGACGTCGTCGATTGCCGAGGAAGTGGAGAAGTTGACCTGGGCCACCCGATGGGGGGCCGATACCGTCATGGACCTGTCCACCGGTGCCGACATCCACACCACCAGGGAGTGGATCATCCGCAATTCACCGGTTCCCATCGGCACCGTGCCCATCTATCAAGCCCTGGAGAAGACCAACGGGCACCCCGAGGAGCTCACCTGGGAGATCTACCGGGACACGGTGGTCGAGCAGGCCGAGCAGGGGGTGGACTACATGACCGTCCACGCCGGAGTGCTCCTGCGGTACGTACCCCTGACCGCCGAGCGCACCACCGGAATCGTCAGTCGGGGCGGCTCCATACTGGCCGCCTGGTGCCTGGCCCATCACCAGGAGAACTTCCTCTACACCCATTTCGAGGAATTGTGCGAGATCTTCGCGGCCTACGACGTGGCCTTCTCGCTGGGCGACGGCCTCAGGCCGGGCTCGATCGCCGATGCCAACGACACCGCCCAGATGGCCGAGCTGCAAACCCTCGGGGAGCTCACCGAGCGGGCCTGGGCCCACGATGTGCAGGTGATGATCGAGGGACCGGGCCACGTCCCCCTGGACAAGATCAAGGAGAACGTGACCCTGGAGCGGGAGTGGTGCCAGGACGCCCCCTTCTACACCCTGGGCCCGCTCACCACCGACGTCGCTCCCGGTTACGACCACATCACCTCGGCCATCGGCGCGGCCAACATCGGCTGGTACGGCACCGCCATGCTCTGCTACGTGACCCCCAAGGAACACCTGGGGCTACCCAACCGCAGCGATGTGAAGGCCGGGGTGATCGCCTACAAGATCGCGGCCCATGCCGCCGATGTGGCCAAGGGCCATCCGGGAGCGCAGGCGTGGGACGACGCCCTGTCCAAGGCCCGGTTCGAGTTCCGATGGGCCGACCAGTTCAACCTGTCGCTCGACCCCGAGACGGCGCTCAATTTCCATGACGAGACCCTGCCGACCGAACCGGCCAAGACCGCCCACTTCTGCTCCATGTGCGGCCCCAAGTTCTGCTCCATGAAGATAACCCAGGATGTGCGGGACTACGCCGCCCGCCAGGGAGTGAACGAATCGGAGGCCATCACGCTGGGACTGCGAGTCAAAGCCGACGAGTTCCGGGAAAAGGGTTCCGATATCTACTCGCCCGGCTCGTGACGTCCGGCGTGCCCCGATCGAATACCGGTGCCATGATACCCGGCGTGCCCCGATCGAATACCGGTGCCATGACACCCGGCGTGCCCCGATCGAATACCGGTACCGTGGCGTCCGGCGTGCCCCCGTCGAATACCGGTACCGTGGCGGTTGGCGTGCCCCGACTGCATGTCATCACCGATTGCTCCGCCCTGGCCCGAGCGACTCTGCGAGGCGGGGCCCCGGCGGTGCAGGTACGGATCAAGGGGAGGAGTGACGCCGCAGTGCTTACCGAGTGCGAGCGTATTGTGGCCGAGGCCCGAACGGCGGGCGCGGTGGTGGTCGTGAACGACCGGGCCGACATCGCCCTGGCCGCGGGAGCCGACGGGGTGCATGGAGGGGCCGACGACCTGCCGGTGGCGGTGTTGCGCCAATTGCTGGGTCGCGACGCGCTGGTGGGGGGCACCGCCCGAGACCCCGGCACCGCCCTTCGTCTCCAACACGAAGGGGCCTCCTACGTGGGGGTTGGCCCGGTGTACGCCAGCGCCTCCAAGACGGGGCTTCCCCGGCCGCTGGGCCCGGCCGGGGTGGAGAAAGTGGCCGCCGCGGTTGACCTCCCGGTAATCGCCATCGCGGGGGTAACCGCCGCCCGGATCCCCGAGCTCATGGATGCCGGAGCCCACGGGGTGGCCGTAATCGGCGCGGTGGCCCACGCCCCCGATCCGGCCGCGGCCACCACCGAGTTGCTGGAGGCCCTCGGTGCCTGACGCCCCGACCGGAGCCCACACCGCCGCTGGAGCCGCGGCCACCACCGAGTTGCTGGAGGCCCTCGGTGCCTGATGCCCTAGCCGGAGCCGATGCCCCCGCCTTCCCCACCGGAACCGATGCCCCCACCGGAGCCGATGTAATCGTGGTCGGCGGTGGGATCATCGGGTTGGCAACCGCCTGGCAGCTCAGCCGTGACGGTGCCGAGGTGGTGGTGATCGATCCTGCGCCGGGCACCGGGGCGAGCCACGCCGCTGCGGGGATGCTGGCCCCCATCCATGAGGCCTACTGGGGCGAGAGCCACATCCTGAAGCTGAACCTGGCCGCCAGCCGGGCCTGGCCGGCATTCGCCGACACCCTGGGAACCACCGCGGTGGACTATCGGGGCAATGGGATGCTGATGGCCGCCTACGATGCCGGCGACAAGGCGCTGCTCGACAACCTGGGTGACCTGCACGAGCAGGAGGGCCTGCCGGTGGAGCGGCTCTCCAGCCGGGAATGCCGCAACCGGGAACCCCTGCTGGCCCCCGGGGTGCGGGGCGGGGTGTACTCACCGCTCGACCACCAGGTGGACCCCCGCCGGGTGGTCGCCGAACTGCTGAACCGAGTACCCGTCGTCCCGGCGGCCGCCACCGAGGTGACCAACAACCGGGTGGTGACCGGCAGCCAATTGACGACCGGCGAACGGGTGGTGACCGGCAACCAATTGACGACCGGCGAACGGGTGGTGACCGGCAACCAATTGACGACCGGCGAACGGGTGGTGACCGGCAGCCAATTGACGACCGGCGAACGGGTGGTGACCGGCAACCAATTGACGACCGGCGAACGGGTGGTGACCGGCCACCGCCGGGCGATGGCTTGCGGGCAGGTGGTGGTGGCCGCAGGCGCATGGACCGGCAAGCTGCTGGGCCTGCCCGTCCGGCCCGTCAAGGGGCAGATTCTTCGTTTGAACGGCCCCCGGGGGCTGCTTCGGCTACCGGTGCGGGGCGTGGTCCGAGGGTCGAGCGTGTACGCGGTGCCCCGCAGCGACGGTGAGATCGTGGTGGGGGCCACCCAGGAGGAGCAGGGGTTCGATACTCGGGTGACCGCGGGCGGCGTCCACGAGCTGCTCCGGGATGCTCTGACCCTGCTGCCGGGTTTGAGCGAGATAGACCTGGTGGAGACATGGGCCGGCCTGCGTCCCGGCACTCCCGACAATGCCCCGATCATCGGAGTGGGCGACGACGGCATCGTGTACGCCACCGGTCATTACCGCAATGGCATCCTCACCGCGCCCATCACCGCGGCCGCGGTGTCCGCCCTGGTGCAGGGCCACGATCCACCGGTGGACCTGTCCTCGTTCGGCCCCGGCCGGTTCAAGGACGGGCACGAACCCGAAGACGTCGCCGCCCCGACAAGCCCGGAGCATCTCAGCGGAGTACCGGCATGATCGTGGTGGTCAACGGGGAGGCTCGCGAACTGCCCGACAACTGCACGGTGGGAACCCTGGCCCCCGACCAGCGAGGGGTGGCAGTGGCGGTCAACCGGGTGGTCGTTCCCCGCAGCCGGTGGGCAGTGGCCCTACTGGCCGACGGCGACCGGGTCGAGATCCTGGAAGCGGCCCAGGGGGGATAGATGGGGGAACCGTGGACCGTGGCCGGGAGAAGCCTCACCAGCAGGCTGATCACCGGCACCGGGGGAGCGTCCAACCTGACGGTGATGGAGCGAGCGTTGGCGGCGTCGGGCTGCGAGCTGGTCACGGTGGCGCTGCGCCGGGTATCGCCCGACGCCACCGGTTCGGTGCTGGAGGTGATCGACCGGCTGGGCCTGGAGGTTCTGCCCAACACCGCCGGATGCCACACCGCGGCCGACGCGGTGCTCACCGCCCGTCTGGCCCGGGAGGCCCTGGACACCCACTGGGTGAAGCTGGAGGTGATCGCCGACGACGTCACCCTGATGCCCGAGGGCATGGAGCTGGTGGCCGCGGCCGAAATCCTGGTGGACGACGGCTTCGTGGTCATGGCCTACACCAACGACGACCCGGTGCTGGCCCGCCGGCTGGAGGACCTGGGGTGCGCCTCGGTCATGCCGCTGGGGGCACCCATCGGGTCGGGACTGGGCATCGGCAACCCCCACAACATCGAGATGATCGTGGAGCAGGCATCGGTGCCGGTGGTGCTGGACGCGGGCATCGGTACCGCCTCCGACGCCGCTCAGGCCATGGAACTGGGCTGCGACGCGGTGATGGTGGCGTCGGCCATCACCCGGGCCCGGGACCCCGAGCAGATGGCCGCGGCCATGAAGCTGGCGGTGGACGCCGGGCGGCGGGCCCGACTGGCCGGGCGGATACCCAAGCGCTTCCTCGCCGAGGCCTCGACCGCCGTTCAGGGTCGTGCCGAGTTCTGACCTCCATCGGCCGTTCGGCCCGAAGCCGGAGCTGGACTCCAATCTCCTGGTACTCACCGACGTGGTGGTCAGTGCTCCGGCGGTGATACTCAGGGCCAAGGGCCTACCACCGCGAAACCGGCGCGATCTGGCCCGGCTGATGAAGGAATACACCGACTGTCTCATCCTGGCGTCGATGATCGACCCGGCGGCCGATGGGGTGCATCTGGCGGGGTCGGACCGCCACCCGGGGGCCTATCAGGGCATAATCGGGCGGTCTTGCCACGCATTGGGCGATGTGCGTCAAGCAGAGTTCGAGAAGGCCGGCTACGTGACCATCTCCCCGGTGTTCGAGACCGAGTCCAAGCCGGGCTACGGGCCGCCGATCGGGCTGGCCGGGTTGAGCCGGATCGTCCGTCAGGCCCATGTGCCGGTCTATGCCCTGGGAGGAGTGGACCTGGGACGGGTGGCCGCCTGCCGGGATGCCGGAGCGGCCGGAGTCGCGGTACAAGGAGCAGTGGCTCGGAGCCCCGACCCGGACGAGACCATCGCCGCCATCCTGAACGAGTGGAACTCGGGGTGAACTCTTGGAGCGGGTCATGAGAACCGCCGAACCGGCTCTCCGAGAAACCACCGCCATCACCCTTCGACGGAGCGGGCAATGAGAACCGCCGAACCGGCTCTCCGAGAAACCACCGCCATCACCCTTCGACGGAGCGGGCAATGAGAACCGCCGAACCGGCTCTCCGAGAAACCACCGCCATCACCCTTCGACGGAGCGGGCAATGAACCCCCCGGTGGCTCTGGCCGTGGCGGGGTCGGACCCCTCCGGGGGCGCGGGGGTGGCCGCCGATCTGGCCACGTTCGCGGCGTTGGGGGTCCACGGAACCGCGGTGATCACCGCGGTGACCGCTCAGAACACCGTGGGGGTACAGGGGATACACCCCGTCCCGGCCGACTTCGTGGCCCGCCAACTCGACTCGGTACTGGACGATCTGCCGGTGGGCGGGGTGAAGACGGGAATGCTGGCCAACCGGCACATCATCACGGTGGTGGGCGACTACGCCGCGGCCGGCAAGCTGCCCAACCTGGTGGTCGATCCGGTAATGGTCTCGTCCACCGGAGCCCGGCTCTTGGAACCGGAGGCCGAAGCCCTGTACCTGGAACTGCTGGAGCACGCGGTGGTGGCCACCCCCAACACCCGGGAAGCCGGGGTGCTGGAGGAAGCGAGCGGGCGGGCCCGGCCATCGGGTCCGGGCCCGGTTGGCCCCGGCTGGTTGGTGGTGACCGGGGAGGCCACCGCCACCGACCGAATACACCACCGAGGTACCTGGACCGAGATATCGGCAGAGACCATCGACACCGCCAACGACCACGGCACCGGCTGCACCTTCTCGGCCGCGGTGGCTGCCGGTCTGGCCGCCGAGGTCGAACCCATGGACGCAATCCTGGCGGCCAAGAAGTTCGTGCATGCCCGCATCGGCCGATCGGCCGGATGGCAACTGGGAACCGGCCGAGGACCGGTGGCCCATCTACTGGTCTAACCGTCCGAGCGTCTAACCGTCCGAGTGGGTGATGAGGGTGAGGCCGTCGGCTATGGGGAGCATCACCTGGGTGGTGCGGGGGTCGGCGGCCACGAAGTGATTGAAGGCCCGGATGGCGGCCAGGTTGTGGTCATCGGCGGAATCGGAGTCGGGGTCGGCCACCCGACCGCCCCACAGCACGTTGTCCACCAGGATGACGCCCCGAGGACTGAGCCGGGAGAGGATTTCCTCGTAGTAGATCTGGTAGGAGCCCTTGTCGGCGTCTATGAAGGCCAGGTCCACGGGTGGATCGGGGGGCAGGTCGGCCAGGGTCCGGGCCGCGGGGGCGATGGCCACCTCTATCCGGTCGGCCACCCCGGCCCGGTCCCAGAACGGGCGACCGATGTTCACCCACTCGTCGCTCACGTCGCAGCACAGCAGTCTCCCGCCGGGGGTGAGCCCCCGGGCTATGGACAGCGCCGAGAAGCCGGTGAACGTGCCCACCTCCACCGCGAACCGCACCCCCAGCAGACGGGTGAGCAGGGTCATGAACGCGGCCTGCTCGGGAGCGATCTGCATCCGGGAGACGTCGCCCAATCCGGCGGTGACCTCGATCAGTTCCCGGGCAATGGGGTCGATCCCCGCCCCATGAGCCACCAGGTACTCCTGAACGTCGGCGCTGAGGCCGATTCCCTTGGGAGTCATCCTTGCTTGAGCCCGATTCCCTTGAGGCCGATTCCCTTGGGAGTCATCCTTGCTTGAGCCCGATTCCCTTGAGGCCGATTCCCTTGGGAGTCATCCTTGCTTGAGCCCGATTCCCTTGAGGCCGATTCCCTTGGGAGTCATCCTTGCTTGAGGGCCATCACGCCCTCCCCAGCACCGAGTCCACCGCGATGAGGATGGCCCGGCGGTCGGCCCCCCGGTCCTTGGGCGGGCGATAGCGCTCGGCGTAGCGGGCCACGGCATCAGCGCACTGTCGGGGATCGGCGGTCATGGTGGCCCGACCCTCCAGGGTCACCCACCGACCTCCGTCCACCTGGCACAGCGCCGCCCGACCACCACCGGTCGCCGCCAGCAAATGTACCTTTTTGGCCCCGGCCCAGGTGATGACCCGGGCGGTGGCGGTGGCGGGATCCCAGGTGAACCCCACCGGGGTAACGTGGGGTGTGCCGTCGGGACGCAGGATGGTGAGCGATGCCAGGTGACGCTCCCGCAGGAAGTCGGTCATCGACCCGCCGAGGTTGCGAGGGTCGTGGGCCATCGTCACCCCGCCCCGGCCGGCAGCGGCTCGTCGGCCATCAGCGGCTCGGGCAGCGGTCGGGAATGCACCACCACCAGACGCTGGGTGGCTCGGGTCAGGGCCACGTACAGGGCTCGCATCCCCATGTGCAGCTTCTCGCAGATGTCGCTCGGTTCGACCACCACCGCGGTGTCCACCTCCAGGCCCTTGACCAACTCCACCGGGACGATGGTCACCCGGGACTCCAGGCCCCGTTCGTAAACCATACCGTGATCCACCCCGGCCGCGGCGAGGGCCCCGGAGAGGGCGTCCACCATCGAGGGGTGGGCGACGACCGCCAGATTCCCGTTGACCAGCGCACCCAGCTCACTGCCGACCTCTCGAACGACCGTGGCCGACAAACCGGTAAGCCCGGTGTCGCGACAACGACCGTTACCGTTGATCGGCCGATGGTCGAGCACGGGCACGAATCGGGGAGGGCGGCCCTCGGTACGGATCGACCGGGGCGGGGCGAGGCCGGGAACCGCGGCGTCCAGCACCCGAGCGGCCACCGCCATGATGGGCTCGGGCAGGCGATAGCCGATGGTCAGCTCGGCGAATCGGGGCTCCGTGCGGTCGGGCAGGTGCTCGACCACGCCGTCCCAGGAGTCGTGCCCCCAGGCCGAGGTGGCCTGGGCGATGTCGCCCACCACGGTCATCGACCCGTTCAGCGAACGCCGGCTGATCATCCTGAGCTGCATGGGCGACAGGTCCTGGGCCTCGTCCACCACGATGTGGCCGTAGGTGCGGACCGAGTCGGCCCGGCGATGGCGGGGACGGGGGCCCAACAGGGCCAGGGCCTCGTCCAGCAGGGGGGCGTCGTCGGCCGTCCACACCACCTCGGAGGCGTGGGCGGATCGGGGGCGGTGGAGCAGGTCGATCTCGTTGGGAGCCAGCACCGGTCCCGCCGCCGAACGAAGCAGGGCCGGGGCCCCGAACAGGTCGTGGAGGAAATGGACGGGGGTCAGCACCGGCCACATCCACTCCAGGGCCTCCCGCATGGCGATGCTGCCGTGAAGATGCTCGCGCACCGTCTCGCCGTCGAGAACCGGGGCATCGGTGCGGGCCACGCTGTCGGCCAGGCACTGGTACACCTGCTGCTCCACGAACGGGCGGGCCCGGTTGTGGGTGCGGAATCGCCGGCGGGCCTGGTCGATTATCCTCGCGCTCTGGTCCACGGTTACCCGGAGTCGCCGGAGACCGAAATCCACCACCAGATCGGCCCGCAGCGGTCGTTGGCGGGCCCGGCGGGCCCGGCGCAACACCGAGACCATGCGCAGATCACCCTTGATCCGGGACACCCGGGGCTCGTCGAGCCCCTTGATCCGGGTGCCGGGCAGCAGGTCGGCCAGCATCGACACCTCCACCCCGGCTTCGCCCAGCGACGGCAGCACCTGCTCGATGTAGGTGAGGAACAGGCGATTGGGGCCGAGCACCAGCACTCCCTGGCCCTCGAGGGGAAAGCGGTGGGTGTACAACAAGTAGGCGGCCCGGTGGAGGGCGGCCACCGTCTTGCCGGTGCCGGGACCGCCCTGCACCACCAGCACACCGGGCAGGGGAGAACGGATGATGGCGTCCTGCTCGGCCTGGATGGTGGCGGCGGCATCGGCGAGGCGTCCGGTGCGTCCGGCCTCCAAACCGACCCTGAGCGCGCCCTCCCCCACCAGGGTTTGGTGACCGCGGCCGCCGATGCCGTTGGCGAAGCATTCGTCCTCCACCCCCAGAAGTTCCCGGCCCCGGGTGATGAAGTGGCGACGCTGGGACAGCCCCATGGGATCGCCACCGGTGGCCCGGTAGAAGGCCTCGGCGGCCGGGGCCCGCCAGTCGATGGTGATCGGCTCCTGATCCTCGTCCCATACCGCCACCCGACCCACGTACAACCGGTCGCCACCCCGCTCCTCGCTCCAGTCCAGCCGGCCGAACACCAGCGAGGAATCACCGATGTCCAGGGCACCGAGACGGGTGCTGATGGAGTCCCAGATGATCTCCCGCTCGTAGCGGGCCTGATGGGTGCCGCCCGGGCCCACCTCCACCATGTCCTTCAGGGACAGGGCTCGCGCCCGGGCCGATTCAAGGGCTTGATGGGCCCGATCGATGTATGCCTGCTCCGCAATGTGATCGGGATGAATCGGTGGGCTCCTCAGACTCGGTTCATAGCCGGCAGACGTTCGAGCCTACTACGCCCGTTCTGGCGTGCGCCCGTCCGGGTGTACACCCGTCCGGGAGTACACCCGTTCACAAGCGGATCGGTTCGGGATCCAGGCCGTCCGGGATTCAGGGAGCCACCGGCTCGCCGATCTCCTTGAGGGCGTCGCCGATGGCCACCCGGAGGCGGCGGGCGAGATGAGGGGGTAGGTGGGCCACCAGTCCGTAACCGGCCTGGCCCACTTCCTCCATGGTGAGCACCACTCGAGCGGTGGCGTCCTCGTAGTCGTCGGCAATGGCCACCGCCCACGACACCGGGGTGAACTCGTCGTCATCGCCGGGCGGGAGGTCGGCCGGATCGAAGGGATAATCATCTATGGACCGGCGCACCCCCACGATGGTACCGGCAGTTGCGGCCCGAACCGGAGTCGAGATGGTCGCATGCCAACCAACCGTATGGGTCGGAGGGCGGATTATTTTCTGAGTTTCGACTCCACAATGGGGCCAAGCTCCACCACGAACGGAGCCGCCACTACCGATGCTTCATCAACCTCTATTCCGAAAGAGCTCAACCGGTCAACGATCCAGTCGAACCACTCCCGCTCGTCGTCGGGCTCCAGGACTGCCATTACTTCCCGAGTGAGGCCAGCCCGGGTAATGAACCACCACATCATTCGAGGCGACCTGGCAAACGGCAAAGACACGCTGCGCCACTTACCAACCTTTACTGCCAACCTTATTGGTCCTCCCTTGTTGAAACCACGATCGGCCTTCAGTGTCACCCGCCTACCGTCACTCAAGTCCACAAACTCCTCCAAGCTGAAACTCAGTGTCCTTGACTTGTATCCACCCGGCAGCATTTTACCTTTCATTGGAGCACTAGGGGGAAACACACTTGGTTTGGCACCAGCAATGTCCGGCTCTTCACCTGACACGGTTTCCACACCACCTACACCAACGCCCTCCCCCAACTCGCATATGACCCCAAGAGATACTACGCTCAACATCGGCTAGCAGGCCTCAACAAATTGCATGGGCTTACACCTTGTTCATCTTGATGGAGTGCATTTTGACTGGGGTTGGTAGAGTTTTGAGCATACAAATCGACTCTACTGGTGGATGAACCTACCTTTGCAGTAGAGATCCCACTCATATACTTTCTCGGTGTACAACACTGCCACATGACTAATGGCGAGACTCCATGAGTCCACATAGTGGGAGAGTTCGTATCCGTCAGTCTCACTGCATTCACTGGGCATGTTGGCCTGATAGCAAGACCGGTTGGCCGAAACCATTGCCGAGGTACCACCAGAAGTCCAGGTCCATTGCTCGCACACCCTTCCTGGTTCAGCAACGAACTCGCTGCCCCGGTAGGGAGTTCGAGTATGACCGAGATGAAACCTGCTTGTTGATTCAGGACCCCCTGGACGGTTCAAGTCCTCGCCAGCCTCCTTGAGAAGGCGAAACGTGACTCCCCCCAGATGATAGCTGGCCACTTGGTCGGGGCTGCCCGGCCGATCATGTTGAGCAGCAACCGGTGACACCGTCAAAACTGCCAAAACCACCAAGCAAGCCAACGAGATTCTCATGACTACTTCTCCTTCAGTTTTGGTGTTTGTATTTCAATTCTGATATTTGCATCCTGGGATCTCCAGGATGGACAACATCATAGCGTCACGATCAGAATAAGCAACCAAAATCTCTTTCAAAAGACGACAAGATTTATGTCGTCTTTTGAAACTGGGATTCCCTTGGAGCCACCACGGTTTGGTGGTGCCGTCCGGTGGAGTTGGTGCCGCGCTCGGCTCGGGTGAGCCTTGGAGCCACCACGGTTTGATGGCGCTCTCCGGTGGTTCGGCCCGATCGAGGGGGTGGTCGCGCATGGGACGGCGGACCGCGGCAGTGGTGCCGGCTGGGGCAGGGTGAACGGTCGGTGGGGCATCGACGGGGTGGTGATGGCATCGGGTGCGTCGGGGGTCGGTACGGTTTGGGCGTGGGTATTGGTCGTGCTGTCCCCAACGAGGTCAACGACGTCTTCCTGCGGGCGTGCCGGGGGCTGCCGGTGGATCGGGTGCCGGTGTGGTTCATGCGTCAGGCCGGGAGATCGCTGCCCGAGTACCGGGCCGTTCGGGGGCAGGGTCCGATGCTGGAGGTCATCGCCCGCCCGGAGGTGGCCACCGAGATCACCCTTCAGCCGGTACGCCGGTACGGGGTGGACGCGGCCATTTTGTACTCCGACATCGTGGTGCCCGCCCACGCCATCGGGTTCGGGGTGGAAATCGTGGGCGGGGTGGGTCCGGTGGTGGAGCAACCCTTCCGGGAGGCTGGCGACCTCGACCGGCTGCGCCCGCTCGACCCGGAGGCCGACACCGGCTACGTGCTGGAGACGGTCCGCAACCTGGTGGCCGAACTCGAAGTGCCGCTGATCGCCTTCGCCGGGGCCCCGTTCACCATGGCGTCCTACTTGGTGGAAGGAGGGCCGTCGCGCACTCACACCCTCACCAAGACCTTGATGCACCGCGACCCCGGCCTGTGGTCGGCGCTGCTGGACCGGCTGGCCGATCTGGCCATCGCTTCCATCGGCTCGCAGCTCGACGCCGGAGCCTCCGCATTCCAACTGTTCGACTCCTGGGCCGGAACCCTGGCCCCCGACGAGTACCGCCGGTTCGTGCTGCCGGCCAGCCGGAGGGTGTTCGCCGAGCTGAAGGATCGGCCCAACGGTTCGGCGGTACCGGGCATCCACTTCGGGGTGGGCACCGGCGAGTTGCTGGAGCTTATGGCCGAGGCCGGGGCCGACGTGGTCGGGGTGGACTGGCGGGTGCATCTGGACACGGCCCGAAACCGTCTGGGACCCGACATCGCCGTGCAGGGCAACCTCGACCCGGCCGCGGTGCTGGCTCCGTGGCCGGTGGTGTCCGAGCGAGTGGCCGACGTGCTCGACCGCAACTTCGGGCAACCCGGCCATGTGTTCAACCTCGGCCACGGCGTGCTGCCCGACACCGACCCCGAGGTGCTGGAGCAAGTGGTCGACCAGGTCCACCGCTACAGGCCCACCCCATGAGGACGGCGGTGGTCGGCGGGGGCAGCCAGGCGGCCCCGACGGACGGGCGACCGGTGGGGAGAACAACCCCATGAGGACGGCGGTGGTCGGCGGGGGCGGCCAGGCGGCCCCGATGGACGGGCGACCGGTGGGGAGAACAACCCCATGAGGACGGCGGTGGTCGGCGGGGGCGGCCAAGCGGCTCCAATGGACGGGCGACCGGTGGGGAGAACAACCCCATGAGGGTGGCGGTGGTCGGCGGGGGTATCACCGGCCTGGCCGCCGGATACGAAGCGGCTCGGAACGGAGCCGAGGTGGTCGTGTACGAGGCGGCCGGCCGGGCCGGAGGGCGGATCGTCACCTCCGATCTGGCCGGACAGGCGGTGGACGAGGGCCCCGATGCGTTTCTGGCCCGGGTGCCGTGGGCGGTGGAGCTGTGCCGGGAGTTGGGACTGGCCGGCGACCTGGTTTCACCGGCCCAGCGAGCCGCGTTCGTGTATTCCCGAGGAGAACTACGGGCGCTGCCCCAACCCAACGTGCTGGGGATACCCCTGGATTTCGACTCCCTGGCCGCCTCGGGCGTCGTCTCCCCCTCCGGGGTGGCCCGGGCCCGCCGGGAGCCCGAGCTGGCCGGCCCGGCACCGACGGGAGACGAGTCGGTGGGACGGCTCGTGCGGCGGCGATTGGGCGACGAGGTGGCCGAGCGTCTGGTGGATCCGCTGATCGGGGGCATCAACGCCTCGGCGGTGGACGACCTGAGCGTGCAGGCCGCGGCCCCCCGACTGGCCGAAGTCGCCGCCCGGGGCCCCAGCCTGGTGAGGGAGCTGAGCCGGCTGGCCGCCTCCGCCGAGGCCGATCCCGCTGCGCCGGTGTTCCACACCCTGCCCGGCGGCCTGGAGCGGTTGGTGGACGCGCTGGCCGACCGACTGGGCGACCGGCTGCGGATGTCGTCCCCGGTGGCTGATCTGAGCGACCTGGATGCCGACCGGGTGATCCTGACCGTCCCCGCGCCGGTGGCCGAAAAGCTGGTGGCCCCGGTGTCGGAGTCCGCGGCCCATCTGCTGGGAAGCATCGACTACGCCACGGTGGTGCTGGTATCGCTGGTCTTCGCCGCCGCCGACGTCGATCATCGCATGGCCGGATCGGGCTATCTGGTGCCGGCCGTGGAGGGCCGAACCATCACCGCCTGCTCGTGGGCATCGAGCAAATGGGCCCACCTGGGATCGCCGGACACCGTGATGATGAGAGTGTCGCTGGGCCGGTTCGGCGACGACCGGGCGGCATCGATGGACGACGATGCCCTGATGGAGGTGGTACTGGAGGACCTGGCGGTCACCATGGGCCTGGAGGCCGAGCCCACCGCGGTGCGGATCAGCCGGTGGGAGCGATCCCTGCCCCAGTACCGGCCCGGTCACCTGGAACTGGTGACCGAAATAGAGCAGGCTCTGGCCCACGATGCCCCCTGGTTGCGGGCCACCGGGGCCTGGGCCCGTGGTCTGGGCATCCCCGCCTGCATCCATCAAGGTCGCCGGGCGGCCCTTGACACCATCGCCGGCGGCGCCACCGACCGGTAGGAGGCACCCCGGCGATGATGACCCGATCCAGCCGATGGGCAGCCGCGGGATCCTTGGGGGCCGGCGGGCTGGTGGCGCTGTCCATGCCCCCGTGGGGATGGTGGCCGTTGGCCCCGATCGGGCTGGTGGCGCTCGAGCGCCTGCTGGCCGACCGGCCGGTGCGGGCCCGGGCCTGGCGGGGGTTGGGGTTCGGGGCCGGCTGGCTGTTCCCGGCCACGTTCTGGATGGTGGACTTCACCCTGCCCGGCTACCTGGCCGTGGGCGTGGTGTTCTCCGTGCTCTACGGCCTGGTCGGGGCGGCCTGCCCTCCGGGACCCGGTCGGTGGGTGGCCCTGCCCGGTCTGTTCGTGCTGGCCGGGGCGATCCGCTGGCGGTGGCCGTTCGGCGGGGTGCCGCTGGCCACCCTGCCCATGAGCCAGGTGGACAGTCCGTGGGCGACCACCGTGCGGGTGCTGGGCCCGCTGCTGTTGGTGGGGATGGCGGTTACGGTGGCCATGGTGGTGGCGGCCGCCCTGGAGCAACGGTGGCGGGCCGCGCTGGCTCTGGCCGTGGTGGTGGTGGGGTTCTGGGGCTGGGCGGCGGTGGCCCCCCGAGGTTCGGCCATCGGCACCATCGACGTGGCCGTGGTCCAGGGGGGAGGACCCCAGCGGACCCGAGCCGTCGATACCGACCCGACCGTGGTGTTCGAGCGTCACCGGGAGGCCAGCCGACTGGTTCAGCCGCCGGTGGACCTGGTGGTGTGGCCCGAGGACGTGGTGGACGTGGAGGGTCGGTTCGACGGCAGCCCCCAGCAGCGGCAACTGGCCGAGTTGGCCCAGGGCTTGAACGCCACCCTGGTGGCCGGGGTGGTCGAGGATGTGTCGGCCACCACCGCCGCCAACTTCGTGGCGGTGTTCGCCCCCGACGGAACCCCGGTGGATCGCTACGACAAGGTACGGATGGTGCCGTTCGGGGAGTACGTGCCCCTGCGGTCGCTCATCGAACCGCTGGCCCCCGATTACCTACCGACTCGGGACATGCGAAGGGGGGATGCTCCCGCGGTACTGGATACCCCCGTGGGTCGCCTGGGGGTGTCGATAAGTTGGGAGATCTTCTTCGAGGATCGGGCTCGGGACGCCATCGGCAACGGCGGTGAGGTGCTGTTGAACCCCACCAACGGATCCAGCTACTGGCTCACCATCGTGCAGACCCAGCAGATAGCCAGCTCCCGGTTGCGAGCCATGGAGACCGGACGGTGGGTGGCCCAGGCCTCCCCCACCGGTTTCAGCGCCTTCATCGACCCCGACGGCAACGTCCATCAACGCACCGCCGTCTCCGAACGCAAGGTGATCCAAACCTCCATCGAGCTGCGCTCCGGCTCCACCCTGACCACCCGAGTGGGCATCTGGCCCATGCCGGCCCTTGCCCTGGCCGCCTGGGCCGCAGCCTGGGCGTACCACCGGCGAAACCGATCCGACCCCCGCCGAGCGTTGCCGCTCACACCTCCAGCATCAAGGTGACGGGGCCACGGTGATTGCCCCGCCGAGCGTTGCCGCTCACACCTCCAGCATCAAGGTGACGGGGCCGTCGTTGACGAGTTCCACGGACATCATCGCCCCGAAGGAGCCGGTGGCGACAACGGCACCGAGGCGGCGGAGTTCGGTGATCAGGTCGTCGATCAGGCCGGCGGCTTGATCGGGCGCGGCCGCGGCCAGAAACGACGGGCGGCGACCCCGGCTGCTGTCGCCGTAGAGGGTGAACTGGCTGACCACCAGCACCTCGCCACCGGTATCGGCCACCGACCGGTTCATGTGGCCGTTCTCGTCGGTGAAGATGCGGAGGTTCCACAGCTTGGCCGCCAGTTTGACCGCGGTACCCCGGTCGTCGTCGTGGGTGACCCCGATGAGGCAGCACAGACCGGGACCGATCTCCCCGACGATCCGGTCGTCCACCCGAACCCGAGCCTCGGCGGCCCGCTGCACCAGCGCTCGCACGCTCCCAAACTATGCGGTCGAGCATTTGACCCCACCAACCGGGTTCCGGGAGCCTTGCGAACCGGCCACCGGCCCAACGCTCTCCCCGAGCATTTGACCCCACCAACCGGGTTCCGGGAGCCTTGCGAACCGGCCACCGGCCCAACGCTCTCCCCGAGCATTTGACCCCACCAACCGGGTTCCGGGAGCCTTGTAGGTCATGGCCCCGGTGGATCGACCCCTGAGAATTGCCCTGTTGTCGTACCGGGGCAAGCCCCACTGCGGCGGCCAGGGCGTGTACGTCCATCATCTGAGTCGGGCGCTGACCGATCTCGGCCATCACGTGGAGGTGCTGAGCGGGCAGCCCTATCCGGTACTGGATCCGCGGGTACCGCTGTGTCGGCTTCCCAGCCTGGACATATTCAACGATGTCCATCCGGGCCGGATCCCCGGGTTCTGGGAGGTCAAGTCGTGGGCCGACGCCGTCGAGGTCGGCTCGTTCATGACCGGAGCGTTCTCGGAGCCGCTGGCCTTCTCCATCCGGGCCTGGCAGGCGCTGCGCCCCCGAGCCGGGGAGTTCGACGTCGTTCACGACAACCAGTCGCTGGGCTACGGGCTGCTGGCCATGGAGCGGGAAGGGCTGCCGGTGCTGGGCACCATCCACCATCCCATCACCGTGGATCGCCAACTGGAGCTGGAGCACGCCCGGGGGGCCATGGAGAAACTGGGCAAGCGGCGCTGGTACTCCTTCATCCGGATGCAGGCCCGGGTGGCCCGCCGCCTGCGCCGCATAATCACCGTGTCGGAGTCGTCCCGGGACGACATCGCCCGGGACCAGCGGGTACCCCATGGGCGAATGCACGTGGTGCCGGTGGGGGTGGACACCGAACTGTTCCGCCCGCTGCCCGACGTGGCTCGCCGGCCGGAGCAGATCATCACCACCGCCAGTGCGGACGTTCCCATGAAGGGCCTGCGCCACCTGCTGGAGGCGGTGGCCAAGCTCCGTACCGAGCGGGACGTGCGGCTGATCGTGATCGGAAAGCCCCGTCAGGGAGGGGCCTCGGCCGCCACCATCGACAGTCTGGGCCTGGGCGGGGTGGTGGAGTTCGTGTCCGGGGTGCCCGATGATCGCATCGTGGAGCTGTACGCCACCAGCTCGGTGGCCGTGGTGCCCTCGCTGTACGAGGGGTTCTCGCTCCCGGCCATCGAGACCATGTCCACCGCCACGCCGCTGGTGGCCACCACCGGCGGAGCGCTGCCCGAGGTGGCCGGCACCGACGGCGAGACCTGCCTGCTGGTGCCCCCCGGCGACAGCGAGGCCCTGGCCGGAGCCCTCGTCCGGGTACTGGACGATCCGGCGATGGCCGCTCGAATCGGCACCGCCGGGCGCAAGCGGGTCGTCAGTCGGTGGAGTTGGCGCCACACCGCCGAAAAGACCGTGGAGCACTACCGCAAGCTGCTCGACGAGCGGCCCACCACCACCCGGTAGATCGACCACCGTGAACCGGCCGGAGAGGTTGACCGCAAGCTGCTCGACGAGCGGCCCACCACCACCCGGTAGGGGCCTGGCCTGGTTCGCAGTGGCGGAGATCGACCACCGGAAATGCTGACCGTCGACTACGACCGGCTGGGGTTGGAGCCCGGCGAGCAGTTGCTGGACCTGGGGTGCGGTTTCGGACGCCATGCCTACGAAGCGGCTCGACGGGGAGCGCACGTGGTGGCCTGCGACCTGGCCCCGGCCGAGCTGGCCCAGATAAGGGCCACGTTCGCGGCCATGTCCGAGGCCGGTGAGCGGCACGACGGAACGTGCCGGACCGTTCGGGGCGATGCCACCCGTCTGCCCTTCCCCGACCGGGCATTCGACCGGATCATCGCCTCGGAGGTGCTCGAACACGTGGACTCCGACCGGCGGGCCCTGGGCGAGCTGGCCCGGGTACTGCGGCCCGGCGGGGTTCTGGCCGTGACCGTACCCACCTGGCTGCCCGAGAAGATCTGCTGGGCGTTGTCGGACGAATACCACGCCCCCAAGGCGGTGGGCGGCCATGTGCGCATCTACCGCCACGGCCCGCTCCGCAACCGGCTTCGACACGCCGGTCTCACCCCGTTCTTCAGCCATCACGCTCACGGATTGCACAGCCCGTACTGGTGGCTGCGGTGTGCGGTGGGCCCCGACAACGACGACCACCGGCTGGTGGCGGCTTATCGCCGACTCCTGGAATGGGATATTGTTCGCCAACCCCGAATCACCCGAATCATCGACCGGATTCTGAATCCGGTCCTGGGCAAGAGCCTGGTTCTTTACAGCTTCAAATCAGGTTCCAGCCGTCCGAAGGAGGCCGAGCTTGCCGCCGCTTGAACCCCAGAACCATCTTGAACCCCAGAACCACGAAGAGGCAGGGCCGATCGTCCCGCAGGTGGCCGGGGTGCTGTCCTCGGACGAATTGGGGCTTACCGCCGGCAGTATCGCCGCCTGGCAACTGCCCAACGGGATGATCCCCTGGTTCCCCGGTGGTCACGCCGACCCCTGGAACCATGTGGAGGCGGCCATGGCTCTGACGGTGATGGGATACCGGACCGAGGCCGAGCGGGCCTACCAGTGGTTGGTGGACAACCAACGCCCCGACGGGGCCTGGCACCAGTACTACCTGGCCGATGGCGTGGAACAGGACAAGCTGGACGCCAACTGCGTGGCTTACGTGGCCACCGGCGTGTGGCACCACTACCTGTGTACCGGTGATCGGGGTTTCCTGGAGACGATGTGGTCGGTGGTGGAACCAGCGGTGGATTTCGTGCTCGACCTGCAACTGCCCCAGGGGGAGATCCGCTGGGCTCGCCACGCCGATGGCACGCCGTGGTCGTTCGCGCTTTTGACCGGATCGTCCAGTGTCTGCCACAGCCTGCGGGCGGCCATCGCCGTGGGTGAGGAGTTGGGCCACGAGCGCCCCGACTGGGAGCTGAGTGCCGCTCGGTTGGCCGACGTCATCCGGACCCAGCCCGGTGCGTTCGCGCCCAAGCACCGCTGGGCCATGGACTGGTACTACCCGGTTCTGGCCGGGGTGGTAACCGGACAGGCCGGCCGCACCATGCTGGCCTCCCGCTTCGACCGGTTCGTGATGGACGGTCACGGGGTGCGGTGCGTTTCCGACCGACCGTGGGTCACCGCCGCGGAGACCTGCGAGTGCATCATCGCCCACCTGGGCGTGGGCCGTCGGGATATCGCCACCGAGATGTTCGAATGGGTGCAGGAGCTGCGAGCCAACGACGGCTCCTACTTCACCGGCATGGTTCACCCCGATCGGACCCACTTCCCCGCCGCCGAACGCTCCACCTACACCGCCGCCGCCGTCATCCTGGCCGCCGACGCCCTCTCCGGCACCTCCCCCGCCTCCACCATCTTCTCCAACCACCAGTCCCTACCCGAACTAATCACCATCGGCTAACCCCCGAGGGGTGAGCAAGGAATATTACAGGCCAAAAGAATGTCTCTATCTTGACAACCCTTTAGCTAATAAGTATGCAGAAATTACTATAAATATTCTTTGAATTGTTTTGGAAAACTTGGTTTATTCGGTTGATATTGTCACTGGTATCGGTAGACTATTGGTTATGGATATAGATTCCGAAAACCGGAAACCCGGAACCGGGGAGACCGAGCCGACCGGCGACCGGGAGTGGTTGGGTGTCGAGCGGGTGGATTGCTCCGAGTTGGGTGCCGACGAAGTGTTGGGGCTGATGTACGAGGTCGATCATATTTGTCGTCAACTAGGTGGTTACATGATGACCATGCTGGCTCGGTTGGGCGAGTTGAAGGGCGACACCGCGGTTCTACAGGCGTGCCACAAGTTCGGGTTGAGCCGATATCGGGCTCGTCGCGAGGCCAAAACCATCGAGGAGCTCAAGGACCTGCCCCAGACCCTGGAAGCGTTGAACGGCGGTTTGATCACCACCGAACACGTCCGAGTGATCAGCGACTCGCACCGGCAGGAGCGGTTCGGCCCGGCCCTGGAGCAAGAGTTGATCTGGGCGGCAATGTCGGAGGACTTCGACGACTTCAAAAAAACCGTCTCCCGCCACGAACAGAACCGGTGCGAGCACAAAGCCGAAAAAAGAGCGGAGCGGCAGCGTCGCCGCCGCAAGGCCGCGGTGTTCAACGGTGACGACGACATGGTCGTCCTCCACGCCGAACTCGACCCCGTCGCCGGCGAACGAATCAAAACCGCTATGGACGATCTGTGCGACCGTATGTACCGCGACGACTTCCAGGCGGGCAACGACCGCACCCACCAACAACGGTGCGCGGATGCGTTGGTGAACCTGGTGACCCAAGCTCCAAATAGTGCCGGTCGAGCCGGCGGAACCGATGTCGGAACCGGCGATGATGACAACGAAGTCACCGCCCAGGCCACTACACTTTTGGTGAAGGTGGACTACGACGCGCTCACCGGGCGGCTCACCAAAGCCGGGCTCATCGACGACACTCCCATCGACATCGACGAGCTGCGCCAAATCGCCTGCAATGCCGGGGTGATACCGGCCATTTTCAGTGCCGAGGGCGTACCGTTGTATCTGGGCCGAAAGCAAAGGGCAGCCACCCAAACCCAGAAACTTGCTCTACAGGTCCGGGACAAGCACTGCGTGGGCTGTGGGATCAGAGCTACTGCTTGTGATACCCATCACATCTTGTGGTGGGAAGATGGCGGAACCACCGACATCAGCAACCTGGTGCTGTTGTGTCCGAAATGTCACACCAAAATCCACAAGCACGAACACACCCTGACCACCGATTCCCAGGGTAAATACCAGCTCGAACCCCCGGCCCAGCTACAAATCAGCTACCAAACCACCGGACGAACCACCGCCGAACAAGCAGCCCCAACCTAGAGCTTCAGATTCCGGGGGCGTGGCGGGCGAGGACTCGTAGAGCTTCAGATTCCGGGGGCGTGGCGGATGAGGACTCGTAGAGCTTCAGATTCCGGGGGCGTGGCGGGCGAGGACTCGTAGAGCTTCAGATTCCGGGGGCGTGGCGGATGAGGACTCGTAGAGCTTCAGATTCCGGGGGCGTGGCGGGTGAGGACTCGTAGGGAGCCGGTGGTGGTCGATTCGGCAAAAGCGCCGGAGTCCAGGGCTCGGCAGTAGATCTCGTAGGGGGGGCGGCCGCCGTCGGCGGGATCGGGGAACACGTCGTGAATGGCCAACCGGCCGCCGATGGCCACGTGGGGCACCCAGTTCTCGTAGTCGGCGTGGGCCGGTTCGATGCCGTGACCCCCGTCGATGAACAGGAAGGCCAGCGGAGTGGACCAGCTCCGAGCGACGGTCGCCGAGTCGCCCACCACCGCCACCACCCACTGCTCCAGTCCGGCTCCGTGGATGGTGCGGCGGAAATGAGGCAGGGTATCGATCAGGCCGACCTCGGGGTCCACCAGGTCGGGCTCGTGCCACTCCCAACCGGACTGGTTCTCCTCCGACCCCCGGTGATGATCCAATGCGAACAGCACCCGCCCCTGGGACTCGGCGGCATCGCCCAGATAGACCGAGGACTTGCCGCAGTAGCTGCCCACCTCCAGGAGCGGCCCATCGACGTCCAGACCGGACGCGGCCCGGTTCAGCGCCAACCCCTCGTCGGGGGGCATGAACCCCCGGGCGGCCTCAGCGAACGCCCGCCGGCCGGGCTCCATCTCCTGCCACCTCTCCTGCCATCCCCCGGTTCTGCCCGTCATGATCGTCGCCATGGTCGGCATCGTGGCTGCCGCCCTCGCCTGGGGAGCCGATAGAAATATCCGTCCGCCCATCGAACCGACTGCGGTCGCCGCCCTCGCCCGGGGAGCCGATAGAAATATCCGTCCGCCCATCGAACCGACTGCGGTCGCCGCCCTCGTCCGAGGGGCCGATGGAAGCATTCGTCCGCCCATCGAACCGACTGCGGTCGCCGCCCTCGTCCGGGGGGCCGAACAGGAGCTGATCGCATACCGCGTACTTCACCAGCCATACCGTGCCGAACGCGCCCACCGATGCCACGGTGATGAACCAGCCGTTGTCGGTCACCCGGTCGATCAAACCCACGGCCAACGACGACAGGGCCAGTCCGGCGAAGGAGACCAGCCAGAAGGGCAGCACCTCGCGTCTCCAACTGCTGGGGCCGGACCTATCCCACACCCATGACCGGTTCAGGTGATAGACGGGGATGTTGGCGATCAGAAACGCCACCAGGTTGGACACCAGCGCCGACCACCCCAGTAGGTCGTAGCAAACTCGCAAAATGGTCTGCCCCAACACCACTCCCACCGCCGACGTCCAGCCGTAGCGCAACAGGCGGTACCGATTGTCCACCAGGTGGGAACGGGCCGAGGCAAGAGCCGAGACAAGAAACGACATGGGGACGGGTAAGCGTAGCCCAGCACCCCTCCCGACCAGTAAGAGACGGGGGCCGACCCCACCCCCAACAACCCGACAGCAACCCCCCTGGACAATCGGCCACTACCCGGTAAGCGGCCCTTACTGGACAAGCGGCCGCTACCCGATAACAGACGGGCCGCACGGTAGGATCATCGGGTCATGCAGTCGGAGGTGGATGATCTGGTAGGGCTGTTGGATCTGGAACCCATAGAGAAGGACATCTTCCGGGGGGTCAGCCCCAAGGAGGACCGCCAGCGGGTGTTCGGGGGCCAGGTGGCCGGCCAGGCCCTGGTGGCCGCGGCCCGCACCGTGGAAGGTCGATCGGTACACAGCCTTCACGCCTACTTCATCCGCCCCGGCGACGTGCGGGCTCCTCTGGTGTACCTGGTGGAGCGGGTGCGGGACGGTCGCTCGTTCACCACCCGCAGGGTGACCACCATCCAGCACGGCAAACCCATCTTCGCCATGTCGGCCTCCTTCCAGAGCCAGGAGGAGGGCTTCGAACATCAAACCGACTTCCCCGCGGGAATCCCCGACCCCGAGGAGCTGGAACCGTTCGTATGGCCCGGCTTCCCGGTGGACGACCAGGGCCGGATGAAACGGCCGATCGAGCTGCGCTACGTCACCGAGTCGCCGATGAAGCGGGGCGAGAGTCGGGAACCCCGATTGCAGGTGTGGCTGAGGGCGACCGGCACGCTGCCCGACGACCCGGTGCTGCACACCTGCATGTTCACCTACGCCAGCGATCTGACGGTGCTGGACACCGCCACCCGGCCCCACCCGGTGCAGGGCAACGATGTGGACATACAGATGGCCAGCTTGGACCATGCCATGTGGTTCCACCGGCCACTACGCATGCACGACTGGATTTTTCTGGATCAGGTGTCGAACTCGGCTTCCAACGCCCGAGGGTTGGCATGGGGCACGGCCTGGACCCGCAGCGGCGACCTGGTGGCCTCGGTGGTCCAGGAAGGATTGATGAGGCCCCGGCCAACCCTGGAGATGCCCCACGGTTCGGTGGACACCTGATTATGAGATTTGCGGTACGAATGCTGGCGGTGATCGTCGGGGCCTGCCTGGTGGCCGGAGCCTGCGGGGGCGACAACGACGACGGTCGGCGCGAATCCGGGAGCCCGGCCCCGACGAATTCCCCCTCCCCCGGATCGAGCACCGCTACCCCCCACCCCGGCCGCACTCCCGGAGGATCGGGCGGCTCCGGACCCACTACCGGGCAACCCGGCGACCCCCGGGCCACGACCGGCCGGCCCGAGGAGTCGTCGTTGATGCTCACCCTGGTGGCATCGCTGCCCGAACCCATTGCCCTGGTCGCCCGTCCGGGCACCGGCGATCCGGGTGATCTGTACGTGGCCACCCGCGACGGACGGGTGTGGCTCCTGACCGCCGACGGTGACGAACCTCCCGAAGTGGTGCTGGACGTCGGCAATCTGACCACCACCGAGTGCGAGAACGGGCTGCTGGGCCTCGCCTTCTCCTCCGATGGATCGAATCTCTACATCCACCACACCGACCTGGAGGGCCACAACCGGATCGTCGAATATCCCATGATCGGACAATGGGTCCGGGAGGACCAGGGCCGAAGGGTGCTGAGCGTCAACCAGCCGGCCTGCAACCACAACGGCGGCCACCTGGCCGTCGGCCCCGACGGCAATCTCTGGATCGGGTTGGGGGACGGTGGTGGGGCCGACGACATGTTCGGCCACGGCCAGAACCTGAGTTCGCTTCTGGGCACCTTGATCCGCATCGACCCCGGGGCCGATGGCGAATCCGGCTATTCCGTTCCCCCCGACAACCCGTTCACCGATGGTGGAGCCCGACCCGAGATCTGGGCCTACGGGGCCCGCAACCCGTGGCGGTTCTCGTTCGACCGAACCACCGGCGACCTGTGGATCGCCGACGTCGGGCAGAACCGGTGGGAGGAAATTCATGTTCTGGCGGCCGACGACGGCTGGGAGCCGGGGGCCAACCTGGGCTGGCCGCTGTTCGAGGGCCACGAGCGGTTCTCCGGCACCGCCGACCCCGACGACCTGGTGTTCCCAGTTCACGTCTACTCCCATGACGTCGGCTGCTCGATCACCGGCGGCCACGTCTACCGGGGATCGGCCATCCCCGACCTGGTGGGAACCTACGTATTCGGGGACTTCTGCACCGGCCGCTTGTGGGGCCTGACCGTCGACCACCAGGGAGCGTCCAAACGAGTGGAGCTGGAAGTATCCGCCCCTCGTTTATCCCTGGTTTCCTTCGGCGAGGACGCGGCCGGAGAACTGTACGTGCTGGACCTCGATGGCTTCGTGTACCGACTGGAACCCGCCGATTAGTTACCGGTAGTTACCGAGGCCCAAAAGCGCCTTAGGAAGTGTTGTGCCCCCCGGGCGGACCCGGGGGGCACAACTGATTGGGTTTGGGTTTTGGGATCTTCTCAGCGGGCGCAGACGTCGGCGGCAAGGTCCGCGGGATCGTCGCCGTAGTCGGTGCCTCCCAGTCGGCGGCATTCCTCGGTGAGTGCGGTCTTGAACTCGTCGAGGTGCATGGCGGCGAGGGCGTCGCCTGCTTTTTGGCGGGCTACGGCCTCACGGCGGGTGTAGGGCAGCGAGCAGACGTCGGCCACGCCGTCGCCGTCCGAGTCGAGGGGGTAGGTGGTGGGCCCGCCCAGGGAACGGTTGGCGCAGTAGCCGGGACCGGTGATGATCCCCGAGTAGTAGGGGCCACCATCGTTGATCGGCGCATACCCCGGAGCGGCCAGCGGGTCACCACCGCAGGGCTCGTCGCCATTGGGCTCGGCGACACACGCCGCGTTTACCAGTGCTCGGTACTGGTCGGGATAGCGGTTGGCCAAAGTGACCACCGCGTTCTGGCGGGCGATGGCCTCACGACGGGTATACGGCAACGAACAGGTGTCGGCCACACCATCACCGTCGCCGTCGAGAGCGAACAAACGAGCCCCGCCCAACGACCGGTCGGCGCAGAAATCCGGGCCATCGACCACGCCTGAGTAATAATCGTCGCCCACCGGCGGAGCCGAAGTCGGGACCACCGGATCGGAGGTGGCCACCGCGCCGTCGCCGAGAGCGTTGGTGGCTCTCACCTCGAAGACGTAGGCCACCGCGCCGGTACCGGTGCCCAAACCGGTCAGACTCGCACCGGTGGCGTCGGCGGCCAGGGCGGTCCACTCGCCGTAGTCGCCGACCCCTGCTTTCATGCGGTAGTGCCAGACGGTTACCGGCGAACCACCGTTACCCGCCGAGGTCCACGACAAGGTGATCTCCCCGTCGTCGGCAACCACGGTCACCGTCGGGGCTGCTGGAGTGGTCGCCGGGGTGGCCGACTCGGTGGCAACCGCTCCATCACCGACGGCAGTCACCGCCCGCACTCCGAATGTGTAGGCCGTCCCGTTGGTCAAGCCGGAAACGACATGGCCGGTGGCATCGGCAGCCAGGTCCACCCATTGGCCGCCGCCGGTGCGGGACTGCCAGCCGGTGATCGCCGAACCGCCGTTACCGTTGGAGGTCCACGACAACGTCACCGTTTCGTCGCCGGCGTCGGTGGTGACCATCGGCGCTGGGGGTACTCCTGCGGGGGTGGCCGACGCGGTGGCGGCCTCGCCGGCACCGACCGCGTTCACCGCGCGCACTCCGAATGTGTAGGCCGTCCCGTTGTCCAGATTGGGTACAACCACGGTGTTGGCATCTGAGGCGGCCAGGTTCGCCCATTGGCCGTCGCCGGTGCGGGACTGCCAGCCGGTGATCGCCGAACCGCCGTCACCGTTGGGAGTCCAGGACAAGGTGACCGCCGTGTCGCCGGCCTGGGCGGCCAGCGTCGGTGCCGGGGGCACCACCGCGGGTGTGGCCGAAGCGGATCCGGCGGTGCCGGCTCCCATGGCGTTCATCGCCCTGATCTCGAAGGTGTAGACGACACCGTTGATCAGATCGGTGACGGTGTGGCCGGTGGTGGTGGTGTCGCTGTCGGCGATGTCGGTCCATGTTGCGAAGCCGCCGTCGCCGGTTCTCATCCGGTACTGCCAGCTTGTGGTGGGCGATGCCCATGTGGTGGTACCGGGGTCACCGGGGGTGCCCGCGGTCCACGACAACACCACCTGGCGGTCCCCGCGGGCCGCGGTGACCGAATCGGGCCGGGGCGGGGTGGTGGACGGGGTCACCGTGTCGGACTCGGACTCGAACCCCTTGACCTGCTGGTTGGCGGTCACCGCTCTTACTGCGAACTGGTAGCCGATCCCGTTGGACAGGCCGGTCACCGTATGAGAGTTGGTGGCGGGGCCGCTGCCAGCTATGTCGCTCCATTCTCCGTAACCGCCGTCGCCGTGGCGTTGACGGTACTGCCAGCTTGTGATCGTGCTGCCGGCGGAACGAGCCCCGACCCACGACAACACCACCAACCCATCACTGGCGCGAGCGCTCAGCGTCCCTGGGGTGGGGGCACCAATGGGCACCACCGCGGAGGTCTCCACATGGGGACCCGCCCCGTAGGAGTTCACCGCTCGCACCTGGAAGGTGTAGCTGACGCCGTTTTCCAGGTTGCGCACCACCGCGGAGGTTTCCGCCGACGGACGCACATCGTTCACATCATCGGTGGCCGCCACCGTGATGCCCAGAGCCTCCCAGGCCTCCCAGGGCTCACCGGCGCGCTTGGTGCGGACCTGATAGCCCACCACCCGGTTGCCGTGGTTCTGCGAGGGTTTGATGACCCTGAACGTCGCCTGGGCGTCTCCAGCGTCGACCACCGCGCGTATCGGTGCCGAGGGCACCCGGCCCGGGGTCGTCGGCAACGCCTGAGCCGCGGCCCCGGCACCGATGGCGTTTCGCGCCCTGACCCTGAACGTGTAGGCGGTGCCGTTGGTCAACCCCGCCACCACCACCTCGGTGGTGGCGGGGTTGCTACCGGGCACGTCCTTCCACTTCTTCGCGGTGTTGCAGCCGGTGGAGAAGTCGCAGTACTGCCACCCGGTGATCTCCGGGTTGACAGTGCCGGCCGGCATCCACGTCAGGGTCATCTGCCGATCACCGCCGGCCGCGGACAACCCCTCCGGGGCCGGCGGTGCGACCCCGGGGGTCACCGGCTTCGACTCCAGGGCGATACCGGGCAAAGACCCCAGCCTGGCACGGATCCTGAACCGATGCACCACACCGTTGCTGAGACCGTCTATCTCGAGCTCTTGGCTGTCGTTGAACTGGAGGCCGTTGTTGACGAACGTCCACTCCCCCCAATCGCTGTCGCCCACCTTGTAGGAGTACTCCCAAGTGATGGTACCCCCGAGGTTTTCCATCTGGCTCCTTTCCGAGATCGCCGAGTCGGGCCTGACGGTGTCCCTGAGGCTCAAGACCACCTTGCTGGTCCCCGCGTCCGCTCGAAGGACGGGAAGAGCGCCGGTGAAGGCACCGGTGGAGCCGCCGGCCGAGCCGCGGATCGCACCGCCACCAGGCAGTGGCGGCCCGCCGTAAACGAACGCGGGACTCTCGGTGGCCGTGCCTGGACCGTTGTCGTTGTTGTGCCGCATCCTCATCTGGTAGATCTCGCCGATCTTGAAATCGATGGCCACGCGTTGGTCGAAAGTAGCAGCCACCGTCCACGGACCCCAGGGACCATCCCCCACTTTCCAGGAAACCTCGTCTTTGTTCACATCGGAAAGACGATCGGAAGTAGTCCCGTCAAATCCTCTTAGGAACGTGACCCGGGGCTTGCCGCCGCTGCTGGGGGAATCCACATAATAGGGCATGGTCACCCACTGAGGTCCCCCCGGAGGCCGCTGATCGGCGCCGGACTTTACCCTTATCACCGACGACAAGAAACCCGTGCCGAAACTGTTCTCTGCCCGCAAAACAAAATAACGATCGGTGATAAAACCATATAGAACGTCATCGGGCCTGGATCCGTTCGCCAGAGTACGGGGAAGAGTGATAGTGCTCAACCCGGCGCACTCCTGTGGGTCGGTGATGCCCACCTTGTCGTCGTTCGCGTTCTCCGTACTGTCGCACAACCGATACCACGTGGTCGAGGCTGCCAAATCCTCCACGGAACCAGCCCGCTTGTACTCCCAAGCGGTGATCGGAGAACCACCGTCGCTGCCAGGGGTCCACGACAAAGTAATGCTCGCCACCCCGAAGCGCGCGTTCCAGTCGGCCCGGCCGGAGAAACCGGACGGAGCCGAGGGCACCGTACCCGGATACAAAGCCTTGGGGGTTTCCACGTAGGGGCCGGCGCCGACACTGTTCACCGCTCGGATTCTGAATCGGTACGGCGTGCCCGCGGTCAAACCAGTGACCTTGTACGTCCTATCGGTTCTTGAGTTCAGCGGAGCCAGCTCGGTCGATCTTCTACCGGTTCGGAAGGTCCGGTCGGCGGGAATGGTCATCCACTGGCTCCAAGCGCCCTCGCCGGTCTTTTGCTGGTACTCATAACGAATGATGGGGGAGCCACCGTTGTCCAAGTCGTTGTTGGCATCGCGCGGCCCGGACCACTGAAGGGTGACCGAGTCCTCTCCCGGTTTCGATGACAACCTGGACACCGGTATGGAACCAGGAACGCTGCCGGGCTGGACAACCGCGGTCGCAGCAGAAGCGGTGCCCACCCCGTTGATGTTCACCGCCCGAACCTCGAAGCGGTAGTCCCTGGTGTTGTCCAAACCGGTGACCACATATGAAGTGGTGCCTGCTCCGCTGCCGGGGATTCTGTTCCACGGTGCGTTGGGCGGAATCCGTCTAGCATTGTGCGAGCCTCGGTAATCCCAAGCGATGATCGGCGAACCCCCATCGCTGCTCGCCGCCCACGACAAGGTGACCGATGCGTCGCCCGGCGCGGCTCTGACGTTTTGAGGGCGGCCCGGTACGCCCGAGGCCACCACCGGTCCCGCCTCGGCACCGGGGCCCGCACCATTGGCGTTGACCGCCCTCAGCTTGAACCGATAGGTGATTCCGTTGGTCAAACCCGTAATCTCGAACTGGTTGGATTCCTTGCTTGAGGCGGGAACGACGCTCCAGGGAGTCCAATCTCGGTCACCATTCTTTTGCTGGTACTCGTAGCGCAATAGGTTGGTCCACCCGGTAGCCGCGGTTTGCCCGGTGCTACTGTTGCGCTTCGTCCATTTCAAGGTGATCTTCGAGTCGGCCGGTTCGGCTGTCAACCCGCCGGGAGCTTGTGGCAAGCCGGTGGGAGTTACGCTGTCGGCATCCCGGGCTTCGCTGGTGCTTCCTTTGCGTCCCGCGGCGTTCACCGCCCGGAGTTTGAAAGTGTAGGACTGACCATTGCGCAGGCCGGTGACGGTATAAGAAGTGGTGGAACCAGAGCTCCCCGGAATCGGGTACCACACCCCTTTATCGGTTTCGGATCCCGCAGGGCCCGAAGAGTAGGTGTACTCGTAACCCACGATCGGACTGCCACCGCTATCGGTAGGAGCTGCCCATCTCAACGTCACCCGAGCGAAACTGGGCACCGCAACCGGAGCAGAAGCACCCCCGCTGGGCCCGGTAACCACCGACGGCCCCTGCTGCTGCGCGCTAACACTGGAAACCGGCACCAAAACCGCCACCAACAACACCACAACCGCCCCAACAGCCGACCGGCGAAACCACCCGTCGCCCGCCGAGGCCATAACGGCCTTCCACACACGACCAAAGGCACGACACAAAAACCCAGATTCAAACATGGGCCTATCATCGCCCCCCCCCCCCCCCCCGTCAAACCTTTAGGTCAAAAACAAGTTTTCTGGTGCCACTTCGAACAAGACCGGGGGCTGTCACGGGGGGAGTTGCCCTGGTGCGGTCCCTGGCCAGCCAGGAGTATTTGGTCGAGATCCGCGAGGTCCACCGGGAATCGAGGCGTACTTACGGCTCGCCGAGAACCCACGCCTCCGGGTGAGGTATCAGACCGCGCTCATGCAGTCGAGGGGGCCGTCCCAGGCCAGTATCTCCCGGTCGGCGGTGACCAGCACCGCATCGAGAGCGAGCGCAGTGGCCATGATGAATCGGTCGGCGGTGTCGTTGGGTGCGGAATGGTGGCGCAGCTCCTCCACCGGCTCGTCACCGAAGGTCGGCTCGGTCAGATCGCCGTGGATGATGATCTGGCCTCGTCCCATGCCTTGCAGAATGGGCACCTCCCGTTCGGGTTCGCAGGGCACCAGCCGGGCTACGGGATGCCCATACTTGGTGATGACGAACTCCACCCCCTCATCTCGCACCCTGTCCATCAGAGCCAGGCACTTGGCTTTGAAGTCTCCAGCAGCAATGATCTGCTCGCTCGATGAGCCGGACATCTTCCCTCCCAGAGCAATCGACACAGTCCAACCAGCACAATATAACCATAGTCTCACCATAGTTATTTCGTGCAGCCGGGGTCGGGCCGGCACCGGGGCCTGTAGAAGATGTGGGCGATGAGGCACCGGCCGAGGTGGTCGGCGAACTTGTTCGACCGTGGAGTGGGGGGGGCAGGAAGTGTTGTGCCCCCCGGGCGAACCCGGGGGGCACAACTGATTGGGTTTGGGTTTTGGGATCTTCTCAGCGGGCGCAGACGTCGGCGGCCAGGTCCGCGGGAGCGTCGCCGTAGTCGGTGCCCCCCAGGCGGCGGCATTCCTCGGTGAGCGCGGTCTTGAACTCGTCGAGATGCATGGCGGCGAGAGCGTCGCCGGCTTTCTGGCGGGCAATGGCCTCGCGGCGGGAATAGGGCAGCGAGCAGACGTCGGCCACACCATCGCCGTCCGAGTCGAGCGGGTAGGTGGTGGGCCCGCCCAGGGAGCGGTTGGCGCAGTAGCCGGGACCGGTGATGATCCCCGAGTAGTAGGGGCCACCATCGTTGATCGGCGCGTACCCCGGAGCGGCCAGCGTGTCACCACCGCAGGGCTGGTCGCCGTCATCTTCGGCGCACGCCGCGTTCACCAGTGCTCGGTACTGGTCGGGGTAACGGTTGGCCAGGGTGACCACCGCGTTCTGACGAGCAATCGCTTCGCGGCGGGTGTAGGGCAGCGAGCAGGTGTCGGCCACACCGTCGCCGTCGCCGTCGAGAGCGAACAAGCGGGCCCCGCCCAACGACCTATCGGCACAGAAATCGGGGCCATCGACCACCCCGGAGTAGTAGTCGTCGCCCACCGGCGGAGCCGAAGTCGGGACCACCGGATCGGAGGTGGCCACCGCACCGTCACCGATCGCGTTGGTGGCCCGTACCTCGAAGACGTAGGTCACCGCGCCGGTACCGGTGTCCAAACCGGTCAAGCTCACACTGTCGGCGTCGGCAGCCATCATGATCCACTCGCCGTAATCACCGACCCCAACTCGCATGCGGTAATGCCAACCAGTGATTCGTGAACCACCGTCACCGGCCGAGGCCCACGACAAGGTGATCTCCCCATCACTGCCGACAACGCTCACCTCGGGGGCTGATGGAACCGCCGCGGGGGTGGCCGACTCGGTGGTGATCTCGCCGTCGCCCATGGCGTTGGTGGCTCGCACCCCGAAGGTGTAGGCGGTTCCGTTGACCAAATCGGAAACGACATGGCTAGTCGTGTCGGTAGCGAGGTCGGCCCACTCGCCGTCGCCGGTGCGCACCTGCCAGGCGGTGATCGCCGAACCGTTGTCACCGTTGGAGGTCCACGACAACATCACCATCATGTCGCCGGCCTCGGCGGTCACCGCCGGCGCAGGCGGTGTTCCCGCGGGGGTGGCCGACGCAGTAACAGCCTCGCCGGCACCAACCGCGTTAACCGCCCGCACCCCGAAGATGTAGGCGGTTCCGTTGTCCAGGTTGGGCACAACCACGGTGTTGGCATCGGAGGCGGCCAGATCGGCCCACTCGCCGTCACCGGTGCGGGACTGCCAACCAGTTATCGCCGAACCACCATCACCGTTGGAGCTCCACGACAAAGTGACCGCCATGTCACCGGGCTCGGCGGCCAGCGTCGGCGCGGAAGGCACCACCGCGGGCGTGGCCGAAGCGGAGGCGGCCGCGCCAGCTCCCATGGCGTTCACCGCCCGCACCTCAAACGTGTAGGAAACACCGTTGATCAAACCGGTGACGGTATGGCCGCTGGTGGCCGCGCCGCTGTCGGCGACATCGGTCCACGTCGCGAAACCGCCGTCGCCGGTTCTCATCCGGTATTGCCAACCGGTGGTGGGCGACGCCCAGGACGCTTCGCCGGGCTCACCGGGGGTGCCCGCGGTCCACGACAGCATCACCTGGCGGTCGCCGCGAGAAGCGGTCACCTCGGCCGGCTGTGGTGGGGTCGTGGACGGGACGACGGTATCGGACTCGAACTCGAATCCCTTGACCTGATCGTTGGCGGTCACCGCCCGCACCGCGAACCGATAGCCGATCCCGTTGGACAAACCGGTCACGGTATGAGACACGGTGGCCGGACCACTGTTTTCTATGTCTGCCCACGACCCGTAACCACCATCGCCCTGGCGTTGGCGGTACTGCCAGGCGGTGATCGTGCTACCACCGGAGGCGGAACCGGCCCACGACAACACCACCTGGGTATCGCCGGCGCGAGCACTCAGCGTCCCTGGGGTCGGGGCACCGATGGGCACCACCGTGGAGGTCTCCACATGGGGGCCCGGCCCGTAGGCGTTCACCGCCCTTACCTGGAAGGTGTAGCTGACGCCGTTTTCCAGGTTGCGCGCCACCGCGGAGGTTTCCGCCGACGGGCGGTCCGTCTTGAAGTTCGCGGTCTTCGGCACCGTGGTGCCCAGAGTTTCCCAGGCCTCCCAGGGCTCGCCGGCGCGCTTTTTGCGAACCTGGTACCCGGTCACTCGATCACCACGAACGGTCACCGAATCGTCCGAAAGCGCGGGCAGCGACGGTTTGGTGACCCTGAACGTCACCTGGGCGTCGCCGGCTTCGACCAGGGCCCGCACCGGCGCGGAGGGCACCCGACCCGGGGTCACCGGCAGTGTCTGAGCGGCGGCTCCGTCGCCGATGGCGTTCACCGCTCGAACCCTGAACGTGTAGGCGGTGCCGTTGGTCAAGCTCCGCACCACCACCGAGGTGGTGGTCGTGTTGCTGCGGGGCACGTCGGTCCACTCACCCTCGGCGTCGCATCCGGTGGACAAATCGCAGTACTGCCACCTGGTGATCGCCGGGTCGCGTCTACCTTCCGGCTGGTAGTACCGGCTGAAGGTGTTCTCCGCGCGGATTCTGAAGGTGTAGTCGTTGTAGTTGGTCAACCCCGGCACGACGACGGAGGTGGTGGTGGTTTGGCTGCCGGGCACGTCGGTCCACTCGTCCGCGGCGTCACATCCGGTGGAGAGGTCGCAGTACTGCCACTTGGTGATCGCCGGGCCACCAGTACCCGTCGAGGTCCACGTCAGGGTCGCCTGACGGTCACCGCCTTGTGCGCCCAACCCTGCTGGGGCCGGTGGTGCGACCCCGGGAGTCACCGGGCTCGACTCCAGGGCTACACCGGGCAATGAACCGAGCACGGCGCGAATTCTGAACCGATGCACCACACCATTGCCGAGACCATCGATCTCGAGTTCGCTGTTGTTGTTGAACTGCTCGCCGTAGTTGACGAACATCCATTCCCCCCAATCGCCGTCATCAATCTTGTAGGAATACTCCCACCGGATCGTGCCCGTCAGATTGCTCGTAGCACTCGTAGCGAAGCCGGCATCGTCCAAGCTCGACGTCCTTAGACTAATGGTCACCTTGCTCGTTCCCGGAACTGCCCTAAGATGAGGAACATATCCCGTGTTGCATGTCGAACCGCCACCCGGTAGCAGTGGCCCACCGTAAACGAACGGAAGACTCTCGGTGGCCGGCCCTCCGCCTTGAGCGTTGCGGTGCCGGTACCTTACCTGATAGGTCTCGCCGACCTTGAAATCAATCTCATCAAAAGTATGAGGAGATGTGCAGCTTACCCAACTACCTCCGGTAATAGCGGGATCAGTCGTCCATGGACCCCAGGGGCCATCCCCAATTTTCCAGGAATATTCTCCCCATTCAGAATATGGAGTTGGGAAGTCAGCAGTGTTAAGAGAGTCAAACCCTATAAAAGGCAAAGTCTTGGGAGTCCCGCCCGAAACCGGATCATCGAGATACTCGGTAACAATCAATCCAAGAGGTGGACCCGGTGGGTACTGCTCGGCCCAGCTTGCCCTGACCACCGAGGACGGGAACCCGTCGCCGAGACCGTTGACCGCCCGCAACATGAAATAATGATCCTGAATCAAGAAATGATCACCACCATCGGGATAATTAATAGCAGGCCTGTTCTCATTCGGTTCCACCAATCTGAAACGAGAAAGGTGAACTGAACTCAAAGAAGCACAACCCGGTTGCTCCCCCTTTGTGTTGTCGCACAGATTTACCCAACTGGCACTGGCCAGATCGGCCACGGAATCGGCCCGCTTGTACTCCCACTTGGTGATCGAAGAACCACCATCGCTGCCGGAAGCCCACGACAAAAGTACCCTACCCCCACCTCTTAGCGGCAGGTAACTGGTCTCCGCGAATAAGCTGGACGGGGCCGAGGGCACCGTCCCCGGATATATGTCCTTGGTGCTTTCCGCGTAGGGGCCTGGGCCGATACGGTTCACCGCCCGAATCCTGAACCGGTACGGCGTGCCCGCGGTCAAACCAGTGACCTCGTACGCCCGGGACCCTGTGCTGTCCACCTTGGCCAAATCGGTTGAACTTTCCTCGCTCGTCCCACCAGTGCTTAGGAATGTCCGGTCGGCGGGGATGGTCATCCACTGGCTCCACTCGCCTTCACCGGTCTTTTGCTGGTACTCGTAACGAACCAGAGGAGAACCCCCGTCGTCGATGGCACCGCCGAGGCCGCTGCTATCACCGCGAGGCTCTGTCCACTTCAAGGTGATCGAATCCTCTCCCGGTTCTTGCCTGAACCAAGTGTTCTGCGGGTCGGGAGCACCGGCGGGTATGGCTCCGGGAACGCTACCGGGACCGACAAGAGCGGTACTGGAGGACGCGGTGCCCGCACCATTGATGTTCACCGCGCGAACCTGGAAACGGTAGTCCTTGGTGTTGTCCAGGCCGGTGACCACATAAGAAGTGGTGCCCACACTGCTGCCGGGGATCCTCGTCCATGGAGTGGCCTCAATACTGCCGCCCGCGTCCGCACCTCGGTACTCCCATCCGATGATCGGCGAACCCCCGTCGCTGCTCGGCGACCACGACAAGGTGACCGACTCGTCCCCCGGTACGGCTCTGACGTTTTGGGGGCGGCCCGGTTTGCCCGAGGCCACCACCGGCTTGGTCTCTGTGGCGGGGCCCGCGCCGTTGGCGTTGACAGCCCGTAGTTTGAACCGGTAGGTGACTCCGTTGGTCAAACCGGTGATCTCGAACTGTTGCGTGTTTTTGTCGGAATCGGGAACGATGTTCCAGGAACTCCAGTCTTCGTCGCCGGTTTTTTGCTGGTACTCGTAGCGGACCAGGTTGGTCCACCCGGTGGCCGCGGTCTGCCCGCTACTGCTGTTGCGCTGCGTCCAACTCAAGGTGATCTTCGAATCGGCCGGTTCGGCCCTCAAACCTCCGGGGGCTTGCGGCAAAGCAGTAGGAGTGACGCTGTTGGCGTCGTCGCTGCTGGTGCCCTTTTGGCCCGCGGCGTTGACCGCCCGAAGCTTGAAGGTGTGGGACTCACCATTCCGCAAACCAGTGACCGTGTAAGAAGTAGTGGAACCGGTGCTCCCCGGAATCGGATACCACACCCCCTTGTCGGTCTCGGATCCCGAAGGGCCCGAGGAATAGGTGTACTCGTAACCCACGATCGGACTACCACCATCACCAGTCGGGGCGCTCCACGTCAACGTCACCCGACCGAAACCGGGTGCCGCGACCGGATCAGTGTCACCCCCACCAGGCCCCAGAACCTTCGTCGGCCCGGCCTGCGCACCAACACCGCCAACCGGCACCAACACCGCAGCCAACAACACCCCGACCGCTCCAAGAGCTGCCCAACGGAACCGCCGGTCTTTTGTCGAAGTCCTAGCAACCCGCCGGACACGGACAACGGCACGGCCCCAAAACCTGGATTCAATCATAGGGCGAGTATCGCCCCCCCCCCCCCCCCCGGTCAAGTCACTTAGCCAAAACCAAGTTTTCGGGTGTCGCCCCCAGGTGGGTTCGAGAGCTATCACGGTCCAGGTACCAGGACCGAGAAGCACTTTAATTGGTGTTGCCCCCCATCAGGCTCTGAGGTGCAACGGCTTGGATGCCCGGGCCAAAAAGCGCCTTAGGAAGTGTTGTGCCCCCCGGGCGGACCCGGGGGGCACAACTGATTGGGTTTGGGTTTTGGGATCTTTCTTGTCAGCGGGCGCAGACGTCGGCGGCCAGGTCGGCGGGAGCATCGCCGTAGTCGGTTCCTCCCAGGCGGCGGCACTCCTCGGTGAGCGCAGTCTTGAACTCGTCGAGATGCATGGCGGCGAGAGCATCGCCGGCTTTCTGGCGGGCAACGGCCTCACGACGGGAATAAGGCAACGAGCAGACATCGGCCACACCATCGCCATCGCTGTCCAGCGGGTAGGTGGTGGGCCCACCCAAAGAACGATTGGCGCAGTAACCGGGACCGGTGATGATCCCCGAGTAGTAGGGACCACCATCGTTGATCGGCGCATACCCCGGAGCGGCCAGCGAGTCACCACCGCAGGCTTGGTCGCCGTTGGTCTCCTCCGCGCAGGCGGCGTTGACCAGCGCTCGGTACTGGTCGGGGTAACGGTTGGCCAGGGTGACCACCGCGTTCTGGCGAGCAATCGCTTCGCGGCGGGTATAGGGCAGCGAGCAGGTGTCGGCCACACCGTCGCCGTCGCCGTCGAGAGCGAACAAGCGGGCCCCGCCCAACGACCTATCGGCACAGAAATCGGGGCCATCGACCACCCCGGAGTAGTAGTCGTCACCCACCGGCGGGGCCGCAGTGGGTACCACCGAATCGGAGGTGGTCACCGCACCGTCACCGAGAGCGTTGGTGGCCCGCACCTCGAAGACGTAGGCCACCGCGCCGGTACCGGTGTCCAAACCGGTCAGACTCGTACCTTCTGCGTCGGCGGCCATCATGGTCCACTCGCCGTAATCGCCGACCCCAACCCGCATGCGGTAATGCCAGCCGGTTATAGCCGAACCACCGTCACCGGCCGAGGCCCACGACAAGGTAACCTCCCCGTCACCGCCAACAACGCTCACCGTCGGGGCTGCTGGAACCGCCGCCGGCGTGGCCGACTCGGTGGCCACCGCGCCGTCGCCCATGGCGTTGGTGGCCCGCACCCCGAAGGTGTAGGCCGTGCCGTTGACCAAATCGGAAACGACATGGCTAGTTGTATCGGCAGCCAGATCGGCCCACTCGCCGTCGCCGGTTCGCACCTGCCAACCGGTGATCGCCGAACCATTGTCACCGTTGGAGGTCCACGACAACATCACCATCATGTCGCCGGCCTCGGCGGTCACCGCCGGCGCAGGCGGTGTTCCCGCGGGGGTGGCCGACGCAGTAACAGCCGCACCGACACCGACCGCGTTAACCGCCCGCACCCCGAAGGTGTAGGTGGTCCCGTTGTCCAGGTTGGGTACAACCACAGTGTTGGCCTCGGAGGTGGCCAGATCGGCCCATTCGCCGTCGCCGGTGCGGGACTGCCAACCGGTGATCGCCGAACCACCATCACCGTTGGAGGTCCAAGACAGGGTTACCGCCGTGTCCCCGGGCTCGGCGGCCAGAGTGGGAGCCGGGGGCACCACCGCGGGCGTGGCCGAATCGGATCCGGCGGCACCGGCTCCCATGGCGTTCATCGCCCGCACCTCGAAGGTGTAGGAAACACCGTTGATCAAACCGGTGACGGTGTGACCGGTGGTGGTCGCGTCGCTGTTGGCGATGTCGGTCCACGTCGCGAAACCGCCGTCGCCGGTTCTCATCCGGTACTGCCAACCGGTGGTGGGCGACGCCCAGGACGCTTCGCCGGGCTCACCGGCGGCACCCGCGGTCCACGACAGCATCACCTGGCGGTCGCCGCGAGAAGCGGTCACCTCGGCCGGCTGAGGTGGGGTGGTGGACGGGGTGACGGTCTCGGACTCGAACTCGAATCCCTTGACCTGATCATTGGCGGTCACCGCCCGCACCGCGAACCGATAGCCGATCCCGTTGGACAAACCGGTCACGGGATGAGACGTGGTGGCGGGGCCGCTGTTTTCGATGTCGGTCCAGTTGCCGTAACCACCATCGCCCTGGCGTTGACGGTACTGCCAGGCGGTGATCGTGCTACCGGCGGAGGTGGAACCAGCCCACGACAGCACCACCTGGGTGTTGCCGGCCAAGGCACTCAGCGTTCCCCCGGTGGGAGCACCGATGGGCACCACCGCGGAGGTCTCCACATGGGGGCCCGGCCCGTAGGCGTTCACCGCCCGCACCTGGAACGTGTAACTGACGCCGTTCTCCAGGTTGCGAACCACCGCACCGGTTTCCGCCGACGGCCGCACATCGTCCACATCAGCGGTGGCCGGCACCGTGGTCCCCAGAGCCTCCCACTGCTCGTAAGGCTCACCGGCGCGCTTTTTGCGAACCTGGTAGCCCACCACCCGGTTGAGATTGAGTCCGGCCTGGGCCGGTTTGGTAACCCTGAACGTCACCTGGGCATCACCGGCCTCGACCAAAGCCCGCACCGGCGCAGAAGGCACCCGGCCCGGGGTCACCGGCAGCGTCTGGGAGGCGGCCCCGGTACCGATGGCGTTCACCGCTCTGACCCTGAACCTGTAGGGGGTGCCGTTGGTCAAGTTCCGCACCACCACCGAGCCGGTGGCGGCGTTGCTGTTGGGCACGTCGGTCCAATCCTCCGCGGCGTCGCAGTCGGTGGAAAAGTCGCAGTACTGCCATTTGGTGATCGCCGGGCCGCCACTGCCGGCCGAGGTCCAGGTGAGGGTCACTTGTCGATCGCCGCCTTGTGCTTCCAACCCTGCTGGGGCGGGCGGCGCGACCCCGGGGGTGACCGGTTTGGATTCCAGGGCTATACCGGGCAACGAGCCCAGAGCGGCGCGAATC
Source organism: Acidimicrobiales bacterium (assembly GCA_965115985.1). Classification (GTDB taxonomy): domain Bacteria; phylum Actinomycetota; class Acidimicrobiia; order Acidimicrobiales; family Bin134; genus Poriferisocius. The sequence goes on from OZ220474.1 coordinate 1,528,032, forward strand.
CTGAATCGATGAACCACACCGTTGCCGAGACCGTCGATTTCGAGCTCGCTGTCGTTGTTGAACTGGAGGCCGTAGTTGACGAACGTCCATCCCCCCCAGTCGCCGTCGCCGACCTTGTAGGAGTACTCCCAACTAATGGTGCCCCCGAGGTTGTCCATCTGGCTCCTCGCGAACGGAGCGTCGGCCGCGGCGGTGTCCCTTAGACTCAAGGTCACCTTGCTGGTCCCCGCCTTGGCCTGAAGAACAGGAAGAACGCCGGTGGCAGAACCGGTCCCACCACCAGAGCTGCCGAGGGGGGAGCCGCCGCCGGGCAGCAATGGTCCGCCGAACACCAACGGGGGAGCCTCGAGAGCCGGACCGGGACCGTTGTCGTTGTAGGACCGCACCCTGAGCTGGTACGTCTCGCCTATTTTGAACTCGCCGATCCAATTCTCCCAAGTCTGGACCCCGGTGCCCGCGGTGCGGTCCATCCAGGGACCCCACGGACCATTCCCCACCTTCCAGGAATACTGGTGCTGAGTAGCAGGACTATTAACGGGAGTACCACCTGAAAGGAATGTGTGATACCCTGCTGAAAAAACAAATCTGGGTTGACCACCGTTGAGTGGATTGTCCGTATAGTAGAGCGCAGCAATCCAAGAGGGTCTTGCCGGAGGCCGATTCAACGCGTCGGTCTTGATTCTGAACACCCCGGACGGATAACCCTCCCCGAAACTGTTATCCGCCCGCAAAACCATGTACTTATCCGTAGTAAAACCATGAAAGGGGTCGGGGTAGCGATCGGGTTTCGACCCGGGGGGCAGAGTGCGGGGCAACCTGATGGCGCTCAACCCGGCACACTCCTCCGCGGTGGTGGTGTCCCCCTCCAAGTAATTCGTTTCCCCCGTGCTGTCGCACAGGTAGGTCCACTCGGTTTTGGTGGTCAAGGCTTCCAGAGAGTCGGCGTGCTTGTACGCCCATTTGGTGATCGGGGAACCACCATCGCTGCCCGGAGTCCACGACAAATCAGCAAATGCCGCAGCCCCATTGCTGTCCCATTCGGTTTGGACGGAAACATTCGACGGTGCCGCAGGCACCGTACCCGGATAAAGATCGGTGGCGGTTTCCGCATAAGGACCGCCACCGATAAAGTTCACCGCTCGAACTCTGAACTGGTAGGGCGTGCCCGCGACCAAACCGGTGATTTTATAGGTCCTGAAGCCATTTTTATCCAACGGAGCCAGTACGGAAGGTTGTGCCTCGAAAAAAGTCCGGTCGGCGGGGATGGTCATCCACCGACTCCACTCGCCGTCACCGGTTTTCTGCTGGTACTCGTAACGAATGATCGGTGAACCCCCGTCGTTGAGGCCACTACCATCGGCATTGCGAGGGCCCGCCCAATCCAACGTGATCGAGTCCTCCCCCAAAACCCACCAAGTGTCACCAGTTCGTATAACACCGGGAACGCTGCCGGGTTGGACAACCGCGGTGGCCGCGGATGCGGTTCCCGCACCGTTGATGTTCACCGCTCGAACCTGGAAGCGGTAGTCCTTGGTGTTGTCCAAACCGGTGACCACGTAAGAAGTGGTGCCCGCACCGCTGCCGGGGATCCTGGTCCAGGGGTCGTCGGAGGGAATGCCGTCATCCTCGTCCGAGCCTCGGTACTCCCATGCGATGATCGGCGAGCCCCCATTGCTGCTCGCGGCCCATGACAGGGTGACCGATGCGTCGCCCGGTGCGGCGGTGACGTTTTGGGGGCGTCCCGGTTTGCCCGAGGCCACCACCGGCTTGGTCCCGGTGGCGGGGCCGGCGCCGTTGTCGTTGACGGCCCGTAGTTTGAACCGGTAGGTGACCCCGTTGGTCAAACCGGTGATCTCGAACTCGTCCGACTCCTTGTCGGAGGCGGGAACCACGTTCCAGGGGGTCCAATCCCCGTCGCCGGTTTTTTGCTGGTACTCGTAGCGCACCAGGTCCCTCCACCCGGTCTCCACACCACTGCTGTTGCGCTTGGTCCAACTCAGGGTGATCTTCGAGTCGCCCGGGGTGGCCCTCAATCCGCCGGGGGCTTGTGGCAGGGCGGTGGGAGTGACGATGTTGGCGCCGTCGCTGCTGGTGCCCTTTCGGCCCGCGGCGTTGACCGCCCGAAGCTTGAAGGTGTGGGAATGACCGTTTCGCAGACCGGTGACGGTGTAGGAAGTGGTCGAACCGGTGCTGCCCGGAATCGGGTACCACACGTTCTTGTCAGTTTGGGTGGATCCCACAGGCCCCGAGGAGTAGGTGTACTCGTAACCCACGATCGGACTACCACCATCACCAGTCGGGGCGCTCCACCTCAACGTCACCCGACCGAAACCAGGCACCGCAACCGGATCACTATCACCCCCATCGGGCCCCAGAACCTTCGTCGGCGCGGCCTGCGCACCAACACCGCCAACCGGCACCAACACCGCAACCAACAACACCACAACCACCCCCACGGCCGACCGGCGAAACCGCCCGCCACCCCCAGAAGTCCTAGCAACCCGCCGGACACGACCGACGGCACGGCCCCAAAACCTGGATTCAACCATGGAGCTATCATCGCCCCCCCCCCCCCCCCCCGGTCAAGTCTTTGGGACAAACGCGTTTTCGGGTGCCGCCTCCAGGCAAGCCCGGGAGCTGTCCCGGTCTAGATACCGAGGCCAAGAAGCACCTTGGGAAGTGTTGTACCCCCCGAGCGAACCCAGGGCGACCAACATCCAGACACAGGGGCCAAAAAGCGCCTCAGGAAGTGTTGTGCCCCCCGAGCGAACCCGGGGGGCACAACATGATTGGGTTTGGGTTTTGGGATCTTCTCAGCGGGCGCAGACGTCGGAGGCCAGGTCCGCGGGAGCATCGCCGTAGTCGGTGCCCCCAAGACGGCGGCACTCCTCGGCGAGCGCAGTCTTGAACTCGTCGAGATGCATGGCGGCGAGAGCATCTCCGGCTTTCTGGCGGGCAACGGCCTCACGACGGGAATAAGGCAACGAGCAAACATCGGCCACACCATCGCCATCGCTGTCCAGCGGGTAGGTGGTGGGCCCACCCAAAGAACGATTGGCGCAGTAACCGGGACCGGTGATGATCCCCGAGTAATAGAGGCCACCATCGTTCATAGGCGCATACCCCGGAACGGCCAGCGAATCACCACCGCAGGACCGATCGCCGTTGGGCTCGGCGGCGCACGCCGCGTTCACCAACGCTCGGTACTGGTCGGGGTAACGGTTGGCCAACGTGACCACCGCGTTCTGACGAGCAATCGCCTCGCGGCGGGTATACGGCAAAGAGCAGGTGTCGGCCACACCATCGCCGTCGCCGTCGAGAGCGAACAAGCGGGCCCCACCCAACGACCGACCAGCACAGAAATCGGGGCCATCGACCACCCCGGAGTAATAGTCCTCGCCCACCGGCGGAGCCGAAGTCGGGACCACCGAATCGGAGACGGTCACCGCACCGTCACCGAGAGCATTGGTGGCCCGAACCTCGAAGACGTAGGCCACCGCTCCGGTACCGGTGTCCAAACCGGTCAGACTCGCACCTTCTGCGTCGGCGGCCATAACGATCCACTCGCCGTAATCGCCGACCCCAACCCGCATGCGGTAATGCCAACCGGTTATCGCCGAACCACCGTCACCGGCCGAGACCCACGACAAGGTAACCTCCCCATCACCGCCAACAACGCTCACCGTCGGAGCTGCTGGAACCGCCGCAGGAGTGGCCGACTCGGTAGCCACCACGCCGTCGCCAACCAAGTTGATGGCCCGCACCCCGAAGGCATAGGCCGTACCGTTGACCAAGCCGGAAACGACATGGCCGGTGGCATCAGCGGCCAGATCGGCCCACTCGCCGTCACCGGTTCGCACCTGCCAACCGGTGATCGCCGAACCACCATCACCGTTGGAGGCCCACGACAACATCACCATCATGTCACCGGCCTCGGCGGTCACCGCCGGCGCAGGCGGTGTTCCCGCGGGGGTAGCCGACGCAGTAACAGCCGCACCGGCACCAACCGCGTTAACCGCCCGCACCCCGAAGATGTAGACCGTCCCGTTGTCCAGATTGGGTACGACCACGGTGTTCGCCGCGGAAGCAGCAAGCCCCACCCATTCGCCGTCTCCGGTGCGGGACTGCCAACCGGTGATCGCCGAACCACCATCACCGTTGGAGCTCCACGACAAAGTGACCGCCATGTCACCGGGCTCGGCAGCCAACGTCGGCGCGGGAGGCACCACCGCGGGCGTGGCCAACACGGATCCGGCTGTGCCGGTGCCCATGGCGTTCACCGCCCGCACCTCGAACGTGTAGGAAACACCGTTGATCAAACCGGTGACGGTGTGACCGGTGGTGGCCGCGCCGCTGTCGGCGACATCGGTCCACGTCGCGAAACCGCCGTCGCCGGTTCTCATCCGGTACTGCCAGCTCGTGGTGGGCGACGCCCAGGACGCCTCGCCGGGCTCACCGGCAGCACCCGCGGTCCACGACAGGGTTACCTGGCGGTCGCCGCGAGTCGCGGTGACCGATGCCGGTTGGGGTGGTGTGGTGGACGGGGTCACGGTGTCGGACTCGGACTCGAAGCCCTTCTCGTCATTGACGGTCACCGCTCTTATCGCGAACTGATAACCCAAACCGTTGGACAAACCGGTCACGGGATGAGACCTGGTGGCGGGGCCGCTGTTTTCGATGTCGGCCCACGACCCGTAGCCGCCGTCGCCCTGGCGTTGGCGGTACTGCCAGCTTGTGATCGTGCTGCCGGCGGAGGCGGCCCCGGCCCACGACAACACCACCTGGGCATTACCGGCCAAGGCACTCAGCGTTCCTGCGGTGGGGGCGCCGATGGGCACCACCGCGGAAGTCTCCACATGGGGGCCCGACCCATAGGCGTTCACCGCCCTTACCTGGAACGTGTAGCTGACACCGTTCTCCAGGTTGCGCACCACCGCGGAGGTTTCCGCCGACGGACGCACCGCGTCCACATCAGCGGTGGCCGGCACCGTGGTCCCCAAGGCCTCCCACTGCTCGTAAGGCTCGCCGGCGCGCTTTTTGCGAACCTGGTAGCCCACCACCCGGTTGAGATTGAGTCCGGCCTGGGCCGGTTTGGTAACCCTGAACGTCACCTGGGCATCGCCGGCCTCGACCAAAGCCCGCACCGGCGCAGAAGGCACCCGGCCCGGGGTCACCGGCAGCGTCTGGGAGGCGGCCCCGGTACCGATGGCGTTCACCGCTCTGACCCTGTAGGTGTAGGCGGTGCCGTTGGTCAAGCTCCGCACCACCACGGTGGTGGCGGCGTTGCGGCCGGGCACGTCGGTCCAATCCTCCGCGGCGTCGCAGTCGGTGGAAAAGTCGCAGTACTGCCACTTGGTGATCGCCGGGCCACCACTGCCGGCCGACGTCCAGGTCAGGGTCACCTGTCGGTCGCCGCCGGCCGCGGCCAAACCTGCCGGAGCGGGCGGTGCGACTCCGGGGGTGACCGGCTCCGACTCCAGGGCAATACCGGGCAGCGATCCCAGCGCGGCGCGGATCCTGAATCGATGAACCAAACCGTTGCCGAGACCGTCGATTTCGAGCTCGCTGTCGTTGTTGAACTGGAGGCCGGTGTTGACGAACGTCCACTCCCCCCAATCGCCGTCGCCGACCTTGTAGGAATACTCCCAACGGATGGTGCCCCCGAGGTTGTCCATCTGGCTCCTCGCGAACGGAGCGTCGGCCTCGGGGGTGTCCCTTAGACTCAAGGTCACCTTGCTGGTACCCGCCTTGGCCTGAAGAACAGGAAGGCGATGGATGGCGGAACCGGTCCCGCCACCCGCACTGCCGAGGACCGAACCACCGCCGGGCAGCAACGGTCCGCCGAACACCAACGGGGAAGCCTCGAGGGCCGGACCGGGGCCGTTGTCGTTGTAGGATCGTACCCTGAGCTGGTATGTTTCGCCTATTTTGAACTCGCCGATCCAATTCTCCCAAGTCTGGACCCCGGTGCCCGCCGTGCGGTCCATCCACGGGCCCCACGGGCCATCCCCCACCTTCCAGGAATACTGGTGCTTGAAAACAGGAAAAGTATAGACAGCACCATCTGTTCCAATATATGTGTGAAATGGTGCTGAAAAAACAAATCTGGGTTGACCACCGTTGAGCGGGTTGTCGGTGTAGTAAAGCGCAGCAAACCACGGGGTTCTTCCCGGAGGCTGCTTCCACGCATCGGGCTTGATTCTGAACACCCCGGACAGATAACCCTTCCCGAAACTGTTCTCCGCCCGCAAAGCCATGTACATATCCGTAGTGATACGAGTAAAAGGATCCGGATAGCGATCGGGTTGCGACCCGGGGGGCAGAGTGCGGGGCAACCTGATGGAGCTCAACGCGGTACACTCCTCCGCAGTGGTGGTGTCCCCCTCCAAGTAATTCGTTCCCCCCGTGCTGTCACACAGGTAAACCCATTCCGGGTCGGTGGCAAATTCTTCCAGAGAGTAGGCTTGCTTGTACTCCCATTTGGTGATCGGGGAACCACCATCGCTGCCGGGAGTCCACGACAAATCAACAAACGCCGAATGGGCGATGCTGTCCCATTCGATCTGGACCGAAACATCCGACGGAGCCGAGGGCACCGTACCCGGATAAAGATCCTTGGCGGTTTCCGCATAAGGACCGCCACCGATAAGGTTCACCGCTCGAACTCTGAACTGGTAGGGCGTGCCCGCGACCAAACCGGTGATTTTGTAGGTCCTGAAGCCATTTTTATCCAACGGAGCCAGTACGGAAGGTTGTGCCTCGAAAAAAGTCCGGTCGGCGGGGATGGTCATCCACCGACTCCACTCGCCGTCACCGGTTTTCTGCTGGTACTCGTAACGAATGATCGGTGAACCCCCGTCGTTGAGGCCACTACCATCGGCATTGCGAGGGCCCGCCCAATCCAACGTGATCGAGTCCTCCCCCAAAACCCACCAAGTGTCACCAGTTCGTATAACACCGGGAACGCTGCCGGGTTGGACAACCGCGGTCGGCGAGGATGCGGTGCCCTCACCGTTGACGTTCACGGCGCGAACCTCGAAGCGGTAGTCCTTGGTGTTGTCCAAACCGGTCACCACATAAGAAGTGGTGCCCGCGCCGCTGCCGGGAATCCTGGTCCAGGGGGTGTCGGAGGGAATGCCGGTAGTCTCGGGGGAGCCTCGGTATTCCCATGCGGTGATCGGCGAACCCCCATTGCTGCTCGCCGCCCATGACAGGGTGACCGATGCGTCGCCCGGTGCGGCTCTGACGTTTTGGGGGCGTCCCGGTTTGCCCGAGGCCACCACCGGTCCCGCCTCGGTGGCGGGGCCCGCGCCGTTGTCGTTGACCGCCCGCAGCTTGAATCGGTAGGTGACTCCGTTGGTCAAACCGGTGATCTCGAACTCGTCCGACTCCTTGTCGGAGGCGGGAACCACGTTCCAGGGAGTCCAATCCCCGTCACCGGTTTTTTGCTGATACTCGTAGCGCACCAGGTCCCTCCACCCGGTCTCCACACCACTGCTGTTGCGCTTGGTCCAACTCAAGGTGATCTTCGAGTCGCCCGGGGTGGCCCTCAATCCGCCGGGGGCTTGTGGCAAGGCAGTGGGAGTGACGATGTTGGCGCCGTCGCTGCTGGTGCCCTTTTGGCCCGCGGCGTTGACCGCCCGAAGCTTGAAGGTATGGGAATGACCGTTTCGCAGACCGGTGACGGTGTAGGAAGTGGTCGAACCGGTGCTGCCCGGAATCGGGTACCACACGTTCTTGTCAGTTTGGGTGGATCCCACAGGACCCGAGGAGTAGGTGTACTCGTAACCCACGATCGGACTACCACCATCACCAGTCGGGGCGCTCCACCTCAACGTCACCCGACCGAAACCAGGCACCGCAACCGGATCACTATCACCCCCGCCGGGCCCCAAGACCTTCGTTGGCGCGGCCTGCGCACCAACACCGCCAACCGGCACCAACACCGCAGCCAACAACACCACAACCACCCCAACAGCCGACCGGCGAAACCGCCCGCCACCCCCAGAAATCCCGGCAACCCCCCGGACACAACCAGAGACACGTCTTGAAAACCCAGATCCAAACATGAAACCATCATCGCCCCCCCCCCCCCCCGGTCAAGTCTTTGGATCAAAACAGGTTCCCGGGTACCCCCCAGGGTGGGCTGGAACCCGCCGACTAGCCGCCGATCAGGAACGGCAGCGCGTCGTCGGCCAGGTTGGTGAGCGGCTCGGGGTAGACGCCCATGGCCACCGTGAACAGAACCACGATGGTGATGGCCAGGGCGGGACCCCGGGGAATGGCGATGCGGGGGGCATCGGGATCGGGGGCCTCCAGGCACATGGACACCACCAACCGCAGGTACAAGAACGCGGCCACCACCGCGGCCAGCATGGCAATGACCGCCAGCCAGAAGGAGCGGGCGTCCACCGCCGCGGTGATCACCTCGAACTTGGCCCAGAACCCGGCGGTGAACGGAATGCCGGCCTGCGACAGCAAAAGCAGGGTGAAGGCACCGGCCAGAACCGGGCGACGGCGGGACAAGCCCCGCAGATCGCCAATCGCGACCCCGTCGTCGTCGGGGCCGCCCACCAGGGTCACCACCGCGAAGCTGCCCACGGCCATGGCCGCGTAGGCCGCCAGATAGAACGACACCGCGGCCGTCCCCTTGTCGGTGGCGGCCTGCACCCCCACCAGGATGAACCCGGCGTGGCTGATCGAGGAGTAGGCCAGGATCCGCTTGACGTCGGACTGCACGATGGCCAGCAGCGACCCCACCGCCAGGCTGGCCACGGCCAGGGCGAACACCACCGGCTGCCAGTCCTCGGCCTGTGACCCGAAGGCGGCCACGAACACCCGGATCAGGGCGGCGAACCCGGCCGCCTTCACCCCGGCGGCCATGTACGACACCACCGGTGAGGGCGCTCCCTGGTACACGTCGGGGGTCCAGGCGTGGAACGGCACCGCGGCCACCTTGAAGCCGAACCCCACCAACAGCATGGCCAGCCCGGCCGGCAACAACCCGCCGTCCCCCCCGGAACCCGCCAGCGACTCCTTTATGGCCACCAGGCTGGTCGACCCGGTGGCCCCGTACACCAGGGCAATGCCGTACAGCAAGAACGCCGACGCGAACGCCCCCAGCACGAAGTACTTGATGCCCGCCTCCTGGGACTCGGATCGGCGCAGATGCATCGCCACCAGCACGTACACCGCCAGCGACAGAATCTCCAGGCCCAGGAACAGCACGATCAGGTCGTTGGCCGAGGCCATGGTCATGCCCCCGGCGGCCGACAGCATCAACAGGGCGTAGAAGGCGGGCCCGTCCAGGTTCTCCCGGCGCAAAAAGCCATCGGCCACCAGGGCCGACAGCACCACCGTGGAGGCCAGCACCACGATCAGGAACACCGAGAACTTGTCCACGCCGATGGCCCCGGCCACCGCCGAGGACGGCCCCTCGTCGTGGACCCGAAGCCACACCGGCACCGCGGTGGCGAACACCGCGACCCCGGCCGTCACCGTCCACGCCGCCGCGAACCACTCCGGTAGTCGGCGGGCGGCCAGCGAGACGATGGTCAACAGCACCACCGCGGCACCGGCCATCACCAGATGGGGGGTCAGGGCCAACCACTCGATGTCGGGAATGTCGGGGGCTACAACCTGGGCCATCGGGGTCGCCTGGGCCATCGGAGCGATGCGCATCAGTGGCCCTCCCCGGCATCGGCGTGATCGGCCCGAAGCTCGCGGAGTTCCTCGCGCATCAGTGGCCCTCCCCGGCATCGGCGTGATCGGCCCGAAGCTCGCGGAGTTCCTCGAAGCTGCCCTCGGGGCGATCATCCACGGTGGGCGACTCGAACCCCTCGGACTGTTCCATGTGCTCGATGAGGGCGTCGACCGCCGGTTCCATTCGTTCGATCACCGGTTTGGGGTACACCCCCAGGAACACGATGAGACCCACCAGCGGCAGCATCACCAGCTTCTCCGACCAGGTCAGGTCGGGGGTGGAGGCGTTGTCGTCGTCGGGGGTGCCGTGGAACACCCGCTGGTAGGCCCACAGCAGATAGAGCGCGGCCAGGACGACCCCGGCGGTGGCCACCACCGCCCACCAGCGGTGGGCCACGAACGCCCCGGTCAGGATCAGGAACTCGCCCACGAAGCCGTTGAGGCCGGGCAGCCCCACCGACGACAGCATCACCACGGTGAACACCGCGGCCAGCACCGGGGCGGCCTTTTGTAGACCGACCAACTCGGATATCCGGCGGGTGTGGCGGCGCTGGTAGACGAACCCCACCAGCAGGAACAACGCCCCGGTGGACAGACCGTGGTTGACCATCTGGAGCAGCCCGCCCGTCAGGCCCTCGGTGTTGAGGGCGAAGACGCCCAGCACGATGAACCCGAGATGAGCCACCGAGGAGTAGGCCACCAGACGCTTCAGATCACGCTGCATGGTGGCCACCACCGCGCCGTAGAGGATGCCGATCACCCCCAGGGTGAACATGAGCGGCGCGAAGTAGCGGGTGGCCTCGGGAAACAGGTAAAGGCCGAAGCGCACCAGCCCGTAGGTGCCCAGCTTGAGCATCACCCCGGCCAGAATCACCGAACCGGCGGTGGGAGCCTCGGTGTGGGCGTCGGGCAGCCAGGTGTGGACCGGAAAAATGGGGACCTTCACCGCGAAAGCCAGGGCGAACGACAAGAACACCCAGCGGGCGGTGATGGTGGGCAGCTCCCCGGTGCTTTGAGCCAGTTCGATGACGTTGAACGTGACCGCGTTGCCGGTGTGATGGGCGGTGAGCAGCGCCAGGGTCAGCATTCCCACCAGCATCAGGGCCGAGCCCAGCATGGTGAACAGGAAGAACTTGGTGGCCGCGTAACGACGGTTGTCGTGACCCCAGTAGCCGATGAGGAAGTACATCGGCACCAGCACGATCTCGAAGAACAGGAAGAACAGCACCAGGTCCAGCGCCAGGAACACCCCGAGGCAGCCGGTTTCCAGAACCAGCAGCCAGATGTAGTAGGCCTTGGCGTCGTGGGGCGGGTCGCAGGCCACGATGGCAATGGGGAACAACACCCCGGTGAGCACGACCAGAAACAGCGAGATGCCGTCCACCCCGACGTGCCAGGAGATGCCGGCCGAGTCGATCCACCCGGTGAGCTGGGTGAACTGGAAGCCGCCGTCGTCGGCGTCGAAGGCGGCCATCAGCCACAGGGTGAGCGCCCCGGTGCCCGACGAGGCGGCCACCGCCACCGGCTTGAGCACCGACGAGCGGGACCGAGCCACCAGCGCCACGGCGGCCGCGCCCACCAGGGGTAAAAAGATGATGACCGGAAGGATCGTGGATCCGCCCATCACAACCCCGCCCGGGAGCAAAGAACGTGCGACGACCGCACCGGAAGCAACAGATCAACCATCACAACCCCGCCCGGGAGCAAAGAACGTGCGACGACCGCACCGGAAGCAACAGATCAACCATCACAACCCCGCCCGGGAGAGGAACCAGGCCAGCAGGGCCACCGCTCCTACGGCGATGCCCAGGGCGTAGCTGCGCACCAGGCCGGTTTGCGACACTCGCAGCTTGGTTCCGGCTCGACGGATCATGGAGCCGGTGGCGTTGACCGCGCCGTCCACCACCTGCTCGTCGAACCGGGTGACCCGCTCGAACGCCCGACGACCGGGACCGCCCATGAAGCCGGTGATCAGCTCGTCGATGCGCCAGGCCCGGGCCAGGAACGGGTGCTCGAGGCGGGCCGGGTCCACCCGGCGGCGGGCGTACACCGCGGCCCCGGCCGACACCCCCAGCAGACTGCCCATGATGGCAACCGCGGCCAGCACCCATTTGGTGCCCCCGCCGAGGGTCAGGTGGACGGCGTTGCCGAACAGGGCCGGGTCCAGCCAGTTGCCCAAGAAGTGGGTGCCCGAGGCGAACGGCAGGTTCACCACCCCGGCCACCACGGCCAGGCCGGCCAGGACCACCAGGGGGACGGTCATGGTCCACGGCGACTCGTGGGGATGCACCGCGGTTCCGCCGGCCTCTCCCTCGGCGACCTCCACCTCACCGGCCTCGGCATCAGCCTCAACGCCAACGGCATCAGCATCGCGACCCGTATCGACATCGTGCCCCGCGGCCCAGCGGCGTGAACCGAAGAAGGTCATGAGCACCAGCCGGGTCATGTAGAAGGCGGTGAGCACCGCGGTCACCAGCAGCAGCAGCCACAGCAGCTTGTTCTCGGCGTAGGCGTAAACCAGGATCTCGTCCTTGGACCAGAAACCGGAGAACGGGGGAACACCGGCTATGGCCAGCCAGCCGGCCACGAAGGTCATCGAGGTGATGGGCAGGAGCCGGGCCAGACCGCCGTAGCGGCGCAGATCCTGGTCGCCGTCCATGGCGTGGATCACCGATCCGGCCCCCAGGAACAAAAGGGCCTTGAAGAAGGCGTGGGTGACCATGTGGAAGATGGCTGCCACATAGGCCCCCGAACCCACGGCCACGAACATGAACCCGAGCTGGCTGACCGTGGAGTAGGCCAGCACCTTCTTGATGTCGTTCTGGGCCACCGCGATGGTGGCGGCCATCAGCGCGGTGCCCAGGCCCACCCACATGATGAGGTCGGGCACCCACCCGTGGGCCTCGGCGATGATCGGGTTCATGCGGATCAACAAGTACACCCCGGCGGTCACCATGGTGGCGGCGTGAATGAGGGCCGACACCGGAGTGGGGCCGGCCATGGCGTCGGGCAGCCAGATGTGCAACGGGAACTGGGCCGACTTGCCGGCCGCGCCCACCAGCAGCAGCACCACGATGGCCGACGCGGTGCCCGCGGCCACCCCGTCGGCCTCCAGGTCGTAGAAGATCTCGCCGTACTGGAGCGATCCGAAGGTGAGGAACGCCAGGAACATGGCCACCAGGAATCCCCAGTCGCCCACCCGGTTGGTGACGAACGCCTTCTTGCCCGCGGAGGCGTTGGCCTCGTCGGTGAACCAGAACGAGATCAACAGGTAGGAGCAGGCCCCCACCCCCTCCCAACCCAAAAAGGTGAGCAGCAGGTTGTCGCCCAGCACCAGCATCAGCATGGAGAAGGCGAACAGGCTGAGGTAGACGAAGAACCGGGAGAATCCCTCGTCGCCGTGCATGTAGCCGATGGAGTAAAGGTGGATGAGGGCACCGACCCCGGTCACGAACAGGGCCATGGTGATGGACAACGGGTCGGCCAGAAAGCCGACGTCCACCGCCAGCCTCCCCGCGGGAACCCACTCGAACAGGGTGAGCACCGTCTCCCGCTCGTCGCCGTCGTGGCCCAGGAGTCCGATGAACACCAAAAGCGTGGCCACGAACGACCCCCCCATCATGGCGGTGGCCAGCCAGCCGGCCCGGGGTTCGCCCAGCCTGCGGCCCAGAACCATGAGGACGAGGACCCCGACCAGCGGGAAGGCGGGGATCAGCCATACCAGGTCCACCAGCGTGCTCATGGGCCCCCTACCCCCTCAGCGCCGAGAGGTCGTCGGCGGTGGCCCGGGGACGGCGGCGGTTGATGGCCACCACGATGGCCAGACCCACCACCACCTCGGCGGCCGCCACCACAAGCACGAAGAACACCGACACCTGTCCGCCGATGTCGTTCAGCTCCCGCCCGAAGGTGATGAAGGTGAGGTTGACCGCGTTGAGCATCAGCTCCACGCACATGAACATGATCAGCGGGTTGCGCCTCACCAACAGACCCACCGCCCCGATGGAGAACAGCCCGGCGGCCAGTATCAGATACCAATTGGCGGTAACCATCAGTCGTCCCCGGTGGGTTCTTGGGCTTCACCATCGCCGCTGCGGACCATGCGGCGGGACATGACCACCGCCCCCACCACCGAGATGGTGAGAAGGGCGGCGGTGGCCTCGAAGGCGTAGACGTAGTCGGTGAACAACACGTCGGCGATCCGGCGCAGGCCGAAGGGCTGATCGGCGATCTCCAGAGTCAGAACCCTGGTGGCGAGCCCCCCGATCTCGCTGGTGAGCAAAAAGGCCACGACCAGCACGAAGGTGCCCACACCCACCAGTCCGGCCAGGGCTCGCTGGCCGGTGATGGGCTCCACCGACAGATCCTCCAGTCGATCCACCCCCAGCAGCATGATCACGAACAGGAACAGCACCACGATGGCCCCGGCGTAGACGATGATCTGGACCGCGGCCAGAAAGTGGGCCTCCAGATTGAGGAACAGAACCGCCATGCCGAACAGGGTGCCCACCAGGCTCAGCGCGGCATGCACCGGGTTGCGGGACAACACCACCCCCAGCGCCCCGGCCAGCACGATTACCGCGCACACGATGAACACCGCGGTCTCCATCAGCGGTGCCCCCCGTCCTCGTCATCGTGGTCATGGCCGTGGTCGTCGGCGTCGGCAGGAATGGCCGGGGGCTCGTCATCCCGGTCATCGCCGTGGCCGGCGGCATCGGCAGGAGCGGCCGGGGGCTCGTCATCGGCCGACTGGCCCCGTTCGGGGGGGCGGACGCCGTAGCCCAGCTCGCCCGACCAGGCCACTCGACCCTCGTAGTCGGCTCGGCCCGACGGGGACGTGGCCCGGACCCAGGCCGAGGTGTGCCGGTCGTCGCCGGGATGCCAGTGTTCCCAGGGAAGCTGCTGGGGACGACCGTCGTCGGCCACCACCAGCTCGTCCTTGGTGTAGATGGCGTCGGCCCGGTTGGTGAACGAGAACTCGAACAGTTTCGACTCGGTTATGGCCTCGGTGGGACAGGCCTCCACGCACAGGTCGCAGTGGATGCACCGCAGGTAGTTGATCTCGTAGACGTAGCCGTAGCGCTCACCGGGCGACACCGGATCGTCGGGCGGGTTGTCGGCCCCCCGCACGTAGATGCAGCGGGCCGGGCAGACCCCGGCGCACAGCTCGCACCCGATGCACTTCTCCATGCCGTCCTCGTAGCGGTTCAGCACATGGCGACCATGGAAGCGCTCGGGCTTGGGGCGCTTCTCGTCGGGGTACCGGGTGGTGACCACCCGGCCGGTCTCGGTGCCCTTGAACAGCTTGCGCAGGGTGACGACGAAGCCTCGGAGGTACCCCATCACCCGAACCCCCCTCGGGGAAACCCGGCGGCAACCGGGCCTGGCCTCGCCCATGGATACCCCATCACACGAACTCCCCTTGGGGGTTCAGTTCCCGCCGGCGGCGGGCGGTGCGCAGGGCCATGCTCAACAACCCGGCCAGCGCGGCCATGACCACCAGCATCACCAGCACGGTGGCGAACCGGTTCCAACCCCGGTCACCGGCCACGTCGTAGGAGGCCAGTACCAGCAGCCACCCCAGCGACAGAGGGATGAGCAGCTTCCAGCCCAGATCCATGAGCTGGTCGTAGCGGAAACGGGGCAGGGTGGCCCGCAACCACACGAAGGCGAACAGGAATATCAGCAGTTTGCCCAGGAACCACAGCAAGCCCGACAGCCAACCCACCGAAGTGAAGTCGGGGCCGTTGGGGCCGCCCAGGAACAGGGTCACCACGATGGCCGACATGGTGATGGTGTTCATGAACTCGGCCAGATAGAACAGGGCGAACCGGATGGAGCTGTACTCGGTGTGGAAGCCGCCGACCAGCTCCTGCTCGGCCTCCACCAGGTCGAACGGGGGCCGGTTCAGCTCGGCGGTGACCGCGATCAAAAAGACGACCATGGGCACCACCCAGGTGACCCACAGGTTCCAGTTCCACACCGATTGCTCGGAAACGATCTGGTGGGTGGACAGGCTGCCCGACTTCAACAGCACCGCGGCCAGCGACAGCCCCAGGGCGGCCTCGTAGGACACCATCTGGGCCGAGGCCCGCACCGATGCCAACAAGGGGTACTTGGAACCCGACGACCACCCGGCCAGCATCACCCCGTACACCGCCACCGACGACATGGCCAGCACCAAAAGGATGCCCACCGGCGGGTCGGACACCTGAAGCAGGGTCTGGTGACCGAACAGGCCGACCTGCCCGTCGCCGCCGCTGAAATCCCCACCCACGGGAATCACCGCGAACACCAAAAAAGCAGGAACCAGCGACAGGTAGGGGGCCAGCTTGAACACCAACCGGTCGGACTCGCCGGGAATCAGATCCTCCTTGAAGAACAGCTTGATCCCGTCGGCCAGGGTCTGGAGGATGCCGAACGGCCCGGCCAGCGCGGGGCCGATACGGTTCTGCATATCGCCGATGACCTTGCGCTCGAACCAGATCATCAACATGACGGCCATCAGCAACAGGGCGAAGGCCACCCCCACCTTGAGCAGGGTGATGAGCACCTCGGCCAGGCCCACCCCCCCGATATAGAGCGGATCGAGGCCGAGCATGGTCGGCTCCAACAGGGCCGAGCCGGTCGTCATCGGGTCTGGATCCTGATGTCGGTGACCACCGAGGCGGGGTCGATGAGCCCTCGCACGTCCCGGTCGGGGTGGTTGTAGCCGAAGGCGGCGGTGCCTCGGGGCACACCGGGATCGGCCACCACCGCCACGGTCGTCTCGCCGACCGGCGAGATCACCTGAACCTCGGTGCCGGGATCCACCCCGACCCCCTGGAAATCGGAGGGGTTCAGGGCCAGCACCGCGGCGGGAGCCAGCCCGGCCAGCGAGGGGGCGTGTCGAACCAGCGTGCCCCGGTCGTACATGCGGCGCGCCGACACCAGTCGCAGGCCGTAGGCGTCCACCGGGGGCACCGCAACCGCCTGCTCGGGCGGGTCGAACACGACGGAACCGTCGGCCACCACCACCCCATCGGTGTTCGCCTCGATTGCCTCCAGGGCCAGATTCCGATGCGACGGGGCCACCCGGGCGATGTCGGCCCACACCTCCTCGGGATCGGCGAACCCGAAATCGGTGCCCAGCAACCGGGCCAGCTCGGTGGCTATGGACCAGCTCGGCCGGGCCGTGCCCGGCGGGGTGACGATCTGGTGCTGCCGGGTGATTCGGCCCTCCAGGTTGGTGTGGGTGCCCCGGTACTCACCGAACCCGGCGGCGGGAAGAACGACGTCGGCCCGGGCCGCGGAGGGGTGCAGGAACAGGTCGGAGGCAATGATCGTACCCACCTTGTCCAGGGCGGCCTCGGCCAGTTCGGCATCGGGGAAGTCGCCCAGCGGGTCGGCCCCCAGCAGGATCAGAACATCGATGTGCCCTCCGGCGGCCGCGTCCAGGATCCCACGGGCGTCGGCACCGGCGACCGTCGGCACCGAACCCCACCACTCGGACAACTCCGAGGCGCCGTCGGCCAGGGTTGTCCGGCCGGGCAGCAGGCCGGGGGCCAAACCCATGTCCAGCGCGCCGAACACGTTGCCCCGGTGCAGGGCGGGCAGAAAACCCAGGCCGGGGCGGCCGCCCGCGGCCAGCAGCCGTCCCAGCTTGACCAACTCGGCGGCGGCCTCCACCGTGGGACCGGCGGCCTCGGCCAGCGAGGGGCGGCCCAGAACCACGGTGATGGGCCGATCGGACCGGGCCGCCAACCCGGCGGCCGCGGCGGCCAGCACCTTGTCGGGCACCCCACCGATCTCGCCGGCGGGTCCGGCTTCGATGTCCCCGCCCACCAGGGCCGCGGCCACCGCGGCGGCCTCGCCGGGACGATGATGCAGCCGGTGGGCGGCCAGATGGCTCAGCCCGGTGGCCCGGGGGGTCAGCTCGATGAGCTGCACGCCGTCGTTGATCACCGCGTGGCGGAGCCGCAGGTAGAGGGTGCCCTGTTCCTCCTTGGGATCGGGGGCCATCAGGATCACGGTGCCGCCGGGGGTGCAGGCCCGGTTGATGGTGGCTCGAGGCAGGCCGAGCACGACGTCGGCGGGCAACCCGTCCTCGAGCTGGGCATCGACATGGTCGGTGCCGATCACCCCCTTGGCCAGCCGAGCCCAGGCGTACTGGTCCTCGTTGGTCGAGCGGGCCCCGCCCAGCACCGCCACCGACCCGGGGCCCCGGCGATCAACCGCGGCCCGAATGGCATCGGCCGCCCGACCGAGGGCCTGGTGCCAGGAGGTCTCCACCAGCTCCTTGCCGTTGGAATCGGGCCGATCCAGCGGCCGGCGCGAAGAGGGCCGGGAGGTCTCCACCAGATCGTCATCCGGTGGGGCGTCGCGCACCAGCGGCACCCGCAGCCGCGAATCGCCGGCCAGAGCCTCGAAGGCGAACCGGTCCTTGTCGGTGAGCCATCCCCAGTTGACCGCGTCGCTGTCCACCCCCTGGTAGCGCAGCACCCGATCACGAGACGCCTGCACCACCACCCGATCGCCCATGGGGTTGGGATAGGTGGACTCCACCTCGGTGAGATCCCAGGGACGGGCCTTGAACCGGTAGGGCACCGCGGTGAGCGCCCCCACCGGGCAGATCTGCACGGTGTTGCCGCTGAAGTACGACGAGAAGGGTAGATCGGGAAAGGTGTTCACCTGGGTTTGGTCGCCCCGATCCTGGAAGGTGATGAGCGGATCCCCGGCCACCTCGTCGGCGAACCGGGTGCAACGATCGCACAGGATGCAGCGCTCCCGATCCAGGTACACCAGGTCGTTCACCGGGATGGGCTTCTCGAAATGGCGTTTCTCCTCCACGAAACGGCTCTCGCCCGGACCGTAGGCCATGGTCTGGTCCTGGAGGGGGCACTCGCCGCCCTTGTCGCACACCGGACAATCCAGCGGATGGTTCAACAGCAGGAACTCCAGGATCCCGTCCTGAGCCTTGCGGGTCTGCTCGGAGGTGGTGTCCACCACCATGCCCTCGCTGACCGGCACCATGCAGGAGGGTTGCAGGGCGGGGCCGCGCCCGGAGTCGATGTCCACGATGCACATGCGACACATGCCCACCGAGTTCATGCGGGGGTGGTAGCAGAAATGAGGGATGTAAACCCCGGCCCGCTCGGCGGCGGCGATCACCCACTCGCCGGGGTTGGCCTCCACCGGCCGACCATTGATGGTGATGTTGACCACGGTTTCCCGCCCACCGGTTTCCGGCCCGCTCACGTCGTCGCTCCCGGACTCGCGGCGATGGTGACCGCTGTTTCCGACCGGCTGGTTTCCGGCCCGCTCATGTCGCCGCTCCCGAGCCGGTGGCGATGGTGACCGCGGTGGGCGAATCCTGGCTCGGCGACAAGGGCCGAGGGGCCGCTCCCGAGCCGGTGGCGATGGTGACCGCGGTGGCGGGCAGATAGGCCTCGAACTCGTCACGGAACCGGCTCAGCGCGGAGGCCACCGGTGAGACGGCCGACGGCCCCAGCGGGCAGATGGTGGTCTGGCGGGGGGGCCAGTGCCCGCCGGGGCTGATGTTGTCGCCCACGTCGAGCAGAAGCTCCAGGTCATGGGGTCGGCCCTGCCCGGCCAGGATGCGGCCGAGGATCTTCTCCATCCAGGAGGTGCCCTCCCGGCACGGAGTACACTTGCCGCAGGATTCCCGGGCGAAGAACCGCACCAGGTTGTGGCAGGCCTCGACCACATCGGTGGTGTCGTCCATGACCACGATGGCCCCGGAACCGAGCATGGAGCCGGCCTTGTCCACCGTGGTCTTCTCCAGGGGCAGGTCGAGGTGCTCCTCGAAGAACCAGGGGGCCGACGCCCCGCCGGGAATGAACGTCTTGAGCGTACGACCGGGGTGGAGGCCGCCGGCGTACCGGGGGTCGAAGATGACGTCCCGGAAGGTGGTGGTGCCGAAGGGAACCTCGAACACGCCGGGGGAGACCACGTGACCCGACACCGCGAACACTCGGGTCCCGGTGGAGCCGTCCGCCCCCATTGCCGCGAAGGCCGCCCCGCCGTTGGCCACGATCCACGGCAGGTTGGACAGGGTCTCCACGTTGTTGACGATGGTGGGCTTGCCGTAGAGACCGATGGAGGCCGGAAAGTAGGGCGGTTTCAGCCGAGGCATCCCCCGATTGCCCTCCAGGCTCTCGATGAGGGCGGTCTCCTCCCCCACGATGTAGGCCCCGGCCCCCCAGTGAAGGGTGACGTCCACCGAGAAGTCCCCGGCCCCGAGCACGTTGCGGCCCACGTAACCGGCCTCGTAGGCCTCGTTGAGGGCGGCGGCCAGCCGCTCCTGGGCATGGGCCATCTCGCCCCGCACGTACAGGAAGCACTGGGAGAGGCCGAGGGCGTAGCAGGCGATCAGGCAACCCTCGATGAGCTGGTGGGGGTCGCGCTCCATGAGGAGCCGGTCCTTGTAGGTGCCGGGCTCGGACTCGTCGCCGTTCACCACCAGATAGCGGGGCCAGACGTCGGGCGGGCAGAACCCCCACTTGACCCCGGCGGGGAACCCGGCCCCACCCCGCCCCAACAGGCTGGCGGCCCGAACCTCTTCGTGAACCTGAGCCGGAGTCATCTCCAGCGCCCGCCGCAACCCGGCGTAACCCCCGGTACGGTTGTATCCGGCCAATGTGTGACCGTCGGCCACATCGAAGCGGGACGTGACGATCCGCAAATCCTGAGAAACCACCCCGGTCACGAACCACCCCCGACATCGGAGGAGTTGCGGGCCAGCCAGGCGGGCTCGCCCTGACCGTCGGGGGGCGATACTCCGGCCCGACGGTCGTTGCCGATGTGCTGGCGGACTCCGGCCAGCTTGCCGTGGGGGGCGATCCCGGCGGTTCCGGCCCGCAGCTCGGCCACCAACCGGTCGAAGGCCTCGGGATCGACCCGGTTGCGATACCGGTAGTTCACCTGGAGGCAGGGGGCCTCGGTGCAGGCGGCGATGCACTCCACCGCTTCCAGGGTGATCCGGCCGTCGTCGGTGGTCCCCCCCGGCTTCACCCCCAGGGTGGTCTCGGCGTGGTGGATCAGATCAGCCGCCCCGAGCAGGTGGCAGGAGATGCCGTTGCAAATGTTGACCGCGTAGTCGCCCACCGGGGCCCGCTTGAGCATCTCGTAGAAGCTGCACGTGCCCATGACCTCGGCCGGGGTGATCCCCACCAGCTCGGCGATGTGGACCATGGCCTCCTCGGTGACGTGGCCCTCCTGCTCCTGGGCCAGGTGGAGAAGCGGTATGAGCGCGGACCGAGCCACCGGATACCGGCCGATTATCTCCTGGGCGACCAGCAGATTGGCCGCGTTCAGCCGAGCCATGGCTAGCGGTCCACCTCCCCCATGATGGGATCCACCGAGGAGATGATGGCCACCGCATCGGCCACCATGCCCCCCTGCATCAGGTGGGGCAGGGTCTGGAGGTTCACGAAGCTGGGGCCGCGGATGTGCATGCGGTAGGGCACCGCGGAGCCGTCGGACACCATGTAGCAGCCCAGCTCGCCCCGGGGGGACTCCACCGCGGCGTACACCTCGCCGGCCGGCACCTTGAACCCCTCGGTGAAGATCTTGAAGTGGTGGATGAGGGCCTCCATCGACTCGTCGATGCGGGCTCGAGGGGGCGGGGTGACCTTCTTGTCCTGCACCCGGTAGTCGCCGGAGGGCATCCGGTCGAGAATCTGGGCCACGATGCGAATCGATTCCCTTATCTCATTAAGTCGGATGGCGTAGCGGTCGAAACAGTCCCCGTAGGTGCCCACCACCACGTCGAAGTCCATCTGGTCGTAGGCCAGATAGGGCATGTCCCGGCGCAGGTCCCAGGCGTAGCCGGTGGAGCGCAGGATGGGTCCGGTCACCCCCAGGGCCAGGCACTCGGCGGTGTTGATCACCCCCACGCCCTGCAACCTTTTCCGGTAGATGGGCTGGCCGGTGAGCAGGGTGTCGAACTCGTCGAGCCGGGCGGGCAGGGCATCGATCAGGGTGAGCACGTCGTCCCGCCAGTCGTCGGGCAGGTCGGCGGCCACCCCGCCGGGGCGGATGTAGTTGTGGTTCATCCGCAGCCCGGTGATCTTCTCCAGCAGCCGAAGGGCCTCCTCCCGCTCCCGCCAGCCGTACAGCATCATCGACACCGCGCCGACGTCCATGCCGTTGGTGGCCTGGAACAGCAGGTGCGAGCTGATGCGGTTGAGCTCGCACATGAGCATCCTGATCCATACCGCCCGGGGGGGCAGCTCCAGACCAAGCAGCGCCTCGGTGGCCATCGAGAAGGCCAGCTCGCTGAACAGCGGGGAGGCGTAGTCCATACGGGTGACGTTGGTGGGGCCCTGGAGGTAGGTGAGGGTTTCGGCGGTCTTCTCCATGCCGGTATGGAGATAGCCGATGACCGGCTTGGACCGCATCACCGTCTCCCCCTCCATCTCCAGCATGAGCCGCAGCACACCGTGGGTGCTGGGATGCTGTGGCCCCATGTTCATGACCATGCTGGTGGCCCCGGTGGCCGCCTCGGCCTCCAGCCGCTCGCCGTCGTCCTCGCCGATGCGGAGCACCGCGCTGTTCTCCCGACGGCGAACCGCTTCGTCGCCGACCACCCCGGCCTCGGCTTCGGCCACCATGGAAGAGGCGCTCATCGGGTGGCCTTGAACTGCACGGGAATACGCCCGACCGAGCCGGAGGCACTCATCGGGTGGCCTTGAACTGCACGGGAATACGCCCGACCGAGAAGTCCTTGCGCAACGGATGGCCCTCCCAGTCGGGGGGCATCAGGATGCGGGTGGGGTCGGGGTGACCCTCGAAGACGATGCCGAACATGTCGGCCACCTCCCGCTCCAGGGCCTCGGTGCCGGGAAATAGGTCGAACAGGGTGGGCACGACGGGATCATCGGCCGGCACCTGGACCCGCAGCCGGATCCGGGCCGGATCGGCGTGGGAGATGAGGGTGACCACCACCTCGAACCGCTCGGGAGCCACCTCGGGGGGCAGATCGTGGCGGCCCGGGTGCTCCAGGTAGTCCACCGCGGTCACGTCCAGGACCATCAAGTAGCCCTCGTCCCGCAAGCCGCTCACCGTCTCGACAAGCTGGTCTCGAGGTACGTGCTGCACCGAGTCGCTCATGGGCGGATGACCACCACAGGGCTGCACCGAATCGCTCATGGGCGGATGACCACACCGGTGGCGCTCTGGCCGTCGCGTTGGCTCACCGTGAGGCCGGCCCCGGCTCCGGTCCGATCCCGGCGGCGGGTGATCTCCCCGCTGGTGATCTTGTCGTGGAGGGTCAAGATGGCGTGCATGAGCGTTTCCGGGCCGGGCGGGCAACCGGGGGCGTACACGTCCACCGGCACGATCTGGTCCACCCCCTGCACGATGGCGTAGTTGTTGAACATGCCGCCGCTGGAGGCGCAGACCCCCATGGAGATCACCCATTTGGGCTCCATCATCTGGTCGTGGATACGACGCAGGATGGGGGCCATCTTCTGGGAGACCCGGCCGGCCACGATCATCAGATCGGCTTGCCGGGGAGAGGCCCGGAAAACCTCCATGCCGTACCGGGCCAGGTCGTAGTGGGCCCCGCCGGTGGCCATCATCTCGATGGCGCAGCAAGCCAGGCCGAAGGTGGCCGGCCAGCAGCTTCGGGCCCGGGACCACTTGACCAGCTCCTCGATCCTGCCGGTCAAGAAGTTGTGGTTCAGCCCCTCCAGCCCCTGATCGACAATGGCCTCGGAATCGCCCAGAAGCGGCAGCTTCACGCCGCCTCCCCCGGGGCCAGCCCGCCGGGGCGGCCCTGCACCTGGGGCACCAGCAGAAGCGGCAACTTCACGCCACCTCCCCCGGGGCCTCTCGACCGTCCATGCCCACCCGGCGAACGGTGGTGTCGCTGGTGCGGTGGGCCGACACTCGGGGGTCGCGCCGCCCCGAGGGTCGGGCCGGACCCCAGTCCAGGGCCCCGTTGCCCATGAGATAGACGAACGACTCGAACACCACCAGGGCGAACACCCCCACCGCGACCAGGCCGAACAGGCCCAACCCCCGGTAGGACACCGCCCAGGGGTACAGAAAGATGATCTCGATGTCGAAGACGATGAAGATCATGGCGATGAGAAAGAACCGCACCCCGAACCGCTCGGGGACGGTGCTGCTCTCGCCGACCCCGCACTCGTAGGGAGCCAGCTTGGGCCGGGTCTGCCGCCGGGGAGCCAGCAGGCGGGAGGCCCCGAAGCTCAGGGCGGCGAACAGCACGGCCAGAACCCCGAGGGCCAGGATCGGCAGGTACTGGCCGGTCATGGCGATCTACCCCCGGTCGATCATGGGGCCGCGCTCCCCGGGCTCTCGCCCTCCACGCGGCGACGGACTTCCAGGTCGCGGGTGTGGAGCATCAGCAGGGACGCCAGGAACAGCAGACCGGAGCCGATGGCCACCAGGATGCCGGGCAGTCGGAACCGACCCAGGTTGCGGCGCAGGAGTACCGAGACGGCGGACTCGTCGGGATCGACCTCGACCGGGGGCGGGGCCTGGCCGGCCACTGTCAGCTTTTGTTGCGGCCACTGGACCTGCACCACCGTGTAATTGGTGGGATGGCGGGGCATGGCGCTGGTGATCACCTTGTTGCTGACCCGCTCCCACACCCCGTCGCTCAACCGGGGGGGCTTGCCGCCCTGCTGGAAGGCGTCCAGCACCACGAAGGTGTTGCACGGTTCGCCGGTCTCGTCGTAGCCGATGGGGTTGGCGGCCAGGTAGTCGCAGGCCGCGGTGGTGGCCTCCCCGGCCGCCTGGGTGGTCTCCAGCTTCCAGTCGCCCAGCTCCAACCAGCCTCGGCGCTGAGCCTCGTCGGTCAGCTCGGGAGCCACGCCCTTCAACTCGCTCAGGGTCAGATCCTCGTTGCGAATGCGCTGCTCGTCCACCCGGCGTTCGATGTCGGCCTCGAGTTCGGCTCCGGTGAGCTTGCGGGGGTCGTTGTCGGCCAGGGCGGTGTGGAAGGCGGAGACCTCGGCACGGATGGCCTCCCGGTCGATGGAGTCCAACTCGGCCCGCACCTCGGGGCTGCCCAGGGTCCGGACGATCTCGATGGCCTTGGGCAGGCAGTCCCGGTCGCCGAGTCGCTCACAGGTCACCGGGTTGGGCAGGTCGTCGAGTAGCTCGGGAGGAGGGTTGTCCTCGTTGTCGGTCACCGATGGGTTGCCGATGTGGATGGCCTGCACCTCCCAGGTGGGCCGGGCCCCCTGAAGGCCGATGCCGTACAGGGCCCAGATGAACGACATGATGGCCGTCCACCCGAAGATGGCCGATATGGCGATGAGGGTGCCCAGGCGGAAGCCGGTGTTGGTGGACACGATGAGCCACACCGACCCCATGAGGATGGCCGAGCCCAACAGCACCACCAACAGCCCACGGATCTCGGTGTCGAACGAGATGGCCGCCGGCCCGCCCAGCATCGAAAGAATCGAGGCCATGCCTACAAACCTCGCTCGTAGGCCACGACGTCGGCGATCTGCCGGGAGGTAAGAACCAAGCCCATGCCTACAAACCTCGCTCGTAGGCCACGATGTCGACGATCTGCTGATCGCTCAGCGTGCCCGGTCGATCACCGCCGTCGGGCAGGGTGCAGAACCCATAAATTGGGCTGCGCTCACCGGAGCCCCGATCACCCACGCACTTGCCGAAGGCCGGCATCTGACCCCCGCCGTCGCCCTGGCCGAAGTTGCCGAAGGCCTCCCCCTCCTTAGAGCCGCCGCCGATGAAGTTGGCATGGTCCTCGGCGGTGTCGAACTGACGGATGGTGGCCCCGTTGGTGAGGTTGGGCCCGAACCCGCCCCCGCCCGACACTCGCTCGGGAATCAAGGAGCCCAGCCGGTCGACGACCTCGGCCTCCTCGTTAGAGCCTTGTGCATAGACGTCCGGGTCCTCCCCGGGCACCTCCTCGGGGCCGATGAACCGCCACGAGTCCCTCGGGGTATGGCAGCGGGCGCAGCCGTAGACCCCGTTGTTGAACAACAGCTCGCCCCGGGCCGGCGACGCTCCGTTTACCTCGGGCAGATTTCGTATGTACTGCTCGCTGGTCTCGCGGATCTTCTGCTCCACCTCGGCCAGGCTCCGGGCGGCAGCCTCGGCCGCGGCCTCGTCGGCCCCCGCCGCGTCCACCGCCTTTCGAGCCTCGGACAACTGCGTCCGCAGATCGGACTTGTCATCCGGGAGCTTGATATCCAGGACGTCCTCGCGGACTTGGAGGACGAGGCCGTCCATTACTTCTTGGCTCAGCTCCTCGGGAGAGAGCTGGATGCTCTGGATGTACTGGATGAGCTCGTCCACCTGCTGGGTGGTCAGAGGACCGCCGCCCGGTGCGCCCCACGGTTGCATGGGGGTGGGGGGGCGGCCGTAGTTGAGGACGTGGCGCACCTCCTCCTCGGAGAAGCGGTACAACGTGGTGGTGAGCGAGGGAACCACCCACTCCACCGCGGCCACGAAGTTCCCGCTGTCGTCGGTGATGGTGGTGTCGGTGGTGCCGCCCAAACCGCCGCCGCCGTGGCAGCTCGAGCATTGCTCCTCGAACATCTCGGCCCCCCGGCTGGTGAACTGCCTCCGGGAGTCCTCCACGTAGCCCTGCTGGCGGCCCGGCTCCCCCAACCAGTACAGGGGCAGGGCCACGCCGATCACCACCAGGGTTGCCAAGCCCCCGGCCAGGGCCAGATCCAACCTTCTGGTTTCCAGCTCCTGGTCGCTCCTGGGGGGCTTGCGGTTGGGGGCCAGCTCCAGCTCCGATCCCCTCTCCTCCCGACCGGCCCACAACACGTTGTAGATGAGGTAGAGGGCGAAGCCCACGATGGCCACGACCGCGATGGCCATCCCCAGATTGCGCTGGGTCGAGGCGGCGAGCAGGGGCATCAGTGCGATGCTCCCCCAAGACAGCTCGGCCCCTCGGGCTCCTGGCCGGTGGTGTTCACCCCGATGGACGGTCCCTCGATGACGGTGCCGGTGCGGATGATGAACTCCCCACTGGAGTTGACCGCCATGGCGAACCGGTCCATACCCCGAGGAGCAGGTCCACCCCGCTTCTCGCCCACCTGGTTGTAGCGGGACCCGTGGCACGGACACTCGAACCACTGCGAGGTCTGACACTCCGGCACCCGACATCCCAAGTGAGGGCACTTCTGGAACAGGGCGATCAACCCCGCCTCCATCCCCGCCAGCTCCAGATCGCTGTAAACACTTTGCGCCTTCGGCAGGGCGGCCGACGGGTACTCCGTCACCCAGGCGCGTGCTTCGGGAACGTACAGGAAACCGTTCTTGTCCTTGATTTCGGCCTTTAAATTGTCCACCAGGCCCTTGTTCACGTCGGCCCCGAAACCGGTGACGAACGGTGGCCACAAAAAGGCTATGCAGGCGGCACCGAAACCGCTGAGGCCCAGACCCATCATGGCCACCGTGCTGCGATTCAGGAACTGGCGGCGGCTCACCCCCACCACCTCGGGGTCGGGCGGGGTCCACTCCTCGACCGATGCATCGACCGCCTCCACCACCTCGATACCGGCGGACCGACG
Organism: Acidimicrobiales bacterium; assembly: GCA_965115985.1. Lineage (GTDB taxonomy): Bacteria > Actinomycetota > Acidimicrobiia > Acidimicrobiales > Bin134 > Poriferisocius. The sequence continues at coordinate 1,555,265 of OZ220474.1, forward strand.
AGCCACTACCGCGGCCCTCTCCACCTCCCGGCCGGTGGGGGCCTCGGCCACGGCATCGGGGTCGTCGACCACCACCCGGCCACGATCCCGGCGACGGGTCTCCCGGGTCAGGTGCCCCTCGGCGGCCGTGGTCTCCCGGCGGCGGGTCGCGGCCACCAGCATGATCGCCGCGGCCACCACGATGATCGGTATGGCGATGGAGAGGGCAATACCCATGGTCAATCCTAGAGATCGAAGAAGAGGCCGACTTCCCAGGGGAAGACGAAGTTGAAACCGGGGCCCCGGAAGAACGAGCCGATCAGCACCAGTATCGCCCAGAACATCAGATGGACGGTCATGAGCGAGATGGCGAACTTGCGGTCCTCCGGTCGCTTGCTGGGGTTGCGGTCGATGTAGGGAGCCAGGATCAGCAGGAACAGCCCGATTCCGGGAATGGTCACCCCGGCCACCATCGGGTGGAACATGGTGAGCAGTTCCTGAAGGCCGAGGAAGTACCAGGGGGCCTTGGACGGGTTGGGCGTCTCGTTGAAGTTGGCCAGCTCCAGCAGGGGGGCGTTCACGAAGATCGAGAAGATCAGGGTGAAAGCGGTGAACACCAGCGCGGCCACGAACTCCACCACCAGCAGGTGGGGCCAGACGTGGACCTTGTCGGTGGGAGTGGCCTTGACGTCCTGGATGGAGCCCGACTTGACCACGGTGAGCAGTCGCTGGGTGCCCCCTGCCGGGCCGGTGATGGCCGGTTGAGCCGGAGCCGGGGCGGTCGCCACCGCGGTGCCCACCCCACCGGCCGGGGCCGGGGCCGATCCGCCGGAGGCCGCCTGGTCGCGGGCCGACCGGGACCGGTCCAGCAAATGATCGGGAATCCGGGGTGCCGAGGATTCCCCCGGCGACGACCCCGACGGGGTATCGGCGGCCCCGGACGCGGCCTCACCACCGTCGCCCTTCTGGGCCTCGGCGCGCTCGCGAGCCTGTTGGGCCCGCTTCAGGAGATGTTCGGGGACTTCAGCCATGAGCTTTTCGGATGGGCCGGAGCGTCGCCCGCGACATGCAGTCGTAGCGACACATCTCCTAGAGCGGCCCGGAAATACCTCCGTCCTTTCTTACTCGCCAGAAGTGGATGGCCATGAAGATGACGATCACGAAGGGCAGCATCAGCACGTGCAGCACGTACCATCGCAGCAACGTGTCGGTGCCGATCTCCACCCCGCCCAGCAGCACGAAGCGCACTTGATCGCCGAATACCGGGGTGAAGCCCATCATGTTGGTGCCCACCGTCACCGCCCACAGGGCCAGTTGGTCCCAAGGGAGCAGGTAGCCGGTGAACGACAACAGCAGGGTGAGGGTCAAAAGGATGACCCCGATGACCCAGTTGAACTCCCGGGGCGGCTTGTAGGCCCCGTGGTAGAAGACCCGGGCCATGTGCAGGAACACGGTGATGACCATGAGGTGGGCGGCCCACCGATGCATGTTCCTCACCAGCAGCCCGAAGGTGACCGAAGTCTGGAGGTTGTAGATGTCGTCCCAGGCCTGGGCGGCGGTGGGGCGGTAGAAGAACATCAAGAAGATGCCGGTCACCGTGAGCAGGATGAACAGGAAGAAGCTGAGGCCGCCCAGGCACAGGGTGTAGCTGACCTTCACCGCGTGACGTTTCACCTTCACCGGATGAAGGTGGTAGAGCACGCTGTTCATGATGACGTAGCTGCGGTTCCGGGGGCTGTCGCTGTAGCCCTTTCGGAAGATGGAGCCGGGACGGAAGATGGACGACCAGGCCTGCGATCCCTGGACGTCGTTCCACATGCCGCTGGCGGCCTGCTTGGCTCGCTCGCTCGCCGGTGGTCTGGGCTGTCTTGCCACTTTGCTTCCCCGTGTCCCTTTGCGTTCGTCCGGCCCTAGTTCTAGGCCAATCTCATCCCGTAGCCGTAGCCGTAGCTGGTCATCCGCTGATGGGGATCGCCGTCGCCCCCCGGATCGCCCAGCCTGCCCAGGGTGATCACCCCGGTGGGGCACCGGTCCACGCACAGGGCGCAGCGGGTGCAGGCGTCCTCGTCGATGGTGAAGATCACATGGTCGCTGGGATCGACACCCGGCTGATCGGTGCCCACCGCCATGTCCACCGCATCGGGGGCCACCATGTGAATGCACTTCCACGGGCAGATGTCCACACAGCCCTCGCACATGATGCACTCGGACTGATCGATGTGGATGAACTGCTTGGGCTTGACCTGGCTCTGGAGATACTCGTTGTCCACCTCGACCAGCACGTAGTCGTCCCGGAACTCGGGCATGGGGGGGTTGGCATCGTTGCTAGCCATCAGACGGTCACTCCCTTTCTCACGATCGGTCGTCCGTACTCCGACTTCTCCACCTCCACCGGAGCAGTCTTGCCCCGGTTCTGCCACACCCTCCAACCGGCCACGTTCCCGACCAGGGCCAAACCGTAGATCAGCACCGCCACCACGTCGCGCACCACCAGGTAGGGAAGGTCGAACGGCAGGGCCCAGGCGATGATGCCCTGATCGCCCACGTAGTAACCCTCGACGAGACGGTCCTTGCGCCAGCCCAGCTCGCTATCGGCGTACACCAGCCATTGATGAGGCACCACGCCGTAGACCCAGAACAACAGAAAGAACACCGCGGTGGCCGCCAGCATGGCCTCGCCCCAGGTGTGATAGGCCCCCACCGGCCGGCGACGGGCGTACTCCAAAAAGGCCACGATGCCCAGGACGGTCACCACCGAGGAGGCGGTGAAGGCCACGTTGAAGTAGGGAGCTCCCAGACCCTCGTCGTACTGATGAACGGCGATGAAGGCCCACAGGGCCATGAAGAGGGCAAAGACCGCTCCAAGGGCCTTGTAGAAGTTGGTGACGGCGATGTCTATGGGCCTCTTGGCGGCCACGGTCCTCCCCTCGGGGGTGTGCTGGTCGCTCGATATTGTAGTAGCCGCACCATGGGTTCCTACACATCAAACCGCCAGTCGTCACCACATCGTGGAGTTGCCCCGGTTTGGTGGACACCTGATTATGGGGGTTCGGTCCCTGGGGAAGGAGGCTCGTATGGGTCGTGTGTCGAAGTATCCGCCTGAGTTTCGTCGTGAGGCGGTGGCGTTGGCGGTGTCGTCGGGTCGTTCGGTTGCTGGGGTGGCCCGGTCGTTGGGGATCAGCGAGGGAACGCTGTGGAACTGGGTCAAGGCCGATCGTGAGCGACGCGAGCGAGCGGCCGATCCCGAGGCGTTGAGCGTGTCCGAGCGTGAGGAGTTGAAGAGGTTGCGCAGGCGGGTGGCTCAGCAGGAGATCGATTTGGAGATTCTGGGGAAGGCGGCCGCGTATTTCGCGAGGGAGACGAACCGGTGATCGGCTACCGGTTCGTCCACGACCACCGAGCCGAGTACCGGGTCACCGATTTGTGCCGCGTCGCCGGGGTGTGCCGGTCCGGGTTCTACGCCTGGGCCAAAAGACGCCCGTCCAGGCGTGAGACCTCCGACGCCGAGCTTTTGGTCGAGATCCGCGAGATCCACCAGACCTCGAGACGCACCTACGGCTCCCCGAGGATCCACGAGCAGCTCCGCCGCCGCGGTCACCGCGTGGGCCGCAACCGGGTGGCCCGCCTGATGCGAGCGAACCGCCTGGTGGGGGCGTGTTCCCACCGTCGTCGCCGCGATCCCGGCGCCAAAACAGTGCCCGCCGGGGACCTGCTGGACCGGGACTTCACCGCCGAGGCTCCCGACCGCAAATGGGTGGCCGACATAACCTCGTTCGGTTGCGCCGACACCAAAGTCCACCTGGCGGGAATCCTGGACCTCTGCGACCGCACCCTGGTGGGCTGGTCCATCTCCGAGCACCAAACCACGGACCTCGTCGTCGACGCCTTGACCATGGCCATCGCCCGCCGCCGACCCGAACCCGGACTGATCCACCACAGCGACCACGGAACCCAGTACACCTCCATGGCGTTCGGCGACCGCCTCGCCCAAGCCGACTTCGTCGGCTCCTGGGGAAGCGTCGGAGATTGCTACGACAACGCCGCCATGGAATCGTTCTGGGCCACCCTCAAAAAAGAAATCCGCCACATCCACGGCCCCTGGGAACACCTCCACCACACACGACTCCGAACCATCCTGTTCGACTACATCGAAGTGTTCTACAACCGCCAACGCCACCACAGCTCACTCGGCCACCGCACCCCCGCCCAGACCTACACCCACCACCAAGCCGCATGAACACCACTACAATCCAGCAAAACAACCTGTCCACCAAACCGAGGGAACTCCATCGACCGCCACCACCACTGCGACCGCTACCACCACCGTGAATCATCACCACATCGACCGACACCACCACCGTGAACCATCACCACTGCGACCGCTACCACCACTGTGAACCATCACCACATCGACCGCTACCACCACTGTGAACCATCACCACTGCGAACGGTTGGGCCGATAGCGTCGGGGGGGCCTAATGTGGCGCAGGGTCGGCTGATCTGCCGGCCGGGAGGCATACCGGAGGAGCGTTGACCGAAGTACCCGAGCATCTGCTGCGACGATCCAAGGATCGTCGCAAGGCTCTCGGCGCGGCCACCGACGACGAACCGGCCGCCGCGGTTCCCCCGTCGGAGACCGCCGCCGCTCCGGCCGTCGCCCAGACCCAGGCCCCCGCCGCCGCGAGCCCCTCCCTGCCCGAGCTTCCCGAGCTCGAACCGGATCCCGAGCCTCGACCCGAGCCGATCAAACCGTGGGTCCAGGCGGCTCTGACCCGCAAGAAGATCCCGGTATGGGCGGTACCGGTGCTGATCTTCCTACCGTTCTGGGCCATCATCTTCGCCGGCACCCTGGAGTCGCCGGAGCGGGACAGCGAGATCGTTGCCCTGGGGCGAGACGTCTACGACAACGACGGCGGGTGCGCCGGTTGCCACGGTGCCGAGGGCGGCGGCGGGGTCGGCCCCGCGCTGAGCGACGGCGACGTGATGCGCACGTTCAACGACTGGGAGGACCACGTCATCTGGGTGGTGAACGGCTCCCCGCCCGAAGCCGGCACCCCCTACGGCGACGCCGGTGATCTGTCGCTGGGAGCGGCCAACGGCATGCCCGCATTCGGGGAGGATCTGAGCGCCCGGGAGATACTGGCGGTGGTCTACTACGAGCGAGTCCAGCTCGGCGGTGCCGCGAACACCGATGCCGACATGGTAGAGCTCGAGGAGCTGTTCGAAGCCGGGGAAGTGATCCCCGACAACCTCGAGTTCGAGACCGGACAGGTCTTCCCCAGCACGCTGCGCGGCCTGCTCGGCCAGGCCGGGATCGGCGAGAACTGAGCCCGAGCCGCGACCTCCTGGTCATCGGCGGCGGCCCGGCCGGAGCAGCCACGGCCTACTGGGCCGCCCGGCACGGACTCGACGTGGTGGTGGTGGAACGCAAGCAATTCCCCCGGGACAAGACGTGCGGCGACGGGCTGACCCCCCGGGCGGTCAAGGCGCTGGACGACATGGGCCTGAGCCACCGGATGACCCGCTATCACCGCTACCGGGGTTTGCGGGCGGTGGCCCATGGCCGGACGATGGAGCTGGCCTGGCCTCGCCATCGGGTATTCCCCGACTACGGCTACGTGGTGCGAAGGCGGGAACTCGACCAACTGGTGGCCGACCACGCGGTGGCGGCCGGGGCCGAGCTCCGCCTCGGGGTGGAGGCCACTCGACCGCTGCTGATCAACGGGCTGTTGGACGGGGCCGAGGTGAAGGACGGAACCACGGGCCGCACCAGCGCCCTGCGAGCCCGCTACGTGGTGGTGGCCGACGGGGCCAACTCCCGGTTCGGACGGGCCCTGGGAACGTCCCGGGACCGGACCTACCCCCAGGGGATGGCCATCCGCACCTACTTCGAGAGTCCTCAGCACGACACCCCGTGGATCGAGAGCGCGCTGGACGTGCGGGACCGCAACGGCAACTCGCTTCCGGGGTACGGCTGGATCTTCCCGGTGGGCGACGGGAGCGTGAACGTGGGGGTGGGGCTGCTGTCCACCTTCCGTGACTACACCTCGGTCAACACCTCCCATCTGATGCGGGAGTTCGCGGCCACGCTGCCCGCCCACTGGGAGATCGACCCCAACCGGCCGCTGATCGATCCGGTGGGCGGCCGCCTGCCCATGGCCGGATCGGTCAATCCCAAGGCGGGACCCAACCACCTGGTGGTGGGGGACGCGGCCGGGTCGGTCAACCCGTTCAACGGTGAGGGGATCGACTACGCCTACGAGACCGGTCGGATGGCCGCCGAGTTGGTGGCCGAGGCCGTGGCCGGCGGTGACGGCGGGGTGATCCGGCGGTACCCCGAACTGTTGGAGGAACACTACGGGGCCTACTTCCGGGTGGCTCGCCTGTTCGCCCGGCTCATCGGCAAACCGGCACTGCTGCGGGAGATCACCCGGATCGGCATGCAATCCCGTCCGGCCATGGAGTGGGCCCTGCGAATCATGGCCAACCTCATGGACCCCGACGACCCCGGAGCAGCCGAGTACATCTACAGGGCCGCCGCGAAAGCCTCCACGGTGGTCCCGTCGTAGGAGCCCCTGGCCACTCCCCCTACAGGGCCGCCGCGAAAGCCTCCACGGTGGCATCTACAGGGCTGCCGCGAAAGCCTCCACGGTGGCATCTATGTGAGCATCGGAGTGGGCCAGGCTGGGGAACAGGGCTTCGTAGGGGCCGGGAGCGAACGCCACGCCGGCATCCAGCAGGGCGTGGAACATCCGGGGGTACACGCCGTTCTCGGCCGCGGCCCGGGCCTGGTCGAAATCGGACGGGGGGTCCTCGCAGAAGAACAGGCCCAGCAGCGATCCCACCCGGGGCACCGTGCAGGCGACGCCGGCGGCGGCGGCGGCGGCGACCAGGCCGTCGGCCAGCCGGGTGGCGGTGGCGGCCAGCGTTCGGTAGGCATCGGGGGTCAGTTGCTCGAGCGTGGCCAGGCCGGCCGCGGTGGCCAGCGGGTTCCCCGACAAGGTTCCGGCCTGGTACACCTCCCCCAACGGGGCCAGGTGGTCCATCAGCTCGGACCGTCCCCCGAAGACCCCGATGGGCAGGCCGCCACCCACCACCTTGCCGAAGCACCACAGGTCGGGGACGACCCCGAACCACTCGCCGGCCCCCCCGGGGGCCAGGCGGAAACCGGTGATGACCTCGTCGAACACCAGCAGGGCCCCGAATCGGTCGCAGGCCGCCCGCAAACCCTCCAGAAAACCGGGGGCCGGAGCCACCACCCCCATGTTGGCCGCCACCGGCTCGACCACCACCGCGGCCACGTCGGCATCCACCTCGGGAACTTGGTTGTAGGGGGCCACCACGGTGTCGGCCACCGCCCCGGGGGTGACCCCGGCCGAGTCGGCCAGCCCCTGGTTGGCGACCCCGCTTCCCCCCGCGGCCAAAAGCGCGTCGCTGTGGCCGTGGTAGCAGCCGGCGAATTTGATGATCCGGTTGCGCCCGGTCGCCCCCCGGGCCAGCCTGACCGCGGCCATGGCCGCCTCGGTGCCGCTGGAGGTGAGCCTGGTCCAGGCCAAACCGGGGACTCGGGCGCACAGCAGCTCGGCCAGCACCACCTCGCGCTCGGTGGGGGCCCCGTAGCTGGTACCACCCACGGCCGCTTCGGCAACCGCCGCGGTCACCGCCGGATGGGCATGGCCCAAAATGCCGGGGCCGTAGCTCTGCACGTAGTCGATGTAGCGGTGCCCCTCCACGTCCCACACGTACGGTCCCTCGGCCCGAGCCACGAAGTAGGGGGTCCCGCCCACCGACCGGAACGAGCGCACCGGCGAGTTGACCCCCCCGGGGATGACCCGCTGCGCCCGCTCGAACAATTCCCGATTGGTGGCCATGCAGTCGATCCTAGAACTCGAATCGCTCGGAACGGTTGGCGAAGAAACCGGGCCCGACGGCCGGTTGACCCAAAATCCTCCCGGCCCGGAAACCTCACCCTCGGTTCGGTCGGTTGGCCCGGCAACCTCTTGGCCCGACGACCCCACCTCAGTTGGACGGTTGGCTCGACGACCTCTTGGCTTGACGGCCTTACCTCAGTCGGCCCAGAAATCCTCCAACGCGGCCACCAGACCGCCGATGGTGTGCTCGGTAGCCTCCACCGCCACCTCCAGACCGCGGCTGCGGGCGGTGGCGGTGGTGACCGGCCCGATGGTGGCCACCACCGGGGGCACCCCGTCGGAGCCGTAGGTATCCACGAAGTTGGTCACCGTGGAGGACGAGGTGAAGGTGATGACCTCGGTCCCGGCCAGTCGATCGGGGGCACCGGGATCGGGGGGCGGAGCCACCGTGCGATAGGCGGGGACCACGTCCACCTCCCAGTCCGTGGCGGCCAATCCCTCGGGCAGCACGTCGCGGGCGGTCTCGGCTCGGGGAATCAGCACCCGGCCCGGCCCGGCGGGCATGGCCTCCAGCAGGGCCTCGGCCACGAACCGGCCGGGCACCAGATCGGCGACCACGTTGTTGGCGGCCAGGGCGGCCGCCGTTCCCGGCCCGATGGCCGCCACCCGCACCCCACCCAGGGCGCGGGCGTCTCGAAGCTGCTCCATGAACCGGGCCACCCCGATGGGCGAGGTGAACACCACCCAGTCGTAACCCCCGACCCGAGCCGCGGCCCGAGCCAGACGGTCGGGATCGTCGGGGGGCTCGAAGGCGATGGTCGGCAACTCCACGACCTCCGCCCCCCGCCGGCGCAGCTCACCGGCCAGGGCCGAGGCCCGGGCTCGGGCTCGGGTCACCACGATGCGCCGGCCGAACAGCGGCCGGTTCTCGAACCAGGTCAGATCCAGCGCCGCCACTTCGCCGATGACAATGGTGCTGGGCGGTTCGGGACCCAGTCCGGCCAGAGTGCCCACCGTGGCCCGCAACGTGTACTGAGCCGGACAGGTGCCCCACTGCACGGCGGCCGCCGGGGTGTCGGCCGCCATGCCGGCCGCGATCAACCGATCGCAGATGGTGCCGCAGCGAGCCGCCCCCATGAGCACCACCACCGTGCCCCCCAGAGCAGCCACCGCCTCCCAGTTGACCGATCCGTCGCCCTTGGCCGGATCCTCGTGACCGGTGACCACGGTGAAGGAGGTGGACGAATACCGCATGGTCACCGGGATGCCGGCATAGGCGGGAACCGCCACCGCGGAGGTGACCCCGGGTACGACCTCGAAGGCGACCCCGGCCGCGGCCAGCGCGGCCACCTCCTCGCCGCCGCGGGCGAACACGAAGGGGTCGCCGCCCTTGAGCCGCACCACCTGCCGACCGGCTCGGCCTCGATCCACCAGTAGGGCGTTGATGTCTCGTTGCGCGGTGCGAGGGCCGCCGGGCCTCTTGCCCACCGGTACGAGCTCGGCTCCATCGGGAGCCAGGTCGAGCAGCGATGCCGCCGACAGCCGGTCGTACACCACCACGTCGGCACCGGCCAGCACCTCGGCACCCCTCAAGGTCAAAAGACCGGGATCGCCCGGGCCGGCACCAACCAGGTATACGGTCATCGGGCGGCGGCGGGCAGTCGGTGGGGCGGCCAAGCCCTGCGACAGGTGACGAGCACCGGCGGGACGGTCATCGGGAGGCGGCCAGCAATCGGCGGGCCAGGTCCCGACCCAGGGGTTCACCGTCATCGCCCTCGGCCCCCGCGGTGCGACAGGGGCCGTCGGGGCCGTCGGCCAGCACGGCCCGCATCACCACCCGATCGTCATGGATCCGGGCGTGGGCCCCCGCGGGCAGCGTGCAATCACCACCCAGGGTGGCCAGGAAGGCCCGCTCGGCGTCCACCGCCCGCCGGGTCGATGGATCCTCGATGGCGGCCAGCAGGGATCGGACCCGATCGTCGTCCTCCCGGCACTCCACCGCCAGAGCACCCTGGCCGACCTGGGGAACCATGACCTCGCAGTCCAGCACATCCACGACGACCGGATCCTCGCCCAAGCGGTCGAGGGCGGCCCTGACGACCGGATCCTCGCCCAGACGGTCGAGGGCGGCCTTGGCCATGATGACCGCGTGGTGGTCGGAGACCTTGGCCAGGCGGGTGGCTATGTTGCCCCGCAACTCGGCGAACCGCAGATCGGGGCGGAGCTGGCGAAGCTGAACCCGGCGTCGGGCCGAGCCGGTGGCCACCAGCGCTTCGGGGGGAAGGTCGCGCAACCGGCTCCCCACCAGCACGTCCCGAGGATCGGCCCGGCCGGGCACCGCGGCCACCACCAGACCGGCGGGGGTGACGGCGGGCAGATCCTTGGCCGAATGGACGGCGAAATCGGCCCGTCCCTCCAGCACCGCGGCCTGCACTTCCTTGACGAACACCCCCTTGCCGCCGATGGAGGAGATGGGCTCGGCCGCTCGACGATCGCCGGTGGTGGTCACCACCAGTGGTTGGACTTCGCCCGGTTGGACTTCGCCCGCCTCGCTCAGCAGATCGGCTATGTGGGCTGCTTGCCAACGAGCCAGGGCGCTGCCCCGGGTGGCGGAGTGCAGCATTGGATCAGAGATCGAAAAGATCCCGTAACGCCTCGGCCAACCGGTCGCCCCGCGGCGATCCCGCCGCTTCCTTGAGCCTCACGGTCGGCTCGTGCAGAAGTTTGCCCACCAGACCTCGGGTGGCCGCCTCGACCGCCTGCCGCTCGGCCGGTGACAATCCGCCGGCATGGCGATCCAGCTCCTCCCGGCGCAAAATCTCGGCTCGGGACCGAAACGCGGCGATCAACGGTGCCGCCTCCCGGGCCGAGCTGTAATCCATGTAGCGGTTCACCTCGTGGCCGATTATGGATCGCACCCGCTCCGACTCGGCCCGGCGCTCCTGAAGGCCCCGATCGGCGAAGGCCCGCAGATCGTCCATGTCCAGCAGGGTCACCCCTTCCAGGTCGCCCGCGGCCGGATCCACGTCCCGGGGCACGGCCACATCCACGATCAGAAGCGGGCTGTGGCCTCGCCGGGCCATGACCTCGGCCACGTCGCAGTGTTCCAGAATCATCGAGGACGCGCCGGTGGAGGTGAGCAGGACGTCCACGGCGGCCAACTCGGCGGTCAGCTCGTCGAGCCCCACCGACCGGCCCCCGATACGCTCGGCCAGGTCCGCGGCCCGACCGGGGGTGCGGTTGGCCACGACGACCTCGGCCGCCCCGCTGCCGGCCAGCCCGGTGGCCATTCCCCCACCCATGTCCCCGGCCCCCAGCACCATCAAACGGCGGCCGGCCAACCCCCCCAACCGTTCGGAGGCCAGAGCCACCGCGGCGTGGGACACCGAGGTGATGTGATGGGAAATACCGGTCTCGGAGCGGGCTCGTTTGCCCACCTCCACCGCATGGCGGAAGAGGGCGTTCAACGTGGTTCCGCAGGTGCCCTCCAGCCGAGCGGTCTCCCACGCGCCCCTCACCTGCCCCTGAATCTCGTGCTCACCCAGCACCGCGGAATCCAAACCACTGGTCACCGCGAACAAGTGGGCCACGGCATCGGCCTCGTAATGCACGTAGAGGGCGTCGCTGAACCGCTCGGGGGCCACGTAGGCGGTCTCGGACAGAAAATCCCGCACGTTCTGGAACGCCCCGTGGAAGGTCTCGGCAAAAACGTAGGCCTCGATGCGGTTGCAGGTGGACAAAACAACCGCCTCGGATATGTTCTCCCGACCGATCAGGTCGAGCAGCGCCTTGGGACGGTCGGACTCGTCAATGGTCATCCGTTCCAACAGACCAAGGGGTGCTGTTCGATGGTTGAGGCCTATCGCGAGTACTGACACTGTCTCATCCGGGGTTGTTGACCAAGCGGTCGATCATCTCTCGTGCCCGTCGGATTTCACCGGAGCGGATCATATCCAGCATCCCCGAATCCAGTGCATCCTGCCAAGCCAGGTCCTCGGTGGACACCCCCGCGGCCCGAAACCGCTCCCGGGCCTCGCCGAGCAGGCCCAACAACGTCTCATACTCCGGTCCGATCTCGGCCTCCAAGCGACGGCGCAGCCACCGGGACAAGGCCGGGCTATGGCCACCGGTGGAGCAGGTGACCATGATCGGCCCCCGGCGCAGCTTGCTGGGAAGGGTGAACGCGCAGTTCTCGGGGTCGTCGGCGCTGTTCACCCACACCCCGGCCGCCTCGCCGTCGCGGTACACCCGGGCGTTTATCTCCCGGTTGCCGGTGGCCGCCACCACCAGGCGATAACCCACCACGTCGCCGGAGCGGTAGGGGCGGAGGTGGACGGTGACCCGGTCACGGTCCTTCAGCTCGGGAACCGCATCGGGGGCGATCACATCCACCCTGGCCCCGGCTTCCAGCAGTCCTTCGGTCTTGGCCAGCGCCACCCGGCCCCCGCCCACCACCAGGCAACGGTGACCGTCGATCCGCAGGTTCACCGGATAGAGGGTCTCGCTCATGGGCACGAGCGCCGCTCCCACGTCACCGGCCATCGACTCCGACGCAACTCGTTTCGCTCATGGGCACGAGCACCGCTCAGCGAGCCAGTACGAACAACTGGATCACCGCCGCGACCAAAATAGCCAACAACAGGACGGCAATGGCAATGGTGGTTCCCGGTCTCATGCCGGCACCAGGATGGCAATGGTGGTTCCCGGTCTCATGCCGGCACCAGGATGGCAATGGTGGTTCCCGGTCTCATGCCGGCACCAGGACGACAATGGCAATGGTGGTTCCCGGTCTCATGCCGGCACCTCCGGTGGTCTGGATTGCAGTTGGACGGGGGTGGCCGGAGAGGGTCCCCCGGATTCGACGGTGATGGAGTCGCCCTCCTCACAGTTCAGCTCCATGGCGGCCGAACCCCGGTTGACCGCGACGGCCACCAACCCGTAGGAGTCTACCAGCACCCCCAGATCACCACTGCCCACGTCGCTGAAGCAGTTGACCCTCCGAGCGTTGCGGCCCACCCCGCCCGCGGTGAGGCGCAGCACATCACCCAGCGGTTCGATGTCGGCGGGGTCCAGGTTGAGTTGCAGGTTGCCGAACCGATCTATCCACAGCACCTCGGCATCGATGCGGTCGTCACCGGCCCGGCCAACCGGCACGACCCCCGGGATCAGGGAATGCACCGGGATCGGCGTGCCCACGTCCTCGAGACCGGCCCCCGAGCACAGGTGGGCGGCCACCGGAGCGAACACGTCGCGGCCGGCGAACGTAGGGCCGGGAGAACCAAGGTGGTAGTGCTCGGCGGTCAGTTCCACCGCTCGGGTCGCTCCCCCGACCATGGCCACCGCCGGGGCCAACAAACCGTTGTCGGGGCCGACCAGTACCGAGGTGCCGTCACCCACCTCCACCGCCACTGCTCGCCGGTCGCTCCCCACCCCGGGGTCGACCACGGCCAGCACGACCCCGGGCACCAGATACTGGGCGCTACGAGCCAGCGCCAGACCCCCGGCCCTCACGTCGTGAGGGGCAATGTCGTGAGTGATGTCCACCACCACGACCTCGGGGGCCAGACCCCGGATGACCGACTTCACCACCCCGACGAATTCATCGCCCAGCCCGTAATCGGACAGAAACGAGATGGTGTCGTAGCGCAACGCTGCGCCGGGGCCGGGGGTCAAAGCGAGATGGTGTCGTAGCGCAACGCTGCGCCGGGGCCGGGGGTCAAAGCGAGATGGTGTCGTAGCGCAACGCTGCGCCGGGGCCGGGGATCAAAGCGAGATGGTGTCGTAGCGCAACGCTGCGCCGGGGCCGGGGATCAACCGGCCTGGGTGTACCGGCTGGCCAGATAGCTGTCCACGTCGCCCTCTCGCAATCGGTACGACTTACCGATCCGAACGGCGGGAAGCTCCCTCGCGTTGATAAGTCGATAAACCGTCATTGTCGAAACTCTCATGAGGGCGGCAACCTCGGCCACGGTCATGAGTCGCTCTCGCCCCTCAGGCTTTGCCATACCAAAACACCCCTCAACTCCGCGGTAGGGCGATCACCTTATGCCGGGTTGACGACCAGGCGCCACCCGGCCCACCCAAGTGCCGCGAATATCAGGATCCGCCCAGCTCACGGCTCCGCTCGGTGGCCGCGGCGACGGCGGCGACGAAGGCCGCTGCGGCCCCCCGAGCCTCCAGTTCGGCCATCCCTCGGGCGGTGGTGCCGCCGGGGGAGGTGACCGCCATTCGCAGGTCGGCGGGGGACTGGCCCGATTCGGCCAGCAGCCGGGCCGCCCCCAGAATGGTCCGGCGGGTGAGGGCGTCGGCCATCGCTTCCGGGAGGCCGACCTCGACCCCCGCGGCCATCAACGCCTCGGCCAGCCAGAACACGTAAGCCGGTCCCGAACCCGAGAGTCCGGTGACCGCGTCCAGCATGGGCTCGTCGCACACCACCACCGTGCCCACCGCCTCGAGAATGGTGGTGGCCCACGCCAGATCCTCATCGGTGGCGTGGCTGCCGGGAGCGATGGCCGAGGCCCCCGCGCCGATCAGCGCCGGGGTGTTGGGCATGGCTCGCACGACCCGGGCGTCACCGCCCAGAACGGCCTCGAGAGCTGCGGTGGTTATGCCGGCGGCGATGCTGAGCACCCGGGCCACCCCCGCCTCCCGGAGACGGGTACCCGCATCGGCGACGTCGTCCGGTTTGACCGCCAGCACCGCATCAACCCGGTGGATCGGCTGCTCGGCCACCGTGAGGCCGGGGAAACGGCCGGCCAACTCCGCTCGCCGGGCCGGGACCCTCTCCACCACCGCCAACTCCTCGGGGCGGGCCCACCCACCAGCCAAAAGACCGCCGAGCAGGGCCTCGCCCATGCGGCCGCCACCAACCAATTGCAGTCCAAGTGCCACCCCACTGCTATAGCAGGCGGACGACCTCCTTATCGGGCCGTATTGGGCCATGACGGGCCATGACGCCGGCCGGTAGGAGGTCTTCCCCGATCCTCCCACCGGCCAGGAATACCTATATTACATCAATTTACATCAAAGTCAATCAAAAATACTAAGATTTGAACCGTGTCTCGTAGCCGATGCGCATGCACGGGCGGAACCACCGCTCCCCGTAGGCGTAGAACGAGCCCAGAACACGATCAATCTCGGCCTCGGTCACCGTATGGGCCGACAACTCGGTGATCAGGAACACGGCATCCTCGACCCCGATGGCGAACCGCAATCCGGCAAGCTCGCGATTGCAGCGCAGCAGGTACTCGTACAACCTGCCCTCGTTCTCCTCGGGGGCGGGCATGAAGTAGCACTCGCAGTGCAACCGGCGCTGGCCGAGAGTGAACCAGACGGTCGACACCGACTTCTCCTCACCCACCATCCGCACGTACCAACGGCGGTGGCCGGGCTCCCCCCGATCCACCGTCACCACGGTGGGGTTGGTTCGACGTTGATCCTCCAGCCACTCGTCGATGGCCGACTCCAGGGCAACCAGCTCGTCGACCGACAACGGCTCATCGCCCGGCGAGTCGTCGTCCGCGCCGCCGGCGGGACGGGTCATTGGCAATAGACCGGCACTCGGGACTTGATCCTTCCATAGGAGGCCCCCAGGGATCGGGCCATGGCCGCCCAGGAGAACGACCGAGCTCGCTCGGCCGCGTTCATGGCCATCTCCGCCGCCAACAGGGGGGCGTCGACCAGCGCGGCCACCCGGGTGGCGAAGTGATCGGGAGTGGCCGTCTCCACCAAAAAACCGGTGCGGCCGTCGTCAACCACCGACCCCAGGCCGCCGACGGATGCTGCCACCACCGGGGTTCCGCAGGCCGCCGCCTCCAGAGCCACCAATCCGAACGACTCGCTGCGGCTGGGAACCAGCACAACATCGGCGGCCCGGTAGTACGTGGACAGCGAATGGTGAGGACAGGGCGGCACCAACGTCACCCGATCCTCCAGACCCAGAGCGTGGATGCGGGCCCGCAGACGTCGATACTCGGCCTCCCCCTCGGGGCCGCTGGGGCCGCCCACGATCAGCAGTCGAGCGTCCTCACGGGCCAGGCGGGCCATGGTCTCCACCGCGACCAGGGGTCGTTTCAACGGCTGGATCCGACCCACGAACAGCAGCACCGGGCCGGTACCCAGGCCCAGGGCCCGACGAGCACCCTCCCGATCACCGGGGGAGAACAGCGCATGCTCGACCCCCGGAGCCGCCAGTTCGATCCGCTCGGGCGGGGCATCGTAGAAGCTGCGCAGTTGCCGAGCCTCCGGCTCGCAGGAGGCAACGACCACATCGGCGCAACCGATCACCTCGGCCTCGGCCCGGGCCCGCCCCTCCGACTCGGGATCACCGGTGGCCGACTTCACCCGGGCCAGCGTGTGGAACGTCACCGCCAGAGGCACCTCCAACTCATGCTTGACCCGGTGACCGGCCACCCCGGACAACCAGTAGTTGGCGTGGATGACGTCGGGAATCCCCTGTCGCTGCAAATCGGCCAGCACGCCGTCGGCGAACCGGTCCACCACGTCATGAAGCTCGTCCTTGCCCAGGTCGGCGGAACCGGCATCCACATGAACCACGGTCACGCCCGGCTCGATGGGCACCTCGTCGGGCAGGCCTTTTCGCCCCCGGCGCACGTACACCCGGCACTCGCTGCCGGAGTGGGCCAGCGCGGCGGCAACCTCCCGGACGTACACGTTCATACCACCGCTGTCGCCCTCACCGGGCTGGGACAACGGCGAGGTGTGCAGGGAGAGGATCGCCACCTGCTGGGTCATGACATCGTGACCATGACATTCACAATGACCTTCATGACATCACTGCATGACATCACTGCTCGGGGGTCACCACCGGGAAAAGACATCACTGCTCGGGGGTCACCACCGGGAACACGGCGAATCGGGAACGGTCATGATCCCAGCAGGCTACCCACCCGAGACCGGGGGCAGCACAGCAACCTCGTCGCCGTCGGCCACCGGTTCGGCACCGGTGACCGGCTCGCCGTTGAGCCATACCCGGCAGGTGCGAAGCTGCTCGGCGAACGCCGCCCCGTAGCGATCCACCGCCGCGGCCAACACTTGATCCACGGTGGCTCCCGGAACCTCGTCGCGCCCGGTGCCCGCCGCCTCCCTCACCTGAGCGAAGAGCCGCAACGTAGCCATGAGTTCAGAGTGTATGGGAATCCCCCGCACCTCGTAACCCGACGCAACCGCCGCGCCCCGGGAATCCCCCGGACCTCGTAACCCGACGCAACCGCCGCGCCCCGGGAAGCGACGGCCACTACCGTGAACGGCGTGGCCCGACTCCTGCTGCTCCGTCACGGGCAGTCCACCTGGAACGCGTCCCGGCGCTGGCAGGGTCAGGCCGACCCCCCGCTGTCGGACCTCGGGAGGCGACAGGCAGCCGAGGTCGCGGCCCGTCTCGAACCAACCGACACGGTGGCGACGTCCACCCTTCAGCGGGCTCGCGTCGGCGCGGAGATCATCGCCGAGGCGTGGGGCCGCGACCGGCCGATCCTGACCCCCGAGCTGGTCGAACGGGACGTCCGGGAGTTCTCCGGCCTGACCCGAGAACAGATAAACGAGAAATACCCCGGATATCTGGAAACCGATCGGCGACCGCCGGGTTGGGAGGACGACGACGTTCTGTTGGCTCGAATCCTGGACGGCCTCGGATGGTTGGCCGATTCGATCGGCGACCGATCGGCGGTGGTGGTCACCCATGGTGGGGTGATCCACCGTCTGCAAGCCCATCTGGACTGCTCGACCGAGCGGGTACCCAACATGAGCGGCCGGTGGGTTACGGCCGGCCCCGACTCACTGGTGGCCGGCGAGCGAGCCCATCCCCTCGACGGCGTGGAGATTCAGGCCCCGACGCCCGACCGGCGGCAGGAGATTCAAGCTCCACCCCCTCGACGGCGTGGAGATTCAGACCCCGATACCCGACCCGGGGTGAATCCGGGCGGCACAGCTTCGTAGAACGGGGCGTTGATCGATGCTTCCATCATCCACCGCGGCCCGAACGCGACGGTGCAGGCCATCGAGGTCGTCCAGGTCGGCGAGCACCGCCTCCACATCGATGAGCTCGTCCTCCACCTCGTCCAACAGTGACTCCCAGACTTCCACTCCCGACGCATCAAGCGACTCCCAGACTTCCACTCCCGACGCATCAAGCGACTCCGAGACTTCCACTCCGGGCGCATCAAGCGACTCCCAGACTCCCACTCCCGACGCATCAAGCGACTGCGATGTCTCCACCCCGGACATATTACCGGCCCAGCCACCGGGTCGGAGCGATACAGTAACGGTGGGCCGCTAGCTCATCAGGTAGAGCAGGAGACTTTTAATCTCAAGGTGCTGGGTTCGAGTCCCAGGCGGCCTACCCGTGTGATGTCACTCCGGCTACTACGATGAAGCCCATGCGTCGTTCGATTGCTTTGTTCGCCATTCTGGTCATGGTGCTCGCAGCCTGCGGGAACGGTGGCGGCGACTCCACGGGGGACCCTTCGGCGACCGCTACCTCGGTCGCCGAGGATCCCGAACCGACCACCATCCCGGACCCGGCTGACGAGACCCCCGTCGACCCGGCACCCGGTGAGGAGGAACCCACCGCGGCTCCGGTCGAGGAGTCCACACCCGCCCCGGTCGAGGAATCCACACCGGTTCCCGCGACAACCGCCGAACCGCTGGAACGACCCGAACCCATCGACCTGAGCCAGCCGGCCTTCGGCAGTTCGTCCAAGCTCAGCACCGTGGGCCTCGGCGGGGTCTACTTCGGCATGACCCCGGAGAACGCGGCCGAGGCCGTCTCCACCCAGTGGACGGACAACCCCGATAGCGGTACCGCCTCCTGTTATCTGATCGCCCCGGCCAACGGGCCCGCGGGCGTGGTGTTCACCGTGAACAACGGCACCATCGAGCGAGTGGACATAACCAACGCCACCATCACCACTCGATCGGGGGCCGGGGTGGGCACCACCGAAGCCGAGCTCCAGGAGTTGTTCGGGGCTCGGCTACTGGAAAGTCCCTACCCCGACGGCAGCGGCAAATCCATCCAGTACGTCCCGGTCGACGAGTCGGACGTCGATTACCGGGTGACCTTCGAGACCGACGGCACCTCGGTCACCTCCGTGCGGGCCGGCCGACTCCCGGTCGTGACCCCTACCGAGCCCTGCACCTGAGAACCGGCCCCCCGGTAAGAACCGCTTGGGCCGCCAGATGCTTCGCCCCCGCCGAGCCCTGCACCTGAGAACCAGCCCCCCGGTAAGAACCGCTTGGGCCGCCAGATGCTTCGCCCCCGCCGAGCCCTGCACCTGAGAACCAGCCCCCGGAGGTCTATTCCTCGAACTCCTCGGGCATGAGCACGAACTCGGGGTAGGCCTCGAGGCCGAGTTCCCCGACGTCCTGACCCATGCGCTCCACATCGCTAGACACCCGCAGACCGATGAAGGCATCCATCACCTTCCACACCAGGAACGAGGCGGCGAACACGAACGCCCCGATGGAGACGATGCCCAGAAGCTGAATGTGGAATCGACCACCGGCGGCGATGGTCACCGCCAGGGTTCCCCAGATGCCGGAGACGAGGTGAGCAGGAATCGCGCCGACCACATCGTCCAGCTTGACCTTCTCCAGGAGCTTGATGCCCAGGGTGCAAACCACGCCCCCGACCGCCCCGATGAAGATTGCCCACGTGTGGTTGACCATGGTCGGACCCGCGGTGATCGAGACCAGCCCGGCGATGGCCCCGTTCAACCCGGCGAACAGGTCGGTACGACCGAGGAGGGGCCGGGAGATGGCCAGAGCGGCGATGACCCCGGCCGCGGCCGCCAGGTTGGTGTTGACCAGCACATTGCTGATGGCCACCGCATAAGCCGCGCTCCCCAGGGCGAGTTGGGAACCACCATTGAAGCCGAACCATCCGAACCACAGGATGAACACCCCCAGGGTGACCACCAGAACGTTGGAGGGGGGAGTGGCCTTCACGCTGCCGTCACGCTTGAACTTGCCGAGACGCGGCCCCACCACGATCACCCCGGCAAGAGCAGCCCAACCCCCGGTACCGTGAACGATGGTCGAACCGGCGAAGTCCACGAACCCCTGCTCACTGAGCCAGCCACCGCCCCAGGTCCACGAACCCACCACCGGGTAGATGAACGCAGTCAGGATCAGGGTGAACAAGAAGAACGACCACATCTTTATCCGCTCGGCGATGGCCCCGGAGACGATGGAGGCGGTGGTGGCCACGAACACCATCTGGAAGAACCAGTCCGACATCTGGGCGTGTCCCTCTCCCACCACATCGGCCAAGACACCTTCCTGTTCATTCAGCAACGCGATCTCGTCGGAGCTGGACTTGTACAGAAACTCGAACGAGCCGATCAGGTCGCCGACATCCACGTACATGAGGTTGTAGCCGATGAAGAAGTAGGCCAATCCGGCAATGGAGTAGACGCCGATGTTCTTCAGACAGATCATCGAGGCGTTCTTGGTGCGCACCGCCCCGGACTCCAACATCGTGAAGCCGGCACACATCCACATGACCAGCGCTCCCCAGATCAGGAAGGCGAAGGTGTTGAAAACGAACTGGGTCTCGAGGTTGATATCGGACAAAACTCCCCCCTCAACCGCTACCCGTCCGGGTGGCGACCATGAAACGGCAACAACCCGAGGGAACTTATCACCCCGGTTGGATTCAGAGAAACGAAACCTCGGGGCGGCGAATGTCGCCCAAAGCTCGAAGTACCGAGTAGGCGGTGACCGCGCTGGTGCGGGGGTTGTCGGGGGAAGCGGCGTTCTCGAACGACAGCTCATAGCTACCGGCCGCCCCCACCGCATCCACGACGTGACGCACCCGGGTCGCGGCCGGATCGCCCACCATGCGCACCTGTACCCGATCGAAGCCGACGGTGGCCAGCGACAGGGTGGCGGTCACGTTGGCCGATTCGGGAAACCGACCACAGGCCTCCCGGGCCGATCCGCCGAACACCGTGATCGGCTCGGACCCATTGGTCAGCGCATCCTGCACTGCTCGATCCATCCACGGCCGGCTCAGCGCAACCGCAGGCTTGGTGCTGGTGATGGACACCTCCTCCAGCGGCCCCAGCAGCATGGCGGCCCGCAGGATGTCGAACCCCCCGATGGCCCCGGTACAAAGAAACAGCCGCCCGCCCCCGGCCCACCGCAACCGGGTCTCGAGGTCGTCATCGGCCAGTGCCCCGATGCTCACCACCAGCAGATCGGTGCCCGACTCCCTCACTGCCACCCCGTTATCCCGGAGCGCGGCGTGGCCGGCGGCCTCCACCACCACGTCCGAAAGGGACAGCAACGAATCCCGATCATCCACCCCGAGCGGGTGCTCGACGATCGGATCCAGGACTGCGGTCAATCCGGCCCCGTCCACTGCTCCCGCCGAGAGTTCCCGAGCCACCACCGACCCGATGGCCCCGCAACCCATCAAACCGACCCGAAGCATCGAGCCCAGAATACCCGTCCACTGCGACTATGCCTCCCGTCCGTCCGGGCCTACGGTGGTTCTGGAGTTGCCCCGCTGCTTCCAGTCGTCATGCCTCCCGTCCGTCCGGGCCTACGGTGGTTCTGGAGTTGCCCCGCTGCTTCCAGTCGTCATGCCTCCCGTCCGTCCGGACCTACGGTTGGTAGCCTCTGAGTGTGGGCCCGGGAATCGTGGCAGACTCAAAGCCGTGAACGGTGACGTGCGAGTCCGGTTGCCGGCGGCCCCCGAGTACGGCCCCATGGCTCGCACCACGGCGGTACACATTGCCCGACTCCTGGGGTTCACCGCCGACGAGGTGTCCGACCTGCGCCTGACCATGGAGGCCTCGGTGGTTCTGCTGCTGGACCCGGGCCGACACGACGGCTCGATGACCTTCAACTACCGGGGCAAGGCCGGGATCATAACCATCGAAGCGGCCATCGACCGGAAGCCGATCTCCCCGACTCCCCACGACCGGATCGACCGGTTCGAGTCCACCGCCGGATCACGGGTGGACTCCTGGAAGCTGGACCCGGACCAGCATCGCCTCTGGCTTCAAAAAACCGGGGGGAACGTCCCGCAACCGGCCTCAACGGCCGGTCGAGCCGAATCCGGCCGCCCCTCGTGACGACGGGGGCAGCTCCTCCATCTCGACGAATTCGGCCTGCTCCACCTTTTGCAGCACGAGCTGAGCGATCCGCTCGCCCCGGCGAACGGTGAACGGCTGAGTAGGGTCGGTGTTCACCAACAGAACCTTCAACTCCCCCCGGTAACCGGAATCGATCAGCCCCGGAGTGTTCAGGCAGGTGATGCCGTGGCGCAGGGCCAGACCGCTGCGGGGCTGCACGAACCCGGCGTAGCCCTCGGGAATGGCGATGAACGTTCCGGTGGGCACGAGGCCCCGCCCCCCGCCGGGGGCCAGCTCCACGTCCTCGCCGGCCACCAGATCGGCCCCGGCGTCGCCCTCGGTGGCGTAGCGGGGAAGCGGCAGGTCGGGATGGGTGCGCACAATGGGTATCTCCAACACGGCGGCGACACTACCGCCCCCGACGGACGATGCCGGTGGACAATGTCGCCCTTGGTCGGACCGCAACATTTGGCTACCGCCATCGGATGCGACCATCGAAGGGAGGCAATGTCGCCCTTGGTCGGACCGCAACATTTGGCTACCGCCATCGGATGCGACCATCGAAGGGAGGCAATGTCGCCCTTGGTCGGACCGCAACATTTGGCTACCGCCATCCCTCGCTGCCAACTCAGGTTCGGCTCCGATCAGGCTCTAGGGTCAACCCGTAGTGCTGGCATGGATGGATCTGGAGATGACGGGACTGGACCCCACCCACGACGTGATCGTGGAGATCGCCAGCCTCATCACCGACGACAACCTGGAGCTGGTGGCCGAAGGACCCGACCTGGTGGTGGCGGCCTCCCCGGAAGCCCTGGCGTCCATGCCCGAGGTGGTGGCGAAAATGCACACCAGGAGCGGACTGCTGGACGAGATCAGATCATCCACGCTCAGCCTGGAGGCCGCCGGCGAGATGACCCTGGCCTTCCTCAAGGAGCACATAGACGAACCCGGTTCGGTCCCGCTGTGCGGCAACTCCATCGGCACGGACCGCCGCTTTTTGGCCGCTCAGCTCCCCGAGGTGGACAACTTTCTGCACTACCGCTCGATCGACGTCTCCACCATCAAGGAACTGGCCCGTCGGTGGAACCCGGCTGCCTACCGAGAAGCCCCCAAGAAGGCCAAGGGCCATCGGGCCCTCGACGACATCCGCGAGAGCCTGAACGAGCTGCGCCATTACCGCAGCAGCTTCCTCGGTCGGGGAACGGCCACCGGCCAATGACCGAAAAGCCCCGCAAGCAGGAGCAGGAGGAAGCCACCACCGATATCACCGAGATGGCCCCCGGGGTGCTGCGCACCATGTTGCCGGTGGACCTGCCGGGGCTGGGTCATGTCAACTGCTACGTGCTGGAGGACGAGCGGGGGGTGGCGGTCGTGGACCCCGGCCTACCGGGCCCCGACTCCTGGAACGCCCTGGTCGACCGGCTCAAACGGGCCGGTTACGAGATCGGCGACGTCCACACCGCGGTGATCACCCACTCCCACTTCGACCACTTCGGGGGGGCCGAGCGACTGAGGGAGGAGGCCGGGGCCGACGTCTTGACCCACGAGAGCTTCAGACCGCTGTGGGATCGCCAGGAGGCGACGGAAACCCACGACCCCGAGGGCAACGCCACCGAGGAGGAGATCCTGGAGCGAATCGAGGAGAGCTTCCGCCGACCCACCCCGTGGGGCACCCGGCGAACGCCACCCCGACGGGAGCAGATCCGACGATTCCGGGGGATGGGCGACTTCAACGCCCGCTGGTTCCGGACCCCCACCCCCACCGTGACCGTGGTTGACAGCCAGATCATCCGCCTGGCCCGCCGGGAGTGGGTGGCGCTCCATACTCCCGGCCACACCGGCGATCACCTCTGCCTGTACGATCCCGCTCACGGTCTGGTGTTCTCCGGCGACCACGTGCTGCCCACCATCACCCCCCACATCGCCGGGCGCAGCGACACCCAGGACTCGCTGGCCGAGTTCTTCGACTCCTTGCGGCGGATGAACACCCTGGAGGGCACCACCGTGGCCCTGCCGGCCCACGGGCACCCGTTCACCGACGTCGGGGCCCGGGCCGACGACATCCGGGTCCATCACCACGAACGCCTGGACGTGCTGCGCCAGGCCGGGGCCCGGTTGGGCCGAGCCACGGTGGAGGACTACATGCGAGTGCTGTTCAGTGAACGGGCCTGGGGAGACATGGCCGCCAGCGAAACCTTCGCCCACCTCGTGCATCTCAACGTGATCGGCGAAGCCCACCAGGACGTCACTCCCGACGGCCTGGTGACGTTCGAGCTGCAACCCGCCCAATCCCCGCCTCGCTGATCGGACCGCGCCCCCGACGGCCTGGTGACGTTCGATCTGCAACCCGACCAATCAAATCGGGAAATGATCGGGAAATAAGTTGACATCGCGGCCCGTACCCTGTTGAGTAGTGGACATGTCCAGCAAGAGCTTCCTCGCTTCCGGCTGCTCAAGCCGCGACGCGCGTGTAGCGATGCCCGACGTAGCCCCCATCAGCCAGTATTTCTGGGCCATCAACCCCACATCGGGAATGTTCGGTCACAAGAATACCGGCACCAGGTCTCGGGGAGGATCCACGTAGAACACCTACAAGGATCAAATCTCCTCCAGGCCGCCGGGAAAATCCGGCGGCCTTTTCAATTTGTACCCGTCCGGTTCTCAACCGTCGAGAACCCACAACCCCGAAAGGAGAAGCCCATGGAGGCGCTGCTCTTCGAAAACGCACCATGGCGGCTCGAAGCCGCGTGCCGTACCGACGACGCCTCGCTCGGGGAGGTCTTCTTCTCCGACGAGCTCCAGCACATCTCGCAGGCCAAGGCCATCTGCGCCCGGTGCCCGGTGATGGCCCCGTGCCTGGAGGGTGCCATCG
The DNA here is from genome assembly GCA_965115985.1 of Acidimicrobiales bacterium. Classification (GTDB taxonomy): domain Bacteria; phylum Actinomycetota; class Acidimicrobiia; order Acidimicrobiales; family Bin134; genus Poriferisocius. The sequence continues at coordinate 1,580,083 of OZ220474.1, forward strand.
CCCGGCGCGAGCCGTGGGGAGTGTGGGGCGGTCAACTGTTCCGCAACGGCAAGGTGCTGACCAGCAAGCGGCGGCGAGGGCGGCCGGCCAAGGTGCCCCGGCCCGAGGACGAGTTCCTCCAGGTGCCGGTGCCCGAACACCTGCGCGACCGACTCCGCTCGGCCTGATGGTGGGATGGGCCCGGTGAGCTGATGGTCGGGCATCGTCGTTGGGCGATGCCGGCCGGGATGGCCCGGTGAGCTGATGGTCGGGCACCGTCGTTGGGCGATGCCGGCCGTAGCCGTGCTCATCACCATCGTCGTCGGCTCCTGTGGATCGGGGGCCGGCGACGATGTTCCCACCGCCGATATCGAGTTCGAGCTGCTCGACGGAGGCACCACCACGGTGGGGGCCTTCCTCGACCGTCCGGTGGTGCTCAACTTCTTCGCATCCTGGTGTACCCCGTGCAAGGCGGAGATGCCCGCTCTGGAGGCCGTTCACCAGCAGCGCCCCGACATTGCGGTCATCGGCCTGGCCGCCAACGACACCAGGACCCGGGCCCGGGAGATCGTGGCCGACACCGGGGTCACCTACACCACCGGCTTGGACCCCCAAGCCGCCATCGGCAACGCCTTCGAGATTCTGGGCATGCCCACCACCCTCTTCATCGCCACCAACGGCCAGGTCGTCTCCCGACACACCGGCGGCCTCACCACCTCCCAGATCACCGATCACATCGACACGCACCTGACGCCGTGACCCCAGCGCCGGCCTTGCCGAGCCTGACGGGGTTGACCGCGTTCAACTCCCGGTACACCTACACGTACCCAACGCCGTGACCTCAACGCCGTAACCTTGCGGTTGTGTTCGACGTCGAACTGGCGGTTCCCTTCGGGGCCGGCCTGGTGGCCGCGGTCAACCCCTGTGGATTCGCCATGCTGCCCGCCTACCTGGCCTATTTCCTGGGTATCGGCCGCGACGACCATGGCTCCGATTCCGACGGCAACGTGCTGCGGGGCTTGCTGGTCGGGCTCACCCTCACCGCCGGGTTCGTGGCCTTCTTCGGGGTCATCGGCGCGCTCACCTCGTCGCTCGTCGCCACCTCCACCATCGCCGACCGGGGTCCGTGGATCACCCTGGTGGTCAGCGGGCTCATGGTGGTGCTGGGCATCGCCATGCTGGCCGGCTTTGAACCCAGGTTGTCCATCCCCCGACTCTCCAAGGGAGGTGACAGCCGCGGGTTGGCCTCCATGTTCCTGTTCGGGGTGTCCTACGCCGTGGTGTCGCTGGGATGCGCCAGTCCGGTGTTCTTCGGCAGCGTCAGCGGCTCGTTCAACGCCGACGGCTGGTGGGAGGGCACCCTGCGGTTCCTGGCCTACGCCCTGGGAATGGGACTGGTCATCACCTTTTTGACCATCGCGGTGGCGCTGGGGCGCTCGGGAGTCACCACTTACATGCGCCGACTGCTGCCCCACATCAACCGCATCTCCGGGGGTTTTCTGGTGATGGCCGGCGTGGTGCTGGGGTTCTACGGCTGGTGGGAGGTGCAGGTTCTGCTGCGGGACGACCTGGATGCCCACAACCCGCTGGCCGAGGCCTCCACCCTGGTGTCCGCCCGCCTGGAGAACTGGATAGTGGACGTGGGCGGCAATCGCTTCGGTCTGGCCACCGCCATCGTGCTGCTGGTCGTGCTGCTCCGGGTTCTGCGCCACGTGATTCCCCAACCCTGGCGTCTCGTCGCCCAGATGGTGGTGGCTGCGGGATACGCCGTTTCCGAAGCGATCCTGTACCGGGGCAACCTGCTGGTGCTGCCGATTATGCGGACCGTCGCGGCCATCCCCGAACGGATGGGCAATTGGTTCACCGACCCCGGTCGCTGGCCGGTGTTCTGGGAAGTGCTGGCCGCCGTGATCGTCGCCACCGTGCTCTGGGTACGCCTGAAGCCCCGGCGTGATCGGGGGCCGGCGACATCCGAGTAACCAGGAGCTGGCGACCCTCGAGAGGGCGGGCCGATAGTTTGCGGCGAGCCTCGGGCCCGGTCACGGTCGGGATCGGTGGACTGGCCGGGGCCGCCACCCGATGGGCGCTGGCCGAGACCTCGCCCATCATCGAGAGCTGGCCCTGGGGCGTATTGGCCGTCAACCTGGCCGGCTGCCTGATACTGGGATACGTCGCCGCGGCCGCATGGTCGGCCCGGGCCGACCTGCCGGTGAGGCTCGGACTGGGAACCGGCTTTTGCGGCAGCCTGACCACGTTCTCGGCTCTGACCGTTGACGGAGCCGAGATGGCCCGCAACCACCACTGGGGTGATGCCGCCGGATATTTGGCCGTCTCCGTGGTGGGGGGCGTGGCCCTGGCCGTGATCGGCGCCGGGCTGCGAACAACCCGACATCGGGCGGCCCGGTGATCGCGTACGACAAGCCGCCGGCCACCCGCAGGAAGAAACTGCGAACAACCCGACATCGGGCGGCCCGGTGATCGCGCTCGGGTTCGCGGTGATGGCGATTGCCGGTACGATGGTTCGCGTCGCCGTGGCCCAGCACTACAACTCCCCGGCCTGGCCGTGGGGCACGCTGGGGGTGAACGTGGCCGGCAGCTTCGCCCTGGGACTGCTGGTCGGCAGCGGCGACCCGATCATGACCATGCTGGGAACCGGCGGCCTGGGCTCGCTCACCACGTTCTCCACCTTCGGCGTGGAACTGGCCACCATGGGTCGGCTCCGAGCAGTGGCCTACGGAGCGGTAACCCTCACCCTGGGCATCACCGCCGCCACCGCCGGACTGACAATCGCCTAGCACAACCCCGAATTCACGATCCACCAACGGCAAACTCCATCGGTGGTCGCGACGGATTAGCCATGGGAAGCGGTTATAAGAGATCAGAGCTCGACTAGTTGAATTCACCCACTCCCTGAAATCAGGTGCCCCACCAAACCGGGTTGACTTCAGTTCCATAATTGATAATAATAATCACAATTTTCTGAATTATTTCTCAATTATCTGGTTTGTTCGGCTGATACTGTCACTGGTGTCGGTATACTGTTGGTTATGGATTTTGATTCCAAAAATCGGAGACCCAGAACCGGGGATACCGAGCCGACAGATGGTCGGGAGTGGTTGGGTGTCGAACGGGTAGATTGCTCCGAATTGGGGGCCGACGAATTGCTGGGGTTGATGTACGCAGTCGATCACGTCTGCCGCCAACTAGGTGGCTACATGATGACCATGCTGGCCCGATTAGGCGAATTGAAAGGCGACACTGCTGTTCGACAAGCATGTCACGAGTTCGGCCTGAGCCAATACCACGCCCGCCGCAAGGCCAAAACCATTGAGGAGCTCAAGGACCTACCCCAAACCCTGGAGGCGATCAACGGTGGTTTGATCACCACCGAACACGTCCGGGTGATCAGCGACTCCCACCGGCGGGAACGATTCGGCCCCGCCCAGGAACAAGAACTGATCTGGGCGGCAATGTCGGAAGACTTCGACGATTTCAAAAAGACCGTCGCCCGCCACGAACACAACCGCAGCGAACACAAGGCCGAGAAAAAGACGGAACGGCAGCGTCGCCGCCGTAAGGCCGCCCTGTTCAACGGCGACGACGACATGGTCATCCTCCACGCCGAACTCGACCCCGTCTCCGGCCAACGAGTCAAAACCGCTCTCGACAACCTGTGCGACCGCATGTACCGAGATGACTTCCAAGCGGGCAACGACCGCACCAACCAACAACGCTGTGTCGACGCGCTAGTGAACCTGGTGACCCGAACCCCAAACGGAGCCAATCGAGCTAGCGGAATAGATTCCGGAATCGGCGACGGTGGCGGTGAGGCGGGCGATCTCGGCGGTGACCACGGCGGAACCGATGCCGCAATCGGCGATGACGACAACGAAGTGACCGTCCAGGCCACGACGCTTTTGGTGAAGGTGGACTACGACACGCTCACCGGCCAACTCACCAACGCCGGACTCATTGACGACACCCCCATTGACGTAGACGAACTGCGCCGCATCGCCTGCGACGCCGGGGTGATACCTGCCATATTCAACGCCGAAGGGGCACCGTTGTATCTGGGACGCAAACAAAGAGCGGCCACCCAAACCCAGAGGCTCGCCTTGCAGGCCCGGGACAAGCACTGCGTGGGCTGCGGCATAAGAGCAACTGCCTGTGAATCCCATCACATCTTGTGGTGGGAACATGGTGGAACCACCGACATCACCAACCTGGTGCTGCTATGTCGGAGCTGCCACACCAAAATCCACAAACACAGCCACACCCTCACCACCAACTCCCAGGGCAAATACCAACTCGAACCCCCAACCCAGCTACGGATCAACCACCACACCGTCCATGACTAACGACTCTTCACGGTCGTCGGCCACGTCCAACCGGAGTTGCGGGAACGCCGACTCGATCACCCGCAGACCCTGGACCCACGGCCAACTATGTGGGATCGCACCTGAGTGATGTCATGGTAAACAGGTCGCGACTGCCGGTGGAGTTTGCCGACCCCCGGTAGGATAGCAAGGATGTCGAAAACATTGATAGGGGTTTTTGCGGCTGCGATGATCGTCTCGGCGTGTGCTTCAAGTGACGACACTGGTAGTCAACCAGACGTGGCTGATCCGAAGAGGTACGTAGCCATAACCTCGGTCGACCGGCATTCGTGCGCCGTTGAGACGACTGGATCTGTGGTCTGCTGGGGAATCAACTATGATGGCCAGTTGGACGCGCCAAACGGAGCTTTCACCGATGTCTCCGCCGGCGACGCCCATGTTTGTGCCATCTCCACTGACAGTATCTTGAATTGCTGGGGAGACAACAGCCACAGTCAATCGGATACACCAAACGGTACCTTCACCAAAGTCTCAGCGGGTACCTTCCACACATGTGCAATCGAAACCAACGGTACCGTGACCTGCTGGGGCAGCAACAACCACGGCCAATCGGACACACCAAACGGTACCTTCACCAAAGTCTCAGCGGGTACCTTCCACACATGTGCAATCGAAACCAACGGTACCGTGACCTGCTGGGGCAGCAACAACCACGGCCAATCGGACACACCAAACGGCACTTTCACCAAAGTCTCAGCGGGCTACTCCCATACATGTGCAATCTCTGTTGACGACACCTTGAATTGCTGGAGAAGCAACTTGGATGGCCAGTTGGACGTGCCTAATGGCACCTTCACCGAAGTCTCCACCGGTGACTATCATACGTGTGCCATAAAAACCAATGACATCGTAGCCTGCTGGGGGATTCAAGATGTATTCACTTCTCCTCACGGCCTAATGGCGCGAACAGGTATGGGGTCTATATTGGATTCACCCACGGGCAAGTTCATAGATATCGCAGCATCAGGAGAGCATTCCTGTGCGCTTTCAACCACAGGTACAGTGACCTGCTGGGGTGCTCCATCCTCGAACAGTGTCATCAACGCTCCCTCAGGTAGGTTCATTGACCTTTCCTCCACAACCGGCCATTCCTGTGCGTTGTCGATAGACGGTTCAGCGGTTTGCTGGGGTATAAACGATCGCGGTCAACTTCAGACACCCGATGGTACCTTCACTGATATCGCGACAGGTCCGATGCATACGTGCGCGATAACGGTCGCGGGTTCTGCGACCTGTTGGGGTCACACCCACGGCGGTCTTGAGGACATCCCCAAGGGTACCTACACCCAAATAACCACAGCAGGACTCCACGCGTGCGCCATCAGAACCGACAACACCGCAACCTGCTGGGGCAACAACGACCACGGACAAACCAACACCCCACAAGACACCTACACCCAAATAACCGCAGGAGCCCTCCGCACATGCGCCATCAGAATCGACAACACCGCAACCTGCTGGGGCAACAACGACCAGGGACAAACCAACACCCCACAAGACACCTACACCCAAATAACCGCAGGCGACGCATTTTCGTGCGGACTAACAAACGAGCAGACAATCAACTGTTGGGGCAGCAACGACCATAACCAAACCAATGCTCCCCAAGGCACCTACACCCAAATAACCGCAGGAGCCCTTCATGCATGTGCCATCAGAACCGACAACACCGCAACTTGCTGGGGCGACAACGACCACGGACAAACCAACACCCCACAAGACACCTACACCCAAATAACCGCAGGCGACGCATTTTCGTGCGGACTAACAAACGAGCAGACAATCAACTGTTGGGGCAGCAACGACCATAACCAAACCAATGCTCCCCAAGGCACCTACACCCAAATAACCGCAGGAGCCCTTCATGCATGTGCCATCAGAACCGACAACACCGCAACTTGCTGGGGCGACAACGACCACGGACAAACCAACACCCCACAAGACACCTACACCCAAATAACCGCAGGCGACGCATTTTCGTGCGGACTAACAAACGAGCAGACAATCAAGTGCTGGAATTGGACCACCAACCTACCCGTTGGAGTCAACTGGCACAATTGAGCTAATCGTCATCACCAGTACCGCCACACAGCATGCTCCATGGGTGATCGCGACAAGGTTGGCGGTGGAGTTCGCCCCCGGGTTTCCTCATCCTGGGCATCGCCGCGGTCGCCGACGGGCTGATGATTGTCCAGGGCACCTGGAAGCGGGATGTGGGGATATAAGTTGAGGGGGTGGGCTTTCCCGACTTGGGGCGACGATGGTGGGGGCGGCTGGTGGGTGCCGGGCTGGTGGTGGTGTCGATCGTGGCGGGGACGATGGTGGCTTCCTCCGGGGCGGTCGCGCAGGATCTTGCTGGTGATGCCGACCGGGGGTTCTCCGGGTCATCGCCGGACCTCCGATTCTTGCCCGCCGACCAACCAAACCTCCGTGCCGGCCCCATTTCCGCCGGCGGCTACCACACCTGCGGGCTGACAACCGGCAACGCGGCCATCTGCTGGGGGGCCAACCGGGCCAGGCAGTCGTCGGCTCCCGACGACGCATTCGTCGCCGTCTCTGCCGGCGGGCAACACACCTGCGGACTGCGCACCGACCAAACCATCGCCTGCTGGGGCGACAACCAGAACCGCCAGGGCCAGACCACCGGACAAACCAACCCTCCCACCGGCACATTCACCACCATCACCGCCGGAGACACCCACACCTGCGCACTACGCACCGACCGAACCATCGCCTGCTGGGGCAACAACCAGAACCGCCAGGGCCAGACCACCGGACAAACCAACCCTCCCACCGGCACATTCACCACCATCACCGCCGGAGACACCCACACCTGCGCACTACGCACCGACCGAACCATCGCCTGCTGGGGCGACAACGAATTGCGGCAACTGAACGTACCGTCCGGCCGATTCACCGCCATCACCGCCGGCTACCACAACACCTGCGGGCTGCGCACCGACCGGACCATCGCCTGCTGGGGCAACAACTGGGGCGGGAAATCATCACCCCCCGGCGGAACATTCACCGCGGTAACCACCGGTGGGAACCACACCTGCGGACTGCGCACCGATCGGACGGTGACCTGCTGGGGCGACAACGGCCGCGGCCAGACCGATGCCCCCGCCGGCGAGTTCACCGCCGTGTCGTCCGGCCGGTGGCACACCTGCGGACTGCGCATCGACCGGACGGTGGTCTGCTGGGGGTCCAACACCAACGGGCAGCTCGAGGTTCCAAAACCCCAGTTCAGCCCGATCTCGGCCGGTGACGGATTCTGGTGCCGGGTCGAGGCCGACGGCACCATCGCCTGCCGGGGCGACAACGACCACGGCCAGACCGATGCCCCCGCCGGCGAGTTCACCGCCGTGTCGGCGGGCACCCGACACGCGTGCGGCCTGCGGGCCGACTACACCCTTTCTTGCTGGGGGGACGACATCTCCGGTCAAACCAACCGGGCAGGCGGGCGATTTCTGGCCGTTGCGGCCGGTGAGGAACACACTTGCGGACTGCGGGCCGACCGGACCATCGCCTGCTGGGGCGACAACTGGGCCCGACAATCCAACCCTCCCGGCGGGCGATTTCGGACCATCACCACCGGCGGTTCCCACACCTGCGCACTGCGCACCGACCAGACCATCAGATGCTGGGGAAACAAAGACCACGGACAAACCAAGCCCCCCACCGGAACATTCACCACAGTATCCGCCGGCCGTTTCCACACCTGTGGGCTGCGCACCGACCAGACCATGGCCTGCTGGGGAGACAACAGCCAGGGCCAAACCAGCCATCTCGCCGGAACATTCACCGCCGTCACCGCGGGAACCTCCCACACCTGCGCACTACGCACCGACCAGACCATGGCCTGCTGGGGAGACAACAGCCAGGGCCAAACCAGCCATCTCGCCGGAACATTCACCGCCGTCACCGCGGGAACCTCCCACACCTGCGCACTACGCACCGACCAGACCATGGCCTGCTGGGGCACCCCACCGGGCGGTGGCAACGAGCAACCCAACCCCCCGGCCAACCCCACCGTCGCCGCCGGGGACAACTACGCCTGCTGGCTGACCGCCGACAACACGGTTCTATGCTGGGGCGACTATTCCCAAGGAGAGCTGGATACGCCGAACGGCCGGTTCACCGCCGTCACCGCGGGCCGGACCCACTCCTGTGGTTTGCGTACCGACCAAACCATCACCTGCTGGGGTAACAACCAGAACCGACGGGGCGAAACCGTCGGCCAAGCCAACGCCCCCACCGGAACATTCACCGCAGTGTCCGCGGGCACCTCGCACACCTGCGCGCTGCGCACCGACCAAACCATCACCTGCTGGGGCGACAACCAGAACCGACGGGGCGAAACCGTCGGCCAAGCCAACGCCCCCACCGGAACATTCACCGCAGTGTCCGCGGGCACCTCGCACACCTGCGCGCTGCGCACCGACCAAACCATCACCTGCTGGGGCGACAGCAGCTTGCGGCAACTGAACGCACCGTCCGGCCGATTCACCGCCGTCGCCGCCGGCTACCACAACACCTGCGCGCTGCGCACCGACCGGACCATCGCCTGCTGGGGCAACAACTGGAGCGGGAAATCATCGCCGCCCAACGGCAAGTTCACCGCGGTAACCACCGGTATCAACCACACTTGCGGACTGCATATCGACCGGACGGTGGCCTGCTGGGGAGACAACCAGCGAGGGCAGTCCGACCCACCGGACGGCCGGTTCACGGAGGTGTCCGCCGGGTTGTGGCACACGTGCGGGATGCGGGTTGGCCGTACCGCGGTCTGCTGGGGGAGATTCGAGCGTCCGTCCGTGGGCAAGGCGAACGTACGCGTTTTCTATTGCGCCTCGCCCCGTCGAGGTTACACGGATTCCGACTTGCGGATCGAAGTCGAAAAATTGAACGAGGTCGTATCGGCGTTCTATGCCAAGCAATCATCTAACCTCGTAAATGTAGAGTTTCACCCTGGGGGAATCGTATCACCCAACATCCCATGGCAAGGTTCGACCATAGGCATTTGGAACCAAATTGGCATAAACCCATGCAATGTTGAAATACAGAGATTATTCGATTACGAGAACGTGCTGATCCTGGTGGATATACCTACTGGAGGCAATGTAGCCGGGTTTGCCAAAATAGGTGGAAGCTGGGCACTGGCCCCGACCGTCGAAGCATATTTCGAGTCGTTCTGGAATGTTGGATCCTTTTGTGGCTACGAGAGCACACCGAATCGGGCGCGTGATTACCCCGATAAATGTCGGGATTGGGCTTACAACAGATACTTCCATATCGTTGCTCATGAGATAGGACACTCGGTTTTCAGTCTCGATCATCCCGCGGATTGTTCCATTATGGGTTACCGGTACAATAACTGTGGCAACGGGGAAGACCTCGACAGCCAAGGAATAAACTGCCGGCATCTACAACAGCTTGGTTGGCCGGAAAGAGATCGCTGCCACCTCGAGCAAACCGGTGCGCCCGATATCGGGTTCACCGCCGTCTCCGCCGGCCGTCAGCACTCGTGCGGGCTGCGGATCGACCGGACCATCGCCTGCTGGGGCAGCAACCAGGACGACCTCGGATCCCATACCGGAGCGGTGGACGCACCCGAGGGCCGGTTCGACGCCATCGCCGCCGGCAACAATCATTCCTGTGCCATCGGGGAGAACGGAGCCCTGGCCTGCTGGGGCACCCACCCCGATGGGCCGGTGGACGCACCCGAGGGCCGGTTCACCTCGATAAGCACCGGCATCAACCAGTACTGCGGACTCCGCGCCGACAGCACCGCCGTGTGCTGGGCACCCACCGACAAGTGGTGGTTGAACACCACCCCCGGCGGCCGGTTCGCCGCGGTGTCCGCCGGTTTGGGACACGCCTGCGGACTGCGGGAATCCGGGGCGGTCGAGTGCTGGGGCAGCAATCGGTACGGGCAGACCAACGCCCCGGCCGGCCGGTTCGCCGCGGTGTCCGCCGGCCGCCATCACTCGTGTGGCATCCGCGAGAACGGCACCGTGGTCTGCTGGGGCAGCAACCACGACTACTTGAGGAACCCCACCGGGGTGCTGGACCCTCCTGACGGCCGGTTCACCGACATCGCCTCATCCACCCAGGGGTGGTTCTCGTGCGGCCTGCGAGAAAGCGGCACCATTCAATGCTGGGGCAACGACACCAACTGGAGGGGCGAAACCTCCGGGGTGGCCAACGTGCCCACCGGACGGTTCGCATCGGTATCCACCCACGGCTATCACGTGTGCGGCCTCCTGGAAACCGGCCAGGCCCAATGCTGGGGCTGGACCTCCATGCGCACCCCCGAACGATCTGATCCGGGACAATCTGCTCGGGAGAGCCACTAAGGGGAGAAACAACCCCCTAAAGGACGGTGCGGCCCAGATACGGACGCAGGGCCTCGGGAACGGCAACCGAGCCGTCGGGGCGGCGGTAGGTCTCCACCAGGGCGGCCCAAACCCGGGGAACGGCCAGGGCCGAGCCGTTGAGGGTGTGCAGAATGCGGGTGCTCTTGTCCCCCGTGGGGCGGTAGCGCAGGTTGGCCCGGCGGGCCTGGTAGTCGGAGTACCACGAGACCGACGACACCTCCAGCCACTGGTCGGCACCGGGGGCGTACACCTCCACGTCCCAGGATCGGTGGTGGGCCTGCCCCAGATCGCCGGTGCAGATGTCCACGATCCGGTAGGCCAGTCCCAACTCGGCCACCGCGGCCTCGGCCCGTTCCAGGATCTCGGCGTGGATCGCCGGGGCCTGCTCGGGGGTGGCGTAGGCCAGGATCTCCACCTTGTCGAACTCGTGAACCCGCAGCAGACCCCGGGTGTCGCGACCGGCGGCCCCGGCCTCCCGCCGATAGCAGGAGGTGTGGGCCATCATCCTCATCGGTAGGTCGGCCTCGTCCAGGATCTCACCGGAGGCCAACGAGGTGAGCGGCACCTCGGCGGTGGGTATGACCCAGAGATCGTCCCGTTCCAGGAAGTAGGCGTCGTCGGCGAACTTGGGGAGCTGACCGGTGCTCACCATGACCTGGCTGTGAACCAGGGTGGGGGGGCGGATCTCCTCGTAGAGGTCGGCGTTGCGGTCGAGCCCGAACTGGACCATGGCTCGGGCCAGAGCGGCCCCCGGGCCTCGAAGCATGGAGAACATCGAGCCCGACAGCTTGGCGGCCCGCTCCATGTCCAACCAGTTGGCCTCGACCGCGAACTCCCAGTGGGGCACCCGCTGGTGCTCGCCATAGGCATCGGGATCGAAGTTCTCCACCCGCAGAATCGGGTTGGCGGTCTCGTCGGCCCCGTCGGGGGCATCGGAGGCCGGCAGGTTGGGAATACGCAGCAACAGACCGTGGATCCGGGCCGCCACCGCGTCGGCCTCGGCGGCCAGCTCCTTCTGCTGCTCGCCCCGACTGCGGCTCTCGGCGGCCACGGTGTCGGCCTCGCCGTCCCGGCCGTCCCGCTTCAGCCTGCCGACCTGCTGGGACAGCTCCTTGACCCGGTGGCGAGCGGCGTCGCGCCGGGTGGTGAGGCTGCGATGGCGTTCGTCCAGAGCAGCCACCTCGTCCAGCTCGGACAGGTCGATCCCCCGGCGGGCCAACGCAACCCGCACCCCGTCGAAATCACTGCGCACCCGGCGAAGATCGATCATCGGGAGCCGTTGGAGGTGGAGCCTCCCACCGGGGAGGACGATGACGAAACCGGGGAATCGGCCTCGGCGGGCCCCGACGGGGAGGACGATGCCGAAACCGGGGAGGACGGGGCCGAAACCGGGGAATCGGCGGCGGCGGGCCCCGACGGCACCGTGGCAACCAAGCGCATCCGGGTGTCGGCTCTTTGCTGGGCCCCGGCCCAGCGGAAGAACAGAAATCCGATCCACGTCCACAGGTACATGCCGCCCACCAGCTTCATTATGAGCCCGGCGGCCTGCTGGTCGGCCTGCACACCGATGCCCCACAGACGGACCTGATGGTCGTAGGCGCTGTAGACCGCGCCCTGGGCGAAGGTCAGGAACGCTCCGGGAACGGTGGGCACCACCGACATCAAAAACAGGTAGACCATCCGGCCGGGAGCGCTCATCCGCAGTTCGGGGATCGGGCCGCACACCGGCAGCCACATCACCAGCGCGGAGGCCACCAGCAGCAAATGCACGAAGTAGTGCAACGCACCGCTGTCCACCGAGGTATTGACCACCCAGGGCACGTGACTCACCGCCACCATGAAGTTGAACAGCACCCCGGCGGCCACCGGTCGGGCCAACCGCCGCACCCACACCCCGACGCTGCCGTCCCCGCCGAGCAGCAGCCGAGCCAACCACTCGGGCATGGCCGCCCACAGCAGCGGAGGCACCACCAGGGTGATGATCAGGTGCTGGACCATGTGGACCGAATACAGGTACTCCTCGGAGACGTCGTGAACCGGCCAGTCGCCGGCCACCCACAAAAGCACCAGCGCCCCGGCGAAGGCCAGTCCCTGGCGGCGGGTGAACGGAGCCTCGCCCACCGGGGCGGCCTTGGGGGCGATGACCCGAGCCGCGTACCAGGCCATGGCCATCCCGGCCAGCAGGATGATCCAGACCTCGACGTGGGGTTGATACCGCCAGATATCGCTGTCGGCCGCGAGGACCACGGGGGCGGCAGTCCGTCTACCAGAAGCGGAACGCGGTGAGCATCACCATGTACACCGCCATGGCCAGTATCAGCCCGAAAACGAACAGCTTCCAGAAGATGGGGGCATCGAACTTCAGGTGCATGAAGAAAGCCACCACCAGAACGAACTTGACCAGCATCATGGCCACGAGCAGAACGATGATGGCGGTGTCGCCCCACCCGTGGAGCGACTCGAAGTAGGTGAACACCTCGAACGCGGTGAGCAGCCCCAGGGCAATGGCCACCTTGACATAGAGCCAGTCGGTGGGGTGGGCGTGACCATTGCCGGCGGAGGCGTGACCGTCGTTGGAGGAGTGATGGTCGGCAGGGGAGCGACCGGCGGCGGAGGCGTGATCGTCGTTGGAGGAGCGACCGGCGGCGGAGGCAGGATCGTCGTTGGAGGAGCGACCGGCGGCGGAGGCAGGATCGTCGGGGGTGGGGGTGGGGGCCGTATCGGGCGAATCGGGGATGACGGTGGCCATGACGGATCCTATTGCGGGAAGAGGTACACGATCGTGAAGATCACGATCCAGACGATATCGACGAAGTGCCAGTACAGGCCGATTATCTCCACCTTCTCGGCCCGATCCTGGGAAAGATTGCCCCGGAGCGACATCACCAAAAGGGACATCAGCATGATGATGCCGATGGTCACGTGAGCCCCGTGGAAACCGGTCAACGTATAGAATGAGGAACCGAACAGGTTGGTGGTGAAGCCCAGGCCCTCCTCGTAGAAGGCGGTGAACTCGTTCACCTGCCCGGCCACGAAGGTGGCCCCCAGCCCGGCGGTGGTGGCCAGCCAGATGCGATTGCCCCGGATGTCTCCCCGGGCTATGGCCGATACCGCGAACACCATGGTCAACGAGCTCATCAGGAGCACGAACGAGCTGACCGATGTGAACGGGATGTCGAACACATCGCCGGGACCGATGTCGTCGGGACCGATACGGCCCTTGTTGAACATGTAGGTGGACAGCAACCCGCCGAACAGCAGGCACTCCGACCCCAGGAACACCCACATGGCCAGCTTCTCGTTGGAGAGGCCGGTGCTGGTGTGGTGCCCCTCGTCGTGGTGCCCCTCGGCGAGAACCCCGGCCGGAGCGCTACCGGCCTCGTCGGGGCGACCCTCGTCAAGGGCGGCGGCCTCGGTGGCCGCTGGATCCGCAGTCATGGTGTCAGCCAACGGTCGCTGCCTCCTCGGTATCGGTCGATCCACTCCCCGACTCCGAAGCGGAGGCGGACCGGCCGTTGCCGTCCGGCCCACCACCGTCAGCGGGATCGCCGTGGCCCTCACCGCCGCCATGGCCGTCGCCACCACCATGGCCATCGTCGCCGTGGTCGTCGTCGCCGTGGCCGTGGTCGCCGGCGGTGTCGGGGTCGTCGGCCGGCTCCAGGATCCAGCCGTAGATGGCCCCCACCAGCAGCACGAGTCCGCCGGCGGCCAGCCACAGGTTGTATATGACCCCGTAGCCCACCAGCAGGATGCCCCCGCTCAGAACAATCGGCCAGTACGACGGGGACGGCAGGTGAACGTTGGTGTTGCTGCCGTCGTGGGCGACGTCGGTGGCGGCCGCGGTCCTCACCACCCGGTGGTTCTCGTCGACGCCGTACTTGCGGTGCCAGAACTCGTCCGGGCGCTCCACGACGATCTCCCGATCGAAGTTGTGCTCGGGGACCGGCGAGGCGGTCATCCACTCCAGACCCCGGGCGTCCCACGGGTCGGGGCCCACGTCGGGCCGCCCGGCCCGCCGCCAGTCCCGGGCGCTGATGTACACGTTCCAGAAGAACATGGCCACCCCGATGGCGATCACGAACGCTCCCACCGTGGCCACGGTGTTCCACATGGTGAAGCCCTCGTCGGCCCGATAGGTGGCGATGCGCCGGGACATGCCCTGGAGGCCGAGGATGTGCATGGGGCCGAACGTGAAGTTGAACCCGATGAGCATCACCCAGAAGCCGGCCTTGCCCCAGGCCTCGTTCAGCTTGTGGCCGAACGCCTTGGGCCACCAGAAGTAGAAGCCGCCGAAGAGCCCCAGCAGCGCCCCCCCGAAGATCACGTAGTGGAAGTGGGCCACGATGTAATAGGTGTCGGTCTGCTGGGTGTCGGACGGCGCGATGGAGTGGGTCACCCCCGACAGGCCACCGATGGTGAACATCGACACCACGCCGACGGCGTACAACATGGGGGTGGTGAATCGCAGCCGACCCCGGTACATGGTGGCCAGCCAGTTGAGAATCTTGACCCCGGTGGGCACGGCTATGAACATGGTGGACACCGAGAACGCGGCCACCGACAGCGGACCCACCCCCGAGGTGAACATGTGGTGGGCCCACACCCCCCAGCCCATGAAGCCGATGGCGATGCCGGAGGCCACCATGAAGTGGTAACCGAAGATGGGCTTGCGGGAGAACGTGGGGATGATCTCCGACACGATTCCGAAGGCGGGCAGGATCAGGATGTACACCTCGGGATGGCCGAAGATCCAGAACAAGTGCTGCCACAGCAATGGATCGGCCCCCTCGGCCACGTTGAAGAAGTTGGCGTCCCACAACCGGTCGAACATCAACAAGAACAGGGCCACGGTGATCACCGGGAGGGCGAACAGCAGAAGGAACTGGGTGATGAGCAGCATCCAGGTGAGCACCGGCATTCGGAAGAAGCTCATGCCCCGCGTCCGCATGTTCAGCACGGTGACGATCAGGTTTATGGAACTGACCAGCGAGGCGATGCCGGTTATCTGCAAGCCGACGGCGTAGAAGTCGATGCCCTTGGAGGGCGAGAAGGGCAACCCGCTGTTGGGGGCGTAGTTGAACCAGCCGCCGTCGGGGGCGTTCTGGAACCAGCCGCCAATGAATATCGACGAGGTGAGCAGCACCCCCCCGGCCAGAAAGCACCAGAAGCTGAAGGCGTTGAGGCGGGGGAAGGCCACGTCCCGGGCCCCCACCTGGAGGGGGAGCAGGTAGTTGGCGAAGGCCGCGGCCATGGGCATTATCACCAGGAACACCATGGTCACGCCGTGCATGGTGAACACGCCGTTGTAGGTGCCGGCCCCGATCACCGAGCCGTTGGGGGTGGCCAACTGAAGCCGGATGAACAGGGCCTCGGCTCCCCCCACCAAGAAGAAGAACAGGGCGGCGGCCCCGTACATGATGCCGATGCGCTTGTGGTCGACGGTGAACAGCCAACTCCGCCATCCCTCGCTGCCCCGAGGTCGGGTGAACACTCCGAGGGGGCGATGGGCAACCGTAGGGCCCGCGGGCAGCGCCAGGGGTTCCCCGGTCCCGGCCGGGGCGATCGTCCGGTCGGTGACCGTCACCGGCTGTTCCGATCAGGGGTATGCGATTTGCGGGTGGTGGCCATCGGCACAATCACGATCAATCACAATCAGTCGAGGGTGGACAGGAAGGCAACGACATTGTCGATGTCGGTGGGGCTCAAACCGGTGCGGGCGGGCATGCCCCGGAGGTTGTCGGCATCGGCAGGCTTGCGCTCGGGGGCGTTGTAGATCCACGACTCCAGCTCGCCCCGGTTGAGCGTCGCCCCGGTGGGCAGATCCAGGTAGGGAACGTGGTCGCCGGCATCCAGGTAGAGATCGAACATGGAGCCGGCGAACGTGCCCCGAGTCATCAGGTGGGTCAGGTTGGGAGCGGCCCCGGCGATCAACTCGTCGGTATAGGTGCCGGCGTCACCGCCGTGGAACTCGCCGTAGACGTCCCAGCCGTCGGGGGTGGTGCTCTGGCCGCCTCGGTTGGCCGGCGAGGTCACCCCGGTGATCACGTGGCAGTTGGCGCACTGCTGGCCGAAGACCTCCCAGCCCTCGGCCACCCCCGGTGCCGTGCTTCGGCGAGGATCGTCGGCCGGGGTGAGCTGGTTGTCCCTCCACACTTTGAACTCGTCGGGGGGCAGGGCCACGGCCACCATCTTCATGTAGCCGTGGGACAGACCGCAGAACTCGGTGCATTGTCCGCGGAAGCGGCCGGGTTTGTCGGCCTGGATCACCCAGTCGTGGGAACGGCCGGGAACCGCGTCCTTCTTGCCGTTGAGCTTGGGAATCCAAAAGGAGTGGATCACGTCGCGCGACTTGATGTCGAGGGGCACGTCCACCCCGACGGGGATGACCAGCTCGTTGGCGGTCACGAAATCGGGCGGGCTGTCGGTGTCGCCGTCCAGGTGGTACTGGTACTCCCACCACCACTGCTGGCCGATCACCGTGACCACCATGTCGTCCTCCGAGGCCTCCACGTCGTCGAGGGCGAACAGGACCACCAGGGTGAACACCGAGATGACCGCGAGCAGAACGGTGGGCACGATGGTCCAGGCCACCTCGACGCGGTTGTTGCCGTGGATCTGCTCGGGGAACTCGTCGTCCTCGTAGTAACCGTGCTCCCCATCGCCGGTGTCGGACCCGGCCACCCGATAGCGCCACCACAGTGCCAGCACCGCCCCCTGGATCAAGAAGAACACCACACCGGCCACGATGAAGATGGGATTGATGAGTCGGGCGATCTCCCGGCCCTGGCGACCGGAGGGCGAGAGGGTGGACAGCGGGTGATCGTCGGTGACCACGATGCCGATCACTATCAGGGCGACCGTCCCGGCCACCACCAGCAGGCTGGACAGCCAGACGAGCTTCTTGAGCCGGCTGCTCACCGGGCACCACCCGGCGACGACCTCGGCACCGTCATTGATCCCGGCACCATCATCGCTCGCACCATCGTCGAGGCCGGCACCATCATCGCTTTCACGATCATTGACATCGCCACCGTCATTCTGCTTCTCCATGATCGAGCGAGGGCTCCCCGTGCTCGGAACCGGGGGTCTCATGGTGGAACTCTCGTGATCCCATGGCCGCGGTTATCACCCCGGCCACCAGGACCCCCACGCAGATCAGCGCCACCGTGCCGACGATGGCCGACCGGTTGATCCGGGGGGCCAACGCGAACACCACCGCGACGAAGAAGATGACGGTGGCCACCGAACCGGCCACCATTACCGCGCTGAACTCGGAAACGGTCAGAAATACCCGGGACAGGGCCAGCACCAGCACCGCCACCCCCAGGGCCGCGGTCACCGGATATTCGATGGGCCTCATGATGCGATTGCGCAGGTTGCGGTTGGTCGTCGGATCGCCGGTGGCCCGGTCGGCCCACGCGGCCAGCATCCACTCGAACACCGCCGCCCCCACGATCACCAGCCCTATCACGAAGATGGTGGCATGGGTGGCCAGTCCCACGACCATGGCCCCCACCCCGAATGCGGCCACCGCCGGCCAGTAGTTGGCCTCGAGGTCGGCCTGGGTCTCGGGAATCCGACCGTCGTCGGCAAGCTCGCCCACCGACTCGGCGTCCGCGTCCCGAAAGGCGACCAGGAACAGGGCCACCAGCGCGGACAGCACCGCGAAGCCCATCAGAACCACGTACCCGACATGGTCGCCGATGCCGCCCTTGTAGCCCAGGCTGAGCACCCCGACCCACGTCTCCACGTTGAGAATCGCGAAGTACTCGGTCTCCCCCGCGCTGCCGCTGGCCACGCCGTAGACCGCGGCCGCGGCCACCGCCGCCCCGAAGAAGCCGAAGAACAGACGAAAACCGGGAGTAGACACGCCGACCTACTTCAGCACGAAGATCGCCGTCCAGATGACGACATAGACGAATACCACGGCGTACCAGTAGATGGAAGCAGCCACGAACCCATCGGTCTGGCGACTGCTGTACTGGCCGCCCAGCGCCCGGAAGGCCATGAGGAACAAGAACACCAGGCCGACGGCGATCATGGCCAGGTGCGACCCCGAGATGGTGTAGATCAACACGGCGGCGATCGACTCGTCGGCCACCAGGCCCATCTGGGTGTACTGGAACGAGGTCTGGATCACCACCGCCAGGCCGAACAGGGTGGTCAGCGCGGTGGCCAGAATGGCGTGGGGACGGTCGTCCCGAGCAATGGAGTAGACCGCCCACTGCATGGTGACCACCGACATGAGCATGGTCCACGCCGCCACCGTGGGGGGAGCCAGTTGGATATCGGCCCCCGACGGAATCCAGTCGTCCCCGGCGGCCAGGGCATCGGCCCGCTCCCTCAGGTACACCCCCAACAAAGCGGCGAAGTACATGAGCGAGGCCGCGGTGGCGAACACCGTACCCACCAGCAGGGTGCGTTTGCGGGGCAACGGGGCGGCAAGGGGCGTCCCGACCGCGATGTCGGCCATCAGACCTCCTCCCCCCGGTCGACGGGCCATCCCCGGTCGGCGAACTCCCCCCGGGCGGCGAACTCCCCCCGGGCGGCCAGCCCCACTGTCGGTCGGGCCAGGCTGCGGGCCACTTTGAGCACCACCAGCACCAAACCAACCACGACGGCGATGTAGCCGATGAGCCCGATCACGTTCAGGAACTCCACGAAGCCCAGAGCGTCGATCCGGTCGAAGGTTCGGGGCCCGTAGGGCGGGTTGCCCACCTGGTAGGGCCGAGCCGGCTGGTCGAGAAAGCCGCCGAGCACGTCGGTGAGCCCGACCAGGATGGCCCCGCCGGCCAGGGGCAGAACCGACAAAAAACCCAGGGGGGCGTTCAGGGGTCGGCCCAACAGCCGCGGGGCCCAGTGATAAAGGCCGCCCACTGCGGCCAGAAGACCGCCCAGCACCGCGAAGTTCATCATGCCGGTAACCAGGCTGGAGCCCTCCAGGTCGTCCATGGCGTCGAAGAAGCCCCGCCAGACGTCCTCGTCGGCCTCCCGCAGCACCCCCAGGGCGGGCTCGGCCACCCGCAACACGCCGGCCACCACCGCCGCGGTCAGCAGGGCCCCGGACACGGTTACCAGAGCGAACTGCGGGGACATCCGGGGGCGTTGCCCGGCGGAGACGCCGTTGTAGGCCAACCACCCTCCGTAGGCCAGCACCACCAGGGCGATGCCCAGTCCGAAGACGGTGAACAGCACCTCGTTGGTGACCACATGAGCATCGGGGGCTTCGGGGTCGGGGCTGTCGAAGAACCTCTGGGCCCAGGCCCCGAAGGACAGGAAACCGAAGACCCCCACGACGACGGCCATGGGCTCGAACATCCGGGGACGACTGCGGTGGGCGGCGGTGAACACCTCGGCCACGATGCCCAGCATCGGGATGGTCCAGGCGTACACCTGAGGAGCGTCGAACGCCCAGGCCACCTGGTCGAAGGGGGCGGACCCCACGCCGAAGTCCATTGCGCCGCCACCCCGCATGTCCACCCAGGAAATGACCAGGTTGGCCAACAGCACCGGCAGGGAGAACAGCCACACCCCGGTGGCCACCAGCATCGACCACGAGAAGGCGGGGACGTCCAGAAGGTCCATGCCTGCGGGGCGCTGGGTGACCACGGTGGCGAAGACCACCCCGGTTCCGGCCAGAAGCCCCAGACCGATCACCCCCAGCGACAGCACGGTGAGCTCCACCGACTGGCCGCGGGCCACTCCGTCGCCGACCGAACCCAGACCGCCATAGGCGAAGGTGGCCACGATGTGGGTGATGGCCCCCACCAACCAGGCCCAGAAGGCGGCGGCGGCCGCCCGGGGGAAGGCCACCGACGAGGCCCCGAGCTGGCTGGGGACGATGGCGGTGGCCAAGCCCAGGAACAGCGGAACCAAACCGCAGAGGATCAAGGTGGTGCGATAGAGCCCGAAGACCTGGAACAGCTCGTTGGCACCACCGAAGACGCCGAACCCCCCGTCGATGTCGGCCTGTTCGATACCCAGCAGAAAGCCGAGGGCAAGGGCCAGCCCGGAGAGAACCAGGGAGAAAACCACGTAGAGCCGACCGATCACCCGGTGATCCCCGGTGCTGAGAATGCCGGCCAAACCGGTGGGTGGGGTCCAACCGGTAACCGGCGGCCGGGGGTCCGGCCCGGAATCGCCGCCCGTCACGACCGCTTCGGTTTCAGGCCTCGTCTCGGTGAGGGTCATCGTGCTCCACGAAGGCAGGTTAGCGACGAAACTCTATACATGGCTTCCGCCGTATCTCGCATCAGAGCCCCGTCGGACACCATCGCATCGGACACCGGTACGAGGTCGCCGCCGTATCTCGCATCGGACACCGGCGCGAGGCTCCCACCGCGTCTCGCATCAGACACCGGTGCGAACCACCTGGTCGACCACCATGGCCCCGAACAGAAGGGTGATGTAGGTGATGGAGTAGGAGAACAGCCGCATCGCCGCCGCGGCCTTCTGGGTGCGCAATACCTGCACGGCCAGCAGCAAAAAGACGGCCCCCAGAACCATTGCGGCCACCAGGTACACCAACCCCATCTCTCCCACCGGGCCGAACAGCACCGACAGGGCCCACAGAATCACGGTGTAGCCGAGGATCCGCACCGCGGTGGTGCGGGTACTGGCCACCGCCGGCAGCATGGGCACCCCGGCCGCTCGGTAGTCGTCCCGGTAGCGGATGGCCAGGGCCCAGAAATGGGGCGGGGTCCAGTAGAAGATGAGGCCGAACAGCACCAGCGGGGCCCAGTCCAGGCTGTTGGTCACCGCGGCCCAGCCCACCAGAACCGGCACGGCCCCCGCCGCTCCACCGATGATGATGTTCCGGGAGGAGGTGCGCTTGAGCCACAGCGTGTAGACGAACACGTAGAACGCCGTGGCCGACACCGCCAGCACCGCGCTGAGCAGGTTCACGAATCCCCACAGCCAGGCGAAGGCCAAGACCTCCAGGACGAGGGCGAACGCCAGGGCTCGGCCCGGGGTCACCGCTCCGGTCACCAGGGGGCGGTTCTTGGTTCGTTCCATCAGCCGGTCGATGTCCCGGTCGAAGTACATGTTGATGGCGTTGGCCCCCCCGGCGGCCAGCGTTCCGCCGGCCACGGTGGCCACCATGAGCCACACCGAGGGAATCCCCTTGTCGGCCACCACCATGGTGGGCACGGTGGTTACCAGCAGCAGCTCGATGATGCGGGGCTTGGTGAGCGCCACGTAGGCCCGGGCAGTGGACGCCCAGCGACGGGCGGGAGGGCGGACGGGGCGAGCCGAGCCACCACCCTGCACCAAACGTTGCCAGGTGGACGCCCAGCGACGGGCGGGAGGGCGGACGGGGTCGTTCCCCGTACTGGTGTTCGGTGCGGCCGGTCGCGTGCGGCTACCAGGAGACAAGCGGGTGAGACCCATGACCCGCCCAGAGTACGGTTTCAGCACCGGCCAAGCCAAGGTATCCGAACGCCGACTCTGCCCATGGGCCCGACTTCGAGGAACGCCGACTCAGCCCAGAATCACGGCGTTGTCGAACCTCGGGCCGGGATGTCCGCCTGTCACCGGTGAACCGTACAATTCATGGCGTGGTCCGGCCTCGGGTTCACCCCTCCACCTATCGAAAAATCAGCCTTGGAGTGCTGGCGCTTCTGGGCCTGATAATCGTGAGCGGGGGCGCGGTCCGGCTCACCGGCTCGGGACTGGGTTGCCCCGACTGGCCGGCGTGCGACAACGATCAGCTCGTGGCCCCCATGGAGGTCCACGCCATGATCGAGTTCATCAACCGGCTAATCACCGGGCTGGTGTCGGTCATCGTCATCGCCGCCGTGCTGGGCTCCCACTGGCGGATACCGCGGCGATCCGACCTGGTGTGGCTGTCGTGGGGGCTGGTGGCCGGGGTCCTGGCCCAAATCGTGCTAGGCGGCCTGGTCGTGCTGTACGAGCTGCCCCCCATTCTGGTGATCGGCCATTTCCTGCTGTCGATGGTGCTCCTGGGCAACGCGGTGGTGCTGGTCTGGCGAGCATCGGATCGACCACCGGATCGACCATCCGATGGTGGACAAGGCCGGCGGGGAGCGGCTTGGCTCCGCCCCCGCTGGGTGACAACCGGTCGAAGACCCCGGGTTCTGCCGCTGTCGGCTTGGCTTCGCCCCCGCTGGGTGGCAACCGGAGTGGTGGTTCTGACTTCGGTGGTGATCGTCACCGGTACCATCGTCACCGGGGCCGGACCGCACGGCGGGGACGAGGACGCCGAGCGGATCGACGTGGCGCTGCGGGACGTGGCTCGGATCCACGGCACCTCGGTGGTGGTGCTGTTGGTGGCTCTGGCCGGACTGGTGTGGTGGCTACGAAAGCGGGAGGCCCCCGACCAGACCCAGTTCTGGGGCCGGACCGTGCTGGGAGTGGCCCTGGCCCAGGGGCTCATCGGATACGTTCAGTACTTCACCGGCGTACCGGTGCTGCTGGTGGGCGCGCACATTGCCGGTGCTGCCCTACTGTGGATTGTCACTGTGTTTCTCTGGCTCAACCTGCGAGATCCGCTCCCACTGAAGGATCCACTGCTGCGAACCGAGGGCGATGCGTGGGAGACACCATCACAATCGCCGCCAGGGGACCCGCTCCCGCGGGACGAGGGCGATGCCACTGCGGTGGTGCCGGCATGAGCCCCGCCGCCCCGCCCGCCGCCCCGGTCGAGACCGTCCCCTCGACCGCCCCGCCCGCCGCCCCGGTCGAGACCGTCCCCTCGGAAGTACGCCGGCCCACCGACGAAATCGATGTCCGACCCGACCGGCCCTGGAAGGTGATCGTATGGAACGACCCCATAAACCTGATGTCCTACGTCACCTTCGTGTTCCGGAAGCTGTTCGGCTACAGCAAGGAGAAGGCCACCCGGCTCATGCTGGACGTCCACTACAAGGGCCGGGCGGTTGTTTCCGACGGCCCCCGGGAGAGAGCGGAAATGGACGTCTTCCGTCTGCACGAATACGGGCTGTGGGCCACCATGGAACAGGACGACTGATGGCATCACCACTGGCACCGCCGCCGGTCAAGGCCAACGGGAGCACTGACTGATGGCATCACCACGGCCGGTCAAGGCCAACGGGAGCACTGACTGATGGCATCACCACGGCCGGTCAAGGCCAACGGGGATGGGACGTATAGCCTCGATTTGTCCGACAACGAGCGGGGACTGATCACCACCGTGGTCCCCCAGCTACGAGCGATGCTGGCGGACGACCCCCACGACGAGACGCTGATCCGGCTGTTTCCCACCGCTCGACCCGACGATCCCGAGGCCGAGGCCGAGTACCGGAACCTGGTGAGGGGTGAACTGGTGTCCAAGCGGCTGGCCCGGTTGGACATGGTGGGGGACCTGGCCGAAGCCACCGTGATCAACCGGGAGCAGTTGGCGGCGTGGACGGGATCGATCAACGACATCCGACTGGTGCTGGGTACTCGCCTGGACGTCAGCGAGGACGACCCCCCCGACGACGAACCCGAGCCGCACGACAGCGACGAGGAAAACCCCGAATCGGTGGTCCGATCGGCCTATGCCTACCTGGGCTGGCTACTGGAGCACCTGGTGGAGGCGGCGGCATCCGATCTTTGAGGTCTCAGACGTAGGCGGATACTCCTCCGGCGGTCGGGAGGCGGTGCGCCAATTATGTGGGCCGGGGTGACCCAATCGACTACTCCTCAGTCGGTCGGGAGGCGGTGCGCCAATTATGTGGGCCGGGGTGACCCAATCGACTACTCCTCAGTCGGTCGGGAGGCGGGCTCGCCCTGGCCGGCTCGGGCGATTTCGGTGAGCGACGCCACCGCGTTGGTGAGCCCGCTGGTGTCGAGGGGCAAAAAGACCTTGGTGGCGTTGCCGTCGGCCACGTCCTTCAGGGCCTCCAGATAGCGGATGGCGATCAGATCAGGGGTGGGATCGCCGGTGTGGATGGCGTTGAACACCAGTTCGATGGCGTTGGCCTCGCCCTGGGCCACGGTCTCCCGCTGGTAGCGCTCGCCGTCGGCCACCCGCTTGAGGGCCTCGGCCTCGCCCTCGGCCTCCAGGATCTGGC
The DNA here is from genome assembly GCA_965115985.1 of Acidimicrobiales bacterium. Lineage (GTDB taxonomy): Bacteria > Actinomycetota > Acidimicrobiia > Acidimicrobiales > Bin134 > Poriferisocius. The sequence continues at coordinate 1,604,878 of OZ220474.1, forward strand.
TTTCCTTGAGGCCCTCGGAACGAAGGATGGCCGATCGCTTGTCCCCCTCGGCCTCGGTCACCACGGCCCGACGATCCCGCTCGGCCTTCATCTGGCGGTGCATGGCCTCGGTCACGTCGGGCGGGGGATCGATGCGCTGGATCTCCACCCGAACCACCCGGGTGCCCCACTTGTCGGTGGCGTCGTCGAGGATCTCCCGCAGCTTGCCGTTGATCAGCTCCCGGGAGGTGAGCGCGGCATCGAGATCGAGGTCGCCGATCACGTTACGCAGGTTGGTCTGGGCCAGCTTGGTGACCGCAAGCTGGAAGTTGCCCACGTTGTACTTGAGCTTCACCGGGTCGGTGGCCTCGAAGAAGATCACCGCGTCCACCGTGACCACCACGTTGTCCTTGGTGATGACCTCCTGAGGGGGAACGTCGATGACCCGCTCCCGCATGTCCACCTTGTTGAGGCGCTTGACGAACGGGAGGATCCAGCGCAGGCCGGAGTCCACCGTGCGCTGGTACCGACCCAGCATCTCGATGAGCCCCCTCTCGTAGGGGCGGACGATGCGAATACCCAACGCCGCGACGATGATGACCGCGACGGCGAGGACCACAAAGAGGGCAACGACGGCTTCCATGGCTTCTACTACCTAGCTTTCTGTGTTCTCGGTTGCTGATTCTCGGGGGAAGGGGACGACCACCAGGCGGGTGCCACGGACCTCGGTGACCGTGACCCTGGTGTCGATTTCGATGGTCTCGGCGGCGGAGGCCAGCCACTCCTCGCCCCCTATCCTAACCCTACCGGTCTCCGCGTGCTCGTCCACCCGCTCGATGATCTTGCCGGTGGCGTCAATGAGCCGGTTGGCCCCCACTCGGGGCTGCTGCTCGTCGTTCTGGCGCCTGACGAATCGGCGCAGATAGACGAAGCTGCCCCCCGTGGCCACGAAGAAAACCACCCATTGCGCCAGGATGTGGGCGTCCAACCAGGCCAGCACGGCGGCCGCTCCGGCCCCGATGGCGAAGGGGAGCAGGAAGAAGCCCGCGGTGAACACCTCGGCCAGCGAGAAAGCCACCGCGGTCAGTGTCCAGAGCCACCGCCAGACTTCGTTTTCCACGTGCTTGTCCCCCCCCGGTATCGAGAACCCGATTGAGCCTATTGGCATCGGAATCCTTTTTCAATGCGGTTCCCCCGGGGTGGGCTGCTATCGTGGGCCAGCCCTAGCGGGTCAAGAGCCCCCATCGTCCAGCGGCCTAGGACGCCGCCCTTTCAAGGCGGTAACACGGGTTCGAATCCCGTTGGGGGTGCCAACATCGCTGCCGCGCTGCGGACAGCTACAAATCTGCCCTCCGGGGCAGCAACATCAAGGTCCCGTGGTGCAGTTTGGAGTGCACGCCGGCCTGTCAAGCCGGAGGTCGCGGGTTCAAATCCCGTCGGGACCGCACAAGATCATGGTCGGGTAGCTCAGTTGGCAGAGCGTCCGCCTGAAAAGCGGAAGGTCACCGGATCGACGCCGGTCCCGACCACCACCCACCCCCCACGGCCCGGAGCGCCGCCCAACCCCGCTCCGGGCCGTGGATTACTCCGGGGTCCGGATATCCGATAAGGCTGTCGTTATGGCTGGTAGCCCGTTCCACTCACCCTCGACTGATGGCCAACACGCTCCAGCCCGAGATGGTGTCGGTGAATGGGCACACGCACTGGGTGGACTGCAAGACAACTGGGACGGCCACTTGGCGCGAGCACCTTCCAGTGAATTCATAGAACGGGCCACTGCACTGCTTGACGGGTTGCCGCCCGACAAGCCCCCTCCCGAGGTTTTCCCCAGTACCGATGGGGGAGTGATTCTTGAGTGGAACCAACCCGGAGCCGAAATCGTTGTGATTATCGGACCGACCGGCATTGAAGTGTCAATTGAACGTAACGATGAGATCATCGAGGGCTCTCTCGAATCCCTCGAATCTGCGTTCGTATCGACTCTGGGCCAGACCGACAGCTTGTGATCGACCTTAAGCGTGCCGCCTGACCTGTAATTTCAATATATATCAAGATTTGCTGCTTAAATTTAATTTTCTCATATTTTACTTCACGTTTTTCTGCATTTGGGGATGATTCAGAGGGATACTGTCACAGGTGTCGATAGACTATGGGGTATGGAAATCGACGCTGTGACCAGGGGTGATACCGAACGGGGTGGCCAGGCCGGTCGGGAGGCCGGGTGTGCTTGTTCGTGTGTTTGCTCGGAGGCGAACCGGGTTGCCCCCACCGAGTTGGGCACCGAGGACGTGCTCAAACTGATCTTTCAGGTCGACGCGGCTCGTCGGGGGCTCGACGGCTACCTCACCGCTCTGCTGGGTCGCCTGGGTGACCTGGAGGGCGATGACGCGGTGGGCGATGTGTGCCGCCAGTTCGGCCTGGGTCGTTATCGGGCTCGCAAGCAGGCGAGGGCCGCGGAGGTGCTCAAGGCGTTGCCCACCACGCTGGACGCAGTGCAGGACGGATGGATACCCATGGACCACGCCCGACTGATGGGCGAATCCCACCAACGAGTGCCCCTGGGCGACGACCAAGAGTTCGAGCTCATCGCCCTGGCCATAACCCAGGACTACGACCAGTTCAAAAAAACCGTGGACCACCACGAAAACCAACGATGCGGCGACGACGGAACCAGCCGACTCGAACAACAACGCAAACGACGGAGAGCCAACGTGTTCGACGGCGACGACGACATGATCATCATCCACGCCGAACTCGACCGCCTCTCCGGAGAGCGAGTGAGAACCGCATTGGACGACCTCCACGACCGCATGCTCCGAGACGACTTCAAAGCAGGCAACGAACGCACCCACGAACAACGCAACGCCGACGCGCTGGTCGCGCTCATCACCCAAACCCCCGCCACCACCGGCAGTGGTGCTGCTCTTGGCGGAAATACTGCCTCCAGCGGCAACACTGCTTCTTCCAGCGGGGATGCTTCCAGCGGGGATGCTGCCACCGGCGATGCTGCTTCCAGCGGGGATGCTGCCACCACCGGTGGTGATGTTTGCGGGGACGTCGCCGTGCAGGCCACCACGCTGCTGGTCACGGTTGACTACGACGCGCTGACCGGACGACTCAAGAACGCCGGGCTCATCGATGGCACCCCCATCGGCATAGACGAACTGCGGAGGATCGCCTGCGACGCCGGGGTGATACCGGCTATTTTCGGTGCCGACGAGGTGCCGCTGTACCTGGGCAGAAAACAACGATCAGCCACACAAGCCCAGAGGCTGGCTCTTTACGCCCGGGACAAGCACTGCATCGGCTGCGGGCTGCGGGCCACCGCTTGTGAGGCCCACCACATCTTGTGGTGGGAACACGGCGGACCCACCGACATCACCAACCTGGTGCTGCTATGCCCCACCTGCCACACCAAGGTCCACAAAAACGGCTACACCGTGACCACCGAACCCGGAGGGCAGCACAAACTCAAACCCCCGACCAACCGGAAATTGAAGCAATACGTCTAGAGCACAAAATCAACCCAAACCCTGCGGGCATCTCACCCTGGGGGCCGGGCCGACGGTTGAACCTGATTCTTGGTTGAAACATGGTGATGGGAATCGTGGTTTTGTTCCGGTGGTGGGCAGGGGGCATAGTTCCCGACGTGTTGTCGAGCATCGGTCGTGGTGGTGCGAGCATCGGTCGGGTTGGTCGACTGGTGGGTGCCGCGGTGGTGTGCTTGTTGGCAGTGGTTGTCGGGGCCATGGCTTTGGGGGGTTCCCCGGTTGCCGGGCAGGACATCTCGGGGATGGGATCCCTTGGTCAGGAAATCGTGGTGCGGGACCGGTTGATCTTCGACCAGGAATCACTGCTCAACACCTACCGATGCCGGTTCGACATCGACATCGAGATCGTGCCCGGAGGCTGTGTCGATGGGCGGCCTGCCGGTGAGGTGGCACCGCGGTCGGAGCCACCGAGCAAACCCACCAAGAACGATGCGGCGGTGCGGGACCGGTTGATCTTCGACCAGGAATCGCTGCTCAACACCTACCGATGCCGGTTCGACATCGACATCGAGGTCGTGCCCGGAGGCTGCTGGAACCGGGGCGGCTCCGGTATGGCCTCCCCCATCGGTTCCGGCCCGCCGGTGGGAGCATCGTCGAGCACGCCGCTGTCGTTCGGGCGGGCTTTGGACGTCGCCTCCAGGCTGGCCCCGAGCTTCGTTGCTCCGGCCAACTGCCATCGACTGCCCAGTTCCCCGGACGTGCTCCCCAACTCGTCGCGCTATTTCTATCGGGCCGGGGTGCATCAGGGTGTGGACTTCGCCTGCGCCGGACACAAGGCCATGGCCGCACTGGACGGGCGGGTGGTGGTGGCCGTGGGGGACTACACCACCCCTCCCACCGAAGACATGGACGCGTTGCTGGCCGGCACCTACGAGTTGCAGGCCACTCCCCCCTATACGCTCATCATGCTGTACGGCAACTACGTGGTGCTCGACCACGGGGTCATAGACGGGGTGGGCCATGTGGTCACCGTCTACGCCCATCTTGGCGAGATCGACGGGAACATCCGAATAGGGGGCAGGGTCGAAGCCGGTGACCCGCTCGGCGTGATCGGCAACAGTGGAACCGTTCAGGCCGCCGCCGGGCTCCCCTACGATGGGCATCATCTGCACTGGGAGCTGCACATCAACGGCCAGTACCTGTCCAAGGGGTTGTCGGCCGATGAAACCCACCGGGTGTACGTCGCCCTTTTCGGGGAATCCCAGGGCTGATCCACGCCTCCACCAGTGCCACCCGGACCACCGGATGCCCGCCTGAGCTTGCCGGGGAACCCGGGATCAAACCTCCACCAGCGCCATCCAGACCACCAGATGGACATCGTCGGGGGCGATCTCGGGAAGGGGCTTGGGTGCTTCGTAGGGTTCGAGTCCGAGGGTTTCGATCACCCGCACGATCTCCTCGGCCTGCTGTTTCGGATCGTCGGTACCAACCATCGCCGCTTGAAACGTGCGGATGGTTCGTTCGGAATAGGGAGCGCGGATGGTGTCCAGCGCCCGGTCGATCTCGTCCTGGTTGAGCCTCGGCGGGGGATGCTTTTCCAGCACCTCGGCTACCCGGTGCAATCGGGGCGGGACGGTGGGTTCCAGGTTGGCCTTGTCGGCCAGGTGGTTCCATTTCTCCACGATGTCGGCCCGGGCTCGGGCCCAGGCATCGAACGCCCCGGCCACCGCGGCATCGTCGAGTCGTCGCGGGGTGTCGAACCCGTCCGGGGGCCGAGCCGCATCCAAACAGGCCAGTGCCTCGTCGATGATCCCGGGGCCCGTGGTCTCCTCGTCGATAATCCCAGGGGCCGTGATCTCCCCGGCGATGATGCAGTGGTCGCCGACCCCGGGGCCCGTGACCTCCCCACCAACGATCCCCTCGTCCACCGCCCCGGGGTCGGCATCCCCACCGGTGGGCACGAAGCGGAACTGGGGTCGGGGGTGATCGCCCACCCGGGCGCAGAACACATAGCCCGGACGGCGACCGGGGGCCACCACGGCCATTCCCGATCCCGAGCCCCACGGCAACGACTTGATCTGATCGGCCAGGCCGGAATCCTCGGCCACCGCCCGTAGCTCCTGACGAAACTCCTCGCCCGACAGCGCTCCTCGGGGCGTGCTGCCCCGCTCGAACAAACCCGCGTCCTCGTTGCGGATTCGTTCGATCTCCTCCCGGGTCTCGGAGAAGTTGATGTCGGCCCGGGCAACTTGGTCGGGCAGCACCTCGTCCACCCCCACGGCGGCCGCGGCCTGGGCGATCTTGCGGTGCAGTCGCTCCTCCAGCCCCAGCAGATCATCGAGGCGGCTGTCGGGCATCACGCACCGCAGGAACACCTCGGAGTGGCTCGACCCGATGCGGTCGATGCGGCCATGGCGCTGCACCAACCTCATCGGGTTCCACGGCAGGTCGTAGTTGATGATGTGGCGGGCCTGCTGGAGGTTCACCCCCTCGGACAGAACATCGGTGGCCACCACGACGTCGTAAAGGTCGTCGTCGAAGCCGTCGGGGGCGTCGGTGGTGCGGGGAGCGAACCCCCAGAGCACCTGCTCCTTGTCGGCGCGTCTCGCCCCTGATGATCCGGTGAGGAAGGCAATGCGGCCGCGGTAGGGGGCCAAGCGGTCGTCGGTGTGGACCACCTGCTCCAGGTGCTCGAAGATCCACTCCACGGTGTCGGCGAAGTAGCTGAAGACGAGCACCTTGCGCCGGTCACGGGTGTCGCCGGGGCCGATACCCTGCCGGTGGGCCTCGGCGGCGATACCGGCCAACTCCTCCACCAACGCGGCCAGGTTGGGATCGTCGGCTCGGGTGACGGTGCGGGCCTCGGCGGCGAACTCCCTCAGCAATTGCCGATCCCGGTCCACGTGGGCCCACAGGCGTTCGACGTCGTAACGGTCGGCATCGTCGGCCAAACCGACAACGCCTCCCATCCAACCGTCCGACTGCTCGCCGTCCGCCTCGTCGGAGTCGGTGGCTATCCAATCGGCCAGCATCTCCCCGGTAGCCACCCGACCCCGCTCCAGCAACGACAGGAACGCATCGTGGCTGGTGGCCATCCGCTCGCAGGTCTCGGCGAACGCGTGGGGCGACGACTCGAACCGCTTCAACAACCCCGACCGCAACAGCCCGGCAAGCTGCACCTCGTAGGCATCCACGTCCTGGTCGATCCGATACTGCGACGGCGCGTACCGGGCCAGGGTGAGCACGTCGGGATCGTCCGCATCGGCCTCGGGGGTCAACGCCCGGCTGGCCCGAGGACGGGTTCCGCCGTCTCGTAAGTCGTCCGCACCGGAATCGGGGGTCAACGCCCGGGCGGGCCGGGGACGGGTTCCGCCGTCTCGTGAATCGTCCGCACCCGAATCGGGGGTCAACGCCCGGGCGAACCGGTCGAAGAAGCCGGGCAGCACCGCATCGAGGTCGTAGGTCACCTTCTTGACCCTCGGGGTGGGAAACACCACCGGCTTCTCCTCGTCGCCGAACCGGATCGTGTCGTTGGGGTAGAAGCGCTGGACGAACGACCGGGTGCGGCGCACCGCCACCGTGTCGAGCACGTCGAACAGGTGCTCGGGGGTGAGGTCGTCGGGGTTGAGGGCCATCGCGTTGGCGAAGTGGTCCCGCAGCGAGCGGATGCCGGCATCGGCGAAAGCGGCGTCGTTGCGCAGGAAGTAGCCCAGCAGGTGATAGAGGTCCCACAGGCTGTTGTTCACCGGAGTGGCGGTGAGCAGCACCAGCTTCTTGGGGGGCGACCCGGCCAGCAGGCGGCGCAGGGCGTTCGCCCGCTGGGTGGAGGGGTTGCGCAGGTTGTGGGCCTCGTCCACCACGACCAGGGCGTAATCGTTGATATCGGCATCCAGCTTGCGGGATCGGACGTGATCGGGGTTCAGCCGGGAATCGCCCATCAGATCCTCGTAGGACCGCAGCTCCATGGGCAGGTTCTGGTCGGACTTGAACGCCCGCCACGGCCCGTCCCGCAACGTGGCCGGGGCCACCACCAGCACCCGTTGGCGGCGTTCCATGGCCGCCTCCTGGATGAGCGCTCCGGCCAGAAACGTCTTGCCCAAACCCACCTCGTCGGCGATGAGCACCCCGTGGTGCTCCTCCAGGATGCGGCGAGCCCGCCACAGGCCATCGGTCTGGAACGCGGTGAGGTGGATCTGCGGAGCACCCTCGGCCTTGGCCTCCTCGTCGAGTTCGGTGCCGTAGCGCTCCCACAGCATGCGCAGGTAGACGAGCTGCGGAGAGTGGGGCTCGAACCGGGCCTCGAACAGGGCGGCCAGGTCGTAATCCATGGCCTCGGCCCACAACTCCTCGAACCAGTCCTGCACCTGACCCACCACGTGGGGCGAGTAGTTGCCCAGGTTCAGCTCCAGATTGGTGGCCAACCCGGCGTGGGTGAAGTTGGACGACCCGGCCAGCACCCCATGGGAGTTGGTGCCCACCAAAAAGGCCTTGCCGTGGAGAAACCGCCCCTCCAGCCGCCGTACCTCCACCCGCCCCGACCGCAACCACTCCACCAATCTGCGCCCCGCGGCATCGGCCTCCACGGTGAACCCTAGATGGTCCCGCTCGATCCGCAGGCTCTGCTCCTGACCCTCCAGGGCCCGCTGCATCCGAGCCCGAGCCGCCCGCATCGGGTTGACGTGCTCGACTCCCAACTCTCGCTGCCGATTCTCCGGCCAGGACGGCTCGGCCCCCAACAACAGCCGCACCCCGGTGGCCCCGTCCAACGAGTCGGCCAACAACGAGTAGCCCCCCACATTGAAATAGGCGGTGGCGATGTCCACCCCGGCCCCATCCGTGAACCCGGTAGTGGCATGAGCAATGAACCCATTGAGCACCCCGGCCACCGTGTTCCCATCCCGATTGACCGCCAACTCGGGCTTCTCAGGAATGGTCATGCAACCTCCTGAAGTGGGTGAGCACCGCGCCGTGGTGCTCGGCGTAATCCACGGTGCGACTGAAGGTGTCGTAGATCACCCCCAGGTCGGCTTCGTCAAGCTCGTATAGGTAGGCCACGCAGGCGTCGAGCTCGGCCAGCAGCTCCTGCTTGACCCCCTCCTCATTGGCCGACCCCACCGGCACCCCCACCTGAGCCGCCCACTCGGAGAATCGCTCATCGGTGGCTGCCAGTCGTCCGGCTATCTCGGCTACGCGGTCTCGCACGGGGTGGCCGGGGCCAGGGTCGGGGATGGCGAGGGTGTTGAGCTGCTCGAAAGTCATGTGCAGTTCCACCGTGCGTCGGGCCTGCCAATCGCAGGGCATCGAGCACAGAACCCCCAACACGTAGGCCTCATCAGCCGCAATGCCTTGAACCCGCAATAAGTAAGGGGCCATATTCACGATCACCCGATTGCCGGGCACCAGTGCGGCGATAATTGTGCGCCGGTTAGTCGGATTAGTTACGTCTCGAAAAGCGATGCGGGGGTGACGGCAGGGCAAAGTATCCGGATCATTGACGATTGATTCATCCTGCTCAGCAAACGCCGACCTCTTAGTGTTCCGCTGTTTGAGCCGCTTCTCCTGAAGATGGACAGCCATCCTCTCAGCGTCGGCGCTGTCGTAGTAGCTACCGGTATCGGGTTGCCACAGGTCGAACGACTTACCGGCATAAACCGGCCACACTGTTTCTACTTCGGGTAGACCAGCCCCGGATTGGGCGGAAGCGCCGTCGTCGTTCACGAACCAATCCCGGTCGTGGGTGGCATCCAGTTCACGGATTGGGCGGAAGCGCCGTCGTCGTTCACGAACCAATCCCGGTCGTGGGTGGCGTGGAACTCTGCCACCGGACGGAAGCTCCATGCCCATCGTCGTTCCAGAACCGGTGCCGGTCGGTGGTTGAGTTGAAATCGCCCTGAATCGGGCGGAGTCTCCACCGCCGTCGTGTGGTATATAATGGTCGGTCGGTCGGTCGGTCGGTCGGTCGGTCGGTCGGTCGGTCGGTCGGTCGGTCGGTCGGTCGGTCGGTCGGTCGGTCGGTCGGTCGGTCGGTCGGTCGGTCGGTCGGTCGGTCGGTCGGTCGGTCGGTCGGTCGGTCGGTCGGTCGGTCGGTCGGTCGGTCGGTCGGTCGGTCGGTCGGTCGGTCGGTCGGTCGGTCGGTCGGTCGGTCGGTCGGTCGGTCGGTCGGTCGGTCGGTCGGTCGGTCAAAACATCTTCACCGTCGAAACGGGGGTGTTGCTTGATTTTGCGCCATACCCGGAACGCTGGGCGGGATGGCACTAGGGGAAATGCCGCGGTGTTAGACCATCTGACAAACTCCGATATCGGAACCAGCTCTGGCTTTTGATCTACCAGTCTGCGGAATTGATCCAGCGAACCAGCGGGGCCGGGATAGATGGCTACACTGGGTTCGTTGGGATCACCCCCCCCCCCCCCCCCGTTCGCTACGCGAGCTTGCTTTGGTGACCGCGACGAGAGCAAAAGTGTAGCGGCCGTCGACCCCGTCGAACCCCCACTGCTTGGTGTTGAGGCAGGTTGCCACCGAGAGGATCGGGTGACTGCCACCAGCGCCACGGTGTAGGAGTGGTGAACCCCCTCGAACACCCAGCCCTTGTGATTGATGACGGTGGCCACCGAGAGATACGGTGTGCGTTTGTTTTGTTTGTTTGTTTGTTTGTTTGTTTGTTTGATTGATTGATTGATTGATTGATTGATTGATTGATTGATCCTGCTCCCACCACCTCGGTGCGCCAGTTGGTCATCCCCGCATCGGCCATCGCGGTGCGGGGCAGCACAATCCCGATGTGACCCATTACCCGACAGAGGGTGAGATTGGCCCAGGAGAACGCCTTGTACAGGTCGGTCTGGCCCGAGCCCAGCTTGGGGAAGGTGGCTCGCAACAGCTTCTTCAACGCTTCGGCCCGCTCCTTCTCCTCCTCAAATATCGCGGCCAAATCGGGGCGCTGCGCTTCCAAAGCATCAATCTTGGCCCGCAGGCGAGCCACCGGCAGCGATCGCGCGCCGGGCAAGTGCATTCCCCACCATACCTTGCGGTCAACCACGACCTTCTCCCACGGCGGGTTGCCCAGCAAGCAGTCGAAGCCGCTGCGCTCCGACCGAGCGAACACCTCGGGCCAGGCCGCCGGATAGTGAACCGGGGTGAGTTGTGCAACCGCAGCCCGAACCTCGGGCTGTTGGGCCAGCGCGCCCAACTTGTCCTGGTCGAAGTTTTCGGGACTATTGATGACCCCGGCCCGCACCGCGGTGACCACGTCGAACACCGCCGCGGCCGGTGATGCCTGGTCGCGAGCGGCGGTGTGGGCTTCTCGGGCGGCATCGATTTCGGCCTTGTCGGCATCGTTGAGTCGTCCCAACTTGGCCAGATGCTCCCCGCACCCCTTCAGGAGCGACTCCAACTGGCCAGCAAACAGCGATGTCGAGGCGGTTTGGTGGGAGTTTTTTGTCTCTTTCTTCTTCTCTTTGGGCATCAATGCCGTTACCGCATCTTCGATGGAAGCCACTCCGGTGAGGCAGTCCCCGTGAACCAGGTTGTGATCCAGGAACGACAGGGGTAGGCCGGGCACGAAGGTGTAGATCCAGATGGACAGGCGGGCCAGTTCCACCGCCACTCGGGTCTTGTCGATGCCGTATACGCAGTGGCGGGCCACTTGGCGGCGAAGCAGGGAGCCGGTCTCGATCTCCACCCCGTCGGCCAGGTCGCCCAGAGCGGTGAAGGCCGCCTTGCGCAGGCGGTCGAGCTCGGCGGTGATGGCGGGCACCGGGTAAAGGGTGAGCCAGGCCGATAAGCGAACCTCGATGCGATCCACCGCGGCCACCAGGAAGTGGGCCGAACCCATGGCGATGTCGGCGCAGCGGAAGTCGAAAAAGGCCTCGGCCACCGCGGCATCGTCGCCCTGGCGGTGCCACTGGTCGAGCCGGGCGATGTGGTCGTCCAGCGCCGGCTCCAGGGCGTGATCCAAAAGGTGCTCCACCGCGAACGGCTTGGTGAAGTAGGAGCCGGTGGCCTTGCGGTCGCCGGAGTAGCTGTGGAAGTACACCGCCCCGGCCTCCACCTCCACCTCGTCGTCGTCCCAAGCGGGTACGAACTGCTCCACGCCGCTGACGGTCTTGACGGCCAGGTCGTCCTGGGCCACCGAGAGCTTGGACTCCAGCAAGCCCTCGTAGATGGTGCCGAACTCCCGCACCGACAGCGACCGGAAGTCCACCGGCCCCACCCCCTCGGGGCCGTCGTCCACCAGCACCGCCTCGAGAGCCGGGCCGAACTCGGCATCGGTGAGCACGAGGTCGGCGATGGCCGCTCCCGACCGGCTGAGCTCGGGATCGGCGGTGAACAGGCCCCCGTTGTAGGCCGGCACTCCCCAGTCGGGGTTGCCCCGGTTGACCGCATCCCAGAGACGGGTCACACCGTCCCACAGGCCGGTGGAGTGCCGGTCGTGGTGGGCGGAGCCCGGTTGTGAGTCGCCGGCCAGCTCCCGAGCCATCCGGGACAGGGAGTGTTCCGCGTATTTGTCATTGGTGCGGTACGGGAGCAGGTCCTTGTCCTCGGCGTAGGCCACGAACAGTATGCGGAACAGGATCATCATCACCTGCTCATAGGCATCGGCCAGGTCGCCCTCCCCCAGGGCGTGCCCCACCGGATCCTCGGCAACCGGATCACGGCGAGTGCCATCATCGGGGCGGCTGCCGGCCGGATTCTCGGCAACCGGATCACGGCTAACCCCGTCAGCGGGGCGGCTGCCGGTAACCCGATGGCCGCCGAAGAGCCGGGCGGCCACGGCTTCGGCCAGCGCGGGTACCGTGCGGTGATAGACCCGTTCTCGCAGTCGAACCGCCAGGTCGGCGGCGAAGTCGGCCGAATTCTCCAGGATCTTAGCCAGGGTGCCGCCCTCGGCCAGGGCCTCGGCGGAGAACAACAGATGCAGGTATCCGGCCAGTTCGTCGGGCAGCAGCGACAGATTGGCCTCCACGAAGGTCTCGGCTCGGCCCTTTCGACCCACACCGACGTCGGGTCGGGCGCTGTAGAGACGGACCTCGGAGGCTCGGGTGAGAATCACCCAGTCAACACTCTCCTGGTCGGCCAATGCCAGGGCTCGGGACACCGGCGAGGTGCGGTCGAACCGGCGGGACGGGGCCTCGAACGGTTCGCCGTCGTCGCAGAACACCGCCACCGCCTGCCGACGACCGTTGACCGTGAGTATGGAGGCGTTGATGGCCAGGGACTCGACCTGAAATCCCAACCCCTCGACCAACCTCCGGCCCCGTCGGCCCAACAACGGCTGGGCTTTTCGGCCGGCCGTTTCCCAATCATCGCGTGCAGGCACCCCGGCCTTGAGTTCCTGGGTGGCCAACAGGCCCACATTGCGCAACCCGGGGAAGGCGGAACCCAGCTCGGGCAGGGACGCCAGCAAGAATCGGGTGGCGGCATGATGGCTGGGTTCGCTCAGAGCGACATCGGCCAGTCGCTCGGCCTGCGCCACCTCGACGTCGTGATGCACCACCGGCTGCTCGCCCACCGGACCGCACAACGTCACCCTCTGACCGTCGTGGTGGCCATCGCGGCCGGGATGAAAGGCCACCAGCAACACCGGACTGGCTCGCCCGGCCCGCCGCTTCGACCACCCCCTGCGCATATCGGCTGCCGTGGGCCGGTGACGGGATCGGACCAGTGCCACCTCCAACCCGTTGGGCGCTTCCTGGGAGAACACCACCTCCGGGGACAGCGTGGTCGGAAATCCCGCTGGAGCTCTCCACGTAGTGGGGTTCCGATCAATCAGAAAGCCATCCACAAGCTCGACACCCTAGCAACCAGCCCGCCGAGCCGCCCGAGACCACCGTGCTCCGAACATGACGAACTCCAGCCGCCAAACAGTTCTTCCCGGCATCCCGGCCGAAGAGCGCGTACCCGTGGGCGCGCTCCAATAACGGGTACTTCCTACAAAGGGGCGGGCTCCACGCCGGGATCAGCAGCCAAGGCCCCCAGCTTCGTGTTGATGGCCACCATCTCCGTATCGACGGCATCCACTTTCTTCTCGACGGTCACCAACCGCGTGTCGATGGCCTCCACCTTCGTGTCGATGGCCGTAACTTTCCCCTCGACGTTCACCAACCGCGTGTCGAGAGCATCCACCTTCCCCTCGACGGTCACCAACCGCGTGTCGATGGCCGTAACTTTCCCCTCGACGGTCACCAACCGCGTGTCGAGAGCATCCACCTTCCCCTCGACGGCCACCAACCGCGTGTCGATGACATCCACCTTCTTCTCGACGTTCACCAACCGCGTGCCAACGACCGCCACCTCCGTGCCAAGAGCCGTCACCTTGCCCTCGACGGTCACCAACCGCGTGTCGATGTCCGTCATCTTCTCTTCGACGTTCACCAACCGCGTGTTGACGACCGCCACCTCCGTGCCGAGAGCATCCACCTTCCCCTCGACGGTCAACAACCGCGTGTTGACGACCGCCACCTCCGTGCCGAGAGCATCCACCTTCGCGTCGACGACCTCCACCTTCGTGGCCAGCCCTGCTATCTCACGTCCGTTGTGGTCGATCTTGTTCAACAGATGCCCCAAGCGAGCATCGAAGCTCCGGCCGATGAATGCCAAAAACACAATGATTCCCGTACCCAATACACCAATCAACGAGGCAAACAACACAGTTTCCATAATTTTCAATCTCCCTCTCTCCATGTATGTGTGTGTAGTAGTATATGCATCCAGCAGCACTTGTCAACAGCTAAAATGGGCGACACCAGCCCATCCTTCCGTCACGGACCGTCGATGGCAACCGGCGTGGGCTCCCCGGCCTGTCGGTCGATCCCGGCGACGGAGGTGGGCTTGACGTCCAGGCATCTAGGATGTCGCCGTGCCTTTGACCCGATTCGACGAGACGTTGCGCCATCAGATTCCCACCACCTTCGACCACGTGGGCACCAGCGATCCCCGGTTCTTCGACCGGTACTGGTTCTCGTGCTACGACCCGGCGGGGTCGTTGACCATGATCGTGGGGGTGGGGCTGTACATGAACATGAACGTGTTCGACGGTTTCGTGGCCTGCCAGGTGCCCCGCGACGGCGGAGGCACCAACCAGCGCAACTTCCGCTTCAGCCGGGCTCTGCGCCCCGACATCGACCGGGTAGGGGTGGGCCCGCTCGATATCGAGATCGTCGAGCCGTTCGAGAGGGTCCGCCTCACCGCCTCCGACCGCGACCACCCCACCGACCGCGACCACCCCTCCGACCGCGACCACCCCATCGACCGCGACCACCCCATCGACCGCGACCACCCCATCGAGATGGACCTGACCTGGACAAGCTTTTTGCCCCCCAAGGAGGAGGACCACCACTTCGGTCGGGTTAGGGGCCGGGTTGCCCAGGACTATCGCCGCTACACCCAGGTGGGGCGCATGGACGGCACCGTCACCCTGGACGGCACCTCGTACACCGTGGCCGACTGGTGGGGAGGGCGGGACCACTCCTGGGGGGTGCGACCCCAGACGGCCGGTCCCGAACCGGTCACCGGCGAACCCGGTCCGGACCGGCGGGCCGAGCACGGGTCGGTGTTCTACTGGCTGCCGTTCTCGTGCGCCGACTACGGCGGCCATGTGCAGATCCACTGCACCGGCGACGGCCGCCAGCACTATCTCGACGGGGTGATCGGGCGACCCGACGGCACCGAGACCGAGGTGGTGGCCGCCGAGTTCGAGGTGGACTTCTGGGAGGGTACCCGCCGCTGGCACCAGGTCCGGTCGCGATTCACCGACACCGCCGGGGAGGTCTACGAGATCGAGACCAACCAGATTCACCGGGACTGGGCCATGATCGGCACCGGCTACGACTGGGGCTGGGACGACGGGGGCGGGCTCGGCGTATACCGGGGGCGGAGCTACTCCGAGACGGACACCTACGATCTGTCCCATCCCGAGAACGTGGTGCTGGCCTCCGGCGAGGTCCGCGTCCCCGGTCACCGGGAGGCCCCGGCGGTGGGCACGGTGAACGGCCGCCCCCTGGCCGGTCACCAGATCGTCATCTGCTCGGGGCGGGTGCCCTTCCTCGGCCTGAACGACGACACCAGACCCTGGTGAGCCCCCGACGAGCCAGGAACGACCCCCTAAGAATCACGACGACAACCAGCCCCCGAAGAACCAGGAAACCCCGATGAGCCAGGAACAACCCCCGACGAACCACGACGACAACGAGCCCCCGAAGAACCAGGAACAACCGTTCGAGAACCAGGTGGTGATCGTCACCGGGGCCAGCCGGGGGGTGGGTCGGGCGACGGCCGTCCGGCTGGGTGAAATGGGAGCCGCAGTGGCCTGCGTGGCCCGGGCCACCGACGCCGCCCGATTCAAGCTTCCCGGCACGGTGGACGAGACCGCCCGGGCGGTCGAGGCCGCCGGGGGCGAAGGTTTGGCCGTGGCCTGCGATCTGTCCCGCCCCGACCAGATCGAAGCCATGGTCGGTACCGTGGTGGCCCACTTCGGGGGCATCGATGCCCTGGTCAACAACGCGGCGGTCACCTTCGCCGGTGACCTCGACCTGGAACTCAAGCGCTACGAGCTGACCTTCGCCATCAACACCACCGCCCCGCTGCTGACCACCCGGTTGTGCCGACCCCATCTGGCCGCCCGCAACGGACGGATCGTCAACGTGTCGTCGGCCGCCGCCCTGGCCTTCTACTCCCCGATGATGGCCTACGGCATGTCCAAGATCGCGCTGGAGCACCTGACGGTGTCCAGTGCGGCGATTCTGGCCGACGACAAGATCGCGGTGAACTGCTTCCGCATCGACACCGCGGTGGCCAGCGAGGGCTTCGTGATGAACGCCCCCGATGCCGATCACTCCACCTGGGCCGACACCGCGGTGGCCGCCGAGGGCATCGCCTGGATGCTCCGGCAACCCACCGACTACACCGGCCGACTGGAGAGCATGGTGGCCCTGGCCCGGAGGGAGAACATCATGGCCGAGATCGCCCATAACCGAGGTCCCGACCCCTCGGCGTCCTGGAGTCTGGACCGGGCCCGCGGTCTTGCCTGAGGACGACGGCTCCGAGGAGATCCACTCCTTCTGCCGCATCTGCACCGCCATGTGCGGCATCACCGTCACCGTGGCCGGCGACCGGGTGCTCAAGGTCCGGGGGGATCACGCCCACCCCCTGTCCGGGGGCTACACCTGCCCCAAGGGCCGGGCCCTGCCCGACTGGCACCACCATCCCCACCGGCTCGACCACCCCCGGCTCGACGGGCGAACCGTCGATTGGGACCGAGCCCTGGAGAACCTGTCCGGCCGCCTGAGCACGATCATCGACGAGAGCGGGCCCGACGCGGTGGCCATGTACCTGGCCAGCGGCTCGGCCTACGACGCCAACGGCCGCCGGGCCGCCGAACGATTCCTAACCGCCATCGGATCCCGCCAGAAGTACACCGCCACCACCATCGACACCCCCATGCGCCCGCTGGTGGCCGAGCTCATGGGCGGTTGGTCGGGGCTCACTCCCATGTGGGATCAAAAAGCCGCCCGGCTGCTCATCCTGGTGGGCACCAACCCGGTGGTGTCCCACGGCCACGGCAACGGGTTGGCCGACCCGGTGCGGCGGCTGCGAACCCAGCAGGAGCGAGGCCCGGTGTGGGTGATCGACCCCCGCCGCACCGAGACCGCCCAACTGGCCGACCGCCGGCTGGCCCCCCGCCCCGGCACCGACCACCTGATCCTGGGCTGGCTGGTGCGGGAGATACTGGCCGCCGGGGCCGACCGAGCCTACCTGGACAACCACGCCACCGGCACCGAAGAGCTGGCCGCCGCGGTGGCCCCATTCACCCTCGACCGGGCCACAGCCGGCACCGGGTTGGACGGCGACGACCTGCTCGACCTGCTGGGCGCGGTGCGAACCGCGGGGCGGCTGTCGGTGCTCTCGGGCACCGGGGTTTCCATGGGCCGCCATGCCAACGTGACCGAGTGGCTGCTGTGGGCCCTGGCGATCGTCACCGGCTCCTACGACCGACCCGGCGGCATGTGGTTCAACCCCGGTTACCTGATGCAGCTCGACGCCCGAAGCTGGCAACCCTCCGACGGTCGGCCCGAGCCCGGCCCCGCCAGCCGTCCCGAACTGCCCCGCCGATTCGGCGAGTATCCGTGCGCCGCGCTGGTGAGCGAGATCGAGGCCGGCAACGTGCGGGCGCTGATGGTGGTGGGCGGCAACCCGCTGATCGCTTTTCCCGACCGGGACCGCACCCGGGCCGCGCTGGCTTCCCTGGACGTGCTGGCCGTGGCCGACGTGGTGGAGACCGACACCACCGGGCCGGCCACCCATCTGCTGCCCGTCGCCGGCCAACTGGAGCGGGCCGACCTTCCGTGGATGCTGGACGCCTACCAACCGGAGGTCGCCACCCAGTACACCCCGGCGGTGGTTCCGCCCGGAGCCGACCGCAGACTGATGTGGCGGGTCTTCGCCCGGTTGGGCCGGTTGATGGGGGTGGAGGTGCTGCCTCGAGGGATCGACCCCGACGCCGCCACGGACGAGGACCTGCTGGCGCTGATCGCCGATCGAGGCCGCCGCGACGCCGCCACCGTTCTGGGGGCCCGCCGGGGGATCGTGGACGACGGGGCCCCGGTTCACGGCTGGGTGTTGAACCGGGTTCTGCCCGACCGTCGCTGGAAGCTGGCCCCCGAACCCCTGGTGGCGCAGTTGGCCGACCTGGCCGATTCTGGTGCCCTGGGCGGCTCCGGCGACCGGGACGACCCCGCCCACCTGGGCGGTTCCGCCAAGCCCGAGTCTTTGGTGCTCGTGCCCCGCCGCCAGATGCGGACCATGAACGGGCAGCTCCGCGACCTCGGCGGAGTGGAACCCGAGGTGCTCATCCATCCCGACCACGGGTTCGCCGACGGTCAACCGGTGCGGGTGCGCAGCGCCCACGGCGAGTTGGTGGGTCTGGCTCGAACCAGCGACGAGATCGCCCCCGGCGCGGTGTCCATACCCCACGGTTGGGCCGACCCCAACGTCTGCACCCTCACCACCGCCGAATCCGACTTGGATCCCCTCACCGGCATGGTTCGCCAGTCCGGCCTGCCGGTCGATCTCAGCCCGGCATGAACCAACCCGACGGTCGATCTCAACCCGACACGAACCAACCCGACGGTCGATCTCAGCCCGACATGAACATGGTCGATGGCACGATCTCAGCCCGACACGAACCAACCCGACGGTCGATCTCAGCCCGACATGAACATGGTCGATGGCACGATCTCAGCCCGACATGAACCAACCCGACGGTCGATCTCAGCCCGACATGAACATGGTCGATGGCGCGATCAGGGTAATACCGGTCGGCGGCGACCCCGGGTCGGTTGGCCCAGGAGTTCTTCGCCCAGGGCCACGGCCCCGAGCAGGGCCACCACCATGACCACCGAGGAGCCGGTGAACAGAACCTCGGGGCCCCAGGCGTCGTAGACCGTTCCGGCGACCACGGCGGCGATCCCGGAGACGACCAGGCCCACCGCCCCGTACAGTCCCTGGGCCGCCGCGGCCTGCTCGGTGGGGGCCGACAGGGCCACGGCGATCTGCCCGGCGGGCATGGTGAACGCATCGAACATGGCGTGGGCCGCCGACACCGCGATGAGCACCCAGACGAACTCCACATAGCCGTAGACGAGCATGCAGGCCACCGCCCCCATGATCGTGACCGCCATGACCCGGATGGGGCCCCGCCGCTGGGCGTACTTGCCCCCCAGGGGGGCCAGGGGGATCATCGGAAGAGCGAACAGGCTGATCGAGGCGGCGATGACCAGGGTGCCCGCCCCCAGGTCGTCGAGCAGAATGGCCCACGAGGCCTCGAACACCCCGATCGTGGTGTAGAAGGCCACCCCGGCCAGAACCCCGGCCAGCACCGGTTTGATGGCCAGCAGTCGCCGCACGGGGACCGGGGACCGGGTGGTGTCGTCGGCCGACAGGTCCAGTCGCAGCGTCCACCCGTAGACGGCGGCATAGAGCGCCGCCAGAAACAGGAACGGGGCCCGCAAACCGATGAGTTCGGCGAACACCGCGGCCACCACCGGCCCCAGCACGAAACCGCTGACGTCGAAGGCCCCCATCGCGCCCAGGTTGCTGCCCATGTTGGCCGGATCCCGGGTGATGAGGATGCGGCGGATGGCCGGGCCCACCGCCCCGGTGCCGGCCCCGAGCAGGAACCGGGCCGCCATGAACTGCCAGGCCTGATCGGCCACCGTCATGCCCACCATCGATACCAGGGCCACGATCACCCCGCCATGAACCAGAATTCGGGCATGGCCCCGGTCGGCGAGGCGAGCCAGACCCACCTGGGCGATGACCCCGGCAAAAAAGCCCACTCCGGCGATCAACCCCAGTTCGGTCTCGCTGAACCCGAACTTCTCCCGGAACTCGGCCAGCAGGGTGAACACCGATCCGTACCCCATCGACAGGGTCCCGGTAACGATGAAGTAGGCCAGAAACGGGCGCGCCGAATCCAATGTGGTGCTCACGGCCATCGGGGAACCCTACTGCCCGCGGGGAGCGGGCGGCTCAGCGCTCCTCCCGGCGGTAGGCGATGCCCAGGGCGGCCGGGGCCGGGGAGGGGCGATGGCGGAAACGCCAGCTTATGATGACCAGCACCACCACGGTGAGCACGAACGGCAGGATGCCCAGCAGCGCGGGCGAGATGCGGTTTACCTCCACCCCAAGGATGCTGACATCGAAGTTCTGCAACCGGGGCTGAAGCGCCAGGGTGAAACCGAACAAAAGCGCCCCCAGAGCCAGCCTCCCCGGCCTCCAGGCCCCGAAGATCACCAGAGCTACCGCGATCCAACCCCGGCCGGCCACCATGCCCTGGGTCCAGCCCCGGGGCATGTACAGCGACAGGAATGATCCGGCTGCTCCGGCGAATGCTCCCCCGACCATGACCGCTCCGGTCCGCAGGGCCATCACCGAGTGGCCGGCGGCATCGGTGGTCGGGGCCGATTCGCCCACCGCCCGCAGGGCCAACCCCAACCGGGTGCGGGTCAGCACGAACCCGACGGCCAACCCCAGCACCACCGCCAGGTACACCACCGGTGGCTGGCTGAAAAAGACGTCGCCGATCCAAGCGATGTCGGCCAACCCGGGGATTTCCAGGTCGGTGAACCGAGTCCTGGGCGGCTCCCCCACCACGTTGCGCCCCACATAGGCCGACAACCCCAGACCACCGATGGTCAGGGCCAGGCCCGACACCACCTGATCGGCCCCCAGCACCACGCTCACCAGCGCGTGGAACCCCCCCACCAGCGCACCCACGGCCGCGGCGGCGAAGAACGCCGCCCAGGGGCTGCCGGTCTCCAGACCGACCATGAACCCGCTCACCGCGCCCATCGCCATCATCCCCTCGACCCCGAGGTTGAGCACTCCGGCCCGCTCGGCGATCAACTCGCCCAGCGCGGCCAGATAAACCAGCGTGCCGAACTGCACGGTGGCCACGAACAGCCCGATCAGAGCCTCCTCAGACATCGACCTCAAACATCGACGGTTTCCTCGACCGCCCGACCGCCCTCGTGACCGCTCGGCCCAGGGCCGCTCGAGCCGGGATCGACCGAGCCGGGATCGACCGAAACACCACCAGCCGAACCGCCACCGGTCGGCCCAGGGTCGATGGCAGCATCGCCGGGTGATTCCAGACCGGCCGGGCTGGTCCAGCGGATCCGGTAGTTCAAGAAGACCGCGACCGCCAGGGCCCCGAAGAGAATCATGGCCTGGAGGATGTCGGATATGGCCGAACTCACCTCCAGCGTCTGGATGCTCTGGCCGCCCACCTGCACCGCCCCGAACACGATGGCGACGACGGCCACCCCCGAGGGCCGCATGAGCGCCAGCGCGGCCACGATGATACCGGCGAACCCGTAATTGTTGGACAGGTCCGGTTCCAGCCGGGTGGCCGACCCGGTGAGCTGCACCACTCCGGCCAGACCGGCGATGCCCCCCGACAGGAGCAAGGCGGTCAGCACCTTGGCGCGCAAGGAGATGCCGGCGTAACGGGCGGTGTCGGGCGACGACCCGGCCAGGCGCAGCTCGTATCCCCATGGGGTGCGAGACACGGCCAGCGACAGGGCCAGCAGGAGGCCCAGGGCGATGAGCGCGCCGATATTGGCTCGGCCGAACAGCCCGGGCAGCGAAGCCTGCTCGGGTACCGGTTCGATGACCGCGAACCCCATGGAGTCGGGGTCCTTCCACGGGCCGATCTTCAGCCACTCCACCACCCGGCGGGCCACGTAGACCAGCATGAGCGTGGTGATTATCTCGCTCACCCCCAGATACGAACGGGCCAGTGCGGGACCGACCATCAGAACCATGCCCCCGATCACGCCGGCCACCACCATGAGCGCGATCAACGCCGGCCCGGAGAGTCCGTCGGCCATCATGGCCATACCGGTGGCCACCGTGGCCCCGGCCATCATCTGGCCCTCGGCTCCGATGTTCCACAGACCCATCGACCCGGCCACCGCCACCGCCAGGCCGGTCAACGCCAGCGGTGTGGCCCTTTCCAACGTGCGGGACAGCGAGTCGATACCCCAGAACGCGGAGTCGAACATGCGTTCGTACACCTCGACCGGACTGTGATCCGACACCCACAGCAGGATCGCTCCCAGTGCCAGGGCCACCGCTATGCCGACGACTATGGCCACCGCCTGCACACCGGGCACCACTTTCTCCCGCCGGACCAGCACCGGCCGGATCATGCCCACACTCCCCGCCGAACCAGCACCGGCCGGATCATGCCGACACCTGCCCGGCCATGGCCGCGCCCACCTCACCCCGGGTGGCCGAGTCGGGGTTCAGTTCGGCCACGACCCGACCCTCGTACATCACCAGGAGGCGGTCGGACAGCGCCATCAACTCGTCCAGGTCCTCGGAGATCAACAGCACGCCCACCCCGGCGGCGCGCTGGTCCACCAGGTGGCTCTGAATGGCGGCTACCCCCTGCACGTCCAGGCCCCGGGTGGGCTGGGCCGCGACCAGAACCGAGGGCCGACCGGCCAACTCCCGGCCCAGCAGCAGCCGCTGGAGGTTGCCTCCCGACAAACCGGCCACCGGATCGTGGAGATGTGCCACCCGCACGCCCAACCGCTCCACCAAGTCCCGGCAGAATCGAAGGCACTTGGCCATCACCAGCATCGGCCCCCGCCGCTGGGATCGGTACGACCGGACCACCGAGTTGTCCACCACCGACATCTTGGGGGCCAACCCCACCCCGAGGCGATCCTCGGGCACGTAGGCCAGGCCGAGGCGATGGCGGGCTCCGGGGGAGGCCCGGGTGACGTCCCGATCACTCAGCCTCACCCGTCCCTCGGTGGGCCGGCGCAACCCGGCGATGATCTCGGCCAGTTCCTTCTGCCCGTTGCCCGACACCCCGGCGATACCCACGATCTCTCCCGAGCGCACCGCTAGATCGACGTCGCTCAGCGCGGGCAACCCCCGGTCGCCGAGGGCATCCACCCCCTCGAGCACCAGCACTTCGGGACCAGCCCTTACAGCCGGTGGACGATCCACGTACCCGCCCGCCGACGATCCCACCATCAGCTCGGCCAGTGCCGCCCGATCGACCGTACCCAGATCGTCAACGGTGGCCACCGTCTCGCCCCGGCGCAACACCGTGGCCTCATCGCAAAGGGCAACCACCTCATCCAGTTTGTGGCTGATGTAGATGACCGATCGGCCGTCGTCGGCCATGGCCCGCAGGGTCACGGCCAGCTCATCGGCCTCACCGGGGGTCAGCACCGCGGTGGGTTCGTCCATCACCAGAACCGAGGCGTCCCTCCACAGCGCCTTGAGGATTTCCACCCGCTGGCGCTCCCCCATGGAGAGCTGCCATACCAGCCGTCCGGGATCGGCCGCCATGCCGTACGCGTCCGACAACCGGGCCACCCGGTCGTCCATATCGGCCGATCGCAGCATCCGGGGGGCGGCCCCCAGCACCACGTTCTCGGCCACCGTCAAGGTGGGTACCAGCCGGAACTCCTGATGCACCATGCCCACCCCGGCGGCGATGGCATCGGCCGGCGAGCAGAAATGGTACCGCCGGTCGTTCACCCACACCTCACCGCGGTCGGGCCGGTACACCCCGGCCAGCACGTTCACCAGGGTGGTCTTGCCCGCGCCGTTCTCCCCCAACAGCGCATGGATCGTGCCCGGGCGAACCCGCAGGTCGGCCCCGGCACAGGCGACCACTCCGGGGAACTGCTTCTCAATTCCCCGGAGTCGGACCGCATGGTTCGTACCGGATGAATCCACTAACGGGACCGGGATGCCACTAAAACCGGGATCTACCGAGACCGGGATGATCCCGGCTCAGATCATGATGAGGCGCTGCCGACGACACCCTCGACGAAGTAGTCCATGCTCAGCATGGAGCCATCGTCCAGCGTCTCGCCTTCGGCCACCACCACGGTGCCGTCCTGATCCCGGATCTCACCGGTGAACACGTCCCAGGATCCGTCGAGAATCTGGGACTTCACCGAGTCGATCTCGGCAGCCACCTCGGCCGGCACGTCGTCGGCCAGCGGGGCCAGGTCGACGATGCCGTCCTCCATGCCCCCCCAGTAGGCCGAGGGCTCGTAGGTGCCATCGGCGACCGAGTCGATGATCGAGGCGTAGTACGGACCCCAGTTCCACACCGGGGCGGTGATGAACGCGTCGGGGGCGAAGACGCTCATGTCGGAGTTGTACGACACCCAACGGGCCCCGGCATCCTGAGCGGCAACTCCGGGGGCGGTGGAGTCCTGGTGCATGGCGATCACATCCGCCCCGGCCTCCAGCAGGGCGGAGGCGGCATCACCCTCGACGGCCGGGTCGTACCAGGTGAACGTCCAGGTCACGTGGACCTCCACATCGGGGTTGGTACGACGCGCTCCCAGCGTGAAGGCGTTGATGCCTCGGATCACCTCGGGAATCGGGAGGGCGGCCACATAACCGATCTGATCGGTCTCGGTCATCGCGCCCGCGGCCATGCCCGACAGGTAGCGGGGCTGGTACATGCGGCCGAAGAAGTTGCCGAAGTTGTCGTCGTTCATCTTGTTCCCGCTGGCGTGCTCGAACACCACGTCGGGGTACTCGCCCGCCAGCTCCTCCATGGCGTCCATGTAGCCGAAGGAGGTGGCGAAGATCACATCGGCTCCTTCTTTCTCGATGAAGTCCACCGCCACCGATCGGAATTCCTCGCCGGCCTCGGGGATGTCCTCGGCGTACGTAGTGGCCATCCCGGTCTGCTCCCCGGCATAACGACGGCCCTGATCGTGGGCCCACGTCCATCCGGCGTCGCCCACCGGGCCGACGTAGATGAACGCGGCCAAAACGTCGTCCATGGGTGCATCGTCCATGGGAGCCTCGGTGGGATCGGGCTCCATGGTCGCGTCGTCCATGGGAGCCTCGGTGGGATCGGGTGCCGGGGCCGCATCGTCGTCGTTGCCGCACCCCGCTGCGACCAGAGCCAACGCCGCCAGAGCCACCAGCAGCTTCAGCAGAAACTTCTTCGACATTTTCCCTCCTTGGTCCGGCTCGGAGAGCCACATCCAAAAGATAATTCCGAAAGAGTAGCCTGTGATGCCGAGACGGTTTACACCGACTCGGTTACCACTTCGTTACAGCTTCGATTCGACAGGTTCCGACGTGACCACATTTGCCGGCATTCCCGAGGGCTTCGGCCTGGAGACCGAGGTGATCAGCACCACGGCCCGCGACCGGGCGGTGCAACGGTGCCGCCAGGTCGGTATCCGACTACCGACCTTCGCCGAACTGGCCGATCCACCGGCATTGGGCCCGGCGGCAACCGGGGTGGACCCCGATGCGGCCGATGCCGCCAACCTCTGGCGGGTCAACTGGTTCAACGACTCGTCCCGGGCCGGTCGGGCCGCGGTTCCCGAGCACGTGGTGATTCCCCCGGCGCTGTCGGGAGTGGAGGCTCCCATCATCATGTTGCTGGGCAACCGGTTCCCGATGATCGGGGCCCACAAGGTGCTGGCCGCCTACTGCTGCCTGGCCCCCCGGCTGGTGACCGGTCAGTTCGACCCCACCGAGAACCGGGCGGTGTGGCCGTCCACCGGCAACTACGCCCGAGGGGGTATCGCCATCTCCCGGATCATGGGCTGCCGGGGGGTGGCCGTCCTGCCCGAGGGCATGTCGGCGGAGCGGTTCGAGTGGCTGGAGCGGTGGACCTCGGATCCCTCCGACGTGATCCGCACCCCCGGCTCGGAGAGCAACGTTAAGGAGATCTACGACGCCTGTGCCGCGCTGGCCGCCGACGGGGCCAACGTGATCCTCAACCAGTTCTGCGAGTACGGCAACCATCTGGGCCACGTGACCGCAACCGCCACCGCGGTGGAGCGAGTGCTGGAGCACTACATGGCTACCCACCCACAGGCCCGGCTGGCCGGATTCGTGGCCGCCTCGGGCTCGGCCGGCACGCTGGGAGCGGGCGATCCCCTCAAGGAGCGGCACGGTTCGGCCATCGCGGTGGTGGAGGCGTTGGAGTGCCCCACGCTCTTGTACAACGGCTACGGCGAGCACAACATACAGGGCATCGGCGACAAGCATGTCCCGCTGATCCACAATGTGACCAACACCGACGTGGTGGTGGCGGTGTCCGACCGGGCCACCGACGAGCTGGGGGTTCTGTTCTCGTCCCCCGAGGGCCGGGTGCTGCTGGCCCGGCGAGGGGTTAGCGACGACGCCATCGCCCACCTGGACGACCTGGGGCTGTCCTCCATCTGCAATCTACTGGCCTCGGCCCGAACGGCCCGGGCGTTGGACTGCGGCCCCGACGATGTGATCGTGACCGTGGCCACCGACGGGGCCGCCCTGTACGGCTCGGAGCGGGCCAAGACCGTCGCCTCGACCTTCGGGGGCGAATTCGGGACGGACACCGCCGCCGCGGTGGCCGATCGGTGGCTCGGCGACACCGATGCCGACCAGATCCACGCCGACCACATACTGAAGCTCGGCGACCGCGACCGTGACCGGGTGTTCAATCTGGGGTATTTCACCTGGGTGGAACAGCAAGGGGTCGATCTCGCCCACTTCGACACCCGCCGGGACCAGTCCTTCTGGATGGCCCTCCGGGATCTGGTTCCGGCGTGGGACGAACTGATCGCCGACTTCAACGCCCGAGTCGAGGCCGCGTGACCACCCACCTAGAAGCCCGGGTCGAAGCCGCGTGACCACCCACATCTATACCCGGTTTAGGACGGCATGATCGCCGACTTCAACGCCCGAGTCGGAGCAGCGTGCTCACCGGCCTGACCTGTTCGTGCGGGACCATCGCCGGGATCGATGACTGGGCCTGCCCCCGGAGGGATGGCGATGACGGCGATCATGTTCTGAGCCTGCCCGTGCCGGCGTGGACGGTGGACGACGGCAGTTGTCAGCCGTTCGTGCGCTACCGCCGGATGCTGCGATCGTGGGCCGAGGCCGACGACGACTCCTGGTTCGTGGACCAGGTGGAGCGGCTCGATGCCGCGGTGGCCGACGTGGACGGCCACGGCTTCGAGGTCACCCCGGTCGCGCGGTTCTCCATAGGCCCCTGTCCAGGGAACACGGAGACATCCGGCGAGCCCGCTGCGGAGCTGGGGATCACGGTCAAGGACGATGGCAAGAACGAGGCCGACAACGGGTCGCGGCGCATCATCGTCAAGGACGATGGCAAGAACGAGGCCGACAACGGGTCGCGGCGCATCATCGTCAAGGACGATGGCAAGAACGAGGCCGACAACGGGTCGCGGCGCATCATCGTCAAGGACGATGGCAAGAACGAGGCCGACAACGGGTCGCGGCGCATCATCGTCAAGGACGAGACCGGCAACGTGTCGGGGTCGCACAAGGCCCGCCACACGTTCGGGCTGATGCTGCACCTGTTGGTGCGTGAGCGCCGGGCGGGGCGGGGCGGGCGGGCCGAAGGGTCGTCGAACCGGCCCGGATTGGCCATCGCCTCCTGTGGCAATGCCGCGGTGGCTGCTGCGGTGGTGGCGGCCGCCGAGCAGTGGCCGCTCACCGTGTTCGTGCCCGCCGACGCCGAGGCCGCCACGGTGGCCCGACTGCGGGAGCTGGACGCGGTGGTCGAGGTCTGTCCCCGAAACGACGACCGGGAGGGCGACCCCTCCTACCACCGGTTCCGGGACGCGGTCCGTGGCGGGGCCGTGCCCTTCGGCTGCCAGGGACCGGACAACGGCTACACCATCGACGGGGGCCGGACCCTGGGCTACGAGTTGGCCGAGCAGGCCCCGGACATCGACCGGGTGTACGTCCAGGTGGGCGGGGGAGCACTGGCGGCGTCGGTGGCCCAGGGATTGGCCGCGGCCCACGTCCGGGCCGCGCTCATGGCGGTGCAGGCCGAGGGGTGCGCCCCCCTGGCCCGGGCCTGGGAACGCACCGCCGAGCTGGGCGGGCTGGACGAGGCCCGGCACCGGCGCTCGGCCGTCATGTGGCCGTGGACACCGACCCCCTTCTCCGTGGCCGGCGGAATCCTCGACGACGAGACCTACGACTGGGCCGCGGTGACCGAGGCCATGATGGCCACCGGCGGCCGCCCGGTGGTGGTCCCGGAGTCCCTGGTGATCCAGGCCTGCGACCTGGCCCGGT
The DNA here is from genome assembly GCA_965115985.1 of Acidimicrobiales bacterium. Classification (GTDB taxonomy): domain Bacteria; phylum Actinomycetota; class Acidimicrobiia; order Acidimicrobiales; family Bin134; genus Poriferisocius. The sequence continues at coordinate 1,632,946 of OZ220474.1, forward strand.
CGACCACCGGCATCGCCGTCAGCCCCACCGGCTCGGCCGGCCTGGCCGGCCTGCTCAACGACAACCCCCCAAGAACCACCACCCCCGCGGTGATATTCACCGGGGGCGGGCGATGACCCCCCGAACGGCACCACCCACCGGAGCCCGACGATGACCCCCCGCACGGTGTTGAGGGGGGCCCGGTGGCCGGGTGATATCGCCATCGCCGACGGCCTCATCGTCGAGACGGGCACCATCGAACCTCGGCCCGGTGACGTCGTAATCAACGTGAACGGTGACATCGTCACCGCCGGGCTGGTGAACACCCACCATCACCTTTATCAATGGATGACTCGGGGGCGGGCGGTGGGCTGCGACCTGTTCGGCTGGTTGGTGGAGCTTTACCCGGTGTGGGGGAAGCTGTCGGTGGAGGACGTGGCCACCGCCGCACTGGTGGGCCTGGGCGAGTTGGCCGTAACCGGATGCACCTCGGCGGCCGATCACCACTACCTGGTGCCCCACGGCGACGATGCGGTGTTCGACGCCATCGCCGAGGCCGCCGCCGCCGTGGGCATCCGCCTGCACCTGAGCCGGGGATCGATGGATCTGGGCCAGTCTAGGGGTGGGCTGCCCCCCGACCACGTGGTGGAGGACCTCGACACCATCATGGCATCCACCGAGCGGGTCATCGCCCGCCACCACGACGGCGACATGATCCACGTCGTGGTGGCACCGTGCAGCCCGTTCTCGGTCAGCTCCGAGTTGATGGAGGCATCGGCTGCCCTGGCCCGCCGGCACGGACTGCGGCTCCACACCCACCTGTGCGAGACCATCGACGAACAGGACCACTGCCTGGAGCGATTCGGTCGCCGACCGGTGGAACAGCTCGACCACTGGGGATGGGTGGACGACGACGTGTGGCTGGCCCACGGCATCTGGATCAACCACACCGAGATCGACCGGTTGGGTGCTGCCAGGGTGGGGGTGGCCCACTGCCCGTCGTCCAATGCCCGGCTGGCCGCCGGCACCTGCCCGGTCACCGAGCTGGAGGACGCCGGCGTACCGGTGGGTCTGGGGGTGGACGGGGTGGCGTCCAACGAGGTGGGCGGCCTGTTCCCCGAGCTGCGCCAATCGCTGTATGCCGCCCGGCTGCGAGCCATGGCCGCCGATGCCTTCATGCCCGCCGACGCCATCCGCCTGGGTACCATGGGAGGGGCCTACTGCCTGGGGGTGGGTACCCATCGGGGGCGGATCGAGCCCGGTATGGCCGCCGACCTCGCGGTCTGGCCCGGCGACGACATCGCCGACGTGGCCGACCCGATGGCCGGTTTGGTTTTGGGCCCCGACCGCAGAGTCCGCCACCTCTATGTCGGCGGCCGACCCGTGGTCCAGGATGGCCGACTGCTCGGCTTCGACCTCGCCCGGGCCCACGCCGACCTCACCCGCCGAGCCCGCCGCCTCTGGGACTGAGACGACCCCCGACTCAACCCGAACCACAAAAGAACACCCAGCCCGCCGCCTCTGGGACCGAGACGACCCCCGACTCAACCCGAACCACAAAAGAAAACCCAACCCACCACCCCTGGGACCGAGACGACCCCCAACTCAACCCGAACCACAAAAGAAAACCACGAGCCCGCCACCCCTGGGACCGAGGCTGGTGGTGCCCTGAACCCACCTGCTTTCTATGCTCAAGGGTATGACAGGTCCGATGGATGGGGTGAAGGTCGTCGAGTTGGGGGTGTGGGTGGCCGGCCCCGCCGCCGGCGGGATCCTGGGCGACTGGGGGGCCGACGTGATCAAGATCGAGCCTCCTTCCGGTGACCCGGCCCGGACCTTTCAGCGGATGCTGGGCGGGGACATGCCCACCAATCCGGTGTTCGAGCTGGACAACCGCTCGAAGCGCTCGGTGGTGGTCGATCTGTCCCGTATCGAGGGCCGGGCCATCGCCGCCGACGTCATCGCCGATGCCGACGTGTTTCTCACCAACCTGCGGCTGAGCGCGCTGGACAAGCTGGGGTTGGACTACGAATCGCTGGCCGCCCGCAACCCGGCGCTGGTGTACTGCGCCATCACCGGTTACGGGATGGAGGGCCCCGACGCCGACCGCCCGGCCTACGACATAGCCGCCTTCTGGGCCCGCTCGGGCATAGCCGCCCAGCTCACCCCACCGGACGGAGCCCTGCCCTTCCAACGAGGCGGGATGGGCGACCACAACGTGGGCCTGGCCGGAGCGGCGGCCATCAGCGCGGCCCTGTTCCACCGGGAACGCACCGGAGAGGGCCAGATGGTGTCCACATCACTGTTCCGGGAGGGCATGTACACCATCGGGTTCGATATCAACGTTCTGCTGATGTGGGGGTTGTCGATGGCGGTGGGAACCCGGGAGGCGATGGGCAACCCGGCCATCAACAACTACACCGCGGGCGACGGGAGACGATTTTGGGTGGTCGGCCTCGAGGGCGACCGCCACTGGCCCCCGCTGGCCCGAGCGGTGGGCCACCCCGAGTGGATCGACGATCAGCGGTTCGCCACCGCCCGGGATCGAGCGGTCAACGCCGTCGAGCTGATCGCCGCGCTGGACGAGGTCTTCGCCACCCGCACCCTGGAGGAATGGGCCGAGATATTCGCCACCGAGCCCGACATGTTCTGGGCCCCGGTGAATACCCTCGACGACCTGCTGTCCGACCCCCAGACCGTCCCGTCGGGAGCGCTGGTGGAGGTTCCCGACGAAGCCGGTGGCACCACCATGCTGGCCACCCCGGTGGACTTCCACGGCACCCCGTGGTCACCCCGCAGCCTGGCCCCCACCCTGGGCCAGCACACCGACCAGGTACTGGTCGAGATCGGCCGCAGCCCCGATCAGATCGCCGAATTGCGAGCCGACGGCACCATAGCCTGACCGGAGTCCCCCCGGTTACAACCCGCATCCCGACCGGAGTCCCCCCGGTTACGACCCGCATCCTCGTCGGGGATTAGTACACCGGGGTTCATGAGGTTCTGGGGGTCGAGGACTGCTTTGACCGCCCTCAGCACGGCGAGACCGGCGTCACCGAGTTCGTCGGCCATCCAGGGGCGGCGGACCCGACCGATGCCGTGATGGTGGGCGATGCCGGCACCGCAGTCGATGGCGGCCTGCATCGCCGCATCCCAGCAGGCGTCGTAGACCGCTTTGTGCTCCTGGGGATCGCAGGGCCGAGCAGCGAACGTGAAGTAGAGGTTGGCACCGGAGCGGTAGGCATGGGAGGAGTGGGCGGTGACGGCGATCACCGTCGGTACTTGGCTGATCGCCCCGGTGACCGCCGCATGGAGCCGGGCGAGCCCACCCCAGCCGGTGGCCACTTCGATGGTGTCGGCCACCAGACCCTGCTCGAACAGATCGGTCCAGTTCGGCACGGTGTTGCGGTGCTCGAACCAGTGGTCCACGGCACCGCGGTCGGCGGGTTCGCCCCCGCCGGCCCGGCACAACCCGGCCACTGCACCGGCCTCGAGCCCGGCGTACCCCGGCGGTCCCTCGTGCAAGAAGATGACCACGCAGCGGCCCTCCGGCACGTGGTCGCGGAAGTGGTGGCGCGACTCGTCGGAGTCGTGGAGACGCACCACCGGAGGTCGCCAACCGGCAACCATCACCCGGCGAATCGCGTCGATGCCGGCCTCGACGTCCTCGAAATGGAAGGCCTGGCGGATCCCCGGCTCGGGGAGCAGCCGAAGCGAGAAGGCGACCTCGGTGATGATCCCGAGCGTGCCCTCGCTACCGAGCAGCAAATGACGCAGATCGGGCCCGGCCGATGCCCGGGGGGTGGCGCGCGACCTATAGATCGACCCATCGGGCAGGATCGCCTCCACCGAGTGGACGACGTCCTCGATGTTGCCGTGGGCGGTGGAGTACTGGCCCGATGCCCTGGTGGCCACCCACCCCCCGACCGAGGAGATCTCGATCGATTGAGGCCAGTGCCCGATGGTGAAGCCGCTCTTCTGGACGCGGTTCTCGGCATCGATCCCCACCGTGCCGGCCCCGAATGCCGCCAGGCCATCGATCGGGTTCAGCCACCGCAGCCCGCGGAGGCGCTCGGTGCTGATGATCACCGAGTCGTCCGTGGCCAGAACACCGCCCACGCAGCCCGAACCGGCACCTCGGGGGATCATCGGCGCGCCATGGGCCCGGCACAGTCGCACGGTCTCGGCCACCAGTTCGGTGGTCGATGGTGCCGCCACGGCCATCGGGGGAACCAGCCTGCCCTGCCACTGGTCGAATTCGGAGCAGGCCCAGGTGTCGCGGGCTCGGCTTCGGCGGGCACCGTCATCCAGTAGAAGATCGTCTCCCAGCAGATCGGCGAGTTCGTTCACCAGCGTCATCGGGAGTCCTCCTTGAATCGGAGCTCGCGATGGGGGTTCGTCGGCCGACCAGATCCACCGCGCGTCATCGGGAGTCCTCCTTGAATCGGAGCTCGTATGCGTAGCGGGTTCCGACCGCTTCGATCTCCTGGGTGGTACGGGCTTCGTCCCACCCCAGCAGCTCGGCCATCCGCGCCGATGCCGGGGCAAGAAGCGCCTCACGCTCGGCGGGGGTGTACCAAGCGGCTCGGGTCCGGCGATAGACGAGGTCCTCGAGGGTGAGCGCACCGTCCACCTCGACGGCCCATTGGATCTCGCCCGTGGCCACCCGCCCACCGGGAACGACGGGCTGCGAGCCCATGGCCAGCACCCGAACGGTCTCATCGCCGTAGAGCCGGACCAGGCGATCGACCATCGATCGCTCCACCCCGGTGGCGGCCGTCACCGAAGCCGCGTAATCGTCGAGGTTCGACCACAGGTTGCCGCCGGGAACCGGATCGGGCCCCGGAGTCGACCCGAGTCGTCGTCCCAGTTGCTCGGTCACCAGATCGAGCACCTTCATGGCCATGGCCCGAAACCCGGTGAGCTTGCCGCCCGCCACGGTGATCATGCCCCCGACTCCCACCCAGACCTCGTCCTTTCGGGAGACCTCCCTGGCCTTTTTGCCCTTTTGGGCTACCAGCGGGCGCACCCCCGACCATGCCGCCATCACGTCGTCGAAACCCAGGGGCTCGACGTCGAAATAGTGCGCGATCGGGTTCAACAGGTACTCGACGTCGGCCGGTTCGATCTCGGGCCACAGGAGTTGGTCGCCGTAGTAGCTGGTGTCGGTGGTGCCGATGGCCACGGTGTCGCCCCGAGGCAGTGCGAAGATGGTGCGCTTGTCGGGAGTACCCATGACCACGAGATTTTTCACCGGCAGCCGGGCCGCTTCCACCACTACATGGATGCCCTTGGAGGGATGCAGGCGGTTCACCGCGGCTTCCCGCTCTATGCCCTTGGAGGGATGCAGGCGGTTCACCGCGGCTTCCCGCTCGAAACCAGCCAGGCGTTCCACCCATGGCCCGGTGGCGTTGACCACGGCATCGGCGCGAATCTCCACCCGATCACCGGAAATCTCGCACGCCGTGACCACCCCGTCGATACGGTCGCCCTCCCGGATCACCCCCACCACCGGGAGTCGAGCGGCCACCTGCGCCCCCGCAGCCACCGCGTCGCGCAGGACGGCCAGCACCAACCGGGCGTCGTCGGTCATGTACTCCCGGTAGGCGCACGCCCACGGAAACTCGTCCCGTCGGAGCCGAGGTTCGTGCCCGGCCAGTGCGTCCCGTTCCCAGACGAGATGGCGGTCGTCGTCGTCCACGGCTCCGAGCCTCTCGTAAGTGCCGATCCCGGCTCGGAACCTCATCATCCCCGCCCGGCTGCCGGCCGGCACTACCATCCAGCACGGCTCGGCCAGATGGGGGGCCATCCGATGCACAGCCCGGCGTTCGAGCGCGGTCTCGCGAACCAGGCCGATCTCGCCCATGGCCAGGTACCGCAGCCCGCCATGGATCAACTTCGAGGAGCGCGACGATGTGCCGGCCGCGAAGTCGTCACCCTCGACCAGCGCCACCCGCAGCCCTCGCCGGGCCCCGTCGCGGGCTACTCCTGCACCGGTGATCCCCCCTCCGACCACGACCAGATCGAACCGCTCGCTCCCCAGTGCGACCAGCAGGCCCGACCGCGAGGCCGGCGACAGCGATGGCGCAGAAGTGGGTTCATGCACAGAGGAGCCACCGATAATACCGACCGCTCGACCGGTTCCGCCGCTGCTTAACCGTCGAAGCCTCGCTAGGCGTGGCCCGCGTGCAACCGCCCAGGGAAGCTCCTCCCGCAGGGACTGCAAACCCACCCGGGGGAGCTGATCCTGTAGGGACTGCAAACCCACCCAAAGGAGTTCCTCCCGCAGGGGCTGCAAACCCTGGGCACTACAATCGGGGACATGACGGAACAACCCCGCTCCATCGAGCTGGAAGTAGAGGTTCCGGGAACCGAGGCCGAGGTGTGGAGGGCGGTGGCCACCGGACCGGGGATCTCCTCGTGGTACGTGCCCCACACGGTGGAGGAGCAGGCCGGGGGAGCGGCCATGGCCTCGTACGGACCGGGGCCGGAGATGCAGGTTCCCGGTCGGGTCGCGGTGTGGGAGCCGCCCCGACGAGTGTGTTTCGACGGCGGCGAGGGCACCGGTGGGTTGGCGTTCGAGTGGACGGTGGAACCCCGGGACGACAATCGATGCGTGGTGAAGCTGGTCAACACCGGTTTCGGCGAGGGTGGGGAGTGGGATGCCCAGTACGACGGCATGGTCGAAGGCTGGGGCCTGTTCCTGCTGAACCTCCGGTTGCACATGGAACATTTCGCCGGCCGGACCGCGGCATCGGTGCTCCCCATGGCCATGGCCACCGGCTCGCGCGATGAGATCTGGGCCGGGCTCACCGCGGCGCTGGACATCCCGCCGACACCGGGCCTCGGCCAACGGATCGAGGCCCGAACGACCGGTGCGCCTGCTCTGGCGGGCACGGTGGTGGACGCCGGCCCGCATCGGATCGCCCTGGTGCTGGATCAGCCGGCAGCCGGAACCGGTTTCGTGGCCGTGGAGGCCTACGGCGAGCACACGGTGGGCTCGGTCTGGCTCTACCTGTACGGAACCGACGGGGCCGAGGCCGCCGAGCGGGACGGCCCCCGGTGGCAGGATTGGCTGACCGAGGTTCTGGGCTGAGGTTCGGGGAAGCCTGAGGAGGGGTCATGGAAGCACTGGTCGAGCGCAGGATTCTGGTGGTGGGGGCCTCATCGGGGCTGGGCCGGGCCACCGCCATCGAATGCCTCCGCAACGGTGCCGACGTGGTGTTCTCCGCCCGCCGCCGTGACGTGCTCGAAGAAGCGGTGGCCGAGGCCGGAGGTGGCCATGTGGTGACCATCGACGTGCTGGATCCGTCCAGTATCGAGCGGGGAGTCGGCCAGGCGGCAGAGACGCTCGGGGGGCTCGACGGCATCGTCTACACCGCGGGCATGTCGCCCATGGCCACGATGGCCGAATTGACGATGGACGAATGGCAGACGGTCTTCGGGGTCAACACGTTCGGTCCCAACATGGTCATCGGCACCGCCCTGCCCCACCTCGGCGAGGATGCGGTGGTGGTCGCGGTGTCGTCGGACTCCTCGGAACAACCCCGCTACTCGTTGGTACCCTATGCGGCCTCCAAGCGAGCCCTGGAGGCCACCATGGACGGATGGCGTACCGAGATGCTCGGAAACCGCCGGTTCGTCACCGTAATACTCGGACCCACCATGCCCACCGAATTTGCCGACTCCTTCACCCCCGAGGCCTTCGAGGCGGCCATCCCCCACTGGCAGCGCCAGGGCTTTCGCACCGGAATCATGCAAGCCGACGAAGTGGCCCACGGCCTGACGACCTGCCTTGCCGCGCTCTACGCCGCTCCCACCTTCGGCATCGATTCACTACTCCTAAGAGCCCCCGAACCCGAAGTGGCCAACGAATACTCCAGCCTCGAGAACCCACCAGCCTGAGGTAATTGCCCCACCCCAGCAACCAATGTAATATCAGCCCATGTCCTTGTCGGAAGTGCTGAACGCCATTCGTTCCTTGCCATCGTTGCCTAACGAAGAGGCGGTCAAGTTCAAGATCATTGCTCCGATCTTGCAAAGCTTGGGATGGAACCCCTATGGCCAGCAGGTTCTGTACGAGCACTCCGTTGGTAAAAAGAGAGCCGGAGGTAGGGTTGATATCGCCCTCAAAGGGTCTCGCGGGTTGGTTGCCATAATCGAAGCAAAGGCACCGGGAGCCGACCTGAGCGAGCATGTGAGCCAGGTGCTTGGCTATGCATTCCATGAGGGTGTGGACATTTGTGCTCTAACCACAGGTATAGAGTGGTGGCTATATCTACCCCTGGAGAGAGGCCAGCCCGAAGAACGCCGATTCGTTGTCTTGAGCATTAGCGACGACCCTGTCGAGAGGTTAGCGGACGACCTGGAGACTTTTCTGGGAAATCAATCCTTAGAGAGAGGTGACTCAATTTCTAAAGCAAAGCAAGTACTTAAGGCTGAGCACGAACGAGCTATTCTTAGCCAAAAGATACCGGATATCTGGGGCAAAATGGTCAAGGAGGGTGATGAGGAGTTGTTGGATATTGTAATCAAACGAGTATACCAAGAAATAGATTTACGTCCCACTAGACAACAAATCGCCAACGTACTAAACGACCAACCAGTGACAGCAAGGCCTGTCAAAAATATGCCACCACAAACCGATCTCAAACCAGCACATCCTAAGAATGTGCGCAGTAAGCAAGCCCCTACTGGAACTGTAAAGGGAAGAAGCAACACCCCTCAACATACCCGCCCACCTAAAGCAATGGTATTGTTCGGAACAAGCTACACCATCGAGAAACATGCCAAAAGCTTAGTCACTCTTACAGAAGTGCTCTATGAAAGAGACCAGGTAGCTTTTCTCAAACTGTTGGAGTTACATGGCAGGAAGCATCCCTATGTGTCACACAATAAAAACGAACTTCACAGTGCGAAAGAGATCGGAACTTCAGGGTATTATATAGATGTTCATCTTTCTATGAAGAACATTTGGAAACGCGCTCGCTTGTTTATGAACCACCTCGGTTACGCAGAAACTGATTTAGAGCTTATCTATGACTGATGAGTACCCAATTCCACCGACCGGGATATCAACCTCCACCTCAGCCAACTTGATTGGGTTCCGGTCTAGAGCGATTTGGGGCGGCGGGGTACGAACGAACTGGTTCGCTGGATGTAGGCAGCGTATTCGGGGCGGTTCTTCTTCAGGCTGTGCTCCAGCATGGGCACCCCGGACACCCGAATCAGGAGCCACGTGATGAGTGCCGGGGCGACCAGGCCCACGATCCCGATGGGTGTGGAGGCGGCTACCAGCCCCATGCCCCACCAGGCGGTGGCGTCGCCGAAGTAGTTGGGGTGGCGGCTGTAGCGCCACAGACCCCGCTCCAATACCCGGCCCGCATTGGTGGGGTCGGCCTTGAATCGGGTGAGCTGCCAATCGCCGATGGCCTCGAACCCGAACCCGATCAGGAACACCACCGCCCCCACAACCCACAGCACGGCCCAGCCCCGGTCGGTCTCCCCTATGCCGAGCTGAAGAGGAAGCGACACCACCCACATGACCGCTCCCTGCAACCCGAAGACACGCACCAGGCTGGTGATCCAGAATCGGTCACCGGCCCGCCGCCGCATGGCCCGGTAACGGAAGTCCTCCCCCTTGCCGATGTTGCGTACCGCCAGATGGACGGCCAGGCGCAGTCCCCATGCCGTGGCCATGGCCACCAGCAGCGCGTCCCGCACCTCATGCCCGTCGGTAACCAGCCAACTCACCCAGGCCACCATCACGAACCCGAAACCCCACAGGATGTCCACGATGCCGGCGTCTCGAACCACCACGCTGATCGCCCACACCACCACCATCATGCCCGCGATCAATGCTGCGGTCACCCAGAGAACCATCACCGGCCATCTTACCGACCATCGGCGGGCGTACCGAGTTCCACCGGTCATCGTACCGAGTTCCGCCGGCGGGAACCCGACTTTTTGGTTTGACTTGACAGCAAAAGTTAGGTGATCTTAACTCTCGCGCAAGCATCAGGAATCACGAGGTCCGAAGGGAACAAGACCATGACCATGACAAATCGGCGGACACCCCGCTCCGCGACGAGCAGCAGATTCAGGGTCGCAGGAATTGCTGCCGCCTTGACGGTTGCAGTGGCGATGGTGGCGACATCGTGCGGATCAGGGGATGACGGGCCCGACCAGGCCGCAATCGAGGACGCGATAGAGACCTATGCGGCCGGCGTGCATGCATCGTACGGGGCGAGTCTGGCATCGGCGAGGGCGATGGACGCCGCCATCGACAGGTTCTTGGCCGATCCGTCGGATGCGACACTCACGACTGCCAGGACCGCATGGGTGGAGGCGCGCGACGACTACGGCCCGACCGAGGCGTTCCGGTTCTATGGAGGGCCGATCGACGACGAGGAGACCGGTACCGAGGGGTTGATCAACGCCTGGCCGTTGGACGAGGCCTACATCGACTATGTCGAAGGTGCTCCCGAGGCGGGAATCATCAACAACCCCGACGAGTTCCCGACCATCAATGCCCAGTTGTTGGTCTCGCTGAACGAGCAAGGGGGTGAGGCCAACATCTCCACCGGTTGGCACGCGATCGAGTTCTTGTTGTGGGGCCAGGACCTCAGCATCGACGGCCCCGGTCAACGGCCCGCGGACGACTACACCACCGCCGCGAACGCTACCCGTCGAGCCACATACCTGGAGGTGACGTCGGACCTGCTGTTGATGCACCTCTCGGAGCTGGTCGATGCCTGGGCCCCGAACCAGGACAACTACCGGGCCGAGTTCGAGGCCCTGGATTCCGACGAGGCGCTGCGGCTGATCCTGACCGGGATCGGCGAGCTGAGCAGGGGCGAGCTTGCGGGCGAGCGCATGAACGTGGCCTACTCCGAGCGGTCCCAGGAGGACGAGCACTCGTGCTTCAGCGACAATACGACCGCGGACATTATCGGCAATGCCCGGGGGATCGATATGGTCCTCCGCGGCAACTATCCCGGGGGCGTCTCGGGAACCGGGATCGTGGATCTGGTCGATGCCGCCGACTCGGAACTGGCTCAACGGCTCCGTACCGAGGTCGCGGCCAGCCTCGACGCGGTCGCGGCGATCCCGGCACCGTTCGACCAGCACCTCGTCGATGGAGTGTCCGACGACGACCCCGGCCGCAGGTCGATCTTGAGAGGCATCGAAGCGCTGGAGAATCAGACCGACACCATCGTTTCCGCCGCCGAAGCCATTGGGGTGACCATAAACGTGAGCTGAGACAGCCCGAGCCGAGCCATTGTCCCGTTCTCCGTCCCACTCTCTTCGGATCACCCTCATCGTGGTTGCCCTCGTTGCCGCGGCGTGCGGGTCCGGCGCGGTTCGGCTCGACGCTCGCCTCGGGGGCGACACGACCCGGGAGGATGCAACCCGTAACTCCTTCGGTCTCCCCGCGCCGGGATTGTCGAACGAGGAGCGACGACTGTTCGAACGCGGCGACAGCTTCTTCACCCAGAACTGGGTCACCGCCCCTGCTTCCACCGATGCCCGGGACGGGTTGGGGCCGACGTTCAACGCCCAGGCCTGCTCGTCGTGTCATGTCCACGACGGCCGGGGTGCCCCGCCGGATCCGACCGGGGTTCAGACTCGGCTCGGCCTGTTGATCAGACTTTCGATACCCGGAGAGGACCCCATGACCGGAGCACCCCTGCCCGACCCGGTCTACGGAGGCCAGCTCCAGGATCGTGCGATCATCGGCGTGCCCGCCGAAGGTCGCCTCGTGGTCGGCTATGACACCATCGAGGGCCACTATGGCGATGGCACCACCTTCGAACTGTTGTCCCCGACCTACGAGATCCACGATCCGGCGTTCGGCCCCTTGTCCGCCGACGTCATGATGAGCCCCCGCCTGGCCCCGCAGGTCATTGGCATGGGCCTTTTGGAAGCCGTGCCCGAGGACGTCGTTCGCGCCGGAGCCGATCCCGATGACCGCGACGGCGATGGCATATCGGGGCGGCCGAACACGGTGTGGGACGCCCGTACCGGAACCGAGGCGCTGGGTCGTTTTGGGTGGAAGGCCAACGTTGCCTCCGTGGAACAGCAGGCCGCCGGTGCGTTCCTCGGCGACATCGGTATCACCTCCTCCCTGCACCCCGACCAGAACTGCACCACCATCCAGGTCGCCTGCGCCGCCGCCCTCGACGGTGGCCGACCGGAGCTGAGCGACGAGCGCCTCGGGACGGTCACGCTCTACAACCGGACCTTGTCGGTGCCGGCGATGCGCGACATCGACAACCACGAGGTGAGGGCGGGTGCCGAGCTGTTCGAGAACATCGGCTGTGCCTCGTGCCATACGCAGACGATGCGAACGGGGCCGTCCGACGTCGCGACCCTGGCCAACCAGACCATCCACCCCTACACCGATCTGTTGCTGCACGACATGGGTGAGGGGCTCGCCGACGGAAGGGCGGACTTCGACGCCACCGGCAACGAATGGCGAACCCCGCCCCTGTGGGGTCTTGGCCTGATAGACGACGTCAACGGGCACCGCTTCTTGTTGCACGACGGGCGGGCCCGCACGATCGCCGAGGCGATCCTGTGGCACGGCGGTGAGGCTCGAGCCTCCCGCGAAGCGTTTCGCACCCTCGACGCCGACCGGCGAGCCGAGCTGCTGGCGTTTCTCGAGGCTCTCTGACATGAGGCTCTCCGAGATGCTCCACCGCTCGCTGATCGTCCCGTTGGTCGTGGCCACGACGGTTGCGGCGGGGTGCGGCGGGGGCCCGCCCGCCCGGGGGGACGTGCTCGCCGACCTGGTCGATGATGCAATGGTGCCCGCCTACGAGCTGCTCGCGGCCGAGACCGCCGAGCTGGCCGCGGCAACCACCGGGCTCTGTGACGCCTTGACACCGTCCGATCTCGTTGCCGCCCGGGGCGCGTTGGTCGATGCTCGCGCCGTCTGGTCCTACACCGAGCCCATGTGGGTGGGACCGGTCATGGAACGGCGCTCCTGGGCAGTCGTCGACTGGCCCATCGCCCGCGACGAGATCGAAGCCCTCATTGCCGACACCACCATCGAGCTCGACGCCGAGCGTCTGGGCCGCCGCATCGGTGCCGACCAACGGGGCCTGGGAGCGGTGGAGTACATTCTGGGCCGATCCGGCGACGACGAAGCCGTGCTGGAGGCTCTCGGCGACGAGCGGCGTTGCCGATACCTAACCGGGATCACCGCTTTGATCGCCGACGAAACCGCCTTGATCCTCGCCGACTGGACGATGGATTTCGAGGGGAGCGGCCCTTACCAGAAGATTTTTACCGCGGCCGACGGTGATGGCCTGGATAAGACGGTGAACAATGCCCTCTTCCTGCTCGAAGCCATGACCGACCGCGAACTCGGCCTCGCACTCGGGGAGATGGGCCGGGAGCCGGACCTGGAGGCCATCGTCGAGGGCTCGGCCGACCTGGCGGTGGCCGACCTGATCGCGCATCTCGACGGACTCAAGGTTGTGCTCATCGGCAACGACACAGTGTCGGACCCGGGGGCAACGGCGGGCCCGGGGACAACATCGGGCCCGAGGACAGTGTCGGATCCGGGAACGACATCGGGCCTGGGTCCCCTGCTCGAGGATGATCTCACCGACCGGCTACGCGAACAGCTCGAAACCGCCCGCCGAGCCGTGGTCGGTATCGATCCCCCGATACGGGCCGCAGTGATCGAGCGGACTGCCTCGGTTCGGGCCGCCCGGGACGCCATCAAGGTCGTCCAGGTGACGGTGGCCACCGAGGTCGTGAGCCGGCTCGGAGTAACCATCGGATTCAGCGATGCCGACGGCGATACCGGAAGCTGATCCAACCCCGACCGAACCATCCACAACCAGCCTGGTTGGCAAGCTCCGTGAGCAGAGGCGTTCGCGGGCCGTGTCCGGTGGTTGGGGACGATCCACAACCAGCCTGGTCGGCAAGCTCCGTGAGCGGAGGCGTTCGCGGGCCGTGTCCGGTGGTTTCGGCAAGCTCCGTGAGCGAGCGGGCCTACCGGTACCCGCGGACTCCGTTGCCGTGTTCCGCATCGGCTATGGATTCCTGGTTGCCTACGGTTCGATCCGGTTCCTGACCAAGGGTTGGGTGGACACCCTCTATCTGGATCCCCAAAATCACCTCACCTACCGCGGGTTCGACTGGGTCCAGCCTCTCCCCGGACCGTTCATGCATCTCCATATCGCCGCCCTGGCCGTCCTCGGGGTATGCATCGCCGCCGGATATCGCCACCGGCTCGCCACCGCGCTGTTCCTGATCGGGTTCGCCTACACCGAGATGATCGAGGCTGCCCTCTATCTCAACCACTACTGGTTCATCACCCTCACCGGCGTTCTTCTCCTTCTCCTGCCGGTTCACCACCACTGGTCCATCGATGCCGCTACCGGTCGCGTTTCCCCCCATCCGCAGGTGGCTGCCGGGGTCGTGTATGCCCTGAGGGCCCAGCTCGCCGTCGTCTACTGCTTTGCCGGACTGGCCAAGCTCAATCCCGACTGGCTGTTCCGGGCCCAGCCCATGAGGTTGTGGCTGGCCGATCGCACCCACCTGCCGATGATCGGCCCACTTCTCGACGAACCCCTCCTGGCCCATCTGGCCGCCGTGGGCGGTGCTGCGTTCGACTGCACCATCGTCGCCTGGCTGCTTTGGCGAAGAACCCGCCCGTACGCCTACACGGTCCTCGTGGTGTTCCACCTTGTCACCGGCGCGCTGTTCCAAATCGGGATATTCCCGTGGGTGATGATCGTCAGCGCTCTCATATTCTTCGATCCCGCCTGGCCCCGTCGGTTCATCCCCGGGAACCCATCAACCCGCCGGGACCGAGGAGTGACCAAGCCGGTGACCAAACCGCCCGTCATCGCCGTACTCGCGGTCCTCGCGTTGGTACAACTGGCTCTGCCGCTACGCCACTACGCCATGGACGGCAACGTCCGCTGGACCGAGGAGGGTTACTACTTCGCCTGGCGGGTGATGCTCACCGAAAAGGCGGGCCACGTCGACTACCGCGTCACCGACCCCGCCACCGGAGACACCCGAACCGTCGATCCGCAAATCGTTCTCACCGACTGGCAGGCCAACCACGCCGCCACCCGCCCCGACCTCATCCACGCCACTGCACACCTCATAGCCAAGCATCATCACCGGCGCGGCATCCCCGACGTCGAGGTCCGTGCCGACGCCTGGGTGTCCATCAACGGCCGCCCCGCCCGCCGACTCATCGATCCGACCATCGATCTCGCCGCCCACCGACGCGGTCACCCACCCCCGGGTTGGATTCTCGACCAACCCTGAGCGACCAAGCTCGGGGAGGGGGAGGGGGAGGGGGCAACCTCCAAGGGGCAACCTCCAGGGGGCAACCTCCGTCAGGCCGGCGGGGGGAGTCGGATCACCCGGAGCCGGGTTACATGGAGCGGGTGGGGTCCATGGCGGTGGGAGCCGGGTTACATGGAGCGGGTGGGGTCCATGGCGGTGGGAGCAGGGTTACATGGAGCGGGTGGGGTCCATGGCGGTGGGAGCAGGGTTACATGGAGCGGGTGGGGTCCATGGCGGTGGGAGCCGCCTTGGCCATGGAGTCCTGGTGGAACACCGCCACCAGTTGGCCCTCGGCGGTGAACACCTCGCCCTGGCCGTAGACCCGGCCGTTGGCGGCCTTGGTGGCGCGGATCTGCACCAGCAACCACTGGGACACGTCGAGACGGTCGAGGAAGTGGACGGTGTGGGCGATCACCCCGGTGGACAGGGTGCGGTGGGCATCCTCGATGCGGACGGTATCGCGATGGGGGCGCATGGCCAGCCCGATGATGCTGCCGCAGGTGGCCCAGCCGATGATGGCCTGGTTGGCTGTCTGGGGTCCCGCCCCCGGCTCGTAGCGATGCCAGGCCCGCTCCACCGGCACCTCGTCGATTTCCGGCTCTCCGGGAACCGGATGCCACCGGGCCCCGGGGAAGACGAACGCGAAACCGGGATCCAACCGGTCGGCGGCGGGCACGTCGGGCATGGCGGGCTGGTGGCGCATGAGATCGTCGTCCACCGTGTTCATAAGAATCAGGGCCCGACTCAGCAGTTTCCCCCCCTGGGTGGCGGTCACCGTGTCGCTGGCCCAGGTGCGCCCCGCCTGCATGGATTCGACCTCCACCTCGATCGGTCGGGTATAGGTGCCCGCCCGGGAGAAGATGGCGTGGACCGAGCGGACGTCCTTGGTCCCGTCGGCCTGCCGGTCGGACGCCATCATCATCTGGGCCATGAGCTGCCCGCTGAACACCACGTCGCGCCCCTCGGCCGACTCCGCCGGCTGAAACACGTGATATCGCCGCTCCTCGACCTCGGTCAGCTCCAGCAGCTCGGGCAAGTCGGTCATTTCCTCGCACCACTCATGGCCCCGCACCACTCATGGCCCTGCACCGAACTCGCCCCCGCGCCACTCATGGCCCCGCACCACTCATGGCCCTGCACCGAACTCGCCCCCGCACCGCTCACTGATCCGCGCCGAACATGGCCGGGTCGAACTCCATCATTCCGGCCATCACCTTCACGAACGGGTCGTCCCAGCTATCCACCAGCGAAGCACTGGTGTGGCCCTGATCCACCAGCAGGTTGATCCCGTTGATGCCGCTGGCCGCATCGCTGCTCAAGAACAAAAGCGTGTCGCCCATCTGCTCGGGAACCAACGTGGGCACATCGGCGGCCTCCCGGTAGCCGGCCCCGAATCCGAGCCACAGGTCGGCGTTGGCCCGGGCCAGGGGGGTGTCGGTGGGGCCGGGCATGATGGAGTTGATGCGGATGCCCTTTTGCAGGAGGGGGAATGCCTGGCCGGCCACGTAACCGTTGATCACCTGCTTGCTGAACATGTAGTTGTCGGTACCCTCGTGCTCGTCGATCCACGCCGCCGCGGTGTCCCAGTCGGGAGTGGCCAAAAAGTCCTTGACCGTGTCGAGGTTGTCCATCCAGCCCATGCCGGCCGCCGAGGAGATGAACGCCACCGAGCCCCCTCGTCCCAACTTGCCCGTCCTGATCAACCCCTCGATCAGATGGCGCTGCGACGTGAAGTTGATCAGCATCAGGTTGGGGGTGCCGTCGGCCACCCCCGCGCAGGCCAGCACCGCATGCACCGGCCCCTCGATGGCCTCCAGGGCGGTGTCCACATTGGCCTGGTTGCTCAGGTCCACCCTGATCGACCGGGAGCATTCGTAGGCCACCTCGGCCACGTCCAGCACGACGGTCTCCGCGCCCAGCGCGGCCGCCTTTCGGGCCGCGGCCGCCCCCATACCGGTGGCACCGCCCACCACCAACACCCGCTTCCCCTCGTAGTTGACCAGATCAGCCATTGCCTGCCCCCTTGTTGATTGTTCTTTTTCGGTTGTTCTTCGTTGGTTGTTCGTTGCCACCATGGGGTGACTGCACCCACGAAACAGCCCAAACCGTAGCTTGAGGAATCCCCGGAAGCGCAGTGCAACAAGGGCTAGAGCGGCCTTCTTAGCGGCGTAGGAGCGGCTGAGGAATCCCCGGAAGCGCAGTGCAACAAGGGCTAGAGCGGCCTTCTTAGCGGCGTAGGAGCGGCTTGAGGAATCCCCGGAAGCGCAGTGCAACAAGGGAGGGTGGGCCGGCAGTAGGCCGAAATCATCGACTCGAGGAGCCCCGACCAGCTCAGCACCGCAATAAGGAAATGGCCTGCTGGTGATCCAGTTGCCAGACTGCACGAATGACCAGGGCCCGGCCCAGCATCGTCATTGCTCATTGGCCCGGCCTGGAGCTGTTCGACCAGGCCGAGCGGGATCGTCTGGGGGAGTTGGGAACGCTGTTGAACGCCGAGCCCGTCGGAGCCTGGGAGAACGAAACCGATGCGGTGCTGGCCGAGGCCGAGGTGATCGTCGGCCACTGGGGATGCCCGCCGCTGGATGCCGCCATGCTGGATCGGGCCCCCCGGCTCGGCCTGTTCGCCCATGCCGCGGGAACAGTCAGGACGATTTTGACCGACGCGATCTGGGATCGGGACATCAGAGTCACCAGCGGAGCCAACGCCAACGCCGAGCCGGTGGCCGAGTTCACCCTGGCCGCCATCCTGTTTGCCAACAAGGGGGTGCTGTGGCGCCGTGGTCCGGTGGACTACTCGGTCATGTCGTCCATGGGCGACCGGCGCTGGGGCAACCACGGTCGGACCATCGGCATCGTCGGAGCGTCGCTGGTGGGGCGCCGGGTGATCGAACTATTGCGCCCCTTCCCCCACCTGACGGCAACGCTGTACGACCCCTACGTGACCCATGAGGAGGCCGCCTCGCTGGGAATGACCAAGCTGGAACTGGATGACCTGTGTGCCGGTGCCGACGTGCTGTCCATCCACGCCCCCGACCGGCCCGAGACGCGGCACATGATCGGCCCGTCCCAACTGGCGGCCCTGCCCGACGGGGCCACGATAATCAACACCGCCCGAGGCCCGCTTATCGACCACGAGGCGCTTATGCCCCATCTGACGGCGGGACGGCTCCAGGCCGTTTTGGACGTGACCGATCCCGAGCCGTTGCCGGCCGGCAGTCCGCTGCTGGGACTGCCCAACGTGTGGATCAGTCCCCACCTGGCCGGCAGCCAGGGCACCGAGCTGGCTCGCCTGGCCGACTACGTGATCGAGGAGATCGGCCGGTGGTCGGCAGGAGCGCCAGCGCTCAACGAGGTCACCCGGGACCGACTGGCCACCATGGCATGAACCAGGACCGACATGACGGAGAGCCGATGCCCCCGGCACCGGGACCGACTGGCCACCATGGCATGAACCGGGACACGCACCAAACAAACACCGCCGGGGTCATGGTATGAGCCTCGACTTTCGTCTGCCCGAACCTCCCCTGGCCAAAACCCCCACCGCCGGGGCCCTGGCCGATCGTTTGGTCGCCGGGGTGGAGACGAAGCTGGGCGAGTTCGAGCAGTCGGCGGCTCCCGGCCTGGCACTGCCCCGTCTGTTCGCGGGTCACGCCGTACTGGACGACACCACCGCCGATCTTTTGTACGTGCTGGGGCTGCTCATCGACTGCGGGGTGGAGCATTTGGAAGGTCTCGACCTCCGGGATCGGATCCCGCCGCTCATAGCCTCGCTCGATCCTGCTGCGGTGGAGGGCTTCGCCGGCTACCGCGTCGGCGAGACCGTCCTGCGCATCGGTGGCCTGGAGGCGCTGCCCGCCGAACTGCGGGACACCGTGGTCGATGCCGTGCATTCACCCGAGATTCTCTCCCGCCTGGACGACACCACCGCCATCCCCCCCAACTTCGCAGTGGTGGCCGCCCGATGTCTTCGGGCCTTGTCCAAGCTGCGGGGCGATGCCGGGGGGCCGGAGTCGTCCGGGTTGTTGGATCGGGTGCGGTCGATGTTCTCCTCCCCCACCGGTTGGATCAACGACGGTATGGGCGAATGGGTTCACTACGACGTCTACACCCCCGACATGTACTTGTTCGCCGAACCCTTGGGCGACGAACTCGGTCCGGCATGGTCCGACGGCCTGTCGCGGGTACTGGCCGACCTCGATGCAGTGGCCCAGCCGGGCGGAGCCATCACCTGGGGGCGGTCCATCGGTGCTCTGGGCATGGCCATCACCATCGAGCTGGCGGCCACTGCGGTCGGGCACGATCTCGACGCTCCCCAGGACCTCTGGTTGACTCGAGCCGATGCCACCCTCGGTGACCTGTTGGCGTGGTTTACCCACGGGGTGATCGGGGCCCATCAGCACCGAGCCACGATGTTCTACCGGGGTCCGGCCCGCCGACTTCAGATGACCCTGGACGTCTACGGCAAGCTCCTGCTGGCGGCCCTCGAGCTGCGGCGGCGGCCCGCTGTTACCGGGGCACCCCCCACCGATGCCTACCTCCGAGCCGAGCGCTTCGTCCGGTTCGACCCGTCCCGGCCGGCCACGGTCTGGTCGTACCGCTCCAAGTCGCTGTCGTTCGCCCTGCCCACCGTTTTCGGATTCTCCTCCGACTACGCCCCCTCACCCCGGTGCCCCGGCCTGTTCGAGCAGCCCACCTCCGGCCCCCCGGTCATGCTGCCGGTGATCACCCCCAGGGGCCGGAACGACATGAGCGGTTCCGGCAACCCGCCGCTCATCCCCGCCGGCCTGCCCACCTCGGTGGAGCACACCCCCGGAGCAGTCACCATGGTCCACAACGGGTGGGCACCGGCCGGCACCAGCGAGCCGGTGGTGGAGGGTCGCCGGAGCGCGACCTACCGGGTGGAGGGTCGCTCGCTGGTGGTCTCCGAGCAGCTTTGCTTCGACGATCCCGACGAACTCCCCGGTCCGCTCACCCTCACGGTGGCCGAACCCGCCGGGCGGCCCTTGGACGTCGAAATCCACACCGGACGAATCCAGGCCATCGACACCGGGGGGATCACCGAGTGGCGCAGCTTCTGGGGCGAGCTGCCCCTGGTGCATCAGGCCGAACTCGAGCCGTCGGCAACCGTGGACTTCACCTGGAGGGTTACTCCCCGACTGCGGGTGGCCAGCACGATCCACGGACACCTCTACGACCGATCCCTCTATGGTTCGCTGGCCAACCGGGTGGTGACCACCGGTATCGGTTTCCCCGACGAAAATCTGGTCAGGGGATTGCGAGACGTCGACGTCCTGCACATGGCGTGGCCCGAATGGTGGAGCGGTGTCCATCCCGGTCGCACCGCGGAGGTGCTGGAGCAGGTGAGGGCCACCGGCACCGCCATCGTGTGGACCCAGCACAATCTGCTGCCGCACTTCTTCAAGACCGACGACGCGGCCGCCAGCTACCAGTTGTGGGCCGATGCCGCCGACGCGGTGATCCACCACAGCTTGGTGGGTCGCGACGTGGCTCTGGCCGCCTACGACTACGGCCCCCGCACCCAGCACCACGTAATCGCCCACGGCCACTGGGGTCACGAGTACGAGGCGGTGGCCGGCACCAGCCGAGAAAACGTGGAACTGGCCGAGGGCTGGCCGTCCTGCGAGATCCGCCTGGCCGTCGTCGGCACTCCCCGAGCGGAGAAGCATCTTCAACTGGTCGTGGACGCGGTGGCCGCCTGCGGCCGGGACGACATCCAGTTGGTCGTGAGAGTGGACGGGTCGGTGGCGGTGCCCGACGACCCCCGGATAATTGCCGAGCACGGCCATCTCGACACCACCAGGTACCTGAGGCGGATGAAGGCCTACGACGGGTTGATCCTCCCGTTCGCTCCCTCCGGCATGCTCACCACCGGCACCGCGTTCGATTGCCTGGGAGCGGGCGTGCCCGCCATCACCAGCAACTGGGATTTCTTCGACGAGACGTTCGCCGGTGCCGATATCCGTTACGGCACCACCGTCGAGGACCTCACCCGATGCATCGACGGCCTCACCCCCGAGGACCTCGACCACTCCCGCCGGGCCCTGGCCGACCGCCGCCCGCTGTTCGATTGGGGGCCCATAGCCGAACGAACCCTGGCCGTCCTGGAAGCCGCCGCCCTCACCAAGGCGTGACCGCTTAGCAGGAGAACCCTCCCTGCCCGCGGTCTCCCTTCTGCCCCGCGGTTTATGCCCCGCGGTCTCCCGGCTGCCCCGCGGTTCATGCTCCGAGGCTTCCCCGGCTGCCCCGCGGTTCATGCTCCGAGGCTTCCCCGGCTGCCCCGCGGTTCATGCTCCGAGGCTTCCCCGGCTGCCCCGCGGTTTATGCTCTGAGGCGATATGGATGAGTTCAAGAACATCGACGAGTTCAAGTACATCGAGTACGAGGTGGCCGACGCGGTGGCCACCATCACCCTGGCCCGACCCGAGAAGGCCAACGCCCAGAACGAGCGGATGCTGGACGAGTTGCACAACCGCTTCGTCGCCGCCGAGTACGACGACGACGTGAAGGTGATAGTGCTGCGGGCCCGGGGCCGGCATTTCTCCGCCGGTCACGACCTGGGTGGCGGCGACCCGGACCCCGATGCGGTTTCCCTGAGCGAGCCCGACGGCCGCTGGCATCTGAACAAGATCTACCGGTGGGAGGCTCGCAAGTACCTGGGGTACTCCTGGCACTGGCGCAACATTCCCAAACCCACCATCGGTGCCATCCAGGGCAAGGCCATCGCCGGGGCCCTCAACCTGATCTGGCCGCTCGACCTGCTGGTGGTGGCCGACGACGTGGAGTTCTCCGACCCGGTGGTGCTTATGGCCATCGGTGGGGTCGAGTACCACGGCCACACCTGGGAACTGGGTGCTCGCCGGGCCAAGGACCTGCTGTTCACCCAGCGCACCCTCGGGTCCGAGGAGGCTGTTCAGATCGGTCTGGCTCGGGAGGTGGTATCCCCGGAGGAGCTGTGGAACCGCACTCACGAACTGGCCGAGCAGATCGCCGCCAACAACGCTTTCGGGCTGGCCCAGGCCAAGCGGGCGGTGAACCAGACCCTCGACGTCCAGGGCTACTACTCGGCCCTCCAGTCGGTGTTCGACGTCCACACCGTCGGCCACGGCAACGCCATCAGCATCAGCGGATACCCCATACTGATGCAGCTCGACGAGATGAAACAGAACTTGAAGAAGTAGAAGAAACCAGCAAGACCCCCAGCGGGCAACATGACCACCGACCACGACACCACCCTCACGGCATGACCACCGACCACGACACCACCCTCACGGCATGACCACCGACTACGACGCCATCTTCAAGGCCTACGACGTGCGGGGCACCGTCGGTGACCAGCTCGACGCCGAGGGGGCTCGGGCCATCGGCGGGGCCTTCGCCCGGTTCATGGCGGCATCGGGAGTTTCGGCGGTGCTGGTCGGGCGGGACATGAGGCCCGAGGGGGAGGAGCTGGCCGCCGCCTTCGGCGAGGGGGTGATGGATCATGGCCTCGATGTGGTGGACGTGGGGCTGTGCGCCACCGACATGCTCTATTACGCCTCGGGAAGCCTCGGCCTACCCGGTGGGGTGTTCACCGCCTCCCACAACCCCGCGGGCTACAACGGCATCAAGATGTGCGGCCCCGGGGCCGCACCGATCAGCGCCGACACCGGACTGAGGGCCATCAAGGCGATGGCCATGGCCGGCCCCGATCCGGCGGCGTCAAGGGGCACTCGCACCACCCGCGACGTGCTGGACGGCTACGTCACCCATGTGCGCTCGTTCGTGAACCCGGACGCGCTGGTACCGCTGCGGGTGGTGGCCGATACCGCCAACGGCATGGGTGGCCTGGTGGTGCCCGCGGTGTTCGACGGTTTGCCCTTCGTACTGGACCACCTCTATCCCGAGCTGGACGGCACCTTCCCCAACCATCCCGCCGATCCCCTCCAGCCCGAGAACCAGCAGGACCTTTGCCGCCGGGTGCTGGCCACCGGGGCCGACGTCGGGATGGCCTTCGACGGCGACGCCGACCGCATGTTCCTGGTGGACGAGAACGCCCGACCGGTATCGGGGTCGTTGACCACCGCCATCATCGCTCGATCGATCCTGGAGCGCGATCCCGGCGCGGTGGTGATCCACAACCTGATCTGCTCCCGAACCGTGCCCGAGGTGATCGCCGAGGGGGGTGGCACCGCGGTGCGGACCCGGGTGGGCCATTCCTTCATAAAGCAGGCCATGGCCGAGACCGGGGCGGTGTTCGGGGGCGAGCATTCGGGCCACTACTACTTCCGGGACAACTATCGGGCCGACAGCGGGATGATCGCGGCCCTGGTGGTGCTGGAGGCCCTCGGCCTCCACCCGACCGGTTTGTCCGACCTGGTGGCGAGCCTGGACCGCTACGCCGCCTCGGGCGAACTCAATACCGTGGTGGACGACGCCGCCGGGGTGATCCAGCGGGTGGCTGCCGCGGTGGCCGCCGCCTATCCCGATGCCATCCAGGACCGCCTCGACGGGCTTACCGTGAATCTGGGCGACTGGTGGTTCAACCTGCGCCCCTCCAACACCGAACCCCTCCTACGGCTGAACCTGGAAGCCCCGACCCCCGACGAGGTGCAGCACAGGGTGGCCGAGGTGCAAGCCCTCATGGCCTGAGACTCCGCTGTCAGCGGCCGACAGGGGCACCGACGACAGGGGCACCACTACCAGGGGCACCGACGACGACGGGGCGACGGGAGCATCGGGAACAACGGGGCGGGACTGCTACAAACCCCCGACCACCCCTACCGGGGGCCTCGGTCCGGGTTCAAAGAGATCAGGCTCACCTCGGGTTCGACATCGGCGACGGCTTGGTTCCAGCGCAGTCCTATGGCACCGAAGTGATGGCCGTCGGTGTACATCCAGTTGCCGAACCCGGGGTCGGTGTGGGCCACCACGATGCGCACCGACCCGTCCGGTTCGTAACGAGCGGTGTGCTTGTTGACGGTGACCGGAAGCCGGCGATAGTCGAGGCTCTCCATCCAGCGGTTGTCCACCTGGAAGTTCCAGTAGAAGCACTCCGGCGGGGTGAACTCGATGAGCAGGGCTTCGTTCTCGGCCAGGTCGTAGGCCCCATGGCGGAAGATCTGGTTCGGGTCGCCCCACGCCCCCTGCTTGGGCTTGACGTTAAGGGTGAGCTGGTTGCGGGCGTGAGTCCCGAGGTCGTCCACCCAGCCGGAGAAGGTCGTCGCCGTACCCGATACCGAGGCGACCGAGGACCTCAGGGCGTTGGCCACCCTATTGGCCGACAGCGGGGACGGCAGCTCGTCGTGGTCCAGGCACTCGATGTTCACCGTGGCGAGCGTCTCCCCATCCCGATCCAAGAAGAACTGCCGGACGGCGACGAGGACGGGTTCGGGCGTGGTCTCCAGCCACACATCGCCTCTCCGGGTGGGGCCGACATGGATCTCGTAGTTGCCATCGCCGTCCAGGATCAGGTCGTGGCCGTGGATGAACCCGGCCCGCCCCAGACGGTCCTGGCCGGTGCCGTAGTTGCCGGTGAAAGCAGAGAAAGAGAGGTAGTGGACCGTGCCCCGATTGCCGAAGATGCGGTAGTGGAGCCGCCCGTCCACCATGCCCGACATGTACTGCGCATCGGGGTTGTCGGAGCCGATCTTCACCTGATCGGGCATGGCGGTGATGACCGGGAAGCGCCCGTTGCCGGTCTCGAAGCCGCTGTACAACCCGGCCCGGAGCAGACGACAGAGGAATCGGTAACCCTCGATCCGGTCCAAGTCGCAGGTGGACCGTTCCTGCACCAACCTTCCGGCTTCCTTCAGGGCATCGCAGAACTCGTCCCACGCCTGCCCGGAGACCACCTTGGAGGTGGTGTCGTCGGGGGGCGTGTCGGCGCCCTCGGCATTGTCGGATCCAGCTTCGGTCGGTTGTTCGCTCATCCCTCAATGTAAGCACCTTGGAAGGGCGGTGAGCACCGGGGCGGCAAACGCATGGCCCCGATGACCAGCATCGAATCAGAGCGCCGCCCGGAGGGCCTCCAGATCTCGACGGGCGGATTCGAGAATGTAGGCAGGGTGGTCGTCGGCGGCGTCATCCCGACCGAATCCCCACAGGCCATGGGAGAACTCAATGGTCCAGGTTGTCTCGGGGCAAACGGCGCGAATCGCCTCGACGTCGGGCCGCAGCATCTCGCTCAGCTCCGCCACCCCGGTGGTCGGGGGAACCTCGGCCAATTGGACATGCACATGGCGCACCCGGGGGCCGAGTTCGCCGAGCGGCCCCGACCACTCGTCCCGAATCATGGGGTGGAGGTGGACGATGGCCCCCAGCCGATCGGTGCCGGCAACGGTGTCGAACATGGCCCGGGCCAATGCCGGGTCCTCGGCCACCGTCCCGAAGTGGCACTCGCACAGCAACCGGACACCGGCGGGAACCATCTCCTCGAACCGCCGGAGCCGTTCGGTGTAGTCGCCGATGCAGTCGGGGTCGCTACCCACGTTGAACTTGACCCCCCGGGCTCCCACCCGCTCGATCCACGCGGCGGTCTCGGCCCGGGCGGAGTCGTCGGGGTCGTCCCAACTGTCATAACAACCGAGGATCCTGATCGGCAGGTCGGAGGTCACAAGCGCCTCGAGTTCCTCGTCGGGGACCGATCGGGCGTGGCGTTCCCAGAGTTCCAGACCGTCGAACCCCGCCTGCTCGATCATCGGCAGCCACTCGGACACCCGCACCAGGGGGTGCCCACCCGGTTCGGCCAGGCCCCAGCGGTTGGGCTCGATGGCCACGGTGCCGAGATAGATATGGCCGGGTTCGCTCTGCATCGTGGAGCGGGTGACGAGAATCGAACTCGCGTCATCAGCTTGGGAAGCTGGGGTTCTACCACTGAACTACACCCGCAGGCACTCAACACCGTAGTCAAACCTCCACCGCGATCGCCCACCGTTTCGGAGATATCCGGCGAGCCGCCATCGAGATACGGCCGCTCCGCCTCGCCGGCTCAGGCAGCCTCGGCCGCTCCGCCGCCGTTCCCCGTCCCCTGCGAGGGGGAGATCGTCAAGTAGCCCTCCATACGGGCCAGCCGCTCCCGGACATCCCCCAGACTGCTGATGAGCTCCGCATGACTAGCCCTGACCAGCTCGCGATTCTCCCTGTTGGCCTGCTCGACCAACTCACGGTTCTCCCGTCTGGACTGCTCGACCAACTCATGGTTCTCCCTGTTGGCCTGCTTGACCAACTCACGGTTCTCCTGGCTGGACTGCTCGACCAACTCACGGTTCTCCCTGATCGACTGTTCGATCAACTCACGGTTCTTCCGTCTGGACTGCTCGATCAGCTCGCGGTTCTCCTGGCTGGACTTGTGGACCAGCTCGCGGTTCTCCTGGCTGGACTTGTGGACCAGCTCGCGGTTCTCCTGGCTGGACTTGTGGACCAGCTCGCGAATTTTTGTGCTGTCGAGGTGCTGGTACCTCATGGACGCGGCGGCGAACAGGAACATCGGACCCAGGATCGCGACAATGATCGGCCACAGGTCCGACAGTGTGATCGCCTCCATCACCCCACACTAACCCTGCAAAGTGAATGATGCAACTTAATATACTAATATACTCAATATACTAATATATACTGAAATAGCTCATCAGCCTGGTCCCGCCGATGATCAGGGGACCAGCACCACCTTGCCGAACTTGCCGGGAGTGGCGAACCAGTCGTAGGCGGCGGCCGCCTCGGCCAGCGGAAAAACCCGGGCCAGCGGAACCCGGGCCCGGTCCGATTCGACCAGCGGGAGCACATGGCGCTCCACCCGCCGAGCGACCGCGGCCCGCTGCTCCAGAGGACGGGGCCGCAAGGTGGACGCCGACAGCCGTCCCCGCTTGACCATGAGCGACAGGAGGTTGAACGCCACCTCGGCCCCTGCCCTCACGCCGATGATGACGATCCGGCCCTCCACTGCCAGCGCTTTGAGATTGGCCGGCCAGTTGGGGGAGCCCACCAACTCCAGGATCACATCGAACGGCCCGGCTTCGACCAGGTTGCCGGGGTCGATGGCCTCGGCCCCCAGTTCGGCCACCGCTACCCGGGAGTCGGGGTTGCGGACGGTGGCGGTGACCCGGGCGCCGGCGGCAACGGCTAGCTGCACTGCGGCCGATCCCACCCCTCCGGCGGCACCATGGATGCACACCCGCTCCCCCATGGCCAGGGCGGCCTGGGTGAACAGCGCATCGTGGGCGGTGGCGAACACCTCGGGAAACCCCCCGGCGCTCTCCCAATCCATGGATTCGGGTACCGGCATGGCCAGCGGCTCGTCCACCACGCACAGCTCGGCCTGCCCACCACCCTGAACCACGGCCATGACCCGGTCGCCCACCGAGAACCGCCGACATCCGGGACCGGCAGCCACCACCTCTCCGGCCATTTCCAACCCGCCCGTAAGCGGGGCACCGGGTGGAGGTGGGTAGCCGCCGGCGGCCTGGGTCATGTCGGCACCGTTGAGTCCCGCAGCTCGGACTCCGACCAGAAGCTGCTGGTGACCTGGTTCCGGGGCACCCACCTCGCCGACCATCACCCGGCCGTTGTCAAAGACGACCGCTCGCATCGGATCGGGTCGCGCTCCCGACCTAACGGAACATTCTGCCCATGCCCCGGCCGGTTGCCTTGCCCATCGCCCGGCGGGCAATGCGTTTGCCCATCTTGCCCTTCTTGGCGGCGTTGACATCACCCAGCAGCCGAGCCAACTTGTACAGGAACCCACGAGTTTGATTAATGCTCATACCGTTGAATACTACCGGGCAGGGTGACACTGCCACCGACGACCCGAGCGGTTGTTCACGGCTGCACCGACTCGCACCGACTCGGGCTCCAGGAAACGGCTGGACGAGTTCTCAAGGCATAGGCTGTCGATCATGGCTGCACCGACCCAAGCCACCTTCACCCGGATGGACGAGTCCACCGCGCAGGATTGGGCGGCAACCCGGCCTGCTCACGACCATCTGGCCCGGGGTTTGGCCGACCGGGTGCTGGCCGAGCTGCGGGATCTGGCCGCCGGGCCCCAGGGCTTCGCGGTCGACCGGCTGGTCCACAGTCTCCAGACGGCTCACCGGGCCGAGAAGGCCGGCCGGGACGACGAGTATCTGGTGTGCGCGCTGGTCCATGACATCGGCGATCTGCTGACTCCCAGGAACCACCCCGATCTGGCTGCGGCCATCCTGAAGCCGTTCGTGTCCGAGGCCAATCTATGGATGGTGCAGATGCACGGCGTGTTCCAGGGGTACTACTTCTGGCACCACTTGGGCCTGGACCGCAACAGCCGCGACGCCTATGTCGGTCACCCCCACTACGACCGTTGCGCCGAGTTCTGTGCCGAGTACGACATGCCCGCCTTCGATCCGGCCTATCCCACGCCCCCCCTGGAGCACTACGAGCCGTTGGTGCGCAACTTCTTCGCCCCGGCCGCGTGATCCTCTCCGACCGAACCCTCCGGGAGGAACTGGAGTCGGGTCGCATAGAGATCGACCCACTGGGCGATGGCGCAATTCAGCCGTCATCGGTGGATCTGCGCATCGACCGCCACTTCCGGGTGTTTCGCAACCACACCGAGGGGTACATAGACGTCAGGAAGAACATGGACGCCCTCACCGAGCCGGTGGAGATCGAGTCCAACGGCGTTTTCATCCTCCATCCCGGCGAGTTCGTGCTGGGCTCCACCCTCGAGAGGGTGCGGGTACCCAACAACCTGGTGGCCCGACTGGAGGGCAAATCCTCGCTGGGTCGCCTCGGGCTCCTGATCCACTCCACCGCCGGATTCGTGGATGCCGGATGGAACGGCCGGCTCACTCTGGAGCTGTCCAACGTGGCTACTCTGCCCATCACCTTGTACGCCGGAATGAAGATCGGCCAGATCTCCTTCATCCGCATGACCACCCCCGCCGACCATCCCTACGGCTCCCCCGAGACCGGCTCCAAGTACCAGAACCAGACCGGCCCCGTCCCCTCCCGCTACTGGGAGAACTGGTAGAACGGCTCAGCCGTTCACCCTGGTCAAGGGCAGTTTCCACTTTTCTTTCAACGGTCGAAGATCCGACTCTTGGTGCTCCAAGAAGATCGGAACGGTCGAAGATCCGACTCTTGGTGCTCCGAGGGTACCGGTCAGTCGGCGTCGTCGCGTTCGGCGATCAGGGCGGCGGCCTGGGCGGGCCATTTCCATTTGCTGATCCGGCCGGGGATCTCCAGAGCCGCTTCAAGGTCGCGCACCGCGGCGGCGTCCAGGGCGGCCAGATCCTCGTAGGTGGCGATCCCGTGATCGGGCAGGGCTCGGGCCAGGGCCGGGTCGGTGCCCTTGATGCGGGTGAAGTCGTCCGGCGGGCGGGTCGGTTCCGCCGTTGACTTTTCGGGAGGGGTGGGAGCTGTCGTCGGCTCGGGGGTTTTCGGCTCGGGTTCAGGTGATGCATCGGCGACCATCGTCCCGCCCCCGGCGGGTGAAGCTTCGCCCCGGGGCTCGGCCACCGCGGTGGCAATGGCCTCGGCCCGGGGTTCGGGCTGGGTCTGGGCAACGGCCTCGGCTTCGGACGGGGGTGCGACGGTTGCCGTGGTTCGGGGCTCGGCCACCGCGGTGGCAACGGCTTCGGGGGCTCGGGTGCGCACGGTGAGCAGATCGGTCCGACGGGCGGCTTCCTCGGCGGCGTCGCGGTTCTCCAATGCCTCCAGCAGATGCATGGAGATATCGCCAACCACCACACCCTCGCCGGCCCCCTCGGCGTTGACGCCATCGTCGATCATGATGTAGCAGAACGGACAAGCGGTGGCGATCCGGTCGGCACCGGTGGCCAGCAGCTCCTGGGATCGCTCCACGTTTACCTGCTTGCCGATGGTCTCCTCCATCCACATGCGAGCCCCGCCCGCTCCGCAGCACATGCCCTTGGTGCCGTTGCGCTGGGCCTCCACCACCTCGACACCACCCAGCGATCCGACCACTCTTCGGGGAGCCAGATAGACATCGTTGTGGCGGCCCAGGTAGCAGGAGTCGTGGTACACCACCCGCTCGTCCAGACGGGCTCCGGTCATGTCGAGACGGCCGTCGTCGATCAACGCCTCCAGGAACTGGGTGTGATGGACAACCTCGTAATGACCACCGAGCTGGGGGTATTCGTTGGCCAACGTGTTGAAGCAGTGGGGGCACTGGGTGACGATCTTGCGAACCCCCATCCGGTCGAGGGTCTCGATGTTCTGCATGGCCAGCATCTGGAAGATGTACTCGTTGCCCGACCGCCGGGCCGGATCGCCGGTGCAGTTCTCGGCCGGCCCCAGAATGGAGAAGCTCACCCCGGCCCGCTGCAACAACTTGGCCACCGCCCGGGTGACCTTGCGGTTCTTGTCGTCGAACGAGCCCGCGCATCCCACCCAGTACAGGTACTCCGACTCCAGCGGATCGCCCCCGTCCAGCACGGCGATGCCCTCGAACTCCTCGACCCACGCCCCCCGGTCGCCCTGGGACATCCCCCACGGGTTCCCGGAGTTCTCCATCGACCGGTAGGCCTGGCCCAGTTCGGAGGGAAAGTCCGACTCCATCAACGACAGGTAGCGCCGCATATCGAGGATCTTGTCCAGAATCTCGATGTTCACCGGGCAGATCTCGTCGCAGGCCTTGCAGGAGGTACACGCCCAGATCTCCTCACCGGTGATTCGCTCGAACAGCGAGTCGGCCTTCACCTTGATCTCGGGCACGGTGCCCAGCGGCGGGCCGACCACCGGATCGCCGGTGGCGGCCATGACCTCTCCGGTCTTGAGCACTATCTCCCGGGGGTCGAGCGGCTTGCCGGTGGCGTGGGCCGGGCACACCGAAGTGCATCGACCGCACATCGTGCAGGCATCGGTATCGAGAAGCTGCTTCCAGGTGAAATCCTCCACCGTGGCCGCGCCGAACGATTCCAGATCGGTCTCCATCAGGTTGGGCATCGGCTTCATGGCCCCCTTGGGCCGGTCCTGGTCCCGTAGGTACATGTTCAGCGGGGAGGTGAACATGTGGCGCAACATGGTGATGGGCAGCAGCACCAGAAAGGCCACGAAGGTGATCACGTGGCCGACCCACCAGAACTGGTGCCAGTGGTCGAGGCCCTCCAGGCCTGTCATCCGGGTGGCGATCGGGTAGCTGATGATCGACCACTTCTCGAAGTCGGGCACACCGTGGTGGGCGATCCGGAACACCTCGGTACCGAATCCGGTGATGCCGATGGCCAAGAATGTGCCCAGGATCACCGCGTGCTCGGGCCGGGACTTGATGCGAATGCGATAGGGCCGCAACCGCCGAGGTCCGTACCGACGGCCGATGGCCCACAGCACCCCCACCAGGAAGATCGCTCCGGCGACGTCGCCCACCGCGGAGTACACCTGATACACCCGACCGTGGAGGAACTTAGCTCCATCGGGCAACTGCTCGTCGATCTCCAGGGTGGTGGTGACCCCCAGAAGGACGATGAACCCGACGTAGATCATGGTGTGCATGACCCCGGCACCGGGCTCCCGGAGCAGCGTCCGCATGTACATGCCCCGCCGGAGATCCTCCAGGCGGGTCCTCACGTTGGTCAAGGTGGTACGACGGTTGTCGGGGCCTCCCCGCTCCCAGTTCTTCACCCGCTTGGCGAATTCCCAGGCGGCCCATACCAGGAATATGGGGATGATGGTGTAGAAGGCCGCCTTCCACCCGTTGGGGATGTTCTCCCACGGGTGGCGGGTGACCCGGGCCCCGCTCTCGAACTCGGTGATGGTGGAGGCGATGCCCGAGGCGATGGTGAAGGCGGCGAAGCCCAGTCCGAGGCCGAGCACTATGTGGTAGGGACGCAGACGCTTCGGCTCCATGGCCCTCTCAACCTAGTGGCCGACAACCCCCGGCCCGTACTTGTACGGACTGCTCCTTGACCCCCGGGCTCCCACCCGCTCGATCAACCCCCGGCCCGTACTTGTAGGGACTGCTCGAGCCTGCTTGAAATTCACAGCGCAGAAACAATGGTGAAACCTGGCCCTCCTACCTTGGCCCGGATTGCGGCGGCATCAATTGGGGTGCCGGCGCAGGACACGGCTGAGGAGGGCCGGATACCAATGAGAAGAAAAAGAAAATTCGCAGTGGGAGCGCTGATCGCCGCCGGGACGGTGCTCATCGGGGCCGTTCCGGCCATGGCCCAGGACGACGGGGCCGACGCGGTCCAATTGGTGATGGACAACCTGTGGGTGTTCATCGCCGGGATCCTGGTGTTCTTGATGCAGGCCGGTTTCGGCATGGTCGAGGCCGGCATGACCCGGGCCAAGAACGTCGGCAACATAATGGCCAAGAACCTGGCCGACATGTGCATCGGCGCGCTGGCCTTCTTCGCCTTCGGTTACGGGATCGCCTTCGGCACCGACAAAGGATCGCTGTTCGGCACCGACGGCTTCTTCCTGAGCGGTGGGTTCACCGACTTCGGTGGTGATGTGCGCAGCACCCCCACCACCTTCTTCTTCTTCCAGGTGGTGTTCGCGGCCACGGCGGTGACCATTGCCTCGGGGGCCATGGCCGAGCGGACCAAGTTCTCCGCCTACCTGGTGTTCAGCTTCTTCATGACCGCCCTCATCTATCCGGTGGTGGTCCACTCGTTCTGGCACGACGAGGGCCTTCTCTCGGACCTGAAGATCGGCGACTCCCGGTTCGGCGACTTCGCCGGTTCCACCATCGTCCACAGCACCGGGGGCTGGGCCGCCCTGATGGGGGCCATCTTCCTCGGTCCCCGTATCGGCAAGTACGACGAGAACGGCAAACCCCGGGCCCTGCCCGGCCACAACATCGCCTACGTGGTGCTGGGGGTGTTCATCCTTTGGTTCGGCTGGTTCGGGTTCAATCCCGGCTCGGAGCTGGCGGCCGACGACTTCGTGATGCGGGCCGCGGTGACCACGCTGCTGGCCGCGGCCGCCGGGGGGGTCACCGCCGGGGCGATCATTTGGCACCGGTCCGGCTCGCTGGACGTGGCCATGACCGCCAACGGCGTGCTGGCCGGTCTGGTGGGCATCACCGCAGGAACCGCGACCATGAACCCGTTGGGCGCGGTGGTGACCGGAGCCATCGCCGGGCTCGTCGTGGTGTACTCGGTGCTGTTCTTCGATCGGCGGGGCATCGACGATCCGGTGGGAGCCATCTCGGTACACGGGGTTTGCGGTGTTTGGGGCACGCTGGCGGTGGGCCTGTTCTCCCGCTACGACGATGCGTTCGTCGGCCAGGACAACGCCGGCCTGTTCTACGGCGGGGGCATCGACCAGCTCGGGGTGCAGTTCGTCGGGGTGCTGCTGGTGTTCGTGTGGGTGACGGTCACCACCGGCATCTTGTTCGCAGTGATGAAGAGGACCATGGGCCTGCGGGTATCCCGGGAGGAGGAGATCGGCGGTCTCGACCTCCACGAACATGGACTGCCCGGCTACGGCCCGGACGTCACCGCCGGCTCCTCCCGGTAGGGACGCGCTCAGCCCGCTTGTTCGGCCACGGCGGCGGCGGCTTCGGCCGCGGCGGCCGGGTCGAGCGAGCGGGCGAGCGTCGTTTTGGCCTCGACCGGGGTCATGTCCGGTCCCAGCTCGTACACCAGCGGCATACCGGTGGGAATGTTGAGATCGGCAACGGCGTCGTCGTCGATCCGGTCGAGGTGCTTGGCCAACGCTCGCAGGCTGTTGCCGTGGGCCGAGATCAGCACCGTGCAGCCGGCCCGCAGGTCGGGGACCACCGCGTCGTACCAGTAGGGCAGTAGCCGTTTCACCACGTCGGCCAGGCACTCGCTCCGGGGGATCACCTCGGGGGGAAGGTGGGCGTAGCGGGGATCGTCATTGGGATTCCACGGGTTGTCGTCGGCGATGGGCGGGGGCGGCGTGTGGTATCCCCGGCGCCACGCATCGAGCTGTTCCTCCCCGTGGTGCCGCCGGGTTTCGGCCTTGTCCCGCCCGGTTAGGTCGCCGTAGTGGCGCTCGTTCAGCCGCCAGTGCCGCTTCACCGGCACCCAGGACCGACCCATCTCGGCCAGAACCAGCTCGGCGGTGCGGATGGCTCGGGTCTGCACCGAGGTATGAACGACGTCGGGCAGGAACCCGGCCCCGGCCAGGGCCGCCCCCCCGGTGCGGGCCTCGGCCTCGCCCTCGGGGGTCAGATCGCAGTCGTACCAGCCGGTGAACCGGTTGGCGGCGTTCCACTGGCTCTGCCCATGGCGAAGCAAAATCAAGGTGACGGGATGCACGACGGCCATACTAGCCCCAAAAACCCTGAGTAAATATCACTCAGGTTTTACTATGTGATCAATATAGGGGTATCTTGGGAGCCACGGGACCGAACCCGAGGGGGCGAACTCTCCGAGGGACGAGCCCGAAGGTCAAATCCGACCAGAACAATCCGACAAGGAGTCGAAACAACATGGGAAAGGTTGTCGGTATCGATTTGGGTACCACCAACAGTGTGGTGGCCGTGCTCGAGGGGGGTGAGCCGATGGTGATTGCCAACACCGAGGGTTCTCGCACCACCCCCTCGGTGGTCGCCTTCTCCAAGGAGGGGGAGGTGCTGGTGGGCGAGGTGGCCAAGCGCCAGGCCATCACCAACCCCGATCGCACCATCCGCTCGGTCAAGCGCCACGTGGGGACCAACTGGTCGGTGGGCATCGACGGCAAGGACTACAGCAGCCAGGAGATCTCGGCCCGTGTCCTTCAGAAGCTGAAGCGGGACGCCGAAACCTACCTGGGCACCGATGTGACCGAGGCGGTGATCACCGTTCCGGCCTATTTCGACGATGCTCAAAGAACAGCCACCAAGGAGGCCGGCACCATCGCCGGGCTCGAGGTGCTGCGGATCATCAACGAGCCCACGGCGGCCGCCCTGGCCTACGGGCTCGACAAGGGCGACACCGACCAGACCATACTGGTGTTCGATCTGGGCGGGGGCACCTTCGACGTGTCGGTGCTGGAGATCGGCGATGGAGTCTTCGAGGTGAAGTCCACCAGCGGCGACACCGCCCTGGGCGGTGACGACTGGGACGACCGAGTGATCGGTTGGCTGGTGGACTCCTTCCGCAACGATCACGGGGTGGATCTGAGCAAGGACAACATGGCCCTGCAGCGACTCAAGGAGGGCGCGGAGCAGGCCAAGATCGAGCTGTCGCAGACCCAGAGCACCAACGTGAACCTGCCGTTCATCACCGCCACCGATGCCGGTCCCCTGCACATGGACTACGAGCTGAGCCGGGCCAAGTTCCAGGACCTCACCAGCGACCTGCTGGACCGGTGCCGCAAGCCTTTCGAGCAGGCCCTTTCCGATGCCGGGATGTCGCCCGGCGACGTGGATCACGTAATCCTGGTGGGTGGATCCACCCGGATGCCCGCGGTGGTGGATCTGGTCACCGGCATGACCGGCACCCAGCCCCACCAGGGAGTCAACCCCGACGAGGTGGTGGCAGTGGGGGCCGCGGTGCAGGCCGGGGTGCTCAAGGGCGAGGTCAAGGACGTGCTGCTTTTGGACGTGACCCCGCTATCGCTGGGGATCGAGACCAAGGGTGGGGTGATGACCCGACTCATCGAACGCAACACCACCATTCCCACCCGCCGGACCGAGGTGTTCACCACCGCGGACGACAACCAACCCACGGTGGAGATCCACGTGCTCCAGGGTGAGCGGGAGATGGCCGGCTACAACAAGACGCTGGGCAAGTTCCAGCTCGTGGATCTTCCCCCCGCGCCCCGGGGGGTGCCCCAGATCGAGGTCACCTTCGACATCGATGCCAACGGGATAGTCCACGTGTCGGCCAAGGATCGGGCCACCGGCAAGGAGCAGTCCATCACCATCACCGGGCAGACCTCGCTGGACAAGAGCACCATCGATCAGATGGTCGCCGACGCCGAGGCCCACGCCGCCGAGGACGCCCGCCGTCGGGAGGAGGCCGAGGCGATCAACAACGCCGACAGCCTGGTCTACCAGGTGGAGAAGTTGCTGGCCGAGGCCGGTGATTCGTTGGACACCGACCGTCGATCCGATGCCGAGGCCAAGCTGGGCGAGCTCAAATCGGCCATCGACGACAAGGACCTGGATCGCATGCGCTCGGCCACCGAGGCACTGTCGGCCATCAGCCAGCAGATCGGGGCCGAGATGTACGAGCAGGCCGCAGCCGCGGCCGGGGATGCACCCGGAGGCTTCGATAGCGGAGCCGGGGCCGAGGACCCGGTCGAGGACGACGGCATCGTGGATGCCGAGATAATCGAAGAGGACGGGGACTCCCGGTGAGCAACGGGCACCAGGCCGATGCGGATGCCGAGGAGTCGGGTGCCGCCGATGCAGGGGCCGCGGACCTGAGCCGACCAGCATCCGATCCGGCTGCCGGGGAGCCGGGCGGCGATGGCCTGGTTGTCGCCCCGACTGATGCGACCGCCGATCCGGGTGCCGCCGATCCGGGTGCCGCCGATCCGGGTGCCGGGGACCTGGGCCGACCAGCTTCCGATCCGGGTGCCGGTGGCCGGAATGAGCCGATGCCCTCGGTGGAGGAACTGCTCGACCAACGGGACGGCTACCTCGGCGATCTCCAGCGGGTGACGGCCGAGTTCGCCAACTACCGCCGCAAGGCAACCGAGCGCCAGCAGGACACGATCGCCATGGCCGCCGCCGGCATTGCCGAGAAGATGCTGCCGGTGCTGGATGCCTGCGAGGCCGCGGTTGCTCAGGGGGCCGAGGACGTCATTCCCATCAGGGACGCGTTGTTCGCCGCGCTGGAAAGAGAGGGTCTGGCTCGACTGGGCGACCCCGGTGCTCCTTTCGATCCGAACTGCCACGAGGCCGTCATGCACGAGCCCGGAGACGGGGAGGCGGTGATCGCCGAGGTTTTGCGAGCCGGTTACCAATGGAACAGC
Source organism: Acidimicrobiales bacterium (assembly GCA_965115985.1). GTDB lineage: Bacteria > Actinomycetota > Acidimicrobiia > Acidimicrobiales > Bin134 > Poriferisocius. The sequence goes on from OZ220474.1 coordinate 1,670,116, forward strand.
CGGGTGCTGCGGCCGGCCATGGTGAAGGTTCGCGGCTAGAGGGTTGTCCGAGGGCATGGACGTCAAGCGGGAATGGTTGGAGACCGATTACTACAAGGTGCTCGACGTATCCCCGTCCGCATCCGACAAGGAGATAACCAAGGCCTACCGCAAATTGGCCCGCAAGCTGCACCCCGATGCCAATCCGGGCGATACCGAGGCCGAGGAACGGTTCAAGGAGGTGTCGGCCGCCTACGACGTTCTGGGCGACGGCGAGCGCCGGGCCCAGTACGACCAGGTGCGTCACATGGGCCCCATGAACTTCCAGGCCGGACCGGGCGGGTTCACCATGGAGGGCGACCTGGCCGACATCTTTTCGGCATTCGCGGGCGGCGGTCGTTTCGACCGGGACGGCCCTCCGTTCAGCGGCCAGACCCGCCCGATGCGGGGACACGATGTTCAGGCTCATCTGACTCTGGATTTTCGCGACGCGGTAGGGGGCGTGACCACCGATTTGATGCTGAGCGGGGCGACCGGCCAGGCCGGACGCTCGATCTCGGTACGGATTCCTGCCGGGGTTGACAACGGCCAGAGAATCAAACTGGCCGGCAAGGGAGAACCGGGGATCAATGGGGGGCCATCCGGTGATCTGTACGTCACCGTCAGGGTCAACCCTCACCCGGTGTTCGGTCGCCAGGGCAAGAACCTCACCGTCACCGCTCCGGTGACGTTCGCCCAAGCTGCTTTGGGGGCGGATATATCGGTGCCCACGTTCGAGGGCGATCCGGTGAAGCTACGACTGCCTCCCGGCAGCCAACCCGGCCGGGTTCTGCGGGTGCGGGGTCGAGGGGTGACGACCGGAAAGGGCACCGGCGACCTGCTGGTGACGGTGGTCCTGGAGGTGCCCACCGAGCTGAACGACGAACAGCGCCAAGCCCTGGAAGCCTTCGACCGGACAATGGGGGAGGATTCATGATCGGGAGAAGAAATCATGTAAGAAGCCATGATTGTGGGAGCAGTGCATGATTGGAAGAAGAGGCCGTGCAAGAGGCCATGATTGTGGAAACAGTGCATGATTGATCCCCGCGGGCGTGATCGGGCGGTGTACATCATCTCGGTGGCTTCCGAGTTGTCCGGTATCCATCCCCAAACCTTGCGTATCTACGACCGTCGGGGTCTGGTCCAGCCGGCCCGCACCGGAGGGGGAAGCCGGCGCTACAGCGATGCCGACATCGAGAAGCTCCGCCGGGTACACGAGCTGACCAGCGAAGGTATGAATCTTGATGGCGTGGAGCAGGTGTTGGCCCTCGAGGCCGAGGTCGCCCGACTCAAGGAGCAGGTGGAGCGTCTCACCCGGGAACTGGAGTCGAGACGAGCCGACATAGTGCTGTATCGCCGAAGTTAGATCGAGGGTTGGATCGAGGGGTCAAAGTTCGGGATTGGATCGAGGGTTGGATCGAGGGGTCAAAGTTCGGGATTGGATCGAGGGTTGGATCGAGGGGTCAAAGTTCGGGATTGGATCGAGGGTTGGATCGAGAAAGCCGATCGGCGGACGGTAGAGTTCAGCTTCGTTGCCTCTGTGACCACACTGCCCGACCTCCCCGACCTCTCCGACCTCCTGGTGGACTACCAAGCCGTCCGGTCCTACACCGACGTGCTTGCGGCTCCGTTGAGCAGCGAGGACCAGTGCATCCAGTCGATGCCCGATGTGAGCCCTACGAAATGGCATCGGGCCCATGTCACCTGGTTCTTCGAGACCTTCCTGCTCAAACCCCGTCTGGACGGGTACGTCGATTTCGACCCGGCGTTCGGTTACCTGTTCAACTCGTACTACGAGGCGGTTGGGGAGCGGCATCCCCGACCCGAGCGCGGGAACCTCTCCCGACCGTCGTGCGACGAGATTGACTCCTACCGGACCCATGTGGACCAAGCCATGGTCGAGCTGCTGGCCGGACCGTTGGACGGCTCCACTGCCGATCTGGTGACCCTGGGTCTTCACCATGAGCAGCAGCACCAGGAATTGCTGCTCATGGACATCAAGCACGTTTTTTCCACCAATCCGACGCTGTGGCCCGCCTACCACGAACTCCCGGAGTCGCCGGCAGCCTCGCCCATCGACGAGAGATCGGCCGGGCGATGGGCCGGCTTCGCCGGAGGCGAGGTCCAACATGTCGTCCACCGGGATCCACCAACATGTCGTCCACCGGGATACAACCAGGATCCAGACGAAGGATGGGCCGGCTTCGCCGGAGGCGAGGTCCAGGTGGGCCACGACGGCGACGGATTCTGCTTCGACAACGAGAGCCCCCGCCACCGCGCCATCCTCCCCCCCTTCCTGCTGGCCGATCGGCTGGTGACCTGCGGGCAGTGGCTGGAGTTCATGACCGACGGTGGCTACGACACCCCCACGTTGTGGCTGTCGCCGTTACTTCCTGAATATTATGCCTGCTTTGTGGAAGGATATCGTTAGACTAATGGAAAGCAAATTGACACAGGCCTACCTCCTTGTAGGATGTGGTGCTTTCTTATACTCACTAGTTCCTCTAAGTATTGCTTTATCAGGTAGTGAAGACTACCCTTTAACTGTAGGAGCAGGGTTTGTGCTAGGTTCAGGGGTATCTCTCACACTTATACAAAAAAAATTGATTTTCCCTTCTGGTGTTGTACTACCAACATATCAAGCTATACTTCATCGATATCGTCATAGCCCTAATCGCTTGCAGATAACTATTTCGCTTATTTTGGTATCTATAGCAGGACTAAGCTATGTATTATTTTCCTGGTCAACTACATATATTGATGTTGCTATTAGTTCATCTTTATTTGAAATATGGCCGTTGATAACTATTATATTCTTTAGCTATATAGATCGTCATATCAAAGGAAGTAGGAGAGGTCAGTCTCCACAGTTTATGACCTACTTACTAATGCTGTTGGGAATACCTGCTGTATTCCTTGTCATATTTTCTGCCTATTCAAATTCCTCTAGTGCCAGTCATAGCATTCCTATTTTTGGCATCTTTCTAGCTATATTTGCTCCAGTCTTGGGGTCCCTTTATGTTTTCAGTTTTTTATTTAGTAATAAAGTTATTTATAATAGTATAGAAAAAAATGATTATATATGGAAACTGGATAAAGATACTGAATACGATCCAAACCACCTAGAATTATTTATTAATATTTCAAGTGCTGTGCTGGGTAGGTTTATTACTTTACCATTAGCCATTATTTTAGCACTAGTTGAGTCAAGAGCCTCTTTCCATGACCTTTTATTGCCACTCCTGGGTGGAATAATAACTGGATTTTTGATTCATTCACCAGCAGACATTATGTTACGTAAAGCACATTTAGAGGCACAAGAAAGAGAAATACTATCATTACAATATATATCACCTATCTTAGCCATTGGATGGTTAGCTATATTTCTCGGATTAGATATTCAAAGAATTGATTTCTTAGTTTTCGGTACCGCTTCTATCTTTGTACTAAATACTCTAATATCTTTTGACCCTGAAGTGCCAAGTTTTCGAGAAAATATGACTCCTTTATACCAGAGTAAGTTACAATTTAGATATCGACTAAAAGCTCTAATATTATCATTATTACTGTGTGGAATGTTTGTATATTTCCGAAAAGAATTATTTCCAAATCATGACTTCAGCTGGTCAAGTGGTAACTACTGGTCAATCGTAGCTGTGGGTTCGACAACCTTTGCTCTGCTTCTCGCATTTCGACTCACTCGTGTTGAGACTTTGTTGCTAACAGAAAATGAACGAACTATACAAATAATAAGACATGTCCAATTGTTACCTGATAAATTATTTGATAGATTCTGTAAATATAGGTCAAAAAATCAATTAATTTCGGTGATTTCAAATCTAAGTCAGTCAGCAGATCTACCTCAATATCGCAGAGCATACAATGAATCTTACGCCATCATACATTATATTTCACGGCAGATAGAAAATTATAAATGCAGCGAGTCAGACTATAAAGAGCTAAGATCTGAGATCACTAAACTTTGTATAGAGTTAGATTCTTTAGCTCTAGGTAGGCAGCATGCACGTGAGTTTACAGAAAAGATTGCACTGTATATGATCGGCACTATAGTTGTTATATTATGTTTAATTGTTCCACCTGAAGGTTCAGTAATGGCACAGCTATTTTCAGAGTTAGTAGCAGTTATGTTAGCTTCAATTATAGTATTTTTATTAGCACACTTGGCTGATATTAGTCGTTCTAGAAAAAATCCGGTACTAACATGGACCAGCCCTGAGTGGGGAGAGGAACCTCGTGATTTATCAGTACTATTTGCGACTGATTTCGCTTCAAACTGGAGAAGGGTAATTTCAGGTATCTTGATTGTCACTATTGTATCCTGTATAGTACTGTTATTTTCATTGCGACATTTGGCTGGATTATAGTTATATCAAGTTTCTTTGTGTGGAGTTTTATCACTTGAGTTCCCCCGGTTTGGTAGACGGGTTGTTTTGGTGGATTGTAGTGGTTGGAGTTCCCCTGGTTTGGTGGACAGTTGCTCTGTGGTGCGTCGGGCGACGTTGGAGTTCCCCCGGTTTGGTGGACGGGTTGTTTTGGTGGATTGTAGTGGTGTTCATGCGGTTTGGTGGTGGGTGTGGGTCTGGGTGGGGGTGCGGTGGCCGAGTGGGCTGTGGTGGCGTTGGCGGTTGTGGAACATCTCGATGTAGTCGAACAGGATGGTTCGTAGTCGTGTGTGGTGGAGGTGTTCCCAGGGGCCGTGGATGTGGCGGATTTCTTTTTTGAGGGTGGCCGAGGGCGATTCCATGGCGGCGTTGAGGCCCCTATAGGTCAAGTTTGGGGGTGTGGAGGTGGTGGTCGGTCATGACGCGTTTGTGGGTTTCGCGGGCCAAGAAGCGTTTGAGGCAACCGATGATGTCTTTTTTGGACAGTTGCTCTGTGGTGCGTCGGGCGACGTAGTCGATGGTCGGCTGGTGGAAGCGCATGCGGACGATCACGGTCCGGTAGAGGGCGGCGTTGGCGCAGCGGTGACCGGCCCGGGATAGGCGGTGCCGGTGGGTGAGTCCTGATGTGGCGGGTAGGGGGCATGCGCCGCAGAGTTTGGCGAATGCGGCCTCGGAGCGGATCCGGTCGGGGTTGTCGCCGAACACGATCAGGACTTCTGCTGCGGTGTCGGGACCGATACCGAAGCCTTCTCGCAGGCTGGGCGAGTGCGCCACCGTGAGCTCGTCGAGAATGGAATCGTGGGCGGCGATCTCTGCGCCGAGGTTCTGGTAGCGGCGGGCCAGGGACCGCAAGGAGTGCTTCGCCGAGGCCGTCGGCGTCGTGACGGCACCGGGCCCAAGGGCGGCGCATTTGTTGATGAGGGCCTTGTCGGTGAGTCCTTCGAGTTGGGCGCGCAACTCGTCGGGGCAGGTGACGACGAGTGCCTTGAGCGTCACGATCGCCGCGGTGCGGCCCTTGCGGGCGGTGTCGCGGGCGATCTTGACCCGCCGGATCATCTCGACGGTTCCATCCGCGGATTTGGGCACGGCGGCGGCTTGGCCGCTGAGCGGCGACCGGGCTGCGGCTTCGGCGTCCAGGGTGTCGGTTCTTGGCGTTGTTGCGCCGGGAGCGCCGATCGCCGCGGTTGACCCCCACGACGCGGTAGCCGCCGCGCCGCAAAAAGCTCGCCCGCCCGGCCCCATAGCTGCCCGTGCCCTCGACACCGAACGCCTTGAGGGGGCCAAGAGCGGCCGCCCACGCCTCAAGGTGGGCATAGCCCTCTCTGTTCGCTGGAACGTGCCGGTCGCCGATACTTGCGCCCAGGTGATCGAGCGCGACGGCAACGTGCGCGTATTCGTGCGTGTCGACGCCGATGATGATCCTGCGATCAACAACGCCAAGTGCGATGCTGGTCATAGCCGTGCCTGCTATGGATGGTCCGTGCCGGCTGGTCGCAAGGACAGGACAGGACCTCGACGAGTCGCTCTGGCGAGCAGGCCCCTACTCGGTCACCGCCCTCCCGGCCCCCCGGCGCTGCGTTGATCGCCGTCCGACCGGTGCCGACAGATCAACGCAACCGCACTCCGGCCAGTCCCAAGCAAGGGTCACACACCAGCCAGAGACACCCCACATCATGCTCAAAGTCGTAGCAATCTCCAACGCTTCCCCAGGAGCCGACGAAGTCGGCTTGGGCGAGGCGGTCGCCGAACGCCATGGAGGTGTATTGGGTTCCGTGGTCGCTGTGGTGCACCAGCCCGGCGCCGGGTCGGCGGCGGGCGATGGCCATGGCCAAGGCATCGACGACCAATTCGGTGGTTTGGTGCTCGGCGATGGACCAGCCCACCAGGGTGCGGTCGCAGAGGTCCAGGATTCCCGCCAGGTGGACCCTGGTGTCGGCGCAACCGAACGAGCCTATGTCGGCCACCCATTTGCGGTCGGGCACCTCCGCGGTGAAGTCCCGGTCCAGCAGGTCCCCGGCGGGCACTGTTTTGGTGCCGGGATCGTGGCGGCGACGGGGGGAACACGCCCCCACCAGCCGGTTCGCTCGCATCAGGCGGGCCACCCGGTTGCGGCCCACGCGGTGACCGCGGTGGCGGAGCTGCTCGTGGATCCTTGGCGAGCCGTAGGTGCGTCTCGATTCCTGGTGGATCTCGCGGATCTCGACCAAAAGCTCCTGGTCGGCCAGGGACCGCCTGGAGGGGCGTCTTTTGACCCAGGCGTAGAACCCCGAGCGGCACACCCCGGCGACGCGGCACAAATCGGTGACCCGGTACTCGGCTCGGTGGTCGTGGACGAACCGGTAGCCGATCACCGGTTCGTCTCCCTCGCGAAATACGCGGCCGCCTTCCCCAGAATCCCCCGAATCGATCTCCTGCTGGGCCACCCGTCTGCGCAACCTTTTCAACTCCTCACGCTCGGACACGCTCAACGCCTCGGGATCGGCCGCTCGCTCGCGCTGCTCACGATCGGCGGTGACCCAGTTCCACAGCGTTCCCTCGCTGATCCCCAACGACCGGGCCACCCCCGCAACCGAGCGACCCGACGACACCGCCAACGCCACCGCCTCACGACGAAACTCAGGCGGATACTTCGACACACGACCCATACGGGCCTCCTTCCCCAGGGACTGATCCCCCATAATCAGATGTCCACCAAACCGGGGCAACTCCAGTTTGTTCGTTGGTGGCGCGTTGCCAGGGGGAGCGAGCCTCGCAGAAGCAGACCTCGATGTCGAGGGTATTTTCGATGTCGGCCCATCGGGCCATCTCCGGTCCCTGGTCCCAGGTCAAGGTCTTGACCATTTCCGCCGGTTGGCGGCTGAGAGCCGCGGTGACGGCTCGGGCGGTGCTTTTGGAGTCGTAGCCGTCGGGCAACGCCAACAACAGGGTGTGGCGGCTGGTTCGCTCCACCAGGGTGACGAGGGCCGTCCGGTTGTTGCGGCCGATGATCAGATCGCCCTCCCCCCCCCCCCCCCCGGCCCGCTTCGGCGCGGTCCTCTACCTCGACGGGCCGCTCGGCCAAGGGGCGGTAGTCGCCCAGCGCGGAGCGTTTCGCCCGTTCGCAACGGCTTTTGGGTTTGCGTTTTCGTCGTTGGCGGGGCAGCAGTTTCCAACTGTCGTCGGCCAGGTCGCTGCGGTCGTAGCACGCCCGGTAGATCGTCTCCGCGCACACCCCAAAACCCGCATACCGCAGACTCTCGGCGATCGCGTGAGGCGACCACCGCTGAGCCAGCCCCGCGGCCACCGCCGAGGACAACCCGGCATCGCGGGCCAGCTTCGACTCCCTGGGACGACGCGTCCCAACAACCGCGGCCTGCTGCGCCGCCTCGGCCCGATACCCCGGCCGGCCGCCGTTGCGGGCGATCTCGCGACACACCGTGGAACGGCTCCGACCCAGCCGTCGAGCGACCTCGGCCACAGAGAGCCCCAACCCGACCATCGCCTCGATCCGAAACCGCTCACCCGCACCCAAACTCCGTGCCATAATAAAAACCTCCACCGGTTGATCGTCAACACTTACAATCGGCCATTATGATTGACCCGTCGCGACCACCGATAGAGCTTGCCCATGAACTGGAAGACCAAGCAGAGTGATGGCACCAGCAACTATATAGTTCCTAGTGTGAGCAAAAAGCCATCCGACGTGTCAGGTCATCCACTAGACGACAAGTTACGATGGGTTGAGAAATCCAGAACATCGTGAGCAAAGATGCCCATTACAGCAAGTGATACGCCTACAAAGACCACTGTGCCAAGAGCACCTCGGAAGAGCGTGGGCAGAACGATTGGTAGGACAGCGGTGACCGGGGGGAGGTTGATGGCTCGTTTTGTGGTCTGGGTGGCAGCTACTGCTACTGGCATTGTTCTCGGTTTCCGTGATGCGTTCCGCGGTTCGAGCAGCACGGAGATCGAGGAGCAGAAGACGCGCGCTAGGCAACTGGCCCAATGGCGATTGGAAGCGTTCCAGGTTCCGATTCTTTACGAAAACGATGAAGAGGTTGATGCGGCATGGTCACGACTCATCGAGGTGTGCGACGAGCAGGACGTATCGTTGCGCGTCGATGGAATGATTGAGAAACACTACACAGCCCCTCACTTGGCTCCCTTCTATAATTCGGCGTTGGTGAGCATTTCCGACCTGGGATGGGAGGGTGCTACCGTCACCGATAATCGTTCGATCGTGATCTCGGATAAGATGGACAAGCCAAGACGCGTGGTTGTGTTAGCCCATGAAACTGCCCACATTATCGACCCACACATTTGTAGCAGCCGATGGAAGCAAAATCCTGGAGTGCGTGCGGATAGTGAAATCGTTGCTGAACTAGCAGCATATCTGTACTCGGATTGGTACAGGATTAATACTATCCAACGGTCATGGCGTTACGTGGAAGGGTGGGTGAGCAGGATGTTGGCGAATGGCGACCGGACTTCCCTGGAGCAACTGCGTCAGAAGGAGGACATCGTTTTTCGTGTCTGCGAAGTGCTGCACCACATGTTCCCAGACAGCAACTGCCCGTCTGATGAGGAGATAAAAAATCGTGTATTCAATACTTTTTACGATTTCAGTGTCCAACCCTATTTCAGTCACACATCCAACGACCGGTGAGGGAAGGTGAACTTCACCAGTGATCGCAACAGGTCGGCCATAATAGTCGATTGTAAGTGTCGGCGATCAACCGGTGGAGCTTGCCCCTGCTTGCCCTGGCAACGCGCCACCAACGAACAAACCAGCGGGCTGATAAGACGCTGGGCACCCAAATCGACCAACCTGGACATAAATCTGGTACACCTTGCCATCATCGAGTAGCACCTCAACACCATGCCCCGAAAACTCCACAACTGGCGAACAGCCCAAACCGTCTACGATGAACTCTGTTGCAATCACCGACAGAGTTTGCCATCCCTTGTCGCTCGGGTGATTAATCGACCACCACAATGACACCGGAAGCTCACCCAAAAGTGTCAACAACATCCATGGACGTTACATCGCGGGCAGTCCGCTGTAGTTGGTGAGGTCGTAAAACGGGCAACTCCAGCCATCGCCGCCACCAAACCTAAATCGGCGACCAGTTTCGACACCTTGGAACGACGCGCTTGGACAACCGTGGCTGCCTTCACCTCCCCGACCTGGCAACCCGTCGGGCCGCTATTGTGGCTGCGGTCCCGCCGTCCCCAACGGGTGACCATCAAGGGGCTGGGCATGACCGTGGACTTCGCCCGGGACGAGCGCATGCGGACCGAGATCAGCGCCAAGTTCCACCCCGAGGCCATCGGCCCGGAGCTGGCCGGGGTGGGTTTGGCCATGGAGCACCTGTGGACCGATGCCCGGGGCGACTACGCCCTGACCCTTTCCCGAATGGTGACATGACGACGAACCTCCTGAGCGCCGTCGGGGTGAAAGGGGGGGGGGGGGGGGGAATCCCCGATCGCGGCCCGATCCGGGCTCGGAGAAAAACCTTCGTCGGGGCGACCGAGGTAATCCCCGATCGCGGCCCGATCCGGGCTCGGAGAAAAACCGTCGTCGGGGCGACCGAGGTAAAACCTCCTCACCGCCGGCACGGCGCGAGTAGTGTCGGTTCGTAAGCCATGCCGATGAGGTAGCAATTTGCCAGCAACGGTGGTCGTCGGGACGCAATGGGGCGATGAGGGCAAGGGCAGGTTCACCGACCTCCTGGCCCGGGAGATGGACATGGTGGTGCGCTACCAGGGAGGGCACAACGCGGGCCACACCCTGGTGGTGGACGACACCACCTTCAAGCTCCAACTGGTTCCCAGCGGTGTGCTCTATCCCCATGTCACCCCGATCATCGGCAATGGCGTGGTGGTCGATCCGGTGGTGCTCATCGCCGAGATGGATCGCCTGGCCGACTCGGGAATCGACTGCGACAAGCTGCGAGTGAGCGGCAACGCCCACCTCATCCTCCCCTACCACCAGACGCTGGACGTGGTGGCCGAGCGACGACTCGGGCGCAACAAGTTGGGCACCACCAAGCGAGGCATCGGTCCGGCCTACGCCGACAAGGCCGCCCGGGTCGGGTTACGGCTCCAGGATCTGCTCGACCCCAAGATATTCCGGGAGAAGCTCGACGTGGTCCTGCACGAGAAGAACCCGCTGCTGGCCAAGGTGTACAACCGGCTGCCGTTCGATCTCGACGCGGTGGCCGATCAATACCTGGATGTGTGCGGCCCCCGACTGGCCCCGCACATCGCCGACACGGTGGGGATGATCCACGACGGGTTGGAAGCGGGCCGAAACGTACTGCTCGAGGGTGCCCAGGCCACTTTTTTGGATCTAGACCACGGCACCTACCCGTTCGTCACCTCCTCCAACCCGGTGGCCGGTGGGGCCTGTGTCGGTGCCGGTATCGGACCCCGACACATCGACCGGATCATCGGCGTGACCAAGGCCTACGTGACCCGGGTGGGCTCGGGGCCCTTCCCCTGCGAGTTGACCGACGAGATCGGCGACCACATGGTGGATGTGGGCCACGAGTACGGCACCAATACCAAGCGTCGCCGCCGGTGCGGATGGCTGGACACGGTGATGCTGCGCCACGCGGTTCGGGTGAACTCCCTGTCGGACCTGGCCATCACCAAGCTGGACGTGCTGGACGCCCTCGATTCGATCAAGGTGTGCGTGGGCTACGAGGTGGATGGTGAGCACCACCGCTCGTTGCCCTACCACCAGTCGGAGCTCCACCGGGCGGTACCGGTGTACGAGGAACTGCCCGGCTGGCGCACCAGCCTGACCGGGGTCACCGACCGCTCCGAATTGCCCCCGGCGGCCGACGACTACCTGCGCTTCGTGGAGGAGCAGGCCGGGGTGCCCGCTTCCCTGGTGAGCGTGGGACCCGGCCGGGACCAGTTTCTCTCCTACAGCTCGGTCCTTTGAGGGTCTGCATCATCGGCCAAGGAGGCCGGAAGTGAGAGTCTGCATCATCGGCCAAGGAGGCCGGAAGTGAGAGTCTGCATCATCGGCCAAGGAGGCCGGAAGTGAGAGTCTGCATCATCGGCCAAGGAGGCCGGAAGTGAGAGTCTGCATCATCGGCCAAGGAGGCCGGAAGTGAGAGTCTGCATCATCGGCCAAGGAGGCCGGGAGCATGCCCTGGCTCATGTGCTCGGGCGGTCGGGAGATGTAGTGGTCACTCCCGGCAATCCCGGCATCGCAGGCTCGACACCGGTACCGGCCACCGAGATAGACGCCGACCTCTACGTGATCGGCCCCGAGGCTCCCCTGGTGGACGGGCTGGCCGACCGGTTGCGGGCATCGGGCCGTCTGGTTTTCGGCCCCGGGGCCGACGGGGCCCGCCTGGAGGGGTCCAAGGCGTGGATGAAGGATCTGCTGGTGACCGCCGGAGTCCCCACTGCGGCTCACGGCTCGTTCACCGAGGCGGGTGAGGCCATCCGGTTCCTCGACGAGATGGGTGATCTGTTCGTCATCAAGACCGACGGCCTGGCCGCGGGCAAGGGGGTGCTGGTAACCGAGGATCGGGATGAGGCGGTTGACGCCGTGCGGGCCTACCTGTCGGGGGAGGCCTTCGGCGATGCCGGTCGGCGGGTGGTGATCGAGGAAGGACTCACCGGTCCCGAGCTGTCGGTGCTGGCGGTGTGCGATGGTCGCCACGCCGTTCCCCTGGCTCCGGCCCAGGATTTCAAGCGGATCGGCGAGGGTGACGTCGGCCCCAATACCGGGGGCATGGGGGCGTATTCCCCGGTACCGGTGGCCGGTGCCGATGTGGTTTCCGAAGTCATGGACCACGCGGTGCTGCCCACGCTGGCCGAACTCCAACGGCGGGATATCGACTATCGGGGCGTGCTGTACGCCGGACTGATGCTCACCCCTGAAGGAATGAAGGTGCTGGAGTACAACGTCCGGTTCGGTGATCCCGAGGCCCAGGTGGTGCTGCCCCGGCTGCGGTCCGACCTGGCTGATCTTCTGGCCGGAGCGGCGGGCGGCGTGCTGGGGGAGGCCCCGGTTTATGACGACGACGCCGCCGTCACGGTGGTGTGCGCGGCCGAGGGGTACCCCGCCTCTCCCCGAATCGGCGACGTCATCACCGGTGTCGATGCGGCCGACGGGGAGGAGGGGGTGACCGTGTTCTGCGCCGGGGTGGCGTCGGCTCCCGGGGGCAGCGGTGCTGTCGGTGACCGGCCGGGGCAGGCTGGTCGGAACCTGCTTACCGCCGGGGGGCGGGTGCTGGCCGTGACCGGTCAGGGACCCGACTTGGCCACCGCTCGGGATCGGGCTTATACCGGGGTCGCCCACATCGATTGGCCGGGCCGCTATGTTCGCTTCGACATCGCAGCATCGGCGGTGCCGGAAGCATCGACCAGGGAATCGAAGTGAACTTCAACCAACTCGGAGTTGGTCTCATTGGAGTTGATTTGATCAGTGCAGTTCTTGCGAGGGAGGCAACATGAGTTTCAAGGTGGCGGTATTGATGGGGTCGTCGAGCGACGAGCCCACCATGGAGCCGGCTCGCACCACGTTGGGGGAATTCGGGGTGGAGTGCCACTGGGAGGTCATGTCGGCCCATCGCACCCCCGAGAAGGTCCGCCGATTCGTGGCCGGGGCCCGAGACGCCGGTTTCGGGGTGATCATCTGTGGAGCGGGCATGGCCGCCCATCTGGCCGGGGCGGCCGCGGCCCAGACCACCCTGCCGGTGATCGGCGTTCCCCTGGCCGGGGGGGCGCTCAACGGGGTCGATGCCCTGTACTCCACCGTGCAGATGCCCAAGGGAATCCCGGTGGCCACCGTGGCCATCAACGGAGCCATGAACGCCGCTTTGCTGGCCATTCAGATTCTGGCGGTATCCGACCCCGAACTGGCCGACCGCCTGGCCACCCGTCGCGCCGAGACCGCCGGTGGCTGATCGGGCCTCGTCGTTCGCCCTCCCGGTGGCTGATCGCCCCGGTGGCTGATCAGGATGGATGATCGGGATATGGTCACCGACGTTCTGGCCGATCGTTACGCCGGTGCGGCGATGGTGGCCATCTGGTCGCCGAGGGGCAAGGTGGTGGCCGAGCGTCGCCTGTGGGTGGCGGTGCTGGAGGCCCAACAGGATCTGGGGATCGACCTGCCCGATGGGGTCGTAGAGGCCTACCGGGCGGTCATCGATCAGGTTGATCTCGACTCCATCCGGGAGCGGGAGCGGGTCACCCGCCACGACGTCAAGGCCCGTATCGAGGAGTTCTGCGCCCTGGCCGGCCACCAGCACATCCACAAGGGGATGACGTCGCGCGACCTGACCGAGAACATCGAGCAGCTCCAGATCCGCGATTCCCTGCGTCTGGCGCGCGACAAGCTGGTGGCGGTGGTCTGTGCCCTGGGGCGACGAGCCGCCGAATACGCCGAGTTGGTGATGGTGGGCCGCTCCCACAACGTACCCGCCCAAGCCACCACCCTGGGCAAGCGCTTTGCCAATTATGGGGAGGAGGCGCTGGCAGCCCTGGGTCGCCTGGAGGATCTGCTGAGCCGGTACCGGCTGCGCGGCCTCAAGGGCCCGGTCGGTACCCAGCAGGACCAACTCGATCTGCTGGGTGGCGAGGTCGACAAGGTGGCGGAGCTGGAACGGAGGATGGCCGGCGGCCTCGGTTTCGAGAAGGTGCTGGAAAGCGTGGGGCAGGTGTATCCCCGGTCGCTGGACTACGACGTGGTATCGGCGCTGGTGCAGGTCTCGTCGGCTCCCGCCAACCTGGCCCGGACCATCCGGCTCATGGCCGGGCAGGGGCTGATGTCCGAGGGGTTCCGATCCGGACAAGTGGGTTCCTCGGCCATGCCCGGCAAGCGCAACGCCCGCACCTCCGAGCGCATCTGCGGTCTTTCCGCGGTGGTGCAGGGATACGCGGCCATGGTGACCTCCCTGGTGGGCGATCAATGGAACGAGGGGGATGTGAGTTGCTCGGTGGTGCGCCGGGTGGCCCTGCCGGGAGCGTTCCTGGCTCTCGACGGCCAGCTCGAGGCCACCCTCACCGTGTTGAACGAGCTGGCAGTGTTCGACAAGGAACTGAACGACGAGCTCACCACGCACCTTCCGGCGTTGCTGGCCACACCGTTGCTGATGGCCGCGGTCGCTGCCGGAGCGAACCGCGAGGAGGCCCACCGGGCGATCTCGGAGCACATAACCGCCTACAACCAGAGACCCGCGCACAACCAGGGTTCGGGATCCCGCTCGTCGGAAACCCGGGACACCACCGCCCACCCCGGTTCGGGATCCCGCTCGTCGGAAACCCGGGACACCACCGCCCACCCCGGTTCGGGATCCCGCTCGTCGGAAACCCGGGACACCACCGCCCACCCCGGTTCGGGATCCCGCTCGTCGGAAACCCGGGACACCACCGCCCACCCCGGTATTGCCGACCTACTGGCCGCTTTGGAGAACGATGATCGCCTGTCCCTGGCCGGCAACCAGGTTCTGGATGTTGCCCACTACAAGCAGCGCCTGACCGGAACGGCGTCCGCCCAGGCCCGGGAGTTCGCCGACCAGGCCGACCGCTTGGCCCAAAGCCACCCCGATGCCGCCCACTACCAGCCGGAGCCGATCCTTTGAAATCCATGAACATCAACCTCCCGCCGGTTCATTCCGGCAAGGTCCGCGACATCTTCGATGCCGGCAACGACCGGCTCCTGATGATCGCCTCCGACCGCATCTCGGCGTTCGACGTGGTCATGAACGAGCCCGTCCCCAACAAGGGACGGGTGTTGACCGCCATGTCGGCCTACTGGTTCGAGACCCTGGCCGACGTGCTTCCCAGCCACCTGATCTCCACCGACATGGCCGACCTACCGCCGGAGGCCCGGGTCGATGGGGTGGCCGGTCGGGCCATGCTGTGCCACCGGGCCGACATGCTGCCCATAGAGTGCATCGTTCGGGGATATCTCAGCGGCTCGGCCTGGCAGGAGTACCGGAGTCGAGGCACCATGCATGGCCGGCGTCTACCGACCGGGCTCCTGGAGTCGGCCAAGCTGCCCGAGCCGGTGTTCACCCCCTCCACCAAGGCCGAATCCGGTCATGACGAGAACATCTCCTACGAACGGGCGGTGGAGTTGGTGGGCCCCGACCTGGCCGAGCAGGCTCGGCACGCCTCGCTGGAGTTGTACCGCCGGGCATCCGAGGCCGCCGCGGAACGGGGCATAATCATCGCCGACACGAAGTTCGAGATGGGCCTGGTGAAAGGGACCCTGGTGGTGGCCGACGAGATACTCACTCCCGACTCCTCCCGCTTCTGGCCCCTGGAAAGCTGGAAGCCGGGGGCCACCCCCCCGTCCTACGACAAGCAGCCGGTGCGCGACTACCTCGGCACACTGGACTGGGACAAGCAGTACCCCCCTCCCCCACTGCCCGATGAGGTGGTGACGGCCAGTGCCGACCGCTACGTCAGCGCCTACGAGATCATCACCGGTCGGAGCTTTGCCGACTGGCCCGGGTGACGGAGGTGACCGTGACCCGGGTGTTCCATGCAGCCGTCGAGGTTCGACTTCGGGAAGGGGTGGCCGATCCCGAGGGGTTGACCATCGAACGGGCGTTGCCGGCACTGGGTTTCGGTGGGGTCGGCGATGTTCGGGTGGGCAAGTGCCTGCGGTTCACCGTGCAAGCTCCTGACGATGCCGATGCCCGCCGGCAGGTCGAGGCAATGTGCGAGCGCTTCTTGACCAACCCGGTCATCGAGGACGCGGTCATAACCATTGGAGAAGTGCCGTGACTGCGTTCGCTGCCAGGACCGTGTTCGCCCCCGGGGTTGCGTTCGCTGCCAGGACTGCATCCTTCCCCTTGACTGCGTTCGCTGCCAGGACCGTGTTCGTCCCCGGGGTTGCGTTCGCCCCCAGGACTGTGAGTGTGTACTGGTGACTGCCAAGGTCGGGGTTGTCGTATTCCCTGGTTCCAATTGCGAACACGACGTGGTGGAGGCGGTTGACGCGATCGGGGGATCCGGGAGACTTGTATGGCACAAGGACACCGATTTGGGTGACACGGACGCAGTGGTGCTGCCCGGGGGGTTTGCCCACGGGGACTATCTTCGCACCGGCGCGATGGCGCGGTTTTCCCCGATCATGAAAGCAGTGGAACGTTTTGCCCGCGACGGCGGCCCGGTGGTGGGCATCTGTAACGGATTCCAGATACTAACCGAGGCTCGATTGCTGCCGGGAGCCCTCTACAAGAATCGAGGGCTCAAGTTTCTGTGCCGGCCCACAGTGCTAAGAGTGGCATCAACCCAGTCGGTACTGACTCGAACATTGTCGGAGGGCACCGAGTTGACCATCCCCATCAACCATTTTGAGGGCAACTACATATGCTCCGAGGAGACCCTGGCCGAGCTGCACGGCAAGAACCGGATCGTGCTGACCTATCGGGACAACCCCAACGGGTCCACTGCCGACATCGCGGGGATTTGCAACGACCGAGGCAACGTGGTGGGGCTAATGCCCCACCCCGAACGGGCTGCCCATCCGTTGCTCGGCAGCACCGATGGCGCGGCGTTGCTGAAAGGGCTGTTAGGTGGCGGTTAGTCGGAAGACCGGGTGCGGGCAACCCCGGCGGCCTTCAGCACGCTGGCCGGAACCCCGATCTCACGCCAAGCAGCGTAGGAAATTCCCTTGCGCTCGCTGTACTCGGCGGCGATGGCAATGAACTCTTCCTCGGCACCGCCGATGTCGGCCGTTTCGGTTTCCTTGGCCAGCTCAGCCTGGAGATCCATGAGCTCCTGGATCAGATGAACTCGTTTGAGCGGCTTGGCCTGGGCGATCGCGTCAGGCAGTTCGTTGATGCGAGCCTGCATCTTCTCGGTGGACCGCTGCCGGCCCCGCTTGGGCTTGGTCGAGTCCAGGGCATTCAGGTAACGGCTGACCGTGCGGCCCTGCGCTTGCCCGAGAGCCCGAGCTGTTTTCACTTCTTCAGAAACCATTGCTCCTCCTTGTTCAGGTTGAACTGCTGTATTTGCGTCCCTATACAACTATGGTTTGCAGTCGATTTCAAGTCTTTGCGGAAGAATGTCCAATTTCTTGAGAATTTTCGTGTCCTCGACCCGGTCAGGAGACTGGGAGGTGGTTTGAGATGAACGAGCCGTTGCACCGATCGCTGGGATTGACCGACGAAGAGGCCGACACCATCGAGAGCATCTTGAAACGTCCCCCCAACCATCTCGAATTGGCAATGTACGCGGTGATGTGGTCGGAGCACTGCTCGTACAAATCCTCCCGACTTCATCTGCGCCGGCTACCCTCCGAGGCCCCTTGGGTTATGGTCGGCCCCGGCGAGAACGCCGGGGTGGTGGACGTCGGCGACGGCATCGCTGCTGCCATTCGGATCGAAAGCCATAATCACCCATCGGCCATCGAGCCTTACCAGGGAGCGGCCACCGGAGTCGGCGGTATTCTGCGGGACGTCTTCACCATGGGGGCTCGCCCGATGGCGGTCATGGATTCGCTGAGGTTCGGGTCTCCCGACGACCCCCGGAGCCGTTGGATCGCCGAGGGAGTGGTGGCGGGTATCTCGGGGTACGGCAACGCGGTGGGGGTACCGACGGTGGGTGGTGAAACAGTTTTCGACAATACCTACGCCGGTAATCCGTTGGTGAACGTTCTGTGTCTGGGTCTGATGCCGACCGACCGATTGGTGATGGGTCGGGCCAGCGGTGAGGGCAATCTGGCGGTGCTCCTGGGGGCGGCCACCGGGCGTGATGGTATCGGCGGGGTGAGTGTGCTGGCCTCGGCCTCCTTCGGCGACGATGAGCAGGAGGCCGAGAAGCGGCCCAGCGTGCAGGTGGGGGATCCGTTCGAGGAGAAGCGCCTGATCGAGGCCTGCCTGGCCCTGCTGGACGCCGGGCTGGTGGTGGGCATTCAGGATCTCGGGGGGGCGGGGCTCACCTGCGCCACCAGCGAGACCGCTTCCCGGGGCGGGATGGGCATGGACGTGGATGTGGCCGCGGTACCCCGGCGAGAGCCGGGTATGGAACCGTTCGAGGTGCTGACCAGCGAGTCGCAGGAGCGGATGTTGGCCATCGTGGCCCCCGGGGACTTGGCCGAGGTTCTAACCATCTGCGATCGCTGGGACGTCCGGGCCGCAGTGGTCGGGCGGGTCACCGGAGGCGGACAACTACGGGTCAGGGATGGAATCGACGGTCCGGTGCTGGGGGAGCTGCCGGCGGCCTCCTTGCACGAGGACGCCCCGCTGCTGGACCGGCCTCGCCGTCCCCCGGCCGATCGGGAACAGGCTCGGGCCGACGTCGCCGAGCGGTTGCCGCCGCCCGCCGATCCGGCCGCCGACCTGCTCGATCTTCTGGCCGATCCGTCATGGGTCTACCAGCAGTACGACCACATGCTGTTCTGCAACACGGTGGTCGGCCCCGGTGGGGATGCCACCGTCCTGCGGCTCAAGCACCCCGCCACCGGCGTTGATACCGGCAAGGGGCTGGCCCTGACCGTCGATGGCAACCACTCCTGGTGCGCGGTCGATCCTCGGGCCGGTACGGCCCTGACCGTGGCCGAATCGGTGCTCAACCTGGCCTGCGTGGGGGCTCGGCCGCTGGCTCTGGTCAACTGCTTGAACTTCGGCAACCCCGAGCATCCCGAGATCATGTGGCAGCTCTCCGAGGCGGTGGACGGTCTGGCCGAGGCCTGCGACGCCTTCGACGTCCCGGTGGTGGGCGGCAACGTCAGCCTCTACAACGAGTCCCACGACCACAACATCGACCCCACTCCGGTGATCGGCCTTCTGGGGGTGATCGACAGCTTGACCCGAATCCCTCCGGGCCTGGCCTGGCGGGACGGCGACCGGGTGGTGGTCCTGGGGTCCGGTGAACCCGGACTGTCGGGATCGCTGTGGGCCGCGACCACCGCCGGCCACAAGCGAGGAGTACTGCCTCCGCTGGACTACGACCAGCACCGGCGAGTGGCCGAACTGGTCAGGCACCTGGTGGACGGCGATCACCTGTCGGCGGTCCACGACGTGTCCGGCGGGGGGCTGGGCGTGGCCCTGGCCGAGATGGCCGCCGTCTCCGGGGTGGGTTTCCGGGGGGCTCGCATCCACGACCACGCCGAGCTGTTCGGCGAGGCCCCCTCCCGGGTGGTTGCCGCGGTGGCCCCCGAGTTGTTGCCCGAGGTGGAGGCGGCGGCCAGGGCGGCCGGAGTGACCTTTACTCGTATCGGTCTGACCGGCGGCGACCGTTTCTTCATCAAGGATCTGGTCGATCTGGGAATTGCCGAGGTGAGGGCCCGCCGGCGCTTTGTCATGCAATCGTGAGCCGGCCGTGCCAGACTGAGGCAGTGGCTCTTCCCATGGACGAGTCCCCCGGGGGGATGCCAGAAGCAGAGCCGATTACCCCCTACACGGACGACTCCCCCCGGGAGGCCTGCGGGGTGGTCGGGATCTACGCCCCCAGTGACCCCGTCGCTCATCTGAGCTATCTGGCTCTCCACGCGTTGCAGCACCGGGGCCAGGAATCGGCCGGGATCGCGGTGAGCGACGGTACGAACCTCACCGTGGTGAAGGACATGGGCCTGGTGGCCTCGGTGTTCGACGACCGCGCGCTGGCCACCCTCGATGGTCGCTTGAGCATCGGCCACACCCGCTACTCCACCACCGGTACCAGCTCGTGGGACAACGCCCAACCGGTGTTCCGCAGCACGGCCGATCACCAGTTCGTCCTCGGCCACAACGGCAACCTGGTCAACACGGCGTCGCTGGCCGCGGAGACGTCGATCCTGCCCGGCATGGTCGGCTCCGACAGCGACTTGATCGCCGAGCTGATCCAAATGGAGATCTCGGCCATGCCCCCGTCCGAGCCGGCCCGGGGTCGGGTTCTGGAGCGGGCTCTGGAGCAGGTACTGCCCCGGCTCAGGGGAGCCTTCTCGCTGGTGCTGGCCGACGAGGAGCGGGTGATCGGGGTGCGGGATCCCAATGGCTTCCGCCCCCTGTGCCTGGGCCGGTTGGACGGGGGATGGGTCCTGGCTTCGGAGACACCGGCGCTGGACATCGTGGGGGCCCACTTCCTGCGGGAGCTGGCCCCGGGAGAGATGGTGGTGATCAACGGCGATGGTGTGCAATCGAGCCGCCCGTTTCCCGAGAATCGGGTGGATCCCCGCCTGTGCATATTCGAGTTCGTGTACTTCTCGCGCCCCGATTCGGTGATCCATGGCCAGAGCGTGCACAACGCCCGGGTGCGCATGGGTGAGCTGCTGGCCCGACAGGCACCGGTGGAGGCCGACCTGGTGATGGGGGTGCCCGAATCGGGACTCCCGGCCGCCGAGGGGTTCTCCCGGGCCAGCGGTATTCCCTATGGCCAGGGTCTGGTCAAGAACCGCTACATCGGCAGGACTTTCATCGCCCCCAGTCAGCAGATGCGTTCGCTGGGGGTGCGCATGAAGCTCAACCCTCTGCGGGACAACATCAAGGACAAGCGGTTGGTGGTGGTGGACGACTCCATCGTGCGGGGGACCACCACCCGAGCCCTGGTGACCATGCTGCGAGAGGCGGGAGCGGCCGAGGTCCACCTGCGCATCAGCTCCCCTCCCTACCGTTGGCCCTGCTATTTCGGTATGGACACCGGCGACCGGTCCGAGCTGCTGGCCGCCCACCTCACCGTGTCCGAGATGGTCGACTACATGGGTGCCGACACGCTGGCGTTCATCGAGATGGAGGAACTGATCGCGGCAACCGGAGCAGTGGATGCCGGTTTCTGCGACGCCTGCCTCACCGGGGACTATCCGGTGGAGGTGGAGATGCCGGTGGTGCCCATGGGTGCTCGTGCTGCCGAGCCCCCGGGGACAGCCGTTCCCGAACAGCCGGTGCTACTGCTGGGGGCGACCGGCTGATGATCGGGGCCGAGAACAGGTCGGGGGCGACCGGCTGATGATCGGGGCCGAGGCCCGGTGGAGTGCAACCGGCGGTGACTGAGACCTACGTCTCCTCCGGGGTGGACATCGCCGCCGGCGAGGAGGCGGTGCAGCGCATCAAGGACAGAGTGCGCTCGACGTTCCGCCCGGAGGCGGTGGGCGACATCGGCGGGTTCGGGGGGCTGTTCGATTTCACCCACCACGGCTACAAGAAGCCGGTGTTGGTCTCGGCCACCGACGGGGTGGGTACCAAGGCCTACGTGGCCTCGGCAACCGGCCGGTTCAACACCATCGGCATCGACCTGGTGGCCATGTGCGTGGACGACCTGGTGTGCCAGGGGGCCGAGCCGCTGTTCTTCCTCGACTACATATCGATGCCCAGGCTGGATCCCGAGCGGATCGAGCAGTTGGTCATAGGGGTGGTGGACGGATGCCGACAGGCGGGCTGCGCGCTCATCGGCGGCGAGATGGCCGAGCACCCGGTCGCGGGATCCGGGCGGGAGGTTGATCGGGAAACCGGTGAGGGGCCGGTCGCGGGATCCGGGCGGGAGGTTGATCGGGAAACCGGTGAGGGGCCGGTCGATGGGTTCGAGTTGGTGGGGTTCGCGGTGGGGGTGGTGGAGCGATCCCGGCTCATCACCGGTTCCCAGGTGCGTCCCGGCGATACGCTGATCGGCCTGCCGTCGCCCGGACTGCGCAGCAACGGCTATTCCCTGGCCCGTCGGCTCTACTTCGAGGTGTCCGGTCGGGGTCTGGACGACCCGGCCTGGGAGGGCAGCTCCCACACGGTGGCCGACGAGTTGCTCCTGCCCTCGGTGATCTACGCCCCGGCTGTCGGGGCCATGCTGGCCAAGGTGGAGGCTCGGGCCATCGCCCACATAACCGGCGGGGGCATTGTGGGCAACCTGGCCCGGGTGCTGCCCGGCAAGGTCGATGCCGTCGTTGATAGAAGCTGCTGGGAACAGCCCCCGGTGTTCGCCGAGTTGCAGCGCATCGGCGAGGTGACCGATGAGGAGATGACCAGGGTGTTCAATCTCGGGTTGGGAATGGTGGTGGTGGTGCGAGATCGCGACACCACCAGGGCCATCGACCTGCTGCGAACCGGCGGCCATCGGGCGGTGGTGGTGGGCACCGTCGAGAAGGGCGACGGCCGGGTCCGGCTGGTGGGCGAACCCGGCGGGTCTTGATATCCGCACCCGTCCAGGGCCTATTGTCGTCCTCCGATGCCGCTCAACCGCTCCGACGAGTACCTTAATGCCGTCCCCGGGGAGGATGCCGTCCCCGGGAAGGATGGTGTCGAGCCATTGGGGCCGACGTCGCTCAGCTACTCCGACGAGTACCTCCACAGCCCGCCTCCGGGCGGCAATGCTCTGTGGAGCGACAACTTCTGG
Organism: Acidimicrobiales bacterium; assembly: GCA_965115985.1. GTDB lineage: Bacteria > Actinomycetota > Acidimicrobiia > Acidimicrobiales > Bin134 > Poriferisocius. The sequence goes on from OZ220474.1 coordinate 1,692,798, forward strand.
TTCTCGGTGTGCGACCGGGATGCCGACGTGTTCGGCATCAACCACATTCACGCCAGCCTGTCGCACGGCTATCTGAGGGCCAGCGCGTTCTACGTGATCGACGGCGTACCGGTGCAATGGGCCTCCCGCAGGCCCTTGGGGGACGAACTGGAGTTCTCGATGCTGGGCGATGGATGCCTGTCGTACTCCGTGGAGGAGCCGTTCGCCCGCTATCGCTGGCAGTTGGATGCCCCTCGCTTCGGCTTCGACCTGACCTTCGGCGACCGGTTCGGCGTGTTCGACTACAACCGTTGTCTCGGCGGCAACCCGCTGGGGGCCTACGAGGGCTACGGCGGTCACTACGAGCAGGCGTTGGTGTGCCGGGGCGAGATGGAGACCCGAGGCGGGCCCCGGGCCGGGGAGCGCCGTCCGGTGGAGTGCTGGTCGCACCGGGACCACTCCTGGACCCACCGGTTCGAGCGGCCCGGTCCCTGGGACGTGCGCCACCGCCGTACCCAGGCCGAGTCGTGGGGGCATTTCTGGCCGTCGGTACAGCTTGCCGACCGCCATCTCAACTCCTTCGGGTGGATGAGCCCCACCCAGCCGCTGCCCGACGGTACCCCGCCGGTCGGGGGCTGGATCGGTGACGCCGACGGCACTCGGCCGCTGCGGGCAGCCACCTGCGGGCCCCGCCTGGAGGAGGATCAGCGCACCGCCATGGCCTTCGACATGACCTTCGAGACCACCGATGGCGAGGTGCTCACCGTTCGCACCGGACGCAAGCACGCCCACACCCGCAACGGACTGATGCGGGACGAGAACGATGCCGAAGTCAGGCTCGACTGCCACGAGCCGTTCTTCGACTTCGAGGTGCTGGAGACCGGCGAACGGGGCTACGGAGTGGTGGAGTACTCGATCCACCCGCCCTGGCCCCGGTACCGATATTGACCGAGCCATGGAAGCAGGCCCGAACGGCTCGGATTGCGCTCCATGAGTCGGGGCGCTCCATGAAATGGGGTGCTTCATGAGTCGGGGTGCTCCATGAAATGGGGCATCCATCTGCCCCAGCTCGGGCGGGCCGCCTCGCCGGAGCTGCTGGTGGAGGTGGCTGGTCGGGCCGAGGCCGCCGGGTTCGACGATGTGTGGACCGCCGACCACGTGGCCGTGCCCACCGATCTGGAGGGCATGCCGTCGTTCTTTCCCGAACCGGTGCCTCTGCTGGCCGCGGTGGCCGCCCACACCCGGCGGGTGGGTCTGGGCACGTCGGTACTGATCCCCGCCTACCGGAACCCCATGCAGTTCGCCAAGCAATGGGCCACGCTCGACTGGCTGGCACCAGGGCGTACCATCCTGGGGGTGGGGGCCGGGTGGCTGGAGGCCGAGTTCGAGGCCTGCGGCGTGCCCATGGTGCGCCGGGCGGAACGACTCGACGACTATCTAAATGGATGGCGGGCTGCCTGGTCGGGGGTCACCGAGTACCGCAGCGAGCACTTCAGCTTCACCGGGGTACGGATCAATCCCCAACCCGCGGCCCCCATCCCCGTCTGGATAGGAGGATCGTCGCCCGGAGCGCTCCGCCGGGCCGCCCGCAGTGATGGATGGATGGGCACGTGGGCCCCGCCCGAGGTGTTCGTCGATCGCCTGAACCGGTTGCGGACCGAACAGCACCGCCTCGGCCGCTCCCCCGAGGACACCACCATTTCCATCCACATGGAGCTCCGTCTGGGCGACCGGTTGGACAATCCCGGCCGCTGGTCGGTGGTGGGCGACGGTTACGGCGACCGCGAAATGGTGGTGGGCGACATCGACCACATTGCCGAGGTGCTATCCCCCTACATCGACACCGGCCTGGACCACGTGCTCTTGGTTCCCCTGGCTCGCTCCACCGACGAATGGTTCCACCACGTGGATGCCCTGGCGGAGCTGATCGGCTGATTCCATCACCCTTCTCCTACCCCATCAGACCAATTCAGCCCCATAAATCCACACAAATTATCGACCACAAATTATTGATGTAATAGGGACCCAGTATTACCGACATAATATAGAGAACCTAAGGGTTTTTAGTTTATTCGCTGGGCAACTGTGCCAGGTACATCAATGCCTCTTGCTCGGAGACAACATCTGCATATTTCGCGTTCAAATCGAACAGGTTGGCCTCATGAATTTGCTGATCTCGATCACCACAGGCATCGCGAACTACGATCGGCACGAAGCCATATTGACAGGCATCCACGGCGGTGGCTCGAACGCAGCCGCTGGTGGACACTCCAGTGTGAATGAGAGTATCGGTACCCATGGCTGTGAGTGTGGAGGCCAGCGAAGTGCCGAAAAACCCTGATGCATATTGTTTCACCACCACTATCTCTCCCTCAACTGGCGCAAGGCCCTCAGCATATTCCCCTAGAGGATTACCCTTCACAAAACACTCCAGAGCAGACACTTTTCGAAAAAAAATGCCGCCATTGATTCCCCCTGGCTGAAACTCAACCCTAGTGTGTAGTATAGGTATTCTAGCCACCCGGGCTGCTTCAAGAACCTGTTGACAGGAAGCCCGGGCCTTCTCTACTCCGGCATAGAGAGGCGATTGAGGGTTCAAATACGCCTGGCAGAAATCAATCACTATCAACGCAGGTTGAGAACCAAAACCCAGACGATTGTTGAACCCAGCTTGGCTGTAGTCTTCTGTCAATTCTTGGCTTACCATAACATCTCTCCGACTTTAGCCAATTATTCCTCGGGCTCGGAGTTGCTCGATTGAATCGATATCCAGCCCAAGTACACCTTGAAATACCTCATCGTTATGCTCACCCAATGTCGGACCTGTCCAGTTGATTGATCCAGGAGTACCGGACAGTTTAGGCACAACATTTTGCATGGGTATGGAACCAAAGTCGGGGCTGTCTATCCAAACAATCGCTTGTCGAGCCTCAAAATGGCTATCAGTCAGCATTTCAGGGGCCCGGTACATTTGACCGTTGGGGACACTGTGTTCATTCAATAGTAGGTGTAGCTCGTCGGCATCCAGTGTGGCCGTCCATTCGGCGATCAACTCGTCCAGCTCTGTCTGGTTGTCACCTCGGGCATGGTGGGTGGCGTAGCGAGGGTCTTTGCCCAGTTCGGGGCGACCCATTGCCTGAGCCAAACGCCGCCAAACGGTGTCCTGGTTGCCGGAGATCAAATGGAGCTTGCCATCGCGAGTGGGATAGGCGTTGGCCGGGGCAATGTTGGGAATTATAGACCCAGTACGTTCACGTATGAATCCGGCCACGTGGTACTCGGTCAATAGCGACTCCATGACCGCCAGCACCGATTCGTACAAGGCGGCATCAACCACCTGGCCCTGGCCGGTGCGTTCCCGGGCATGCAAAGCATTGAGAGTACCAATGGTTGCGAACATGGCGGTGAGGGTGTCCCCGATGCTGATACCGGTGCGGCTGGGCAGCTTCTCGGGGTCACCGGTGGTGTATCGGATACCACCCAAGGCCTCGCCAATGGCACCGAATCCGGGTTGGTCGGCGTATGGACCTGTTTGTCCATAGCCCGATACCCGGGTGATTACCAGCCGGGGGTTGATGGCATGGAGGTTGTCGGGGGCCAGACCCCACTTCTCAAGAGTACCGGGCCGGAAGTTCTCCAACAGCACATCGGCATCCGCCACCAGGCGGCGTACAAGGTCTTGGCCCGCAGGCTCCCGCAGGTTGATCGTGACCGACTTCTTGCCCCGACCGACGACCGGCCACCAAAGCGACTTGCCGTCCGCCTTCTCCTGCCCCCATGCCCGCATGGGGTCGCCGGTAGTGGGTGGTTCCACCTTGATCACCTCGGCACCATGGTCGGCAAGCTGCTGGCCGCAGAACGGCCCAGCCAGCAACGTTCCCATCTCTATTACCCGGATATCGGACAAAGCTCCGTTCATGCTTGCTACCTCCTGCATGGTTTTCCATAGTTTTTGTGCCTTCTACCAATTCGGCAGCAGGCAATGTGGTGGTACTCTTGGCGACGAGACGGCAACCTGCTCCTGTTGGTCCGACAGGATGCAATCTCCTCAAACCTGGTGAACGGCAACCTGCTCCTGTTGGTCCGACAGGATGCAATCTCCTCAAACCTGGTGAACGGCAACCTGCTCCTGTTGGTCCGACAGGATGCAATCTCCTCAAACCTGGTGAACGGCAACCTGCTCCTGTTGGTCCGACAGGATGCAATCTCCTCAAACCTGGTGAACGGCAACCTGCTCCTGTTGGTCCGACAGGATGCAATCTCCTCAAACCTGGTGAACGGCAACCTGCTCCTGTTGGTCCGACAGGATGCAATCTCCTCAAACCTGGTGATACGCTCTGGCCCTACATGGCCGAACATGTTCAGATTGTTGAAGTGGCTCCTCGGGATGGGCTTCAGGCCGACCCTGCTGATCTCAGCACGGAGCAGAAGATCGAGTTCATCGAGCGACTGGTGGAAGCCGGTCACAAGCGCATCGAAGCTGTCAGCTTCGTGAGCCCCAAGGCCGTTCCCAAGATGGCCGATGGCGATGAGGTGATGGGTCGGGTGTCCCGGTCGGATGGAGTGAGCTACAGTGCCCTCGTTCTCAACCAAAGAGGGGTTGAAAGAGCAATAAGTGCTGGTGTTGACGAGGTTTGCGGGGTAGTAGTAGCCAGCGAAACGTTCTCTCAGGCCAACCAGAGGGCCACCATTGACGAGTCCATCCAGCGATGGCGCGACATCAGCAATGCGGCTCAGGCGGCCAGAATCAAAACAGCGGTAACGGTGTCGGCCGCGTGGGGTTGTCCTTACGAAGGACGGGTGGAAGCCCAGCAGGTGCTCGACATTGTCGACCGACTGGCCGACACGCAGCCCGATGAGCTGGTACTGGCCGACACGATTGGAGTGGGGGTTCCAACCCGGGTTGCCGGCTTGTTCGCCGGTGCGAGCGATAAAGCCCCCGGGGTTGTGCTGCGAGGGCATTTTCACAACACCCGCAACACCGCTTTGGCAAACGTGGCTGCGGCCATCGGTGTCGGTGTGAGAGTGTTCGACACCAGCCTCGGTGGTGTGGGTGGTTGTCCGTTTGCTCCCAAGGCCACTGGCAATGTGGCCACCGAGGACTTGGTTTATCTGGTCCACGAAATGGGATACGATACCGGGTTGGATCTGGAGGCGCTCATTCAAACCAATGCTTGGCTCGAAGCTCAGCTTGGTCATGATATCCCGAGCCTGGTGGCCAAAGCGGGTGGATTCCCTCAACCTAGCTGAGTGATTCTCAACCAATATCTTCTCCTCAACAAACATCTTCGTTGCGCTCGCGTGGGTTGCCAATAAACATATTCACTGTACTCGCGTGGGTCTCTTCTGGTACTGACCCAGTGGATGTCCGACCACGTTGCCGTTCTCCAGTATCCGACGACCCCTCAACCACACATCGCTCACCTTGCCTCTTAGCTCTTGACCCTCGAAGGGTGAGTAACCCTGGCTGGATTCCGAATCGCTGGAAGTTACAACATGGCTTACCGCTGGGTTGAGCAATGCAATATCGGCATCATAACCCACACCAATCGTTCCCTTGGTCCCCAGGCCATAGCGTTGAGCTGGATTCCATGAGAGCAGGCGAGCCATGTCCACTAGCCCCAGACCCCGCTTGGAGCCCTCGGAATACAAACCATTGAGCAAATACTCCGTACCTCCAAAACCGCTCTTGGCCAGCCAGATATCATCGGGATTCTCTGCTGATACCTTGGCCTCGGCCCGACAGCAGGCGTGGTCACTCACGATCCAGTCCACTTCACCGGCCAACACGTGATTCCATAGTGCCTCAACGTCATCACGAGGTCGGATTGGTGGGTTAACTTTGCCCCACGGATCGCCCGATGTCTCGATATCCACCAACAGATGCCCGATGGTTACCTCGCGACGGAAGTCCACGTTCTCGAAGCAATTCGCCATGCGCAGGGCCGCGTCCATGGCCTTGGCCGACGACAAATGAAGCAGGTTGATGTTCACGACATCGGTCTCGTGAGCCAGATATGAGGCCACGGCAATGGCCAGCCCTTCGGAGTGCGGAGGCCGGGAAGCCGAATAAGCTGCCAATCCGGAGAGTTTGCCTTCGGCTTCTACCATTCTGGTATAAGCGGTCATGATCTCAGCCGATTCGCAATGCAATGATAGTGAAAGAGCATCGGCCAACTCCGGATAGGCCTGGCGGGCTGCGGCCAAACCTCGCATGATGAACTCGAAGTGGGCATAGTCGTAGCACTCACCGGGCGGGGTCATCAGAAATTGAGCCTGGTCGTCGCTGGCACCATGGAGTCCGTGACCCCCGTAGAACATGAATATCTTGAATGAAACCACGCCGAACTGCCTAGCCAACATAGGAATTTCCTGGATATGAGCTGCCTCCATCGGGGCAAGGTGGAAGCCGTAGTCTACATGGCTTCGGCCGTCCATCTGTTTCAACACCTCGGGAAAGAACTCGGCGTAAGGTCCTCCCTGGTTCAGATAGTACTGTCCGGTTCTCATATAGTTGATCACCGTGGTTGTTCCACCCTGAGCAGCGGCCCTACTCTCGCTATTGGCATCCTCCGACAAAGGGTTGTAGATGCCCATATGGGTATGAGCATCCACCGAACCTGGAAAGGCTATATGACCGTTAGCATCAAAAATTTCGGTGTCTGGCGATGCTATAGAAGCCAAACCCTTTGCTAGTTGATTGACCCGCCCATCGCGGATCGCAATGTCCAACTCCTCACATGTGCCGATGTCGGGACGGACAACCCTAGCTCCGGTAATAATTGTGTCGAATGAGGCAGATATATTGGTAGCATCACTCATATCTACTCCCTGGTTTGTTCAATCTTTGTAAGAGGATCCAACAAGCCTGTCACACATGGTATGGTGATCAGTTCCGATAAGGTGTGGTAAGTTTTTTGCCCCACATTGTTGGCCACCAAGCCCTCGGTATTATCGAAGAACTTAACAGCTAGTTCTTGCTCCGACAGCGGTAGATCGGGACCGCCTCGATTAGCCAGCACCTCCTCCACCAGGGTTTGACCATCAACCGTGGTGAGGGTGAGCCTAGCCGGCAGTTGAAAGGGGTAGATGTCCATGAGGCTGGGATCGCCGACCACATCTATTCGGTTCATGAGTTGCCTCCGCCTGGAATCCCTCACCTGTTCTTCGCCGAAGTCGGCCAAGCCGATCCCCAGACCTCCTCCACCGAGCAACCCAGTGGCCACTGTGTAAGGGCCGCTGAACTGGGCTTGATACCCGGTTTCGGGCATTCGCTTGGCCGCTATGGGCTCACCAATGGTTCGCACCGTCGGCGGAGCTACCTCAACCGTGACGGAGTGAATTTCTTCCGGGCAAACTCCACGACTGCGGAGGGCGATGGCGGCATCGATTGCCGCGTGGGTGAAATGATTGGCCGGATAAGGCTTGTAAATGATGGCTTGGGACTGCCAGTGCTCCCCTAGATCGGTGGTTACCGCCGCAAGGTTGGATTGTTCGCCGAGGAAAGCCTGAAAAAGGCCGAATCGGCCTTCGATGGCGGTCGAAGGCCCGGTAATGCCCTTGGCCGCGAGTTGCGCGGCGACAACACCCCCCCGGGCCGCCCAGCCGCAGTGAATCCGCTTCACCGTGCCTCCGGCCCGGTTCGCCTCGATGATCCCACTGGCCATGCTGCAAGCAATGCCCATGGCGTGGGCTATGCCGCTGACGTCGGCCCCCAACAGTCGAGCGGCTGCGGCCGCCGATCCCACCGACCCGCATATGGAGGTTGCATGCTGGCCGCGCTCGAAATACACCGACTGACGAGCCTCGGGGTCGTACCCGCCCATGCCCAGCCGTACCGTTACTTCCAGCCCCACGGCTACGGCATCCACCAGAGCGGCACCGGAAACCCCCAGCCACTCGGCCACGGCCAGCGCGGCGGGCACCACCGTCGCACTGGGATGAAGAATGGAGGGCAGGTGGGTGTCGTCGTAGTCCAGCGAATGAGCCAGGACACCATTGACGAACGCGGCATCGGCTGCCGACATGGCCTGCTCGGTGCCGATGGCCGTGGCCTGAGCGACACTGCCCTGGTCGGTCGCGTACTCCATGACGGCCCGGGAGGAGTCGAGCAAGCCGGCTCGAACCGCGATGCCCACGATGTCGATGACCCGGCACGGGATACCCGATCGAACCGCCTCGGGCACCGGTCCGTGGGCCAGGCTAGCCAGTTGGGACAGAACCGGGCTCATGCGATTGCCATTGTCATCACGCGATCGCCATTGTCATCACGCAACTGCTCCGTCATCACGCGATCGCCAGTGGCCGGGCCGGGGCGCCGGTGGCGCCGTGAATGTTCAGGTGGGACAGCACGAAAACGAACTCGTATATTTCGTCCGAAGCCAGGCTTTCCAAGTCCATGGCCTCGATGATGTGTACTCCCCGCTCCACCAGCAGCACCCTATGGGCGGGCAAAAGAGCGTGACCCTGTTCGGCGGGCAGACATTCAAAAGCCAGCGTGTCGGCACCGACCAACGCTGCCCCTTGCTCGGCCAGCCAGCGGGCACCGGCCTCGCCCACACCGGGTACGCCGGTGGCCACCCCCCGAAAGCGCTCGGGGTTGTCGAAGTAGGTGCCCCAACCGCTGCGAACCAGCACCGCGTCACCAGGTTGCACCGGGGTGTTTTGCCGAGCGACGGCCCCCTCCAACTCGGTCACGGTTATCTCGTGGCCTCCCGGGCAGACGTCCACACCGAGCAATCGAGGCACGTCCAGCAGAACCCCTCGACCCACGAATGGTGGAAGCTCATGGATGCCGAGCACCTCGAAGCTCCCACCGGACTGGGCCTGAACGGCATCCACTCCACCGTGCAGTCGGCTCTGGTGACTCACATGAGCGAGGGCATCCACATGGGTTCCCACATGGCAGCCCGTGGTCAGCAGATCGGAGGCGGCCGAACCACCGTCGGCCCGCATTCTGTCGCCATGACGGCGGTCCAGACAGTGGTGAAACATGGGGTGATTGGGCGACTGAGCCATCCCGTTGCGCAGCGGCCGACCGAGGTCGTGTACCGATGTTCGCGCCAACAGCTCGATCAGGCTTTCGACCGGGCTCCGGGGGCGCGAGCTCATGCCACCACTCGCTTGTTCCGCAATTCTTGGAGGCGCTGAGCGCTCACACCGGCCTCGGACAGAACTTGATCGGTGTCGGCACCGAGAGCCCGGCCCGGGTGGTTGATGAATCCCGGGGTGGAGGACAAGGCGAACAATACGTTCTGCATCCTGACCGGCCCGAGATCGGGGTCGTCCACGACCCTCACTGCCTGGCGTGCCTTCACCTGGGGGTCGTTCACGTACTGCTCCACGTCGTACACGGGGGCCAACGCCACCTCGGCCGCCTCGAACTCCAGAATCACCTCGGACAACGAGCGTTCGCCGATCCACTTTGCCAAGGCTGCGTCGATCTCGTCGGCGTGCTCGGCCCGCCCGGTGCCGGTGGCGAACCAGGATTCGGCCACCATGTCGTGGCACCCCACCAGTTCCATGGTTCGGCGGGCGATGGTGTCGGCGCTGCTGGATACCGCCACCCAGTGGCCATCGGCAGTTGGATAGATGTTGCGAGGGGCATTGTTCTGCGATCGGTTGCCCGAGCGTCGGGCGATCCGACCGGTCTGGTCCCAGGTGATCACGTGGGGCCCCAACACGGTGGCCAGCGGCTCAAGAATCGACAAGTCCACCACCTGGCCCTCGCCGGTGGCCTGTCGGTGGTACAGGGCCATCATCACCGCGGCCACCCCGCTTATTCCGGCGATGCTGTCGGCCAGGCCGAATGGTGGCAATGTCGGGGGCCGGTCGGGCTCGCCGGTCATATGAGCGAACCCGCTCATGGCCTCGATCAAGGTCCCGAACGCCGGTCGTCCGGCGTAAGGGCCTTTCTGGCCGAAGCCGGTGACCCGGCAAAGCACGAGTCGTGGGTTGCGTTCGGAAAGCACCTCCCAACCCAGACCCCACCGCTCGAGGGTGCCCGGACGAAAGTTCTCGATCACCACGTCGGCGGTGGCGGCCATGTCCAGGAATATCTCCGCACCTTCCGAAACACCGAGATTCAGACCAACGCACCGCTTGTTTCGCCCCACCACCTTCCACCAAAGTCCGTGACCGTCCTTTTGAGCCCCGTGATTCCGCAGACTGTCGCCTTTCCGGGGATGCTCGATCTTGATCACCTCGGCCCCGAAATCGGCCAGGATCTGACCGATCATCGGGCCGGCCAGCACCGTGGAGGCATCAATGACCCGAAGGTCGGCCAGCGGTCCGCTCATTTGGAACAGCGTTTCTCCCAGAGGAACATGACCTGTAGTGTTCCCTATCGAAATGGGCGATGGCAACCACGACAAAGCAGCAGACGGTAAACAACCCACCAACGAGGCCACCCGAACCAGGGGCGATGGCAACCACGACAAAGCAGCAGACGGTAAACAACCCACCAACGAGGCCACCCGAACCAGGGGCGATGGCAACCACGACAAAGCAGCAGACGGTAAGCAACCCACCAACGAGGCCACCCGGACCAGGGGCGATGGCAACCACGACAAAGCAGCAGACGGTAAACAACCCACCAACGAGGCCACCCGAACCAGGGGCGACGGCAACCACGACAAAGCAGCAGACGGTAAGATGGCCCGCCTGAGCGAGGTATCCCAAGAGGCAAACTCGATGACCGGTTCGGGTCGAAGCGTGGCGGCCATCGACCGGGCTGTGGATGTGCTGTTCCTGTTCGCAGCCTCGTCGGGATCGCTGGGCGTCACCGAGATATCCAATGAGCTGGGGACGTCCAAGGCGGTCGTCCACCGGATCCTCACCTCCTTGCGTGAACGTCACCTGATCACGATCGACCCCGATAGCCGTCGATATTCCCTGGGACCGGCAGTGCTGGAGTTGGCCGCGGCCTACCGAGATCAACTCGACCTCAGGAGCCTGGCCATCGACGAGATGCGCAAGCTCAGTGCCCAGACGGGCGAGACCGCCACCATATCGGTGCGCCACGGCGATCGTCGGGTTTACGTGGCGCAGATAACCCCTCCCCGGGAGGTGAAGATGACGGTGCCGATCGGCGGCTCGTTCCCCCTGCACGCCGGGGCCTCCTCCAAGGCCTTTCTGGCCTGGCTCAACGAGGCGGAGATCGAGTTGTACCTGGACGAGAACCCGCTGGAGGCGTTGACCGATGCCACCATCGTGTCCTCCGAAGTACTGCGGGCCGAATTGGACCGCATTCGCCGACACGGCTTTGCCGTGTCGCTGGGGGAGCGCCAGCACGATGCCGGCTCGGTGGCCGCACCCGTTCTGGACCACAATCTTCAGCCGGTGGCGGTCATCAGTGTCTGTGGGCCGATAGAGCGCTTCCGCGACAAGGTGACCCAATCGTCCGCCGCGGTGCTGGAGGTCACCCGTGCCCTCTCGACCAAACTCGGAGCCCCCACTGCTACTTGAGGGCAACACCGTGCGAAATCACCCCACCAACACCTGAGAGCAACACCGTGCGAAATCACCCCACCAACACCTGAGAGCAACACCGTGCGAAATCAACTTCGGGTAGCAGCCGTTCAGTTCGCCACCACCACGGATTTGAACGAGAACCTGGCCACCTGCCTGAGGATGCTGGATGCCGCCTCGGCCGAAGGGGCCGACCTGGTGGTGATGCCCGAGTTCTGCAACCACATCTCGGTCTATGAAAGCAGCGCGCATTGCCGGTCGGTGGCGGTACCCCTGGACGGGCCCTGGATAACCGGGTTGGCCCGCAGCGCCGCCGCTCACGGTGTGTATCTTGCCCTGGCGGTAACCGTGCCCCGGACCGATGGGTCGGTAACTCTCACCAGCATGCTCCTGGATCCCGAGGGCCAGATTGTCTCCACCGCCGACAAACAGATGCTCATGGGCAACGAGAGGGCTTACTTGAGCGCCGGGGCCGGGCCGAGTCCGCCGGCCGACACCCCTTTCGGCCCGATTGGGCTGTATTCCTGCATGGACGGCGTGACTTTCGAGGTGCCCCGCACATTCGCGGTGCGAGGGGCTCGCCTGTTGTTGAACAGTCTCAACTCTTTTGCTCTGGACGAGGCCAGGCTCCACATTCCGGTTCGTGCCGCCGAAAATGGGGTGTTCGTGGTGGCTGCGAACAAGGTGGGACCGCTACTGCCTACCGAGCTCGTGCCGGAATTCAGCGCATCGCTGGGGGTACCCCCCGAAGCGCTGGATGGAGCAGGGGAGAGCCAGATCGTCGCCCCCGATGGAACGGCAGTGGCCATTGGCCCTCGAACCGGAGAAGCGGTTGTGGTGGCCGACATCGATCTGTCTCGTTGGGATTCCCAACGGTTGCGAGGTCGCCGACCCGAGGCTTACGGCCCGCTGGCACAGCCCACCACTTCCTGCCCGACCACCGATTCGGCGGCCGAGGTGAAGGTGGCATGCGTGCCCGGGGCTCGCTCCGATCCCGAGCTGGTGCTCAAGGCAATTCGAGCCGAGGCCAACCTGGTGGTGCTCCCGGAATTGACACCGGTGCCCACGACGATTCCCCCGGAAGTTCTGGTGGTCACCACCGTTCATCGGGACAACCAGCACATTGGTCAAGTGTGGGCGGCCGAGGGCGTGGTTCACGAACAGGTACAGATTCATGCCTGTAGTCGCCATCCCGATTCCACCCGACTGGGGAATTCGGTGGAGCTGTACGGTTCGCCTTTCGGTGACTTGGCGGTGATCGTGGGTGACGACCACCTCTACCCCGAAACCATGCGCCTGGCCGCCATCGATGGGGCCCATATGGCCGCGGTCTGCTGGCAACCGCAGAGTGCCTGGGAATGCGATTTGGGGTTGGTCGAGCGGGCGGCCGAGAACCGGATCAGCCTGGCGGCCTGCGGCCCTTTGGGACCACTGACCGCCACCATGCTGATGGATCCTCCGGCCGACTCGCTCTGGAACCCCGTCAGATCGAGCCCCTACGACGGCACCATCAACACACCGGTGATAACTCGAGCCGCCGGCGACGAGGAACTGCTGCTGGCGACGCTGCACCCCGAAAGAGCGGCAAACCGTCAGGTTTCCAAGAACACCGACCTGGTGGGTGGGCGACCCTGGAAGGCTTCCCAGGTACTCGTCTCCACATCCCCCGGAGGCTGAGATTGGGCCACCTACTTGGGTTGCTCCAGGTTGTCTCGGTTCTCCTCAACCTTGACGGTGCCGGTCGCAAACCGAGGTCGGCCGACTACTTGGATTGCTGTTCGTGGGGTACCCGGGCCAGCACGGCTCGGGCTCGGCGCACCACCGCGGCATCGACGAACTGGCCGTCGATCACCACAACCACTCGACCGGTGGCGATGGCGGCCTCGAATTGGGCCACCACCTCCTCGGCCCAGGCAATCTCCTGGTCGGACGGAGTAAAGGCGGCGTTGACCACCGGTACTTGGCGGGGGTGGATCACCGACCGACCGCCGAAACCGTGACGACGAAGCGACTCGCTGCCGGCAATCAACCCGGCCTCGTCGTTGATATCGGTAGGCACCGGCCCACACGGAGCATCCAACCCGGCCCCCACCGAAGCCACCACCACCCGGGTGCGAATCGGCCACATCTCCAACGCATCGGCAGACGGCATCATGCCCATGTCGGCAGCCAGGTCGGCTTCGCCAACCCCCAGGCGCACCACTTGAGGCACGGCGACGATCTCGTAAATCCGAGCAACACCAACCGCCGATTCGATCAGCGCCATCACCGGACAGTCGCCGAAGTCGGTTCCGCAGGTGTCCGGGTCGGCCTTGGGAACCACAACGCCCGTCAAACCCACGTTGTCGGACACCAGCGACCTCACCCAGGCCGCATCGCCATCCAGCAGGTCGGGGCGGTTGTTGACCCGAACCCAGGCCCGCGCCTCGGGGTTGTCCCGGAGCCAGCGGCCCACCGACTCTCGAGCGGTCTCCTTGGCCGGCTCGGGCACCCCGTCCTCAAGATCGCAGATGACGGCATCGGCTCCCGAAGCCAGTGCCTTGTCGAAGCGGTCGGGACGGTCGCCCGGAACATAAAGGGTTGTTCGACTCATTGGAGTTCCCCCGGTGTGGTATCGACATGAGACCGTGATCCCCGGCCCGATGTCATCGGTTGACACTTCGTCGGTTTGGTCGTACTGTCTAGTCGAACGAAACGCTGTTCCGCTTACCGGAACAGCTATTGACCGAAGCCCCCCATCTGGATGGACACTACCGGAGCACCCATGCGCGAGACATTGAAGGGCGTCCAGGACATCTTCGACGAGCGAGGCCCGACCGATGCCACCGCCACGTTCAACCGGTTGTGGTCCATCACCGAGGAGCTCATGGCCAAGATCACGGGGCGGTTCGAGTTGACCCGTGACCCCAGCACCGAGCATCTGGAGTCCTACCGGGGCGAGTCGGAGTACCCCGCGGGCAGACTGGCGGGGTTTTCCGGGCCCGAAATGGACTGGCTGGTGCATTCATGGATCGGCAACCCGTCACAGGGCTTCACCAACATGCACGTCACCGCCTGGCTCGGCCCCCATATAGCCGTGCCCCACCTGGGGGTGGCGTGGGGGACGCTGCCCGACCTGTGGTTCTACATCGACTTCAACCCTCGTTCCGATCTGATGCTCGACACCGAGGCCCTGGACAAGTACTGGGGGCCGCTCAATGAGGAGTTCTTGGAGCTGAGAGCCGACGAGGGCCTGGTGCCGTTCACCTCCCGAGAAATCTACGTACGTCTGGCGTTGAGCGATGTGGCCGTATGCTTCACCACCCCCGGCAGCACCCATAACCAGGAACGGCTGGATCAGGTAAGCGAATTGGCCCATCGGCGGGTGGACAAATGGTTGCAATGGGTGGACGAGGCCGAGCCCGTTCCCCCGGAACAACGAGGGCGGTTGGCCGCCGATGATCTCACCCGCCGACGCAACATCGCCGAACGAGACCCGGCCAACGTCATGGGAGTGCGATTCTTCGGCCAGGAGTTGACCGATCATTTGGTACGGGCCTTATGGGGTGGCGATCGCCTGCTACCCCGACCAACCTGAAGTCTCGAAAAGGGGTTTTCCGTGTTCATCATCAATCACTGGTACGCCGTGGAGTTCGGCCGACAAGTGGCGGATCAGCCAGTGCAGGCCCGGGTCCACGGGCACGATCTGGTGCTGTGGCGTGGCCGAGACGGCACCGTCAACGCCCAATCCGACTTGTGCGTGCATCGGGGTGGTTCGCTGGCCGGTGGTTCGGTGTCGGGCGACTGTGTGCGGTGCCCTTACCACGGCTGGCGCTATGGCACCGACGGGGCCTGTGTGGAGATCCCGGCCAATCGTGCCGGTTTGCCCATTCCCAAGAAGGCCCGGGTGGACACCTATCCCTGTGTTGAGCGCTATGGCTTCGTGTGGGTGTTCTTGGGCGATCTTGCCTCCGATCAGCGTCCTCCGATTCCCGAGTTGGACGGCCTGGAGGAGCACACCGAAGTCAAGGCCGATGGATACAGGGCGGTCTCGGGAGATTTCACCTGGAACGCCAACTACGACCGGGTGTTGGAAAATGCCGTGGACATTGCCCATACCCCCTTCGTTCATTCCGGGTCTTTCGGTAACGCCGACCAACCCGAGATTCAGGACTTCGACCTGGAGGAGAGGCACGGCAACGGCCATCTGATGTCGGTCACCGCCACCGTGGAACTCGAGCCCCCGCGACCGTCGGGCTTGTGGCGGTTCATTTCCAAGAAGGACCGGCCGCCGGTGAGCACCACCACGGGGTTCTTCCCCCCCAACGTGTCGATGCTGATCGTGCGACTGCCGATGGGCGAGATACGTATATTCACCGCGGTGGTACCCCGTGACGAGCACACCACGGTTTCCAAGTTCTGCATGATGAGGACATTCTTCACCGGAGGCTGGGCCGACAAGAACTCGATCCAGCGCACGCTGAAAGTTTTCCTGGAGGATCAACCCAGTGTGGAGGCCCAGCGCCCGGAGTTGTTGCCCTTCGACCTCTCCGCGGAGCTGCACGTCAAATCCGACTCCATCCAGTTGGCCTACCGTCGCTGGCGGCAAGAGCAGATCGACCGGGGCTGGGGGCTCGATGTCCTGACCGACGACCAGAGCAGAAAAGCTGCCGCGGTGATTCCGTCGCCGGGGCGCACCAACGACCCTGATTTGGTCAACGCCTGGGTATTTCCCACCGTTGGTGAAGCCCTGGGCGGGCACTCGGAAGAATAGGGCGAATGGGGCGAATGGAAGACGAACGAAACGAATGGAACGAATGAAAGACGAACAGGACGAACAGGAACTGCCATGAGCCTACCCGAGGAACTATGCCTAGGTACCGTGCGGACCATCGAAGCTCGACTGGAGCTGCAAGAAGCTCTGCACGCGCCGCTGGTGTCGGCAATTGACGGGTCGGCGGTGGGAACCCACCAGGTCTTGTCACGGGACAATGTGGCAACCTTGGTGTATGTGGGCATGACCGTCGATGCCTTCGGTCTGGACAGTCACATGTGCTTTGCCTTCACGCCTCCGACCAGCCCAGTGCCCCATTTCACGGTGGACGCAGTATTGGCGGGACCGCATTTCGCGTTTCACCTGGATCTGATACCCAGAGTTGATCCCGGCGCGAACCTGGCTTATCTGGATCACTGCTACGGGCCGCTTACCGAGGTGCATGCATCCACTCGAGAGGTCGAGGGCCTGGCCGAAGCCCACCTGTCGCCTCGGCAGTGGCAGCTCATGTCGGCCTGGATGCTGGCTCATCGTGCGGACGAGGAAGGATTTCGGGCCATCTTTCCCACTGTGGCCGGGTACCGTGACCATTGGTTGAATCTGGTTGATGCCGGGTTGCCCGATGAGGTCGTCGCCGGTGCCACCGCTCGGGAACTGGACCTTCGGGACACCCGCAACCGGGCAGCCATCTTCAACCCGGACGTGGATCCGGTATGGGCCAGGGTGGATCAACTGCTCGGAGCCGAGGTCAGCGAGAGCATTCGCACCAGCCTCAGGACCGCGGCCCGCCATCATCAAGGAGACCAAATTGAGTAGTGCATCCGCCTCGGAGTGGCAGCAGCGCATAACCGGCGAGTGGTACGGCCTGCCATCGGTTTTCGATGCCGATGGCAATCACACCGGATTCAACAAGGTGAGCAGGGCCAGTGTGTTCGAGGGAGGCAAGGTCACCTACTGGATGCAATGCAACTTCATGAACACCGGACCGCTGCGCAATCGGTTCGAGATTCGTGACTTCGAGTTCGGAGTTGACGACCACGGCGACGACCGTATCTATAGAGGCCCCGACTTCTACGGAGCGGGGCATCCCTATGGATCACTGGTGGACTCGCACTATTACGCCCCCGGCTGGCGGGCCGACCTCAACACGATGAATCAGATTCTTCCCGACGGGGTTACCCAGGTGTATTCCTCCCTGCTGTACGAGGGGCCCACCATCTGCGCAGTGTTCAACGGGGTATACCTGAATGCCCACGATTACGACACCAACCCGACCACCCAGGCTTGGATCGACTCCCATTTGGACTCCGAGCGCGAGCTGGGTGCGTGGCCCCACACCGTGCCCGATCGCACCCCGGGCACATGGGAAGGGGAATGCGAAGTGTTCGGGGCCGATCAGCAACAACTGGGTCCCGTACACGTGAGGTTGCGCCACGAACCCGTTGACCTGGTGCGCGCCGAACACACCCTGGACATTTCAGGAACCATCGACCGGACACTCACCTATACCCGCACCCGCTCCGCCGGCAACCGATACACCTACGACGGCCCCGACCTGTGGGGCAATGCCATCGCCTACGGACGAGCGCTGTACACCTCTCAACATCATGTGAGCGAGGCGTTCAAGATAAAGGGCAGAGAGTTCATCCTCGACCGCAACTACAAGATGGCCGTAGCCTGGAAGCTCCACACCGGCGACCGCATGACCGCCATCGTGTTCGGCCCGCTGACTTGGACACCCGACCCTTAACCTGTGCCGGCCCAACCCCGCACCGCTCAGCCCACGAACACCGACACAACCCGCAAACAACACCCCCGCACCGCTCAGCCCACGAACACCGACACGGATCGACTGTTCTCATTCACAACCTCGGTGATCGTCATTCCCGTAGCGCCTATCGGGTCGCGCATGGCCCACTGACGGTGGCGCTGTGAGGGTGAAGGCCAGGTAACCGCCACCAGCAGGGGGCCGATGGTCCGGTGTGGATGCCAGTGGTCGCCCGGCTCGGGTGGCGATACATCCAGATCGAGTCGGGGCTCGATGCCGGAGGATTCCGGGACGGCCACCCCGACGATGTCGGCCACCGATCTACCGGCCAGTGAGAAGAACCCGCCGGTGAGCTGGCGATCGTCGGCCACCAGCACGCCGTAGGACTCGAATTCGTAGCCGAATCGGGGCCAGAGACCCTGACCGGTCATGGCTCCGGACTGCCATTGGGTGCCGAAACCAACCACATCGGGACCGAGATACCGGCGAGTTGCGCCGGCAATCTCGAGTTCGAATACCCACTCGCCGGCGAACCTGGCCATGGGGTGCCCCTCCAACTCGGGGGACGGGGAGCAATGCTGGGTAACCAACAGCCGGTCGCCGGCTACTCGTTCCAACCGGCGGGTTTGGGCTACCAACCCTCTATAGGTGCCGTCGGGGTCATGGACGTATTCGGCCACCAGCCAAGTGCCGTCGAAGTCGGCCTCGGCAGGGCTCATGTCGCGCCGGCCATCTCCCATGCCACCATTACTCATGCAGGATCGAATGTTTCATGCAGGATCGAACTGGAGCGTGCCGTATACCGCCCCCAGGCGCTGCTCTCCCCGGTACCACAAATAAAGGACCGCTTTCAGAACGCCGTCCAACGAAGCCACCTCACGCCGCCACACCCGCAGCCCGTCGGCCATATGATGGAAGTGCCCGCTCAAGCCTCGACCGCCACCAAGGATCGCGCTGCCCACAACGTCACCTACCGGAGTCCACACCTCCAAGCCGTTCGAGACGAGGGTGAACGAAGCATCGGAAGCGAATCCCAGTCCCGTCATCTCGATTGCCTGCGAGTCACCGCCCTGGCCAACCGGCTGCTCCCAATTAGCGGCCCCCCCAAGCTGGTTGCCACCAGGCGGGTTCACCGCGTCCTCTGGAGAGGCGACCGTCTCGGAGTGTTCAATCATCCCCGCCGGTACCAAATCGGCATCCAAGCGATGCAACCGCCCCGACCAACAGCCAGCCCGCAGCAGCAGGGGCCGACCCCGTTCAGCAGCAGGATCGCCGGGTTCGGCCAAAGCATCGCGCAAATAAGGAGAACCCCGACGAGGCCGACCCCGTTCAGCAGCAGGATCGCCGGTAGCCGGAGCCGGCACAGGGTCGGTGGGGTCGAGTTGACGGTTGTATTCACCCACCACTACCCATTGAAGTCGTTCGCCCCGGTTGAGCAGCGCCAACGACAACTGGCGGGTGCCATCGGGTAGCACCATCAGGAAGAACCGTTGCGACAAACCCAAGTCGGGCCAGTAGTTGTGAGCCGCGACCAGACCGTCGCCCAAGGCCTCGGCATACCCGTGGTTCAGCGGCCCTTCGTAGACCCGATGAGAACCGTGATCGGCAATGGTATAGGTGCCCGACAGCGAGAACGGCCCCTCGAAAGTGACTTCCACCGTGACCCGCCCCGCCCCGTCCTCGGCTTTCACCGAACGGGTGTCCCTTCCCGACCCTGCGAAGCGACCATCGGCTCGGTACACCTCGGCGGAGCCGACCCATTCGCCCACTCCCTTGGAGAACGACCCGTCGCTCACATCTCGACCAAGCGGACGGTTTGGAAGTCCACCGGCAGGGCGGCCAACACCGGGCCGAGGTCGGTGCCGGGGGGTCGAGGGCTGAGGTAACGTCCCGCGGTGGTCAGCTCCAGATCGTTGGTACCGAACGGATACGGATCCAATCCGTATACCCCACCGGGACGTTCGACCACCGAGATGGTTACATCCTCACCCACTGCTCGAGGCACGTTCGGGAAGGTCGATTCCCCCCGCTCACCCTCGGGCATCAGGTGGAAATATAGCGAGAATGTATCAAAAAACTGGAGCTGCTTGTAGGCATGAAAGACATGCTCGTCCGTCGCATGGTCGGGGTCGCTCCTGGCCAGTTCCTCCCGGAGGCGGTCCTGGCGATCCTCCTCGGCCGACAACATCGTCTCCACCTGGGACCGCAGATGGTCCGGGATGAGGTCGAGAAAGATCTTGTCGCTCAAACCGTACCGTCCCCGGTATAGGCCGTAGGTGTGCATCGAGGAGATGATGCCGCTGAACGGGTGATGGGCCTCGTTGAAGGCCGGCGAGGCCGCCGACGTGGCCACGATCTGCTCCAGCGGGGTGGCCGTAAGATTGTACGGCAGTCCGGTGGCCGGATCCTGGGGCGCGGCGGCATCCAGGTCGGACCAGCCCTGGTCGTGGTGATCGACGATGAACTGCATGGGCTCGGTCGGCTCGAGCCCGGCAAAGTCATCGTTGCCGAAATTGGCGGCCAGGGTGCCGGCGAACGCAGTGTGCTGATGCATCGCAATCACGAAGTGCGGAGCATCGGTATGCCCTCCGGGGGCGCATTGAACAATCATGGCCGCTGAACCCGGGCGAAGTCCTGAGTTGGGCAGGAGCGGCGGGGTGGGCGGTGGCGCGAGATCATGGCCGCTGAACCCGGGCGAAGTCCTGAGTTGGGCAGGAGCGGCGGGGTGGGCGGTGGCGCGAGATCATGGCCGCTGAACCCGGGCGAAGTCCTGGATCTGGAACAGGTTGGTCTTGTTGTCACGCACCTTGTGGGTGATTATGCGCCGAGTGTCCGGGTCCAAGAAGTAGTGGTTGTTGTAGACGATGTTGTTGCTGACCCGGCTGTCGATGGTGAACACGTAGTTGTACGGTGTCAGCTCGGTGCCCTCCAGGCTGAGTTGCTCGCTGGTGGCGAAGCACCGTTTGCCCTCCACCCGTATCGGCGTGTCAAAAGTGGTCTCGCCCACTCCGTAGAGGTTCTCGAAGTGCTCATGGAGGTGCCAGGTACTGTCGTCGAGCCAGTACACGTCCATGTGTACCGCGCTGGATTCGAGAAAATCACCCTGGGGGCTGAAGCTCTTGCACAGTCCCTCCCAGCGCCCCATGAAGCACTGGTAAGGCCGGGGTGAGTCCGGTCCGTAGTTCTTGCTTGCGCTCACAGCGGCAAGCGTAGACCATCTTGCACTATTGTGAAACTACGTTCCTCTCAGCGGAACAACCCTCTGAGCGGGCCGATCACGACTGGAATTGTGGTGTGATTGTTCGAGGATGGCATTTTGCCTGCGACACCGACGAGGACGCCGTACTGGCCACGCTGTACTACCCCGGGGACGAACGACGGTTGAAGGATGCCCGCCTCACCGGGCTGGTGCCACCCCTGGAGGTCGAAGCTCCCTGGCCGGTGGTGATCATGCTGCCGGGGATCAACGTCGCCCCCGACGGATACCGCTGGCTGGCTCATCGGCTGGTGGCCGAGGGGTTGTGCGTGGTGACCTATGCGGCCATCGGGTCGTTGGGCCCCGCGGGTCGAGGCATTACTCCGGGCATCGACTTGTCGGCTCTGACCCCCGAGGCCATCGGCACCAGGCCGTCGTCCACCGTGCTGGAGCCGCTCCTTGCCTTCCTGGAGGAGTCCGGGCAACCCGGCGGTTCAAGCCGGACCGATTCCGCAGGATCGGGTGATTCCGCAGGATCGGGTGGGTCCGCAGGATCGGGTGGGTCCGCAGGATCGGGTGGGTCCGCAGGGTCGGGTGGGTCGCCCGGGCCTTCGGCCCTCGACGGCAACCCGGTGGCCGGACTGCTGGATCTCGACAATGTGGTGGTGGGCGGGCATTCGGCCGGGGGCACGGTGGCGTTGCACAACAGCGATCCGGCTTGGGTGCCAGGCTTGCAAGCCGTTTTCACCTATGCCGCCCACACCATGGTCGCTACCGCTCTGGGCCACGACCAGGGCACCGTGGCCGCCGTGCCCGGTAAGGTTCCCCTGATGCTGTTGGCCGGGAGCGACGACGGAGTAATAACCAACAGCCGCGACCGCTATCGCACCGACGAAGTAATAACCAACAGCCGCGACCGCTATCGCATCGACGGCGATACCGGCCTCCACGATCCCGTCCGAAAAACCTTCGAGACCGACGGCGATACCGGCCTCCACGATCCCGTCCGAAAAACCTTCGAGGAGGCCTTTGAGCGCGGTGATGAAGATTCGTGGTTCGTCGAACTAGTTGATGTCGGCCACTTCGCAATCTGCCGGCCGGTGGACACCACCAGCGGACGGTCTTTCCTGGAACCCGAACCAACCAACACCGATCCGGTGACCCAGGAGCTGATCGGTAACCTTATTGCCGCCTTCGTAGCGGTCACTCTGGGACGAGATAGGCCCAGCCGCATCGAAGAGCTAGTCGAACACCCAGCCGTGAAACGTTGGAATCGGTGCTGAACCATACAAGAACAATATAAGGAGAAGTCAAGAGCAATGGGCAAACGCATCGTCATAACAGGAAGCACAAGAGGGATTGGCAACGGCTTGGCCCGTGAGTTTTTGAAGCGCCAGTGCCAGGTGGTCATCAGTGGGCGATCCCCGAGCACCGTGAATGCCGAGGTGGCCGAGCTCGGCCAGTACTACGGCACCTCCAAAGTCTGTGGCGCGCCCTGTGACATAACCGACCCCCAACAACTCCAGGGGTTGTGGGACATTGCCACCACTACATTTGGTGGTATCGATTTGTGGATCAACAACGCAGGCATCAGCGTCGGGCGCAACCCATTATGGGAGCAAAGCAATGATGACCTAGCCAAACTGGTGGAAACCAACCTTACCGGTACCTTGTTGGCCAACAAGATGGCAATAGCCAATATGGTGCAACAGGGTCACGGGCAGGTCTGGAATACAGAGGGATTCGGGTCCGACGGTGCCACCCAGCCGGGAATGGCCGCTTACGGAGCTACCAAGCGGGCTGTGCGCTATCTTCAAAAAGCCCTGCTGAAGGAAACAGCCAACAGCCCGGTACAGGTATGTGTAGTATCACCTGGCATCGTGGTGACCGATCTGCTCACCGGTGACTACGACCTAACTTCCGAGGAGTGGGAGAAGGCCAAGAAGGTGTTCAACATCTTGGGTGACGAGGTCGGTACCGTCACTCCCTGGCTAGCCGACCACATCCTTGCTACCGATAAATCGGGGGCCAGAGTGGTCTGGCTGACACGACGCAAGGCTTTCTTTCGTTTCCTAACGGTTGCGTTCAAAAGACGTGACTTGTTCGCCGACCTCCAGGGTGCCTAGACCAGCAGTCGTTCCCTGAATCAGGAAGACTTCATTCGGCTGTTACGTTCGACTGCTACGTTCGATAGCGGTGGGATCGTCACCCAGGTAACTCTTGACCACCAGGGGGTCGGCCTGCACCTCCTCGGGAGTGCCCTCGGCGATAACCGACCCCACCTCCAAAGCAATCATGCGGTCGCAGACGGAAGTCAGCAGAGGCATGTCATGCTCGATCACCACCAACGTGACATTGTAGGTATCGCGAATTTGTGCGATCACTTCTCCCAGAGCTTCCGTCTCGGCCTGGGCAATACCGGCTGAAGGTTCGTCCATAAGCAACAGGCGGGGCCGCAGAGCCACGTTGGCCGCCAGTTCCACGATTCGCCGGGTCCCGGTGGACAGCAAGCTCACGGGTTGATCAGCCAAATGGCTCAAACCGAAAGCAGCCAGTGTCTCCGAGGCTTCGTCCTCGATCCGATGTTCGGTGCGCGAACCACCCACCACAAAATGGTGTCCACTCGACCGCTGATTGGCCAAAAATATTATGTCTCTTGGAGTCATGGTGGGAAACAGGGGCGCGTTTTGAAATGAGCGCACCAGCCCTCGGCGACTACGTGTCTCCGGCGGCATACCAGTGATGTCAGTGCCTTCAAACACCACGGTACCTGTATCCGGGTGCAGAAATCCGCTGACCATCTCGAACACAGTGGTTTTGCCGGCACCGTTGGGTCCGATCAGCCCGAGTATTTCGCCAGTTTTGACGCTAAGCGATACGTCGTTCACGGCTACTAGCTCACCGAATCGCTTGGTTAGTCCTCGTACTTCCAGCGTGGTGGTATCACCAGACGGAGCGTGCTTGGCGGATGACATTACCTTTGGGGTAGGCACCGCGCCTTCTGCTGTAGCGCTATCTGTTGAAATGGTGGTGCTCTTGTCGGCTGCCACTGGGTCCAGTCCGCTCAGACGGGCCAGCATATCTATCAAATTTCTGCGGGTACTGGAAAACAGCCCGTGCAGGCCTCGAGGCTGCTCAAGAATCAGAATCAACCACGCCGCGTTCAAGCCGGCTAGTGCCGATAGTTCGAGGTCGAAGAACTCGCGCACGCCAATGAGATACGCGGCCCCCAACAACGGGCCGGTTAGTTCCGACAATCCACCGATGACGGCAACGGACACCACGTCGATGCTGTCGCTGGGAGTGAAGATGCTGCGAGTGACGAAGGTATTGCTCATGGCCAGGACAACCCCTCCTGCACCGGCGACGAACCCGGCAAAGGCGTAGGCCTTCAGGAGCAGCTTCCGGGGGGACATCTGAAGGACACGAGCAGCATCCTCGTTGTCGCGAACCGCTTGAAGGGAACGCCCGAAGGAGGAACGGCGCAGCACACTGGCAATGGCCAGAACGCCGACGAAAACCGCCAAAGCCACGTAGTAGAACGCCCGGGAGGTGGACAGGTCGATACCCAGTACGCTTGCCGGGCGCGACGACAGGCCGACTCCCAAGGCCCAGTCCTGGCGAAGCAACCAACTGAACGTCGCCAGGGCAAAGGCCAGCGTGGCGATTGCCAGGAGCAAGCCTTGCACCCGCAACGCCGGTAGTCCCACAGCGGCCGACACCGCCGCCCCCACCGCTCCACCGCATATCAGTCCGAGCAACAAGCTTCCGGTGCTGGTGGCCACCCTTACGCCGACCACTGCGCCAATGGCGGCAAAAGCCACTTGACCAAGTGAGAGCTGGCCGGCCAGGCCGGTCAGAAAGCTCACGGAGATACCAATGGTGGCAAAGGCAACCACGGTGGACAGCACGAAGGCAGAACGGTTGCTGACCCACAAAGGAATCAAAGCGGCGGCGGCGGCAGCCAGGCCTCCGAACAACCAACCGAAGTGTCGAATGAGCCAGACTCCGCGATAGGAGTCGGGCAAGCGGTCGCCGGAAGTCAAGCTCGACCAACGTTCCGACAACTCCCGGCCGGTACGCACTTGAAGAGCCACACCCACCAGAATCAGCAGGAACAGGGCTACGTCGAACCATCCGGTTGCCTCGGGGTTGGATGCCAGAATCTGTTCCAATATTCCGATGCCCAAACCGGCGACCAGCGCAACCGGCAAGTTGGCGAAGCGGGCCAGCGCCGCTACGGCCAGCCCCCGAATGATGAAGTCGGGGCCCAGGGCATCGGCGGTGACCGTCGATTGATTGGGAATGATGAGCATGGCCGAGAAAGCGGCGATGCCCCCCGCCAACGCCCAGGACAGCATGGCCATGTGCTGAGGGTCCACACCGGCCAGGGTGGCCGAGTCGGGATTGGCCGCCGCCCCTCGGATGGCCAGGCCGAACCGACTCCGCTGAAGAAAAAGATAGAGCCCGCCGACCACAATCGGCGACAGGCACAACAACGCGGTTGCCGACGGGGATACGAAGACGGTGAGGTCGAATTGAGGAAACCCGGATGGCTGGGGGAACCTCCCACCACCCAGGCCCCCCTTCGAGAACGACAGCGCCAACAACAGCAGGGCTTCGGCGGCTCCCAGGGTGGCCACCATCGACAGCACTTTGGGCGCGCCGGCCAACTTGCGAACCACCACCACTTCTATCCCCGCGGCGATGAGGGCGGCTACCAGGAGTGCCCCGACGAAACCCAGCCAGTAGGGCACGCCGTAGTCCCTCACCACCACCGACATCATGGCCGCGGCCACAAGGCCTATGGATCCGTGGGCGAAGTTGATGAAACCGCTGGACCGATACACCAACACCAGACCGATACCCAGCAGCGCGTAACCGGCACCGAAAATTGTGCCCAACAACAGCAGTGGACCGGAAACGTCGAATGAACCCATTACGACCCACCATCCATACCGGGATTGCTTCCATGCTTGTCATCACCGCCAATGGCTCGAGCCAGGCCCTCGATATATACGGCCTGCAATAGATCGGGTTTGGCTCGGAGCTCCTCGGCAGGACCTTGATGCCCGATCTCGCCTTTCTCCATCACATATGCATAATCTGACACCGAAAGCGCGATATTCACCGATTGTTCCACCAGCAGAACGGCGGAACCCTGGTCGGCAATACGGCGAACAACTGGAAGGAGTTCGGCGACGATTTTTGGGGCCAGTCCAAGAGAAAACTCGTCAATCATCAGCAGGCGAGGAGGCACGAGTATTGCTTTGGCCAACGACAGCATTTGTTTCTCACCACCCGACAAAGTGCTGGCTCGCTGGTTCGACCTCTCGGCAAGGCGAGGAAACAGTTCGTAAACCTGAACAATGTCCTCCTCAAGGGAAGATCGCGGCTTTCCATGGCTGAAAAGACGTAGATTCTCAGCCACGGTTAGGGAGCCCACCACCGTCTCGCCCCCTACGATCTGATGCAGTCCCATGCCGATTCGCCATGTAGGTCGAGTCTTGGTGATATCCAGCCCGGCGTAGACGATTCGACCATCAATGGTTGGCTCAAGCCCGGAGATTGCTCGCAAAAGCGTTGTCTTGCCGGCACCGTTGGTGCCCAGCAGGGCAACCACCGACCCCTCCTGCACCCGCAGATCAACGTCGAACAGCACCTGAACCGATCCGTAGGCCACCGATACCCGTTCAACCGACAGCAGCGGAGGGCCGTCGTGGTGGCTATAAACCCTTCTAGGCATGGTGGTGGCCCGCATTTTCACCGTGGCTTTTTGGGTATCGCGGGCCGGAGTCGCGAACCTACGTACTGTCCAACCCATCCCGAACAGCAACAAACCGAGCCATCCGACCTTCCACTGGCTCGACCACGACCCAATGAAGTGGGCGTTCACCAGGAGAGCCAACGACCCGCCCAGGCCCGCCCAGAGCACCTGCAAGGCAGCCACCCTTCGACGTATGTCAGGAGCCAACCCGGTGAACACGGCGGCATCCAAACCGACCGCGGCCAGGACAACCGCACCGCCGGCCACGAGCCAGCACACCACCAACCCGATGTAGGTGAACGACAGACTCCCCAGGAACACCAGGATCCCGGCGACCAGAAGCTGTGTTCCTATCGCATCGGCTCTACGGCTACCGGAAAGTTGGTGAAGCCGGTGATACCACGGCCCGAACAGGCAGATCAGCAAAGCTGCCCCTGGCCCTGCCGCCAATACCGCCGCGTTCTGGGTGTAGGTTCGCTGCCATTCCCCCAGAAGCAGGGACTGCGCGGCTTCGGCACCGCCGAACACCAGGGCCCCAACCACGAAGGCGGCTCCCAACGAGCGCCGGGCCCAGGGCACGTCCAGACGGCCAACGGTGAACTCCACCTCTATGTCGTCGTCGTGGACCAACGCATGGCGCCCCATCATCAGTGCTCCGCTCAACATCAGCGCGGCACAAATCCAAAGTGCCGTCTCGGGCGCCATCGGAGTGAGGACACCCACCAGGAGCGGCCAAGAGGCACCGGCAGCCACTGCGGCCCAGTACCAGGAAAGCGTCCGGAACCGGTCAGCGGATCGGACGTCGGTGGCCAGAAGGATGCGATGAGTGACCAATCCGGGGGCGACCCCCGCCGCCAGCAGTGCTGCGCCTGCAAAGAACCAGGCGAACTCCACGGTCCAGGCCATGAGCACCAGGCCGAGGGAGGCCAGCAGACCTCCGAGCATCAGCACCGTTCCGGCAGGCAACTTGTCGCGCAGTCGGGGCATTCCCAGGCAAGCCACCACGGCAATGACACCCACCAGGGCAATCTCCGACCCTATGTGATTCAGTCGCTCGGATATTTCTCCTCGCCCGAAGAGCAGCACCGGCAACGGCGAAGCCAGGGCCGCACCCTGCCAGGCAACCGCGACCAGCAGACGATGCTTGCCCTCGCGCTCGTCGGATTCACCGTTCATCGGTCCAGCCCCGAACCATCACCCCTCGAAGCTCTTGGTCTCGCTGGTCAGAACCATGCACTCGCACTCGGGATCGAACTTCAATATCCGGTAGGAACTGCCTCCCGTGTAGCTGCCCTCGGTGAAATTCACTCCGTACACCGATGCAGGCTGGAAGCTGTCGCCCAGCTTCCACACCGCTTCGCTCAAGCCCGGGGCGCTCACCTCGGTCAAATGCTCGGAAGCTGCGGCCAGCAATCTATGGACATCGCAGAACAGGAGCCCCGTTCGGATGTTGGCCCGCACCTCGAACTCCAGGCCGGCGGCGGAAAAGATATCCGCGCATTCCTGTTCAGCGGGGTTGGCAGGAAACGGGTACTGATCGTCCTCCACATCATAACCAGGCAGAACACTAATACCGCTTGCACCTCCCATCATTTCTGGGAAGTTGAACACATTGAATTCGGGAGCGTCATAGCTGGTTATGGCGTACTCGGGCTGGTAGTTCTGGGTGGTGCTGGTGTCCACGAACCACGACACCAACCGGGATCCGCCGATGGCCACCACTTTGTCAACCCCGGCTTCCTTGAAGTTGATGATGGCCTGAAGCTGATCGTTGTTGAAAGATGTGCTGTCGGTGGGATCGATGGTGTTGTAAGAGGCCACTTCAACACCAGCGGCAGCCAATCGGGGGGAGAACTGCTCCTCGTAAACCCTCTGGCTCAACCCGGAATCGATAGCAATCACTCCGAGAGTGCCCTCGTTGAACCAACCCTCATCCAGTAGTGCAGCAGCCAGACCACCCACCAGATCGTCGTAGGAGGGAAGCAAAGGCGACCAGTAGTACGGGGCCAACTCCTCGAATCCGGCGTTGTCCACTGGATAAAGAGCGGCCTCGAACATCAGCGTGTTGGCGTTTTTGTAGCAGGGTCGTGCGTTCTCCTGGAACTGACCGGTCATAACCACGGCAAAGGCGTTGTCATCCTGGGTAATGGCATTGCACAGGGCTTCCTCGGCTACCGGACCGTCGGTAATGGCATTGAAAACTCTCACCTTGGCTTCTATCTCACGACCGGCAAAGCCGCCAAGAGCATTGAAATGATCCACCAGAGCCTCGAGTTGGGCCTCCCTATCACCCTCGTCGGGCACCTCCCAACCGAAAGCGTCGGCCACCATCGAAGTGTCGGTGATGATGAACGATATGGTTACCTTCTCGTCGGTTACTCCGGGGGTGTTGGGCCCCGCCGGTATCGGCCCACCGGACGGTCCGGTCGGCTCGCCGTCGTCTGGATCGCTGTCATCGGGCCCACCACCATCGGGCCCACCATCGGCGGGGTCGCCGTTATCAGGCAGGTTGCCAGCAGCAGGTGGTTCGGAAGTAACCGTGGAGTCGGAGGCGGAATCGGCTTGATCCCCATCTTTGGACTGTGAGCAGGCGACAACAACCATGGCCACTGCCAGCAGCAACCAAACCAGTTGGGGTCTCCGCCGCCTCGGGCGAGCAGCAACTAAAGCATCGGTTGTCATTGGGCACCTTTCATTGAGTTCGAGAACCGGGTGGCATCCGCCGTCCTTATGGCTGAACGATATGCCGAGCGCCGGCGACGGAACACGACCAGCACCATGTAAGCGACCAGTGCGAGAAGCACCAGCACCACCGTGGTTTGCCCCCACCGCCCGAAGTCCAGCCACCAGCTTCCAATCCGATGCAACAGCTCATCGTTCATCCCGGTCAGGTACAAAAATGCTCCCAACCCGGGAAAGAACCAGGGACGCAGCCACAGCTTGTTCATTGGCGGTCCTTGGTGGATGGATATCCAAGGAGCAACAACGTACCTTCCGCCGGACGCAGCCACAGCTTGTTCATTGGCGGTCCTTGGTGGTGCCGAACTGATCGCCCTCTCGCCCGAATACGTGGTAGCTGGCCGCCTCCAGGCGACCTCGCTCCGCAGGGAAGCCCTGGACCATACCCATGGACAGATCGCGCAGGCTTCGGGAAATCATGTCGCTCATGCCGGTATTGCCCGTTCCACAGGCCTTGAGCGCATGCACGGCAACCTGGAAGCAGTTGTCGGCTATCTCACCCTTGGCGATACGCCAGTTGGCCACGACGTCGTCCTTGGGGATGATCTCGGAAACGGAGGTCTCGAGTCGAATCTGGCGACGAGCCCATAGGTAGGCGGTGTCCAGATGGGCTCGCATTTTGCCGACGAGCTGCCGGTGCAGGTCGCTGCCACCAATGGGCTCGTCGGTGCCATGATACTTGGTGGTGGTCACAAACCGCAGTGCAAAGTCGTACACCGCTTGGGCTGCTCCGATATAAACCGACGACAACGCCACCTGGTTGCCGACGAAGCTGCCCCGACTCACCTGGGTCATCTTGACGAATGTTGCCGGTACGGCCAGGGCATTGTCATCGGGCACGAAGGCGTTCTCGAGCACGATGCCGTGGGTGGCGCTGGCCCGCATTCCTATGGCATCCCACTTGGTTCGCTCGCTCACTCCTGAAGTGTCCCGAGGAATGAGAAACACGGCCAAGTGCTCGGCGGTGTCGCCGGTGTCGAGCTTGGCGGTTACCAGGTAGTCGTCGGCCACGCCGGTGGCGCAACCGAATGACTTGACCCCGTTTATCAACCATCCACCAGTGGTCCGCGATGCTTCCGTGGCGATGGTGATGGCTGCGCTCTTGGTGCGTACGGATTCACTGGCGAAGTTGGCCACCCATCGACCCTCGGTACCCATACGGCGAAGCACCTTCTCGCCAAATGCTCGCACGATCGGTACTTCGTCGTCGGCAAACAGGCCGGCATCGATGGCCGCCAGGGGTAGCAGTCCCCGAGACGATCCGCTGCATTGAAAGAAGTAGGCCAGCGAGGTCGATGGGCAGGCGGTGGCCATTGCGAAGGTGGCGGCCGCCAGATCGCGCAAGCCCCCGCCCAAACCCCCGTAGGAAACCGGAACCGTGAGCCCCAGCAAACCGGCATCGGAGATGGTGCGAACGTGCTCCATGGGGAACTCGCCCGACCGGTCGGCCTCTGCCGCCTTGTCGGCCAACGCGGGTAGCACGGAGTCGACTCGTTGAGCTCGTTCCCTCTCGGCCTCGGTCATGTCCTCGACCAGCAGCTCCCCGGTGGCCCGACCTGCGGCACGGCGAACCCCACCGTCAATACTCACTTTTGCGGCCGCCTTCCGTCAATGGACCTGTTCACATCATTTGGTGCTGCCGGCGGCTCTGCGCCGGTTCATCAGAAGGGCCAAGAAGACGACAATCACAACCACGACGATGACCGGTATCAACCAGACCCACACCGAGGTGCCGCCGTCATCACTGTCAGCGGGTGCTGCCATCTCCTCGGTCGGCTCAGAAGCAGGCTCAACCATCTCCTCCGTCGGCTCAGCAACAGGCTCAACCATCTCCTCCGTCGGCTCAGCAACAGGCTCAACCATCTCCTCCGTCGGCTCAGCAACAGGCTCAACCATCTCCTCCGTCGGCTCAGCAACAGGCTCAACCATCTCCTCCGTCGGCTCAGCAACAGGCTCAACCATCTCCTCCGTCGGCTCAGCAACAGGCTCAACCATCTCCTCCGTCGGCTCAGCAACAGGCTCAGGCTCCGACGATGATCCTGCGAAGGTGACTAGCTGGGAGGCGTAGTTGGCATCCGGGCCGAATCCGTCGCCGGCCACTATGTAGCAGGGGGTGGTCTCGTCGCACCGACCGGGCACCACCGCTACCGGATAGTCGTAGGTAGCGGTTCCGTCGTCGCCTATCTGGGCCGTGTGCTGGCCGTAGTTGCTCAGTTCGCAATCGGCAGGGCCTGCGGCCGGATAACGGAAGCAAGTGACAATCGTGGCGGTATTGCCCGGCAGCCAGCTCGTGAGCGTGACGGTCACCACCTCACCATCGGCAATGCCCTCGCTCTTCGACAGCTCCATCGTCTCCCCGTTGTGGCCCTCGCCGTGATCGGCTACCGCAATCGGGATGGTGAACAAGCCCCCCAGAGCAACGGCCACCACGACCGCGACCAGATATCGAGTGGTGCGTCTCCACATTGTCCTAACCTCCTAATCCGATCCGAGGACCGGTAAGTGATTCCCTGAGACTCCTCGTCTGCCCGAGTTCCCTCGTTGTTCGAGATCCCTCATCTCGAAGAGTCCCGGCAACGAGTCCCCCTGGGTCGCTGCCCAGGGTGCAGGCTAGAACGAAACAGCGTTCCGGTCAACGAAACAGCCATGAGCGGAGTCAGAGGTGGAAGTTCCTGTGGGTGACCGAGCGAGAAATCCCAGGTCTTCGAGGGCTTCCCGCATTGGGGCCACCGCGTCGAACATACCGGCTTGAAGCATGTAGGCCCGGGCCGGTTCGGGATGGGCGGCTCGGGCGGTCATCTGCTCCAGCGCCCTTCGGCGGGTGTCTCCGTCGGAGGCGGCCAGGCTTTGGGCGTTGTGGTGGGTATGTCGTCTCACGTAGTCGAGAGCGATGGTTCGACGCAGCTCGGCGTGGCCCTCAAGCTGCTCGCTCGGAGTTTCGCCTCGCAACACCGAGGCCAGGGATGCTCCCAGCAAGACCGCATCGTGGATACCCCCGTTCATACCCATACCCCCCAATGGGTTGTTGATGTGAGCGGCATCGCCCATGAGCACCACCCGACCCACGACAAAGCGGTCGGCCACCCTCTGATGCACCTTGTAGATGGTGCGATGGGCCACCTCGTAGGGTTCGCTCCGGGCCACGACTCCTTGCAACCTCCTTTGGGCGCTCTCGGGGCTGAGGGCCTCGGTGTCGGTCTCCTCGACGCCCACGGGGAACAGCGCTCGCCAGAGGTCGATCGTCCTGAGCAGCACCAGCCACTCCTCGGGGTCGGAGATGTAGTTGACGTAGCACAAGTCCTCGATGTGTTCGGCCATGTCGAACGGGGTGGACAACACCAGATAGCGGTCCTCGTAGGTCATGCCGTCGAATCCCAAGCCCAGAGATTTCCTTACCCGGCTGCCTGCGCCATCGGCGGCAACCACCGCATCGGCAACGAGGGTCTCCCCGGAAACCAGCTCAACCGAGGCGGTGTCGCCCCTGTCGCTGGCACCGGTCACCTCGGCACCGAACTTGATGGTGACGTTGTCCATGCGTCCGAGGCGATCCAGCATGATTTCGCACAGCTTGTACTGCTCGCATTGAAGGCGGAACGGATGGTTGGTGACATCGGCCAACGTGCCGAGATCGAATTCGGCCACCACCCCCTGGTGCCGATCCCGGTAGGCGAAACGGGTGGCGACCAAGCCCCGGGAGATCATCTCCTCGACCACGCCGAGAGGATCGAGAAGGTCCAGCGTGGCCGGATGAAAAGTTGATGCCCGCAGCTCTCGGGGAAGTTCCGGTGCTGCCTCCAACAGGGTCACCCGGATTCCACCGGTGGCCAGCATCGCACTGGCCACACACCCGACGGGGCCGGCCCCGACCACTATTGCGGTGGGCGGCATCGGACAAAGCTCATACGCTCATACCGGTCGGAACTCATATCGGTCAGAACTCACGCAGCATCATTCCGTGGCCCACGAACCGGTCGTCGATTCCCAGGGTGCGCAGCGCGTGCCACAAACAGATGGCGTTGATGGCCAAAACCGGCTTGCCCAACCAGCGTTCGGCCTGGTCGGCCACCTCCACCATCGACAGGTTGGTGCCGCACTGCACGATGGCGTCGATGTCGTTCCCGTCCAGGGCCTTGAGCACTTCCACCAGGGTTTCGGGGGTCACATCGGCAATGGAGGTGGCCGATTCACAACGCAAACCGTGGACTCGCTTCACGTCGAAGCCGCACTCGGTGAAGTACCCGTACACCTGCTGGTCGGCTGCCGGTTGGTACGGGGTGAGACAGGCTATGCGGGAAACCCCGAGCAACTCCAGGGCGGCGTTGCAGGCAGCGGCCCCCGAGGTGATCCCGATGTCTCCGGCAATTTCCGTGATCCGGGCCGAGAAGTCGGCGTTGCCCTGCTTGCCGCCCCAGAAGGTTTCGGCCGACATGCCCATGAGCAGGTGATCGGGCTTGCAGGTCATGATGTCGTGCACGGCGGTGGGAATGGTCCGGCGAATCAACTCCAGGAAGTGCAGGAAGGCCTCGTCGTTGCTCAGATCCGGTGCTTCGACCAGAAAACGCCCGCTATGAAAGGTGACTCCGGGGGGACGAACCCGGGCGAAGTCGTGCTCCACCACGGTGTTGGTCGAAGGCACGATAACCCCGATCTTGGCTCTGTAACCGACGACGTCAGGCATTGGTACTCCCTCTCGGTCTCCTATTTGCGGAACAATGTTCCGATGAGCGGAACACTAGCCCCTGCTCCTGCTCGGTGCCCGGTCGAGTGCCCCCGACCGGCGGACACCTGATCCGGGAGAGGTGCTCTGGGAGAGGCGAGCGCGTCTATCCAGCACACGAGCGGCGCTGATGGAGGGACTGCTCCACCTGGGGGGCTCTGCCCTTGAGGTATGCCACTACTTCGTCTCGGGAGTCGTCGAAGAGCGGATCGGCATTGCGAGCAGACGGGAACAACAGCCTGAACACAATTTGGTCGAGTGCGGCGTTGTCCCACTCGGCACCAAATTTCTGAAGCCAAAAGTCGAGCCCTTCCTCCAGGCGGTAATCGCTGAGCCGATCAATGGCGGCGAGATCGATTAGGTCGCGAAGCGTGCTTCTCCATCGAATCAGATCGAGCTTGAGGGCCAGCAGGTCGGGTAGCGAGGCGATGGCCATGCCGTCAATGGTGGTGGGTTCTTGCAGGACTTTGACTTCCGCGGTTCGGGTATCGGCGTTCGGGTCCTCGAAAACATGCACACTTACCTCGTCCACCACGGCATGAACCTCATGAGCGCTCAGCCCCACCGTGCTGAAGGACCTCTCGGCCAGGCGTTCGAGCAGCGACCTCACCTTGGAAGCGTCGAGAGGCCCTGGAGTCAGGATGTCAATATCCTCGCTGACGCGATGTCCAAGGTAAATGGCCACCGCAGTGCCTCCCACCAGCATGCCGCGGCATTCGTTCGCGGCTCTTGCGGCCGCGGGCCATACGGCGCGTTGACGGCGGCCCAGAACATCTCTCCAGCCGTCGATCTGGTTCACCGGACGTCGCCGGCCTGATGACCGGCCGGGTAGTTCGCCTCTTCTTCGATTAGTTGCTCGACGGCTAGTTCCACGCTCTCGGGGCAGCCGGGTATGGCGATTTGGGCCGCCAGAGCATCCAGGGGCAGACAACGAAGAGCCCATCGGCGAGCATCGAAATCCAACGATCTTCCGTTGAGTAGTCGGTTGGCCACCAACAGGGAATCGCGGGGCAGGCGTATGTCGGCAGGGTCGGGGCCGGACCAGAACAAGTACCAAAGATCGGGGGGCAGCGTATCGGGGCACCGGACCCGTTTGCTTCGGCGCATCATCGGCAAGTAGGGGCGAAGGTGGTTGAACGGGCCGAACTGGATGAGCTTCCACCTCAGTATTTGCCGGGTTCGGTGCCGCCACGGCACCTCCGCGATGGCTGAATCGACGTACCCGTCGATCTCCAAGCGACGCAGCGTTGTTCGTGCGTTGCGACGGGAGATTCCCACCGCGTCGGCGATTACCACAGAATCGGCTCCGCCCAGGTACGAGCGCAATGCCGTCAGCACCAGCACTTCGGCCTCGGTGACGTCCGGGCGAGGATGCGGTGGTGGTTGAACCATCAACTGCTCGGGTGGGGGTGGGGGCGTGAGCCAGCGTTCCACCCCTGATGGAGTCGAGAAGTCGCAATCCGACAAAGAAGCAACCCAACTCGATTCGCCGAATCCAAGGGGACGAATCCTTCCGGCTTGGTCGACGGCACCGGTGATTCTGGCGGCAAGTTGTGGGGGCTTGCTGTAGGGGCTCACCCGGCTCCCGCACACCGAGCGAATCCCATCCGCCACCCATCTGGCCGCGGCCGGCGAAACCCCATCGATATTGCTCAAGGCACCGGGCCTTACCGTGAACGGGCCGTTGGTGGTGAGCGCCACTCCCACCGCCCACGCCCGCAGCGGGGCCTGACCCCGATCCAGGACGGTCCCCGTTCTTACGCTCCAGCGTCGGCGGCATGGTCCGCACCATCTCCGACCGGAGGCATCCGGCGATCGTTCCCGGGCCGCAGCACCACATCGGGGACAGCGGGGGCCGTTGGGCCATCGGGCTTGTTCGAAGAACTCGGTCGCAGTTTCTTCGTCCCGATAGACGCGGAAAATGTCTTCCACCGGACTGGCGTGGGGATAGCTCAACCGCGGGTTTGCCACTGCGGTAACCCTACTCATGGCCAGCGACAACGGGCCCGCAAACTTCGACGCCAATCGGGGTCGGTCAACCCTTGCCCTGCTCATGGCCGGCGACCGCGGGGCCTCGATCCAACAGTCGAGGTAGGGCCGACCAGCCCAACTGCTGGGGTGGTGCGATTATGTGATCGGCGGCGGCGACCAGATCGGGGTAACCGTCGGCCACGGCGATGCTGACCGAGGCGGCTTGCAGCAACTCCAGGTCGTTCACCCCGTCTCCGATGGCGGTGAAATCCACCGGAAGGGCGGCCCAGCGACAGTAGGCCTCCACACCGGTTGCCTTGGACACCCCGGGCGGGGTCACCGTCAGCCTGCTTCCCCCGTAGTCGGGGTCCACCGGATCGACTCTTGCGATCCCCAGTCGTTCCTGGTTGACCGTTGCCGCCGCGGTTTCGGCCAACTCGATCGGCACTCCGGTGACCACGAGGCTCAGCACGTCGTGCTCCACGTCGCCGGGGCCGACGTCGGGGTTGACGTCCTGCTCCAAGAACTCCAGGTGGGTGCGGGGCGTGGTGGGATCCTCGGGAAGCACCACGTCGCCCCCGGGCTCGCCGTGGTCGTCGATGTACAGACAAGGTCTGATGCCGGAGAACCCGAAAACGTCCAGGACGCCCCACATTGCATCGGAGTGAAAGGCGACCCGGTGAAAGCACCGAGCGGTGGCGAAGTCGATCCCCATCGATCCGTCCAGCACCACGGCAGGCATTTGCAACCCGTTGGAGTCGAACATTCGTACCAGGTTTCGCCTCCTCCGTCCGGTTGCGGCAATCACCACGTGACCCGCCCGTCTCAGCTCGCCCAGCGCCTCCAGATGCGCCGTCGGGGCGACCCCGCTGAGCGGCCAGAAGGTCCTGTCCAAATCGGTGACCACCAGGGGGGGCATCTAGGTGGGTTCTCGACGCAGCAGCAAGCCGGCGGCTTGGGGGCAGGGCATGCCGATCTCGACCCCGGCGGCGACCGCGGGGGCGTTGGCGGCGGAGATGATGCCATCGTGGTAGTGGGAAAGGCCGCTACCCATGCGGGCCCGGCGGGCATCCACGGTGGCTCCGGCCAGGCCGTCGGCCTCCACCAGACGGAGTCCGGCCATACCGGAGTCGTCCATGCCTCGGCCCCCGTCGGAACAGACGAACCCGAACGGTCTGATCCGACGGAGATAGGGCACCGCCGAGCGGCCGGTGTGGCCGGCGGTTACCAGCACGTTGCGGTCGGTGTCGTCGTCGGTGCCGAAGGCGATGGAGTCGGCCGCCACCACGCAGCGCCCGTCGGGCGCGGTCTGCATCACCGTGCGGTTGGTGATCTCCGATGCGGCCGCCTCGGTCGGGTCGTTGTACAGCATTGCCGAAGCTGCGTCTCGCACCGTCATGCCCGGGGTCGCGCCGCAGTCCTGCGCCAACTGGTTGACGAAGCTGATCACCCCGTTCTCGTACAGATGCCGCCCATCACCCAGGTGGGCGGTCATCACGTCGGCGGTGGCCGCGGGGATGCCCAGCGCCTCCAGATACCACAGCCCGGCGATGGCCGAGCCCTCCGGCCCCACACCGCAGTCCATGCCTATCGCCGCCCGAGGCCGATGCTCGGCGATGAAGCGAGCGGGCAGCACCCCGCAGTACGACGAGTTGACGCACACGTCCCGACCCCGGTTGGTCGAGTCCACATCGTAGGCCGAGTCCATGCACATCACCCGCCCCCGGCCCGCAGCCAACACCTCGGTCTGCTTGCCGGCGTTCGTGCTCATCGGACGGTTCTCGAACAAGCCATCGGCGGGATTGCGCCGGCCCGTAACTCACCAACGGCGCTCATCGGACGGTTCTCGAACAAGCCATCGGCGGGATTGCGCCGGCCCGTAACTCACCAACGATGCTCATCGGGCAGCCCTCGGGGGGAACTGCGGGGGGCGTTTCTCCATGAATGCGGTGGCTCCCTCGATCATGTCGGGCGATCCTATGGCCTGGGCCAGCATCCCCAACCCCGAGGCCATGTTGTCGCGAAGCTGGTTCCAGTACACGTTGGAACTGATCTTGGCGGCCTCGAGATATCGGGGGCTCATGGCCAGCAACTCGTCGCACCACCGCTGCACCTCGGCCTCCAGCTCCTCGTCGGGCACCACCGCATTGATCCACCCCATGTCGTGGGCCTGTCGGGCGGTGTAGCGGCGGCACAAAAGAGCCACCTCCTTGGCCCGTTTCTCCCCGATGGTCATGGCCAACAGGTTGGTACCCCCCAGCACGGGAGCGCTACCCACCTTGACCCCGGTTTGGCCCAGCTCGGCCGACTCCGCGGCGATGGCGAAATCGCAAGCCACCACCAGCTCGTTGCCGCCGCCGAACGCCGGGCCGTTCACTGCCGCTATCACCGGCATGGGGGCGTTGCGAATAGCGTCGAACAGCTCCAGCGAGCCGTAGAACATGGTTCGCAGCTCGTAGAAGTTCGCCTCGGCCAGATTGGCCAGGTAACCCCCGGCACAAAACGCCCGGCCCTGCCCGGTGATCACCACCACCCCGGCGTCCATGTGCTCTCGAAATGCGGCGATGACCTCGTCGATGGTGTTGCGGTCGTAGGAGTTCAATCGCTCGGGTCGGTTCAGCCTCATCCACACGATGCGGTCGTTCCGGTCGACGATGACGTCGCTCATGGTGGTACCCCTGTCGTAGAACGCGTACTGTCCGGCATCGTATGACGTTCGGGCTCGACTCCGACATCCTGGCCATCCGACAGGAGGCCCGGGAGATGGCCCGCCGGGTGGTGCCGTTCGCCGCCGAGGCCGACGAGTGCAACCATGTCCACCAACCCACCCTCGACGTGCTGCGGGACGGCGACCTGTGCTCGCTGATGGTGCCCGCGGCCCACGGCGGTCGCTTCGAGCGGGTGGATCCGCTGGCGGTTTGCGTGGTTCGCGAGGCCCTCATGCGGGCCTCCTCGCACCTCGACTCGCTGTTCGCCCTCCAGGGCATAGGAAGCTACGCCATTGCCGTGGCCGGTACCGACGAGCAGAGGCAGCAGTGGTTGCCCCGAGTGGCCACCGCCGAGGTGCTGGCCGCGCTGGCGCTCACCGAGCCGGTGGCCGGCTCCGACCTCCGGGCGATCCAAACCACGATGGTCGACCACGGCGACGAGCTCGAGCTGAACGGAACCAAGTCGTTCATCTCCAACGGAGGAGCCGCCGGTTTCTACACAACGATGGCCCGAGAGGGTGATCGGTTCTCGCTGGTGCTGGTGCCCGCCGACGCGGTGGGCGTGTCGATCCGACCAACGCCGGAAATCATCGCCCCCCACGTACTGGGCGAGGTGACGTTCGACCGGGTGCGCCTGCCCGCCTCGGCCCGGTTGGGCGAGCCCGGTTCCGGGTTCCGCCATGTGCTGGCCACCCTGTCGGTGTTCCGCATCTCGGTGGCCGGTGCCGCAGTCGGGCTGATGGACGGGGCCTTGTCCTGCGCGGCGGCCCACGCGGCCTCCCGCGAGCAGTTCGGCCGCCCGCTGGTACGGCTGGGGCCGGTGGCCGGGCTCTTGGCCGACTCCTGGGCCGAGTTGGAGGCCACCCGGTTGCTGACCTACGCCACTGCCGAAGCTGCTCGCCCGGACCCGTCGGCCCACCTCGACCGGTCGTCGCTGGCCAAACTGGCCGCCACCGAAGCGGCCGGCCGGGTGGTGGACCGCTGCGTGCAGGTCATGGGCCGGTGGGGCTTGGTCCGGGGCTCCGACATCGAGCGCTACTACCGCCAGGCCCGGCCCATGCGGATCTACGAGGGAGCCTCCGAGGTGCTGCGGTTGGGCATCGCATCCCGACTGTGCGCCGAGGTGAGCGACCAACAGGGTGCAGGGTAGATGGACTCGGGCGGCGACCAACCAAAGCCGACGGGGATGGACTCGGGCGGCGACCAACAGAAGCCGACGGGGATGGACTCGGGCGGCGACCAACAGGGACGGATGGGGATGGATATGGATGGCGACCAACAGGAGCCGACGGGGATGGATATGGGATTGAACAACCATGTTGCGGTGGTGACCGGGGCCAGTCGAGGCCTGGGGGAGGCCGCGGTACGGGCTCTGGTGGCCGAGGGGGCAAGCGTGGTGGCCGCAGCCCGCTCGGCGGATGCCTTGAATGCGTTGGCCGACGAGCTGGGAAACGACGAGCTGGGAAACAAGGTCGTACCGGTGCAGTGCGACCTGCGCGACCGCCACGGGGTGTCCGGCCTGGTGGACGAGGCCCTCGACCGGTTCGGTCGCCTCGATTCGGTGATCAACAACGCCGGTATCGCCCCCGCCTCACCCTTCGTCGAGCAGGACGACGAGGCGTTCGACCAAGTGATGGCGGTGAACCTGGCTGCTCCGGCGGCCCTGTCCCGTAGTGCAGCACGACACTGGATCGACGTCGGGCAACCCGGTTCGGTGGTGAACATCGCCTCCACCTCGGCGCTCAAGGGCAAGGCGTTGCTGGCCGCCTACTCGGCTTCAAAAGGAGGGCTGCTCCGGTTGACCGAAGCTCTGGCCGCCGAGTGGGCCCGCCACCGCATCCGGGTGAACGTGATCGCTCCGGGGGCGTTCGAGACCGATGCCCAGGCTGCGGTGCTGGCCGATCCCGATACCCTGGCCGCCCGGCTGCGCAAGATACCGGCACGGCGAATGGGCCGCCCCGATGAGATCGGGCCGCTGGTTTGTTACCTTGCTTCCCAGTTGTCCGAGTTCGTGACCGGATCGTGTTTCGTCATCGACGGCGGAGAAGTGTCCAAACTCTGAAAGGAAGCAATGCCCCGGCAAGCCCCACCCAGCCCAGCAATGTCCAGCCCAGCAACATCCAGCGATGCAATGTCCAGCAACGCAATGTCCAGCAACGCAATCCATGGCGAGCTGGCCAGCCCGGCGTTGGCGAGCGGCGAGTTGGCATCGACCTCGCCCAAGTTCGCCGAGGGTTACGCCCGCATTCGTGACGTAACCGACCGCGACGGTGCCTGTCCGGCCTGGGCCAAGGCACTCTACATGGCATGCGCAGCCACCGTCCGGGGCCAGCACGAGTTGGCCGGGCGGGAGCTCGCCCGCTCCCGAGACCTGGGGTTGAGCCTTGGCGACGCCCGAGGGGCATCGCTGGCGGTGCTCATCTCCCGAGGGGAGGCCACCTACGACGCTTTCGCCCGGGCCGTGGATCGGGTGTTCGATCAGCCGGTGGGCGATGGCCACGAAGCGATACCCGAATACCCGCTGAACCGTCAGGCCGCTCTCGACTACTTCGAGAGCTACTTCGGCTTCGTGCCCGACTACGTCGAGTTGATGGCCGACGACGCCCCCCGAGCCTTGGAGGGTTACGTGCTCATGCGGCAATGGTCGCTGGCCGAGAACATGCTCGATGCCAAACACGTGGAGTTGCTGCTATGTACCATCAACGCGGCCGAGTTCTCCAGCCGCTTCGTGAACGTGCATGCCAACGGTGCTCGCCGGGCCGGGGCCACCGAGGCCGAGATCACCGAGGCGGTGGTGTGCGCCATCCCCATCTCGGGGGTGGCCTCCTGGCTCCCCGGTGCCGACGGGATCATGGAGGGCCGTTGACGCTGCCTCGGCAGTCGGGCTCCGGGGGCAACCCCGCGGTGGGGGCGATGGCGAGCGAGACGACCGGCAGGGGTGAACCGGTGCTGTCGCCATGACCGCTCTCATCGATGATCGGCCTAATTGATGTCCGGCCTCATTGACGTCCACGCCCACATCGTGCTGGAGGGCACCATGATGATCGGCCTCGTTGATGTCCGGCCTCATTGACGTCCACGCCCACATCGTGCTGGAGGGCACCATGGGCGCAGCCGGGCCGTGCGGTCCCGAGATCGGGGCCCACGACGACGGCACTCCTTGGTTCCGGGTGGGTGGTTACCAGCTCGATGGGGTGGCCTACCGGGGGTCCTTGTTCATGGACCTGGGGATGCGTCTGGAGGCCATGGACGCGCACGGCATCTCGGTGCAGGCCCTGTCGCCCAATCCGCTCACCTATCTCCATTTCATCGAGCCGGGGTCGGCCATCGACTTCTGCCGTCGTCACAACGACGATCTGGCCGCCGCGGTGGCTGCCCACCCCGACCGGTTCGTCGGGTTGGCCGCGTTGCCCATGCAGGACGTCGACGCCGCCTGCATCGAGTTGCACCGGGCGGTGCGGGAGTTGGGTCTTTCGGGGGGTTACACCGGCACCGATTTCGGTACCCCGCTGGACGATCCCGCCCTGGACCAGCTCTGGGCGCTGTGTACCGAGTTGGACGTGCCCCACTTCCTGCATCCCACCCAGTCGGGCATCGACGGTCCGTTGCGTGATTCCCGACTGCGCCGGTGGGACCTCGATCTGGTGCTGGAGTACTCCTACGAGGAGACGGTGGCGGTGGCCACCCTGGTGTTCGGCGGGGTCACCGAGCGCCATCCCGACCTGGATCTGTGCCTGTCCCATGGGGGCGGTACCACGCCGGTGTTGTTGTCGAAGCTCCGCAAACTGGCCGAGCGTCGCCCGGCCGCCCCCGAGTGGATCAAGGAGCCGGGGGCGTTCGATCGGGCCCTGGGCCGCTTGTGGTTCGACTGCCACGTCACCGGCGATGCCGAACTGGCCCTGGCCCTGGAGCAGTACGGCACCGACCGCCTGGTCTGCGGCACCAACTTCGGCGGCTGGGACCGGGGCACCGGCCCCGACGTGACCGGTCTGGCCCCCACCCTCAACGCCAACGCCACCCGCCTGCTACGGCTCTGACACAACCGACCGGACCAACTCATTGATCACCCATTGGTTTGGTCATGTTGCCCCTGGCTCAGCCCTGCCGATCCTGTTGCCCGGATTACCCCTGGCTCAGCCCTGCCGATCCTGTTGGCCGGATTACCCCTGGCTCAGCCCTGCCGATCCTGTTGGCCGGATTGCCCCTGGCGGATGGCCCAGCGGGTTCGGCAGACGGCTTCGACTTCCGGGTTGCCGTCCAAAAAGCTCTGCTCCAGCAGGCGGTGGGCGATTCGCCATCCCTCGGGCGTGCGCACCATCTGGTCGATGTATTTTCCCCCCACGACGAAGGTGTCGCCGCCGGGGGTGTCGGCGATGTACTTGGTGGCGATGAAATAGCAGCCCGCCACCGCGCTGTCCCCGTTGATCTGGGCCCAGTGGCTGCCGTTCAGGTGCTGGCTGGCATCCGCCGGTTCCAGCGAGGAGGCGCACTTGGCCACGATGGCCCCCAGCCCCTCGAAGCGTTCGCCCCGATAGTCGGCCACCGCATCGGGCAAAAACACCTCGGCCAGCGCGTCCCAGCGGTGGTTGTCCAGCGACCACGCGTAGCGGATCTGGAGGTGACGGATGGCGTCGCGGTCCAGCAGATCTCGGAGACGCTCCGCATCGAGGACATCGTTTACTTCTGATCTGGTGTTCATAGACCGCTCAGGTTACGGTGCTCGGCACGGCAACATTTATTGGAGATCATTCGATTGGAGATCACTCATGGGAGAAACCCAATTGGATGTCGATCAATTGGAGATCATTCAATCAATAGGAGGTTGACATGAGCGGACGACTGGAGAGCACCCATAGGAGGTTGACATGAGCGGACGACTGGCGGGCCGGGTGGCGGCCATCACCGGAGCATCCAGCGGCATCGGGCGGGCCGCGGCCGAGCGATTCGTCGAAGAGGGAGCCCAGGTGGTCCTGGGCGACATCCAGGACGATGCCGGCCGAGCGCTGGCCGAATCGCTGGATGGCAACGCGGTGTTCGTCCGTTGCGACGTGACCTCCGAGGACGACGTGGCCGGGCTGGTTGACACCGCCGTAGCCAAATTCGGCAGGTTGGACGTGATGTACAACAATGCCGGCATCGTCGGTGCGGTGGGGCCCATCGACACCACCCCGGCCGATGAGTGGCACGCCAGCATCGACATCCTGCTCCATGGGGTGTTCTACGGGGTCAAGCACGCCGCCCGGGTGATGAAGCCCCGGATGGCGGGGTCGATCATCTCCATGTCCAGTACCGCCGGGGTGATGGGCGGCCTCGGACCCCACGCCTACGCCACCGCCAAGCACGCCGTGGTCGGGCTGACCAAGAACGCGGCGGCCGAGCTGTGCCGCTTCGGCATTCGGGTCAACTGCATCGCTCCCGCTTCGGTGCTCACCCCGATGGTGGCCTTCGCCCACACCGGCGACCACACCAACATGGACGGGGCCCGG
Organism: Acidimicrobiales bacterium; assembly: GCA_965115985.1. Taxonomy (GTDB): domain Bacteria; phylum Actinomycetota; class Acidimicrobiia; order Acidimicrobiales; family Bin134; genus Poriferisocius. The sequence goes on from OZ220474.1 coordinate 1,737,351, forward strand.
GCCGAACTCACCGCCAACTCACCGCTGATCGGCCGTCCCGGCCTGGCCACCGACGTGGCCAACGCCGCCCTGTGGCTGGCCTCCGACGAATCGGGCTACACCAGCGGCCATTGCCTCACCACCGATGCCGGCTACACCATCGGAACCCGCCCCGACGCCCCCGGCTTCGCCGACTACGCCCCCATGATCCGCGAAGCCGGCCGAACCGGGTTGTAAGGGTTTTGCCCTTCCAAGCAAAGAAAGCCAGAAGTAATCAGACGAGGCTGTTCTAAATGACCTTTGATATAGAAGCGACACAGAAACTACAGAAACTGTTGTATGAACGTCTATGTGAAGATGTGAAAGTAGAGCATCGCCCGGACGGGAACCTGATGCTGCACACTCACTTTACATTCCCGGATGGGGATGGTTATCCATTCCATCTAACTCAAGCACCTGCTGGCGGTTTTCGCCTATCGGATCGAGGTCATACGCTAATGCACATTAGCTATGAACATGATATTGATTCATTTCTTACTGGAAGACGATGGGTTCTTCTTGAACAGATTATTGGTGAGAGCCAAATCTGCTACGAAAGTGGGGTGTTTTATGTTGATACTTCAGCCGAGCAGCTTCCTGAGTCTATCTTTAGGTTTGGACAGGTTTTGACGAGAATACATGATTTAATATTATTGCCTAGTACCGATGCTGCCTCCACCTTTTACGATGATTGATCCAGTACTCAAGCCACTCAAAAGGGTTACAGCGTAGGAGTGCTCGCCACCATGCACCTGCTGGTGAGGGGCACGACGGGCAGGCGGGTTGCTCGGTGGCCGGTCCGGGGGTGTCGCATGGTGCGGGTACAGTGTGGCCCGTGAGCGGTACGGCGAACTCCAGCGGGGGTGGAGACCTGTTCATCGTCGACAACAGCGTGTCGGGCTGGACGGGGCTCGAGTATCTGAGTCAGTGGAGCGAGTTGGCCCGTTCGTTCGACATCGCGACCGGCTTCTTCGAGATCGGCGCGCTGCTGGCGCTTGACGGCCGGTGGCAGCAGTTGGACAGGATCCGATTGCTCATGGGTGACGAGTTGTCGCTGCGCAGCCGCAATGCGTTCAAGGAGGCACTGAGCCGGCGGGTGGAGTATCTCGATGACAGTTTGGAGACCGAGAAAGGCTCGAACCCCTTCCTCGAAGGGGTGGAAGCGGTGGTGGAGGCCATCGCGACGGGCAAAATCGAGTGTCGGGTGTACCGACGGGACAAGTTTCACGCCAAGGCATACATCACTCACGCCAAGTTCGATGTGGTCGGTGCCCAGGCGCTGGTGGGATCGAGCAACTTCACCAGGGCGGGCCTCACCAAGAACATCGAGTTGAACATCCAGGTACAGAGCGGCCGGGAGGTCACCCAGCTCCAGGACTGGTTCGAGGCCCACTGGGCCGAGGCCGAGGACGTGACCGAGGAAATCCTGCGCACGGTCACCCGTCACACCGCGGAGTTCACGCCGTTCGACGTGTACGCCAAGGCGCTGCACGCACTCTTCCGAGGGCACGAACTGACTGCGGGGCAGTGGGACGAGACTCAGTCCAAGATGTTCGGCCGGCTCGACCGCTACCAACAGGAGGGCTACTGGTCGCTGATGAAAATTGCCCGCCAACACGGCGGCGCGTTTCTGTGCGATGGAGTCGGCCTGGGCAAGACCTTCGTGGGCTTGATGCTCATCGAACGCCTGGTACTGCACGAAAACAAGCGGGTTGTGCTGTTCGCCCCCAAAGCGGCTCGCGAGGGAGTGTGGGATCCGCACCTGAGGGAGTTGCTACCCCACATCGGTGGGGTGGGTGGCGGAGAGGACTTTTCCAGTCTGAGCGTTTTCAACCACACCGATCTGGGCCGGGGTGGTGACTTCCCGGAGAGGTTCAAGCGGATAGCCGACCTGGCCGATGCGGTCATCATCGACGAGGCCCACCACTTCCGTAACCGCGGCAGAATGGGCAGCAGCCAAGGTTCCCGGCACATGGCCGAAGACGCCGAGGACGAGCAAGTTCGCAGGTCTCGCTACTGGCATCTGTACGACCTGCTGGACGGCGCTCAACGTCCCAAACTGGTGTTTTTGCTCACGGCCACCCCGGTCAACAACCGGCTGGCCGACTTCCGCCACATGGCCGAGCTGTTCACCCGCGGTGCCGAGGACCACTTCGCCAAGAGCCTGGGGGTGAACAACCTGTCGGCGCACTTCAACATGATGGAGCGTGACCTTCGGGACTCCCTGGCCGATACCGACAACGATGGCACCGGACCCGCCAGCAACACCGCCAGCAGATCGGCATTGGTGGAGGGGATGACGCCTCAGGCCCAAGAGGCCCTGGCCAATGATCCGGTTTTCAGTGCCCTGGTGGTGCAACGCAGCCGGTCGTACGCCCAGGAGAGCCAGAAGCAGGAGACCGGCGAATCGGCCGCCTTCCCGAAACGCGAACCGCCCCGAGTGGCCGAATACTCGATCGGTTCTCAGTATCAAACCGTGCTCGACATGTTCGAGAGGGCCTGTCGCCGCGACAATCCGCTGTTCTCACTGGCCATCTACTACCCACTGGCGCACTACACCGGTACCGACGATGTTGATCCTTTCGAGAAGAACCGCCAGCACCAGGTGGTGGGGCTGATCCGCACGATGTTCCTCAAGCGGTTCGAGAGTTCGGTGTACGCGTTCGAGAAGTCGCTCGACCGGCTGATGCGCAAGCTCTTGGCCTTCGCGAAGAGGCACAGCGAGCCGGGCCCCGAGCAGGACCGTTTGGATGCTTGGCTACGGCGAAACGCGGCCGTTGCCGATTACCAGCCCGAGACCCAACTCAACCTGAACCTTGATGATTCCGAGGACGAGGCCGAGGCCGACGAAGATGTGATTCCTTCCGAGATGCTGGAAGCGGTCGAGGTCTTGCCCCGCGACGAGTACGACCTGGCGACCATCCTGGACGAGACCTTCGGTGATCTCGACGAGATCACCAAGTTTCTCGAAGCCACCCGCCGTCTCACCCCCAAACAGGACGACAAGGTGCAGAAACTCATCAGGCTGCTGCGATCCAAGGAACTCGCAGGGCGCAAGGTACTGGTCTTCACCGAGTTCGCCGACACCGCCCGCTACTTGGAGAGCCAACTCCGCGCCGAGAGCATCGAGGGCCTGGCCCGGATCGACAGCGGCTCGAAACTCGACCGGGCCGAGGTCATTCGCCGGTTCTCCCCCTACTACAACGGATCCAGTAGTGCTGGGCTCGCCCATGACGGCCACAGCGAGATCCGGGTACTGGTCTCCACCGATGTGCTCTCGGAGGGCCTGAACCTCCAGGATGCCTCCCGCCTCATCAACTACGACCTGCACTGGAACCCCGTTAGGCTCATGCAACGCATCGGCCGAGTGGACCGACGCATGAACCCCGACACCGAGGCCCGGCTGAAGGCTAACCACCCCGAGACAGTGGGTGACCGAGGGACCGTGCTCTACTGGAACTTCCTGCCCCCCGATGATCTCGATCGCATCCTCAATCTGTACGAACGGGTTACCGGCAAGACCTTGTTGATCTCCCAAACCCTGGGTATCGAGGGCCGCAAGTTGCTGCATCCCGACGACGACTACGATCCGCTGCGAGAGTTCAACGTCACCTATGAAGGACAGCGTTCTGCGGTTGAGGACATGCACTTGGAGTATCAGAAGCTGCTCAAGAACCACCCCGACCTCGCGGACCATCTCGAGGGGTTGCCCGGATCGGTGTTCTCGGGCCGCCGCAAGCCCAGAAAAGGGGCCCGCGGTGTGTTCTTCTGCTACTCCCTGTCGGCCATGGACAACTCGACGAAGGAATTCACCCTTGAGGCCGGTCCAACCCGCTGGTACCTCTACGACCTCGACAGCGACACCGTGATCGAATCACCCGGTGAGATCATCAATAGCATCCGCTCCAAACCCAACACTACCCGACGATGCACCACCCCTCGCCCCACCCTCACCGAGGCCCGCAACCAGGTGCTTCTTCATGTGCGCGGCACTTACCTCAAGCAAGTCAACGCCCCCATTGACGCGCCCGACCCGAAGTTGCACTGCTGGATGGAGCTCAACTGATGGCTAATAGCGCACCCACCGACCATCCCGAGGAAACGCTGCGACGTATTCGCACCTTTGTGCAGTTCATCGACTATTTGGTCGAGGTTCAGGGATGGCCCAACGACTTGGTGGACCTGCTGGACGACGAGGACCTCAGCGCGATCACCTACGACTGGGATCCTGGCGAACTCGGCATCCCCGAGAACCAGGTGCCTGCTCTGAACCGGTTCCAGCAGATGCGTCCCATTACCGCCGACCAGCCTTGGGGTGTGTTCTTTTTGGAATTTGCCGGATCGAGGCTGCCCCGCACCCAAGTGCGCCGTCTGCTCCGACCCCTCGTTCATCGAAAACGTGCCTCCGCCGGAGGTTCCAACCCCACCTGGAATCTCAACGACCTGCTGTTTGTAGTGATCACCGGCAGCGACGACCCGGTTGAGCTCCACCTGCTTACTTTCGACGGTGAAAGCCCAGCTAACACACAGTTCCGCACACTGTCCTGGTCCCCAGCACTGTCACCCCCCAGACACCTTCGACGCCTCAATGATGAACTGCTACCCAATCTGGCCTGGCCGGTCGATGAGAACGACACCCAAACCTGGCGACAGGAATGGCGTAAAGCATTCAAGCTTCAGCCAGGACAGCCCATCACCGACGCGAAGCGGCTTGCCGAGCGCATGGCCAACACAGCTCAATATCTGCGGAACCAGATCAGCGACACCCTCAATGACGAGGCAGGCACCGGGGCGTTCTCGGAGCTTATGGAAGAGATACGCACCCAGCTCGTAAGCGATGTGAATGCTGACAGCTTCGCCGACATGTGCGCGCAGACCATGGTGTACGGAATGCTCAGCAGTCGGGTGACCAACCCCGAGGATTTCGGATCCAGCCCGATCTTCTCGACGGTTCCGCTGGCAAACCCGTTCCTTGAGGCGTTCTTCGACAAGGTTCACGACCAAATTGAAGCCCATGAACTGACCGGCAGCGACCTACCTCAGCTTGTGGCCGACTTACGCGAGACCAACGTCGAGGCAATTCTTGACCAGCTTGGGAGCACCGCCAAGGGTGGCGACCCTGTAATCCACTTCTATGAGGACTTTCTCAATAAGTACGACCGCAAGAAGAAACTTGATGCCGGGGCTTTCTACACCCCACAGCCCGCAGTCGAGTTCATCGTTCGGGCAGTAGATGAAGTCCTGAAAAGCCATTTCCACCTGGAGATGGGTATAGCCGATGCCTCAACCTGGTGGCAGGTCGCCGAACGCAACGGTTTTGAGGTGCCCGAAGGCATCGACCCAGCCAAGCCTTTCGTGTCGATGATCGACCCGGCCACCGGTACCGGAACATTCCTCGTGGAGTGGCTCCGGCGTGCCAAGAAGTCTTACACCGGTAACGACTGGCCATCGCACCTCAAGAACCACGTGCTCAAGTCAATGCATGCCTTTGAGCTGATGCTGGCCCCCTACGCCATAGCCCACCTCAAGGTTGCCCTAGAACTACATGAATACGGTGCAGGCAACCACGATAAGCAGATACTTCTGACCGATACTCTCGATCATCCCCATGGGGAAACCCAATTTGCAACCATGCTTCATCCTGTTGCCCTTGAGGGTCAACGGGCCGCCAATCTCAAGGAGGCCGAACGGTTCACAGTGGTAATCGGCAACCCGCCTTATGACCGTGAGCACAAAGCCATTGACGACACCAACCCACGTAAGGGTGGGGTGGTTCGTCATGGGGTACCTGGTATCCCAGCCCTGTTTGAAGCAATTGCCGAACCGATGAGACAAGCTGGTCGTGGAGGTCGTCTCAATAATACCTATAACGATTACGTCTATTTCTGGCGGTGGGCATTATGGCAGTCTACTGAGCTACCTATGGGACCCGGTGTGGTTGCTTTCATTACTGCTTCGTCATATGTGCATCGTGACTCAATGGGCGGATTGCGCCACCTAATCAGGGACCGTTTTGATGAGTTATGGATTGTAGATCTTGGTGGCGAAGGCTATGGTGCTCTCATAGAAGACAACATCTTCGAAATCCGTACCCCAGTGGCAATCGGAGTTGGAGTCCGAATAGGATACAAACAAACCCAAGAATGCAAGGTCAGATATCTGAAGATCTCCGGCACCAGCACCGAGAAGCTCCAACGACTACATAACCTTAGCCTTATCGAAGTGCCTAATAAAGTGTCTGGCCAAGGACTGGATCGCTTTACTCCCCTTAGTAATAACGAGTACTTTGACTGGCCTGATATCACTGATTTGTTTCCATGGCAGCACTCAGGATGTCAAGTAAAGCGGACTTGGCCTATTGCCGAAGATATAAATCTTCTTGAGCTTCGTTGGAAAGCCCTTATAGAAGAGCAGCCTGCGAAACGTAGGTTGCTGCTGAAGGAAACTAGAGATCGAAATATTGAGAAACGTCCCCAACCTTTGCTGGACCGAATTGTGGCACTTTCTCCACTATCTGAAGTCTCAATTGACGACAAACCTGAAGGGATGGAGCAATACGCTTATAGGAGCTTTGATAGGCAGTGGGTGATCGCCGACCACAGGCTATGTGACTTCCCACGTCCCGCCCTTTGGCGTGTTCGCAGTCCAAAGCAGGTGTACCTGACCACCCTGACCTCTACCGAGCTCGGCCAGGGCCCGGTCTTTACTTCCACTCCTTACGTACCTGACCTTCACCACTTTAGTAAGCGCGGTGCCAAGGACGTTATACCTCTGTATTGTGATACAGCCGCGACCATGTCCAACATAACGCAGGGTCTGCTCTCCGCTCTCAGCCGAGTGCTCGATATTGAGGTCACCGCCGAAGATATGCTCGCCTACGTATATGCCCTCGGTGCTACCCCCGCCTTCAGCAACAAGTTCGGCGAGCGGCTTGCCGAGGCGGCCGATCCTGTCCATATCCCGATCACCCGCGATCCCACCCTCTTTGCCGAAGCTTTGGCTTTGGGTCGCGATCTGCTCTGGCAGCACACATGGGGTGAGCGCTTCGCTCCTCCTGGTCGCCAAGATCTCCCGGCTGGGGGAAGCACCAAGGAAGTTCGCCCAGTGGTGGGTATGCCCGATAATTATAACTACGACCCCGTCACTCAGACATTGATCGTCGGGGATGGTGCCTTCGCCCCCGTTGCCCCGGAGGTCTGGGACTTCGAGGTGTCCGGCCTAAAAGTCCTCAAATCCTGGCTCGGCTACCGGATGCGCAACCGCAAGGGCAGGAAGTCCAGCCCCCTCGACTACATCCGGCCCACCCGCTGGACCCAGACCCCGGAACTGCTCCTGGTGCTATCGATCATCGAACACACCATCTGGGTCACCCCTCAGGCCGCAGACCTACTCGACCGGATCCTCGCCGCCCCCCTGATCCTCGCCGCCGACCTCCCCTCTCCCACCCCGGCCGAACGCGAAGGTCCCGGGGAAGCTGGGCACCTTTTCAATGCCCTCTGAGCAGAATCTATTTGAAAGATAATAATATCTTTTGTATAATAAGACCCCAAGCAGCCGATTTTGCTCAAGTTGTTAGAATAGGGCCGAGTAGTAGCGGCGGGCTCGAGTCTGCCCCTCGGCCCGGGCCGAGCCCTCCTCCACCAAGCCGTTCAGCAGACCGCGAGTTCTTGCCATCGACTCTCCCAGCAACGCGGCACCCTCGGCGGTCGAGATACTTCCCTGGCGGTGGATCTCATCGAGGAGCCTCTGCTGCTTGCGGCCCTGGGCTGCGATCCCGGTCGCGCCCACCCGTAGCCTCATCTCGGCCGAGAGTTCGTAGCGGGAACCTCCCCGCTTGCCGGTGCGTTCAAGCAGTCCTTTGGCCAGGGCCACCTGGAGGATACGGCCGGCATCCGACTCGGGGCGGAGTTGGCGCAGACGGCGTGGGGTAACCGACCCTTCGTTCCGAGCCAGCAGCAGAGCGAGTCGCTCCTCGGCACTCAACTGCTCGGTTCCCAACATGGACAGCCAGGTTTGATCCTCCACCGATGCCGGCGACCGATTGAGCAAGGTCACCGTCACCGAGTCGGCGGCGGCATCGAAGATCGGCGGCTCCATGAGGCGAACCTCCATCTCCTGATGCATCCGGTCGATGCCTTCGCCGTACTCCTCCACAAGCCTCATCGTCTTCAGCACTCGCATGATTCTGGGATTACGGCTGTAGTGCTCGGCGCGCATGTTGCCCACGGTTATGTGGCCCGGCAACGGACCGGGGCTACGCACCTCGATGCGGTCGTCCCAGACGGTTATATCGATGGTTGCTCCCACGAGCCCGTAGTCACGGTGGGCCAGAGCATTGAGGATTGCCTCGCGTAGCACGGTTTCGGGATACTCGGAGATCGTCTCGCGCCTGCGTCCCACCACGATCTCGAACTGCTGGGTGTGGCGAGCGATGAAGTCCAAACAGCAGTCGAGAACCCTGCTCAATGGGCCGATGCACTCCTCCCTTGCGGAGGTAGGGCCGGGGCCGGGGCCGATCCCGGGCCGACGAACAAGCTGCACCCGAGCACCTGGAATCTTTTGGTCGGGTTCATTGCCGAACAACACCAGCGCCGCCGTCAGCACCCTCGAACGGGTGGAGTCGGTGGACGGCTCAGCCAAGTTGAAATCGATGAGTGCCCTGACGATGCTGTCGCGGTCGCCATTGATGGGTGGCCTTCTGTCCGCGGCCAGGGCTTCGTTCAGAACGTCCAAGTGGATTGAGGCCGGATCGAACCCGCTGGTTTCGTCGATGGGCTGATCCTCGCCCGATCGTTCGACCCGTTGCTGAACGAAGCGAGCGAGGGCATCACCGCGCAGCGGCTGGCAATCACCGCCGACACGACGCAGCAATCTGCCATCGGGGGTGGTGACGATCCGGCCCCTGATCTCGGGTACGGCGGTGATGGTCAACTGGGTAGCGTCCACCGATACAGCCTTGACCCGAACAGGCACGTCGCATTCTTTGGCGTAGCGGGAGATTCGATCCTGGGTCGCCTGAGACAGGGGGCAGCCGCTGATCCGCCCGCGTGAATCGACCCCATGCACGATGATGCCACCGCTGGTCATGGCCATCGCGGGGATCGTCTCACGGATGTTGTCGGGTACTCCACCCTTGAAATCAAGGCCCTCGTGCTCCACCTGGCCGAACATCTCCCAAAAGGCATGGCCTGTCAGTCGCAAGGGGATGTCCTCGAACTCCGGTGGGTTGGTCACGTCTCGAAAGATAGTACAATCTTTCCTGATTTGTGCATCATTATGGACTAAATCGGGAAAGATTGTAATAATAATAGAAAGTTGGGAGTGCCCCAGCGGCCACCGCCTCCCCAAGTCACAGACCTGCTGGACAGGATCCTCGCCACCGCCCCCTGATCCCCCGCCGACGAACTGCATCTTCGGTCTCGCATGGCGTGCTGATGTTTCTTGCGGTGGCAAGGGGTAGGCTGAGGATGCCCGCCGGGATCCTTCTGCGAAGACCTCGTAGAGCGACTGACCGGGCAACATCGCAAGGGGGTTTCCTTGACAAAGAAGAACTTATTCGAGCTGCTCGGTCGTCCAGTCGCGGCCTCGGTGTCTGAGCATGAGGCGCTCTTCGCCAGCATCCCCGCGGGCCATGACAACACGGGTGTCCGTCAGACGACGGCGCATAGCAGCACCATTGCCACGAGAGCTGGCTGGGAAACCTACGACGACGACTCCGTACTGCCGACGATGTGATGTCGCAGCGACCGTTGCTGGTGGGCGATGAGTCGGATATCCATCTTCGCACGGTTGCCGACAGACTTGAAGAACGTGGTGTCAAGCCAATTATATTTGATGCCGATTCATTAGCACACATTGGCTATTCATTCACTCCGCAAGAGTTGGTTATCGACGGCGTATCAATTGCCGATCATGGCCGAGCCTGGCTCAGGAGAGCTGCACCCAGCAAGTGGAGCAGCGGTGAGCTTGTGGGTTCCGTATCGGATGTGTCATTTCGGGCACGAGTCCGGCTCATTGCCTCAATTGCACGATGGGGCAACCGATGCTGGCTGACCCACATTGACGCGCTTCAAGCAGCGGAAGATCGAATCCGCCAGCTAGCAATTGCACGATCGCTTGGTATAGCTACGCCAACAACAATCGTATCTTCGGATCCTTTCGAGATAGAGAGGGTTCTGGGCTGTAACGCAGTTATCAAACCTCTTGCCACTGGTGCTTTCATCAACGAGGGTGGAGAACCTCGGGCCGTGTATACGACTCCGCTTACTTCAGACCTTTTGAATTCAGCAGACTTTGGGCTCGCTCCATTCGTTGCTCAAGAGCAGATCGAGGTTCGACAGCATCTACGAGTAGTTACTGCCAGAGGTGTCGTCAAGACAGCATCTTTGGATGCCAGCCATTGGCCACTAGATTGGCGTATTGCTGATGAAGCTCACCACTCGTGGTGCCCTCACAAGTCGCCAGATATCGAAGCTCAAGCTGCACGGCTAGCTGCGGAGCTGTGTGTCGGATTCTCAAGCCAGGACTGGCTGGTGCCAGTGTCTGGCCCTCCGATGTTCATCGACCTCAACCCAGCAGGTCAGTGGATGTTTCTTCCCCGAGAAGTTTCTGATCTTATCACCGAACATATCGTAAGTTTCCTGGAAGGCTGATTATGACCAACCCCCCTCAGTCCAAACCAAGTACTCCTATCAAGCCTAAAAGTTGGAGCTTGAGAGGCAAGCGATTCCACAATCATTTTTTCTTTGTATTAGCAGCACTAACTGGTAACCATGTCAAGATATACGAGGATAGACCGGTTTACAAGGGTGAACTAGGTGGGGGAATCGCCTCCTGGAGTCAGGACGACGAATTGCTAGCAATCCAAGAAGGTAGAAGACAACTCGATGCACAGCTAGACGAGTTCAAATTTGTGACTAGTCGAGCTAGTATACTCCTTCCAGTCGGTATTGCTGCATCAGTCTTTTTCCTTACAAGGATGGAGGGTATCGGAGATATTGTGCAACCCAAAGAGGCCAGCATTCGTATCTTGCTATTAGTAGGAGCTGCAATGTCGATTTGGGGAGCACTTGTTATGGGGGCACTTATCGGTGGTAGGTCAGAATTCAAACAGATCGATGCTGCCCAGTTGACCCAAGAATCCGGAGCACTACGTAGCCATCTCGCTCAGGACTATGTCGAAAGCGCACCCACCGGAGTAAATACCAACGCCGCGCGCCTGACCCATCTGGGAACAGGGCTAAGGTGGATTGCAGCAGGAGCGTTGATCGGTATTATCGGTGTAGCCATAGCATTCTGGTAGGCGAATCATACCTATCCTGGTCTACACAGCTATATCCAGGGTGTTGAATGGTCGAGAAATTGGTCGCGGATCCAGTCTCGGGCCAATTGGTGGGCCAGGGCGATGTAGCCCTTTCTGGTGGCGACGATCATGCCGGCCCGTAGTAGTCGGTTCCGGTAGACACCGGCGTAGCTGGTGGCTACTCCGAGTCGAGTGGCGATATCGGCCAGTCGCGATTCGCCGTCGTCCTCGGTCATGGCCATCAGGAAGCGTCGATCCACATCGGACAGGCCCTTCCAAGTGGGGGCAAGAACCATCTGGCCGATGCGCCTCTGGGCTTCGGCAATGCCGGATTCGACATGCGCGAAGGTGATGTTCGTGGCCGTACCGGCGGCCTCCCAGGAGTGGAAGCCCACGAGCTGAACCATGAACGCATAGCCCGAGGTTGCCCGTACCGCCTGTTCAAGAGCCTCGGGATCGATACTACGACCACGCTGCTGGATCGGCTCGGCGATGGCCTCCTGGACTTCTCGAGGGTGTAATCGGGCTTTGTGGCTTTTAGTGTTTTTGTAACCTTTATTGTTTTTGCAGCTTTTATTGTTTTTGTGAGCTTTATCGTTCTCGTGCCCTCGACGACTCCTGGTCGAGGGCGAGGGAACGCCCTCGTCGGCTCGCAGCGGCGGTCACAGGTGCTGGCGGCTCGGCGGCTCCGGGTCGAGCGGCGGGGGAACGCCCGGTGATGGCCGGGGAGGGTATTGTCTGAGCCGTGGCTGAGGAAGCACCGTTGTTGGCCAACGAGGAGGATCACCCCCAGGAGGTGGTTTACACCCAGGGCGACCGCCGGATCGTGGCCATGGACTCGGCTCGGTACGTGGACGGTCGCAACCGGGACACCGATGTGGTGGTGCCGTCCTCCTACCTGGGGGTACTGCCCGCTCGGTTGATGGCTCCCCACCGACCGAGGGGGATCATCGGCCACGACGGCTGCATCGGCAAGGACGGGGCCGGTATTGCCGGGTTGTGGTTCCTGGAGGCGTTGGGTATCCCTGCGGCTGCGGCCGAGGGGATGAGCGCCGAGTTGGGCAACGGCCTCGATCTGTACCGGACCGGGGTCGTCTCTCGGGTCAACATTTACGCCGAGCGGTGCGGGGTCACCGAGGGGATGGCGGTGTCGGAGGCCGCCCGCCGACTGCTGACCGAGGACCCCGGCGAGGTGGACGAGGGCACCAAGATCCGCCGTGAGGTCAAGGCCACCTCTGCGGATGGTCGGGAGATAGTGGTCACCGACTCCATCGTGCTCGCCCTACCCGAGGACTCCCACAATGTGTTGGTCACCGCCGGGCACACCGGGCGCAGCGGGGCCGCGTTCCTGCTGGAGGTGAGCCCCCACGGCTTCATCTGCTCCGACGGGGGGCGCAGCAAGAACGACGCCGGCATCGCCGGGCTGGTCATCACCGAGGCCCACGGACTGGCCGGGGCGTGCTGCGACGCGTGGAGCGCTCCGGTGGGCGATGCCTTCAAGGCCTACGACGAGGGGATCATCAGTGCATGCAATCAGCCGGCCCGGGATCGGGGGGTGGAAGTGGGGATGACCGTCCGGGACGCGGCCGCGACCCTGCTGGAGGGCTGAGGAGAGATGTCCGAACCGACGCCCATCCTGATTACCGGGGGCACGGTGATCGACGGCACCGGCACCCCGCCCCGACCCGATACCCCGGTGCTTCTGGAGGGTGATCGAATCGTGTCCGTCGGCCCCGAAGCGGCGGCGACCGGTACGAATGCCGCCGGCGGCGCGGATCCCACTGGCAGAACGGATACCACTGCCATAGCGAATGCCGCTAACGGCGCGGATGCCGCTGCCACGGGCACCGTGGAGGTCATAGACGCCACCGGGGCCATGGTGATGCCCGGGCTCATCGATGCCCATGTCCACTGCACCTTCGACGACGTCCAGTCCAACGACGAGCTGTTCTTCCACCGCGACCACACTCTGGCCGCGCTGATCGCGGCCCGGAACCTCCAGAAGTTGCTGCTGGCCGGGGTGACCGGGTTCTGCGACCCCGACACCCTGTTCTCCATGGGGCCGTCGCTACGGGATGCGGTCGATGCCGGGGTGGTGGAGGGCCCCCGCATGGCCACCGGGGTACAGGCACTGGTCACCGCAGTGGGCGGGACCGCCGGACGACTCATTCCCGACACCGGGGTGGTGGGCTATGCCCAGGTGGTGACCACCGTCGACGAGATGATCGCAATGACCCGCCGCCATATCAAGCACGGTGCCGACTGGATCAAGATTCACGCCACCGGATCCATTCCCCGTCACCGGGGCGAGCTGCTGGCGTGGAAGTTCGAGGAGCTGAAGGCGGTGTGCGACACCGCCCACGAGCTGGAGACCCCGGTCATGGCCCACGCCCGTTCGGCCGAGAGCACCCGGGTGTGCGCCGAGGCCGGGGTGGATCTGATCCTGCACGCCTCGTTCATGGACGATGCCGCCCTGGAGGCGGTGGTGGAGGCCGGAGCCGCCCTCATGCCCACCTTCACCTTTTTGGCCAACCTGGCCGACTACGGGCATCTGGTCGGGGCCGGAGCGGGGATGAAGGATGTGTTCCGGGGCGAGATCGAGGCCACTGCCAAGATGATGGCCAAGGCTCACGAGGCCGGCGTGCCGCTGCTGTGCGGATCGGAGTCGGGGTTCGCCCTCACCCCCTACGGCCACTGGCACGCCCGGGAGATGGAGGTGCTGGTGAACTCGGTGGGGCTGTCCCCGGTTCAGGCCATCGCCTGCGCCACCGCCAACGGAGCCATTGCCCTGCGCATGGAGGACGAGGTGGGCACGTTGACACCGGGCATGGCCGCCGATGTTCTGGTGGTGAACGGCGATCCGGCCGCCGACGTCACCGTTCTGGCCGATCGGTCCAACCTGCGCACCGTGATCAGCCGCGGCCGCCCGGTGGATCTCGACCGCCCCTGGCCCGAACGAGCCCCCATCCCCGGTGAGAAGGTGGCCAACTGGGCCGACCGAGTTCTCACTCGGGACCTGCTGAGTTGACCCGCAAGAACTCTCACCCGGGATTTGCTGGGCTGCCCCACAAGAGCCCCTACTCGGGACTTGTCCTGGATAGCCCCATATAGACCTGTATAGCTATATAGATAGCCCTATATAAATAGTCGTAGATGCTCGAGCCCCGACCGGGGGTCGAGGATCACCGGTCGAAGACCACCGGGTAGCGACCGAAGTAGGGCCGGGTGGTGGAGGCGTCCATCTCCGGGGGGTCGTCGGGGTCGGGGCGACAGCCGTGGTCGAACAGGGTCTGCACCGCCACCGGCACCAGCCCGAACAGATGGGTATCGGCATCGTCCCCGGCCATGAACATGATCCCGGCAGCCAGGTCCTGACCGATACAGGCGTGCATTCCCAGCCCGAAGCTCAGCCCCCAGGGGGCAACACCATCGGGCAGGGAGCGATCGGGATTGAACTCGGCGGCATCGTCGCCGAACACCGATCGGTCGCGGTTGACCGACAGCAAATCCAGCGTGACCCGATCGCCTTTGGCTATATGTACCCCGCTGGACAGATCGATGTCGACCAGCGCCCAGCGCATCCCGGTGGGGCTGGACGGCTGGAGTCGGATGGTCTCGTGGGTGCAGCGCTGCACGAACAGGCGGTCGTCGAGCACTCGGGACCGATCCTCGGGATGATCGGCCAGCCAGCCGAGGATGTTGTGCGTCACCCGGTTGAAGGCGGTGGCCGAGGTGTGGGCCCCGGCCAGCAGATAGAAGGCGATCTCCCGCCGGATGGTCTCGTGGTTCAACTCCAGGCGGTCCTGGTTGTGCATCAGCACGGTCAGCACGTCCTTGGGCAGATCGTCGGCCTCGATCATCCCGGCATCGAGCCGATCCAGCAGTGCCTGTCGCCGGGCCATGCCGGGAGTGAGGAACTCGGCGTCGAACGCCTCCAGAGCGGCCAGCACCTCGGCGGCCTTGGCCTCCCGGTCGCCGGTGTAGTGGGCCAGCGTGGCCCCCTCGATGAAGGTGGTCAGGTAGTCGTAGAGGCGGAAAGTCTCCTCCGGTGTGCCCCGGGGCCGGTCCACCCCAGCGGTGAGCGCGGCCAGATTCATCATGAGCTGATGACCGAGCCTCACCAACTCGGCCCGGCCCTCGGCCAGGTAGGGGGCCATGGTCGTCTCGATGATCGGGGGGAACAGGTCCTGCTCGTACAGCGTGAACGTGTCCCGACGGAACAGTCGGTTCTCCAGGCGACGCCGGTCCCGATGCTCGCCGCCGTGGAGGTTGACCACCACGTCGCTCATGATCACCTCGCCCGCGTCGTAGAGCGCCTGGCGCAGATCCTTGCTGCGATAGCACTCGCGAGCTTCGGCGTAAGAGGTCACGGTTATTTCTGCCATCCCCAACATTTTGCCATAGCAACCCCATCTGTTAGGGTCTCGAAAGTTTGTACATCCATTTATTGGAGGGGAATCCATGTCCAAGCTCTTGAAAGTTCTGGCCCTGCTGTTCGCGGTTGCTCTGGTAGCGGCTGCGTGCGGCGATGACGACGACAACGATGCCGGATCTGGGGAACCAGCCCCAGCCGCCACCGAAGCCCCCCCCCCCCCCCCTGACGACTCGGGCGATGGCATGGACGATGCGGGCGGCCATATGGACGATGCCTGCGCTGCGGCCACCGAGGGCGACGTTCGAGGGGTTGACAAGGAGAACGGTGTAATCACCATCGGTACCTCCCAGCCGTTCACCGGCCGGGCTGCGGTCGCCGGTGAGGGCCTGGTGGCCGGCGTCATCATGGCCGTCGACGAGATCAACGCCATGGGCGGCATCGACGGCTGCACCTTCGAGCTGGTTTGGGAGGACGACCGGTTCGAGATCGAGCAGATGGTCACCAACGTCCGCAAGATGATCGAGCAGGACAACGTCTGGGGCTTCGTCGGCACCGCCGGGTCGCAGGCCATTCCGTCCACTTACCCCGATATCGAGGCTGCCGGTACTCCTCTGTGGGGTCCGGTGTCGCCCGCCGATCAGGACATCCAGGAGGTGTACCTGACCAATCCGACCCGCACCGAACAGGGCCGCATCTGCATCGACTACTTCGCCGAGCAGGGTGCTACCAAGGTGGCGGCCATCGGTCAGGACAACGAACTGGGCGAGGAGGCGTTCAACGCCATCGACATGCAGGCTCCGGTTCATGGTATGGAGATCGTGGCCAAGGAGGAGGTCGAGGTGCTGTCCGACGCGGTCGCTCCCGCGGTGCTGTCGGTGATCGACTCCGGTGCCGATGCCGTGCTGACGGCGTTGGACGGCACCCAGAACGGCTTGGTGCTCGACCAGTTCCACGAGGCCGGTTTCGATCCCCTGGTGTGCTCCGATGCCGGATCCTCCGGTTCCGGGGGCCAAACCACCGTCGGTCTGGCCGTCCCCGAGGCCGCCGATGGTTACCTGGGTGCTCTTCAGGTGGCTCTGCCCGATTCCGACAACGAGTTCGTGCAGCACTGGGCCGAGCTGTGGGATGCCTACGACGGTCCTGGATCCGAGAGCCTCGCCCCCAACTTCAGCCTCCAGACCTACGCCATAACCACCGCATTCTTCGAGTTGTGGGATCGGTTGGACGGCAACTACTCCTACGAGCACTTCCATGCCATGGCCGAGGGTCTGGTGGACGATCCCATCACCGTTCCGGCGATTCCGGTAGTGGCCTGCGGCCCGCTTCCCGGTGGTCATAGCTGCGCTTCCGGTGCCGGGATTTCGGAATACGACGCCGACACCGAGACCTGGATCCAAATTCGGGACTTCCTCCCACCGGTGAGCTAATCCGACTTTCCGTCCGGGGTCGGCGCGCGCCGACCCCGGACCCACCATTCACAGGAGCACCGTAGGTGGATCAACTCCTCCAGCAGATTGTGGCCGGCCTGGAAACCGGTTCGAGCTACGCTCTCATCGGTCTGGCCGTCGTGGTCATCATGAAGTCCACCGATGTGCCCAACTTCGCCATGGCCGAGATGGGCCTGGTGGCTGCTTTCATGGCTTGGTTCCTGTCGGGCGACCCGGACAAGGGAGGGGTTGGATGGCCGTTCTGGTTGGCCATCGTCCTGGCTCTGGCCTTTGCGGCTGTGTTCGGAGCCATTGTTCAGTTCTTTCTTGTGCGTCCCCTTACCGGATTATCCAATCAGCCTCTGGCTGTATTCGCGGCTTTGGGTCTAGGTTGGATGAGCATCGACTTTATCAATGACGAGGGCCTTCCCACCTTCTTCGATTGGTTCCCGGTTACCAACGATGGCTTTCCACTTGCCATTGCTATTATTTTGGCAATAATTACGGCTGTACTCACGTACTTAATGATACGTCATTGGGTCAAACCTCTCAGCATAGTCGATCACTTCCCCCTGCTGTTGCTAACCATCGGGTTGAACTTTGCTCTGGGTTCCGTCATTGAAAACCTCTGGAGATCTGCTCCCAAGCGGTTCGATGCCCCCTGGTCGGGTGAGACTTTTGATTTGGGCAGCACTCGTATCGGCTGGGACCAAGTAGTAACAATTGCAGTCGGCATTGGTATCGCCATCGCCATGGCCCTGTTCTTCTGGTCGAAGTGGGGGGTACGGATGCGAGCCATTGCCGAAGATGGCCCGACCGCTCGACTTCTGGGGATCAACGCTGGGATGGTTTCACTCATCGCTTGGGCAATAGGGACGTTGGTAGCCGGCGCAGCCATGATTCTCAATACCAGTTCTACGCCGTTGGAGCTGGGAAGCGCAGAGGGACTGATCCTCAAGGGATTCATCGCCGCAGTGCTGGGGGGGTTCACCTCCCTCGGAGGGACCTTTGCCGGAGGTTTGCTCATCGGCGTGGGTGAGGCTCTGGCCGGGGGGTATATCAGCACCAGCTTGCAGCCCACCATCGCTCTTTTGGTGGTGGTCGTGGTTCTGTTGGTTGCCCCTGGAGGGTTCAGTCGTTCGGCTCGGACGCGCGAGGTATAGCAAATGACTGATCGTGTTGAGATTCCGTTGTATCCCCCCAGGAGTTCCCTGCGTCGCAAAATGCCGGAGTGGGCTACCACTGCTGCGGTGTTTGTTTTTCTGGCCTTTCTACCGTGGATGCCAATCCTGGGGTGGACAGATATTTTTGACAGCAGCAACAACTTCGGGCGAGGAAATCTAGCTTTTATCTTTGCTTTCGCGGTTGCTGCGGTAGGTTTCAACCTACTGGTGGGCTACTCTGGAACCTTGGGGCTAGCGATCGCTGGACTCTTTGCTCTGGGAGCTTACGGTACAGCGATACTGTCTGCTCCCAGTGATGAACGGGAAGCTTTGGCCGGCTATGACTGGCCGTTCTTCATCGCTTTGCCAGTGGTGTGCCTTGCGGCCGCGATTATCGGGGTTGTCGTGGGCTTTCCTGCTGCCCGGCTGAAAGGCTTCTTTTTAGCCATCGCAACTTTGGCTCTAGGCGAACTGATCGTCACCATCATCCGTCTTGATGAAGAAGTTTGGGATGGCCTCAAAACAAATGGAGGAACTGGAAAGCAAGTTCCCCAGTTCCGAGTACCGGGTCTGGATCGTATTCTTAGTATATATATGCTGTCTTTGGGTGCGCTTCTTATAGTAATGGTGGTCTACGTTGTGCTTACCCGTCGCCGACTCGGTCGTACCCTCAAGGCAGTGAGAGACATCGACATTGCCACCGGACCTATTGGTATATCCTCGACCTACTATAAATTATTGGCTTTTGGGATTTCCGCATTTGCTGCGGCACTGGCCGGAGCAATGTGGGCACAGAACAGCTCCTTTGCCAATCCTTCAGTATTTCGCACCCGGCTACTGGTTTTCCTGCTGGTGGTGCTCATTGTAGGAGGATTGAGCCATAAGTGGGGGCCGCTGATCGGTGCGGTGTTCTTTGTCTTTTTGCGTCAGAAGCTTCAGGATACACAGAAGCTCTTGTTCTTGATCTTGGGTATCACTCTCATTCTGGCGGTGTTGATCCTCCCCAACGGCATTGCTGCACTGCCGAAACGCATCCGTGAAAGCCGGTGGGTCAAGAATCTTCAGCGAAGACTGGAAATGCTGGCGGGGTTCTCGTCATGAGCGTGGTTGATACTGCTTCGCCTGGCCGCGGTGTCTTCGACGACTCTGCTTCGCTGGCCATCAACGACCTGCACGTGGCCTTCGGGGGCAACCGGGTGCTTCAGAGCGTGAACCTGCGGTTCGTTCCCGGCTTCAACGGGCTCATCGGGCCCAACGGGGCGGGCAAGACCACGGTGTTCAACGTGATCTCCGGTTACGTCCGTCGCAGCCGGGGAACGGTTCGTCTTCACGGGCGGGACTTGTTGCCCATGTCCCGCACTCAGCGGGTGAAGGCGGGCATCGGTCGCACCTTTCAGTCGCCCCGTCTCATCCTCGATGCCACCGTCATGGAGAACGCCCTGCTGGGTCGCCATCACCTGTTCCGCTGGGGGCACCTGGCCGAACTCCTGCTGCTGCCCCAGCAGCGTCGGGAGGAGACCGAGGCCCGTCGAATCTGCATGGCGATGCTCGACCGGTTCGGGCTGGCCGACGTGGCTCATGAAGAAGCCGGAGCATTGTCGCTGGGATCGCAGAAACTGGTGGAGGTGGCCCGAGCCCTGGTGGCCGATCCCACCGTGGTGCTGCTAGACGAGCCCGCCGCCGGTCTGGGGGCCGACGACGTGACCGTGCTGTTGCGGGGGTTGCGAGAGATCGTGGCCGAGCGTGATCTGTGCGTGATCATCATCGAGCACGACCTACAACTGGTGACCAGCCTCTGCCCCCGGATAAGCGTGCTGCACTTCGGCAAGATCATCTCCGAGGGCAGTCCCGAGCATGTGACTTCCGATCCGGCGGTCATCGAGGCCTACCTGGGCCACGGCTTCGAGGCCGAGGCGGACGGCGACATCCACGAGGCGCAAGGCCCGCTGTCGGAGCATCACCGCATCGACCACGTGGAGGAGGAAAGTTCGCTGGCCGAGGTGTGGACCTCCGACGAGGAGTCGTCCGAAGGCCATGCCGGGCCCGATAGGACCCCCGACCGGGAGGAGTCACCCGACGAGGAGGCTGCCGGACCCGATGAGGCTTCCGAGCGGGAGCAGTCGCCCTGATGTTGCTCGAGGTCGATGATCTGGTATCGGGCTACGGCCGGCTCGAGGTTCTGCATGGTGTCTCGCTGTCGGTGTCGGAGGGCGAGATCGTCTCGGTGCTGGGGGCCAATGGCGCGGGCAAGACCACGCTGCTGAGGGCGATCTCCGGGGTGCTGGACACCTGGTCGGGATCGGTGGTGCTCGGCGGCGAGAACCTGGGGGGCCTGGCCATAGAGCGGCGGGCCATGCAGGGGCTCGGCCACCTGCCCGAGGGACGGGGCATCTTCCAGAACCTGTCGGTGAAGGAAAACCTGGAACTGGGCCTGGGTCTGCGGACCGACGGGGCCGCCGCCATCCGCAAGGACCGGGACCGCCTGCTCGATCTGCTGCCTGCGCTGGCCGAGAAAATCGGCGAGCAGGCCTCCTCGCTGTCGGGCGGCCAGCAGCAGATGCTGGCGCTGGCTCGGGCCATGATCACCCGCCCCAAGGTGTTGATGATCGACGAGCTGTCCTTCGGCCTGGCACCCAATTTGGTGGACCAATTGTTCGAGCTGGTGGTGGATCTGCGGGACGAGGGCGGCACCACCTTCTTGCTGGTGGAGCAGAACGCCGGAGTGCTGGAGGTGTCCGACCGCACCTACGTGCTGCGTACCGGCAACAACGACATCAGCGGACCGTCCTCGGAGCTGCGAGCATCACACGACCTCGTTCGGTCCTATCTGGGTCACTAAGTGCGGGTCGCCGAGTGTCCGTGTCCGGTCGTGTGCTGGTGACCGGTGGGGCCTCGGGGATCGGTGTTGTCCGTGTCCGGTCGTGTGCTGGTGACCGGTGGGGCTTCGGGGATCGGGGCCGAGACCGTTAGGGTGCTGGCCACCCAGGGTTGGGATTCGGTGGCCGCCGACCTGGTGACCGCCGACGGGGTACTCCCTCTCGATGTATCCGACGAAGCCGCCTGGGATCAGGTGCTGGACGACGTCGGCCCGCTGGTCGGGCTGGTCAACTGCGCCGGTATCCGCACCCGCAGCCCGATCGTGGACACCGATACCGAGGTTTTCGAGCGCCACCTGCGGGTCAACGTGATCGGCACCTGGCTGGGCATCCGGGGATTCCTGCGCCGCCACCCAACCGGCACCGAAGGGGCCATTGTCAATGTGGCCTCGGTGAATGCCGAGATCGCGGTACCCAATCAAGCCCACTACGTGGCCTCCAAGGGAGCGGTGGCCTCCCTCACCCGGGCGGCCGCAGTGGAGGCCGCCCCGGTGGGGGTCCGAGTGAACGCAGTGGCTCCGGGACCGGTACGGACCCCGATGACGGCCGAAAGGCTCGGCGATCCCGCTCAGGAGGTCTGGCTGAATACCCGGGTGCCGATGGGCCGGGTGGCCGAACCGACGGAGATCGCCGAGGCCGTGTCGTTCCTGCTCAGCGACAAGGCATCCTATATAACGGGTGAAGTTCTGTTCGCCGACGGAGGATGGCACAGCCATGCCTGATTCAATGTCTGATCCTGGTTCGGGTTCAATGCCCGGTCCGGGTTCTATGTCTGATCCTGGTTCGGGTTCAATGCCCGGTCCGGGTTCGATGTCGGGTTCGGGTTCGATGCTCGGTCCGGCAGCCGGCTCGAGGTTGGAACCTCCCCTGGGTTTGGTTCCCCTGGACGACTTCTACCACTTCGGTATCGTGGTGCCCGACCTGGACGCGGCCATGGCCGAGTGGAGTGCCATTCACGGCATGGAGTGGGCCGGGGTTCAGCACCGGGAGTTCATGGTGCGCCAGCCCAACGGGGTAGTGAAGGCCGACTTCCGGTTCACCTACTCCATCACCGGGCCACCCCACATAGAGTTCATCACCGCCACCCCCGGCACGGTTTGGGATCCGTCCACCGCCGGCGGCATCCACCATCTGGGCTACTGGAGCCACGACCTGGTGGCCGATGCCCAGCGCCTGGTCGATGCCGGCTATGAATGCCTGGCCTCCTACGACAACCCCGACCACCCCGACGGCCGCCCTCTGGGATTCACCTACCACTGGCTCCCCACCACCGGCCTGCGGGTCGAACTGGTGGACGCGGCCCGCCGACAGGCCTTCCTGGATTGGCTGGCCGGCGCGGACTTCCCCGCCGCCACCGACCCCGGCGGCATAACCGGCT
This sequence comes from Acidimicrobiales bacterium, assembly GCA_965115985.1. Lineage (GTDB taxonomy): Bacteria > Actinomycetota > Acidimicrobiia > Acidimicrobiales > Bin134 > Poriferisocius. The sequence goes on from OZ220474.1 coordinate 1,759,890, forward strand.
GAGCCCAGGGCAGATCGGGTGAGAATGACCGATCGAGACATAACCGCCGATCCAGCAGAAGCAGTAGACACCGCCGATGTAGTCGTGGTGGGGGGCGGTCCGGGAGGTTCCGTCGGCGGCACTGAGCGCGGCCCGAAGGGGGGCCTCGGTGGTGTTGCTGGAGGCCGACGAAAGACTGGGGGGCAACGCGTCCCGGTCCACCGGCTATCTGGCCTTTGCCGCCTTCGCCATGCAGGAGGACATCGGTGTCGATGACAGCCCCGAGAGATTCCTGGCCGACATGCAGTCCGAGATCGACCGCCAGAAAGATCGTTACGGGCTGATCTTCGATACCGACCTGGCCCGACGCTACGCCGAGGAGTCGGCAGCCACGTACCGGGAACTCATCGAGCTCGGCTTCCGGTTCGACCGTTTTCTGCCCCGACCGGCACAGCACACCGTGAACCGGATGATCAGCGTGGCCGATACCGCCATGTTCACCACCTGTTTCGAGTCAGCCCTGGCGACCGCCGGGGCGAACACCCGGTATCGCACCCGGGCCGTGCGCCTGCGGCGTGACGGGGGTCGGATCCTGGGAGTGGTCACCGAGGCCGGGCAGTACATCCGAGCGACCCGCGGGGTGATCCTGGCCGCGGGCGGCTATCAGGCCAATCCCGATCTGCGGCTTCGCTACCAACCCGAAGTCGAAGCCGCTACCCCCTACCTGGGCACCGAGCACTGCCGGGGCGATGGCCACCTGATGGGTCAGGCGGTGGGGGGCGACCTGATCAATATGACGATGATCCCCCCGCTGGTCATGGTCGGTTCCGCGTTGGTGGAGGACACCATCGCGGTGAATCGGGACGGCCGCCGCTTCCACGACGAGGCCGGGCCCTACGACGACCGGGTTGCCGCGCTCGAAGCTCAATCCGGTCGCCAGGCGTGGTACGTGTTCGACGACCGCGTTGCCCGAGCCAAGGCCCAGTTGGTGGCCGAGATGCCCGGTTCGGCGGTTTCCGGGACAAGCCCGAACGATCTTGCCACCGCCATCGGCTGCGACACCGATGCGCTGGCCGCCACGGTGTCCCGCTGGAATCGGACCGTGATGTCCGGTACCGACCGCGATCCCGACCACGGGCGGGTGATATTCGGCTCCCCCCGCACCGGTATCGTCGAGCCGCCGTTCTGGGCGGCTCCGATGGTGGTGGGTATCAATTTTCCCGCCGGTGGCTTCCGGGTGAACGCCGGCATGCAGGTACTCGACGTGTACGACGATCCGATCGACGGATTGTTCGCGGTGGGGGATTGCGTGGGTGGGGTGAGCCCGGCCATCGGCCTCGGCGGAGTGAAGATAACCGCCGCTCTAACCCTGGGCCGCATCGCCGGAAAGGTAGCCGCCGGCGGTCAGCTCTGATCGCGGTTCAGGGCGTGGGCCTGGCCATGGATCCGGTCGATGGGTCTGGCCAATAGAGTCTCCGCACCGCCGGAAAGGTAGCCGCTACCGGTCAGCTCTGATCGCGGTTCAGGGCGTGCTCCACGGCGATCTGGCCGAAGCAGAAGGCCTCGGACAGGTTGGAGCCGTCGCCGGGGTACAGCAGACCGGAGGCCTGGCCGAGTTCCCCGGCACCGTACAAACCGGGAATCGGGTCGCCGAAGGCATCCAGGATGCGACCATGGCGATCACGCCGGGGACCACCGGTGGTGTTGGATCCGCCCGGCCACAGGGCCACGCAGTAGTAGGGCGGCTCATGGATGGGGACCATCGATTCGGGCGGGCGGCCCCATCGATCGGGCTCGTCGTCGTAGCACGACCGGTTGTAGGCATCCACGGTGGTGGCGGCCCGGGCGGCGGCCTCCGCATCCATACCGGCGGCCCGGGCAGCCTCGGTGACGGTGCCGCCGGTCGCGATCCACCCCCGTTCGATCTCGGCCGAGTTGTCGTCGCTCCAGTCGTACAGCCCCACGGCCACTGCGCCGAAGTGGGTGTAGGTGAGCGGCCCGGCCCGTCGCCGGGACTCGTCGAAGAACCAGTAGCACGGCACCCGGGGCTGGGAGTTGGTGGCCGGGTCGTAGGCCAACAGTTCGTAGTAGAAGTCGTGACGCAGCAATGCCTGGTGATGCTCGTTGGCGAACCGGTTTCCGGCCCGGTCGCATATGACATAGCCGGGCGGGTCGATGCCGATGATGAAGTTCATGGGGCGACCATCGAGGTCGAAATGGCCGATCGCCCGGCCGATCATCTGGTTCATGTGCCACATGGAGGCCCCGACCCCGGCGGCCATGCGCACTCCGTCGCCGGTGTTGTTCGGGTTGCCGTAGAAGTGGACCGGGAAGGTCCGCAGGTGGTCCCGCTTGAGTTCCTCGTCGAATTCGTAGCCGCCGCAGGCCAGTACCACCCCGCGCCTCGCCCCCAGGGAGATGGTGCGCCCATTGCTGGTCGCGCTCAGGCCGATCACCCTTCCGTCGGCATCCTGGATCAGCCGGGAAGCGGAGGTGTTCCACCGGATCGGAATCCTCCGTCGGGCCACTGCGGCCGCCAACCCCTCGAATAGTCGAGGACCACCCCCGGCGGCGGCCGCCAACCGGTCGGCCACCCCGCCGGGTTGCACGGCCACGATGGCATCGGCCCCGTCGAAGCCGGGATGCTCGGCCCCGGCCGAGGCCACCATGTCCAGACCTCCGATGACGTCCTCGAACCACTGCGGTAGGGCCACCGCCCGCTCGGCCCAGGCTCGGGACACATCGACGGGCACCATTCCCGATGCGCAAGCATCGAGGTAACGGGCCCCGGCATCCCCATGGGTAACCGTCATAACCATGCCCCCCGACATCCGGGTCGACGGGGTATGACAGTGCTCGGGGTTCTTCTCGATCAAAACCGTCGAGGCCCCGGCATCACCCGCGGTGATGGCCGCAGCCGTACCCGCCGCTCCGAACCCCACCACCACTATGTCGTAGGTCTCATCCATGTCTCAGGTCTCGGCAAGTCTCGTCCATGTTGCTGGCCTCGTCCATGCCACAGGTTTCGTCCAACATCTGGTCCTCGGTCAATATCGAAGTTCGGTTGAGCCCAAACCGCTAGAAATCCTTGCCATCGAGAGTCACCGTCTGGCGCACGATCAGCCCCCCGGCCACCTCGAACCGGTCGATCCCCGACGTCCCATCACCAGGGCCGCCCACCAGTTTCCAGCCCACCGCCACCAACCCGCCCTCCAACCGGGGCTCATCGAACACCACCCGACCATCCCCCAACCGCTGAGGCACAGTGGCGAAGTAGCCCGTAATGACATCCCGACCCCGGTAGGTCACCTCCCGCACCAGCACCGCATCATCGGCATAATCAGCAGCCATCACCCCAGGCTCACCGGTCAGAACCGCCTCAAGATGATCTCGAACCACCCTCAGAGGATCACGCACCGGTCGGTATCTTTCTGCTCACCTGCTATCATCATACACATGGCTGGATATCCACAGCAGCATCACATGCCACTTCCAGAGGACAATAACCAAGTGAAGTGGCGGTGGTATGACTGGATTGGGATCATATTTATTCTCCTTGTAACTCTTATAGTATTGGTGTCAATAGCAGAGCAGATTGACTCTTTTGGAAAACACTATTCAGGTGCTATTGGATTCAGTTGGTATTTCACAATTGTAATTACTTTGGGCTACCTTTATAGCCGATTTAGAGGCTTTGCTCCCTATACAAGAGAAAATGATCGAGCGCAGTGGCGATGGTATGACTGGATTGTAGCTACCTTTATTTTCATTGAATCTATACTTATAGCTGAAGCAACAGCAAAACATACTGAGTCTTTTGGAGAAAACTATTCCTATACTGTCGGAATAATCTCATTCCCCATAGTTATGATTATTTTAGGGTGGCTATATGGTTGTTTTAGAAGCTTTGCTCCTTTCATAAGAGATACTAATCAGACAAAATGGCAGTGGTATGACTGGATTATAGCTGCCTTTATTTTCATTGAATCTATACTTATAGCTGTAGCAGCAGCGAAACACACTGAGTCCCTTGGAGCAAACTATTCTCATACTGTAGGAATAATCTCATTCCCCATAGTTATGATTGTTTTAAGCTGGCTGTATAGTCGGTTTAGGAACTTTACTCTTTATACAAGAGACAATGATCAAATAAGCTGGCAGTGGTATGACTATATCATAGCTGCCTTTATACCTACTGAAACTATTTTGATATTTATGACATTCACAGAGCAGAATAGCCCCTCTAAAGAAACTTCTTCTGATCCGACTCTTACAGTTCTTAATGCTACTGGAATTAGTTTATTTTTTATAGTTATAGTTACCTTAGGCTGGCTTCATGGTTGGCTTAGAGGCTTTACCACCTTAACCAAGCAACACAAGAATAATAAAGATGTAGAGGATAGGCTCCAAGTACAGAGACAGTGGTGGGACTACGTTGCCTACGTTGCTATTTTCTTTATTGTTCTGACTTTTGTAGTATTAATAGGTGAATTAGTAGATGCTGAAGAGGGGTCATATACTTGGCTAGGTTGGGTATTATCTATACCAATTATTGTAGCAATGGTTGTAGCAATATTTTCGCTTTGCTGGGGGTATAATCAACTAAGAGGCTTTGAACCTATCTCCAAGCAGTACTATGAAAATCAACCCAATAAGCAAGTCCCTCTCGAGACAATAATGAAAGATCCCTCGAAACGGCTTAAAGTATCAATATTATATGTTGCTTTTGCTTTTTTAATCATAGGTCTATCTTTAGTGGAGCATCAATTCCCATTTAGTGAGGATAAAGACCTGCCACTGTGGATTTATCCTCTTATTTTAGTAACAACAAGTGCAGGGATTATATCTATAGTAAATTGGATTTTTAAACCTCCCAGTGAACGAGTACAACTTCCAAAAAATAGTACTTCATTTTGGCTGATACCAGCAATTGCAGGAGGGTCTGGTTTTCTAAATAGTATATTATGGTCAGTATTTAGCAACCAGGGTGTTCCATTATGGGCTACAATTATTACTCTAATAGGTGGATACCTTGGAATTGCTGCGTTGATAGAAGTATTTTATACTCGTATGATTAAGGATACCAATAACTCATTGGATATTGCGCCTTCAGAAGCCCAAACTTCTGCGACAAAAAGTCCCTCGGAAAAGCGTATAGTATCAATTTTGTTAATTGTTTTCTCCCTGTTTTTAATAGGATTACCTTTAGTTGACCACCAATTTGACCATTTAGTGGACAGCGAATTTGGCCTCAACAGGGACGAACATCTGCCATTTTGGGCTTACCCTCTTGTTCTAATAACTGCAGGTGTAGGAATTATGATTGGAGTTGATAAGTATTACAAACCTGCCAGAGAACTGGTACAAATATTACCACAAACTGGATTTTTATCAGGCCTTTTAGATTGGATCAAACCTGCAATTAATTATTTTGGAACTTTGTTAATACTAGTAGTATTACTAACTAATGGTATTCCATTATGGGCTGTATTTATTACTCTTTTTGGTGGATATATTGGCATCGCTGCGTTGGTACAAATGCTCCATGCTCGTATAGTCAAAAATCGCCGCATATCGTTGGGTATCCCCCCACCACCTCCACCCCCGGAGGCCGGAACATCTGCTCGAACAGGTCTGGGCTAACTGGAAGGAACTACCGAGGACAACCTCACCGGTAGTCGAAATTAAGCGTTGGTCACCCCGAGGCTGAGGCCGCCGTCCACTGTCAGGACCGAGCCGGTGGCCCATTCGGCTCCGATGAGATACTCGAACGCCTCGGCAACCTCGGTGACCGTGCCGATGCGGCCCAGGGCATGGGCCGGTCCCAGTCCCTCCAAGCGGGATTTGGCCTCGTCGTCGTCCATCAGCCCGGCTCGCTGGTTGATCTCGGTGAACACCGCCCCCGGCCTCACGCACCCCACTCGCACCCCCTGAGGGCCGAGTTCGGCGGCCAGCACCCCGGTCAACGCTTCCAGCGCTCCCTTGGTGGCGGCATAGGGGGCCACACCGGGGAACGCCCTTTGAGTATGCACCGACCCCATGAACAGAACGCATCCACGGCGCTCTCGCAAATGGGGCAGTGCTTCGCCCACCAGCATCATTCCGGCCACCACGTTGGTGTGGAACACGTCGAGCAGGGCCTGCTCCTCCAGCGTGTCCACCGGGCCGCGGTACATGTTGGCCGCGTTGCTGATCAGGGCATCCAGGCCACCGCCGTGGTCCACGGCCGCTTCGATCATGGCGGTACGGTCATCGGCCACCGCCACATCCCCGGCCACTGCCCGTCCTCGATCTCCCAACCGGGCGGCCACCGCCGCCAACCGGTCCGGGCGGCGCCCGGTGATGGTCACCTTTGCCCCCCGGCGGGCCAGGTGCTCGGCGGCTCCCGCGCCGATACCCGAGCCACCCCCGGTGATCAGGATGGACATGCCGTCGATGGGCTTCATTGCCCTGCCAACTTACCGGGGCAGCACGGATTCACTGTTAGCCCAGAGGTGGGCCAGTTTGACCGCGGCCCGGATCTGCCAACTTACCGGGGCAGCGCAAGCTCATTCTTAGCCCAGTGCCGGCTCTATCTACGGGTAGGACTATCGGGAGCGCGGAAGTCCAGGTATCGCGCCCACCGGCTGCCGTCCTGACTTCATCGCCGGGGGGACCACCGGAGCAGCACGGAGGTCTAGGGTCAAGCCATGGCATATCGGGTGGAGATCAATCAGGACGAGTGCATGAGTTCGGGGCGGTGCGTGGCCGACTACCCAATCGCTTTCGGTTTCGACGACGACGAACTGGCCGTGGTTTTGCCCACTGCCGCCGACCTGTCCGATACCCAGCTCCTCCGGGCGGCCCGAAACTGCCCATCGCGGGCCATCAACGTGTACGACTCCTCCGGGAACCTTCTGGAGTAGGTCGGGAAGGCCGGAGTCAACCCAGAAGAAACCTCGATCCAACATCCAAGCGCCATCCGGGGGGGGGGGGGGTGCCCGCAACCTCGGTTCAGTCGAAGTGCTTTCAACCGGGGCACTAAGGTCGTCGGTTGTGACTGGATCGATGATCGTGACCGGGGCGGGGCAGGGCATCGGAGCGGAGATCGCCCGGCAGGCGGGTGCGGACGGTTACCGGGTGGGGGTACTGGACATCGATGCCGATGCCGCCGAGCGGATTGCCGGGGAGTTGCCCGACGCGATGGCCCTGGTGGGCTCGACCACCGACGCGGACGCGGTGGAGGCCGCGCTCGATGCCTTCGGAACTCCCGATGCGCTGGTGAACAATGCCGGTATCGTCCGATTCAGCCCTTTGCTGGATCACCCGGAAACCGATTGGCGGATGGTGGTTGATGTGAACCTTACCGGTCCGTTCGTCTGTGGCCGAGCCGTGGCCCGCCGACTGATCGTCGAGGAGCGCGAGGGAACCATTGTCAACATCTCCTCCATCAACGGCATAGCCCCTGGGCCGAATTCCGGGGCTTACAGCTCGACCAAGGCCGGGGTGATCCAGCTCACCCGGCAGATGGCCATCGAATGGGGCCCGGCCGGCATCCGGGTCAACTCGGTGGCCCCCGGCATCATCGACGACGGCATGTCGGCCCCCATCCTGGCCGATCCGGCAGTCCGGGCAACCCGCTCGGCCCGCACCCCCATCCAGCGCCTGGGCACCGCGGCCGACATCGCCAAAGCAGTGCTATGGCTGTGTTCTGACTATGCCGCATACGTATCCGGCCACAACTTGGTGGTGGATGGCGGCGTGGTATCCACCGTACTGGCCGCAATGCCCCGCCCGGCATCAATCGACGGCACCGACAACGGAAACTGATCCGAAGTGCCTCCACCGGCCCATCCGCAGACCGAATCATCCGACACTCCTGAAGCAAAGAAGTGGTACGAATCTGGGTGGTATTTTGGTTTAGTGGGTCTACTTATATTAGTAGTAAATGGTATTTGGTTGGGGCCATTTATTGGCATTGATTGGATCGCTGGAGCTATCATAATTGGATTTGTTTTTATATTTCTTATAGTGATTCCTATGTATTTTGAGACAAAAGATAAATTAGCTACTGACACTGTAGATCGAAAGAAAATATTCCAGTTTCTTATACCTCAAAAGGGGGTTCCTCTTATCTCTTATCCTGATTACTTGACATTTGCTGTAATTGGCATTGGAGGCTATATAGCATCACTATTTTCGCGTAAGCACCACTGGTTTGGACTTTCTTCCTCGACTGGTTTTATGGCCTATGTTGCTGTGTTATTAGCAGTTTGGGGGTTGTTTTCACTATATCTCAAGCTTGCAAAGAAAAAATATGGTGACGATTACCAGAACCCAAACCTATAGCAAGCAAGTGACTAGGTTCTTGAAACGTTTGCCTGACATCGACCTGTAGGGTCATATCCGGTGGTCATGGGTTGGGCGAGGGCACTGGGGCTTGGTGTGGTGATCTGATCTGGTGCAAGTCTGATATAACTTATACAAGTCTCTGATATAACTTATACAAGTCTGATATTAGGAGAAGACAACCAATGGCAGAGATCACCCTCACTCGGTTCGACGATGTGCGTGATGCCTATCGGCAGAAGGGGCTCAAGCAAGCGTTGTACGACGCGGCTGGCGTGATCATGGCCGATACGTTGCTCACCCTGTGGGGTGACCAGCATCGGCGGAGGCGGCGCTTGGAGAACCGGCTGTTTCGACGGGAGACGTTCGAGCACTACGAGCGGGATCTGCTGCCGGTGGCGGTGGACGAGGTGCTCGATCCCGCAGCGGCGCGGGGCCATGGCGATGTGGTGCCCTTGGCCCGGCGCATCGTGGTCAACCTCACTGCGGCCGCCGCCGGGGTGGACCGTCCCGAGGGCACCCCGGAGGAGACCGACCGTCTCTACTCCTATGCGGTCAAGTTCAGCGAGGGGGCCACCGCGGTCCACAGCACCAGGGATCCGGCCGAATTGAGGGCCGAGGTGGCCGAGGCGGTGGAGCGCTGGGACGAGGACTTCTTCGGCCCGTCCCTGGCTCGCCGCACCGAGCTGTTCGAGCGATTCACGATCGGTGAGATCACCGAGGACGATCTGCCCAAGGATGTGCTCACCGTGCTGGTGCGAAATCAGGACTCGCTGGATCTGCCCCGCGACGTGGTCCGCCGGGAGGTGGCCTTCTACATGCTGGCCGGGATGCACTCCACCGGCGCGGCCACCACCCACGCCGTTCACGGTGCGTTCGACTGGTTCGACCACCACCCCGACGACCGCAACCGCATGGTCGACGATCCCGGATTCCTCCAGCACTGCGTCCACGAATCCATGCGCCTGCACCCGGCCAGCCCGGTGGCCCGCCGGGAGGCGGTCGAGCCGGTGACGCTGCGTGACGGCACCAAGATGGCGGTGGGAGACACGGTGGTGATGGACCTCTGGTCGGCCAACCGGGACACCGAGGTTTTCGGGGCCGATGCCGATCGGTTCAATCCCCTGCGTGCCATTCGGGACGACGTGCCCCGATGGGGCCACACTTTCGGTGGTGGGCGTCACGCCTGCATCGGTATGGAACTCGACGGGGGGGTGCCCGCCGACGAGGTCACCGGCGCACCCATCCTGCTGGGCACGGTCGCACTGATCCTACGGGGCCTGCTGGCCCGCGGGGCTCAGCCCGATCCCGATGATCCCCCGCAGCAGGATCCCAACATCACCAGGGTCTGGTGGGGGCGCTACCCGGTGCGGTTCCCATAGGGCTGCTGATCCGATGGGCAGTTCGCCGGCACAGCAGGAGGATCGTGCGCAGCGGCCGCTCACCGGCGAGTTCTGGGCCGCGGTGGACCGGGGCGAGCTGGTCCGTCCGGTGTGCGATCCCTGCGGCAGCAGCTTCTTCGTTCCCCAGTTCGTCTGCCCTCGGTGCCGGAGCCCCCGATGGAGCTACCGGCCCAGCAGCGGCCGGGGTCGGGTGTACAGCCACACCACCATCCACCGACCCCCGACCCCGGCGTTCGCCGCCCCCTACGTGCTGGCCGACGTGGACGTGGAGGAGGGGTGGCACCTGCTCACCTGGATCGTGGACTGCGAGCCCGATCACGTGGCCATCGACATGGCGGTGACCGTGCGGTTCATAACCGGCCCCGACGGCCACCGCCTCCCGGCGTTCGCCCCCGATGGAGCTTCTCGATGAGCGTTGGGCTGGAATGAACGCCGGTCGGGAATGAACGCGCGTCCTCGATGAACATCGGACTGGAATGAACATAGGTCTGGCTTTTGCCCGCAACGCGGCCCGTCATCCTCGGGCCCCGGCCGTATTCGGGGATCGTGAACTCACCAATCGTCAATTGGACGAGAGATCCAACCGCATCGCCAATGCCCTGCTGGGAGATCATCGCCTGGGCCGGGGTGATCGGGTGGCCCTGCTGGTGGCCAACCGCCCTGAGGTGGTGGAGGTTCTGGGCGGCATCACCAAGGCCGGTGGATGCTACGTGGGGCTCAACTTTCGGTTGGGCCCGGTCGAACTCGAGCAGGTGTTCGACAACGCCGACCCCGTGGTGGCCATCACCGACACCGAGCACCGGGAGCAGCTCGACGGGTTCGATCTGCCCATCATCGACATCGACCGCGATCTGGACACCCTGGCCGACAACGCCTCGGCGGCACCCCCCGACACCCTCCACCACGTCCGCCCCACCGACGACTTCTGCATCGTGTACACCAGCGGCACCACCGGGCGACCCAAGGGGGTCCACTTCGACCACGCCCGGGTGCTCCAGCACGCCACCGTGGCCTGCCTCGAGTACGAGATCGACCGCCGCAGTCGGTATCTCATCCAGATTCCCCACAACTCCAGCGTGAATATCACCATTCTCCCGTGTCTGCTCGTCGGCGCGGCCCAGGGGTTCGCCGACAGTCGCCATTTCGACCCGGTGCGCTATGCCCGCCTGGTGGAGGAGCACGGGGTCAGCCACTCGTTTCTGGTACCCACCCAGCTCATGCGGCTGCTCGACCGCCTGGAGCGCACCGATGATCACCGGCTGGGATCGCTGCGCACCCTGGGCTACGGCTCGTCGCCCATCTCCCCCGACCGGTTGGCCGAGTTGGTCGAGCGTTTCGGCCCGGTGTTCAACCAGCTCTACGGCATGGCCGAGATCGCCTCCATCGGCACCATCCTGCGCAAGGAGGATCATGTGCGAGGCCTCGAGGAACGACCCGAGCTGTTGTCCTCCTGCGGCCAGCCGTCCTACGCGGTGGATGTGCGGGTGGTCGATCCCGATGGCCGGGACGTCGGTGTGGGCGAGCGGGGCGAGGTGATCTTCGGCGGGCCCCACGTGATGAAGGGCTACTTCCGGGATCCGGTTCGCACCGCGGAGTCGCTCCGGGACGGATGGATGCACAGCGGGGACGTGGCCGAGATCGACGACGAGAGCTTCGTCTACATCGTGGACCGGATGAAGAACCTGATAATCCGGGGAGGGTTGAACATCGCCCCCACCGAGATCGAGAACGTGCTCTACCGCCATCCCGCGGTGATGGAGGCAGCGGTGATCGGTGTGCCCGACCCCGAGTGGGGTGAGACGATCGTGGCCGTGGTGGCCCTCAGGCAGGAGGCAGCGGCCGATGCCCAGGAACTGCGGGGGTGGTGTCGCCAATCGGAGCTGACCTCGATCAAGGTCCCCGAGCGGGTGGAGTTCACCGACTCGCTGCCCAAGAACGCGGTGGGCAAGATCGCCAAGGAGGAGCTGAGGGCCCGCTACTGGGGGCAGGGCCGACGAGTATGAGGGGTTCGCATCCTTTGCATCCCGCGGTCCACGGTCCGGCCTCGCAGGCTTGGTGCAGGGACCGACGGGTATGAGGGGTTCGCATCCTTTGCATCGGGTGGCCATTGTCGGGGTGGCGGCCACCGAGATGGCCCGGCGGCTCGACACCACCTCGGCGGAGATCTCCCTGCGGGCGGCCCGGGCCGCGCTCGACGACGCCGGGCTGGAGGTGGCCGAGGTGGACGGGGTGGCCGGTCGATGGCCCGGGCCGGGGGGAACCGTGTTTCAGCCCGGCTCCACCGATTGGGCCGAGGTGTTCGGCCGACCGCTGCGGTGGGTGGGCGACACCTACCCCCAGGGGGTGCCCGGCGCGCTGGATGCCGCCGCGGCCGTCGCGACCGGGCTTTGCGAGGTGGTGGTGGTGTTCGGCGGACAGGCCGGAGTGATGGGTGGGACCGAGGTGGCCGACTACACCCGACCCGACAACGAGTTCGTCGTCTGCTGGGGCTCGCTGACCGCGGCCCAGTTCGCCCTGGTGGCCCAGGTGTACCGGCATCGCTTCGCTCCCGATCCCGAGCGGGTGGCGGCCATTGCCGCGGCCATTCGCAACGCCGGTCATGCCAACCCGGCGGCGGTGATGGCCGGGCGCGGCCCCTACACCGCCGCCGATGTGATGGCCTCCCCCATGGTGGCCGAGCCGTTCCGGCTGCTGGATCTGTGCCTGGCCACCGAGGGGGCGGCGGCCATGGTGCTCACCACCGTCGAGCGGGCCCGGGATCTGCGTCGTCCCCCCGTGGCCATTCTGGGCGGGGGTTCGGAATGGCACCGCCAGCAGTACGTGAACCCACCCCGCTACGACGAGGTTTGGGGTTTGGGAGCCGATGCCGCCCGCCGGGCGTTCGAGCCGGCCGGGGTGGGCCCCCGGGATGTGGACGTGTTCGAGCTCTACGACATCAACACCTACGAAATAGTACGCCAGTTCGAGATGCTGGGGCTGTGCGCCGAGGGCGAGGGGGCCGACTACCTGGAGGAGGCGGGCATCGGCATCGACGGTCGCCATCCGCTCAACACCGACGGCGGCCTGCTCAGCTACAGCCACATAGGCTGGGGCGGCCCCACCCTCAAGATCGTCGAGGCGGTGAGACAGTTGCGGGGCACCGCCGGCCCCGGCCAAGTACCCGATGCCGAGGTTGCCCTGGTAACCGGAGCCGGATCCGGTGCCCAGTATCACAACACGATGATCCTGGGCCGGATCTGATTTCACTGACGCTCCACCGGCCCCACAGCACCACAACACGATGATCCCGGTTCGGATCTGATTTGATGATAAGAGACGAACCACGGTCGGTCCCCGGCAACTGGATTCAGCCGGTGGCCCAGCCCAGTTCTTGTCTCATGGCCGCTTCTCCTCGGCGACCGATTCTCAACAGGCGGGGATCGTCGGACCGGCCATCCAGCCAGGCTCGTAGGCCCCGCATCGATGCGGTGTAGGAGCGGACCTGCTCGAAACGAGCGGCATAGGCCAGTCGCGGTTGATCCAGGGGGTGGGCGTAGTCGGCGGTGGACTCCTCGATGGCGCACCAGCCGGAGAAACGGCGGGTGAAGGCCACGTCGCACATGGGGTCGCCGGCCCAGGCCCGCTCCCAGTCGAGCACCCCGCCCAACTCTCCCGGCCCCGTCCAGCTCAGATTGGCGAACCGAAAGTCGCCGTGGCACCACACCGCCGGATCCTCGCTGTCGGGCCGGTACTCTCGAAGCCAGACCAGAGCAGCCTCGAACTCGGGGTGCCGCCCGGGAGCGGCTCGCCGGTAGGCGGCCTCGGTCCGGGCCAACTCGGCATCGTAGGCCTCGGCCACGGTGACCGGAGCGGTCAAGCGGTGAAGCTCCCCCAACGCCCGGGCCGCCGCGGCGATGTAAGGCCCCCGCTCCTCGGTTACCTCCTCCAGCCGGAGCACCCGTCCCGGTACTCGGGAATACACCCCGAACGGCCGACCGATGGGATTGTCGGGGTCGGACTGCACGGCCAGCACCCGGGGCGCGGGCACAACCCCGGCAACCCGGCGCAGGCTGTCGGCCTCCGTCCGGGGGTCGTAGGGGTCGAGCGTGCCTCCCGAAGGAGCCACCCGCACGACCACATCGTCCACTGCCAGCGTTATCCACGAATAACCCCGGTCCATGCGCCGAACCCGGGGCCGGAGGCTCACCCCGTCCAACACCTCGGCAACCGCTCGTCCCACCGTAGCCGGCATCAGGTCCGCGGCTGTCGAGCCCACCGTCGGAGCGTACCGGTCAAGCCATGACCAATGAACCCCAGTGAGCCATGAACCCCCGGACCCGTGAGCCACCAACCGGCCCGTCAACCTCCAATCGTCGAGTGGGGGATGCCGGACTGCGCGGATCCAAGACCTAACGGCAAACGTCCTGCCATCAACCTCCAATCGTCGAGTGGGGGATGCCGGACTGCGCGGATCCAAGACCTAACGGCAAACGTCCTGCCATCAACCTCCAATCGTCGAGTGGGGGATGCCGGACTGCGCGGATCCAAGACCTAACGGCAAACGTCCTGCCATCAACCTCCAATCGTCGAGTGGGAATGCCGGCCGGTAACGTCGCCCGCAGTGTTGGGTGGGGGATGCGCATGAGGGCACAGCCGGGGACGAGGCGGGGCGTGAGCGTGGTCGTGGTCAGCATGGTGGTGTTGGGCATCGGGTCCAGCCTGGGATTCTTGCCCGGTTATTTCGTGGCCGCGGTTCGGGACGATCTCGGTATTTCCCAGGCTCAGGTGGGGTTGCTGGTCAGCCTGCACTTCGGTTGTACCGGTCTGGGATCGGTCATCGGCGCTCGGATAACCGAGAGAGTCGGGACTCGGGCTGCGGTGGTCTCCGACCAGATAGTGGTAGCCGGGGCCGCGTGGACCGCCGCGACCCTCGACAGCTACGCCGCCCTGCTGGTGGCCTCGGTTCTGGCTGGTTTCGCCTATGCCCTGGCCAACGCCGCCACCAACGAGGTCGTGGCCGCCGCGGTGCCGGAAACTCGCCGCACGCTGGCCCTGTCGGCCAAGACGTCCGGTGTTCCCCTGGCGGCGCTGATCGGCGCGGTCCTGGTGCCCTGGGCTTCCGACCGCTGGAGTTGGAACGTCGTCCTCATGGTTGCCGGAACCGTCGCCGCGGCCGGTGCGTTCATTTCATTCGCGGTCATACCCGACCGCCGAACGACCCGGCTCCGGCCCCGACCCGGTGAGTCCGTCCTGCCCGAAGGGTTCTGGTGGTTCGCGGTGGCGGCCTTCTTCTTGGTGGGTTCCTCGCAACCACTGTACTCATGGGCGGTGCCCTACCTGGACGAGGGGTTGGGTGGATCCAAGCCGGTGGCCGGGGCCATAGCCGGAGCGGCCTCGGGGGTTGGTGCCATCTGCATGTCCTTGAGCGCTCTGCGGGCCGACCGCATCGGCAGTCGGAGGCGGGTGCCGCTCATCGTGGGGCTGTGTCTGGTGCTGACCGGGGCCATTCTGGTGGTCATGAGTGGTCTGAGATTGGGCTTGGCCGTGGCCGCCATCGGCCTGTTCGCCGGCCTGATCGTCCAGTTGGCGGCCATAGGAACCATGCATGCCGCGGTGGTCGATCGGGCTCCCCACGCGGTGGCTCGCGCCACCGGCGTCACCATGACCGGCTATTACCTGGGCGCGCTGGCCACCCCGGTGAGTTTCGGGGCGGTGGTGGACTGGCTGGGCACCTACACCTGGGCCTGGCTGTTCATGGCCGTGGGCAGCGTTGCCGCGGCCGCCTGCTTCGTCCGCGCCAACCGGGTGGGCGATCTTTGAGCGGGTTCCGCATGAGCAGACCACGAGCATGAGCTACGAGCATGTTCTGGCCCCGATCGAGATCAACCGGGTGGGGATCAAGAACCGGGTGGTGCGGACCGCGCACGGGACCAACATCGGTCGGGGGCGAATCACCGACGATCTGATTGCCTACCACGAGGCCCGGGCCGCGGGCGGGTGCGGACTGACCGTCCTGGAAGCGGCATCGGTCCACCCGACCGATATGGGTACCCTGCAACTGCACGACTCCTCGGTGATCGACGACTACCGCCGACTGATGGATCGCCTGGCCCCCTACGGCATGGCGGTTTTCCAGCAGCTAGGACATCTGGGCTACGAGGGCGTGACCGCCGATGGTGGCCCTCCGTGGTCGGCATCGGCCCGGTCCGGCCCCAGCATCGGTCGCCCGGCCCGGGCAATGACCGCCGACGACATCGCGGTCCTCATCGATGCGTTCACCGCCGCCGCCCGGTGGTGCGTCGAGGGCGGCATCGACGGAGTGGAGGTCCACATCGCCCACGGCTACCTGCTTCAGCAGTTCATGTCCTCCGCCACCAACCAGAGAGACGATGGCTACGGCGGCTCGTGGAACAATCGCATCCGCCTGGCCCGCGAGGTGGTCACCGCGGTGCGAACGGCGGTCGGGTCCGGCATCGCCGTGGGAGTGCGGGTGGGGTCGGAGGCGGTGGGCGACGGGGGAGTCACCGAGCACGACTGCGCCGAGCTGGTGAAGGTGCTGGCCGGCGACGACCTCATCGACTACGTGAACCTCACCTACGGGAGTTGCCTGCGGCCCCACAAGATCATCGGGGGGATGCACGAACCCCCCGGTTACGAGTTGGAGGCGGCCGCTCCGGTGGTGGCTGCTGTCGATCTGCCCGCCATCGTGACCGGCCGGTTCCGCACCCTGGCCGAGGCCGACCGACTGATCGCGTCCGGGGTGGCCAACCTGGTGGGACTCACCCGGGCTCAAATCGCCGATCCCGAGTTGGTGGCCAAGAGCGTTTCCGGCCGAGGGGCCGAGGTTCGACCGTGCATCGCGGGCAACGACGGTTGTGTCGGCGGTCTCAACCGGGGCCGCTTGTCGTGCGCGGTCAACCCGACCGTGGGTCGCGAGGAACATCGTTCGTATCCCATCCCCAGCGCTCGACCGAACCGGGTGGTAGTAATCGGTGGAGGCCCCAGCGGCATGGAGGCGGCCCGCCTGGCCGCGCTTCGAGGCCATGATGTGCTCCTTTTCGAGGCTCGTCCGCATCTGGGCGGTGCAGTGCGGCAGGCCCAGAAGCTGCCCACCCGGGAACTGCTGGGCGATATTTGCGACTGGCAGGAAAGAGAACTGGCCCGACTGGGGGTGGATGTGCGCCTCGGTCGGGTGGCCGACGTTGACTCGATCCGGGCAGTCCGGCCCGATGCGGTCATCGTGGCTACTGGTGCCACCGGAGCGGAGTTGCCCGAAGTCGGGGCGCTGCCGACGCGCCCGACCGCGGTGGTGGACGACCGCTTCGGCGGTTACGAGGCCCTGGGCCTGGCCGAATGGTTGGCCACCCGGGGAGCGCGGGTAATTCTGACCACTCCCCACCGCCGGGTGGCGCGCCGGGCCCTGCTCGACCTGGTGGTCCAGCCTGCCCTGGAGCGGCTGAAGACCCTCGACGTGAAGATCATCACCAACGTTGATATCGACGTTGTTGATGTTGATATTGGCGATATTGACATTGGCATCGGCCATACCGGAGTTGGCGACAATGATACCGGCATCGGCCTTCGTGCCCGGGCCGACCTGATTCTCACCGTGGACAAGCAACCCTACGACCTGCTGTCGGGCGAATTGATCGATGCCGGGTTCGAGGTTCGTCTCATCGGCGATGCCCGCAACCCCGGCAGCATCCTCACCGCCATTGCCGATGCCCACCGGATTTCGGACTCGTTCTGACCCGAGGGCCCACGAGCCAGATCCATGTTGGCGCAGTTGCATGCCATTCCCCCTGTTCCTTGAGCGAGCCTTGGAAATCCACCCAGAACCAACCCCATGTTGGCGCAGTTGCATGCAGGACCCGGCGGGGCGGGGCGGGTCAGACCAGCAGAGTTGGTTGCGACGGGTCAGACCAGCAGATCGGGGCCGACGTCGTCGAAGCAGCGGCGACCGACCAGGGCCAAGGTGCGGTCGATGTCGGTTCGGTAGATGTCGAGCATTCGGGCCACCCCGGCCTCACCATCAACCGCCAAGCCCCAGAACCAGCTCCGCCCACCCAGTGCTGCCCGAGCCCCCAGGGCCCGAGCCTTCACCACATCGGTTCCTCTTTGGCACCCGCCGTCCACCAACACCTCGACCCGGTCGCCCACCGCATCGGCGATCCGGGGAAGCATCGCGAAGGCACCGGACACGGAGTCGAGCTGGCGGCCGCCGTGGTTGGACACGATCACCGCGTCGGCTCCCCACCGCACCGCGGCCTCGGCATCGGCCACGGTGATCACACCCTTGATCAGCAGCGGGCCGTCCCACTCCCTCCGTAGCCAGGCCAGGTCGTCCCAGGTGCGGGAGGGGTCGGCCAGTTCCCTATCCACATAGGCCCCAATGGCGCTGGCGTCGTCGCCGATGCCCAACCCCACCAGGCTGCCGAAGGTGATGTCCGGGCCGGTCAGCAGTTGACGCAGCCATCGGAGCCGACGGACGGTGTCCAGGGCACGGTTCCACCGGATGCGGGGGGGCAGCGACATGCCGTTGCGGAGGTCACGCTCCCGTTTGCCCACCACCGGCACATCCACGGTCAGCACCAGAGCCTCGTAGCCTGCGTCCCGGGCCCGGTCCACCAGCGATCGAACCACCTCGGTGCTACGCCACAGGTAGAGCTGGAACCACCGCCGGCCATCGGGGGCGGCCGCGGCGATGTCCTCCAGCGAATAGCCCGACCCGGTGCTAACCGCGAATACCGTGCCCGCGGCGGCCGCGGCTCGGGCCGCGGCCAACTCGCCCTCCCGATGCACCAGCGTGGCCAGACCCGCGGGGGCCAGCAAAAACGGCAGGGACACCGGGCGGCCCAGAACCGTGGTGGACACCTCCCGCTCGGCCACGTCCACCAGAAAACTCGGAGCCAACTCCACCGCGTCGATGGCGGCCCGGTTGGCGGCAATGGTCAGCTCGGCTTCCGCACCCCCCTCCACGAAATCGAACACCATCCTGGGCAGGTGCCGTCGAGCTTCCCTTCGGAAGTCGTCATAGGTATGCCACCGGCCGGCCCCCTTGGGAGCCCGGACCAGCATCCGACTCAGCTCGCGAAGTCTCATAATCCTCGGCTCATGATCTCTGTCCCCGTCTCATAATCCCTCAGTCCCATGATCCAGTCCCATGATCCCCGGCCCCATAATCCCTCAGTCCCATGGTCCCGGTCAGCTTCGGTCTTGTTGGGGCATGGCGGCGGTCAGGAGTTGGGTCACGGTTCGCAGCACGGGCACCGCCAGCTCGTGGCGGTCGGCCGTATCCACCAGATCACCGAACACCGCCTGCACCTCGAACGGCCTTCCCCGGTCGATGCTCTGCAATATGGACACCCGCACCTCGGTCTCCCCAGCCGCCTCCATGCGCTCGCCCACGGCGGCCAACCGCCGATGGGCCTCGGCCCGGCCTTCTTGGGTGAGCGCCCGAACCTGGAACGGACCGTGGCCATCGATCAGTTCCACGCCTTCGGCAGCCGCGACGGCGGCGCACTCGCAGGCCAGGTCGTAGAACGCGTCCCGGGTCTCGGGCAGAAGGAAAATCCGGTGGTACACCAGACGAGTGAGCCCCACCACCCCCATGGCGGACGCGGCCAGTACCCCCTTGGACCACAGTGCGGGGCCAATATCGTCGTGAACCTCCACATCGTGCCCGGGCAGGGCTCGGGCGATGACCGTCGCCGTGCCCGGGGTGGTGGTGGGTAGATCGCCCAGCAGGGTGGGGCCGTCGAATGTGTGATGGGCTCGACCGGGTCGACCCAGCGTTCCCCCCACCAACGACACGCATCCCACCGCGGCCGATCCAAACCGGGCGACCAGCGGCTCGGCCTGGCGCACCCCGTTCTGCACCGAGAAGGCCGCTCCGGCCGAACCCCGATAGCCGGCCAGCAGCTCGGCGTTGTCGAACGCCTTACCGGCCAGCAGCAGGATGTCGCAGTCACCGGCATCGGCAGGATCGGTGACGGCCCGAACGGCCACGAGGACTTGATCATCGATTCGCAGTCCCTGCCGGTTGATCGCATCGGCATGGGCCGGGCGAGCCACCAGGGTCACCTCGGCTCCGACTTCGGCGAACCACGCCCCGTACACCGATCCCAACGCCCCTGCACCCAGCACAACCACAGTCGTCATCGGTCGCTCCCCGTTCTCGCCATGCCCGTTCTCGCCATGCCCGTTCTCGCCATGCCCGTTCTCGCCATGCCCGTTCTCGCCATGCCCGGTCTCGCCATGCCTTGGGGAATGGCATCGGCCGGTCGGCCCCCGGTCGTCATTGGTCACTTCCCATTCATGTCATACCCTAGAGCCATGGGTACTCAGCAGACCGTCGAAGACACCATGACCAAAAACACCATGATCGAAGACACCATGACCAAGCACGGCATGGTCGAGGACATCGTGCCCAAAAGCACCATGACCAAGCACGGCATGATCGAGGACATCGTGCTGGCCTGTCGAGCCTTGGCCGTTCGGGGGTGCGATACCGGCATCGGCGGCCATGTCAGCATGCGGGCCGAGGGTGAGGACGCGTTCTGGATCAATGCCTTCGACCGGACCCTGGGCGAGATCACCTCGGACGACGTGATGAAGCTGGATTTCGACGGCAACCTGCTGGAGGGGAGTCGGGAGGTCAGCCTGGGGTTCGAGTTCCACGCCGGGGTTTACCAGCACCGCGGTGATGTGGGTGCCATCGTCCACAGCCACGGCCGGTGGATCACCGCGCTGGCCTCGATGGCTAGACCGTTGAAGATGCGCCACAACCTGTGCTGCATCTTTCACGACGACCAGGTGCTAAGCCCCGACGACCGGTTCGAGTCGATCGGGCCGGCCATCGAGAACAATCACACGGTGATCATCCCCTGGCACGGGGCCATAACCGTGGGGGACACCCTGGCCCGGGCGGCCGCTCTCCACGCCACCCTGGAGGACCAGGCCCAACTCGACGTCATGCTCGAGCCCACCGACGCACCGGAGATCCCCGAACATTTGCGACTGGGGCTCAAGAAACTGGTGGACGACCAGGCCGGCTATCTGGAGCAGACCTGGACCCTCATGCGCCGCCAGGGTCGCCGCCACCTCGAGACCCACCCCAACGGCTGAACCAGGGTCAACCCATGTCGTTGAACAGGCTCAACCCATGTAACGGTCAACCCATGTCGTTGAGCAGGCTCAGCAGATCGTCGGCGTGCTCCTCCTCGACGGCCAGGATGTCCTCCATCATCCGGCGGGTCACCGGATCCTTGTCGCCGAGCCAGCGGATGATCTGGTTGTAGGACTCGATGGCGATCCGCTCGGCCACCAGGTCCTCCTTGATCATCGCCTCCAGGTCGGACTCCTGGTCGTAGGTGCTGTGGCTCCGGGTGGCCAGGCCCTCGGGGTCGAAGTTGGGCTCACCCTGGAGTTGGGTTATCCGCAGGGCGATCTGATCGACATGACCCTGCTCATCGTTGGCATGCTCCAGGAACTCGGCGGCGGCTTGCGAAGCATTCACCCCGGTGGCGGTGTAGTAGTGCCGCTTGTAGCGGAGCACACACACGATCTCGGTGGCCAGCGCCTCGTTTAGCACCTCGATCACCCGTTCCCGATCGGCACCGTAGGCCTGGGTGATCGGCCCCTGTTCGATCTGCCGGCGAGCCCGAGCCCGCAGTGTCTCGATATCGGTCAGAAATTCAGCCATACGAACTCCTAGAACGAGTACTGCCCGAGTCCCACCCTCGGTGGCATCGGTACGGCCGATGCTATCGGGCTACCGTGCCCGCATGGTCGAACTCACCAACCCATTTCGGCTGCATCGGTACGGCTGACGTTATCGGGCTACCGTGCCCGGTGGCATCGGTACGGCTGACGTTATCGGGCTACCGTGCCCGGTGGCATCGGTACGGCTGACGTTATCGGGCTACCGTGCCCGGTGGCATCGGTACGGCCGACGTTATCGGGCTACCGTGCCCGGTGGCATCGGTACGGCCGACGTTATCGGGCTACCGTGCCCGCATGGTCGAACTCACCAACCCATTTCATGTAGGCGTGGTCGTGGCCGACGTCGAGGAGGCCATGGCCCGGATCTCGGAGGGGACCGGGCTGGCTTGGCACTCGGTTCAAAGCGTGGATCTGAATCTGCTGGTGGAAGGCGAGGTGGTGCCTGCCGGTGTTCGGTTCACCTATTCGGTGGACGGGCCGCTGCAAATCGAGTTGGCCTCCGGTCCGCCGGGATCGTTCTGGGATGTCGACCTCTACGGCGGTTTGAACCACCTCGGCTACTGGACCGAGAACCTGCACGACGACGTCGCCGCACTGCGGGCCACGGGGTGCGAGTTGATCTTCGGCGGAGCCGGCACCGAGACCATGCTGAAGGGTGAGGCCACACTGGAGGGCTTCGCCTTTTTGATGTCCCCCATCGGCCAGAGGATCGAGCTGATCGATGTGGCCATGCGCCCGGCGTTCGATCGCTGGTTCGCCGGCGGTGTGTTCGGCTGACCCCCGGCCGCAACGTTCGTGATGACCGCTACGCTGGGTCGGGTGGCTGCTCCGGGGGCGTTCGATCGGATTCCGGTGACGGATCTGGGGCCGTTGTCGGGATCATCGAGCCAACGGCAGGAACTGGCCGAGGAGTTGTGCCGGATCTGTCACGAGATCGGATTCCTGCTGGTGGTGAACCACGGGGTGTCCGCCGAACTGCGCGATGCCATCTTCGACATGATGCATCGGTTCTTCGCCCTGCCCGACGAGCAGAAGGCACTGATCGACAAGCGGTGTTCTCCCCACTTCCGGGGCTGGGAACCAGTGGGGGCCGAGTACACCAACCACCGCCCCGATATCCGGGAACAGATCGACTGGTGGACCGAGTGGCCCGCCCATCCCAAGGATGTGGAGCCCTACTACCTGCGCCTGCTCGGCCCCAATCAATGGCTGCCCGACGATGTGCTGCCCGGGCATCGGGAGTTGGTCAAACAGTGGTTCGACGAGTTGGGGGGCCTGGCCAATCGTTTGATGCGTGTACTCTCGTCGGGGCTCGGGCTGGCCGAGGATCATCTGGAGCAGTACTTCGGGGATGAAACCATGTCGCTGGCCAAGTTCATCCACTATCCCCCGACCCCAAAAGGGGCTGCCGGAGTCAACGCCCATCACGACACCGGTTTTCTGACCGTGTTGGATCCTGGTCCCACCGCGGGCCTGCAAGTGCAGAACCAGGAGAGCCGGTGGATCGACGTACCCTCGGTGGACGGCTCTTTCGTCATCAACCTGGGCGAGACGCTTCAAGCCATGACCGGCAACTACCTGGTGGCCACTGCCCATCGGGTGATTTCCATCGACGAGCGTTACTCCGCGGGCTATTTCCACGGCCCATCGCTCGACGCACGCCTGGCCCCGCTGCCCCTCGATGATCGCTTCGCCGCCGCAGTGGCTGCCAGCCCCCATCACCGAACCGCCGGGTTCATGGCCAGCATTGCCGAGACCGAGAGCGGCATCGGCGATATGGCCAGTTCCTACCGCCCCTCCACCTATGGCGAGCAACTCTGGAACTACTTCTCCCGCAGCTACCCGGACAACGTCGTCCACCACTACGGCTGAGCACCACTGGGACAAGAACGACCGGCTCTCACCGGAAAACCCGCAGTGCTGGTGAGAGGTTTGGGGGGGGGTTTCTGCCAGGAGCTACCCGAGACGCATCTCGATCAATGAGAAGAGGCAGTGCTAGTAGTGGGCGGGGGGGTTTCTGCCAGGAGCTGCCCGAGACGCATCTCGATCAATGAGAAGAGGCAGTGCTACCTGTGGGTTTGGGGGGTTTCTGCCAGGAGCTGCCCGAGACGCATCTCGATCAATGAGGAGAAGCAGTGCTACCTGTGGGTTTGGGGGGTTTCTGCCAGGGTGGTCGTAGGTAGTAGTGGCGGGTGTCGGGGTGTTTTTCGACTTTCCAGTTTTGGTGGTGAATGTTGTGGTGGCAGTCGTGGCAGACCAACACCAGGTTGTTGGCCTGGGTGAGTCCGCCTTTGTGCCAGTGTTCGATGTGATGGCTGACGCACCATTCGGGTTGTTTGCCGCACCCAACGCACCCCTGATCGCGGGCAACGAGCGTGGCCCGTAGCTGAGGACTGGGATGACGTTGGCGGCCCAGCGACAAACACTCCAGGTCGCCGTTGAAGATGCCCGGCAGTATCTCCGCGTCGCAGGCCAGCTCCCGGAACTTCTCGGCCGGTAGTGGGGTGCCGTCGGAGAGACGGGGCCGACCGAGTTGTTGGTCAACCGCGTCGTAGTCGGCGACGATGACCAGGCTGGTGGGCTGGGGCCGCTCCCGGCTGATTCCGTCGTCGTCGGCATCCTCGGTGGTGCGGGTCAACAACTCCGCAATGGCATCGGCGCGACGATGACGGGCATCGAGGCGCTCACGCCCGGTGGTCGCGTACCAGGCCATGTCCGTTTTCTGGTTGAGAGCCGCTCGGATGCGCTGCCCGGTCACCGAATCGAACAGGGCGTACAGGCACCACATGCCGTCCTCCTGCTCGCCGAAAGTGGCCATGCGCGCGTTCCTTTGCCGCTCCAGTCGTTTGGTGCCGTCGTCGCCGACCAACTCGTCTTGATGGGCGCGCACCGTGCGGCGGAACTGATCGGGGGTTTCGGCCTCGGCGGCAGCCACCATCTTTTTTTCGTCCAAAGGCCCGGCCTTGGCCGCCCGGCCCAGGATACGGGCGTGCTCGGAGGTGATACGACTGTCCACCAACGCGTCACGCGTGGTCGGTAGTTCCTCCAGTTGTTCGGCGTCCTCCAGGATGCGTCGAGCCTTGCGACCCGATTGGCGCAATCCGGTCCTCAGAGTCTCCTTGGTGTCGTACGCGCCGGTGCGGCGGTTCTTCTCGGCCACCGCCTCGGCCAAGAACCCGTCCAGGCGATTACGGGCGCTGCCGAGCAGCCGCAACCGTGCGTCCAAGCCGGCATCATCCAACCCGGCCACATCCACCACCTCGACACGCACACCCGAACCGGCCCCGCCCGCCGAATGGCCACCTACAGGATTGCAGATACGGTCACGGGACTCGACACGCACACCCGAACCGGTGCCGTCCGCAGAGTCAAACGACCCACTCGGTGCGGCGTACTCGACACGCACACCCGAACCGGCCCCGCCCGCCGGTGCGGTCGGCGTGTCCGGTGCGGTGTCGCCCCTGCTCAGAGGCTTCAACTCCATGCCCACCAGTCTACCGACACCAGTGACAACATCACTTGTAAAATCCAGTAAACCCAAAGAATTATCAATAAATTATTGAAAATATTTTATAAACAAGGGTTAGTCATCACAGAACCAAAGCACCGACAGCGAAGACCGGACGCGGCCGACAATCAGCCCGTATCATGCGGCATCGACAGGAGGACAGCACATGCCCGACCCGACATCGGTAACCGGCAGCCACATCCGACTCGGACACTCGATGATCACCTTCATCGAGCCCCATCTCCAGGGGCTTCACGAGTACAACCGCTGGTACGAGCACGACCATGCCTACGCCGCGATGACCAGCGCTCCCGGCTGCTTCGCCTACCGGCGCTACGTTGCCCCGAAGCGGCTCAAGAATTTGCGCTATCCCGCCGATGGCACGGTCGCCGACCCGGTGGATGTCGGTTCCTTCATCGCCCTGTACTGGATCGAGGAGGGTTGTGACACCGACACCTACGGGTACTCGTTCTCACGCGGTCCCGAGCTTTTTGCCGCCGGGCGCATGAACCCCGATCGCGACCACGTCAGCACCGCCGGCTACGACATCGCCGGAGCCGGGGGCCGGGGGCCGGCTCCGGTCCCACCCGAGATAGCCCTGGATCATCCCTACGAGGGGCTGATCGTGGCCTGGATCCGGGACGACGACCCCGACGCAGTGCTCGCGGCCGCTTCGGGCCTGCGAACCGAACGCGACCCCCGACTCCTGGAAGAAAACAGCCCCATCGGCCAGATCATCGACTTCGCCCAAGTCGTCAAGGACGGCTGCATGCCCGCCCTCACCGGAGAACACCCCGAGGTGATCCGGCTCTACTTCTGCGACAACGACCCCGAACACATCTGGGACACGTTCTCATCCCTCGGCGACGACGTGGCCGCCCAGGGAGCCCGACTAGAACTCATCGCCCCCTTCATCCCCACCATCCCCGGAACCACCCACCACCTCGACGAACTCTGGTAACAAACCCGAACCCCCACGAACTCCACCGGCCACTTGCTTTCCAAAGAAACATCCTGCCTCTATTACTTATCTTGTTAACAGGTTTCTCGTTAAGATCCTGCTGTCTAAGTTGTTGAACTTCAATCTCGATTTGTCGAACGGTTGACCTTCTTTCCTTCACCCATAACCTCCTCTATCCTGTCCAGGAGGAACTCGAATCGCTGGTTAAAAAAGTCATCAAAGTTGTCCTGACGTAGCACCAACGGATCCGCGCCATGGGATTGTAAAATTCCATCGAGAACGGTCGAGTCAATCCGATCACGATCCTCTAACTTCGCCAGATATAAACTTGGAGCATCTCCTCCGATAATTCTATTGGTTCGCGCATCAATCGCAGTCTTGTTCACAACACTGTCAAAACGCTGAGAGTCGACTTTATTATCCGTACACCACTTCTTTGGGAAGATATGATGCACATCAATATCGTTATCAAAGTAAGCATGCACATCGATTGACTTACCAGTTCGGAAATCCTTACTACCATTTCTCATTTGCAGTGCTAACAGTCCTTTGTAAGCAGCACTGTTTCTTGTACGGAGAGTCAACAACCGGTCGTCCTGGAACTGTGCATCCTTGATAGTGCTTGGAGTGGGTGCATTTTCTCCTGTAATCCACTTCACAACATCTTGAAGGTCATTGGCAAAACGTGTTTCGATCGCGCTACCGTACATTTCACCGAAAACACCACACCAGTACCACTGCTGCAACTTTTTGTTAGTCGAATGGTTATCGGCACTCTGTCCAAGCACGGCTATGATCGCAGAAAGTGGCACAAGCTGAGTCGTGTACGGTAAGTCACGAGCTGAAAAAATATACTCAGAGTGCAGGAAAGGAGCCACCCGGATAATAGCCTCCAAAGCAACATCAGCCCACTTCTTATAATCCTCTAAATCCAGACGAAGGATGTCCTTTCTCTTGCAGGATACCCCCGGAGCACGATCACCCTCTTGTCCATTAACGTTGTACTTAGATCGCACTTCATGGGTGACCAACAGTGTCACAACTTGTAAAAAGTCAGTTTCTTGAAATTGCTGAAGAACAGGATGATCATCAAATCTGCTCTTTCGTATTTCCCAGTCATCACGCAAGCTAAAGCCATCGGCAGCAAACGTTGCTGTGAGCAGTTCAAAAACAGTTAGAGAAACACCTCCAGTGTTGACTTTCTCGAAAACTTGGCACACAGCTTCTTTCGGTGTGGATTTTGCTAGTTCGATAGTTGGTATCTGATAATTTTTGAAAGGCTCAACAACTTCTTCATTAAATTGCCTCCATTTACCTCTCTTCTCGTCGTTATCACCAGGCCCTACCTCAAGATACCTCAAAACCCAATTCATAGTTTCACTACTGTTAAGAACGATATCTAGTGGAAAGTGACCAGCAGCTATCTCAAATTCTTGTGACGACAGATCAAGCACCACCTGCCTTCCGAAGTCGGTGGTTGTCTTACGATCCTCGGGAACGCTGATGATACCTTGTTCTTCGCGATCAGCAAGTCCATTGATACAGGCATCAATATTCGCGTAGTAGTGACGGCTCATAGGCTTACCCCGAGCATCCCGGGTGAGAACCGGCTCAGTCGATTTGAGTGCCAAGAACAGTGAAGTCATTCGTTGCTGACCATCTAAAAGTATAAACTCAGGATCTTTGACCTCCTCCAGTTCAATACCTTCAAGCGGTCTTGTCTGAAACCTGACATCGGGATTCCCGGTACGAAGCATCATGACCGCGCCAATTGGGTAGGAAAGCGAGATCGATGCCAGCAAGCTGACAATGTGATCGTCATCCCAGACCCAGCCACGTTGAAAATCCGGAAGCTGGAGGTCACCTGATGCTGCTTGCCCAAGCAAGTCCGATAGTGGTTTTTCGTTACTAGTGAATTTCTGCTCCATTTAGCACGACTCCTCTGTCCGATTGGCCTGTGCATAGCCTAACGGGCCTGAGGACATTGGGCCTACTGGGCAATACACCACCGACCCACGACCTCAACCATCGGTGATCCGACCCCATAGGACTCGGCCGCCCCACAAGGTCCGACCACCCCCTCTTGTCCGGGCTGTGGCAGTATTGGTTATGAGCGTTGCTGAGTCTTCCGAGGTTGCTCTGGATGCTCGGACGGTTATTGATCCGGCGGTCTGGGTCGATCCTTATCCGTTCTACGAGCAGCTTCGGCGGGAGCATCCGGTGTGGCTGGTGCCGGGGCTCGATCTGGCCTTGGTGGCGACCCATGAGTACGTCGTGGACGCGCTTCGCCGGATCGACGACTTCTCCAACCACCTCGACGTTGTGGTGGCCACCGGTGACGACGGCTCGCCGATGCTGTTCCGTACCGACAGGCTGGGCGGGGGCACCACCACCTTGGCCACCGCCGACCCGCCCGAACATACCCGGCACCGCAGCGTGGTTTTCCCCGAACTGGTGGCTCGCCGCATGGAGGAGATGCGGTTCGACATCGAATCCATCGTCGCGGAGCACATGGCCGACGCCCGTGCCCAGGGCGCTCGGGTGGAGTGGGCCGGCACCGTGGCCCATCCCGTCCCCGCCCGAGTCATCGGGAGACTGATCGGCCTGCCCGACGAGGACTGGCCCCAGGTGATGCGGTGGGCCCTGCACGGCGGGCAACTACTGGCCGGGGTCCATCCACCGGAGATCATGGCCGAACTGGCCCAGGAGGCGGGCGAGGCCGGGGCCTACCTGGCCGACAAGCTCTTCGAGGCCGACGGCTCCATGGCCGACGACCTGGTCGGGGTGTGCGCCCAAGCAGTGGCCGACGGCGACCTGGAGGTGACCGACGCCATCGGCACGCTGGTGATTCTGCTCGGTGCGGGAGGCGAATCCACCGCTTCGCTGATCGGAAACGCGGTGCGAATGCTGGCCGAGGATCCGGCGCTCCAGGAGCAGGTTCGGGCCGATCACAGCCTGATCGAACCCTTCATGGAGGAGGCCCTGCGGTTGGAGTCGCCGTTCCGGGGCCACTACCGCCAGGTGAAGCGCGACTGCGAGCTGGGAGGAGTCCACCTCAAAGCCGGCACCACCGTCTTCTTGCTGTGGGCCTCGGCCAATCGCGACCCCGCCGAGTACCACCAACCCGACCAGGCGATGTTGGACCGTCGCATCCCCCGCAGCCACCTGGCTTTCGGTCGGGGCATACATCATTGCGTAGGCGCACCGCTGGCCCGCCTCGAGAGTTCGTGCTCCCTGAAGGGGCTGCTGCAAGAGAGCCGCTGGTTCTCCCTGGCCGACGACGATCCGCCTCAATGGGAGAACAGCATGTTCGTCCGCCGCCACCAACGACTCCCCCTGGATGTGATCTGGAACCACCCGGCATCTTGAGGCCTGCCTGCGCTTCGGGGGGCCGCCGGCATCTTGAGGCCTGCCAGTGCTTCGGGAGGCCGCCGGCATCTTGAGGCCTGCCAGTGCTTCGGGAGGCCGCCGGTGCCTAATGTGGCCGGCTATGAGTGATTTTTCCGGTCGGGCCGGGGGAGCGCTGGTCACCGGAGGCAGTGGTGGCATCGGTGCGGCCATCTGCGAACTGCTGGCCCGGCGGGGCAGTGCGGTGGCGTTCACCTACCGGGCCAACGCCGAGGCCGCCGAGGCGGTGACTGCTTCCCTGCGGGCTACCGGTGTCACCGCCCACGCGGGGAACCCGGCCCTGGACGATCCTGAGGCGATGCGGGCGTTCGTCGACGAGGCCGCCGAGTCGCTTGGTGGAATCCACACGGTGGTGAGCGCCGCCGGACCCCACGTACCCCAGATTTACCTGTCGCAGACCGACCCCGATCGGTTCGCCCACCAGATCGAGGCCGACGTCATCGGTGCGTTCAACCTGACCGTCGCCGCGCTCCCCCACTTGCGGGCATCTAGCGGCAACATCGTCTACATCACCACCGCGGCCACCACCGTGTTCCCCAAGCGGGACTCCCTGTCGTCGATCCCCAAGGGTGCGGTGGAGTCGCTGATGCGGGCGGTGGCGGTGGAGGAGGGACGCTTCGGAGTGCGAGCCAACTGCGTGGGGCCGGGCATGCTCGAGGACGGCATGGCCGCCCGACTCATGGCCGAGGGCGATCTGGACGACCGGGCCCTGGAGGTGGCCCGCACCAACATCCCGCTGGGCCGCTTCGGCAAGGCGATCGACATCGCCGAAGCCGCCTGCTTCCTCGCCTCCGACGCCGCCAACTACATCAGCGGCCAGAAGCTCGACATCGACGGTGCGTTCACTGTCTGAGAGCTCGACCCCAACGACTGGCCCCAACAACCAGCCCCGACGACCAGCTTCACTCGTCGATCGTCACCCGGTGCATGACACGACGCCGGGTGTAGTCGGGAACGGCGTAGTGCTGGACGGAGCGGTTGTCCCAGAAGGCGATGGAGTTGGTGGCCCAGCGAAAGCGACATTGGAAATCGGGGGAGCGCACGTGGTTCAGCAAGAACGGCAGAAGCGAGTTGTTCTCGGCCTCGGTCAGCCCCACCAAGCGAGTGGTGAAGTTGCTGTTCACGAACAGGGCCCGCCGCCCGGTCTCGGGATGAACCCGAACCACCGGCCGGATCAGCTCCGGGTACCGGGCCCGCATGGTGTCCAGATGCTCACGGGCCAACCCCTCGTCAATGGCCCGGGTAAGGGTGTAGGTGAGGTCGTGAGCCGCCTCCAACCCGTCGATGAGCGACCGCATGGGCACCGACAGTTCCTCGTAGGCCTTGTACATGTTGGCGAAGCAGGTGTCGCCCCCCACGTCGGGAAGCTCAACCGCTCGAAGCACCGAACCGAGCGGCGGGCTGGGCATGTAGGTGTTGTCGCTGTGCCAGCGGGCGGCCAGCCCTCCCACCGGAGCGATCTGGTCCAGCACGGTGATGGCCGGGTGGGTCTCCAGTTTGGGGCCGAATGGGGCCACGTTGATGGGCCCGAACCGCTGGGCGAAGGCCAGGTGCTGGTCGGGGGTGATGTCCTGGTCCCGGAAGAAAACCACCAGGTGATCGAGCAGCGCCCGGCGGACGGCACCCACCACCACGTCATCGAGTTCCTCCCGCAGATCCACCCCGAGTATCTCGGCACCGATGTCCGACGTCAGCGGGCGGATGTCCAAGCCGGTCACTGCCTCACCCGGGGAAGTCCCCCGCAACCCGGCGGAGAGCGCGAACATCCAAGCCGGTCACTGCCTCACCCGGGGAAGTCCCCCGCAACCCGGCGGAGAGCGCAGATGGCATCGTCCAGCGCCCTCATGGTGCTGGGCGACAACCCGGCCAGGCCGAACTCGATGTCGGCCAGGGCATCGGCCGCCTTGGCCACCACCCGACGGCCCTCGTCGGTTATCTCGGCCAGGACGGTGCGGCGGTCCACGGCGTGAGGCATCCGGCGAACCAACCCGTCACGTTCCAGGCGGTCGATGGCGTTGGTGACGCTGGTGGGATGGATCATCAGCCGGTTGCCCATCTTGCCCAGCGGTAGCGAGCCCCGACGGGAGAAGTGCAATAGGGCCAGGGCCTCGAACCGGGAGAAGGTCAGGTCGAACGGCGCGAGGGCTTCGTTGATGCGCCCCATCACGAGCTGGTTGGCTCGGGTTATGGACGTGGCCGACGACATGGCATCCACGGCTCGCCAATTGTGGGCCTTCCAATTGCGTCGGGCCTCGCTGATGGGATCGAACGGCAGCACTCGACCTGCCACCTTAGGTGACCCTTGGCGGGTTCTCCCCTGTCGGCGGGCTCATCCGTTCAACTAGCATTCCATCGTCCACTCTCTCCATCTTGAGGAGAACCCATGATCGTTGTCGCCGGCAAGGACACCCATGACAACCTGGCCGTCCACGCTCCCACCATGATCGAGGAGAACCCATGATCGTTGTCGCCGGCAAGGACACCCATGACAACCTGGCCGTCCACGCTCCCACCATGATCGAGGAGAACCCATGATCGTTGTCGCCGGCAAGGACACCCATGACAACCTGGCCGTCCACGCTCCCACCATGATCGAGGAGAACCCATGATCGTTGTCGCCGGCTCCGTTGCCGTGTCTCCCGAGAACACCGAGAAATTCATGAAGGCCGCCGCGGAGCTGTCCACCGCATCCCGGACCCTGAACGGCAACATCGATTACTGCATCTCGATGCAGGCCCCCGGCGTCTTCCGCTTCTTCGAGTGCTGGGAGGACGAGGAGGCCATGAACGCCCAGTTCTCCGCCCCCCACTTCGGCTCGTTCCAAGCGGCGGTCGGCGACCTGGGCATGACCGGCATGGATGGCAAGAAGTACCGGATCTCCTCGGTCGGCCCGCTGTTCGGATAATCCCCGGGTCGGATAGCCCGCTGTTCGGATAACCCTCGGGTCGGATAACCCTCGGGCAAACCGACCCGACCAGGCCCCTCACTGGCTACGCTGTGACGGCCCCCACCGTTCTCCCACCACTCGAGGAGAACCGACGACAAAGGAGAACCCATGATTATCGTAGCCGGCTCAGCCTCCCTTCCCCCCGAGAACACCGAGGCATTCATGAAGGCCGCCACCGAAATGGCCACCGCGTCACAGGCCGAGGACGGCAACGTCGAGTACTGCTTCTCGGTGGAGGCACCGGGCAAGGTTCGCTTCTTCGAGATTTGGGAGAGCGAGGAGGCCCTCGGCGGCCACTTCACCGCCCCCCACATGGCCGCATTCGGCACAGCCATAGGTGAGCTGGGCGTAACCGGTATGGACGGCAAGAAGTACCAGGTCGCCTCGGTTGACCCACTGTTCGGCTGACCCGCTCGGCACCGGTCACCAGCCGACGGCGTGAACACCCCCGTCTAGACCGGGCCCCTGCTCGCAGTGGAGGACTATCTCCAGCAGTTCGTGCGCTCGTGGCGCAGCGTCACCTCTCGAACGGTGCGCGAGGCCGTGTCCGTGCTGCTGCTGCTCATCGTGGTGCTGGGCTCGGGGTTCTCCGCGCTCACCACCTATGCCGATCTGGTGGTGTTCGACGAGAACCGCTTCACCGAGGAACTCGACGGCATATTCGACGACGAGAACGTCCATAGCGTGGTGGCCGCCGCTTTCACCTCCACCGCGGAGGAGATGGCTGATCTGCCGGTCACCCCGGCGGGCTCGACCGGTACCCGCCAGGCGATCCGGGACGAGATCCAGGCGGTGGTCGGCGACCTGCTCACCGACGAGGCCAACGACCACTTGCTCGAACGGGCGGTACGCCAGGCCCACGGCGACGTCCTGGCCGTGGTGGGCGGCACCGCGGTGGCCAATCCCCCGGCCAGAAACGTCGAGGTGGATCTAACGCCGATCTTCAACCAGGCACTGGCCGAGATCGTCACCAATGAGGAACTGGCCTTTTTGGGCCGTGTCACGCCGCCACCCGATGCCGGGGTGGTGACCGTGCTCCGGCGAGCCGAACCCGGGGACCGGTTCTGGGAGTTCCTGGGCCAACTCCAGGACCGACGATCCTCCACCATCACCCTGATCCTGCTGTGCGGCATCGCCGCCCTGCTGCTGTCGCCGTCGAGACCCCGGGTACTGTGGAGCACCGGCACCGGCATCGTGGCCATGGCCGGCATCCTCGGGGTGGGCATCTACGGCACCCGGGCGCTGCTGGCCGTGCTGATCGACAACACCGACACCGTTCGGGCCGCCCAGGCGATCCACGAGGCTCTGATGGGAGACCTGAACGGACGGCTCATGGGCATGGCCCTGATCGGGGGGGTGATGATAGTAATCGGTGTGGTCACCGGCTGGATATGGAACCGCTACGGCCCCACCAACCCCGAGGACGGCCTAAGAACCCCGGGGACGGCCCTAGAACCCCGAGGATCGAGGACGGCCTAAGAACCCCGGGGACGGCCCTAGAACCCCGAGGATCGAGGACGGCCTAAGAACCCCGGGGACGGCCCTAGAACCCCGAGGATCGAGATCCGGGTGTCCCGGCGGGCCGAACCGATGGCTCAGCGCCCGGCGAACACCGCCTTGCCAGGGCCGCTGTCGAGAAAGCTGGCCACACCGGTTCGGGCGTCCTCGGTGTCGAAGGAAGCGGCAAAGGCCTCCACCTCCACCTCCAGGGCCTGATCGAGCGCCAGGGGGTAGCCGTCGAGGATGGCTCTTTTGGCCATGGCCAGCGCGGCCGGGCCGGCGGCGTAGCGGGCGGCCAGCTCGACCGCCTCGTCGTACACCTCGTCGTCGGGATGAACCGCGGAGGCCAAGCCGATGGCCACCGCCTCGTCGGCCGCCACGGTGCGGCCGCTGTAGATCAACTCCTTGGCCCTGGTGATCCCCACCAGGCGGCTCAGTCGCTGGGTGCCGCCCCCGCCGGGGACGATCCCCAGCAGAATCTCGGGCTGACCCAGCACCGCGCTCTCGCCCACCAGCCGGAACTCGGCCGCCATGGCCAGCTCGCACCCCCCGCCGAGGGCGTAGCCGTTGATGGCGCAGACGGTGATCTGGGGAAGCTGCTCGAGCGCCCGCAGCGCGCCGTTGATGTGCCGGCTCAGTTGGCGAGCCTCGTCCGCGCCCGCACCGGTGAACTCGGTGATGTCGGCTCCGGCGGCAAACACCTTGGGACCACCCCAGACCACCACCGAGCGAATATCGTCCCGATCGGCCAACTCGGCGGACGCTTGCTGCAACTCGGCGACAACCTGCGAGTTCAGGGCGTTGACCTTGGGCCGGTCCAGCCGCAGGGTCGCCACCCCCTCGGCTATGCCGGTTTCGATTCGTACGAACTCACCCATGACCACGCTCCTTGCATCTTCCCGGTGGATCAGACCCGTCAACCGTATTCCTCCGACACACCCGTTACTCAGTCATCGTGAGGCTTGGTCGTCCTGGGCTTGGCACTCCTGAGATTCGGTCGTCGTGAGCAGCAATGAACACCCGAGTATCCGCGGTGAACCCTTCCCGTGCCGGAACCATGCCACTACTCTCGCCCCATGACACCGCTGCTTTCCATCCAGCTCCGCTCGTTCGCGGCCACCGATCCCGGCCCGGGGGGCTGGCGGTCACTGT
Source organism: Acidimicrobiales bacterium (assembly GCA_965115985.1). Classification (GTDB taxonomy): domain Bacteria; phylum Actinomycetota; class Acidimicrobiia; order Acidimicrobiales; family Bin134; genus Poriferisocius. Next base: position 1,794,779 of record OZ220474.1, read on the forward strand.
TGGACCTGGCCCGAGCCGCCGATGCCGCCGGGGTGGACAAGCTGGTCATCAGCGACCACGTGGTGTTCGGCGAGCGGTTGGAGGCCTACGGCCGACCCGAGTTGGGGGGCATGGCCGGCGGGCGGCAACCCACCGGTCCCGACGGCCACTGGCTGGAACCCACCACCGTCTTGTCCCTGGTGGGGGGCATAACCAGCAACATCCGACTGGGCAACAACATCCTTCTGGCCGCCCTGCGCCGCCCGGTGATCCTGGCCAAGTCGCTGGCCACCCTGGACGTGCTCACCGGCGGCCGGGTGGACCTCGGCGTGGGTGTGGGATGGCAGGCCGAGGAATACGAAGCCGCCGGACTCGACTTCGCCGACCGGGGCAAGCTGCTCGACCACACCCTGGCGGTGTGCCAGGCCCTGTGGACATCCTGTCCAACCGACTTCGACGACGACCACCTCACGTTCTCCCGCATCCACATGCAGCCTCAGCCGGTGCAATCCGGCGGGGTTCCCATCTGGGTGAGCGGCACGCTCAACCCCCGGGCCATGCGCCGGCTGGCTCGCTTCGGGGCCGGGTGGATCCCGTGGGGCGACACCATGGGGGGTGACATGGCTGCCAACATTGCCGGGATGAGAGAGGCGGTTGCCGGGTTCGACCGGGATCCGGCCGGCATAGGGGTGGTGGGCACCCTCCCGGTGGTACGAACCGACGACGGCGTGGACCTCGCCGCCACCATGGATGGCGTGCCCCCGCTGGTCGATGCCGGGGTAACCGACTTCCGGGCCCACTTGCCCATACCCGACGACCCCGCCGCGGCCCACGATTATCTGGCCCCGGTGGTGGACGCCTTCCGCCCGGCCACCGGGCGCTAGCAACAAGATGGCTCGCCACCCCCGAACCCGACTCGGCCGCGGTGTCGGTGGTGACATGGCACTTGGACAGGTCGGCCCCGGCCGCCACCCCCGAACCCGACTCGGCCGCGGTGTCGGTGGTGACATGGCACTTGGACAGGTCGGCCCCGGCCGCCACCCCCGAACCCGACTCGGCCGCGGTGTCGGTGGTGACATGGCACTTGGACAGGTCGGCCCCGGCCGCCACCCCCGAACCCGACTCGGCCGCGGCCGGTTCTTGTCGACGACCGGAATAGCCGGGTTGTTGGTCCCGGTGGCCCTACTGATCTCGGTGGCCCTACTGGCCTCGGGCTGCGGGGACGACCCACCGGAGCGGAGTCCCGCGTCGGCACCGGAGACGAGCCCATCACCCTCGGCCCCGACCCAACCCTCGACATCCCCGACCGCCCGCACCGAACCGGCACCACCCCGAACCCCTACCGATTCCACAAGAACCAGCCCCACCCCAAGCACCGACACCGAACCGGCACCACCCCGAACCGATGGACCGGTGGAACTCGAATCGTCATCACTCCGGTTCGACGATTGCGGTCAGAGGTACCTGTGCGCCTCCCTCGAGGTGCCCTCCGATCATCGGGATCCCGAGGCCGGCACCGTGACCCTGGAGCTGGGCATGCTGCCCGCCCGCGACCGGGACCGCCGTATCGGTGTACTGCTGGTGAACCCCGGCGGCCCCGGCGGGGACATGAACAGCTTTTTGATCTACAACGCCGGGCTTTCCCGCCATCTGCTGGACAGATTCGACGTGGTGGGATGGAACCCCCGAGGGGTCAGGGGCAGCGTCCCCCACGGGTGTAGCGACGAAATCGACCGATTCATGCTCCACGACCCCATACCCGACTCGCAGGAGGAACAGGCCGCGCTGGACGAAGCCGCCCGAACCGCAGCCGAAGCGTGCCTGGAGGGCTTGGGCGAGAACGCCGGGTTGATCGGCACGGCGCAGACCGTGGCCGACATGGACTCCATACGCCAGGCCCTGGGCGAGGAGAGGATCAGCTACTTCGGTTTCAGCTACGGAGCCCACCTCGGACTGCTCTACGCCGACCGGTACGGCACCAATCTCAGGGCGGTGGTGCTCGACGGCGTAACCGACCCCTCCTTGGACGTCATCGAGATGGGGCTCGGGCAGATACGAGGCTTCGCCCGGGTGATCGACGACCTGTTCGACACCTGCCGCCAGGACCCGGCCTGCCCGGTCCCGGGCGACCCCGAGGCGGCCTACCAGGAACTACTGGCCCGGGTGGAAACCACCCCGTTGCGCGACTCCGACGGCGATGTGCTGGTCGGGCCGGCCGAGGCGGATCTGGCGGTGACCATGGCCGCCTACGATCCCGTTTTCTGGCCGATCTTCTACACCGGTTTGGCCTCGGCCCTGCAAGGGGACGGCGAAACGTTGAACGACCTGGCAATGGAGTACCTGCATGGCAGTGATTCGGGCTCTTTCATCAGCATTGGCTGTGCCGACAGTGGCCCCATGACCCGTGAGGACTTGCAGGACGCGATGATCAGATTCGAGGAGGTGGCCGGCGATTTCGGCCGGGCCGCGGTCCAGTCGGCCCGACCCTGCCTGTATTGGCCCGAGACCGACCCGCTCCCGATAGGTCCTATCCGGGCCCCCGACGCCCCGCCGGTGCTGGTGATCGGCAACCGGGGCGACAACGCCACCCCCTACGAATGGGCGGTGGCGGTGGCGGGGATGCTGGAAAACCGAACACTTCTGACCTACAACGGCCAGGGTCACCTCAGCTACGGCCGCAGCCCGTGCGTGGACAAGATGGTGGACGATTACCTCATCGACCTGACACTGCCCCCCGGTGACCAGGAATGCCATTGACCAAGTACCACCAACACCAGGAATGCCATTGACCAAGTACCACCAACACCAGGAATGCCATTGACCAAGTACCACCAACACCAGGAATGCCATTGACCAAGTACCACCAACACCAGGAATGCGATTGACCAGAACCCGGGGCTGCCAAGAGCCCGAGGTTGACCATGACCCGGGATCGTGACCAGGTGCGAAGCACTGGTCACGACCCTGCTTTGAAGCGGGGCTGCTTGAAGTGAGGATCGCGGTCGAGCAGATTGCCGACCGCGGTGACCAGAGCCAGCAGCCCGGCCGACAAGGCGGCCCCGATCCAGAACACGAGGCGGGTGTCGCCCACGGCCAGCAGACCGGCCACCGCCGGGGGGCCGCCGACCTGGCCGATGCGAATGGCGGTGCCCCAGGCGGCCACCATCACCGCCCGGTGCTCGTCGGGGGCCAGCGAAGCCGCTCGGCTTTGCAGCGGCACCACCACCAATTGGTCGGCAGCCCCGAGCAACAGCACCGGAGCGATGATCACCGCCAGCGAGGGCGAGACCGCCATACCCGTCAAACAGACCAAGAAGCCCGCGTAACCGGCCCGGACCACCATCGAGGTGGAGAGGCGGCCGGCGATACGGCCCATGCTCAGCGCCACCAGCCCGGCCGACACCGCCGGCATGGCTTGAATCAGCCCCCGCACCCCGGCGGATGCGCCGAACGCGTTCTCCAGATGGATCGGCATGGTGGTGATCCCCACCGCGAAGAAGATCAGGAAGGTGAACGGTCCCACCAGCAACAGCACTCCCACCTCGGGTCGCCACAGGTGGGGACGAGCCTGGCGAAGCTGGTGGCGCAACGGCACGGTGGTACGCCTCCGGTCCGGGGGCAGCAGCCCGGCGGCGCAACCAGCCAGCACCAGGGTGGCGGCGTGCATCGCGAACGGCCCCCGCCACCCGAACAGCTCGGTGAGCAAACCTCCGGCGGCGGGCAGCACGGCCACCGCCAGGGTGATCGACAGCGAGTTCTGGCCGACCACCCGGATACGCTCGGTCCCCTGGTAGTGGTCGCCGATGATGACCAGGGCCAGGCTCAGGAACCCGGCCGATCCCAACCCCTGCACGAACCGGAACACCAACAGCTCCACCAGGCTGTCCGATGACATGATGGCCAACCCGCCGAGGCCGAACACCAGCAGGCACGGCACCGCCACCCGCCGCCGCCCGTAGCGGTCGGCAGCCACCCCGATGACCGAGGCCATGACCAGACCGGGAGCATGGGCGGTCATCAGGATGAACACCGAGGTCTGGTCGGATATCCCGAACGCGTCGGCGATGTCGGGGATGGCCGGGGCGATGGAGGCGTTGGGCAGGATGGCCGCCGCGCCGATCAGCCACACCACCACCAACTGCGACCGCCGAAGTCCCACGACCCGACCGTATTGCCCCACCCCACCCCCGTGCATTCGGGTGCCATGATCTGACCCATGGAATCAGCTCGCCCATCGGCTAATCGCCTGCGGGATCATCGCCTGCGGGATCATCGCCGGGATCATCGCCGGGATCATCGCCGGGATCATCGCCGGGATCATCGCCGGGATCATCGCCTGCGGGATCATCGCCGGGATCATCGCCTGCGGGATCATCGCCTGCGGGATCATCGCCGGGATCATCGCCTGCGGGATCATCGCCTGCGGGATCATCGCCTGCGGGATCATCGCCTGCGGGATCATCGCCTGCGGGATCATCGCCTGCGGGATCATCGCCGGGATCGTCGCCGGGATCATGCAATCCGCGGGGCCGTCCTGCTGCTGACGGGAGTGCTGCTGGCGGGGGTGCTGCCGGCCGCGGCATGCACCACCAGAACCAAAGAACTCCCCCAGGGTCCGCCCCGGGAGATCCGCATCATCAACGGTGTGGAGTTGGCCGACGACGATCGCACCCTCATCGTCCGCTACTGGGGCACCGCATGCGAGACCTTCGGCGATGCCCAAATCGACTACGGCATAACCCAGATAAAAATCGCCGTCCATGCCCTGGTCACCACCGAGGACTGCCGACGCTCCGGCCGACAACTAACCACAACCATCACCCTCGATCAACCCCTGGAAAACCGCATAATCATCGACGCCAACACCAACACCGTAATCCTCGAGCCCTAACCACCGGCCCCCGACACCGAGATCCTCGAGTCGTGACCGGACCGGAGTGGTGACTCAGGTGGGGATCAGCTCGACTGTCTTGTCGTGAAGGGTTGCCAAACTCGCCAGTCCTTTGTCGAATGTTGCCAATGATCCGCCGAAGTACGAGGCCAGGGCGGTCAGGTAGGCATCGGTTGCCTGTCGGTGCCCGATCACACCGGCCATGATCGAAGCGTCGTAGCCGATCTCATCGGGCCAGAACACGTGTTGGGGCAATGCCTCCACCTGTCCCAGGGTCGCCACCGCCTCCGAGGTCGCCACCCCTTGTCGCAGCAGGAACCGTAGGAGGGTCCCCTGGGTTATCGGGCAGGTGGCCAGCCGACCTTGATGGGCCTCGAACCAGGCTCGCGCCTGATGATGATGGACATGGTCGGCGACCGTCAGAGCAACAAGCACATTGCCGTCCGCCAGTGCGGTGTTCATTCGTCCTCCAACAGGCGAACGTCTTCGGGGGTGATTGGTCGGCCCAGACTGATTGTCGGCCAATCCGACGGGACGACATCGGGAATGGGCGAGCTCTGGGATGTGATGCCGGCCCGGATGAACTCGGTCAGCACCTCGCTCATCGTCTTCTTCTGCTGATGAGCGAGCTCATGAGCCAAGGCATGGATGTCGTCCGGCAAATCCACCGTTGTACGCATCATTGCATCATAACATCAATACATCAAAAACCCAGCAGCCCTGATCGGCATTGTCGAAGCCCTTACCGCACGACCCCCGCCACGCCTTTGGTCGCCGCCAGCCAGCCCTGTCACCTGGGCAACTCCATTGCCTCCCCGGGCCATCTCTAAGTTACAGTTGCCATCTAACCGACACTTAGAGGGCGCATGGCTGGACACTTGCGGAAGCACTGGAGGGCACGGTTCCAGGGGATGAGTCGACGCGATCGCCGGGGCTGCTTCTACGAAGCCTACCTCGCCGATCCGATCGTCGGCTGGGAACTGAAGATCCCCGGCGACGTCGCTGCCGACGTCGCCGACGCGGAGGCAGCCGTTCGGGCGCTGAACGATGCCGGCACCACCCATGTAAGCCTTGAGGGCCTGGCCCGGTTCCTGCTCCGAGCGGAGTCCGTTGGGTCCTCCAAGATCGAAGGTTTGGAAGCGGCAGCTCGTCGCCTGGCCCGCGCCGAAGCTGCGATCACGCTCGGCGGGAACTCCAACGATCAGGTAGCGGTCGAGGTGCTCGGCAACATCGCGGCAATGGAGTCGGCGGTCGAACTGGCCACCAGCGCGAACCCTTTCGACCTGGACGACCTGCTCCTCGTTCACCAAACACTGATGAGCAACTCCCCGGCACCCGAGCTGGGGGGTGTCGTTCGGCGGGAACAGAACTGGATCGGTGGAAGTTCGTTCAACCCATGCAGCGCGGCCTTTGTCCCACCACCACCCGAGCATCTCCCCGATTTGTTGGCCGATCTGCTCGAGTACGTGAACGGGGACGACCATTCTCCTTTGGCCCAGGCTGCCATCGCCCATGCTCAGTTCGAGACCATTCACCCCTTCGCCGACGGAAACGGGCGCACGGGCAGGGCGCTCATACATGTTGTGCTGCGCCGGCGAGGCCTCGCCCCCGCCTTCGTCCCGCCGATAAGCCTTGTGCTCGCAACCTGCTCCGATGATTACATCAACGGCTTGGTGGCGTATCGCCACCTCAGCGGACCCGACAGTGCCGAGAGATCGGACGCTGCGGTCGAATGGCTCCGAGTGTTCGCCACCGCCACGAACCGGGCCTGCCGGGATGCCGAGACCTACAGCAGACACATCGACGAAATCACCAGAGGCTGGCGAACCCAACTCGGCCGCGTTCGAGCCAACTCCAGCATGGACTTGCTGATTCGCGTCCTGCCGGGCGCGCCAATTGTCACGGTCGAAACGGCCGGGAAGCTGATCGGACGATCCAAGGCGCGAACAACCGATGCCATCAACACCCTGACCAAAGCCGGAATACTAAGACAACGCAACATCGAAAAGCAGCGCTACCGGATCTTCGAAGCACCCGACGTGTTCAATCTGTTCACCGACCTCGAACGAAGCCTCGCAACCCCGTCCGGCGACACCAAGCACAACCGACCGGTCAGGCCAGTGCCACACCGCCCACAGAAGCCCTGAGCAACCGCGAATCCAACCCACTGGGCATCCTCCTCGTCCAGAGCAAGGACAAACCTCACCGGCTGATCCGCAATCGTCCATCATGGCCGACCCGTCGCGACCACCAGCGAGGGTGCTCTGCCGGCCGGGCCGAGCCTCAGCGGGGTCGCAGTACGAAGCTGCGTCGGAGGTAGTTCCAGCGGCAGTCGGGGCACACCTCCACCTCGTAGCAGGTGAACCTGCCCTTGCGTCGAGCCAGTTTGGCGATCTCCCCGGTGTAGCTGATGCACCGCCCGTGAGCGGGCAGCCGGGGGCCGAACACGTACGACACCAGGGCCAGGCCGTCGCCCTGGCACACCGGGCACGACTCCCCGGCGAGGGTGCCCACCTCCCGGCCGGCTCGCACCAGCTCCGGATGGGCATCGCACACATCGTCGATCATCCGGGCTCCGCTCTTGAGCCGGCTCAGAACATGGGCCCGGGCCAGGCGGTAGTCCACCGTCGAAGCGGGTTCGGGTTGAACCCCGGAGGCGGCAGGCACCGGGTTGGCCATCACCCCAGAGTAACCACATACGCCAAGAGCAAAACAGAACTTCTGCTCGGGGATGCCGGCACCGAGGACGGGAACCACCGCACATACGCCAAGAGCAAAGCAGAACTTCTGCTCGGGGATGCCGATCGAGGCGGTCGACCGGCCCGAGTCGTCGTCATCGGTGCCCGCTACTGTGATCCCATGGTGTCCGAGGCCGCGCAGTACCGGTCACAGCTCCATCGACCGTCGGATCGGATTCCGAAAGTCCATGGGGGACCGCCGGGCTGTGCCGCCGCGACCCCGATCCACTGCCGACCGGCTGAGCCGGCACCCCCGATCCGATGAGCGGAGCCCTCGACGGTATCAGGGTTCTGGATCTGTCCACCCGTATGGCCGAAGCCACCGGAAAGGCCCTGGCCGACCTCGGAGCCGAGGTCATCAAGGTGGAACCCCCCGGCGGGTGCGACGCCCGCACCACCCCGCCGTTCGCCGACGACGGCCGCTCGCTGTTCTGGGAGGCATGGGGGTTGGGCAAGCACAGCGTGGTATGCGACATCGACACCCACGAAGGCCGAACGGAGCTGCGAGCCCTGGCCGCCGGTGCCGATGTGCTGGTGGAGTCGTTCGCCCCCGGCCACTTGGGCGGCCGCGGCCTCGGCCCCGACGATCTGGCCACCATCAACCCCGCCCTGGTGTACGTGTCGGTCACCCCGTTCGGGGTCGGCACCCCCGATGCCGCTGCCCCCATGACCGACCTGACCCTGTCGGCCGCGGGAGGGCTCCTGGCCATGCAGGGCGACCACGACCGGGTGCCCACCCCGGTGGGCTACCCCGAGACGTCGTTCCTGGGGGCGATGCAGGCCGCCGCCGATGCCGCCATGGCACTGTGCGAGCGTGACCGCAGCGGCCGGGGCCAGCACCTGGACACCTCCATCCAGGCCGCGGTGCTGTGGTCGCTCATGTCGGTCACCAGCTACGCCGCCCTGGGTCAGGACTTCCCCAAGCGGGGGGACGACCGGGCCGACGTGACCCGCCCCGAGGTGGTGCCCGGGGTGCCGATGCCGGTGATCGAACCCTGTGCCGACGGTTACGTGGGCATGACCCTGGTGCTGGGCGATCAGGGCAATCGGGGGATGAAGTCGCTCATGGCCTGGGTGATCGAGGAGGACGCGCTCGACGACGACCTGACCGACGTGGCCTGGGACGCCTGGCTGGACATGCTGAGCAACCAGACCATGCACCCCGCCGACGCCGCCATCGCGGTGCGGGACCTGCTGGCCTTCGTCGGAACCAGGACCCAGGCCGAGATCCAGAGCCGGGCAGTGGCCGGCAAGATGCTGGTGGCCCCCTGCTATACAGCAGCCCATCTGGCCGACGACCCCCAGCTCGCCGCCCGCGACTACTGGGTGGAGGTGGAGGACACCATCCATGCCGGACCGTTTGCTCGCCTGTCGGCCACCCCCATCACCTACCGTCATCGCGCTCCCACCCTGGGGCAGCACCAGAACCTGCTCGACGACCTACCGACCACACCCCACGCCAGAACCGAAGCCCACGCCGCGACCACACCCCACCCCGGAACCGAAACCCACGCCGCGACCACACCCCACCCCGGAACCGAAACCCAAGCCGCGAGGGTGTCGGCCATCCCTCGGGGGGCGTTGTTCGAGGGTCTGAAGGTGGCCGACCTGTCGTGGATCGCCGCCGGGCCGCTCATCTCCAAGGATCTGGCCAACCTGGGGGCCACCGTGGTGCGGGTGGAGACCGAGGCCCGCCTCGACACCCTGCGCTGGATCCCTCCCCACCTGCCCCACTCCTCGCCCATGAGCGCCGGTCATCCCATGGCCAACATGAACCAGTCCAAGCTGGGTCTGGGCCTCAACTTCACCGTTCCCGAGGCGCAGGCGGTCATCGACCGGCTGGTGTCGTGGGCCGACGTGGTGGTGGAGAACTACACCCCCGGCACCGCCGCCCGACTGGGCTTCGGCTACGAGCGCGTGCAGGCCCTCAACCCCCGGGCGGTGATGCTCTCGAGTTGCATGCGGGGCCAGACCGGCCCCGAGGCCCGCCACACCGGTTTCGGCCTGCACGGGGCTTGTCTGGGGGGCTTCGTGGCCATCACCGGCTGGCCCGACCGCAATCCCCATGCGCCCTGGGGGGCCTACACCGACTTCATCTCCCCTCGCTACGCCCTCACTGCCCTGGGCGCCGCCCTGCATCATCGCCACCACACCGGCGAGGGCCAGTACATCGACATGTCCCAGATAGAGGCCTCCATTCATTTCCTGGCCCCACTGGTGCTGGAATACCGGGAGACCGGTCGGGTACGAACCCAGCCCGGGCTGGGTTCGCAGCGGGCCGCCCCCCACGGGGTGTACCGCACCGCCGGCATCGAGCGCTTCTGTACGGTGGCGGTCGAGACCGACGAGCAGTGGGAGGCGCTGTGCTCGGTGGTTCCCGAGCTGCGGCGGTTGGACGACCGATGGACGCAATCGGCTACCGCCGACGAGGTACTGGCCGCCTGGTTCGCTTCTCGAGACGGCTTCGAGGCCGCTCGGGAACTACGAGCAGCGGGCGTTCCCTCCTACATGGCCCTGAGAGCCGGCGATTTCTGCACCGACCCCAACCTGGTGGCCCGAGAGTTCTTCATAGAACTCGACCACACCGCCATCGGCCCCATGATCTTCGACGGCCCCGTCACCTTGTTCTCCGCCACCCCCGCCCGCCCCCGGCGGGCCGGACCCCTGGTGGGCGAGCACACCCACCAGGTCATGTCCGAGATCCTCGGCTTCTCGAACGAGGAGATCACCGCTCTGGCCGCCACCGGAGCCCTCACCTGACCGCCATGGCCATCCCCACCCCCCTTCCAGCCCGAGGAGGACGATGGGGAACCCCTGCCGAGCATCCCTCGGCGGACCATGACCCCCACCCCCCACCCCCCACCCACCCGAGGAGGACTTCCATGACCCCCAACCACGAACCGGACCGGACGCCGGCCGATCGATCCACGTACGAGCGGCTGGCCATGCATCTGCCCAACGACATCGGCATCGGCAGTGCGCTCATCACCATGGTGGAACCCCACGAGGGCCATGACCACGACTACAACCGGTGGTACGAGGACGACCACTTCTACTCGGGGGCCATGCACGGCCCCTGGGTGTACGCCGGTCGCCGCTGGGTGGCCCCCAGGGATCTGCGGAACCTGAGACCGGAGGTGGACGATCCCGCGGTACGACCCCCCGATGCCGGCTGCTACGTCTCGCTGTACTGGAGCACCCCCGGCCACGAGGACGACATGGAACGGTGGAGCTACCTGACCATGGCCGAGGCCCTCATGCCCCACGGCCGGGGATTCACCGAACGCACCCACGTCTACACCGCCTTCCACCGGTTCCGGTTTGCCTGCGTCCGGCCGGGCAGCGGCCCCATGAAGCCCCATCTGGCCCTCGACCATCCCTTCGCCGGACTGGTGGTGGAGGTAATCGACGCCGCCGACGCCGCCGATCAGGAAGCCCTCGAGCAGTGGCTGGCTCACGACCATCTGAACTCGGTGCTTGTGGGCTCGCCCGCGGTGATGTGCCTGGCGTTCACCCCTCGTGAATTCGCCCAGGGTCGGATAAACCATCCCGGAACCCCGCCGGTGGCCCCCACCGAGAAGGTCGGCCGCCGGCTGTGCCTGCTGTGGTTCCTGGAGCAGGATCCCGCCGAGGTGTTCCCCGCCGCCTTCCGAACCCACCACGCCGCTCTGGCCACCCACCCCCGGGCCTCCCTGGCCCTGTCCGCCCCCTTCGTCCCCACCGTCCCCGGCACCGACCTCCACGTCGACCAACTCCGCTGACCAGCCGTCGGATCTGTAACATTTTTACCGTCGTAATTGTAACATTCATCCGTGGACTACCTACCGCGAATCATCGACCAAGAACTCGACGCGCTCGCTGATGCACCGGCAGTGTCCATCGAAGGGGCCCGTGGTGTGGGCAAAACCGCAACTGCTCTGCGTAGGGCACGGACGGTGCATCGCCTTGATGACCCAGGTCTTATTAAGGTGCTTGGCGGTGAACCGAGCCGAGTGATCAACGGCGACCCCCCAGTGCTCATCGACGAGTGGCAGCGGCTACCGGCCTCATGGGACATGGTGAGACGGGCGGTGGACGCCGACCCCCGGCCGGGTCGATTTCTCCTTACTGGATCAACCAGGCCAACCGAAGCCCCAACCCACACCGGAGCCGGCCGCATCATCACTTTGCAGATGCGACCCATGTCCATCACCGAACGCCGACTCGACACTCCCACGGTCGGTCTCGCAGAGATGCTCGCCGGCAACCGCCCCCGGCTCGAAGGAGCGACTCCTGCCGGCATCGAACAGTACGCCGACGAGATCGTCAGGTCGGGATTCCCGGGAATCAGACCACACCCGGATCGAGTCAGACGCAGTCTGCTGGATGGCTACATCTCCCAGGTACTGACTCACGACGTCCACCAGTTCGGACGTACCTTCCACGACGCTGCGTCATTGCGTAGATGGATCACCGCCTACGCAGCAGCCTCGTCCACCACCACAACATTCGAGAAGATCCGTGATGCCGCGTCGGCAGGCGAATCCGACAAGCCGGCGCGCAGAACCGGTATCACATATCGCACCGCCCTCGAAGGCCTGCGCTTGATCGAGGAGGTTCCGGCCTGGTTACCGACACGCAACCGGCTGAGCCGGCTGAGATCGGCTCCGACACATCAACTGGCCGACCCGGCCCTGGCAGCTCAACTCCTGGGTGTCGGTACCGAGGCTTTGCTTTCCGGAACCAGTGGCTGGAATGGCGAAGGAACGCTGTTCGGCGCATTGTTCGAGTCGTTGGTAACGCTGTCGGTGAGAGTGTACGCACAATCATGCGAGGCGCGGGTTTACCACTTGCGCACTCAAGGTGGCGACCACGAAATCGACCTGATCGTCGAACGCGCCGATGGGGCAATCGTGGCCCTGGAAGTGAAACTCAGTGCCGTGATCGGCGACAAGGAGGCCCGACACCTCGGATGGCTCGCCAATCGGATAGGACCGCGACTGCTCGATGCCGCGGTGATCTCGACCGGGAGGGAGGCCTACCGCCGGCCCGACGGTATCGGGGTGATCCCCGCAGCACTTCTAGGCCCTTGAACATCCCATATCATCCGGGGGGTGACCGACGAGACCAAAACCCACTACCGGACCTGCCCGCTCTGCGAGGCCATGTGCGGGCTCGTGATCAGGACCGAGGGGGAGAAGGTGCTGCCCCCCATTCGACCCGACCGCGACGACGTGTGGAGCAAGGGCTTCATCTGTCCCAAGGGCACCGCCCTCGGCCATCTCCACGAGGATCCCGACCGGGTTCGGGTGCCGCTGGTGAAGGACGGCAGCGGCAGATTTCGGGAAGCCACCTGGGAGCAGGCCTACGCCCGGTGCCAGGAGCTGCTCCACGGGGTGCGGAACACCCACGGCGTCGATGCCATGACCGTCTACGTCGGCAACCCTGCGGCCCACAACTTCTCGATCAGCCGCTACATCGGCGCGCTGATCATGCAGTCGGGCGTCCCGATGATCTACTCGGCGGGCACCGTGGACCAATGGCCCAAGAACGTGTCCTCGGTGTGCATGTACGGCAACTCCTGGACGTTCCCCACCCCCGACGTCATGCGCACCCAGTACCTGGTGGTGATGGGGGCCAACCCTCATGCCTCCCAGGGCAGCCTGCTGGCCTGCCCCGACGTGCTCGGGGAGATGGACAAAATCCGCGAGCGCAACGGCAAGTGCTTGGTGATCGATCCCCGGCGCACCGGCACCTGCGACCACGCCGACGAGTGGATACCCATCACCCCCGGCACCGACGCCGCCTTCCTGCTGGCCCTGTGCCATGTGCTGTTCGACGAGGATCGGGTGGATCTGGGCACCATGGCCGATTATGTGAACGGGCTCGAGGAGGTTCGGGCCCTGGTGGCGGACTGGACCCCCGAGAGCGTGGAGGCCACCACCAGGGTGCCGGCGGACACCATCCGCCGCCTGGCCCGGGAGATCGCCGCCGCCGAGAGCGCCTGCGTTTACGGGCGCATCGGTTTGTGCAACCAGGAGTTCGGCACGCTGGCCTCGTGGCTCATCGACGTGGTGAACCTGCTCACCGCCAACTTCGACGTCCCCGGCGGGATGATGTTCGCCAACCCCATAGCCCCGGCCATGGCCACCCTGAACTTCGAGGCACCCAAGGACCCCGAGTTCGGTCGCTGGCACAGCCGGGTGCGGGGTGCTCCCGAGGTTCTGGGCCAGGTGCCGGTCTCGTGCCTGTCGGAGGAGATCATCACCCCGGGCGAGGGCCGCATACGCGCGCTGGTGGTCGTGGCCGGCAATCCGGTCATCAGCTCGCCCGAGGCCGCCCGCCTCGACGAGGCGCTGCCCCTGCTCGACGCCATGATCTGCATCGACAACTACGTGAACGAGACCACCCGCCACGCCGATGTGATCCTCCCCGGCCTCTCCGCGTTGGAACAGCCCCACTGGGACGAGCTGATCTGGTCGTGGGCCGCCCGTACCGCGGGCAACTGGTCGGACCGTGTCTTCGATTTCGGCGACCGCCCCGACGAGTGGGAGGTGCTGGTGCGGGTGGGCGCGCTGATGGGCGGCCGGAGCAACGACGAGATCGACGAGCGCGCCATCGACGACGGTTTGTTCTCCGGGCTCTGCCAGTTCTTCGCCCTCGATCCCGCCCATGTGTTGTCGCACTACGACTCCGGTGGCCCCGAGCGGATGACCGACTTCATGATCCGAGTCGGTCACCGGGGCGACCGCTACGGCGAGAACCCCGACGGCCTCACCCTGCAACACTTCAAGGACAACCCCCATGGTCTCGACTTCGGGCCGATGGTGCCCCGGGTGCCGGAGATCCTCCACACCCCCTCGGGCAGAATCGAGATGGCCCCGCCGTACATAACCGCCGACGTGGATCGACTGCACCGCCGCCTAGGTCGTGACGACGGCATGGTGCTGATCAGCCGCCGCCACCTGCGGTCCAACAACTCCTGGATGCACAACGTGAGGGTGCTGGTGAAGGGCAAGGACCGCTGCACCCTTCTGGTGCATCCCGACGACGCCGCCGGCCTCGGCCTGGCCGACGGTTCGACGGCCCGGGTCAGTACCGAGATAAACAGCATCGAGGTGCCGGTGGAGGTGAGCGACGAGATGATGCCCGGCGTGGTGTCGCTGCCCCACGGGTGGGGCCACGGCCTCGACGGTGTCCAGTTGTCGGTGGCCAAGGAGTTCGCCGGGGTGAACAACAACCTGCTGGCCCCCGGCGAGCTGGTGGACGAGATCTCGGGCAACGCCATCGTGAACGGGATAAAGGTGGAGGTTGCCCCCGTTCCCGCCTGACGCTTGGCCGAACCGGATGGCGTCGTCGGGGAGGACGCTGGGGAGGTTGCCCCCGTTCCCGCCCGATGTTCACCCCGTCGAGTGGGTATTCTGCGATTTCTATGGCTATTCCCCAAGACCGTGACGTCGATGCCCTCAAGGCCTCGCTGTCCGACTGGATGAACACTCGGACGGGGGTGTCCGGTGCGGAGGTGACCCGGCTGGTGAATCCCGAGGCCTCCGGGTTCAGCAACGAGACCCTGGTGTGCGACGCGGCATGGACCGCCGACGGCCGCCGCCACGACTCGGGCATCGTGGTCCGCAAACGCCCCACCAACTACGCCATCTTCCCCACCTACGACATGAGCGTGCAGTACCGCTCGATGCAGAACATGGCCGCCTGCGGTGCGGTGCCGGTGCCCGAGGTGCTGTGGGTGGAGGACACCGGCGCGGTGCTGGGGGAGCCGTTCTTCGTCATGGAGCGACTGCACGGCCGGGTTCCCACCGACAACCCGCCGTTCTTCCAGGAGGGTTGGGTACACGAGGCCGCCCCCGACCAGCAGGCCGTGCTGTACGAATCGTCGATCGACACCCTGGCCGCGGTGTCGGCCACCGACTGGCGAGGTGCGGGGTTCGACTTCCTGGATCTTCCCCGATTCGGCTCCCTGGGGTTCGCCCGGCAGCTCGGCTACCAGCGCTTCTACGCCGACTGGGCCTCCGAGGACCGGCCCAAGCCGTTGATCGACGCCGCCCTGGACTGGTTCGACGCCAACGATCCCACCGGGTCGATGCCCATCGAACTCAACTGGGGGGACGCCCGGCCCAGCAACCTCATGTACGGCGAGGACTTCCGGGTGATGGCCGTGTTCGACTGGGAGATGGCCGACCTCGGGCCCGGCGAGGTGGATCTGGGCTGGTTCTTGTTCATGAACCGGTACCTGAGCGAGGGGGCCGGTGTCGAATGGCTGCCCGGTTTCGCCGACCGGGCCTCCACCATCGCCCGCTGGGAGCACAAACGGGGCCGCCCCGCCGAGCACATGGACTACTTCGAGGCCTGGGGATGCCTTCGTTTTTCGATAATCATGGTGGCCATCGTGAACATGCAGGTCAAGTACGGCTACCTCAGCGCCGAGGACGGAGCCCAGTACGAGCGGGTCAACCCCTCCACCCAAATGCTGGCCGGCTACCTGGGCCTGCCCGACCCCGAGTGAGACCCGGAGCAAGCGAGAGAGCGAGACCCGAATGAGCACCATGGAGAACCCAAGCAACCCCCGACGAAGAGCGAGACCCGAATGAGCGCCATGGAGAACCTGAATGAGCCCCGACGAAGAGCGAGACCCGAATGAGCGCCATGGAGGACCCAAGCAACCCCCGACGAAGAGCGAGACCCGAATGAGCGCCATGGAGAACCGGGCGGTGGCCGAGAGCCTGTTCGCCGCGCTGGAACGCATGGACTGGGCGGCGGTGGCCGAGCTGTTCACCTCCGATGGGGTTTACCAGGACATGCCCTTCGAGACCGACTCCGGGGGCACCGTCGGCCACGCCGGGATCATCGCCAAGCTGGAGACCGGCCTGGGCGAGCTGGACCGCTTCGAGCTGGGGGTGACCGGCATGTGGGTGGACGGCGACGATGTGCTGGTGGAACGAGTCGAGGTGTGGCACCACAAGTCCGGTGAGGTGGCCAGCCTGCCCGTGCTGTGCCGCCTCGAAATTCGCGGCGGGAGGATCGCCCGCTGGCGGGAGTACTGGGACTACAACTACCTCATCGCCCAACAACCCGACTCCTGGCTTCCCCAATCCCCCCGCCCCCGCTGGGACTGACCCCCTCGCACTCATCCAATCCCACCTCCCGCAATCCCCCGCCCCCTCTGCGGCTGATTCAACCCGTCCTGCTTTTACGAGGATGAAAGGATGGGAGAATGGATTTCGACCTGTCCCCGGAGCAGGAAGCTCTGGGAGAGGCGGCCGGCGAACTGCTCTCGGAACTGTGCCGGCCCGAGCAGGTGCGGTTGGCCGGAGGGTTCGACACCAGGCTGTGGGGGGCCATGGTCGAGCAGGGATGGTTGGGGGTTGCGGCCGGCGACGGTGTCGGTGGGCTGGGATTGGGAACGGTGGAGGTGGTCGTGCTGCTGGAGCGAGCCGGGGGTGCGTTGGCCCCGGTCCCGCTGCAACCGCAGTTGCTGGCGGTCGATGCGCTGAGCGGCACCCGGTGGGCCGAGGATTTGCTGGCGGGCGAAGTTCTGGGGACCGGAGCCCGAGGGCCGGTGGCACGCAACCGGGACGGCACCGTGTCGGGGCGACCCGAACCGGTCAAGTACGGCGGCCGGGCATCGGTACTGGTGGTACCGGCGATGTCGGCAGCGTCGCCAGGAACGGGATCGGCAGCGAGATCAGCAGGGTCAACCGGGACGGCACGGACGGAATCAGCGGCAAGGCCGGCGGAAACGGAGTCGGCGGCGGGAACGGCGGGAACGGCGGGAACGGCGGGAACGGAGTCGGTGGCAAGGACGGCAGGGACGGAATTAGCGGCGGGATCGGCGGGGACGGAGTTGGTGGCGGTCGATCTGACCGGCAGCGGGGTGAGCCGGACAACGGCGGTAGCCATGGACAGCACCCGGGAACTGGCCTGGGTGGAGCTGGATTCGGCCCCGGCGATCACGGTGGGCGGCGAGGCCGAGGTGGACCGGCACCTGGAACGGGGAGCGGTGTACTGCTCGGCGGAGATTCTGGGGGCCGCGCGGACCGCCATGAACCTGGCGGTGGACTATGCCGGTCGGCGTCACCAGTTCGGCCGGCCCATCGGTAGTTTCCAGGCGATTAAGCACCGATGCGCCGACATGCTGGTGGACGTGGAGCAAATGCACTCGGCGGTGTACCACGCCGCCTGGACCATGGACACCGACCACCCCGACGCCCCGGTGGCCGCCGCGGTGGCCAAGACCTGGTGCAGCGACGCCGGACTGCGGGTGGCCGAGTCGGCCCTGCACGTGTACGGGGGCATCGGCTTCACCTGGGAGTGCGACGTGCATCTCTACCTGAAGCGAATCCAGCTCGACCGGACGAGTTTCGGAGATGCCACCTGGCACCGCACCCGCCTGGCTCAACTACTGCGCACCCGCCTGGCCGCCGGGCAAAACATAATTTGAGAAACCGCGATCAGGCCGCGGTCACCAGAACCTGAAAAACCTGAATCAAGCCGCGGTCACCAGAACCCGAAAAACCTGAATCAAGCCGCGGTCACCAGAACCCGAAAAACCTGAATCAAGCCGCGGTCACCAGAACCCGAAAGACCTGAATCAAGCCGCGGTCACCAGAATGCGCTCGCTGGCGAAGCTGCCGATACCGACATGGTGGCCGGCGATCTCCACGGTGGTGGTGCCGTCGGGCGAGGAGGCGGTTATGACCCCTTCGACACCGGGCAGCACGGAGGCGTTCTCGAGGTAGTCCAGCAGTCCCTCGGTGAACTCCAACTCCTCGGTGATGCGGGTCACCACGAACCGCTGGCCCACTTCGATACTGGCCAACGCCTTGGTGGGGGGGGACTGGTAGTCGGCACCGGGAATGGGATTGCCGTGGGGACAGGTGGTGGGGTCGTCCAGCACCCGCATCATGGCCTGCTCCACCGTCGGGGAGATCACGTGCTCCCACTTGCCGGCCTCGGCGTGGGCATCGGCCCAGGACAGACCCAGCACCCGGGTCAGAAAAACCTCGGCCAGCCGGTGGCGGCGCACCACCCGCTCGGCCAGGTCCAGCCCCTCCGGGGACAGCTCGATGGACCGGCCCTTGAGGGTGACCAGGCCCTCGGCCGCCAGCCGGTGGATCATCTCGGAGACCGCGGGCCGGGACACGTCCAGACGCTCGGCCACCCGGGCCTGGATCACTTTCACATCGTCCTCGGCCAACTCGAAAATGGTCTCGCAGTACTCCTCGAACGCCGGGTGCCACTCGGGGGTCTGATACTGGGCCACGGCCCGTATCCTACCCGATCCCGGTCTCCGACATTCGCGGAAATTCATGCTCGGCTCGACCCGGTCTAGCCGATCCCGATCTCCAGCATCCGAGCCAGTTCCGCCCGGTCTAGCCGATCCCGATCTCCAGCATCCGAGCCAGTTCCGCCCGGTCGGGCTTGCCCGAGGCCATCGTGGGCAAGGCGGAGACCGGGATGATCCACTCGGGGGTCATGAATCGAGCTGCTCCCACCCCGGAGAACCAGCGGCGGCACTCGTCCAGGTCGAAGCCGCCGTCGGCCACCACGAAGGCGGCCACCCGTTCACCGAGCCTGACGTCGGGGCGGCCCAGCACCACGGCCTGGCGCACCACCGGGTGGGACTCCAGGATTTTCTCCACCTCGGCGGCATCGATGTTCTCCCCACCCCGAATTATCCTCTGGCCCAGCCGCCCGGTAACGACGAGCCGGCCGTCGTCGTCGATGCGACCCCGGTCGCCGGTGCGGAACCAACCGTCGGGGGTGAAAGCGGCCTCGGTGTGGGCCGGGTCGAGGTAACCGACGGTCACCTCGGGGCCGTGTACCTGGATCTCGCCGTGCTCGTCCATCCGGATCCGAGTGGGAGCGAACGGACGACCGTCGGTGTTGGCCATGGGCTCGGGGTCCTCGTCGTTGGTGAAGGTGGTGACGGTGGGGGCTTCGGTGGAGCCGTAGGCCCGCTTGACGATGCAGCCGAAGGCGGCCCGAGCCCGATGTACGAACGCGGGGGTCACGCCGGCACCCCCGACGGAGAGGAACCGCAGGGATGCGGTCCGGTGGGGGCTGAAGTCGGGGTGGGCCATCAGGTCGATGAAGAAGGTGGGGGGACCGACCATGTAGGTGATGCGCTCCCGTTGGATGAGCCGAAGGGCTTCGCCCGGATCCCAGCGAGCCATGAGCACGGTTTTCATGGAGAGAGCACCGGGGACGAGCACGCCGTGCAACAGGCCGGACACGTGGGCCAAAGAAGCCGGGAACAACACGACGTCGTCGCCGGTGAGGCCGTTGATCCGAATGTACTGGCGGACCTTGTAGGCCAGGGCGGCCTGGGTGTGGATCACTCCCTTGGGGACCCCCGACGACCCGGAGGTGAACATGATGAGGGCTCGGTCATCGGGTCGGACCGGAACGAGGGCACGCCGGGAGACATGACCGGTGGGCCGGTGACCGGCAGGTCGGTGAGCCGCGGGATCGAAGAGGCGGTCGATGCCGAGGAGGGCAAAAGCGTGCTCCGTCCGACGATCCCCACCAGCGGGAAGAAGGGGCTTTTCGCCGTCGCGGAGGGAGCCGACGACAGAACGATCCCCACCAGCGGGAAGAAGGGGTTTTTCGCCGTCGCGGAGGGAGCCAGCGGGAAGAAGGGGCACCGGAACCGCGCCGGCCTGCCAGCAGGCTCGGTAGGCCACCACTCCTTCCGGGCCGGTGGGAAGCCGGAAGGCGGTGGGTTGGGCCGGAGCAAGCCCGGTGGCGGCCTGCGCCGCCCAATCAATCACCTCTCCGGTGGACAGGCGGCGATCCCCGGCCACGATCAGATCGTCCCGCTCCGCCGGCGCGGTGAGCAGCTCGTGGATCACGGCTGCGGGGCGAACCTCGCGGCGAGCAGCTCGTGGATCACGGCTGCGGGGCGAACCTCGCGGCGAGGAGACGTCTCACCCCCATGAGGTCGATCTTGCCCGAATCGAGCCAGGGCAGCTCTTCGGGGGTATCGAAGATCGCGAAATGGCGGGGGATCTTGTACGCCGCCACCCGCTGGGCGACGAACGCCCCGAGTTCGGCGGCGGTGAGCTCTCGGCCCGGCCGCAGAACCACGGCGGCGGCCACGTCCTCGCCCCGGTCGGGGTGGGGCACGCCGCACACGAAGGCGTGCATGACCGCTTCGGACTCCTCCAGAACCAGCTCTATCTCCCGGGGGGCGATGTTCATGCCCGACGACTTGATGAGATCGCCCATGCGCCCGGTGAAGTAGAAGTAACCGTCGTCGTCGAAGTAGCCGCTGTCGCCGGTGCGGTACCAGCCGTCGGGGGTGAAGGCATCGGATTTTTCCACCTTGTACAACCCGACCATCAGGGCGTAACCCCGAACCCACACCTCCCCTCGCCGCCCCGCCGGACAGTCCTGCCCGGTCTCGGGATCGACGATCCGGTGCTCCATGCCCGGCACCGGTCGACCGAACGAGGCTCGCCTCTTTTCGGGCAACGGGGTGCCCATCATGTCCAGGGTGTGGGGACCGAGCGTCTCGGTCATACCCATGGAGTTGACCCGCAGTTCGGGATCCTCGATCCGATCCTCGGGTGGCAGAAGGGCGTAGAGGCTGCCGCCCCGGACCGACGACAGGTCGCGGGCGGCGAAGTCGGGGTGGTCGGTGAGCAGCTTGGCCATGTGGGGCCAACCCGCCACCAGCGTGACCTTCTCCCGTTCGATCAGGGCCAGGGTCTCACCGGGCTCGAACCGCTCCTCGAACACCAGCCCGGCACCGGCATGGATCACCGCCACCAGGGTGAACGACATCCCTCCCACCCAGAACATGGGCATCGGCGTGTACATACGGTCGTCGGCCACCAGATCCCGGAACCGCCACAGGTTGTGGGCGTGACGCACCACCGCCCCCTGGGTGTGAACGGCACCCTTGGGAGCCGCGGTGCTGCCCGAGGTGTAGACCACCGCGAACTCGTCGGCCGGACTCACCTCGGCCTCGGCCGCGACCAGCAACTCGTCGTCGACCTCGGACCCGGCGGCCACCAGGGAGTCCATCGAACCGGCCCACGGACGGTCGGATTGCCCCCAGACCCACACCGACCGCAGGTAGGGATGCGACGGGGCCCGAATGATCCGATCGCCGTCGGGGGCGACGATCTCCTCCAAGCGGGCCAGGTAGTCGTGGCCCAGATGACGGGGCGCGCTGAGCAGCACCTGCACATCCCCATGGCGCAGCACCCAGTCGAGTTCCCTCGTCTTGTAGTAGGTGTTGAGCAGCACGCCGAGCGCGCCGATACGGCCGATGGCCAACCAGGCCGCGATCCAGTCGGGACTGTTGGGGGCCAGAAGCCCCACCCGGGTGCCCTTGCCCACCCCGATGGCCAGCAACCCCTTGGCGATGGCCCCCGAAGCGGCATCGGCATCGGCGTAGGTAATTCGGTGGTCGCCCAGCACCCCCAGCATCCGATGACCGTGCTCGCCGACCGCGGCCCGGATCATCCCGGGAACCGTCGGTTCATAAGCCGGAAAGTCCACCGGCCCCAGCCCCTGCTCGTGACGCAGCCCCGGCACGGTCACACCGGCCTCCGGCTCCTGCTCGTGGTTCTGCCCCGGCACGGTCACACCGGCCCCAAACCCTGCTCGTAACGCGGCCCCGGCACGGTCACACCGGGCTCCGGCAACGGTCACGAAGGAGGCGCCGGTACCGCTTGGCGGCCGCGGCGGGGATGCCCGGATGCATCGATCAGCTCCGGGTGGGGAGGATCACCGTCTCACCGTAGCGGCGCATGGTGTCCAGGGCGGCCTCGACGTCGTCGCCGGGGAGGTTGATGGTGATCCACGTCACCCCCAGGGCCTCCAGATCGGCCAGACCGGCGATGTGGGCATCGGCGTCGAAGTCGGTGTCGGACGGAAGGCCGCCGGCGGGGTTCAGGTAGCTGACGTCGATATCGGCCGGGTTGCGGCCGGCTTGGTCCACATAGGCCCACAACTCGTCGAGCATGGCGGCCAGGTCGTCCAGGGTCTCCAGCGGTGGGGTCTTGGCGGTGGTGGCCAGGGCTCGGGGGGCGGGGAACGGGGTCCAGCCGTTACCGACGGCCGCCACCCGCCGGCGGGCCCGCTTGGAGTTGCCCCCGATCCAGATGGGGGGATGGGGTTTTTGTACCGGTTTGGGGTTGGCGGTCTGGCCCAGCGCGGTGAAGGTGCTGGCCTCGTAGGCGAAATCGTCGGTGGTCCAGATGCCGATCATGGCCTCGATGGCCTCGTCGAATATCCGGTTGCGGTTGGCGAAGTCCACCCCGAGGGCCTTGAACTCGCCCTTGAGGTAGCCGGTGCCGGTGGCCAGGATAAAGCGTCCACCGGAGAAGGCGTCCACGGTGGCCACCGCCTTGGCCATGATGAACGGGTTCCGGTAGGGCACCACCACGATGTTGGGGATCAGCTTGATGCGGTCGGTGATGGCCGCGCAGAAGGCCAGGGCGGCGAACGGATCGACCGCATCGTGGCCGCCCGCTCTGAGCCAGCGGTCGGTGGGACAGGGGTGATCGGTGAAGCCCAGCCCGTCGAACCCGGAGTCCTCGGCGGTGCGAGCGAAATCCGTCACCCCCTGCTTGGTGATCAACTTCGGGTCCCACGGGTGAGCCACCATCGGATACGTAACTGCGAACTTCATAAATCTCCTTTGTTCCCTAGGGCTCTTTTTTATCGTGTGGTTCTGCCACCGGCATCACAGGCGGCTCGCCACCGCGAGTACCGATGGTCGCAGGCCTCGACCCAGTTGGCTCGGGGCTCGACCCGATGACCGATCCGAGCCCAGCGCCGGGCACCGGCCGGATCCCGATCCTCCAGGCCGGCGACGATGCGGGCCAGATAGGCCGCACCCCGGGCCGCACCCTCGGGAACGGCGGCCACGTCCACCGGCAGGTTGTTGGTGTCGGCCAGGGCCTGCATCCAAGGCCCGACACCGGTACCCCCACCGGTGGCCACGATGCGTTCGGGGGATACGCCCGACAGATCGAGGTGGTGGCGGACGACGAATCCCGATGCCTCGTAGGCCGCGGCCAGCACCTCCCGAGGACCGTGACCCACATCCAGACCGACCAGCGCGGCCCGCAGATCGGGATCGTGACGGGGGGTGCGCTCGCCCCGGATGTAGGGCACCCACAGTGGCAGACGGTCGGGATCGAGCTGCCCGATCGCCGGGTGGCCGGTGAGGGCCCGGATCCTCTCCAGAAAAAGGCCCCCGGCGTTGCTGGGCCCGCCTATCCCGGCCAGCCCGGGGCCCGAATGGGGGATGGTCCACAGACCCTCGGCCTCGGGCCATCCCTCGCACACCACCCAGGTGATCAGAGTGGTCCCGCAGATCACCAGCACGTCGCCCGCCGAGTCGGCCCCGGCCACGATCTGTTCGGCCATTGCGTCCACCGTGCCCGCGGCGACCGGCGCACCGTTCCGGTAACCGATCGGGGTCGGATCCATCGCCAGGTCGGGAAGCACGGCCGGATCGCAGCGGTCGGGATCCCACCCGTCGGCACCCAAAAGAGGCAGGCAGGTCATGGCGGTGACCCCGTCGATGGCCCCGGTTCCGCACAGGGCCGCGCCCGCCACGGCCTGGGCGGGCCAGTAACCATGGGCCTCGGGGGTCGTCCGCTCCAGTCGGCGCAGGAACCCGACGATCTCACCGTCGGGATGGTGGCCCCGGTGGTCGCCGTACAGAATCCCCGGAGAGATCGGCACCCCGTCGGCATTCACCGCGGCCAGCGACGGAACCATGGCCGCCGACCCGATCCCGGCCACCCGCCGACCGGCCGACACCGAATCGCAGGCCGCGATCACGCTCTCGCGCCACACCGCGGCCGCATCGTGCTCGAACACCGCCGGAGTGGGGGCCCGAACGACATGGGGAATACGGATCCGGGCCCGGACCCGGCCGTCGCCGTCCACGGCCACCGCCTTCACCGAGGTGGTGCCGATATCGATGCCCACCGTGACCGGCCCTGCCTCGACCACAATCGCCAACCGTAGTGGCCGAGCAACAAAACGACACCGAGCCAGCCCCCGACAATGGCGCGACTTCACCAACCGAGCCGTACTCTGGGCCGGTGAGTCGGCATCGGGCGTTGGTCACCGCTCCCCTGCGGGGGCCGGGTCTGGATCGGTTGCGTGGGATGGCCGATGTGGTGTTCGATCCGTGGATCGAGCACCGGCCCGTCCGGCTGTACAACGCCGTCGAGCTGGCCGCCCGGGTGGCCGAGGTGTCGGCCGACCTGCTGGTGTGCGAGGCCGACGACTGCCGGGGGCCGGTTTTCGAGCAGCCGCTGCGGGCCGTGGCCTCCACCCGAGGGGATCCGACCAACGTGGACGTGGCCGGGGCCACCGCCGCGGGGATTCCGGTGCTGCACACCCCGGGCCGCAACGCCGACGGAGTGGCCGAGATGGTCGTGGCCCTGCTGTTCGCGCTCAACCGCCACCTGGTGATGGGCGACCGGGACATGCGAGCGGGCACGGTGTTCACCGACACCCTCCCCTACCAACGGTATCGAAGCTGGCAACTGGCCGGTCGCACCGCCGGGCTGGTAGGGCTGGGAGCGGTGGGACGGGCCACTCGCTGGCGCCTCGAGGGGCTGGGAATGAAGGTCGTCGCCAGCGACCCCTACCAACCCGATGGCAACTGCAACCTGGACGAGTTGCTGACCACGGCCGATGTGGTGTCGATGCACGCCCCGACGACCCCCGAGACCCTGGGGATGATCGGAGCCGAGCAATTCGCGACCATGAGGCCGGGAACGATCTACCTGAACACGGCCCGGGCGGGGCTCCACGACAGCGACGCCCTGGTGGACGCTCTGGTGTCGGGACGTCTGGGGGGTGCGGGCCTCGACCACGTGGACGGCGAGGTTCTGCCGGCCGACCATCCCCTCACCAAGCTCGACAACGTGGTACTGACCCCGCATGTGGGTGGTGCCACCTACGACACCGAGGTGAATCAGACCGACATGGTGGTGGAGGACGTCCGCCGGCTCCTGGCCGGGGAACGACCCCACCGCCTGGCCAACCCGGAGGTGTGGCAATGACCGAAATCACCGGCACTCGGGCCGAGGTGGTGACGGCGGCCCGGGCCATGGACGCGGCCGGGCTGGTGGTGGGCACCGCGGGGAACGTATCGGGGCGGGGGGCCGACGGGACGATATGGCTGACCCCGTCGGCGCTGCCCTACGACCGGGTGAGCATCGACAACCTGGCGGGGCTCGACCTGGAGGGCAACCTGGTGGAAGGGACGTCCCGCCCCTCCACCGAGAAGGCCATGCACCTGGCGTGCTACCGAGCATTCCCCGAAGTGGGCGGGGTGCTGCACTGCCATCCGGTGCATGCCTCCATGTTCGCGGTGACCCACCGGAGCATCCCCGCGGTGATCGAGGAGGTCATCGTGTATCTGGGCGGGGATGTGGTGGTGGCCGACTACCGGCCCACGGGCACCGATGAGCTGGGCACCGAGGTGGTCCGCCATCTGGCCGACCGCTCGGCGGTTCTCATGGCCAACCACGGCATGCTGTGCGTGGGATCATCGCCCGACCACGCCCTGCACGCCGCCCAGGTGGCCGAGCACACCGCCCGCATCGTGTGGGGTGCCGCCCGGTTGGGCGATCCGGTCGAACTCCCCGAGAAGGCCCGCTCCGACTTCGCCGGGGTCTACTCCCACCTCCGCAGCCACACCTGGACGGCCTCGTAGTCCCTACCTCCGCAGCCGCACCTGGAAGGCCTCCTAGCCCCCACCTCCGCAGCCACACCTGGACGGCCTCCTAGCCCCCGGTCGGGGGAAAGCCCGAGGTACTGCGCCGGCCGCAGCCCCTCAGGCCGTCGGGGAAGCCGAGGCCGGGACTCAGGCGGGCTCCAGGGGGTTGATCTCGTCGAGGCCGATGGGACGGGTGGCAATGCCCTCGAAGGGGTCACCGATGGTGTAGACCTCTTCGCCGGAGAGTCGATCCTCGGGATCGTCCGGGTCCACCGGCCACACGATGCCCATACGGGCCTCGGCCACGTAGTACGAGTCGGCATCGGCCACCTCGATGCCCATGGCCTCGAGGGTGTACCCGGGATAAGCCATGCGCATCATCCCCTCGGTGAACACCGCGGCGTCGTCGGCAATGACCCGGTCGCAATCGAACTCCAGTCGATGGGCCCCGGTCTGCACGATGCTGCGGTCGTAGAAGCCCCGGATGGCGTCCCGGGACCCCTTGGGGCTGGCCACGGGATCGTCGGGATTCGACCACATGATGTAGTGGGGCTTCTCGCTGAGGGTGGCCACCACTCCCTCGATGTCGGCCCGGGCCTCGCACTTCATGTGGGCCAGCACCAACTCCAGCACGTGGCGGCGACGGGGATCGTTCTCACCGTCCAGCTTCTCGGCCACCAGTTGCCATGTCTTGTTGGGATTCATTCGCATCGTCTCGCCCTCTCCATCGGACTTCTTCGTTCGTCCTTGCCCCGACAATACGACAATTGGCATCACTGGACGATTTACCCCCCTCCCCCGACAATTATTCTCACTGAACGATGAGCGACAGGGGCTTTGCCGGGCAAACGGCCATCGTGGGCATAGGCGCCAGCGACTTCGCCCGTCTGTACCGCACTCCCGATCCCGAGCGGACCGGGGAGGCGCTGGCCACCGAGGTCATCGCCGAGGCCATTGCCGACGCCGGACTGAAGAAATCGCAGATCGACGGCCTCATCACCGGGGGACTGGCCCACTACGAGCCGGTGGCCTACCGCACCGGACTCACCGATGTGCGTTTCGTGGCCGACTACCCGCAGGCCGGGCGCATGTGCGCCACCGCGCTGATGCACGCGGCCACCGCGGTACACCACGATCTGGCCAACTACGTGGTGCTGTTCAACTCGGTGGTGTTCCGCACCCAAGGCACCAAGTTCGGTGCCCAACCCCAGGGGCTGCTGTACGACTCGATGTACGGCATGGCGTCCCCCGGAGCGCAGTACTCGCTGGGATTCACCCGCTACCAGGCCCAGTACGGAGGCACCGAGGAGCAGCTCGGGGCCATCCCGGTGGCCATCCGCTCCCACGCCCGGCTGAACCCGACGGCCATCATGCAGGCCGAGATGACCATCGACGACTACCTGGCCGCCCGGTACGTGGCCGAACCCCTGCGCCTGTTCGACTACTGCCTGGTGAACGACGGGGCCGTGGCCTACGTGGTGACCACCGCCGAGCGGGCCCGGGATCTGGCCCACCCCCCGGTGCTGCTCGCCGGCACCGGGGGACGAGCCAACTTCAGGGAGTGGTACGTGGATCTGGGGTTCTGGGACGAGGCCTGTCGATCCATGAAGGCCGATCTGTTCGACCCTCTGGGAGTGACCACCGACGACATCGACTGCCTCCAGGTGTACGACAACTTCAGCGTGGCGGTTCTGTGGGGGCTGGAGGGGTTCGGTTTCGCTCCCCGGGGTCAGGGGCTGGAATGGGTGCAGAACGGCCGTATCACCCTCGGCGGGGAGCTGCCCATCAACACCAGTGGGGGGATGCTGAGCGAGGCATACCTCCAGGGGTGGAACCAGCACGCCGAGGCGGTCCGCCAACTACGGGGCGAGGCCGGGGTGCGCCAGATCCCCGACTGCGACTGGTCGCTGTACTGGTGCCTGTCGGCCCTGCCGGGGGCAACACTGCTCTGCCGGGACGGAATGCTGTGAGCAACGGGAACGGCTATTCCAAACCACTGCCCACGGTGACCGCCGAGGATCGGGAGTTCTGGGCCGCGGCCCGCCGGCACCGCTTCGTGCTGCCCCGGTGTCGGGCCTGTGGGCATGTGTGGTTTCCGCCCTACGCCTCGTGCCCCCGGTGCCTGGCGTTCGACCGTGAATGGACGCAGGCATCGGGTCGGGGCACCGTGTGGGGCTTCACCCTGATGCGCCAGCCCTACATACCCTCGTTCGGCTCGGAGCTGCCCTACAACGTTGTGCTGGTGGAATTGGAGGAGGGGCCGATGGTCTATTCCAACCTCGTCGATACCGACCACGCCGACGTCGCCTGTGGGCTGACGGTGGAGGCCGTCTTCGAGGACGTCACCGCCGAGATCACCCTGATCAAGTTCCGCCCGTCGATGAGGTAGCCACGAATTTCATGGTGTCGGACGGGTCACCGCACAAACCCAAATCGGCCTTGGAGGACGTCGAGGGCAGAAACTCAAGTTGACATTTGAGTCAGTATGCTCATAACTTCTCAATCGGCCAGCGGATGCGGCCTGATACCTGATATTGGAGGACTTGTTATGAGAAATCGGTCTGCCGTGGTGACGACCTCGGAAAAGAGCCAGAACGGGGGGGGGGGGGGTGGAAGTGGCTGTTGTGCGCCGGTGTGGCGATGTTGTCGATCGTTGCGGGCACAACCGTTGCTTCCTCCGCAGTAGCTCAGCCCCAGGCCACATCGGCCGCCAAGGCAACCGTCGAGTACACAGCCGTCACCGCTGGCGCTTGGCACTCGTGCGGGCTGCGCGCCGATAACGACGTTTCCTGCTGGGGCAACAACCAGTACGGCCAGGCGACCGCGCCGGTAGTTCGAGGCGGGTTCACCTCGGTGTCCGCCGGTGCTCGGCACTCGTGCGGGCTGCGCCCCGGCGGCACCGTCACCTGCTGGGGCAGAAGCCCCGGAGGTCAGGCGGTCATACCGGGAGGCCGGTTCCGCTCGGTGTCAGCAGGCGGATCCCATTCCTGCGGTGTGACCCTGGACGTTGTTACCAGAACGGATGCCGAGGCGTTGCTTAAGGCCGCTGGGTTCGACATTGTGACCCTGGACGTTGTTACCAAAACGGACACGGACAGTGGTGCCATCATCTGCTGGGGTGACAGCAGCCAGGGGCAGACCACCACCCCCAGCGGCAGGTTCAGCGCAGTATCCGCCGGCAACGAGCATTCGTGCGCTCTGCGCTCCGGGGGCACCGCCGACGGCACCATCGTCTGCTGGGGCAACAACGACGAGGGTCAGTCCACCGCCCCCAGCGGAAAGTTCACCGCCGTGTCCGCCGGATGGGATCACTCCTGCGGCGTGCGCACCAGCGGTGCCGTCGTCTGCTGGGGCTACAACCGATCCGGACTGGCTGCACCCTGGCTCCTGGAGACGGAGGGGGACAACGGACAATTCAGCGCCGTGTCCGCCGGCAGCGAGCATTCGTGCGGTCTGGACACCGACGGTGCCGTCACCTGCTGGGGCAACAACTGGTCGGAACAGGCCAGTGCCCCCAGCGGAGAGTTCACCGCCGTGTCCACGGGATGGGATCACTCCTGCGGTCTGGGCACCGACGGCACCATCACCTGCTGGGGCAACAACCGGCACGGACAGGCCACCGCGCTGAACCGCCATTACAGCACCGTGTCGGTCAACGGTTTCCACTCGTGCGGTCTGAGCCCCGACGGCACCGTCACCTGCTGGGGCAACAACAACGACAAGCAACTGGCCGCACCCGGCGGAAGGTTCAAAGCATGGTTCTCCGGGTTGGACGAATCATGCAGTATCACCATTGGCGGCGATGTCGTCTGCACAAAGGAGAACAAGTGCCCCGACGGCCCCGACGCCCCCACCTATCGGCTGCGCTGCACGGCGCTTCAATCGTGCGAACACCGCTCCGGCGGTGCCCTCACCTGCTGGGGTATCGCACCCGCCGGTGGAAAGTTCAGCACAATCTCCGCCGGTGGATCCCACACCTGCGGCCTGCACCTCGACGGCTCCGTGACCTGCTGGGGCAACAACGGGTCCGGGCAGATCACCGTACCCAGCGGAGAGTTCAGTGCCGTGTCCTCCGGTGGATCCCACACCTGCGGCCTGCGCACCGACGGTGACATCGTCTGCTGGGGTTACAACCGGTTCGATCGGTCGTACAAACCTGCATGCGAGTTGGGAACCGACAACATCATTGTCTGCTGGGGTTACAGATGGTTCGACCAGGTGGTCGCGGAGGGCGAAACGTTCAGTGCCGTGTCCTCCGGACGGGACCACACCTGCGGTCTGGGCACCGACGGCACCATTGCCTGCTGGGGCAACAACGACGACGGGCAGGCCACCGCACCCGACGGAGAGTTCAGCGCCGTGTCCGCCGGTGGATCCCACACCTGCGGTCTGCGCACCGACGGCACCATTGCCTGCTGGGGCAACAACGACGACGGGCAGGCCACCGCACCCGACGGAGAGTTCAGCGCCGTGTCCGCCGGTGGATCCCACACCTGCGGTCTGCGCACCGACGGCACCATCGCCTGCTGGGGCAACGACAGCTCCGGGCAGGCCACCGCACCCGACGGAGAGTTCAGCTCCGTGTCCGCCGGCAGCAAGCACTCCTGCGGTGTACGCACCGACGGCACCATCGCCTGCTGGGGCAGTGACTACTTCGGGCAGTCGGATGCGCCCCACACCCGCTACGAGCACCAAATGGCCACCATGTAGCCACCAGGCCGGACAGTCGGTCACCGACCGGCGACAGACGACCACCGACGGGTACTGGGCCGGGTTTATTGCTCGGCCCAGTGCCCGTTTGGCGTTCCCACGACAAGGAGCAGGGTTCAGGCGATCAGGTAGCCACGAATGTCGTGGCACCGGAGGGGCCAGAGCAGAAACTCAAATCAACCTCGGAGGACGTCGAGGGTAGAAACTCAAATTGACCTTCGAGTCGGTATGCTCATAACTCCTTAATCAGCCAGCGGATACGCCCTGATGCCTGACATTGGAGGACTTGTTATGAGAAATCGGTCTGCCGTGGTGACGACCTCGGAAAAGAACCAGAACAGGGGGGAGTGGAAGTGGCTGTTGTGCGCCGGTGTGGCGATATTGTCGATCGTCGCGGGCACAACCGCTGCTTCCTCCACAGTAGCTCAGCCCCAGGCCGCACCGGCCACCGAACCAACCGTCGAGTACACAGCCGTCACCGCCGGCGCTTGGCACTCGTGCGGGCTGCGCGCCGATAACGACGTTTCCTGCTGGGGCAACAACCAGTACGGCCAGACGACCGCGCCGGTAGTCCGAGGTGGGTTCACCTCGGTGTCCGCCGGTGCTTGGCACTCGTGCGGGCTGCGCCCCGGCGGCACTATCACCTGCTGGGGCAAAAATCCCGGCGGTCGGGTTGTCGTACCGAGAGACCAGTCGAGCACTCCAGGTGATGGTAACGATGGTGATGGTAACGATGATGGCTCTGCTCAGGATGATAGCTTTGCTAACGCTATAGCTAACATTATGGACTGGAACGGCGGTCAGGTTGTCGTACCGGGTGGTCGGTTCAGCTCGGTGTCAGCAGGCGGATCCCATTCGTGCGGTGTGTCCATACCCCTCCCCAGTACCGGGTCCATCTACGGTGCCGTCGTCTGCTGGGGCGAAAACAACCAGGGGCAAACCATCACACCCAGCGGCAGGTTCAGCGCAGTATCCGCCGGCAACGAGCATTCGTGCGCTCTGCGCTCCGGGGGCACCACCGACGGCACCGTCGTCTGCTGGGGCAACAACGATGACGGGCAGGCCACCGCGCCCA
This sequence comes from Acidimicrobiales bacterium, assembly GCA_965115985.1. GTDB lineage: Bacteria > Actinomycetota > Acidimicrobiia > Acidimicrobiales > Bin134 > Poriferisocius. The sequence continues at coordinate 1,826,872 of OZ220474.1, forward strand.
GCGGAGAGTTCACCGCCGTGTCCGCCGGCAGCGAGCATTCGTGCGGTCTGCGCACCAGCGGTGCCGTCGTCTGCTGGGGCAACAACGACGACGGGCAGGCCACCGCGCCCAGCGGAGAGTTCACCGCCGTGTCCGCCGGCAGTGAGCATTCGTGCGGTCTGGACACCGATGGCACCGTCACCTGCTGGGGCAACAACCGACACGGACAGGCCACCGCGCTGAACCGCCACTACAGCACCGTGTCGGTCAACGGTTTCCACTCGTGCGGTCTGAGCCCCGACGGCACCGTCACCTGCTGGGGCAACAACAACGATAAGCAACTGGCCGCACCCGGCGGAAGGTTCAAAGCATGGTTCTCCGGGTTGGACGACTCGTGCAGTATCAACCCTGACGGCGATGTCATCTGCGAAAAAGAGAACAAGTGCCCCGACGGCCCCGATGCCCCCCAGGAGCGGCAGCCCAGAAATAGGTACCGCTGCACCGGGATTCATTCGTGCAAGGACCGCTACGGCGGTGCCCTCACCTGCTGGGGTATCGCACCCGCCGGTGGAAAGTTCAGCACAATCTCCGCCGGTGGATCCCACACCTGCGGCCTGCACCTCGACGGCTCCGTGACCTGCTGGGGCAACAACGGCTCCGGGCAGATCACCGCACCCAGCGGAGAGTTCAGCTCCGTGTCCACCGGTGGATCCCACACCTGCGGTCTACGCACCGACAACATCATTGTCTGCTGGGGTTACAGATGGTTCGACCAGGTGGTCGCGGAGGGCGAAACGTTCAGCTCCGTGTCCGCCGGTGGATCCCACACCTGCGGCCTGCGCACCGACGGCACCGTCACCTGCTGGGGCAACAACGACGACGGGCAGGCCACCGCACCCGACGGAGAGTTCAGCGCAATCTCCGCCGGCAGCAAGCACTCCTGCGGTGTACGCACCAACGGCACCGTCACCTGCTGGGGCAACAACGACGACGGGCAGGCCACCGCACCCGACGGAGAGTTCAGCGCAATCTCCGCCGGCAGCAAGCACTCCTGCGGTGTACGCACCAACGGCACCGTCACCTGCTGGGGCAACAACGACGACGGGCAGGCCACCGCACCCGACGGAGAGTTCAGCGCAATCTCCGCCGGCAGCAAGCACTCCTGCGGTCTGCGCACCAACGGCACCATCGCCTGCTGGGGCAGTGACTACTTCGGACAGTCGGATGCGCCCCACACCCGCTACGAGCGCCAAATGGCCACCATGTAGCCACCAGGCCGGACAGTCTGTCACCGGACCGGCGACAGACGACCACCGACGGGTACAGGGCCGGGTTTATTGCTCGGCCCAGTGCCCGTTTGGCGTTCCCATACCGGGTTTATTGCTCGGCCCAGTGCCCGTTTGGCGTTCCCACGACAAGGAGCAGGGTTCAGGCGATCAGGCGTATGCGTTGGTGCTTGATCGCACCCAGGTGGAGATGGCCGTGGCGCTCGGGTTCGCCGATCAACTCCAGGCGGGGCAGAAGGGGCAGAAAGGCCCGAAGCATGGCCCGTAGCTCCCACCGAGCCAGGTTGGCCCCCAAACAGAAGTGGACCCCGTGGCCGAACGCCATGTGGTGATTGGGAGTGCGGCCCACGTCGAAGCGGTAGGGATCGTCGAACACCGACTCGTCCCGGTTGGCCGATGGGTAGAACACCCCCACGGTGTCACCGGCTCTGATCAGCCGGCCGTGGCGCTCCACATCGGCGGTGGCGGTCCGGGCGAACTGGATGACCGGTGAGGTCCACCGCAGGATCTCCTCCGTGGCCGGTTCGATCAGCGAGGGATCGGCCAGGAGCCGGTCGATCTGGTCGCGATTGCGAAGCAAGGCGGTCAGACCCTTGGTGGTGGCGTTGCGGGTGGTCTCGTTGCCGGCCCCCAGAAGCAGGGTCAAATAGCCGGTGATCTGCTGAGTGGTGAGTGGGCAAGCGTCCACCTCGCCGTGGATCACCGCGCCGGTAAGATCGTCCCGGGGTTCGGCCCGGCCGTCCCGAACGACCGATCCGACATAGGCACTGAACTCCTTGCCCATCCGGAACTTCAGGTCGTCCATGGTCTCGCCCGATTGGGCCCACCGGAGATTCTCCTCGTCGTTGAACGCCATCTCGGTGAACCGGTGGACCTTCGACCAGTCGTCGATGGGCAGCCCCATGAGGTCGCAGATGGTGGCCAGCGGCAGCTTCACCGCGTAGTCGAGCACCAGATCGGCCTCACCGTCGCGCTCCAGCACCTCGACGAGCTCGGCGGTGAACCGGGCGGCGTATCCGGCGAGTCGCTCCTCGTGCTCACGCATGGCTCTGGGGGTGAACCGCCGGGCCGTGAGCAGGCGAAACTTGGTATGACGAGGTCGATCCATGAACACCATGTCCATGGGCTCCTCCAGATCCCAACCCAACTCGGTCAGCCGCCGGGTGCGACGCTCCCACATGCCCTCGTCCTCGGCAATCGGGGCCAGGCGCAGGCGGGGACCGCCGTTGATGAACAGCTTGTCGTGGGACGAGACCCAGTGGACGTCCTCGTGGCGGGTGATGGCCCAGAACGGCTCGATGCCGGGACGGTCGTACCAGTGAACCGGAGCCTCGGTCCTCAGCAGATCCCACGCCGCCCACGGGTATCCGTGGTCGCGGTACTGCTCATTGGAGTGGATGTCGATCTCATCGAGCGAGATCGTTCCGGCGGTGTCGGTCATGGCCATGCGCTGCTCCCCCACGCGGCATTCGGAACACCATCTTGGCAGGATCGCCACCCCCGGCCCAAGAGGCCGCGCGACCAGATGGGTTGCCATCCATCCGCTCCCGCCGGCTAGGAGCCGAGACCCTGGCCGATGACCCCGAGTTGGGAGCGGAGCGGTTCGGGGACGACCAGCTCGAAACTCTGGTTGTCGAGGCGGGCGAAGCCGGCCGGGGGATGGTCGGGGCGCCACCACAGGGCGTTCGGGCTGACCGAGTTGGGACCAGTCAGATAGCGGATGTAGCCGGCCGCCAGCATGGATGCCGAACGATCCACGAACCGCTCGTTGAGATCCACCGGGCAGACCATCACGGTGTGGGCCGCGGGCACGACCACCACCGCGCCCAACGGGCCGATGTCGGGCACCGAGCGGGCGAAGTCGAGCAGATGACCGGACACGAACAGGGAGTCGCCCGACAGAACCCGGAACTCCCCGTCCGACTCGACCGGTTCCTCCTCGGTCAGCGGTTCGGCCATGAGGGTGTTGGCCAGAGCCACCGCCATCACCTCGTCCTGCTCGACCCCCCAGTCGTCGAAGTAGCTGCGATCTATCGGGCTGGAGGCACCGTCCAGGTCGAGCGAGAGGCAGGCGGACAGGCCCAGCGGCAAGGGGTCGCGCACCGCGTCGATGTGGCACAGATGCTGGGCGCTGACCACCCTGACCCTCAGATCGGGCCGAATTTGCCCGTAATCGGCCAGGCGATCGGCCAGGACGTCGGGAGCGAAATCATCGAGTCGGGCAACATGCTCGTAGATGATGAGCCGCCATTCGCCGGGGTCGGCCATCCGGCAGGTTTGCGCCAGGTTGGACAAGCCCAGCACACAGTCGAGCTTCTCGACGGTGACGGTCCCGGCCGCCTCGTCGAGGCTGAACTCACCGAAGCGAGCCCGGACGACGGCCTCCACATGGTCGAGGAAGCTTCGACGCTCCTCGGGGGACCACCACGGTACCCAGGTGCAAATTTCGGGTGGAGCGGACACGGTCCTTCTCCCTTCACATGTCGTGCATGGGGATTGAAGGGGGAAGTTCCGGTAGACCTTAGCGGACTCGGACTGAGGATTACTTGTGGAAATTCAAATATTTCAATAAATTTTATTTATCCTAGGTAGGCAGATGTAAATGGCAGTGCTGGTTAGGATGAGAACGTGGCCGACCGGGAGCTGATCGACATCGTCAAGCAGCAGGGAATGCGGCAACTGGACGAACCGGTGGAGCTGGCGTGCGGGGCCATGTCGAGTGATTTCATCGACGGCAAGCTGGCACTGTGCCGGTGGGAGGACCTCCGGGTTGCTTGCCGGGCCATTGTCGGGCGGGTTCACGGGGCGGGAATCGACTTCGACGCCGCCGGCGGAATGACCATGGGGGCCGATCCCCTGGCCGTGGGCATAGCCGCCGAAACCGACGGTCGATGGTTCTCGATCCGCAAGACCCCGAAGAACCGGGGCACCAACCAGCTCATCGAGGGCACTCCCCTCGGCCCGGAGCGACGGGTTCTGCTGCTGGAGGACGTGACCACCACCGGGGGCTCGGCCTACAAGGCCTACCTGGCAGTGCGCGACACCGGGGCCACGGTGGTGGCCGGGGCCACGGTGGTGGACCGGGGCGACACCGCCCGACCTCGGTTCGAAGCCCTGGGGGTGCCCTGGTTCCCCATGCTGACCTACGCCGACCTCGACATCGACCCGGTAGTACCTCCGACCGGACCTTCCCAACCCTGACCCCCACCGGCCTACTGCAAGAACACCCAACCCGAACAACCCCCCCCCCCCCCCATACCGAGTCCAACCCTGACTCTGGCCGACTTCCTCCAGGAGTTGGTGGGCCGATCAGCAGGAGCGGAGGGTGGTGGCCGGGAAGGTCTCGAGTCGGTCCAGAAGGGACCGGCCGTCGAGACGATCAGCAAGAGCGGAGGGTGGTGGCCGGGAAGGTCTCGAGTCGGTCCAGAAGGGACCGGCCGTCGAGACGAGTGGGAGTGCCGGCCACCAGGATGTGGTCGATTCCGCAGGGCTGGTCGGCAATGAGGCGCTCGCCGGCGGCGGGCAGGTCGTGTACCCGGCGGATGGGGCCGGGGGCGAGATGATCCCAGTCGAGCACCACCACATCGGCCACCGCTCCGGGGCGCAGGCAACCCCGGTCGGGGGCGAGACCGAGCATCGTGGCCAGCTCGCCGGTGAGCTTGTGGATACCGGCCTCGGGGCTCATCACCCGTCGGTCGCGCACCCAGCGGGACAAGAAGTCGGTGGGCATCACCGCATCGCAGATCTGGCCCACGTGGGCCCCGGCGTCGGACAGGCCCATGACCGCCCCCTCGGCCTGCATGAGGGCGGTGACGCCGTCCACCTCGTCGTTGGCGAAGGTGATCTCGAAGCGGGTCATGAGCCCGTCGGCCAGGGCTATGTCGCACATGGCGTCCCACGGCGAGCAACCTCGTTGGGCGGCCACCCGACCCACGGTCGACCCCTCCAGCTCGGGTTGGTGGGGTGACTCCACCACGGCCAGGGTGTCCCAGCGGGAGGCCAGGAGGCCGCCGGCATCTAGATCGGACTGCACCCGGGCCCGCCAACCGGGGTCGGCGTACAACGCGGGTCGGTCCTCGTGGGCCAGAGCCACCAGTTCCTTGAACGAACCCATGGTGTAGAAGGAGGTGGGCTCGATCATGGTGACGTGCTGGGTGATCGGGCGACAGGTGACCTGCACCCAGACGTCGGCACCGGCGGCTCGGCCGGCCAGGTGGTCGGCCAGCTTGGTGCGATAGTCGGTACGGGAGGTGGCCGCCGCCGGATAGGTGAGGATGGACGACCAGTTGAGCGGCCGTCCCAGCTTGGGCTGGAGGTCGTACACCCAGCGGTAGTTCTCTCCCGGGGCCACGTGGATCACGCCCCGACCGATCTCGGCGGTGACCCCGATGAGGGCCTCGGTCTCGGCCTGGGTCGCCACGATGGACGGCACCGGCCGACCGCCGTCGCCCAGATGGAATCCGGCCCGGTCGGTGGAGAACCCCAGAGCACCCCCGACGATGGCCTCGGCCACCGCGGCTTTCATCCGGTCCATCTCCTCGGGGGTGGCCTCCCGCTCGTAGGCGTCCTGGCCCATGACGTAGAGCCGCACCGCGGTATGGCCCACGTAACCACCGAAGTTGACCGCCAAACCTCTACGCCGAATCACGTCCAGGTACTCGCCGTAGGTCTCGAAGTCCCAGTTCACCCCGGCCTCCAGGGTGGCCACCCGCATGTCCTCCACCTTGTCGAGGGTGCGGATGAGCGAGGCCCGGTCGGAGGCCTTGGTGGGGGCGATGCTGTAGCCGCAACTACCGGCCACCACCGAGGTGACCCCGTGCCAGCACGACGGCGACAACCACGGATCCCACAGCACCTGGGGGTCGTAGTGGGTATGGCAATCAATGAAACCGGGGCACACCAACCGCCCGGAGGCATCGATCTCGGTGGAGGCCTCGACGGTGCTGTCGATGGCGACGATCCGCCCACCGGCTATGCCCACATCGGCTCGCCGGGACGGCCCGCCGGTACCGTCCACAACCGTGCCCCCCCGGATGGCGATCTCCAAGCTCACGCCCCCAATCTATGCCCAAGGCCGTGCCCGCCCATGGCCCCAGCCATCACCCTGCGTGGATGCCCTGAGCGGGCCGAGCGCCTGGCAGCCCAAGAAATCCTTGGGCCTATAATGATCGCCATGTCCTCTCGCCGCCTTGATTTCCCGGTTTTCGACGCCGACAATCACATGTACGAGACCACCGAGGCGCTCACCAAGCACCTGCCCGACTCCCACCGGGGCCTGATCGACTACATCGATCACCATGGCCGGACGAAGATCCTGGTGAGGGGCAGGATCAGCAACTACATCCCCAACCCCACCTTCAAGCGGGTGGGCTCGCCCGGAGCCCAGGAGGAGTACTTCAAGCACGGCAACCCGGAGGGCAAGTCGCGGCGGGAGATCATGAAGCCCATGGACGCCCTGCCGGCCTTCTTCGATCCCGAACCCCGGCTGGAGCTTATGAACGAGCTGGGCCTGGACTACGCCATGATGTACCCCACCCTGGCATCGCTGGTGGAGGAGCGCTTCCGGGACGCCCCCGACGAGTGCCACATCGTGATCCACGCCCTCAACCAGTGGATGCTCGAGCACTGGACGTTCAATTACCAGAACCGCATCTTCCCGGTGCCCATCGTGACCCTGCCCATCGTGGAAAGGGCCATCGAGGAGTTGGAGTGGTGCGTGGAGCGGGGAGCCAGGGCGGTGCTGATTCGGCCGGCCCCGCCTCCCGGTCTGCGGGGGCCCCGCTCGTTCGCGCTGGCCGAGTTCGACCCGTTCTGGAAACGGGTGGTGGAGCTGGACGTGCTGGTGGCTATGCACGCCTCCGACAGCGGCTACACCCGATTCACCAACGAGTGGGAGGGCTCCGGCGAGGAGATGATGGCGTTCAACCAGTCGCTGTTCCAGATGTCGGTCATGCACAACCGGGCCATCGAGGACGCGGTGACCTCGTGGGTCGCCCACGGTGCCCTCACCCGGCACCCCAAGCTGAAGGTGGCCATCATCGAGAACGGCAGCTCATGGGTGCGGCCGCTGCTCGCCCACCTGGAAACGTGCTACCAGCGGATGCCCCACGCCTGGGAGGAGCACCCGGTGGACGTCATACGGCGCAACATCTGGATCCACCCCTTCCACGAGGACGACCCCATCGGCCTGATCGGGGTCGTGGGGGCCGACAACGTGGTGTTCGGTTCGGACTACCCCCACGTGGAGGGCATGGCCGACCCGATCTCGTTCGTCGACCAGTTGGACGGCCTCCCCGAGGATCAGATCCAAAAGGTCATGGGCGGCAACATGGCCGCCCTCATGAAGGTGGCCTGAAACTCGCAGAAGCAGCAACGTCGGGATCGACCACCGGCTCGGTCAACACCGGAAGCCACACCCAGACAAAGCTCCCACCCCTACCACGCTCGTCGGACTTACGGCTTGGCCGACGGCAAGCTCCACCGGTGATCGCAACGGGTCGACCATAATGGTCGATTGCAAATGTCGACGATCAACCGGTGGAGGTTTCTATTATGGCACGGAGCTTGGATGCGGGTGAGCGGTTTCGGATCGAGGCGATGGTCGGGTTGGGACACTCGGCGGCCGAGGTGGCCCGGCGGTTGGGTCGGAGCCGGTCCACGGTGTGTCGCGAGATCGCCCGCAACAGCGGCCGGTGCGGGTATCGGGCCGAGGCGGCGCAGCAGGCCGCGACTGTCAGGGCGCGCCGCCCCAGGGAATCGAAGCTGGTCTGCGATCCCGGGTTGGCCTCGGCGGTGGCCGCGGGGTTGGCCCAGCGGTGGTCGCCCCATGCGATCGCCGAGGGTCTGCGGGACGCGGGTTTCGGGGTGTGCGCGGAGACGATCTACCGGGCGTGCTACGACCGCAGCGGTCGCAGCGGTCTGGCCGCCGACAGTTGGAAACTTTTGCCCCGTCAACGACGAAAACGCAAGCCCCGGAGCCGCTGCGAGCAGGCGAAACGCTCCGCGCTGGGCGACTACCGTCCCCTGTCCGAGCGGCCCGCCGAGGTCGAGGACCGCGGCGCGCCGGGCCACTGGGAGGGTGATCTGATCATCGGCCGGAACAACCGAACGGCCATCGTCACTTTGGTGGAGCGAGCCAGCCGTCACACGCTGTTGGTGGCGTTGCCCGACGGCTACGACTCCAAAAGCACCGCCCGAGCCGTCACCGCGGCGCTTGGTCGCCAACCGGCGGCCATGGTCAAGACCTTGACCTGGGACCAGGGACCGGAGATGGCCCGATGGGCCGACGTCGAAAACGCCCTCGGCATCGAGGTCTACTTCTGCGAGGCCCGCTCGCCCTGGCAGCGCGCCACCAACGAACAGACCAACGGGCTGATAAGACGCTGGCTGCCCAAATCGACCGACCTGGACGTCAACCCGGTACGCCTGGCCATCATCGAGGACCAACCCGACACCATGCCCCGCAAACTCCACAACTGGAAACCAGCCCAAACCGTCTACGATGAACTCTGTTGCAATCACCGATAGAGCTTGCCGACCCCGAAAGCCACACCCAGAAAAAGGCCTCGGTCGGACGCTCGCCCATATCAGAAGTAGTCATCAGAAGTCGTCGTCCACATGGCCCCGACGGACCGCCGCCGGAAGTACGGCAAGTCGAGTGACGACATACTCGGCCTCGAGAGCCCGGCGGACCGGATCTTCATGGAACAACGCCACCCCCACCAGCACCGCGGCCTCGAAGGCAGTGCCCAGCGCAACCGTGGGATCGCCCTTCTCCACCTTGCGGATCGTCACCGGGGACACCCCCACCCTCTCGGCCAACTCCTCAACCGTCCACCGCCGCTCCCGCCGAGCCAACCGCACCCGATCCCCCAACAACCCAACCGCCTCCCTCGTCATCGGCGCATAAACCTTCGGACCACCCATATCGACAGTATAAGAAGCCTGTATCTGCTATACCAACAGTATTCTGTTGATACTGCGGATTGACTTGGCCACATCCCAGGCAAGCCAACCGAAAAAGTTCACCAGGGCTTGACAGGGGGGGGGGGGGGTAGGTTCAGCCCGTAGAAAGAAATGGGGGACAGATCACCATGCATAAGGGTCTTGTGAGTCGGTACTCGCGGATACTGGTAACGTTGTGTGTCTTGGTAGGGGGGCTGGCAATTGCTGCACCCTCTGCTAGCGCAGACAGTGTGCCAAGGGCAGCAGACTACACTAACAATTTCCCCGACGGGTCAAGAGGCGAATGGAGCCGGCTAGGCCATAACTGTGGGTTTTGGGGCTGCGGGGATCATTTCTACACCACGACGAGCCGTGGTGACCGAGCAAGGTGGGATTTTCCAGACATGCAGGGAGTGTTCAAGCTCAGTCGGACTCTACCCAAGCATCTAGGTACTCGGAAGTTGCCTGCCACGGGTAGAGTTGAATGGCGAGTGTATGTAAAGCCAGTGGACAGCAGTTCATATAAACTTGTTACGAGATTTTATGCAGGGCCACAAGAAGAAAAATTGGGCTGGTGGACATTTAATAGAAGTTTTGTATTAGATGGAAAGGTACGTATTTATGCATATGCTAGAGATAGTGGTAAACGAATCGGTGTTCAAAAGGTCCGATTAAAAATCGTAGATGTGCATCCAGATTATGAAGAATTAGCAGTAGCTCTATGCCTTCAAGGAACAATCAAAGCAGCAGATTGGTATAAGATTATCAATGATATGCTGGATACGTTATCTGTCTTTGTAGGTAAAGTACCTAATTTTAGCAAGGCATACAAAAATCTTAGAACCTTAGCAGCAGCTGCTAGTAAAAGTTCTAAAGCAAGACGAGAACTATACGAAAACATATTTCTAGAGCAAATGAAAGATTTACGTGATGAACTTAAGGGTCAATTAAAAGATAAAATCAAAGAAGCATCAGAAGGGAGTTTTCTTGAAGCATTGCTTGACCCACTAGGTACACTAACTAAAGAAGCTAAAGCTTCTCTACTTAGAGAAGGAGAGCGAATGTGTAACGATTTTCACCCTCGAGACTCGTGGTCAACTTTTGGGATTACCTCAGGCTATAGTAGGTTTGTAGACGATGTTGCTAGGCTCAGTGTTGAGCCTATTAATGTGTCCACTTCTTCCTCCTCCTCCTCCTCCTCCACCTCCTCCTCCACCTCCTCCTCCACCTCCACTTCTCCGACATCAAGAGCTGTAACTCTCTCGGTAGGTAGCAGCGCGCAAGGATTGCGTGGCTGTAGCAGTGTTTATTGTCGTAGGTTACATATCGAAATTAATGAGAATATTGTTGGGAATGGTCCTTACACACTTTATTGTGTTCATAATGGTAACCATCACACTGGCCACCGGGCTGGCTATTGGCGCAACGTTGTTGTCAATAATGAAAGTGAAGCCAGCCGAGAATGTTGGTTTGGATATCCTGAAGTCACAGTATATGTCATTATTGATAACTACGAGTCTAACCGAATTAAATGGCCTTACTAGAGTAGCCTAACAAGCCTCATACTGCTTTGGCAGTATGGTAATTTTAGAGCTTCAGTTACATTCAAAATATTTGTAGCTAAACAGCCAGACTTAGTCAATAAAATGAGGAGTAAAGACAGTGAATTATATAAAATCCATGATGATTCTAGTGAATATCTGCCTGCTCGCTACTGGTTTGGCTTTCGTAGGTTCAGCTTTTTCTACAGTAGTTGCTCAGGAAAGTGATGAAAATTGTGCTGCCGTTTTTCGGTTCGCTCGCCAGCCGGTTCCGGTAGCTAAAACTACTGATGGCCAAACTGTTCTAGCCACGGTCAAATGGGGTTACAACACTGACCACAACCTATGCTACCTAGTCCTCGACGATCAAGCTATCACTACTTTGCGTGCCAATAATATAACAAGAGGTACTGATCTTGATCTTAATATTGTGACACCATTGCATGACAGGTTTGCTTCTGAGCGTTGTTATAACGCTCACAACCCTCAGCGTGGGTTCGCTCGCCAGCCGGTTCCGGTAGCTAAAACTACTGATGGCCAAACTGTTCTAGCCACGGTCAAATGGGGTTACAACACTGACCACAACCTATGCTACCTAGTCCTTAATGACCAGGCCATCACTACTTTGCGAACAACCCCCGACCAACCCGACGAGCCCGACCAACCCGACGAGCCTGACCAACCCGACGAGCCTGACCAACCCGACGAGCCTGACCAACCCGACGAGCCTGACCAACCCGACGAGCCTGACCAACCCGACGAGCCTGACCAACCCGACGAGCCTGACCAACCCGACGAGCCTGACCAACCCGACGAGCCTGACCAACCCGACGAGCCTGACCAACCCGACGAGCCTGACCAACCCGACGAGCCTGACCAACCCGACGAGCCTGACCAACCCGACGAGCCTGACCAACCCGACGAGCCTGACCAACCCGACGAGCCTGACCAACCCGACGAGCCTGACCAACCCGACGAGCCTGACCAACCCGACGAGCCCGACGAACCCGACCAGCCTGCTACGTCGGATAGTCAGTTTATTTCTGTAGCTGCTGGTGGCTTCCATACGTGTTTACTGCATATTGATCAAACCATTGAGTGTTGGGGTGAGAACGAAGAGGGCCAGTTGAATGTTCCAAGCGGACGGTTCAAGGCGATATCCGCTGGCTTTCTTCACTCGTGTGGGTTGCGAGTAGATGACACAGTCACATGCTGGGGTGTTGGCGGTAATATCAGATCAGATGCGTTGAGTGGACGGTTCAAAGCGGTATCCGCCGCTGGCTCATACTCCTGTGGGTTGCGCATCGATAATACTATAAAATGCTGGCGTGCTGGTGGTGACAGCAGATCAGATTCGCCGAGTGGACAGTTCAAAGCGGTATCCGCCGGTGCATTTAATGTGTGTGGTTTGCGTGCCGATGACACTATTTTATGCTGGGGAACCCCTAACTGGTACGGGGAATCGCCACCGAGTGGACGGTTCAAAGCGGTATCCGCTAGTGTCCAACACGCGTGTGGGCTACATATCGACAACACTATTGAATGCTGGGGTGTTGGTGATGGCAACAGATCAGATGCACCGAGTGGACAGTTCGAAGCAGTAGCAGTATCCGTTGGCGGTGCCCATTCGTGTGGGTTGCGCGTCGACCAAACTATCGAATGTTGGGGCTCTAACGAATACGGGCAGTCAGATGCGCCACAGGATGGACGGTTCTTTGATGTATCCGTAGGCTCCAGTCATTCGTGTGGTATACGTATCGAAAACAAAGAACACAAGCTAGTATGCTGGGGTAGTAACCACAGCGGTCAGTCAGTAAGGCCCTAACTCAATCCTGTCCCAATTATCAGTGATGTTGGTCAGAGGTTACAAGCCTTGCTAACTTCATGTCTTCGTAGTATCGTACCAGTATCCACCCAGCTCCTTGAGGGCCGGGTCTTTCTTTCAAATGACTGTTACTTTATTACCGCAGTAGTTACATGAGGTTACCCCGGTTTGGTGGACACCTGATTATGGGGGAAAGGCTGGGGGGTCAGAGGCCGAAGGTGTGGTGAAGGGCGGGGCGGGGGTCGAGGTCGGTGAGGGCGGCTTCGCAGCGGGCCAGGAAGGCGGCGGCGAATCGGCGGCGGGCGGGGGAGGCGTTCTCGGGGAAGGTCACCACCTGGCAGCTTGCCGGCACGGTGTAGGCGGAGTGGATCCGGTGGGCCAACCAGGCGTCGTCGAACGGGATGGCTTGGGCCCCGTGCTCGATGCGGGCATCGAGGTAGCGCTGGATCAAGGATCGGTCGTGGGCCCGGCGGACTTCGGGAGCCATGGACATGTTGAGGAAGTAGCTGACGTCCCGCATGGGGGCACCCACGTTGATGAGGCCCCAATCCAAAAAGCCGGGGCCGCCGGACTCGGTGACGAACAGGTTGCCGATGTGGCCATCGCCCTGAAGCACGGTGGCCGGGCCGCCGATACCGCCGGGGGCCCAAGCCTGGTGAAGAGCCTCGGTGTGGCTTATGTACAACTCGGCGATCTCGGCGAAGGCATCGGTGAGCTTGTCCCGGTGGTGATCCAACCCGTAGCGCAGCAGGCGGGCACCGTAGTCGCTGCCCCGGCCGGCAAGGGGCACCCAAGCGGCCTCGGCCGCCCGGCGGTCGGGGTTCTCGTAGCGGGCATGGAGTTCGGCGAAGTGTTCCATCGCCTCGGCGGCATAGGCCACCGACACCCCCTCGATGGGGTCGGGCAGCGAACAGTCGGAGTCGTCCAGGTCTTGCAGCAGCAGTACGAACGCACCGGTGTCGGGATCGAAGGCGGCCACGAAGGGAGTGAGGGTGCGCATGGGCACCACATGGGCCAGGTACTGATAGAACAGCGCCTCCCGGCGGCCCATGCCGGTTTGGTTGATCTGGGCCCGGCGGTCGGGATCCAGTGGGGGGAGCTTGGCGAACATGGTGGGGGGCAGATCGGGGTCGCCTTCGTAGGTGATGGCCAGGCGGGCGTTGGCGTTGGTCCCGGCGTGGACGGCCAGAACCTCCACGGCGGTGACCACCGTGCCCGGATAGCGCTCGGCCAGGTTCTCGGTGAGCCAGCCGGGGGTGATGGCTCCGGGATGATCGGGCAGGCTCACCGAACCCCGCCCGGGCCCTTGGGCGACGTCCCCAGGGGCCGCTGTCGCTCAACCGGGGCGGCGACCCGGCTCACCGAACCCCGCCCGGGCCCTTGGTCGACGTCCCCAGGGGCCGCTGTCGCTCAACCGGAGTGGCGACCCGGCTCACCGAGCTTCCGGGCCGTTGGGCGACGCCGGCCCGACCGGCTCCCAACCACCGGGGGCCAACCCCAGATAGTGCTCCAGGTGGCGGTGCATGTTGATGATGCGGCACTCCTCGCCCGACAACCAGACATGGGTGAAGCCGGGCTGGTGCAGACCGGACTGCATGGTGCGGATCACGCTGAAGTCCTGGTTGAGCACGAACCCGAAGTCGGCCTGGTCCATGGGGACGGTGACGTGAACCGGCGACGAGGCCGGGGCATCCACCGACGGCATCCGGCTCAGATGGATGGTGGCCAACTCGCCCTCGTCGGGGCTGGGGCCGGGCCGGGCCGTGAGCACGGTGAACAGATCGGCACTGATCAAAATGGTGGTGTTGGGAAACAGGTTGTACTGGCTGAGATGGGTGATCCGGACGGTGTCATAGCCCGACAGGTCCACTCCCAAGGTGGCCTGATGGTCCCTGATCCTCTGGGCGATCACGTCCTGGAGAGTCAGACCATCGGGGATTTCCGGCACGGGACAAGGCTCGGTGTGGTCCGGCCCCATACGGCCCCCCTGGGTGACGACGAAGGAGTCCCACACCGTCTGGGCATCCACGTTGCGGCCCAGGCGAGGGCTGGGCACGCCGTAGGGTTGGTAGGACACTGCGTGACGATCCCAGATGCGTTGGGAAGAGTTGACGTCGTCGATGCTGCCCAACATCTCCCTGTGGAGGCCCTGCACGTGGTAGGTCTCGGAAAACCCCTCGTTGACCACCTTCCAGTTGCAGTTCACCGGGGTGACGGTGGAGTAGGTGCCCCGGAACTCGTCCAGGTTGGCCCAGGCGATGTCGTCAGGAATGCCCTCGAGCCAGTGGGCCAGGGGCTCGGCGTCGAGATCCAGGTTCACGAACACCAGGCGGGCCCAGGTGTCCACCCTCACCGGAACCAGCGGCAGATCGTCGTTGCTCACCGGGCCGAACCCTCGCCGTGAGGGGATCTCCCGGAGCCGTCCGGTTAGGTCCCAGGCCCATCGGTGGTAGGGACAGCGCAATTCGGTGATGCCGGTACCCGAGCCCTGGCCGATGGGGTTGCCCCGGTGACGACAGGCGTTCTGGAATCCCCGCAGCACGCCGTCCGCCCCCCGCACCAACAGGATCGAGTACTTGCCCAGCTTGTGCTCGAACCAGTCGCCGGGGTTGGCGACGTGATCCACCGTGCAGGCCACGTGCCACACCCTGGGCCACATCCGCTGATATTCCAGGTCGGCGAACTCCGGCGAGACGTAGCGCTGGACGGGGATCCTCACCGGGGCGGCGGCGGCCAAGCCCGAGGCGGTGACCGCGGTACCCAGGATCTCGGCCTCGTCCGGCGGAGCGACGTCAACCATGTTGTGGAGTTCCCCCGGTTTGGTGGACAGGTTGTTTTGCTGGATTGTAGTGGTGTTCATGCGGCTTGGTGGTGGGTGTAGATCTGGGCGGGGGTGCGGTGGCCCAGTGAGCTGTGGTGGCGTTGGCGGTTGTGGAACACCTCGATGTAGTCGAACAGGATGGTTCGTAGTCGTGTGTGGTGGAGGTGTTCCCAGGGGCCGTGGATGTGGCGGATTTCTTTTTTGAGGGTGGCCCAGAACGATTCCATGGCGGCGTTGTCGTAGCAATCTCCAACGGTTCCCCAGGAGCCGACGAGGCCGTCCTGGGCGAGGCGGTCGCCGAACGCCATGGAGGTGTATTGGGTTCCGTGGTCGCTGTGGTGCACCAGCCCGGCGCCGGGTCGGCGGCGGGCGATGGCCATGGCCAAGGCATCGACGACCAATTCGGTGGTTTGGTGCTCGGCGATGGACCAGCCCACCAGGCTGCGGTCGCAGAGGTCCAGGATTCCCGCCAGGTGGACTTTGGTGTCGGCGCAACCGAACGAGCCTATGTCGGCCACCCATTTGCGGTCGGGAGCCTCGGCGGTGAAGTCCCGGTCCAAAAGATCGGCGGCGGGCACCGTTTTGGTGCCGGGATCGTGGCGGCGACGGGGGGAACACGCCCCCACCAGCCGGTTCGCTCGCATCAGGCGGGCCACCCGGTTGCGGCCCACGCGGCGGCCGCGGTGGCGGAGCTGCTCGTGGACCCTCGGGGAGCCGTAGGTGCGTCTCGAGGTCTGGTGGATCTCGCGGATCTCGACCAAAAGCTCGGTGTCGGAGGTCTCACGCTTGGAGGGGCGTCTTTTGGCCCAGGCGTAGAACCCCGAGCGGCACACCCCGGCGACGCGGCACAAATCGGTGACCCGGTACTCGGCTCGGTGATCTGAGACGAACCGGTAGCCGATCACCGGTTCGTCCCTCCTCGCGAAATACGCGGCCGCCTTCCCCAGGATCTCCAGATCGATCTCCTGCTGGGCCACCCGTCTGCGCAACCTTTTCAACTCCTCGCGCTCGGACACGCTCAACGCCTCGGGATCGGCCGCTCGCTCGCGCTGCTCACGATCGGCCTTGACCCAATTCCACAGCGTTCCCTCGCTGATCCCCAACGACCGGGCCACCCCCGCAACAGAGCGACCCGACGACACCGCCAACGCCACAGCCTCACGACGAAACCCGGGCGGATACTTCGACACACGACCCATACGGGCCTCCTTCCCCAGGGACCGATCCCCCATAATCAGATGTCCACCAAACCGGGGCAACTCCATTGAGTACCGGGGCGTTGAATGTCGTCAACCATGTTGAGTACCGGGGCGTTGAATGTCGTCAACCATGGCGATAGTCAACCATGTTGAGTACCGGGGCGTTGAATGTTGAATATGGACACCCGCGGCCACGGCAGCCTGTCGATGTGCTCAGACCACGTTGAGGGCTCGGCGACGAAAACCCACACATCGGGCCCACGTCGCGGACTCGGCGATCCCCCCACCAGGCCTAACTTGCGGGCTCGGTGGTGAAAACCCCGCCCTGGGCCTACATCGCGGACCCAGCAATGAAAACCCAACACCAGATCTAACTTGCGGGCTCGGTGATGAAAATCGCCTCGGCGGTGGCGCAAATAGTGTCGCCGGCTCGGAGTTCGCCGGTGGCGATGTGCTTGCGCCCCTCGGTGCGGGAGTAGCGGGCGGTGACCTCCAGGAGAGTGTGCAGGGGGGTACCGGCCCGGTAACGGATGTTGATCCCGGCGGTAAGGCCGGTGGCACCCGCTCGGGTGGCCGCAGTACCCAGGACCTCGTCCAGGATGGCGGCCACCACCCCGCCGTGGGCCCGATGGGGTGGGCCGGAGTGGGCCTCGTTGAGGGTGACGACGGCCCGCATCTCCACCGGGCGGGGCTCGGTGTCGGACGGCCGCGGTGGTACCGGATCGAAGATCAGCCGGGGAGCCTGAGGGTTGAGCCGGCCCGAGCCGGCCTGGGTGAGGTTGTAGATGGTGCCCTCGTGGTCGCGGGCCACCACGATGTGGGGCCGGCGGGCGGCGGCTCGCAACCGCTCGGTCATGGCGGCCAGGGCCGCGGCGATCTCTGCCCGGGTGGGTGGGTCGGCATCGTTGGCGGCCACCGCGGCCACCAGGTCACGGGTACGTTCCACCAGCTCGTAGGCCTCGGGACCGAAGTCGTCGGGATGGGGGAGATCGTCCAGCAACTCGGCCAACCGGTAGGCCGATGCCGTTTTTGGATGCTCACCCGTGCGGGGAGCATTAGCGCTGCTGTCATCATCTCCGGGAGACCGAGGACTCGCAGGCTCACCCTCGGTCATCATCGGCCACCGGGACGTCGAAGCGTTCGATGTAGCGGGCGAATCGGGCTCGAACCTCGGCTCGGGTGAGTCCCAGATCCCCGAACCGATAACGATGCTCGCCCTGCTTGCCGGGTGGGGTGGCTGCCGCATGAGCAGCCATTGCGGCCTCGGTCTCGGGGGTCAGTTCCATCCCGAGCTGCTCGTACACCGAGCGAGCGGCGGCCACCTTGTCGGTGGTGACCAGGTGATGGGGAACCTGGGCGGTGCGGTCGGCGGGCAGACGACCGGAGTCCATCAGGTCGATGAGATCGTTCAGGCTCCGACCATAGAGATCCAGGTGGTAACGACCGATGGCCGCGAAGTCCACCCGGTCGGAGTGGGCCCAGCGCATGGTGGCGATGAGGCTGGTGACCGATGCCAGGATGGCGGTGGGATCGCGATGGGTGATGACGAAACGGGCGTCGTCGAACACCTCCAGCAGCGCGGGCAGTCCCTGGAGATGGGCGGGCGACTTGAGCACCCACCGGCGGGTGGGCGTCCTCCGCTGCAACACCTGGAGCACCCGGCGGTAGGTCCGGTAGGCGGGTCGAAGATCGGCGGTGTCCAGCCAGGCCTGGTAGCCGGGCACGCTGGTGCGGCTGACCATCTCCTCGGAGCGGAACTCGAGCGACATGGCCGACAGACACTCCTTGTACATGCGACCGGAGTATTCGTGAATGGCCCGCAGCCCGCCGGCCACCGCCTGGGGCATCGTCAGCTCGGCCCCGGCCAGGGCGATGCGAGGATCGGCGGCCCGGATGTCGGGATCGGGATGGGGCGGAGGCACCGGACGCAGCAGCTCCCACCCCTCGGGGGCCCGGTGGGCGGGATCCTGGGCCAACAGGCCGTGCATGACGGTGGTGCCGGTGCGGGGCGCGCCGATCACGAAGATGGGCTCGTCCAGGGGTTCGTCCAGGGTGGCGGGGTCGGCGGTCAGATAGTCGGTGAGCTGGATGCGGACCTCGAGCAGGCGCAGGATCATGCGCCGCGACATCCACCGACCCATGACGGTGAGGTCGGCGTCATGCCCCAGCCCGTGACAGAACAGGGTCAGCGGCTCCACGAAATTGTCATCGCCCAGTGCCGCTCGGTCGTCGGGGGCCCGGCCCTGACGAACCAGGGCCTCGGCCATCAACAGATCGGGATCGAACGGACGAAGAGCCTCGTCGACCACCCGCCCGGCGTCGCCTCGATTGATTGCCGCCACCCAACCGGGCCGATCATCAGGACACCAACCCATAACCTGCGCATCCATAACCTACACCCACGGCACCGAGCCGCCGACCGACATCACAACACCGCCCCTGCCCGCCGTGGTCGATGCGTCGCCGACATGAGCGCCCGCTCCAAGTGCATACACCGCCCCTGCCCGCCGTGGTCGATGGGTTGGGGGCGAGCACGGTTGCACATCTGAAACACTACGCTCGGGTGATGCTTGAGGGTCGGGTCGTCATCGTTACCGGAGCTTCCAAGGGAATAGGCCGAGGGATCGCCGAGTACCTGGTGAGCCGGGGAGCAAGGGTGACGGTGACCAGCCGCAAGCCCGAGCGGATCGAGGCCGCCGCGGCCCGGTTGCGGGAGCGGGGCGGCGACGTGCTGGCGGTGGCCGGCTCGGTGGGCGATCGGGCCCACGCGGTCGAGGTGGTGGACCGAACGGTGGAGCGGTGGGGCACGGTGGACGGATTGGTGGCCAACGCCCAGTCGTTCCGTCCGACCATGTCGCTGCTGGAGGTGGACGAGTCGGACATGGATCTGTTGTTCGACACCGGCCCCAAGGGCACGCTGTGGTTCATGCAAGCGGTACATCCCCATATGGCCGCCAAGGGCCGGGGTCGCATCATCACCTTCGGCACCACGATGGGGCTCACCGGTGGGCCGGGCTACGGACCCTACGGGGCGGCCAAGGAGGCCATCCGATCACTGACCCGCACCGCGGCCCGGGAGTGGGGCCGCGACGGCATAACCGTGAACTGCGTGAACCCGGCATCGGTGGCCCACCGAGCCCCGCCCGACGACGACCCCGACCGGGCGGCGGCCTACCAGGCCCTGTTCGACAACCACCCCCTGGGCCGCGACGGCGACCCGACAACCGACATCGCCCCGGTGATCGAATTCCTCCTGTCGGACGCCAGCCAATACATCACCGGCGAAACCCTCCAGGTCGACGGCGGCGGCCTAATGCGCCCCTGACATAGGCTTCCCAATCGCAAGCAATGGAGCTGAACAAAATGACCGATACCAAACACCCCGTGTGGTTGCGTCCAGTTGTGGAGCGTTTGGATGATCTTGAAAAACTAACCGATCGTTGGGGAGATATCCCAACCCTTGCTCCTACTCCGGATGCAGTTTCAGCCTGTACTCGAAGTCTTACTGACTTCATGCCAGTCACTGTTCCAGCCCCCAATATGTTACCGACTCCTGAAGGTGGAGTCCAGTTTGAATGGCATTGTAATGGTTGGGATCTGGAAATAGAATTTTTTGCTGATGGTAGTGGCGAATTTTGGGGTGAGATGTGTCAAAGTGGTAAAGAAATTAGTGGTAATATATCTGTTTATATGGATCTCAAAATACTAACACAAACGTTGGCAACTTTTAGTGACTGACTAGATGAATAATTAGTTGAAATGTGATCGAGACTACTTTGTGAGAATATCGGCTTGGATAGTATGCAACCGGCATCAACCGGAGATGGCCTGGGCTCAGGGCAAGCGCAGAGACGACCAATCAGGTTCTGAATCGGTGGCGGAGGTGGGATTGGCGGGTGGCCAGGTCGGTGGCTCGGGCATCGAGGGTGACGGTGGGATGGTCGGCGGGTAGGGCGGCGGCCACGTCCTCGAGGGCGACCAACTCGGTGGTGGGGGTCATGGCCCGGTCGCCGGTGGGCCAGAACCAGCGCAGGGTACACAGTCCTTCGGGACGGCCGGCGGTGTCCAGCCAGTTGGCGGTACCGGGGTCGGTGCCGCACACCACGTAGCGCACCTTGTCGTCGGAGGAGACGGTGGTCTGGGTCTGATTGCGACAGGAGATGCGACCGTAAAGGAAGTCATCCGATCACTGACCCGCACCGCGGCCCGGGAGTGGGGCCGCGACGGCATAACCGTGAACTGCGTGAACCCGGCATCGGTGGCCCACCGAGCCCCGCCCGACGACGACCCCGACCGAGCGGCGGCCTACCAGGCCCTGTTCGACAACCACCCCCTGGGCCGCGACGGTGACCCGACAACCGACATCGCCCCGGTAATCGAATTCCTCCTGTCGGACGCCAGCCAATACATCACCGGCGAAACCCTCCAAACCGATGACGGTGACCTAATACGCCCATGATATGGGGCCCAGCCCTTAGACCTGGTAAGTTGCCCCGTGACTTGACACAAATAGCCCAAAAACTGCTCAAACTTATTATATCCTATCGTACCGAATTTTGGTAGATTAGGATGCATCAAGAAATGGATTCTACTTACTTCAGTTCAAAGTAAACTTACCATCCTGTCAAAGCTTTTATGGCTATGATCGACGTTTTTTACCTCCATCCTCAGGTAGCTGAGGATCGGTGTTGCCATTCCACAGAATGCCAGGCCGGGGTACTCTGTAGTAGTTAGATGGATCATCCGGATTGGTCGCAGGCTTGGCAGTCTGCTGTGGATCAGAGACAAAGCGACCTAAGGCAGCTTCACAGTAATCCTTTAGCATTTCAATACATATCCAACGTCGTTCAGTACGCTCACAAACCTCTCCGGTAACACAGCTCCCTGCAAAAGGGTCAATCACTAGATCGCCACGTTCAGTAAGCATTCGTATGAAATACTCAGGTAACTCAGCAGGGTAGCGAGCTGGGTGTGGTTTGAAGCCCTTCTCTTTGCAATACCGCAAATAGGAGCTATTACTCTCGGTATTTGGAATTGCTATAAGATTGGGCGGAATAGCTGCACCATTATCGATGCTAAACTTCTCACTAATGTCATGGCCAGAAGGGCGCTTTTTAGCACGGTATCCCTTAGATAATAGCTCCTGCATACTTGAGCTATAGGGTTGAAGGACACGCCGGTTACTAGCCATAGGCCAAGGTGTTTTGGACAACCACCAGACTGTATTGATAGCATCTTTAACACGTACTCTGCGCACTGTAACCCACTCAGCAGGTGTAGGTAACTTTGAAGGATTCCACCAGTAAAAATCCTGTGCTAGGTGAAAGCCAAACTCCTCACACATCATTATAAGCAGCTTAAAGTGATAAAGGTTGCGGGTAGGATACCCTTTGTTCCATGCACCTCCAATATCAATAACTAAGCTGCCATTATCCTTGAGAACACGATAAAATTCAGAAGCAAAAGGTTGAAACCAATCGGTATATTCATCGGCATCGACATTACCATAATCTTTTTTACGGACTAAACCGAACGGTGGACTAGTCATGATAAGCTGTACAGATCCGCTGTCATAGTCAGAGAGCACATCGAGACAGTCTCCATGAACGATTTGTCCAAGCGTAGTTTCATAAAAGATTTCAAAAAACGGTAGTTGTTTATTTAGCACTTATAGTCTCCTATAACTCTAGCCTTTTTAGATCCATAGCATGATAAGCTTCACGGTTTAGCACATCACATATGGTTGCAGGCCGATCTTCAATATTATCAAGGTCGCTACCATTTATCACAATAATACAAAGATTAGAATCGACCATTATTTTGTCGGCATACCGCCGAGCTTCCCTACTAATATTACCAGTCGAAACAATGACAATAACATTGCTCTTTAAAAAATGAGTCAATCCTACTTCTTTAGCAACATCGTCAAGTGACACACGAGCGGTATTCTTACACTGAATCTGCCAGCGCGAAAAAACAAGGCGTTTGGCTTCAAAAACAAGGTCTACTTCGGCTCCACCGGTAGCAGTACCTCGAAGACGAGTTCCTACATAACTTAGGTCTATGAGACGCATAAGTTTGAAAGCAAGTGCTTCAAGTGCAAGGCCACGAATGTGTTTGCTTCCATATTTAACCTCTTCACGGATATCTTTGAGGGACTTACGTAGTAATGGCCGAAGTTCAGCCCGTGTCTGCTGCTCAATCTGCTTAATCAGAGGTTCAGCAATATCGGTTAATAGTTTGCTAGTAGCTGTCACCCAAAAAGGTTTGGCACCACGACCTTCTGTGCTTTTTTCGAGTTCAATATACCCAGCAGCTCGTAGTGGATATAAAACCTGTTTAGGTAGATTCTTTTCATTAAATTTGGTGCCATAGGTAGTAGTGGCAAGACGTTCAATATCGTTTGAAAGATGTGGACCGCTGTCATCAACATTAGCTAGAGTTTTAAGATAAATACGCTGTTCAAGCGAAAAAATAGCAAGCTCGTCAAACTGTTCGATACCTATACCAAGAATTTCTCGGATACGAACCTGATCTACACGGTAGTCTGAAACAAAAACTCCAGTCTTTTCAAGCCATAAACGCAAGGTGCTCATGTGCTTTCCACCGCGCGGAACAACAATTCCACGTTCACCAAGCCAGTGTCGAAGACTGTTGAGATTTATCACTTCACCTGCGGCATGCATATCAAGCACACACTGGACAAAATTCATCCCCTGACAATGTAGGAGTAGGTGACGACCAAACACTTCGTAGAGGATAGCTTTGTCATGGCAAAGTTCATATAACTTCTGACCGATATCAGTTAGAGATGCATCATCCTCGCCAATTAAGCCATAGGCACGCATGGATAGTTTGGTGTTGTTTGCAAGTTTCCTCTTGTTGTCATCAGAGGTTTCGTTTCCAGCAAAAAAGCGGTCACGTACAGATTTCTCGAAAGCTACCCAGTCATTTCTATAATGGTGAGCCAGTTCCAAAAGTGCTACTAGGTCAATCTGGGCCGGGGAAAATTCGCTACCAAAGGGAAGGTCACTGCGTGACATAATGGGCTCCTAATTAGGCTTTATATAAAGCGAGTGAACGCTCAATGACAAACCATCCTTCGATGGTATAGTTGTTGTGAAATATCTTGAACAGATCTGCAAAACTCAATCCCTTGCGGAAGTGCTTGTCCGGTGGCCTATGTACCATGGACGTACCGTACCAGGAGAGTGTGACAGAGGGTGTGCTCTACAACCTACATCCTGGTACCACCACCCTGTGGATCCTAGTATACCACCTGGTCAGTGCTTCTTTCTCTCTTCTAGCTTTACATAACTAGAGAGGGGAGCAATGAACTCCGCCGAGTGATCACAACGAGTCGGCCATAATGGCTGTCAGCGCCAAAGCTGAAGAAACAGTCAGGTTCTGAATCGGTGGCGGAGGTGGGATTGGCGGGTGGCCAGGTCGGTGGCTCGGGCATCGGGGGTGACGGTGGGATGGTCGGGGGGTAGGGCGGCGGCCACGTCCTCGAGGGCGACCAGTTCGGTGGTGGGGGTCATGGCCCGGTCGCCGGTGGGCCAGAACCAGCGCAGGGTACACAGTCCTTCGGGGCGACCGGCGGTGTCCAGCCAGTTGGCGGTGCCGGGGTCGGTGCCGCACACCACGTAGCGCACCTTGTCGTCGGAGGAGACGGTGGTCTGGGTCTGATTGCGACAGGAGATGCGACCGTAGGGGTCCACCAGCTCGAAGGTGCCCATCATGTAGAGCTGAGCTCCCCAGTAGCGAGCCTCGGGCACCTCGGCGGTGACGACGAGGGCCTGGTCGGGTTCGAGGTTCCAGAAGCAGAACTCGTAGCGGGCCATGGACAGGCCCTTGGACACCTCCAGGGTGCGGTTGGTGAAGCTGTTGTCGATGCGCTCGGCCCGGTTGATCTCCATGTATGCGTTCCACCGTTCGATGGAGTCGGTCATTTGCATCATCGCTCGGCGCACCCGGTTGGCGAACGTCGGGCCGTCCAGCACGGGAGCGGGTTCGGGGTCGAGGCACTCGATGGTGAAGAAGGCGGGCTCGTCGGCGGTCCAATCGAAGTAGTACTCCCGGATCGAGGCCGACAGCACCCCATCGGGGATGGCCATGGCTTCGGGCTCGTCTCCACCCAGCATGATCTCGAAATCGTCGTGGCGGCCGACCCCGAGATCGGAAGCCGACACCGTGGCCTTGGTACCCCAGACGTCGTTGTGCATGAACCCGGCCCGCAGCGCCAGGATGAAATCGTCGCAGCCGTGCATGTTCCCCCGGATCCGGTAACGACGACCGGGCTCGATTCGGGCGTGACGGTACACGTTGTCGGCATTGGGGCCGCCCCACTGGACGATCAGATCGTTCTGGCGGCTGAACTGCGGTCGGGTGGGGTCGGCATGGAGCACCTCCCAGCCACAGAACCCCACCACGTTGTCGGCCAGATGCTCGAGCATCTCCAACCCGGCATCGTCGCCGGTGGGAAAGGGCGGCTCCAGTACCCGATCGCCGAGATCCCTCAAGAGGTCGCACCAGTCGGCCCAAGCCGCCCTCGCGGTGTTCCTCTCGCCACTCATGCCGGGCATGCCAGCTCGCGGTTCGGGTCGGCCCAAGCCGCCCTCGCTGTGTCCCTCTCGCCGCTCATACCGGCTCCGACCGCCCTCGCTGTGTCCCTCTCGCCGCTCATACCGGCTCCGACCGCCCTCGCTGTGTCCCTCTCGCCGCTCAGGCCGGCCGCCATGGCGGGAGGTCGGCCAGGAACGGCTCCACCGCGGCCAGAAAGCCCGGGGTGTTCTGGCCGTGGACGTTGTGGCTGCACTCGGGCACGGTCACCAGCGTACCGTTGGGCAGGGCATCGGCAAACCGCCCGGCCGCTTCGGCGGTTAGCACCCAGGAATCGGCCCCCCGCACCAGCAACACCGGCTGGGTGATGCGAGCGGCGTCGTCCAGAGTGAAGCGATCCCCGGCCCGGCGGTGCTCGGCACCGGAGACCAGTCGGGGGCCGTGGTCCACCTTGGAGATGAAGGTGCCGTCCACCCGTCGGAGCAGGTTGTACTTGACCGTTCGCTCTATGTGCTCCCGGCTGCGATAGGGGTCGTACTTCTGCACGGCGGCCACGAAGTCGTCCAGATCCTTGAACTCCCGGTTCTCGGTGACGAACGTGCGGATCACCTGGGTGCCCACCTCGGATATCTCGGGCCCGACGTCCACGATCACGATGGCCCGAGCCAGGTCGGAATGATCGAGAGTGAGCCGCATGGTGTTCATGCCGCCCATGGAGTGGCCCATGATGACGGGATCGGTCGCTCCCAGCGCGGCGCAGAAGGCGGCGGCGTCGGCAGCCATGGCCCCCGAGGAGTAGTCGGCGTCACGGGCCCACTCGCTGTCGCCGTGACCCCGCTGGTCGAGGGCCAGAATGTGATAGCGGTCGGCCAGCGCCAGGCTGACCAGGTCCCAGGAGTGGGCCGACTGGTTGCCGCCGTGCAGCAGCAGCACGGTGGGGGCATCGGGGCGACCCCACTCCAGGAAGTGGAACCGCTGGTGACGAACCACGATGTTGCGGGACACGTACGAGACGTCCGACCCGTGGGCGATGCCCAGGTCGGCCGCGCTGGCACACAGGCTCTCGAACTCGGCGGTGGCCGCCATGTCCAGCGGCTCGGCGGTCTCGGCGAACTCGTTGAGATGCATCAGTACCGCCCCCCACGCCAGTAAGCGAACTCGTTGAGATGCATCAGTACCGCCCCCTAACCCGTCCGGCGAACTCGTTAGTACCCATCAACCACAATCCTCACGCCAGTAGGTGGACGAACCCATGGAGACCCATCAGCACCGACCCCCGCGCCGGTCGGAGAAGAAGTACTCGACCACCTGGTTGAACACGTCGGCCCGCTCCCACTGGAGGAAGTGGCCGCACTCGGGAACCACCAGAGGCCCCACCCGGTTGGCGAAGGCGATCTCGCAGCGCTTGGGGAAGTCCGAGGGCACGATCTGGTCGTCTGGACCGTAGAGGACGAGCGTGGGGGCCTGCACCTGGGTGCCCATCATGGGAGGCTCGCTCATGGGTCGGCCGTACTCGAGCTGGTACACCGACCAACCCGCGGCCAGCCTCTCCAGGTCGGAGAACGGCTCGGTCATGAAGTCGTAGTCGTCCTCCTCGAAGGAGTACTGGGAGGCCAGCAACCGATGCTCGTAGAAATCCCGCACGTAGCGGCGGCGGCGGTCGGGGGTGTCCAGCTCGGCTCGCAGGACATGAGGATCGCGGCCCTGGCGGATGCGATAGTCGCCGGTGGGACCGTGGGGCAGTGGGTTCAGCGACAGGCCCCGCTCGGTGTACCAGTCCACCCGATCGACGATGAAGGGAGCCACGGTGTTGAAGAAGACCATCCGCTCCACGAACTCCGGCCAACGGTTGGCCATGTCCACGATCACCGCGCCCCCCACATCACCACCCAAAAGGCCGACCCGGTCGTGGCCGAGCACGTCGTGGACCAGGGTATGGACGTCCCGGGAGTACAGCACCAGGTCGTACTGGTCGTCGGCGGACAGATCGGAGTCGCCGTAGCCCCGAAGATCGGGCACGATCACCTCGTAACCCGCCTCGGCCAGCGGGATGATGTTGCGCCACCAGATGCGCTTGGTCTCGGGATACCCGTGGACCAGCACCAGGGGGTAGCCACCGACTCCCTCACGGATGTAGGCCAGCGACAGATCCCCGTCCACCGGGGCCCGATGGATGGCGAAAGCGTCGCGGGCCGGGGTGGGAGGTTGCTCGGGCCGGATGGGAGGCACGAGCGAGAAGCCTATTCGCTGCCATCCAACCCGACGGGTTCGGGCACGCCATCGACTTGTATGGGAGGCACGAGCGAGAAGCCTATTCGCTGCCACTTCTAGACCCTGAGGCGAGCGAGATGCTAGGAAGTACCAGCCGACCGCTACCAATGGAGAGACCGATATGGAGTTTGGGCTGTTCATCCAGGGATACGTACCCCAGCATCGCCGGGAGAACGACCCCGATGCCGAGCACAAGGCGTTCATGGAGGAACTGGAGCTGGTGCTCGCGGCCGACCGGGCCGGATTCAAGTACGTGTGGCTGCCCGAGCACCACTTCCTCGACGAGTACTCCCACATGTCGGCCAACGACGCCATCGCCGGGTACCTGGCCTGCGCCACCGAGCGCATCCACATCGGGTCGGGCATCTTCAACCCGTTGCCCCAGGTGAACCACCCGGCCAAGGTGGCCGAACGGGTGGCCATGCTCGACCACCTGTCCGAGGGTCGGTTCGAGTTCGGTACCGGCCGGGGGGCCGGCAGCCACGAGATCCTGGGATTCCTGCATCGGGAGGGCATCACCGACACCTCCCACACCAAGGAGATCTGGGAGGACGTGATCGGCGAGTTCGCCAAGATGTGGACCCAGGACACCTACGAGGGCTACGACGGCAAGTTCTGGTCGCTGCCCCCCCGCAAGGTGCTGCCCAAGCCGTGGGGAAAGGGCCATCCGGCCATGTGGTACGCCGCGGGCAACACCACCAGCTACGCCATGGCCGCCCGCAAGGGGCTGGGGGTGCTCGGGTTCTCGGTGGGAGCCATCGACGAGTTGGCCCCGGTGCTGGAGGCGTACAAGAAGGAAATCGTCAACGCCGAGCCGGTGGGGGCGTTCGTCAACGACAACATCATGGTGACCACCGGTGCATTCGTGGCCGACACTACCCAGGGTGCGGTGGATCATGCGCTGCGGTCGTCGATGACCTATCTCCAGTCCAACGTGTTCCGCTACCACGACACCTTTCCTCGACCCGACTGGGTGCCGGCCTGGCCCCAGACCATTCCCATGCCCAGTGCCGAGGAGCTGTGGCAGGGGGTCGGTCAGCCGGGCAACGTCATGGGCGACCCCGACCAGGCGCTGAAGGCCTGTCAGGAGTGGGTCGACGCCGGAGCCGACCAACTGGTGTTCGGCATGGGCTCCAGCGAACGAGCCGACGACCTCAGGACCATCGACCTTTTGGGTAAGCACGTGATCCCCAAGATCGACACCGACCCGGTGCATCGCACCACCCGCCTGCGCGAGGCCGCTTAGCCGGTACCCTTTCGCCCGCGCGGAACTGCCCAGAATGCCCAGGGCCTTGTCCCATGGCTGACGTTCCCGCCGGCCATCCCAACGCGGCCGTCACCATCGACGACGGCATCATCACCGTCACCCTCGACCGGCCCGACAAGCTGAACGCCATCAGCCACGAAATGACCGCCGTGCTGTGGGAGGCGGTGCTGGCGCTGGGCGACCGCGACGACCTGCGCTGCCTGGTGATCACCGCCCGGGGCCGCTACTTCACCGCCGGGCAGGACATCTCCAGCCCCGCGGGCAACCGGCCCGGCGATCCCGCGACCAAGCACCTCCACCCGGGGTGGAACTTCCGGCGGGACTACCGCAGCCATCACCTGCTGTACGACGAGATGGAGGCGGTGGAGAAGCCGGTGATAATGGCCATCCAGGGCCGATGCCTGGGTGCAGGAGTGGAGATGGCCGGCTCGGTGGACTTCCGATTCTGCACTCCGGAGGCATCGTTCGCGCTCCCCGAGGTCAAACTGGGGGGCATCGCGGGCAGCGGCGGCACCAGCAGGCTGACCCGGCTCATCGGCCCGAGCTGGGCCAAATGGATGGCAATGGCCACCATGGAGGTGGATGCCGAACAGGCCCGGGCCATCGGTCTGGTCCATGACATATACCCGGCCGAAACGCTGATGGACGAGGTGTACTCGTTCTGTCACCACCTGATGTCGATGCCCACCGAGGCCGTGGGACTGGCCAAGATGGCGGTCGATGTTCACGCCGACGTGACCGACCGCCACATCCAACGCCAATTCGACCGACTAGCGGTCTACTCCACCCTGGCCGCCTTCGAGGAGTCGATGGAAAGGTTCGGCCACAAACCGGAAAATCATCAAGCTACTCCAGATTAGAATTGGGGGATCTAACCCCATCGGTGATCGCGACGGGCCCGATCAAGCATCGGTTCAGCATCTTGGGTTTGGTGTTGGGGGGTTGTGGCGAATCGGTAGCGACAGGGGGTTGGGAGGTCGGTTGTTGTCGGTGGGTTTGGGTGTATGAGGAGATCTCATGACGGGCCGATCGTCCCGGTGGTTGGGGGGTTGACTGTCGCCGGTGGGTTTGGGTGGTTTTTGCCAGGGTGGTCGTAGGTAGTAGTGGCGGGTGTCGGGGTGTTTTTCGACTTTCCAGTTCTGATGGTGGATGTTGTGGTGGCAGTCCTGGCAGACTAGCACCAGGTTGTCGGCCTGGGTGGGTCCGCCTTTGTGCCAGTGTTCGATGTGGTGGCTGACGCACCATTCGGGTTGTTTGGAACAGCCTACGCATCCTTGGTCGCGGGCTATGAGCGTGGCTCGTAGTTGGGGGCTGGGGTGTCGTTGGCGGCCCAGCGACAGGCATTCGAGGTCGCCGTTGAAGATGCCGGGCAGTATCTCGGCGTCGCAGGCCAGCTCGCGGAACTTCTTGGCGGGTAGTGGGGTGCCGTCGGAGAGGCGGGGTCGGCCGAGTTGTTGGTCGATGGTGTCGTAGTCGGCGACGATGACCAGGCTGGTGGGCTGGGGCCGCTCCCGGCTGGTTCCATCGTCGGCGTTGTCGGTGGTGCGGGTCAACAACTCGGCGATGGCATCGGCGCGACGATGACGGGCGTCGAGGCGTTCGCGATCGGTGGTCGCGTACCAGGCCATGTCCGTTTTCTGGTTGAGAGCCGCTCGGATGCGCTGCCCGGTGACCGGATCGAACAGGGCGTACAGGCACCACATGCCGTCCTCTTGCTCGCCGAAGGTGGCCATGCGGGCGTTCCTCTGGCGTTCCAGTCGTTTGGTGCCGTCGTCGCCGACCAACTCGTCTTGATGGGCGCGCACCGTGCGACGAAACTGATCGGGAGACTCGGCCTCGGCAGCGGCCACCATCTTCTTTTCGTCCAACGGCCCGGCCTTGGCCGCCCGGCCCAGGATACGAGCATGCTCGGAGGTGATACGACTGTCCACCAACGCATCGCGCGCCGTCGGCAACGCTTCGAGTTGCTCGGCGTCCTCCAGGATGCGTCGAGCCTTGCGACCCGACTGGCGCAACCCGGCCCTCAAAGCCTCCTTCGTGTCGTACGCACCGGTGCGGCGGTTCTTCTCGGCCACCGCCTCGGCCAAGAACCCGTCCAAACGATTACGGGCACTGCCCAACAGCCGCAACCGTGAGTCCAAACCGGCATCATCCAACCCGGCCACATCCACCACCTCGACACGCACACCCGAACCGGCCCCACCCACCGGACGGTTACCTACAGGATCGTGAACATCGTCACGGGACTCGACACGCACACCCGAACCGGCCCCACCCGCCACAGCGGAGGACGCGCCCGGCTCGGGGGTCTCCCTGGTCAGAGGCTTCAACTCCATGCCCACCAGTCTACCGACACCGGTGACAACATCTACTGTGAATCCTGATGACCACTAAATATTACTTATAAATAATTAAAAATAACTAATAGCTACAGATACTAACTTGGAATTGAACGGCTGATCCGTAGCGATCATCCGTGGGTTTCGCCATCCCGCGGAGCCCGAGAGGAGAATCGAACTCCTGACCTATTCATTACGAGTGAATTGCTCTGCCGACTGAGCTACTCGGGCGTGGGGGGCCAGGCTACCAGTTTCGGGTTTGGGGGAGGGACAGCAAAAGGGCCTGGAGCAGGAGGGGCTCGTTGGGGTTTCGCACCAGGGCGGCGTGGGTGTCGCGGATGGAGTCGATGGCGGTGACGGCGTCCGGGCCGTGGCGATCGTCGGCCATGAACCGGCGGTAGCAGTCGGCCAGGGTGGCCAGGCCGAAGCGCAGCTCGTCGGCTCGTAACAAGCGCTGTTCCCGGCGGTGGCGGGCGTCCAGTTCCCGGCGCAGTTGACCTTGGGACCCCACATCGGTCTCTATTCGGGCCAACTCGTCGGACTCGGCCTTTTGGCGATCGACCAGCGGGGTCTGGGCCTCGTCGATGAGCACCCGCAGCTCGTCGACCAGCACGGACACCGTGGCCCCGGTGCCGTCCAACCGGGTGGGTACGGCGGTCCAGGCCTGGCGGCGGGCGCCGAGGCGGTCGTCGGTGGCCAACAGTCGAGCCCGGCTCACGTCCCCGGCCGCCGCGACCACGATGTCGTCCAGCACTTCGGGATCCACTCCCTCTCGGCCGAGGATGCGCCGCAAATCGTCGTCGGACACCGGGTCGAACTCGACGACGACGCACCGGGAGGCCACGGTGGTGTGAGCCGGAGGGATCTCCTCGCTCAACAGCACGATCACCGCGGTGGGCGGTGGCTCCTCGATGGTCTTCAACAGGGCGGCCACCGCTTCGGGCTCCGCGGTGTGGAAGCGATCGCAGACGATCACCTTGACCGAACTCTCCATGGGGCTGCGGGATGCCTCGAAGATGATCTCGTCGGCTTCGGCCACCCGAAGGGTGCGACCCTCGGGCTCGTGAACCGACACATCGGGATGGTGACCGGTCAGGGCCAACCGTCGGCTCCGGGAGTCGCTCCCGATCAGCGCGGCGGCGAACACCAGGGCGGCGGTGCGCTTGCCCGTGCCCCGCGGTCCGCAGAACAGGTAGGCGT
The DNA here is from genome assembly GCA_965115985.1 of Acidimicrobiales bacterium. Classification (GTDB taxonomy): domain Bacteria; phylum Actinomycetota; class Acidimicrobiia; order Acidimicrobiales; family Bin134; genus Poriferisocius. Next base: position 1,859,106 of record OZ220474.1, read on the forward strand.
GGACCGGCTGAGCAGCGGCGGCCAGGATAGCGGCGGCCCGAGGCTGGCCCTCCAGCTCCTCCCAAAGGTCATCGGTGGCATCGGCAACGCCGGTCGGGGGGGTGTCGGCCGAAATCCGGGCCGAGGGGTCAGACACCGAGCCGCTCCCGAACGACGGTGCGCACCGATTCGGCGACCTCATCGACCGGTCGGTCGCCGTCGATCATCACCCATCGTTCGGGATCCTGCTCGGCCAGCGTCAGGTACCCCTCGAAGACTCGGCAGTGGAAATCGACGGCTTCAGCCTCGATACGGTCGGCTCGGGATCCTCGGCGGGCCCGGGCCACCCCTTCGGGCACCCTCAGCAACAGGTTCAGATCGGCACGAAGGCCGTCGGTGGCGAACCGGGACAGAGCCAGTATCTCATTGATTCCCAAGCCTCGCCCGAAGCCCTGGTAGGCCAAGGAGGAACCGATGAAGCGGTCGGTCACCACGTGAGCCCCGGCATCGAGGGCGGGGCGGATCACCTCGGCGACGTGCTGGGCCCGGTCGGCCGCCATGAGCAGGGCTTCGGCCCGGGGTGCCGGCGACGGGCCGGCCGTGTCCAGCACCATGGAGCGGATTCGGGCCCCCAACTCGGTGGCACCGGGCTCGTAGGTCAGCCGGGCCCCCGACCGCTCCACCGACAAACAATCGTCGGTGGCATCCAACCGCGACGACGACATCAGCCGGGCCCCCGACAAGCGAGTGGCGGTGGCATCCAGCAGTGAAGGCTGCATCAACCGAGCCCCCAATTGCTCGGCCAACAGGCGGGCCTGGGTGCTCTTGCCGGTGGCTTCGCCGCCCTCGAACGCGATCAATCGGCCGGTCATGGTTGATTCCTACGCATGGAGGCCAACGTCAGGAACCCGGCCGCCACCATGATGAGAGCGGCCAACCACAACGTGAGGCGCACGCCGGGAATGACCACGTCGAAACCGAGGATGTTCACATCCTTGTCGAAGAACTTGTCGGACAAACCGTTGAGGAACAGGGCCAGGGCCGGACCCACCAGCAGGGCCAGCATCACCGATGAGCGCACCAGGGTGAACAACCCGGCGAACACCCGCACTCGCAATTCCTCGGTGGCGCTCTCCTGGAGCAGGGTGATTCCCAGGACGTAGACCGTTCCGGCGCACACTCCGAGCCCCCCCACGAGCAGGGCCGCCCCGTACAGGGTCCACATGCTGGTGGCCACGAACAAGCACGCCCCGGACCCGAACACCGCCATCAGAAAAACCCGCTCCTTGTTCAGATGACGCTGCCTGACGGTCAACCCGACGATGCCCAGAGCCACCCCGATCCCCAGAGCCACCATGAAAACCCGAAACCCGTCGCCCCCGTCCACGTTCAGCACGTCCTCGGCGAACACCGGTCCCAGCGGCACGATCATGCCTCCGCCGATGAGGCCGACGGCCAGGGCGACGTTCACCGTCCGCACGGTGGGATTCAAGAACATGTAGCTCCACCCGTCCTTCAGATCCCGGAAGAACTGCTCCGGGGCCCACAGCCGGGCAGAGTCCCCCGACCCCGCGTCGCCGGCCCCGCCACCGGCCCCGACGGCCTGGGGGCCCCGGGGCAGAGCCAACCGGGAGATGATGGCGGCCGAAGCCGCGAAGGTGGCGGCATCTATATAGAACGCCATCGACTCCGCATCTATGCGCAGGAAGTCGACGGCCTCCACCCGCCCGATCACCGAGGCCAGCCCGGCCAGACCGATGGACACCCCCGCCGCCAGCGGGAACGTGCCGTAGGCCGCCACCAACGACAGGGAGTTGACCCCGGTCAGCTTCTCCCGGGGCACCAGATTGGGCACCGAGGCTTCCTTGGCCGGAGCCCACAGCAGGGCGAACCCCTCGAGGATCAGCGAGGCCACCACGAGCTGCCAGACGAAATCCACGAACGGCAACCAGAGCAGGGTGACCGCCCGCCCCAGATCGCACACCATCATCGTTCGCTTGCGATCCCACCGGTCCACCAGCACCCCGGCGGCCGAGCCGAATACCAGCCCGGGCAGGAACCGGGCGATCATCACGTAGGCGACCGAGGCCTCGGGAGTGCCGCCGCCCACCCGACCGGCCATGATGAGGATGGCGAACAGGGCCAGCCAGTCGCCTCCCGAGGACAGGACCTGCGCGACCCACAGCCTGAAGTACTGGGAGCTACCGAAGACCCGACCGACCCGGGTGGAGACCGCGGTGGAGGACTCCTCAAATGTCACGCCGAGCCGCCTCCACGTCGTTCAGGCTAGTTTCGGATCTACGTCCCCGACCGAGGCGGTGGTCTTTTCTTCGCCGCCCCCGACGCCGGTGCGGTTTTCTTCCCGGTTGTTTTCTTCGCCGTCCCCGACCCCGGCGTGGTCTTCTTCCGGGTGGTTTTCTTCTTGGTCGTGGACTTGCGACGGGCAGCGGGCTTGCCGCCTTCGGCGGCCACCTTGTCACGGCGGATCTGGAGCAGCTCCGACGCCCGCTCCACGGTGAGCGACTCGGCCGAGTCTCCCCGACCCAACGAGGCGTTCACCTCGCCGTCGGTCACGTACGGACCGTAACGGCCGTCCTTCACCACCATCGGCTTGTCGGTGGCCGGGTCGGGACCCAGCTCCTTCAGGGGGGGTTTGGCCGCTTGCCGCCGCCGGGGCTGGGCCAGCAGCTCCAGGCACTGCTCAAGGGTGATGGTGAAGAGCTGATCCTCGGATTCGAGACTCCGGTTCTCCTTCCCCTTGCTGAGGTAGGGGCCGTAGCGACCGTTCTGGACCACGACCTCGACACCATCGGCCGGATCGGTGCCCACCACCCGGGGCAACGACAGCACCTTGAGGGCATCATCGAGGGTGACCGTCTCCGGCTGCATGCCGGCCAGCAACGATGCCCGCTTGGGCTTCTCCCCACCCTGGTCGGGGTCGTCGCCGACCTGGACATAGGGGCCGAATCGGCCGGTGCGCACCACCACCGCCAAGCCGGTCTCGGGGTCGTCCCCCAGGGTGCGGTCGTTGGAGGGGGCGGCGATGAGTGACAACGCCCGATCCACGGTCAACTCGTCGGGGGCCAGGTCGTCGGGCAGACCGGCCCGATCCTCGCCGCACTGGACATAGGGGCCGTAGCGACCGACCCTGACCACCACCGGCCGGTCGTTCTCGTCGGTACCGATGAGAATCGAGTTGACCGCCCGGGCATCGATGTCGCCGAGACCGTCGGACACCGCGGCCCGCAATCCGTACTTGGCCACGCCATAGGCCGACCGGTCGTCGGACTCCCCCTCGGCCGGCCCGAAATAGAACCGGCTCAGCCAGGGAACGACCTGGCGATCACCCGACGCGATGCCGTCGAGATCGTCCTCCATGCGAGCGGTGAAGGCGTAATCCACCAGGTTGGGAAAGTGCTGCTCCAGCAGGCCCACCACCGAGAAGGCAGTGAACGACGGAACCAGGGCAGCGCCCTTCTTCCATACGTAACCCCGGTCGACGATGGTGTTCATGATGGTGGCATAGGTGGACGGCCGACCCACCCCCAGCTCCTCCAGCTTCTTCACCAGCGAGGCCTCGGTGAACCGGGCCGGAGGCTGAGTGGTGTGACCGGAGGGCTCCAGCTCGTCGATACCCAGTCGGTCGCCGACCGCCAGCGCGGGCATCGGCCGCTCAGCGCTCGGCCGCTCAGCGCTCGGCCGCTCAGCGCTCGGCCGGTCGGTGCTCGGCCGGTCGGACTCCTCGTCGGTGTCCTCGGTGTACACCCGTCTGAACCCCTCGTGGGTGATGACCGTCCCCGACGCGGAGAAGGCCGCGTCCCGACCATCGTCGGTGGTACCGCCCATACCCACATGGACGGTCTCGCCGGTGGTATCTGTCATCTGGGAAGCCACCGTGCGCCGCCAGATCAACTCGTAGACCCGAGCCTCCATCTGGGGCACCTCGGTGCGCACCTCCTCGGGGGAGCGGAAGTGGTCCCCCGAAGGGCGGATGGCCTCGTGGGCCTCCTGGGCGTTCTTGACCTTCTTGGCGTACTTCCGGGGCTGGTCGGGCAAGTACGAGGCCCCGAAGCGCTCCGCAACCGCCTCGCGGGCCGCCCGCAGGGCCGTGTCCGACAAGGTGGTGCTGTCGGTCCGCATATAGGTGATGTAGCCCTTCTCGTACAGGGACTGGGCCGCTCTCATGGCCGCGGTGGACGACAGTCGCAGCTTGCGACCCGCCTCCTGCTGGAAGGTGGAGGTCATGAAGGGGGCCGCGGGGCGACGGCGGTAGGGCTTCACCTCGACGCTGCGCACTTCTATCTCGGCCTCGACCAACCCCGCGGCCAAATCTCGGGCGGCCTGCTCGTCGAGACGAACCGTGTCGTCGGGGTTGCGGAGCTCCCCGGTGCTGGTGAAGTCCTTGCCGGTCGCCACCTTGGCCCCGTCCACCGCGGTGAGTTCGGCGGAAAAAGTCGGGGGGTCGCCGGAATCGAACCGGAAGACCGCGTCGAGGCTCCAGTAGTCGGCGGAGGTGAACGCCATGCGTTCCCGCTCGCGCTCGACCACGATACGGGTGGCCACGCTCTGCACCCGTCCGGCCGAGAGGCGGGGCAGTACCTTCTTCCACAGCACCGGCGACACCTCGTAGCCGTACAGCCGGTCGAGCAGGCGACGAGCCTCCTGGGCATCCACCAAACGGCGATCCAAATCCCGAGGGGAATCGATGGCCGCCCGGATGGCCCTCGGCGTGATCTCGTGGAACACCATGCGCTTCACGCTGATACCACCACCGGGGGACAGAACCTCGAGCAGGTGCCAGGCGATGGCCTCCCCCTCGCGGTCCTCGTCGGTGGCGAGATACAGCTCGTCAACCTCCTTGAGCAGCTTCTTCAGCTTGCGAATCTGGGCCTGCTTGTTGGCGGACACCACGTACAACGGTTTGAAATCGTTGTCGACGTCGATGCCCAGGCGGGCCCACGACTCGCCCCGGTAGGTCTCGGGCACCTCGGCCGCGCTGCTGGGCAGATCCCGGATGTGACCGATGGAGGACTCCACCACGTAGTCGTTCCCCAGATAGCCCGCGATGGTCTTGGCCTTGGCCGGGGACTCGACGATCACAAGGGCGTTGGGCACGGGCAGAAAGTAAGGCCTATGGCACGGCGGTTGTCAAACGGACCGGGGGATCAAGCGTCGTCTCAAGTCTTGTCCGAGGCCCCATGGGGGGTTTCGGTGCGATGCAAAATCCCCAGCCCGGCCACCGCGGCCACCAGGGAGCCGACCAGGACCCCGATCTTGGCCTCACCCCGGATGACGGGATCGTCGAAGGCCAGACCGGAGATGAACAACGACACGGTAAAACCTATACCCGCCACCATGGCCAGCCCCACCATGTGAAGGCCGGTCATCGAGGAGGGGATGGTCACCAGCCCCAGGCGGGCCGCGATCCAGGAGAAGAACGAGATACCCACGGTCTTGCCCACGACCAGTCCCAGCACCACCCCCAGGGTAACCCGCGAGGAGACCGAATCGGAGAGCACGTCGCCCGACAGCTTCACCCCCGCGGCGGACAGGGCGAAGATGGGAATGATTATGTAGCTGGTGATGGGATGGAGCATCTCCTCGATGCGCTGGCTGACCGGCTGCGACTCCCGGATGTGGAATCCGGCCCGGCGCACGTCGACCAGCCGAACCTCCTTCTTGTCCTCGAGCCACCGGGCCCAGCGGCGGGCCTCGGCCTCCGATTGAAGCGGTTTGGCCGGGGTCATGAAACCGAGGATGACCCCGGCGATGGTGGCGTGAACCCCGGACTCCAGTACCGCCAGCCAAAAGGCCACCCCGATCGCCAGATAGGCCGGGAGATACCACACATGCAGCCTGCGCAGCAGGTAAATGACCGCCAGAATGATGGCCGAGACCAGCAGCCAACCGGACGACAGATCCTTGTTGTAGAAGACGGCGATCACCAGTATTGCGGCAATGTCGTCCACGATGGCCAGGGTCAGCAGGAACACCTTCATCCTGCGGGGTATGCGGTCACCCAGAAGGGAGAGGATGCCCACGGCAAAGGCGATGTCGGTGGCCATGGGAATGCCCCAGCCGTCCTGTCCGGGACCGCCGGCGTTGATGGCCAGATAGACGAGCGCCGGCACCAACGTGCCACCGAGAGCAGCCACCGCGGGCAGCGCGGCGAACCGCAAATCCCGGAGTTGCCCACTGACCACCTCCCGTTTGATCTCCAGGCCGACCACGAAGAAGAACAAGGCCATGAGGCCGTCCTGAACGATCTCCTCCAGCTCGTGCTCGAAGTGGTAGTCGCCCACCGAGAACGCCACGTGGGTGGCCCAGAAGTCGTGATAGGAGTCCTGCCACGGGGAGTTGGCCCAGACCAGGGCGACCACGGTGGCGACGAGCATCAGAACCCCGCCGGCGGCCTCGACCGCCACGAACCGGTGGATGGGCCTACCGACGAATCGGGCCAACCGGCTGGAACTGCCCAAGAAGGTCAGATCGCTCAGTGGGTTCCCGTCAGCCATCGCGGCAAAAGTAGCGTTTCGAGGTTCGGTTCACTCAGTCACAAGTGCCAGTGATAGTTCGGTTCACTCAGTCACCGGAGGGCAACCGAAAGACCAGGCAAACCTCGGTGCCGGTGGGGCTGCTGTGTATCCCGACGTCGTCGGTCAGTACCCGCATCAGGTAAAGACCCAGGCCGCGCTCGTAATCCAGACGGGTGGGGTCGTCTGGTTCGGGGAGGATTTCAACCTGTTCGGGGTAGAAGCCGGAGCCGTGATCGGTTACGCGAACCTCGATGCGGTCGGCGGTCAGGATGCAGCGAATCTGGATGGAATCGTCCCGACACGCCCGGGCATGGGCCTCGATGGCGTTGGTGGCGGCCTCCGAGACGGCCACCTTCAGATCCTCGAGGCGCTCCTTGCTCAGGGATGGATCCATGCCGATGGCCTCGGCCACCAGGGATCGGACCAACGACAGGTATTCCGGACGGGCAGGAACCTCCAGGTCGAAGCCGGTGGAGTCGTGGGTCACGAGCTGGGTCACGAGTCGGGGTGGCCGGTGGCCGCGGCCACCGAGTCGAATACATCCAGGACCCGGTCCAATCGGGTGATCTCGACGAGATCGGAGAGCCGGGATCCGGTCATCACCAGCCGGATGTCCCCCCCGGCGCTCCGGACCCGTTTGGCCGCGCCCATGAGAACCCCCAGACCGGTGGAATCGATGAAGTCCACGCCGGAAAGATCGATCACCACGTTCTGGGCCCCGGCACCGATCACCGACCGCAGCCGCTGCCGGAACCGGGGCGCGGTGGCCATGTCGATCTCGCCGGTGATGGTGAGAACTTCCCAGTTCGCCCATGAAGCGACCGCTACCCCGAATTCCACGAACCCTTAGACTAGCGATAACCCCGAACTTTGCGGTCACCCCGAATCGTTTCCCGCCCGGCGGTCATTCCACCCGAACCGTTCCCCGCCCAATCGTCATTCCACCCGAACCGTCAATTTTTCCTCGATGCTCACGGTGGGGAACAGGCGACCCACAATGGGAATCCTCGGCTCGGGATGGTACAGAACCGTGACCCGAAGCGAGCTACCGGTGACCCGGCCACCCTCTATGCCCACCTGCATCCGAGTCGGATCCAACCCGGTCGCGGCCACCGCCGCGGCTCGGGCCGCCTCGACCGTGGGGGTGACCGCGGCAGCCCGGGCCGCCTCCCGAGTGGCGTGAACCACCAGAACGTAATCACGCACCAGCAGCCCCACCTGCACCAACGCCAGTACAGCCGCCAGGAGCAGAGGAAGCACCAAAGCAGTTTCAACCGCAGCCTGACCCCGATCACGACCCGACCGCACCAAAACAGTCCCAACCGCAGCCTGACCCCGATCACGACCCGACCGCACCAAAACAGTCCCAACCGCAGCCTGACCCCGATCATGGTTTGGAGCACCGACACTGGTCGTCAATTCCGAGACTCGGATCAGCTCACGAGACCGGTTATGTGGCGGAAGACGGCATCCAGCAGGTTGCCGATGCGGTTGGTTTTGGTGACCCAGGAAACCAGCAGCATGGCCACCGCCGCCGCTCCCAGAAGGACGAGGGCGTACTCGGCGGTGGTTTGACCTCGCTCGTCGCGACATCGAACCGACCATGTGCTGAGGCGCAGCAGCAATCTAAGCAGGATCACGGGGAACCCCTGTCTGAAAAGAACACCGAGGGGGAAGAAAAGAACCTGACGAAGAACCCGATCATGGGGGCATGGCCACCAGCGAAGAACCCGATCATGGGCGTATGGCCACCAGCGAAGAACCCGATCATGGGCGTATGGCCACCAGCGAAGAACCCGATCATGGGCGTATGGCCACCAGCGAAGAACCCGATCATGGGGGCATGGCCACCAGCGAAGAACCCGATCATGGGCGCACGATCACCAGCGAAGAACCCGGTCATTGGCGTATGGCAGCCAGGGTTTCGGCGATAACCGGGGCCAGGGTGAGAAGAATGAAGGCGGGCAGAATGCAGACGACCAGAGGAAGCAGGAGCTGGAGGGGGAGTCGCCGAGCCCGTTCCTCGGCGTGGCGGCGGCGCAACAAACGGCTGTCGGCGGCCACCTGGGCCAGCGCGGATTCCAGATCGGTGCCGTAACGATCACCGTCGATCAGCACCCTGGTGAGGGGGCGCACCGCCTCGCCCACCGTGTCGGGCATCGGTTCCAGAGCATCGGCCAGGCGCAGACCGGCGTGGGCCCGCTGGGCCGCATCGGCCAGGCCCCGCCCCACCGGACCGTGAAGTCGCTCACCGACCGCGGCCACCGCGAGATGAACATTCAGACCCGAGGAAACGGCCAGCCGGAGCAGATCGACGGCCTCGGGCATCTCCTCGGTGATGGCCACCTGATGCCAACGGCGTTGCCGGGCCCGCCGACGATGGGGAGCGACCCACACCAGCACACCCAGGCCCACCCCCGGCAGCGGATGAACGGCCAGAGCAATCACTGCGGCCACCACGAACCCCAGAGCGGGAACGGTCCTCGACGACCGGGATCGCAAAGGCGTCTTACCGAGAGATCGAACCTGACGGGGCCGGGCCCGCCATCCCCACAGCACCACGACCGCCATCCACAACAACCCCAGAGCAATGGCGAGACCCATTTCAACCCCGGGAAGGCGCAATCCATCGCCAACCACGCCGCGACAACAATCCCAGAGCAATGGCGAGACCCATTTCAACCCCGGGAGTTGACGATCCGGCGCATCCACAGCGCCCCGACGGCATCGAGCCCCAATCCGGTGATCAGAACGACCAAGCCGAGACGGGTGGTGAACAAAAAGCCCATGGCAGTGTCGCCCACGCCGGCGGAGAGGAGCATGAATCCGGCGGGCAGCGCCGAGATCATCATCGCCGAGATCCGAGCCTGCGACGTCAGGGAACGGGCCTCCAGGTCCAACGCGGCCCGGTCCCGCAGTGTGGAGGCCAACCCGTCGATGGCCCGAGCCCGAGCTCCGCCCGCGGTGGCGGCGAAGGCCATCGCCGCCGCGGCCAGACCGGCACCGCTGCCGGGTCGACGAGCGGCCCATCGATCGAACACGTCGGCACTGCGAAGCCCCCGGCGCAACTCCGCGGCCAAAGGAGCCACCTCGTCATGCAAAGGGGGTGGTGTGCCGGAAGCGGCCTCAATGGTTGCCGGGCCGAGTTGTAGACCGGTACGCAGGCCACGGGCGATAGCCTCGAGAAAACCGGGAAGCTGGGCCTCGAGCACCCGGTCGCGGCGATGGCGATTGGCTCTCAACCCCACCAGGGCCCCCGTGGTGAGGACGACCGCCCCGATGGGCGCACCCACACCCCCCGCCAGGATCGCGCCGAACCCGGCCCCCAACAGGGCAACCGCCACAAGGCCTCGGCCGACCTGAGCCGGGGTCATGGTCAGACCGGCCCGCAGAGCCATGCCGTGTACATGTCCGACAACCGGAGCCAGAGCCTCCTTGACCGTATTCATTGTTCGAGATTCATTGCTCGAGCCATTCCCGATCGGGTTCGACGACGGTGCCCGGACGGGGCGGCGGGGCGGGGATTCATTGCTCGAGCCATTCCCGATCGGGTTCGACGACGGTGCCCGGACGGGGCGGCGGGGCGGGGATTCATTGCTCGAGCCATTCCCGATCGGGTTCGACGACGTCGGGAACCCGGGGCACCACCGTGGGCAGGCTGCGCAGCCCGTGCTCGTCGGCTATCGGCTGCAACCGGGGGCGGCTACCGTCGCTCCGGTCGTCGGAACGATCGATCGCCGCCACCGAGGTGATGCGCCGCCGACCCCCGGAACGACGGGAGACATGGACCACCATGTCCACCGCGGCGGTGATCTGCTCGCGCACCGCGGCCAGAGGCACGGCACCACCGTCGAGGAGCACCATGGTTTCGAGGCGGCTGATGGCATCGGCCGGGCTGTTGGCATGGCAGGTGGACAACGAACCCTCGTGCCCGGTGTTCATGGCCTGGAGCATGTCCAGCGTCTCGGCCCCCCGAACCTCGCCGACGATGATGCGATCGGGTCTCATGCGCAGGGCATTGCGCACCAGTTGGCGGATGCTCACCGGAGTCACCCCATCGCTGTCGGCCGGTCGAGCCTCGAGGCGCACCACATGGTCGCTGGCCAGGGCCAACTCGGCGGCGTCCTCCACCGTCACCACTCGCTCACCGGAGGCAATGGATTCGGCCAGGGCGTTCAACAAGGTGGTCTTGCCCGCACCGGCCCCGCCCGACACCACCAGATTGCAGCGGGCAACCACCGCCCAGCGCAGGGCGGCCACCACCCCGGCCGGGGCGAAGTCCTCCAACGGAACGGGCCGGACGGAGAACCGACGGATGGTCACGTAGGGACCGTCCACCGCCACCGGAGGCACCACTGCATTGAGACGGGAACCATCGGGGAGGCGGGCGTCCACCATCGGGGAGCTGCGATCGATGCGACGACCCAGCGGGGCCACCACCTGCTCGATGAGCAGTTCGATGGTCCCCGCATCCAGGATCGTCCCGGTGGCCTCCAACCGACCGAGGCGCTCCACCCATACCGGGCCGGGACCGTTCACCATGATCTCCGACACCGACGGATCACGAAGGAACGGCTCGATGGCCTCCCGTCCGCCTCCACCCCGACTCCAGACCATGGTTCGTCCAATCTCAGACTTCCTCGAACAGCCGCCCGAGCGCCCGGACGGCTCCCTTGGGCAACCTGGTGCTCAGCATCCCCGCGTCCACCGCTCGGGCGATGTCGGGATCGACGGCCACGGTGGCCAGCACCGGTGTGCCGGTAGCTCGCTCGCAGTCGGATCGGGTCAAGGCCCGCCCGGACTCGGCCACCAGCACCACCCCGTTGGGCTGCACCGGCAACGAGACCGTACGGCGCAGAGCCAGATAACACGCCCGGGTGACCAGCACCGACCGGTCGGCCCCGGCGGCCAGCCGACGACGCAGCTCGCCGGAGCCCGAGCAACGATCCGAACAATCGGCGTCACCGCCCAGCACCCCTGCGTCCACGATCACGATGGCCCCGGCCACCGCGGCCCCGGTCGTCGCCCATTCCAGGAACTCGTCGGCCCGCCGAGTGCTCAGCTCCCCCCGACCCCGGGGAAGCAGCGACAAATTCGGGGTCAGCTCCTCCAGCACCTGATCGAGCGAGCAGGGGGCGAGATCGCTGCGGAGCCACTCCCCCAACCCCGACGACGTCCCGTCACCGCCGAACACCGCGGGCAGGTCGCCACCGAGATCGACCAGCAGAACCGGTCGGTCGCGATCCTGAGCGGCACACAAGCCGGCCAGGGCGGCGACCACCGTCGTTCCGGACCCCCCCTTGGTCGACCAGCAGGTCACCAGCATGAAAACCTCCGCGATTGGAACGCTTCAGCAAACCGGGGGAACTTGAGAACAACCTACATTAAAAATAATTGATAAGCAATATTAATTATTCGATTGGACACTAATTAATGATCGGACGAGCGAACGAGCCTGGGCCACTCGGCGAACCGGGCAGTAGGGTGGATCACCTCCAGGAGGTGTCCGAGTACCTGGTGGGCTCCCCCGCCTTCAAAGCGGGTGGGACGGGCGATCCCCGTCCGGCGGGTTCGATTCCCGTCCACCTCCGCTGAAATCGGTTGGGCCGCGGGCCTCGGACGGCCAGAAGGTCGCGAGCGCCGGTGTCGGCCACAGTTACCGTCCGGGCCGGACCGAAGGCGGGCCTCAGACGGCCAAAAGGTCGCGAGCGCCGGTGTCGCTGCTGGGGTGGCGGAGCTTGGACATGGCCCGGGCCTCGATTTGGCGGATGCGCTCCCGGGTGAGGTTGAAGTGCTCGCCCACTTCCTCAAGGGTTCGGGGTTCGCCACGATCGAGTCCGAAGCGGAGCTTGAGTATCTCCCTCTCCCGCTCGTCCAGCGGGCCGAGCAGCCGGGTGATCTCCTCGGGCAACAGCGCGGTGGCCGCCACCTCGAAGGGCGACTCGGCGGAGCGGTCCTCCACCACGTCTCCCAGCTCGGCGTCGCCGTCCTCACGCAGCGGTTCGCTCAACGACAACGGCTCGGCCGCGAAGCGCAGAGCCTCGGTGACCTTGTCCTCGGAGAGATCCACCTCGGCGGCCAGCTCGGTCAGGGTGGCCGGACGACCCAGCTTCTTCTCCAGGTTGGCCCGGGCCTTCTGGAGGCGGGCCAGCGTATCGCCGGCGTGGACCGGCAACCGGATGGTGCGGCCGGTGTTGGCTATGCCCCGGGTGATGGCCTGGCGGATCCACCAGGTGGCGTAGGTGGAGAACTTGAAACCCTTGCGCCAGTCGAACTTCTCCACCGCATGCATCAACCCGAGGTTGCCCTCCTGGATCAGATCGAGCAGGGGCAGACCCGACGCCTGGTACTTCTTGGCAATCGAAACCACCAGGCGAAGATTGGACTGGACGAAGCGACGCTCGGCCTGCTCACCGACCTTGACCGAACGGCGCAGTAGCCGTCGTCGAGACGGTGTGAGGCGGTCGGCACCGCCGGGCCCGCTCGCCTTGTCCAGCTCAAGGAGGGCTCGTGCTTCGTTGCCCTCCTCGATTTCCTGGGCCAGTTCCACCTCATCGTCCTTGGTGAGCAGCGGATACTGGCCGATATCAGTCAGATAAAGGCGAACGAGATCCTCGTCGTCGCGCTCGACACGCTCCTTCGGCACAGTTGCACCCTCCCGATTATCCGTAAGTCACCGGTGCCGCTGTCGAACCGGTCGGCACTGACCGGGCAGAGACACGGATAATTGTTGGTCTCCAAGGATACCCGCTTCACTGTCGATCCGGCACCCGCGGAGGCCATATTTCTTCATCGAGTTCCGAGTCGAACTCGACTACCAGGCATTCCAGGGCGGAGGGGAGCAAAGCACGAGCCCTCCCCGAGCCGGACACGCCACTCGAGGGGGAGCGACCGACCAGCCTTTCCGACTCGGACCGCTCCGACTCCGACCTCTCCTCGACCGAAGATCGCTCCTCGATCAAATCGGCATGCACCATCCGGACGATGCGCATGACCGCCCCGTCGCTGATCGGTGACAACCGATCCATCACCCGTTCCAGTGTCCGCAGGAGCTGGGGCAGAGCCACCCCGTGCAGCGCAACGATCGCCTCGGCCGGGGCCGACTCCTCGACCAGGTTCCGCAAGCGGGCCCATGTCTCGGTGGGGGGCCGGATTCGGTCCGGTCCGGCCAGTGCCGACGAGTCGGGCAGTGCCGCCCGCCACCATTGGGCGTGCTGGCCGTAGCGACGGCTGGAGCGGGCCAGCAGGGTCCGCGAGCCGGCATCCAGGGGCGACCCCTCGACCGGACCGGTGGCCAGGCGACCCTCGACCTCGAACAACCACTCGGAGATCCAGGCCAGACCGCCACAGGCATCGGCCAACTGCTCAATGTCCATGCTCAATATCCATCTCAGAGTCCATCTCGATGTCCATGCTCAGAACCCACCCTCGGGACCCACCCCAATATCCACCATTAATATCCTTTTCCCGTCACCGCCCCTTGCCCCGGTAACGATTGGTGATGGGCAGGCGGCGATCCCGACCGAACGCCTTGGCGGTGATGCGCACCCCGGGAGGGTTCTGGCGGCGCTTGTACTCCGCCCGGTCCACCAGACCGGTGATGCGGTCCACCATCCGCGGCGGGTATCCCTTTTGGCACAGGTCGTCGGGGGTGAGGTCGCCCTCCACGTAGTCCTCGAGCAACGGATCGAGTTCCTCGTAGGGCGGCAGACTCTGATCATCCCTCTGGTCGGGGCGCAGCTCGGCCGACGGCGGCTTCACCAGCACGTTTTCGGGAATGAGATCCCGACCGGCCCGTAGGTTGCGATGGCGAGCGAAGGCGTACACCTGAAGCTTCCAGAGATCCTTTATGACCGCGTAGGCCCCGGCGGTGTCGCCGTAGAGAGTCGAGTACCCCACTGCGCTCTCGCTCTTGTTGCCGGTGGTCAGGATGAGCCAGCCGAACTTGTTGGACAGGGCCATGAGCAGCGTCCCCCGGATACGGGATTGCACGTTCTCCTCGGCCAGATCGGGATCCAGCCCGCCGAAGGACGGGGCCAGCATGTCGAGGAAGGCCCGATGGCCGGGCTCCACCGGGATCACCCGGTGGTCGATTCCCAGGTTCCCACACAGGGCCTCGGCATCGGTCACCGAATGATCGCTGGAGTACCGGGAAGGCATCAACACACCGTGGACATGGTCGGCACCGAGGGCGTCCACCGCGATGGCCGCCACCAGCGAGGAGTCGATGCCCCCGGACAACCCGATGCCCACATCGGTGAAACCGTTCTTGCCCACGTAGTCCCGGGTGGCCAGCACCAGGGCCTCGTACTGCTCGCCCAACTCGTCCAGACCGGGATCGATGGCGTTGATCTCCTCGGTGATCGGCGGCGGTGGCAAAAACCCCGCTCGGTCGGCCACCTCCACCTCGGCCACCAGGAGATGCTCACGAAACGAAGGGGCCCGGGCCATGACACGGCCGTCGGGGGCCATGACCAGGGAGGCACCGTCGAACACCAGCTCGTCCTGGCCGCCCACCAGGTTGGTGTAGACGATGGGACGACCGGTCTCGGCCACCCGCCGACGGAGGACGGCCAGACGTTGATCGGGCTTGCCGACATGGTAGGGCGAAGCATTCAGGTTGAGAATGACCTCGGCCCCGGCGGCCGCCAACCGACCCACCGGACCACCCGGCACCCAGGCGTCCTCGCAGATGGAAACGCCGACGGTCACCCCGGCCACCTCGTGGGGAACGGGCTCGCCGTCGCCGGGGCGGAAGTATCGGCGCTCGTCGAACACCCCGTAGTTGGGCAGCTCCCGCTTGTGGTGAACCCCGACCAATCGACCGCCCACCGCGACCCCGGCGGCGTTGCGGCAGCCGTCGGTGCCATCGGCATCGTCCACGAAGCCCACGACCACCGCGCACGACCCCGATTCGGCCGCGATGCGCTCCATGGCCGTGCGACTGTCCCGAACGAACCCTCGCTTCAGAACCAAATCCTCGGGCGGGTAGCCGGTAATGGCCAGCTCGGGGAAAACCACGGCGTGACATCCGGCCTCCTCCGCAGCGGACGCCGCAGCAAGAATTCGCTCGGTGTTGCCGTCGATATCACCGACGACCGAGTTGATCTGGCCCAGGGCCACTCGCAGCTTGGCCACCGGAACAGGCTAAACGAGGCCGAACCGACCGCGGCCCGAACCCGACCGGAAATCGGTTCTGGTGTCCGTCGAAAGGATCAGACGGAGTAGTACATCTCGAACTCGATGGGATGGGGGCGCAGGCTGACCGCGGTGGCCTCCTCCCGCTTGACCTCCAGGTAGGACTCCACCAGACCGGTGCCGAAAACGTCACCGGCCAGCAGGAACTCGTGGTCGTCCTCCAGGGCCCGGAGAGCCTCCTCCAACGAGCCCGGCACCGTGGGGATGCCGGCGGCCTCCTCCGGGGGCAGGTCGTAGATGTTCTTGTCCAGGGGCTCGCCGGGATCCAGTTGGTTCTGGATACCGTCGAGGCCGGCCATGAGCATGGCCGCGAACGCCAAATAGGGGTTGGCGCTGGGATCGGGGCAGCGGAACTCCAGGCGCTTGGCCTTGGGACTGTCGGAGATCAGCGGGATGCGGATGGCGGCCGAGCGGTTCCGCTGGGAGTAGGCCAGGTTCACCGGGGCCTCGTAGCCGGGCACCAGTCGCTTGTAGGAGTTGGTGGTGGGCGCGGCGAAGGCCAGCACCGCCGGGGCATGGCGAATCAGACCACCGATGTACCAGCGGGCCAGGTCGGACAGTCCGGCATAGCCCCGCTCGTCGTACATCAGGCTCTCCCCGTCGGTCCACAGCGACTGGTGGGTGTGCATCCCCGAGCCGTTGTCGCCGTAGATGGGCTTGGGCATGAACGTGACCGTGTGACCGTGTTCACGGGCCACGTTCTTGACCACGTACTTGTAGAGCTGGACCTTGTCGGCCATGGCCAGCATCTCGTCGAACACCATGTCGATCTCGGCCTGCCCCGCGGTCCCCACCTCGTGGTGCTGAAGCTCGATCGAGATGCCCACCGATTCGAGAGCCACCACCATCTCCGAGCGCAGGTCCTGGAAGGTGTCCATCGGCGACAGCGGGAAGTACCCCGTCTTGTAGGGGATGCGGTGGCCGGGGCTGGGCATGCCGTCGACGGAGGAGCGCCCGCTCTCGAAGATGCCCTCGGCCGAGCGGATCTGATAGCCGGCCACGTCGGGCTGGTTCTGGAAGGCCACGCTGTCGAAGATGAAGAACTCCGCCTCCGGGCCGAAATAGGCGGTATCGGCAATGCCGGTGGAGGCCATGTAGGCCAGCGCACGGCGTACCACGCCCCGGGGATCCTTGGCGTACATCTCGCCGGTGACCGGATCCTTCACGTCGGCCAGGAGCACCAGGGTTTTTCTGGCCATGAACGGATCGATGAACGCGGTCTCGGGATCGGGGATGAGGACCATGTCCGAGGCGTCGATCGTCTGAAAGCCCCTTACCGACGAGCCGTCGAATCCGAGGCCGTCCTCGAACACCGATTCGGTCAGCGCATGGGCCGGGATCGAGAAATGGTGCTGCACACCGGGCACGTCGGTGAACCGTACGTCCACGAACTCCGCGCCCTCGGACGCAACCAACGAGATGACTTCCTGGGGAGTTGACACTGCGAATTCCTCCTTCTCCGCTCCTACTCTTGCACAACCGGCAAGAACACGGCTCATTGTTGCCCGGACGAGTTTCCGAAGATTTGCCGGTTTGTGAAGGGCGTGTGAACGACCGACCACGGGCTGGCGCACGCCGCCCACCACGGGGCACTCTGGTGATCCCCATGGAACCGCAAGCACTATCCCCCCCAGGACACCGGTGGACCGACATGGAACCGCAGCGATCGTCCACCAGGAAACACCGGTAGGCCCACATGGAACCGCAAGCATTGCTCACCCGGAGACACCGGTAGGCCCACATGGAACCGCAGCGATCGTCCACCCGGAGACACCGGTAGGCCCACATGGAACCGCACAAGGACTACGTGCTTCGGACGGTTGAGGAGAGGGGGGTGCGGCTCGTCCGGCTCTGGTTCACCGATGTGTTGGGCCAGCTCAAGTCGGTGGCCATCTCTCCCGCGGAACTGACCGACGCGTTCGACGAAGGCCTGCAATTCGACGGTTCGGCCATCAACGGCTTCTCCCGGGTGCAGGAGAGCGACGTGTTGGCCGTGCCCGACGCCGCCACCTTCGAGCTGTTGCCGTGGGCCGACCCGGAGGAGCCCTCGGGTCGTATCTTCTGCGATATCCGCAACCCCGATGGTTCCCCGTTCGAGGGGGACCCCCGGTCGGTCATGCGTCGCAACCTGGCCCGAGCCGCCGAGATGGGCTACACGTTCTACACCGCCCCCGAAGTGGAGTTCTTCTACTTCGGCCACAGCGACCCCGAACAGGCGCTGGTACCCCTGGACAACGCCTCGTACTTCGACCTGACCACCGCCGATGTGGCCAGCCCACTGCGCAAGCGCACCATCGGGATGCTGGAGGCCATGGGCATACCGGTGGAGTACTCGTTCCACGAGGACAGCCCCAGCCAGCACGAGATCGACCTGCGCTACACCGAGGCGCTGAGCATGGCCGACAACGTGATGACGTTGCGGCTGGTGGTGCGCAAGCTGGCGCTGGACCGGGGCCTGCACGCCACATTCATGCCCAAACCGCTGAACGGCGTCCAGGGGTCGGGCATGCACACCCACATGTCACTGTTCGAGAACGACGTCAACGTGTTCCACGACCCCGGGGACGACTACGGGTTGTCGGCGACGGCCAAGGCGTTCATCGCCGGACTTCTGCGTCACTCCCGGGAGATCACCGCGGTGACCAACCAACTGGTGAACAGCTACAAGCGGCTGGTGGTCGGCGACGAGGCCCCCACCTTCGTGTCGTGGGCCCGCAACAACCGTTCCGCGCTGGTACGGGTGCCGGTGGTGAAGCCGGGCAAGGAGTCGTCCACCCGGGTGGAGTACCGGGCCCTGGATTCGGCGGCCAACCCCTACCTGGCGTTCTCGGCGGTGCTGGCCGCGGGATTGAGGGGAGTGGAGGAGGGCTACGAGCTGCCCGGTGAAGCGGCCACCGACCTCTACACCATGAACAGCAAGCAGGCCCGATCCCAGGGCTTCGAGGAGCTGCCAATGTCGCTGTCGGAGGCGTTGGACGCAATGGAGGAGTCGTCGCTCATGGTCGAGGTGCTGGGCGAACACATCCACGAATGGTTCCTGCGCAACAAGCGAGCCGAGTTCGCCGAGTACCGTCGCACGGTCACCCCCTTCGAGCTCCGCCGCTATTTGAACACCTGGTAGAACACCTGGCACCCCCGAGCCCCGACGACCCCGCCGACCATGATGACCGAGCCTCCCCCGAGCCCCCACCAAACACGATGACCGAGCCGTTCATGGTCTTTCCCGATCCCCCGCCAAACACGATGACCGAGCCTCCCCCGATCCCCCGCCAAACACGATGACCGAGCCGTTCATGGTCTTTCCCGATCCCCCGCCCCCGGAGCTGGTGCGGACGTTGGATCTGAGCGGTTACAACTGGAAGGCGGTGAGCAGCGCCCAGGAACCGGAGGGACGATGGCTGGGAGCGGTGGTGGCCGCCGACGACAACCTCGAGGACGCGTTCGGGTTCTGCCGGATGCTGCACCGCCGCAGTCTGGACGTCCCGGTGTTGCTGCTGATCTCCGGTGCCCATCTGGACGAGTTGAGCATGCGGGGCGATCTTTACACCGACTTCTGCCTCACCCCGTTCCATCAGCGGGAGTTGGAGGCCCGGCTGACCCACCTGGTGTGGCGGTCGGGCACCGCCCGGCACCCGGAACTAATCGAGTACGGGCCGTTGGTGCTGAACCTGGAGACCTACCAGGCATCCATCTCCGGTCGGCCCCTCGATCTCACCTACATGGAGTACGAGCTGTTGAAGTTCCTGGCCGGGTCGGCCGGCAAGGTCTTCACCCGGGAGACGCTGCTCAGCCGGGTTTGGGGTTACGACTACTTCGGTGGGGCCCGCACGGTGGACGTCCACGTGCGTCGTCTGCGGGCCAAGCTGGGGGAGGAGCACGCCGGTCTGATCACCACCATCCGCTCGGTCGGTTACCGCTTCGGTCTCTCCCGCTGGGAGCAGTAGCGGCCCTCTACCGGACCGATCGAACCCACTGGCCGGCGCTCCGGGAGTGGCGGGTGAAAGCCATGCAGCTACCCCTCGCCCGGACGGGACGGTTGAACCGGCCATCATCCCGAGGCACGGTGGGCCCAGAGTTCGATCTCCACCAGCGCACCCAGCGGAAGGGCGGCCACGCCAACCGCGGAGCGAGCGGGCCGGGCATCCCCGAAGCAGGCGACATAGGCCTCGTTCATGGCCGCGAAATCGTCCATGTGGACCAAAAACACAGTGGTCTTCACCACATCGGCCAAAGTTGCCCCTTCGGTGGCCAGAACGGCTTCGGCGTTGGCCACCGCCTGGCGAAGTTGACCGACGACCCCACCGCCCACCAACGCCCCGTCGGCCAAACCGATCTGACCGGAGCAGATGAGAAACTCACCGGCCCGAACAATGGGAGAATAGGGACCAACCGGAACACTCATACCGAAGGATGATATGAAACCCGAAGCCCCGACCAACAGAACCAGGAACATATGAAACCCGAAGCCCCGACCAACAGAACCAGGAACATATGAAACCCGAAGCCCCGACCAACAGAACCAGGAACATATGAAACCCGAAGCCCCGACCAACAGAACCAGGAACATATGAAACCCGAAGCCCCGACCAACAGAACCAGGAACATATGAAACCCGAGACCCCCGACCAGCAGAACCAGGACATCGACGAGTTGATCGCCGCGTCCCCGTGGCCCGAGGAGGCCCGAGCGCTCATCGAGGACCTCGGGATCACCAGCGAACGCAAGGCCCGGGCCGCCGCCATACTGTCCGGTGCCTCCCGCAGCATGAGCAAGGCGGTGCGCCGAGACCCCGGCCTGCTCGGAGTGCTCGACCCGCCCTCCGACTTCGTCACCGAGAAGGTCTCGCTGGTCGCCCCCGACAACGCCGACACCCCCGACGAGCTGCGACGGTGGAAGCGCCGTCAGCTTCTGCGCATTGCCCTGCGCGACCTCATGGGCGAGGCCGACCTGGCCACGGTGGGGCGGGAACTGTCGGTGCTGGCCGATGCCTGCTTCGCCCGAGCATTGGAGATGGCCGGCGACGGTCTACCCCTGGCCATCATCGGCATGGGCAAGCTGGGGGGCGGTGAACTGAACTACGCCAGCGACGTGGACATCGTGTTCGTCCACGACGGCAGTTCGGCGGACGCGGCCCGACGAGCTCGAAAAGTGCTGGAGATCCTCACCGCGTTCACCAAGGAGGGCGCGGTCTATCGGGTGGACATCGAACTACGGCCCGAGGGAGGGGCCGGGGCGCTCACCCGGACGCCGGAGGCCTTCGGAAACTACTTCGACCGCTGGGCCGTGCCCTGGGAGCGGCAGGCCTACATCAAGACCCGACTGTCGGCCGGTGACCCCGAGTTGGGCAATGCCTTCTTCGACGCCATCAAACCGGGAGTCTGGGGCGAGAACCTGGAGGCCGACACCGTCCCCCACGTGCGAGCCCTGAAGCTGCGGGTGGAGGAATCCGCCAAGCTCAAGGGCGACCGGGAGATCAAGAAGGGACCCGGTGGCCTGCGGGACATCGAGTTCACCGTGCAGCTCCTTCAGATGGTCCACGGGGGCACCAACCCCACCATCCGGTCCCCCAATACCCTCACCGCTCTGCGTCAGCTCAGTTGGGGCGAGTACATCGACCAGTCCGATGCCGTCCACTTCACCACGGCCTACATCCACCTGCGCACGGTGGAGCATCGGTTGCAGCTCCGCGACGAACGCCAGACCCACGAGCTTCCCACCGCCGAGGCCGACCAGGAGTGGGTGGCCAGAGCAGTGGGATTCGACAATCTGGCCGCTTTCCGGGACTCCCATTCTCGCTACCAGGCATCGGTACGGGAGATCCACCAGCGAATCTTCTACCGCCAGACCCTGGACCGATTCCACGAGACCGGGTTGGTCGGCGAGCTGCTTCCCGACCGGCTCCGACAACTGGGTTTCGCCGACCCCGAGCGGGCCGCGGCCACCATCGAGCGCCTCACCGGGAACCTGGGTCGCCGGGCCAACATGATGCAGCAGGTGCTGGTCATAATGGTGGAAGCCCTGGCCACCACGCCCGATCCCGATCTGGGACTGGTCCGCCTGGCATGGCTGCTGGACGGCTCCTACCGGATCGGTGCCATCCTTCCCGTGCTCCGTGACTCCCCCATCGCCATCAGCGATATCGCCCGCCTGCTCGGATCCAGCCGGGTGGCGGCCGGATGGATGCGCCACCACCCGGAGTTCGCCCGCTCGCTGATGAATCCCGGAGAGCTGGCCGAAGCCCGAACCGCGGCGGCCCTGACCACCGAGGCCATCGAAGCGGTGACCTCGGCCGGGGAGGACCAGGCCATACAGATGGCCGAGCTGCGCCGGTTCGTCCGGCGCGAGCAACTGCGGGTGGCGGCCCGCGACATCCTGGGCCTGGCCTCGATCATCGAGATCCCCGAGGAGCTGACGATCGTGGCCGATGCCGCGGTGGCGGCCGCGGTGGCGGCGCTGGCCCCGGAGGTGCCCTTCTCGGTCATCGGGATGGGACGCTACGGCGGGCTGGATCTGTCGTATGCATCCGATCTGGACGTGATCTTCGTTTACGAGGGCACCACGGCCGACGAGGCTCGAGCGGCGGCCCGAACGGCCCGGGGGCTTCTCCGGCAGATCGGGGCCCAAACGGCCGAGGGTCGGGCCTGGGAAATCGACGCCCGGCTACGCCCCGAGGGTGAGAGCGGACAACTCGCCCGATCGCTGGAGGGATACCAGCGGTACTACTCCGAGCGGGGCCAACTCTGGGAACGCCAATCCCTGCTCAAGCGGCGTTTCGTGGGCGGGGATCCCGATCTTGGTCGGCAATTCCTGGATCTGGCCGACTCCTGGTGCTACCAACCCGATTTCGGCGAGGCCGAGGCCGACGAGATCAGAGCCATGAAGCGCCGCATCGAAGCCGAACGGTTGGGGACCGGCAGCAAGGCTCTGGATGTGAAGCTCGGGGCGGGGGGCCTCAGCGACATCGAGTTCGCGGTGCAGCTCTTGCAGCTCCAGCACGGTTTCGAGCGACCCTCGATCAGGGACAACCGCACGTTGCCCGTGCTGGCCGAGCTGTCGGCACACAATCTCATCGACGTGGGCGACCGAGCCACCCTGGACGTCGGCTACCGCTTCTGCCAGAGGTTCCGCAATGCTCGCTACCACCTATCCGGGCTGGCTTCGGACCAGTTCCCCGACGACGACCACGAAAAACTCCTGCTGGCCAGAAGGCTGGGATACCCCACCAACAAGGATCTGGAAGCCGACTACCACGAGATCACCGAGGCGGTCCGCCAGGTGACCGATCGACTGTTCTACCGGGAATCGACCTGATCCAGCCGATGACCGATCGACTCTTCTACCGGGAATCGACCTGATCCAGCCGATGACCGATCGACTCTTCTACCGGGAATCGACCTGACCGAAGAGTGGGCCGGTGGGCCAGTCGGGGGGGTGGCCGGCGGCCCGCCAGGTGGCGGCGGCCACCGCGGCGAATACCGCGTCGGAACAACCCACGGGGGGGCCGTCGCCCGGTTCGATCTCCACTTCCACCGGAGGCATCCTGGACGCGGGCACGATACCGAACGAACGGATGGTGAGGTCGTGGACCTCGCCGGCGGGATCGACGGTCAACGATTCGGAGGTCACCCAGCTATAGGCCATGTGAGCGGCACCGATGCAGTAGGAGCGCACCACGACCTCATCCAGGGGATCGCCGCAGTTCACCCGGATCGACAACCCGGCCGATCCCCACTCGGCCCGGGCCGAGCCGCCGCCGGGGGCAACCACCGGGTCGCTGCCCCCGCCCAACGCACTCAGCGCCACGACGGCCTCCACCCAACCCGCCCCCCGAACGGCGACCGAGGTCGGCGGGCCGGCGATGTCCACCTCCTCCACCACCAGACCAGGAGCAACGGCGGCGATGGCGTCGGCCACCCCCGGAGTGCGCACCACCCGAACCACCCCACAGTTCTCGGAACCGATGCCGATGGCCACCGGTGGACGCTTGGGACCGTGGCGCACGCTGTCCTCACGAGACCACAACACCCGCACCGGTCGGCCCGACTCGTCGGCCAGCCTGCGGGCAACCTCGGGAAGCGGCGACCCGAGCTTGCCGCCGAAAGCACCACCGTTGGCCAACGGATCGGCCGGTTCACCTCCGGGCACGCACCACGAGGCATCGGTCTCCAGATAGGCCGGATCCGCCCAGGAGGTTCTGAGCCGCACTGCCCAGTCCCCCTCGGGAAACGTCAGAGGCATGGGCGACCCGACCGGGGTGCGCCGACCCTGCACCTTCCCGGCCGCCGCCCGAGCCTCGACCACCGTCTCCCCCAGGGCCCAGCCACCCCGGCCGTCGGGCAGCGCCACCAACGCTCCGTCGGGCACGGTGTCGTCCGCGAAACCTCCCTCCCCCAGCACCACCGCCGGCCCCACCGCCTGAGGTCCGCCACCCTCGATCTCGGCCCGACGAGCTGCGGCCACCCAATCCCGGTCGATGCTGAGGGTCGAACCATGGGGGGCCGAACCGTAGGCCTCCCACGCCTCCAGAATGGTCTGCCACCCCGTACAGCGGCACAGATGGGCCGCCAGCGCCGAGGCCACCGCCGAAGCCGAGCGGGAATGATCCCGGCCGGAGCCGGCGAGATCCCGTCCGGAGCGAGCGAGATCTTGACCCGAACGGGAATGATCCCGGCCGGAGCCGGCGAGATCCCGTCCGGAGCGAGCGAGATCTTGACCCGAACGGGAATGATCCCGGCCGGAGCGGGAATCGAGCCCGGCAAGGCGCATTATGATGCCGGGAGTACAGAACCCGCACTGGCTGGCACCGGCGGCGCAGAAGGCTCCGCTCCAAGCATCCCGGACCTCGGGGGGCAATCCGGCCAGAGTGGTTATGGTCCGACCGGCCACCCGACGAGCCGGAGTCACGCACGACACCCGGGGCCGACCGTCCACCCACACGGTGCAGCAGCCGCACTGGCCCTGAGGGCTGCACCCGTCCTTGACCGAGCGGATCCCTAGCCGGTCGCGCAGCACCTCCATGAGCGAGGCGTCGTCGTCGGGAACCTCGACCGAACGACCGTCCACGGTGAACTCCATAGCGGCCGTGACCGGGGATGGACGTTCAACTGAAGCTCTGGCCGCAGCCGCAGGTGCGTTGGGCGTTGGGGTTGGTGATGGAGAACCCCGCGTCGGTCAGGCCGTCCTTGTAGTCCAGAACCGCTCCCTCCAGCAGAACCGCGCTGGACGAGTCCACCACCACCTTGACCTCGCCGAAGAGAACTTCCTGGTCCTCGGCACCGATATCGGCGTCGAAGTACATCTCGTAGTTGAATCCCGAACAGCCACCGGGCCGCACCGCCACCCGAAGGGCCAACTCCTCGTCGTCGGCCTGCTCCTGACGCACCAGGGCCTCGACCTTGCTGGTTGCTGAGTCGGTGAGTGTGATCACAAGCTTCTCCCTGTTCGACCTTGTCGCCAACCGGGCTCTCCACCCGGAAGTTATCGACCACCATCAGCCTACCCGCGGGCTCGGGAGGCGCGCCCACCCCCACCGGATCGAAAATACCGGCAATGATCGACCCGCCCACAAGCTCGGGCGGCATACCCACCCCCACCGGATCGAAAATGCCGGCAATGATCGGCCCGCCCACAAGCTCGGGCGGCATACACACCCGATAGCATGGCCGGGATGAGCGATGATCCGGCTGTGGTGCTGCCGACGGTCGATGACGTGATGGGCGCGCTTCGAGGGGTGATCGACCCCGAATTGGGCAGCGACATCGTTGATCTGGGCATGGCTCGGGGGGCAATCGTCAACCCCGACGGTCGGGTCGAGGTCACGGTGGCGCTCACCACCGCCGGATGTCCGCTGCGGGCCCAGATCCAGCGAGAGGTTCGGAACCGGGTGGGTGGACTACCGGGGGTGGAGAAGGTCAAGATCCACTGGAGCGAGCTGACCCAGGAGGAAAAGGCGGCGGCTATGGCCAAGGCCCGGTTCAACGTGGCCCAGAACGCCTCCGACACCGCGGTTCCCCCCGCCACCAGGATCGTGATGGTGGCATCGGGCAAGGGAGGGGTGGGCAAATCCACGGTAACGGTGAACCTGGCGGCCGAACTGGCCCGGCGAGGAATGCGGGTCGGGGTGATGGACGCCGACATCTGGGGTTATTCGGTGCCCAGGATGCTGGGGGTGGACGGTCGCCTGGCCGGGGCCGAGAACGAGAAGAAGATCGTCCCCAATGAGAAGAAGGTGGGCGACGGCACCCTCGAAGTGGTGTCGATGGGGTTTTTGGTGGACCGGGAGGAGACCGCGCTCATGTGGCGAGGACTCATGTTGAACCGGGCCGTGCAGCATTTTTTGGAGGATGTGCGCTGGGGTCCGGTGGACTACTTGTTGATCGACATGCCGCCGGGCACCGGAGATGTGCAGATGGGCATAGCCAAACGGCTTCCCCGGGCCGAGATGGTGGTGGTTACCACTCCCTCCCGCAGTGCTCAGAAGGTGGCCACCCGGGTGGCGTCCATGGGCCGGTCGAACTATCTCCGCATCGCCGGGGTGATCGAGAACATGAGCGCATTCGTGACCCCCGACGGGGAGTCGTACGCCATCTTCGGCCATGGGGGCGGACAGGAACTGGCCGATGAGCTGGGTGTGGCCCTGCTGGGCCAGGTGCCCATAGACGGCTCGGTGGCCACCGGGGGCGACGAGGGAGCACCCGTGGTGCTGGGGGATGCTCCCAACCGAGCGGCCGACGCGTTCCGGGCCATCGCCGACCGCCTGCTGGAGGAGGTCCCGCCCGTGGACATGACCGGCTGCACCGCACGAATGCTCGAGGCCGCCGAACAGGCCCTGGCCGACCTCGATCTTGTCCCCTCGTAGGACTTGGCCGAGGGGGTCGCCCGTGCTCGTCGGGTTGATGCTCACTACCGGTAGCCCCGAAGTGGGCGAAGCGTAGGTTCACCCGTGCTCGTCGGGTTGATGCTCACTACCGGTAGCCCCGAAGTGGGCGAAGCGTAGGTTCACCCGTGCTCGTCTGGCTGATACTGCTATTCATCGCGGTGCCGCTGATGGAGCTGTACGTGATCGTGGAGACGGCCCGCAGCATCGGAACACCGGAGACCATCGGTCTGCTGCTGGTGGTGAGCGTCGTCGGGGCGTGGATGGTCAGGGCTCAGGGGATGGCGGTGCTTTGGCGGGTGCGGAGCAAGCTCGAGGAGGGGCGGATGCCGGGGCGGGAGCTGGTGGACGGTGCCTTGGTGCTGCTGGCCGGCGCGCTCATGCTCACCCCCGGATTCGTGACCGACGGCTTCGGCCTGCTGCTGTTGTTCCCACCGACCCGGATGATGATCCGCCCGATTCTGACCCGCCGGTTGCGCCACCGGGTGACCTACCACGGAACCGCCGGACCCGGGTCGGGCACCATCCACGACACCGATATCCAATAGTGACCACTACCCAATACCCAAGAGTGACTGCTGTGCAGCGAACAAGAATGACCGCTGTCCGACATCCGCTACCCGATGCCCGAGAATGACTGCCGTCCGGTGAAACCCCACGCGGACAGGCCTCCGTCGGTGGACGCTCTGGCCCGGTCGTTGGCCGATACCGGGCTACCCCATCCGCTGCTGGTGGACGCGGCCCGAGCCGCCATTGCCGACGGCCACCACGAGGACGTTCTCGAGCAGGCTCGGTCCCACGCCATCACCCTGGCCCGAGCGCTGCTTCAGCCGGTGGTGAACGCCACCGGGGTTCTGCTGCACACCAATCTGGGTCGGGCCCCGATGGCGTTCGCCACCGATGCGACCTACTCCAACCTGGAGTTGGACCTGGCCTCGGGGCGACGAGGATCCCGGCATGCCCATACGGCCCGGCTGCTGGCCAGGCTGTGCGGTGCCGACGACGCCATCGTGGTGAACAACGGAGCGGCCGCGGTGCTGCTGGTGCTGGCCGCACTGGCCGCCGAGCGAGGGGTCGCGGTGTCCCGGGGCGAACTGGTGGAGATCGGGGGCGGGTTCCGGGTCCCGGAGGTTATGGAGCAGTCCGGGGCCCGGTTGGTGGAGGTGGGCACCACCAACCGCACCCGTTTGGCCGACTTCGTCTCGGCGGTCGAGCATCCGGGAAGTCACACCGCGCTGGCTCTCAAGGTCCACCAGTCCAACTATCGCATCGTGGGGTTCACCGAACACGTGACCGTGGCCGAGATGGCATCCCTGGACGTCCCGGTGGTGGCCGACATCGGCTCCGGTCTGGTCGATGCCGCCTGCCCGTGGATCGACACCGGCCCCCCGGACTGGCTGGCCGGCGAACCCGCGGCCCGCCAGAGCCTGGCCGACGGCGCAGCCCTGGTCACCTTCTCGGGGGACAAGCTGTTCGGCGGCCCCCAGGCCGGGATCATCGCGGGGCGAGCCGATCTGGTGAACCAGTGCGCTCGGCATCCACTGGCCCGGGCCCTGAGACCGGGCAGCCTGGTGCTGAGTGCGCTCCAGCAAGTGGCATTGTCCTACCTGCGGCGGGACGGGCAGGCCATCGGGTTCTGGAGGATGGCGTCGCTGACCCCCGCCGAACTGGAGCATCGAGCCCGAGTGGTGGCGGCGGAGGCCGATGCGGGTCGGGTGGCGGCCATGGCATCGGTGCCCGGCGGGGGCACGCTTCCCGGCACCGAGATCGACTCGTTCGGGGTGATGCTGACCGGCGACCGGTCGGCGGATCTACGAGCCGGGACACCGCCGATAATCGCCCGGGTGAGCGACGGCCGAACCTGGCTGGACCTGAGGACCGTGGCCCCCGAGGACGATCGACTCGTGACCGAGGCCCTCAAGGCCCTCGGGTGAGCATCACCATCTCCACCGCCGGGCATGTGGACCATGGGAAATCCACGCTGGTGGAGGCACTCACCGGGGTGGACCCCGACCGATTCGCCGAGGAGAAGGCCCGCGGTCTGACCATCGATCTGGGATTCGGCTCGGCCCGGCTTCCCTCGGGCCGATCGGTATCGATCATCGACGTGCCCGGCCACGAGAGGTTCATCCGAAACATGCTGGCCGGAGTGGGGGCGGTGGACGCCTGTCTGTTCGTGGTGGCGGCCAACGAGGGGTGGATGCCGCAGTCGGAGGAGCATCTCCGCATCCTCGAGCTTCTGGGGGTGTCCCATGGGTTGGTCGCGCTCACCAAGATGGGATTGTGCGACGACGACATCGCCGAACTGGCCAAGCTGGAAACCGAGGAGCGGGTGCAGGACACGTTTCTGGCCGACGCGCCGGTGGTGGGGACCGACGTGGTGGACGGGCTGGGCCTGGACGACCTGCGAGCCGGGTTGGACGATCTGGTGGACCGGACCCCGGCGGCGGCCGACCATCACCGACCCCGACTGTGGGTGGACCGAGCGTTCGCCGCTCGGGGGGCGGGCACGGTGGCGACCGGCACGTTGACCGGTGGACAGATCCGGGTGGACGACGAGTTGGAACTGCGGCCCCGAGGTGCCGCGGTGCGGGTGCGGGCCTTGCAGAGCCACAACCAACCGCGAACGAAGATCGGACCGGGCAACCGGGTGGCGGTGAACCTCTCGGGGGTCAACCATCAGGAGGTTGCCCGGGGCGACGTGCTGATCAAAGCAGGACAGTGGCACCTGACCAGCCGGTTCGATGCTTCCCTGACGGTTCTGAAATCCCTGGATCACAAGGTTTCCCGCCGGGGAGCGCACGTGGTGTACGTGGGGGCGTGCGAGCTACCGGTCAGAATGCGGATTCTCGGGCTCGAAGCGCTGTCCCCGGGGGAGACCGGACTGGTCCGGCTGCACCTTCCCCGGCAACTGCCCCTGCTCCCCGGTGACCGGTTCATTCTGAGGGAGAGCGGTCGAGCCGAGACCACCGGTGGTGGAACCGTCCTCGACGTCGACCCGATCCTGCCCGCGTCCAGAGCCGCGCCCGATCTGTCCATCGACCGGGTGGTGGCCGAACGGGGATGGGTGGACACCGATCGGCTGGCCCGGTTGACCGGTCGGAGACGAAACCCCGACGTGGGCCGATGGGTGGTGGATCCGGTGGTGATGGAGCAGGCCGAGGCTCGGTTGCGGGTTGCGGTGGACCGCGCCGGGGCTCTGGGACTGGACGTGGCCGGGCTCGACGAGCGGGACCGAGCGGTGCTGACCCGGTTGGAGGGCGTCACCATCGAGGGGGGTCGAGCCCGACCCGCCGGTCGGTCGGATCCGTTCGAGAACCACCGGTACACCGCGGCGCTGGAATCGGCCCCGTTCACCCCTCCCGACCCCGAGGCCGAGGGGGTGGCCCGCCGCGAGGTCCGGGAGTTGGTGAAGCGGGGGTTGGTGGTGGAACAGGATGGAGTGTTCTTTGCCGCCACCGCGATGGACACGGTCCAGTCGGTATTGGCCGAGATGCTGGCCGCTCAACCCGGCGGGGTCACCGTGGCCGAGGTGCGGGAGCGCTTGGGCACCACTCGCAAATACGCTCTTCCGCTGCTGGCCTGGCTGGACGGCAACGGCTTCACTCGCCGGAGAGGAGACGTCCGCATCGCCGGACCGCGCCTGCCCGGTGCCTGACGACGCTGCGATTGGTCGTGTCGCAACCGGCGACACGGCAATGGACCACACCGCCATGGTCGCTCTCGTTGATGATGGGCCGTCACAAGGCCCGCAACCGGCGACACGGCAATGGACCACACCGCCATGGGTCGTGTCGCTAGTTGTGTGGCGTGTTGAGAATCTCCCGGCGTTCCAACTCGTTCAGGCCGCCCCAAATGCCGTGCTGCTCACGAATTCTCAGGGCATAGTCGCGGCATTCGTCGATGACGCCGCATTGCCGGCAGATCGCCTTGGCCCGGGTCTCCCGCTCCAGCTTCTCGTCCTTGCGCTCGAAGGACGGGGGCGGAAAGAAAACCGCCGCCTGCGGTCCCCTACAGGCAGCCTTCACTTGCCAAGCTCTCTCACTGGTGACAGCACTCACTGCTTACCCCCTTTGAGCGGACTTTATAGGTGAGGATGCCCGAACACAATACGAGGCCGACCCGCCGACCCACCGGAGGAGCTCCCGGCGGCCCCGGGCGGCTCCAGGCTTGGCTCAGCCACTCGAGCGGGGCTCCCGGTAGTCGCGGGCGGCCCCGGGCGGCTACGGATTTGGCTCAGCCACTCGAGCGGGGCTCCCGGTAGTCGCGGGCGGCCCCCTCGATGGGTTCCACCTCCAACCACAAACCATCGATCTCCACCACTCGAATCCGGTCGCCGGCGGTTACCGGGGTGGCCCGATTGACCCGAGCCCGCCACAGGGCACCCCTGATCCGAACAACACCGTCGGGGGAGACGTCCTCGATCACCTCACCGAACTCGCCGATCATCCAGTCCCGGCCGATCGTCGGGGTGGAAAAGCGGGTCCGGACCATCGACGGCATCCCCGCGAACATGGCCACCGCCATCGCCCCGGTCATCACCACCATCGGAATCCAGGACATGGAGACCCCGTCGTAGAGCCACCAAGTGCCCGCCGCGAACATGGCCAGTCCGGCACCGGTCCAGAACCGGGGCACCGAGGTTTGGACATCGATGCCGAACGCCACCATCGAAGCCACCAGCAGAGCCAGTGCCCAGGGGTTGTGGGGCAGCACCGACAGCCCGTAGCTCGACAGAATGAAAAGCAGGGCCCCCACCACACCGGCCACCCCGATGCCCGCGGTGAAGAACTCGAACAGCATGAGACCCATGCCGATCACCAGAAGCAGATAGGCAATGGGCGGGCTGGCCACCGTGTGGAATAGCTGATGGGCGAGCGACAGTCCTCGAAACTGGACCTGGGTCAGAGGTTCCAACCGGGGTTGACCGTCCACCTCCACCAGAGTGGACTCAAAGCCGAGATGATCCAGCTCGACCAGAAAATCGCCGATGAGCGGGGCCACGCACTGTTCCTCCTCCGGGGGGATCGGCACGGTTTCGGGATCGAAGGGAATGTCGGCTTCGGCGTACAGCCCCCGGAGATCGTCGATGGTGAAGCGATCACAGGCGATCACCCCCTCGGAGACGAGCTGGCGCCATCCGAGCTTTTGATAACGGATCAGCTCCTGGTTGCCCCAAGCGACGGGATGCTCCGCCAGCCGAGGGAGGGGTGGTCCGAGATCGCCCACCCGGGTGCCCGGAGCAATGCCCACCGCATCGGCAGTGGCGAAGAGTTGGGCCACCTTGCCCTCCAGGGAGGCCCCGTTGGGACCGACCCAAACCGCGATGGGCACCGGTGAGGCGGCAATGGTATCGGCCAGGTCGCCCAGGCGTTCGTCGGACACGACCGACCGGTTGCTGTCCACCCGGAACACCAGCAATCGAGCGCCGATGTCGGCAACGTCCGCCACCGAATCCTCGATAAGGTCGGCCATCACCGGATCGACCAGACCGGTGACCTCCACCACCACCGCAACCCCCGCACCCGAAGAATCACTGAGCCCATCCGCCATAATCCCGACACCCGAAGAACCGCCCAACCCATCCACCGCAACCCCCGCACCCGAAGAACCGCCGAGGGCGGCGGAAGCCGCGCCCGGGCCGAGAGCAGCTAGGACGGCCCCTCCGCCCAGGCAGGCGGCGGCCAGAATCAATCTCGGGGTCCGCACTACTCGGAAGAGTCGGAATCCAGGAGCGAGGCCAGTGCTTGACCCGGAGTCTGAGCCACGGGAACGATCCGGTCGAAACCAGTGGTGTGGAGCAGCCGAGCCAGCGCCCCCTCCCCGCAGGCCACCGCAACCTCACCATCGGAATCCCGAATTCGGCGGATACCACCGATGAGCGCACCCAAACCGGCGGAATCCATGAACGGCACCGCCCCCAGATCGATGAGAAGCCGGGGCTCGAGAGCCAGTTCGCCAATGCGTTCCCGGAATTGGGCCACGGTGTAGGCATCGATCTCGCCACAAGGTCGCAGCACCGTGTGGGTGTCCAGATTTTCGACTTCGATCGTCAGCAAAGCGCCTCCCCGGTGACCACCCCCGATGCTAACGCGAGGCAGCCCCGATACCACCGGTCAGAACCGCTCATGGCCCCCCAGCAGGTTGCCGCTCCGACAAGTTGGATACCATCGAAGCGTGCCCCAAGTGCTTCTGGCCACCGACAGCGACTCGGTACACAACACGGTGGATGCCGCTCTGAGCAGCGGGACCTCGCAGGTCGAACGGGTGCGAGCCGGGGTGGAGGTGCTGGCCGCGGTGCAAGAGAGCCGGCCCGACGTGGTGATCTGCGATCTCCAGATCGGCAACATGGGAGGTATGGCCACCTGCCTGGATCTGCGGATGGAGGCCGAGATGGGGCGGGCACCGGCCACCCGGGTGCTGATGCTGCTCGACCGGGAGGCCGACGTCTACCTGGCCAAGCAGTCCCGGGCCGACGGATGGCTGGTGAAACCACTGGATGCAGTGAGCTTGCAGCGAGCAGTGACCCAGGTTCTGGGCTGAGGGATTGACCACCCCTCAGGAGGCGGTGGACACCGCTTCCAAAGGGTAGGATCGTCCAAACGGGCAGTGGCGCAGCTTGGTAGCGCGCTTCGTTCGGGACGAAGAGGTCGTGGGTTCAAATCCCGCCTGCCCGACCAAAAGACGACAGCGGCCCTCTGGAGCACCCGCAGAGAGGGTGTGGACCGGCAAGACCAGTTACAACAGGCGTTGATCTGGGGTCGGGAACAGCAATGTCCGCCCTCGCCACGTATTGGCTGAATGGTTGGTTGGAGACATTGACCGCGTTCTCGACCCAGCCTTCTTTGGCTGACCGTGAGGTCGCCGATGGGGTTTCCAGCGACCGCTTGTACCGGCGGATGTTGGATCGTGGGGAGCTGGTTATTTCTGGCGACCACATCACCGATGTTCGGGAACTGCTACGCGAGGCGCTGGGAAGCACCGGAGGTGATCGTCGCTGATCGTTGGCGGGTGGCCGAGTTGCAGGAGGCGTTGGGGCCGTCCAGTTCCCCCACGCCGCTCTAATCGAACGGGGGCAAGGATTCCGCGACGGGGCCAAGGATGTTCGCGGATTCCGCCGCGCCGTCCTGGGGGGCCAGGTTCGGCCTGCCCCATCGTTGTTATCGCCCTCCCAATGCCCGGCTCGACGCGGTCGTCGACTTCGACGGGCCACTCGACCAGGGGCCGGTAGTCGCCCAGCACCGAGCGTTTCACCTGCTCGCAACGGCTCCGGTGTTTGCGCTTTCGTCGTTGCCGGGGCAAAAGCTTCCAACTATCGGCGGCTAGGCCGCTGAAATCGCTGGTGTCGTAGCACGCCCGGTAGATCGTCTCCGTGCGCACACCCACACCCGCATTCCGCAGACCCTCGGCGATCGCATGGGGTGACTACTGCTGGGCCAGCCCTGCGGCCACCGCCGAGGCCAAACCGGCATCGGCTACCAACTTCGATGCACTGGGACGACGCGCCCTAACATCGGAACCTGATCATGTCGAGGAATCCCCACCAGTAATCCCAGCCATGTCCGGCTGTCGCATGTGGGTGTTGCTGTTTCGGGGTGACTGAATATTTTTCAATCGGACTTGACAAGGGGGGGGGGGGGGGTACCGTCCCCGCTGGCGTGTCCTGAGAAGGACTCCTATTCCTCTAGTTTAAGGAGTGTTGAAAATGAGAGCGAAGGCGAAGCTGTGTGTGGTTTTGTTTGTGGGGCTGTGTGTTTTGGCAACGGTGGCTGCTCCGGTGTTTGTTGCTGCTGATGAGCAGACTGCTTGGAGTGTGAACGATTCGCCGGAGTTGGTGGGTCCTCAGAAGTGGTGGTACGCGTGCTCGGGTGGGGCTGGTTATGGTTCTAATAATTGTGTTTATACTTATGGTGTTGGGGGTTCTTCTAGTTTTGAAAATTGTGCAAATTGGATTTGGTCAGAAGGTCGCATTGGTCGACAAGAGATCCAAGTATTTGTCCCAAAGAATAATGCAACTGCAACAGTATCTTATCGGGTAGAGCTAGATAGTAATGAAGGTGGTCGTCGTTCATATGTGGTGGGTAGTATTGCGCAAAGATATACATCAGGTTGGAAATCGTTAGGTACCATTGATGCGGATGCTAGTTGGTTAAAAATCACTGTTTGTGACAATATGGCTGTGCAGCATTGGAAGGACGATGGGTATGTTTGGAGTTCCATTGGTGTTGATGCCATTAGAATGAGATGCGTAGCCAGATGCTCATCTACACCCACGTTACCTCATTCTGAGCCAACACCGGAGAGGACACCTTCAAGTACTATACCGGAACCGACACCCACACAGAGGGCGGTCTATGACCCACTTGCACCTCCAAATAGTTTAAGAGTTAATAGAGTTGGAAATAAACGTCTTAGGGTTAGCTGGTCACCGCCTGAAGGTATCTCAAGTAATCAAGCCTCTTCAGTTAGATATGTTTTAAAGTTATCACGGCCTGCTCTCGGAATCCATGGAAGCCCTTGGCCGATCAAGAGATCTTGGTCAACAACTATAAACACAAGCAACACATCTTATCTAAGCGGTAATCTTCGCCATTGTGTTACCTATACAGCCGAAGTATATGCTGTGTATCCAAATGGTAACAGTGAAACTGCTAAAGCTTCTCAAACTACTACAAATAGTAGTATTATGCCTAGAACTCCCAAAAATATTGAAGCTATCCCAGAAAATGATGGACGCTATAGAATTACTTGGCAGCAACCAGGGGCTAACAATAATTGTGGGTTTAGATATAAAATAGTAATATCACGTGGAAGTGTGAATGGGGACGATGGATGGTCTTCAACTCTTTGGACAAATAATACTAGCCGTAAAATTACTAGCACACTTACTAACGGTAGAACATATAATGTTGGAATTACAGCATATTATCAGAATAGTCGAGGTAATTCATCTCAAGGCAATACTCAATTTGTCGCAGTAGATAAGCCTCATGTAAGTATGATTGTTGAAGGTACAGGCTGGTGGTTCATCGACGATCCTGATGCTTTAATTAGTTGGAATAATGTCTCTGGAGCCAACAATTATTATTTAGATTGGCGCTATATAAGTATTGATGTTGATCGTCTTCGCCAAATATATAAAGAGGCATTGGATAGTCGAACTTCTAAAGAAAGAGTAAAACAACTTCTTAATGAAGCAAATAGTATGTTGAATGGAAGGGGAGAAGTACCTGCAAGCCTTATAGGTGGTGATTCTAAGCCTAGCCTTGACTCGAGAGATCTTGAGGCAATATGTAATGTTGCAAGAGAGCAATGTTATAGAAGATGGGATGGAGGACGAACAGATACTATAGGTTGGAACCCTAGAACTAGTTCATTCAGAGTTAATAGTTTGGATCAAAATTATGTTTTACAAGCTCGTGTCAGGGCAGCAAATGATGGGTGGTTAGGGGCTTGGTCTGATTGGGCTTTTGTGCCTAGTTCTGTACTTCCTATAGCATGTCGAGCCTTGGAGGCCTACGAACAAATCAAGTCAACGCTTGAAAAGATTGATATAGCTCTATGGGTTCTGCAGGGGGCGAGTGTGGTAGTGGGTGTGGTTGCCGCTTTTGCCACAGCAGGTGCTACAGCAGCCGCTATACCAGCCATTATACAAGTATTAAAAATGGCAGCGATTAATCTTGCAAAACAAATCGTCAAAAAAGAAGTACTGAAAAAACTTATGAAAGAAATTATCAAAGAACTTGCAAAGGATGTCATGGAAAGAGCAGCCAAAGAGTTTATAGGGCATGTTTTTGGTTGTATAGGTTATGGCTTAGGAATGTCAGAAGATCATTTACGCACATTTTTAAACGCTTTGATTGACGAAGTAAGTAATACACTAGATCCAGTGAACCCAGGAAATATAAAAAGAAACTTACAAAACATAGATTTTAATCTAATCAATTAGCTTAATCTAGTTGCTATTTAAAATAATTAATTAATAATAATTGATAATACTGCTCAGGATTCGTGTCCGGGTACTCCTACTCAATTGAGCACTACTTCACGTGCTACCGGTACCATTGCTACTTGGTGACCAGGTGTGGATAGTAATTGTATAACTCCTACTTATTATATCAATCTTACTTTGGTGATGATCCTCAAGACCTTGCAAATGATGAGTGTACATAAATTTGTTCTAGAAATTGTGATAGTTAGATACATCAAATAATTACGTAGCTATTTAAAAATACAAGTCATGTATTCATATGGAGGCTGTTGAGTGTATACTTGTGAGGAGTCAAGACTCGTTATGTTGTTGATTGTGATGGTGTAGCAGTGGTCACCGCTGGTAGGGGCGGGTTGTAGGTAGGAGTCGGTGTCGCCATTCATTGCCCACACGATTGACTCATTGTCTTTGAAGATTACTTCTATTTGCACAATGCCGTTGTCGTCCGACACAGTCACGGTGGCGGTTGATAGGTTGGCGAAGTCCTCTTGGCCGATCAACTTGAATGACCAACGGCCCCAGTTGGTTGTTGATGGGGAGTAGCCGGATGGTGGCCAGGAAACAAATTTGCGTGGTTGTCTGATTTCGAAGCTATCAGAAAATATTGATGGTATATCTACAACATACAAGGCATTGCTACTGCTGGGGATTTCGCCAGTGCCCATGGAAGTTACAAGAGGGTTGAGAATCCATTGCCGGTGTCCAACCGCCACATTGCTACTACCGGAATCTTGCATGTAGCTGTCGATTGCACGGATACCAGAAGTTCCACCAAATAACAGGTTGGAACTTCGGGCTCCCTGAGCCCCATTATCAGTGTAGCAAGCCCAATCATCTCCAGGATAGTGGGAAACGTAATGATGGGCACTCATGATTAGAGCCGCAGCTTGGGCATCTCTCGTGTAGCTGGGGTTTTCCATAACGGGGTTGACACCAGCCATTCGCCTGTACCAATTTATCCTCTGGAAAATGCTGTCGCGATATTGTTGGCTGGTGGTGCCAGTAATACACTCGTCCACATTCCCGGTGAATGATACGGCAGGTTCGTCGCGCTGGAACTCCGCAATTGTGGCATCTATTACTTCGCTTCTATTCCATGTATCCATGCCCAGGCCGGAGTTGAAGTTATTGTTTACTACATAAGGTAGCGAGGGTTGGTTGTAGATACCGTTATCGTCGTGACCCGCCCCAGCTGGCACCCGTACCACTACCTCACCTGTTGCTTGAGGTTCCACCATGGCTTCGTAGCTTGCTCCTGATCCGGAAAAGCTGGTGACGGTGCCGTTAGCCACGGTGAGATAGCTATCATCGAATCCAGTGACAGGTCGAGCAAAAATAATAGCAACCCTGAAACCTGTCTCGTTCGCGTATCCAGATGATGATGGTACCACCATAACCGTCAAGGGATCAATAGTTACCACAGCAGTAGGGGTTGGTGATACAACAGTTTGGGTAGGAGTGATGGCGGTTGCGATAGGAGTAATATCTTTTGAGGATGGAGTAGGCTTGTTGCCACGGCATCCCCCTGGAACAACTTGAGTGTCCACATTAAATAAGCAGCGATACACGTTCAGCAAGGCTTCTTGAGAAGCAATAAGACTGTCGCGCGATTCCAGATCCGTTGAGGTGGGGGTGCCCACGAAAACTCTGATCACGTATGAATTCTGAACAGGACTCCCGTCCAGGCAGCCTCCGGGCACGATCTGGGTGTCAACATTAAACAGGCAGCGATACACGTTGAGCAGCGCTTCTTGAGAGGCAATCAGCTCATCTCGAACAAAGATGTCACCTTCTGAGGGTGTTGAACTTTGACCTACTGCTGGCATCTTTCCTATTCCAGCGGCAAGAACGATTACTACAAGTGCTAGTAGGACCTTGAATCTCATAAGTCATACACTAACCGACAAGAGCTTGCGAACTCCACCAGTGGTCGTCCCCGGTGGTCGGCTCGGCCCCTCGACCGTGAACTCT
Organism: Acidimicrobiales bacterium; assembly: GCA_965115985.1. Classification (GTDB taxonomy): domain Bacteria; phylum Actinomycetota; class Acidimicrobiia; order Acidimicrobiales; family Bin134; genus Poriferisocius. Next base: position 1,897,657 of record OZ220474.1, read on the forward strand.
GGAGAATCCCTGCCAGCCCCCAGGAGTAGGGGTGGTATCCCCGTGAACCCCGCAACCTCGAACACAAGTGCTACGCCTCTCAGCCCGCCGGTTGGCGGCCCATGATTACCGACTCGAGTAGGGCTAGGCAGGTATTTGATGGGGTTTCATTCCCCCATGTTTCGATCTTCGGCCTGCGGGTTCTGGTAGTGGGGCATGACGGTGTGGAGCATGTGGTCGGCGGTCGAGGTGGGTATGGTGCAATCGGTCAGGTCCATGATCCGATCCCAGTGGTCGCGGTAGGACTCGGGGGACGGGTTCAGGTCGGTGTGGCCGGGGCCGGCCACCCAGCCGAGGCGGGCCATACGGCCGCCGTCCACGGTAAAGAACTCGCCGGTGACGCGACAGTGCTCATGGGCCAACCACACCACCGCGGGGGCGACGTTCTCGGGATGCATGTGGGCATTGATGATGGGGCCGAACTCGTCACCGGAGCGGTCGGGGCTGGCATCGGTCACCGCCCAGGGCAGTACGCAGTTGACGTGGATCCCGTGGTGACGACCCTCCCGACCCAGCGTGCGGGTGAGTCCCATCACCCCGGCCTTGCAGGCGGCGTAGGCGGACTGGCCCCTCAGGCCCCAAACCGCCCCGGAGGAAACGTTCACCACCCGGCCATAACCGTGTTGCACCATGTCGGGCCACAGCGGCCACAGCACGTGGCACGGCCCCAGCAGGTGGACGGCGATCATCTCGGCGAACAGTTCCGGGCCGGTGGACGGGGTCATGTCGGCGAACTCGGCGGCCCGGGCAACGCCGGCGTTGTTGACGACGATCGACACGGTGCCGAAAGCTCCCCGGGCCCGGTCGGCCAGAGCGGTACCACCCTCGGGGGTGGCCACGCTGTGGTGATCGGCGATGGCAGTGCCGGCGGCGGCGGTTATTTCGTCCACCACCCGATCGGCGGCTTCGGCAACGATGTCGTTCACCACCACCCGGGCCCCCCGTTCGGCCAACAACCGGGCATAGGCCCGTCCCAACCCCCGACCGGCACCGGTAACCACCGCGGCCTGTCCGTCGAAACGAAGCACCGGCGAACCCATCAACCAATGACCCCCTGCCCGTCGAAACGAAGCACCGGCGAACCCATCAACCAACAGCCCCCTGCCCGTCGAAACGAAGCACCGGCGAACCCATCAACCAACAGCCCCCTGCCCGTCGAAACGAAGCACCGGCGAACCCATCAACCAATGACCCCGGCGGCTCTCAGCTCCTCGAGGGTGGCCTCGCTCAATCCGAGTTCCGAAGCCAGAACCTCGTCGGTGTGCTCGCCCAGCCATGGGGGTCGGGAGTCGGGGCCCTCGCTGACCGCCGACATCTTCACCGGATTGCCCGGGGTCAGCACCGGAGTGTCGGCATCGGGGCGGGGAATCTCCACCATCATGTGACGAGCGGCCACGTGGGGATCATCGACCACATCGGCGGCCTCGAACACCGGAGCCGCGGCGATCCCCGCCGCGGCCAGATCGTTGGCCGCCTCGATGGTGGTGCGATCACCGGCCCAGGCCCGAAGGGCGGTTCTTATCTCCTCCAGGTGTTCCCGCCAACCGTCTCGGGTGGAGAACCGTTCGTCGTCCAGCCATTCGGACCGGTCGATTAGACGGCACAAGCGCTCGAACTGATGCTCCCGACCTATCTGGATCACCAGCTCGCCGGACTCGATGGGGAAGCTGTCGTTGATGATCGAGGTGGGGACTCGGGGGTCGGTACCCAGCGACCAGTAATTGGGAACCAGGTCGCCGAAGGCCACCATGGCGTCGAACATGGCGATGTCCACGTATTGGCCGTGGCCGTGGCGATCCCTTTGACGCAGGGCCATGAGCACCCCGATGACGGCGTAGAGGCCCGACCCGGTGTCGCCCAGCGCCCCGACCGGGGACACCTTCACGTTCTCGCCCTCGGCCCGGTTGATGGCATAGAGACCACCCATTGCCTCGGCAATGGGGGCATAGGCCGGCCAATGGCTATAGGGCGATTGGTTGAGGTTGCCGAACCCGGACACCGACAGATAGACGAGGCCGGGATGCAACCGGGCCAAGTCCTGGTAACCCAAGCCGATCTTCGCCAAAGTACCCGGCTTGAGGTTCTCGGCCAGCACATCGAATTCGGGGATCATCCGGCGGATCAGGTCGCAGGCCACGGGGTTCTTCAGGTCCATGCCCACCGAACGTTTGTTGAGATTGTTCCGCAGATAGGTGGCACCCACCGGTCGGCCCTCGGGGTCCATGACTCCGGGCTGCGAACCCCGCCCCAGATCCCCCCGAACCGGGTGTTCGATCTTGACCACCTCCGCACCCATGCGGGCCAGGAGTTGGGTGGCGTAGGGCAACGACTGCATCTGCTCGATGGCCAGGATGCGGATGCCGTCCAGCGGTTTGCCGTTGGCGGCGCTGCCCGGATCGGTGACGTCCCCGACCTTCATCGGCCCACCGCCTGCCCGTGGACAAAACCCTCCGCCATCAACCCACCGCCTGCCCGTGGACAAAACCCTCCGCCATCAACCCACCGCCTGCCCGTGGACAAAACCCTCCGCCATCAACCCACCGCCTGCCCGTGGACAAAACCCTCCGCCATCAACCCACCGCCTGCCCGTGGACAAAACCCTCCGCCATCAACCCACCGCCTGCCCGTGGACAAAACCCTCCGCCATCAACCCACCGCCTGCCCGTAGATGCGGAGGGCGTTGCCCGCCAGGATGGCAAACCTCTCGTCGTCGGGCACCCCGTCGAAGTATCCGTCGATGGCCGTGCCGGAGTGGGGCCAGTCGGACCCCCCGTGGGGGAAGTCGCTGGACCACATCATCCGGGTGACGCCGATGTGATGGCGGTTGACGATGCCGTAGCGGTCGGTGATGAACGTGGAGGCGATGTTGGTGTCGAAGTAGTCGCCGGGCCGACGACGGATGGGAGCCCTGGTGGCGGGGTTGGCCCGGCGAAAACGGTCGTCCATCTGCTCCCGGAGATAGGGGAGCCACGAGCTGTCGGTCTCCACCGCCAGGAACTGGAGATCGGGGTGGCGGTCGAACACGCCACCCTCGATCAACTGGGTGATACGAACCGGCATGTCGAAAAAGCGCATGGAACCGGTGAGCTTCATTCGGGATGAATCGCCCTGGGCATGGGTGGCGAAACCGACGTGGATGGAAAGCGGCAGGCCGGCTTCGGCCACGGCCGCGAACACCGGGTCGTCGTCGATCGACAGCACCTCGTCGCCGCTGGGCCATCGCCCGAGCATCACCCCCTTGATGCCGGGTCGAGCCGCGGCTCGGTGCAACTCGGCCACCGCGGGGCCCGCCCCCACGTTGGGCAGGATGGCCACCCCCCAGAAACGGTCGGGGTCATAAGCACAGAACTCGGCCAGCCAGTCGTTGTAGGCCCGGATGCAGGCAACATGGAAATCGACATCTTCACGGTGCCACACGAGCTGGTTCCCGATCCGAGGGGTGGGATACAGGATCTCCAGGTCCACCCCGTCCTGGTCCTGCTCGACGATCCGAGCCTTCGGGTCGTGGCCACCGGCCCGGACGTCCTCCCAACGGATCCACCCCGACCGCTGCTCGGTCGGAAGGCCGGCCGAGCAGTTGCCCCCGAAGTTGATGGGGTCAAGAGCCCCCTCCAGAACCCAGGCGTCGCCCCGCTCGAAGCTCTCCATGCGAGGGGCTCGATCCCGATAACGAGAAGGCACCCGATCCACCCACAAATCGGGGGGCTCGTTCACATGGGAATCGGCCGACACCAAGCGATACCGGATCACACCGACACCGTACCCGCCCCGGTCGGATTATTCCCCCGTCAGGCCCACCCGAAACTGACGATCTTCGTCAGTTGCCCACCCCGAGCGGGGGAAACCTATCGGTGAGCAGACTGAAATAGGTATTGACCCGGACGTGGAAGCGGGTTACCCCGACCAGGAAATTGCGCATCCCCTCCGGCCAACGGCCCAGGATCAACACCGCGAAAAACCCGACAATCCCGACCAGCCAGGACAGAAACCCCCAGAAAAACCCCACGACAAACACGGGGATGAGCAGGATGAAGCGGAAGAACACCTTTAGCCGACTGCGATTCTCCAGTTCGGGCGAGATGTTGACCACCACCTCGGGATCCTTGCCGTTGTCCTCCAGGGACGCGTCGAAGTCCATTGGTGGGTAGGACGACCGCATGAAGTTCATAAAAGTACCCACCCGGGCACCGTAACGGATCAGCATGCAGTTGACCCCGGCTAGGCCCGCGGGCAACTTTCCGGTGAAGACGATGACCAACCATGAAAGCAGGTCCACCACCAGCGAGAAGGCTCCCAGGACATAGAGCACGACCAGGTGGGGGATCGACAGGATGATATTGCCAACGGCCCTCCAGCGGGGCGTTGAGTTCGAATGTCGCAGGGTAATCCATCAAAACCTCCTTTCGGGCCTCGTAGTCTGCCACACTTCGGAATCCTGTGCCGTGGATCACTCGTGTGAACCGCCTGGGGGTGGTGTCAGCTCCGGGGGAGGGGGCGGCGGGGCAGGGACAGGGCGGCGGCCACTCCCATGATCGACAGCACCACCAGGACGGTCCAAACCTGCTGGAAGCGATCCAACAGTTCTTCGCCGCTCACGTTGCCCAGAAGGCCGAAGGCAACCGCCAATCCGGTCAGTGATCCCACTTGGCGGGCGGTGGACAGCACCCCCATGCCCAGGCTGTAGGTGTCGTCGTCGAGATCCCGGGCTCCGATGGCGTTGATCATGGGCAACCCCATCCCCCAGCCGCCCACACCCCCCAAAAGGATGGGAACGAAGAAATCCTGCCAGTAGGCGGGATCGGGGCCGGGCACCAGCCGCAACCACACCACCGCCAGCGTGGTCATGGCCATGGCGGCAATGGTGATGGTGCGCTCGTCGAACCGGCGACTCAGCTTGCCGGCCATCGCGCTGGCCAGCGTCGCCGCCAGGGGAAAGGGCAAAAGGGCCAGTCCCGCTTTCAGGGGGCGGTACTGCCACACCTGCTCGAGGTACTGCACCATCATCACGAAGTAGGGGAACAAGAAGCTGGGGATGGCCATGGCGATGAGCAGTGCTCGCCGGTAGGTTCGCAATCCCAGCAGGCCGGGTTCGACGATGGGTGCAGGGTGACCCAGAATCCGGCGGCGGATCAGCGGAATTAGCACGAGAGCCAGGGAGAATGCCAGAACGATACGACCGTCGCTCCATCCCCATGTCCGGCCCTGTACCAGGCCGAGGGTCAAAAGACCGAGGCTGGCCGCGACCATGAACGCACCCACCAGATCGGGAAACCGAGAACCGGTCCGGCGTTCGGTATCGGCCAACAGGGCCCGGGCGGCGAAGAACGACGGCACTCCGATGGCCACGTTCAGCAGGTAGGCAGCCCGCCAACCCCAGACGTCGATGAGCAGCCCTCCCAACGACGGGGCCAGGGCCCCGGCGATGCCACCCACCGCGGTCCAACTGGTGATGGCCCTTGTCTGATCGCCTTCCGGCCACACCGCCAGGATGAGGCCTATCGATGCCGGCATCACGAACGCCGAACCAGCCCCCTGGACAGCCCGGCACAGCACCAGTATCCACAACTCCGGTGCCAGCCCGCCCCCCACCGAGCCGAGGGTGAACAAGGCCAGTCCGAGAAGAAAGGTTTGCCTGCGGCCCGATCGGTCGGCGAGCCGCCCGGCAGCCACCACGAACGTGGCCAGGGAGATGGAATAGGCGCTGAGCACCCAGGTGGTGGCCGTGAGGCTGGAATCCAACCCCTCCTTTATGCCATCGAGGGCCAACGGCTGGAGGGTGGCGTCAATGGTGACCAGGAACACCGCCCCCATGCACACCCAGAACACCGCCCAATGACGCGCCAGCAGGGCCCCACCGTACGCGTCCTCGATCGATCATCGAAGATGGTAGGAACTTTTGACCCCGCCATCGGTGCTCTGGCCGCCGAGTGAAGGCGTTGGAAAGGGTTTGCGGCCGCGAAGCGTCGGGGTCGAGTCCTACTTTGTGAAAGGACCTGATTTTCCTACTCGGGGTTTATGGCCGCGAAGTGTTGGGATCAAGTCCTATCCAGCACCAACCGGGGCGGCATCGGCGGCTTCGCGTTCGTCGAGGCTGCGGCGGCGCATGCGACCGATGGTGGTTCCCATCACCAGTCCGCAGGCCATCAATACCGGCAACGCGCCCGCGCCGGTGAAAATACCGTTGACCGATACCCGCAAAAAGCTCACCACCCACGCAGTCACTCCGAGCAGGGCGGCGGTGCCCACCGCCAGGGTGAGAGCGTCCAACAGGGCACCGGCACGCGGTATTGCGGCGGACAGAAGAACTACTACGGCCAACCCAAGAGCAATCCACAGGATGCCCCACCCGATGGTCGGGCCCTGGTCGTCGAAGCCGTCGTAGCGATTGGGATCCTCTCGGGCCTCCCCGATGACCTGCGCGATCAGCGAGGCGCTCACCCCTCCCGGGGTGGGGTTGGCCCGTTCCTCGTCGATCAGTTGCTGCTGTTCGGGAGTGAAGGCACCGGGGCGCTCGTCGTTGACCCAGTTGGCAAAGGAGCCGATGACCAGCAAACCCACCGCAGCAATGCCGACCAGAACGCGTAGTGCCGTGGCTCGGAACGCCGTGGGAGCGGGAAGATGATCCCGCCACGCCAACAATCCACCCAGCATCAGGATCGCGCCGGCCACCATAGCCAGGAACACTCCGATGCCGTGGCTGGTGGTACCGGCCAGATCGTGGGGTTCTATGGACAAATAAACGGCCATCATCCCGATCAAGGCCCCACCGGTGAGCACCAAACCCGAGGGAGCGGTCAACCAGGACGACCAACGATCCCGAATCCTCAGCAGCACCAGTATCGACAGCAGCACGACCAGCACCCCGGTGATGAGCACGATGATTCCGAACCAGCTACCTCCGGTGGCTTCGATACCGCTGAAGGTGCCGTCCAATGCCTGGTCGTCGGGACGGGCGTAGCTGCTGAGCCGCCCGGCACCCTTCACCCAGGTTAGGAGGGCGCTCAGAATGGCCAGCACCCCCCCGACCACACCAAAACCGCCGGCCACTGCCATCAGCGGCTCCAACCGAGGTCGCGGTGAACGAGGAACCACCACCGCCGCGGCATCGTCAACCGGAGCCGCGGTGGGCACGGCCGGCACTGTGTAGATACCCCGAACCGCGGCCCCCATCCTGCGGATCAGAGTCCGGTTGTCGGACGGATCGGGTTGGCTCAGCCGATCCATGACCACCCCTACCAGGTACAGCGCCAGACCCGATGCCGCCCCCAGCGCGGGATCGCTGGTGTTGACTCCTCGAAGCACCAACTGACCGAGCCCGCCACCGGCAATGACGGCAATGATCCCGACGAACGAAAGGGCCAGCAGCAGCACCTGGTTGACACCGGTCATGATGGCCGGGCGAGCCAGAGGAAGCTGCACATCGGTGAGCACCCGGAAACTGGATGCCCCGTAAGCCCGGGCCGCCTCCACCACATCACCGGGTACCTGGCGAATCCCCAGGTTCGTGAGACGGATCATGGGAGGCAGGGCGAAGATCATGGTGGCGATGGTTCCACCGACCGGCCCGGTGCCGAAGAAGAAGATGATGGCAATCAGGTACGTGAAGGCATGAACCAGTTGCATGCCGTCCAGAACCGGACGGGTGATGTTCCATACCCGGTCACTGCGGGCGCACAGCACCCCGTAGGGCAAACCGATGACCACACAAATGATCACCGCCACCAGGATGATCCCGATGGTCTGCATGGTGAACCGCCAGTAGTCCGGCCCCAGCACCCCGCACAAGAAGATGCCGGCCGCCGCTCCCAAGCCCACCTTCACATCCCTTACGAGAAAGCCCAGAACCACGAATATGAGAAGCATGAACGGCCAGGGGATGTTGAGCAGGATGTCGTCGGTGATCAGCTCGAGCAGATTCTTGAAGGGCCACTTGATCTTGGAAAAAACACTGTCGCCATGGACGTTGAGCCACTCGATGCTTTCCTCGACCCAGCGACCGAAGGGAATCTCCCAACGGTTCAGCCACTCGTCGTCCCGCCATCCGGTATCGAACCAGGACTCGGCCAGCACGGCCATGGCGGCTAGACCTTCTCCCCCGCGAGATCGGCGGCCTTCACCTGCTCGGCCTTGGACTCGATCTCACCCAACTCGGCCAGCACGTCCAACGCGTAGAGGCGACCTTCGAGAACCCCTTGCTCGTCGACAACCGCCACCAGGTCTCCCTTGGAACACAGTTCGTAGGCCTCCACCAGCGGCGCGGACCGATTGGTGACCCCGAATTCGGTCTTCATGACCGTCTCGACGAAGGCTTGCTCGGAGGCAGCCAGCAGATCGCGGGTGATCACCCCCACCGGTTTGCCGTTCTCGTCCACGCAGAACGCACTGGTTCTGTTGTCCAGGGCCGCCAGGGCTTCTCCCACGGTGGTGCCCAGCGTGAAGGGGGAGGACGGGGTCATCACGCTGTCCACCTGGAGCACCCGACCCTGGTCCACGTCCTTGACGAACTCGGCCACGTAGGCGGTGGCCGGATCCTTGAGAATCCCCTCGGGAGTGTCGATCTGCACGACCGCGCCGTCCTTCATGATGCACACCCGGTCGCCCACCCGAAGGGCCTCGTTGAGATCGTGGGTGATGAACAGAATGGTCTTGTGCAGCATTTCCCCCTGCATGGCCAGCAGCTCGTCCTGCATCTGACGGCGAATTAGAGGATCGAGAGCGCTGAAGGCCTCGTCCATCAACAAGATGTCGAGGTCGGCCGCCAGCGCCCGGGCCAACCCCACCCGCTGCTGCATTCCCCCCGACAGCTCTCGGGGAAACGACAGGTAATACCGCTCCAGGCCCACCAGCTCCAAGGCTTCGAGCGCCCGGCGACGGCGTTCGCCGGTGGCCACTCCGTTGACCTTGAGACCGTAGGCCACGTTGTCGACCACGGTGCGGTGGGGGAAGAGGGCGAAGTGCTGGAACACCATGCCCATCTTCTCCCGACGAAAATGCTCCAGGTCCCGCTTGTTCAAGGTGGCCACATCGGTGCCGTCCACCACCACCGACCCGGCAGTGATGTCGTGAAGTCGGTTTACCGTTCGGATGGCGGTGGACTTGCCCGAACCGGACAAGCCCATGATCACGAAGATCTCGCCATCCTCCACCGAGAAACTCACGTCGTGCAGACCGACCACATGATCGGTGGCCGCCTGGATGTCGTCCTTGGACACACCCGATCGGGCCATTTTCAGGGCTCGCCCCTTCGGACGAGGCCCAAAAATCTTGAAGACGTTGCTCAGCTCAATTCTGGAACTCACGAAATTCGGTTCCCAGCAAGAACCTACTTGTACCGATCAGGCGGCCGCCCTTGCCTCGGCAAGCCATTGGTCGACATCGGCTTGGTTGTTGGCGATCCATTCCGCGGCGGCAGCCTGGACGTCGGCGGCGGTGTTGGCACCACCGTCGTAGGCCAGGTTCTGAAGAGCGATGTCGATCACCGGGATCGTCACCAACTCGAACAACCGAGCCGCCGCCGGGTTGGCCGACAAGAACTCGTTGGTGGCCACCACCCGAATATCGGCGGCCACGAACCCCATCTCACAGGGCTGGCCCGGACATTGATCCTCGGGCAACGCCGCCGCCCCCACCTGATCGGGCAACGGGTTGCCCACCGACAACCAGATCACGTCCTTGCCGGGCACCAACTTGACGGTGAACGCTCCCGGAGTCCAGATGTACTGCAAGATCGACTCGCCTCGATTGAACCGACCCACGGAATCGGCGAACAAAGCCGCATGCTCGGCCGACACCTGCTCAATGGTGTCCTCCCAACCGTTCTGAGCGATGGTGTCGTTGATCACCACCTGACAACCCCAGCCGTCGTTGCAACCCATCAGATCGGCCTTGCCGTTACCGTCCACATCGAACAGCGCGGCAATCTCGGGATCGTCACCAATATCGTCCAACATCGTGATCCCATGGGCCTCCGCGGTTGCCTTGTCCACGACGAAACCCTGCAAAGCACCAGCCACGATCCCGTCACCGATCGGCTGTACCACATCAGCCACACCGGCATCCTCGATTAGCTTGGTATGGATCGGGAACCAACCGTTCACCCAAAAGTCGTACTCACCCTCGCCCAAAGCCGGATAGAACGTCGCCGGAGGCAAATCCGCCTCCACAGGATCGGACACCTCGTATCCCAACTCCTGCAACAGCGTCCGGTAAATAGCCGCCTGCATGTAGCCCGTCGACCAATTCGCCCGAGCCATTGACACGCTCACACCCTCCCCGGGCATGGCCATGGATCCATCGTCGTCCCCGGACGCCGCGGGGGCATCCCCATCGTCGTCCCCGGACGCCGCGGGGGCATCCCCATCGTCCCCGGTATCCGCGGGGGCATCCCCATCATCGTCCCCGGACGCCGCGGCGGCATCCCCATCGTCCCCGGACGCCGCCGGAGTGCCATCGTCGTCCGGGGCTTCCGTCGGGGCTTGTCCACCCCCATCGTCGTCATCGTTGCCGCAGGAGGCGACCAGCAGCCCGAAGGCCAAAAAAATAGCCAGAACAGCTTTCCAAGAGTTTCGCTTGTACATGATTTCCTTCCAATTCAGAACCGCGCGCGTCCATGCGCCCGGTTCGACTGTCCTTCGACCCTAACCTGAACGAACGGTGAATGCCAAAAGTCGTCGGGAGCCGACCCCCGGCCCGGCCCCGATCAGCGGCGGCGGCGCAGACGGCGGGAGTGAGCTTCCAGCTTTTTGAGCTGCTTGCGGGTAAGGCTCTCCAGCCCCTGGCTAGCCACCTGATCCAAGAGGGCATCGATCTCGGGGCTGACCGGCTCGTCGGATGGCCGAACCGCTCGCAGATGGCCTCTCCCCCGGGTTCCCCGAGCGCGGTGCCGAGGCCCCGAACCGCGAGAGTCGGGTGATGATCCACCGGCACGAGGCTCCAACGACAGCTTGGGAATCCATGTCTGTTCGGTGGCATAGCCCATGGCCCGAATGCCGAGCAGAGCCACGGTGACCGTGCAAGCCAGCAGGATCAGGTCGTACCAGTCACGATCGGTCAGGGCCCGCAAGCCGCCGACTCCGACAACGACCACCGCTATGACCCAACCGGGAATGCCGGGCCAGAATCGGGCGTGGGCGTACTGGGCGGCGAACGCCACCAGGACTCCTACCTGCACCAGCCGCAGACCGCCGACGCCGCCGGTGATGCCCGTCACCGCCTCCACCCCGGTGACCATCGCGGCCGGAACGACCGTGAGCAGCACCAGGAATCCGGTGAAGCGTCCCCGCCCCAGCAATCTCTCCAAATGGGAACCCAGCATGTAGAACACGGCGAAGAGGATGACCGCCCAAATATCGGGCTCGTTGGGAATGGGCCAGGTGACGAGCCGCCAGATCTCCCCCTCCAGAACACTGCCGAACGCGAAGTCCTCCGAGACCAGGACCAGATGTCGAAAGATCGGTCCGTACTGGCCCTCGATCCCCCAGACGATCATGGAGATCACCCCGAGCCCGACCACGAAAGCGGTGGTGGTCACCGCGAACCCCCCGATTCGGAACCACGCTTGGCCGCCGTGGTCGAAACGTCCCCAGGAATACACGACTACCGGCGACCCATGACGTGAGCCATCTCGAAACATCCCCAGAAGCACACGACTACCGGCGACCCATGACGTGAGCCATCTCGAAACATCCCCAGAAGTACACGACTACTGGTGGCGCATGGCGTGAGCCATCTCGAAACATCCCCAGAAGCACACGACTACTGGTGGCGCATGGCGTGAGCCATCTCGGCATCGAGGTCGAGCGGAGGCGGGGTGCCGATTTCGATGGTCAGAGCGGCCATGGCGGGCGGGGACGGGGCGGGCGGGTCGTAGTCGTCGCAGACCGGGAACGGGCGACCGTAGCCCACGGTCAGAAAAGCCCCGTCCGGGGCCCAGGAGGTGGGCAGGGGAACCGGTCGATCCCCTCGGCCGATCTCGTCACCGTTCGCAGTGAGCGCCACCGTGAACAAACCGTCGTCGGTCGGGGTCAGCGTTGCTCCGGCAAAGTGGGACCCCCCGGGTACCGGGGCAGAAACCCGATATTCCCGACCGTTCACCACCGCCACCCAGCGCAACTCGCCGCCGACCAGGAACAGCACCCAGCCCGAAATCCAGTCCCCCTGCTCGCAAACGACTCCCGAGGCGTCGTCGGGCACCCCGCCGGGGAAGGCGGCCACCGCCCGGTAGCCCCCGAACAGCAATGGTCCGGCCGCTTCGTGCACCTTGTCGCCGGGAACCAACTCGTAGCGCGACCGGAGCGACGTCCAGGGGGCGTACATGTGGGCCATGCGGTTTATGGAGGTGTCGTCGAGGGGCAACACCCCGTTGCGGTCGGCGGCATCGTTCCACAACTGCACCAACTCGGCCAGTTTCTCGGGATGCCGTGCGGCCAGATCGCAGGACTCGGTGGGATCGGCAACGGTGTCGAACAGTTCCCAGCGGTCGTCGGCAAAATCGTGACTGCCGATGATGGCCTCCCGCTCGGCGGCGGTGAGCTGGTTGACGTGATTGGTAACCGCCTTCCAGCCGTCGTGGTACATGGCCCGGCTCCCCCAGCACTCGTAGTACTGGGTGGTGCGGTGGTCGGGAGCACCGGCGGCGTCGAGCACGGCCCGCATGCTGGAGCCGTCGAACGACATCTGCTCGATGCCGCCGAGGACGGTCGGCAGGGTCGTCCCGACCAGGTCCAAAATGGTGGGCATCACATCGGTCACGTGGCAGTACTGATGGCGCAGCTCGCCCCGGGCCGCCAGGCCATCGGGCCACGAGACGATCATGGGATCGCGCACCCCGCCCTCGAACGTGTACCGCTTCCATCGGCGGAAGGGAGTGTTGCCGGCCAGGGCCCACCCCCACGGGTAGTGGCCGGAGGAGCGGAATCCGCCGAGGTCGTCGTAGTGGGACAACTCCAGATCGAGATCGTCGGGCTCGTCGCTGATGTAGTGGCGAATCTGGTTCCAACTTCCGTTGGGACCACCCTCGGCCGAGGTGCCGTTGTCGGAGACGACCACGATCACGGTGTTGTCGCCGTCACCGGTTCTCTCCAAGTGGTCGAGCAATCGACCGATGTGGTGATCGGCGTGGCTCAGGAACCCGGCGTACACCTCCATCATGCGGGCGTACAGCCGCCGACGATCGGTGTCCAACTCGTCCCAGGGCTCCACCCATTCCGGCCGGTCGGACAGAACGACGTCGTCGGGCAGGATCCCCAGACGCTTCTGGCGGGCCAGCACTTCCTCCCGCCACACGTCCCAACCACGATCGAACCGGCCGGCGTAGCGGTCGATCCATTCCGGGGGAGCTTGATGGGGGGCATGGGGAGTTCCGGTGGCGTACCACAGCAAGAACGGTCGTCGAGCATCGGCCAGGCGCAGCTCCCGAAGGTAGGAAATGGCCTGATCGGCCAGATCGGCATCCAGGTGGTACCCCTCCTGGGGGGTGGAGGGAGGTTCGATGTAGCTCTGGTCGCGGACGAGCTGCGGGGTCCACTGGTTGGTCTCCCCGTTCAGGAATCCGTAGTAGTGGTCGAAGCCGACCCCGGTGGGCCACGTGTTGTAGGGGCCGGCGGCTCGCTCGTCGCGGGGGGTGAGATGCCACTTGCCCACTGCGTAGGTCGCCCATCCCCCGGTGCTCAGATGCTGGGCCAGGCTGCCCGCCGATGCCGGAATCCGGCCGGTGTAGCCGGGAAAGTTGATCGGCATGTCGGTGAGCATCCCCACCCCCACCCGATGATGGTTGCGACCGGTGAGCAGACAGGCTCGGGTGGGTGAGCAAATGGCGGTGGTGTGGAAGTTGGTGAACCGCAACCCCCGGGCAGCCAATCGATCCAGATTGGGGGTGTCGATGTCCGAGCCGTAGCACCCGAGCTGGGCGAAACCGAGATCGTCCAGCACCATCACCAGCACGTTGGGAGCACCGGCATCGTAGGGGGGCGACACCGGCGGCGACCTCGATTCGCTCAGGGTGAGCCCGATGTCGCTCTCGCTCATGGACAAGAAGATAGACGAAGACCGACGAGAACAGGCGATGGACCTACCGATTAAGAGCGAAGCCCGACCGGCTCGCGATCGATGGACCTACCGAGCAAGGGCGAAGCCCGACCGGCTCGCGATGGACCTACCGAGCAAGGGCGAAGCCCTCGTAGCCGGCCGCGGCCACCTGCTTGCACTTCTCGGCGTAGGCGGGGAATCCGGGGAGAGGCATGAACACCCTGGTCTTTCCGGGAATGTTGGCTCCCAGGTACCAGGAGTTGCAGGTGGGATAAAGCGTGTAACTCGCCACCAGATTGACATGGTCCACCCAGCTTTCGGTGGCCTCCTCGGTAGCCTCGATGAAGCGGTAGCCGCCGGCCCGCAGGTAGTCGATGCAGTCGCCTATCCAATCCACGTGCTGCTCGATGCACACGATCATGTTGGCCAGCACCGACGGGCTGCCCGGACCGGTGATGGTGAACAGATTGGGGAAGCCCGGCACCGCCAGTCCCAAGTAGGTACGGGGCCCGGCGTACCACTGCTCGGCGAGACCAACACCGCCCCGGCCCCGGATGTCCATGCCCAGCAGCGAACCGGTCATGGCGTCATAGCCGGTGGCGAACACGATCACGTCCAGTTGGTGGTGGGTGCCGTCGGCGGTGCGCAAGCCGTTGGCGGTGATCTCGGAGATGGGATTCTCGCTTATGTCCACCAGGGTCACGTTGTCGCGGTTGTAGGTCTCGAAGTAGCCGGTGTCGAGCACCAGCCGCTTGCAGCCGACATAAGTGGTGGGAATGAGCCGCTCGGCCACCTCGGGGTCCCTCACCGTCTGGCGGATCTTGCCCTTGACGAAATCGGCGGCCACGTGATTGGCCTCGGGAGTGCGAGCAATGTCGCCGTAGGCACCCAGAAAGGCGAAACCGCCGATCTCCCACCGGGATTCGAACTCCCTGGTGGCCTCCTCGAGGTCGACCTCGAGCACCGAGCCGTCGTTCCAATCGAAACGAGCCCCGAGCGCACCCTGCTGGGTCTTGTTCTGCTCCCGCAATTTTTGGTAGTCGGCCTTGACCTCGGCCTGCTCCCGAGGATCCAGAGGGTGGTTGCGGGCCGGCACGGCGTACTGCGGGGTGCGTTGGAAAACGACGAGGTGGTCGGCGGTCTCGGCGATCACCGGGATGGCCTGAATACCCGAGGAGCCGGTGCCGATCACCCCGACCCGCCGGCCGGAGAAGTCGATGCCCTCCTTGGGGTAGCGGCCGGTATGACACAGCTCGCCCTCGAACGTATCGATGCCATCGATCTCGGGAATGGTGGACGACGACAGGCAACCCACCGCCGTGATGAGGTACTCGGCGGTCACCACATCGGTGTCGGGACCCGCAGGAGCGTGGTTGTGGTCGATGTGATCGACCGATGCCGAGCTGCTCACCCGCCACCGGCCGGCTTCCTCGTCGAAGACTGCGCTGGTGACCTTGGTGTTGAACCGGATGTCCCGGTACAGGTCGTACCGCTCGGCCACATGCCGGGCATACCGGAGAATCTCGGGCTGGGCCGGATAGCGCTCGGTCCACTCCCACTCCTGCTCCAGTTCGGGATCGAAGCTGTAGCAGTACTCCAGACTCTCCACGTCGCAGCGGGCCCCGGGATAGCGGTTCCAGTACCAGGTGCCGCCCACATCGTCGCCGGTCTCGTAGGCCCGGGCGGTCAGACCGAGCCGACGAAGCTTGTACAACATGTAGAGACCGGCGAACCCGGCCCCTATGACCACGGCATCGAAGTGGGAAAGATGCTGATCGTTGCTGCTCATGGTGTGGTCGTGGTCATGGTGTTTTGGGGCTCATGGTGCGTTGGTGCTCACTGTGCTTTCGGGCTCATGGTGATGGCCACCGGGTATGGAACCCGCTCCGGGGTCAGGCCGCGGGGCGGAGCTTGTAGCGCACCGGCAGGTGCTTGGCCCCGACAATGAGGTTGGACACGGTGCGCACGATCGGCCCCGCGGGCTCGATCTCGATCACTCGCTCGGCGAGCTGCTGGATCAGCGCCTGCGTACTGGCCCGGGCCAAATGGGCCCCGAGACAGTAATGCTCGGCCCAACCGAAACCCAGATGGCGGTTGGGGTGGCGGCCGATGTCGAAGTCGTGGGGATTGTCGAACACGGTCTCGTCACGATTGCCCGAGGCGTATAGCAGCATCAGGAAGTCCCCCTCCTTGACCGGTTGACCGGCCACGGTGGCATCGGCCATGACGGTGCGCTTCATGTAGTTGACCGGGGTGGCCCATCGAACCACCTCCTCGACCGCGTCCTTGGCCAATTCGGGATGTTCCCGCAGCCTCTGGAGCTGATCGGGATAGGCCAGAAATGCTTCCAGCGCGCCCGACAGAGCATTGCGGGTGGTGTCGTGACCGGCTACGAACACAATGAGGTAATAACCGAAGGTCTCTATCTCGCCCAGGGGCTCACCGGTCGGGAGATGGGCATGGGCCAGCATGGAGGCCAGATCATGGCTGGGATTGGCCCGGCGATCCTTAATGATGCGGTCGAACATGGAGTAGAACTCCATGCCCACTTCCTGGCTGGCCTCGTAGCGGCTCCCGGCCTTGCGCCGGTAGTCGGGGTCGTCTCCGGCCAGAAGCTGCTGGGTCAGCACCAACAGGCGTTCCTCGTCGTCGCGGTCGATACCCAGAATGGTGGCCAGTACCCGTAGGGGGTGCCGCTGGGCGATTATGTCCACGAAGTCGCACTCGCCCTCGTCACCCAGGCCGTCGAGCAGAGCCCGGGCGCTGTCGTGGACGATCTGGTCGAGCCGGCTGATACCCCGAGGGGTGAAGAAGCCGCTGGCCACCTTGCGGTAGAGCCGATGATCGGGCGGGTCCATGCTGATGATCGTCCGCATGTCGCCGATGACGCTCCGACCGCTCTGCTGGTCGGCAACCTGTTCGTCGCTAAGCACCACGATCCCATCGGCCTCGTTGCTGAACAGCTCCGGTTGGGTGGAGACCTCGATGATGTCGGCGTGGCGGGTGATGGCCCAGAAGTTCTGGAAACCCTCGGATTCGCACCAATGTACTGGAGAGTTCCGACGGAGCCAGCTCAACAACTCGTGGGGTTGACCGTTCGCGCCGTACCGCTCCGGGGATATCAGGTCCAGTGAGTCGATGTCCACGAGGAAACGTTAGTGGATCCCCTACTGATTGGCGATCCCGCTGCGTCGAATCTCCTACTGATTGGCGATCCCACCTCGTCGAACCCCCTACTGGTTGACGATCCCGCTGCGTTGAATAATGTCCTCGCTTCCCTCGAAGCCGCCCCCGAGCGCATCGAAATCGACCGAGCCGATGGACAGGGCGGACAGGACAGGAAGAGCCGGGTTGGGCTCGACTCCGCCGGCCAGCGGGTACTCGTAGGTCTCGTTGGTGAAGTAGTGCTGCACCGAGGGTGAGAGCAGGTAGGCGACCAGGCTCTGAGCCGCCTGTCGGTCGTCGACCCCGGCGGTCATGGCCGCGGCGGCAATAATCAGCAAAGAACCGATGTCGTCGTCGGACAAGTCGTGGTTGGCCGCCCGGTGGTCGTCTCCACCGTCCACCGCCGATTTGTAGTTGTAGTAGTGGTTCACCAGACCCACATCGATCACGCCCCGGGAGACGGCGTCCACAATGGCAAGGTTGTTGGGGTAGTAGCGGGCCTTGTTGGCCACCATGTCATCCAGCCACCGGGTGGCGACGTCGTCGCCGTACTGATCCCGGAACACGGTGAACCAGTCGAGAAACGATCCGTTGGTGGCGGGGATGGCCACCCGACCTCGCCATGCGGGCTCGGTGAGATCGAACACCGAGGTGGGCAATTCGGCGGAGGGTACACGGTCGATGTTGTAGACCAGCACCCGCTTGCGGCCGGAGAACCCGATCCAGGTGCCATCAGCGCCCCGATGCCGGTCGGCCACCAAATTGAGCACGTCGGCGTCCATCGGCGCGAGAAGGTTCCTGGCCTCCAGGAATCCCACCGGACCCGGCGATCGGGAGATGAACACATCGGCCTCGGTGCGGTCACCCTCGGTGTCCAACCGGAGAGCCAGATCGGTCGAGGAACCCCACCGGACCCGGACCGAGGTTCCGGTCTCGCATTTGAACGCATCCAGAACCGGGGCGATCAGGTACTCGCTGCGACCGGAGTAGACGGTGACCGAGGAGCCGTTTTCGGCTACGCATCGGCCGTCATGGATGGTGGCGGCATACCCGTCGAGTCGAGTCCCGCCATCGTCACCACCACAAGCCGCAGCGACCAAGGCCAATACCAGAAGGGCCGCAGCTTGACGAACCATCGAAGTCTTTGTCATAGGCATGGAATCCTAGAGCGGCTTCCCCAGTTTATCAAGCTGACCTAACAAATTATGTTAGCCCAGGACACTTTCAGGCTGCCGGCTTGACCACCCTCCAACGCAGGCAGGGGCCGCAGAGTGCCACCGATCCCCCACCTCCCTCAGGCTGCCGGCTTGACCACCCTCCAACGCAGGCAGGGGCCGCAGAGTGCCACCGATCCCCCACCTCCCTCAGGCTGCCGGCTTGACCACCCTCCAACGCAGGCAGGGGCCGCAGAGTGCCACCGATCCCCCACCTCCTTCAGGCTGCCGGCTTGACCACCCTCCAACGCAGGCAGGGGCCGCAGAGTGCCACCGATCCCCCACCTCCTTCAGGCTGCCGGCTTGACCACCCTCCAACGCAGGGGGAGTTCGGCATAGCCATCGATGAGGTTGGAGTGCAGCCGGGGTAGGGAATCGGGATCGTCCACATCCAACTCCAATCCATCGAAACGATCGACAATGGCCTCGAACATGATCCTGGACTCTAAGCGGGCCAACGACGCTCCCAGACAGAAATGCGGCCCACCGGCCCCGAAGGACACGTGCTGGCTGGCGTCCCGGGTGATGTCCAGGGTGTCCGGGTCGTCGAACACCCGCTCGTCCCGATTTGCCGACGGGTACCACAGAACAACCGGATCGCCCGCCTTGATCTCCTGGTCACCCACCATGGTGTCGTACCGAGGTCGGCGCACGAACTGCATCACCGGGGTGGTGTAGCGCAGCAGCTCCTCTATGGCGTTGGGGATGAGCGACGGATCATCCCGGAGCATCTGCATCTGATCGGGATGGCGGAGCAGCTCGAAAGTGCCGGTGGTTATGAGGTTGCGGGTGGTTTCGGAGCCGGCGTTCTGGAGAAGCATGAAGAACACATCGATCTGGAGCTGGTCCAGCGATTCCCCGTCGATCTCGGCCTCCATGAGCACACTGATGAGGTCGTCGTGGGGCTCCTGCTTGCGGATCTCGCACATCCGGTCGGCGTAGGCGAACATGTCCACGCTGGCCTGATGGCGCTCCTCGGGGCTGAATCGCTCGTCGAAACCGAAAGTCACCTCGGTCCAATGGAAGATCTGATGACGATCCTCCTCGGGCACGCCCACCAGGTCGGCGATCACCTGAAGCGGTAGCTCCACGGCAATGTCGCCAACCATCTCGCAACCGCTCCGGTGCGACACCTGATCCACCAGACGGTCGACCGTAGCCTGGATTTTCTCCTCCAGGTCGCGTACCCGCCGAGGGGTGAACCCCCGGTTGATGAGCATGCGCATCTTGGTGTGATCGGGTGGATCCAAGCTGATGAGCATTCCCGAGGTGGCCTCGTCGAACGTGGACGGGGGTTGATCCTCGAGCAGGAAAGGGTTGGGTTGGCTGCTGAAGCACTCGGAGTCGCGTGACACCCGTTGCACGTCCGCATGGCGGGTGACGTTCCAGAAACCCCCCCATCGAGGGTGTTCATGCCAGAACACCGGCTTGTTGTCCCGAAGGTAGCGGAAGTAGTCGTAGGGCACTCCCTGGTCGTAGGTGGCGGCGCTCCACAAATTCAACGGTTCCATCCATGTCCTCCTGGATCATCCTGGAATGCGGCAGCCGGCACTCGCCGGCACGGTCATTCTACCGGCCAGATCATGAACACGGACTCCACGCCAACCACAAACGTCAAACCACCGGCACGGACTCCACGCCAACCACAAACGTCAAACCACCGGCACGGACTCCACGCCAACCACAAACGTCAAACCACCGGCACGGACTCCAGGGGTTTTCGGCCGAACACGGCAATCGAGACCGTGCTCATCATGACGAATCCGGGGAGTCGAACCTGAGCCAGAGCCGTTCTACCGTCCTCGGCGGTAACCAAACCGGCATCGACCAGCCGGGGTACGGCCCGCTCCAGGGCCAGGAACCACCACTCCCCACCGGGTTCGCCGGGACGCATGGCCCACACATCGCCGACGATGTCGATGTCCACCGCACCGAGGTCGCGAAACCGTCCGGGCAAACGCATCCCGTAATCGGGGTCACGCCATTGGTTGATGGTGCCCGAGGATACGTAACGGTGGACGGTGGCATAGGGCTCGGGCAGGGTCTGCTCGCCAAAAGCCATGAAATTGCCGTCCTCCACCACCAGCCAGCCACCGGGAACCAGCGCGGCCCACAAGGTCTCCATCACCCGGTCGCGTTCGGGCAGATGCTGGAGTACCGCTCGGGCATGAACGAGATCGAAGGCTTCCTTGGGTCCGGGGTCGTCAACCACGTTGTGCTGCTCCACCACCACGTTGGGAAGAACCTCCCGGTGGAACCGGGTATCGATGTCGGTGGACCATACCGTGCCGTCGGGGCCGACTCGCCTGCCCAACCAGGCCGACATCGATCCTGAACCAGCACCCAGTTCCCAGCACCGCCACCCCGGACCCAACCCGGTGCTGTCCAGGATGCGACGGGATCGGGGATCCCGAGCCTCGGCCAACAGGGCCAGCCTCCGACGCTCGATCTCCTCCTCGCCCTCGCGAACCCCGTATCCCTCGTCGGTCATTCCACTCCCCCTTCAGGAATCCCCAAGGCCACACCTTAATTATTAAAGGGCTTATATTATTAGGGGCTTATGAACGGGCGAACCGAGCGCTCCCATGACACCCCGGAACAAACCACCACCGAACCCCCCCAGGACACCCCGGAACAAACCGCATATCGAGCAGAGGCCCGGGCGTGGCTGGCCGCCCGCGCCCCACTGCGGGGCCGTGGCGACGGGTGGTCAACCCGCACCACCCATACCGACCTTGCGGCCGAGCGGGCCCACATGGACCGATGCCGGGAGTGGCAGCGGGAACTCTACGACGGAGGATGGGCAGCCATCGACTGGCCGGTGGATCATGGGGGGCGAGGGGGCGAGCGGTGGCAACGGCAGATTTTCCAGCAGGAGGTCGCCCGGTTCGACGTCACCAGCGGGTTTCTGTCCGCTGGTATCGCCCTGGCCGGCCCGGCCATCGGCCACTTCGGGACCGAGGAGCAGAAAGCCCGGCACCTGAGGCCCATGCTGCGGGGCGATGTGGTGTGGTGCCAATTGTTCAGCGAGCCCGGGGCCGGATCCGACCTGGCCAACCTGGCCACCAGGGCCGAGCGGGACGGCGACGAGTTCGTGGTGAACGGGCAGAAGGTGTGGAACTCATCGGCCCACCTGTCGGATTGGGGAATCCTGCTGGCCCGCACCAATCCCGATGCCCCCAAGCACAAAGGCATCACTTTTTTTCTGGTGGACATGACCACTCCCGGCGTGGAGCCCCGGCCGATTCGCACGATCAACGGATCGGCCCACTTCAACGAGGTGTTCTTGAGCGATGTTCGTATCCCGGCCGAGAACGTGGTCGGAGAGGTGAACGGGGGATGGGCGGTGGCCCGGCTGGTGCTGGCCAACGAATCCACCATGATCGGCGGGGGCATGAATCGGGCCGACAGCGCAGCCAATCTAATCGAGCTGGCTCGAAAGTGGGGGAAGGCTGGGGATCCGATGATGCGCCAGACACTGGCTCGGGCGTACACCCGGGAGAAGCTGCTGGACCTGATGGGACGCAGGTTGCAGGAGAACCTGCGTCGAGGACGACAATCCGGCTTGGACGGTTCCGTGCTCAAGGTGTATTGGTCGGAAAGCCGTCGGGATCGCGGCGATCTGGGGGTCGGGATCCTGGGAGCCTTTGGGGCGGCCGGGGACCACGACGACACCGGAGTATGGGCCAACGAAGCATTGAACCGGTTCTGGGGCTCCATAGGTGGGGGGACCGACGAGGTGCATCGCAACAACATGGCCGAACGGGTGCTCGGCCTGCCCTCCGAACCCCGGGTGGACAAATACGTTCCATGGAAGGAACAGTTGGGCAGCTCAGGACAGGAAAGCCATGGCTGACCAAGCCAAATTCGCCGACCAAGCCATGGAGACCACAAGCCATGGCTGACCAAGCCAAATTCGCCGACCAAGCCATGGAGACCACAAGCCATGGCTGACCAAGCCAAATTCGCCGACCAAGCCATGGAGTACATGGATCAGCTCTACTCGGCGGCCCGACGGATGACCCGCAACCAGGCCGATGCCGAGGATCTGGTACAGGAGACCTACCTCCGGGCCTACCGAGGATTCGGCAATTTCGATCAGGGCACCAATTTGCGAGCCTGGCTGTTCCGCATCCTGACCAACGCGTTCATCAACTCCTATCGGAGCAAACAGCGCAAACCGAGGTCGGTGGACCTGGCCGCGGTGGAGGATCTGTATCTGCATCAACGGCTGGGGGGTGACACCCGAGCAGCCCTGGGGGCCAGTGCCGAGGATGTGCTGATGGAACAAATCACCGAATCGGAGATAGTGGATGCCCTGGAGTCGCTACCCGATGAATACCGGATCGCCGTACTGCTGGCAGACGTGGAGGGTTTTGCCTACAAGGAGATTGCCGAGATCATGGGTACCCCCATCGGAACAGTGATGAGCAGACTGCACCGGGGAAGAAAAACGCTGCAAAAGCGGTTGTTGAAGTTCGGACAGGCCCGGGGCTGGATGGACCCATTCGACCCCGACCGCACACCGACTCCGGCGGACCCACTCGACCCCGACCGCACACCGACTCCGGCGGACCCACTCGACCCCGACCGCACACCGACTCCGGCGGACCCACTCGACCCCGACCGCACACCGACTCCGGCGGACCCACTCGACCCCGACCGCACACCGACTCCAACCGGCACCTGACTCTTGGAGGGAGGGCAATGACCAGGAACCAGCATTGTTTGGGAGTCCCCAACCACTGTGATTACTTCCACGAACTCATAACCCGGGCACTCAACGGCCACCCCGATCGGGACCGCATCGACCAACTGCGAACCGAACTGGCCAACTGCCCCTCCTGTTTGCAGGTTCTGGACACCGAGATTCGCTTCAAGATGACGATGAGCCAGGCCTGCCGGGAGTCGGCCCCCGTCTCCCTGCAAATCCGCATCACCGAGAGCCTCCGCCGCGTCGTGCTCGATGACCTGGACGTCCAGGACTTCTGATCACCCAACTTCGGCAATCACGAGTTTGCCGATCGCGCCCTCATCGGTGTTCCGGCGTGGAGTCATCGGTGGCGGGTGGCCTAGGGTGGGAGCATGGATTTGATTGCTGCGATGGTGTGGCATTGGTGGATCGCCCTACTGTTGGTGCTGGGAACGGTGCCCGTGGTGATCGCCACCATCGTCGGTTATGTGACCAAAGTGATCGCGCCCCGCTACGGCCCCCGGCAACCACGGGACAACAAACCTCGCAACAGTAACGAACACGACCAAGACCACGAGCGGCGGTAGAACCCGGTGACGGCATCGGTCGAACCGGTTGACTGGAAACTGGCCGAGCGGGTAGCCAGAAGGGTGGGCGGCCACGAGCCGTTCCTCGACTCCTACCACTACCGCAACCTCACCCCCGAGATGGCTGATCTGACCGCTCAGGCCGAAGAGCTGGTGGCCCTCGAAACCGGGTTACGATCAATGTCGGGTCCCGGCCGGGCTCGGGTAACCACCCGAGCAGAG
This sequence comes from Acidimicrobiales bacterium, assembly GCA_965115985.1. Classification (GTDB taxonomy): domain Bacteria; phylum Actinomycetota; class Acidimicrobiia; order Acidimicrobiales; family Bin134; genus Poriferisocius. The sequence goes on from OZ220474.1 coordinate 1,921,602, forward strand.
TGGGTGGGGGTCAACGTGGCATCCTTTCGGCGGCTGTTGCGGCCGATCATCCACAAGATGGCCGAACGGGTGTCGCACTCGTGGTTCACCCCGGTGGTCCGGAGGGTGAGCGGGACCGAAATGGGAGCGGTGCTGGGCTGGATGTCCACCCGGGTGCTAGGCCAGTACGACCTGCTCATCACCGAGGACGATCGGCCCGAGGACCAGGACATCCTCTACTACGTCGGCCCCAACGTGATGGCCCTGGAGCACAAGCACGGCTTCGACCCCCACCAGTTCAGACTATGGCTGGCTCTGCACGAAACCACCCACCGGGCTCAGTTCACCGGTGTCGAATGGCTTCGACCCCACTTTCTCAGTCTGGTGGAAGAAGCCCTGGACACGGCCGAACCCGACCTGGAGCATTTCAAGACAGTGGCCCGACAGGTAATCGAGGCTCGCCGAAGGGGCGAGGATCCCCTGGCCGACGGAGGCCTTCCCGCCCTGCTGGCTACCCCCGAACAGAAGGAGGTGCTGGACCGGATCGGGGGCATGATGAGCCTGCTGGAAGGCCACGGCGATATCACCATGGACCGGGCCGGGGCCGCCCGTATCCCCGATGCCCGGCGGTTCGCCCGGGTACTTCGTCACCGGCGCAATTCGGCCACAGGGCTGGCCAAGCTCATGCAACGCATCATCGGCATCGAGGCCAAGCTGAACCAGTACGCCGCCGGAGAGGCGTTCATCGAGATGGTGGAAGCCCATGCCGGCCCCGATTTTTTGAACCGGGTGTGGGAATCGGCCGATCGACTACCCACCATGACCGAGATTCGCAGCCCCCAAAAATGGATCGACCGGGTCGCCAGCACTTCCACCGCCGCCAACTGAGTATCAACATCGAACACCAGGCGCTACCGGTCGGATGATCCCCGAGCTGCTGGCGCGCTGCGCTCTTCCGTACTCTCGGTATCCAGCCGGAGCGGTCGGATGATCCCCGAGCTGCTGGCGCGCTGCGCTCTTCCGTACTCTCGGTATCCAGCCGGAGCGGTCGGATGATCCCCGAGCTGCTGGCGCGCTGCACATTCCCCCCCGCGGGCAGCCCGGTGGATTGTGCAGTGTCGGGCGGGCCGGACTCGCTCGCTCTACTGGTGCTGGCCTGCGAAGCCGGGTGCCGAGTGACCGCCTGGCATGTTGACCATGGGATACGGCCGGGTTCGGCTGCCGAGGCCCAGGTGGTGGCCGGTGTGGCCGCCCGCTGGAATGCGGCCTTCGAGGCCCGTACCGCCGTTTGTCGGCCTGGATCCAATCTGGAGGCCCGGGCCCGAACAACCCGATACCGTGTCCTACCCGAGGGAGTGCTCACCGGACACACCGCTGACGATCAAGCCGAAACAGTACTGCTGAACCTGATGCGAGGAGCAGGACCGGCCGGGCTGTCCGGTATGAATCCGGCTCGACATCCGCTGCTGGCCCTCCGCCGGTACCAGACGCGGGCGTTGTGCGATTCCCTGGAGCTGGAACCGGTCGAGGATCCGTCCAACCTCGACCCCACCCATCGACGCAACCGCGTACGCCACGAACTACTACCACTCCTGTGCGACATCGCCGAGCGGGACGTGGTGCCGATCATCACCCGCAGCGCCGGACTGATGGGCAATCTCCGAGACCTACTCGACGAGTTGGCCATGGCCATCGACCCCACCGATGCCCGGGCGGTGGCCGAAGCCCCCGAACCTCTGGCCCAGGTGGCTCTGCGGCAGTGGATCCAGAGTGGGACCGGCAGCCAGTACCCACCCGATGCCGCCACCATCGAACGAGTACTGGCGGTAGCCCGGAACAACTGCCGGTCCACCGATTTGGGTGGCGGCTGGCGGGTCTCCCGATCCTCCCAACGGCTCGGCCTGAGTAGATGAGCACCACTAGGTTGACCGCTGTGCCCCAAGCAAAAGCAAACAGCAACGGCGATCCCGGCCCGGTTCTGATCTCCGATGACAACTTGAGGGCCCGCATCACCGAACTGGGAGGCCTCATCACCGCCGACTATCAGGGGCGGGCCCCATTGCTGGTGGGGGTATTGAAGGGTGCCTTCATGTTCATGGCCGATTTGGCTCGGACCATCGACCTGCCGGTGGAGTTCGACTTCATGGCGGTTTCGTCCTACGGCAGTTCCACCCGCACCAGCGGCGTGGTGCGCATCGTCAAGGATCTCGACCTGGACCTGGGGGGCCGGGACGTGCTGTTGGTGGAGGACATCATCGACAGCGGGCTGACCCTCAACTACCTCCGCAAGAACCTCCGGGCCCGCAATCCGGCCAGCCTCGAGGTGTGTGCTCTTCTGGTGCGCAAGGGCCGCCAGCACGATGACCTCGACCTACGCTACGTGGGCTTCGAGATTCCCCCCGACTTTGTAGTGGGCTACGGCCTCGACGTGGGCGAGCGCTACCGTCAACTCCCCTACATCTGCCAGTACCAGCCAAATCAGGAACACTAAAATACTTTGAAATACATCTTGCTTCGTTATGCAAGGTGTGGCAGACTGGAGACCTCGGAGCGACTTCACGGCTCCCTCCCCGACCTGCCGGCAATAGACCATGCGAATGGCAAGCGAGGATCGTCGGCATCAATTTTCTTGGATGGTTCTCGGTCTGACCGAGAATCGACGATGACCGGAGCATCGCAGTGAGCATTGTCGCCGTAGGCACGGCAAAAGCCAGCCCCGGTGTTGCCAGCTTGTCGGTGGGGCTCGGCTTTTCATGGGAATTGACTACCGGACGGCGGGCGATACTGGTCGAGGCAGACAGTGACGGTGGGGTTTTGGCCGCGCGTTTCGGGTTGAATCCTGCTCCCTCTCTGGTGGAGCTGTCAGGCACAAATCGTCATGAAGTAACCATTGATCGACTGCAAACCAACAGTCAACTGCTGGCTGGTCAACTGCCCGCCCTGATAGCTCCTGGATGTGGAGAGACCACCTCTCTGGTACTCGGACCGATGGCCAGGTGGCTGATGAATGGCCTGAACCACCTTCAAGACATTGATACCGTAATTGATGTCGGCCGGATACGGCCCTACTCTCCGGCTACTGAACTGATCAAACACTGTGATCTCCTGGTGCTCGTCGCCCGACCTCAGTTTGACCAACTTGTGCCCCTCGTCCATCAAGCCCGAAGAGTAGCCACCCAGAACATTCCAACTGCACTGGTTTGCGTGGGCGATCGGCCATACTCTCCAACGGAGATGGCCAAAGCAGCTCAGATCGATCTCCTGGGTGTCATGGCTTATGAGCCCAGAGTGGTACAAGTATTAGAAGGTGGACTACCCACTAACCGACGTCACCGTCGACTGTTATTGTGGCGAACCCTGAACGAACTCGTCCATCGGATTCACTATCGCTTGCAAGCTTCAGCAATCAGCACTGTTGCTTCCTAGACAAACTATGACTGAACAAATAATTATCAACCAACTACAACAAGCAGTTGATGCCGTTATAGCTCACCCTGTAAAGGGTACACAAACTGGAGGAGATGTATGAATCTAAATAAAAAACACCGTACAGAACTGGTACGCGGTTTGGCTTCAGCCGCGTTGCTTATTGGCTTGTTAATAGGCATTCCAATACTCCTAATCACTGGAGTAGGATGGCCGTTACCTCAAGAACTACCATCAATTACAAAAACGTTGTCCGGTCTCAAGTCCGGCACGATTTCTTCTTCTCTGATCTTAAAGTCAATTTCATGTATCCTATGGATTCTCTGGTTCCAAATGTTGGCCGGGGTAGTAGTCGAACTTTGGTCTCACTTTCATGGCCGAGTTGCTCCTCAAGTTATATTCATACCTAAGTTTATACAACGGTTATCAGCTCGGATAATTGGTGCAGCATTGGTAATTATATTTTCGGTACAACACCCGGGAATAACCGCGGCAGATAACCAAAGCCTTCTTGCCCCAACAACTATAGAATTAGATGTCGAACAGTCATGGACTTTTATATTTGATGATTTAGATAATTTTGCAACCCCTAGAAACGAAGAGAATAGTACTAACTCTGATCCCAACAACGACTTAGTCGAATTCATACCACTTATACATACAGTACAACAGAGGGATAGTTTACAACTATTAGCTGAACAGTACTTAGGTGATCCAAACAGGTGGACAGAAGTGTTTGTGCTCAATCATGGACAAACTCAGGCAGTTGGAGGATCACTTACTGATCCAGCTCGCCTTCAACCAGGATGGGAGCTCATCATGCCTGCTGATGCACACCGTCCGATATCAGTTGAATCTAGCATTGAGTCCCCAACAGATGACATCGAAATCACTGTACAAAGTGGAGATACCCTGCGGAGCTTAGCAACTTACTATTTGGATGACTCAGAAGAATGGGTGACTATTTTTAATTCCAATAAAAATATAATCCAAGACCCCAATATTATAGTACCTGGATGGCAGCTTAGGATACCAATACCCAACTCAAAAATTGAGATACCATTACTGACGGACTCACTTATCGAACTGCCGGAAGAATTGATAGATCATACTATTCCAGTTATGGCTTATACTACGGTCAAACCAGCAGTGGTTACTGCTTCAACCAACATTGATGAACAATCTGCTCCCACCACCCAAGCTATATTAGTAGTGGGTGGTCTTGGCTTATTTTCTAGCAGCCTTATTTGGATCTTAGCCCAAATTAGACGCACTCGAAGCCGACGACTACCAAATCAACGTGTACCGGTACCGTACGCCTCAGAAGATACTCAATTGGAACAGCAATTACAGGATATTTCAGATTCTAATAGTGCTATATTTTTGGATGCAGTATTACGGGTAATGTCTTCGCGAATTACTGAGTACCCTCCACCCCAGATTATTGGAGTGAGTTTAAACTCAGATAATATATCAATTTTGTTGAGTACTCCTGCCGAAGTACCATACGGTTTCGTTGCTAATGAGCATAACACTATTTGGACTTTATCAAAAAACATAACATTGGAACACCTTTTAGCAGAAGCTGAAGGTATCTCCGCTCCACTTCCTACCTTAGTTGCTATCGGTAAAGAAGCAAATAATGAATTCTTATTAAATCTCGAACATATAGCATCTTTTAGTCTAAAAGGTGACTCAGAAGCAATCAAAAATTTGTGTTCAGCCATGGCAATCCAGTTAGCTAGCAGCCATTTAGCCGACACTCTTAGTATAATATGTATAAATTTTGATAAAGATTTGAGTGAATTTGATCGAGTTGAACATGTATATGATGTGACATCTGCAATAGAAAAAATCATCTATAAACAACGTCAAAATCAGGCTTTATTAGGAGATAATTTTTCTATTATTGAAACTAGAATTGGTAATAATTATAACTACCTCTACCCTATAGTAGTACTGATACCTAGCCAACTAACTGAAGAAGAATCCTATCACCTTTTAGAAGTATGTGGTCCATCAGTCTGCATTGTAGGCCACGAATTGAATGGCGCAGCTTGGACAGGTATATTTGATAATAGTGATCTATTATTAGAACCGATTGGCCTTAGACTAAGACCTTATAGCCTATCTGATGATACGGTTAGCGCTGTTACCGATATGGTGGCCTCTATCAAGAATGTCCACAGCACCATGTGGGAAACACTATCAGTGTCTCAGAAAGTAGAACTTAAAAACCCCACTTCGGTACTTGAGCAGTTATCACCTGAGCAATTACCGTTTGAGCAGTTGCCATCTGAGCAGTTATCACTTGAACAGTTGCCAGCGGGCATAGAAGTACGAGTAATGGGTACTGTAGAAGTACTGGGAGCAGTACAACCATTTACTTCGCGTCGGGCGCTTGATTTAGTAGTTTACTTGGCATTTCATCCTGAAGGAGCTGATCGGGATCAGCTCAGAACTCATATTTGGCCACCTGATAATCCACCCTCTGAGTCGACTTTTGCCAACACCATAAGTCGGGCTCGTAAAGCACTAGGGGTCAATAGTAACGGTGAACCCTACTTACCCAGAGTATCTTCAAAAGGAATCTACCGGTTGCGACCGGAGATAAGGACTGATGTTGACCAGTTCGAAGGTCTTGTTACCGCTGCCCAGAGCAATACTGGCGAACAAGGGACACGCCAACTTCAAGCAGCTTTTGAACTGGTTCGGGGCACTCCGTTCACCGGCGGAGCTGGAGACTTGTACCGATGGGCTGATTTCGGACTGCGAACTCACATCGATTGCATGGTGGACACAGCAGCTCACAAATTGGCCGAGAGGTATATGGACTCGGGTAATCCTGAAGGGGCTCGAAAAGCAGCGATGGCCAGCCTCCGTTTGGTGGGGATTTGCGAACAATGCTACCGCTGGCGCTTGATCGCTGCGGCAGGAAACCCCACCGAGGTGCGCCAGGTCATGGCCGAACTGATGGGCTTGCTCAGGAGGGAGAGCAACCAGGCTGAGATCAACAACCTGATCAGCCCGGATCTTTTGGAACTCTACAAGCGGTTGATATCACCTCATGCTGTTTTGAATAAATCAGATGATTGGTATAACTTTGAATAACTATTTTTACATCTTACGTACCACAAAATGCGTCATAATCAAGCCCCGATGCTGCCAACAGTAGTCAACGAGTGGGTAACCTCAGAATATTCAACGCACGGCTGACGACATGGAACTCGTCCAGTACGCCCAAGAGGGGAGCGAGAGCGCTCTCGACACCCTGCTGCGACGACATTACAACCAGATCTACGCCATCTGCCGCAGGCTGACTGGCAACGAGGCCGATGCCCTCGACGCGACTCAGGAAGCACTCATTATCCTGATGCGACGGATCGATCGTTTCGACGGGAGGTCCAAGTTCACCACCTGGATGCATCGGGTAGTGGTCAACGCCTGCCTGGACGATCTGCGGAAACGGGGTAGACACCCGGTACCGGCGGCAGTGGAGGAGCAACCCTTGGCGGCCAGGGAGCAACCAGTGGAGGAATCGGTGAGCCTGCGGTTGGACATCGAGGCTGCTCTGGCTCAACTCACCGAGACATTCCGAGTACCGGTAGTGTTGTGCGACCAAGTAGGCATGAGCTACGAGGAGATTGCCCAAGAGCTGGACATACCTCTCGGGACGGTCAGGTCCCGCATCTCCCGGGGGCGCCGACACCTGTTCGATTTACTGAACGGGAACTCGGACCGCCCCGATCAACGTCACACTGGGGAGAAACCATGAGCAACGACCGCACTGAAATGACCTCCCAGGAACTGGACAATCTGGCCTCCGCCCATCTGGATGGGGAGTCCACCGCGGAAGAGACCGCTCTGGTCAGCAGCAATCTCCACTGGCAGACCCAGGTCGAGCAGCTCCGAACGGTCAAGACCTGGATGACCACCCCGGTGGAACCTCCCTCGGACGAGGTGCAGGATCGAATGATCGCCCAAGCATTGGCCCAGCGGACCCCGGTCACAACTCTGGAGGACGCTCGACGGCGACGGCTGACGCCCAAGCGAGCAGGGGTGGCACTGGCTGCCGCCGCAGTGGTTGCGGCCATCGCCATTGTGAGCATGGAGATAGTCCGGAAGAACGATCGCCCCAATGACGATTCGTTCGCCACCATGGATTCAGCTTCCGAGGAAACGGCATTTCAAGGATCCAGCTCGTCGATCATACCTGAAGATAATGAAATTGAAGAAAAATTAGCAGAAGATGTGGATACTTTTGGAATGGAAAGCAATGAGTCACTGACCGCTGCTCCTGAGTTTGGGGATACCGCCATGGATGACGGGGACTTTGCCAACCAGACCGCCATGGATGAGGAGTCGCACCCAAGTGGACAGGAGAACCCGAACGGAGGAACTGCCTCCGCTTCCGGTACGAGCTGCTTGGCACTGCCCGAGAAGGAAACCAAATTGTTTGCCCGATTCATCACTCCGGTGGCAGGGACTGAAACCGAGGTGTCGGTGTACATCGACAACGATCTTCTGCTCCTCACCCGAACAACGCCACTACCTACTTGTCGGATCCTCGGCCCCGTACTCAAAATCCCCCTGTCGTCCTCACCGTAGAGAGGTTGAGGGCCGACCCGGATCAGGGGAATGTTCTCTGCACAGTGGGGGTTGGCCCGGCAGGAAAGTTCAAAGAGGAAGCCGGGCACAGGGGATATGTTCCTCAATATCCGATCCGACCCAGACCGGCGATAGTCTGGATGTCCATGGCCGGCTCCGTCGAATCGAACAACGAGGCGACAACCACTTCCCTGCTGGGTCTGTCCGAAAACTGGCCCGAGCAGGCCACCGATATCGTTGTTCGCAGTGTGGACAAGGTCCACGATGCCACCACCGGACCGATTCTTGGAGCCACGCGGATTCTGACTTACCTCGTTCTTGGGGTGTTTCCCCTGCTCATCGTGCTGGTGCTGGGAATCATCGCCGCGGTGCGAGGTTTGGAGATAGCAACCGGGAGAGCATGGGCGGCCCACGGCATCCTTGGCCTGCTGTTCATCTCCCTGGGTGCTATCGCTTGGTCGAGACGTCCTGGATCGAGACGTCCTGGTAAAACCTCATGATCAACCAGGACATTCGTAAGGTGATCATCATTGGCTCGGGACCAGCCGGGCTGACCGCGGCCATCTACTCCGCCCGGGCCAACCTCTCCCCGTTGGTGATCGAGGGTGAGCCATCGTCCACCAGCGACCAACCCGGTGGGCAGCTAATGCTCACCACCGAAGTGGAGAACTACCCTGGCTTCCCCGACGGGGTGATGGGGCCGGAGTTGATGATGCAGTTCCGGGCTCAAGCTGAGCGGTTCGGTGCCGAAATAATCACCGAGAAGGTCAGCCGGGTAGATCTGTCGGGTCCACCCCATGGTGTCTGGATAGGTGATCCCACTACGATCGAACCCACTCACCGAGCATGGGCGGTAATAATTTCCACCGGAGCCCGGCCGCTCATGCTGGGCCTTGAGGCCGAAAAGCGACTCATCGGTCACGGCCTGTCCACCTGCGCAACCTGCGATGGGTTCTTTTTCCGGGATCAACACATTGCGGTGGTGGGAGGAGGAGACTCTGCCTTAGAGGAAGCCATTTTTTTAACTCGATTTGCATCTAAAGTAACAGTAATACATCGAAGAAACGAGCTACGAGCATCAAAGATCATGCAGGACCGGGCATTCGCCAACGAGCGCATCGAGTTCCTGTGGAACCACGTGGTAATTGACATCAAGGGTGAAGAAAAGTTGACCGGGATCAAGGTCCGGCACACAAGCACCGATGAAACCACCGATTTGAACGTGACCGGACTGTTCATTGCTATCGGTCACCAGCCCAACACCGATCTGTTCGAGGGTCAACTCACCCTCAAGGAGAACGGATACCTCGTGACCGAACTCGATTCCAGCCGAACCAAGATAGAGGGGGTGTTCGCGTGCGGCGACGTACAGGACGATACCTATCGCCAAGCAGTGACCGCCGCAGGATCGGGCTGCATGGCGGCCATCGATGCCGAACGGTGGTTGGAGTCCGCAGGACACGGCTAAACCGAAAAATCACTGATAGGCTGGTGCTCTACCGACTATCACCAACTGAAGGGATTCTCAACAATGGCTGAGAGCATCACTACACTCACCAATAAGACCTTTGATGAGGTGATCGGTAGTGCAGAACTACCGGTTGTCGTTGATTTCTGGGCCGAATGGTGTGGTCCGTGCAAAATGATTGCCCCGATTCTGGACGAGATCGCCGTTGAGAAAGCCGGGGTGATCAGTGTAGCCAAACTCAACGTGGACGATGCCCAGGATGTAGCCCTGCGCTACCAGGTTATGAGTATCCCCACCCTGATCGTGTTCAAGGACGGCGAGCCGGCCAAACGGATCGTAGGAGCCAAGGGTAAGCAACAACTGCTCCAGGAAATTGGCGAAGTAGCTTTTTAAACCCACCGGGGGCATGAGGGTCTACAAGCACTGCCGCGAGGAGCTTCGGATTTGGCCAATAACCACCCACCCACACTGAAACGGGGAGATGAGAGCGAGCATGTTGTCGGCCTACAACAAAAGCTTGCCGTCGCGGGATTTGCCTTGGCTCTGGCAGCCAACGGTGATTTTGATGCCTCCACTGCGGCTGCGGTGGCCGACTTCCAGGCCAGCCGAGGTCTCAGCGTTGACGGAATCTGCGGTCCGCATACCTGGGCCGCGCTACAAGAGGCCGCATGGTCGCTCGGTGACAGAAACCTGTACCTGAGTCAGCTCATGCTACGAGGTGACGATGTAGCCGAGCTACAACTTCGATTAGGTGTCCTGGGTTTTGATGCCGGGAAGGTGGACGGCATTTTTGGACCCGATACCGCAGGAGCTGTAAGGGAGTTCCAACTAAATAGTGGCCTGATCGCTGATGCGGTTTGCGGTATGGACACCACGGCAGCCCTTAAACGGATGTCGGCCAGAGTAACACGTGCCACTGTGGCTGCGGTTCGGGAGCGAGCAAAACTTCAACGAACTCCTCGAAAATTGACTGAACGACATATTATGATTGCATCCACCAGCACTATGGTCGGAGTGGCTGGAGAGTTGGCCACTGGGTTAAGACGCTTGGGAGCCTCCGTAACCGAGATCTGCGACCTACCGGAACCCGATCGAGTTGACAAAGCCAACTGCCTGGCAGTCGACGCATACCTGGGTTTGATCCCCTCGAAAACCACGGAGTGCCGGGTTGCTTACTTCGCCACCGAGGGATTCGTTTCCCCGGGGGGGCAAAGACTGGCCAGCATCCTGGGTCAGCGGCTCCCCGCGGCCCTGGGCACCGATAATATTAAGGTGAAAGGCATGCGGCTGCCGGTATTGCGACATACCCGTATGACCGCAGTCCAATGTCTCATTGGACCACCTGGTTTGGTACAAGCTCGCCTTTCCCCCCTGGCACGAACCATCGAGAGCGGCTTGGCCCTATGGGCCACCAAACCAGCCTGATCACCGTTGGAGCATTACGCGATAGATACGCTCCAAGTCATCCAAATCAGCAAACTGAATCACCAGTTTGCCCTGCCCCTTGCCGAGGGCTACATCCACCTTGGTGTCGAGGTAATCACTCAAGAGGCTCTCGAGCTCCAACACCGCAGCTCCCCGATCGGCGGTACCGGTGCGATCCTTGGTTTGCTTGGAATCCTCAGGACTTTGAGAGGCAGCTCGGGCAACCTCCTCAATCATTCTTACCGTCAACCCATCGGAAACTGCCTTCTTCGCCAGCTTGATCAGGCGTTTCTCGTTGGTTATCCCTAGCAGCGCTCGAGCATGACCGGCCGACAAAGAACCGTCCACCACCATCGCTTTTACTTCATCGGGGAGCTGCAAGAGCCGCATTGTGTTAGCAACTGCCGACCTACTACGACCCAATCGGTTAGCCACTGATTCCTGGGTCAACCCAAATTCATCAACCAACTGTCGATACGCAGTAGCTTCTTCGATAGCGTTCAAGTCTTCTCGATGCAGATTCTCCAAGAGGGCTTGCTCCAGCGCATCAGAGTCCTCTGCGGTACGAACAAGGGCAGGGACCCGGTCAAGTCCGGCCTGTTTTGCCGCTCTACAGCGACGTTCACCGGCGATGAGCTCGTACGTCCCATCCGAGCACGGTCGAACCAACACAGGTTGGAGAACTCCGACCTCACGAATCGAACTAGCCAACACATCCAACGAAATCTCATCAAACTTGTCCCGAGGCTGAAACTGATTCACCGAGATGACATCAAGAGGAAGCTCCAGGTAAGTCGAAGAAAATACTCCATCATCTTGTGACGTTGAATCGGAAATCAAAGCACCGAGTCCCCTACCCAATCCGGGTGACCGCGCCATTAATAACCTCCTTGGCTAATTCACGATAGGCCAAAGCCCCTCGTGAGTCTGGATACGTGACTGTGATCGGTGCTCCGTGCGATGGTGCCTCCGCCAAACGAACGGTCCGAGGAATCACTTGACGACAAACCTTGTCACCAAAATAGCTCCGCACCTCGGAGGCAACTTGAGAGGAAAGCTTGGTACGACCATCGTACATGACCAATATGATGAGAGAAATCTCCAGTTGGCTGTTGAGGCTGTCACGAACCAGGTTGATATTACGCATAAGCTGCCCTAGGCCCTCCAGAGCGTAGTACTCGCATTGGATCGGAACCATCACTTCCCGAGCTGCGGTCAAGGCGTTGACCGTCAACAAGCCGAGCGAGGGTGGACAATCCATGAAGACGAAGTCAAAATCATGAACAACGGTGGCAAGAGCAGCATCAAGCCTCTTCTCTCGACTGAAAGCCGGCACCAGTTCGATTTCTGCTCCGGCCAGATCCAGGGTGGAAGGCACCAACCAGAGGTTCTCAACCTGAGTAGAAACAACGCCGTCCGACATCTGACCATTCTGGAGGAGGATGTCATACGTGGAGACACCACCGGCAAAAGGGTCCACTCCCAACCCGGTCGTAGCATTGGCCTGAGGGTCCAAATCGACAATCAGTACTCGTTGGCCCAGTTCAGCCAGGCTGGCGGAAAGGTTCACCGTAGTAGTGGTCTTGCCCACTCCACCCTTTTGATTAGCAATCGCAACAACGCGACAAGACCTGGACTGCTCTGAGCTGAAATCGGACACTTAGAAGATTCTCTCTCATCCCCCACCAAAGGTCAAGGACATTTAATCAGTGTTTCACATGAAACACTGAGGGGAGCTACCTGGGTTCCGTCGCGAGGCCCCCGCTTTGGTGATGTCGTAGGGTCGTTTGGTTGCTGGGATGGCCCGGTCGTTGGGGGCTTGCGAGGTGATGCTGTGGAGGTGGGTCAAGGTCGATCGCGAACAACACGAACGAGCCGCCGATCCCGAGGCGTTGAGCATGTCCGAGCGCGAAGAGCTACGACGGTTGCACAGACAGGTGGCCCAGCAAGAGATTGATTTGGAGATCTTGGGGAAGACGGCCGCTTATTTCGCGAGAGACACAAACCAGTGATCGGCTACCGGTTCGTCCCGGATCACCGAGCCAAGTGCCGCGTCGTCGGGGTGTCCAGATCGGGGTTCTACGCCTGGGCTGGGCGATACCCATCCAAACGATCTCTGGCCGACCAAGAACTCTTGGTCGAGATCCGCGAGATCCACCAAACCTCGAGACGCATCTACGGCTCGCCGAGAATCCACAAGCAGTTCCGCGACCGCGGCCGCAGCGTGAGCCATAACCGGGTGGCTTGCCTGATGCGTGCGAATCACCTGGTGAAGGCATGTCACCACCACCGTCGTGGCACGACCATGGCCGAGCACTCGATGAAGGATCGCCTCGAGGACCTGGAGCGTCGCAAGAACGAGGCCCTCCATGCCGGACCCCAGCGGGCGGTGGACCGCCAGCACGGGAAGGGCAAGATGCTGGCCCGGGAGCGTATCGAATACCTGCTCGACGACGGCTCCTTCCACGAGTTGGACATGCTGGCCCGCCACCGGGCCCTGGACAGCAACATCGAGGAACGGCCCTATACCGACGGCGTCATCACCGGCTGGGGCACCATCGATGGGCGCAAGGTGTTTTTGTTCTCCCAGGACTTCACCGCGGAGATACCCGACCGGAAATGGGTGGCTGACATCACTGGGTTCGGTTGCGCCGAAACCAAAGTTCACCTGGCGAACATCTTGGACCTCTGCGACCATAACCAGATGGGCTGGTCCATCGCCGAGCACCAGACCACCGAGTTGGTCGTCAACGCTTTGACTATGGCCATCGCCCGCCGCCAACCCGAACCCGGGCTAATGCACCATAACGACCACGGAACCCAATACACCTCCATGGCGTTCACCGACCGCTTTCCCCAGGCCGACATCGTAGGCTCCTGGGGAATCGTCGGCTAGTGCTATGACAAACTACCATGGAATCACCCTCGGCGATCCTCAAAAGAACTCCACTGTATCCACGAACCCTGGGGCACCTCAACCACACGTAACTACGAACCAACCTGTTTGACTACCTCGAGAAGTTCCTCAACCGCTCCTACCGTCATAGCACACTTGGTTACCCTTAGAGCTACCGTACCAGCCGAGTCGTACGGACAATAGAACCAGTCAAAACAGCCTATCCACCGAACTGAGAAGCTCCACTGCGACGTTCTCCATGTTGGACCAGTGTTTCACATGAAACATTTAACGCGCTGATAGGTGACCTCTGCCGGTCATTGTGTCGGCCTGGCTTTGATATCGGGTGTTGTCCGAACGACAACGACGTGGTTGCAATCATGCTTGCTTTGGATCCGAAGGTGGTGGATACGGTATGGAGTACGGGGGAGCCGCATGGGTATCCGGCTCCGGTGAGGTAGGTGGTGGTCCACCCGCTGAGGTACCGCCATGAAGGATCCTGGATCGCAGGGTGTTCGAAAGGATCTCGTTCCGGCTGATGACAGGGTGCTCCTAGGACGTGGCCAGTTAGTTGGACCGCTGGAACATTAGACACCAGTTCCAAGCCAGCCACGAATGAGAAGGATCAAAAGAGTAGAGGAGCGGGACGAGGTCGAGGATAACTTTGAGGACAACGCGCCAGTTGAATGACATGGTGGAACTTTGGGGTCATGCCCACCAGCCGGTCTGGGCCCAAACCCAACCCAGCAAGGGGTTCGTAGGGCCAGGGAACAGCGTCGGGAGCAGCACTAACCACAAGTTGGCCGCCACACCGAAGCAACGGGGCAGCTACCTCCACCACCAGTGACTGAGGCCCGAAACTACGAGTAGTTACAAGATCGGCCTGACCACGATAGAACTCATCGCGAGCCAAATCCTGAGCCAAAGCGTGGCGTACGACTATTCGATCTGACCATCCGAGTTCAGCACAATGCTGTTCCAAGAATGCTGCTCGACACAGGGAGGACTCCACCAGTGTCCACCGAGAGCTGGGCCAGATCGCCGCCAGAACAAGAGCTGGCAAACCACCTCCACTGCCTAAATCCACAGCAACGGTAGGGATACCGGTAACCACTGCGGCAAAACCCAAAGAGTGATCGATGTGAGAATCTATAGCCTGGCGACCGATCCACCCTCGCTCTTGGGCTTGACCGAACACATCAACCAGCATCAATCGGCTCTCAGCCGAGACTAGTCGGAAACGATCACAACCCACGGCGGTCACCGACAGCGTGTACCCAGGCTCTCAGCCGAGACTAGTCGGAAACGATCACAACCCACCGACGAGGCTCTTGGCCCTCCGAGACCGTATTGACACCGTCAATCTCCGCAACCACATCATGAACCACCTTACGATCAGCAGCATTCATGGGCTCAAGCGGCTGATTGACACCTGTGTCTCGTACCTCAGTGGCAATCTTCTGACAGAATGACTCAAGAGCTGCCCGGCGACGTTCGCGGTAACCGCCAATGTCAACTCGTATACGGCCCTCGCAATTTCCATCAGACTTGCGCTGCACCAGCATTCGGGACAGATCCTCCACCGCCCGCAACGTGTTACCCTTTGGCCCGATCAGCAAACCCACTCCTGGGGCATTCTCAACCCTCATTTCGGTGGTTTCACCATCAATGCGCTCAGTGTACACTTCGGCATCCAACTCGAAGGCATCCAATAGCCCATCAAGGAATTCAGTCACCAAAGTGCTTTGCTCCTCCATGCTCATTTGGTCTTCCATAGGTTTGCTCTCCTTCATTCGCTGCCCCTTGGGGGCTCGATCCTTGCCCACTTCCGTAGTACTCCTACCAACATTCTGGGGCTTCTCCTGTCGCTGATCCTGGGGTGAACGGTTGTCACCTCGAGATTGCGAACCCTGATTCTTGTTCTTATTCTGACCACTCCGACCATCGCGAGCACCTCCATTTTTGGAACTACCCCGTCCTTGCTTGGCACTCCGGTTCTTATTTCTTGAATTAGTGTTACGGCGATTCCGGTTTTGCTTCTCCCGAGGTAGCACCGGTCGCACTCGGGCTCTGATGCGTGCTTCTGTTCGTCGAAGACCCAGAAGAGCGGATTTCGGTTCGTCCACCACCGCAAATTCGGCTTCACTGCGGTCAACTCCTAGTTGATCAAGAGCTGCCTCTTCAGCCTGAACAATAGTTTTTCCGGTAACTTCTAGCCATTCCATAGCTATTTTCTCCTTTTCTTTCGTCGGCTTCGATTGCTTGTCGGATGCGACTGGTGACCCTTTTGTGTTGTCCGGCTCGTACTACGCTGCTCTGGTGTCGCCTTGGTTGATTTGGCGCTGCCATTCTTTTCGGTCGAACCCCTAGTACTCTTCTTTTCTACGTTCTTGGTCACACGATCCCTAGCAGCTCGTGACGAAGGGCTTGACGCAGAGGGTTTAACTGCTGTTCGACGACTGTCCGATCGTCGCTGCGACGGAGTCCTCGACGTAGGGCGTCGCTGACCATGATCAACTACAGGAGTGCGAGAGCGGGTGGCAGGCCGTGGAGCCGGTTCAGGAGCTTCCACAGAATCTTCTTCGTCCTTGATTCTGGTACTTTCGATCAATGCTTGACGTTCCTTATGTGGCCTGTAAATACGCCGAGTTATCACAGCTTGTTGGCCAACTCTTATCACATTTGAACTCAAAAGATACAAATTCAAACCAGCAGGAAAGCCCACTGAAAATATAGGCAAAAACCAAGGCATCACTTTCATAATCATCTGTTGCTGAGGATTTACAGGAGCGTTAGGATCACGGCGACCAGCTATCTGACGCTGCTGGATGTAGCTGGTAACACCAATCAAAACAATCAGCAATAAGAAGGGAAGTGCAACAGTCAACGAATCCCGGATAGCATCAATTAAACTAGGCGACAGATCCACACCTAGAAAGCTCATCTCCGAAGAACTTTCGAGCGCAACTCGAAGCTCAGAATCACTTGCTAAATATTCAGGATTAAATGTGCGGTCAGGAAAATTAGGATTTGTAAGTTGTCCTTCCTTCAACGATGAAGATTCTGCCGCAGCCCATGAACCCCATCCTAAATATGAACCCAAATCACTAGTACGGCGAGTAAGTCCATTAATCAAGCGAAAAAGAACAAAAAATACTGGAGCCTGAGCAAGCATAGGGAGACAGCTTCCTAGAGGGTTCACATTGTTAGCTTGATATAAACGCATCATTTCTTCATTCATACGCTGACGATCACCTTGATATTGAGCTTGAAGTTTCTTGACTTCAGGCTGAAGATCTTGCATTCGCAACATCGACCGAGTGGTATAAAACGTCAACGGTGTAAGAACCAGCATCACCGTAAGGGTGAACATCATAATTGCGATTCCATAACTATTACCAAGCGAGTAGTAAACAGCCAACAGCCAGGCAAGGCTGTCGAACAATGCATCAAACACTAGGAACCGCCTCGCTTGCAGTGGGATCGGGTGGCAAACAACCATTTACGTCCGGCACAGGATCCCAACCGGTTCGAGCCCCTGGGCGACATCTCAACAACCGGCGCAAACTCAACCAAACACCTTTGACCATGCCATGCACCTCCACCGCCTCCACCGCATAGTAGGAGCAACTGGGAACATATCGGCACGGGCTCGGACGATAATCCGTAAACCGCTGATAACCAATAATAAGGGCTCGTAAAGCCTGTGCAGGCATACAAAAAACAGATTTACTCCAAAAATTCTGAAAACCATTTAAATTCATAATGTTATTCCATCAAACCTGAGCAAGCAGCCCCGTAGCAATTTCTTGAGCCCAGCATAGGAAAGCCTATGACTCCCCCTCCTGGCACCTATAAGATAGAGGCCAGCAGGCAAACCACCTTCAGCCTGCGCATCAAGGCACCTAATGATCTCACGCAACCGACGTCGGACCTTGTTCCGGGTCACCGCAGGCCCCATCCGCCTAGGTAGCGAATACGCCACATGGGCTGCGTCGAGGGACGGATCGGGCAGATACCGTACCCAAAGCAACCCGCGGTCAGCACGAACACCATTGTCCTGCAAGCGCTTGAATTCGGAACGTCCTCGGAATCGCTGGATCAGGCCGAGAGCCTCTTGCGTCCACGACGGCGGCGAGCGTTGACGATCGCCCGTCCACTCCTGGTCATCATCCGATGTCGGAATCCATGACACCGGGACCGATGCCGCACATTTGGTTGGTAGGTGCGTTTCACAAGTTCCTCCAAGTCGGGGTCGTCGTTCTGGGGGTCGCCCCACAAGCGCCACTCTGGCCCCACCAGGCTAGAGCTTTGTTGAGAAGAACGACAATCAAAAATCTCCAGAGGCCGATCATACCACAACAGTAGCCACTTGAACAACATTGCCAACTTACACCACTAAACTTCCGGAGGTTTCCATCATCAGCTAGTGCATGATCCTCGCCTCGGTGCTACACTCTTTCAACTTGGCCAAGGAGGTGCCGACTTGGACAGGTGGAAGATCGTACACCTCAGTTATCCACAGGTTATAAACATTTGTGGATATTATCTAACAAAGTTACGGAGTCTCCATAAAATGGTATCAGCCACAGTTCTTTGGTCCTCTTGCGCAAACAGCATTCGTGCTCAAGTTCCCGACTCCGTGTGGCAATCCACTTTCAACGTGACAAAACCAGTATCACTCAAGGAAGATGTACTAGAATTGACAGTCCCAAATTCAATAATTAAGGATCGTTT
This sequence comes from Acidimicrobiales bacterium, assembly GCA_965115985.1. Lineage (GTDB taxonomy): Bacteria > Actinomycetota > Acidimicrobiia > Acidimicrobiales > Bin134 > Poriferisocius. Next base: position 1,940,141 of record OZ220474.1, read on the forward strand.
GGAAGGTGAGTACTTTGAAGTACTACAGGAAGCACTAGCTAATTCAAATGCTACTCATATTAAATTAAAAATTAAAACAGATCAATACTCAAATGATGAAGAAAATAATGATAGTTCATTCTCACCATTAATTTCTGCTCCAGAAATAACTAGTAAAACTTCAAAAACTAATATTGTTAATTCATTACATCCGAATTATGTTTTCGATAGGTTTGTAACAGGTCCATCTAACAGGTTTGCATTAGCTGCTGCTTTGTCCGTAGCAGAAACTCCTGGGAAATCATACAACCCCCTATTCATACATGGACATGCAGGTCTGGGTAAAACCCATCTACTTCAAGCCATTGGTCATTACGTAAACAGTCATTATGTAAGCAACAAAAACCATCCAATGAATCGTGTTCTTTATGTATCAACAGAAACTTTTCTAAATCAATTTGTAGATGCTATTCGAACAAATACTCGTAGTGAATTTAAAAGAAATTACCGAGAAGTTGATGTCTTACTTGTTGATGATATCCAATTCTTAGAAGGAAAAGAAGGACTACAAGAAGAGTTTTTTCATACATTTAATTCTCTTCATGAAATTAATAAACAAATTGTTCTTACCAGTGATCGACCGCCTGATGCCATTCAAACACTTGAGGACCGCATGAAAAGCAGATTCAAGATGGGATTACTGACTGACATACAATCTCCTGACTTAGAAACCAGACTAGCTATTCTCAGAAAAAAAGCAGAGCAATCCAATATTATAATTAACAATGAAGTACTTACATTCATTGCGAGTAACATTAAAGACAATATTCGAGAGCTAGAGGGAGCACTAACTCGACTAACTGCTTACTCCAGCTTCAACAATAAACCCATTGATATTGAACTAGCTAATTTTGTTTTACGGGACATTACTAAATGTCGTGAGCCTAAAATAGTGACACCTGATATTATTTTACAGGCTACTTCTGATCTATTTGGTTTCAGTATTGAAGATATCATTGGTCCTAGACGTCAACGTCCTTTGGTAAAAGCTCGACAAATATCAATGTACGTATTTCGAGAACTAACAGAGTTTAGTTATCCAGATATCGCTCGAATATTTGGCGATAGAGATCACACAACTGTAATACACTCCACCCAAAAAATTACCAAACAAATGGCCGAACACCCAGAAACGTTTAGTCAAACTACTGAACTAATTAACAGGATCAAAAATATTTAAGGTAGGCGACTGTGGATCAGCACAATATGAACATGGGGAAAAACTTCTACATCATGGGAATAACCAAGGTGAAGTCCACAATCACCCTATCTTCACAATCTAAAATCCCCACTTCCCAAAAACTTAAGAAGCAAGCAAGCCCTGGGCTGACCTGGGAAAATGCCAATTATCCACATTTCCACCTACCTACTGCTACTAGCAGTAAAAATATAAATATATTAATAGAAAAGGAAACCAACCTGTGAAATTCCGATGTGAGCGCGATGCATTCCTCAAAGCACTGAGAACGACAAGCAGAGCCGCCGGAACCAAGGGGGGGCTTCAGCTAGGGTTCTCGGGTATCCATATGGAATTGCTTGGCGACGAGCTGGTCCTGACAGCTACGGATCGTGAGCTGACCATTACGATGGACTTGACTGTCGCGGGTCAAAGTGATGGCAAAGCCGTGGTAACCGCTCGACTAATTTGTGATGTTGTTGGAGCTCTAGACTCTGGTGCAGTAAACGTAAAAGTTGAGGATGGGAAAATTTATATTGATTCAGATCGGTCTACCTTTTCACTCCAAACGATGGATGTCGAAAACTTTCCAAAACTTACAGCTATTGAAAATGAGCCTGTTGTATTAGAAACTGAAAGGTTTTTGACGGCATTACGTCAGGTAGTGAAAGCATCATCTGCTGATGAGTCTCGTCCTGTTTTGAATGGTGTCTTACTCTCAGCCGAAGAACAAGGACTTCGTTTGGTTACTACTGATTCTTATCGGTTAGCCCTATGTGACATTCCCGGGTTGGAATTGCTGAACTCAGATCAAAATGTATTGATTCCATCACGGTCACTCCAGGAAGTAATAAGGCTATTTGAGGATGATAAACAAATCAGTTTAAGATTCAATGATCGTGAAGCATCATTTGATATAGGTCCTGTAACAGTTACTACTCGATTAATTGAAGGAGAGTTTCCTAGTTATAGAGGTTTGATTCCAACTAACCAACCTAATCAATTAACGGTTAATCGAGAAAATCTAATCCATGCTGTACGAAGAGTACGTTTGATGGCTCAAGATTCAACACCTATACGGCTTGATATGTCGTCTGCTGGTTTGGAATTATCGGCTACAACTCAGGATGTCGGAGAAGCTAGAGAACAGTTAGATGCTGCATTTGAAGGTGAGGATCTTACAGTTGCATTTAATCCTGAGTACTTACTTGATGGAGCAGAAGTTGCGTATGGAGAAGAAATTATTTTAAAAACAGTGGACTCACTTAAACCTGCGGTAATACAAACAGCAGAGTCTGAGGGGTTTCTATACTTGTTAATGCCAATACGTATTAACTAAGATAAAGGTGTATTTTAGTCACATATCGTTAATAGAGTTTCGTAATTACTCTAAGCTTGATTTAGAATTTTCCAAAGGAATAAATTTATTTATAGGTTCCAATGGTGAAGGTAAAACTAATCTCTTGGAAGCAGTATTTTACTTGGCTACAATGTCGTCTTTTCGAGTTAATACTATGGATATATTGGTTCGGGCTAACTCCGATTTATCTCAAACAATTGTTCGAGGAGAGGTAGTTTCTAATAATCGAAATATATTATTAGAGGGAGCATTAAGTCAGTCCGGTCGTTCAGTTTTTCAAGTTAATCGCCAGCGAATAAATCGAGGAGAATTACTAGGACTCATTCCAATATCAGTGTTTATGCCGGATGATCTAGAATTAATCAAAGGAGGTCCAAGTGAGCGGCGGCGTTATTTAGATAATGGGTTAATACAGATTAATCCTCGTTTGAATACTGTACGATCTAATGTAGAAAATATCTTACGACAAAGAAATGCTTTATTACGTCAATCTAAGGGTAAACTTAATCCTGAAGTTACTACTACTCTTGATGTATGGGATGAGAAGCTTGTTGAAGTAGCTGAACAATTAGCTGATGCTCGAAGGAATTTAGTGCTACAGCTAGGCCCTAAAGTATCAGCATCTTACGCTGAAATTTCTGGACAAGTATCTCCAATAGAAATAAGCTATAAGTCTACATGGTTACCGGGAAACCTTAATGATATACTTCAGCAAGTACGACACGAAGATTTGCATCGAGGAATCAGCACTGTAGGCCCACATAGGGATGACATGTTGATAAATCTTGATAAACAACCAGCTCGTACCCATGCCTCCCAGGGAGAACAACGATTGTTAGCACTAGCACTACGATTAGCGATACATCGTGAACTTGCAGAAGCAACTGGAGAATCTCCAGTTTTGTTGCTGGATGATGTATTTTCCGAACTTGATTTAGACAGATCTAGAGGAGTTTTAGGAGCTCTAGAATCTGAGCAAACGCTGTTGACTACCGCTGGTGTGTTGCCTTCTGAAGTTACCTACGATGCTCGGTTCCAAGTATTTGATGGCCAAATTATTCGTGAGGTATGATTTCTTAGTTGTTGTATCCCTTTATATCCAGGTGACTTAACTAATGGTTTGGAAACCTTTATATCATCCGGTGGGACCCAAACGATTGGAGGAGACCTTAGATCAGGTAACCTCCCAATTGAAAGTACCACGAGCCCAAGTTCTTGGAGTAATATTCCAGCAATGGGAAAAGATGGTTGGTTCAGTAATGGCATCTCACACTTCACCTGTTCGCTTAGTTGAAGGTGAATTAGTGGTAACCGTGGATGATCCTGCTTGGGCCACTGAGATGCGGTTCTTTGGTGCTGAGATTATTGAGCGAATTAACAATATTGCTAATGAAGAAGCGGTGGTTTGTTTAACAATTAAAGTCCGTCCCCAGTAGCCCTTTTTAAATACCCATAATCAACTCTACGATGAGTCAATCCAACTCAACAATTGCTAAGATGGTACTGTACTCCACGGTCCGCCCAAAGCAATAGGAAAATCAATTTGTGACTGACATATCTGAATCCTACGGAGCCGAAGATATAACTATTCTGGAAGGTCTCGACGCTGTTCGAGCTCGTCCGGGGATGTATATCGGGTCTACCTCAGTGACCGGTTTGCACCACCTGGTGTATGAGGTAGTGGACAACGCGGTGGATGAAGCTATGGCAGGTCATTGTACAACCATTGAGATTACCCTGCTTGATGATGGTGGATGTGAAGTACGAGATGATGGACGTGGTATTCCGGTAGATCCTCACCCTCAGTACCCGGAGATGAGTGCAGTAGCAGTGGCGCTTACTTTTTTGCATGCTGGTGGTAAATTCGGAGGTAGTGGCTACAAGGTATCTGGAGGTTTACATGGTGTAGGGGTGTCAGTAGTGAATGCTCTATCCACCAGGTTGGAGGTGGAGATCGATCGAGATGGTCACCGTCATATGATGTCATTTATCAATGGTGGAGAAATTGCTGAAAATCTTCAGGTAATAGGAGATAGTCCTAATGGGAGATCGGGTACTACTGTACGGTTTTGGCCTGATGAGAAAATTTTTGATGATATCAAATTTAGAGCCCAAAGTTTGTTGGAACGCCTTCAGATGATGGCATTTTTGAACCGTAATTTAGAAATAAAATTTCGAGATCTACGTACTGATGGTACTGGAGATACTGATTGGACTATATATTGCTATCAAAATGGTATAAGTGATTTTGTCCAAGAGGTAAACAGTTCCAAAGATGCATTATTTGATGAAGTTGGTTTTTTCTTCCAACAAGAGAATGGTGATATAGTTGAAGTAGCTTTTCAATGGAATACTGGTTATAATACCGATGGTTTACACTCCTTTGCTAATGGAATTAATACCGTTGAAGGAGGGATGCATGAGGAAGGTTTTCGTAAGGGGCTTACCCGAGTTATCAACGATTATTGTCGGACTAAAGGACATCTAAAAGAAAAGGATGGTAATCTTTCTGGTGAGGATATTCGAGAAGGTCTTACTGCGATTGTTAGTGTAAAATTACGCGAACCCCAATTTGAGGGACAAACTAAATCTAAGCTAGGTAATACATTTATGCGTTCACTGGTTGAGCGAGCTACCAACGAAAAACTTGCTGAATGGCTGGAAGAGAATCCCTCAAATGCTCGGAAAATTGTGACTAAATGTCTCCAAGCTCAAAAAGCGAGGATAGCAGCTCGCCAAGCACGGGATGCAACTCGACGAAAATCCGCCCTTGATGGAGCAGGATTGCCTGGCAAACTGGTTGATTGTACCTCTACCAATCGTGAAGAATGTGAGTTATTCATTGTGGAAGGTAATTCGGCTGGTGGTTCTGCCAAAGATGCTCGGGATCCTAGAACTATGGCTATTCTACCTATTCGAGGGAAAATCCTAAATGTGGAACGAGTTCAGGTTGATCGGATGTTACGTAATACTGAGATACAGGCACTAATAGCAGCAATTGGCGCAGGTTTTGGTGATGAGTTTGACGTTGTTGAAGGTAATGATAACCAAGAACTAGGCGACGATACTAAAAATACTAAGTCCATGATTCGTTATGGCAAAGTAATTTTATTGGCTGATGCGGATGTTGATGGAAGTCATATTCGTACTCTTTTACTTACCTTTTTCTATAGGCAAATGCGCAATTTAGTAGTAAAAGGTAGGGTATATATTGCCCAACCTCCGCTTTATTCTACTGAGGTTGGACGCTCGAGGGTTTATCTTAAGAATGATTATGCCAAAGAGATTTTTTTGACTGAAAACCCTAAGCACCGTGCGGAGTTTCAACGGCTTAAAGGTCTGGGAGAGATGGATCCTGAGGAACTATGGTCTACTACTATGGATCCAACTCGCCGTACATTGTTGCGGGTAACGGTAGAACAGGCTGCGGCTGCTGATGAAATATTTTCTAAGCTTATGGGTGAGGATGTACAATCTCGCAAGCGTTTTATTCAGACAAATGCTAAAGATGTCCGTTTCTTAGACATATGAGTGCTGAGGAATCCTGTGGTAGATAAATCTGAAATACCTTCTGAGTCGGAAAATTTAACAGTCGATCCTGAGTCAGTTGTAGCTGTGCAGGATGTCGATATTCAAACTGAAATGGAACAGTCTTTTCTAGACTATGCCATGTCGGTTATCACCGCTCGGGCTCTACCTGATGTACGGGACGGTCTTAAGCCAGTACACCGTCGTATCTTGTGGGGTATGTATGATCAGGGTAACCGACCCAACCGATCTTATGTGAAGTGTGCCAGAGTTGTAGGGGATGTTATGGGTAAATATCATCCTCATGGTGATCAGGCAATTTATGATGCCCTGGTAAGATTAGGACAAAGTTTTTCACTGCGACACCCGTTAATTGATCCTCATGGTAACTTTGGTTCTCCTAGTGATCCTCCTGCGGCCATGAGGTATACGGAGTGTCGACTTGATGAACTGGCCATGCGGCTGTTGGATGGTATTGACGAACAGACGGTTGACTTTGCCGATAATTTTGATTCTACAGAACAGGAGCCGGTGGTATTACCGGCCCGCTTTCCCAATTTGTTGGTTAATGGTGGCCAGGGAATTGCTGTGGGAATGGCAACTAATATCCCACCTCATAATCTAGGAGAGGTGATTGATGCGGTTAACTATTTACTTGAAAATCCTGAGGCAACTACTGAAAAATTGATGGAATTTGTGAAGGGACCTGATTTTCCTACTCGGGGTAAAATTATGGGTTATCAAGGTATTAGAGATGCCTATTCTACTGGTCAAGGAACAATCAAAGTTCGGGCATTTGCGGAAATTGTTGAAAGTGGTTCCAAGACCAGTATTGTTGTTACGGAGATACCATATCAGACAAGTGTGGAGGCTATTGAGGAGAAAGTAGCTGATTTGGTAAATCGGAGAGTAATAGATGGGATTCGTCAAATTCATAATGAGTCGGCTAAAGGTAGAATTAGGTTAGTTTTTGAGTTGAAGAAAGATGCTCCTGCTCTGATTGTACTTAATAATCTTTACAAATACTCCCCACTGCAAACCAGCTTCACGGTGAACATGGTGGCTCTGGTGGATGGTGTACCCCGGACACTGACATTACGTGACTGTTTAGCTGCGTACGTCGATCATCAGCAGGAGGTTTTGCGTCGTAGAACTGAATTCCGTCTGGATGAGGCTCAGCGTCGAGCACATATCCTTGAAGGTCTAGTACGTGCTGTGGATATGATTGATGAAATCATTGCAGTTATTCGAGCATCAGAGGATCGTTCAGCAGCTCGAAATGTATTAATGGATGAACAGTTTGGTTTTAGCGAAATTCAAACCAATCATATTTTAGATATGCCGTTAGGTCGGCTTACCCAACTTGGTCGTCAGGAATTGAGCACTGAACTGGCTGAAAAGCGTGCATTGATTGTTGAGCTGGAATCTGTTCTTGCTGATGATGTCAAGTTGCGGGCTGTTATAAGAAAAGAATTATTAGAGGTAAGGGGAGCTTTTGTAACAGAACGTAAGACTCAGATCACTGCTGATGAGGGTGAGATTGACATCGAAGCTCTGATTGATGACGAAGATTTAATGTTTAGTCTAAGCGCGACTGGATACGTTAAAACAGTTGCACCTGATGAGTTCCGAACCCAAGGACGAGGTGGTAAGGGAGTGATTGGTGCCAATCTTAAGGATGGAGATTACATCGCAACACTCATTCATACCACTGCCCATGCTTACTTGATGTTCTTCACAAGTATGGGCAGAGTATTCCGTATCAAGGCTCATGAAGTACCCCGAACTAGCCGTACTGCTCGAGGTATGGCTATTGTCAACTTGTTACATTTGGCCCCTACTGAAACGATTTCTGCCGTGATTGATACCCGGGACTACGAAACACTACGATATCTGTTATTTGCCACCCGGCGTGGAGTGGTCAAGCGAACTCGTTTTCTGGAGTACGACAAGTCACGTTCTCGAGGCCTTATTGCCATAAACTTGCGAGAGGGCGACGAGTTGGTACAGGTACTGCCCACCAGAGGGACCGATGATATATGTTTGGTAAGTGCGTCGGGACGTTTGATGAGGTTTGCCGAATCTGAAATTCGTGCCATGGGTCGGAGTGCAGCCGGAGTGAGGGGAATGAGGTTGCTGGGAGAGGATGTTGTGGTTGGGGCCAACGCGGTAAGAGCCGGCGAGGAGATGCTCCTGGTCTCCGACCAGGGGTTCGGCAAAAGAGTATCCCTGGATGAGTTCCGAACCAAGCGTCGGGGTGGTCAGGGGGTCATAGTGATGAAGTTGCCCAAGGGACGGGGGACACTGGTAGCTGCTCGGGTGGTGACCACCAATGATGAGGTTTTCGCGGTGGCCTCCAATGGAGCGACCATCAGGATGGCGGTCTCGTCGGTTTCCATACAAGGAGCGCACGCTGCGGGTGTTCGGGTCATGGCTCTGCCCAAGGGTCAGACACTGGCCGCTATCGCACCAGTTTTGTCCAATTCTGATCAGGATCCGCCATTGGAGTCCGAGCAGGAGTAACCTTCGGCGGTCTTCCCCCGAGCATGATCTTCCTGGTTGTCAGTCTTCCCCACAACATGATCTTGGAGCAGCATTATGGACGAGCGGGGCTCGATCTCGATTCTGGGTGTGGGGATATTGGTAATGATTGGCATGGCTACCCTTTTGTTGGGTCAACTAGGTGCCGATGCTGTGCGGAAGGCTCGGGTATCCGCGGTTGCTGATGTGGTGGCGATGGCAGCCGCAGCCGATCGACAGTCGGCCTCGAGGATTGCCGTGGCCAACCGGGCGACCCTGGTGTCGTTGGCCGAAGACGGCTTTCAGGCGGAGGTGGTGGTGCGTCGTGAGGGGGCTACCGCAGTGGCCCGAGCCGAGCTTCTGCCCCCGGAATGGTGGCGATGCCGATTTTTCCTCCCCAGTGATCCCGTACACTTAGAGCCGTGTCCATTGACCCCTCTCGGGTGAGCGAGCCCTCCATCACGCCGGTGCCCAGCCCGGCTTCGGCCCGCCAACCGGTGAAGGTGACCCCGAGGGAGTACCGCAGGGCAGTACGGTTGCAGGCTCGCAAGGTACGTCGGGTGATCCGGCACATCGAGCCATGGTCGGTGTTGAAGATCTCATTGCTGTTCTACATGTGTCTTTGGGTGATCGTGTTGCTGGCCGGAGTGATGCTGTGGAGCATCGCGGTGGGATCGGGCACGGTGGACAACACCGAGTCGTTCATCGAGGAGTTGTTCGCTCTGCAACAGTTCGAGTTCAATGCCAGCCAGATTTTCCGAGGCTTTGCCGTGGGTGGACTGGTACTGGTGGTAGCGGGCACATTCTTCAATGTTCTGCTGTGCGTGCTGTTCAATCTCATCAGCGACTTGACCGGGGGAATCAGAGTCACGGTGATCGAGGAGGAGACGGCTCGCCAACGGCCCCGAACCCAACATCGGCGATTTCGTTGGCCTGGGTGGAAAGTACGTAAGTAGGCTTACCTCCCCGCGGGGCTATAGCTCAGTCGGTTAGAGCGCACCCCTGATAAGGGTGAGGTCGCTGGTTCGAATCCAGCTAGCCCCACATCTCGGCCCGGTTGAATCTGGTACGAGGATCGTTAGTATTGAGGTCGTGAAGATTTTGCGACGAGCGCTGGTGGCCCTGGCCGGAGCGGCGGCTGTCGCGGCTATTTTGCGAGCCCGGGGGACCGGGGGTATGCCGCCTCAGTCGGGCGGGTGGCGCCGGATCAACGACAACAGCACTTTCTGATCCTTCCGGTTGGGTTGGATGGAGATTCTGGTGGTCGGCGCGGGTGTGGTCGGCGCGGGTGTGGTGCATCGCTTGATGAGCTCTTCGTCGCGGCCGACGGCTCGGGTGGCAGTGGTGGATCGCAATCCCGATCGGGCTCGTCGTCTGTCCCGGAATTACGGGTCGTCGGTGAGGGTGGGAAGCTTCGAGAGTCGGGCTGATGTGGTGGTGCTGGCTACTGCTGCCGGCAGTCAGGCTCGCTTGGCCCGTCGGGTTGTGAGCAGCGGCGGTTTGATCTTGTCCACTTCGGACTCGGTGGCCGATGTAAGACGATTGTTGGCCATGAACGACGTGGCTCAACGACAGGCGTCACTAGTGGTGGTCGGCGCGGGTTTGGCCCCCGGTATCAGTGACGTGCTGGCCGTTCGAGCAGCCGCGGGCCTTGACCGGGTTGCCGAGATCCATGTGGCCAAGTTCGGAACCGGTGGTCCCTCCTGCGCTCGACAGCACCACAGGGCGCTGAGTTCGAGAGCCCTGGAGTGGCGGGGCGAGTGGAAGCAGCGGCCGGGTGGTTCGGGGCGGGAACTGTGCTGGTTCCCGAGCCCGGTTGATGCGGCCGACTGTTACCGGGCGGCGTTGCCCGATCCGCTGTTGCTGATTCGTAGGTTCGCCGATGCCCATCGGATCACCGCCCGGATGGCGGCAACCCGCCGGGATCGGTTCAGCTCGTGGTTGCCCATGCTGCGCCCCCCTCACCCGGAGGGGAAGCTGGGGGCGGTGAGGGTGGACGTCCGGGGGCAGCGAGGACAGGTTTGGGAGGGCCGGATATTGGGAGCGGCGGCACCACCGGGGGCGGCGGCGGCCGCAGTGGTGATGAGCGCGATCGAGCTTCATGCCGCCGGGAAGCTGGACGGGATTGGGGCGATGGGACTGGCCGAGGTGGTGGACGCGTACGAGTTCTTGGATGTGCTCGAAAGCAACGGGATAGTTTGCGAGCGGTTCTCCGGGACTTAGCCGGGGCGGATTCGGTTGAGGAGTTGGTCGTGGACAGCCCCGTTGGTAGCCAACCAGTCGTTGCCGGCATCGGCGATGCTGTCGTCCCGGAAGCCGCCGTTCCGGGAGTTGCCGTCCCAGGCGTTGCCGTCCCAGGTGGTGATGCGTCCACCGGCTTCGGGGATAACCACGAGCATGGGGGCGATGTCCCACAGATTCAGACCGGGATCCACCATGGCCTCCACTCGGCCGGTGGCCACCAGAACGTAGCCGTAGCCATCTCCCCACGTTCGCATCCGAGCACCGCTTCGACTCACCCGGCTCAATGCACCATCGGGCCACCATTCCAACCCCGAGGTGCATAGGTAGGACCGGCTCAGGTCGGCTCGGGAACTCACCCGGCACCTTTTACCGTTGTGGAAACAACCCCGACCCCGACCGGCCCACACTGTTTCCTCCAGGCCGGGAACGGCCACGACCCCCAAAGCCGGTCCATGCTCGTCGAACATGGCCAGCAGGGTGGTGTACAGAGGAACGCCACGAACAAAGCTGCGGGTGCCGTCGATGGGATCGATGATCCAGGTTCTCCCCGACGTACCCTCGGTATCGGTGTGTTCCTCGCCGATTATCGCATCATCGGGAAACCGGTCGGACAGATTGTCCCTCAGCAACGATTCCGCGGCCTTGTCGGCATCGGTCACCGGTGAGCCATCACCCTTGCGGTTCACCGTCAGATCGTGGTTCCCGAACCAATTCAGTGTGAGCCGTCCGGCCTCGCGGGCCAACTGCACGGCATCATCGAGCAACTCGGTCGATACCGGATCGGCCGAGCCGAGGTCGGTCACCCCAGAATACCCTGGTCCCGAGGGGTGAGGTCGGTCACCCCAGAATACCCTGGTCCCGAGGGGTGAGGTCGGTCACCCCAGAATACCCTGGTCCCGAAGAGCCGCGAGACGGTCGTCGCTCAGTCCCAGGACCTCGCTCAGTACTTCGTCGGTCTGCTGGCCGACGGTGGGGGCATGGGTGGGAACGGGAAGCTCCTCGTCGAAGAACTTGACCGGTAGGGGAAGCTGCTCGCAGCCCACCTGCTCGGTGGTGAACAACGGCATTCGATCCTGGAACTGAGGATCGTCAACCACGGTCTTTGCGTTGTTCACCGGAGCGATGGGGGTATTCACCCGGTTACCGAAATCCAACCATTCCGCGCTGGTCCGGGTGCGGAAGATCTCTCGCAGCTCCCGCTGCAACTCCAAATTGCCCCGAGCATGGTCGGCATACTTGGATCCCGGCCAGCGATCGAACAGGTCCATTCGATCCAGGGCCTCGCAGAAGTTGCGCCAGAACGCCTGTTCGGAGGCCATGAACAGCACATGACCGTCGGACGACTCGTACATCTGGTAGCGAACGCCCTCCCACATGCCGGCCAGGCCTGGTGCCCGGCGCTCGTAGTTGTCCGCCGGGTTTCCGGTCACCTCGTCGTCGGGTCGCTCGTAGGCCCTCCACGTTTCGATGCGGTACCAGTCCATGTAGGCGGCGGCATCGGATTGGGCCAGCTCCAGGCGACAGCCCTCGCCGGTGTCCCGAGCCCGAGTGATCCCGGCCAGCAGAGCCAGAGCACCGATGAGGGGACCCACGTTGATTCCCACGTTGGGCATCTCCGGTATGCGGCAGAAACCGTCGTCGTCATAGTCCGGGGGGACGAGCCCGGCCCAGGTGTCGTAAGCGATCCCATGGCTGGGCATGTCCTTGTAGGGGCCGGTCATGCCGTAGCCGCTGATGGTGGCGAACACGATCCGGGGGTTGACCTCCTTGAGGCGCTCGTAGCCCAGGCCCCTGCGTTCCAGTGCGCCGGGTCTCATGGCTTCCACCACCGCGTCGGCGTTACGGACCAGGTCTAGGTACAGATCCACGCCCTCGGGTTGCCGCAGATCCAACACGATGCTGCGCTTTCCCCGGTGGGTGTGCAGATGCAGCAGCGATACCCCGTTGACGATGGGCCAGGTCATCTCCCGGATGTAGTCGCCCTGCGGAGGCTCCACCTTGATGACGTCGGCACCCAGATCGGACAGGAAAGTGGCCAACAGGCCGGGGCCGAGCAGCGAACTCTCGATGATTCGTACACCGGCCAAGGGAGCAGTGGCCCGGTTCATGCTTGCATCCCTCCGTCGACCCTGAGAATTATGCCGTTGCAGTAGCTGGCGTCGTCGCTGGCCAAAAAGGCGAAGGCGGAGGCCAGTTCCGAGGGCTCGGCCATGCGATCGAAGGGCATGATGCGGGTCATGATGGAGTGGTCCACTCCCTCGGGTGGGTTGAACTGGCCGGCAATGGGGGTATCCACTCCGCCGGGGGCTACGCAGTTGACCCGGATACCCGACCGTCCGTTGGTGATGGCCATGGTCTGGGTGAGAGCGATCACCCCGCCTTTGGAGGCCGAGTAGGCCGAACTCCAGGGCTGGGCGTTGGTGCCCGCGGTGGAGGCGGTATTGACGATGTTTCCCCCGGATTCGATCAGGTGGGGCAAACAGGCGGTGGACATGAAGTAGGTGCCGGTGAGGTTCACGCCGAGAACCCGATTCCAGTTCTCGGGAGTCTCGTCCTCATCACGGACGAAATGGCCCAGACCGGCGATGTTGCACAGCACGTCGATCCGGCCGTAAGCATCGACCGTCCGGGCGACGGCCGGACCGATGCCGCTCAGGTCGAGCAGATCCAACTGGATTCCCAGGTCCACCCCGTCCACCGGAGCCCGGTCGATGCCCACGACCGTGGCCCCCTCGGAACGCAAACGGTCGGCGGTGGCCCGACCTATGCCCGAGGCGGCTCCGGTGACAACGGCGATCTTGTCATCAAAGCGGTTCATGGTTAAAGCATGGCCCATACGGGCGGTCGGCGATACATCAAAGCGCTGCCCATCGTTGGTCGGGGTGTTGGGAGCGGGTTGGCCGTGTCCTGTGGGCAGTCATCGTTGGTCGGGGTGTTGGGAGCGGGTTGGCCGTGTCCTGTGGGCAGTCATCGTTGGTCGGGGTGTTGGGAGCGGGTCACCGTCGAGTTGGTAGCGGTTGCGCCTGCGTCGGCCGTGTCCCGATCCGTTCGGCCAGTCGGGCGGGAGCTTCGATTACCCCGGTCAGCATGTCCACCAGATTGGCGGCGTAGACATTGTCCTCGGTGTCGAGAGGAACACCGGCTTCGGTCTGGCGAGCCCGCTCGGCCAGCGAGGCGGTCATCAGTTGGATCATGCCCAGTACCCGCTGATCGCGCTGCGCCTTGTCCACAGCGAGAGCTCGATCCCTGAGCAGGCGCAGAATGGCAATAAGGTTTGCCGGAACATGGGTGGGGTCGAAGTCCCATCGGCTGAACTCCGCGCTGAGCTGAGCGACTATCCGTAGATAACACCGCCCGCTCGGCGTGATCAGCCTACGGGTGAGCGGTTGAACCAGAGCCTCGATCAACGACGAGGTGTGCTCGTCGTCCAGTTCGGCCCATATCTCGCCCCGCTCCTGGTCGATGGGTTCGCCATGTTCTCGCAGGATCTCGTCCAGTACTCCATGGCGGGAACCGAAGTGGTACGACAGTGCCGAGGTATTCCTTTGCCCGGCCGCGGCCACTATGTCCTGCACTCGTACTCGCCAGATGCCTTGTTCTGCGAACAGGCGTTCGGCCTCGGCCAGGAGGCGGCTCCGGGTTTGGATGGCGTTGCGCGGCACGGCCGCTGATTCGGTAGGAACGGTTACCGGTGGTGCCCGCGGCGGGAACGGTTACCGGTGGTGCCCCAGGGGCAGCAGGGCGCTGTCGGGGATGACATCCACGTCGATGCCTTCGGGCAGTGGATGTTGGAAGTCGGGATACCGGCGCTGGGCGGTGGCCCGGTAGTGGTCGGTGGAGTGAACCGGGTCGGTGTCGTACTCGGGGATCACCTTGGTGCCGAAAAGCTCGAGCATCTCCACGATTTCGTCGTGCTCGATACCTTCGCCGGGTAGGCCGAAAACCACCTGGTCGCAGCCGACTTCCTGGTAGCGGGCCACCTGCTCGCAGACCTCCTCGGGGTTGCCGCACAGCATGTAGCCGCCGTCGATGGCGGCGTCGAGTATCTCGTCGGTCCACTCGATCTCCATGGGAGGCGAGGGCCAGGTGACGGCGTCGGGGGATTTGGGCATGGTGTCGTGGTAGAGATTCACCATCGTCACCAGGTAGCCGCGACCCCTGGTCTTGACGATCTCCCGGGCCCGTTCCCGATCCTCCAGGCAGACCACCGCGTTGGTCATCATCAAGTTGTCGTTCTTGAACTGGCCGATCTGCTCCACCGGACTCTGGATGGCCTCCTTGTAGGCGTCGATCCTCTCCCGCAGGGCGAAGATGGGTTCGAAGTTGAACGCCACCGCGCCAATGCCCAGCGATCCGGCCTTGGCGAACGTGGGGGGGTTGCCGCACGCCACCCAGATGGGAGGATGACCCTTGCCGTAGGGCTTGGGCAGCACGTTGTGGGGTTTGGGCACCGAGAAGTGCTTGCCCTCGAAGTCGTAGTCCCGCTGTTCCCACATGCGGGGAATCTCCCGGATGACCTCGTCCCACATCGACTTGGTCTCGGGCGGTGTCAGTCCTCCGAATGTAGCCACTTCGTGGCTGCCCGCCCCCCTACCGGTACCGAATTCAAAGCGGCCCTCGGTGATGTGATCGAGCATGGCCGCCCGTTCGGCAATGCGGACGGGGTGTTCCTTGGCCGTGGGCAGGCTGGTGATGCCGGTGGAGAGGTGAATGCGCTCGGTCTTGGCCGCCACATAGCCCATCACCGGTGCCGGTGCCGACATGTGGCTGTACTCCACCAGGCAGTGGTGCTCCCCGAACCAGGCGTACTTCCAGTTGTACCGGTCGGCGGTGATGGCGTAGTGAGCCTCCCGCATCAAAGCGGTGTGCTCCGCCTCGCTGTCGTGGGCTGCGGGCCCGGGTATGTAGCCGTTGAGAAAAACACCGAACTCCATGATTGTCCTCCTTGGTGATGCTCGGACTCGATCAGGCTCTAATACGAACCATTAGAAATCTAATGGCCGACATTAGAACTTGTCAACTCGTTCCCTCAGAAATCGGCCGTGTGGTCACCCGTTTCACCTGTTCGATCGTCGTGCTCGGACGGGCCGGAAGTGTGGTCAAAGGGCATGATGTGGCGGACCCGGGTTGTCCTCGGGGGGCACCGCGGCGGGGTACGACCCCAGGAACTTCACCTCACCATGGTTCTCCCGGATGCTCCTGAGGCAATCGGTCACCCGGGGGTCGGCCACGTGGCCCTCCAGGTCGATCAGGAAGCAATAGTCGCCCAGTGCCTTTTTTGTCGGTCGGGACTCCAACTTGGTGAGGTTGATGGAGCGACTCTCGAACTCGGCCAGAATTCTCATGAGCGAGCCCGACCGGTCGGATCGCTGAAAGACCACCACGGAGGTCTTGTCGTGCCCGGTGGGGTCGGGAACCCCGCGACGAGACACCGCCACGAATCGAGTTTGGTTCTCGGGATGGTCCTCGATGTTGCTGGCAATCATGTGGAGACCGTAGAGCTCCTTCGACAGGGCGGTGCCGATGGCGGCGGCGGCGGCGTCGCCCGAGGCGGCCAGGTCCTGGACCGCGGCGGCGGTGGATCCGGCCGCCACCTCCTCGGCCCCGGAGAGGTGTTGGCTCAGGTAGCGGCGACACTGGGCGGTGGCCACCGGGAAGCTGATCACCCGTTTCACCTGTTCGATCGTCGTGCTCGGATGGGCCAGAAGGTGCAGTTGGACGTCCATGACAACCTCACGCTGGATGAGCAGGTCGAGCTCGAAGATCAGCGTGTCGAGGGTAACGTTGACCGTGCCCTCGATGGAGTTCTCGATGGCGGTGAACCCCCAGTCCACGACTCCGTCGGAGGTGGATGTCAGAACTTCGGGAATGGACCGGCACAGCAGGTGTTCGGCGGCGGCCAGGTCGGGTTGGGTGAGGAGTGCCTGCTCGGTGAATGTACCTCGGGGTCCCAGGTAGGCCACCCGGTTCACCGATCGGGCAGGAGCAATCACGAACGGGCAGGATAGCGGCAGTGGACGAAGCTTTTGTTCGACAATTAATGGTGGAGGTGCGCGACGGCACGATGTCGGCGGACGACGCCGTTCTGCGACTGCGCCGCCTGCCGTTCGCCGATCTGGGATTTGCCCGGGTGGATCATCACCGCAGCCTTCGCCAAGGACTGGCCGAAGTGGTGTACGGGCCGGGCAAGACCCCCGATCAGTGCGCGGCCATAGTGGGTGAGCTGTTGGCCCAGCCGGGGGGCCCGGTGCTGTTGACCCGGGCCTCCTCGGAGCAGGCCGACGTCGTGCTGGCGGCCAACTCCGGGGGAGAACGCTCGGATGCCACGTTGGTCTGGCGGGCGGCCCCACCCCGGCCCGAGCGGGTGGTACTGGCCACCGCGGGCACGGCCGATCTGCCGGTGGCCGCCGAGTGCCAGGTGGTGCTGGCGGCTCATGGGCTGTCACCCCGGCGGTTGAACGATGTGGGGGTTGCCGGGTTGCATCGAATCCTCGCGGAGGTCGAGGCTCTGGTGACCGCCGATGCGGTGGTGGTGGTGGCCGGCATGGAGGGAGCTCTGGCCTCGGTGGTGGGCGGGCTGACCGCTGCCCCGGTGGTGGCGGTGCCCACCAGCGTGGGTTACGGATCGTCGCTGGAGGGCATCACCCCACTTCTGGCCATGCTGTCCTCGTGCGCTGCCGGAGTGACGGTGGTGGGGGTGGACAATGGTTTTGGCGCAGCCTGCGCGGTGCTACGGTTGCTCGGTTCCGGGGAGCGGCCGGCGGCAGAACCCGATTGGAGCCGAGGCGGCAATGACTGATTTGACCAATGACCCGACGCGGGGCTCGACCCGGATTGCCTGGTTCCACTGCTTCAGTGGGATTGCCGGCGACATGGCCCTGGGGGCATTGATCGATGCCGGGGCCGATGTGGCCGAAGTGCGGGGAATATGCGAATTGCTGCCGCTGGGGGGTTGGGATCTTCAGGCCCGCCCCACCCAGAGAGGGGGGATCGCGGCCACCGATGTGAGGGTGATAACCAGTGACATATCGGTGGTTCGCACCGCCGGTCATATCAACGCGCTCATTCAGGAGGCCCGGCTGCCCAATCGGGTGGCCGATCGGGCTCTGGCGGTGTTCGACGCCCTGGCTCGAGCGGAGGGCAGGTTGCATCGCCGCCCCCCGGAGCAGGTTCACTTCCACGAGGTGGGCGGGCTGGATGCCATCATCGACGTGGTGGGTACCTGTGCCGCCCTGGAAATCCTGGACGTCGACGAGGTCCGTTCCAGCGCGGTGGCTTGCGGACGGGGAATGATCCGCAGCGCCCACGGGAGGCTGCCCAACCCCCCGCCCGCCGTGGTGGAGTTGCTGGTGGGATGTCCGACTTATGGACTGGACGTGGGGTTGGAGCTGACGACACCGACGGGAGCCGCGATTCTGGCTGCGCTGTCCACCGGATGGGGACCCATGCCCGCTATGACCCTGCTGGCCAGCGGGTTCGGGGCCGGGGACAACCAGTTGGAGGATCGTCCCAATCTCACCCAGGTGGTGGTGGGGGTGGCGGCGGCGTCCCGGTCCGGAGGTCAGCCGGTGATGTTGTTCGAGACCAATGTGGACGACGCCACCGGGGAGACGTTGGCCCACACCGTGGCTGCTCTGCTGCGAGCAGGGGCCCATGACGCCTGGATCACCCCGATCGTGATGAAGAAGGGTCGGCCGGCGTACACGGTCAGCGCGTTGGTCGATCCCGTGATGGGCGACCAGGTGGCGGCCACGATGACCGACGAGACCGGCTCGCTGGGAGTAAGGGGGCGGCTCATGGAGCGATGGCCCCGATCCCGGTTGGAACACGAGGTCGACGTGGACGGGCACCGTATCCGGGTCAAGGTGAGCGCGGGGCGGGTCAAGGTCGAGCACGATGATGCCGTGCGGGTGTCGAAGCTACTGGGCATGCCGGCCCGGGAGGTGGTGTCGTTGGCGGAGACGGCGTGGTGGCAAAAGGAGGACGACGAGCCGGTTGCGTAGTAGCGGAGGAGACCGCCCCGACCACCACCGGCGCGGTTGCGTAGCAGCGGGGTGGTGGAGGACGACGAGCCGGTTGCGTAGCAGCGGGGTGGTGGAGGACGACGAGCCGGTTGCGTAGCAGCGGGGTGGTGGAGGACGACGAGCCGGTTGCGTAGTAGCGGGGTGGTGGAGGACGAAAGGAGAGTTCGGCTGTCGATGGGAGGGGTGACGACGGTTGCGTAGTATTGGGGCCGTGGACGACGAGAGGCTGTATTTCCGGCAGTTGTTGTCGGGGCGGGACTTGGCCGTAGGCGACATGCTGGCCCGGCAGATGGTCAACTTCGTCTACCTGATCGGGGATCGCAGGACGGGCGAGGCGGTGGTGGTGGATCCGGCTTACGATCCGGCGGGGATCGTGGCCGCGGTGGAGGCCGACGGGATGCGTCTGACCGGGGTGCTGGCCACCCACTACCACCCCGACCACGTGGGTGGTTCGATGATGCAGTTCTCCATAACCGGGGTGGCCGAACTTCTGGATCTGGTGGCGGTTCCGGTGCATGTACAGGCCGATGAGGCCGACTACATCCGTATGACCACCGGTATCGGGGAGGGTGACCTCCGGCGACACCGGAGCGGTGACGTTCTGTCGGTGGGAGAGATCGACGTCGAAATGATCCACACTCCGGGCCACACTCCCGGAAGTCAGTGCTTTTTGGTCGATGGGAGGCTGGTGGCCGGGGACACACTGTTCTTGGAGGGGTGCGGTCGGACCGATCTGCCGGGCAGCGACCCGGTGGCCATGTACGAGAGCCTGACTCGGCGACTGGCCCGGGTTCCCGACAGCGCGACCCTGTATCCCGGCCACCAGTACTCGACGTTGCCGTGGGCCTCCATGGGCGAGACCGGCGCACCAATTACGTGTTCAAGCCCCGCTCGACCGAGCAGTGGCTGGCCATGTTCGGCGGGTGAGCGGTGCTGTGGCCGGCGGTAGTGGGCGGGTGATGGGGGCAAAGGCCGTGGGCGATGTTCGGCGGGTGATGGGGGCAAAGGCCGTGGGCGATGTTCGGCGGGTGAGCGGTGCTGTGGCCGGCGATATTCGGCGGGTGAGCGGTGTGGATGCGACTTCTTCGGGTGATCCTTTGGCTGCTCTTGACCGACATGTGGCGGGGCCGCTGGAGGATTTGGTGAACGCCTTGAACCAGGTGGGCCTGGACCCGAACCTGCTGGATCTGTGCGCCGCCCGCATCCGGCAGATGGTGGGAGCCGAGGTGTTGGAGACGAACACGTCATCGGCCATGAACGACGAGGAGCCGGCTCCTGTCCGAGCGGCCGACGACCGGCGGGAGAGAGCGGTTCTGGCCTTTACCGAGCAGTACGTTCTGGATGCCCACGGAGTGACCGACGAGCTGTGTGCCGAGCTGAACGCCTGTCTGTCACCCCCGGAGCTGGCCGCCCTGACTACCGCCATTGCCACGTTCGAGGCCCTGGCTCGCAGCCGGGTCGCGCTGGGAGGAGTAGTTTCGTGACCAGGATTTCCATTCCCGAGGGGCTCGCTCTGCGGGCTCTGTTGGTTTTCGAGGAGTAGTTTTGTGACCAGGATTTCCATTCCCGAGGGGGGAACCTCGCTGTTTGATCACCAGCCCGAGTTGTTTGCGGTGTTCAATCGTTTTTACGGCACCCTGTGGAGCGAGGGGCGGCTGGACCAGGCCACCAAGGAGGTGGGGCGGCTCCGTAACGCCCGGGTCAACGACTGCAATATTTGAAAGAACCTTCGCTTCGCAGGTGCGAGGCAGCAGGGGCTCACCGAGGATCTGGTGGATCGGATCGACGATGAATACGCCGCTAGTGACTTGCCCGAGCGGTTCAAGTTGGCTCTGCGTCTGGCCGACGCGGTGATCTCCGATCCGTCCGGGCTCGGTTCGGCGGACCGAACCGCACTGGCCGGGGAGTTCACCCCCGCCGAGTTGGCCGAGCTGGCTCTGACGGTGGCCATGGCCGCGGGCTTCTCCAAGGCGGCCATCGCCTGGGGCCCGCCACCGGCCATACCGGTGACCGAAGTTCCCACTCCCACTCCTCAGGGGATGGTGGTCTGATTGTGGGCGTGGGGCGGGTTCCCACTCCCACTCCTCAGGGGATGGTGGTCTGATTGTGGGCGTGGGGCGGGTTCCCACTCCCACTCCTCAGGGGATGGTGGTCTGATTGTGGGCGTGGGGCGGGTTCCCACTCCCACTCCTCAGGGGATGGTGGTCTGATTGTGGTGCGCGAGGAGGGACTTGAACCCTCACGTCCTTGCGGACACAGGAACCTGAATCCTGCGCGTCTGCCAATTCCGCCACTCGCGCCAGCTTTCGGGATGGTCAGCGTACAGGACGCGCTGAGCATTCGGTAACCGGGTTGGTTGTCCGGTTTCGCGCCGGTGGCACCGGTTGGGGTCGTGGGCTGGGTATAGTCCATCGCAGAACGGGGAGTGGCGGTAGTTGGGGTCGTGGGCTGGGTATAGTCCATCGCAGAACGGGGAGTGGCATGGTCATGGAACTTTGATGATCCGGCTAGAAGTGGGGCAAGCCACCGATCGAGGCCTGCATCGGGAGAAAAATGAGGATTCGATGTTGGTCACCGACGAGTTGTTCGCGGTCGCCGACGGGTTGGGTGGCCACCGGGGTGGAGAGGTGGCGTCGGCTCTTGCCGTGAAGACGTTGGCTGCCGAGGTTCGAGCCGCGGTCGAGGCTCGCACCGAGAGCCGCCGCAACCGATTCCGCCGCCGGCTGTTGCATGTGCCCACCGTGGAGGAGCTGGTGGCCGCGGTGGATCGAGCCAACCAGGAGATACTGGCCAAATCGATGTCCACTGTGGAGTTGGTCGGGATGGGGTCAACCCTTTGCGCGCTGGCAGTGGTCGAGCACGACAGCAGCGAAGCATTGGCGGTGGTGAACGTGGGCGACTCCCGGGTCTACCGTTGCGACGAAAGTGGGTTCCGTCAACTCACTCAGGACCACACCGTAGTGTGGGAGATGCTTAAAGCAGGGGTGATCACTTCGGAAGAAGCTAAAGTTCATGAAAGTCGGCATCAACTGAGCCGAGCGCTGGGGGTCGAATCGAGGGTGGTGGTTGACGATTGGGTGTTGGATCCGGTGGACGGGCATCGCTACTTACTGTGTTCGGACGGATTGACCCATGAGGTGACCGATCGGGACATACACGCGATCCTGCTTCGGTTCCCGGTGCCGGGGGAGGCGGCCGACGCTCTGGTCGATCTGGCGCTGCGGCGAGGGGGCAGCGATAACATCACGGTGGTGGTGGTGGATGTCATCGATGCCGCTTTCCATAGGTTGAGCGGGTAGAGAACTACGCTGGTTCTGTCATGTCAGACAATGGTTCGGAAATTTTGGGCGGTCGTTACCAACTGCGAAACCAGATTGCTCGTGGTGGTATGACCGATGTTTTCCTGGGATACGACACGTTGTTGTCACGTCCGGTGGCCATCAAGCGTTTGTTCCCCGAGTTCGCCACCGATCCCAGTTTTGTGGAGCGGTTCAGGCGGGAAGCCACCGCGGCGGCCAATCTCAATCATCCCAAAATCGTGGCGGTTTACGACTGGGGCTCGGACAAGGGCACGTACTACATCGTCATGGAGTACATAGAGGGTCGCAGTCTGGCCGAGTTGCTGCGCTCGGGTGGCTCACTGGCCCCGGACCGGGCGGCGGCCATCACCATGGACATAGCCGATGCGTTGGGCTTCGCTCATGCCAACGGGGTGATCCACCGGGATGTGAAGCCCAGCAACGTGCTGCTGTCCCCCGATGGTCAGGTGAAGGTAACCGACTTCGGAATCGCCATTACCGCGTTCGGGGGAGCGGAGTCGAATCTCACCCAAACCGGTGCGGTAATGGGAACGGCCACTTATTTCTCACCGGAGCAGGCTCAGGGAAAGCCTCTGGACCAGCGCAGCGACCTCTACTCGCTGGGAATCGTGTTGTACGAGATGCTCTGCGGAGGTCCTCCGTTCACCGGCGATTCCTCCTTGGCCGTCGCCTACAAGCATGTACAGCAGGCCGTGCCGTCCCCGTCATCGCTGGGAATCGCCCTGCCGGAGTCGCTGGAAGCCATCACCATGAAGTTGCTGGTCAAGAATCCGGCGAAGCGATACCCCACCACCAAGGATCTCAAGCGGGACTTGCAGCGTTACCGCGAGGGTCGCCACCAACTGTCGGCCGGCTCCAAGCGACCGGTGCCGAACCAGGAGATCCCCACCCCCGAGGGTCATCATCAACCGTCGGCCGGTTCCGGGGCGGTCGGCGACCAACCAGCGGTGATGCCCTCGGCCGGGGAAGCGTCCG
Organism: Acidimicrobiales bacterium; assembly: GCA_965115985.1. Lineage (GTDB taxonomy): Bacteria > Actinomycetota > Acidimicrobiia > Acidimicrobiales > Bin134 > Poriferisocius. The sequence continues at coordinate 1,963,328 of OZ220474.1, forward strand.
GGGAGCCTCCCCGATCCCGACCACCGGCAGGCCCGTCGTCCGAGGGGTCGGGGGCCCCACCACCGGAGCCCGTTCTGGAACCCTCCTCGAGAGCCGGGATGTACACGGCGGCGGCCGTCATTTTCATCGCGGTGGTGGTTCTGGTGGTCTTCGTGCTGTCGAACGTGCTCGACAACGGTGAGGACGTCGTTCCGCCCGTCGCTACTACCACATCGGTCCCGATGGTTGCGGTGCCCGACGTGGTGGGGCTGTCGAGCCCCGAGGCGATACGCGAACTGCGGGCAACCGGCCTGGTGGTCAGACCGGTGTTCCAACCCAGCGAAACGGTGGCCGTCGACGAGGTCATATCCCAATCGCCCGGAGCACTGGTCGAGGTGGCCCAGGGTGAGGAAGTCGAGATCACGGTGAGTTCGGGGGCGGTTCCGGTGGCGGTTCCCGGGGTTGTGGGTCAAAACGCCGACGATGCTGCTCGTTTCCTCCAGGATCGGGGATTTGCCTCGGAGTTGCGGGTGGAGTCCGGCTCGACCGCGCCGGCGGGACAGGTGTTGCGCCAGGATCCCCCGGCGGGGAGCGAGGTTGTTCCCGGTAGCTCCGTGGTGCTTTATGTGTCGGAGGGGCTTCAGGCCGTCGAGGTGCCCGATGTATCGGGGATGACATTGTTGCGAGCCACCCAGGTGCTGGCGCAGGCCGGTTTGGAAGTGAGCGAGGAGGTTGTGGAGGAGCCTTCCGCCGAGGTGGAGGAGGGTTTGGTGATCGGCACCGATCCGGCCCCACCCGCCTTGTTGTTGCCGGACTCGCCGATCGAGATTCTGGTTTCCTCGGGACCGGAGATCGTGGTGGTTCCCAACCTGATCGGTCTGACCCCGGCCACTGCCGCTCGTCGGTTGATCGATGCCCGATTCGTCCTGGTCGAGCCGGTTGCCGAGTGCGACTTCCCCAACAGTACCGAGGATCTCGTGGGTCGAATCATGGATCAGGTGCCGCCGGCCGGGGAGGAACACCCCCAAGGGACGGAAGTGACGGGTTGCCTCGGGCAGCCGGTTTCGTCCACTGGTGGTGGGCCCGACGGCTCCGGCTCGCTTCCGTCGGAGGTGAGTCGGGCGGCTGCGGGGATTACCGAGAGGGCCATTGCTGCTGGGCGCCAACCCGATGCCCTGGGCAGCATCGCCAAATGGAACGCCCTGTCGAGCAGGTTCGAGTCGGAGTGCCGGGATCTGATGACCACCTACTCCGGTGTTCCTGATCTGGTGGTGAACTGGAATCTGGAGAACCCGTACCCGATGCCTGCCGCCGCGGCCAATTCGATCAACTGGGTCGAGGGCCTCAATGGTGACACGCCGGGGGTGGATGACGGTTGTGTTGCCACCCGGGGGCAGTAGACGAGGGGGCGATGAACCGGGTGGGAATTACGAACCGGGGACGAACCGAGCTAGGGGCGATGAACCGGGGGCAGTAGACCAGGGTGACGGGGACGAACCGGGGACGAACCGAGCTAGGGGCGATGAACCGGGGACGAACCGGGGTGGTCAGGCGGAGGTCTGAGCCAGAAAATTGGTCAACATGTCGTGGCCGGTGGGGGTGAGGATCGATTCGGGATGGAACTGCACTCCTTCAACCGGGTGATCGCGGTGGCGCAGTCCCATGACGAGCCCGTCATCGGTCTCGGCAGTGATGGTCAGAACATCGGGTACAGAGGATCGCTCCACGATCAGCGAATGGTACCGGGTGGCCTCGATGGGATTGGGGAGCCCGGCGAAAACCCCTTCACCGGTGTGCCGGATGATCGAGGTCTTGCCGTGCATGACCTGAGGGGCCCTGACCACCCGGCCGCCGAATACCTCCCCGAGGCACTGCAAGCCCAGACATACACCCAGAACCGGTCGTAAGCCGCTGAACTGCTGGATGAGGGCGTTGCTCAGTCCGGCATCACCGGGTTGTCCCGGTCCGGGGCTGATGAGGACGCCATCGGGTTCGACGGCGAGAGCCTGCTCGAGGGTTATGGCGTCGTGGCGGTGGACAATGGGTTCCGCGCCCAGTTCGCCGAGGTACTGGACCAGGTTGTAGACGAAGGAGTCGTAATTGTCGATCACCAGTATGCGGGGGGTCACCGAGATCAACGTTATCCGCAGTTGCTCGAGGTGAGAAGCGCATATCCTGGAACCATGGCAAAACCGACCAAGCGTAGAGTGCAGGGCGGGCGGGTCACTCCCAGAGGTACCCGTCCCGACAACGAGGCAGCCCCCCGGGTGCCGGTGACCGCCCAGAAGATCAGTCCGATCTGGGTGCCGGTGCTGATGACCGCCCTGTTGGTTCTGGGGGCCATCATGATCGTGCTGAACTATGTATCGCTGCTGCCGGGCGAAACCAGCAACTGGTATCTGCTGGGGGGCTTGGGCCTGATTCTGGCCGGGATGATCGTGGCCACGCAGTGGCATTAGTGGGCCTTCTCGCCGTCCGGTCGTAATTTTTTTGGTTACGACCTTGTAGTTACAAACTTGTTGTTTATACCCAAGTTGTCCACAGGCTGGGGACAACCGGCCTCAGTCGTCGATCGGAACGATCAGGTCCATGTCGTCGCCGCAGTGTCGGGGCGGCTCGGGATCCTCCTCTGGGGATGTGGTCATACGAACCTCGGCGTAACAGATCGAGCATCGGTAGGAGATCTTGACCCTGCGCAGTTCTCCCGGGGGCGGGGGCGGGGGAAGAGGTTGGCGGATCATCAGCAATACCCCGATGCCGACGCGGATGAGCAGCATCCCGACGACAATGGCAACGAGGACATTGAGCCACAGTGGCACCCGTCCAGCCTATTGCCATCGGCGGTCGAGGATGGACTGCGCCCCGTGTCCGGCTTCGCTCGGTTCGATTTGATGTGCCTTGCGAGATTTGAAGGTGCCAGAGGCGGAGCCCTCCTGCCCGTGTCCGGCTTCGCTCGGTTCGATTTGATGTGCCTGCCGGGGTGGGCCAGTACTGTGACCACATGGACGAGATGAATCTGGCAATGCTGATACTGCGGGTCGGTATCGGGCTCACATTTGCCGCCCACGGATACGGAAAGATCTTTCAGGGGGGTCGTATTCCCGGTACCGCGGGCTGGTTCGACAGCATGGGGATGAAACCGGGCAAGTTGCATGCCTGGATGGCGGCGCTCACCGAGATGGGCGCGGGCCTGCTTCTGGCCCTGGGGTTCCTCACACCGCTGGCGGCCGCGGGCATGGTCGGGGTCATGGTGGTGGCCGGGTGGACCGTCCACCGTCACAACGGCTTCATGATCGTGCGGGAGGGCTGGGAGTACACCTTCGTTCTGGCCGTGGTGGCGGTGTCGGTGGCCACTCTGGGCCCCATGGAGTGGTCGGTGGACCACGCATTGGGTATTGCCGAGGATTGGGACGGCTATTTGGGTCTGGCCATCGGTGCCGGTGGCGGGGTGCTGGCCGGGTTGACCCAGCTCGCCTTGTTCTATCGACCGCCGCCGTCGTTATCGGACTAGCCGGTGAGCAGTTTCATCGACCGCCACCGGACTAGCCGGTGAGCAGTTTCATCGACCGTCGTCGCCGTTGTTATCGGACTAGCCGGTGAGCGATGCAGGCATGATCCGGTTGGATCATGGAGAACTTAAGCACTACGAGATCGCCATTCTCGAGCGATTGGGAGTTCCCTCGGAACAGGCCGGGATGGTGGCCGACAATCTGGTGGAGGCCGACCTGCGCGGGGTGGACTCCCACGGGGCCCACCTGGTCGAGCTGTATGTGGACCGGCTGAGATCGGGACACCTGCGACCGGTCACCGAGGTGACGGTGATCCGCGACGACGGGACCACGGTGATGTTGGACGGCGGCATCGGTTTCGGGCAGGTGTCGGGGGCGATGGCCATGGAGTTGGCGGTCGAGCGGGCCAAGGCCCACGGTATGGCCGCGGTGACCGTGCGGGAGGGCACCCACCTGGGGGCTCTGGCCTACTACACCCTGCCCGCCGCCGAGGCCGGGTGTTTCGCCATGGCGGTGCAGAACGGCCCGACCATCGTTCCTCCTTACGGAGGCCGGGCGGGGGTTTTCTCGACCAACCCGTTTTCCTGGGCCGTTCCCGCCGGTGAGGAGCTGTCGGTGGTTTACGACGTCGCCACCACTACGGTGGCCGGCAACAAGATCCTGTTGGCCAAGAACCGGGGCGACCCCACCATTCCCGAGGGCTGGGCCAACGACGAGCACGGTAATCCCACCACCGACACCGCGGCGGCATCGGCCCAGAACCTGTGCTGGTTCGGGGGACACAAGGGGTTCGGGATTGCCATGATGGTGGAGGTGCTGTCGGGGATCGTGGCCGGCAGCAGCTTCGGTCACACCGAGCAGACCGAGTGCGAGTTGGTGGGCAACCGCCGATTGGCCAAGGGCTGGATGTTCCTGACCCTCGACCTGGAGCGTTTCTGCGGGTTGGATCGGTTCCGGGAGCAGATGGACCAGCTCATCCGGGATGTGCGCAACACCGAGCGAGCCGAAGGGGTTGACCGGATTTACGTGCCCGGCGAGATCGAGCACGAGAACCGGGCCCGACGACTGGCCTCGGGAATCCCCCTGGCGACCACCCTGGTGGACCGGATCAGCACCGTCGGTGCCGAGCTCGGACTGCCGCCCCTGGGCTCGTAGCCGGAGTTTTCGTGGGTTCGCAGCCGGATATCCCCTGGGTTCGTGGCCGTAGTTTTCCTGGGGGATGTCAGGGAAACTGCTCGAAGACCACCTTGGTTGCTCCTCTGGAGCCGGCCTCGGCGGCGTGGGTGATGGCTTCCCGGTAGCGGTCCAGGGGATAGCGGGCCGACACCAGTCGTTCGAGTCCGGCCGAGGCGACCAGGTCGAAGGCCAGATCGAAACTGGTGGCGGTGTGCCCGTCGGTCAACGTCTCGGTTCCATAGGTGTAGGCACCGACCAATTCGGTTTCACGATGCCACAACCCGGTCAGGTCGATTCGGGCGGCTTCGGGCATGCCCAAAAGAACCACCCGGCCCCGAGGCCGGGTAATGGCCACGGCGTCGGCCACCGAAGCGGGGCTACCCACCGCATCGATGGTTATGTCCACCCCGCCGGAGAGATGGTTGCCCAGCATCCGACAGCCACGGAACCTTCTCACTGCCCGGCGCACCTCGTCGGGATCCACCACCAGGTCGGCCCCCAACTCGGTGGCCAGGTGCCGCTGGTGCGGGTACTTGGCGGTGACGATGATGGTTCCGGCCGAGGTCACCGCCCGCAGCGCCGCCACCGAGCACAGTCCCATCGTGCCCGCTCCCAGTACAACCACCGAGGCACCGGTTTCGACCCGGGCTTTCAAAGCGGCGTGGATCCCGCCCGCGGCTGGTTCCAACATGACCGCGGCCTCGTCGCTGAGGTGCTGGGGCACGGCATGAAGCTGGCTCTGGTGAGCGACCAACTCCTCTCCCCACCCGCCCCCCGTGCTGGAGCAGAAGCCGATCTGGATACCGTCCTCGATGGTGCCCCCCAGCAGATAGCCGTAGTCATCGCCATCACCGGGGGCGGCTCCGGCGAACGGCAGGGGTTCGCCCCGGGCCGCCGGTCCCAGAACCGGTTCGAGAACCACCCGGTTGCCGTTCTCGTCGATGCCCACCACCTCGTGGCCCGGGACGAACGGGAACGAGACCAGCGGCTCGAAGTACCGGGAGGATCGACCCTCCACGGTGGCCAGGTCCGACCCGCAGATGCCGGTCAATCGGGGCCGGATGGTATGCCAGCCCGGTCCCGGTAGTTCGGGCGAATCGACATCGCGCAGTTGCAGGGGTCCCACCCCCCCGCCCACTCCCGGAACCACCCGGGAAGCCACCGCCGCGGCCACGTACCGAGCAAGCTTGCGCTCGAACACCAGTGCTTGCATTACCCCGCCAGTCTTGTCTTGCGCTCGAACACCAGTGCTTGCATTACCCCGCCAGTCTTGTCCGGCTCCCCAGCCGAACACAATAGGGGTTTGCTCTCCGAGGTTCTAGAGATACTTGGCCGGGTCGCGAGGGGAGCCTCGGTAGCGGATCTCGAAGTGGAGGTGGGGGCCGGTCGACCAACCGGTGTTCCCGACGGTTCCGATGGTCTCGCCGATCCCGACGTTCTGGCCGACGGACACGCCAAAGCGGGAGAGATGGGCGTACAGAGTGCTCCATCCTCCGCCGTGGTCTATGACTACCGTGTTCCCGTACCCCGATCGTGACTTGGCTTGGATCACGGTGCCGGAGGCGGCTGCTTGGATGGGATCACCGGTGTTGCCGCCGAAATCCACTCCGGCATGGAACCTGACTGTGCCGAAAATGGGGTGGACTCGGTTGCCGTATCCCGATCCGATCTTGCCCGGTACTGGTTGGAAGAACCTGGGGGGAGCGGGGATGTTTACGTCGTTGAACTGGTCGGAGCGCTGGCGTTCCAGCTCGGCCAGCCGGGCCAGCTCGGCCTGGCGCTGGCGTTCCAGCTCGGCCAGCCGTCTTCTCTCCCGTTCCCGTTCTATCTCGTTCTCGATGCTCGAGATGTCCTGGTTCAATCCGGCGATCTGGTTCTCTATCTCGGTCCTGGTCCGAGCCTCGGCCTCGATTCTCTCCTCCAGCACCTGCCGTTTCCGGTCCCACTCGGCTTGCAGCTTCTCCTGCGCCTTCTTCAGCTCATCGAGGTCGGCCAGGGTCTTGGCCATCTCGACCTGGGCCTGCTCGATCTCGACCTGGGCCTGCTCGGCCTGCTGCACTGCCACTTGTTGGTCGCCCTGGGCTTGGCGCAGCCGATCGATGAGCACCTGGGCGTCGCCCCCGAGTTCCTCGATGTAGTACTGGCGGCGGGCGTTCCGGTTGGGGTCACCGTCCTCGAGGAGGAAGTTCTGTTCGTAGGCCAGATCCAGATAGATGTTGACCACTTGGTCTCGCAGGCGCTCCTGGACGGCGGCGATCTCCTCGTCCAGTTCGATCACCCGCCGGCGGGCGTCGTCCACCCGTTCCTGGGCTGCGGTTCGGGAAAGCTCCACCGCGCTCAGGCGAGTTCGGGCCGCGGTGATCCAGTTGTTCACCAGGTCCAGGGCGATAGTGATCTCCTGGATCTGGGTGTTGGTGACGTTCAGTTCTTCGATGGCGAACAGGGCCTGGCGCTTCAGGGCTTCCTGTTCTTGCTGCTGGGCTTCGATCTCCTGCTTCTTCTGCTCGATCCGCTCCCGGCGCTCGTCGATGAACGAGTCCTGAGCCACGCCGGGAGCGCTGAGCACCAGTGGCAGCATGGCGGCCACGAGCCAGACGGTGCGGAGAAGTTTGTGCATGAGGGGCAATCGATGGTGGTAGTGGTCATGCATCGGTCACAAATGTAACCAAATCGCAATGTTGATCCAAAGTCCCATCCTAGTGAACAGTGTGGTTCATGTTGTTGATGTGGTCAATGAATTGACGGTTGGAACGATGGTTTACTCGGGTGCTCCCTCGCGTTTTCGTTTCTCGACGATGGTCGACGTCATCAGCGATTCCGGTGTGGGGTCGCCGTTCATGGTTTTGGCGACGCAGATGGCGGCCGTGGTGATGCTCGGTTTGTCCTCTTCTTGGCGGCGCGGTTCCATGACACGGTGAGCGAGGTGCCGTCGTCGGAGCATTGCCCGCTGACCCCGGTGACGATTTGCGGGCCTTGTCCGCATTGCCCGCTTCGCCAGCCTGACCACATAGCGCCGGTCACCGCGTCCCACGAGATCGTCAACGACGTGCCCGTCGCCGCGCACTCCACGCCCACGTTGCTCGGCGCCTGGAGCGGCCCACGGGGGCAGGCGACCATGTACCACTGCGACCATTGCGACACGGCCCCGTCGGTGGCGGTGGGGGTGCCGGTGGGAACATGGATCGTGCGAACCCGGAAACCGTAGGTCTCGCCGGGCACCGAAGTGTAGGAACGGTAGAACAGCAACGACCCCTCGATGCGCACTCGGGCCTGCCCTTCGGGGGACACGCCCAGCAGGTTCACGCTCGCGCCGGGAGCGTAATGAACCTTCATCTTGGGGAACGCGTTGTTGCGGGTTTCGATCTCGTAGCGGTACTCGTGGTTGGTGTGCGACGACGGCGAGTAGGTTGCCGAAGCGTCGGCGAGGGCGTTGCGGGTGATGTTCACGCTCAGCCGTCCCGGAACGGTATCGTACCAGCGATGCACCGGATACGTGGGGTTCCAGCGCACGGTGACTGCTTCGCCGTTGGATGAGCACTCGGCTCGCACGCCCAGGGGCGGGGGAACCGGGCAGGTCTTCTCGGCGGTGATCGTCGCGAGCGTTCCCAGGGTGCGGTCGGGTACCCACTGGAAGTTCGAGTATCCCCGCCAGGTCCAGTCGGCGTAGTAGTGCGCCACGTACGCGGTGTAGGTGACGGTCACCTTCTGGCCGGGCAGAACGGCCACGCTGTCGCCGTTGCGGGGTCTTCGGGTCAAGGAGTCCTCGGTGAACGAATCGCCGGGGGATCCCTCCACCGTCGCCGACACCAACCAAACATATGAGGTGCGGTCCCGGTAGGTGTTCGGGGCGCCCGCCGGTTTCGACGCCACGAACTCCGCCGACGGTCGAGACCCGGTGAACACCTCTGCGATGTCCGACGAAGGGACATTGAACAAGCTTGGGAAGAGGGTGACGCTTCTGGAGTCGGCCGCGCACAAAAGTTCCACCTCGCCTCTGGCCGGTTCGTTGCAGACGATGGGAACCCAGCGGCTCCACTCCGACGTCGCTTCCGGTGACGGCAGTTGGCTTTCGGTGTAGTGGCTGCCCCTGGGCATGTACACCGTTTTGATCCTGAAACTGTACTTGGTCATCGCGCCAACGCTGCCGGGTCTGTCGATGCTGTGCGACGCCGGCAGAACCCATGTGCGACCTCCATTGGTGGAAGTGGCCTCCACGCGGGTGATCGGTATGTCCTGGGTGCCTTCGTTGTCGTCGTTGCGGGCTTGGATTTCGTAGCGGTACTTCCCGGTCCTGTACTCCGCCGGGCCGCCGCCGAGGTCGTAGTCGTAGACGTAACCCGTGTCCGGGGAACTCTTGTCGTGGTTCACTCCGGGAGCGGGAACCCACGAAAGCCTGAACTCGGACGTGTCCCTCGCAAAAGCACGAAGCACGGTGACGCACTCCACCGACAGGTCGGTGGGGGGCAGAACCGGACAGGTGGTGTGCGCCCACCCGGAGTGGGCGTCGGCGGACGTGTCCCACGCCGCCAACCGTTGCGACCGGGTGCTGGTGGCGTCGGCGGTGTCGGGAGCGTCGGCGAACGCCCACACCTTGAACCCGACCCGCTGCCCCAACGGTGCGCTCCAACCGGTGCGACCACCGCTCATGTCCACCCGGTGAACCACCCGGTCGGTGCCGGGCCGTTTCGTCTGCGCACCGATCTCGACCACCTCGGAACGGTCGCTGATCGCGATCTTGTAGTGGGTGAAATCCTCCAGACCTGGGGGTTCGTCCCACGACAGCACCACCGCCATGTTCGGATGGTTCGCCGACCTCGCCGCCGTCGGCGGCGTCTGCACGCACTGCGCCGACAGGTTCAGCGCCGCCAACGTCACCGAGTCCTCGTCGTCGCAGCCCCCCAACTGCTCGTGTCCGTGAGCCTCGTACACGCTGGGCACCCGGTTCTGGTTGAACCCCACGTGGGTCCACACCGACCCGGTTTCGTCGCGGCCCACCCCCTGCGCGCAAACCGGGTGATCGGCGTGACACGCCTCCCAATGAACGTGCTCACCGGGGCCGGGAGTACACAACTTGATTCTGCGGTTCAGCGGATTGGGATCCTCGTCGGGATCCCAATCGCATCCATGCACGACATAGCTATTGTGAGTGTGAGTCCCCCGGAACCTGCTGACCCCGGAATCTTCGATGGTCTCGGTGTAGCCCATCGTCTTGCCGTCCAAGCACTCCGGCGGCGAAGAATGGGTATGACAATCGACGTCGCGGTCGCCCACAACGTAGGAGTGGGCGTGCCCGCGTGTGCAAGGACGATGCATACGAGGAGGTGGGGGAGGGGGAGTCATGCACCTCGTCGCGGGAAACCCCATATTCACGAGCTCGGGTCGTGTAATGACCGTTATTTGCCCCCGTGGACACTCCGGTTCCGGCGTCGGCGTGGGCGCCGGATCGTCGCAACCGAACACGGTCTCGGATATGGTGGTTCCCGGCACGGTCACCCTGTTGCCCGTCAGGCGCGACAACCCCGGTATACACGCCGGAAGCGACGGGTGCCGCGTAGGCGTAGGCGTAGGCGTGGCAGTCGAAGTTCCAGTGGGAGCCCCAGTCGGCGTCGGCGTAGGCGTGGCCGTGCCCCCAGGACAAGTCTCAGTGGAATCGACGCTGGAACCGGTTGGATGCCCCCATTCGTCGTGCGTGTAGGTCGTCACCTTCAACCGACCGTTCTCGCACACGGTTTCTCCTGGGGTCGGTTCATGGTTGGGATGACACGCCGTCCTCTTGCCGGTCCTGCGGCTAGCGTGCCAATGCCAACCCGAAGGAGCCACGCACTCAGGCTCAGGCGGTTCATCGCAACCGGGCACAGTCGCGGACGTGTCCACATGATCACCTTTGACACCGGCTTTGTAGTCCACTTTGTGCTTTTCGTTGCTTGGTTCACCGGGCGCACACCTGACCGGAGTGTGGACATGACAACTCCGACCGTCACCAGTATCCGAATGCGTCGGTGGAGAGCAAGGCACCAAGCGGCCTCTGGCGCAGAACTCGTTGCCGGTGAATTCGGGGTGAGAGTCCAGCAGATGTCGGCATTCGTGAGGATAAGTACACGAATCATATTTTCCGTCGGCGTTGCTGTCGTACAAGTTGTTGGCCAGGTGGGAATGACCGGCGTGATACTCAACTCGATCAGTGCATACAATGCTGTTCGGATTCGACGGATCAGCAGGAGTGCCGATCGGGGTGCCCACAGCTTTGCTTCGATCAACCTTACGTGTCCGCTCCTTGTACAAAGTGACACCGTTCTCGGTCTTCGTGTCGTAACCGTCCACACAATCGCTCCCCAACTTCCAGTTGCGGTCACCCTCGGAACAAGTCTCCGCCGGCGGCGCAGTAGCCCAACCACCATCATCTGTTGTGCCTACAGTGGTGTCATCATCTGTGTATTTCTCCCAGCCTGGGCCGCCCTGGGCATGGACAACCTGTTTTCCTGAGTAAACGGGAAAGGAGGTGGAGTAGATCAACCCGGAGGCGAGCACCATCAGCAACACTGCGATTCTCCGTAGCCTCCACCGCACTAGCGATGAACGTCCGCGTGGACGCTGGTTCTGGTTCCTACCAGGTTGCTGATCGGGTTCCTCGTTCGTTGCCGACATGCCCCGAAGCGTACCAAAACCAGGGGCATCTCCGGCAGAGCTGCACTATACCAAACTATTATAAGATATAGCCGCGCATTATGCCATTCGTGCGGCGATGCCCGTGCTCTGCTCGTTCAGCATCCAAAGCTTCAAGTCCCCCGATTATAGCCCCCGCACAGGCCAGAATCGTTCATGCAGGTACAAATGCACCGCTCCAATCCTCCCAAATAGGAGTAGGGAAAGTACTGCGATCAACAGCGTGATGGTCGATAAGCCCAGCATTTCGGTATAGCACTCGGCCCCGTAGTCTTGTCTTCGCCAGTACCTCCGAAGTCTCGCCTTCCAAATTGAGCAGTGCGCCACACATGGCGCGGGTATAATTCTCGGCAATACCATCAGGCCTGAAGGTGACTTCGACGTACTGATCGAAAATTGGTTCGCAGCGGAACGGTCGGGTGAATCTGGCATGCACCGGGCCGGGCGCGGGATCGATCCACGAATCGCACATCTCTCCCCACCCCATGTACGTGGGGTGGAACCAGTACGGATCGAACACCTGCTTCCCGTTTACCATGCCGTCGGACCAGTATGGTTCCAGTGTGATACCGTATCGGTCGGCCACCGTGGGGCGCTCGCGGAAGTAGAACGCCTCAAACTCGTTCCACAGACAATCCAGGTCGGTGATCACAGCAACGTTGATGGGTACACCCATTTTTATCCACACCGCGTTGCAGGCCACTACAGGTGAAGCGTCGTCCTCGTCGGTGTCGGGGTCACCGGTGAAGCGGAACCCGGGATGCACCGAACCCCTGTAGGCGGGCCAATTCCTGAGACACTTGTCTATGTAATGAAAGGCCACCTCGTCATCACGGAGCGGTACGAAATCGGTGGGACGACTAGGTGGATGCGTGAAACGCCCGTCGGTGCCGTCCTGAGCGTTGGGGTTGGGCTGATACGGAACGTTCGCGTCGATCTCGGCGTGAGTCAACCGTCTCGTCGCCTCCGGGAACCCGTCGGCACCCATCCGGCAAGCCCTCGGGGTGAAATCGTCGCAACCCAGATCCTCCACCGTGAGCGGATACCCGTCGGGAAACTCGGGATTGAACGGCATGAGGAACCGTCCGCTGCCCGCGAAGGCGGGATCAATGCGGGCCACCTCGTCACCGTTCGGATCCACCTTGGCTCGGGCCACGATGGAACGATCCTCTATCTGCGGATACCGGCACGAACCGTCGTCGAAACCATCCTCGTTGCACTTGTGAACAGTGCTTTTGAGCAGAGCTTCACGAGACTGTAGCTGGCTCCTACTGCACCTATTGTATGAATCAAATGGATTCAAGCAACCTTCAATTCTGTCCCCCCGAGGGTCGGCGGTCGGCACCGGTGTGATCTCCGTTATAGGCGGGTTGTCCGCCGGAACCGCCGGCACACCGTCGGCGCAACCACCCGGAACTATCTGGGTGTCCACGTCGAACTTGCACCGGTAAACGTTCAGCAACTCCTCCTGGTCTCCGATCAGATGGTCCCGTTTGGAAACCTCGTTGGTGGTCGGTGTTCCTTTGAACGTTCCCGCTTCCTTAGCGGGCCTGACCGGCACACCATCGGCGCAACCGCCCGGAACTATCTGCGTGTCCACGTCGAACAAGCAGCGATAAACGTTCAACAATGCTTCCTGCGCGGCGATAAGTTCATCGCGTTCTTTGATGTCGGCAACGGTCGGGTCGGAAAGATGCGGCTCGTGCCCGCTGACGGGCGCGGTGAACAATCCGGCTGCGAATACGATGGTCGCAATCGCGGCGGCGAGTTTTTTGGTGATAGGAGCACTCATCGGAGTTACTTGCCTTTCAGTTAGTTTGTTGTCCAATACTAAACTTCGTCTTCAACAAGATTTCAACAAACAATATCCACCCACCGTATAATCGTGTCGTCGGCGAACCAGTTTCTCCACCCAAAGATACCCTCGGAGTCGTCCCCCGTTCACCACCGCTCACCGCCGCCCCTGCCACAACCGGGAACTTCGACACGGCAACGAACCCCCCGAAACGGCAACACTGAAAACACGATGCCCACAGACGGCGGAAACGGTACCAACCCGCCCCGCTCGACCACAAAACCGCAGGTCACAGCATTAAACAACGACTATGCGACAACTAGGGCGGAACAGCCCCGTCCGGTGTTCGCGCCCCGTCTGCGCTGGTCGTGTCCACTTCCGCGTGGATCGTTTCGGCGGGGCGACCGCGATCACGGGCCGAGGTCGGAGAAGAGGGAGACGACCGCGACGCGGCAGGCGCGGGAACCTCTCCGAGGCGGGTTGAGGGGAGGAAAAAATTTTGTGGGAACTGCGTGGAATGGGGTGGAAACCCCCACGAACGTGTCACGTGGATGTGCTGGGCAAGAAGGAACGTCCGACGGATGTGGGGGTGACTCTAGCGTTCGACCTAAACCTGTCCGCAACTGAAGGCACCTATTTCGGTCTGCCGGCGGACGATTTGGAGGCGGGGCTGGCTTCCAGGCGAGCGTCGGAGTCGAACGTTCCCTGAACCGATGGCTTCACCATCCGATCCAAATAACGGCAATGCCCGGCACGTCGTTCAACCTCTTCGCGCAGCTTCTCCACGTATCGAGACTGGCTGATCCTCCGAGACAACTCTGCCACCGCAATCTCCAACGCCTCGGGAAGCTGCGCGGCTAACTCTGTTGCTCGTGAGATGACTTCGGTTTCTGGCAAGCCCAGCAACCGAGATGTGCGTTCCCATGCGGCGCGATAGTCCGATTTCAGCACCGAGTAGTCTCGACCGATTTTCATCGCCATCTTGAGGCTGCCCACCTGTGCTCTTCCGAGACCTCCTCTCCCCACGCGGTCTCGGTAGGGGAGAATCGAGCAGAGATCATAAAGTGGTGCCATCCGTACATTTCCGTTGGACAGCAGCAATCCATAGTTCTTCGCGTGAGCATCGGTTCCCACGATCAGCCAGTTGTACAACAGTCCGTCTTGAAACGCTCGCAAATCACTTTCAGGAGTCGAAGATACCGCTCGAAGCACATTGGCGATTACCTCCACTCCGGGACCGCCGACATTCTGATATTTGAGTGCCGGTACCACTTGCAACGCTTGGCACATGTCTTCCTGGTGAACACGAGAGTAGTCGCCGTTCGGTGTGCGAATTCTGTCGTACCGTTCCACCAGCAAAGCCTGCTGTCCTTTGATTCGGACGCATTCCGTGTGGGCTGCCTGGATGCCCAACAATCTTGCGGTCCGCTGTGATAGGTGTTCAATTATATGCTGATCCGGGAAGCGAGGAATGCTCGGTTTGAGGATGTGTGTTGTCGGCACGGTGCCATAGGGAATGCTCCACTCTCCGTCTTCGTAGCGCAACGCGAGCTTGGACTGCGCACCAGCAAGACTGAACGCTCCGTCGCTATCACCGCTCGACCATGCGGATTCGTCTCGTTCCAACCGTTCGATGATCACAGCTACCTGGCTCTTCGTGAGTCGGTTCACGCCACCTCCTCGCTCCAGGATCGCGGGTACCTCGTCCGGACGGCAGAACTGCACTGCTCCAGCGCAATCCCGGCCAATTGGTGAGGCCAATAAGTCCACTGCGTCCGTGGAAGCTGCATTTTGTTCCAGTTGCCAGCGTTGTCGCACGAGCGGATTATCCGGCAGTAGTCCGTCGATCCATGCGCCGATCTCGTGTTCGCCCGGTTGCAGTGGAACCGATACCGACAAAGGTGTGAGGACAGAATCTGCTAGATAGCTGGTGTGATACTCGAAGGTCGCCCCTCGGACACCACCTGTGGTTCTTCTCCCCGTTGCAGTGATCGTTCCTGCACGGTGACCATGGATGAGGACTTCAAGATTGCTGGGCATTGCCGAAGGATTCGACGTATTCGTGCAGGTCGAAGCCGTCGTTGTCCTCGATCACCAAAGTGAGCGAGCAGGTGAGGGAGCGAAGCATCCGTGAGATGGTGGACACGCGAGGGTTGGCTCGGCCTGATTCGATGCGGGAGATCTGAGTCCTGGATACTCCGCAGAGTTCGGACAGGTCGGCTTGGGTCATGTTCCGTTCGCGGCGAGCGGTTCGGAGTGCCTGGCCCAGTTGTCCTTTGGCAGTGATGCCTCGGACAGTGTTCCATCGAAGCTCGGGCGGGGAGGGCGGTTGTTCGATGTGCTGTTCAGGCAACATATTCCGATTTTAGCAAAATGTTTACTAAACAGCACATTTTGGCTCATCGGTCCGGCGGGTGGCGCCTGGTGGTTTCTTGGGGTTCTGCTCCGGTGGATACCCTGAGACGGTGACCGATCTGCTGAACCGCCGAGAACGGGTCGTTCTGGCCGATGATCTGGCCGGAGTTGCCGAGGGCACCCCCGGCGAGGTGATGCTGCAAACCGGCGTTCGCTGGGTGCGCTACTGGGTGCGGTTCGACACCGGGGCCGAGCGGGGTTCAATTCACCGCGACAAGTTGGTGCGCGAGGACGAATGGGAGAGCTTCCTGGCCGGTAGGGCCCGGGCCGCGGAGCAAGCCGACGAGCCTGAGGTCGCCACGGGCCACGATTCCGAGGAGCCACCGGTGGCCGGTGCCGACAATGGTGCGGGTGGCGACCTGGTTGTGAACGGGGTCGCGTTGCCGGCCCACCTGCTGGCTCGTAGTGCCTCGGCTCGCCAACGCTTGGGCGGTTGATCCGGGAGCCGGCCGGCAACCGTCGGTGTCCCTTCCTTGGACACCGCCGACAGGGTTGGCGAGGCGGCCGGGAACCGGCTGATTCCTGTCGGTGTCTCTTTTTTCTATTTCAGGTTTCTATTCCAGGGCAGCGACACCGGAGGTGACTGCGGGTAGCAGCGCCGGGGCGGTGGGAAGAATCTGGTCGAGGTAGAAACGACTCGAGGTCTGCTTGGCGGCCCAGAATTGGGATCGGTGGGGTTCGGCCGGGCCGAGTCGAAGGGCGGTTTCCCATGTCCGGGCCATGACCCAGCCACCGATGGTGAGACCCATCATCTGGAGGAAGGGGGCGGCCCCGGCCAGGGCGTCGTCGCCGGGGTGGTCGCCCAGCCAGCGGGCGGCCTCGGCCACGGCGGCGGTGGCCCGGTCGAGATTTTCGTCCAGACCGGTCATTTCGGCCAGCAGATCGGTCAGCACCGCGCCACCCTCCATGGGAACCTTGCGGCCGACCAGGTCGATGGCCTGGATGCCGTTGGTGCCCTCGTAGATGGGGGCGATGCGGCTGTCGCGCCAGTGCTGGGCCGCACCGGTCTCCTCGATGAAGCCCATTCCCCCGTGGACCTGGATGCCCACGGACGCCACCTCGACCCCCTGATCGGAGCACCAGGCTTTCGCCACCGGGGTGAGCAGCTCGGCCCGTTGTCGGGCCTTCAGACGGCAGGCCGAATCGGGATGATGGGCGGCCCGGTCGGCGGCGGCGGCGTTGAGGTAGAGCAAGCCCCGCATGGCTTCGATGCGGGCTCGCATGTCCAACAGCATCCGTCGCACGTCGGGGTGCTGGTTGATGGGTGCCTGGACACCGGGCTCGGTATCGGGGCGGCGGCCCTGGCACCGCTCGGCCGCGAAGGCGGTTGCTTGCTGATGGGCCCGCTCGGCAATGGCCAGTCCCTCCAGACCGACCAGCAGGCGAGCCTTGTTCATCATGGTGAACATGTGTCGCATGCCCTGGTTCTCCTGGCCCACCAGTTCGCCGACCGCGCCGTCCAACTCCATTACGCAGGTGGGGCTGGCGTGGATACCGACCTTGTGCTCCAGCCCGATGCACCGAATGGCATTGCGGTCGCCCAAAGTGCCGTCGTCGGTCACCGAGTACTTGGGCACGATGAACAGAGATATGCCCCGGGTGCCGTCGGGTGCGTCGGGGGTGCGGGCCAATACGCAATGGACGATGTTCTCGGCCATGTCGTGCTCGCCCCAGGTGATGAAGATCTTCTGGCCCCACAGTCGGTAGCTGCCGTCGGCCTGGGGTTCGGCCCGGGTGGTTAGTGCGCCGACGTCGGAGCCGGCCCGGGGCTCGGTCAACAACATGGTGCCGGTCCAGGTCCCGCTGATGAGCGAGGGCAACCAACGGCCTCGCTGATCGGCACGGCCGTGGGCGCTTATCGTGCCGATGGCGCTCTGGCTGAGCATCGGGCACAGGGAGAAGGCCATGTTGGCCGAGGCGACCATCTCCTGGATGGCCACGTCGACGGTCAGCGGGAACCCGGCACCTCCGTACTCGGGGGTGGCCGACACCGCGGTCCAGCCACCGGCGATGAACCGCTGGTAGGCCGAGCGGAAACCCTCGGGGACGACCACGTTGCCGTTGCCATCGAGCACGCTCCCGGTTCGATCCCCCGCTCGGTTGGTGGGAGCGATCACCTCGGAAGCCAGCCGACCGGCCTCGGCCAGCAGATCCTCGGTCTGGTCGAGGCCGGTGTCGGACCAGTAGGGGATCCGGGCCAGCTCGTCCAAACCGGCTATGTGGTGCAACGCGAAGGAGATGTCCTCCAACGGGGCGGTGTATTCACTCACGGCAACCTCCCGGGGCGATGGTGGGGTTGGTCGATGGCCGGAGCCTGTTCGGCCAAACTCGTGTAATCATTCACGGCAACCTCCCGGGGCGATGGTGGGGTCAATGGTCTTCTGTGGAGCTGTCGGGGTGGCTGTCGGGGGTCAGCGCCATCAGCACCCGATCGGCGACCAGGGCGGGGGACGTCTCCCGGAGATCGACCTGTTCCAGGACGGCTCGGCCCCACTCGCTTCGTAGGATCCTATCGACCCGAGTCCGCAGGCCGAGTTCGATTCTGCCGGCCACCTCGTCCCGGCGGCGGCGGTTGCGGCGGCGGTCGAGCTCACCGGTCTCGTGGAGATGGGCGGTGTGACGTTCGATCTCCACCCATAGATCGCCGATGCCGTCTCCCTCGGTGGCGGTGGTCAACACGATGGGGGCCCGCCACCCGTCGTCGCGGTGACCGAGGTCCAGCATCAGCTCCAGATCCCGGCGGGCCCCGCGGGCATCGGGTCGGTCGGCCTTGTTGACCACGAACACATCGGCCACCTCCAACAGTCCGGCCTTGTTGGCCTGCACCGCATCACCCCACCCGGGAGTTACCACCACCACGGTGGTATCGGCCGCGGCGGCAATGGACACCTCGACCTGGCCGACCCCCACCGTCTCCACGAGGATCGGATCGCAACCGGCGGCGTCGAGCACTCGGATGGCGTCGGGGACCGCCACCGCCAGCCCACCGGCATGGCCCCGGGTGGCCATCGATCGGATGAAGGCATGGTGGCCGACATCGTTGTCCATGCGGATGCGGTCGCCCAGAATGGCACCACCGGTCAGCGGCGAGCTGGGGTCGATGGCCAGGATGGCCGGGCGAGTCGCCCCGGAGATGGCGGCCAGCTTGCCGGTGAGGGTGGACTTGCCGGCCCCCGGAGAGCCGGTTATCCCCACTATTCGAGCCTGCCCGGCGGTGCGGCACGCCCACTCGGATACCGCGGCACCGGTGTCGCCCTGTCGTTCCACCACGGTGAGCAGCTTGCCCAGGGCCCGCCGGTCGCCATCGCCGGCGGCCTCGAACAGCTCGGTGAGCACGCCGTTGTTCACCCGGTGACGGGTTCGTCGGCGACCGCCGCTCTCACGGTGGCCACCACTTCTTCGGCGGACGCGCCGGGGCCCAGTACCGCGGCCACCCCGGCATCGGTGAGGGTGGCGACGTCATCGCTGGGTACGATCCCGCCGATCACCACCGGGATGTCCAGACCGGCTTCGGCGACCGCGTTCACCATCCGGGGTGCCAGCGTGAGGTGGCCGGCGTTGTGCATGGACAGGCCGATGGCGTCGGCATCCTCCTGCTCGCAGGCGGCCACGATGCTGTCGGTGGTCTGGCGCAGGCCCAGGTAGATCACCTCCATGCCGGCGTCCCGCAGCGTGCGGGCCACCACCTTCAGACCGCGGTCGTGGCCGTCGAATCCCAGCTTGGCCAATACGATCCGGATGGGGGTGTCCTCTTGAATGGGGGTTTCCTCGATGGGGGTGTCCTCTTGAATGGGGGTTTCCTCGATGGGGGTGTCCTCTTGAATGGGGGTTTCCTCGATGGGGGTGTCCTCCAGTACAGGAGTTTCCTCGATGGGGGTATTGCTCACCGGCTCACACCACCGCGGTTTCGACGTAGGTGCCGAACACCGACTCCAGGGCGGCGACGATCTCCCCCTCGGTGGCATAGGTCCGCACCGCGTCGATGATGGCGGGCATGAGGTTGACATCGGGATGACGAGCGGCCTCGATCAGGGCATTCAGGGAGGTCCTGACCGCGTTGTCGTCACGATCGCCTCGGATCTGGGCCAGGCGTTTGAGCTGCATCTCCTCGGTGTCGTCACCGATGGCCAGCAGGGGGGCCTCGTGATCGTCGTTCTCGGTGTACTCGTTGACCCCCACTATGACGCGCCGACCGGCGTTCACCTCCCGCTCGAACCGGTAGGCCGCGTCGGCGATCTCGCCCACGAAATAGCCGTCCTCGATACCGGCGTAGACCCCCTCCAGCATGGAACCGTCTCCGAGTCGGTCGATGTGGTCGAAGATCTCGTCGGCCCGGCGTTCGATCTCGTCGGTCATCCACTCCACGAAGTGGGCACCGCCCAGAGGATCGACCACCGCGGCCGCACCGGTCTCGTGGGCCACGATCTGCTGGGTGCGAAGGGCGATGCGGGCGGCTTTCTCGGTGGGCAGGGCCAGGGCTTCGTCGTAGGAGTCGGTGTGCAGGCTCTGGGTTCCGCCCAGAACGGCGGAAAGGGCTTGGACGGCCACCCGGGCGATGTTGTTCTCCGGTTGCTGGGCGGTCAGGGAGACACCCGCGGTCTGGGTGTGGAACCGGCACATGAGCGATCTGGGGTTGGTGGCTCCGTACCGCTCCTTCATCCATGTGGCCCAGATGCGGCGGGCCGCCCGGAACTTGCCGATCTCCTCGAAGAAGTCGCTGTGGGCGTTGAAGAAGAACGAGAGACGGGGGGCGAAGGCGTCCACGTCGAGCCCGGCGGCGATGGCCGCCTCCACGTAGGCGAAACCGTTGGCCAGGGTGAAGGCCAGTTCCTGGGCGGCGGTGGAACCGGCCTCACGGATGTGGTAGCCGGAGATGGAAACCGGATGCCAGCGAGGCATCTCCGCGGTGGTAAACCGGATGAGGTCGGTGACCAGCCGCACCGACGGGCGGGGCGGGAAGACGTACTCCTTCTGGGCCTGGTACTCCTTCAGAATGTCGTTCTGGATGGTGCCGCCGAGTTCGCCCCGACTCACGCCGTTCTGCTCGGCCACCGCGATGTACATGGCCATGGCGATGGCCGCCGGCCCGTTTATGGTCATCGAGGTGGTGACCTTGCTCAGATCGATGCCCGCGAACAGATCCTCCATGTCGGCCAGGGTGTCCACCGCCACCCCGGCCCGACCGACCTCACCCACCGACCATTCGTGATCGGAGTCCCGACCCATGAGGGTGGGCATGTCGAACGCGGTGGACAGTCCGGTTCCACCGGCCCGCAGCAGGGCATGGAACCGGGCGTTGGTGTCGGTGGCGGTGCCGAACCCGGCGAACATGCGCATGGTCCACAACTTGCCCCGGTAACCCAAGGGGTAGAGCCCCCTGGTGTAGGGGTACTCGCCCGGCTGCAAACCGTCACCGTAGGCGGAATCGAGAGGAATCCCCGACATTGTCTCGACCATTGGGCAACCATATCAAGGAAGTCCGATAGTTGGAGATACAACTACTTGGAAATGCAACTATCGGTGCAACCATCGGGTGACGGCGAGATGCGGGCGATGGTTCAGACCCAGGGCCCGGTAGAAGTCGTGCTGGAGGAGGTGGCGGCGAGATATCCGTTGGGGGTGCCGATAGTGTCTCGGAGATGAACGGGGACGATGCTGCCATCAGGAACGTGGTGACCAGGCTGGCCCAGGTGGCCGACGAGGGTGATCTGGACGAGTACGTTGACCTGTTCACCGCTGATGCCCGGTGGGAACTGCCGGGGGCGACTCTGGAGGGGCGGGAAAACCTGAGGGCCGGGGCGGTGGATCGTCGGGCGGCCGGGACCGTCGGTCCGGGGAGCAACACTCGCCACGTGATCACCACCCAGATGGTGACGGTGGATGGCGATCAGGCCGTTAGCCACTCCTACTGGCAGTTCTGGGTGAACACGGCCTCCGAGCCCTCGGTGGCTCTCATGGGCACCTACCGGGATCGGTTGGTGCGCACCGACCACGGCTGGAAACTGGCCCATCGCACCATCTCCTACGGCTGAGCGCTCCTACGGCTGAGCGTTCTTTGCCGTTTTGGTGCCGTGAACGTCGTCGTTGGGATTACCACCGCGACGACAGGTTTGGTGCCGTGAACGTCGTCGTTGGGATTACCACGGCGACGACAGGATCGGCGGTATGAATGTCGTCGTTGCGGGGGCGACCGCGACGGTAGGATCAGCATTGTGAACGTTGCTGTCGTGGGGGCCACCGGTCAGGTGGGCGGGGTCATGCGCCGTCTGCTGGACGAGCGTGATTTTCCGGTCGCCGATCTGCGGGTGCTGGCCTCGGCTCGCTCCGCGGGTCGCACGATGTCATGGCGGGATCACACCCTGGTGGTGGAGGATGCCGCCACCGCCGATTATCGCGGGGTGGACATAGCCCTGTTCTCGGCCGGGGGAGCCACCTCGCGGGAGTTGGCTCCTCGAGTGGCCGAGGCCGGAGCCACGGTGATCGACAACTCCTCGGCGTGGCGGATGGACCCCGACGTCCCCCTGGTGGTACCCGAGGTGAATGCCCATGCTCTCGGCGACATTCCCAGGGGAATCGTGGCCAACCCCAACTGCACCACCATGGTGGCCATGCCGGTTCTCAAGCCGCTGGCCGTCGAGGCCGGGCTGCGCCGCCTGGTTATC
This sequence comes from Acidimicrobiales bacterium, assembly GCA_965115985.1. Taxonomy (GTDB): domain Bacteria; phylum Actinomycetota; class Acidimicrobiia; order Acidimicrobiales; family Bin134; genus Poriferisocius. Next base: position 1,985,527 of record OZ220474.1, read on the forward strand.
TCTTCGTACCAAGCGGTTTCCGGGGGCGGTCTGGCCGGGGTTGACGAGTTGGACGGGCAAATCCGCAAGGTGGCCGACATGGCCTCCGACCTGACCCACGACGGTCGAGCCGTCCCGTTGCCCGCGGCATCGGTGTTTGCGGCCCCCATCGCCTTCAACGTCATCCCCGAGTGCGGCTCCTGGATCGACGACGATTCCGGGGAGACCTCCGAGGAGCGCAAGCTGGTGGAGGAGAGCCGCAAGATCCTGGAGCTGCCCGAACTGGCGGTGAGCGCGACCTGTGTGCGAATACCGGTGTTCACCGGTCACTGCTTGGCCATCAATGCCGAGTTCGACCGGCCCATCGGCCCCGACCGGGCCCGGGAGCTGCTGTCAACCGCCCCCGGCGTTGTGATCGACGAGGTCCCCACCCCCCTGGCCGCCGCCGGTACCGATCCCACCCGGGTGGGCCGGATTCGGGTCGATCCCACCGTGCCCCACGGTCTGGCCCTGTTCGTGGCCGGGGACAACCTCCGCAAGGGTGCCGCCCTCAACGCGGTCCAGATCGCCGAAGTGCTGCTCGCGTCCTAGCGCGCCGGGTTGGGTGGGCGTGGTTGGCGAGGCTGCTCGCGTCCTAGCGCGCCGGGTTGGGTGGGCGAGGCTGCTCGCGTCCTAGCGCGCCGGGTTGGGTGGGCGAGGCTTCTCGCGTCCTAGCGCGCCGGGTTGGGTGGGCGAGGCTGCTCGCGTCCTAGCGCGCCGGGTTGGGTGGGCGAGGCTGCTCGCGTCCTAGCCAGGGGTCAACGAGGGGGGTTGTCGCGGTATCGCTGGGCTGCTTCGTCCAGGCTCAGCCCCAACTGGTTGGCCAGGGAAGCCAACCAGGCCAGCACGTCCCCCAGTTCGTGCAACCTCCCGACGTCGTCTCCCTTGCGCACCGCCTGAGCCAGCTCGCCCATCTCCTCGCACAGCCATGCCACCGTGGCCGGGATGCCCCGTTCCCGATCCTGAGGTCCGTAGAGGTCGTCCATGAGCTGCTGGAAGGCGGAAATTTCCATTCGATCAGAGACGGTAGCCGCCGTCCACGCTGATCACCTGGCCGGTAATGCCCCCACCGGCCTCCGATGCCAACAGCACGGCCATCGGGGCCAGCTCGCCCGGTTCCAGTATGCGGCGCTGGGCACTGTCGGCCTCGGCCTCGCTCCGGGCCTGGGCTGGGCTGATCCCCCGGGCGGCGGCCAACCGCTCGAAGTCCACCAGCGATGTATTGGTCCATCCCGGGCACAGGCAGTTCACCGTGATGTCATGAGGAGCCGCCACCACCGCCAGTTGCTTGGTCAGCCCGACCAGGCCGTGCTTGGCCGCGGTATAGGCCACGCCGGCCGCGGCCCGCTTGGACGCCCCCGAACCGATGTTGATGATCCGACCGTAACCCCGATCCCGCATCGGGGGCAGCGCCTCCTGGCTGGTCCAGAACGCCGACACCAGGTTCAATCGCAAGGTACCCATGAACGCCTCGGCATCCCCGGAGAACGGGTCGTGGTTCCCCCCGGTCGAACCACCCACGTTGTTGACCAGCACATCGACTCGTCCGTACTCGTCCACCGCGGCTCGCACCGGCCGGCGGGCCTGGTTCTCGTCGGTCGCGTCGGCCACCACCGCCGTCGCCCCGCCCCCCGCCGCGGCTATTGCCGTCACCACCCGATCAAGCTGTTCCCGGGTGCGGGACGACACCACCACCGTCGCCCCCGCCTCGGCCAACCCCAGAGCAATGGCCCGGCCGATACCCCGCCCGCCCCCGGTGACCACGGCCACCCGCCCGGCCAGCGGCTCGCTCATCGGGGCAACCGTTCGGCACCGACCGCGACCACCAGCACGGCGAGGAATCCCGCCGGCCACCGATCGGGTCGAAGTCCAACCCTCACCGAGGCACCGGCCAACCTCCTCATCGGGGCAACCGGTAAGCCTCGACCGCGTTGGTTCCGGCGATCATCCGTTGCTCGGCCTCGCTCAACGGGGCCATCGACTCCCGCAACTCCTCCACCACCCCGTCGTGGTACTCGGGATGGGGGTAGTCCGACGCCCACAACACCCGGTCGGCCCCGAGCTTGGTGGCCGAGGCGGCCAGGTTCCACTCCCCCGGTTCGAAGCTGATGTAGCACTGGCGGGAGAAGTACTCGCTGGGCAGCATCGACAGCCACCGACCCTCGAGGGCGAACGCCTCCACCTGCTCGTCCATCCTCTCCAACTGGGTGGCGCACCAGCCCCCGCCCGACTCCATGAACAGGAACCTAAGGCGAGGGAATCGCTCCGCCACTCCGCCCATGAGGATGCGCCCCATGGTCACCATCATGTTGGCGGTGTTGCCGATGGCCTGACCGAGGCCCGACCCGCCGTACACCGGATCGACGTCGGCGTTGGTGATCTGCAAGTTCTTGTCGAACCGGCACAACCCCAGCTTGCGGATCACGTCGGGGGTGTCCACATGCACGCCGGGGTGGAATCCCACCGCCAGGTCGTGGTCCTGGCACGCGGCCCAGAACCGGTCGTACACCTCGTGACTGAGCGGTAGCTCGTCGATGTAGGCCGACGGGCGGATCATCACCCCCACCAACCCCATGCCGGCAATCCGCTCGACCTCGGCCACCGCCAGATCGATGTCCTGAAGCGGCACCGCACCCACCGCGAACAGCCGGTCGGGATGGGCTGCGCAGTAGTCCGCGGCCCACTGGTTGTAGGCCCGCTGGCAGTCCCGCACGAACTCGGCGTTGCCCAGTGCCGGAATCGGGTCCACCGGCCCGAAGAACATGGTTCTGGTGGGATACAGCACCGCGGCGTCGATTCCCACCCGGTCCATGTCCTCGATTCGGGCGTCGGGGTCGGCACCGCCCTTGAGCATGAGCATCGACAATCCCTCCCGGTACTGCTCGGGGGTCACCCCCGCGTTGGCACAAATCCGCTCCAGAGCCTGCCGGCCCCCACTGCGCAGTTCGCCCCCCACCCAGAACTCGCCGAACAGCAACTCCCCCCTGGCCTGGGGAATCCAATCCCCCCATCGGGAAGCATCCATGCGCTCCACCCACAAGTCGGTGGGTTCCATCGTGTGGCCATCACCATCGACTACAAGCATGAGCAAAGGCTAAGAGCACACCCCGACAGGCGGCCATTCCCCGGTGTTTCGGGGTTCTGGCTTCGGAACGGTTCACCGATTGTTCGGAGCCGTCCCTGGCTCTTTTGTCGGGACGGCGGTTTGGGAATTCGTGCCGGATCGGCATGGTGGGCACGCCGCCCCACAGTTCAACTTTTGTCGGGACGGTGGTTTGGGAATTCGTGCCGGTCAGCGGGCCAGATCGAATGCCTGGTGGAGTGCTTGGGTGGCGGCGTCGGCGTGCTCCTGGCGAATCACGCAGCTAATGCGGATGGGGGAGGTGGAGATCATCTCGATGTTGATCCGGTGCTCGGACAGGGTCTCGAACATGGTGGCGGCCACCCCGGGGTGGGATTTCATGCCTGCCCCCACCAGGCTGATCCGAGCGATGGCCCGGTCGGCGGTCACGCCGGTGGCTCCGATGTCGTCGGCCACGGTCCGGGTGATGGTCTCGGCCGTATCGACGTCCTCGTCGGGAACGGTGAACGAGATGTCGGTGATGCCCCGCTCGGAAGCGTTCTGCACGATCATGTCCACGTTCACCCCGGCGTCGGCCAGTTCCCGGAACAAGGTGGCGGCCACCCCGGGTCGGTCGGCCACCCCGGTAACGGTGATCTTGGCCTCCGAGGTATCGGGGGTTACCGATCGAATTATGGGTTGTTCCATGGAGGGTTCCTCCTTTGCCACCCAGGTTCCCTGCTCCCAGGTGAACGCGGATCGGATGTGCAGCTTGACCCCGTAGTTCTGGGCCACCTCGACCGAGCGCATTGCCGGTTTGGGGCAGCCCACCGCGGTCATCTCCAGCAACTCGTCGAACGAGATGGTGTTCAGCTTGCGAGCGTCGGCGCATATCCGGGGGTCGGTGGTGAACACCCCGGACACGTCGGTGTACAACTCGCAGGCGTCGGCGTTCAACGTGTGGGCCAGCGCCACCGCGGTGGTATCGGAGCCGCCCCGACCGAGGAAGGTCACGTTGTCCTCGGTGCTCACTCCCTGCGCTCCGGCCACCACCGGCACCCGGCCGGCGTCTAGCGCGGCCCGGACGCGGTGGGGGACGATCTCCAGGATCTTGGCGTTGTTGTGATTGGTGTCGGTGATGAAGCCGGCCTGGCTGCCGGTGAAGGAATCGGCCGGTACCCCCAGATCGTGGAGGGCCATGCATACCAGGGCGCAGGCCTTGCGCTCACCGGCGGTGATGAGCATGTCCAGTTCACGGCCCGGTTGAGTGTTCGACACCGCGGCGGCCAGCGTCAGCAACTCGTCGGTCTCCTTGCCCATGGCGCTTATCACCAGCACCACCCGGTCGCCCCGATCCCGGCACCGGCGCACGTGGTCGGCCACCTCACGGATGCGATCGGCGTTGGCCACCGACGTTCCTCCGAACTTCTGCACCACCAGGGCCACGGGGGAAAAACTACCGGCCCCCGGTCGCTTCTTATGGGTTTGTTGTCCGAGTTTCTCAAGCTGGTAGGCACTCCGGTGGTTGTCGCCCTAGATTTCAGGGCGATGGCTACCGACAAGAGGCAGCGTCAGCGAGAGCATCGAGAACTGGCCAGGCAGCAGGCCCGAGCCACCGCGACCCGCAGTCGGATTCGCGCCGGAGGGGTGCGACTGGCCCTGGTCGTGGTGGTGATCGTGGTGTTGGTGGTGATTCTCTGGCTGTGGCTCCGAGACGACGGCGGTGACAACGACAATGGCAGCGGCGACGCGGTCGAGGCGGTGGCCGGTGAGTCCACCGATGGCGACGCGGTCGAGGCCGTGCCGGTCTCCACGGCGTTTCCCGAGCTGCCCCCGCCGCCGGAGCCCGGCGAGGAGTTGAGCACCGAGACCACTCCGTGTCCCGATCCGGCGGAGTCCGTTTCCAGGGTGACCCGGTTCGGGGGACCACCGGTTCAGTGCCTCGACCCCGAGCTCGACTACACCGCGGTGTTCGACACCAGTCGGGGGCGGATACGGGTCGAACTCGATCCGAGAACCGCCCCGGAGGCGGTGAACGCCTTCGTGGTGTTGGCCGGCTACGACTACTACAGGGGGTCGGCCATCTTCTACACCGATTCCACCGGAGGGTACATCCAGGGTGGATCACCCCATACCAACTCGGCGGACGATCCCGGTCCCGGCTTCACCGTCTCTCCGGGCGAGGCGGTCGATCATCGGGCCGGTCAGTTGTTGTGGTCGGCCGAGGGCGACTCGACGGGCCAGTTCCTGCTGGTGGCCGACGACGAGTTCCAGGCACCCCAATCGGTTTCGGGACTGGCCACCCTGGGCCGCATCGAGGACGACAGCTTGAGCGTGGTGAGTGACATACTGGCCAGCCATGTGGATGATCCCACCACCATGTTCGGAGGGCGGCCCGGGCAAGAGGTCTTCATCAACTTCATCGACATACAAACCACCGACCCCACTCCTGAAACGAGTATCGACTTGAGCAATTGCCCCCCCGCCGACGGATCGGGACCCCAGGTCCTGGAGTTCGACAGTCCCCAACCCATGTGCCTGGATGCGTCCAAGCAGTACACCGCGGTGTTCGACACCACTGCGGGGGAGATGCGTGTCGAACTCGACATGGTCAACACCCCGATCACCGCCAACAACTTCGCGGTGCTGTCCCGGTACCACTATTACGACAAGACGCTGCTGTTCCGCACCGACCCGAGCATCGGCATCATCCAGGGCGGGGCCCCCACGACCAATGACTGGTCGGATCCCGGCCCCGGATACACCATTCCCGACGAGGGTTCGGGCTTTTCCTACGAGCCGGGCCAGATCGTGATGGCCCGAACCGCGGCCCCCAACAGTGCCGGGGCCCAGTTCTTCTTCGCGGTGGACAACAGGACTGCCGCGCTCAACAGCCAGGGCACGTATGTGGTATTCGGCCGGATGGACGGGGAGAGCCTGAAGGTGGCCGAGCAGATTCTGGCCAGCCACGCGGAGAGCTCCGACCCCAATCGCCCGGGCGGACCCGATCCCCAGGTGGTCGTCAACTCGGTAACCATCGAAGAGTCGGGCTGATGTTTTCCCGGAGGATTCCGGGTTATTGACGGCGGTTGGAGTGTTGTTGTCCCACGTCAGGTCCGGCTGATGTTTCCCCCGGAGGATTCCGGGTGGGGCAGAGTCGGGCTGATGTTTCCCCCGGAGGATTCCGGGTGGGGCAGAGTCGGGCTGATGTTTCCCCCGGAGGATTCCGGGTGGGGCAGAGTGGGGGAATGAGGCTGGAACCGGAGCCCAATCAGTGGGCGTTCCCGGCCGCGGACACCGCCGACGAGAACGGTTTGGTGGGGGTGGGGGCCGATCTGGCTCCGAGTACGTTGCTGGCGGCCTACCGGAGCGGCCTGTTTCCGATGACGCTGGGGGATGCCGGCGAGCTGGGGTGGTGGTCGCCCGATCCCCGGGGGGTGATTCCCCTCGGTGAGCTGCGGGTGACCCGCTCGCTGCGCCGCTCGCTACGGCGCTACCGGATCACCACCGACGTGGCGTTCGCCGATGTGATCGATGCCTGTCGGGCGATCGACCGGCCCCATGGCTGGATCACATCGGACATAAGGGATGCCTACGTTCGGCTGCACCGGCTGGGATGGGCCCACAGCGTGGAGGCATGGTCGGACGCCGGGGAGCTGGTGGGCGGGTTGTACGGGGTGTCGATCGGCGGGCTGTTCGCCGGGGAGTCGATGTTTCATATCGACCGGGACGCATCCAAGGTGGCCCTGGTTTCCCTGGTGAGTCGGTTGGCTCACGGCAACGTGCCCCGATTGCTGGATGTGCAGTGGGCCACCGAGCACCTCCGAACCCTGGGAGCGGTGGAGATCCCTCGGAGCGAGTATCTGAGCCGGTTGAAACGGGCGGTGGGACAGCCCTTCCCACCCTGGCCCCGCCGACCGGGCGATTTCTGACTCATCGATCTCTTCGGTTCGTCCGGGATCGGCCGGGCTCCGCGGGCCGCCAGGTCCCTCGTCGACTTCTGGTTCGTTGATTTCTCCGGTTCGTCAACTCGAACCCGCAGGCTCGAGCCTCTCTGGCTCCCTAACTCGAGCGTTGGACCGGATCGCCCCGGCGGATGGGGCCGGGGTGGATGACGCGGGCGTTGATGCCTCGCAGGTTCAGGGCTCGGCCGGTGGGGGAGTTGACGAACTTGAGGGCGTCCCGACCGAATCGGGCCGAGAATTTACCGCAGCCGGTGTGGGGCTCGGCGGTGACCTCGATGAAGGCTTCACCCACCACCAGGCGGGTACCGGGTGGCAGGGTCTCGGTGCTGAGGTCGAGATCGACGTAGAGCTGGTCGCCGGCCAGGGCCCAGCGATCCACCGGTCCGGCCACCGCAGCCGCGGCCCGGGCATTCATTATGTTCAACTGCATGTCGGGATGGGGGCCACCATCGGAGGTTCTGGGGTTGCCTCGCTGCTTCCAGTTGTCGCCCTCCAGGCCCTCCTCCTTGCTGAGGTGGCCGGTATCCAGAATCTCCCGCTCGTCCACCCCGGGCCGACGCACGATCAATTCGAGGGTGCCGTGCTCGGCGGGTGCTCGACGGATGTGGTCCAAGGCGGCCTCCAACTCGTCGGAGGTTCGATGGCGAGCAGGATCGGCGGTCATCGTTGCCCGGAGGTTCGATGGCGAGCAGGATCGGCGGTCATCGCGACCAACTCTGCCGGCGCCGGCGAGTGGTTGCGGGCGCGATCCACCAGCGGCCGCTGAACCTCCAGCGAGAAGCGGGGGGAGCGGGAGGTTCGTCACCGGCGACAGGGCGGGGCCAGAGGGCCTCGTAGGCCGACAGGATGGCAGCCACCTCGGCTTCGGTGGGCTGAGGGGTGATCCGAATGATGTTCATGTCCGGGACCTCGCTGGTCGGGGTCCTCGTCCTTATGGTTCTGGGCTGAGGGGTGATCCGAATGATGTTCATGTCCGGGACCCCCTAGAGGGGGATGACCCCGTGCTTTCGGGGCAGCAGCTCCTCTCGCTTGGAGCGGAGCATCTCGAATCCGGCGATCACCAGTCGGCGGGTGTCGGCCGGGTCGATCACGTCGTCGATGTAACCCCGCTCGGCGGCGATGTAGGGGTTGGCGTAGCGCTCGGTGTAGTCGTCCACCAGCTCGGCGCGGCGGGCGGCGGGGTCGGCGGCCGACTGAAGCTCCCGCCGGTGGATGATCTCCACCGCCCCCTGCGGTCCCATGACGGCCAGCTCGGCCCCCGGCCAGGCGAACGACAGGTCGGATCCCACCGACTTGGAGTCCATGACCACGTAGGCCCCACCGTAGGCCTTGCGGGTGATGACCTGGATGCGGGGCACGGTGGCCTCGCAGTAGGCGTACAGCAGCTTGGCCCCGTGGCGGATGATGCCGCCGTGCTCCTGATCGACGCCGGGCAAAAAGCCGGGCACGTCCACCAGGGTGAGCAGCGGGATGTTGAAGGCGTCGCAGGTTCGCACGAAGCGAGCCGCCTTGGACGACGACTCGATGTCCAGCACCCCGGCCAGCACCATCGGCTGGTTGCCCACCACACCGACCGGATGGCCGTTCAGTCGGGCAAAGCCGCACACGATGGATTGGGCCCAGTGGGCGTGGTACTCCATGAACTCCCCGTCGTCCACCACCGCCTGGATCACCGCTCGCATGTCGTAGGGCAGATTGGGGCTGTCGGGCAGGACGTCGCGCAGCTCGGGGGTCGACCGTTCGGGGTCGTCGGCGGTGTCGGTACGGGGAGGTTCCTCCAGATTGTTGGGGGGCAGGTGGCTGATAAGGAAACGAACCTCGTTCAGCACCTCCTCCTCGGTCCGGCCCACGAAGGTGGCCACTCCCGATTTGGTGGAATGGGAGCGGGCCCCTCCCAGATCCTCGAGGGTGACCTCCTCCCCGGTGACCGTTTTCACCACATCGGGGCCGGTGATGAACATGTGCGACTTCTCGGCCACCATGAACACGAAGTCGGTCATGGCCGGGCTGTACACCGCCCCGCCGGCACACGGCCCCAGGATGACGCTGATCTGGGGGATAACCCCCGAGGACTTGACGTTGCGGTGGAAGATGCCGCCGTAGGAGTCGAGCGAGACCACCCCCTCCTGGATACGAGCCCCGGCCCCGTCGTTGAGGCCGATCATCGGTGCGCCCACCGATAGAGCCAGGTCCATCACCTTGTGGATCTTCTCGGCGAAGACCTCCCCCAGGGCTCCGCCGAACACGGTGAAGTCCTGGGAGAACAAAAACACCTTGCGCCCATCGATGGTGCCCCAGCCGGTGATGACGCCGTCGGTATAGGGCCGTTCCTCGATGTTGCTGTCCAGGGCCCGGTGGCGGGCCAGCATGTCCAACTCGTGGAAGGAGCCGTCGTCGAGCAGGTATTCGATGCGCTCCCGGGCCAGCATCTTGCCCTTCCCGTGCTGGCGGTCCACCGCCCGCTGGGGTCCGGCATGGAGGGCCTCGTTCTTGCGACGCTCCAGGTCCTCGAGGCGATCCTTCATCGAGTGTTCGGCCATGGTCGTGCCAGGCTACATGGGGTTCGACTGCTTGCTGATGTCGTGTCGTTCATGTCCTTTCCTCTCGTCCCCGCTTTCGTGTTCTGCTCCTCGTTCTTTCCTCTCGTCCCCGCTTTCGTGTCGATCCTCGTCCTCATCCCTGGCCGATGCGACGTTGCAGGCTTTCGGCTCGTTCGACCAGGTGAGCGCCCCCGATTGCGGCCATCAGCGTCGAGAACTGCGGGGTGGTGCCGGTCCAGGCCAGCTCGTCGAGGTGTTCGAAGGTGGGCGCGGTGTAGTCGATGGTGGCGATGCGACGGAACAGTCGGGCCAGATCCCGGTTCTCGGCCAGGGTGGTGGCCAGTTTGGCCGAGCCCCGCACGCTGATCTCCCACTGGCCCACCGCGTCGGGAATGTTCTCCAGGTGGTGGTAGTGGGACAGAACCGTCGCGGTGGATCGGGCTCCCCAGCCGGGCAGACCGGGGAAGCCGTCGGCGGTGTCGCCCACCAGGGCCAGATAGTCGGGGATCGACTCGGGTGCCACCCCGAACTTGGCCGTTACCCCGTGATGGTCGATGAGGTTCTGCCGGCGGCGGTCGTACTGCACGATGCGCCCGTCGGCGGTCACGCATTGGGCCAGATCCTTGTCGGGGGTGCAGATCAGAACCTGTTCCACGCTCGGGTCGAGGGCGGCTTTGCGGGCCGCGGCCCCCAGAGCGTCGTCGGCCTCGTGCTCGATCATGGGCCACACGCAGAATCCGGCCGCGGCCAGGGCCTCCTCCACCAGGGGGAACTGGGTCATCAGCTCGGGTGGTACCCCCTCGCCGGTCTTGTAGTCGGCCCACAGGTCGTTGCGGAACGACTCGATCACTCGATCGGTGGCCACCCCGACATGGGTGGCCCCGTCGTCTACCAGTTGGAGCATGCTGTGGACCACCCCCCGGGCCGCGCCGTGCTCCCGGTCGCGATTGCCGGGCGAGAAGTGATAGCGAAACAGCTCGTAGGTACCATCGACCAGATGGATCCGCACACCCCGACCGTATCCTGTCGAGCAGCCACGAACCGTGGGTAGGGGCATCCTGTTGGTCAGCCATGACCGGTGAGCAAAGGGAGAGGCAATGAGTGAGACGGTGATTCTGGCCGGGGCTCGCACGCCCATCGGGAAGATGTCGGGGGCGCTGGCGTCGTTTCGGGGCACCGAACTGGGGGCGCTGGCCATCCGGGCCGCGCTGGATCGAGCGGGGGTGGCCCCCGAACAGGTGGACTACGTGTTCATGGGCCAGGTATTGACCGCCGGTGAGGGCCAGGCCACCGCTCGGCAGGCGGCGGTGGGAGCGGGCATCCCCATGACGGTTCCGGCCACCACCGTGAACAAGGTGTGCCTGTCGGGCATCAACACCGTCTATCTGGCCCACCGGATGATCTCGGCCGGTGATGCCGAGATCGTGGTGGCCGGGGGCATGGAGTCGATGACCGGGGCCCCCTACCTGCTGACCCGGGCTCGGGAGGGTTACCGCCTGGGGGACGGTGAACTGAAGGACTCCATGATGCACGACGGATTGTTCTGTGCCTTCGACCTCTGTGCCATGGGGGCCGGAACCGAGAAGTACGCGGCGTCGAGCGGGCTGCCCCGCGAGCCCCAGGACGAGTTCTCGGCCCAGTCGCATCATCGGGCGGCGGCGGCCACCGCGGCCGGACTGTTCGACGGCGAGTTGGTGCCGGTGGAAGTGCCCCGGCGTCGAGGCGACCCGGTGGTGGTGGTGGCCGACGAGGGCGTGCGCCCGGAGGCCACGGCCGAGTCCTTGGGCCGGTTGCGTCCGGCGTTCGCCGAGTCGGGCAACATCACCGCGGGCAACGCTTCGCAGATCTCCGACGGGGCCGGCGCGCTGGTGGTGGCCAGTCGGGAACGGGCCGAGCAGCTCGGGGTGACCCCGATGGGGTCGTGCATCGGCTACGGCCAGGTGGCCGGTCCCGACCCCTCGTTGCTCACCCAGCCGTCGCGGGCCATTCTCCGGGCGCTCGAATCGGCCAGTCTCGGTTTGGGCGATGTGGACCTGTTCGAGATCAACGAGGCATTCGCCGCGGTCGCGCTGGCATCGATGGCCGATCTGGGGGTTTCCGACGAGGTGGTGAACGTGAACGGTGGGGCCATAGCCCTGGGCCACCCCATAGGAGCCAGCGGGAACCGTCTCGTGCTCACGCTGTTGCACGAGTTGCGCCGCCGGGGTGGCGGTGTGGGGGCGGCCGCGCTCTGCGGCGGCGGAGGCCAGGGGGATGCCCTGTTGGTGCGGGTCTGATGGCCGTCGGATTATTTCTTGTTACGAATCATCTTTGACTTGACTTTGTTTCGTCATCTTTGTAATGTAAATGAAATAAACAAGCACCGCCTTATGCGTGTCGGTTCTATTGCCCCCCGCCCGACTCGCTAAGGCGGTGTCTTGCGTTACCGGGCCTGCTGGGTCTGGTGGGGATTGATGCGTCGGGCCGGGCCTGCTGGTTCTGGTCGGCATTGATGCGTCGGCGACCCAAGGGCTTGACCGAGGGGGCAATAGTGCTTCGCCCTAGCCGGCGTTGATGCGTCGGCGACCCTCCAGTGCCCGGCTGAGGGTGAGTTCGTCGGCGTATTCCAGATCCCCGCCCACGGGAAGGCCGCTGGCGATGCGGGTGACGGTGACCCCCAGCGGCTCGATGAGGCGGGCCAGGTACATGGCGGTGGCCTCCCCCTCGATGTTGGGATTGGTGCAGCAGATGACCTCGGTGACGTTCTCCTGGTCGATCCGGGCCAGCAGTTCCTTGACCCGGAGTTGATCGGGACCGACGCCCTCGATGGGATTGATGGCCCCGCCGAGCACGTGATAGCGACCCCGGAACTCCCGGGTCTTCTCCAGGGCCACGATGTCGCGGGGTTCCTCCACCACGCACAATACGGCCGGATCGCGCCGGGGGTCGGCGCACAGCCCGCATTCGGGGTGCTCGCTGATGTTGAAGCACCGTTGGCAGAACCGGATCCGGGACTTGGCCTCCTTGATGGCGGCGGCCAGTCTCAGGGCATCGGGCTCGGACGCCTTCAGCAGGTGGAAGGCGATGCGCTGAGCCGACTTGGGACCGATGCCGGGAAGCCGCCCCAACTCGTCGATAAGCACCTGAACGGGAGCGGAATAGACGTTGCTCATCAGTTGCTCACCGGTCGGTACCGGGGTTGGGGATGGGGTTGCTCACCGGTCGTTGTGGGGGTTGGGCATGGTGTTGCTCACCGGTCGGTACCGGGGTCGGGAATGGCGTTGCTCACCGGTCGGTACCGGGGTTGGGGATGGCGTTGCTCACCGGTCGGTACCGGGGTTGGGGATGGGGTTGCTCACCGGTCGTTGTGGGGGTTGGGGAAGTCGGAGCTTGGTTTCGGGTTCGCCACGATCAACCCTGCTGGTTGGTGGGGGACGATGGATCGAAGGTGACGAGTTCGGAGTCGGGGAATGCGGCCATGAGGTTGGAGATGGCTTCCTGCGCCAAGCTCTCCTCGTTCTTGGGTTCATCGGAGCCGATGGCTTCGTGCTCGTCATTGCCGGCAGGGGTGGGACGGGGGGACGACGTCCCAGGATCGGGGGGTGGTGCGGTGCTTTTGTCGTCGATGGTCAGGCGCAGAGGCACGGGCCGCCCGAAGTGCTCACCAAGAGCTTCGTCCACCGCTTCTTGGACTTCCTCGCAGCGATCCTGCTGCATCTGGTTGGGTAGGGCGAACACCACACAGTCCTCATCGTTGGCCAGGAACCGGCCGACTTGGAACCGGACCCGGGCCTTGTTCGGGAGACCGGCCAGGATGGTGTCCCCCCAGGCGAGGACCACCTCTTCTCGAGGGGGTAGCGGGGTGGTGGGTTCGGTGGTCGGCGCGGATTCGGTGGCTGCGTTTGCGTCGGTGGTGGGTTCGGTGGTCGGCGCGGATTCGGTGGCTGACGCAGGTTCGAAGCTGTCGTTGGGACTGGTAGTTGGAGCAGCGGAGGCGGTTGGTGTTCTGGCTGCTCGGATTGCTCCCAGCGTGGGCCGCGAGGCTCGAGCCGAGGCCGAGGCGGCCTCCTCGCCGGAGTCCGGGCCGGGGTCGTGATCGGAAAAATCGGATGCCTTTTCGACCGGGGTTTCGGGCTTTGTCCGACTGGCCGGGGAGTTGCCGGCCGAGGAGGGTGGAGACTTCCCGGACACGGGTTCGGTTTTCGCCTGCCGGGCCTGGATGTTGGCCATCGTGGCTCGGGCTCGTTCCGGGCCACTGGCGGGGGAGTCCGTCGGGCGCACGGGGGTCGCGGGAGCAGAGGTCGGCCCGGTGTCGGGGGTCGCGGGAGCAGAGGTCGGCCCGGTGTCGTCGTCGGTCATCCGAGGGCCATGGCGCTCCAGGCGCTCGATGCGCTCCAGCAGCATACTGACGTCGGTGTCAAGATCACGGCGGGTGAGCCGGGCCAGGGCCACCTCCAGGTCCACCCTCGGATCGGGGGCCTGGCGCATGTCCACCAGAGCGGTTCCCAGCACCTCCAGGGATCGGGTGAGCCGGGCCGGTGAAAGTTGCTCGGCAGTGGTGCGGGCGGCGGCCTGCTGGGCATCGGGGAGATGGCTCAGATCGGCACCCAGGGCGCTCAGAAAGGCGTTTCGGAGGCGATCGAGCAGGGTTTCGCCGATGATCCTGGGTTCTCGTCCCGACCGCAAGGCCTCGTGTACCGCGACGAGGGCGGGGCCGTGATCCTGGCTGCCCAGGGCCTCGATGATGGTGTCCACCGCCTCCAGCCGATCGGCCACCCCGCCGGCGGCGACGATCTGTTCGAGGGCCGACAGGGTGTCCCGAGCCGATCCCCCGCCCCGATGGACGGCGTGGTCGATGGCATCGCCGTTCACCTCCAACCCGGCTTGTTCCACGACCCAGCGGGCGTGGTCGGCCAGCACGTCGCCGTCGATGAGGCTGAACTCCAAGTGCTGGGTTCGGCTGCGGATGGTGGGCACGACCTTGTGGGGCTCGGTGGTACACAGCACGAACACCACGTGGTCGGGAGGCTCCTCGAGCGTCTTCAGCAGGGCATTCTCCGCGCCGGGGGTGAGCATGTGGACCTCGTCCAACACATAGACCTTGGCCTTGCCCGGCGAGCCCATCGCCACCCGGGAGATGAGGTCGCGAACGTCGTCCACCTTGTTGTTGGAAGCGGCGTCGAGCTCGATGAGGTCGTAGGAGGTGTTGTCGGCGACATCGATGCACGACTGGCAGCGGCCGCAGGGTTCGCCGTCGTCGCCCGGATCGGTGCAGTTCAGGGCTTTGGCCAGGATACGGGCGGTGCTGGTCTTGCCGGTTCCCCGAGGACCGCTGAACAGGTAGGCATGACCGACCCGACCCTGACGGACCGCGTTCTGAAGGGCCCGCACCACGGGCTCCTGGCCTCGCAGCTCGGCGAAGCAGGAGGGTCGGTAACGTCGGTACAGAGCCTGATGGGCCATTGCCCCGACTTTACTCAGGCTGAGCGACAACCGGCCTCAGCCGGGCCGCGATACCCGGTCTCGAAGACGACCGGCCTCAGCCGGGCCGCGATACCCGGTCTCGAAGACGACCGGCCTCAGCCGGGCCGCGATACCCGGTCTCGAAGACGACCGGCCTCAGCCGGGCCGCGATACCCGGTCTCGAAAGTGATGGCCAGGCGGTCTGCGGCACACCCCAGGATCCGCTGAGAGCTGCTGCCTTCCGACCCTGACTCGGTTCACGGGCTGGTGTTGCACAGGACCCGACCATCACATTCCAAACCGGGCATCCAGCCCGCATGGGCTCAGGATAGCGGGAAACGGTGAGGGTTCGCCCGTCGGAGTGCGATAGTTTCTCCATCCCCCGGAGGGGTGCAAGGAAAGGTCGTGCATCTTCCCCGCCTCCTCCAGGGTTTTCCATCCCCCGGAGGGGTGCGAGAGCGGCCGAATCGGCACGCTTGGAAAGCGTGTGTGGCGCAAGTCACCGTGGGTTCGAATCCCACCCCCTCCGCGTTTCCCCCTTTCCCGTCCCCGGGTCTCTCGACCCAGATCCCTCGACCCAGAAAATAAATCGGTCACCGGGCAGCGTATTCGGGCGGTGTTGAATCATCGCACGGACATGGCCTGGTACGCGACGACCGGTCGCGAGAGCTTGGATGCTCGTCATCGTGGGAGGGTTGATGCCCGGTTGTATAATCAGGTACGCTGACGAGCAGAAAAGAAGAGCCGAGGAGCAGAGATGAGTCTTGAAGAGGTACTGGAGAAAGCTGCGGGAGCTATTCAATCTGGGTTGTTGACGGATGAAGCCAAAGTTAGGTATGCCGTTATCACTCCTATTCTTGATGCATTAGGTTGGGATCCAAAGCACCCTACTGAACTAATAGTTGAGTACTCAGTAGGCAATGGGTGGGTGGACTATGCTCTACTCTTACAAGGTAAGCCTGTTGTATTTGTGGAAGCAAAAAGACTTGGGAATCTAGATTACAAGGCAGAAGATCAGCTTTTTAATTACGCTAGTAACAGAGGGGTGCCCATACTCGTTCTTACCGATGGACAGATTTGGGATTTTTATCTCAGTATGGCGGCTGGAGAGCCAATAGATCGAAGGTTCTGTCGAATTGAGATTGAAGCCATAGAAACCGGCTATGAATCGTCTTCAAGACAGCAACAAGCAGCTCAATTTGAAAAGTTTTTATCCAAGATGCAGGTTATTTCGGGTAAGGCCAAGCAAGAGGCTGAAGAAGTCCACAATAATATCAAGCGAAAGGAGAAGTTGAGGCAGGCACTCCCGGAGGCATGGGAAAGAGTACTAAGTGATCCTGGTAACCTACTAATTGGTCGAATAGCTGAGGAAGTATTCAAGCTGTGCGGTAGCAAAACTGAAGACAACGAGGTTGTGGAGTTTCTTCGACAGCAGATCGAGTCTATCACGCCCCTAAATAGTAATCAGCTCCAGGTATCAAGTCCATTTGAAAACTTGGTAACAGAGAATGAGCAGGTGACACGTATAGATGCCAACTTGCTTTCATGGGATCT
This sequence comes from Acidimicrobiales bacterium, assembly GCA_965115985.1. Lineage (GTDB taxonomy): Bacteria > Actinomycetota > Acidimicrobiia > Acidimicrobiales > Bin134 > Poriferisocius. The sequence goes on from OZ220474.1 coordinate 2,002,107, forward strand.
TGATGCATACATTGCTGGTTGTGAGTTGTACTCTAAAGAACTACCTGGTTGCACCAGAGGGGTAGGTACAATGGTACCTATTCTCAAGAAGTTTCAGGAAGAGGACCCGGGGTTTTTGGATCGTCTATATAATGATCCTCGTAATCATCGTGGGAATGCGCGAATGGTTGCTCGACTTCGCGAAGAGTTATTTACTACAGAAGCTTCCACTACATGCTATAAGGATCTAGGAGGAGGTTGGTGGGCAAGTGCCAAGAGGTTGAGTAATGCTGATATCGTAGAGAGGATTGCCATTTTTTGTGATGTGGCAGGTATAGAGTTTGGGACTGATCTTATTTTGATTGTGAAACCATGGAACTATAAGTAGAAACTAGCTTGAACATCATTGTGTCTGCCTATGAGTTAGCAGATTTTGGTGCCAGGACATGAGTCCTCCTCGCCAAGTATCAATTGTTTTGGATGCTGGCTATGATTGGTCAGTTGTTCTTCTAGCTTGGGTTTGCCCGTGGTGGATGATTGCATCACCGAGTGCAGGCATTAGACGATAGCCGCCTAATTTGATTCCTGCATCTGCAAGTTGCTTCGCTGCCTGTTGGCTGCGGGCAATGGCAGTTTCATCCATGTTGGGGTTCTCTTTGATGATTGCGTTCAAGTGATCTTGTTCCATTCCTAACCTTTGATATAGTTCTTCTAATCAAATTTTTTTGCCATCCGTTCGATGGTGAGACGGTAGCTTGGTTGCCATGGTAGCCGGTGTGGGGGCGGTTGGGAGCGGAGGGAGGGGGATTCGAACCCCCGGGACCTCTGGAGGCCCTACGGCTTTCAAGGCCGCTGCAATCGTCCGCTCTGCCATCCCTCCGAGGGGGAGGTTAGTGGGCCGGCGGCCGAGAGCCGGGGTGGTTTGTCGGCGGGCAGGAGGTGAGTGGGAGCTTCGTCGGGGAATTCATGCCGTCCACGCGGGGTCGAGCCGCTAGGGTGGGAGGGCCTGGAGAGGTGGCCGAGTCAGGTTGAAGGCGCTTCCCTGCTAAGGAAGTAACCGCCGTGAGGTGGTTCGTGGGTTCGAATCCCACCCTCTCCGCTCGGGGACCGTAGTGGGCCTGCGGTGGGTGCTCTAGAACTCCCCATCGGGGACTCCGCTCGGGGCCTGCGGTGGACGCACGGCCCGGTGGGGGTAGTGTTCGGCACCATGGGATTGCTTGACGGGAAAACGGCCATCGTTACCGGCGGGGGGCAGGGGGTGGGGCGGGGCGTCGCTCTGGCTCTGGCCGGCGAGGGGGCGGGGGTCGTGGTGGCGGCTCGCACCGAGGCCAAGGTGCAGGCGGTGGCCGAGGAGATCACCGATCGAGGGGGGTCGGCCCTGGCCGTGGTGTGCGATGTGAACGACCTGGATCAGATCGAAGCGTGCGTCACCCGTACCGTGGAGCATTTCGGCACCATCGACATCCTGGTGAACAACGCCCAGCAGGTGCCCCACGGGCGATTGCTGGAGGTGAGCGACGAGTCGTCCATGGCCGCGTGGACCTCGGGGCCGCTGGCCGCCATCCGGTTCATGCGGTTGTGCCACCGGTATCTCCGGGGCGGCGGGGTGATCATCAACCAGGGCTCGGGGTCGAGCCTCAAAACCGATCCCAGCGGTATGGGGGTGTACGCCGGGGTCAAATCGGCCATGCAGTCGATCACCCGGGCCGCGGCCATGGAGTGGGGAGCCGACGGGATCCGGGCCCTCACCCTCATGCCGGTGGCGATGTCGCCGGCCATGGAGCGGTGGTCGCATTCCAATCCCGAGGGCTTTGCCGCACTCCAGGAGCGGTTCGCCCTGAAGCGGGTGGGCGATGCCGAGACCGACATCGGCCGGGTGGTGGCTTTTTTGTGCAGCGACACCGCGGCCTACATGACCGGAACCACGGTCAACATCGACGGCGGCGACGCCTACCTGCGTTAGCCGGCCGGAGCCATGTGACCCTCGAGGCCGTAGGGGTACCGGCCCGGTCGGGTGCTGGTCGGGCGGAGCGCAATGTGAGTACCGGCCCGGTCGGGTGCTGGTCGGGCGGAGCGCAATGTGAGCACCAGCCCGGCTGAGCATTAATCGGCCGGAGCCACGTGCCCCTCGAGGCCGTAGGGGCGATAGGGACCGAAGATGCTCTGTTCCAGTACGCCGATGCCTTCGCGATCACCCATACGAACCTTCATCAGGTGCTGCACGTGCTGGTTCTCGAAGGCGAGTTCGTCGACGTCGGCCAACTTCCAGCGCTCGGACTCCATGGCCAGTTCGCCCTTCCAGGCCCCGTGGGGCCAGGTGGGGTGGCTGTAGCCGATGCCCTTCATGCGGTAGGTGAACTGCTTCTCGAAGGTGATCTCGTGGCGTACATCGTCCTCCAGCGAGGTCATGGACAGGGTGGCGGCCCTTATCATGCGGCTCCCGGGTTCGAACTCGAGCCGATGCTCGAGCCGGTGCATGGGTTCCACCCCGGGATCCTCCACCCCGGGGTTGTCGTCGATGGAGTCGTACACCGGCAGGAAGGCCCCCACGTGGAACCGGGGTCGCCCCAGGGTGTCCTCGAAGAGCTGGTAGTGGCTGCACATGTCGTCCCAGTGCAACGGAGCCCACAGAAAGAACAGCCCCATGGCCCGGGGGGTCTGGGGGGCACCCCGGGCGTCGCCCCCGGCCACGGGGCGGACACCCCACGAGCGATCCTTGGTGCCGTAGGTCTCGGTGCGGTCGATCTCCATGCGCCGGCCGTCGTAGGCGATCCAGCCGTGCCAGCGGCCGAATTGGGTGAATCGGGTGGTGTCCATGATCCGGCGGTTGCCGTCGGACCAGTGGTGGCGGGGCTCCTCGATGGCCGCGGTGCGGGCCTCGAAGGTCAGATCGGCGGTGAAATCGGTCTCGTTGGGCTCCAGCACCACCCGACAGGACTTCATCGGCTCGACGATCTCCAGGTTGAACGGGCCGACACCGAGGTCGGAGGGCTCGGCATTGGCCCGGGCCGAGGCGTGAAAGGCGTGTTGCACCCCGTCGTGGACGATGCTGATGCCGCAGTCCTGGATGTCGAGGTGGGGATAGCGGGCGGTACCCACCCCCAGGTACATGTCGCCCGCCCGGGAGTAACCGTTGAACCAATAGCGCTCGTAGAAGTCCTTCTCCCCGGTCGCCGGGGTCGAGATGGGGTCGGGGGTCTGGTGAATGGGAAAGTCGTCGAACCTGGTAAGCACACCACCATGGTGGCAGATGGGGCCTCCCCGGTGAGCGTCACAGGGGAAGTCGGCATCCCGCATCGGCGCATCCGCACCGGCGGGATCCCCCGGTGAGTGTCACAGGCGCGGTTATCATTGGGGGCAATCACTATTGAACACGGCCCCGGCCGGGACACGACCCCGGTCGATCGGCAGAATTATTGACAGCGAGGCATCCCCATGAGCAGCAGCAACGGTGACCAGCACACGTTCCGCACCTTCCAACTCCGCAACCTGGAGGACGTCCCCGGTTATGAGCGGTTGAGCGAGCACCAGCGCCTGGTGACCCGGGTGGTGGGATCGGTGCTCCCGTTCAAGACCAACAATTATGTGTGCGAACAGTTGATCGACTGGGGGAACGTTCCCGACGATCCCATGTTCCAGCTCACCTTTCCCCAGGAGGGAATGCTGGATCCCGAGCATTTCAACCGCATCGCCGACCTGATCGGAGCCGATGCCCCCGCCGCCGAGATAAAGGCGGCGGCCCGGGAGATCCAGCTCAGCCTCAACCCCCACCCCGCCGGCCAGGTGGAGATGAATGCCGGGTACCTGGAGGAGGAGGTGGTGCAGGGCGTGCAGCACAAGTACCGGGAGACGGTGCTGTTCTTCCCCACCCAGGGCCAGACCTGCCATGCCTACTGCACCTATTGCTTCCGATGGCCGCAGTTCGTGCAACTGGACGATCTCAAGTTTGCCAGCAAGGAGATCGACCGACTGGTGGCCTATCTGAAACTGAACCCGACGGTCTCCGACGTTCTGTTCACCGGCGGCGACCCGATGATCATGCGCACCGAGCTGATTCGTCGCTACGTCGAGCCGCTGATGGCCGACGACCTGGAGATCGACACCATCCGGTTCGGCACCAAGGCCCCGGCCTACTGGCCCTACAAGTTCACCGAGGGGGAGGAGGCCGACGACCTATTGCGTCTGTTCGAGCAGATCGTGGCCTCCGGTCGCCACCTGGCCATCATGGCCCACTACTCGCACCCGGTGGAACTGGCCACCGACGCGGCCCGTGAGGCCATGCGACGCATCATCGAAACCGGTGCGGTGGTGCGCTGCCAGGCCCCGCTGATCCGCCACGTGAACGACAGTGCCCGGGTGTGGGCCGACATGATCACCACCGAGGTCAAGCTCGGGGCGGTTCCCTACTACATGTTCGTGGAGCGCGACACCGGGGCCAAGCGGTACTTCGAGGTGCCGCTGGTGGAGGCGTACCGGATATACACCGACACCTACAAGCAGGTGTCGGGGCTGGCTCGTACCTGGCGAGGGCCGTCGATGTCGGCCACGCCGGGCAAGGTTCTGGTGGACGGCGTCACCGAGGTCGCCGGCCAACGGGTGATCGCGCTCAAGTTCATTCAGGCCCGCAACCCCGACTGGGTGAACCGCTTGTTCTTCGCGGCCTACGACCCCGATGCATCGTGGTTGGACGAGCTGCGTCCCGCGTTCGGCGAGGAGAAGTTCTTCTGGAGCGATGAGCTGGCGGCCATGAAGACCGATCACGGTCAGCGGGTGCAGCTAATCACCACCAAAGCGGCCTAGCCGATCCCCGCGGCCCGGTGGGGATGCACGAATCCCTGCGAGACATCGGCACATCCACACTTTCCGTTGCGGCTTGTTCCCGCGGCCCGGTGGGGATGCACGAATCCCTGCGAGATCCTTGTTTGATCCGGCTCACTCCCACTCGATGGTGCCGGGAGGCTTGGAGGTGATGTCGTAGGCCACTCGGTTGATACCGCCCACCTCGTTGATGATCCGGCTCGACATCTTCTCCAACAGCTCGTGAGGAAGCCGGGCCCAGTCGGCGGTCATGGCGTCCTCGCTGGTCACCGCCCGGATGACGACCACTTGCCCGTAGGTGCGCTCATCGCCCATCACACCCACGGTGCGGATGTCGGGTAGCACGGCGAACGCCTGCCAGACTTCCCGATCCAGTCCGGCCGCGGTTATCTCGGCCCTAACGATGGCATCGGCCTCGGCCAACAGGGCGGCTTTTTCGGGGGTGACCTCGCCGATCACCCGAACTCCGAGCCCGGGGCCGGGGAAGGGCTGGCGCCACAGGATCTCGTCGGGCAAGCCGAGTTCATGGCCCACGGCCCGCACCTCGTCCTTGAACAGGTCGCGCAGCGGCTCGACCAACTCGAAATCCATCTCCTCGGGAATACCACCCACGTTGTGATGGCTCTTGATCTTGGCCGCGGAATGGGATCCCGACTCGATCACATCGGGATAAAGCGTGCCCTGCACCAGGAACGCGGCACCATCGACCCGGGCGGAGGTCTCCTCGAAGATGCGGACGAACAGCTCGCCGATGATCTTGCGCTTCTCCTCGGGGTCGATCACCCCCACCAGGGCGTCGAAGAACCGGTCGGCGGCTTGTACCGCGATCAGATCGATGCCCTGGGAGCGGCGGAAGGCGTCGATCACCTGTTGACCCTCGCCCTTGCGCATCAGTCCGGTGTCCACGAACACGCAGGTGAGCCGGGGACCTACTGCTCGGTGAACCAGGGCCGCAGCCACCGCGGAGTCCACCCCGCCGGAGAGACCGCAAACCGCCCGCCCGCCACCGATGCGGGCTCGAATGGAGGCCACCGCCTCGTCGATGAACGACTCGGTGGTCCACGATGGCACCAGCCCCGCACCCCGGTACAAGAAGTGCTCCAGTACGGTCTGGCCCCCCGGGGTATGAGCCACCTCGGGATGGAACTGCACTCCGAAGATGTGGCGCTGGGGGTGCTCCAGGGCGGCCACCGGGGCCTGCGGGGTGGACGCGGTAACGCTGAAGCCGTCGGGCGGGGTGGTTATGGAGTCGAAATGGCTCATCCAAACCGGACGCTCGGTGCCCTCATCGGGGTCGAGCAGCGTGCTTGGAGCGGCGACGGTCATGGTGGTACGGCCGTACTCGCCTATGCCGGTTCGGGCCACCTGCCCGCCGAGTTGAGCGGCGATGAGCTGGGCACCGTAGCAGATGCCCAGGATGGGAATGCCCAGGTCGTAGATACCGGGGTCGATGCGAGGAGCCCCCTCGACATGAACCGATCGGGGCCCGCCGGAGAAGATGACGGCACCGGGCCGCCGGGAGGCGATCTCGTCCACGCCGATGGAGTGGGGAACGATCTCGCTGTAGATGCGGGCCTCCCGCACCCGCCGAGCTATGAGCTGGGCGTACTGGGCCCCGAAGTCCACCACCAGCACCGGGTGATCCCGACCGGCACCGATGCCCGCGGCGCTCTCAGGGTGGTTCAACAGCCGATCCCGGCTACATCGGGCCGGCTCAACGGCCGACCCCGGCTACCTGGAGGCGGCTCAACGGCCCATCCCGATGCCCTGGGAGTGTTGGAGGGACTTGCCCTCGGTTTGCAGGGAGGGGGCCACCATGATCTCGGCCTTCTGGAACTCCTTGAGCGATTCGTAGCCGCAGGTGGCCATGGAGGTGCGCAGGCCACCGAACAGGTTGAGGCGGCCGTCGTTCTCCTGGGCAGGCCCGACCAGAATTTCCTCCAGGGTTCCCCGAGGGTTGGTCCGCACTCGGGCCCCCCGGGGCAGGGTCGGGTGGAAGGTGGCCATGCCCCAGTGGTAGCCCCGCCCGGGGGCCTCGTGAGCGGCGGCTAGCGGGGAGCCGATCATCACCGCATCGGCCCCGCACACGATGGCCTTGGCGATGTCGCCGCCGGTGCCCATGCCCCCGTCGGCGATGACATGCACGTACACCCCGGTTTCGTCCAGGTGGCGCATCCGGGCCGCCCGGGCATCGGCGATGGCCGTGGCCTGGGGTATGCCGATGCCCAGCACTCCCCGGGTGGTGCAGGCTTGGCCCGGCCCCACGCCCACCAGGATTCCGGCCGCCCCGGTACGCATCAGGTGCAGGGCGGCGTCGTAGCTGGCGCAGCCTCCCACGATGACCGGTATCTCCAGACGGCGGACGAACTGCTTGAGATTCAGGGGTTTGCCGGTTCTGGACTTGTGCTCGGCGGTGACCACCGTGCCCTGGATGACCATGAGGTCGAGCTCGGCGGCCAGGACGTGGGGGGCCAGTTGCTCGGTGCGCTGGGGGGTGACGGAGGCACAGGAGATCACCCCGGCATCCTTGATCCGACCGATCCGCTCGCCGATCAACTCGGGCTTGATCGGCTCGGCGTACAGCTCCTGCATCCTCAGGGTGGCCTTCTCCGGAGGTTGGGCGGCGATCTCGTCCAGGATCGGCTCGGGATCCTCGTAACGGGTCCAGAGTCCCTCCAGGTTGAGCACACCCACACCCCCCAGTCGCCCGATGGCGATGGCGGTCTCGGGGCTGACCACCCCGTCCATGGCCGAGGCCATGAGGGGCAGATCGAAGCGGTAGGCATCGATCTCCCAGGTGATGTTCACATCCTCGGGGTCGCGGGTGCGCCGAGTGGGCACGATGGCAATGTCGTCGAACCCGTAGGCCCGTCGTCCGGTCTTGCCCCGACCTATCTCCACCTCGGCCATCGCAATGCCCCCTTAGGGTTGAAAATCAAGAAGCTTAGAGCCTTCGAGCTCGGTGATAAGGGATTATTCCACTCCACCCCGAACCGAACCCGGTCAGGCCACGAATCGACCCCGAACCGAACCCGGCGTGGTCACGCCGCCGATTGGATGAGCGACCACAGATCCTCGACGTGGTGGTGCTCGGTTCGGGTTCCGCCGATGGCGACCCGGAGCACCAATTGACCGTCGAGGGTGGTGGAGGTGAGGTAGGCCCGACCCGATTGGTTGATCGTGTCCATGACCCGGTGGGTGGCGACGTCGCCATCGACATGACGGAAGCACACCAGGCTGACCACGGTGGGGGCGACCAACTCGAACCGGTCGTCGGCGGCCACCCAGTCGGTCAGCTCCGCGGCCCAGGCCAGATGACGGCGGATGTGGGCCCGTAGACCCTCCAGCCCGTAATGGCGGATCACGAACCACAGTTTGAGGGCCCGGAACCGCCGGCCCAGTGGCACCTGCCAGTCGCGGTAGTCCACCACGGTTCCCGCCTCGCTGGCCGGGTTGTGCAGGTACTCGGGGGTGATGGACAGAGCATTGTTGAGGCTGGCCCGGTCGGCCACGAACAGCGTCGAGCAGTCGAGGTTGGTGAGCATCCACTTGTGGGGGTTGAACACGTAGCTGTCGGCCGATTCCAGCCCGGCGTTCAAAAATCGCATCTCGGGACAGAGCGAGGCGGCCCCGGCAAAGGCGGCATCCACATGGAGCCAGGCATCGAAGTTGGCGGCCACCCATCCCAGTTCGCCGACCGGATCGATTGCGGTGGTGGAGGTGGTCCCCACGGTGGCGATCACCATGAACGGGGTCAGGCCGTCCTTGCGGTCCTTGACGATCTCGTAGGCCAGGTGGTCGGCCCGCATGGCGTAGTCGGGCGTGGTGGCGATGGTCCGGATGCGATCGTCGGGGACGCCCGCCACCCGAAGTCCCTTGGTCACCGACGAGTGGGCCTGTTCGGAGGTGTAGGCCACCAGCGTGGGCAGGGCCTCGATCCCGCCCGCCCGGTGCCGGGCGGCGAGCACGGCGCACAGGGTGCTGCTGGAAGCGCTGTCCTGGATGACGCCGTTGCCCCGGAACTTCTCGGGCAGGTCGAGCGCGGCGACCAGCCAGTCGAGAACGTGCTGCTCCAGTTCGGTGACCGCGGGGCTGGTGTCCCACATCATTCCCTGAGCGCCGATACCCGAGGACACAAGGTCGGCCAGGGTGGCCGGTCCGCTGGTGTTGGCCGGGAAGTAGGCGAAGAACCCCGGTGCCTGCCAGTGGGTGATGCCCGGCAGGATCACCCGGTCGAGGTCGGCCAGCACCGCGGAGAAGTCCTCCCCGTGCTCGGGGGCGTCCACCGCCAACATGGCCCGGACATCGCCCGGTTTCACATTGGATTTCACCGGAAAGGTGCTCAGGCCCGGCTCCACCCCGGGCTCTACCGGTGGAGCATCAAGGCCCGGCTCCACCCCGGGCTCGACCGGGAGGTCGTCGAGTCGGTTCATGTAGTCGACCAACCAGTCCACCGCCCGATACCCCTGCCGCCGAAACTCGTCGGGGCCCATGTGGTTCGGGCGTTGGGTCACGGATGCATCGTAATGAACCGCGACGATTGGTTACATCATGCCGCCCATACCACCCATGCCGCCCATACCACCCATGGGGTCGCCACCGGGGGGACCCGGGGGGGCCGGAGGCTCGGGCTTGTCGGCCACCAGGGCCTCGGTGGTCAGCAGCATTCCGGCAATGGAGGCCGCGTTCTGAAGGCCGGCCCGGGTCACCTTGGCCGGGTCGATCACCCCGGCGCCCACCAAGTCCTCGACGACGCCGGTGGCGGCGTTGAACCCGGTGGTACCGGAGGTGGCCTCGATGTCGCGCACGACCACCGAACCCTCGTAACCGGCGTTGGAGGCAATGAGGGAGCACGGCACCGACAGCGCCTCGAACACGATCTTGGCTCCGGTGGCCTCGTCACCGCTCAAGGCCTCGGCGGCTTCGGCCACCTCCGGACGGGCTCGAAGCAGGGCGGTTCCGCCCCCGGCGACCACACCCTCCTCGATGGCGGCCCGGGTGGCCGACAGGGCATCCTCGATCCGGTGCTTCTTCTCCTTCAGCTCCACCTCGGTGGCGGCTCCCACCTGGACCACGGCCACACCGCCGGCCAGCTTGGCCAAACGTTCCTGGAGCTTCTCCCTGTCCCAGTCGGAGTCGGTGTTGTCGATCTCCTGGCGGATCTGGGCCACCCGGCCGTCCACGTCGGCCTTGGAACCGGCCCCCTCCACCAGGGTGGTGTCGTCCTTGGTCACGATCACCTTTCGGGCGGTGCCCAAAAGATCGAGGGTGACCCCCTCCAGGTTGAGCCCGACCTCCTCGGCCACCACCTGGCCACCGGTGAGAATGGCCATGTCCTGAAGCATGGCCTTGCGACGCTCGCCGAAACCGGGGGCCTTGACCCCCACCGAATTGAACGTGCCCCTGATCTTGTTGACCACCAGGGTGGCCAGAGCCTCGCCCTCCACGTCCTCGGCGATCACCAGCAGCGGCTTGCCGGTCTGCATGACCTTCTCCAGCAGCGGCAGCAGATCCTGCACCGAACTGATCTTGCCCTGGTTGAACAGGATGTAGGGCTCGTCGAGGACGGCCTCCTGTCGCTCGGGATCGGTGACGAAATAGGGGGACAAGAAGCCCTTGTCGAACTGCATGCCCTCGACGAAGTCGAGTTCCATGCCGAAGGTGTTGGACTCCTCCACCGTGACCACGCCGTCCTTGCCCACCTTGTCGATGGCATCGGCAATGACGTTGCCGATGGCCTGATCGGCGGCCGAGATGGACGCCACCTGGGCGATCTCCTCCTTCTTGGAGATGTCCTGGGCCTGGTCGGCCAGCGAGGCCACCGCCGCGGTCACCGCCTTGTCGATGCCCCGCTTGAGCCCCATCGGGTTGGCCCCGGCGGCGACGTTGCGCAGGCCCTGGCGGATCATGGCCTGGGCCAGCACGGTGGCGGTGGTGGTGCCGTCACCGGCGATGTCGTTGGTCTTGGTGGCCACCTCCTTGATGAGCTGGGCCCCCATGTTCTCGAACTTGTCGTCCAGCTCCACCTCCCGGGCGATGGACACGCCGTCGTTGGTGATGGTGGGGGCTCCGAACTTCTTGTCGAGAACCACGTTGCGGCCCTTCGGGCCCAGGGTCACCTTGACCGTGTCGGCAAGCTGGTTGACCCCCGCCTCGAGACCCTGGCGGGCCTCCTCACGGAATTTCAGGATCTTCGGCATGGTGACTACTTGACGATGGCGAGAACGTCGCGAGCCGACAGGATGAGCAGATCCTCACCCTCCACGGTGATCTCGGTGCCGCCGAACTTGCTGTAGACGACGGTGTCGCCCACCGAGACGCCCACGGGGATCAGGTCGCCGGTGTTCTCGGACCGCTTGCCCGGACCCACGGCCAGAACCTCGCCCTGCTGGGGCTTCTCCTTGGCGGTGTCGGGAATGACCAAACCGCTGGCGGTCATTTCCTCGGACTCACCGGGGCGAACGACGATCCGGTCATCAAGGGGCTGTAGAGCCATCTTGGCCTCCAAATAGTTTATTCGAGTGGTTGTTCGAGTGTTAGCACTCTCAATGGACGAGTGCTAAGTGTAGGGTTCGGATCGCTCCGGGGCCAACTCAGGCCGAGGGTTGGACTCAGGCCGAGGGTTGGACGAAGGGCCACAATCCCGGTGGTGTCGTCGGATCGCTCCGGGGCCAACTCAGGCCGAGGGTTGGACGAAGGGCAGGGCCAGGTTGGGGTCGGCCCCGGAATCCAGTGGGGACGGACCGTCGAGCCGGAGCCGATGCCAGCCGGTGGCGGCCACCATGGCGGCGTTGTCGGTACACATGGAGCGGCTGGGCAGAAACCCGCTGATTCCCGCGGCGACACAGGCATCCAGCAGGCGTTCCCGCAGGGACGAGTTGGCCGCCACCCCCCCGGCGAGGCAGAGGCCCCTGGCTCCCAACTCCTCGGCCGCCTTGCGGGCCTTGTGGACCAGCACATCCACCACCGCTTCCTGGAAGGAGGCCGCGATGTCGGCCACGTCGTGATCGCGGTGCTTGCGAACATGGTTGACCACTGCGGTCTTGAGACCACTGAAGGAGAAGTCGTAGCCCTGGTCGCGCATCGGGCGGGGAAAGGCCACCGCCTCCGGGTTGCCGGTCATGGCCAGGCGGTCGATGATCGGCCCGCCGGGATAACCCAGGTCCATGAAGCGGGCCACCTTGTCGAACGCCTCCCCGGCGGCGTCGTCCAGGGTTTGGCCGATGAGCCGGTAGCGGCCGAAGTCCTCCATCGACACCAGCAGGGTGTGGCCCCCGGACACCAGCAGCACCACCACCGGCAGCTCCAGGTCGGGCTCCTCCAGGAACGAGGAGCACAGGTGGGCCTCCAGATGGTTCACCGCCACGAACGGCACGTCCCACACCAGGGCCAGGGACTTGGCCGCACTGACCCCCACCAGCAACGACCCGATGAGGCCGGGACCGGCGGTGGCGGCCACGGCCTGCACGTCGTGGTTGTTCAGGCCGGCCTCGACGATCGCCTGGGCTACCACCGGGGTGAGCAACTCCACATGGGCTCGACTGGCGATCTCGGGAACCACCCCGCCGTAGCGGGCGTGCAGATCCACCTGGCTGCTTATCACCGACGACAGAACGGCCGAGGGACCCGAGACCACCGCGGCGGCGGTCTCGTCGCAGGAGGTCTCGATGCCCAAAACGATGGTGGGGGATTCCGGGGACGAGAGCGAAGCGGTCATGGGCATTTCTATTTGTGTCTAAACAAACGAAATCAGTTGGGTGCTGAAATCGCAGTGCCCGAGAATAAATCGAACTTGGCGCGTGTTTCTTCCAATTTATTGCAAGTGCGGACAAGGAGATCGATGTTACCTCCGGGAACGGAATATGTTCGGGCATACTGCGCTATAACTTGCCGTGTGACAGACACTGAAATAGGCATTAAAATGGCTGAATATCGAGCAGCTAACTCCTGCAACTCTTCTGCCGATATACGCATTTCATAAAAAACCTCACCGTATGTCCCGGCCTGCCTCCATGTTCCCACTTGTTCCAAAATGCTTTTAGGGATCATGGAGCAGACATCTTTCAGATGTTGAGGCACAATGTCTAGTAGTTCAGTTGCGGAGTGGGTGCGAGGGGGTGGTGTGCCATCCATAGCGATTAGGGTTTTCAACCCGTGTTCAACCATAAGAGCACCATGCGTGCAAACGGCTATGAGTCGATCTCGTCGCAGCAGGGGAGGCAGTGGATCCGTTGATGGAAGTTCGACCTCCTCAGGTTTTGCCACATGTTTAGTGGCGATTTCCTCCAATTCTCTTCGGATGTCGTCCAACCGACGGTCGATCTCTCTTTGTTCCGATGACGGCATGCCTATCTCCTTGTTCCAGTCCACTTCACCTGGAGGACGGTCAACCAACACGACCGCGGAGGCGGCTATCCCGCTCTCGAACGAGTTGCGCACGACCTCGGTGCGGTGTTTCCACTCCGGCCGGTCCGTCACCCTCAAATCCACTTCGCAACCAGCATGCTCGCGAGCCACCGCCGCCAACTTCCTGGATCGCTCGTAGCGAACTCGGTAGTCCAGGTCGTCGTACACGGCCACCATGTCTATGTCGCTGCCTTCCTTGGCCGTGCCCTCGGCGACCGACCCGAACAGCACCACCGAGCCCACACCGTGCTCCTCGACCAGGGCGCGTGCCGCCCGTTGAGCGTCCTCGTAAGACGGAGCAAGCAGCGTCTCGGCGCTCATTCGGCACCTTTCTCCTCAACGGCTGTCGCTTCAGCGTAGCAGCCCAGTACGACTCCACCCCCCACCTAAAGCTCTCCCACGTCGCGGTCATAGAACACGGCGGGCACTCGGCCCTCCAGTACGACTCCACCCCCCACCTAAAGTTCTCCCACTGCTACTGGGAGCCGCCGATGGCGGAAACCGCAGGTGGCAGTCCAGACATTCTGGGGTTCATGCCCGACAGGAACGCTCGGGCTCGACGGCAGAAACGCGATCCCAGGACCAAACGGTTCATTAACGAGCACAAGCTCGGATTGCCTGCTGCTACCGTGCGTCGAATGTCCTCGGTCGGCAACAGTTTGGGATCGACGACCACACCGACGGTGGCAGCGAACTTCAGAACTCTCGACGCCGGCAACGGGCGCACCGTGAGAAGTTGGGCATCGGTCATCGACGCCAACACGCTCGAACAGGCCAAACGAGCCGCTCGCAGCCCGGTCGTGGCCGGTGGCATCGCCTTGATGCCCGACGCTCACGTGGGGGTCGGCTCGACCATCGGCTCGGTGATCCCCACGGAAGCGGCGATCATCCCATCGGCGGTCGGCGTCGATCTCGGTTGCGGAATGACCGCTGTGCGCACCGATCTTTTTGCCTCGCACCTGCCGGACGATCTGACCGGCTGTTTGCACGCCATCGAACGGGCCGTTCCAGCAGGATTCGCCTCCCATGCCGAGCCGACCCCCGAAGCCGAGTCGTGGCTGCGAGTCCATCCCTTGCCGGATGCCTCGTCCACGCCGGACAAGCTCAGGGCAAGAATGGGGGTTCAACTCGGCACGCTCGGCGGCGGCAACCATTTCATCGAGGTCAGCCTGGACGAAGGGGACCGAGTGTGGGTGGTGCTGCATTCGGGGTCGCGTGGCGCGGGAAACATATTGGCCACCAACCACATCCGGGAAGCCAAGAGAACCTGCGCCGAAGCCGGGCGGGAATTGGAGGACAAGGACTTGGCGTATTTCGTCAAGGACGATCCCGGGTTCGTTCCCTATGTGAACGACATGTTGTGGGCGCAGGAGTACGCCGCCGCCAACCGGGAACTGATGATGTGCTTGGTTCTGTCAACCTTGAGCAGGACCACCGGGTTGGGGTTCGACGCAATTGATCACGTGAGTTGCCACCACAATTACGCCGAGGAGGAAACTCACGGCACCAACACGTTGTGGATCACCCGCAAGGGAGCCATTCGCGCCGGAAGCGGAGATCGGGGAGTCGTCCCCGGCAGCATGGGCGACGACACCTACATCGTCACCGGCAAGGGCAGCGACGCTTCGTACCAGTCGGCCGCTCACGGCTCCGGTCGTCTTATGAGCCGCACCAAGGCCCGGGAGACGATGACCGTCGAGGAACTGGAGCGCTCCATGAAGGACCGTGTGTGGTTGTCCGACCGCGCCGAAAAACTACTGGACGAATCACCAGCGTCCTACAAGCCCATCGCTCAAGTGATGGCCGACCAGGACGACCTGGTGTCGGTGGACCACCAACTAAAGGCGGTGCTGAACTACAAAGGCTGCTAGCAGATCAGGTCCTTTGGCACCTTAGGCGGCATCGAGTATCTGCTCCTTGTGGCGCATGAGCGCCCACGCGGCATCCCGGTTGCGGGCACCGGAGCAGGGCATCAGGTCCAGAGCTACCGCCGCCAACGGTGCCAGCAACAGGCCGGGATACTCCACCGACGGCATGGCGCAGGAAACGGCGATGTCCCAAACGTCGTCGTCCACGAACCGGATGACCGTCGATCCCTGGGTGCTCATCACCCAGCCGGTCGAATCGACCAACTCCCGATGCTTGGAGCACGGTACGTAGACGTCGTGCTCGAATCCGAGCGTCGGAACGCCGACGTCGTGAAAAGGGGCGATCCGTTCGAGCAGTTCCGCAGAGGCCGGATTGCCGCTCAGCATTCCGCCAAGTTCGCCGACCACCTCGGTGTCGGGGTTGTCCTCTCTGGTGTACAGGTTCTCCGGGGTGGTGGCTCGGGTGCGGGCATCGAAGGTGAACACGATGGTGTGGGTGTAGATGGTGGATTTCACCGCGCTGTCGGGATCGCCGGGAATGGTGTATTCCTTCTTGGAGTATGAATTCTCTTTAGTTGTATCTGTGGTTTCCCCGATGTCCTCTGCGTAAGATGCATCGTTTACGAGAGCGGGAGCCGACGTGTCCACAGTCTACGGGAGAGACTTGGGGTTGCACACCTATGGGCTCGTGACTTCTTAGAGAATTTTTATCGGTAGAACTTCTTTTTAGTTTGTTTTTGTTTGCTTTTTTCGTTTACGTCTACCCAAAAGAAATCGTTTGCGTGTTGCGATAATGTTGCCTGAGAATAGGTCGCGCTCTGCTTTTATTTTTTCCAGTTTGTCGCAAGTATAAATTAGGCGATCAACATATTTTCCGAGAGTAGTGTAGCGTTGAGAGTATTCCTCCACTACTTGTCGCGTGAAGGACATTGAGATCGTTGAGTATTGAACAGCTAACTCATTCAACTCTTCTGTCGATATATCCATTTCGTAAAAAGCTTCACCGTATGTTCCAGCTTGTCTCCATGTTCCTATTTGCTTCAGCATGCTCCTAGGTATTTCAGGACGAATGTTGTCCAGTCGTTGCTCGACAATATCCAGCAGTTCAACAGCAGAATGGGTACGAGGGGGAGGTATGCTGTGCATTGCCAGCAGTGCTTTCAACCCGTGTTCAACCACCATAGCTCCATGAGTACAAACAGCCACCAACCGATCTTGTCGCTGCACGAACGACAAATCAGTTCGAGGAAGTTCAATTTCCTCAGGTGTAGCTACATGATTGGCAACGATTCCTCGAAGTTCTCTCTGCATATCATCCAACCGACGGTCGATCTCTCTTTGTTCCGAATCCGGCATGCCTATCTCCTTGTCCCAGTTCACTTCACCCGGAGGCTGATCGACCAGCACCATCGCGGAAGCGGCTATCCCGCTCTCGAACGAGTTGCGGACGACTTCGGTGCGGTGTTTCCACTCCGGGCGGTCCGTCACCCTCACATCCACTTCGCAACCGGTGTGCTCACGAGCCGCCGCCGCCAACTTCCTGGATCGCTCGTAGCGAACTCGGTAGTCCAGGTCGTCGTACACGGCCACCATGTCTATGTCGCTGCCTTCCCTCGCGGTGCCGTCGGCGACCGATCCGAACAGCACCACCGAACCCACACCGTGCTCTTCGACGAGGACGCGCGCTGCTCGCCGAGCGTCCTCGTGCGATGGAACGAGCGTTTCGGTGCTCATCGGACGTCTCCTTCCTCGACTGTCGTCACTTCATCGTAGCAGCCTGGGACGACTCCAAATTCCTGCCCATGGGCGCCACAGAAGCAGCACCATCGGATCGAGGCAGCGGATACGGTGCGTCGAAGCGGGGTCGGAGCCCTTGGTTCAGCCTCCGAGTCGGGCGCAGCCCAATCCTCTGTGCCAGGCGGCGTTCGGGTTGATGTGGGCCTTGCAGAACGCGAGGCAGGAGTGCATCCCGTCGAATCCGGGGTGGATGTGGGAGTTGCCGATGTACAACGCGTAGTCCGGGTCGTTCAGGCAGCAGTTGTAGGCGTGCGGATAGTTCCTGTCCAGCACGAACCCCAACGGGCATTTGTGTCCGCCGTTGCAGAGCACGTTCTGCAACGAAGCCTCCGACGTCAACGCGCCGACTTCGGGCACGGCGAGCACTTTGCGTTCCAGTGTGGGCAGGTCGATGGTTATGGTGCCCATCGAGTGTTCGTTGATGTTGGCTCGGCGGATGATTTTTTCGGCGGCGGCGGCGGTTTCGTACACCTTGTCGCTGCGGTACAGGTACAGGTCGTAGTAGGAGACGTCGACGAAGCTGCCCGTGTCGCTCTCGTCGAACACGGTGTTGGGGTTGTCCTGTCTTGTGTACAGGTTATCGGGGGTGGTGGTTCGGGTGCGGGCGTCGAAGGTGAACACGATGGTGTGGGTGTAGATGGTGGCTTTCACCGCGCTGTTGGGGTTGTCGGGGTCGGTGAGTTCGGTTTTGGAGGTGGTGTCGTGGCGTTGGAGCACGGCCCGGTCGTATCCGGCCCAGGCGTAGTGCTTGTCGTAGTCCCTTTCCATCGGTGGTTTGGTGATGGTGCCGACGTTGCCGTCCCACAGTGCGAGGGCGAGGCTGGATCGTCCGGCGAGGCTGTCCAAATCCCACACTCGGTGGATTTGTCCCATTTGGTAGGGGTAGAACTGTTTGAGCCATTCGTTGTCCTCCCCGTAGAGGGTTTGGTCGGGGTAGTGGATGCGCCACCAGTCGGTTTCGGTGCCGTACTGGGTGGGGGTCATGCCCCGTCCGTAACCCTTCCAGTCCCTCAGCACCGACACCGGCGTGTAGGTGTCCGACTCGATGGCCGACGCCGCTTCGCCGTCCTGCTTCTCCTTGATGGTCAACGTCAACGTCATCAGCGACTCGGGGGTGGGGTCGCCGTTCATGGTTTTGGCGACGCAGGTGGCGGCCATGGCTATGTCGGGTTTGTCCTCCACCTGCGCTCCGACGGGATGGTCGCACGTGGCGGTCACCTCGTCGCTCCAACTCGGCGACCATCCGAAGGTTCGGCTGTGGGCGATCACTCGGAACGCGTACGTCTCGCCCGGTTCGGTCGTCCACGTGTTCGTCAGCACCCGCCCCCAGTACTGGGTGAGTTTGTTGGATTGTTCCGCCGCCGCGTAGTTGTCGGCCCTCGCGGAGCGGTTCCACGACACGGTGAGCGAGGTGCCGTCTTCGGAGCATTGCACGCTCACCCCGGTGACGACCTGCGGGCCTCGTCCGCATTGCCCGCTTCGCCAGCCCGACCAGTCCGAGCGGGTGCCGTCGGCGGCGACGGAGCGAACCCGGTAGGTGGCGGACTCGCCGGGGGTGCCTTGTCCGCGGTGTTCGGTGTTGGTGGTTCTGAGGGTGAGCCTCCTGTTGCGGTCGCGCACCTCGTAGCGCTCGGCGCCGTCCATGGCGTCCCAGGTGACCAGCATCACCAGCCGGTCGCTGTTCGGGTCGGTGCTTTCCACGCACACCACTCGCAGACCCGACGGTCTCGGCAGCGGGCACTTGGTGGACGCGCCCACGGTGTCGTCCTGGTGGCCGTAACCGGGCGACCAGAGGTTCAGGCTCACCGAGTAGGCGATGATCCGCAGCACATAGGTGGTGCCCGGCGTGGACCGCAGGGTCGTGGTCGTCGCCGGGGCGGTGATGGTCCGTTGCGCGATCTTGTTGTCCTTCTCGACGAGTTGGTATTGCTCGGACACGCCGGAGGAGTCCGCCGTCCACGACACGGTGAGCGTCGCCCCGTCCGACGAGCAGTCCACGCTGAGACCCGTCGGGGTGGGCGGTCGGCTGTTGCAGGTGATGGTCACCGTCGCCGACCACGCCGATCTGGTGTCGTCCGCCGACACGGTTCGCACCCGGAACCCGTACTCGGTTCCCCCGCTCACTCGCACCGTCGCCGTGGTGCCCGTCACCGTGCGTCGTGCCATGTTCCCGTTGGCGTCGTCCACCTCATACGACGATGCTCCGGTGACCGCCCCCCACCGCACGGTCACCTGCGCACCGTCGCCGGAGCACACCGCGGTCAACTCCGACGGTGGGGCGACGCATCGCTGCGACCGGGTGGGCGACCACGACGACCGGGTGCCGTCGGCGGCCACCGCCCGCACCTGGAAGGAATACTGCTGCCCGGCGGTCACCGCGGTGATGAACTCGGTCGCCGCGGTCGGCTGCTGGGGAACCCTGCCCGCGGTTTCCCTCACCTCATACGACATAGCGCCGGTCACCGCGTCCCACGAGACCGTCAACGACGCACCCGACGCCGCGCACTCCACGCCCACGTTGCTCGGCGCTTGCAGCGGCCCGCCAGGGCAGGCGACCGTGTACCACTGCGACCACTCCGATTTGCCCCCGTCGGCGCCGGTGGGGGTGCCGGTGGGAACATGGATCGTGCGAACCCGAAAACCGTAGGTCTCGCCGGGCACCGACGTGTAGGAACGGTAGGCGTAATGAACCTTCGCGGCGGAGAACGCGTTGTTGCGCTCTTGGATTTCGTAGCGGTACTCGTGGGAGGGGTGCATGGGATACCAACGGACGTTCACCGAGTTCCCGGTTGACGAGCACTGCACCCGAATTCCCACAGGTGGTGGCACTGGACACGTCTTTTCGACGGTTACTGTGGATAACACTCCCAGGCTGTCGTCTTTGAGCCATTTCAAATTGGGCAGCATACCGTATTTATTCACCACATATGTGGTGGCAGTCACGGTCACTTTTTTGCCTGGCTGAACTGCCACGTTTATGTCGAAGTCGGTCAATTTTTTGTATGGGTAAACTGCTGCCCTTCTAACCAGTTCAGGGATAGTAAACAGGAATGTTTTGTCGAGCAAAGTCTGGGTCGCTCTGCCATTGTTGTCGAGCAAAGCCTGGGGCGCTCCCTCCATGGTTACGGACAACTCAATCCCTGGCTCTGTAACATGTCCCGACCCATTTTCGAGTACCCATATGAGCAGTTCCGTGTACAATCCTCCTTTGGAGAGCAATTCCCAGAAGCCGTGCCTCGCCTTCGATTCGTTCAACACGGACTCTTCCACACTGGAATCGCCGAGGACGATTCTGATGCTTCTGGAGTCGTTCGCGCACTCAAAATACAGTTTGTCGTCGGAGGGTCGGTTGCAGGCAACATCGACCCAGTGGCTCCACTCGGATACCACGTTCGGTGACGGCAACTGGCTTGGGGTGTAGTGGCTTCCCCTGGGCATGTACACGGTTCTGATTCTGAAACTGAACGCGGAGAAGTCGGCGACCGCTCCGGGTTTGTCTATCCTGACGAAACGGGGAAGAACCCATGTCGGTTCTTCGTACTCATACTCTATCCCGTTTAGCTCAAGGAATCTTCTGGAGAAGGACCTGAGGGTGCTCCATATCTCGTCGGTGTCCGACCTGACGGGATCGACACGGATGGCGGGTATGCTCGAACCGTCGGCGCTGTGGTCGTTCCTGGTCTCTATCTCGTATCGGTACTTGCCCGTGTCGTAGCCGACCGGACGGCCCTGGTGTCCGTATCCCAGATCGGGGGAACTGACGTAATGGTTGACTCCGGGTGGTGGTCCAAATACAAGGTCGATGTGGGCATCGACGATCTCATGATCTCTATAAGCCCTATCCGAAAGCTCCCGCCACGTTGCGCTGCGTTTCAGCGGAGTAGCTCCGGGAATCAGTCCACGGGCGATGCAAATCGCGCTGAGGCCGGGGGGCAGAACCGGGCAGGTCGTGAACGCCCACCCCGAATGGGCGTTGGCGGCGGAGTCCCACGCCGGCGGGCGACCCGACCGCGAACGAGCCCCGTCGGGGTTGGCGGGCTCGTTGGCGAACGCCCACACCTTGAACCCGATTCGTTGCCCGAATGGTGCCGCCCAACCGTCGCGACCGCCGCTCACGTCGATTCTGTGGAACACCCCGTTGGTGCCCGCTCGCTCGGACGGGTCGGTGAATGATCGCACTTCGAGACGGTCGCTGAGAGCGACCCTGTAGTGGGAGAAGTCGCCCCACTCGTCGAGTTCGTCCCAGGCGAGTTCCACCGCGAGGTTCGGATAGTTGTAGAAACCCGACGTGCCCAGCACATTCCCGGCTGGGACCTGCACGCATTCGGCTAACAGATCCAACGCTCCGCTCGTCGTCGGGTTGTCGTCGCAGCCCGGCACCTGCACATGGCCGTGAGCTTCGTAAAGGTTGGGGATCCAACCCTTGTTGAACCCGACGTGCGCCCACACCGGTCCTGTTTGCCCCGTTCCGATGCCGGACACGCAAGTCGGATGATCCGCGTGGCACACTCCCCAATGTGCGTGCTGACCATCACCGGGATCGCATGCATCGGGAACTCCGTTGCACCCGTACACGGTCACATTCTCATGCTCATACCCGTCGATCCTTTGATACGTCCGACTGACGTTCGACGGCTCTCCCTCCAAGCACACCGGCACGGGATGAGCGTGACAAACCGTGAACTCGGGACGCATTGGAGACACGATCCAAGGCGTCCATTCGTTCCCCGAATGCGCGACCGTCACATGGGCGAAGTGCCTGTGCAGGAGGCCCTCCCCGTGCCTTGCAGTACTCTCGCATGGAATAGCCTCTGGAATATACGGTTTCGTCTCCGTGCCCGGAGTCGGCGTCGGTCCCGGAGTCGACGTCGGTCCCGGAGTTGACGTCGGATTCGGAGTTGACGTCGGATTCGAAGTCGCGTCGCATCCGGGCAACTCCACGCTCGTCGTCAGGTGCCCGTTCCCGGAGATGACCTCGTAGGAAACCCAACCCTGTGAACCCCTGGACACGCCGGGAGCGCACCTCGGTCTGGCGTGAACATGACAACTCTCACCGGTACCGGCGTGGGAATGCTGCCACGCACCACATCCCCCCCAACGATTCTGCGTGAAAGTCGGCGTAGGCGTGGGAGTCGGCGTAGGAGTCGGAGTCGCCGTCGCCGTCGCGGTCGGTGTCGGTGCCGGGTCGCATCCGGGGACGATCTTGCCGCCGGTTCGGTGCGAGTTCCCGGAGATGACCTGATAGTTGACCGAAAACCTCTGGGTGGTCAATCCGCCTGGGTGACAATCCCCCGGTGGCGGGTGGGCGTGACAGTTCCGACCGCCACCGGTGTGGGAATGCTGACCGGGAGGGCAGCCGCCCGGGTCCACGGTGGGAGTGGGCGTGCCCTCGCCGCCCCCACCGCCGCCGCCCACGCATCCCGGAACGTTCCTGTAGGTGTATCGGTGCGACATCCCACTGAAGCGAGTGATGCGGCGCCGCTCGGTCTGCGTGTTCGGCAAACCCGGAATGCAATCCGGGAACTCGTCGTCGTGAGCGTGACAGTTCCGACCGTTGCCGGTGTCGGAATGGGTACCGGGAGGGCAGACAGTGGGGGTGGGGGTCTCGGTCGGCGTCTCGGTGGGGGTCTCGGTCGGCGTCGCGGTCGGGCAAGGGTCGTTGCTTTCGCCGATCTTGTGACCGTAATCGTCGTATGTGTACCTTTTGATTATCCCGTTCGCGCATTCCTCTGGTAGCCGGTCGTGGTTGTACTCGCATCGGTACCTGTCGGGATCGGTGCCGATCCGATGCCAATGCCAAGTTCCCCTCTCTGCGCGACCACCCCAAGTATCCCTGCAACTCGGCTCCGCCGTCGGCGTGGGACAGGTCTTCGAATTGGGTACGTGAGTGTCGCCGCTTATCGTCTGCCACTCAACCCTATCTACGCCCTTGACGGGAGGATCGGGGCAATCCTCGGGTTCATGGGAGTGACAGTTCCGACCGTCACCGGTGTGGGAATGGGTGCCGTCGGGGCAATGCGAAACTTTGGTCCGTTCCTGCCACGTCATCACCCAGCGTATATTTATGTTCCAGTGATCGTGATAGATGGCCCAACTTCCTGGAGTGGAGAGATACGTCTCCTTCCAGGTCGTATTGTGCGGACCGTGATTACAATCATCATCGTTATTACACTGACTCGGAAACCTTGTTTTGTTTGTGGAGCAGCCAGTATTGATAGTTATATCAATTGTTTCGTGAGGATTACTGGGATGAGCAACCATCTCCACTCTAGTGCCTGTGCAAACAACAGTCACCTTTGTCCAATCGTTAATATGCGTCCACGATACCCTCTCTATTACGCAATCCCGGATTTCCTTTTCTGGCGTGGAAGTAGGACACGTCAAGGAATGGGTAGCTCCATGTTGATCGGTAGCGACTCTTTCATCATCTAGCTGGTTCTGCCAATCCCCCCATTGGTGGTCGGCGGCGGCTGAGGGGACGAACTTGGGAGCGGCGAAGATCAACCCGGCGGCCAGGACGGACAGCACTGAAACAAGATGAAAGAAGCGACGCTTCCCCGACATCGACCCGATTCGTTCCATCCTCGAAGCTTACCACAACAAGAACACACTCCTCAGATGTTCCAACACTATAAGGTAAGGAGGTGACGATAAGCGAACACCGGAAAGAACCGTTCCGTTCTGGTCGTCGTATGGCTGCCGTTCAGCGATGTGACCGGAGGTGGGACGAAGCAGTGGCACAGCGATGTATCGGGCCGAGGGGGTGCATACGGTCGCAGTTCACAGATGGCAGAGCTCGGTCCGACCAATGCCTCCCCGCGGCAAATCGGTGGGAGGTTGCCTTGCTGTATTTGACCAGTAGTGCTTATGACTCGTCGAATTGGGTGAAATGTTGGGAGATTTCTTGGTTGAAGCGGTAAGGGTCGTGCCAGTAACACCCGATACAAGTGCCGTTGTACTTACCATTTCCCTTGATCTGGGAAACCGAGTAACCAAGTCGTTGCGCGTCGTACCGTCGTCCAGTGTCTCGGCAAGTTTTGCAGTGCTGTCGTTTGGCGTTGTTGCTTGCCTTTGAGAGAGGTTGGAAATCATCAATGGTAACGGTTTCCCCTTCCCTCAATCGTGGATCGTCGCGTCGTCCGTCGCGGTGGTCCGCTTCGATCTGTGAGCCCACGTCGAGTATTGCACAACGCTTAGTTTTGATTTCTTTTGATATGTCCTTAGGAATCGGACGCGCGTGGGGCTGTTTCTTGAGGCCTTGCAACTGGACACTTACGATACGCTTGCCATCCTTGTTGCGGCGAATGTTGTAAGCGCGACCGAGCGGCCCGTCGTCTCTGCACCAACTCCCCCCATTGCCCAGTCTCAGCCGCTCATAAGGCCCTTGAAACTCCTCAACGCCGACTGCCCGACTAAAACCCTCTTCATCCGGCTTCGCAAGCTGGAGGAACAGTTCGGCCAGTGTGCTACGCACCGCCGAGCCTTCCCCGCGCTGCATCCACGTACTGCTGGTCGAGGTCGCAGCCTGAGAAGCGTCGCCCCCCCCCTACCGCAGCAACAGCAGTCGTACCGCTACCAACAAAAGGATCAACGACCAGATCACCGGGATTGCTGTGCTTCGCGATCAGCTTCTCGAAAAGCTCATCCGGTTTTTGAGTCGGATGTATCCGGTTACCGTTGAAACGAGGAATCGGTAACGTGTAGATACCGTTGTCGTAGCTGCCATGAAAAGTTGGTCGCCCACCCTTCACACAGACAACAGCTATTTCACGACTGTTCGACAAATAGGTGACCTTGCTGTTCAGCGGCACAGGATTGGTCTTTTGCCACAGAATCAGACGGAACATGGAAAAGCCCGCCTGCTCCAACGCCGACCGTACTGCCGTCAACTTCCAAAAGTCGTAGAACACAATGGCTGTCCCACCTGGGCGCAGCACGCGATACGTTTCACGAGCGAACGCCACCAGATCAATCTCAGAGTGATCCCACTCTCCGAAATCCATGGACACTGCGAACCGTTCCACACCATTGCGGACTTTGGCGAACCCCGTATCCCGACTTATCCCGTAAGGCGGATCGGTCAACACTAGATCAGCGGAACCGGAAGCCAGACCCGCCAAGAAGTCTCGATAATCGGCGCATTCGATCTGCGCGGCCATCGCCGACACGTTTCCCATTGCCAGCAGATTATAGCCATACCCCGAACCAGACCACAAACCGCCCGGCGCGACGAAGCGGCAGCACCCACCATGAAGAGATAGCACCGCACCGTTCGATTTTCAATAGATGCCAGTTGCCTGCCTAGACAACTGGGGGGCTTCCCGAACGGTTCGGAGCCCCTTCCCGCTTCCCGTATCCGCAGTCACTCGCCCTGACGTTTCGCCACGACAGCCGAAACCACCGTCGCTCTCACCATCACCGGCATCGTCGGACGCGCTCCTGCTGGAACGCGGGATCGCGCCCACCGACCTCTTGCTGCCTGCGCTAGAAGTGGAACTGCCCATACTCGGTTGAGCGGATTCCCTTTTTCGCGTTGCTACAGCACGGCACCTGGCCGAGAGTCGCTGTCCGCGCCTTGCGATCACCAAAGCCGCCGCGTGATGCGAACTGCTCTCGTGATCGCGAGTCCTATTCAAATACGCGTACCAATACCGTCGCCCCCACTTCGACGTGTACGCCGGATCGACCGCCACCACCGCTATTCGCCGGTTGTACGCCATCCCAGCCAATCTGTCGCGGAACTTCGCGTAGGGAATGCCGAACACCGTCTTCCGAAAACGTCTACCAGCGCGTCCTCGCCGATGACGTCCAGGTTCGTTCGCGTCGCGAACGAACCTGGAGTAGAGGAAGTAGACCTACAGGAACCTATGCGGAACAGCGTCATCCCCCTCTAAAGCTGCAATCCTCTCGTAGCTCCAATGGGGGGCACCAACATCGGAATTGTAGGCCCCAGCATCTAAATCAAGCACCGCACCAGGGGGACGGTTGTCACGTCCGGTCTGACGTGCCCAAGCGAACCCCAACAACCTGTGGTAGGTGTCGTCGCCTTGAGCAATGTACCTTGCCTCGATTCTCTTGGTATCAGCATTACCCTGGTACGCTACCTCCAGGACGAATTTGTTATTCATATACTTACTGTAAGGCTCGCCTTTGTAAGAACTGGTGGGTCTGCCTCCTATAACAGTCTTAGCGCAGGACGACTCTAATGAGGTTAAGCTGCCGTTGTATGGCGGGTAGTCGCTGTTCGGGTAGGCATCCACCACAGCGTAACACAACTCCATAATAGGCCTGTGACCCTGAGTTTTGGGGTCGTAGTTCAACGAAGCACACACCGACGGAGGACGAGGCGAACCGTTGTCGCTGCTGGCGATAATAAGCCTGTTGTTTTCGGTTGCCGTGTACTGGCGGATCGTCTCGTCGTGGAAGCACTCCAAGTTCTTCTCGTCCAACCAGAAACTTGCCGTCCACTGCTGAAACATGATCACACCTTTCAAACAGCCATCCAATCCATCATCTCCCAATGCCGTCCGAATGGCGGCAGCATACTCTCTGATCGATTTGTTCCTGTGTTTATCAACGGCGTAGCGCATGCAGGTCTGAACGAAAGCACGGTTGCTGGCCGAGTTGCCAACGTTCACGATCCTCTCGATTGTGAACCCCTGGTCCTTTGTCATTGTCAAGTCCCCGTGATAGCCCTCCTCGTAATGGGGGATGCGTAGAACCACGATGCGACGGTCAGCGTCGAACGTGTAGTCCCACACGTCGTCCCACTGCTGAAACACTCCCCCTACTCTTTTGCCCACAGCCTGTTTCATCGAAGCAACGAAGCTCGGGTCGCCCGGTTCGTACACCGGCGCCCAGTCCGCACCGTAGACAGAAGCCGTCGGGTCGCCCGTCTTGTAGAACTTCGGTTTGTTGGAATCGTATGGCTCCCCGAAAGCGAACCCAGGGCCGATACGCGGATGATCCCCACCCCCTATCCGGTGAATGTGAAGATCGCTCAAATCGTCGTTCTCGCTCGAAGAACCGGCACCAACCGGAGGATTATATGCCGGAACCGCCGGCGCCCCGTCCACGCAACCCCCCGGAACTATCTGCGTGTCCACGTTGAACTTGCACCGGTAAACGTTCAACAGTGCTTCCTGGTCGCCGATCAGATGATCCCGTATGGAGACCTCCTCGGTTGTCGCCGTTCCCTCGAACTCACCGGCTTCCACCGCGGCCCTCACCGGAGCACCATTCCGGCAACCCCCCGGAACTATTTGCGTGTCCACATTGAACATGCAGCGGTAAACGTTCAGCAACGCTTCCTGCGCGGCTATCAGTTCGTCACGCTTTTCAATATCGGCGACGGTCGGATTCGGGGTGTGACCTTCGTGCCCGCTGACGGGCGCGGTGAACAATCCGGCTGCGAATACGATGGTCGCAATCGCGGCAGCGAGTTTTTTGGTGATAGGAGTACTCATCGGAGTTACTTGCCTTTCGGTTGGATGATTTGTTGCCCAATACTAAACTTCGTCGTCAACAAGATTTCAACAAACAATATCCACCCACCGTATAATCGTGTCGTCGGCGAACCAGTTTCTCCGCGTAAAGATACCCTCAAAACCGTCCCCCGTTCACCACCGCTCACCGCATCCCCCGCCACGACCGGAAACGTTCGACGCGGCAACGAACCCTCCGATGCGGTGAGGTTGAAGACGCGATGCTCATGGACGGCGGAAACGGTACCAACACGTCCCACTCGGACACGAAACCGCAGGTCACAGCGGTGAACGGCGATCAGGGCGGAACGGTTCTCTTCGGTGTTCGCGCCCCGTCTGCGCTGGTCGTGTCCACTTCCGTGTGGATCGTTTCGGCGGGATAGTTGTGGCCACCGTTCGAGGTTGGCGAGAACGGAGGCCGTGGTGGTGAGGCTGGTGCGACAACCTTTCCGATGGTGGGTCCGGGAAGAGCAAAAATTTTTGTGGGAACCGGGTGGAACGGAGTGAATATGACATGGTTGTGTCATAGGCGACGGGACGGGACATGCGTCTCGCGACGGCCGCGGCAGCGTGGAGGTCTCGGCGAGGATCCCGATTCGTACAACAACTGGTGGAGTTCATCGACGTATTCAGACTTGTTGGGGCAGAGCTTGTCATCTAGTTCACCATGTGGCCGAGTTTGCGGTTCTGTCGTCGTAGCCCGGAGAGAGTGTATATGTTCGATTTGAGTTGGTTGCATGGGCCGCACAGAAGCACCCTGTTCGTGATGTGGTTGATCCCGCCGTCGGCGCGGGGAGTGTTGTGGTCGAGTTGCAGATAGCGGGAATCGTCGAAGGTGCGATCACAGCCCTGACAAACGCTGCCGTGCTGCGCGATAAGATGCTCGTACATTTCCGCTCGTGTCCATCGTGGACCCGCCGGCTCTTTCACCCGCTCGGTGACTTGCAAGAACAGCGCAGCGGCCTCCCCATCGTCGGTGCGTTGAGGAGGCTTGGTGCTGTAGGTCACATCACCGGAGGTGAACAGCCGATTGGTCGTATCGTCTGGTACGGCCAACACTTCGGCGGATAGGCGTTCGAGGACCTGTTTGTGCGCACCTGCCCATATATCGATCCCGACCCATTTGCGGCCCAGCCGTTCGGCAGCTACTGGCGTGGTAGCACATCCCGCGAACGGATCCAACACCATGTCGCCAGGGTTGCTCGACGCTTCGATTATACGCTCGTAAAGCGCGAGCGGTTTCTGAGTGGGGTAGCCCCTACGCTCGGGCGACCATGTTTGCAGCGAGTTGATGTCTTTCCACCAATCCGGCATCGCCGCGCCGCGTTTCAAATCTCGCTCGCGACCGTCAATGCTGATCCCGCCGCGGCTACCGACCAGCTTCTCCGATGCTTCGGAGTACGGCACATACAGCCGATTGAACGTATTGGCAGGGCCTTTGCTGTAGAAGAGCAGCAAGTCGTGTTTGCGAGCGAATGCGTTGCGCGGTACCCCTCCTCCACGGTAGCACCAGACGATTTCGTTGCGGAACTGCTTGCGTCCGAAAATGGCATCCATGAGTTGCTTGAGGTAGTGGCTCGCCGTTGGGTCGCAATGCAGGTAGATGGATCCGGTCGGTTTGAGCAGACGGTGCATCTCCACGACACGAACAGCCATGAAGCACAAGAACGCGCCGAGGTCGTCGCCCCAGCTTGATCTTGCCGCTTGCACGACGGTCCACACACCGGGCCAGTCGTCTTCCAGTTGATCGATCCATTCGCCTTCCACATCGTCGTCCCAACGCCAACGATCCTGGAACTTCGCACCCGCAGCCAAAGAGTCGGGCGTGGCATGGAAATCGCGGCCCTTGTTGAAAGGAGGATCAGTGGCGATCAGATCAACCGTCTCCGAGTTCATCCCCCGCAGGAACTCCAAGTTGTCGCCATGAAAGAGAGAGCGATTCTCGAAGTTCGGCTCACCGCCGCTTAAATCTCTCTCTCTCTCTCTCGGTTACCCGTCATCGCTGATCCCCCTCCAGGTCTGCTGCGCCGCCCATATCCACGGGCGGCACGAGCAGGATTTTTACCACCCCCTCCGAACCCACGTCAAACGAGACGGTGCCGACCCACATGCCGTGTTGCCGCCGACAGGGGTGGAGATCAACGTCGAGGGCTGCTGCATCACCAACCGCCTGTGCTGGCCCCTCATCCCTGCTGCGGGTCGGTCGCGGCTCTCGCGACTGGCCCGCGTCGATCACCGCGCGCACTCCGAAAGGAAGCGGAAGGTCGGGAGCGCATCCGCTCGCGCTCGACTTTCGCCTCGTCGGCTCGGTCTGAGGCTGGGGTGCGGCGGGTGTGGGGCGCAGCGGCATGAGGATTGGTGGGGTCCGCCTGCTCGAAGTGTTTTATGATGCGGGAAAGAGGAGAGACGGGAGGTCCGAGGATGGGTGCGGCACCGGAGGGTTCGTTGTCATTGCTCGAAGGGGCCACTTCCCCGGAGGGTTCGGATGTAGTCGCTCGGGTGTTCGAGCGGACGGAGCGGTCGGGGTCGGAGGCGTACACCTTGCGTCGTGAATTGTTGGCGATGTGCGGAGTGGTGGTGGGCGATGATCGGTGCGACTGGGGTGTGATCGCTCGCCATGCTCATCGGGACGAATCTCTCGATGGGCTGCGAAACGGTGATGTCGTCGAGCGTGGGGCTCGCGCCGACCGCACGGCTTGGGTGCTGCGGGTGGCTTCGGACGCTCAATGGGATGCGGCATACGAGAGGGCCGATGTGGAGTTGGCCGCCGCGAGGGAGGTGGGGGCGAGGCTGACCACCGTGTTGGACGAGGACTATCCGCTGAATCTTGGGTTCGTCTTCAACCTGCCGCCGTTTCTTTTCTACCGGGGGGAGTTCGATGCGGCGGCGGACGCCCGAAGCGTCGCCGTGGTGGGAACCCGAACTCCCACCAGTG
This sequence comes from Acidimicrobiales bacterium, assembly GCA_965115985.1. Lineage (GTDB taxonomy): Bacteria > Actinomycetota > Acidimicrobiia > Acidimicrobiales > Bin134 > Poriferisocius. The sequence continues at coordinate 2,032,394 of OZ220474.1, forward strand.
GCGGCCTCGGGCGGGCGGATAGAATGGCTCGAAGCCTCGCCGAGCATGACGTCACCGTCACTTCCGGGCTGGCATTGGGCGTTGACACCGCCGCTCACCGGGCCGCGTTGAAAGCCGGTGGGCGCACCATCGCCGTCTACGGAACCGGCATCACTCGGGTCTACCCTTCGTCGAACGGCGAGTTGGCCGAGGAAATTATCGCCGGAGGAGGGCTGGTCGTGTCTCAGTTTCTGCCGACCGCCGAACCGAAGAAGTGGATGTTCAAAAAACGCAACGAGGTCACCTCCGGGATCAGCCAGGGAACGGTGGTCATCGAAGCGTCGAAAACGTCCGGGGCGAAGATGCAGGCCCGCCTTGCATGGGAACACGGAAAACGTGTCTTCCTCGTCGATTCGCTCGTGTCCACCCAGGAATGGGCAAAAAAGATGCTCGAAGAAGGCAAGGCCATACCCGTCAAACAAGTCGAAGACGTCGTTTCACGAATTGTTCCAACCGAACGATTGAGCGAAGCAAGCAGGGTGCTGCGCATCAGGACTTCGATGCTGTAATCGGCATTAGCGGTGTTATTGGAGGATCGTCAGGACTTTCCCAACTGTAGTGATTGTCCATACGCCCCACAAGGGTCATGGACAATCTGTGCCCGGTGCGCGTCGGAATCCATTTCTCCCATAATCGACCCCTGCCCCATATGCGCGCAAGAGCGGAACGAAGGTACATGTCATAACCGGCTATGCATAGGACAAGAGGGAACAATATATATTGACAGGATTGCCGCTATTGCGCTCCACAGTGGAGACTTAGCACAAGTGCTGTCACGGTATAAGTATGATAACAAAAAGGGTTGGGCAAGAATTCTTGCCAGGCTGCTTGTTGGTTATCTCGAATTGAATCTCAATCCTCAGGATGTTGACTTGATTATCGCCAATCCTCCAAATCCTGGTAGAGATCACACGACCCGTGTAATCCAGATGGCAACCATAAGTGATTTAGATAGAAAGTGGCCCTTTGATACAATAGCTGATCCTACGATAATCAAATCCATCGAAACATCTCCTTCGGCTAACCAGAAATTTGCAATCAAGAAACAAGCAGCCAAGGAGCACATAGAAGCACTCAAATTCAACCATGAAGACAGAATCAAGGGCAAACGAATTCTGGTGTATGACGATGTTTGCACCACTGGACTACAACTTAACTACTTAGCGGAACAACTACTTCAATGGGGAGCACAATCCGTGAGCGGTATAGTTCTTGCCCGCCAACCATGGAAATAAAGTGCTTAGAGCGCGCGCTGATAGGTGACCATCCACCTGTCGTTGTGTCGGCCCGGCTTTGATGTCGGGTGTGGCCCGAACGACAACGACATGGTGGAGGTGTTGTAATCATGCTTGCTTTGGACCCGGAGGTGGTGGATGCGGTGTGGGCGGTGGTGGAGCCGCATGTGCCGGTGCGTGGGGCGGTGTTGCATCCGTTGGGGTGCCACCGGCGAAGGATCCCGGATCGAAGGGTGTTCGAGGGGATCTTGTTCCGGTTGGTGACGGGGTGTTCCTGGGACGTCGCCGGTCGGTTGGGCAAAGGGGGCGAGACGGTGCTGCGTACCCGGTTCAACGAGTGGAACGCCGACGGGGTGTTCGAACGCGTCGTCGCCGGGGCGTTGGAGGGCTACGACCGGGTCGTGGGCATCGACCTGTCCGAGGCTTCGGTGGACGCGTCCACCCACAAGGGGACCTGCGGGGGGGAGGGAACGGGCAAAAGCCCCGTGGACAGGGGCAAATCCGGGTGGAAGTGGTCGCTTCTGGCCGACCGCCACGCCATACCGGTCGGTTGGGCCGCTTCGGGCGCCAACCGCAACGACCAGACCCTTTTGGCCCCGACCCTGGCCGCCGCCGGCGCCCACGGTCTGCTCCACCACGTCGGCACCCTTCACCTCGATCGCGGCTACGCGGGCGAACCCGTGCGCCGAACCTGCCTGGACCACGGCATCGACCACATCGTGCGCTCCCCCAAGCGACCACCCGGCAAAACCCCTCGCACGCCCGTGCCCGCACCGCTGGGAATGCGCTGGACCGTGGAACGCACCAACTCGTGGCCGTCGAACTCCAGGGCAACTACGCCGCAACACCGACCGCAACACCAAAGCACGCCTCGGCCAACTCGCCCTGGCCATAACCATCATCCTCATCATCAAACTCACCAAACACGCCAACAAATGAAACCCCACCAAAACACCTATCAGCGCGCGCTCTTATTGAGTACATCCCTTCTGTCTTGACCTCGGCAGGCGGGCCGCGACCGCAACCAAGGTGGGAGAGGACGAAGGCGACCGTGACGAAGCAGGCGTAGGAACTTCTCCGAGGCGGGTTGCGGGGAAGCGAAAAATTTTTGTGGAAACCCGGCGCACGGCGTGAATCTGCCACGAAAGTGTCACGGGAGCGAGGAGTTGTGTTCGGTGGCACGTCCACGGTTAAGCTTCTGGGGTGCGAGATGGATGACCGCCGGACGGTGCAGCCGAGCCTCGGTGGAAGCGTTGTCCTCCGGTGGCCTCTGGGTTGCCATCGGAGCGCGGGGGTCGGTGTGGACGGGTGCTGCGGTGTTGGCCTATGTTCCGTGACGGGTCGCAGAGGTCGGTCGTGGGCCGGCTCGACAAGGAGGGAGTGAGAGTCTATGTCGGAGAATGTTCTGGCGAGATGGGTTGCCGATGGTTGTGTGGAGGCGGCTGGCAGGTTGTTGGCGTATGAGGCAGAGAACGAGACCGTTGTGGCCGACCGGATCAAGCGAGTGTTGGACGCAGCCAAGTGCAATTTCGTATCCGAGTCCGATCGCTCCGATCTTGTGCTTCCCGGAGCACGGGTTGTCATAGAGGTAAAACGCGAGGGACGTGCCCGCAATCCAGAAGATCCGGGTACCGGTTCCAGGGCGGGCGAGTCGGCGTTCGAGCAGTTGTACCGATATGTGGAGCAGCGCAGGACGGAGCACGCGCAACAACGCGGAGTCTCGGACGATCCTGGCGTGTGGCGGGGGGTGGTCAGCGACGGGCGTTGTTGGCATATGTGGGAGTGGGGTCCGACCTCGTTCGCCGAGCCCAGGGATCGCGACTCGGTTGTGTACACGAAGGGGCAGGGTTTCGATCTGGCCGTGTGGCTGGGCAGGGTGTGCGAGCACTACGACGGGTTGGCCTCGGTGCCCGACGGGTTCCACGACAAGTTGTTCTCCACCCACCTCGAACGGTTGCACGAATTGCGTTCGGAGATTCTGGGCAGCAACGACGACGGTGCCAAAACGGTGCTCGACACCCAGTACCGCCTGTGGCAGGACATGCTGACCGGTGCAGATATGCGCCCTCCGAGCGGGCGGGCCCTCGACCTGTTCGTGGCGCATACGTTTCTGGTGGTAGTGGCTCGTTCGGTGGCACAGTTGTTGAGCGACGACCCTTCCGCGAGGAACCCGGACGTCGTGCGGTCGCTGGTGGACGAGGGGTTCGTGTCCTGGGTGCTCGAAACACCACAGGGTGAGCAATGGGCATCGGGGTTGTTCGACACCGCTTCGAGGTTTGACTGGCGCGAATCGCGCCGTGACGTGTTCCGCGAAATGTATGAGACCGTCATAGACAAGGACCTGCGACGCTACTTCGGCGAGTACTACACCCCCGATTGGCTCGCTCAGATGGTGGTGGAGGAGGTGCTGGACGACGAATGGTGCGAGCGTTCCATCAACAAGGTGATTGCCGCCAGAGACCCCGTGGATGGTGTAGGCGTGCTGGATCCTGCTTGCGGGTCGGGTACGTTCCTTTATCATGCTGCTCAGCGCATTCTGGATCATCCACTGGTGAACAACTCCGATGTAAGCGACGTCGAGAAGGCGGACGTGGTGGCTCGTCTTGTGAACGGCATCGACATCCACCCGATAGCGGTGGAAATAGCCAGGGCCACCCTGTTGCGGGCCATGCCCTCGGTGCCTTCCAGCGGCTTGAGGAGTTTGAGGGTGTGGCAGGGGGATGCTCTGGGTGAAGAAGGGGACACCCAGAATCAACAAACATCGGTGTTCACTCAGAAGGACGACACGAAACTAACTTTCCAGTCACCAGGGGGGGGCGTAGTCGTTCTACCAGTGGAGTTCCTTGGGAAAGGGCCTGTTCAGTATAACCTGACCGTTTTAGTAAATGCTGCGAAAGAGGTTCCTGGCAATCCTGGGGCTACCCTTCCTGGGTGGATGCTGTCCAATTTGTCCGAAGGTGCTGCGGAACAAGTGAAAGCAGCTTTTGCATCGTTGGCAACCATAATTCAGACCGAAGGAGATGGTGTGTGGGCATGGTTCATGTCCAACCAGGCAGGCCCTCATCTTTTGTCCCTCACCAAAGTTGATCGTATCGTAGCGAACCCTCCCTGGGTGATAATGTCCAAAGTGCAGGAACCGGAACGCAAAAACTCCTTGGAAAACCTGATAGACCGCGAGGATCTATATTCATCGGGTAGTGTGGGCAACAGGGGAGCTTTTGATATTGCTGCCCTGTTCCTAAGGTTGTGTCCCGCGCGGTATTTCGCCGGGGAGATGAACGAACATCGGATTGGCAAAACTGGTTGGGTTCTCAACGCCGGTTCTCTCAAAGGAGGCAACTGGGAACAATACAACGCTTCGCGGCTACCGACCAGGACAGTGGACATGTCCGGTGTGAAACAACCCCCTTTTGATGGTGCCTCGGCCTGTGTTCATTATTTCGGTGAAGATGTCACGACATCGGCCTGTACGATGTTTACTGACGAGACGACAGGGAATATTAGTAGGTCCGACCCATGGCAAGCAGTGAAACCGAAAGTGAAGCAGGAAGCTGCTCCTATGATTCCGCAAGCATCACCATCGGGCTACGTGACCAATGGGTCCTGCGAGTTCAGAGCAGGGGCAAGGCTGAACCCTACCAATTTCGTGATATGCGATACCGTGTCCAGTGACAACGACACGGCAACTTTCAAGTCACTACTTACTTCACGCGCGAAAAGGCCATACAAACGATACGGAGCTTTGGAAGGCAGCGTTCCATCCAGATGGCTCCACGAAACAGTACTGGCGGACAACCTTTACCCGTTTGCAGTGGACGACCAGCTACCACTGTGCATCATCCCCACCGACGAAGTAGGCAACATCTTATCAGAAAGCGAAGAAGGCAATTCAGATTATTGGAAAAAAGTATCTAACTATTATCACCGGCATCGTGGACGCGGACGTGGTACACCACCGACACTGCTGAAATACCTGAACATGCACAACAATCTTGCCACCCTGCATTCACGGTTGCAACAGATGCGTGATGACAAGAACCTGGCGGTCGTATACTACAACGCCTCAGGTCAACATATTCGGGCTGCACGTTCGACTGCCCCACAACTTTGCAGCGACCAATTGTACTATGCTGTTGTGTCGTTTGATGAGGCAGGCTACCTGGTATCAATCATCAACTCTGCTATTTTAGCTGAACGTTTCCGCAGCACCCGCAAAAGCGACCGTCATTTTCATACTTATCCATGGAAAGATATTCCAATCCCCAAGTTCGACAGCACCCAACAAGAACACATGGAGCTAGCCGAATTATGTACAGCAGCCGAGTCAGTCAGTCAGTCAGTCAGTCAGTCAGTCAGTCTTATCTAAGTCTATCAGAGAAGCATTGCAAGATAGCAGCTTAACCACGAAAATAGATAAAGCCGTATCTAAAATTATTCCAAAACAACACCTGATATAAAGCTCTTCACCTCAACACTAATCCATACATTACAGTGTTCAATCACCACCTCACATGCCGTGTTGCCGCCGACAGGGGTGGAGATCAACGTCGAGGGCTGCTGCACTGCACCATCAACCGCCTGTGCCAGCCCCTCATTCCTGCTGCGGGTCGGTCGCGGCCGTAGGCCGCGGTCGGAGAGGACGGTGGCCGCGATGGTGAGCCTGGTACGACAACCTTTTCGATGGTGGGTCGCGGGAAGAGCAAAAATTTTTGTGGGAACCCGGCAAAACGGGGTGAATGTGACACGGTTGTGTCATGTGGAGGGGTGGCGAGTTGTGTTCGGCGACACGTCCACTGTCCGGTTTCTCTGCGGGTGGGCAATGTTGGTGTTTCCGTGAGGAACGTTTTTCATGCTTGTTGATTCCAGGATGCGCGTAGTTCTTTCATGGACAGTCGGTTTCCTTTTCGTAGGTTGCAGGCTCCGCACAACAGTTGCAGGTTGCGGTCGGTGTTCTCGCCGTCCTTGCTGCGTGGGACGATGTGGTCGAGGTGGAAGTCGTCGTAGTACTTCTTACGGTTGCAGCCGGGGCAGGGTCGGCGGTCCCCGTCTCCCAGCATTCTCCAGCATTTGTCCTTGATGTTCGGGGATCGTTTCGGGGTGTCGTCGTCGGTTCGGTTGGGAGGATCGTTCGGAAGGTTCACCGTCTGGGTGGATAGATCCAGGAATGCGGAACCGTCCGCATGTTGTTGCAACCGTTTGAGGGTGATACCGGTTGCAACTTCGTCGAGGTCGATACCGGCCCATCGTCTGTGGTTCCTTTCGGCTGCCACCAGTGACGTCGCACATCCTGCGAACGGGTCGAGCACCCAACCGTTCTCGGGGGAACCGGCTTTCACGATTCGTTCGTACAGCACCAACGGTTTCTGCGTCGGCCAACCCGTCGATTCCTTGTACCGTTCGTTGTTGCGCACCTCGGGAATGTTCCACACGCTGCGCAGCAAGGACGGTTTGACCACGAACGCCACATCGCCGTCACGAGGTTCACGGCCTTCACGTTTGAGTATCCGCTTCCTTGACCGTTGCTCCTCGGATCGTTCGTGCTTGATGGAACCGTAGAGAACAGTGTGCCCATCGCTTTCGAGATACTTGCCCCAACGAGACGTCATCTGCTCCGAAATGTCGTCCTCGCGAGGATTATCGAAGTAGTAGTCGCGAGACTTGGTGTAGAAAAGTATCGTGTCGTGCTTGCGGGGAAATCGCTTCTTGGCCGCCGTCAACGCTGCACCGGCGTAGGCCCACACGATCTCGTTGCGGAAGTTCGAGGCTCCGAACACGCAATCAAGCAACTGCTTTAGGTAATGGCCGGCGTGGAGGTCGCAGTGCAAGTACAAACTCCCGGTGGGTTTCAACACTCGATGCATCTCGACCAGCCGCACCGCCATGAACGACAAGTACGCCTGCATCGGCTCCCCGGCGGAACGCCCCGCTCCCACCACGGTGTGAAACAAAGCGGGATCCGCCACCTCCTGCATCTCCACCCAATCCTCTTTCACGGCATCCATGCTCCAAACATCATCGAACCGTGCCCCCACCGACTCGGACCCCAACGGAGCGTTCCACATCCGCTTGCTGTTGAACGGCGGATCCGTGACCACCAAATCCACACAACCACTATTGATGCCACGCAGGACCTTCAGATTGTCCTCTATCCAAAGAGTGCGGTTGAGAAAATTCGCCTCACCGCCGCTTAAATCTCTCTCTCTCTCTCTCTCTCTCTCTCGGTCATCGCGGCTCCCCCTCCAGGTCTGCTGCGCCAGCCACGCCTACGGGCGGCACCAGCAGGATTTCTACTACCCCATCCGAACCCACGTCAAACAAGGACGATCTCGACCTCTACAGTGTCGCCGCCGACCGACCTCGATCCCGTCGCTGGTCAACGCTGCCCAAGAACACCCTCGCCGCCGACCGACCCTGATCCCGTCGCTGGTCAACGGTGACCGCGGACAACTTCGCCGACGATGAAACCGCGGGTCACGCCCGTGAACAGCGACTATGCGACGACCAGAGCGGAACGGTTCTCCCCGATGTTCGCGCGCCGGACGGGTTAGTAGCGTTCGCTGCGGTCTTGATCCTCTCGGCGGGGTGACCGCGACCGCGGGCAGAGGTCGGAGAGGACGGAGGAGACCGAGGCGAGGCATGCACGGGAACTTCTCCGATGGTGGGTCGAGGGGCGGCAAAAAATTTTGTGGGAACCCGACGGAACGGGGTGAATCTGCCACGAACGTGTCGCGAGCGGTTGGGTGGGACATTCCCCGGAGGGGTGGTAGTGGTGCGACAGGCTCGACTTCGACCTTCATCTTTTTCGGCGGCAGCGCGGCTCGTGGGTCGGCCTCGGCTCTCGCGACCGGCTCGCGTCGATCACCGCGCGCACTCCGAAAGGAAGCGGAAGGTCGGGAGCGCATCCGCTCGCGCTCGACTTTCGCCTCGTCGGCTCGGTCTGAGGCTGGGGTGCGGCGGGTGTGGGGCGCAGCGGCATGAGTATTGGTGGGGTTCGCCTGCTCGAAGTGTTTTATGATGCGGGAAAGGGGAGAGACGGGAGGTCCGAGGATGGGTGCGGCACCGGGGGGTTCGTTCTGGACGTGACCCACCGGCCCGGTGTGGAGAGAAAGTGAGAAAAGTAGTACCACTTTTCTCACTTTGGACTACAGTGGTAGCTCATGGGTAACTGGGAGACGCATAATCTGGAATCGGAGCACATCCCTGTCCACACTTGGTCCAGATCTGCCGCCCGCAAGTCAGATCTGCCGCTTGGAGTGTTCAGAGCATATCGACCGGATCTGCTCTGCTCGCCTGGTTTCCGGCAACTTCCACACTGGGACATCATCGCAATAGAGGCAGAAAACGCTCTTCGATCCCTTGACGATTTGCATGGAGACTCGGCAAGTAGTCTTGGATGGCTCTTGGGAAGGTCCGAGAGCATAGGAAGCAGCACCATCGAAGGGGTGAGCCCGTCGCTGCGAAGAGTGGCGAGGCTGGAAGCCGCATCCAAAGGTGGATACCAAGGTTCTGATCGGTCGGCATTGGAAGCACTTGGGAATGTCAGATCCACCGAGTTGGCCGTTGCTTTGGGCAAGCAGAGCATTCCGTTGTCCATGCATGACTTGTTGGATCTTCACCAGATGCTTATGAAACATACTGGCAGACCAGAAATCGGTGGAGAGTTGCGGCCAGGCTGGGTTCATGTTGGAGGTGTTCTTGGAGGCTATCCGCCTCCTGCATATGTAGCACCCCCACCAGATTCTGTACCGGAACTTTTGGACGACCTGCTGAACTATGTCAATGAATCGACACATCACCCCGTAGTAATAGCAGCCGTGGCTCATGCTCAGTTTGAATCCATCCATCCATTTCGTGACGGTAATGGGCGCACGGGTAGAGCACTTATCCAAACGATTCTATGCTCACGTGGATTGACGCAACGCATCATAGCTCCGATGAGTGCTGTGCTCGCGACCCGCAGAACAGAGTACATAGCTGCTCTGAACAAGACGCGTTATGAAGACATCACTGGAGATGACCCGCAAGCAGAGTCTTTCGACGAAGTGGTACTGCTTTTTTCTGACGTTGCTGCACAGTCGTGCATATATGCAAAACGATTAATGCAGGAGATAGCTGTTATCAGTGCTAACTGGCAAAAACAGTCGTCTAGCAGACGTAAACACTCAGCGATTCATAAGATACTCAACGTGCTTCCGAGTCTGCCTGTGTTTACTGTAGATGACATTGCTACTAAGGCGTCAATCCCATCGAAAACAGCTTATCGTGCTGTGCGTCAACTAGCAGATTCGGGGATTATCGAACCGACAAAAGGGAAGTACAAAGGTCGTGGTTTATTCGAGTCCAAAGAAATTCTCGACTTGTTGATACCAGACCATGAACGCCCTCCCGATAGATTGAAAATAGACCACGACAAGCTAAAACCATCCATCTCCCCTTCTAGGTCGAGGCAATCACAAAGAGATAATTTGACTGCCAAAGCTGCTAAGTTGCGGCGTTCTGGACTAACACATAAAGAAATTGGCAACAGATTGGGAAAGTCTCGATCTTGGGCACAAAAGAATACCAAGGGAATCAGACGTGGACAATGAATGACGTGTCTGCGCGTCTTGCGCCAACCTTGCGTCGTGAATTGTTGGCGATGTGCGGAGTGGTGGTGGGCGATGATCGGTGCGACTGGGGTGTGATCGCTCGCCATGCTCATCGGGACGAATCTCTCGATGGGCTGCGAAACGGTGATGTCGTCGAGCGTGGGGCTCGCGCCGACCGCACGGCTTGGGTGCTGCGAGTGGCTTCGGACGCTCAATGGGATGCGGCATACGAGAGGGCCGATGTGGAGTTGGCCGCCGCGAGGGAGGTGGGGGCGAGGCTGACCACCGTGTTGGACGAGGACTATCCGCTGAATCTTGGGTTCGTCTTCAACCTGCCGCCGTTTCTTTTCTACCGGGGGAAGTTCGATGCGGAGGCAGACGCCCGAAGCGTCGCCGTGGTAGGAACCCGAACCCCTCGTCGAACGGCGAGTTGGCCGAGGAAATTATCGCCGGAGGAGGGCTGGTCGTGTCTCAGTTCCTGCCGACCGCCGAACCGAAGAAGTGGATGTTCAAAAAACGCAACGAGGTCACCTCCGGGATCAGCCAGGGAACAGTGGTCATCGAAGCGTCAAAAACATCCGGGGCGAAGATGCAGGCCCGCCTCGCATGGGAACACGGAAAACGTGTCTTCCTCGTCGATTCGCTCGTGTCCACCCAGGAATGGGCAAAAAAGATGCTCGAAGAAGGCAAGGCCATACCCGTCAAACAAGTCGAAGACGTTGTTTCACGAATTGTTCCAACCGAACGATTGAGCGAAGCAAGCAGGGTGCTGCGCAGCTTCCTGCGTGGATGTCCGAAGGCATGGGTCGTGAACATGTGCCTCTGGTGATGTCGGTGAAATCGCCACCAATCAAAAACATTGACAATCTCGCAATACTTATTGTTAGTATGGTGTCGTGGCAGTCCTGATCAACCCGGTAGATGTCCCGACGGCGGCGGAGATGCTGGGCATCTCGCAGACGAGGGTGAAGAATCTGATCGCCGACCACCACCTGCCTGCCATCAAAATTGGCCACGTGTGGGCCATCCCTCACGGCAACATCCTGGCCAGGCTAGACATGGACTTCCCGTCCACCCGCCCCTACGCACCCGAGAGAACGTGGCAGACGATCAACACCGCCGAGGTCGCTGTCCGGGACGGAGTGAGATATCGACGGCGGGGCCGTCCGACGAGGTGGTACAGAGGCACGGGGGTGCCCGACGAGGTGGTCGGCGAACTAGGAGGAATGCTGAGCGGCAATCCCGCCTCGGCGGAACTGCTCGAACGGATCGCCCCATTTCACGACATCGGCGTTCCGACGCTCGGTGTCGAGCACGACGTCTACTTACCGTGCTCCAAGCATCGGGAGTTGGTCGATTCGACCGGCTGGGTGATGAGCACCCAGGGATCGACGGTCATCCGGTTCGTGAACGACGACGTTTGGGACATCGCCGTTTCCTGCGCCGCGCCGTCGGTGGAGTATCCCGGCCTGTTGCTGGCACCGTTGGCGGCGGTAGCTCTGGACCTGATGCCCTGTTCCGGTGCCCGCAACCGGGATGCCGCGTGGGCGCTCATGCGCCACAAGGAGCAGATACTCGATGCCGCCTAAGGTGCTGATAACCGCTCACGGTCGCGGAGCGCGGGACAGTTGGCGAGCGCTCCTTGAGTTGGCACCGCATCTGGGGAGCGACTGGATCCTCATAGGCGGTCAGATGGTTGCGGTGTACGCAGCGGGACAACCCGATGCGATGACAAGGGAAACGACCGACGCGGACATCGTTATCGACCTGCGTGTGAGCAGCAAGGGCTTCGACATGCTTGGAGCGTGGTACGTAGGCGTCGTGCTCGAATCCGAGCTTTGGAACGCCGACGTCGTGAAAAGGGGCGATCCGTTCGAGCAGTTCCGCAGAGGCCGGATTGCCGCTCAGCATCCCTCCTAGTTCACCGACCACCTCGGCGGGGACCCCTGTGCCTCTGTACCACCTCGTCGGACGGCCCCGTTGCCGGTACCTCACCCCGTCCCGGACGTCAACCTCGCCGGTGTTGATCGCCCGCCACGCTCTCTCGGGTGTGTAGGGGCGGGTGGACGGGAAGTTCATGTCCAGCCTGGCCACCACGTTGCCGTAAGGGATGGCCCACACGTTGCCGAGCTTGACCGCGGGTAGGTGATGGTCGGCGATCAGATTCTTCACCCTCGTCTGCGAGACGCCCAGCATCTTCGCCGCCGTCGGAACATCCACAGGATCGACCAGAACAGCCACGACGCCACACTAACAATAAGTATTGCGATACCATCAGTCTTTATAGGAAAAGGTCGGACGAAGAGAACCAGGCACAGATGTCTTTTGGGAAGCGTGCGTGGTCGTCTGGCAGTGCTGAGGAACTACTGGATGTCCGGCACTGTCAGCCGCCGGGTTCTTCCTGCTCCGGGCAATTGGTGGCATCACGTACACAACTCCCCAATATTTGTCACGTATGTCCTGATCGGAGTGATTGGTGGTGTTACGTAGACAGCTCCCATCGCGGCTCTGATGAGATCGGTCGGGGGCTCAGGGTGCGGAGCGGTTATGCGCAGTCCAGTTCTATCGCGATCCCGACGAGGCGGTGGGCGTAGTCGGGCTTGTGGATGCCATCGGCTCGCATCACGATCGCGTCGGGCGACAGGCCCAGGCCGGTGTAGCCCAGGCCGGTGTAGTAGCCCCGGCGGATGCCCACCGGAGCGAGCCCGAAACGGCGGTAGAGGGCGTGGGCGGCGAGGTTGTCGGAGGCCACTTCGAGGGTCAGGCTGGTTCGACGGCGGCGAGCGGCCAGGGTCAGGGCCAGCAGGAGTCGAGCCCCGATGCCTCGGCCTCGATGATCGGGGTCCACCGCCAGCGTGGTTATGTGGGCGCTACCTTTCTCGAAGGCGGCTCCGCCGTAGCCGATGACCGGGGGGCGGTGGTTGTTGACCGGTCGAGGTGCCGGCTCGGCACCAGGGGCCTGAAGGTGACTTACCGGGGCCGAGGGCGATAGGCGGGCAGCCGGCCCCCAACTCGGCTCGGCACCAGGGGCCTCGAGGTGGCTTACCGGGGGGTGGTGGTTGTCGAGCAGTTGGGCCACCAGGTAGAGCCGGTCGCTGCCGAGCGACAATTCGGCTTCGTAGGCGTCCCGGGTCCAGGGAGTCGGATAGCACCGGGCATCGATGGACAGAACCCGGTTGAGATGGATCGACCTCATAGGCTTAATCGCGATGTGTCCGACGACTCGGGCTTCGGGGTGCTGGTGTCGAGTTTCGACGATCCGAGCCTCGGGGGGTCGCTCCGGGGGTTCGGTGGTGGTCGGATCAGCGTCGGTGGTCGGAGGTTCGGTGGTGGTGGGGGCAACGTCGGTGGTCGGGGAGCGGGTCATCGTGAGTGCCGGGTCTTCCAGTTGACATCGGCATCGGGAACCCGCAGGTAGATGGGTCGAAGCTCCCACGGTTTGACGAACTCCTCCCGCAGTGCCCGGGCATGGGCCAGTTGAACCAGCGAGGCCGCCGAGGGGTGGGCCAGATCCTGTCCGGCGATATAAATCTTCTGGAGTTGGGAGAACACCTCTCCATAGCGGTGAGCACCGTCGCCCACCAGCAGCACCTCTTCGCCGGCCGCCAGCAACTGGGAGGCGAGATCGTCGGGAGTGCCCACCTCGGCCGGGGACACCCGCTGCACCCCCGGTCCACCGGGATGTCGTGATGGTGGCGGAGTGCCCACTTCGGCCGGGGACACCCGCTGCACCCCACCGGGTACCTGGCGATAGAAGGCGTAGAAGAGTTCGTGGCGGCGGGCATCGATGGCGGCCACGATCAGTCGATTGGTGTGGCGGACGGCGAAGGCCAGCAGGTCGAGGCTGGAAACGCCGATCATCGGCACCCCCAGGGCGTAGGCCATGGCCATGGCGCTGGATATGCCCACTCGCAGGCCGGTGTACAAGCCGGGTCCGAGATCGACGGCCACGCAGCTCACGTCCCGCAGCTCTATGCGAGCCTGGTGAGCCACGAACTGGATCTGGGGAACGATGGTTTCGGCGTGGCGACGACCACGGGCGCTGTGGGCCGAAGCCAGCACTCCCTCGTGTCCCCCCAGGGCGCAACCCACCTGATTGGTGGCCGATTCGAGCCCCAGGATCAGCATGGTGGGGGTTCCATCCACTGGCCGAGGGGGGTTGTTCTTTGGATCAGCATGGTGGGGGTTCCATCCACTGGCCGAGGGCGGCGATCAATCGGTCGGTTCGGGTATGCCAATGAGACCCCACCGGGTTCAAGCTCACCACCCGCTCATCAAAAAAACCGTCCGAGTCGTGAACCTCCGAGTCGTGAACGAAGGTCAGCGCCACTTCGAGATAGTGGTTGGGCAGAGCTTGACGGATCATGTTGCCCCACTCGATGAGTATCACCCCGTTGCTGTCGAGCAGTTCGGGCAGGCCCAGATCCAGTACCTCGGTGAGCTGGTCGAGCCGGAAGACGTCCAGGTGATGCAGCAGCAGTCGCCCGTGGTACTCCCGGGCCAATGTGAACGTGGGGCTGGTGACCGGTTCGCTGATCCCCAGGGCCCCGGCGAACCCCTGGGCGAAGGTGGTCTTGCCCGCACCCAGGTCACCCACCAGCAGCAGCAGATCACCCGGTTGGGCCAGCTCGGCCAGGGCTGCGGCCAGACGCCGAGTGTCCTCCGGGGAGCGGGTGCGGGCCTCGATCATTCGGAGATCGCCATGCGGGCCCTGATGAGGTCGGAGCGCATCTGGGCTTCTTGCAGACCACCGCCCCGCAGAACGGCCGCCGGGTGGTACGTGGGGACGATCACCGCGTCGGCGTTGTTCATGGGGTAGCTCCGACCCCGCAGCTTGGTTATGCCGGTGCCGGTGTCCAGCAGCAGTTTGGAGGAGAAGTTGCCGAGGGTGACGACGACCCTCGGGGCAATGAGCTGGATCTGGTGCTCCAGCCATGGCCGGCAGGCGGCCACTTCCTCGGGTTTCGGGTCCCGGTTGTCGGGCGGGCGGCACTTCACCACGTTGGCGATGTAGCACAGATCGCGGGTCAGCCCCATCTCCTCGGCCATCAACCGATCCAGCAGTTTGCCCGAGCGACCCACGAAGGGCAGGCCCTGCTTGTCCTCCTCGGCTCCGGGCCCCTCACCGACGAACATGAGGTCGGCATCGGGATTGCCCATGCCGAACACCACTTGCGTCCGTCCTCGAGCCAGCTCGCACCGGGTGCAATCGGCAGCCTCGCCGGCAACCTCAGCCAAAGTCAATGGCACGAGTCAAGAATACGCCCCTTTTGGGAGGTTGATGCTGCTGTTTGCCGGGTGCGATACCGTCGGTGGTGATGTTGGGGGTCGGCAGCGGGGTGATGGTAGGGCACTGGACCGACGAGTCGGCCCGGACCGGATGTACGGCGGTGGTGTTCCCCGAGGGGACCACGGCCTCGGGGGAGATCCGCGGGGGCGCACCGGCCACCCGGGACTTCGCTCTGTTGGCCCCGGAGCGAACGGTGGAGTGGGTGGACGCGGTGGTGCTGTCGGGGGGATCGGCGTTCGGGCTGGCCGCGGCGGACGGGGTGATGCGATGGTGCGAGGAGCGGGGCCGGGGGTTCGCCACCCGGGGTGGTCGAGTCCCCATAGTGGTGGGAATGTCGTTGTACGACCTGACCGAGGGCGACGGTTCGGTACGACCCGGACCCGAGGCGGGCTACGCCGCGGCCCAAGCGGCCCACGATCGGTTTCCTGCCCTGGGACGGGTGGGGGCGGGCACGGGGGCAACCATCAACAAGTGGCAGGGGGCGGACCACCGAGAGCCCGGCGGGCTGGTGGGCACTCGGATTCAGGTGGGCGACGTGGAAGTGGGGGCATTGTTGGCGGTGAATGCCTCGGGGGGTATCAACGACGGCACCATGGTCGATTCCCTGGTGCAAGGCACTTACGTACACGAAACCGCCGATCCGTTTGGTGATCCCCCCGACCCGCGGGCCCCGATGAGCACGGCTATTGGGGGTGATCCCCCCGACCCGCGGGCCCCGATGAGCACCACCATCGGGGGTGATCCCCCCGACCCGCGGGCCCCGATGAGCACCACCATCGGGGTGGTGGTAACCAACGCCAGGTTGGACAAGCTGGGTTGTTTTCGGGTGGCTCGTAGCGGCCATGGTGGGATGGCTCGGGCGTTATGGCCGGCTCATACCGATGGGGACGGGGACGCGCTGGTGGTGGGGGCAACCGGTCGGGTGGAGACCGACGTCGGACTGGTGCGTCTAATGGCCGCGGCCGCCGTGGAGGCAGCCATCCGCTCGGTGCGCAATGATGGGGGTCGTCCGCACGACCACCAAGGGGGTTCAAGATGAATGATCTGGTCGGCAGAACAACGGCTTTGGGGTGGGCACCGCACCTGGGTGTGGAGGTTCCGGCATGTTTGGGGTGGGAACGCCATCTGGGTGTGGAGGTTCCGGCATGTTTGGGGTGGGAACGCCATCTGGGTGTGGAGGGTCCGGCATGTTTGGGGTGGGCACCGCACCTGCTGATGAGGGGGTTGAGATGAAGGATTTGGCCGGAAAGGTAGCGGTCGTCACCGGAGCGGCCAGCGGCATGGGTCGGGCCATGGTGCGCAAGGCCGCCGCCGAGCAGATGCATGTGCTGGCCGGCGACATCGACGAGGCCGGGCTGGCCGAAACGGTGGCCGGTTTGGAGAACGCCCAGCTCATGCTCACCGATGTGACCAGTCCCGATGCCAACGAGATGTTGGCCACCGCCGCGCTGGAGCGGTTCGGTGCCGTCCACCTGGTGCATCTCAACGCCGGGGTGCTGACCGGCGGCTTCACCTGGGAGAACACCGTGGACGACTGGCGCTGGGTTCTGGACGTGAATCTGTGGGGGGTGATCCACGGTGTCCGCAGCTTCGTGCCCCGAATGCTGGAGGCGGGCGAGCCGGGGCACGTGGTGATCACCGCCTCCGTCGGTGGTCTCACTTCGGGGGGGTTGCTCGGTCCCTACACGACTTCCAAGTACGGCGCGGTGGCCATAGCCGAGTCGCTGCATCGGGAATTGGACATGATCGGGGCTCCCATCGGGGTTTCGTGCCTGTGCCCCGGCCCGGTGGCCACCGGCATCTTCCGTTCCGAGCGCAACCGTCCCGATACCTACGAGGACACCTGCGGACCCTCCTCGGCCGATGCCGAAGCCGCCGCCTTCCACAGCACCTTGGTCGCCACCATCGACGAGGGCACCGACCCCGAGGTGATCCCCGAGCTGGTGTTCGATGCGGTGCGCAACGACAAGTTCTGGATCTTCCCCCACCCCGAGTTCAAGGAGCGTATCTCCGCTCGAACCCGGTCGATACTCGATGAGACCAATCCTGACTACACGGTGGGAATACCGTCGCGGTAGCGGTTGGCGGGCGACCGGCGGGGTGGTGGGTGATGGTGCCGCCTCGGTAGCGGTTGGCGGGCGACCGGCGGGGTGGTGGGTGATGGTGCCGTCGCGGTAGCGGTTGGCGGGTGGTAGGAATACCGTAGCGGTAGCGGTTGGCGGGTGGTGGGTGATGGTGCCGCAGAGGTAGCGGTTGGCGGGTGGCTGGTAGCTGGTGGGGTTCGGCCTGTTGAGGACGGTCTTGTGGTGGCCGGGAGGGGTCGATCTCAGTGGTAGCGCAGGGGGACGCGGCGGCCGAGGCGGCAGACGATCTCGTAGGCAATGGTGTCGAGGTGGTGGGCGATCTCGCCGGCGGTGATCTTTTCGTCACCCTGGCGGCCCAGCAGGATCACCTCGTCGCCGGTCGATACCGGGTGGTCGAGACCGCAGTCCACCATGAGTTGGTCCATGGTCACCGCTCCGGCGATGGTCCGACGGCGGCCGCCGATCAACACCTCGCCCCGGCACAGGCCCAGTCGTCTCGGCCAGCCATCGGCATAGCCGATGGGGACGGTGGCCAGTTGGGTGTCGGTCGCCGCGGTGTAGTGATGGCCGTAGGACACCGGAGTGCCCGCGGCAATGGTCTTCACCATGGCCACCTCGGAGCGAATGGTCATGGCCGGTTGAAGGGGTAGGCAGTCGGTCATGGTCTCCGAGGGGGCGATGCCGTACAGGGCAATGCCGCAGCGCACCATGTCGAAGTGGCCGCCCGAATGAGCCATGGCCACCGCCGAGTTGGCCATGTGGCGGCAGAAGCCGTGATGGTCGGCGGCCCGAAGTCGGGACAGCAGATGGTTGAACTGTTCGATCTGGTAGGAGGTGAACGGATTGGCGAGATCGTCGGCCACTGGGCAATGGGTCCACACCCCGGCCAGTTCCAGGGTGTCGCGCTCGGCAATGGCATCGGCCAGCATCATCACC
Source organism: Acidimicrobiales bacterium (assembly GCA_965115985.1). GTDB lineage: Bacteria > Actinomycetota > Acidimicrobiia > Acidimicrobiales > Bin134 > Poriferisocius. Next base: position 2,050,566 of record OZ220474.1, read on the forward strand.
TCGGCCGGGCTGGTACCGACTCGGGCCATGCCGGTGTCAACCTTCAGATGGACGGGAAGGCGCACCCCGGCGGCACCGGCCGCGGCCGCCGCGGCCGCCAACCCCTCGCCCTGGTACACGGTGGGGACGAGCCGGTGTTCGACCACCTCGGCGAACTCGCGGGGCCGGGGCTCGGACAGTAGCAGAACGGGGGTCTCGATTCCGGCTTCCCGGAGGCGGCGACCCTCGTCCACCAGGGCCACCGCCAGCATGTCGGTGCCCGCTTCCACTGCGGTCCTGGCCACTGGGATCATGCCGTGCCCGTAGGCATCGGCCTTGACCACCGCGCACAATTTGGCAGGATGGACATGTTCGACCAGCAGCCCCACGTTGTGGGCAATTGCCGCGAGATTGACATCGGCCCAAGTCGGTCTCATGGTCCGGGCCTCACGCTTTGGGGGGCTGGTGCTGGGGGTCTCATGGTCCGGGCCTCACGCTTTGGGGGGCTGATTCGGGCGGGGGTTTCGAGGCTGCTTCCCATGCTCGGGGCAGGGCCGGGAGCAGGTCGGACGCCACCATTGCTCCGGGGGGAAGGGTGCCGGCCGCCTGTCCGTGGAGCCAGGCCGCGGTCGCTGCCGCGTTCATGGGTTCCACCCCGACGCTGAGCAGGCCGCCGATCATGCCCGCCAGCACGTCGCCGGTTCCGGCGGTGGCCAGCCGGGTATCACCGCTGGTAATGGCCAACGCGGTGCCGTCCGGGCCGGCCACCACGGTGGTGGGGCCCTTGAGCAGAACATGGGCCCCGGTGGCGGTGGCCAGCGAGCGGGCGGCGGCGAAGCGATCGACCCCCGGATCGGTTCCGGCGAGAGCCCGAAACTCACCGTCGTGGGGGGTGATAACGGTGGTTGAAGGGCGGCGGGCAAGTATTCCCGCGGCCTCGGGGCCCAGGGCGAACAGGCCGTCACCATCGATCACCAGGGGCAGAGCCGTACCGGCAACCAGATCCCGAACGGCCCGAACGGTGTCCGGTTGTCGGCCCAGTCCGGGCCCGACCACCGCCGCTCGGAACCGGGACGGATCGTCGGCGATCACCGATGCGGCCCAATTGCCGGCCGGTAGCGGATGGCCGACGGCCTCGACGGGAGCGGTGGGATCGTGGTCGAGGCCGGGGGTGCTCAGCCTGACGTAGCCCGATCCGGTCCTCATCGCCGCAGCGGCAACCAGGTGGGCTGCACCGGTCATACCCGGTGATCCGGCAATGACCCAGCAGGCGGTCTGCCATTTGTGGGCCGTGGGTGCTCGGATGGGTAGCCAGCGGTTGGCATCGGCGGGGGTGATCAGATGGGCATGGGCGGACGAGGCATCGAGGCCGATGGGAGCCACGGTGATCTCCCCGCAGTACCGAGTGCCGGGGTGGAGGACGAGCCCGGGTTTGAGTGCGCCGAACGTGACCGTTCGATCCGCGGCCCAGGGCTCGCCCTGGATCTCCCCGGTCAACCCGTGTACTCCTGAGGGAATATCGGCGGCCAGCACGGGAGCGGGCCGGTCGGGCCGGTCGGGATGGACCGGGATGCGAGGGGGGTGGTAGGGCCGTCCCAAGCCGGTGCCGTAGGCGGCATCGATCACCAAGTGGGCGGGGGGTGGAGCCTCGGGCCGGGCGGTGGGTTCGACCACCGTCACCCGGACGCCTCGGTTCCGCAATCGGCGGGCGGCCGCTGTTCCGTCGGCACCGTTGTTGCCCTTGCCGGCCACCACGGTCACCCGTCGGCCGTAGCCTCCGCCCAACATGTGGAGGGCGACTCGGGCCAGCGCGGCCCCGGCCCTCTCGATCAGCTCCTCGACCGGCTCGGTTGCGGCCATGTCGATTGCGGCCATTTCGGTTGGGGTGACTATGGGGATCATGCCTGCTGGGGTCGGGATCGCCCACGAGTGGCCATCTCGGTTGGGGTGACCATGGGGATCATGCCCGGCGGCGGTCGGCCAGTTCGGTAACCGGCTCCAACAGGGCCTCCCTGGACACGGGGGAACCCGAGCGCCAGCGGTCGGCCAGTTCGGTAACCGGCTCCAACAGAAGGTCCTCGGTGCTGATGTCGCCCAATCGGTCCGGGTGGAAGTCGGGTTCGGTCTCGGTGACCTCGTCGTGCAGGGCGGCGAACCGGTTCCGGTAGCCCTCCAGCACCCGTTGGGCGACCTCGGGCGTGAGGCTGGGTTGGAACCGCACGTGCAACAGGGTGATCCCGATGGTTCGGCGGTTCTCGACCTCGGGGACGAGCACGATCGTCCGCCCATCGGAACGACCTCGGGTCGCCCGAACCTGCCGTTCGGTTGCCACCAGGTGCTTGCTGCCCCGCAAGGTCGGATCCCGGTCGGCCCGGGAGGCCATGGCCATTGTGATCCCGCCCCGGGCCAGCACATGTATGGTGCTGCCGACCGTCTCGGGGTCGCCGTTTATGCCGTAGCGGATGAAACCGGTGATCTCGGCCACCGCAGGATCAAGGGCGGTCAGCGTGCGCAGCGTCCGGTAACTGAGTTGGTGGCGAGGAGCACCGGCGTTGAGGGCTGCTTGAACCAGGGGTGGCTCCAGCAGCGATTCCTCGGCTCGGGAAATACCCACGGTCACCGATTCCTCGGCTCGGGAAATGCCCACGGTCACGGTCTTGGCCTGATGGCGGATGGCGTCCACCGGGCGGGTCAGCTCGCCGATGGCCACGGTGAGCATGGTGGTTAGGTCCTCCAGTATCACCGCCGGCGTGCCCACCCGACCCTGTTCCAACTGGTAGGCGTCCAGCGGGGTCATGCCCAACGCGTACCGGTACATGGAGGCCACCTCGGCCGCAGTACCGGCCTCCAGGCATCCGTTGTAGCGGCCCCGGCGCAGATCATCGAAGAACTGCTGGGCGGCGGGGGTGAACCGGGGGCGCAACCCGACCAGTATCTGCTGGCTGTCGATGTCGGCATCGCCGGAGTTGGCCGCGGCCATCTCGGCTTCGATGATCGTGCGGGTCTCTCGCAGCGGTTGGGCCAACTCGTCTATGGCCAGGGCCGACTCGTAACCGAACAGATGACCCACCATGGCCGCCAGCACGAAGGTCAATTCGGGTGCGGCGATGGTCGGGGTGATTATCACCTCGGTCGCGGCGTCGAAACGATTCCCGGTGTCGGTGGTGACGACGATGGGAGCAGCCTTGTGGGCTCGGAAGATGGCCACTTCCTTGGCCACGTCGTCGGCAGTGGAGTCGAGCAGTCCGGTGGCGCACACCAGAATCAGCGGCTCGGAGGACAGGTCGATGTGCTTCTTGTCCTCGGTGGTGTCGCAGGAAATGGATCGGTAGCACAGCTCCGAGAGTTTGATGCGGATCTCCTCGGCGGCCACCCGGTTGAGCCCGTTGCCCGCCACCGCCCAGTGGGTTCGACCGAGGGCGTGACGGCGAACGACGTCCGCGATTCGGCTGCGGAGGTCCAGCACCTCGGCCATGGCCGCGGGGAGGTCGCGGAGCGCGCTGAGAAGCCGGTGGCGGCGGTCCCGGTGGTCGGGATCGACCGGAGGGTTGCCGCGGATGACGTCGGCCAGGGCCACGGCCAGCAGCACCCCGGCGGCCACCTGGGCGTAGAACGCCTTGGTGGACGCCACGCTCATCTCCACGTCCCGGCCGTCGGAGGTGTGGAGGACCCCATCGGCCTTTTCGCACAGATCGCTGGAACGCCGGTTGACGATGGCGATCACCGCCGCCCCCCTCCGTCGCACCAGATCGACCGTGCGGTTGGTGTCGGTGGTGGTTCCCGACTGGCTGATGGCAACAACCAGGGTGCTGGTCATGTCGGGTTGCATCCCGAACCCCGACAGCTCGGTGGCGGGCACGGAGCTGATGGGTCGGCCGGGTAGTTCCTGACGCAGGAAATGGGCCAAGCCGTGGGCGGCCACCGCCGCGGTGCCCTGGCCGATCACGACGATGTCGGTGATCCTGCCGGTGGCCAGCTTCTGCATCAGATGGTCGGGCAGAGTCTCGGGGCCGAGTTTGACGGCTAGGTCCCGGTCGTCCCCCGAGACGACAATCCGGCCTCGGAGGGTCTTGTGGAACGACTCGGGGGACTCGGAAATCTCCTTCAGCAGGAAGTGGCGAAAGCCTCGACGATCCACGTCACGAGTGGTTATCTCGGCATCCACGACGTCGGCGCTGGTGACGGGCAGCGGTGTCTTGTCGTAGGAAAGTCGTCGGATCGAGGTCAGGTCACCGGCGTGGTCGCGGTCCAGCGCCACCACCTGCCCCCGGCCGGCGGTTGGGTTCTCTTGGTCGGAAGGGGTCTCGCCGTCCATGCGTAGGTAGCGTCCGGCCTGTTCCACCAGGCCGTAGGGCTCGCTGGCCACCACGTAGGCGTCCTCGGCTTCTCCGATGTACAGGGCTTGGCCGCTGCCCCGCAGGGCCAGTAGGAGCCGGCCGGGGTTGGTCGCAGCCTGCCCGACGATGGCCACCGAACCATCCAGATCGACAACCGTGCGGTGGAAGGCCTCCACGGCGGGGTCGGGGTCGGTCGGGCGGAGGGCCTCCACGGCGGGGTCGGGGTCGGTCGGGCGGAGGGCCTCCATGGCGGGGTCGGGGTCGGTCGGGCGGAGGGCCTCCATGGCGGGGTCGGGGTCGGTCGGGCCGGCCAGGTGGGCCGACCAGAGGGTGGGGATGACTTTGGCATCGGTGGTGATGCCCGGGTCGAGGAACAGGCCGTGGCCGGCAATGAGATCGGTGTAGTTGTCCACATCGCCGTTGAGGGCCCCCACGGTGTAGGGCCGATCCCGGTGTCCGATCACCTCGGAGTTGAGAGGATGGGCGTTGGCCTCGTTGATCGTGCCCACGCTGGCCCAACGGGTGTGTCCGATGACGACCGCCTCGGCCCCGTCGGTTCTCAGGGCCGCGGCCAGCAGCTCGTCGGCGGCGATGGCGGCTCGCAGGGCGGCGGTGTTGTCGCCCAACTCGCCGATCTCGGCCGCGGCCTTGTACACGAAGCCAAGGCAGTTGTCGGCCCATCGCACCGAGCCGGTACGGAACAAGGGATCGGCGGCCCGCTCGGCCAGGGCCGCGACCACCGCCGGTTCTGCGAGGTCGAGACCATGACCGCTGACCAGAACATGAAGACCCGCCGAGTCCCGGCCCCGTACCTCCAGGCGGTCGAGGGCCGACAGGGCTATCTGTATCGAGCCGTATGCGGTCAGCGCAGCCTCGCCGGCTCCCGGGCCGGCCAACGAGGCGAGTGCTTCGGCGGTGCCCAGTCGATCATTGCCCATGGCCCAGACCGCGTCCTTCATTCGCACCAGAACGGCGTTCACCGCCTCGGTGTCCAGGTCGCCGGTGGATTGGTCGAGGTCGGTCTCCAGAGCGGTGATCAGCCCGTCGATCTCGTTCAGCACGGCGCGGATGGTGGTTCGCAGGGATTTCTCGCCCAGCAACACTCGAAGACCGGCGGTGCCCCTAAGGAGACGATCGACCCGGGACAGGTCGTCGGCGGCCGCGCCCATCCGCGCCACCGGATCGTCGGTCCCGTCCAGGGCGCGCAGGGACACGACCACCGGACGCAAAAGACCGAGAACCTCGGCCGAGGTCGGGGGGACGCGCCGGGATCGGCGCTGGACCACCGCGACTATGCCGCACATCTCTCCCCAGGTTAGTGGTCGGCCTGTCCGATTGTGTGCTGCTGGGGATGGCGGACTCAGGCCTCCAGAGCGGTGACCACATCGGCGGCCACGGCTCGGGCGGTCTCGAGGGTACCGGCTTCGACCATGATCCGCAGGACGGGTTCGGTGCCCGAGGGGCGGACCAGAATCCGGCCCTGGGAGCCGAGGGTGCGCTCGGCGGCGGTCACCGCCACCGACAGGCGATTTTCGTCCATCGGGTCGGGGCCGATGTCCACGTTATGGAGCACCTGGGGCATCTTGGTCATGGCTTGGGCGGCCAGGTCCCGCAGGGACAGACCTCGACGGGCGACGACCTCCAGGAGTTGCAGAGCGGTTACCAGGCCGTCGCCGGTGCTGGTGAGGCCAGGAAAGATCACATGACCCGACTGCTCGCCGCCCAGAGCCCAATCGCCTTCTCGGAGGGCGGCCCACACATGGCGGTCGCCCACCGATGTGGTCACCACTTCGATGCCGTGCCGATCCATGGCTCGGTGGAAGCCCAGATTGGTCATGACCGTAACCACCACGGTGCTGCCCGGAAGCCGTCCCTGCCGGTGACGGTCGATTGCGCAGATGGCGATGATCTGATCGCCGTCGACCAGCTCTCCGGTGTGATCCACGGCCAACACCCGGTCGGCGTCGCCGTCGAAGGCGAACCCCAGGTCGGCCTGGTGTTCGCGCACCGCCCGAGCCACTGCCTCCGGGTGGGTCGAGCCGCACCGGAGATTGATGTTGTGACCATCGGGCTCGGCGTTGATCATGGTGACGGCTGCACCATGGGCCCGCAGCGGGCCGGGCAGGGCGGTGGTGGCCGAACCGTGGGCCGCGTCCACCACGACATGGAGTCCCCGGCCGTCGAAGTCGGCGGTGGCGGCGACGGTGTCCCGGTAGTCGTGCAGCAATGCGGATGCGTCGGTCGCCCGAGGGGCCTCGGCCGGGGTGGGCATCGAGCTGCGGTCGTTGTCGGCCAGCGCCGACTCCAGGGCGGCTTGAAGCTCCTCGCCCAGCTTCTCGCCTCCGGGGCCGAACAACTTGACCCCGTTGTCGTACCACGGGTTGTGCGACGCCGAGACCATGGCACTCAGGGTGTGGTGCCGGGCCCCGGCCCAGGCAACCGCCGGGGTGGGGACCACCCCCATGTCCAGGGTCGGGACTCCGGCTGCACCGAACCCGGTGATCAGGGCATCGACGAAATCGGGGCTGGAGACTCTGGTGTCGCGCCCGATGACGACCGGTCCGGTGGGCACCAGAACCTCGGCCACCGTCCGGGCCAGTCGAGTGACGTCGTCGGGGCCGAGTTCCTCGTAGGCTCGACCCCGAACCCCGTCAGTTCCGAACCGCAACACCTGCTCGAGCACCAGGCAGGCTCAGCGCTTGGAGTACTGGGGTGCCTTGCGGGCTTTCTTCAGGCCGTACTTCTTGGACTCCTTCTTGCGGTCGTCCCGGGTCAGGAATCCGGCCTGCTTGAGGGTTTCCCGGTACTCGGGATCGATCGCCACCAACCCTCGAGCGATGCCGAGCCGTAGGGCCCCGGCCTGGCCGTTGGCCCCGCCGCCATGCATGCTCACGTCGATGTCGTACACCTCGTCGGTGCCGGTGAGCCGGAGGGGGGCCATGAACGCCATCCGGTGGCTCCGGGAGGGGAAGTAGTCGTCGGCCTGGCGACCGTTCACGGTCACCTGGCCGGTGCCTTGGCGGAATCGGACCCGGGCGACGGCCTGCTTGCGCCGACCGGTGGCTTGGATCAAGGGGGTGGTCATCAGGAGTCTCCGATGTGGCGTCGGGCCCCGGCGATCTCCAGGGTCTGGGGCTGCTGGGCCTGATGGGGATGGAGAGGCCCGGCGTAGACCTTGAGCTTGCGAAGCATCTGGCGGCCCAAGCGGTTCTTGGGGAGCATCCCCTTCACTGTTCGCCGCACGGCTTCGGCGGGCTGGGTCTCCAGTAGGTGTCCGAAACTGGTTTGCCTCAGGCCACCGGGATAACCGGAGTGGCGGTACACCTGCTTGCCGGTGGCCTTGTTGCCGGTCAGCACCACTTTTTCGGCGTTCACGATGATCACGTGGTCGCCGGTGTCGAGGTGGGGGGTGAAACTGGGCTTGTGCTTGCCTCGCAATACCCGGGCCACCTCGGTGGCCATGCGGCCGAGGACGAGACCATCGGCATCCACGACGTGCCACGCGCGTTCGACGTCTCTGGTTTTCGGGGAGTAGGTGGGCATCGGCCTTCCTTAGATGCGATCCCGGAACCAACAATGATACGGCCTCGATCGCGAGGGTGACAACTGGCCCGCCCGGTGATCCAACCCGGTGGTGGTGAGGCCGAGGATTTGCTCGCCTCGCCCGGTGGTGGTGGGGCGAACGGTCAACGGTAGGACACCGACCACAGACTGAGGCCGTGGGGTGGGGCCAGGTTGGGTACACCGGAGCGGTCCCGGGCGGCGAGGATGGCGACCATGGCTTCGGGAGGGCGGCGGCCGGCACCTATGTCCACCAGAGTGCCGGTGATGGAGCGGACCATCTGATGGCAGAAGGAGGAGGCTTCGATCTCGAACCGCACCATGTCCAAGCCGGCGGTTTCCCATTCGGCTCGGTGGACGACGCGGATCCGGGATTTCTCCCGGCCGTCGGCAAGGTGCTGCCGCCGACAGAAGGAGGAGAAGTCGTGACGACCCACGATTGCGGCCGCGGCCACGTTCATGTCGTCCAGATCCAGCGGACGGGGATGGTGCCACGCGGTGGTGGACAAGAACGGGTCGGGCACCTCCCGGTTCAAAACGGTGTAGCGGTAGGTGCGACTGGTGGCGTCGAAACGAGCATCGAAATCGGGTGGGGCGGTTTCGATGGCTCGAATCACGATGGCGGGAGCCAGCATCCGGTTCATTGCGGTGCGGATTGCCGACGGATCGGTGTCGTCGGGGGCGTCGAAGCCGATCACCTGTCCCCACGCGTGGACCCCGGTATCGGTGCGGCCGGCACAGGTCAGTACCACTGGTTGTCGAAGGCACCGGGTGAGGGCCTCGGTCAGGTCGCCACCCACGGTGCGGACCCCTTGATTGGGGGCGAATCCGTGGAACTCCCCGCCGTGGTAGGCCACCGTCGCTCGAATCCGCACGGCCGGGCCCGGCCGATCCTGGTGTCCGGGGCCGGGTCAGACCAGCTCGATGCGAGCCATGGGGGCGTTGTCGCCGTAGCGGGGTCCCAGCTTGAGAATTCGGGTATAGCCGCCGGAACGGTTGGTGTAGCGGGGGCCGATGTCCACCATGAGCTTGTCGGCGATCTCCGGGTCGGCCAACTGGGCCAAAATCTGACGGTGGTTGTGCAGCCCGCCCTTCTTGGCCTTGGTGATGAGCTTCTCGGCCACCGGTCGCATGGCCTTGGCCCGGGCCTCGGTGGTGGTGATGGCCTCGGCGGCGATCAGCGAAGCCACCAGGTTGGCCATCATCAGCTTCTGATGCTGTGAGCTGCCTCCGAATCGGGGCCCCTTTCGTGGTCGTCCGGGCATGAGGCCTTCCGTTCTACGAGTGAGGACCGGCGAGGGTCAAGCCCCGCTCGTCCAGCTTTTCGTTCACCTCGTCCAGGGATTTCTGGCCGAAGTTGGTGATGGCCAGCAGCTCGTCCTCGGAGCGGGCCAGCAGCTCGCCGATCATGTTGATCTGGGCTCGTTTGAGGCAGTTGCGGGGTCGTTCGGATAGTTCCAGATCCTCGATGGGAAGATCCAGGTCCGGGGCTCCGGCCGGGGCGCTGCCGGCCTCGGCCATGCTCAGCCCCTTGGGGGCCTCGCTCATCTCCTCCACCAACTGCACGAGGGTCCGGAGCGTGGCCCCGGCCGAGGCCAGGGCATCCTTGGGAGTGATGGAGCCGTCGGTCTCGACGTCCAGTACGAGGCGGTCGAACTCGGTGGACTGCTCCACCCGGGTGGGTTCGACGGTGTAGGCCACCCGCCGCACGGGGGAGAAGATCGAGTCGATGGGGATGACGCCGATGGTGGTGTCCAACTTGTTGGTCTCGGCCGAGACGTATCCCCGGCCCTGGGAAACGGTGATGTCCATGGCCAGGCGGGCCTTGTTGTTCAGGCGGGCGATGACCAGTTCGGGGTTGAGCACCTCGACATCGGGGTTGACGGCCAGACTCGCCCCGGTGATCTCGCCGGGATCCCGCTGATCGATGCGCAGCTCCACCGGCTCCTCGCTGTGACACCGCAGGATGAGATCCTTCAGGTTCAAGATGATGTCGGTCACGTCCTCGGCCACGCCGGTGATCGTGTCGAACTCGTGGAGGGCGTCGTCGAAGCGGACCTGGGTGACCGCGGCCCCCGGTATCGACGACAGCAGGGCCCGACGCAGGGAGTTGCCGAGGGTGTGTCCGAACCCCGGCTCCAGCGGGCCGACGGCAAATTTCTGGCGATTGTCCTCCGGTTCGGTAACGGGTTCCACGGTGGGGCGTTGCATTACCAGCATGTTCCGAATTCCTCAGTTCTTGGAATGGTGATTGTCAACTTGGTTCCACGGTCGTCCTGCACGGCGAGGCGGCCGAGCCACTACTTGCTGTAGAGCTCGACGATGAGCTGCTCTCTCACCGGCACGTCGATCTGCTCGCGTAGCGGGGCGTCTCGCACGGTGGCCTCGAAACCGTCGTCGCTGCGACTCAACCACGCCGGGGGGACGCGATCCAGCACATCGAGGTTCCATCCCACCACGATCATCTCCCTGGCCTTGTCCCGCAGCGACAGGACGTCGTCGGGGCGGAGGCGATAGCTGGGGATGTTGACCCGACGACCGTTCACGTTTATGTGGCCGTGAGAGACGAACTGACGGGCCTGGGGGCGGGTGGCGGCCCAGCCGAGGCGGTACACCACGTTGTCGAGGCGCAGTTCCAAAAAGCGCAGCATGTTCTCACCGGTGACCCCCTTTTGACGGGCCGCCTCCTTGAAGACATTGCGGAACTGACGCTCGTTGAGCCCGTAGGTGTAGCGGGCCTTCTGCTTCTCCTGGAGCTGGAGCAGGTACTCGGAGACGTTGCCCCGCCGCCGGGTTCTCCCGTGCTCGCCGGGCGGGTAGGGACGCCGCTCCAGGGCGATGGTCTCCCCCTTGGTGCCCCAGACGTTCACGCCGAGACGGCGGGACACCCGAGATCGCGGACCGGTGTAACGAGACATGGTCAGACCCTCCGCCGCTTGACCGGGCGGCAACCGTTGTGAGGAATGGGAGTGACGTCCTTGATGCCGGTCACCTCGATGCCCACCCCCTGGAGCGAGCGGATGGCGGTCTCGCGGCCCGAGCCCGGGCCGCGCACCTCCACATCCACCTTGCGGATGCCGTGCTCCATGGCCTTGCGGCCCGCTTGCTCGGCGGCCATCTGGGCCGCGAACGGGGTGGACTTGCGGGACCCCTTGAAACCGACGTTGCCGGCCGACGCCCAGGAGATGACATTTCCCTGCTGGTCGGCGATGGTCACGATGGTGTTGTTGAACGAGCTCTTTATGTGAGCCACCCCGTAGGAGATGTTCTTGCGCTCCCGGCGACGGGGGCGGCGCCCTCCGGCTGACGGCTTGGCCATTAGCGGGAACTCCTTTCTCGCTTCACTTCTTCATCACCTTCTTCTTCCCGGCTATCGTCTTTTTCGGTCCCTTGCGAGTGCGGGCGTTGGTGTGGGTGCGCTGGCCCCGCACGGGGAGTCCTCGCCGGTGGCGCAGACCCTGGTAGCAGCCGATCTCCATTTTCCGCTTGACGTCCTGGCTGGTCTCCCGGCGGAGATCCCCCTCCACCCGCAGGTTGCCCTCTATGCAACTGCGCAGCTTGGCCACCTCCTCGTCGGTGAGATCCCGCAGCCGGGTGTTCTCGTCGATGTCGGTCTCGGCGCACACCTGGCGGGCCAGGGACGGACCGATGCCGTATATGTAGGTCAGCGAGACCACGGTGCGCTTCTCCCGGGGGACGTCCACTCCGGCGATACGGGCCATGGCTCAGCCCTGCCTCTGCTTGTGGCGGGGGTTGGTGCAGATGACCCGTACGCGTCCGCGCCTGCGTATGACCCTGCACTTGTCGCAGATTTTTTTCACGCTGGGTCGGACTTTCACGACATGCCTTTCGCTGTTGGTTGTACTCGCCGGTTACTTGTACCGGTAGGTGATCCGCCCCCGCTGGAGATCGTAAGGAGTCAACTCCACTTGGACCCGGTCGCCGGGGAGGATTCTGATGTAGTGCATCCGCATCTTCCCGGAGATGTGGGTGAGCACTTTGTGCCCGTTCTCGAGTTCCACTCGGAACATGGCGTTGGGAAGGGACTCGGTGACCGTTCCCTCCATGATGATGGCATCTTGCTTGTTCTTCGCCAAGGGCGACTTCTCCTGACGACTTGGCAAGCTGGCTAGGCGAACTGCGCGGCATAAAGGCCCATTGCATGAGCCGAGGAACAAATCTACCCGACCCCGGTCGGCAACGACAAGCCGGTGGGCAATCATCGCCGCGCGTCCACCAAGCCGGTGGGCAATCATCGCCGCGCGTCCACCAAGCCGGTGGGCAATCATCGCCGCGTGTCCACCACTTCGGTCAACCGGGAGAACACATCGTCCTCGGAACCCCGGCCGTCGACTACGGCCAGGCATCCCCGGTTCTCGAACCAGGCCAGCAACGGGGCGGTTTCGCCCTCGTAGAGATCCAGCCGGCGGGAGATGGCCTCCTCGGTGTCGTCGGCTCGACCCCGAGCCAGCATCCGCTTGGTGACCTCGGCAATGGGCACGTCGAGGTTGATGGCCAGGTCGGGTCCGGTTCCCCCCAGAATCTCGGCCAGGGCGTCGGCTTGGCCGGCGGTGCGGGGAAATCCGTCCAGCAGCACGCCCCGGGTCTGGATATCGGTGGTGCTCAGCCGCTCGGCCACGATACCGATCATGATGTCATCGCCGACGAGGTCGCCGGCATCCATGACCGCTTTGGCCCGTATGCCCAGCTCGGTGGCGGCCGTCACCGCGGCTCGCAGCATCTCACCGGTGGACACGTGGACCACTCCGTAGCGCTCGGCCAGTCGGACGGCCTGGGTCCCCTTGCCCGATCCCTGACGGCCCAGAATGACCAGGACCAGCGGGCCACTGCGGTTCACCTAAGGAAGCCCTCGTGGTTGCGCATCATGAGTTGTCGGGTCACCTAAGAAAGCCCTCGTGGTTGTGCATCATGAGTTGTCGGGTCACCTGAGGAAGCCCTCGTAGTTGCGCATCATGAGTTGGCTGTCGATCTGCTTCATGGTTTCGAGGGCCACACCCACCGCGATGAGCACCGAGATGCCGCTGAAGCTATAGGCCGAGGTGCTCTGGGAAGGTATGTACTGGGAGAGGGCGATGGCGGGAATGACGGCCACCGCGGCTATGAACAACGCCCCGGGCAGGGTGATGCGGGACAGGATACGACCCAGATAGCGCTCGGTCTGTCGTCCCGGCCGGATGCCGGGGATGAATCCGCCCTGCTTGCGTATCTGGTCGGCCTGCTTGATCGGATCGAAGGTTATGGCGGTGTAGAAGTAGGCGAATCCCACGATCATGAGGGCGAACACGATCAGGTACACCGTGTCGGCCGGGTCGCCCAAGTTGTTGTTCACCCAGTTCTGAACACTCTCCCCCCAAGTGTTGTGATCGGGGTTGGAATCGGAGGGCAGCACCGCCGAGAGCAGGATGGGGAGGTAGAGAACCGAGCTGGCGAAGATTATGGGAATGACCCCGGACTGGTTCACCTTCAGGGGGATGTAGGTGCTCTGGCCGCCGGCCATGCGCCGCCCCACAACCCGTTTGGCGAACTGCACCGGGATTTGTCGCTGACCGTTTTCCACGAACACGATGGCCACCAGCAGGGCCAGATACATGAGGCCGATCACGAAAACCGCTCCCCACCCCTCGGCCGCCTTCACCAGTGAGAATTGGTTGGGGATGGTGGACACCACCGAGGCGAAGATTATCAGCGACATGCCGTTGCCGATCCCCTTCTGGGTGATGAGCTCGCCCATCCACATCAAAAGAGCGGTGCCCGCGGTGAGGGTCAACACCACCAGGAATACTCGGGGAGCGGTGAAGTTGGGCAGAAGATCGATGCTCTGATTGGCATTGCCACCGGTGAGGCTGAGGCCGCCCCCGCCGTTGTGGAACAGGAACGAGAACGACGTGGCCTGAATTATGGCGATGGCGATGGTTAGATAGCGGGTCCACTGGGTGATCTTGCGCTGGCCCACCGCGCCCTGGTTCTGCCACTGCTCGATGCGGGGGATGACCACGCCCAGCACCTGCATGATGATGGATGCGGTGATGTAGGGGAAGATGCCCAGCGCGAAGATGGCGAACTGCGAGAGGGCCCCGCCGGAGAAGAAGTTCAACAGCCCGGTGATGCCGCCGGCATCGGCCTGGTTGCGAAGCTGGTCCACCGCGTCAAGATCCACACCGGGAGAGGGGATGGCCACCCCTACCCGGAAGAGAACCAGCATGGACAGGGTGAACAGGATCTTGTTGCGCAGATCAGCCACCCGGAACATGTTCAAAACCCTGGTGAGCACGGCTACTCCTACCTACTTCCTGGACCCTGCCGGACTTCGACTATCGGTTGGTGAGGGCGTTGCCCCGGGCCGGTGGCCGCCCGGTGAAGGGCTTGGGCAACACCTCCACGCTACCGCCCGCGGCGACGATGGCTGCTCGGGCCGACTCGGAAAAACCATGGGCCTTGACGTTGACCGCCCGAGTCAGCTCGCCCCGGCCCAGCACCTTGGCCAAGGCTCCCTTGTGCAGCAATCCCTGTTGGTGCAGCACTTCGGGGGAGATCTCGTCCAGCCCGGTGGCTTCGATCACGTCCAGGTTGATGGCCTGGTACTCCACTCGGAACGGATTCTTGAATCCCCGCAGCTTGGGTACCCGCCGAGCCAGGGGCATCTGGCCGCCCTCGAACCCGACGGGGATCTTGCTGCGGGCTCGCTGCCCCTTCATGCCCCGGCCCGCGGTCTTGCCCCCTCGGCCGGCGATGCCCCGAGCCTTGCGCTGCGGTCGCTTGCGAGACCCCGGGGCCGGTTTCAGATCGTGGACTTTCATTGCTGGTCGGTCTCCTCCCAGGAGATCAGATGGGCCACCTTGTTGATCATCCCCCTGATTTCGGGAGCATCGGGCAGGGTGTTGGTTTGCCCGATGCCCCGCAGGCCCAGGGCTCGCAGGGTTCCTCGCTGCTTGGGTCGGGTGCCGATCTGGGATCGGGTCTGGATGACTCTGATGGCCATGGTGGTTACTCCTCCTACTCCTTGTCGCCCGGAGCGGCCGTGGACATTCGCTCGGCCTCCCGGTAGGCATCGAGCAACCCGGCCGGAACGAACTCGTCGGCGGGGATTCCCCGGTGGCGGGCCACCTCGTCGGGGCGTTTGAGGGCTTGAAGTCCGGCGATGGTGGCCCGAGCCACGTTGATGTGGTTGGGGGAGCCCAGGGACTTGCAGAGCACATCCCCGATTCCGGCCTCCTCCAGGATGGCTCGAGCGGCCCCCCCGGCGATCACCCCGGTACCGGGGGCGGCCGGTTTGAGCAGCACCCGCCCGGCCCCCATCTCACCGATGATCGGGTGGGTGATGGTGGACGAGGCCAACGGGACGCGAAACAGGTTGCGTCTGGCTTCCTCGGTGCCCTTCTGGATGGCCAGGGGTACTTCCTTGGCCTTGCCGTAGCCCAGTCCGACCCGTCCGGCCCCATCGCCGATCACCACCAGCGCGGTGAAGGAGAACCGGCGGCCACCCTTGACCACCTTGGCCACCCGGTTGATGTTGATGACCCGGGAGTCGCGAAGCTGGGCATCGCCCGCCGGGGTGGATACGTCGCTCATCAGAACTCCAGTCCTGCTTCGTTGCCCGCCGGGGTGGATACGTCGCTCATCAGAACTCCAGTCCTGCTTCTCGGGCCGAGTCGGCCAGGGCGGCGACTCGGCCGTGGTAACGGAAGCCGCCACGGTCGAACACCACCGCGGTGATGTCGTTTTCCCGGGCTCGCTCGGCAATCAGCTTCCCCACCGCGGCCGCTCCGGCGGTGTTGCCGGTAGGACCGGATCGCAGCGCGGCTTCGGTGGTGGAGGCCGACACCAGGGTGTGGCCCGCGGTGTCGTCGATGATCTGGGCGATCATGTGGCGGTTGGATCGATACACCGCCAAGCGAGGACGCTGGGCCGTGCCCCGAACCTTCTTGCGAACCCGGCGATGACGCCGAACCCGGCTTTGATGCTTGTGCTGGACGCTGCTCATGGCGATCCCTCGGGGTTGCGCTTGGCCTGGTGCTGGACGCTGCTCATGGCGATCCCTCGAGTTCTACTTCGCGGCCTTGCCGGCCTTGCGGATGATCCGTTCTCCGGCGTAGCGAATGCCCTTGCCCCGATAGGGCTCGGGTTTGCGGATGGCTCGGATGTCGGCGGCCACCTGACCGACGGCCTGCTTGTCGATGCCCAGCACATGGATGTTGGTCTGATTGGGCACCTCGAACGTCACCCCGTCGGGAGCCTGGACATGCACGGGGTGGCTGAAGCCCAACTGCAACTCGATCTTGTCGGTTCCCTGGGCGATGGCCCGGTAACCCACTCCCACGATCTCCAGTTCCTTGCGGAAACCCTCACTGACCCCGGTGACCATGTTGGCCAGAAGCGAGCGGGTCAACCCGTGCAACGCCTTGGTCCGACGCAGTTCGTCGGCCCGCTCGACGACGACGAAGCCGTCCTCGGTTCGAGCTGAGATGGCTTCCGGGAGGTTGTGCTCCAGCGTGCCTCGGCTGCCGGTAACGGTCACCTGGGTGTCGTCGATGGTCACTTCCACCCCGGTGGGCACCGGGATCGGGTTCATTCCGACTCGGGACACGACCGACCTCCTACCAGACCACGCAGACGACCTCGCCGCCCATGCGGCGACGACGGGCTTCGCGATCGCTCATCAAGCCCTTGTTGGTGGACACCACGGCCACTCCCAACCCACCCAGAACTCGGGGGATGCTGCTCGATTTGGAATACACCCGCAGGCCGGGCTTGGACACCCGGGTTATCCCGGAAATGACCCGCTCCCGCTGATCGGAGTACTTCATGTCGATCGTCAGGGTCTGCCCCGGCCCCCGCTCGTTCTCAGCCACCTCGAAGTTGCTGATGTAGCCCTCCTTCTTGAGGACGTCGGCCAGGGCCACCTTCATCTTGGACGACGGCATCCTCACCTCGTCGCGCATGGCGGTGTTGGCGTTGCGGATGCGGGTCAGCATGTCGGCGATGGGATCGGTCATGGTCACAGCCGTGTCACCTCACCAGCTCGCCTTGGTCAGGCCGGGGATCTCGCCGGCATGGGCCAGCTCCCTTAGGCACACTCGACACAGGCCGAACTTGCGGTACACGGCCCGGGGCCGCCCGCAGCGCCGGCAACGGGTGTAGGCCCGCACCTTGAACTTCGGCGTTCGTTGTTGTTTCTGGACAAGTGCTTTTTTGGCCATGGAGTTACTGCCCCTCGGCTTGGAACGGGAACGAGAAGGCCCCGAGCAGTGCTCGGCCCTCCTCGTCGGTGGTTGCGGTGGTGACGATTGTTATGTCCATGCCTCTGATGGTGTCGATGGAGTCGTAGTCGATCTCGGGGAAGATGAGCTGTTCGGTGACCCCGAACGAGTAGTTGCCGTTGCCGTCGAAGGATCGGGGCGACAGACCTCGAAAGTCCCGGATGCGGGGGATGGCCAGGTTGATGAGCCGGTCCAGGAACTCCCACATTCGGGTTCCCCGGAGGGTGACCTTCACTCCTATGGGGTTGCCCTCCCGGATCTTGAAGTTGGCGATGGACTTCTTGGCCCGAGTGATCACCGGGCGCTGACCGGAGATGGTGGTCAGGTCGGCCGTGGCCCCATCGAGCAGTTTGGCCTGGGTCACGGCCTCGCCCACGCCCATGTTCAGGACGATCTTCTCGAAACGGGGCACCTGCATGACGTTGTCCAGCTCCAACTCCTCCTGGAGCAGGTTGCGGATCTCCTCCCGATACAGGGTTTGCAGCCGGGGGGCGACGGTAGCGGTGGCCATCACAGATCAACCCCGGTGCGCCGGCATACGCGGAACTTGCGGCCATCGGTGTCGAACCGATACGCCACCCGGGTGGGGCGGCCATCGGCCGGGCTGATCACGGCCACGTTGGCGGCCTTGATGGGCATCTCCTTGTCGATGATGCCGGTCTGCATGATGCCCTGGCGGGGGCCCTGATGCTTGGTGGCGATGTTCACGCCGTCCACGATCACCGTTCCCTTGGCCGGGAAGGCGAAGGTGACCTCGCCCTCCTTGCCTCGGTCCTTGCCCCTGAGCACTCGAACCCGATCTCCCTTGCGAATCTTCATGGCGGTTACAACACCTCCGGGGCCAGCGACACGATGCGCATGAATCGTTTGTCCCGCAGCTCACGCCCCACCGGTCCGAAGATACGGGTTCCCCGGGGTTGCTGCTGGTCGTTGATGAGCACGGCCGCGTTCTCGTCGAACCGGATGTAGGAGCCGTCCTTGCGGCGTTTCTCCTTCTTGGCTCGAACCAGAACGCAGCGCACCACATCGCCTTTGCGAACCGCGGCACCGGGCATGGCGTCCTTGACGGTGGCCACGAACACGTCACCGATGGTGGCATAGCGTTTCCGGGAGGATCCCAGGACCCGGATGCACAGCACCTCCTTGGCCCCGGAATTGTCGGCCACCTTGACCCGGGTCTCCTGCTGGATCATCGGGCCCGCTCCAGTACCTCGAGCAGCCGCCACCGCTTGGTCTTGGACAGCGGACGGGTTTCCTGCACCAGTACCCGGTCGCCCACCGCGAGCTGGTTGGCCTCGTCGTGGACGTAGAGGTTGGTGGTGTGCTGCACGGTCTTGTTGTACCGACGATGGCGAACGCGGTTGGTGGAGGCCACCACCGCGGTCTTGTCCATGGCCACGGACACCACCAGGCCCTCTCGCACCTTGCGGCCGTTGGGTCGAACCG
The DNA here is from genome assembly GCA_965115985.1 of Acidimicrobiales bacterium. Lineage (GTDB taxonomy): Bacteria > Actinomycetota > Acidimicrobiia > Acidimicrobiales > Bin134 > Poriferisocius. The sequence goes on from OZ220474.1 coordinate 2,069,167, forward strand.
AGGGCTGTGGTCCGGTCGTTGGGTCAGCCATTGCCGGCCTCCTGCATCTGGGCCTCCTGGGTTCGGCTTTCCTGGGTCTGGGCCTGCTGGGCCTCGGCCTGCTGGGTTCGGCTCTGGGCCTGGGTCTCCTGGGCCTGCTGGGTTCGGCTCTGGGCCTGGGCATCCAGCATTCGAGCCTCCTGGGCCTCGGCGGCTTGGATCTCTCGTGTCCGCAGCTCGGTCATGGCCCGAGCCACTTCCTTCTTGGCCTGCTTCAGGCGGGCGGTATTGTCCAAACGGCCGGTGACGATTTGGAAGCGGAGTTTGAATACCTCGTCCTTGGCCTCGCTCAATTGCTCGATGAGCTCGGAGTCGGTCAGGCTGGTCCAGGTCGCTTTGCGAGCCATCGCTACCATCCCTCCCGGCGCTCGACGAACCGAGCTCTGACGGGAAGTTTCTGAATCCCCCGCTCGATGGCCGCGCGCGCCGTTTCCCGGTCGTGGTACGAGAGCTCGAACAAAATACGCCCCGGTCGTACCACCGCCACCCAGCGCTCGGGGTTGCCCTTACCGGAGCCCATGCGGGTTTCTGCCGGCTTCTCGGTGACCGGCTTGTCGGGAAAGATGTTGATCCAGACCTTGCCGCCCCGACGGATGTGCCGGGTGATGGCGATACGGGTGGCCTCGATTTGGCGGGCCGTGATCCACCCCGGTTCGAGGGCCTGGATGCCGTACTCGCCGAAGGCCACTTCGGTGGCCCCTTTGGCGTGTCCCTTTGTCCGGCCACGATGGTGTTTGCGGTGCTTGACCTTCTTGGGCATCAACATGGCAGATCCCTGCTTTTGCGGTCTTCGGTCGCTTCGGAGGTCAACATGGCCGATCCCGGCTTTTGCGGTGTTCGGTCGGCACTGGGCATCAACATGGCATTCAGTCCGCGTCGCCGGGGCGGAAGTGCGGTGTCTCACGGTGCTCGCGGGTGGTGCGGAGGATGTCCTCCTCTTCCTCGAGCAGCTTCTCGAACTCGGGATCGGCCTCCTTGATCAACGGGGCGGGGCTTTCCGTCTCCTCGGCTCGTTCGAGGTCGCCCTGGCGGCGGGCGGCTGCGGACGAAACCACCGCTCGGGGCTTCTGAGCCCCCGTGGCCTCGCCCACCGCCATGGCTGCCTCCCGGCTGATCTTGTCCTCGGCCTGGGTCTTGTAGGGCAGAATGTCGCCCTTGTATATCCACACCTTCACCCCGATGCGACCGTAGGTGGTGTGGGCCTCACGGAAGCCGTAGTCGATGTCGGCCCGAAGGGTGTGCAGCGGAACCCGACCTTCTCGATACCACTCGGTACGGGCCATCTCCGAACCGCCCAGGCGGCCCGAGCACTGCACCCGGATACCCAAAGCACCGGCCTTTTGAGCGTTCTGGACCGCACGTTTCATGGCCCGACGAAAGGCCACCCGGTTGGCCAGTTGGTCGGCCACCCCCTGGGAGATGAGCGCGGCATCCAACTCGGGCTGCTTGATCTCCTGGATGTTGAGTTGCACCCGATTGTTGCCGGTGATCTTGGCCAGGCCGTTGCGAAGCCGATCGGCCTCGCTGCCCCGGCGCCCGATGACGATTCCCGGTCGGGCGGTGTGGACGTCAACCCGCAACCGGTCGCGAGTGCGCTCGATCTCGATGCGGCTGATGGCGGCGTGAGGCAACTCCGACATCAGGTAGTCGCGCACCTTCCAGTCCTCGATGATGAAGTCGCCGTATTCCCGGCGAGTGGCGAACCAACGCGACTTCCAGTCGGTGGTAACCCCGAGTCGGAATCCGTAAGGATTGATCTTCTGGCCCATCAGGCTTCCTTCTCGTCGTTCTTGTCATCGGGTTTGGTTTCAGGGTCGTTCGCGGCTTCGGCGGCGGTGTCGGCTTCGTTCTCGGCGGTACTGGTGTCGGCATGGTCGGCTTCGGTTTCGACATCGCCCGCGGCGGTGTCGGCTTCGGTATCGGTTTCAGGGTCGGCTTCGGTTTCGACATCGTCCGCGGCGGCGTTTGTGTCGGCTTCGGCCGCGTCAGTGCTGGTGTCGTCCGCGGCGGCTTCGGCATCATCCTCGGCATCGTGGTCCTCGGTTTGTTCGGAATCACGTTGTCGGCTGGCCGCTACCCGGCGGCGGCGAGCCTCGGCGGCCGAGCTTCTCCGGGCGGTGCCCTTCAAGGCCATGCGGGCGTCCATGGCCGTCAATTCGTCATCGGTGTAGCGGGCCACGATCACGGTGATGTGGCAGGTCCGCTTGCGGATCGGGGTGGCCCGGCCCCGAGCCCGGGGCCGCCAGCGTTTCAACGTGGGGCCCTCGTCGGCATAGCAGGCGGCGATGAACAGCTCGTCGCCGTCGAGGTCGTCGTTGTGCTCGGCGTTGGCCACCGCGGAGTCGAGGCATTTGGCGATCGTGTCGGAGATGCGCCGCTCGGAGAGGACCAGGATGTCCCGGGCCTCGTTGTACGACTTCCCCCGCACCAGATCGAGCACCTCTCGGGCCTTGAAAGCCGAGGAGCGCACGTACTTGGCCACTGCTCGGCTGCCCTGACGGGTTTCGTCGCCCACGGTGACGGCGGTCATCAGCGACGAACTCCTCGTTCCTGGCCGGCATGGGCCCTGAACGTGCGGGTGGGGGCGAACTCACCAAGCTTGTGCCCCACCATCGACTCGGTGATGTATACCGGCACGTGCTTGCGCCCGTCATGGACGGCGATGGTGTGGCCCACCATGTCGGGAATGATGGTGGAACGGCGCGACCAGGTTCTGATGACCTGCTTGGTGTTCTGGTCGTTGAGCACATCGACCTTGCGCAACAGGTGACCGTCCACGAACGGACCCTTCTTCAAGCTCCTGGGCATGGGCGGTTCCTCCTTTCGGTCCTGCCGACTAGCGGCGCCCACCGCGGGTGCGGCGGCGGCGGATGATCATCTGTTGGGATTTCTTCTTCTTGTTGCGAGTACGGCCCTCGGGTTGGCCCCATGGCGACACGGGATGGCGTCCGCCGGAGGACTTGCCCTCGCCACCACCCAGAGGGTGATCCACCGGGTTCATGGCCACGCCCCGGGTCTGCGGCCTTACTCCCTTCCAGCGGGCTCGGCCGGCCTTGCCCAGCTTGATGAGCTCGGCCTCGGCGTTGCCCACCGATCCTACCGTGGCCCGGCAGTCGATGGGCACGCGGCGCATCTCGGTGCTGGGCAGCCGGAGGGTGGCGAAACCGCCCTCCTTGGCCACCAGTTGGGCGCTGGCCCCGGCGGATCGGGCCATGCGAGCCCCGCCGCCGGGCACCAGCTCCACGGCGTGGACGGTGGTACCCACCGGGATGTAGCGCAGCGGCAGGGCGTTGCCCGATCTGATCTCGGAGCCGGGACCGTTTTGCAGAACGTCGCCCACTCCCACCCCTTCGGGAGCCAGGACATAACGTTTCTCGCCGTCGTGGAAGTGGAGCAGCAGGATGCGACAATTGCGATTGGGGTCGTACTCCACCGAGGCCACCGTGGCCGGGACCCCGTCCTTGGCCCGCTTGAAGTCGATCACCCGGTAGCGCTGCTTGTGGCCGCCCCCCCGATGACGAGCGGTCTTGCGCCCGTGGTTGTTGCGCCCGCCGGTTCCGGTCTTTTTGGTTATCAGCGACCGCTCCGGTTTGGTCGTGGTGATGCCGGAGAAGTCCGACACCGTTTGAAAGCGTTGACCGGGGGTGGTCGGCTTGCGTCTACGTACTGCCATCGGGTCCCTCAGACATCGAACAACTCGATCTCGTCGCCCTCGGCCAGTGTGACCAGCGCTCGCTTGATGTCGGGTCGGCGGCCGAAAGTGGGGCTGCGCCGGTTGCGGCGACGTTTGCCCTTGCGATTCATGGTATTGACCTTGAGGACGGTGACGTCGAACAACGATTCGACCGCGTCCTTGATCTCGGGCTTGGAAGCATCGGGGTGAACCCTGAAGGTGTAGACGTTGGCCTCCAGAAGCTCGTAGGACTTCTCCGACACCACCGGAGCCAGCACGATGTCGCGGGGGTTCTTCATGCCTCGTCCCCCTCGGCCTTGTCCTCTTCAGCTTCGTCCCCCTCGGCGCTCGCCGCTTCGTCGGTTTCGGCGGGGGTCGAATCGTCGGGGGCTTCGTCGGTTTCGGCGGGGGTCGAATCGTCGGGGGCTTCGTCGGTTTCGGCGGGGGTCGAATCGTCGGGGGCTTCGTCGGTTTCGGCGGGGGTCGAATCGTCGGGGGCTTCGTCGGTTTCGGCGGGGGTCGAATCGTCGGGGGCTTCGTCGGTTTCGGCGGGGGTCGAATCGTCGGGGGCTTCGTCGGTTCCGTCGGGGGTCGAATCGGCGCTCGCCGCTTCGTCGGTTCCGGCGGGGGTCGCCGTCGGGGTGGTGGCGAGCAGGGTGTCGAGGGTGAAAACCACCGTGTCGGAAACCAGCACGTCGTAGGCGTTCAGCTCCCCGGGGCTGACGAGATGCACCCGGGGCAGGTTGCGGAAGCTCTTCCACACCGCCGGTTGATCGCGCTCGGCCACCATCAACGCTCGGCCCTCCACCCCCAGGGCGTCGAGAGCGGCGTTGGCCGCCTTGGTGCTGGGGATCTCGAACGTCCAGTTGTCCACCACCACGACCCTGCCGTCCCGGACCCGATCGGACAGTGCCGATCTGAGGGCCAGGCGGATCATCTTCTTGGGGGTGCGTTGGCGGTAGCTCCGGGGTTTGGGGCCGAGCGCCACCCCACCGCCTCGCCACTGCGGATTTCGAGTCGATCCGTGACGGGCCCGGCCGGTGCCCTTCTGTCGCCAGGGCTTGCCGCCCCCTCCCTTGACCTCGGCCTTGGTCCGGGTGCTCTGGGTTCCCCGACGGCGGGCCGCCAATTGGGCGGTGACCACCTGGTGCATGACCGCCACGTTGGGCTCGACGGCGAACACCTCGGGGTCCAGTTCCACCGACCCGGTCTCCTGGCCGGCGGGATTACGAACGGTGACGGTAGTCATCTCGCTCCGCTCTTCACCGCGCTGCGAATCAGAACGGTGGATCCCCGATGGCCGGGCACCGATCCCCTCAGCAGGATCAGACCGTTCTCCCCGTCCACCCTCACCACCCGGAGGTTCAGGGTGGTGACTTTCGTGGCCCCGGCCCGCCCGGGCATCCGCTTGCCCCGGAAAATCCTCGACGGGGTGGCGCACTGCCCCACCGCACCGGGCTTGCGATGAACCTTGTGGGCCCCGTGGCTGGCCTTTTGACCGCTGAAATTATGACGTTTCATGACCCCGGAGAAGCCCTTGCCCTTGCTGACACCGGTGACGTCCACCAACTCGCCACCGTCGAACACCTCGACCCCGATCTCCTGGCCGGGCTCGTAGGCGCCCACGTCGTCGAGACGCAGCTCCACCAGCTTGCGGCCGGGCTCCACGCCGGCCTTGTCCAGGTGGCCCTTCTCCGGTTGGGTCAGACGGGCGGGGTTCTGGGTTCCGAAGGTGACCTGGAGCGCGGAATAGCCGTCGGTCTCGGGCCGTTTGACCTGCACGATGCGGCAGGGTTCCACCCGCAGCACGGTTACGGGCACGACGAGGTCGTTCTCGTCCCACACCTGGGTCATTCCTAATTTTTCGCCGATAATCGCCTTGGCAACCATCGCGACCCTGCTTTCACACGAACGCTCCGCACGGGTGCAGACCCAACGGGTGGGACCTTCCGGCGGAGCGGGTTCGGTTGTGCCGCCTGGTTCCCGGAGCAGGATGATTGCTCCCCGTGGGCCTGGGCGGACGTCGTTTGATACGAACAGTGCCGGCCGAGACCGGCACGAATTGGTAATTATAGCGAGTGCCGGGCCCACGACCAAAGTGGACGGCCAAGGTTTTCCGCCGGGGTGGCTCGGGCCGGGGTGTTCGAGTCGATCCGGTGGATCGAGGTCAAATCCCCGATTGGTGGAGCGGCAGCGATTAGCTTGAATCCGTGGACGAAACGTCGTCCAGTAAATTACCACCGTGGCTGTTCAGGGCCATCCTGGTGGGCGCGGCGGCTCTCGGCGGGCTTTATGTGCTGGGATGGTTGATCACCGAGCTGAGAACGCTGCTGGTGATCGTGCTGGTGTCCTTCTTCCTCTCGTTCGCTCTCGAGTCCCCGGTGAACCGTATGGAGCGGATGGGCATTCGCCGGGGGTTGGGTACCGGGGTCATGTTTGTCGTGCTGCTGGTTGCCGCGGGCTTGTTCCTCTGGGTCATCGGCACGGTGCTGGCCGAGCAGATCAGCGAGTTCGCGGACGACGCTCCCGGTTACATCAACGACCTCGAGGATTGGGTGGAGGGCACTTTCGACATCGAAATCGACTCCCAAGGGCTGATCGAGGAGTTCCAGGAGGGGGGAGCGGTTACCAACCTGGCCACCCGGCTGGCCGGCGATCTGGTCAGTCTGGGGGCCACGGTTCTCCAGGTGTTCTTCCAGATCCTGACCATCGGGCTGTTCACCTTCTACCTGGTGGCCGAGGGCCCCAAGTTGCGGTACAACATCTGCTCGCTGCTGTCGCCCGATCACCAGCGTCAGGTGCTCCAGGTGTGGGATCTGGCCGTGGCCAAGACCGGGGGTTACATCTACAGCCGGCTCATCCTGGCGGTGGTTTCGTTCTTGGTCCACTGGTTGGTGTTCGCGCTGGTGGGCGCGCCGTTCCCGGTGCCGATGGCCATGTGGGTGGGGTTGGTGTCACAGTTCGTCCCCGTGATCGGCACCTACATAGCCGGGGCGCTGCCGGTGCTGATCGGGCTGCTGGACAAGCCCTCGACCGGGCTGGCCATTCTGGTGGCCATCGTGGTGTACCAACAGATCGAGAACTACCTGCTCCAGCCCAGGGTGACCGCTCGTACCATGGAGATTCATGTGACCGTGGCCTTCGGGTCGGTGATTGCCGGCGGCCTGCTGCTGGGAGCGGTGGGGGCCGTACTGGCTCTGCCGGTTGCGGCCACCCTCCAGGCTTTTTTGTCCAGCTACCTCGAGCGGGGCCAGGTGGTGCAGGAATTGGCGGACGCCGAAGCCGCCCGACAACCGCCACCCGGCCCCCTGGGGGAACGGATCCGACAAGCCCTCCGCCGGTCCGGCAAATCCTGAAAGGGCCGGCTTCAACCGGGCGAACGATTCCTGATGGTTGCCGGGCTTGGCGATACCGGCGGGGTCGTGGTCAGGAGCAGGCGGCCAGGGCGGAGTCGTAATCGGGCTCGGAGGTGATGGCTCCCACCAACTCGGTGTGGGCCACGGTGCCGTCGGGGGCAATGACCACCACCGCCCGAGCGGTGAGCCCGCGCAGCGGCCCATCCACCATCTCCACGCCGTAATCGTTCAGGAACTCCCGATTGCGGAAGATGGAACCGATGGTCACGTTCTCGATGCCCTCGGCTCCGCAGAAGCGGGAACCGGCGAACGGCAGGTCCATCGAGGCGCAGATCACGGTGGTGTCGTCCCGCTCCGCGGCCCGCTGATTGAAGGTCCGCACGCTGGTGGCGCACACCCCGGTATCGATGCTGGGAAAGATGTTCAGCACCACATTGCGACCCGCCAGGGCCTCCAGCGTCACCGGGGAGAGGTCGCCACCGGTCAATGTGAACCCCGGGGCAGCCGATCCCACCCCCGGGAGGTCGCCACCGGTGTTGACGGTCGTGTCGTGAAAAGTTGTCTGGGCCATGGCTGTTTTTGTATCACTCCGGCGGGATGCATCCGGTACCGGAGAAGAAAACTCGGGGTACCGCGCGGGGCGGTCGGCTACGCCCCCGCCTCGTCGGAGGTGGCCCGGTTGATGATCGGGATGTGGCTTCGGCGGCTATGCGGTCGGCAATCCCTGCGGTGGTCAGTTGGGAGAGAACACCCGGTTGATGATCGGGACGTGGTGGGGATGGATGGCCATCATTCCCTCGTAGCCCAGCCCGCGGGTTTGGACGGCGAATCGGGAGAGGCCGTCCAGGTCGTCCACGATGCTCCAGAGCCCCGACAGCGGGTTGGGTACTCCGGCGGCCCGCACATCGATGAGCACCTTTTGTCGCAGGTACAGGGTCTCGGTGCTCTCGGGGGTCCACTGGTAGCCGATCGATCGAGCCAGATCGCCACGGCGGGAGGCGGCACCGCCCATGTAGGCCACCCGGTCGGAGGCGGTGGCCAACTCGTAGGCCCGGCGCACGGCCGCCGCGGTCTCGACCAACGGCATGACCAGAGCTTCGGTATCCCCCAACGCGGCAACGGCGGCAACCACCTCCTCGGGGCCGGTGACCCGGGGCAGCATCAGCGCGGTCAGCGACGGGTGTCGGCAGGCGTCCACGTCGGCCGCGAAATCGGCGGTCCCCACCTCCGAGGTTCGGACGAACACCGCCGGTTGATCGGGGGTGTGAGCATCCAGCAGGAAGCCGACGTTGGCCCGGGCCTCGACCGCGGCGGTCGGGTTGTCCACCTTCTCCAGGTCGAACACCACCCCGTCGGCTCCCGAGGCCAGCGCCTTCTGCATCCGTTCGGGCCGACCGGCCGGGACGAACAGCAAGCTGCGAATGGGCGGGGGGTCGATTTTGAACGCTCCCTTCGATTCCTCCGGCGAAGGCGAGCTGCGAATGGGCGGGGGGTCGGTCCTCATCGCGTCGGCGGTCAGATTCCCTCGGCCTCGACCTCTTCGCGGCTGATGCCCAGCAGGAACAGCACGGCATCCAGGTAGGGGACGCTCACCGAGGTTTCGACCGCCTGGCGAACCTTGGGCTTGGCGTTGAAGGCGATTCCCAACCCGGCGGCGGTGAGCATGTCGATGTCGTTGGAGCCGTCGCCCACCGCCACCACCTGATCGGGGGTAACCCCCTCGGCGGCGGCCACCTCGTGGAGGATCTCGGCCTTGCGGCCGCGATCCACGATCGGGCCGATCAAATTGCCGGTGAGCCTGCCGTCGACTATCTCCAGGGTGTTGGCGTAGGCGTAGTCGAGATCGAAATCCTCCTTGAGCCGATCGCAGAACCGGGTGAAGCCACCGCTCACGATGGCGATGGCAAAGCCCAATCGCTGGAGAGCGGTCACGAACGTCCGGGCCCCCGGGGTGAGGGTGATCCGATCCCAGGCCCGCTCCAGGGCGGCCTCGTCCAAACCGGCCAGGCGGCGGACTCGTTCTCGCAACGCGGTCTCGAAATCGATCTCGCCCTGCATGGCCTGCTCGGTCAGCTCCCGGCAGACTTCCTGACACCCGGCCTCGTCGGCCAGCAGGTTGATCATCTCGTCCTGGATGAGGGTCGAGTCCACGTCCAGCACCGCCACCCGCTTGGCCCGGCGGGCCAGGCCCTCCTGTTGGATGGCCACGTCGAATTCGGGGTGGGAGCCGGCCACCGACAGCAGATTGCGGTGAATGGCATCGTCGTCACCCCCCTGGACCAGCAGCTCGTAGCTGTAGATCGGGTAGCGGGAGAGACGCACTATGCGGTTTATGTTGCCCCCGGCGGTGGCGATGGCGGTGGCGGTGGCGGCCAGCATGGCCGGGGTCAGCTCCCGACCGAGCACGGTCACCGCATGGGCCCCGGTATGGGGGGAGGGCGTGGGATCGACCACATCGAATTCCACCGTGACCCTCTGCTCCCATCCGAACAACAACAGATCCTTGAGCAGGTCCTGGCCGGGGGGAACCTCCATCACCATTCCCAGGGTTAGTTGGCGGCGGATGACCACCTGCTCCACGTCCTGGATCCGGGCCCCCCCGGCGGTCAACACGTCGAGCAGGGCGGCGAACAGGCCGGGCCGGTCGGGGCCGGTGACCCGGAGCAGGATGACTTGGGAGGAAGCCATGGTTCGGTCGGCCCCGGTTGCGGTTGGCGGCCCGGCCCGCCGCTCAGCCGTGCTGGAGCTTTATCTCGATGTCCACACCGGCGGGCAGATCCAGACGCTGGAGGGAGTCCACGGTTTTGGGGCCGGGGTCCACGATGTCGAGCAGGCGCTTGTGAACGCGGATCTCGAAGTGTTCGCGACTGTCCTTGTCCTTGTGGGGTGACCGGATCACCGTGAATCGGTGCTTCTCGGTGGGCAGCGGGACCGGCCCCCGCAGATCGGCCTGAGTGCGCTTGACCGTCTCCACGATCTTCTTCGTGGACTGATCGACTATCTCGTGGTCGTAGGCCTTCAGCCGGATGCGGATTTTTTGTCCCGTGGCCATGGAAGCTACTTGATTATCTTGGTGACGGTGCCGGCACCCACGGTGCGACCACCCTCGCGGATGGCGAACCGCAGGCCCTCGTCCATGGCGATCGGGGCGATCAGATTCACCACCATCTCGGTGTTGTCCCCGGGCATGCACATCTCGGTGCCGTCGGGCAGGGCGATGGTGCCGGTGACGTCGGTGGTGCGGAAGTAGAACTGGGGTCGGTAGTTGCTGAAGAAGGGTTTGTGGCGGCCGCCCTCCTCCTTGGTCAGCACGTACACCTGGGCCTCGAAGTTGGTGTGAGGGGTGATGGACCCGGGCTTGGACAGCACCTGGCCCCGCTGGACCTCGTCCTTGCTGGTACCCCGCAGAAGCGCACCGATGTTGTCGCCGGCCCGGCCCTCGTCCAGCAGCTTGCGGAACATCTCGACCCCGGTGCAGACCGTCTCGGCCGTCTCCCGGATGCCGACGATCTCGACCTTGTCGCCGGTGTTGACGATGCCCTGTTCCACCCGGCCCGTCACCACCGTGCCCCGTCCGGTGATCGAGAACACGTCCTCGATGGGCATCAGGAACGGCTTGTCCACGTCCCGCTCGGGCTCGTCGATGTAGGAGTCCACCTGTTCCATCAGGTTCATCACCTGTTGGGCGGCTTCCTGGTCGCCCTCGAGGGCCTTGAGCGCCGAGACCGGAACCACCGGGATGTCGTCGCCGGGGAAGTCGTACTCGCTGAGCAGCTCCCGAACCTCGAGCTCCACCAGCTCCAGCAGCTCCTCGTCGTCCACCATGTCCACCTTGTTGAGGGCGACCACGATGGCCGGAACCCCGACCTGGCGGGCCAAAAGGACGTGCTCCCGGGTCTGGGGCATGGGGCCGTCGGCGGCCGACACCACCAGGATGGCTCCATCGACCTGGGCGGCCCCGGTGATCATGTTCTTGATGTAGTCGGCGTGGCCGGGCATATCGACGTGGGCGTAGTGCCGGTTCGGGGTCTCGTACTCGACGTGGGCCACGTTGATGGTGATGCCCCGCTCCCGCTCCTCGGGAGCCTTGTCGATGTTGTCGAACTCGGTGAACTGGGTGGCGGAAGGATCGGCTTCCGACAGCACCCGGGTGATTGCCGCGGTAAGGGTCGTCTTGCCGTGGTCGATGTGGCCCATCGTGCCCACGTTCAAGTGCGGCTTGGTGCGCTCAAATGTTTCCTTGGCCATTTTCTTTCAACCTCCGAAGGTGGGTTGGTTGCCCTAATTACGTGCCCCGAATACGGGCAACGATCTCTTCCTGCACCTTGGCCGGTGCCTGCCGGTAGGTGTCGAACTGCATGGTGTGCGTGGCGCGCCCCTGAGTCCGCGAGCGGAGGTCGGTAGCGTACCCGAACATCTCCGAAAGTGGCACATGGGCCTTGACAATTTGTTCCCGGCCCCGTTGTTCCATGCTGTCGATCTTGCCCCGACGACCGTTCAGGTTGCCGATGATGTCGCCCATGTACTCCTCGGGGGTCACCACATCGACCGCCATGATGGGCTCCAAAAGAATGGGCCGAGCCCGGCGGGCCGCGTCCCGGAAGGCGGCGGTGGCCGCGATCCTGAACGCCATTTCCGACGAGTCCACATCGTGGTGCTTGCCGTCGGTGAGGGTCACCTTGACGTCCACGACCGGGAATCCGGCCAGGGGTCCGGTGGTCATGGCGTCCTGCATGCCGTTGCTCACCGCGGGGATGTACTCCCGGGGGATGCGCCCGCCGGTGACCTCGCTGGCGAACTCGTAGCCCTTGCCGGGGGTGTTGGGTTCCAGGTCGAACGTGATCTCGGCGAACTGGCCGGAACCGCCGGTCTGCTTCTTGTGGGTATGGGTGAACCGGTTCACCGGGGCGGAGACGGTCTCCCGATAGGCCACCTGGGGCTTGCCCACCGAGGCGTCCACGGTGAACTCCCGCAGCATTCGCTCCACCAGCACCTCCAGGTGCAACTCGCCCATCCCGGCTATGAGGGTCTGCCCGGTCTCGTCGTCGGTGCGGACCTGGAACGTCGGATCCTCCTCGGCCAGGGCGGACATGGCCTTGCCCAGCTTGTCCTGGTCGGCCTTGGTCCGGGGTTCCACCGCCACCTGGATGACCGGCTCGGGGAAGTCCATCTGTTCCAACTCGATCGGGTGGTTGGGGTGGGCCAGGGTGTCCCCGGTTCGCACGGCCTTGAGACCGATGCCGGCCACGATGTTGCCGGCCCGGACGACGTCGAGATCGGCCCGGTCGTTGGCGTGCATCTCCAGGATGCGTCCCACTCGCTCCTTGCGGCCGGTACGAGGGTTGACCACCTGGCTGCCCTTTTCCAGTTGGCCGCTGTACACCCGGAAGTAGGTGAGCTTGCCGACATGGGGATCGCTCATGATCTTGAACGCCAACGCGCTGAACGGAGCGTCGTAGTCGGTGGGGCGTTCGTGCGTCTCCCCCTTGTGGGTTCCCCGCACCGCCGGTATGTCCAGGGGAGAGGGCAGGTACTCGATGACCGCGTCCAGCAGGGGCTGCACGCCCTTGTTCTTGAAGGCCGACCCGCACAGCACCGGCACTATGTCCAGCGACAGGGTGCCGGCTCGCAGCGCGAATCGCAGGTCGGCCGGAGTGATCGACTCCTCGTCCTCGATGTACTTCTCCAACAGGTTCTCGTCGAACCGGGTGAGCAGATCCACGAGCTCCAGGCGGGCCTCCTCGGCCTTGTCCCTGAGATCGTCGGGAATCTCGGTGACGTCCCAGGTGGCTCCCAGATCGTCGCCCCGCCACACCAGGGCCTGCATCTCGACCAGGTCCACCACCCCCAGGAGCCCGGCTTCGATGCCGATGGGCAACTGCACCACCGCGGTGTTGGCCCGCAATCGTTCCTGAATGGTGAGCACGGCGTGCTCGAAGTTCGCCCCGGTGCGGTCGAGCTTGTTCACGAAGCAGATCCGGGGGACGCCGTACTTGTTGGCCTGGCGCCAAACCGTCTCGGACTGGGGTTCCACCCCGGCGACGCCGTCGAACAGGGCGACCGCTCCGTCCAACACCCGCAGGGAGCGCTCCACCTCCATGGTGAAGTCCACGTGGCCGGGGGTGTCGATGATGTTTATGCGATGTCCGGCCCACTCCGCGGTGGTGGCGGCCGAGGTGATGGTTATGCCCCGTTCCTGCTCCTGTTCCATCCAGTCCATGGTGGCGGCGCCGTCGTGGACTTCCCCGAGCTTGTAGGCCTTGCCGGTGTAGTAGAGGATGCGCTCGGTGCAGGTGGTCTTGCCCGCGTCGATGTGGGCCATGATGCCGATGTTGCGGGTTTTTTCCAGCGGGTGATCAGACATGGCGCCAGTGGGTAGGTCCGCTTACCAGCGGTAGTGAGCAAAGGCCCGGTTCGACTCGGCCATCTTGTGCAGGTCGTCGCGTCGTTTCACCGACACGCCCAGGCCGTTGGAGGCGTCCAGGATTTCATTGGCCAGGCGATCGGTCATGGTGCGCTCGCGGCGTTCTCGGGCGTGGTTGACGATCCAGCGGATGGCCAGCGTGTTGGCCCGTCGGGGGCGTACGTCCACCGGAACCTGATAGGTGGCCCCGCCGACCCGGCGACTGCGCACCTCGAGCTGGGGACGGACGTTGTCCAGGGCCCGCTTGAGGGTGCCGATGGGCTCGGCGTTGGTCTTCTGCTCCACGATGTCGAGGGCACCGTAGACGATGCGCTCCGCGGTGGAGCGCTTGCCCCGCTGGAGCACCTTGTTGACGAACTGGGTGACCAGCAACTCGTCGTAGACCGGATCCCTGGGAAGATTGCGCCGCCCCGCAGGGCCCTTACGAGGCATCGTCAGTCTTCCTTCTTGGTGCCGTAGCGGCTGCGAGCCTGGCGGCGCTCGACCACCCCGGAGGTATCGAGCGTGCCGCGAATGATCTTGTAGCGCACCCCGGGCAGATCCCGGACCCGACCGCCGCGTACCAGCACGATCGAGTGTTCCTGGAGGTTGTGGCCTTCCCCGGGGATGTAGGCGGTGACCTCCATGCCACTGGTCAGGCGGACGCGCGCCACCCGCCGCAGCGCCGAGTTCGGTTTCTTCGGGGTGGTGGTGTAGACCCGGGTGCAAACCCCCCGCCGTTGGGGCGCGCCCTTGAGGGCGGGTGTCTTCTCCTTGCGGAATTTTGACTGGCGACCCTTGCGCACCAGTTGCTGAATCGTGGGCACAGCACTTCCTAGGGCTGATTGAAATGATTGAAACGAGATTGACGGCGCAGGAACCCGCGCGTCCGAGGGTAAGTTTACCCCCCCATTGTTCCTATCGGCAACACGTCGGCCTGCTCGGCGTCGCCCGGCGGTTCCCATTGGGCGAACTGGTCGGCCAGGTCGACGTCCTCGTCGGCCGAGGTGTAGTACTCCATCGGCGTGAAGTCGGGGGCATGGGTGGCGATCTCCCGATACGCCTCCATGCCGGTACCGGCCGGGATCAGCTTTCCGATGATGATGTTCTCCTTCAGACCGACGAGCCCGTCGTGGCGTGACTCGATGGCTGCTTCGGTGAGCACCCGGGTCGTCTCCTGGAAGGACGCCGCCGACAGCCAGGAGTCGGTGGCCAGGGAGGCCTTGGTGATTCCCATGAGCTCGGGTCGGCCCTCGGCCGGCCGCTTGCCCGCTTGGGCGAGCGAGCGGTTCACGTTGGTGAACACCTGGGAGTCCACCCGCTCCCCGGGCAAGAAGTCGGAGTCCCCCGGTTCCTGGATGGCCACCCGGCGAGTCATCTGGCGCACGATCAGCTCGATGTGCTTGTCGTGGATGGACACGCCCTGGTCCCGGTAGACCCGCTGGACCTCGTCCACCAGGTACTGCTGGGTTTCCCGCACGCCTCTGATCTCGAGGAGTTCCTTGGGGTCGCGAGGCCCGTCGGCCTGCGCGACCGGATCCCCGGCCGACACTTCCTGCCCGTCCCTCACGGCCAGTTTCCAAGCCGGGTCGATGACGATCGACCACTCCGAGTCGTCGTCGCCCACCACCGACAGTCGGTTGACCCGGCCGTCCTCCTCGGTGATGCGGACCACCCCGGAGATTCGGGTCAACTCGGCCTTGCCCTTGGGAGTGCGAGCCTCGAACAACTCCACCACCCGGGGCAGACCGCCGGCGATGTCCTTGCCGGCCACTCCCCCGGTGTGGAAGGTCCGCATGGTGAGCTGCGTGCCCGGCTCGCCGATGGACTGAGCGGCGATCACCCCCACCGCCTCGCCCTCCTCGATGTCTTGACCGGTGGCCAGGGAGAGCCCGTAGGAGGCTCGGCTGATGCCCACCTCGGAGTCGTCGGTGAGGGGCGACAGCACTCGGACCCGGACCACGGTCGGGTCGTCGCGCAGAACCTCCAGCGCCTCGGCGTCCACGATGGAGCCTCGCTTCAGCACGGTACCGTCGCCCAGGGCCACGTCGTCGGCCAGGGTACGGCTGAACAGGCGGGTTTCCAGGTAGCTGCGCCGTCCCGGTTGGTCGGGCACGACGTCCTCGATCCAGATACCCCGTACCGGTCCGTTGGACTCGAACGGATCCCGGTCGTTGATGATTACCTCCTGGGCCACGTCCACCAGACGGCGGGTGAGGTACCCGGAGTCCGCGGTCCGCAGGGCGGTGTCCACCAAACCCTTGCGAGCTCCGGGAGTGGCGATGAAGTACTCCAGCATGGCCAGGCCCTCGCGGAAGTTGCTCTTGATGGGGCGGGGGATCATGTCGCCCCGGGGATTGGCCACCAGGCCGCGCATGCCCGCGATCTGGCGGACCTGCATCATGTTCCCCCGAGCCCCGGAGCCCACCATCATGTCGATGGGGTTGAACCTCTCGGTGCTGAGCACCGTCTCCATGCGCTGGCGCACCGTCTCGGTGGCCTCGGTCCAGATCTCGACCTCCTTCTGGCGGCGCTCACCGTCGGTGATTATCCCCCGCCGGAACTGATTCTCGACCCGGTCGGCCTCCTTCTCGTAGCGATCCAGGATGTTCTTCTTGTCGGGGGGCACCTTGATGTCGTCCACCGACACGGTGAGCCCGGATTTGCTGGCGAACTCGAAGCTCAGATTCTTCAGGTCGTCCAGGCTGCGAGCCACCTTCTCCTTGGTGTACTGCTGGGCCAGCTTGTCCACGATCGTGGTTATGTCCCGCTTGGCGACCACATGGTTCACGTAGGGGAAGTCCTCGGGCAGGGTGCTGTTGAACAACACCCGGCCCACCGTGGTTGCGGTGTAGGTGGCGGCGTCCCCGTTGGCCGGGGTGTCCAGCAGCTCGGGAATGCGGTACTCGATGCGGGCATGCAGTTCGACCTCCCCGGCTTCGTAGGCCCGCTCGATCTGGTGCTGATGGCGGAAGACCCGTCCTTGCCCTCGGGTCCCGTCCACCTCCTCGGTCAGGTAGTAGGCCCCGATGATCATGTCCTGGCTGGGGGTGACCAGGGGGCGGCCGTGAGCGGGGCTCAGCACGTTGTTGGCCGACAGCATCAGAACTCGGGCCTCGGCCTGGGCCTGGGCCGACAACGGCAGATGCACCGCCATCTGGTCGCCGTCGAAGTCGGCGTTGAAGGCGGTGCACACCAGCGGGTGGATCTGGATGGCCTTGCCCTCCACCAGCACCGGCTCGAACGCCTGGATGCCCAACCGGTGCAGGGTGGGGGCTCGGTTCAACAGCACGGGGTGCTCCTGGATTACCTCGTCCAGCACGTTCCACACCTGGGGGCGGCGGCGCTCGACCATGCGCTTGGCCGACTTGATGTTCTGAGCCAGGTCCTCCTCCACCAGCTTCTTCATGACGAAGGGCTTGAACAGCTCCAGCGCCATGAGCTTGGGCAGACCGCACTGGTGCAGCTTGAGAGTGGGACCGACCACGATGACCGATCGCCCGGAGTAGTCCACCCGCTTGCCCAGGAGGTTCTGGCGGAATCTTCCCTGCTTGCCCTTGAGCATGTCGGACAGCGACTTGAGGGGGCGGTTGCCCGGACCGGTCACCGGACGGCCCCGGCGACCGTTGTCGAACAGGGCGTCCACCGCTTCCTGGAGCATGCGCTTCTCGTTGTTGACGATGATCTCGGGCGCGCCCAGGTCGAGCAGCCGCTTGAGGCGGTTGTTGCGATTGATCACCCGACGGTAGAGGTCGTTCAGGTCGGAGGTGGCGAAGCGACCACCGTCCAGTTGCACCATGGGTCGCAGCTCGGGGGGGATGACCGGGATGGTGTCCAGGATCATGGCCCGGGGGTCGTTGATGCGTCGTCCGTGCTGGTCCCTCCGGTTGAAGGCCGACACGATCTTCAACCGCTTGATGGCCTTCTGCTCGCGCTGCTGGGAGAGCTTCTTCTGGCCCTCGGGCGGGTCGAGCTGCTCCCTGAGCTTGAGCTCCTCCTCGTCGAGATCGACACTGTCTATGAGCGTGGCGATGACCGCCGCGCCCATGCCTCCGGAGAACAGATCGCCGTAGCGTTCCTCCATCTCCCGCCACAGTTCCTCGTCCTCGATGATCTTGCGGGGGAACAGCTCGGCGAACTCCTCGAACGACCGCTCGGCCTTGTAGATCTCGTCCTCGTACTCCTCGTCGATGGCGGCCAGGTCCTTCTCGGCCGCCCTTTGTCGGGAGTTCTTCTCGGAGTCCTTGGCGTTGGCGGCCTCCAGCTCGGCCAGCTCGGCCTCCAGCTCGGCCAGGCGCTCGTCGCGGCGCTCCTGGTGCTCGGCGCGGATGACCTCGACTTCCTCGTGCATCTCCCGCTCCAGCACGGGAAGCTGCTTGTGGCGCTCCTCCTCGTCGACCTCGGTAACCAGATTGGCCGCGAAATAGATGACCTTCTCGAGCTGCTTGGCCTTCAACTCCTCCTTGGGCTCGGTGCCCATGAGCAGATAGGCCAGCCAGGATCTGGTGCCCCGCAGATACCAGATGTGGACCGCGGGGGCGGCCAGCTCGATGTGGCCCATCCGATCCCGGCGCACCTTCGAGCGGGTGACCTCCACGCCGCAGCGCTCGCAGATGATCCCCTTGAAGCGGATGCGCTTGTACTTGCCGCAGTAGCACTCCCAGTCCTTGGTGGGACCGAAGATCTTCTCGCAGAACAGCCCGTCCTTCTCGGGACGCAACGTGCGGTAGTTGATCGTCTCGGGCTTCTTCACCTCGCCGTTGGACCAGGTCCGTATGGAGTCGGCGGTGGCCAGCCCGATGGAGAGCTGATCGAAAGCGTTGACGTCCAGCATCTAGAATGACCTCCTCGCGACGCGGCGATCGTCCTCGTCGTCGGATCCTCGTTCGGGGCGGGATATGTCGATGCCCAGCTCCTCGGAGGTGCGGAAGGCGTCGTCGTCCAGCTCGGTGATCTCCACCTGCTGGCCGGCGGTGTCCCGGACCTCCACGTTGAGACACAGGGCCTGCATCTCCTTGATCAGCACCTTGAAGCTCTCCGGTATGCCCGGCTCGGGGATGTTGTCGCCCTTGACGATGGCCTCGTACACCCTCACCCGGCCGAGCACGTCGTCGGACTTCACGGTGAGCAGCTCCTGGAGGCAGTAGGCCGCGCCGTAGGCCTCCAGGGCCCATACCTCCATCTCGCCGAACCGCTGACCACCGAACTGGGCCTTGCCCCCCAGAGGTTGCTGGGTGATCATCGAGTACGGGCCGGTGGAACGGGCGTGAATCTTGTCGTCCACCAGGTGGGCCAGCTTCAGTATGTACATGTAGCCGACCATGATCCGGTTGTCGTAGGGCTCGCCGGTGCGGCCGTTGTAGAGGACGACCTTGCCGTCGCTACCGATGAGGCGTTCCCCATCGGCGGTCTCGGGATTGATGCCCCCCAGAAGCTGTTGGATGGTGGGGTGCTTCCCGGAGTGACCGGCCTCGTCCCAGTGGGCCCCGTCGAACACCGGGGTCGATACCAAAGTGGCGGCCCGGGTGGCGGGTCGGGTCTTGCGGTCCCGCCCCCTTTCGGCCTTTTCCCCCACCGCCCAGCCCCAGCGGGCGGCGTAGCCCAGGTGAGCCTCCAGCACCTGGCCCACGTTCATGCGGGAGGGAACCCCCAGTGGGTTGAGAATGATGTCCACGGGAGTTCCGTCGGCCATGTGGGGCATGTCCTCCATGGGGAGGATCCTGGAGATCACCCCCTTGTTGCCGTGCCGGCCGGCCAGCTTGTCGCCGACGGAGATCTTGCGCTTCTGGGCGACGTACACCCGGACCAACTGGTTGACTCCGGGGGGCAGCTCGTCGCCGGCGAAGCGGTTGAACTTCTTGACATCGATGACCTTGCCGTTCTCCCCGTGGGGAACCTTGAGGCTGGTGTCCCGCACCTCCCGGGCCTTCTCGCCGAAGATGGCCCGGAGCAGGCGTTCCTCGGGGGTCAGCTCGGTCTCCCCCTTGGGGGTGACCTTGCCCACCAGGACGTCGCCCGGACCGACCTCGGCCCCGGGGCGGATGATCCCCTCCTCGTCGAGATCGGCCAGGATCTCCTCGGACAGGTTGGGGATGTCCCGGGTTATCTCCTCGGGTCCGAGCTTGGTGTCGCGGGCATCGATCTCGTGCTCGTGGATGTGGATGGAGGTGAGCACGTCGTCGCGCACCAGACGGTCGCTGAGAATGATGGCGTCCTCGTAGTTGTAGCCCTCCCAGGCCATGAAGGCCACCAGGAGGTTCTTGCCCAGAGCCATCTCGCCGTTGTCGGTGGACGGCCCGTCGGCCAGGACGTCGCCCCGGCGGAAGCGATCGCCCACCTGCACCAGCGACTTCTGGTTGATGCAGGTGTCCTGGTTGGATCGCTCGAACTTCATCAACCGGTACTTGGACGGCCCGGACTTCTTGTAATCGACGGTGATGCTGTCACCGGCGACGTCGGTGACCGTTCCGTCCTCGCGGGCGATGATCAGGTCGGCGGCGTCCCGGGCGGCCTTGCCCTCGATGCCGGTGCCCACGTAGGGGGCCTCGGTGCGGACCAGGGGCACGGCCTGACGCTGCATGTTGGCCCCCATGAGGGCCCGGTTGGCGTCGTCGTGCTCGAGGAACGGGATGAGCGCGGTGGCCACGGAGACGATCTGCTTGGGGGAGACGTCCATTAGCTGGACCTCCGAGGGGGGAACCGACGAGATCTCGGTGGTGGCTCCGAAGAACACCTCCTGCTCGAGCTGAGCCTGCAACCCCTTCATGGTGGCCGCCTGGGGAGAACGCCGGACCAGCACCCGATCGTTGACGAACCGGTTCTCGCCGTCGAGGGGAGCGTTGGCCTGGGCGACCACGTACTCCTCCTCGTCGTCGGCGGCCAGCCAGAGGATCTCATCGGTGACCCGGCCGTCGACCACCTTCCGGTAGGGGGACTCGATGAAACCGAACTCGTTGACCCGGCCGTAGGAGGCCAGCGCCCCGATGAGGCCGATGTTGGGGCCCTCGGGGGTCTCGATGGGACACATCCTTCCGTAGTGGGAGAAGTGGACGTCGCGCACCTCGAAACCGGCCCGCTCCCGGGACAGCCCGCCCGGGCCCAGCGCCGACAGGCGGCGGCGGTGGGTGAGCCCCGACAGGGGGTTCACCTGGTCCATGAACTGGGAGAGTTGGCTGGTGCCGAAGAACTCTTTGATGGCGGCGGCCACCGGCCGGTTGTTGATGAGCGAGGTGGGGGTGATGGCCTCCACGTCCTGGGTGGTCATGCGCTCGCGCACCACCCGCTCCATGCGGGAGAGGCCGATGCGCACCTGGTTCTGGATCAGCTCGCCCACCGAGCGGATGCGGCGGTTGGCGAAGTGGTCCTGGTCGTCGAGGCGATAACCGGCCTCGAACTTCATCAGGTGAAGCAGGTAGGTGCAGGTGGCCAGAATCTCCGAGGGCGACAGCACCGGCTGGTCGGGTTCGGGGCGCTCCAGCGGAAGCCCCAACAGCTCCTCGATGCGATCGATCTCGGGGCCCAGCTTGCGGTCGAGCTTGTAGCGGCCCACCCGGGAGAGGTCGTAGCGTCGATTCTCGAAGAAGGCGTTGCGGAAGTAGTTGCGGGCGGCCTCGGCCGACTGGGGCTCGCCGGGACGGGCCCGCTTGTAGATCTCCAGCAGAGCCTCCTCCTGGGTGGGGTGCTGGTGGCGGTCGCTGTCCCACTGGTCGGCCAAGAAGTCGAAATGGGTCACCAATCGGTCGAGAAACCCCGGGGCCTGCTCCTCGTCGTAACCCAGGGCTCGCAACAGGGTGAACATGCTCATGCGGCGCTTGCGGGCCACCCGGGCCCCCGCGTGCGGGTTGCGCCCCGGCTTGTGCTCCACGTCGAACTCGATCCACTCCCCCCGATAGGGGTGGATGGTGCCGGTGACCAACTGGTGCTTGCTCAGGTTGCGGAGCCGGAATCGCTCGCCGGGCTGGAAGATCACCCCCGGGGAGCGAACGAGCTGGGACACCACCACCCGTTCGGTGCCGTTCACGATGAAGGTGCCCTTTTCGGTCATCACCGGGAAGTCGCCCAGGAACACGATCTGCTCGATGATCTCCCCGGTGTTGCGGTTCGAGAACCGGGCCTGCACCAGGATGGGGGCCGAGTAGGTCATGTCCTTCTCTTTGCACTCCTCCACCGAGGTGCCCCATCGTGGGCCGGGGTTCAGATCCTCGTCGTCGGGATCGAACTCCAGTTCGAGTTGGAGGGTTTCCGAGAAGTCCTTGATGGGACTTATGTCACGGAAGGCATCGGCCAGACCCTGGCGGACGAACCAGTCGAAGGAGTCCTTCTGTACCGCCAGGAGGTCGGGTAGGGGAAGCACCTCCTCCAGGTTTCCGAAGGAGTAGCGGTCGCGGGTCGCCGAGCGGGAGGCCAAGGTGAGCTCCTGGGATGGGTTGGTGGATGGGCAACGCCGGTAGTTTGTTCGTATCCGGTGACGTCATCGGGTGGGGTAGTACCCAAGAACGCGGCCGCGACAGCAGAGTGGCGAGGCCCGGGGAACGAACATGCACGGTGTTGGGAATGCTATACCGATCCGGTCGGGGTTTGCAACCCCTACCGGACGTGTCTGTTGGGTGAGGGGGGCTATTTGAGCTCGACCGCTCCGCCCGCGGCCTCGATGAGCTCCTTGGCCTTCTCGGCGTCCTCCTTGGAAGCCTTCTCCAGGATCGGCTTGGGCGCGCTGTCCACCAGATCCTTGGCGTCCTTGAGCCCCAGGCTGGTGAGGGAGCGCACCTCCTTGATGACCTGGATCTTCTTGTCGCCGGCGCTGGTCAGCACCACGTCGAACTCCGTCTGCTCCTCGGGGGCGTCGCCACCGCCGGCATCGGCCCCGACGGCCGGTACCATCATGGGCATGGCCGCCGCGGGGGCGGCTGCCTCCACGTTGAAGCGTTCCTTGAACGCCTCCTTCAGCTCGGACAGCTCGAGCACGGTCATGGACCCGATGGAGTCCAGAACTTCGTCAACCTTGGACATGGCAGTTCCTCTTTCCTTCTTTCTGGGGTTTTTGTTTCCGGGGTTTTCCGGGGTTCTCTAGGGTTTGTTGTCTTCGATCGGTTTTGTCGGGGGGAGGGGGGTCGCCGGGTCAGGCGGCCTCGGCGCGTTCCTTGCTCAGGGCCTCCAAGAGGCCGGCCATCTCCACCAGCGGAGCCTCCAGCAGCCCGGCCATCTCCACCAGCGGAGCCTCCAGCAGCCCGGCCGTCTCGGCCAGGGGAGCCTCGAGCAGACCGACCGTCTCGGCCAGGATCTCGGCGCGGGTGCCCAGTTTGGACAGGGCGTTCACGTCCTCGGCCGACAGCACCTGCCCGTCGAGAACACCTCCCTTGATGGACAGGAAGCTGGAGTCCTTGGCGTACTGGCACAGAGCCTTGGCCAGAGATACCGCGTCGCCGGGGGTGCCATCGTCCCGGGGACCCACGAAGGCCAGAGCGGTCGGGCCGGTCAGGACGTCGTCCAGCTCCAGCTCGAGTTCCCGGGCCGCGAAGCGGGTCAGCGTGTTCTTGTAGACCTTGTACTCGCCGCCCGCCTCCCGGAGTCGACGACGCAGATCGGCCAGGGCGGGCACGTCCAGACCCCGATAGTCGGTTATCACCACCGCCTCGGATGTGGAGATGCGCTCGCGCACCTCGTTCACGACGGCCACTTTTTCGGGGCGGGGATTTTCCATCGGACTGCCGAACTCTCCATGAGAATGGGTAGTGGGGTGCCGCCGACATGCGAACACCCCACGAGTCTCAAGAGGGTTCACCTGGTCAGGCCGGTCTCAACCCGATCCTTGGAGGACCGAGCATCGACCAATTGAGCGGTGCTCGGCACCGCGCCTGATGTCTACGGCAAAACGATCAATTGTAAGTGCCAAAGGCTACCAGGATCAGTGGCCGGCTCCCAAGTCGGCGGGATCCAGCCGCACGCCGGGCCCCATGGTGGAGGAGATGGTGACCTTGCGGATGTAGCGGCCCTTGACGGTGGCGGGTCGGGCCCGGCTCAGCTCCTCCATCACCGCGCGAATGTTGGCCACCAGAGCGTCGGCCTCGAAGCTGATCTTGCCGACCGGTACATGGACGTTTCCCTGACGGTCGGTGCGGTACTCCACCTTGCCGCTCTTGAACTCGGCCACCGCCCTGGCCACGTCGTCGGTGACGGTGCCGGTCTTGGGATTGGGCATCAGTCCTCGGGGTCCCAGAATCTTCCCGAGCCTGCCCACCACCGGCATCATGTCGGGGGTGGCGATGGCCACGTCGAAATCCATCTTGCCCCCCTGCACCTGCTCGGCGAGATCGTCGGAACCCACCACGTCGGCACCGGCCTCGGTGGCCTGCTGGGCGGCCTCGCCCTGGGCGAACACCGCCACCCGAACGTCGGTGCCGGTGCCCGACGGCAGGGTGACCGTGCCCCGAACCATCTGATCGGCCTTTCGGGGGTCCACCCCCAGTCGGGCGGCCAGCTCCAGGGTCTCGTCGAACTTGGCCGCGGCCAGGCTCTTGACCAGCTCGACCCCCTCGTC
This sequence comes from Acidimicrobiales bacterium, assembly GCA_965115985.1. Taxonomy (GTDB): domain Bacteria; phylum Actinomycetota; class Acidimicrobiia; order Acidimicrobiales; family Bin134; genus Poriferisocius. The sequence continues at coordinate 2,093,175 of OZ220474.1, forward strand.
GGCGGTTTGCGGGTTCAGCTTGTCGTAACGCTGGGCGGCGTCACGGTACTTCTTGCTCTTCTTCGCCATGTCGGCTCCCTCAAGTTCTCGGGCCCGCCGGGCGAGGTGTTCCCGGCAGGCGGAAGGGTGGGTTGGGGAATTGCGGGTCGGGGGACGGGTGGGTTCGGTCGGGGGACGGGTGGGTTCGGTCGGTGTCGGGCTTCGGCTTCTTCTACTCCACCCCGATGCCCATGCTGCGGGCGGTGCCCGCCACCTGCAACTTGGCCTGTTCCAGATCATCGGTGTTGAGGTCGGGCATCTTGATCCTGGCGATGGTCGCGCACTGGTCGTCGGTGATGGTGCCGACCTGGCTGCGGCCCGGTTCGCCGGAGCCCTTTTCCAAACCGATCGCCTCCCGAATGAGGAAGGACGTGGGCGGCGTCTTGGTGATGAACGAGAAGGTGCGGTCCTCGTAGATGGTTATCTCCACCGGGATGACCTGGCCCCGCTTGTCCTCGGTCCTGGCGTTGTAGTCCCGGCAGAAGTCCATGATGGCTACGCCGTGGGGGCCGAGCGCGGTCCCCACGGGAGGGGCCGGAGTGGCCTGGCCCGCGGGGATCTGAATCTTGATGACGGTGGCTACCTTTTTCTGGGCCATGACCCTTCCTCTAAAGCTTGGCGACTTGGGAGAACTCGAGTTCGACCGGAGTCTCCCGGCCGAAGATGTTTACCAGAACCTTTATCCTGAGCTGGTCCTCGTTGATCTCGGTGATCTCGCCGGAGAAATCGGCGAACGGCCCCTCCTTGACCCGAATGGTCTCACCCACCTCGTACAGCATGCGGGGTTTCGTGCGACGGAGGGTCTTCTCGCCGTCCGTCTTGACCTGGAGGAAGTTCTCCACGTCTTTGCGCTTGAGGGGCGACGGCTTGCTGCCCCGCCGGCCCTGGCCCACGAAACCGGTCACGCCGGGGGTGTTGCGGATCACCTCCCAGGAGATCTCGTTGATCTCGGCCCGGATCAGCAGGTAACCGGGGAACATCTTCTTCTTGGATGTGACCTTCTTGCCCCCCTTGATCTCGGCCACGTCCTCCATCGGGATGACGGTCTCGTGGATGTGACCCTCGACGTCCATGGTCCGTCGGCGCGCCTCGATGTTCTGCTGGACCTTGTTCTCGTACCCGGACTGGGTGTGGACCACGTACCACTTGCCGGGCTTGTCGTAGGGGCTGATGGTCTCGGGTTCCTCGTCGGGCTTTTCGTAGACCAACTCTTCGGCGTCGATTATCTCGTCGGTTTCGATGGTGGGGCCGGCGTCGTTTTTCTCGTCGGTTTCGATGGTGGGGCCGGCGTCGTTTTTCTCGTCGGTTTCGATGGTGGGGCCGGCGGTGGGGGCTCCCGGGCCGGTGGGGAGCAAATCCGCGGCTGCCGCCTGGTCGAGCTCGTCGATGCCGTCGGAGTCGGGCGGGTCGGAGACCGGAGCCGGGGGGAAGATGTCCGTCATTGCACCACCGTCTACTTCAGGGGTCATCGGTCGAACAACTTCAGAATGGCTTCGCTGAAGCCCCAGTCGAGCAGTCCGATGGCGGTGGTGAGCAGCACCAGAACGACCAGCACCACGATGGAGTAGTTGACGACCTCTTCGCGCCGCGGCCAGGAGACCTTGCGGAGTTCGCCCCGAACCTCTCGCAGGAACTGGGCGGGACCGACCCTCTCCTCGCCCGGTCGGGGCTGTGATCGGGGTTGACGGCGCTCACGGACCTGGTCACCGTGCTCGTCGACGAAGCCCTGCTTCTGGGCCATTCGCTTCTGTTGTCGATTCAAGTCGGTCATGGACACTCCTGGACTCCCGGCCCCTCGGGGGCGGGGCTGTTTTCCGCAGGGCAGGAGGGACTCGAACCCCCAACCGCCGGTTTTGGAGACCGGTGCTCTACCAATTGAGCCACTGCCCTTCGTCAAGGGGTTGCAGCCAGGCTACCGCGCCGACCGCGGCCACCGGCAATGCATAATTGTGGGTTCAGATTTCTACCGACGCATGCGGCGGCCGATGACCACGGATGCGGCGGCCAATGTGGTGGCGGCCAGGCAGCGTCTGGTGAGGAGACGATGGCGATCGCACTGGTCGAGGCGGGCCATGACATGCCACACGAGGGTGGAGGGGGCCTCCGCCGGGGGACCGAGGGGGGCGGGAGCGGTTGGGGGGCGATGGCCGAAAGCTTCGGTGGCGTCAATAATCATGAAACCTCCTTGTCTTTTTCGTTGTCCTGTTCGTCCCTCATCGGGAGCACGACCGGCCCGCTGGCCGACTCGGTGGTGTGGTGCAGAACGGTGCGTAGCCGCTGTCGGGCCCGGTGGAGGCGGACCTTGGCCGCGGTGGCGGTGATACCCAGCTCGCCGGCGATCTCGTTGTGGGACAGGTCGTGCAGATCTCGCAGCACCACCACCTGGCGGAGGCGCTCGGGCAGGGCCCGGATGGCTCGATCCATGTGCTGGCGCAGAACGGCGGCCTCGGTCCGCAGGGCCGGATCCTGTTCGGGGCGCAGATCGACGATGGGGGCATCGCTGGTCAGTTCCTCGGTGCGTTGCCGGGATCGGCGGCTCAGGCACGTCGAGGCGCAATTGCTGGTGATGCGGTACATCCAGGTGGAGAAGCTGGAGTCGCCTCGGAAGCGCCGTATGGCCCGGTAGGCCCGGACGTAGGCATCCTGGACCACGTCCCCCGCGTCCTCCCGGTTCCCGGTGAGGCGGTAAGCCAGGGCGTACAAATCCCGGTAGGTGGACCGGACCAACTCGTTGAATGCGTCACGATCGCCGCGTCGGGCGGCTTGCACCAGCTCGGCGTCCTCGGGTACCGGTTCGTGTCGGGGGCCGCGTCGGGCGGCTGCCACCAGCTCGGCGTCCTCGGGGACCGGTTCGTGTCGGGGGCCGCGTCGGGCGGCTTGCACCAGCTCGGCGTCCTCGGGGACCGGTTCGCAGGATTTCTGGGGTTCGATGGGCCCAGCCTACCGCTCGCCTCCCGGTGGGGCGAGGTGGTGGGTGGGTGGTAGCGGCGGCCAGACTCGAACTGGCGACCTCTCGATTATGAGTCGAGCGCTCTTACCGACTGAGCTACGCCGCCCCCGACCTCCTGGGAAGCTTTACGCCTCTCGGGAGATTCCGAGCCTCCTGAGAAGTGGCATGCTCCTCGGGAGGTTCCGAGCCTCCTGAGAGAATCGAACTCTCGACCTTTTCCTTACCATGGAAACGCTCTGCCGACTGAGCTAAGGAGGCGGACTGAAGTGTCCAATGAGGCATCTGCCCCAGCTTCCTCCCAATCATGCCACTCCCCGCCGGCGGCGGGAAAACCGGTTTCGGGTGTTCGGGCCAATACGATGCCACCGATGGCGATTCGAGGGGCCAATACGATGCCACCGATGGCGATTCGAGGGGCCCGGTTGACCGATGCCGAGGGTATCCGAACGATCGCCAATCACGAGATTCTTAACGGGACCAGCACCTTCGAGCTGGAGCCTCGCACCTTGGCCGCGCAGCAGGCCTGGTTGCGGGATCGCCGTGGGGTTCACGCCGTGATCGTGGCCACACCCGAGGGGGACGACGACACGGTGATCGGGTACGCCTCGCTGTCGCCCTATCGTTCCCGACCGGCCTACAACACGACGGTGGAGAACTCGGTCTACGTGCATCAGGACCATCGGGGCGAGGGGGTGGGCCGGGCTCTGCTGAAGGAGTTGATCGGGTTGGCCCAGAACCACGGGTTCCACACCGTCATCGCCCGGATATCCGGGGGCAATCAGGCCTCGGCGGCCGTTCATCGATCGGTGGGGTTCGAGGTGGTGGGCATCGAACGGCAGGTGGGCCGCAAGTTCGGCCGTTGGTTGGACGTGACGGTTATGCAGCTCATGCTTCAGGATTGGAGTGGGCCGGGGAGGATTTGAACCTCCGAAGGCTATGCCGACGGGTTTACAGCCCGTTCCCTTTGGCCGCTCGGGCACCGACCCAACGACCGACCACTCTACCGGCTCGACCCTTGTCCTCCCCACTCGAATTCCGACCGGGGAATCCTGGTCGGCGCGCCATCGGTGTGGCCGGTGATCGTGTTATGTCCTCCCTGGTCGGCTTTCGACCAAGAAATCGTGGTCGGCGCGACCTTGGTGTGGCCGGTGATCGGGTCGTGTCCTCCCCACTCGAATTCCGACCCATGAATCTTGATCGGGGTAGTTTGGGGCCATGCCGACATTCGATGTTTCCTCCGAGCTGAATATGCAGGAGGTCCGCAACGCGGTGGATCAGGCGGCTCGGGAGATCACCAGCCGCTACGACTTCAAGGGCACCGGCACCGAGGTGGTGCTGGGCGACGGGGTCATCACCCTGCGGTCGTCCAACGAGGATCGGCTGGCGGCCGCCCGTCAGGTGCTGGAGGAGAAGTTGGTGCGCCGCCAGGTTTCGCTGAAGGGACTGACCTACGGGCCGGTGGCCGAGGCGTCCGGGGGGACGGTTCGCCAGGAGGCGGTGCTGGCCGCGGGCATCTCCGCCGACAAGGCTCGGGAGTTGAACAAGTTCATCAAGGGTCTGGGCCTGAAGGGGGTGTCGTCGCAGACCCAGAGCGGTCAGCTCCGGGTTAGCGGCAAGAAACGGGACGTGCTCCAGGAAGTGATCGCCGCCCTCAAGGAGGCCGATTTCGCCATCCCCCTCGAGTTCGGCAACTTCCGGGACTGACGAACCCTCCGGTGTCCGGTGCCGACGGGGCTGTACAGGAGCGTGGCCGGTCCCGGGGGTGGTGTCGTCGGCGATCAGTATGCCTGGGGGGCCCATTCACCGGCCCGTAGGCGGCGGATGCGCTCCTCGGCCGGGGGATGGGTGCTGAACAGGGCCCGGAACTGGGTGCGGCCGGTGAGCGGGTTGACGATGTAGTGGGAGGCCTGCTCGGCGGGCACGTTGACCGGTATGCGGCGGGAGGCGGCGTTGAGCTTCTCCAGCGCCCGAGCCAGGGGTTCGCCGTCGCCGATCATCCGGGCGGCCGAGGCATCGGCCTGGTATTCCCGGGTTCTGCTGATGGCCATCTGGAGCAGGGAGGCGGCGATGGGGGCCAGGATGGCGGCCAGGAGCACGCCGATGAGGTCGCCGGCCCCTCGGTCACGGCCTCGCCCGCCGAAGAAGATCATGCCCCAGACCGCGATGCGGGAGGCGAAGGTGATGGCCATGGCCACCGCGGCGGCCACCGATCCGATGAGGATGTCCCGGTTGCGGATGTGGGCCAGCTCGTGGGCCAGCACCCCTCGGATCTCGTTCCAGTTCAGGTGGTTCACCAGTCCCTCGGTGATGGCCACCGCGGCGTGCTTGGGGTTGCGCCCGGTGGCGAAGGCGTTGGGTTGGGGGTTGGGGCTCACGTACAACTTGGGCATGGGCATCTGAACCTTGGCGGTGAGCTCTTCCATGATCCGGTAGTACTCGGGGAGCTGCTCCCGGGTGACCGGCACGGCTCGGGCCGAGGCGATGGCCAGCTTGTCGCTGAACCAGTACGAGCCCCCCACCACGACCACCGCAAGCACTATTCCGATGGTCAGCCCACTGCTGCCGCCCAGCAGCGCGCCGACCACCACGAACAGCGCGGCCATGAGCCCCAGCAGGAAGAATGTCTTGAACGTGTTCATACCCCGGATTCCTTTCCGACCCTGCCTACAGGTTACCCGGGCGCAGCGGGACCACGACAAGAGGCGCTCGGCGATATGCGTCGAGCTGGCCGGTGTGGTCGTAGTAGCCCGGTCGTAACGGTTGGAGTGCCGGTATGCGTCGAGCTAGCCGGCCCGGTCGTAGTAGCCGGAGTGGATGTATACGCAGGCAACGTCGGCCTCGGTGTACATGCTCACGTTTCGGGGGTCGTCCTCGAGGGCGTACAACAGCTCGAATCCGTGGCGGCGGAGACTCTTCACCTCGGCAGCCTTGTAGTCCCGCGACGAGCGGGCGCAATCGGGTGGTCGTAGCACCAGCAGATCCCAGCGGACCCGATGGGCGTCCAGCCATTTCACCGTGTCGGCCAGCAGGCGTCGGGGGCGGGCGGTGAGCAGCACGACCGCGACGTCGGGGGCCAAGGATTCCACCAGGGCTATCGACGGCTCGATGGGCGGATCATCGGGGCAACCGTCGAAGAACTCGTTCCAGCGACGATCCCGCACCAGGTGCTGGCGGTGGCCGGCGTCGGAGACGACCCCGTCCACATCCACGATGACCGCCGGCCCACCGGCGATGGGGTCGTTTCGCCAAGTCCAGTGCGAAGGGCCGTTGGTGGGGCTCAATCTTCCTGGGGGGACGGGGCCGTTGGTGGGGCTCAATCTTCCTGGGGGGATTCGGCGGCTCGGGCCCGGATTTCCTCCACCACCGACTGGTCGGCCAGGGTGGTGGTGTCGCCCAGGCTGCGCCCTTCGGCCACGTCCCGCAGCAGGCGGCGCATGATCTTGCCCGAGCGGGTCTTGGGCAGGTCGGGAACCAGAACCACCGTCCGGGGCCGGGCGATGGGCCCGAGTTTGGTGGCGACGTGGCCGCGGATCTCCTCGCCCAACTCGTCGGTCGGGTCGTGGCCGCCCCGCAGGATGACGTAGCCGATGATGGCTTGTCCGGTGGTGTCGTCGGTTGCCCCCACCACCGCGGCCTCGGCCACTGCGGGATGATCCACCAGGGCCGACTCCACCTCGGTGGTGGAGATACGGTGGCCGGACACGTTCATCACGTCGTCCACCCGGCCCAGCAGCCACAGGTAGCCGTCGTCGTCGATCTTGGCTCCGTCGCCGGCGAAGTAGCGGCCCTCGAACCGGCTCCAGTACGTGTCCCGGTAGCGCTCGGGGTCGCCCCAGATGCCCCGGAGCATCGCCGGCCAGGGGTGGGTGATGGTGAGGTAGCCACCTCCCCGGGTCACCGGGCGGCCGTCGTCGTCCACCAGCTCGGCGAAAACCCCGGGGATGGGATGGGTGGCCGATCCCGGTTTGGTGGTGGTGACGCCGGGGAGCGGGGAGATCATGTGGCCGCCGGTCTCGGTCTGCCACCAGGTGTCCACGATGGGGCAGTTCCCGGTGCCGATGTGGGTGTGGTACCACATCCACGCCTCGGGGTTGATGGGTTCGCCCACCGTGCCCAACACCCGCAGGCTGGACAGGTCGTGCTTGGCCGGCTCCTGGGGGCCCCATTTCATGAAGGTGCGGATGGCGGTGGGGGCGGTGTAGAGCTGGGTGACGCGGTAGTGCTCGACGACGTCCCACAGCCGGTTCCGACCGGGGGTGTCGGGGGTGCCCTCGTAGATCACCGAGGTGGCCCCGTTGGCCAGGGGGCCGTACACGATGTAGCTGTGCCCGGTGACCCAGCCGATGTCGGCCGCGCACCAGTACACGTCGGTGTCGGGCTTCAGGTCGAACACGTAGCGATGGGTGAACGCCACCTGGGTGAGGTAGCCGCCGGTGGTGTGCATGATGCCCTTGGGTTTGGCGGTGGTGCCCGAGGTGTACAGCAGGTAGAGGAGCGCCTCGGCGTCCATGGGCACGGGGGGGCAGTCGGCCGGGGCGTCGGCCATGAGGTCGTGCCACCACAGATCCCGGCCCTCGGCCATGTCGATGGTGGTGTTGGTGCGGTTGACCACGACGACGTGCTCGACGGAGGCCGCCCCCCGACCGAGGGCGGCGTCCACGTTGGGCTTAAGCATGGACGGGGCTCCCCGGCGGTAGCCGGCATCGGCGGTGATGATCAGGCGGGCCTCGGCGTCCTCGCAGCGGTCGACGATGGCATCGGGGGAGAAGCCGCCGAAGATCACCGAATGAACCGCCCCGATACGGGTGCAGGCCAGCATGGCCACTGCCAGCTCGGGGATCATCGGCATGTAGATGGCCACCCGGTCTCCCGCCCCCAGGCCCAGACGCTTCAACACGTTGGCGAACTTGGACACCTCGATCAGCAGATCGGCGTAGGTGATGGTGAGGGTGTCGCCCGGCTCGCCCTCCCAATAGAAGGCGATCCTGTCGCCCCGACCCGCTTCGACATGGCGATCGAGGCAGTTGTACGACACGTTGAGGGTGCCGCCGACGAACCACCGGGCGAACGGCAGGTTCCATTCCAGGACGGTGTGGAAGTCGGTGTCCCAGGTGAGCAGTTCCCGGGCCTGTCGAGCCCAGAACGACTCGAAGTCGGCCTCGGCCTCGTCGTGGAGCGACCGATCGTGGGCCAGCGCGGCGGCGGCGAAATCGGTCGGCGGGGCGAAGGTGCGCTTCTCGACGTAGTAGTCCTCGATGGTGGCCTCGGCCATGTCGGTCCTTTCCGGGTGCTCGCACGACGGCGGGAGCGAGCCTACCTGGTTGTGGCCGGTGGGTTGGTGGGGGACTCGGGCTCAACCGAGAAACCATCTTCCGCCTACCTGGTTGTGGCCGGTGGGTTGGTGGGGGACTCGGGCCGGGGTTCGTTCGCACGACGGCGGGAGCGAGCCTACCTGGTTGTAGCAGGTGGGTTGGTGGCCGGTTGGCGGTGTCTGGGGCGTAAACTGACCGGCGAGCCGACGGGGGGTAAGCCCACATGGACATTCGGGTAGCGACGTTGTGCGACTTCGCTCAGGTGAGGGAAGGGTTGTTGTTCGTGAGTTCGGCGGGCATCACCCGGGTATATCGGGAGTCGTTTCCGGCCCCCATCGGAGTGATGCTGGCGCTGGTGCTGGAGATGTCCCCGGTGGAGGCGATCGACTCCCACAAGGTCGCGGTGAGGATCGAGGACGCCGACGGGCAGAAGCTGGCCGAGATAGTGGGCGAGGTCCAGGTGAAACTGGGGTCGCAGCACGATCCCGGTGAGTTGGTCAACGTGCCGTTCGTGGCCGACTTTCGAACCATGAATCTGCCACAACCGGGCCGCTACCAGGTGGGCATCCACCCGGAGACCTCGGGGGTGAACCCGGTGGCGTTGGCGTTCCGGGCCGCGACACGCGGCTGACTCCGGGGTGGTACTGATCGGGTTCACACTCAGGTGGGGCTCACGTTCCGACTGATGGGGTTCCTGGTGGGATTCCCGTTCCAACTGGTGGGATTCCCGACGGGTTCATGCCGGGGTGGGTACGTCCCATTCGGCCACGGTAAAGGCTCCCAGCCCCGTCGGATCGAGCAGGGCCTCGGCCTCCAGGGCCCGGCTTCGTCCGGCCAGGGCGACCAGATCACCACGGGCGGCACCGACCCTCCATGCCGCGACCCCCTCGGCCACCAGATCCTCGATGCCGTGACCCCGTAGCCACGCCGCCTGATCGCATATGCGGTTGGGAGGACGCACCGCCACGAGTTGGTCGAGGGCCACCTCGCAGGTGATGTCCTGGGTGCCGGGATCGGTCCACGGGTCGTCGCCCCGCCGATGGCCCCGGTAGGTGCGCAGCCACTCGGGCCAGGGGCGGGCGGCCATCACCTCGGTGGTGCTCATGTAGTCGATGACCACCACCGTTCCCCGGTCGAGAATGGACAGGGCGTGGGCCAGCCAGGCGCAGGCCTGATCCTGGCGAGGGGTTAGCCGGGCCTCGGGATCGGGGCGCCGGTCGCCAAGTTCGCCGCCGTCGGCGTCCAGCAGGCGCAGCGGGAGGTTGTCCAGCAGCTCGTTGGCCACGATCACCCCGGTTATCGGCCCCTCGGGCATGGTGGCGGTTGATCGCCCCACGGTGTGGGCGGCCCGTCCCGCCGAGCTGCGCTCCACATTGACCCAGCAGAGGGCGGACGTACACAAGGGCTCGGCCCGGGCCACCGTGCGGCCCAGGGTGCCCGGTCCGGCACCGGCATCGATCACCGTGAACGGGTCGGGATGGCCGAGTTCCTCCCATCGTCGGTCCAGCATCCGTCCCACCACCGCCCCGAACAGCGGCCCCACCTCCGGGCTGGTGATGAAATGCCCCCCCCGCCCCCCCGCTCCCCGCCCCGATTGGTAGAACCCCCGTTCCGGGTCGTACAACGCCCGCTCCATGAACTCGGCAAACCCCCCGACCATCATCTCCGGTGAGCCTCCCCCGACAGGAGCCGGCCGACCCTCGCCGTCGTCCCCGGAAAATCCCATCGCCCCCCAGTATGGCGGCGCAACCGATCGAACAATGCAGCTAGCGGTGAGCCGCTCACGCGGCTCGGACAACTTGCCCAAAGAGGACAAGCTCCGATTATTCACAAAATCTGACCGCTAAACATTTTCGATCATGTATGTTGTGTTTTCATACATTTTGTGTAAAGGTGCAGCAAAGTTCAGAACTAAGGGATGTTCACAGCAGGTAGTACATTTGAATCCAGTAAATGGGACGACCCCGGTCCGGAACCGGGGTCGTCAGCCCAAGGCTCACCACCTTGGGGAGGTTATGTAGCTACAATCCTGTAGCATATCATACTTATATAAATGTTGTCAAGCTATAATATGGGAACCATGTCAGCACAACGCGTAATTGCTTATATCGATGGGTACAACTTCTACAAAGGGCTTCTAGATGCGGGTCTCTTGACTTCTCGTTGGCTTGACCTTCATGGAACTTGTAAATCGCTTTTAAGGCCTAACCAGGAGCTAGTTATAGTTCGCTATTTTACTACAAGAGTACGACGAAACCCTGAGAAGACTAAACGCCAAGCAGCTTATATAGATGCTCTCTTAGCTTCTGGTGGTATAGAGATTGACTATGGTGTGTTCACGACCAGAGGTTTAGAGTTTTGCAAGCAATGTAAGGAAAAACTCTGCAAGGAATGTAAGAGAAAGTCAAAGATACCTAAGGAAAAGCAAACAGATGTTAATATTGCAGTAAGACTCCTTGATGATGCTTATAGTGATCGCTTCGACGTAGCAATAGTTATCTCTGGTGATAGTGACTTAGTGCCAGCTATCAATTATATATTAGAACAATTTCCCAAAAAAATTGTACTGGTTGCACCCCCTCCGAAGCGAATATCTAACCACCTTGCTAAGTCAGCAAGTGGGGTACTTCGGATCTCCAATGAGGTAATTACATCCAACCATTTGCCCAACCCAGTAATAACATCTGATGGCCATGAGAAGTATGCTCCCAGAGGTTGGCTACCGTAGTGATGCCCGTCCTGGATTCAGCCGCGACCTGCGCCACCTCGTCCGTGTGGCCCCAACTCCACCGTTGCTACCGATCTCCTGTCCAACCGTCGAGCGGCACCCGTCCAACCAGCCGGTGACCTCTGGTCACGCCCAAGCCCGACTCGACCATCACCTCGATCCGGGCACGCTCGCCCGAACCCAAACCCTGTGCCATAATGAAACACCTTCAACGGTTGATCGTTGCGACCGACCACCATGGCCGATCCGTTTCGCTCATCGGTGGGGGTTGCCGTTTGATCCGGTTTCGTAGTACCCAGAATTGGAGGCACTGTGACTGATATGCCCATGAACCGACCTGGAGAGGTTGCCGGTTGGCCCAAGCTGGTCGTCGAGTACCGGACCGACCCTTCCGGCATCGAGCAGGTTCTCCCGCCGGGACTGGTGCCGGGCGAGCCCGTCGTCACGGTGGGGGTCTATTGCGTGCCCGTTCTGGGCGAGCCGGAGTACGGCGTCAGTGTGAAGGTGCCGGCGAGCTGGAAGGGTGCGAGTGGCCAGTACAGCCTGGGGCTGGGTATCGACCAGGAGGCGGCGATCTTCATCAGTGGCGAGACCAACGGTCAGCCCAAGTACCCCTGCGATATCCGGTTCTTCCGTCTCGGCGACCGGGTGGAGGCCCGGGCCATCCATCAGGGCTATACCTTCGTCGAGTTCGGGGGCGACGTCACCACCACGGTGGCCCCGGCCTCGGGCGACTTCACCGAGCACGAGTGGTGGACCAAGTACTCCCGGGCCATCGGCGGTGCCGAGAAGCAGTACGACTTCCCCCCGCACGTGGTGGATGTGGCCACTACGTTCGAGCAGGTTCACATCGAGGAGATCGACGGCGAGCTGCGCCTGCTGGACAGTCCATGGGATCCGGTGGCCCGCTACTTCCCCATCGTCGAGCAGCTTTCGGCCCGGTTGGTGACCAACAGGATGAAGGCCCGCCACATCACCAACGCCGGCCCGCTGGACCCCGACGCATTCTGGCCCATTGCCGACACCATCGGCGGCTCCCGCTGGCCCGGCACCCGCGGCGGCCCCCGCAAACCCTGACCGGTTTCTCCCCTACAGGTTCGAGCGGCTGTAGCCGTCCACGGCGATTGCGGTTGGGCGGCTTCTGCTCAACCTTCGTCGGCGCTGTCGGCCGGTTGGAACGACAAGCCGGTGAGGTGTTCGCTCAGTTTCCAGAGGGCGGCTTCGGTGGGGGGGTTGTAGATGTGGGGGGCGTAGCCGGTTTCTCCGGTGCCGGGTTCGGCGACATTGCAGTCGGCCAGGTACTTACCGTTCTGATCGCTTAGTTCGGGGGCGGTGGCGGCCCATACCTGGGTGGCGGCCCCCGATTCGAGGCTCCTCATTTGCAGGCCCTGCCCCGAGGGGGAGTTCGCCTTGGCCCTGGCTCTCATGCCCTCGAGCATCTCCGTGGTCATGTGGCGGCCCAGGTTGGTGGGTATGGCACCGGGATGAACCGACAGTGAGATGATTTCATCACCGAAGCGGCGGGCCAGTTCGGCGGCGAAATGCACGTTGGCACTCTTGGACCGGCCGTAGGCCACCCAGGGGTCGTAGGGAGTGCGCTCGAAGTTGGGATCGTCGAGATCGACGTCGCTGATGCGATGGCCGCCCGACGACAGGGTGACCACCCGGGGCTGTTCGGCCCGGCGCAACCGGGCCAGCAAGCCGGCGGTCAGGGCGAAGTGGCCCAGGTGGTTGGTGCCGAACTGCATCTCGAAACCGTCGGTCGTTCTGGCGAACGGACAGCACATGACCCCGGCGTTGTTCATCAACACGTCGATGCGGTCGAACTGGTCGGTGACCGTGGCGGTGAAGGCGGCCACGTCGGCCAGGTCGGCCAGATCCACCTGGTGCAGTGACAGATCGGCATCGGGCACCGAGGATCGGATGCGCTCGGCCGCTTCGAGATTCGCTTGGGGGTTGCGGGCCAGCATCGCCACCCGCGCTCCCCGGCCGGCGATCACCCGGGCCGACTCCTCGCCCAAACCGCTGGAGGTGCCGGTGATGAAGAACACCTGCCCCGACAGGTCGAGTCCGCCGACCACCTCGGCGGCGGTGGACTCTCGACCGAAAGAACTCATGGGTTACCTCTTGCTAGTAGGGCAGGGCCAGGAGGGTGCCGTCGGTGAAGTGGGTGAGGGCGGCGGGGTAGATGCCGAACAAAAGGGTGGCCCCGGCGGTGATGGCCAGGGCCGACGCCAGGGAGGCGGGCACCCGCAGGGTGGAGGTGTCGGCCTCGGCGGGGACGTCCTCGAACCACATCATCCGGGCCACCTTGGCGTAGTAGAACAGGGCGATCACCGAGTTGACGGCGGCGATGGCGGCCAGGGAGTAGCCCCAGCCGGTGTCGGCCTCGACCACCGCCCGGAACACGGCGAACTTGGCGAACCAGCCCCCCAACGGAGGGATGCCGGCCAGGGAGAACAAGAAGACCGACATCAGCACGGTCAGGCCGGGGGCGTAGCGGAACAACCCCGCGTAGGAGGCGACGGCCCCGGAGGCGGTGCGGCGGGCCACCGCGATGATCACCGCGAACGCCCCCAGGTTCATGGCCGCGTATATCAGCACGTAGGTGATCACCGCCGGTAGGGCGTCGGTGCCGACGTCCCCGGCCACCGCCAGGGGGGCCAGCATGAACCCGGCCTGGGACACCCCGGAGTAGGCCATGAGCCGCACGATGTTCTCCTGGCGCAGGGCCATCAGGTTGCCGGCGGTCATCGAGCCCACCGCCAGGATCCACAGCACCGGCTGGTAGACGTCGTGGCGTTCGGGGAAACCGGCGTGGACCAACTGCATGAGGGCCACGAACCCGGCCGCCTTGGAGGCCACGGCCAAAAAGGCGGTCACCGGAGTGGGCGCGCCCTCGTAGGTGTCGGGAGCCCAGGTGTGGAACGGGAAGCCCGAGACCTTGAAGGCGAACCCCACGATCACGAAGATGATGCCCAGGGTGATCACCGGCTCGGAGCTGGTGCCCGAGACGGCATCGGCAATGGCCGACAACCGGGTGTCGCCGGCTATGCCGAACAGCAGCGACATGCCGTACAACATGATGGCCGAGGCGAACACCCCCATCAGGTAGTACTTGAGTCCGGCCTCGTTGCTCTTGAGGTCGGCCTTGCGCCAGGTGGCCAGCAGGTAGGCGGGGATGGACAGCAGTTCCAGGGCCACGAAGATGGTGATCAGGTCACGGGCCGAGGCCATCAGCACCATGCCCATGACCGACGACAGCAACAGGCCGTAGTACTCGTTCTCCCAGTAATCGCCCTCGGCGACGTAGTTGGTGGACAACAGCACCACCACGTAGGCGGCCACGATGAACATGGCCTTGAGGATCAGGGCGAAGTCGTCCACCACGAAGGCACCGCCGAACATCTCCCGGGTGTCGCCCGCGGCGGCCAGGGTCACCACCGGGATCAGGGCCACCAGCAGTCCGATGCCCGCCAGCGCCGAGGTGAACCTTCGGCCCCGTTCCAACAGCACGATGTCCACCAGGGTGACGATCGCACCCACTCCCAGCAGGGTGAGTTCGGGCGCGACCGCGTGCCAGTCGATATCCGGCCGGATGAAGCCGGTCACCGCGGGTACGGACGAGAGCATCTATGCCCCCTACCCGGCCGCCGCGGCTTCGTTGAAGCACGCCTCGCTGTGGACGGAATCCAGGCACTCGCTGAGCGAGTTGATCACCGCGGGATCGGTGGCCCCGAACAAAAGGTTGGGATACACCCCCAGCACCACGATCAAAACGAGCAGCGGCACCCAGGCCAGGTACTCGGCCATGGTGGTGTCCCGTATCGCCGGGTTGTCGGCGAACTCCTGGCGGGGGGTGCCGAAAGCGGTCTTTTGAAGCATCCACAGCAGGTATCCGGCGGCCAGCACCGTGCCCAGTGCCGCGATCACCATGTACGACCGGTAGGTCTCCTCGGCCAGCACCGCCGCCGGGTTGTAGGAGGCCAGGATGGCGGGGAACTCGCCCCAGAACCCGGCCAGGCCGGGGAGGCCCAGCGAGGCCATGGCGCAGAAACCGAGGATCCAACCCATGCGGGGGGCCTGCACCAAGAGCCCGCCCAGTCGGGACATGTCCAGGGTGTGGTAACGCTCCTTCACCGATCCGGCCAGGAAGAACAGCATCCCGGTTATGAGCCCGTGGGCCACCATGCCGAACACCGCGGCGTTGATGCCGATCTCGGTGAGGGTGGAGATGCCCAGCATCACGAAGCCCATGTGGGCCACCGACGAGAACGCCACCAGCCGTTTCAGATCGCGCTGGGCCAGACAACCCAATGCGCCGTAGATGATTCCGATCACCGCCAACAGGCCGATGAACGGGGCCCACTCGGCGGCCGCCTCGGGCAGGATGGGGATGGCGATGCGGACGAATCCGTAGGTGCCCAGCTTCAGCAGCACCGCGGCCAGGATCACCGACCCCACGGTGGGGGCCTCGGTGTGGGCATCGGGCAGCCAGGTGTGGAACGGGAACATGGGCACCTTGACCCCGAACCCCAGGAACATGCCCCCGAACACCCAGACCTGTGAAGACTTGGCGATACCGGCGGCGGCATCGGGCAGCAGCCGCATGTCGAAGGTGCCGGCGTCGGCCAGGAAGTACAGGGCCAGGAAGCTGACCAGCATCAGCGCCGAACCGAACAGGGTGTAGAGGAAGAACTTGATGGAGGCGTAGCGTCGGTTCTCGCCCCCCCACACCCCGATCATGAAGTACATCGGCAGCAGTACGACCTCGAAGAACACGAAGAACAGGATCAGGTCCTGAGCCGCGAAAGTGCCGATCATCCCGGTCTCCAGAATGAGCAGCAGTATCAAGAAGGCCTTGGGATTGCGGGGCTCGGGGAAGTGGTTCCAGGAGTAGATCACGCACAGGGGAACCACCAGCATGGTGAGCAGGATCAGCGGCAGGGAGATGCCATCGATGCCCATGATGTACCGGGAGTCGATGACGTCGATCCATCCTTTGTCCACCACGAAGTTGAGGCTGCCGTAGTCGTCGTTGTCGACGAACTGGATCAAAAGCAACACGCCGAACACGGCCACCACCACGGTGGTGGCCAGGGCGATCAGCTTGTGGATGTGCTCTCGGCTCTTGGGAACGAGCATCATGACGACCGCGCCGATGACGGGCAGAAACGTCGGGATGCTCAGGCCCCAGTCGTTGAGAAAGTCCTCCATAGAAACACGCGCTCCCTAGATGACGATGATGAAGATCCCGGCCAGAATGGCGGCGGCCATGAACATGAGGGCGGCGTACTGCTGCACCTTGCCGGTTTGAATACGGCGCAGCTCCTCCCCCGAGCCGTCGGATATTTTTCCGGTGGCGTTGACCACGCCGTCCACCACCAGTTGGTCCACCTTGTGGTAGACGACGTTGCCGGCCTGCACCGATCGCTTGCCGGTTTCGTTGACGATTCGGTCGATGACGTTCTGGTTGGTCCAGTAGGCCGCGGCGGCCAGCGGTCGCTTGACGAAGCCGACGATCACCGTGGTGTAGAGCCAATCGAGGTAGTACTTGTTGACCAGGATCCGGTGGCCGAGGCGGGCCGTCGCCGATCTGGTGGTGAGCCCGTCGGGCAGTTCGGTGGCGGTCGGGCTCACCGCTCGAACCCTCACGAAGTAGTAGCGATAGGCCAGCCCGATCCCGATCAGCGCCACCACCACCGACGCGATGGCCAGCGTCCACGATGGGGTGGCGTGGTCGATCTTGGGGAAGTAGCTCACCCCGATGGGCTCCACCCAATGGAGGAACTTCTCCTCCCAACTAGCCGGTACGAGTTGGAAACCGGGGGGGAAGTTGATGAAACCGCCGACCACGGCCAGGCCCGCCAGTATCCACAGCGGCACCACGATGCGGGGGCCGGATTCGTGGGGGGTGCCGTGGCCCCGGAACTCCCCGAAGAAGGTGAGGTACACCACCCTGGTCATGTAGGCCCCGGTGAGAGCGGCGGTGATCATGCCCATGACCAGCATGGCGGTGTAGGCCCCGTTGCCGCCGGTGCCGCCAAACAGCCCCCACCCGCCGGTGCCCACCAGGATCTCGTCCTTGGACCAGAACCCCGACAGGATGGGCAGCCCGGCCAACGCCACCGTGCCGATCATGAACGTCCGGTAGGTGTGGGGCATGGCCCGGCGAAGACCGCCCATGTCCTTTTTCATGTCGAACGAGTGAACGGCGTGGCTGACCGATCCCGAGCCCAGGAACAGGCAGGCCTTGAAGAAGGCGTGGGTGAACAGGTGGAACAGGGCTGCGGTCCACGCCCCCACTCCCAGGGCCAGCACCATGTAGCCCAGTTGCGAGACGGTGGAGTAGGCCAGCACCCGCTTGATGTCGTTCTGCACGAAGGCCAGGGTGGCCCCCACCAGGGTGGTTGTCCCGCCCACCAGGGCCAACAGGTTGATGCTCGAGCCCCCGATAACGAAGCCCTCGAAGAACACCCCGTAGAGCCGGGCCACCATGAACACCCCGGCCACCACCATGGTGGCGGCGTGGATGAGGGCCGATACCGGGGTGGGTCCGGCCATGGCGTCGGGCAGCCAGGTGTGGAGAAAGAACTGGCCCGACTTGGACATGACCGCGGCGGTGAGGCACACCGCGGCCACCAGCGTCACCGTGTGGCTCATGCTGCCGTCGATGGCGGCCTCGTTCACCCCGATGACGTCGAAGGTGCCGGCCCCGAAGAACAGCACCGATACCCCGATGATGAGGCCCATGTCGCCCACCCGATTGGTGAGGAAGGCCTTGAGGGCGGCGTCGGAGTTGTCCTTCTCCTCCCACCAGTGGCCGATGAGCACGAACGAGCACACTCCGACCAGCTCCCAGCCCACCAGCATCTGGATGGTAGTGGACGCGGTGACCAGGAAGAGCATGGATGCGGTGAACAGACTCAGGAAGGCGAAGAAGTGGGTGTAGCGGCGGTCGCCGGCCACGTAGTCGGTGGAGTAGATGTGAACCAGCAGCGAGACCACGGTGACCACGAAGATCATCATCACGGCCAGACCGTCGATCATGATGCCCGCGCCGATGGCCTCGGCCCCGTTGGTGAGCCAGGTTATGGATCGGGTGAGCGCGCCGACCCCGCCGGAGGTCTCGGCCTCGGCGGCGGCCATCAGGCCCCCTGCCCCCAGGGCCTGCTCGCCCTCGGGGCCGTTGCCGCTCCCGCCGCTCTCCACCTCGCCGATCCACTGGATGGCGGTGAGCAGCCCGAACACCAGGGAGGCCCCCACCGCGGTGATGCCGATCTCGGAGCCGCCCCGGGGGAACCGCTTGCCGAACAGCAGGATGAGCAGGAACGACACCGCGGGAAACAGCCAGATCAACCAGGCGTTCTCCAGGAACCAGCCCGAGGCGGCCACGGCCTTACCGCCGGTTTCCGCGGCGGCGGCGATCGTGGTCAGCACCGCGGTCTCATCCCTTCATCGGATCGACTTGATCCAATCTCCGCGGCGGCGGCGATCGTGGTCAGCACCGCGGTCTCATCCCTTCATCAGATCGACTTGATCCAAGTCGATGGATCGACGGTTACGGTACAGCAAAAGCACGATGGCCAGACCGACGCCGACCTCGGCGGCGGCCACGGTGATCACGAACAGGGCGAAGATCTGGCCGGCCACCGTGTCGTTGAACGCCCCGAAGGCCACCAGATTGATGTTCACCGCGTTGAGGATCAACTCGATGGCCATGAGCACCATCACGCCGTTGCGCCGAGCCAGCACGCCGTAGACCCCGATGCAGAACAGCACCGCAGCCAGGATCAGCATCTCGTTGAGCAGCATCAGCCGCCGACTCCCGGGCTCTGCGGGGGTGATGTTCGCAGCATCAGCCGCCCCCACCATTTCGGGGGCAGAAGCTCGGCTCGGCTCTGCGGGGGCGATGTTTGCAGCATCAGCCGCCCTCTTCTCGGCGGGCGATCACGATGGCACCGATCAGGGCCGCCAGCAGCAGCACCGAGACCGCCTCGAAGGGCACGATGTACTGGGAGAACAGTTCGTCCGATACCTGCGCGGTGGTCTGGGGGGTCTGGCCGCCGGACAGGTTGGCGTCCAGCTTCACGTCCTGGAAGCGGTCCACCAGCGCGGTGAGCATCACCGCCAGCAGCAACAGGGCGGTCAGCACCGCGGGGTACTTGCGCCGGTGGTCGGTCTCCTCGTCCTGGTCGAAGTCGGCCCGGGTGAGCATGATCCCGAACAGGAACAGCACGATCACCGCGCCGATGTAGATCAGCACCTGGGCTATGCCGGTGAACTCGGCCCCCACCAGCAGGAACAGGGCGGCCACCCCGGCCAGCACGATCACCAGGTACAGGGCCGCATGCACGATGTCACGAGCGGTCACCACCCGCAGGGCGGAGGCCACCATCACCGCGGCGATGATCCCGAAGGCGACGTGCTCGGCGATCACCGGGGAACCTTCAGCACCTTCTGTTGCGATCCGGTTTCGTAGGGCTCGAAGTCGGGAACCGTCTCCATCCACTCGCCGAGGCGCTCCTTGTCGTGGAGCAGGTCGGCGATGCGGGGCTCGGAATACTCGTACTCGGGGCTCCAGAACAGGGCCTCGAACGGGCAGACCTCCACGCAGATGCCACAGTACATGCACAGGCTGTAGTCGATGTCGAAGCGGTCGAGCGCGTTCTTCTGGCGAGGCTTGCCCCCCTCCCGGCGGGGCGGGGCCAGGTACTTGTGGCCCTCGATGTAGATGCACCAGTCGGGGCATTCCCGGGCGCACAGCATGCAGGCGGTGCAGTTCTCCTCGTGGAGGGCGATGACCCCTCGGGCCCGGTCGGCGGGCATCTCCTTCACGTGGGGGTACTGCACGGTGTGGGAGTGCTCGGACGGAGCGGGCACCACCGGCGGCCCGTCCCCGAACAGGGTGCGCATCATCGTGCGGGCGGTGACTCCGAGTCCCTTTATCATGCCTGGCATCAGTCCCATGGGCTGCTCCTAAACCGTTGCCTTTCCTAAACCATTACCTTGAAAACGCCGGTGACCACGATGTTGGCTCCTAAACCATTACCTTGTCGTCGCCGGTGACCACGATGTTGGCTCCTAAACCATTACCTTGAAAACGCCGGTGACCACGATGTTGGCCAGGGCCAGGGGAATCAAGAACTTCCAGGCCAGGCGTTGAAGCTGATCCTCCCGGAACCGCGGGTAGGTGAAGCGGAACCAGAAGATCAGCGCGGCCACGGCCATGACCTTCACCACCAGGATCACCGGTCCGACGATGTTGAAAGCCCAGTGTTCCAGATCACCCCACGGCAGCGCCCAGCCGCCCAGGAACATGACCGCGGCCAGGGCGGCGAAGGCGAACGCGGTGCCGAACTCGCCCATGAAGAAGAACAGGAACCGAAAGCCGGTGTACTCCACCTGGTAGCCCCCGACGATCTCGGACTCGGCCACCGGCATGTCGAACGGCGGTTGGGTGAGTTCGGCCTGCACCGCCACCAAAAAGATGAAGAAGCCGACGAACTGGGTGAGGATGAACGGGTTGCCGATGCCGCCCCACCCGAATATCTCCCCGGAGGCCTGGGCGGTGACGATCTTCTGGAGGTCGAGGGTGCCGGCCTGGATGACCACGCCCATCACCGCCAGCACCAGCGGCAGCTCGTAGGCGATGAGCTGTCCGGCGGCTCGCAGGCCCCCCATGAGGGCGTACTTGTTGGCCGAGGCCCAGCCCGCCATCAAGATGCCCACCACCGACAGCGACGACACCGCCAGGGCGTAGAAGATGCCCACGTCCAGTTGGGCCACCACCGCATCGGGACCGGCGGGAATCACCACGTAGATCAAGAAGGTGGAGATCAGCACCACCAGCGGAGCCAGGGCGAACACCGTTCGGTCGGCCTTGGCCGGGAAGATGTCCTCCTTCTGGATGAACTTCAGTCCGTCGGCCAGGAGCTGGAGGGAGCCGAACGGCCCGGCCTCCATGGGCCCGAGCCGGCTCTGCATGAAGCTCATCATCTTGAGCAGGAACACGTAACCCAGCACCAGGGCGGCGGTGGGAATGACCAGGGCGACGACTCCCATCTTGATGATGGTCGAAACCCAGTAGGGCACCTCGACGGCCAGCAGGCCCGAGAACATCGCCGCCGGAGCGGTAACCCCGGAAACGACGGAATCGGACACCGCGGAGACCACTGGCTCGGCGGACACGGCCGAGACGACGGAATCGACGGCCGCCATGGTGGGTGCGCTCATCGGTCGATGTCCCCGAGGATGAAGTACAGGCTGGCCAAAATGGTGATGATGTCGGGCACGTACACCCCCTTGAGCAGCCAGGGGGTTATGGACATGTTGGAGAAGCTGGCCGAACGGATCTTCACCCGGAACGGCACCAGGTCGCCCTTGCTGATGATGTAGTAGCCCATCTCGCCCAGTGGGTTCTCGGTGGCGGCGTAGGCCTCCCCCGCGGGCACCTTGATGATGCGGGGCACCTTGGCCATGATCGGCCCGGCCGGCAACCCGTCAAGGAGTTGGTCCACCATGTGGGTGGCTTCCCGGGTCTCCTGGAGCCTCACCCAGTAGCGGGCGAAGGAGTCGCCATCGGGGTGGGTCCACACCTTCCAGTCGATCTGGTCGTAGGCCAGGGCCTCGGCGCCGTCGCGGCGCAGGTCCCAGTCCACGCCACTGGCTCGGATGTTGGCTCCCGACAGCCCGTAGGACAGGGCCACCTCCGAGGGCACGATGCCGATGCCCCGGGTGCGGGCCTCGAAGATCTCGTTGCCCAGCACCAGATCCTCGAACTCGTCGCAGAAGTCCCTCATCTGGCCCATGACCCGTTTGGTGTCGTCGATCCAGCCCTTGGGCAGGTCGTCCTTGAGGCCGCCGATACGGTCGAAGTTGGGGTGGAAGCGGCCGCCGGTGACCGCCTCGATCTGGTTCAGCACGAACTCCCGGTCGCGAAAGGCCATGAACACCGGGGTGAGGGCCCCGAGTTGCACCGCCATGTCGCCCAAAAACAAGGAGATGTTGGCTATGCGGCTCAGCTCGAACAGCGCGGTTCTGATCCATTGGGCCCGGGGCGGGGCCTCCACCTCCATGAGCTTCTCGGCGGCCAGGATGAACGGCACCTCGTTGGCGAAGCTGCCCAGCCAGTCGATGCGGTTGACGAGCGTGGTGACCTGGGGGTAGGTCCGCACCTCGACCAGCTTCTCGTAGCCCCGATGCATGTAGCCCATGATGGGCTCGGCCTCCACCACCTGCTCGCCGTCGAGTCGGGCCACCAACCTCAGCGTGCCGTGGGTGGCCGGGTGCTGGGGACCGATGTTGAGGACCATGCCCTCGGTCTCGATCTCCACGTTCAGGCGGGCATCGGCGGCCTGGGTGGCGACGTAGGCCATCTGGCGGCGCTGATCGACGGCGGCGGTCACGAGCTTTCCTCGCCGGGCATCAACTCGGTCGTGGGCTTTCCTCGCCGGGTGCTGGGTATCGACATCAACCCGCTCACGGGCCTTCCTCGCCGGGCATCAGCTCGACGTCCACGATGCCGGGCCAGGGCTTCACCCGGCGGGCCAGCAGAGGGTAGTCCTTGCGCAGAGGGTTTCCCTCGAACTCGCCGGGCAGGTAGAGGTGGCGGAGGTCGGGGTGGCCCTTGAAGTGGATTCCGAACATCTCCCACGCCTCCCGCTCGTGCCAGTTGGCCCCCGGGAACACCTCGATCAACGTGTCGATGCTCGGGTCGTCGTCGGGCAGGTCGGCCTTGATGGTCAGGCCCAGGTGGTGCTCGATGGAGTGGAGGCGCATCAGCATCTGAAACCGGGTCTCGCCCCCGGCGTGGCCCTGCTCCATGGGCTCGACCGCCTTGGGCTCGGGGTCGTCCTCCTGGGCGTCCATGTCCCGCCCGTAGGGGGAGGGCAGCCAGTCGATGGCCGACAGCCAGTCGAAGAAGCGGCAGTCGAGCTGGTCGCGGATCATGGTTGCGGCATCGACCCAGCAGTCGCGGGTCACCCGCACCCACAGGTCACGACCGGCGAGGATGTGATGCTCTCGGTAGCCGTCGGCCAGGGCCTCGGCGATCCGGGCGGCCCAGTCCTCCCGGCGTTGGTCGGACGGCGCTTGGACTTCGATGGGGTCGGTCTCAGTCGACGACAATCGGGTCACCTCGCCACCGCACGGCCGGATCCTCGTTGCCGATGCGCTCCTGGAGCAGCACGATGCCCTCCAGCAGGGCCTCGGGTCGTGGGGGGCAGCCGGGTACGTACACGTCCACCGGGATGATCTGGTCCACGCCCTTGGTCACCGAGTAGGAATCCCAGTAGGGGCCTCCGCAGTTGGCGCACGAGCCCATGGAGATGACGTACTTCGGGTCGGGCATCTGCTCGTAGAGGCGGAGGATGGACGGAGCCATCTTGTCGGTCACCGTGCCCGAGACGACCACCAGGTCGGCCTGGCGGGGGCTGGCGGGAAACGGGATCACGCCCAGGCGCATCACGTCGTAGCGGGGGGATCCGATCACCGCTCCCATCTCTATGGCGCAGCAGGCCAGCCCCCACTGGTACATCCAAAGGGAGTACTTCCGGCCGAGGTTCAACAGCTTGGTCAGGGGTTTGGGCGCTTTGCCGCTGGCAACCAGTCCCACCGCTTACCTCAGATCCACCGAAGGACGCCCTTGCGCCAGGCGTACACCAGGCCCAGCGCCAGGATGAAGATGAAGATGGCCATCTCGACCAGGCCGAACACCCCGTAGGCCTCCAGCCGGGTGGCCCAGGGGAAGATGAACACCGCCTCCACGTCGAACATCACGAACAGGAGGGCGAATACGTAGTACCGGATGTTGCTCTGGGACCAGCCCAGCCCCACCGGATCCACCCCGCTTTCGTAGGTGATGTATTTCTGGGGCTGCGAGCGGTTGGGTCGCAGCAGGCTGCCGAGTCCGAGCATCCCGAAGACCAGTGCCCCGGCCAGCACCAGGAACAAAACGACGAGCAAGTAGTCACGGAGAAACTCCGACACGGCCCGAAGGTTACCGATGGCGATTTATGGGGGCCAAGGCGTGCTCAGCTTGCGGGTGTGGCCCGGGTATCGACGGCGGGGTTGTCGATGGCGATTTATGGGGGCCAAGGCGTGCTCAGCTTGCGGGTGTGGCCCGGGTATTGCCGGCGGGGTTGTCGATGGCGATTTATGGGGGCCAAGGCGTGCTCAGCTTGCGGGCACCATGGCCAGGGCGATGACGCCGGGGCCCGCATGGGTGCCCACGACCGGGCCGATGAGGGTCACGGTCACCGGCTGGTTGGCGGGGTCGGGGCCCAGTCCGGCCACGAAGGCGTCGATGTCGTCGGCCGCTCCGTGGGCGACGGCCAGATGCTCCAACTCCCCGAACTCGGTTGCCTTTTTGGCCAGCCAGGCCCGGGCCTTGCTCCGGGTTCTCTGCTTCCCGGCCTCCTGCACGGTGCCCGACGTCAGATCCACGCAGGGCTTGATCGACAGCGCGCTGCCCAGCATGGCCTGCGCCGCGCCGATGCGCCCGCCCTTCTTGAGGTTCTCCAGGGTGTCCAGCACGCCGTATACGAGAACCCGGTCTCGCATGTCGGCCAGTTGCGCTTCGATCTCGTCTGCGCCGTGCCCGGCCTCGGCCGCCGCTGCCGCGGCCTTCACCATGAGGCCCAGCCCCACCGAAACCTTGCCGGAGTCCACCACCCGGACGTCCACCTCGCCCTCCAGCGCCCGAGCCGCGGCCTGAGCCGACTCGCCGGTGGCCGACAGGGCGAACGACAGGTTGACGCACACGACTGCGTCGGCCCCCTGGTCGGCCAGCTCCCGAAACGCGGTCTCGAAAGCACCCGGTGCCGGGGCGGCCGTGGCCGGCAATCGGTCGCTGGCCGCCATCATCTCGTAGAACCTCTCGGCCGGCAGGTCCTGGCCATCGACGAACTCCCGATCACCGAAGCGGATCGTCAGCGGCACCACGGTGATCCCATGATGCTCGATGTCCTCCGCGCTGAGGTCACAAGAACTGTCGGTCACAATACGAACGCTCATACCCCGACCCTAGTCACCTAGTCAAAATCAGGCAAGGGTGTGTTCGTCGGGTACGGGCATAGTTTGATTATTTCATTGATATGTTTTCCATTGATATAACCTGCTTCTTCCCGCTTGAATCCGTGTCCGGACATCGATAATTCGGATGTTCCTGGATTGCTCGCTATGGGCTCAAGATCGCCAAACCATCCTAGTTGAGGTTTACCGGGGTATTGTTGCACCATGTAGGTTTTTGGACCGCCTACCAACCGCATACCTCTGTCATCCAGCACATCAGCTACGACCTGAACAGGTGCATCGAGTTGGGCAAATACGTATAATGTAGTTGGCCTCGGTGGGCGGAGCGAATGTTTGCAGTAGGAGACAGATACTACTTCTATATCGGCTCTTTCAATAGGTTCAACGAAGTTTTTGTCAAAATTTTCTAAAGCATGAAGAAGCGATTTTTCTATCCTACAGCCGTCTAAAAGAGATGCTAACGAAAAAATAACTACTAACAGAGTGGGTGGAAGTAATAAATAGGTTATTTTTGATCTTAATTTTGGGTCTTTACAGGTTGATTGTTCAACTTCATGGCTCATGTTCACTCTGTGATCCATGTTGACTGTGTCCTCTCCGGGTCACCTTTTGAAAGTTCAGTGGCGGTGGGACCACCAGTTGCGAGCCCACCATATTAGCAGGATGGCCAGGGCGGCGGCGGCGATGCCTACTCCGGTGCCCGACAGCGAGGTGGTTCTCACCGTGAGTTGGGACTCCCCCAGGGCCACCAGGCCGGTGGGAGAGTTGACGCCGACCTTCAGCACCGCGTCGCCCGAGGTCTTGGCTCGCACCGCCACCTGCACCTGGTTGACACCGGGGGTCAGCCTCCAGAGTCGGGAGTCACCGGCGGGGAAGTCGAGCTTGTCGCTGTTGAGATCCACCCGGACGATGACGTCGTAATCCAGGTTGTTGCGGATGAGCATGGGAATGCTGCCCGACCGGCTGGTGAGGGTGATCCGTTGCTGGCTGGGGGGCTGGATGGCGGCCACGGTGTCCCGGACGGTTCGAGCCACCACCGCGAGATAGGAGTCCCGCTGGGTCTCGGTCAGGCCGTAGGCCCCCGACAGGAGCAGGGCCCGCTCCAAGGTCTCGATCAGTTGTCGTTCGGGAGTGCCCGCGGTGGCTATCGGATCCACCATGTTCTGGTACGACCGGGCGATGCGCCGGCCATCGCTCAACGCGGCCTCGTAGTCCTCCCCGAACCCGTTCTCGCCCGGGGGACGCACCTGCCGGAGGGTTCCGGGCTCCAGGTTCTCGATGATCTCGGCGGGGGAGGTGGCCGACAGGATCGGGCTGGCGTCGATCTCGTCCAGCAGCGTTCCCAGGTCGTCGGGGTCGAAGGGTGATGCCATTGGGGGTGCCAGCACGATGCCCCGGCGTTGCTGGGGATCCTCGAACCAGCGGGCAGCCAGGTCGGCCAGCACCAGGTAGGGGGCCGCTCGGCTGTCGTCGGACCGAGCGAAGTGGGCGGTAACGGTGCCGTCGATGGCCACCGCGGGCATCGGATCACCGGTGGTGGGCAGCAGGAACGACGTCTTGGCCGAGGTGCTGGCCAGATCGTCGACCGGGACGAGCAGGGCTTCGGGAACCAGCACCAGCCTCACCCGCTCCCGCTGGAGCCTGCGCAGCAGCTCGGGGGAGGCCGATGTGGTCAGCACCGTGATGGTGCGGTCGGGCTGTTGGCCGAGGTGCTCGTCCACCACCGCCGCTCCCGACTCGATCTGCCAGCCGATCTGAAGGCCGAGGTTCTGGTCTATCCATGCATCGCTGTCCAGGGGCACATAGGTACTGCTGGTGATGCGGCGGTCGGCCAGGGCGTTTCGGAGCCGGGCCAGCAACTCGGCGTGCTCGGGCCGGTCGCTCAGGGCCAGGGCATCGATCAGGTGAGGATCCAGCGAGACGGTGACCAGGTGCCGGGGACGGAGCTCGGGGTCGAGCACGTCGGCCAGGGTTTGCAGGCTCCGTTCGGTCGGTCCCAGGTCCACGTTGTTCTCCTGATCCACGGCGGGGGGCCCGCTCACCGCCAGCACGGTGCTCACCAGCAGGGGGTCTGTTTCGGAGTCGGGGTCGGAATCGGGTGGGGGGGTGCGAACAAAAAATGTGTGAACGGTGTCGAGTCCCACACCGTCGGGGTCACGAAGGACGAGGGTTACCGGATAAACCCCCTCTGCGGGCAGGGACAGTCGTGGGGGATCGGGCTCGGCCTCGTCGGTCTCGTCCCCCTGCTGACCGCTGGTGGTGATCACGCGCAACGACGAGATGCCGCTCGGGCCGGGCTCGGGGATGGGCAACCGAGAAATTTGGTGCAGAACAGGACTGGTGAAGGGCTCGGCCAACCGATCCAGAAACGCGGTGCGGGATCGGACGGGGGTTCCGACATTGGCGTCCAGGGTCGATCCGCTGGGGGCCTCGATCAGCCGGAAGGAGAACTCGAGGACGTCCTCGGCGGCCACCCACATGCTCTGGCTGACCAGCTTGATGGAGGGGGTGTCCACCTCCGAGGGGCGGTTGTCGTCCTGGGCGGATGCGGAGGGGGTGTCCACCTCCGAGGGGCGGTTGTCGTCCTGGGCGGATGCGGAGGGGAGAGTGACCATCGGCCCGGCGACGAACAGAAGAGTCGCGGATAGAAGAGCCATCGTCAGGGCCAGGGCCGTGCCCATCCCCCACCCCTGCTGTTCAGGGGCTGCCATCAAGCACTGGAGGGTGCCGAACCCGCGGCGGAGCGTCTCGGCTTTTTGCCCCGCCCGTGACCCCAACATGCCGCCGAGGCTAGTGGCCGGTCGGAAGGGGACGGGGTGGTGAACGTCGATGGTGGCGGGCCGGGTGTCCCGATCATCGTCTGTGGATCCACCGCCGACCCCGAAGGCGTGGCGAATGTCGATGGTGACGGGCCGGGGCGGGGGTACCGTGGGGAGGTGTCGGTTCTTTGGATCACCGATGAGCGGTTTCTCGATCATGACACCGGGCATGCTCATCCCGAGCGGCCCTCCCGGTTGAACGCGGTGATCGAAGGGGTGCGAGGAGCCGGTTTGGCCGAGGCGCTGGTGGCCACCGAATCCCGACCGGTCTCCGATGTCGAGTTGTTGTCCGTACACCACCGGTCGGTGCTCGACGAGGTTCATAGGGTGGCCCGATCCGGTGGTGGTCACCTGGATCCCGATACGGTGCTGGCTCCAGAGTCGGAAGCAGCGGCTCGGCTGGCCGCGGGCGCGGGGTTGGCGGCGATCGACGCCCTGGTCGGCGGGGTCGGTGACGGCGCGTTCTGCGCGGTGCGCCCACCGGGTCACCACGCCACCCCGAGTCGGTCCATGGGGTTCTGCCTGTTCAACAGCGCGGCGATCTGCGCCCGGGCACTGGCCGACCGGGGCGAGCAGGTGCTGGTGGTGGATTACGACGCTCATCACGGCAACGGCACCCAGGACGCGTTCTGGGAGGACGACCGGGTGATGTACGTGTCGTGGCACCAGTACCCCCTGTATCCGGGAACCGGCGGCATCGAGGAGCGGGGGGCCGGGGCCGGGCTGGGCACCACCATCAATCTGCCCATGCCCGCGGGGGCGACCGGCGACGTGTACCGCCGGGGTTGGGACGAGGCCTTACTACCGGCGGTGGCGGATTTCTGTCCCGACTGGCTGGTGCTATCGGCCGGTTTCGACGCCCACCGGGCCGATCCGCTGACCGATCTGGGGTTGACTTCGGGGGACTTCTTCGATCTCACCGATGCGGTGATCCAAGTGGTGCCCCCCGGTCGGCGCATTGCGTTCCTGGAGGGTGGTTACCACCTGGGTGCCCTGGCCGACTCGGCGGCCGCCGCGGTGGCGGCGCTGGCGGGGTCGTCTTGGCGACCGGAACCGGCCTCCGCGGGCGGGCCGGGGGCCGCGGTGGTGGCCGCCGCAACGGGGTTGTTGTCGTGAGCATCGACAGCCTGATCCCGGTTCGGGAGGAGGCCCGGGAGTTGGCCGGGCGGTTCGTGGCCCGCGGCTACCGGCTCTACCTGGTCGGTGGGGTGGTGCGTGACGCGCTGGCCGGGTTGCCGCTGGGTTCGGACTTCGATCTGGACATCACCACCGATGCCCAGCCGGGGGAGGTCAAGTCGATCCTGGAGGGTTGGGCCGACACCCTGTGGACCCAGGGGGAGCGGTTCGGCACCATCGGAGCCCGCCGGGGAGGCCGCCGGGTTGAGATAACCACCCATCGCACCGAGCGGTACCGCCCCGGATCCCGCAAACCCGATGTGACCTTTGCCGATGCCATCAGGGCCGACCTGTCCCGCCGCGACTTCACCATCAACTCCATGGCCGTCGAGCTGCCCGCCGGAGAACTGGTCGACCCCTTCGACGGAGCCGCCGACCTGGTGGTTCGCCGCCTCCGCACTCCTTTGGATCCGGGGGAAACGTTCAGCGACGATCCGCTGCGCATGCTGCGGGCCGCCCGTTTCCTGGCCCAGTTCGATCTGGCCGCCGACCCCGGATTGGTGATGGCGATGGCCACGATGGCCGACCGTCTCGGCATCGTGGCCCACGAGCGCATACGCGACGAGCTCGACCGACTGTTGGCCCTGCCCCACCCCGGCCCCGGCTTCGGGTTGCTGTTCGAGACCGGTCTGGCCGACCGTGTTCTGGGGCCGGTGGGGGACAGCGGGGCGGCTCTGGCTCGACTCGCCCGGGTCGGCGATGATCCGATGGCCCGTCTGACCGCGCTGGTTGCCGGTGGGGGTTCGTTGGACGAGACTCGAGCAGCCCTGTCCGAGCGGCGGGCCACCACCTCGACCCGCCAAGCGGTGTCCGCCATCCTGGCCGCGGCCCGTGGTGCCCTCGATCGGCCGCCCCGAACCCGGGCCGATCTGCGTCGTTGGGTGATCGCAGCCGGTACCCACCTCCAACAAGCGATGGCGGTGGCATCGGTTCTCGGCGACGTCGGCCCACTGGCGGCCGACGTCGCCGACCTTTTGGTGTCCGAGCCCGACCTGGGCGGCCCCCCCGTGCTGGACGGCGGCGAGATCATGGCCCTGCTCGGTCTCGACCCCGGCCCCGAAGTGGGGGCGGCCATCAAAGAACTAAACCGTCACCGCCTCGACTCCGGCCCCCTCACCCCCGCAGAAGCCCGCACCCATCTACTGAGCTGGCACCTCCAGAGGACCTCACAGATGGCCTCAAACCCCAAGGCATAAACACCGCCCACCAGGATGCCTTCGCCAGCCATCACTGGTCATTTATTCTGTTGTCCCGGTAATCTACCTAAGACTATGCGGCTGGTTCCCTGAACAACTGAGCTTGTTTAGCTTCTCTCGGTCGCGCTGACTCGGGTAAGAGCTCGGCAATTGCCCCTGCTGGAACGTTTCCCAATTCTTTCGGCTCGAGCTTGTGCAGTCCACCGCCATAAACGCGGCCTTCTTCAAGCATAGCTTGAGGACATATATCGTTAAGGAATTGCCAGACTTGTCGTTTTAATTCTGGTTTATCCTTTAGTATATGCTCGAAATTTCCCTTTGGATACAGCATCAAGTACACATTGGCTGCGGTTGCTTCTGAATTATTTAGTATAAAACGAAATGGCTTGCCATTCTTTTTGTTGCTTCGCCCGAGGTAAGTGCATACAAACGGTGCTGGTGGCCGATATTCCTGGGTGTACCATGGAGTACGATGCTGGCATAGGTAACGATCGGCGATGCCTTTTGTCTTTCCTTCTTCCAGATAAGCCCACAACTTCGGGTAGTGTTTCCTGATCTCATGTTCCTCCCACGGAGGATCGAGCAGAAACAAGCACTGTGTCAGTAAGGGATTGCCGTATTGGTCTCCATCGATCTCGTCTGTTGGAACATATCGTGGGCTCGGTAGAATCGGTTTGAATGCCTCCATCGGTAGTTCTCGTCTCAAGATCTCGTGCATAGGCAAAATGAAATAATCGTTACCACCAGTAGCCAAGCCCCGCTTTATTTTGAAAAAATCCCCCAGCACCAATCCCTTATTTGTTTCGTAGCTTTCTTTGATAGGGTAACCTGTCCACTTTGGGTCATGGCGTAACTCCTCTGCTGGCACCCACCTCTCCAGCTTTGGTTGTTCCAGCGTTCCGCCATAAGTGAAGCACACTTCGTGTCCTACCTTAGGAAGCTCATTGCGGAACCAAACTACAGCAGATGAAACGAGTGCATCACCGAACTGTACATCGTTTGGATCGAAGCGGTGGATGTGTAGAAGCGTTACCTTATCGAGTAAGTAGTATTTTACCGATGCTCCATACTTTACATCCATGAACTCGCTTGGAATTAACCATGCTGCTAGTCCACCATCGGCCATCCATGCGTGACTTAGTCCTAGAAAGTAGCAATACAGTCCGGCAAGTCCACTTATTGTCACTCCACAAGCATCTAGTGTACGCAGCTTTAACCGCTGCTTCTCATTACTGACAATATGGTGATGCCTTACATAAGGTGGGTTGCAGATCAGTAGATTGAACTTTTTCGCTGTCTCCGGTGTATCAGCTTGTGTAAAGTCCCCCAAGCGAATATCTAACCCCGTTTCATTCCACAATTCTGATGCCGGTTCTCCGTAATACGGGTCAATTTCATAACCCACAGCACTATCAATATTTGATTGCGGAAACACGTTTAGTAATGCCGAATAAAATGAGCCTGTCCCTATCGCTGGATCTATGAATCGTACACTCTCGTTCTTGCTGAGATACGCCTTAGCAAGGTGCTGTATATCAACAGCTAGGCTCGTAGGTGTCGCAAACTGCCCCATACGGTTTCGCACAGCAGTATCTCTATTAGCATCAAGCTTTTCCTGTATTAACAGCCGTCGTGTTTCTAGTTCTTCAAATGTTTCATGTACCATTATAATCCCAACTCTTTAAAGTCATCCATTCGGTGTTCCCATACCCAGTCAATGCCTTCTGCTGCCTCATAACCAAGATAGCCACTATCAAAATATCCACATAGGAACAGAATATAACGGATATTTTGACCGTAAGTACGGCGTAACTGACTCATTTTTGCTGCTTCTTCTTTGCGCCGCTTATTTACATTTGTAAAGTCTCCTGCTGATTTTGCTTCGATGAATAATGGTAGGTCATCGTTTTTAGCTGTTTTGGGCATCACTACTGCATCTACAGAAATAATTACTGACTTGGCAGGTTCCCCTTGCTCAACTGGAACGTTCAGCCTAAATAAATACGTTCCTGGTTGCAACTCATCATACTGTGTGCCCTCACCTGCTGGTAGCTTTTCGTATCCTAAAGCAATCAACCACTTATCAATTACTGCAAGTTGACGTTTTTCCTGGGCGTTACGGATAGTTGGATTGGCAATGGTTCCACATAGACGATCAGCTACTATTGTTGCTGCCCGATATAATTCTTGTTCTGAAGGGTCATTTCCACGTTCTAGCCAAACAAAAATATCTGGGTCCGCCATTTTTTCGATTATATGACTAACCCTATCAAGTTCGCTGTCTAGTTTGTGTTGAGCCATTCGCGGTGGGAGCCGGTTATGTTTTTCCATTGTCTTGATTAGGTTACCAGACACGCCAGCAAGGCCTATAAGTCTATCTACAGCCAAAGGTGGACAAGTAGACATTCGAAGTGTTGATAAAGTTAAAGGTTTTGTCTTCAACAATTCTACCCCTACATTTGTGAGATTCTTTGTTGCTTTAAAGGTTGCCTCGACATCCTTTGTGGCCTGTACCCTTGTCGAACGGTAAACCGCAGGAGCAAAGAGTACGAACCAATCGTTGTACATGTCTACCGATTGTGCAATGTCCTGTTTCCATCGGTCTGGTTTATCCCGGTTGGCTGACATCACTTGTTTCTTTGGCTTGCTAAGCGCGGGTTCTGCTGTTGCAGGGTGAATGTTTGTGGTGGCGAGGGGTTTGAGGAGTGAGGGGTTGGGGTCTGGTTTGGTCGGGCACGGGGGTGGTTGCGGTTAGGTGACTTCGCCTCGGGCGTAGGCTTCGACCATGTCGCGGGCGATTTCGTCGCGGTACTGGATGGGGGGGCTCTTCATGAAGTAGGCGGACGGGCCCAGCAGGGGGCCGCCGATGCCGTGATCGAGGCCGAGCTTGGCGCAGCGCAGGGCATCGATGATGACACCGGCGGAGTTGGGGGAGTCCACCACTTCGAGCTTGAGTTCGATGTTGAGGGGCACGTCACCGAAGCCCCGGCCCTCGAGGCGGATGTGGGCCCATTTCCGGTCGTTGAGCCAGGGGACGTGGTCGCTGGGGCCGATGTGTACGTCGTCGGTGGCGATGCCGTTGTCGAGCTGGCTGGTGACCGACTGGGTCTTGGACACCTTCTTGGACACCAGCCGGGACCGCTCCAGCATGTTCATGAAGTCCATGTTGCCGCCGAAGTTCAGTTGGTAGGTGCGGTCGAGCTCCACCCCCCGGTCCTCGTAGAGCCGGGCCAGGGTGCGATGCAGGATGGTGGCCCCCACCTGGCTCTTGATGTCGTCGCCCACCACCGGCACGCCCGCGTCGGTGAACCGCCGGGCCCATTCGGGGTCGGAGGCGATGAACACCGGGATGGCGTTCACGAAGGCCACGCCGGCCTCCAGGCAGCATTCGGCGTAGTAGCGCTGGGCCTGCTCGGAGCCCACCGGCAAGTAGGAGACGAGCACGTCCGCCCCGGCCTCCCGCAAGGCCTCGGCCACGTTCACCGGCTCGGCCGGTGACTCCTCGCATTGGGTTCGGTAGTACTCGCCGAACCCATCGAGGGTGGGTGCCCGCTGCACCCTCACCTCCAGATCGGGGACGTCGCAGAACTGAACGGTGTTGTTGGGGCCGGCGCTTATGGCCTTGCCCAGGTCCAAACCGACCTTGGATGCGTCCACGTCGAAGGCGGCCACCGGTTCGACGTCGTTGATGTGGTAGCCACCGAGCACTGCATGCATCAGACCGGGGATTCGGTCGTCGGGCTCGGCATCGGCATAGTAGAACAGCCCCTGCACCAGCGAACTGGCGCAGTTGCCGACACCGGCTATGGCGATGCGGATGTTCTTGCTCATGGTTGGCACCCTCCTTGGGGGAAGTCGTACTGATCGAAGTCGGGATTCGACGTTCGTATGGTTGATCGTGGGTGATCGGCACCGAAGCCGGTCTCGTTTGTTCGGTCGATCATGGGTGATCGGGTTCGGGGGCGGTCTTGGATGGACGGTCGATCATGGGTGATCGGGTTCGGGCGCGGTCTCGCCCTGCTGGTTGCGCTGGTTGTCGCGCTCGGTGGCGATCAATCGGTCGAGCCAGACCAGATCGTGCTCCAGTCGCTCCCGGTCGCGTTCGAACAGGGACCTAACGTAGGGGTCGGTGGATTGTTCGGGGTCGCGTCGCGCCCGGGCTTGCAGGCCCATCAAATGGGCCCGGCGCAGTTCCAGCAGCTCCAGCCGACGTTCGGGGGACAGGAAGCGGCAGAAGGCGAGCTGCAAGCGGAAGCGGCGCTCGTTGTTGGCATCCTCCTGGAGCAGTTCCAGTAGGTGGGATTCGCCGGCCTCGGTGATGTGGTACACCTTGCGGGTGCGGCCGGTCTTGGGTCGTCCGCTGCGGCGACGGGTGCGCCGAGCCCGCCCGGCCATGGTTTGCTCGATGGTCTGATCGTCCGGCTCCGAGGTGGGGGCCACGGCGGTGGAGCTCACCCAGCCGCCCCGTTCCAGTCGGGCCAATGCGGGGTACAGGGCCCCGAACGAGGTGGCATATCCTCCCACCAGGGCCTTGAGGCGCTTGTTCAGCTCGTAGCCGTGAAGGTCGCCCTCCTTGAGCAGTCCGAGCACGGCGAGATCCAACACGAGGTCGCATTATATCTATTCGCTATAACGTTTCAACTAATCGGCACGCTATGTCTATTACGAGGGGCCCGTTGTGAAGATCATGGCCAAGTGGGCTCCATGATGGTGTCCGGCCCGGCCCCGTTCCCTATCGTTTGATCCATGTCCGACCTGATCATCCGGGGCGGCGACCTGATCGACGGCACCGGTTGCCCGGCTCGGCCCGCTGATGTGCGCATTCGCGACGGCGTGGTCACCGAGGTGGGTCCTGGTCTGATCCCCGACGGGGAGACCGAGCTGGATGCCGGCGGCTGCTACGTGTCCCCCGGCTTCATCGATTCCCACACCCATCTGGATCCATCCATGTTCTGGGACCGGGGCTGCGACCCCATGCCCCAGCACGGGGTGACCACCGCGCTCATCGGCAACTGCTCCTTGTCGCTGGCCCCGGCCAAGCCCGAGCACCTGGACGAGCTCATCGACGTGTTCTGCTACATCGAGGACATGCCGGTGGCCGACTTCGAGTCGGGCATCCCCTGGACGTGGGGTTCGTGGCGCCGATATCGCGATGCCATGAACGACGGGGGTATCGCGCTCAACATGGCCTCGTTGATCGGTCACTCCATGTTGCGCATCTACGTGATGGGCGACGACGCCTGGACCCGGGAGGCCACTGCCTCCGAGATCATGGCCATGGCCGCCGAGATGGCCGATGCCATGAACGCGGGTTGCTACGGCTTCAGCACTTCTTTCTTCGACCTGGACCGGCGCAGCCGCCCGGTGCCCAGCCGGTTGGCCTGCGACGACGAACTGGGTGCGCTGGCCGATGTACTGGCCGCGTCCGGCCACGGCCTGGTGGAGTTCATCCCCAACCTCACCGGCGACGATCCCCACGGCGACATCCGCCGCATGGCGGACATCCTCGGCCCCCGGGGCGTCACCTCCATCTGGAACGGTCTTTTGCACACCGACATGGCCCCGACCCGCTCCGAGGAGTTCATGGCCCTCACCCAGGACATCCGGGACGGGGGCTGCGACATGTGGCCCATAGCCTCGCCCCGCACGTTGGACCTCAACGTGAGCTGGGAGCAGACCATGGTGTTCATGATGCTGCCCAAAGGCTGGAACCGGATCATGGGGGTGACCGGGGAGGCTCGGCGGGAAATGCTGGCCGATCCCGGTTGGCGGGAGATCGCCCGCACCGAGTGGGACACCACCGAGAAGTCGCTGTTCCCCATCAACCGACCCGATTTCGTACGGTTCACCACGGTTGCCCGTCCCGAGAACGAGCGCTGGCTGGGACGCTCGCTGGCCGAGCTGACCGAGGCCCGGGGCGGCCACCCCTCCGACGTGTTCGCCGACTGGATTCTGGACAACGACCTGGAGCCCGGGGTGGTGGCCATGGGGGTGAGCAACCGCAACCCCGACGGGGTGGCCCAGATGATCGGCGACGACCGCTGTCTCATCAGCGCCTCCGACGCCGGGGCTCATGTGCAGATGATGTGCGCGGCGGGCGACACCACCTTGTTGTTGACCCGCCATGTGCGCGACCGGGGCGATCTGGAGCTGGAGCACGCGGTGTACGAGATCACCGGTCGCCAGGCCGAGATCATGGGGTTCAACGACCGGGGTCGCCTGCTGCCCGGCTATGCCGGCGACGTGACGGTGTTCGATCTGGACGAGCTGTCGTGGGACACCGACGCCTTCGTGTCCGACCTGCCCTCGGGCGCTCCCCGCCTGCGCCGCCCGCCCGGCGGCTATCGGGCCACCGCGGTCAACGGGGTGCTCACCCAGGTGGAGGGCGCCCTCACCGGGGCCAACCCCGGCACCGTGCTCGACGCCAACACCCCGACCCCCTGAGATCCCCCGAGATTTTCCTAGGACACGGTCACGATCCTGAGGGGTAGCAGCTCAGCCATCCGATAAAAGTCCTGGTCGGCAGTCAGAATCTCCGATTCGGTTCGTAACGCGATGTTGGCGATCATGCAGTCCGTGAGGCCACGCGGGGTGAAACCGTTGGCTCGACAGACTCGGTATATCCGAGCCGCTCCGGTGAAATCGGTGACCGGATCGACGGGCAGCCAGCCGAGCGAGGTCAACCGGTTGAACAGGCGCTGGTATCTACGCTCGTTTCTTGCGCCGGCCAGCACTTCCATCAGCACCGGCTCGGTGACCGCCACGTCTTCGGCGCTCTCGTCGATCAGTGCGGTCAGATGTAGGTGGAGGGGAGAATCGTTGGCTCGATCATATTCCACCCACGCAGAGGTGTCGGCCAGGATCACGACCGGGTGCTGGTGCTGTCGAACGTGCGAGGGCCTCTGTCGGGCGGCACTTCATCGATATCGCGTGCTCCCTGGCCGGCCAGGATCTCCTCGGTGGTCATGGGTTGGCCGGCCAGGTGTCGAAGAGCGAGGTGAACCGCCTCGGTCTTGGTGCGTACCCCGTAGCGGCGCATGATGATATCGACGAGCCGGTTGTCGAGTTCGATGTTGGTTCGGGTTCTGCAACTGGTCTGATCCACGGGAACACAATACACCTACTTGGTGTATTTGGCGCGGGTATTATGGGGGCGGGTATTATGGGGGGGGGGGGGGGATCAGCGCAGTCCCACCGATCCACCCTCGGTTAGGCAAAATCCTGGCCCGGTGCCGTGTTGAGGGCTCCCCAGCTTCCGGGGATGTGGCCGTCCAGGGTTACCGAGCGCTCCACGAACAGCCACCGGCCGTCCACCTCTCCGTAGCGGTCGATGTAGCGGCCCCAGTGGTCGAGGCCGTGCTCCATTATCACGTAGTAGTAGCAGCGGCCCCGGGCTTCGGTGGGGGAGACCAGGTCGATCTGGTGGGAGGCGGTGCAATGCCGGATGTACTTGGGGGTGCCGCCGCCCACCTCGGCCAGGGTCTCCTGGGCCCCGGTGAAGATGGTGCGTATCTGGTCGATGCCGCACATGTCGGCCCGGCCCGGGGTACGCATGATCGCGTCGGGGGCGAACAGCTCCATGACCTGGTCGAACCGGCCCGAGTCGCCGTTGGCGTTGTAGCGGGCCACCAGATCCCGGATGGATTCCCGAGCCAACAATTCCCATAATTCCATGGGCCGACGGTACATCCTTCGAGCGGTCGGTGGGTCGTATGGTCATGGATCCTTCGTCCGGTTGACGGGTCGTTGTCCTGGCCGGGCGGCGGGTCGTTGTTCTGGCCGGGCGGCGGGTCGTTGTTCTGGCCGGGCGGCGGGTCGTTGTTCTGGCCGGGCGGCGGGTCGTTGTTCTGGCCGGGCGGCGGGTCGTTGTTCTGGCCGGGCGGCGGGTCGTTGTTCTGGCCGGGCGGCGGGTCGTTGTTCTGGCCGGGCGGCGGTTGTCCGGTCAGAGGGCCATCCGGCTGATCATGGGGTCATTAGAGTGCGGGTGTGAGTATTTCCGACCGAACGCCCGTGCTGGTGGGGGCGGCGACGGCCTCTCAGAAGCTGGATGATCCGAGTGAGGCCGTGGAGGCCGTGGCCCTCATGGCCCGAGCGCTGGAGGCGGCGGCCGGTGACGCCGGGGCCGCCGGGTTGTTGGGGCGACTCGACCAGGTGAGGGTCACCAAGGGCACCTGGGGCTATAGCGATCCGGCCCGATGGGTGGCCGATGCGGTGGGGGCGACCGGGGCTCGCAGTCATCTGGCCGATGTGGGCATATTGCAGACCGCGGTGATGGGCGATGCCGCCGCCACCATCGCCTCGGGAGCGGCCGATACGGTGGCGGTGGTGGGCGGGGAGGCCAAGTACCGGGGCCTGCGATCGTCCATCACCGGTATCGAGGCTCCCGACACCGACCAGGGCGGGGCCGAGCCCGACGAGTTCGTCTCCCCCCAGGGCATGATAATCAGCCGGGCCGAGATCGACACCGGCCTGGTGATGGCCACCCACCACTACGCCATGATCGAGAACGCCCGCCGGTTCGCCGACGGCCAGTCCATCGCCGAGCACCGCGACGAGGTGGCCCGACTATGGGCTCGGTTCGCCCAGGTGGCCGCGGCCAATCCCGATGCCTGGTTCCGCGACGGACTGGACGCGGCCGCCATCGCCACCGCGGCCGACGGCAACCGGATGCTGGCCTGGCCCTACACCAAATGGCACAACTCGCAGTGGAACGTGGATCAGGCCGGGGCGCTGATCCTGTGCTCGGCGGGCACCGCCCGGACGCTGGGCATCCCCACCGATCGCTGGGTGTTCCCCTGGGCCGCGGTGGAGTCGAACCACATGGTGGCGGTGACCGAACGCCCCGAGCCCCACCGCAGTCCGGGCTTCGCCCACGGGGGGCGGGCCTTGGGCGATCACATCGAGATGGCTCCCAACGACATCGACCACATCGACCTTTATTCCTGCTTTCCCATAGCAGTGCGCACCCAGACGCTGGAGCTGGGGATCGCCCCGGAGCGGGATCCGACCATCACCGGGGGTATGACCTGGGCCGGAGGGCCGCTCAACAACTACGTGATCCAGGCCGCGGTCAAGCTCGCCCACCTGCTTAGGGCCGATCCGGGATCCACCGGCCTGTTGACCTCCATCAGCGGGATGATCACCAAGCAGGGGTTGAGCGCCTGGTCAACCGAGCCGCCCTCCCGGCCGTTCGCCAACCTGGACGTGACCCGAGCCGTGGCCGACGAACTTCGGCCCCGGCCCTACCGCGCCGGTGATGGGGAGCAGGCCCGGGTCGTGTCCTACACGGTCGTCTGGGGACGCAACGGCCCGGAACGAGCGGTGGTGATCGGGGAGTTCGCCGACGGGGCTCGAACCCTACTCGTCTCCTCCGCCCCCTCCGTCATGGCTGTCGCCACCACCGGAGAGTTCTGCGGGCGCTTCGTCGTCGCCGCGGGCGACGGGTCGTTCACCCCTATCGACTGAGACGGAGGGCCGCGGCCCGGTGTCCTCGGCGTCGTTCTCGTTGCGGATCCATACGGTGCGCTGGGGGAAGGGGATCTCGATGCCGACCTCGTCGAAGGCCTTCTTGATGCGGGCCCGCAGGATGCGCCCCACCCCCCACTGCTCGCTGGGGTCGGTCTTGACCACCATCCGGATGACCACGGCGTCGTTGCCCAGCTCCTGGACTCCCCACACCGAGGGTTCCTCCAGGATGGTGGCATCAGGGTTGTTCTCGCGCCACAGCCCGTCGGCCACCGCCTTCATGATCTCGCTGGCCTGGTCGATATCGGTGTCGTAGCTGACCCCGATGTCCAGGATGGCCCTCGACCAGAGTTGCGAGTGGTTGGCCGTCCGGTGGATCTCCCCGTTGGGCACGGTCCACACCACGCCGCCAACGTCCCGCAGGGTGGTGGTGCGCAGGCTGACCTTCTCGATGGTGCCCGAGGTTTCGCCCACGTCCACCACGTCGCCCACCCCGAACTGGTCCTCGATCAGGATGAAGATGCCCGCCAGGAAGTCCCGCACCAACGACTGGGCCCCGAAGCCCACCGCCAGGCCGGCGATACCGGCACCGGCGATCAAGGGAGCCAGATCGATGTTCAGCTCGCTCAGGCACAACAGCGCGGCCACCGCCAGGATGAGCGCGGTGGCCAGGCTCTTCAACACATCGGCAATGGTCTTGATCCGCTGTGAGCTGCGCTCCTGGCGCTCGTGGATCAAGTTGATGGCCTTGGCCGCCCGGGCTCCGAAGTCCAGCTTGCCGGCGTCCTCGAGCTTGTTCTCGGTATCGCTCTCGGCCTGGCGCACCAGCCGGGCCACCGTCCGCTCGATCAGCTTGTTGGCGATCTTCTTGATGATCCAGGCCGCCAGCAGGATGAGGATGATCCGCAGGGGCCGCTCCACCACCCAACCGATGATCTCGGCGAGGCGCTCGTTCTCGGTGTTGTCGAACACCAGCTCGCAGAAGAACCCCGGATCGGGGCCGCAAGCGTCGTTGACATCGGCAGCAAGAACAACGGGAGCCATTGGTTCAGCGTAACGGCGCAGTCGTGATCGGCGGGTGATTGGCGGTGGTTGGGGTGGCGGGGGTTTTGGGGTTCAGTCCAGACGGTGGTTGGGGCGGTGAATCCGGCGGGGGGGGGGGGGGTTGGGGTTCAGTCCAGACGGTAGATCCGGGCGGCGTTGTCGTGGAGGACCTTGGCCAGCAGGTCGTCGCTCAGGCTGCCGAGGGCGCTTGCGGCGTAGTCCCGGGGGTACTGCGCCGGTGTGGCCGGTCCGGGGTGCTGGCAGGTGGGATGGGGATAGTCGGTCTCGTACAGGATGTTGTCGGGGAACCGCTCGATGGCGGTTACCGCCCCGGCCTGCTCGAACCAGAAGCAGCCGTAGATCTGGCGGCGGAAGTACTCGCTGGGCAGCAGGTCGTACTCCGGGTGATCCAGGTGGACGCCGCCGTTGCGCCACTGCCAGTCGAACGCCTCCAGGGCGGGGGGAATCCAGCCGGCCCCGCTCTCCACCGATACCAGTTGCAGGTCGGGGAATCGGTGGCACACCCCACCGAAGATCAGGTCGGCGATGCAGCGCATGTTGTCGAGGAAGATGAGCGACGACACCTTGGCGAAGTTGGTCATCCACCCCATCTCGGCCTCGTCGGCCATGAGAGTGCCCATGTTGCCGCCGCCCACGTGGAAGCTGACGGCCAGATCGGCCTCCTGGGCCAGTGCCCAGACGGGATCCCAGTGCTTGTGGCCCAGGGGAGGTTGGCCGTAGTCCTGGGGCTGGTTGCAGAAGTTGATGGCCCGGTGGCCCAGAGCGGCGCACCGCTCGATCTCGGCGAGGGAGAGCTCGACGTCCCAGAACGGCACCGCGGTGATGGGGACGAGCCGGTCGGGGGCGGTCGAGGTCCAGTCGGTGAGGAAGTCGTTGTAGGCGGCCACGCACTGGGCCACCACCTCCCGGTCGCCCAGGCGCAGGAAGTAGCCGTTGCCGAATCCGCCCACGTTGGGGTACAGGATCTGGGCCCAGATGCCCTGGCTGTCCATGAACTCCAGCCGGGCTTCTGCGTCGTACATCGACGGTGCGATCTCGTCGTAGGTCTCGGGGATTCTCAGCGGCATGAGCCCGTCGAACCCGGCCATGGAGTAGTAACCGGGTGCCCCCAGGCTCTCCCCGTTGACCACCCAGGTGTCCCGCCCGTCGATCCGCTCTATGTGGGGGACCTTGTCGTGCAGGCCGGCCGGCATCCGTGCCGTCCAGACGTCGGGTGGTTCGGTGAGATGGGTGTCCACGTCGATCACCTTGAACCGCTCGAACAGATCAATACTCGGGTCGGTACTCATGGTGGGCTTCTCCTGCTGGTCTACTCCCGCTGGCCTGGCCGTCAGCTTATTGCCTCGAGGACGCGACCCAGCTTTGCCCACCATGGCGGGTACCATCACCTCGTGCAGAGGATCGGATCGAAGTTGTCGGCGTGTGCCGGTGCGGTGGTGTTGGTGGTCGCAGTGGGCGCTGCCGTGGTTTCACCCGCGGCAACGGCACACGCCCCCGCCGCTGGTGTCCAGGCCCCCGCCGGTGGTGCCCAGGCTGGTGGCGAAGCTCCCACTGGTGATGCCCCCGCCGGTGGTGAAGCCCCCGCCCGTGGTGACAGTGCGCTGGAAGTGCGGATCACCGCCCGTAAGTTGGACAGCGGCAGGATCGAGTTCGCTCTCCAGTCGCGCCGCCCCGACGACCCATGGAGCGACCGCCTCCTGCCCAG
Source organism: Acidimicrobiales bacterium (assembly GCA_965115985.1). GTDB lineage: Bacteria > Actinomycetota > Acidimicrobiia > Acidimicrobiales > Bin134 > Poriferisocius. The sequence goes on from OZ220474.1 coordinate 2,135,664, forward strand.
CGCCCGCTACTTCCCCACCTCCGCCACCGTCGGTCGGTGGCTAACAAGCTCCCCGCTCACCCTGCAAACCGGCACGGTTCGCATCACCGCTCGTAAGTTGGACAGCGGCAAGGTCGAGTTCGCTCTCCAGTCGCGCCGCCCCGACGACACGTGGAGCGACCGTCTTCTGCCCGGTGTTCGCTTCTTTCCCACCTCCGCGGTCACCGGTCGTTGGCTCTCGAGCTCCCCGCTCACCCTCCAACCCGCATCCGCCTCCCCACCAGACCGGTTCACCGCGGTATCCGCCGGCGGTGCCCATTCGTGTGCTCTGCGTACCGACAACACCATCGCTTGCTGGGGCTCCAACCGCGACGGTCAGGTGGCCGTCCCGCACGGCCGGTTCACCGAAGTGTCCGCCGGCGGCTCGCATTCCTGCGGTCTGGGCACCAACGGCACCATCATCTGCTGGGGTTTGAACCGCAACGGTCAGGCGGTGGCCCCGAGCGGCCGGTTCACCGCGGTGTCCGCCGGTATCTGGCATTCCTGCGGTTTGCGTGCCGACAACACCATCGTTTGCTGGGGTTCCAACCGTGACGGTGAGGCGACACCCCCCGAAGCCCAATTCACCTCGGTGTCCACCGGCTGGTGGCATTCGTGCGGTCTCCGCATCGACAGCACCATCATCTGCTGGGGCAGCAATACCAGCCTCATCGGCGACCACATCGGCCAGGCGACCGCCCCGACCGGCCGGTTCACCTCGGTATCCACCGGCGGCTGGCATTCGTGCGGCGTGCGTACCGACCACACCATCGCTTGCTGGGGCGACAACAGCGACGGCCAGGTAACCGCCCCCGACGGTAGTTTCACCGCAGTTTCCGCCGGTGCCTGGCATTCGTGCGGTCTCCGCACCGACGGCACCATCACCTGCTGGGGCTACAACGGCGAAGGCCAAACCGATGCCCCCGACGGCCGGTTCACCGCAGTATCCACCGGCTACCTGCACTCCTGCGGTCTCCGCACCGACGGCACCCACACCTGCTGGGGCGCAGCCGTCGCCTAAACAGACGAAGAACCCCACCTGGAGGCAGAGGATTAGGTTGATTAGATCAAAGCTGTTGGCTTGTACCGGTGTGGTAATGCTGGCAGCCACAGTCTGTAGCAACGCTGATCCTTCCGCGCCAACCGCCCAAGCTCCCACGGTTGATGACACTGTGCCGGAACCACAAGTCGACACCGACCTTTCCGCACCAACCACCCAAGCTCCCACGGTTGATGTCAGTACGCCGGAAGCACGGGTCAACAACCGTCAACCCACACCCGTTGCTCAATCAAGTGACTTCATTGGGGTATCTGCCGGAGGCTCACACTCGTGTGGGTTGCGTGTAGATAACACGATTGTTTGTTGGGGTCGCAACGATTTTGGTCAGGTGGAAGCCCCGGATGGCCCGTTCACCGCGGTATCTTCCGGCGATTTTCATTCGTGTGGGTTGCGCGTCGATAATACGATTGTCTGTTGGGGTGGCAACAGCGATGGTCAGATGGAGGCCCCGAGCGGCCAGTTCAAGAAAGTATCTGTGGGTGACTCATACTCATGTGGTTTGCGTATTGATTCTACGATTGTCTGTTGGGGTCGCAACGGTTTCGGTCAGGTGGAGGCCCCGGGCGGCCAGTTCAATGCAATATCCGCGGGTGTGTGGCATTCGTGTGGTCTGCGTATCGATGATGTAATCATCTGCTGGGGTGACGACAGGTCGGGCAAGACAGTGGCTCCGGACGGCCGGTTCACCGCGGTGTCCGCTGGTGGGGATTATTCGTGTGGTCTACGCATTGATGCCACGATCACTTGTTGGGGTGATAACTTTTATGGTGGCGTGGAAGCTCCGGACGGTCAGTTCACCGCGGTATCCGCTGGTGGTTCGCACTCGTGTGCTTTACGCACCAACGGTACGATTATTTGTTGGGGTTCTAACCTTGGTGGTCAGGTTGAGGCTCCGGACGGCCATTTCACCTCTGTATCCGCGGGCAACTATCATTCTTGTGGTTTGCACATTGATACCACGGTCACTTGTTGGGGTTACAACGGTGATGGCCAGGTTGAGGCCTCGGGCAGCCGTTTTACCGCGGTGTCCGCAGGTTCCTGGCATGCATGTGGTGTGCGAGTTGATGCCACAGTCACTTGTTGGGGTGATGCCTTCTATGGTGAAATGGTGGCCTCGAACGACCGTTTCACTGCGGTATCTGCCGGTCATTGGCATTCGTGTGGTTTGCGCATGAACGGCACGATTATTTGTTGGGGTTCCAATGGTCAAGGTGAGACGGTGGCCCCGAAAGGTCAGTTCGCTGCGGTATCCGCTGGTGCTTCGCACTCGTGTGCTTTGCGCGCCAACGGTACGGTTATTTGTTGGGGATCCAACTTGGATGGTGAGGCAACGGCACCCGACGGACAATTCACAGCAATAGCCTCCGGTGGCTCTCATTCATGCGGACTGCACACCAACAGCACCATCACCTGCTGGGGTGACAACATGTTCGGTCGGGCAGATGCCCCGAACGGTGAGTTCATTGCAGTAGCTGCCGACGTATCGCATTCTTGTGGTTTGCACACCAATGGCACGATTACCTGTTGGGGTGACAACAGGTTCGGGCAGACGGATACCCCTGGTGGTCAGTTCACCGCGGTGTCCACTGGTTCCTGGCATTCTTGTGGTTTGCACACCAACGGCACCATCATCTGCTGGGGTGACAACAATGATGGTGAGACAAATGCCCCGGATGGCCAGTTCACGACAATATCTGTCACCGACTCGAGCTCGTGCGGTCTACGCACCGACGGCACCATCATCTGCTGGGGTCTTTTTAGCCTAAGCATCGGGGTGCCAGATGCTCCCTGAGGGATCGTCGATGGGGGTGCCCTTCGAGGTGGGCTATTGAGCGTCGAGGGGGTTGTCGGGGGCGGTGTCGAGGAGGGATCGGCCCAGCTCCAGGGCGGGGCCGGTGCCGGCGAAGATGTGTTGGGTGCCGGCGTGGATGTCCCGGAAGGCTCGCTGGAGGCCGCCGGAGCGTAGGGCGTCGGTGCCGGCCAAAAGGTAGGCCCGGCGCAGGACGTCGGCTCCTTCCTGGGTGACGAACACGGTGGCCTGGCGGGTGAGGATCACGTCCATCGGGTCCACCTCGCCGGTCTCGTTCACGGTGCGTTCGGCGGTGGCGAAGGTTTCGTGGAGCCAGCCGCAGGCGGCCCGGAAGCGGGACTCCAGTTCGCCGATCTCGTGTACGAAGCGTTCGTTGTGGGCCAGGGTGGTGGCCTCGCCCATGCGTTGTTTGGAGCGGGCCACCGAGTACAGCTCGTCGAGGCCCCGCCGCACCACCCCGATGGCGAACCCGGCATGGCCGGCGGCGGTGAGCGGCATCACCCCGAGCTTGTAGAGGGGACCGCCCCGGTACACGGTCAGGTCGAACATGTCGAAGGTGGACGTGGCCGGCACGAACACGTCCTCGAGGGTGTAGTCGTAGCTGGCGGTGGCTTGCAGGCCCATTACCTCCCAGTTGCCGGTGATCCGGGCCTTCTCCACCGGGTAGATGGCGAACAGGTAACGGGGATCGACGCCCTCGGCCTCGACGGTGAGCACCCCGGCCCCGGCCCACTGGGCGTGGTTGATGCCGCTTCCGAACGAGTAACGACCGTTGAGCCGGAAGCCGTCGCCGTCGTGGGTTGCGGTGCCGTTGGGGGCGAACTGTCCGGCGGACAGGGGCACCCCGCCGGCGAACATCCGGTCGATGTGTTCATCGGGACACCAGGCCGCGAAGTAGGCCGTTGCCGCGCAGCTTGCCATCAAGCACCAGCCCACCGAGCCGTCGGCCCGGGAGATCTCGCTCCAGACGTCGATGCAGTCGTTGATGGGCAACTCCAGCCCACCCACCGCGCCGGGCACCATCACCTTGTGCAACTCGGCGTCCACCAAGGCGTTGATGGTCTCCTGGGGGATGGGCAGCCCGTCGGTCTTGGCCGCATTCTCGTCGATCAGCGAACGCAACTCCCGAGCCCGATCCAGATAATCACCGACCATGCCCTCAACCCTAGAATCCCCAACCCCAAATTTCAGCACCCACCCCCGAGAACCCGCCTCCGCTCCCGCTGGATTCCTGCCCCGATTGATCGAATCCGGCACCCGAACCACAGGCAGTCGGGTGTGTGCTGCACCCAGGCGGCCAACCAATATGATGAAATCCTCGGGGTCGCACTATGGTCTTGCGGCCCGTGTGCAAGCGGCTCATGGGAATGGCTTGATATAGGAGAACTGGTAAATGACTCAAAGTGTTGTCCAAGGGGATACCCGCTCTTGGATGGGGAGGATTAGATTGATCAGACTAAACCTGTTGATATGTGCTGGCGCAGTGATGCTGGTAGTCACAGCATGTGTCAAAGTAGATCCTCCCCCGCCATCTGCTCAGATACCCACTTTTGATGACAGTGTGCTGGAATCACAAGTCAATTACCGTCAATCGATATCTGTTCCTCAACCAGGCCAATTCACCGCAATAACCGCTGGCGGGTCGCATTCGTGTGGTCTGCGCGCAGATGGCATGGTCACCTGCTGGGGCGACAACAGCGATGGTAAGGCTGAGGCTCCGGACGGCCAGTTCACCTCAATATCCGCTGGGGCGACACACTCGTGTGGTTTGCGTATCGACAGTACAATCACCTGCTGGGGTAACAACAGATGGGGTCATGGGGTGGTACCGGACGGCCGGTTCACCTCAGTATCCGTTGGTGGCTCGGGTTTGGAGGTGAGTTCACATTCGTGTGGTTTGCGTATCAACAGTACTGTCACATGCTGGGGGACTGACAGCTATGGTCAGGCTGAGGCTGCATATGGCCAGTTCACCTCAGTATCAGCGGGTGGCTGGCATTCGTGTGGTTTGCGTACCGACAAGACGATCACATGCTGGGGAAGAAACACCGACTTTAATGAGAACTATGTTGGTCAGGCTGTGGCTCCGGTTGGGCAGTTTACTGCGGTATCTACCGGTCGCATGCATTCGTGTGGTTTGCGTACCGACAAGACGATCACATGCTGGGGTAAAAATGCTGACTTTAATGGGAATTACGTTGTTCAAGTAGTAGCCCCAGATGGTTATTTCATCGCGGTATCAGCGGGTGGCTGGCATTCGTGTGGTTTGCGTACTGACAAGACAGTTACCTGCTGGGGTGAGAGCCCCTACGGTGATACCATGATGGCACCGAATGGTCGGTTTACTGCGGTGTCCACTGGTTCAGGTTATTCATGCGGTTTGCAGACCAATAACACAGTAACCTGCTGGGGAACCAACCTCATGGATCGGATAATGACACCGGACAACCGTTTCACCGCAGTGTCCGCTGGCAGTCAGCACTTTTGTGTTCTAGGTCTCGACAGTATCATCACCTGCTGGGGCAACAACATTAGCGGCCAGGCGGAGGCACCCAACGGTCGTTTCATAGAGGTATCCGCTGGTGGTAGACATTCATGCGGTCTGCGCACCGATGGCACAATCACCTGCTGGGGTGACAACCTCTGGGGTCGAGTGGAGGCACCCAATGGCCGTTTCACCTCGGTATCCGCCGGCGATGGGCATTCGTGTGGTTTGCGTATCGACAAGACGATCACTTGCTGGGGCCACAACGACTCTGGTCAGGCAGAGGCCCCGGATGGTCATTTCACTGCGGTGTCCACCGGTACAGATCATTCATGTGGTTTGCATACCGATAGCAAGATTACTTGCTGGGGAAGCAACACCACAATATTTGGGGATTATGTCGGTTATTCAGTGGCTCCAAAGGGCCAGTTCATTGCGGTATCCGCTGGCACTTTGGTTACGTGTGGTTTGCGTATCAACAGTACCGTAACCTGTTGGGGCTACAATAGTGATGGTCAGACGGAGGCCCCGGATGGTCATTTCACTGCGGTGTCCACCGGTGTAAGTCATTCGTGTGGTTTGCGTACCGACAAGACAATCACCTGCTGGGGAAGAAACACCGATTTTTATGGGGAACATGTCGTCGGTCAGGCGGAGGCCCCGGAAGGTCATTTCACTTCGGTATCCGCTGGTGGCTCCTATTCATGTGGTTTGCACACCGACGGTACGATCACCTGCTGGGGAACTCTTAGTGCGTATATTGGGGTATGATAAAAAGAATTATTGGACGCGTGGTTAGCATTCTGCCTGTCATAGTAATTCTGGCCCTGAGTGATGTTAGTCTCTGGGGATATGAGTATCATCTTTTCATCCAGAATCAGATGTCAACCAGACTGGAGAAACTCAAGCCCCGACTAGATTAGAGACTTTCTACTGTTACCTGCGCCCAAATAAGAAGAATGTTTGACTGGGGAGAGGCGGGGTGGACAGCGCGACCCAGAGACGGTGACGCTCAGCCATAGGTCATAGATGGGTATCGTTTTCGATGGACACGCCCGAGCTATTTGCTAAGTATTATACGGGTACCGGTTCGGGATAGGTAGCTGGTTCGACAGGCGTGGAGAACTGAGGTGAGTACCGTTCGGCCACTGCCAAGACCAACTTGTCAGCTTGGGTCAGTTGGGACACCCGGGACTTTATAAACCCAGTCCAGCCACAGCTCGCGTCCCTCCTCAGCCCTGTAGACCACCCAGTCGCGGTTGCTGAGATTCATCTCTCATCATGCTTTTGAATCGCTCCTGCCCAATCACCTGGTGATCCGGACTGTGGCACCAACCATCGCTTTGATCCAGGTACACTAAAAACTGTGTGCCACAATGATCACCTCACCGATTGATAGCTAACTCTGGTAGTCGGCCATCATGCCCTATCTGTTGCGGTCATCGGTGAGGGGCTGCCGTCGTACTATTGCCTCGCGGTCGGTTCGCAAGCGGCTCGTGGGAATGGCCTGATATAGGAGAGCTGGTAAATGACTCAAAGTGTTATCCAAGGGAAGAGTTCTACCTCGGCGGGCATTGGATCGAGGCTGCTGGCGTGTGCCGGTGCGGTGATGCTGGTGGTCGCAGTGGGGGTCACCGCGGTTGCCCCTGTGGCCTCTGCCCAGGATGCCGTCGTTGATGACGGTTCGGTGGAGGTGCGGATCAGTGCCCGTAAATTGGAGGACGGTAGAGTCGAGCTTGCTCTTCAGTTGCGCCAGCCCGACGACACCTGGGGTGACCGTGTTCTGCCCGAGGCCCGGTTCTTTCCTGCTTTCGCCGCCACTGGCCATTGGCTTTCGAGCTTGTCGTTCGCCCTGGAAGCTGAAACGGCTCGCATCAACGCCCGTAAATTGGGCAGCGGTCGGATCGAGTTCGCCGTCCAGTTGCGCCAGCCCGATAACACCTGGGGTGATCGTCTTCTGCCCGAGGCCCGGTTCTTTCCTGCCTCTGTTGCCACCGGCCGCTGGATCTCGAGCTCCCCACTGACTATTCAACCCACACCTGCTTCCCCGCCGGGCCCGTTCACCGCAGTGTCCGCCGGTGGCTCCCATTCGTGCGGTTTGCGCACCGACAGTGCGATCACCTGCTGGGGCGGAAACGATTTTGGTCAGGCGGAGGCCCCGGATGGTGAGTTCAGCGCAGTGTCCGCCGGTGGCTCCCATTCTTGTGGTCTGCGCACCAATGGCACGATCACCTGCTGGGGCAACAACGTCTTCGGTGAGACGGAGGCCCCGGACGGCCGGTTCACCGCAGTATCCGCCGGTATTGGGCATTCGTGTGGTTTGCGTACCGACAACATGATCACCTGCTGGGGAAGCAACGACGATGGTCAAGCGGAGGCCCCGGACGGCCGGTTCACCGCAGTATCTGCGGGGGGCTGGCATTCGTGTGGTTTGCGTACCGACAACACGATCAACTGTTGGGGTTTTAACAGCGGTGGTCGGGTAGAGGCATCGGATGGTGAGTTCGATGTGGTATCCGCTGGTCTTTTTCATTCTTGTGGTTTGCGCACCGACGGCACGATCACCTGCTGGGGCCAAAATACCTCCGGTGAGACGGAGGCCCCGGACGGCCGGTTCACTGCGGTGTCCGCCGGCGGCAGGCATTCGTGTGGCCTGCTTGCCGACGGCACGATCACCTGCTGGGGTGACAACACCGACTCGAATGGAGGCTACGTAGGTCAGGCGACGGCCCCGGAGGGCCGGTTCACCGCGGTATCCACGGGTGTTGAGCATTCTTGTGGCCTGCATCCCGACAATACGGTTACTTGCTGGGGTGACGACAGTGACGGCCAGGTGGATGCACCGGGCATCGAGTACACCGCAGTATCTACCGGCGGACTGCATTCGTGTGGTTTGCGCACCAACGGCACGATCACCTGCTGGGGCAACAACCTGTTTGGTCAGACGGAGGCCCTGGTGGGCCGGTTCACCGCAATATCTATTGGCAACTACCATTCGTGTGGTCTGCGTCCCAACGGCGCGATCACCTGCTGGGGCGAAAACGCCTTCGGCCAGATAGAGGCTCCGGCAGGCCGGTTCACCGCGGTATCCGCCGGCAGCCAGCATTCGTGTGGTCTGCGTACCACTAACACGATTATTTGTTGGGGCAACAACACCTCCGGTGAGACGGAGGTCCCGGACGGTCGGTTCGTCGCGGTATCCGCCGGTAGTCAGCATTCATGTGGTTTGCGGATTGATAATGCGGTTGTTTGTTGGGGTGACAACAGCTTCGGTCAGTCGGTAGCCCCGGACGGTCGGTTCGTCGCGGTATCCGCTGGTTGGGGACATTCGTGTGGTTTGCGGATTGATAATGCGGTTGTTTGTTGGGGTGACAACAGCTTCGGTCAGTCGGTAGCCCCGGACGGTCGGTTCGTCGCGGTATCCGCTGGTTGGGGACATTCGTGTGGTTTGCGGATTGATAATGCGGTTGTTTGTTGGGGTGACAACAGCTTCGGTCAGTCGGTAGCCCCGGAGAGTCGGTTCACCGCGATATCCACCAATCGTGACCATTCATGTGGGTTGCGCATCGACAATACGATCACTTGTTGGGGGGATAACCGAGATGGTCAGTCGGTAACCCCGAGCAGCCGTTTCGCCACGGTATCCTTGGGTATTGGGCATTTCTGTGGTTTACGAGCCGACAGGACGATTACCTGCTGGGGCAGTAATATCGACTTGGCAGGGAACTATTTCGGTGAGGCAATTGCACCAAATGGCCGGTTCGCTGGAGTATCCACGGGTGGGGCACATTCCTGTGGTTTGCGCATTGACAACACGGTCACCTGTTGGGGCGACGACCGCTATGGTCAGATAAAAGTACCGGATGTCCGGTTCAGCACAGTATCTGCAGGCATCTGGCATTCGTGTGGTTTGCGCATTGATAATACGGTTGTTTGTTGGGGCGACAACACCTTCGGTCAGTCGGCGGCCCCGGAAGGTCAGTTCGTTGCAATTTCGACCGGTGGAGGGCATTCGTGTGGTTTGCGCACCGATAATACGGTTGTTTGCTGGGGCGACAACACCTATGGCCAGTTGGCGGTCCCGGAGGGTAGATTCACCACGGTATCCGCGGGTTTCTGGCATTCATGTGGCCTGCATATTGACAACACAGTCACCTGCTGGGGCAACAATCGTTTCGGTGAATCGGTGGCACCCGAAGGTCAATTCACTGCGGTGTCCGCTGGCGATGTGCATTCGTGTGGTCTAAGCAATGACAATACAGTCACCTGTTGGGGAGATGATCGCTCAGGTCAGTCGTATATATATATGAACTTTTCAGATATGCAAGATATGCAAAAACCTCAATTCATTGCAATATCCGCGAGCAGTGAGTATACGTGTGGTCTTGGTGCCGATGGTAGTATTATCTGCTCGAGCTTCCGCTTGCATATTGGGGCCCCATAGATACAGAAACTGATAAATAACTCAAGGCGCTATCCTAAAGAATTCCCAGCCTCGAAGAGGAAGGATTAAGTTGACAAGATCAAAGCTATTGGTGTGTGCCGGTGTGGCAATGCTGATAGCCATGGCATGTGATAGCGGAGTTCCTCCCGTGTCAACTACCCAAGGTCCCACCGTTGTTACCGAGCAGGCCGATCGTGAGTTAGGCATTACCTCCGTACCAACTTTCCAAGACTCAATCATTGATAACCGAGCACTAGAAGCTCAGGTCAATAATCCTAAACCTGCATTTACTTCTCAACCAGGTCGGTTCACCGCAGTATCCACTGGCGAATTGCATTCCTGCGGTCTGCATATCGACAACACCATCACCTGCTGGGGTGACAACTATGCCGGTCAGGCATTGGCACCGGACGGCCGGTTCATCGCTGTATCCGCGGGTGGGGCTCATTCCTGCGGCCTGCGCACCGACAACACCATCACCTGCTGGGGTTCCAATCACTCCGGTGAGGCGGTGGCACCAGATGGCGAATTCACTGCGGTATCCGCGGGCGGGGCTCATTCGTGTGGTTTACGCATCGACAGCTCCGTTATCTGTTGGGGAAGAAGCACCGACTTTGATGGGGATTATGTTGGTCAAGTGTTGGCCCCGGACGGAGAGTTCACCGCGGTATCCGCGGGTAGGTGGCATTCTTGTGGTTTGCACACCAACAACACTGTTACCTGTTGGGGAAGAAGCACCGACTTTGTTGGTGATTACGTTGGTCAGGCTTTGGCCCCGGACGGAGAGTTCACCGCGGTATCCGCTGGTGGGTGGCATTCGTGTGGATTACGCACTGACAGCACCATCACCTGTTGGGGAGACAACCAATACGGTCAGACATTGGCACCGGATGGACGGTTTGTTGCGGTATCCACTGGAGGACATCATTCCTGTGGCCTGCGCGCTGATACAACTATAATCTGCTGGGGAAGCGACACCGGTCTTGGTGGGGATTATGTTGGTCAGGTGTTGGCCCCGTCCGGCGAGTTCACTGCGGTATCCGCGGGTGGGTAGCATTCGTGTGGTTTGCGTATCGACAGCACTATTTTTTGCTGGGGAGACAACTACTCGGGTCAGACAGTTGCACCAGATAGCCAGTTCATCACAATATCCACCTGGCGTTTTCATTCGTGCGGCCTGCGCACTGACAACACGATCACCTGCTGGGGCGACAACCGCGCCGGTCTGTTGGTTGTACCGGATGGCCGGTTCATTGCGGTATCCGTCGGTGATATACATTCGTGCGGCCTGCGCACTGACAACACGATCACCTGCTGGGGTGACAACCGCGATGGTAGCACGTTAGCACCGGATGGTCGGTTCGTTGCGGTATCCGTTGGCGATATGCATGCATGTGGCCTGCACACCAACAACATGGTTACTTGCTGGGGAAGCAACACCAGCTATTTTGGGGATACTTATTACGGTCAAGCGGCGGCCCCGAACGGTCAGTTCGCTGCGGTATCCGCTGGTACGCACCATTCGTGTGGTTTGCGTACCGATAAAACCGTAAACTGTTGGGGTGGCAATGACTCTGGTCAGGCAGAAGCACCTGCTGGACAGTTCGTTGCGATATCCGCCGGCTACGATCATTCATGCGGGCTGCGTACCGATGACACAATTATTTGTTGGGGAAACAACACCGACTTTAGTGACAGTTATGTAGGTCAGGCGGTGGCCCCGGATGGCTACTTCTCTGCTGTATCCGCGGGCATCAAGCATTCATGCGGCTTACGGACTGATGGCACCATCACCTGCTGGGGCTACAACTTCTGGGGCCAGACAGTTGCCCCGAGTGGCCGTTTCGTTGCGGTATCCGCCGGTAGCGGGTATTCGTGTGGTTTGCGTACCGATGGCACCATCACCTGCTGGGGTATGTCCAGCTTACGGATTGGGGCAACGTAGGAGGGATTGTCGGAGAAGTGGGTGGGAGGTGGTATCGTCGCTCGGGTCGCTGGTGTCGCCGATGGGGTCGACGAGGTTGGATTGCGGTTGTTGGTGGATGAGCGGGGGCGGGTAGAACATTGTCATGGGTCGGAGTTGGCGTTTATTGGTGTTCCAGCACATCGAGTGTGAGCACCCGGGGAGTTTGCGGGAGGGGTTGAGGGCCGATGAGGTGGATTGGACGGTGGTGGAGTTGGATGCCGGCGATGACATACCACCGTTGGAGGATTACGACGCTCTGTGGGTGATGGGTGGGCCTATGGATGTGTGGGACACCGAGGAGCATCCGTGGTTGGTGGCCGAGAAGCAGGCGATACGGCGGTGGGTGAGGGAGTTGGAGAGGCCGTTTTTGGGGTTGTGCCTCGGGCATCAGTTGCTGGCCGATGCCCTGGGTGGGGCTTGCGGGCCGCAGCGTCCTCCCGAGATCGGGGTGATGGAGGTGGCACTGACCGCGGCGGGGCGGGCCGATCCGGCGTTCGAGGGGATGTCGGCTCGCCAGCAGGTTTTGCAATGGCACTCGGTGCAGGTGGTGACCCCGCCGGCGGGGGCGGTGGTGCTGGCCGAGTCCCCGGTGTGTCCGAATCAGGCGATGCGGGTGGGGCCTCGGGCCTGGTCGATGCAGTATCACATCGAGGTCGAACCCACCACGGTGCGGAACTGGGCGGCGGTGCCCGCCTATCGCCGGGCGCTGGAGGCCGAACTCGGCCCCGGTGCCCTCGACCGGATGGCCGCCGACGCCGACCGCCGCCTCGACGATTTCACCACCTCCGCCGCTCGCCTCTATCGCAACTTCGTCACCGCCGCCGGGCTGGAGATTTAGGTATTCAACCCACCCTCTGGCCGGGAAGCGCTTCGGCGATTGTGCCGGTGGCAACGTTACGTTCGAGCTGCACCCCTAGGGAGCCGGGGTGCTCAGGGTACTTCAGCGATTGTCACCCGTTACGAGGTTGAGCCGGGTGATAACGAGCAGTCCGACGCGTGCCGCTCATGTCGAGCTGTCCTCTGTTGACCATCCGACGAAGCAAACGTGAGGCTTGAACGGGTGAGAGTTGGCACAAATCGGCGGCTTCGCTTCTCGCGATGGATCCGTGTTCGGTGGCGTATGTCAGCACCATCTGTTCCTGCTGGATGGGGGTGAACCCGCGACTGCGCACGTAAGCGGCTGGTTCGCCAATTTCCCGGTACAGTTCAGCGGTGAGGTGGTAGGTGCGTCCCCGCCCCTCGCCCCGGGTCTCCAGAAGTTCGATTTCCACCAGGTTGTTGAGCACCGAGCGCGCTTCAGCCAGCGAGATTTGTAATAGTTGAGCAGCAAGGTCGGAGGCGATACGTCCTTCCGAATGCACTTCGTGGAGAATCTGGAGCTTACGAAGATCGAGGGCATTGCCAGCACGGGCCATGTGGGCGGCGAAAGCCGCGAACTCTCGGTCGGCGGCACCGCCCGACACCCGTACCTCGACCCATTCTCGGGTTGATCGCGAATAATCGGGTTGCGATCGTCCGAGCGCAAGCTGGGATTGGTACACCCGGTTGATGCCGCGGCCGGTTCGCTCAACCAGTCCGGCTCGCTTGAACGCATCGGCGATCCGAGGGTTGCGGGCTCGTGGCGGAGCAGTGAGCAGGTTGTCGAAGGTGATGCCATCGGGAAATCCACCTGGGCTGCTGACCGACAGCGTGGTGTCCTCAACGGCGATACGCACTTGGCCGTTGATCGAATAGTTGCGATGCACGAGGGCGTTGGTAACCAGCTCTCGTACCGCGACATCCGAGTAGCGGGGAAGGCCCAATCGAAACAGCCCATCCTGTATCTCTTCCTCCGGGTTGTAGGGCTGCATGGCATCGACCAGTTCGAGCATCGCTTTGATCAGTGGTGCTCGTAGGTTGTGGTTAGCCCGAACTGCGTCATGGGAGTCGAGTGCCTGGAATACGACCGCATGGGTGGGGACGAATCGTTCCAGCACCTCCTGGGTGCCGAATACAAGAGCCGCGCCCAGCGTCGGGACATTGTCGTTCGACAAGAACCCAAGGACGGAAAGAAGATCGTGGTCGGAATAGTTGGCCAGCACTGCGTCGCCACTACCCCCGGCCAAGGAGCGGAACCGGTCTAGTTCCACGGGATCCAAGTCCTTGATTTGCAGACCATCCAGGGGCAGCTCCGATAGGTCGTGTCCCCCGAGCATGCTGGTTCGAGCTTGGACTTCATGGGGATGCATCGGCCGACATTCGGGCCGGCCATGCACATCGGTTGACCTGCGCAGATAGCGACCCGAGGAGGTGGCGACGACCGTCGGTGATCTTGGCACTTGCACGACGATCACCTCCTTGTCGTCCAACCTCTCGACATCCACCTCCACAGTGAGGGCGGGCGCGGTCCTGTTGGCGACGAGGGCGGTTATGCGATGCCCATGAGTGGTGTCACCGTGCCGCGGGGGTGCTCCGACGACGTTGCCCTTGTCGTCCACGCCGATGAGCAGCCAGCCACCGTCACCGTTGGTGAGACACACGACCGCCTCGACCATCGCGTCGTCATTCGGGTTGCTCTTGAACTCGACCTCGTACGTCTCTCCTCGTTCCACAAGGGCTCTGAGGTCTGTGGTCACTGCAACACTATAACACGGGCCTTTGCGCTTTAGTATTTCATATCACAGAGTGCGTTAAGTTATGCATAATGTGGTTAAGCGCGTGCAGACAGGGTGCCCAGAGGAACTCGATTCAGGGGATCCTGCGGAGGGCGGCTGCTTCCTTCGTGGAGAGGGACGAACCCGTGATCGGCTACCGGTTCGTCGATGACCATCCAGCCGTGTGTCGGGTCACCGACCTGCACCGTGTAGCGGGGTGCCGAAGTCGGGATTGGAGGCTGACCGATGCAAACGAACCACTTGGTGGGGGCTGTCAAAACGGCCTGCCTATCAGCCCGAGACAATTTCAGGTTGCAGGCATCCACGGGCTTGTACTACGTTGCTTCGATCTATCTCATAGCGGTCATTAGGAATGGCCCAACACAGGAGGATTGAAAAATGATTCAAAAGACTACCCGAAAGACAGGTCTACCCTGGGGGGGGGGGGGGCAGGTCGAAGCTGTTGGCGTGTGTCGGCGCGGTGGTGCTGGCAGTCGCAGTAGGTACCACAGCAGCTCTTCCCGCGGCATCCGCCCAAGACTCCACTGTTGATGACAGTGCGCCGGTTGTGGGGGCCGATGAGGTGGTGGGGGCCGATGAACCAGCCCAGTTCACTGCGGTGTCCGCTGGTGGCTATCATTCGTGTGGCCTTCGTACCGATGGCACCATCACCTGCTGGGGGAGCAACCGCTACGGTCAGTCGATAGCACCTAAGGGCCAGTTCACTGCGGTGTCCGCTGGTGGCTATCATTCGTGTGGCCTTCGTACCGATGGCACCATCACCTGCTGGGGGAGCAACGACTTTGATGAGTCGATAGCACCGGACGATCGGTTAAGTGCTCCGCCGGATCACCAGTTTACTTCCCGAATATTCACTTTAACATACGTCGATGACTGGCACTCGTGTGCTCAGCGTAACGTCTACAACACGATTATCTGCTGGGGTCGCAATAGTGCGGGTGAGGCAATGACACCGGCGAGCCGGTTCACTGCTGTTTCTGCTGGCAGCTACCATTCGTGTGGTCTGCGCACCGACGGTAAGATTATCTGCTGGGGTCGCAATAGTGCGGGTGAGGCAATGACACCGGCGAGCCGGTTCACTGCTGTTTCTGCTGGTGGCTACCATTCGTGTGGTCTGCGCACCGATAACACCATCACTTGCTGGGGTGACGGAAGAAGTGGTCAATTGTTGGTTCCGGCTGGCAACTGGTTTTCGTGTAGCACTAGCGGTACCATCACCTGTTGGGGTGACGAAAGAGATAGTCAGACATTGGTATCCAGCCAGTTCCCTGCCCGATTCACTGCGGTATCTGCTAGTCATTTATTTTCTTGTGGTCTGGGTACCTGGAGCACTATCACTTGTTGGGGTGATAACAGCTTCGGAAGAGCGTGGACACCCGGCCACCGATTTAGGTTCACTGCTGTTTCTGCTGGTGGCTACCATTCGTGTGGTCTGCGCACCGATAACACCATCACTTGTTGGGGCAGTAATAGCTATGGCGAAACGAAGGTGCCAGGTGGCGAGTTCACTGCGGTGTCCGCTGGTGGTCACCATTCGTGTGGTCTGCGTACCGACAACACTATTATCTGCTGGGGGAGCAATCGGTACGGTCAGACCAAGGTACCATACAATCAAGTAACCGATACATCGAAGGACTGATAAGTTTAGGTGTCTGCTAGCGGCCACTATTCCTGTAGTTTGTGTGCTGATAGCACGATCACCTGCTAAGACTATAAAGGTGAACTGGTCAGCCGGTATACCGGCTGACCAGTTCACCGCAGTCTGTGCAAAAGACCACATCCAAGCAGGAGGCGGTATTGCCATAGTAGGAGTCCCTGCGGCTGCTCGTAGGCCAAAAGACCCCCTCCTGGCTATGTTTCGGCGGTTCGGCGGGTGGGGAGGCCGAGGATGTCGATGGTTTGGGTGGGGGTGGCTACGGGGCGGCCCATCTCGGCGGCCAGGGTGGCGACCTCGGCCACCAGTTCCCGGTTGGGCGGGGTGCGGTTGCCGGCGTGATCCTCGTGGCCCACTCGGAGGTGGCCGCCGCGCTCGAGGGTGAGTCGGGCGATCGGGGTGTTGACGAGATCGCCGCCCACCACGGCCGAGAACCAGGGGAGGTCGCAACCGGCCAGCTCCAGCATCTCCTGATAGGCGTCCAGGGCCTTGGCGGTGGGGGGCAGCCCGAAGCTCACGCTGTCGCCGATGGCGAAATAGCCGCCCGGCCCGCCGAAGTAGAACTTCACGAACGATCCGGGCGTGAGCCGGTCGTAGCGCCAGTACGAGAGCACGTTGCGCAAAAACCCGGGCTCGAAGATGGCGAAGTGCATACCCAGGCCGAGCCGGTTGCACTGCTCGATGGCCACCTCCATGTCGGCGTAGGTGTTGATGTACACGTGGCTGTCGGGATCGGGCAGCCCGTCGGCCCCGGCCTTGCCCAGGATCATGGTGCCGGGATCGATGAACCCCAGCTTCAGCAGACCGTCGTCGGCCAGCAACTCCACGTGACCGAGCTTGTCGGCCATGGTCGGGCCCCATCCCAGCGTGGGCAGCACCAGAACGTCGGGGTCGGCGGCCACCCAGGGTTCGAAGGTGGCCCGGTACTCGGCCGCGGCCACCGCCGCCGGCACCCGCATGTCGGCGATGTGGCAGTGGACGATGGACGCCCCGGCCTCGATGCAGGCCCGACCCTCCTCGACCAGCTCGTCGCGGCCGATGGGAACGTGGGGATTGCGCTCCCGACCGGTGGTGCCGTTGAGGGCCACTTCGATGATGACGGGGGTGGTGTCCATGGACGACGAGAGTACCGTCGTGAGCAGTGAGTCGGGAGTGGAAGGCCCTGTGGCTGGTGTCGGTGGCCTCGGCGGCCAGCTCGCTGGACGTGACCTTGATGTTCGTGGCCTTCCCCGAGATCACCGACACCTTCGCCACGACCCCGGCCACCCAGGTGTCCTGGGTCATCAGCGGTTACAACATCATGGTGGCGGCCCTGCTCATCCCCGCGGGTCGCCTGGCCGACCGGATCGGCCATCGGCGGGTGTTCCTCTGGGCCATCGCCATCTTCATGACCGGCTCGGCCGCGGTGGGCCTGGCCCCCAACGTGGCCTTCATGATCGCGGCCCGCTGCTTCCAGGCCTTCGGCGGCTCCAGCCTCATCACCTCGGGCCTGGCCCTGGTGATGACCACCCTCGGCCCCCAAAGGCGAGCCGTGGCGGTGGGGGTGTGGGCCACGGTGGCCGGGGTGCTGGCCTCGCTGGCCCCCACGCTGGGGGCGCTGGCCATCGAGTTCGCCTCGTGGCGGGCCGGGTTCTTCATCGTGGTTCCGGTGGGGGCGGCGGTGCTGGCCCGCCGGAGCCTCATCCCCCACTCGGAGGTGGACGATTCCGCCGAGCTGCCCGACATGGTCGGGGTGGTACTGGCCGGTGCGAGCACGGCGGCGCTGGTTCTGGGCATCGTGCAGATCAACGAGTGGGGGGCGGGCGATCCCCGGATCGTCGGGGCGTTCGCCGCGGCTGCG
The DNA here is from genome assembly GCA_965115985.1 of Acidimicrobiales bacterium. Taxonomy (GTDB): domain Bacteria; phylum Actinomycetota; class Acidimicrobiia; order Acidimicrobiales; family Bin134; genus Poriferisocius. Next base: position 2,153,595 of record OZ220474.1, read on the forward strand.
GTTACATTCGTGGCCTTCGTGGTTCGCTGCGGGCGGCACTCTTCGCCGGTCATCGACCTGACCATGTTCCGCAATCGGGTGTTCGCCTCCACCGCGGTGGTGGCGGTGCTGGTCGGCCTGGCGTTCTTCGGTCTCTTTCTGGCGCTGGTGCAGTTCCTGCGAGGGCCGTGGGGGCACTCCACGCTGGTGGCCGGGCTGCTGCTCACCCCCCTCACCGCGGCGTCCAGCACGGTGGGCTACGCCACCGGTCGGGCGATGGAGCGCTACGGCCACCGGCTGGTGATGGTTCCCGCCGCGGGCTGCATAGCGGGCGGCTGCGTGTGGATGGCGGTGTTCGCCGGGTCACGAACCGAGCTGGTCGCCGTCTGGCTGCCGGCGGTTCTTCTGATGGGAGTGGGGATAGGCACGGCGTTCCCCGGGGTCAACGGGGCCATCGCCCACGGCCTGGCTCCGAGCCGACTGGGCCTGGCGGCGGGCACGGTGCAGACCGTCATCCGCATCGGCGGGGCGATCGGGGTGGCCATGGGGGTGGCCATGCTGGGCCGCGATCCCGAGGGCTACGACATGTTCTTCTCCGTGCTGGCGGTGGTGGCCGGACTGGCCGGACTGGCGGCGATGGGCATGACCACCGGCCCCAAGGCCCACCCTAAATACAGCCCTGAAGAAAATTGAGTGGAATACCCTCAAGTTTTGGTGGTTGTTCATGGAGGAGATGAACGATCACCGACCATGCAAGGAGCACATCGATGCTTGACCCCAACCGCTGGACCCTGAAGACCAGGGAGGCATTCGGCGACGCCACCGCCATGGCGCAGTCCAGGAGCAACCCCGAGGTGACCTCCGATCATGTGCTGCTGGTGCTGATCGGCCAGACCGACGGGGTGGTGCTGCCGGTGTTGCAGCGCACCGGGATCGCCCTGCCCGAGCTGCGATCCAAACTGGAGGCCGAGCTGGAGAAACTGCCGACGGCCTACGGAACCGAGGTGCGCACCGCCCGGGACCTGGTTCGCAGTATGGAGGCCGCCGACGTGGCCCGCGCCGAGCTGGGCGACGAGTACCTGTCCACCGAGCACCTGCTCCTGGCCATGGCCGACCGGGTGGGGGTGGGTCGCGACCACCTGCTGGAGGCGCTGGCCGAGGTGCGGGGATCGCACCGGGTGACCTCGACCACCCCGGAGGACTCCTACCAGGCGCTGGAGAAGTACGGTCGGGACCTCACCCTTTTGGCCCGTGACGGCAAGCTCGATCCGGTGATCGGTCGGGACGAGGAGATTCGCCGCACCATTCAGGTGCTGAGTCGCCGCACCAAGAACAACCCGGTGCTGATCGGTGAGCCCGGCGTGGGCAAGACCGCCATCGTGGAGGGCCTCGCCCTGCGGATCGCGGACGGGGACGTGCCCGAGGGGCTGAAGAACAAGCGCCTGGTGGCCCTGGACATGTCGGCCATGGTGGCCGGGGCCAAGTACCGGGGGGAGTTCGAGGAGCGGCTCAAGGCGGTGCTCAAGGAGATCACCGACTCCGACGGCGGGGTGATCACGTTCATGGACGAGCTGCACACCATCGTGGGCGCGGGGGCGGCCGAGGGGGCCATGGATGCGGGCAACATGATCAAGCCCATGCTGGCCCGGGGCGAGCTGCACATGATCGGGGCCACCACCCTCGACGAGTTCCGCACCCACATCGAGAAGGACGCCGCCCTCGAGCGTCGCTTCCAGCAGGTGTTCGTGGGCGAGCCGTCGGTGGAGGACGCGGTGGCCATCCTGCGGGGCCTCAAGGAGCGCTACGAGGTCCACCACGGGGTTCGCATCCAGGACGCCGCCCTGGTGTCGGCCGCGGTGCTGTCCGACCGGTACGTGACCGGGCGGTTCCTGCCCGACAAGGCCATCGACCTGGTGGACGAGGCCGCGTCCATGCTCCGCATCGAGATCGACTCCATGCCCACCGAGATAGACGTGGTGGATCGCCGCATCCGTCAGTTGGAGATCGAGCGGGTGGCCCTGGCCAAGGAGTCCGACCAGGCGTCGGCCGAACGGTTGGAGGCCCTCGACGAGGAGCTGGCCAACCTGCGGGAGGACCTGGCCGGGATGCAGGCCCACTGGCGGTCCGAGAAGGAGGCCATCGGTCGGATTCGGGAGCTGAAGGAGGAGCAGGACTCCCTGAGCACCGCCCTGGAACGCGAGACCGACCTGGAGCGGGCCGCCGAGCTTCGCTACGGCCGCATTCCCGAGCTGGAGCGCCGTATCGCCGAGGCCGACCAGCGCCTCACCGAACTCCAGGCCGACCGGCGAATGCTGAAGGAGGAGGTGGATCCCGACGACGTGGCCGAGGTGGTGTCCCGCTGGACCGGGGTGCCGGTCACCCGCCTCATGGAGGGCGAGACCGACAAGCTGCTGCGACTCGAGTCGGTGCTGAGCCGCCGGGTGATCGGCCAGGAGGAGCCGGTGGCCCTGGTGGCCTCGGCCATCCGCCGCAGCCGGGCCGGGCTGTCCGACCCCGACCGACCCATCGGGTCGTTCCTGTTCATCGGCCCCACCGGGGTGGGCAAGACCGAGCTGGCCCGAACGCTGGCCGACTTCTTGTTCGACGACGAGCGGGCCATGGTTCGCATCGACATGTCGGAGTACATGGAGCGCCACAGCGTGTCCCGCCTCATCGGTGCGCCCCCCGGATACGTCGGGTTCGACGAGGGCGGCCAGCTGACCGAGGCGGTGCGGCGGCGGCCCTACGCGGTGGTGCTTCTGGACGAGATCGAAAAGGCCCACAACGACGTGTTCAACGTGCTGCTCCAGTTGTTGGACGACGGTCGCCTCACCGACGGCCAGGGGCGCACGGTGAACTTCACCAACGCGGTGCTGATCATGACCTCCAACCTGGCGATGGATCCCAAGGAGTACTTCCGCCCGGAGTTCATCAACCGCATCGACGACATCGTGAGGTTCGACGAGCTGCGGCCCGAGCACCTGATCGAGATCGTCGATCTCCAGATCGAGCGACTGGTGGAGCGCCTCTCGGATCGTCGCATCCATCTGGTGGTGACCGACGAGGTGCGGACCAAGCTGGCCGCCGATGGCTACGACCCGGCCTTCGGTGCCCGCCCCCTCAAGCGGGTAGTCCAGCGGGAGTTGGCCGACCGCCTGGCCGAGGCCGTCCTCGGTGGAGCCATCGCCGAGGGTGCCACCGCCACGGCCCGCCTCGATGCCGACGGGCAGGTGGTGATCTCGTCGGAGTAGTGCGGGGTTGGCGGGGGCGGTCGGGGGCGTGTTCTTGGTGGGTGTGGTGGTGATCCTGCTGCGGTGGCGAGCGATTGGCGGGGGCGGCTGCTCGCAGCTAAGAAATGGGGCGCGTAGGAACGATTAGTAAATAAACGGCCCGACGCTCTGTCTATACGTGCCAAAGGGTGGGAATGAGGACGAATTGAGCGTGCGGGCTGTTAGGGGACGGTGGGGCCGGCCAACGGCGGTAGTGGCAGTTTTTCTGGTCGTTGCCGGCCTCGGCGGGTTATGCGCGATTGCCGGCCTCGGCCCGGTGTTCTCGGTTGCCGGTGCCCAGGCCCAGGACGAGACCGAGGTGCGGATCGTGGCTCGCCGGGTGGCCGCCCGGGGCACCGAGGTGGCTCTTCAACAGCATGGGGGCGAGGGCCGTTGGGGTGATCGGGTGTCCCCCAGCTTCAGGTTCGTGCCCGACGACTCCCCCGTCGGTCGCTGGTGGAACAGCATGCCGCTGCCGGTGGAAACCCCGTCGGGCAAGCAGTGGGTGCGGATCGTGGCTCGCCGGGTGGCCGCCGGGGGTACCGAGGTCGCGTTGCAGAAGCTGGAGGCGAGCATCGGTTGGGGCGACCGGATGCTGCCGGAGCTGCGGTTCGTGTCCGACCGGTCCCGGTTGGGGCTCTGGCGATACAGCTCGCCCCTGACGATTTTTTCGCCGACGTCGCCGTCCCGCCCCGCCGAGAGCGACACTCCCCCGCCCTCGACCGGCTCCGATCCCCCGCTGGGACTCATCACTCCCACCGGAGTGCCGGTAGCGGTTATCGAGCGCACCGAAAGCGGCTATCTCGTGCGGACCCCGTGCGGTGCCACTGCCGAGGTGACCACCGGCCGGCCGATCCACCGAACCCGGATCGTGATCGATCCGGGCCACGGCGGCTGGTGGGACACCGGGGCGGTGGGCCCCAATGGCCTGGTCGAACGTGATCTGAACCTGACTCTCAGCCGCGCCATCCTGGAGGAACTCACCGATCGGGGCATCACCGCCGTGCTCACCCGTACCGGTAACTACGGGTTGCCGCTGTCGAGGCGGGCCGAGTTCGCCGATGCGCTGGAGGCCGACGCGCTCGTCTCGATTCACCACAACGCCCCCACCTGGGCCACGAGCAGCAAGCCGGGCACCGAGGTGTACGTGCAGTCGGTGTCGCGCGCGGTGGCCCGGGCCGATTCCTCCCGCCTCGGGGGGCTGCTCTACCAGGAGATCACCGCCGCACTGTCGGGGTTCGACGACGTGAGCTGGAGCGGCCTGTCCAACGCCGGGGTCCTGAGGGTGCTGCTCCCAGAGGGTGGGGACGCCTACGGGATGATCAGACGGCCGAAGCTGCCCGCCGTTCTGGTCGAGTACGGCTACCTGTCCAACTCCTCCGAGGCCGCGCTGTTCTCCACCGACCGCTACATCGAGGTGGCCGCCGACGCCACCGCCGACGCCATCGAGATCTACTTGAACACCGACCGCCCCGGCACCGGGTTCGTCTCCCAGCCCCGAGTTTTCGACCCCGCCAGCGCCCCCACCCGATGCGAGGAAGTGCCCCTGGAGTAGGCGGGGTGTATTCGGGGTTGCGACACTCCCGCTGGCAGCACCCTCGCCAGTTGGGTTCCCGTCCGATGCGAGGAAGTGCCCCTGGAGTAGGCGGGGTGTATTCGGGGTTGCGGCACCCTTGCTTGCGACGAGCCCACCCGATGCGAGGAAGTGCCCCTGGAGTAGGGCATCTCCGGAGTTTCACGCCCCCGCCAGTTGGGTGCCCGGCCGATGCGAGGAAGCGCCCCCGAAGTGGGGCGACGGCGATCAGTCGTCCTCGAACCCCAGCCCGAGCTCGGCGGCCACCGTTCGCAGGGCGGTGTAGGCCTGGGCGCTGGCCGGCCAGCCCGCGTAGTGGGCCAGATGCACCACCCATTCGGCCAGCTCGTCGGTGGTCAGGTCGCCCGATTCCAGGGCCGGCCTCATGTGGTGGGGCAAAATGGTGCCGTTGCCGGTGGCGGCGATGGCGGTCAGGGTGGTGAGGCGACGCTCCCGCCGTCCCAAGCGGGGACGGTTCCACACATCGGTGAATACCCGTTTGGTGAACCGCAGGTACAGATCATCATGGTCGGGAGGATCGACCAGCATGATGTTGTTCCAGGCGACACGATCGGTTTCGTTGTTGTTCATCCGGGCAGCGTAGGCTGTGGCGGTGCAGATCGCCTTCGTTCGCCATGGTCAGCCGTTGATCGAGCGCAACGACCACACGGTGGCCGACCCCGGACTCAGCGATCTGGGCCGGTGGCAGGCCGAGCGTCTGGCCGACTGGTTGGAGCACGAGCCGTTCGATCACATCATCTCCAGCACCAAGCGCCGGGCCGTGGAGACCATCGAACCGCTGACCGCCCGTCTGGGCCTGGAGATGGAGTTGGAGGACGACTTCGCCGAGATCGACCGCAACTCCCGGGTGTACATCCCCACCGAACTACTGGCCTCCGAGGGCGGGGAGTACTACGAAGCCATCCGGGCCAAGGACTACGCCGCCATCGGCTGGGACACCCCCGAGGAGTTCCACAAACGAGTGATGGCCGCCTTCGACCGCCTGTGCGACACCCACCCCGGCCAACACGTGGCCGTAGCCTGCCACGGCGGAGTGATAAACCGCATCGTCTCCGAGCTGGTCGGTGCCGCCGACCGCATCCACCTCCAGGTGGCCTACACCGGCATCTGCCGAGTCTGGATCGACGACAATCGCCGCACCCTGATGAGCATGAACGAAACCGGCCACTGCTGCGCCACCCGCACCACCGTCACCGGCTTCATGCGCAACGGGCTGGTAAGCGCTCCCCAGTACTAACTTGAACGCTGGCTGTGCTGGTGACGTGGCGGGATGGGGTGATCGACCTAAATAGGGGCACACCTCGAAGATATATGCGCTCGGGGCTAGAGTTGCTGTGACAAACAGCGTCCCTTCCACATCTGCGATAATGTCTCCTACATTTACCTAATAAGTAACGCTAAAGATTTCCCCAGCATGTGATGGTGTTGTTGGTGCGCAGACCACATGAATGACCGAAGCCAGTGGATATTGCAGTGAATTAGGCATCTGGTGTAATCGTCTGGCCACTTCTATTGTAACCCCAGCATGTGATGGTGTTGTTGGTGCGCAGCCCGCACGAATGCCCACTACCTGTGGATATTGCGGTGAACTGGCCGCCCGGTGCCTCCGCCTGGCCCCAGCCGTTGTTTCCCCAGCATGTGATGGTATTGTCGGCGCGTAAACCACACGAATGCAAGAAGGCGGCGGATACCGCAGTGAACTGGCCATCTGGTGCCGTCGCTTGACCTTCGTCGTTGTTTCCCCAGCATGTGATGGTGTTGTTGATACGCAGCCCACATGAATGACCGAAGCCAGTGGATATTGCGGTGAACCGGCCGTTCGGAGCCGCCGTCTCACCATTGAAGTTGTAACCCCAGCATGTAATGGTGTTGTCGGCACGCAGCCCACATGAATGAGAGCCACCGGCGGATATTACGGTGAACTCGATACTCGGTGCCTCTGTCTGACCATAGGTATTATCGCCCCAGCAAGTGACCGTGTTGTCGGCACGCAGCCCGCACGAATGCCCATCACCCGCGGATACCGCCGTGAACCGACCCTCCGGGGCCTCCGCCTGACCGACATAACCCACAATGAAAGCTGTGTTGCTTCCCCAGCATGTGATGGTGTTGTTGGTGCGCAGCCCACACGAATGATAATTTCCGGCTGATATTGCGGTGAATTGTCCATCGGGTGCCTTCGCCTGACCTACATGGTCCCCGTCCAGGTTGATGTTGGAACCCCAGCATGTGATGGTGCCATTGGTCCGTAAACCACACAAATGCTGGCTGCCTGAGGATATTGCGGTGAACCGGACTGGCTGGTGAGCGGGTGTGGGTTGGAGGGTGAGTGGTGAGCTTGAGAGCCAGCGACCGGTAGCAGCAGAAGTGGGGAAGTAACGGGCACTGGGCAGAAGACGGTCACTCCAAGTGTTGTCGGGCCGACGCGATTGGAGGGCGAATTCGATCCTGCCGCTTTCCAGTTTGCGGGCGGTGATACGGACTGTGGCGGTTTCCAGAGTGAGTGGTGAGCTTGTGAGCCAGCGGCCGACTTTGGCGTTGGTGGGGAAGTAGCGGGTGTTGGGCAGCAGGCGATTATCCCATGTGTTGTCGGGGCGGCGTGTTTGGAGGGCGAACTCGATTTTGTCGTTGGCCAATTTGCGAGCGGTGATCCGTACTTGCACCGCGCCATCATCAGCGGTGAGAGCTTGGGCGGCCGCTGCGGGAGCAAGAGCTGTGGCCCCTACTGCGACTGCCAGTATCACCGCACCGGCACAGGTCAACAGCTTTGATCTGGCCAATCTGGTCCTTTCCTCCTCGGAGTTCGGGTTCTTCCTTAGGACAGCGCTGCGAGCCATTTACCGGTTCTCCCTTGTCAGCCGTTCCCATGCGCGGCCTGCGGACAGACCGTCAGACCATAGTGCAGCCCCGTCGGTTTCATCGTTTCGGTTGGCTGCCCAGGTGTGGCTCCTGCCGGGTTGCTCGGTTGTTCAATGTGATGCCACCCGTCGCGGAGGCTGAGCTTGACCTCTTCGGTGGCACCGGGCCGTTCCGGGTTGCCGCTCGCGCTTTGTTGGGGTATAGTCGTCAGGGGTGTTAGCGGTTGTGGGTTGAGTTTTATGCGAAGGCTGGTTCGGGGTCGGCGGCTGGCTGGACGGGTGCGGGAAAGCCGAAGGTGGGTTTCGATGCTTCCCAGTCGGGTTTCGATGACTGCTGTTCGTATGACGAGTTTGCTGATCTCTCGTCCGTTGGCTTCGATCTTGCTGGACAGTTCTACTCTATTGGCTTCGATTTTTTCTGACAGTTCGACTCTGTTTGCGTCGATCTTGTCGGACAGGCGGTGGATCTGGCCTTCCATGCTCCCCATGCGGGAGTCCATCTCTCCCAAGCGGATGCTCATATCCCCCAGGCGTGCGTTCAGGACCCGCGCCACGAACAATAGCGACGCGAGCATCCCGCCACCGAACAGGCTTATGAGCACCGTGTAGATAGCGGTGTCCATAAGCCTGTCTCCTTCTGGCTGCCGATGCATGCCTGATGCCCTTGGTGGACCGCCTCATCATAATCCGGGGGTGAGACACTTTGGCACAAGGTTCCCACAGAGGTGTGGCCGGGTGGCCCGGCAACCCCTTCTCTCGGCTGCCCTGCGGGCATCAAAACCCCAGGTAAACCGACTGCTCATCGGATTGTCGCAGCCGAAACGCAGCATCCCTGAGAGCATCGGCGAACTCCACCCACCGCCCCTCCCGCTCTGCAAATCGTGCGCTCACCCCCACCGGCTAGGGGCCGGACTCCACGTCTGATCAGCCCTCAACCCGAACGATGACATGATCTCCAGCGCCGAGCGGCGGGCCGCCGAGACCATTGAGCCCCTTGGCCTCCGCCCGACCCGGCCAACACGCGGCCGTATCCTGCCACGGCGGAGTGATAAACCGCATCGTCTCCGAGTTGGTCGGTGCCGCCGACCGCATCCACCTCCAGGTGGCCTATACTGGCATCTGCCAGGTCTGGGTAGACGACCACATCAGCTCTCAGGGCCTGCTTTAGGCGTTGCGGGTTATCAACTTCAACTACTTCGTGTATCTTTAGCTGGTAATACCTGAGTCTCAACCGGCGGTAGGGTTCGAGGTTGGGTCGGGATATACATCTAAACGGGTGCTGCTGAGGCAGTCTTGTCGTGCTTAGGTGGTATAATTTTAAAATCAATAGTGCTAGGATAAAATAGTGAATATAGAAGTGTACATAGAAGTGTACATAGATTGGATATCATCTATACCTTGGAAGATAGTGATTGATATTGCTGTGCCAGTGGGTTCTACTGTGTTAGCAGTATGGTCATGGTTACTCAAGAAAATAAAAATTAAGCATGGTGGCATTCGTCTGCTGTCAGTAGCTCCGTTGCTTCAGCCTCAAATGTCTGGCTTAGGGTATTACCTCGATAGTATAGAGATCACTCCCATTACGATATTTGACAATGGAAATCGCGTAGTAAATTTTTTGCGGCAACTATATATTAATTGGGTTTGTTGCAATACGAGTCCTAAACCAGTATTTGAAGTGATAAATTGGCGGTATATACCTGTAGATACAATCAACGCAGAAGGATTATATAATAATTCAAGAGGTAGCATACTTGCCATCGAGTTAGGGCCAGGGGAATCAAGTAAGCATTTCATAAGCTCTCTGCAGCCTAAGAAAGCAACTAATACAAGAATCATAGTTATCGCATCTTCAAATGATATGTCGAATAATCATAGTTGGGTGCGTTGTATAAGAGTGAATGCTTTCGATGTCAAATCTAAAGATGGAAAACCAAAGCATATAGCTTTATCTTCAGAGCCTGGGGATGATTGGACCTTGCCTTGGGTATTTTTCAAGAAAGCAAAAGATGTGCCTAAAGATGCTTTGTGGCTTGTGTATGCAGCCCAAGAACCTTCTGGATTAGCTTTTGATGAGTATGGGTTTCCTATAGAATATACTACAGGATCTGTTTACTCTTGTAGAGACAACAGTATTGATGAGTATATTAAGGTAAGAACCAAAAGTATAGTATTGGATAGAATAGCAAAATGGTTATTCTTACTGATTTTGTTTCCTTTATTATTCGTGGGTTTGATATTGCTTGCATTTTGGACAAACTCTGAATCGGAGGATGCCTTTATTATAAGTTTTGGATCCTGGGTACTGCTTTGTTGGATTATAATAGTTGTTGTTCCCGGACTATTGACTGGTTTGTATATGCTTTTCGTAAAAGTACAGACTTGGTGTTGGTTAAAGAATGATGGAATGAAAAAAACTGAGTGGAGTGGTGGCACATTAAAATGTTTGGCAGCAGGAAAAATGTTAGGTCGGGTGTGTGTTGTGGATGAAAAAGTGTGGAATAGCATTTGGGAGAGTATAGATTTCAAAAATTAATAGTAACTAGGACTATCTAGTTTCTTCCTACTAATTCTGAGCATTGAATATTAAAAGCCTATACTAATATAAACTAGTGACAAGGATAGATCGGAGCAGTCTACCTCTGTGATAGGGCTGATTTTGTATTAGCTATACTGTTAGAGATGGGCTATTTCTCACTGTAAATAGACATTTTATTGCGCCTGTAGTAGCGTAATATTTTCTGCTATGTGGAATTATAACTTTGAACATTGGGAGTATTAGTTATGTAAAGTAACTGCCGATCAAATTCCGCTCAGGCTCAGGCTCAGGATCGGTACTCGTGCAGGGCTGGCGGCCACCTGTTGGACTGGGTTGTGATTACCTCAATGACGAACTCTGGTGAGATGGACTCTAAGGTTCTCCATTGACCCCAGTAGCGACCGGCGATATCTGCATAGACACCAGCGAAAGCTGGAAGAAGTGATTTGCCGTTTTCGAGTGTGGGCACGCGTGCTGCAATTTCAACGATGGCTGGCTCACTTGCCTTTGTGAGGTACAGGGATGTGAAGCTTGAGCTCGGAGAATAAAACGTTTCTCCACCCCAGGTATCGAACATATTGAAAAGTCCACAAGCATCGTGGTCAAACATGATGAATGGAGCTACAAAGTCGATAGAGTCCAGTCGCGAATTGGCAAATCCTTGCCAGGGGTTGGGCCCCGAGGTAAGGAGAATCTCACCATCGTGATCGTGCGTGAAAGCATCCGGGAAGTGCTCAATAGCCTGCCTGACCTTCTCTTGACGCAGACTCTCGGTAAGGACTTGAAGCCCCGTGAGGTTGCTAATGTTGCTTATCTCGTGAGGGAGAAGTCGGGTCGCGTGGTATCCGACGATGCGATATTCGCTGAGCTCTAAGTAGAGTTGGTGCTCTTCCTCCCTGAAGTCGCTCAGGTTGAACTGCTCGAATGGGTATTCCCGCCAGTCCGGTTCTGGAGCATGCTCCACAACGTTGTCCACAATCTCGATTACGGCATCGGGCCACGTGCCCGGTTGGCCGATGTCAACGATGTAGGAAGTCTTGTTACTGGTGTTCTCAGCCATATTGATTTTCTTTCGGGATCTACTACCACCCAGGTTGGTGCGTTGTGTGGACTAACTGAGGGAATATTCTAGTTTTAGTCTGCTCTACGAATTACCGTTTCCCACATACTAGACCGGATGAAACAAGATTTCGTGGATGGGAAGTGCGGCCATAGCAGTGATCTAGTCCAGCTAGCTCGTCTGGCTCTGGTTGGTCGGGAGCAGGATGTGGAGATCTACGTTCAGCGCCTGGCTCGACGCTTGCGAAGGCAGGAGCCGGAAGTCGCCGATGCTCTGATGGCTCTCCTGCGTGAACGTCCGACTAGCGCGTCTCCTCTTCGGCGGGCGGTGTCAGCCGACCTTCGTTGAAGAGGGGTCCGAGGACCGGTATGTGCGGTTCTGGGGTAGGGTTGGGATGTGGTGGTGATGCTTGACATTCCTGATGAGGTGCTGTCGTGTCTTCGTCGGGAGGCGGTTCGGCGGGGCATTGGGTTGGGCGATCTCATAGCAGACCTTGCATCGATGCTGCTGGGGAGTCCGAGGGCGAGCAGGGGTGAGGCGCTGGGCTTCGTGGCGATTGGTGCGTCGGTCTCCGATCAGTGTGCGGGCGATGCCGATGAGATGTTGGCCGGGGGTTTCGGCCGGACTTGAACGCTTGCATCTAGAGTCTGGGGATGCTTGTTGGGGGAACGTTTTGGGGGATGGTGGAGCGGAGGGTGGGGTTGACGCCGGATGCTCCGATGATTGTTGACGATCGGGATCGGGTGATGAGCTTTGCCGGGTATCGGGATGCGGCGGAGCGGGTGGCGGCGGGATTGGTGGGGTTGGGGGTGGGGCCGGGGGTGGCGGTGTCGTGGCAGCTTCCCACTTGGACGTCCACGTTGGTGCTTCAGGCGGCGCTGGCTCGGTTGGGGGCGGTGCAGAATCCGATCATTCCGGTGTACAGGGATCGGGAGGTGGGGTTCTGCGTGCGTCAGACCGGGGCTCGGCTGTTGTTGGTGCCGTCGGTGTGGCGGGGGTTCGACTATCGGGCAATGGCCGAGGGGATTGCCAAGGGGATGGCCGAAGGGATTGCCGAGGGGATGGCCGAGGGGCCGGCCGAGGGGTCGGACGGCCCGGTGGGTGGCCTGGAGGTGGTGGTGTGCGACGGGGAGCTGCCGGAGGGTGATGTGGGGGTGCTGGAGGGCATCTCGCCGCCCAACGATGCCGAGGAGATTCGTTGGCTGTACTACACGTCGGGAACCACCTCCGATCCCAAGGGGGCTCGCCACTGCGATTCCTCGGTCATGGCGTCGGGCATCGCCATGGTGGAGCGTCAGCAGGTCGGGGCCGACGACCGGTTCGGGTTGGCCTTTCCGTTCGCCCACATCGGTGGGGTGTCGAACCTGGCGGTGGCCCTCGGTTCGGGCTGTGCCCTGGTGATCGCCGAGGCGTTCGACCCCGCCGGCACCACTGAGTTGTTCGCTCGGCACGGGGTCACCCTGGTGGGTGGGGGGCCGGCGTTCTTCATGGCGTTTCTGGCCGAGCAGCGCAAGCAGCCCGGTCGGTCGATCCTGCCCCGGCTGCGGTTCTTCACCGGGGGCGGGGCCCCGATGCCCGCATCCCAGCATTACGAGGTGCAGGCCGAGATCGGGGGGCGGGGGTGCTGTCATGCGTGGGGGATGACCGAGGCACCGATCATCGCCCAGAACTCCCCCGACTACTCCGACCAGAAGCTGGCCGAGACCGAGGGCCGCCCGCTGGCGGGGGCCGAGATCAAGGTGGAGGGTTTCGACGGCAACCCGGCCGACGTCGGAGTGGAGGGGGAGCTGTGGATCAAAGGGCCGATGGTGTGTCGGGGCTATCTCGACGAGAGCCTGAACGCCGGGGCGTTCGACGGCGATTGGTTCCGTACCGGCGACGTGGGCTTTCTGGACGCCGACGGGCATGTGACGCTCACCGGGCGGGTGAAGGACATAATCATCCGCAAGGGCGAGAACATCTCGGCCACCGAGATCGAGGATCTGCTGTTCGCCCATCCCAAGGTGGCCGATGCCGGGGTGATCGGGCTGCCCGACGAGGAACGGGGCGAGCGGGTGTGCGCGGTGGTGGAGTTGGCCCCCGGGGCCGACCGGCTGACCCTGGGCGAGTTGGCGGAGCACTTTCGGTCTTCGGGGATCATGGCCCAGAAGATTCCCGAGCAGCTCGAGATCGTCGACTCGCTCCCCCGCAACGCCACCGGCAAGGTGCTGAAGCACGAGCTGAGGAAGCGGTTCAAGGACTAGAGGCTTTACGGGCGGGAGGGGTCACGGCTGGGAGGATTCACGGGCTGGAGGCTGGCAAGGAAGCCCAGCGATGGCGTGTCTCGCAAAGCGTTAGAGAAGCCCGGCGACCGCGTGGCCCGCAGACCGTTAGAGAAGCCCGCCGATGGCGTGGATGGCGAGGCCGACCAGGGCTCCGATGAGGGTGCCGTTGATGCGGATGAACTGGAGGTCGCGGCCGATCCTGCGCTCGATGCGGTCGCTGGTGTCCACGGCGTTCCAGCGCGACACCGTGGTGCTGATCACGCCGGCTATCTCGGCCCGGGCGTGATGGGCCAGCAGGCCGACCCCGGTGATGATCCATTGGTTCACCCGGTGCTGGAGGTCGGGGTGGGTCTGTAGCGAATCCCCGGCTCGGGCCAGGGCGGCCTCCACCCGGGCAACCATCGCCGGGTCGGTTTGGAGGCGGTGGGCGTAGCTGCGCAAGCCGGCATCGATGCGGGTGTGCAGCTCGTGGTCGGGATCGTCGGCCATGTCGGCCAGCACCCCCCGCACTCCCCGGTGGAGGCGGTTGAAGACGTGATGATCGAGCACCTTTGGGGTGTAGAGGGGGGCCTCCTCGACGATGCGGTCCCGCAGCACCTCGTAGTTGTCCACCAAGAAGCGGTCGGCCCGTCCGACGGCGGCATCCACCATCGGGCGGTGGTGCCCGCCGTCGATGACCGACTCCAGCAGCCGCCCCAGCGCCGGAGCCGACACCGGCCCGGTGCTGCCCTCGGCCGCCAGCCAGCGGCCCAGGGCCTCGGCGGGGGTTCGATCGGCCACCCAGCGGGCCAGGTCGTCGGGGTCGAAGAAGTTGTCCTCCACGAACTTTCCCAGGGCAAGCCCTATGGCGTTCTTGCGCCGGGGGATGATGGCGGTGTGGGGGATGGGTATGCCCAGCGGGTGGCGGAACAGGGCCGTGACCGCGAACCAGTCGGCCAGCCCGCCGATCATGGCGGCCTCGGCCGCGGCCTCCACGTACCCGGCCCAGCCCTGGCCGTCGGTGAGTACTCGCATCACCACGAACAACCCGGCGGCGGCCAGCAGGAGTGCGGTGGCTCGCCGCTTGGCCCGGCGAAGCGAGCCCGGGTCGTCGTCGATCCTTTCTCCCGTCCACCGCCGGCGTGAGCGACGACGATAATACCGGGTGGTGAACCAGGTGGGTTCGGGGTCGGCTCTACCCGGCCACCGGGGAGGGGGTTGGGGGTCGCTCAGGCGACCGTTTGGGGCATCACCCGGCGACCGGGGAGGGGGTTGGGGGTCGCTCAGGCGACCGTTTGGGGCATCCATGACCCGCGGATCTGCTCGGCCCATGGGTAGCGCAGCGGGTCGATGAGTCGGAACGGCCCGTCCAGACCCACGACCGTGGCCTCGGGTCGGGTCGGGCCGGCCGCTCGCAGCGCCGGGACCACCTCGTCGGGGTCGCCCTCGATCATGTGCAGGTCGATGGCGGTGTCGGGGGCGAACCGGGAGGTACACGACATCACCGCGTGAACCCCGTCCACCGCCACCGCCGCGGGGGCGTAGACGTCGCGGTGCCATTGCTGGTCGGCCAGGCCCCGGCGCAGCACCACATGGAGATCGGTGTGGGAGATATGGGCGACGTCGGTGGGGTCGGCCTTCAGCGCCGGGTCGGCCACCGCCCAGTCGAGGGTCAATGCATCGCCGGTTCGCACGGTCTTCTTTTCGTCGGGGAACATCCGGTCGGCCTCCACCAGAACCTCCCGGTACTCGGTCATGGCGGCCATCACCCCATCCACGTCGCCGCACAACCAGTAGATGGTGAGAAAGGCGCTGCGTCCCTCCGAGTAGGCGTCGTCGCAACCTGGCGCCCGCAACGACTGATGGCTGGGCGGGGCCACGTAGCGGCGACCATGCATCACGTCGGGCAGGGCGATGTTGGGGGGCAGATGCTCCAGGTCGTACCAGCGGTTCCAGTCCTCGATGGCATCGGCGTCGCAATCCAGGGCGGCGAAGATGATTCCGGTTGTTCTCATCGTTTCATGGTATGACGCACGGATGGAGTTCGTGTCGTTGGCGGGTGGGTCGTTTCTCATGGGCACCGACCAGGTGTGGTTCGAGGGCGACGGCGAGGGGCCGGTGCGCGAGGTGGTGCTGGCCCCGTTTCGGATGGCGGCCACCGCGGTCACCAACGACGAGTTCGGGGCATTCGTGGCGGCCACCGGGTACGTGACCATCGCCGAACGAGAGGGATGGTCGTTCGTGTTCGCCGGTTTGTTGCCCGACGATTTCCCGCCCACCCGAGGGGTGGTGGGGGCCGAGTGGTGGCGGCAGGTGGAGGGGGCTTTTTGGGCGCGCCCCGAGGGCCCTGGGTCGTCGGTGGAGGATCGGGGCGGCCATCCGGTGGTTCATGTGTCGTGGTTCGACGCCGTCGAGTGCGCGGCCTGGTACGGGGCTAGGTTGCCCACCGAGGCCGAGTGGGAGTACGCCGCCCGGGGAGGGATGGTTCGGGCCCGGCTCCCGTGGGGCGACGAGTTGAGTCCCGACGGACGGCCCCGGTTGAACATCTGGGAGGGTGAGTTTCCCAGCCACAACACCGCTGACGACGGGTACGTGGGCACGGCCCCGGTGGACGAGTACGACCCCAACGGGTTCGGTCTGTACAACTGCTCGGGCAACGTGTGGGAATGGTGCGCCGACTGGTTCGACAACCGGTTTCCCTCCGAGAGGCCCTTGGTCGATCCGGTGGGGCCGCCGCAGGGCCGATCCCGGGTGATCCGGGGCGGGTCGTACCTGTGCCACGACTCCTACTGCAACCGTTACCGGGTGGCGGCCCGTCACGCCAACGACCCCGCCTCCACCACCGGACACATGGGTTTCCGCCTGGCCCGGTCGGGGTAGGACGGCCGGCGAAGCCTGGTTAGTGCGGGGGCCCGGTCGGGGTGGAATGGGCTGGCAGGGCTCGGGGCAGCACGCCCGGCCCGCTCGGGGCAGCACGGGTAGAAGATGCAGCGGTTGGGGGACGGTCGGTAACGTCGGTTCCATGAAGTTGGACTTGTTGTACGAGGTGGACGCGCCCAAGCCGTGGGGCAAGCCCCATCCCTGGGGTCAGCGGGAGCGGGAGCAGAAGGCCTACCGGGATGCGGTGGAGCAGATCAAGCTGGCCGACTCGTTCGGGTTCAACACCATCTGGGCGGTGGAGCACCACTTTCGGGAGGGACGCTCGCACTGCCCGGCCTCGGAGGTGCTGCTGGGGGCCTTGTCGATGGTCACCGAGAACATCAAGATGGGCTTCGGGGTGACGCTCACCCCGTTCGGGTTCATCCCGCCGCAGCGGATCGCCGAGAAGGTGGCCACCGTGGACATCCTGTCCAACGGTCGGGCGGTGTGGGGCACTGGTCGATCCACCCCCATGGAGCAGATCGCCTTCGGCGTGGATCGGGAACGCTCCCGGGATGATTGGCAGGAGGCCATCGAGATCGTGTGCGGCATGTGGCGGGAGGAGTACTTCGAGTACGACTCGCCCCGGTTCAAGTTCCCCCGGCGAATGGTCACCCCCAAGCCGATGCAGTATCCCCATCCCCCGGCGTGGATGGCGTGCGCCTCGGAGAACTCGGCGGCGGTGGCCGGCAAAGCGGGCATGGGAATGCTGTCGTTCTCCATCATGCAGCCCCTGGAGGCGATGGCCCGGCACATCCGCAACTACCGGGTCGCGGCCGAGAGCCCCGAGCCCATCACCGACGTGACCACCAACGCCACCGCGGCCTACACCCTGGTGCATTGCGCCGACACCAAGCAGCAGGTGCTGGACAACGAGGTGTGGAAGTCGGTGGAGTGGTGGTACACCAACCTGGCCCAGTTCACCCTCGACTGGGAGCTGCCCGAGCTGTCGCAGGAGGAGCGGGACGCCACCTTCCCGCTGCTCAAGCCGCTCATGGAGGACGGAATCGACGACCTGATCCACCACTTCGACGAGGCCGACATGATCGTGGTGGGCGATGTGGACACCTGCTACGAGAAGATGAAGCACTACGCCGACCTGGGTGTGGACCAGCTCATCTGCTACGTGCAGTTCGGCTACCACTCCCACGAGTCGATCATGCGCACCATCGAGCTCCTGGGCAAGGAGATCATCCCCGAACTCGAGAACTACACCCCCTCCCCCAACGGATCCTGACTCAACGGAGCCTCCCCCAACGGATCCTGACCCCGACCCACCGGCTCCCGCACTGCCGGCGGGGTGGCCCCGGATGGAGAAGGTGTCCGGGGGCTCGACGGCGGGTGGCTTAGGGTTGGGTGGTGGTGGTCATTTCCGTGCCGGTGCGGGTGATGATTTTGATGGCGATGGTGTTGCCGGGGGAGGGGGGTGGGAAGGGTTGTGAGCGGAGTCCGCAGAGGGCTTGTTCGGCGGCGGGGTCGAGGTCTCGACCCAGGGTCTTGACCAGTTTCTTGATGGCGGGGTCGCCGCGCTTGTAGGCGGGCAGGTGGACGAGGCGGGGGAAGAAGGCGGTGCGGTCGTGGTCGGTGTCGATCATCCAGCAGTCCACGTCGTCGGCGGGCGACGGACGGACGGTGCCGGTGGTGGGGTCGTAGGTGTCGTAGCCCAGCAGCTCGACGACGAGGTCGCCGTCCTGGGTCTGCTCGCACAACACGTCGGGTTCGCCCAGCAGGGTGAGCGCCCCCGAGTCGGCCTCCGGGGCGAGGGCGGCGATCTGAAGGTCGCGGGCGGTGGCCACCTTGTGGATCTTGACCCGCCCGGCCGCATGGGGGGCGTTGTTGTCGAAGGCGCTGGCCACCACCACGAGGTCGGTGATATCGCTGCGGGCTCGAAGGGCCTCGGCCGCGGCGGCCGCGATCTGATCGGCGCTGACGGTGGCATCGGGGGCGGCCAGCATCACCGCGGCGGCGGTCCGGGTTTGGTGGCCGGGGGAGGAGCAGTCGGCCTCGTGGGTGACCAGGTGCCCGCCGGGCCAGGGGGTTATCTCGGACACCTCCATCACCACCCGACCGTCGCTGTCGCAGATCGGGTGGCCGGTGAGCGCCTCGAGCAATCGCTCGGCATCCTCGCCCGAGGCCGCGCCCAGATCGTCGGGGGCGGCCTCGGAGTCGTCGAACGGCAGGTAGGTGTAGGGCGAGGCCGATTCTACGGTGAACGGCCCGGTCAGCCGTTTGCGTTTGGTGTCCTCCTTGGGCCGATCCACCAGGCGGATGGTGTTCTCGGGATTGTCCACTTGGTCGTAGGCCAGGGTGGCCGCCGACACCCGTTGCATGGTCTCCACTTCGAGGCCCGCGGCCGGGTCGCTGCCGCCGTCAACCGTGCGGTACCACGGGTGAATCGAGGTGAGCAGGTGGCGGCGGGCGATGGCTATCGACACTCGACCGACATCAATGGTGATCCAACGCCGCCCCCAACGCTCGGCCATGTCGGCGGTTGCTCCTGAACCGCAGGTGGGGTCGAGTACTAGATCTCCGGGGTCGGTGGTCATCAGGAGGCAGCGCTCGATAAGAGCATCGGCTGTTTGAACGGCATATCTCTTGTTAGAAGGTTTTGCCATTTGATGCCAAACGTTGTCCAGCTTGCGGCCAGGCATTTCATTTTCATATTGCTTCCAGTACAGAACCCCGCCTTCGCCGCTTCCTTCCAGCCGTCTCAGTTCAGCGAGCCGATCGAGACCGGATATCTCCTCCGGCGCGCCGTTAGGCGCGCCGGACGCTCCAATGGCGCGTGGCTCAGTCCCAGTGGAGAGTCTCCGCTCCGTAGGAGTGGAGACGCTCCAATGGCGCGTGGCCCCACAATGGTAGACAACCCCATCATACTCGTATTCGCAGGTGCGTCCGGTGGTTGATGCTCCTGAAGAGGTGAGGTTTTCCATATGATAAATACGAGCACCTTCGGGCAATTCTCCCTCAGGATTTGCTTTCTCGACTTTTTTCATCTTCCGAGTCGTTCCATCAGGAAGTTCCGTGCGAGGTGGAGAAAATGATTTATCCCACTGATCTACAATTTCTTTGCGAGTCAAAGGCTCATAAAGCTGTCGATACTTCACCTGCTCCTTGTCTTTTGCATACCAAAGCAGGTAGCTGGCTGATTCGGGTAGAGTTTTTGCTGATGATCCACCTGTTGACCGCCAAGTAATAGTGGCCATTTTGTTCTTGGCACCGAATACCTCATCCAGCAGCACGGCTATTCGGTGGACGTTCTCGTCGCCGATTTGTACGAACAGCGAGCCACTGTCTTTGAGGAGCTCATGAAACAGGGTGAACCTTTCGTGGAGTTCGTCCAGGTAGGAGTGGATGCCGTTGATGTAGGTGTCCTTGAATGCCTTTATCGGGAGGGTGTCGCCGACGGGGATGTCGGTGGCATCAGTGCGGTCGGTTTCGGACATGAAGTTACTCTTGAAGCCGATTCCGTAGGGCGGGTCGAAGTAGATCATCTGCACCTGTCCGCCGAGACCGTCGCGAGAGATTAGGGATTGCATCACCTGGGAGCTGTCACCATGGATGAGCCGGTTCTGCCAGTGTCCCGAGTGCTGGTAGAACTCCCATTTCTGGGCCCCGGCCGGCAACCCGTTGAAGTCGTCGAACAGGTTGAGCGGTACTGCGGTGTCGGGTTTGCGGAGTTGGTCGATCAGGCTGAGAGGGTTGACCTTCTCCCTGGTGTAGAGGGGAGCACCGGCGAAGTCCCAGGGGCCGTCATGGGACGAGGTGTGGCCCTGCCTGTCCCACCACAGGCGAGGGTCGGGGGTTTCCGTTCTATCGGCGCTGGGGGGCGGGGATTTTTCGGGGGGGGGGGGGGGGGTGACAGCGTGAACGGTTTGGGAGCGCGGGTGTCGTCTTCCATGAGCGACGAGGTCTCGACGGTGGGTTGGTTCACCCGGTCGGCCTGCTCGTGGCGGTAGGACCCGGGTGGGCGGTTGGACTGCTGGCGGGTCATGGTCGTGGCTGCCTTTCGGAGGTTTCGTCGATGACGAGATCGAGTTGGTGGCGGATCGAGTGGGGGTCGTCGATGATTGCGTAGGCCCAGCGGCGCAGATCATCGGGCAGGTCGGTGGTGCCGGCAATGCTGGGTATCCAATGGTCCCTGGTGTACTCGGCTGCTTCGTCGGCCTTTTTGTCCCAGGCAGCCTTGCACTCGATAACCAGGTTGGTTCCGTTGTCGAGCACGGCCACGAAGTCGGGTTCGTAGCGGGCCCATGCGCCGTTTCTCCAGTAGGGGATGGTCCAGCCCAACTGAAAGTTGCGAACCCATCGTCGCACCCGGGGGTGTTGGTCGAGCCTGGCGGCGGTGTCGAGTTCGAGCCGGGAGTGGCAGGCGGCGTGGGACAGCTCCGACTTGATGGTTTCGGCGATGTTGTCCAGGGTGGTCTCGAAGTCCACCCTGGCGGTGTCGAGAATCGGCGGGTTGGCCAGTCGGGCCCGATGAACCGAACTAGTGGTGCGGAAGTCGCAAGCGCTGAGGATGTGATTGGCGGCTTGGTTGCGGAGGGTGGAGGAATCCACCAGCGGCCAGGGGTCGTCCAGGGCCACGGCCGGGTGCGATGCCCAACGTTGGGTTGCCTCAAAGGCGGATCGGAACAGCGAGGCCCGCCCCAACCCGGTCGCCTGGCCGTCGAAAGCCGGGGGCGCTTGCTCGTCCGAGGTCGCCACCCGAGCGGTGACGGTGGCGGCCAGCTCCAACAGGGCGGTACGACGGCGAGCCCCGTCGGGAGACGATCCGATCACCTGGCCCTTACCGGCGACCCCTTCGAGTGCGGCAATGGTCGCGGCATCGGAAGGGGCCCGTTTCCACTCGACCACCCTGTCGGGGTCGAGGTCGAAAGCGCCCTGGGGGGCGACGCGGATGTACTCCACCGCCTGGGGCCAGGCCACTCGCAAGTCCCGCTTGCCCTCCAGGGTGCGAACCTGGGTGCGGGGCTTGGGCGGGCGAGGCACGGGCTCGGGCTGGTTCACGTCGGGCATGAACTCGAAGGGGATGCCCACCACGTCGGCGTACTCGGCCTCCAGGCGCTGTCGCCCGTCGGCATCGGGTTGGCGCATCGAATCGTAGGAGGTGCGGCGCAGCGCCCGGCCGGTGACCTGCTCGCACAGAAGCTGGGTGCCGAACGCCCGGAAGCCGACGATGTGGGTCACGGTGCGGGCGTCCCAGCCCTCGGTGAGCATGCTCACCGACACCACGCATCGCACCTGGGCTCCCGGCCGGCCCGGTTTGCCCACCGTGTTCAGCATCTCCCGCACCGCTTCCTCGGCGTCCGACGCCTTGCTGTAGCCCGCGGCTCGGGCCAGCATCTTCTTGAGCGGTTGGGGAATGGCGTCGCTGCCGCCCACCTTGCTGTGGACCAGCAGCGTTCGGGGTTCGGGGTGCCACCGGCCGTGCTCGTCGATGTTGGCCAGCTCGGGGAACGCCCCGGGGGTGATCGTCCCGTCGTCGTCCACCCGGCCCGACAGGTACTCCCACAGGGCGGTGGCGTTGCCGATGCTGTTGGCCACGAAGATGATGACCGGAGGGGTCGGCTGGGGCGGTCGGGCCGGGCCGTTGCCGTCGGGGGAAGGCCCCTGCCAGACCTTTAGCTTGCGTTCCCAGTCCTTGACCACGGCCTGGACCGCGCCGTGGAGGTGGTCGGGAAGCCGGTTGCCGCCGTCGGGCGAACCCAACCAGTCGGAGAGCTTCTTGGGGTTGGTGTTGTCGTAGAGCTTGCGCCAGATGGTCTCGTCCCGGCTGCTGTCGTCGTCGATGGGCACCCGGGGCACCTTCACCAGACCGGATTCGATGGCCTCCATGAGCCCGAAATCGGAGACGACCCACTGGAACTGCTCGGGCTCCGACTTGCGGGCGGTGTCGATCCACAGCGGCGTGGCCGAGAAGTCGTACACCGGGAACGCCTGGCCGTTGTGGTCCACCGGGCCGAGGATGTCGCTGTCGCGCATGGCTCGGATGGCGTTGAACCACACCGCGGCCCGGGCGTCCTCGTCCTTGTCCTGTCGGCTTCTGGCGCTCCTTGCTTGCTGGGGCAGGTAGCAGTGGTGGGCCTCGTCGTTGATGACGCACACCCGACCGGTGCCGTCGGCGATGTCGCCCAGTACCCGGCGGACCGCCGCTCCCCAGGATTCGACGTCCTCGCTGCGAGCCTTGCCCAGCAGCTTGCGGGCGTCGGAGTCGCCGATCAGGTCTTTCTGGGTGAACGCCTGGTAGTTGACGATCCTCACCCGGGCCCGGTTGAGCAGCGGTCGCAGATCGTGGGGGACGAGGCCCATCTCGTCGTACACGTTCTCGTCGGCCGAGGGGATCAGCACGCCGAGGCGCTCCCGGACGGTATGGCCGGGAGCGAGCACCGCGAATCGGTCGGTGTGCCGAGAGTTGCGAGTGCGCCGGGATCGGGCGGCGTTGAGGGTCTGCCAGGCGATCACCATGCCCATGACCGCGGTCTTGCCGGTGCCCGTGGCCATCTTGGCGCACAACCGCACGATCCCGTCGTTCAGCCGCCGGGCCTCGGCCTCCACCTGGCTGCGGGAGGCATTGCGGCGGGTGGCCACCTCACGCAGCCAGATGAACGTCTCGATGGCCTCCACCTGAGCGAAGAACGGACGCAGCAGCATCGACTGCGGATCGGTCCAATGCCACAGCAGTCTTCTGGTGATGGCGGTGGCTCCCGCGTAATTGTCGGCCCGCCACTGGGCCACCGCATCCCGTATTTCCTTCACCGTCTGATTGGACTTGCGGTCGGCCAGGGTCAACTTCGTCTGCTTCCCCTGGCTGGGGGTTTTCCCGTCCGAGGGCACGCTGATGCTCAGCGGATCCCTACGCCCCACCACCGGCTCCTTGTCCCGGTCGGCCCGCCCCCGCCCGTCGAGCAGCCAGTGACGATCCGGCTCGTCGTAAGGAGAGCAGAGAACAGGATCCTCCGCCGGGTCGTGCCCCACCACCGGGTCGTGGACAATCTGGTCGGTCATCGAATCGTTCGAGAGCTTAGTTGCTTAGTTGCAATGTCCATGGATGTTATAACTCCTCACTTAGTGGCCAGAGCACTGCTTGACCACTACACGAACCGGGCTCCGAGAGAGCGCATCATCTGAAACGTGTTCTCGTACAGAACGCCGAGATGGTTGCACGCATCTGGAATCTTCATCTTTGTGCTATTGTTTCCGACTGGTATTTCCAACGTGACGACAATTGAATCAGTTTCTGCGGCTACACCAACGAGGAACGGATCTGCACCATCAAAAAATTTTTCATTTAAAGCTCCCCTGTAACCTTCTCGTCGTTTTGCCCACGATTCAATAGCTTCAACATGGTTTGCTACCTGTCTTGAGTCAGACTTCATCCAGAAGATGAGTTCCTTGTGTTTCTTGACCCAGTCAGCCAACTCATCTGTTCCACCCTTCAACTCCTTGTAGACAAGATCGGTCGAGGCGAGGGTTTTTGCTTTGGCCTGATTCTCAAGCCATGTCCAAAACGCCGGGACTAGATCGAAGCCGTAGTACCTGTTCTTAGCTTCTATGAACACATTGGAATCAAGTAGACGGAGCACTAGGTGACTCCCAGCGATTCCCGGAGCTTGGGGAGGTTTGCGGGTTTTACACCGAGCAGCCGGGAAGCATCTCGAATTAGAGTCTCCGAAGCTGCGACACTTTCTAGGATGGCTTCGGTAAACCGACGGCTGTTGCGGATCGGGACGCTCTTGTAGTAGTTGCCTCCACCGGGTGTCGAGCTGCTTCGAGCGGTCCAATTCGACCGCTCGTCCTCGTAGGTCTGAAAGAACCGATCACGGCTAATCGCGCCGTGAGACCATAGCTGTCTTGCAACCATGACGGTAGATACGTGAAACTCTTGAGCAACTTTCTTGAGCCATTCACTGTCGATGAAGTTCGACTCACTGTAATCATCAGCGATCCGATCCCATGGCAAAAGAACTTCGCCAGCCACTGCATTGCAGTACGCCTCAGTGTTGTGGGGATCGGTGTCTAGTATGGTTAGGTCGGCATCAGAGATGCCACCCTTCCCGATCCAGATGTGTGCCAGTTCATGAGCGAGGGTGAAGATTTGAGCTGCACGGCTGTCAGTGTTGTTGATGAATATAAATGGAGCAATAGGGTCGGCAATCGAGAAGCCACGGAACTCCTCAACGCGCAGCGGCCGATTCGTAGATTGACCGACGATCCCATTTCTCATTACCAGGATGCCGAGACCCTCTACTTGCTCCACTAACGCTCTTAGATATTCGTCTCTTCGCGAGATTGATCTAACTCGGGAGTCTAAATCAAGGCTCTCCGAGATGTCGGCTGCTACTTCAGCGACAGGTGCTTGAGCATCGAATCGACCCACGAACGGTATGGGCTGTCCGTCATTGCCAAGTCTGAATTCTCGATACCACTCCTGATGCCTCAGAACATCAGCGATGACATCGAGAAGGTCCGCCGAAGGCTTGGGGGTGTCTCCATCTGGCATCCGGCGAAAGTCGGGAAGCGGCAGGTCTTCCGTAGGCGGCTCGGAAATGAAGAGGTACCCAAACGGCACATGCAGACGCTTCGCCAACGTTTGCGCTTGCACAAAAGTTGGCGAAGCCGACCCTTGCAGCCATTGCTCTACCGTCTCGACCTTCTGTCGTAGAGACGTTCCCAGCGCTTCCGGGCCGATGTCGGCTCGATCTGCGGCCCACCGCAGCATCGCCGGGTTGATGTGGGCAGTCGCCATGCCGAGCCAGGATAGTTCCAGGCGGTGACATCATATGAGCTCACGTTGTCGATCGGTCATCGGCCAACGCATCCGAGCGGTGCCGAACCACGGGGCGGGTATGGCCTGGTACGCCGTCAACGGTCGTGAACGCCAGGAGTACCCGTCACCGCATAGCACCCCGCTACCGGTGACAACTTCATTGATGGGCTATGGGTGGGCTGCGGCTGCTTGTTCGGTCAGTACCCGGCGGAGCACTTTGCCGATTTCGTTGCGGGGGAGGGTTTCCAGGGTTCGGAAGGCCACTGGCACTTTGTAGGGGGCCAGGTGTTGGCGGCAGAGTTGCTCCAGGTCGGCGGCGGTGGGCGGGGGGTTGTTGGGGGTCGGTACCACGAAGGCCCAGGGGGTTTCGCCCAGGCGGGGGTCGGGCACTCCCACCACGGCGGCATCGGACACCGATGCGGACAGCAGCAGCACTTCCTCGACCTCGGCGGGGAACACCTTCAAGCCGCCCCGGTTGATCATGTCCGACTCCCGGCCCTCGATCCACAAGAAGCCGTCCTCGTCGAGGCGGGCGACGTCGCCGGTGCGCAGGAAGCCGTCGTCGAGTCGGTCGCCGAACCGTCCGTCGGGATCCAACCCGGCGGTGTAGGCGGTGCGGACCCACAGTTCGCCCTGTTTGCCGAGTCGTAGCTCCACCCCGGGGTACGGCCGCCCCACCGCTCCCAGTTTGTCGGGATGCTCGCGGAAGTCTCGAGCGGTCCAACCCACGATCTCGCCCCCCAGCTCGGTCTGTCCGTACCCGTTCAGCACCATCACCCCGAACCGCTCATGGAAGCGGCGAGCTTGTTGAGGCGAAAGCGGGGCGGTGATGGAGCGGACGATGCGCAGCGGGTCGAGGCGGTCGATGTGGGGTTCGTCGTTGAGCATGGCGATGGCCGCCGGAGGCAGGACGGTGGATTTCACCTGGTAGTGGCGCACCACCCGGGCGTACTCCCGAGCGTCGAATCGGGGCATCAACAGCACCGGGCTGGCGGTACGGATCGCGAACACCACGTTGTAGATGCCCGCCCACAGCGAGGTGGACACCGGGATCACATGGGGGGTATCGGGACGCTGGGTGATCGGGCGGTCCCGCCGGGCGGTGGCGATGATGGTGTCCATGAGCCGGAGCACCGCGTCCTCGTGAAGCTCGATGGGTTTGGGCCGCCCGGTGGTGCCCGATGTGAACGACACGGTGGCCACCCCCGACCGGTAGGGAGTCGCCGGGGTGGTGACCCGTTCGGCGACCGCCAGGGCATGGCCGATGCTCGCCGGATGTGCGCGGAGGGGGGTCGCCGGGGTGGTGCCCCGTTCGGCGATCGACCAGTTCAGGTCGCCCTCGGCGGCGATGCGGGTGATCGGTGCCGTCACCCGGTTTAGCTGTTCGGGTCGGCCGATTACCGCCGCAGGGTTTACCTCGGCGAGCTGATGGGTGATTTCGGGGTCGGAGAGGCGGGGGTTGACCGGTACGTACACCCCGCCGGCCGCCCAGGTTCCGAAGAAGGCGGCCACCACGTCGGCGCTGGGAGGCAGCAGGCAGGCCACCGCGGTTCGGGAGGCGACGTCGGCCTCGGCCAGAGTGGCGGCCAACCGCTCGGCCCCGGCGACCAGGTCGAAGTAGCCGACGACGTGGTCGCCCTCGGGGTGGGCGACGATGACCCCGGGGGTGTCCGGTTCTGCGGGCAGTTCCGGGGCCAGCAGGAGCGAGGCGAAGCTCATACGGCTCCGACGATAATTCCCTTGCGGAACTCTCCGGCGAGCTTGCGCTCTTCGCACTCGGGCGTTCCGGTGGGGCCGAGTCAGGGTTTACGCTCTGGGAATGGTGTCGGAAGATCTGAGCCGGGCCGAGTTGATCCGGCGGTCGGGGTTGGCCGCCGAGCAGGTGGACCTGGCCATCGATGCCGGCCTCCTGGTGCCCGATGGTTCCGGGCGATTCAAGGAGGGCGCGGTGACGATGCTCCAGGCGGCGGCAGCCTTGATCGCAGCCGGGGTGAGCGTGCCCGACCTGGCGGGCCTGGCCGTGCGCCATGCCCGCAACGTCGAAACGGTGGTGGACGAGGCGGTGGATCTCTTCTTGGCGGCTTTGGGTGGGGACGGTTTGAAGAACACGGACATGGAGGCATTGACACCGGTTGTGGAGGCGCTGGTACCCCAGGTGGTGGCGCTGGTCGGCGAGCATTTTCGCCGAACCCTCCTCAGCAGGGCATCGGCCAGACTGGCCGAGGGCAGGCAATGACATCCTGGCAGGAGGCACTTTCTCAGCAGGCACTCCGGCAGGTGGTGTCCCGGCGGGTGACACGCCGGCGGGTGGCACTCCGGCGGATGGTGTCCCGGCGGATGGTGTCCCGGCGGATGGTGTCCCGGCGGGTGGCATCTCGGCAGGAGACATCCCGGCAATGACACCTCTGGAGGAGTTCGCAGCGTGGTCGGGGGCCGACCGGGTTTTCTGGTGTCCTCCCGGGGACGAGGCTCTGGCCGGCCTCGGAGCGGCACGCGTGGTCGAGGTGCAAGGCGATAAGCGGTTCGAGGATGCGGCGGATGCGGCGGCCGATTCGTTGGGCGAGGGCGAGCGGGCGTTCGCCGGGTTCGGCTTCGCCGACCGAGCCGGATCGGGGCCGTGGCAGGGATACCCCAGTGGTCGACTGGTGGTTCCCGAGAGGCTGGTTAGGGGGTCGGCCCCCAGGGCGGGCGAGAGTCACGTCGAGAGGCCCGGGGTGTCGGCGATCAAGGTGGAGGACGGGTCGAGGGCCACGTACCGGGATGCGGTAAAGCGGGCCGCCGACGACATTGGGGCCGGCCAGTTGGCCAAGGTGGTGGTGGCCCGGGAAGTGGAGGGGTTGGGCAATGTCGATCCCGCGATGGTGCTGGCCCGGCTCGCCACTCGCTTCGGGTCCTGTGCGGTGTTCGGCTTCGGTCGGGGGCCGTCGTGCTTCTTGGGGGCCAGCCCCGAAGTGCTGGTGGAGTTGGACGGAGATCTGGTCACCACGTTTGCGGTGGCGGGAACCGCGCCCAGAGGTTCCACGCCGGGCGAGGATGAGGAGAACTCCCGGAAACTGGTGTCCGACCCCAAGGAGTTGGCCGAACATCGTTATGTCGTGGATTACCTGCGAACTCGGCTGGCGCTCGCCGGCGTGCGATTGAACCCGCCCGGCAATACCGAGGTCAGAGCTCTGCCGGGCATCCTTCATCTGAGCACCATGGTCACCGGGAGGATCGATCCCCAACCCGGCCTCGCTCTTCGGTTGGTGGGGGCCCTGCACCCCACCCCGGCGGTGGGAGGCACGCCCAGAACGTTCGCCCAACGTTGGATCGACGAGAACGAGAGCCTGGACCGGGGGTGGTACGCCGCTCCGGTGGGCTGGATCGATCATCGGGGTTGCGGTTCGTTCTATGTGGCCCTGCGCTCGGCGTTGGCAGGCCCCGAGGGTCTGCGGTTGTTCGCCGGTGCGGGCATCGTGGCCGGGTCCGATCCCGAGCAGGAGCTGATCGAGACCGACATCAAGCTGGCCGCCATCCTGGATGTGCTCGGGTGAGCCGTGTCCGGGTGGGTTGCGCTGAGGTGAGTTGTGTTCGGGTGGGTTGGGTTCGGGCGGGTTGTGCTGGGGTGAACAGCGCTCCGGTGGGTTGTGTTCGGGTGAGCCGTGTCCGGGTGGGCATCCCGGTCCCGAGGCCGAGCTGGTGAGCGATCGGGCCTACGAGGCCACCGGGCGTTTCTGGGCCGAGCTGGATGCCTGCGGGGTTACCGATGTGGTGGTGTCGCCCGGATCCCGATCCACCCCGCTGGCGGTTTCCGCCCGCAACCGGAGCGGTCTGCGGGTCACCGTGCAGATGGACGAGCGGGTGGCCGGATTCTGTGCTCTGGGGATGGCCAAGGCATCGGGGCGACCGGTGGCGCTGGTGTGTACATCGGGCACCGCGGCCGCCAACTATCTGCCCGCGGTGGTGGAGGCCCACCACGCGGGCGTGCCGCTGATCGTATGCACCGCCGATCGCCCTCCCGAGCTGCGGGACGCCGGGGCCGGTCAGACCATCGACCAGGTGAAGCTCTACGGGAGGCACGTGCGCTGGTTCGCCGATGTGGCCTGCGATCTGGATCATCCCGACTATTTCGCCCGGCTGGCGGTGCGGGCGACCACCATGGCCACCGGCGGCCCCGACCCCGGGCCGGTGCATCTCAACTGGCCGTTCCGCAAACCGTTGGAACCGCGTGGGCCGATACCCCGGTTCGAGCCGTCGATCGGCCGATTGGTTGCTCCCGTCCGACCTCTCGTCGATGCCGATGGGGACGCCATGGGCAGGCTGGCCGGTCTGCGGGGGGTGATCGTGGCCGGCGCGTTGGATGTGGACGACGCCGGCGCGACGGTCATCGTCGATTTTGCCGGAGCAGCCGGTTGGCCGGTGGTGGCCGACGTCGGATCGCAGCTCCGGGGCCGGGGCCCGCTGGTGCTGGACGGTGCCGAGTGGGTGCTGGGCCGCGCCGATCTGAGTCCCGAGGTTCTGGTGCGGATCGGGGGGCCGCCCAGCAACCGGGCGGTCATCGATTTCGTGGAGTCGTGCGGTGCCGCCCACCGGGTGCTGGTGGATCCCCGCCGCCGATGGGAGGAACCGTCGTTTCGGTGGACGGCGACGTCGGCCTCCGATCCGGTGATGGTGCTGGGTGCGGCCGGAGATCGGATGGCTCCGGCCGATCGGGCGGGGGGCGGGGCGTGGGCCGGAACCTGGATCGAAGCCGCCGGCGAGGCCTGGAGCCGGGTGGAGTCGATGCTGGCCGGCGGTGACCTGCTGGAACCCCTGGTGGTGGCCACCGTGTTGCGGGCGCTGCCGCCCGAGGTGGCGCTGTACGTGTCCAGCAGCATGCCGGTGCGGGATGCTACCTCGTTCTGGCCGCCCGGTGCCCCGTCGCGGCGGGTGCTGGTCAACCGGGGGGCCAACGGCATCGATGGGGTGGTGTCGTCGGCGCTGGGGGCGGCCCTGGCCCGGGGCCGACCGGTGGCCGCGCTGGTGGGTGACGTAGCCCTGCTGCACGACGTCGGCGGGTTGCTGGCTGCGTCCCGCTCCGGTGCCGATCTCACCCTGGTGGTGCCCAACAACAACGGTGGGGGCATCTTCTCGCTGCTACCGGTGGTCGAGGGCGGTGCCGACGTCCACTTCCAGGAGCTGTTCCACACCCCCCATGGCGTTCGTCTGGACGAACTGGCCGGAGGTATGGGAATCAACTACCGCCGAGCCGCCCACGCCGACGAGTTGGCCGAGGCCGTGGCCAGTGCGGTGGCCGATGCCTCCGGGGTGACTCTTGTCGAGATCCCGATCGACCATGCCGCAGCCCTGAGCCAGCGCCGCCAACTGGCCGACTTGTCGGGGTGAGCGGGGTGGTGGTGCTGGTCTTGCGTTGGGTGGTTGTCGCCGGGCTGTTCTGGGAGTCGAGGTCGGGGTGAGCGGGATGGTGGTGCTGGTTCTGGGTTGGGTGGTTGTCGCCGGGTCGTTCTGGGGGTCGGGATGAGCGGGGTGGTGGTGCTGGTTCTGCACGGCTTTGCCGGGTCGGCCTCGGCCATGGATCCCCTTACCGGTCGTCTGGCCCGGCCGGTGGTGGCGGTGGATCTGCCCGGTCACGGGTCGGGGTCGATATCCGGTGATCCGGCCGACTACACCATGGCCGCGGCGGTGGCCGGAGCGGTCGCGGCGGTCGCCGACCAGGAGCGGTTCGCCCTGGTGGGTTACTCGATGGGGGGCCGGGTTGCGCTGCATCTTGCGCTGGCCCACCCCGAGCGGGTGACGGCGCTGGCCGTGATCGGTGCTAGGGCCGGGATCGACGACCCGGTCGAGCGGGCTCGACGCATCGCCTCCGACGAGGCGTTGGCCGACCGGATCGAATCGGAGGGCATCGAGTGGTTCGTCGAACACTGGTCGAATCTCCCTCTGTTCGCCTCCCAACGCCGGCGATTGTCGGATGCCCGGTGGGAGGCGCTGCGAGCCCAGCGTCGAGCCTGCGACCCCGATGGTCTGGCCCGCAGCCTGCGGGGAATGGGAGCGGGAGCGGTGGAGCCCATCGGAAATCGTTTGGGAGAGCTGCCCATGCCCTGTGCCCTCATCGCCGGGGCCGACGACACCAGGTTCGTGGCCATTGCCCAAGAAATGGCTGCGGCAATTCCCCGGGCCACGGTGAGCTTGATTCCCGATGCCGGCCATGCCACCCACCTGGAAGCTCCCGACGCCACCGCCGCCGCGGTGATGGCCGTGTGCAGCAGCACGGGTGCTCACGACGATCCCGCCGTGGTCGCCCCGACGCCACCGCCGCCGCGGTGATGGCTGCGGTTGTCCCATGCGTGTCGAGCTGAGCGATATCGCCCTGGAGCTGCGTCGTCCGGTGATGACCGGCCGGGGGGCGATTACTCGAAGAGACGGGACTCTGATTGCGATTACCGCCGACGGTTGCACCGGTTGGGGGGAGGCCATGCCCATGCCCGGATGGCCTGGTGCCGATCCTTCGGCCACCCGGCGGGCACTGGCCGAGTGGGCGGCTGATCCCGACCCCGGCAACCTGCCCCGTGACCGGTTCGCCCGGGGTGCTGTCGAGCTGGCCCTGCTGGACTGGGAGGCTCGCCTCCAGGGTCGGACCCAGGCCGAGGTGCTGGCCGACGGCGGGCCGGTAGCCGGTTCGGTGGAGTTGAACGCCTTGGTCGGGGACGTCACCGGGGCTGTCGCCGCGGTGGCCGAAGGTTATGGCACGGTGAAGCTCAAGGTGGGCACCGCCGATGTGGAGGAGGACGATGTGGAAGGGGACGATGTGGAGGGTAACGATGTGGCCGCGGTGCTCGCCGTGCGGGAAGCCATCGGCGGAGCCGCTCGTCTGCGGCTGGACGCCAACGGGGCGTGGACGGTGAATCGGGCGGTGGCCGTGCTGGCCCGGCTCACGGCCTGCGACATCGAAATCGAATACGTGGAGGAGCCGGTTGTCGGGCTGACTGCCCTGGCCCGGGTGGCCGAGCGCTCCCCGGTGCCGGTGGCGGCCGACGACAGCCTGGGTTCCGCCGATGCCCGGGTGCCCGATTCGATCCCCGTGGTGGTGGTCAAACCCATGGCGCTGGGCGGCCCCCGCACGGCCCATACCGCCGCCCGTCGCTGGATCGAGCAGGGACGCAAGGTGGTAGTAACCAACTACCTGGACTCCGCCATAGGCCAGCACGCCGCCCTGAGCGTGGCCGCCGCCCTCCCCGGCTTCCCCCAGGTTCACGGTGCCATCACCCCCGCCCTGTTCACCCACGACACCGCCGACCCCCCTACCATCACAAACGCCCACACCCCACTCCCCCCCCACAGCCCCACCCCCCGTTGATGCGTCTTCCCAGCCCCGGATCAAGGCGCTCTGCCATGTCTGTCACACCAGGCCGCTATGGTGGACCTCATGGATGTCTCCTACAACGCCGACAAGTTCGTCGAGCTCGTTCTGCATGTCGCCGCGATGCTGCGCGACGATCGGGCCGGTGGAGCTACGAAGCTCAACAAGGTGTTGTTCTTCGCAGAGTTCGCTCATGTGCGCCGTCACCGTCGCGTTATCTCAGGATGCGAGTTTCAGAAGCTCCCTCACGGCCCAGCACCTCGCCAGCTACTGCCGGTGCGCAATCAACTGATCGCGTCCGGGGAAGCTGAGCTGACCCAAGAGGACTTTCTGGGTCGTCCACAGCAACGCTTGATACCTCTGCGTGCCGCGAACCTTGAATTGTTCAGCAAGGATGAAAAGAAGACTATCTCGGACGTTGTGGCCCAACTCGCGGAATCGACCGCTACCCAAGTGAGCAGCATGTCCCACGAGGAACCAGGATGGAGACTAACTGAGATTGGCGAGACAATTCCTTATGCAACTGCTTTCTTGGGCTACCAACAGGTTCAGACCCCAACCAGTGAACGACTCTCTGAATCTGTAGCTCAGCGCTATGGACTCATTGCTGTGGAGTGAGCTTCGAAGTAAGAGTAAGCGACTTCGTTGCCGAGAAGATCGCAACAAGCTACGGCTCCGGGAGTGGTCCCGAAGGAGAACCTTCGGAGTTGAACTTCTGGGAGGGACCTCTGGCCTCAGCACTTATTGGGTTTCAGGATTTTACCGTTTTAGGTCACAAGCGTTACCCAAAAGTTCGTAGGTTGCACATATTTGATCCTATGTTCGGACCAATCGTGTTTATCGGGGTGCTTGTGGAACTCGGTGTGGTGGAGATAGCGGATTTTGAAATCGACCCCGATTACTGGGAAGCAGTTAGGAACGACCCAGATAGCTGAAATTTTTGGCCCGGTGTGCGGGATTTGGTTGGGGGGTTTGTTAGCGGGGTTGGGGCCAGAAGGGGTGGGCTTGTTCGAGTTGGGCGGCGAGTTGTAGGAGGACGGCCTCGTCGCCGTAGGGGGCGATGAAGTGGCTGCCCACGGTGAGGCCCCGCTCGTCGTAGTGCAGGGGTACCGACATGGCCGGCTGGCCGGTGGCGTTGGCCAGGGCGCAGAACGGGCTGTAAGCCCCCTGGCGGGCTCCCCACTCGGCCACGGTGTCGTTGGTTACCGCCAAATCGCCCAGAGGCGGCGGGACGGTGGCCAGGGTGGGAGTGAGCACCAGGTCGATCCCGGAGGCGTGGTACTGGCCCATCAGTCGGCCGACGTGGTGGGTGGTGCGCAGGGCTTCGGCGTAGTCGGCCACCGTCATCCCCCGAGCCCGCTCCACCATCCATGCGGCAATCGGTTCGAGATCGTCTTCGCCCGGGGGTCGCTCGGCCTGGGCCGCCCGGCGGGCCACCAGCGCCGCGGTGTGGGCGGCGGTGATCACCCCCTGGGCGTTGCCCATGTCGCCTCGGCGCACCGGCAGGGAGGCTTCCTCCACGTGGTGACCGAGTTGCTCGCACCGCGCCACCGCGGTGTCCAGCGCCGCCCGGGCCACCGGGTCGAGTCGGATGCCGTCGGCCGAGCCGTCCCACACCGCGATGCGCAGCGGGGAGGGGGCGGCGGCGGCGGCGTGCTCGAACGGGCCCGCAGGAGTGGGAGCCGCGTAGGGATCACCGGGGGCCGGACCGGCGGTCAGGTCGAGCATCACCGCGCTGTCGCGCACCGAGCGGGTGATCACGTGGGTGCAGGAGTAGCCGCTCCACCCTTCCCCGGCGTCGGGACCGAAGCTGATGCGGCCCCGGCTGGGTTTGAGCCCGAACAGTCCACAGGTCGATGACGGGATGCGGATGGAGCCGCCCCCGTCGGAGGCGTGGGCCATGGTCAGCATCCCCGAGGCCACCGCCGCCGATGCGCCACCGCTGGAGCCGCCCGCACTGCGGGAGGGGTCGAGCGGGTTGGCGCACGGACCGAACAGGGCCGGCTCGGTAGTGGTGGACAGACCGAACTCGGGGGTGCTGGTGCGGCCCACCAGAACCAGACCGGCGGCCCGGTAGCGGCTCACCACCTCGGCGTCGTGGTCGTCGATCGGGGCATCGGCGAAGAATCGCGACCCCTGGGTGGTGACCGTTCCCCGCACCGGAAAGTGCAGGTCCTTGATGGCGAACGGCACTCCTCGCAGCGGTCCGTCGGCGGCCGGTTCGGGCTCGATCGCGGTGGTGATGGCGTTCAGACCCGGGTTGCTCTCGGCAATGCGAGCCAGCGTGGCGTCGAGCACCTCCTGTTCCGACGCCTCGCCGGTTCGGATGGCCTCGGCCAACCCCACGGCATCGGTGCGATCCAGCAAATCATCCAGCGACATCAGTTCGGCCCCCATCTCGGTACGAGCACAACCCGCCCGTGGTCAATAACACCCACGGCCAATAATAAACACTATTCGCAGCCTTCGGGTGGGGTGGGCGTTGGTGGTTCCGGGGCTGAGTGGGCAGGGGTGGGGGGAGTGGGCAGGGGTGGTTGTCGGCCTCGAGGTGGGGTGGGCGTTGGTGGTTCCGGGGCTGAGTGGGCAGGGGTGGTTGCCGGCTTCCGGGTGGGGTGGGCGTTGGCGCGGGGGTGGGGGGAGTGGGTTAGAGTGCGGGCATCCGCCGGCAGCCGGAGTGCGCTGGACGGGGAAGGAGAACAACGATGGGCACGAAGCTCACCGCGCCGGTTATCAGCAGGCGTAAGCGGAGCCAGGGTGCCGACCCGCTGGTCATGCTCACCGCCTACGATGCTCCCAGTGCTCGCATGGCCGACGAGGCCGGCACCGATCTGATTCTGGTGGGCGACTCCGTGGCCATGGTGGTGTTGGGCCACGAGAACACCATGAGCGTGAGCGTCGACGACATGGCCCACCACGCCGCCGCGGTGGCCCGCACCCGCCCCCGGGCGATGGTGGTGGTGGACATGCCGTGGATGAGCTACCACGTGTCGGTGGTCGACACGGTCACCAACGTGGCCAAGCTGGTGAGAGCTGGGGCCCAGGCGGTGAAGCTGGAGGGTGGTGCCGAGCGGGTGCCGATGATCGAGGCCATCGTGTCGGCCCAGGTGCCGGTGATGGGCCATCTGGGGCTGACCCCCCAGTCGATGCTGGCCCAGGGCGGCTACCGGGTGCAGGGGCGCAGCAGCGAGGCCGCGCTGAGCCTGGTGGCAGACGCCAAGGCGCTGGCCCACGCCGGATGCTTCGCCATCGTGTTGGAGGGGATGCCGGCCGCGGTGGGCCGGATGATCACCGAGGCGGTGGACGTGCCCACCATCGGCATCGGCGCGGGTGGCGGCTGTGACGGCCAGGTTCTGGTGTTCCACGATGTTCTGGGACTGGAAACCCGTATGCTTCCCCGGTTCGTGCGCCGCTACGCCTCGATGCACACCGATGGTGTGGGGGCCCTGACCAGGTTCGCCGCCGATGTGCGATCCGGGGCCTTTCCCGGCCCCGGCGAGAGCTACGAGATGAACCCCGATGAGGTGATGGCGCTGGGCCTTTACGGCCACGAGGGATAGCCGCCCCTCCGGTATCTGTCGCACCCCGGTGGCCAGGTCGTCGTGCCTGGGCTCGGTCCGTGTGCGTGACCCCCGTATCTGTCACCCCCCGGTGGATAATGGGGCCGATGCAGTGGACCTGGGCGCCATCCGGTAGAATCTCCCGGACAATTGGACCCTGCCCCGCAGTGCGGGGCCCCAGGGCCGGTGCTGGGACCACAGGGAGGAGAGGCTCGTAGTGCGAGCGTACGAATTGATGATCATCATGGATGCGGGCGTGGAGGAATCCGACGTGGCCGCCCG
This sequence comes from Acidimicrobiales bacterium, assembly GCA_965115985.1. Classification (GTDB taxonomy): domain Bacteria; phylum Actinomycetota; class Acidimicrobiia; order Acidimicrobiales; family Bin134; genus Poriferisocius. Next base: position 2,190,001 of record OZ220474.1, read on the forward strand.
GATCCGACAGGTGGCCGAGAACATTACCGCCCACGGTGGCCGGGTGATGTCCGAGGACCGGTGGGGCAAACGCCGCTTCGCCTACGAGATCAACCATCAGCACGAGGGCTACTACCTGGTCCTCGAGTTCGCGACCGAGACGCGCGCCATGGGGGATCTGGAGCGTATCCTTCGACTGGCGGACGACGTGGTTCGCCACAAGCTGATCCGTCTGCCCGACAAGGAGGCCGTCCGACGCGGTCTGCTGGACGGCGAGGGCCCCCCGGATGCGGTCGGGCAACCCGAGGAAACACAACCCGAAAAAATATAATTCAAGGAAACACGCCCTAAGGGTATAAGATCAAAGGAAACCTAAGGAGCTATCAATGGCATTCGACAACACCGTGACCGTCACCGGGAACATAACCAGAGACCCGGAGCTTCGGTTCACTCCCGGCGGCAGTGCCGTCGCCACGTTCGGGCTGGCCTGGAACCGGCGCTGGCAGAACCGCCAGACCAACGAGACCGAGGAACAGGTGTCGTTCTTCGATGTGACCTGCTGGAACACGCTGGCCGAGAACGTCAGCGAGAGCTTGTTGAAGGGCACTCGGGTGATCGTGAACGGCCGGCTGGAACAGCGGTCGTGGGAGACCCAGGACGGTGAGCGCCGCACCAAGATCGAGATCATCGCCGACGAGGTCTCGCCCAGTCTGCGGTGGGCCACCGTCGAGGTGACCAGGAACGAACGGAGGGACGGGGGCCGCCAGCAGGGTGGGGGTGGTGGACGTCCCCCCCGCAACCAACCGCAGGGGCAGGGGTACGACCTTGACGAGGAACCGTTCTGATGGCCAAGCAGTTCAAGAAGGCGAGGGCCAAGGACGTCAACCGTCGCCGGAAGAAGAAGGTCAGCGTCCTTACTCAGGAGAGCATCGGTTACGTGGACTGGAAGGACGTCAACCTGCTGCGGCGGTTCATGTCGGACCGGGCCAAGATCCGGGCCCGCCAGGTGACCGGCAACAACCAGCAGCAGCAGACGGAGATCGCCCGGGCCATCAAGAACGCCCGAGAGATGGCGCTTTTGCCCTACAACAACCGGATAACCACCCAGCGCAGCGCATCGCGGACTCGCGACGACGGTCGTATCGACGGGCCGGCCCCCCAGCCCACGGCCCCGCCGCCCGGCATGCGGTCCCCGGCATCCCTGGACGACGACGACCGGGAAACTCCGGGGATCGAGGATTACGCCGCCGATATCGGGGTGCCGGCCCCGGAGACGGAGGCCTCAGGGTTGGTGGCCGCAGATTTGAATGTCCCTGAGGCCGAGGTCGCGGAGGTGTCGGCCCCGGAGGCTGAGGTCGTGGAGGCTCTGGCCCCGGAGGCGGAGAGCTCGGGTGACCGGGAGACGGCATCATGAAGGTGGTGTTGCGCGACAACGTGAACGAGCTGGGCAAGAAGGGTGATGTGGTGGAGGTGGCCGACGGCTACGCCCGCAACTTCTTGATCCCGGCCGGTAAGGCGTTCAAGTCCTCGGCCGGAGCCGAACGCCAGGCGGAGCGCATGCGCCGCTCTCGCGAGTTGCGGGATGCCAAGGAGTTGGCCGAGGCCCAGGAGATGGCCAGCCGGCTGGTGGCCACTCCCATCCACATCGCGGCTCGGTCGGGAGCGGAGGGCAAGCTCTTCGGTTCGGTGACCACTGCGGACGTCGTCCGGGCGGTGGCCGAGCAGGCCAACATCATGTTGGATCGCAAGGCCCTGTCCTCCGAGGGGATCAAAGAGCTGGGCAGTCACACGGTGACGGCCAAACCCCATCCCGAGGTGGAGTTCCCCATCAGGGTGGAGGTGATCGCCGTCGAGTGATCCCGCCCTCGTCGTGATTGATAAATCCCCAGGTCGCTCCGCTTTTTCCACGATATTTCCCCTAGCGTCACACACCCCGGGGCGACAAGAGTAGGTCACCGTGGACACACAGCAGCACAACTCATCGTCGGGGTCGGGTCGTTCCGGGCGGGTGCCCCCCCATGACCTGGAAGCCGAGGAGGCGTTGCTGGGGGCGATGCTGTTGAGCCGTGACGCCATTGCCGATGCGGTGAACCTGATTCGTCCCGAGCACTTCTACCGACCCATTCACGCCCATGTGTACGAGGCGGTGTGCTCGTTGTACTCCAAGGGGGAGCCGGCCGATGCGGTAACGGTGGCCGCCGAGCTCAACCGTTTGAACCTGGCGGACAAGGTGGGGGGCAACGCCACCCTGGTGAAGCTCCAGACCGGGACCCCGGCATCTGCCAATGCCGCCAAGTACGCCAACATCGTGCACGAGGCGGCGGTGCTGCGGAAGCTGATCGAGGTCGGTGGGGAGATCACCGATCTGGGCTACGAGGGTTCCGACGACGTGGTCAAGACGGTGGATTCGGCCGAGGCGATGGTGTACCGGTTGGCGGCCGACCGCATGGACGACACCACGGCCAGCCTGGCCGACCTTTTGCCCGCCAACCTGGAACGCATCGAGAAGCTCTACGAGCAGGGCGACTTCATCACCGGGACGCCCACCGGTTACCAGGACCTGGACGAGATCACCAGCGGGCTGCAACCCAACACCCTGGTGGTGGTGGGGGCTCGGCCCTCGGTGGGCAAGACCAGCTTTGCGCTGGGCATGGCGGCTCACGCGGCCATCCGGGGCGGAAAACCGGTGTTGCTCTTCTCGTTGGAGATGAGCCAGTTGGAGATCAGCCAGCGGATCCTGTGCGCCGAGGCCCGGGTGGACGCCTCCCGGGTGCGCACCGGCAAGCTCACCGACCAGGACTGGATGGGCATCAGCAACGCCTTGGGACATCTCGCCGAAGCACCCATATGGATCGACGACAACCCCGCGGTGACCATCATGGAGATCAGGGGGAAGTCCCGGCGATTGCGCAGCCAGACCGGTGAGCTGGGCATGATAATCGTCGACTACCTCCAGCTCATGACCGGTCGTCGCACCGCCGAGAATCGCCAGGTGGAGGTTTCCGAGATCAGCCGGGGGCTCAAGATTCTGGCCCGGGAGCTGGAGTGCCCGGTGGTGGCTCTGTCCCAGTTGTCCCGCACCTTGGAGACACGGGGGGACAAGAGGCCCATCCTCGCCGACCTGCGGGAGTCGGGCTCCATCGAGCAGGACGCCGACATCGTCATGTTCCTGTATCGGGAAGAGGTCTACAACCCCGATACCAAGGATGCCGGCACCGCCGAGGTGTTGGTGGCCAAGCACCGCACCGGTCCCACCGGCATGGCTCGCCTGGCCTTCCGCAAGGAACACACCCGCTTCGACAATCTTGCTCGGGGGATGTGAGTCGAGGGTGGGGGAGGTGCGGGAGGTGGTCGGTCCGGGTTTCGACAATCTTGCTCGGGGGATGTGAGCGGGCGCGGGGATGTGAGTCAGGCAGGGTTAATGGGTAAGGAGTAACTCAAATTACAGTGGCCGGATGAACCGCCGATCAGTCGTTCGTCTCGTTGCCGTCCTCTGTGCGTTGGTGCTGGGCATCGCAGCCGGGGTTCCCGTCCAGGCCTCGACAACCGTGGAAATCAACCATGGCCTCCGCCAGTCCGTATCGGCTCTCGGTCTGGACTTCTGCTTGGAACAGAGCTTGGGAGGGCCGGTCGCGCACCCCGATGACCGCAGCGGTGACGGGCTGGCCGACACCTGCTCGGTGCGCATCTCCCGCCGCGCCGCCGTGGCCCACCAGAAAGCACTTGAAACGTTGGCCGAACAGCACCGGGACGCCTATACCGAGCTGGTCGCTCGGCACTGCCGGTCCGACGATGGTTGCGACATAACCCCGCCGCCGCCACCTCCCCCTGCGGATCACCCCACCTACTGGTCCGGTTCCGTAGCCGCCCCCGATTTCTGCTCGGACCTGAGCTCGGGGGGGCCGCTCACCCATCCTTACGACAGCAACGGCGACGGAGTGGCCGACACCTGCTCTTTGCCCACTACCCGGCCGGTGGCCGTGGCCCACCAGAAAGCCCTGGAAGCGTTGGCCGACCGGCACCGGGACGCCTACATGGAGCTGGTCACCCACAACTGCGAGCAAAGCCGGTCCGCCGACGAGGACGAGGAGTGCGCCCCGTGGTTGGGAACGGTGACGGTGCAGTTGGGCGAATCCATTCAGATCAGAGCTCTGACTTTTCTTTCCGAAGAAAGGCACTTGACAAATGTGAAAGCGGCCCGGTTCGCCATTGAGGATTATGGACCGATTCACGGTGAGTTCACTGTTGAGTTGGGTGACCCTGTCCACGATCCCTGTGATATCGAAAGTGGAGAACTGGAAGGTAAGATGATCGCGGCTGATAATCAGGTGGTTGGTGTGATTGGACCATCTTGTTCCGGTACCGCGACCAAAGCCTCTCCTTTGCTGTCTGCTGAGGGAATGGTTTTGATCTCCTTTTCAAACACTTCACCTTACTTGACTTCTGACCTGTTCGGTAATCCTGGTGAGTATTACTATCCGGGATACTATCGAACCGCTCATAACGATATTTATCAAGGTCAAGCCGTTGCCGGTTTCTTGCTGGACCATTTGAATATAAATCGTGTAGCTGTGATCCATACTGGGGAGGCCTATACCCAAGGGTTGGCAGAGAGCTTCAGAAAGTCCTTTGAGCAAAGGGCTGGTACTATTACTGACTTTGTGGAGTTGGCACCAGATGAAACTCAACTCTCGGGTACTTTAGCTGGCATAGCAAGCAAAAAACCGGAGGTCCTGTTCATGCCAGTTTATGGTGACTTAGGTGATAATCTGGTCATACAGGCTCGACAGGTTCCCGAGTTCGATGATATAGAGCTGGTTGTAGGTGATGCTCTTTTTGACGTAGAGTTTTTGAATCAGGACTTTACTTTAGGGGTGTATGCAGTTGGCCCTGATCTGCATTTTACCTCGGATGAAAACCAAGCTACTGGCGTGTCGGGTGACCAACTAAGAGAGAGGTACTTCAAGGAGTATGACCAGGGTCCTAGAGCTGGATTCTGGCCTCATACCTATGATGCTACTACCCTGCTGCTGGAAGCGATCAAAAACTCTTCGTATATTGATGATAGTAATTTAATCATAGACCGAGCAGCAGTGCGTTCGTATCTTACTAAAGTCCGAAACTTCCAGGGCATCATTGGCTCGATCTCTTGCGATGATTTTGGCGACTGTGGTGTGCCCAGGATTGATGTTATTGAGAACATAGACCCTACCGATGTCGAGAAATCGTTGGATAACGTCGTGTACACCTTCTCTGCGGTGCCGTCGGACGAGGGCGGCAGCGATCCCCACGGTCATTAGCACTTCCTGGAGAGCGGGGTCGGCAGAGCCGGTATTGTTGCCAAAAGAGCAGCAAGGATGTTCCAGTCCTAAAGAGCGGAGCCCGGAGATCGGGATCGTTGCCCACAGAGCAGCAAGGATGTGCTGATCCTAGAGAGCGGGGGCGGGAGAGCCGTCCCGGTAGGTGATGGTGTTCTTGGCTATGGCCGGGATGCGGGGGGCGTCGAAGAGGATGCCGGTGAGGTTGAGGGGGTCGCAGGCGGAGATGGTGATGGTCCGACCGGATCGGGCCCGGCGGCGGACGGCCTGGAGCTGGTCGGCGGCGGTGGGGAGGGCGAACTGCTCGCCGCTTATGCCGGTGACGAAGCGGCCTCCTCGCACCAGGCCCCGATCCTCGAATCGGCGCAGGGCCTTGAGCACGTCCCGCCAACCCACGGCGGTGGGAGCGGCGGGGTGGAGAGCCAGGTCGCGAAACACGATGCCCCAGCAGTCCAGCAATTGTTGGGCGACGGCCTCGGCCAGATCGTCGGGGGGCAGCGCTTCGATGCGTTCCACCAGGGACCATCGGCCGGGAGCGACGTGGTCGGTGGGAGTGCGAAAGCCGCGGGGAGATCGGGAGCGAAGGTTGTGGCCGGAGGAGCGGCGGCGGCCGGGACGATTCGGACGATTCAACAGGGCGCGGACGGCGGCGAACCCATCGGCGGTGAACAGGCCGAGAGCGACGCCGTTCCACAGGGTTCTCTCGATATCGTCGGGCAGTCTGTGGGTGGCGGCCACCAGATCGGGCAGGAAACTGGCCCCTTGGTCGGCCAGGATTTTGGCTATTTCCTGAAGGGAACCGATGTCGGGGGTTTCGGGGGTGCGGTTGCGGGCCGCGGCCAGCAACCAGGGCAGATCGGCCCGGAAGGCCAGCGTGACGGGGGTGGCCCGGCGGGGAGCCATCGAGTTGGTCTTGATGGGCGCGGCCGGCGGGGTGAGCCGAAGCCAGGCCAGTTCGCCGCGGTAGCAGAGCTCGTCCAGCCAGAGGGGTTGGTAGTCGGGGAGGCGTCTGGTGATGATCTGGGATTCCCAGGCACCCACGGGCAGGTCGAGACCTTGGAGTTGCTCGATGATCCTGGTGAGGCCGGGGCGACCGCGGACGGTCGTATCGGGGGTCACGTGGTGCCAATCGAGCAAAAAGCGCATGAAATCCTGAACGCTCGCAGGCTGTACCGAGGCCCGTTTTCGGGCCCGGCTGAGGTGGGCCATCCGCAGGAGCAGGCGGCGGGCGCACCAGGTGTCGGGGGCGGCGTCGGGGAGGTGGTCGGCCCGCATGGCGGTGCCCTCCTGCTCCAGAGCGGTCAGCGCTTGAAGAACGGCTGGGATGGGCAGGGTGGTTCTGTCGGCCAGTTGATGGGCGGTGGCGGGGCCCATGGTGTCGAGGTGGCCGCGGACGACGTTCGGGGCCGAGTCGGCGTCGAGGGCGTTGTCGGCCAGTTCGGTGGTGACCCACAGGGAGTGGCCGTCGTCGGTGGTCAGGGTGCGGGCCCGGCCCAGGGATTCGAGGTGGGTGTAGAAATCGAGCCACTCGGGACGGGGTCGGGTGATGATCCGGGAGGTGAGGACGTCGTGGAGTTCGTCGGGGTTGCGGGGGTCGGGGGCGGCTTCTTGCCCCACCTGGTCGATGGCGTCGGAGGTGATTAGGGAGAGAGCGGCGGGGTCGAGGCCGGCGGAGGGGCGGTTCTGGTGGGGGCGAATACCGCGGGGCAGAGTGACCGCGTTGGTGCGTCGGTCGGCCAGCTCGGCGTCGTCGAGGAAGGCGTAGGGGCGGGCGTTGACGATCTCGTGGCTCAGGGAGGAGGGCTCGGTGGTGTCCCGGAAGTGGGTTCTCACCCGGCCGGATCGGATGTCGGTGAGCAGCTTCTTGAGACCGTCCACGTCCAGGGCCTCGTGGAGGGTGTCGTGGAGGGTCTGGCGAACCAGGAGATGATCGGGGATCTCGACCGGGCCGGCCACGTTCTCCTGGCAGGCGGCGGCCTGGGGGAACACCGCGGCCATGACGTCGTCGGCCTCCATGCGTTGGATGGGAGGCGGGTTGCGGCGGCCGCCTCGGCTGCGGAGCACCACCAGCGCCCGATTGAGGTTCCAGCGCCAGCGGGCGGTGAACATGGGCGAGTCGAGCACGGCCTGCTCCAGTACTTCCTCCACCGAGTCGGGATGCAAAAAGGCGGGCACGTCGCTCAGGGGGAAGCTGTGGTGGGGGCCGAGGGACAGGATGACGGCGTTGTCGTTGGCCGCGGCCTGGAGCTCGAAGTCGAAACGGCGGCAGAACCGCTTGCGCAGGGCGAGACCGAGGGCCCGGTTGATGCGGCCGCCGAAGGGGCAGTGAACCACGAGCTGCTGGCCGCCGGTGTCGTCGAAGAAGCGCTCGAACACGACGTCCTGCTGGGTGGGTATTATCCCGAGAGCTGACCGGGCCGCGGCCATGTAGGCGACGGCCTGCTCGGCCGCGGTCTCGCAGGCACCGGTGGTGCGGGCGAGCTGCCGGGCGGCTCGGGCAATGGTCGTGTCGTCGAGGGGGTCGGGTTTTCCCGGGCCTGGTCGCCGTCCTTCTGCACGTCGGGCCATGGCCGTGTCGTCGAGGGGGTCGGGGCCATCGGCACCGGGATCGTCGGGAAGGAGCCCGCATATGCGGGAACGGAGGTGGGATACCTGCTGGGACAGCTCGGCGGTTCGAGCCGGAGCCTCGCCGAGCCAGAAGGGGACGGTGGGCGGAGCGTCGCCGGCGTCGACCACCCGCACGACTCCGGCCGCCACCTGCTTGATGCGCCAGGAGTGGGAGCCCAGCAAAAAGATGTCACCGGCCATGGACTCCACCGCCCAGTCCTCGTTGACGGTGCCGATGAAGGTGTCGTCGGGTTCGACCACCACCCGGTAGTCGCCGTTCTCGCCGATGGCGCCGCCGGAGGTCAAAGCGGCCAGCCGGGCCCCCCGTCGCCCCCGAACCTCCTGGTTGACGGAGTCGTAGTGGATGTAGGCCCCTCTCGGACCTCGGCCGGTGATCACCCCCCGGGCCGCCTGGTTCACGGCCTCGTCGAACTGCGCCCTGGTGAGGCGGGCGTAGGGGGCGGCCTTGGTGAACATTCGGTACAGGCCGTTCATGGTGTGGTCGTCGTCGGCGGCCGTTTCGGCGATTAGCTGTTGGACCAGGATGTCGAGCGGTGCCTCCGGGGGGTGAATGGCGTCGAGCAGGTTCCGGTTGACCGAGTCGATCAGGGCGAGGGACTCGATGAGCTCGTCCCGGGTCAGCGGCCAGAGGCGGCCCTTGGGAACGCCGTGGCGACTGTGATTGGCACGGCCCACTCGCTGGAGGAAGGTGGCGATGCTGCGGGGGGAGCCCACTTGGCAGACCAGCTCGACGGGCCCGATGTCGATACCCAGCTCCAACGAGGCGGTGGCCACCAGGGCCTTGAGCTCGCCGGCACGGAGACGGTGCTCGGTGCGGAGGCGCCGTTCGGTGGACAGGGAACCGTGGTGGGCGGCCACCTCGTCCTCACCGAGGCGCTCGGCCAGTTGATGGGCCAGGCGCTCGGACAGGCGGCGGGTGTTGACGAACACGATGGTGGTGCGGTGGTGGTGAATGAGCTCGGCCATGCGGTCGAGGACCTGGTCCATCTGGGCATGGGAGACCACCGCCTCCAGCTCGTCGTCGATCAGCTCGAGACGGATGTCGAGATTGCGTCGGTGACCGGTGTTGACGATGGCGCAACCGGGGTTCGGAACCGTCACTGCGGGGGGGACGGCAGGGTCGGTGGTGTCGGCTATTTGGATGGCGCAACCGGGGTTCGGAACCGTCACTGCGGGGGGGTCGGCAGGGTCGGTGGGGGCAATGCCGGTCAGGAGGTCGGCAATGGTGGTGATGGGATGCTGGGTGGCCGACAGGCCGATGCGGAGGGGACGGGCGAGGGCCACGTGCTCCAGGCGTTCGAGGGTGAGGGCCAGGTGGCTGCCCCGCTTGTCGCGGGCGGTGGCGTGGATTTCGTCGACGATCACCGTCTCCACGGTGCGAAGCATCTCCCGGCTGCGGGCCGCGGTCACCAGCAGGTAGAGCGACTCGGGAGTGGTGACCACGAAATTGGCCGGTTTTTTGATCATGGCGGCCCGGGTGCGGGCCGGAGTGTCGCCGGTGCGAACGGCCACGGTGAGCGGCGGGGGGTCGAGGCCGAGTTCCCGGGCGGTCTCCGCGATCTCCACCAGGGGGTGCTGGAGGTTCTCGGCAATGTCGCGGGCCAGGGCTTTGAGGGGTGACACGTACACCACCTGGCTGGCCCCGGCCACCGTCTCACCGTCGGCGTGTCGCCGGTAGAGATCATCGATGGCGATGAGGAACCCGGCCAGGGTCTTGCCCGACCCGGTGGGAGCGGCGATCAGCGTGTCCCGGCCCGAGGCGATGGTCGGCCACCCCTGGGCCTGGGCCTCGGTGGGCCCGTCCGGGAACCGCCGTCGGAACCAGGCGTCCACCGCCGGGTGGAACTGGTGACCGGTGGCGGCGCAAACATCCGGGCCGACGTGCGTGGGGGAAAGCACGAACTCAGACTACCGGTGGGGCGTGACATCCTCTGGGGGTGGGGTTGGTGGGCGATGGGTCGAGGTCACCGGTTTCGCCGGCGACCGGGTGGGGCGTGACATCCTTTGGGGGTGGGATCGACATGGGACGGCCGGATGTCGGGGCGGGACTACGACGCCCGGTGGGAGCGACTGACCGCCGAGGGGCACAACCCCCATGGGGAAGCCGATTTCGTCGATGAGCTGCTGGGCGGTTCCGGCCGGGTGCTGGACGCGGGGTGCGGGACGGGGCGGGTGGCCATCGAGCTGGCCCGTCGGGGTTACGAAATGGCCGGGGTGGACATCGACGCCGAGATGATTTCGGGGGCTCGAACCAAGGAACCAAAACTGGCGTGGCACCGGCTCGACCTGGCTGTTTTCGATCTGGGGGAGGCGTTCGACATCGTAGTGATGGCCGGTAACGTGCTGCTGTTCACCATGCCGGGCACCGAGGCCGCAGTGGTGGCTCGGTGCGCGGCTCACCTGTCGCCCGGTGGTGCTCTGGTGGCCGGTTTCCAACTGCGGACCGGTGGTTACGGGCTCGATCGCTACGATGCCGACTGCGCCTTTGCCGGGCTGACCCTGTCGGAGCGGTTCTCGACCTGGGAACGCGCCCCCTGGGACCAGGGCAACTACGCCGTGTCGGTGCATCGCGATCGGCGCAACCAGGGTTAGCCCGCAGCGTTCGTCGTTCGGGAGTCATGAAGTTGCTCGGGATGGGAGGACGAGTTCGGAGCGTTCGTCGTTCGGGAGTCATGAAGTTGCTCGGAATGGGCGGACGCTTGAGACTGGGGGAATGCTGGGTGGGCCGGACATCATCACCTTTTTGTTGCTGGCGCTGGGGGGTGCGCTGATGGTGGGGAATCTGGCGGCACTGATAAATCCGGCCGGCTCCCGGCGGTCCCAACCGGGCCGTAGCAGTGGGTCATCCACCCCGTCGGTCGGGCGCTGTGTGGTGATGATCGTGGTGGGTACGGTGATAGTGGTTTGGGCCATTGCCAGCCTCGTCGGTGGGTGATGCTTCCGGGTTGCGCAATCGGGTTCGCACCGAGGCCATGTCGGCCGAGAACTTCTTCTCGTCGGTGGGTGATGCTTCCGGGTTGCGCAATCGGGGCGAAGTAGGGTCGGGGGCAATGGGGTTGTTGGATGTGAGCGGGGTGACGGTGCGGTTCGGGGGGATTACCGCCCTGGACGATCTGTCGTTCACCGTGGACGAGGGAAGCATCTGTGGGCTGATCGGGCCCAACGGGGCGGGCAAGACCACCATGTTCAACGTGATCAGTCGGGTGTACGACGTCGAGCAGGGCACGGTGGGTTTCGACGGCAACGACGTGCTGAGTCGTCCGGCCCATGCCGTCAACGGGTTGGGCATCGGCCGCACCTTTCAGAATCTGGCGTTGTGGCCGGGTATGTCCGTGCTGGAGAACGTGATGGTGGGGGCTCACCACCGCTCCCGTATCGGGGCCCTGCGGGCCGCGGTGCGATGGGGGGCCCGTCGGGAGGAGGCCGAGTTGGCCCGTCAGGCGTGGGAGGCGCTGGACGAGTTGTCGCTGACCGATGTGGCCTTTCAGCCTGCGGCCGGGTTGCCGTTCGGCACACTGAAGAAGGTGGAGCTGGCCCGGGCGCTGACCGGCCGCCCTCGGCTGCTGCTGTTGGACGAGCCGGCCACCGGGTTGAATCAAATCGAGGTGGGCGAGCTGGCCGAGCTGGTGGTGGCGCTACGGGAGCGGCACCGGCTGACCCTGCTGCTGGTGGAGCACCATATGGGGATGGTGATGGGAGTGTCGGACAAGGTGGTGGTGCTGGATTTCGGGGCCAGGATCGCGGAGGGTTCCCCGGCCGAGGTGAGGAACAACCCGGCGGTGGTGGAGGCCTACCTGGGAAGCCGACCGTGAGTACCGATTGCCTGATCGTCACATGAACAATTGTTTGGTTGATTGTCTGGTTGTCGCATGACCGACTATCTGGAGGTGCGGGGGTTGAGGGCGGCCTACGGGAATATCCAGGTGCTGCACGGGATCGACTTCACGGTGTCCAAGGGCCAGATCGCGGTGATCCTGGGAGCCAACGGAGCGGGCAAGACCACCACGTTGAGGGCGCTGTGCGCCATGGTTGCGGTGGAGGGCTCGATCCGGCTGGCGGGTGAGGAGCTCGCCGGGCAGAGCACCGCCGACATCGTGCGTCGGGGGGTGGCCCACGTGCCCCAGGGTCGAGGGACGTTCCCCGAACTGTCGGTGGAGGAGAACCTTCTGGCCGGGGGGTTCGTGCGCACCGACGGGCAGATCCGGACCGATATCGAGCGGTTCTACGATATTTTCCCGGTACTGGGCGAGCGACACGACCAGGCGGCCGGGAGCCTGAGCGGGGGCGAGCAGCAGATGCTGGCCATAGCCCGGGCGCTCATGCTGCGGCCGTCGCTGCTGCTGCTGGACGAGCCGTCGTTGGGGCTGGCACCGATGATCACCCGGGCGCTGTTCGATCAGCTATCGACCATCAACGCCGAGTCGGGGACCACCATGCTGGTGGTGGAGCAGAACGCCGACCTGGCCCTGGGGGTGGCCGATCAGGCCTACGTCCTGGAGTCCGGGGAGGTGGCGCTGTCGGGTCCCGCCCACGAGTTGGCCGCCGATGACAACGTTCGACGGGCCTACCTGGGGTACTGAGCCATGAATATCACGGCATCGTTCAAGTCTGCTTGGGGTACTGAGCCATGAATATCACGGCATCGTTCAAGTCTGCTTGGGGTACTGAGCCATGAATGTCACGGCATCGTTTCTAGGGGCGTTCGACGTCTCCCTCGACAAGTTGTCGGACGGGGAGCTGTGGTTGGCCCAGTTCTTCCGGGGGTTGAGCGACGGGGCCACCTACGCGTCGGTGGCGCTGGCGCTGGTGATGATCTACAAATCCACCGGGTTCATCAACTTCGCCCAGGGCTCGCTGGCGCTTTTGGGGGTGTACCTGGCCTATGTGCTTAGCGTGGAGCAGGGGCTGCCGGTGGCGGTGGCGGTGGTGTGCGCCATGGTGGCCAGCGCGGTGGTGGCGGCGTTCATCGAACGGGTGTTCATCCGACCGTTCCCCCCCGACCATGTGCTGCCCCTGGTGATCGTGACACTGGGGCTGTTGTTGATCATCGACTCGGCCGTGGGCATCGTTTGGGGTTTTCGCACCCGCAGTCTGCCCAGCATGTTCCCCGGAGGCGCACCCATAGAGTGGGGCATCGCCCAGTTGACCTGGCGGACCATCGGCAACCTGGGCACGGTGTTCATGGTGGTGGGACTGCTGTATCTGCTGCTGTCGCGCACCAAGGTGGGACTGGCCTTCAGGGCGGTGTCGTCGAATTTGGAGTCGGCTCGGTTGGTGGGCATCCGGGTGGGGCCGACGCTGGGGTTCGGATGGGCGCTGGCCGCGGCCATCGGGACGCTGGGCGGGTCGCTGGTGATCCCCGAGCTCCTGCTGGAGCCGTCGGTGATGTTGCGGGTGCTGATCTTCTCGCTGGCGGCGGCCGCCCTGGGGGGGCTGGACAGCATGGTGGGGGCGGTGGTGGGGGGCTTGGTGGTGGGGCTGGCCCGCAATCTGCTGGTGACGTTTTTGAACCTGAGCGAGTTGGCGCTGGCCACCGCGGTGGTGGTGATTCTGGTGGTGCTGCTGGCCCGGCCCACCGGCCTGTTCGGATCGACCCGAGTGGAGCGGGTCTGATGAGGTTCAGTACCGGGGGACGGCGCGAACCCAAGGGGGGCGGACCCAAAAGGCTCGAGTCCAAGGGGCGCGAACCCAAAAGACCCAAAAGAGTGGTGCAGGCGGGCAGTTGGGCGCACCGACGGAGGCAGATCATCGGGTGGGTTCTGTTCGCCCTGGTGGTGATGCTGGTGCCGTTTCTGATCGCCGACACTTACAGCCCGACGATTCTCGGCAACCGCTACACGTTCGGGCTGGGCAACCTGAGTCAGGCCGTTGCGCTGATGGTGGCGGTGCTGGGGCTGAACATCGCCACCGGCTGGAGCGGGCAGCTCTCGCTGGGCCACAGCTTCTTCGTGGGGTCGGGGGCCTATCTCACCGCAGTGCTGGTGAACGACTTCGATTGGTCATACGTGGCCACACTGGGGGTGGTGGTGCCGGGGTTGTTCATGTTCGGGGTGCTGTTCGGCATTCCCGCGCTGCGCATCCAGGGGCTTTACCTGGGACTGTTGACGTTCGCGGTGGCCGCGGTGTTTCCGTCCATCATCCGGCTCGACGAGGTGGCCGACCGTACCGGGGGCAGCAACGGGCTGCTGATCGACAGTGACCTGGAAGCGCCGTCTTGGGTTCCGCTCGACCGGACGACCGAGTGGTTGCACTCGCTGCCGCTGGTGGGGTCACGGGTGCCCGACGGGTTGACCGGCCGGCAGGAGGAGGCGGTGTACAAGTACTTCCTGCTGGTGGTCGTGGCCCTGGTGTGCTTCTGGCTGGTGCGCAACATCCTGGTCGGCCGGGTGGGGCGGGCCATGGTGGCCATCCGGGACAACCCGCTGGGGGCGGCGGCCAACGGGGTGAACCTGGCTGCCTACAAAACGCTCAGCTTCGGGATCAGCGCGGCGGTGGGCGGAGTGGCCGGGACCATGCTGGCCATGCATTCGGGCTTCGTGGGGCCCGACGAGTTCGGCTTCCAGATGGCCATCATGTTGATCGTGGGGCTGATCGTGGGGGGAGCAGGAACTTTGTCCGGCGCGGTGGTGGGCGGTCTGGCCATTCAGTTCGTCCCCCTGTGGTCGAGCCAGACCCAGACCGTGCCCGGCACCGACCTGGCCCTGGAGGGGCCTTATGGGGCGGCCATCCTGGGTGGGCTGCTCATCGCCATCACCTTCGCGCTGCCCGGTGGGGCGGCCCAGGGGTTCCGGCGAATCAAGAACCGGCTGCTGCCGGTGGCTCCCCGCCCCCCGATGGGCTGAAGCTCCGCTCCTTGTAGCTTCTCGACTCCGGTTGAAACCCGCCTCTCGTGGCTCGTCGGCCCCGGTTGGGATTCGCTCCTTCTTGCTTCTTCACTCCGGTTGAAACCTTTACCAATCTGTAATTGTCGTAATCACGGCGTAGTGTTACTGCGCTGCTCGGATTCCAGGAGGACAGTCTCAATGTCGAAAGCAACAATGTCGAGGCCGCTGCACTACTTGCTCGTGCTGGTTGCCGTCTTCGCTCTGGTGGCCGGAAGCTGTGGCAACGACGACGACTCTGATGCCGCGGTCCCACCGACTGCGACCGAGGAGCCGATGTCGGAACCCTCGGAGGAGCCCGGCGAACCCGAGCCGGAACCGGCGGCCCCGGAGGAGCCCGCCCCGGAGCCATCGGATGAGGAGCCCGGCGAGCCCGAGCCGGCACCGGCGACCCCGGAGGAGCCCGAGCCGGTCCCGGAGGAGCCCTCGAGCCTGGTGGAATTGGGCGGCGGGGCGGTCATTGACGTTGCCGAGTGTCCCGAGGAGTGGGACGACCACGCCGGGGTGACCGACACCGAGATCCGCTGGGGCAGCAGCCTGCCCCGGTCGGGGGCACTGGCCGGGTTCGGCACCATCAGCGACGGCATCCAGCTCTACTTCGACGCGGTCGGTCCCATCGACGGGCGCGAGGTGGTGGTGGTCAGCCGGGACGACGGCTACGTGCCCGCTCGGACGGTCACCAACGTGGAGGAGATGATCGATGTCGAGAACCTGCTGGGGTTCGCCGGCATCCTGGGCAGTCCCAACAATCTGGCGGTGCGGGACACGCTGAACGAGAACTGCATACCGCAGCTCCTGAACCTGACCGGGCTGCCCGAGTGGGGCGATCCCACCAACTATCCGTGGACCAGCGGAGCCTTGATGTCCTACGACACCGAGGCGCGGATGTGGTGCCGGCACGTCGCCGAGGAGTTCGGTTCGGGGGCCACGGTGGCCATACTGGCGCTGGGCAACGACGCGGGCGAGGCCTGGCGGGTGAGCTTCAACGAGTGCGCCCCCGAACTGGGTATCGAGGTGGTGGATGAGGTCAAGCACGACCCCCAGGCCGATTCGATAGGGGCCGACGTCATCACCCTGGCGGCCAGCGAAGCCGATGTGCTGCTGGTGGCGTCCTCGGGAGCGTTCTGCCCCCAGGCGGTGGCCACTGCGGCCAGTCTGCCGTGGACCCCGTTGATCCTGGTGACCAACGGGTGTCAGCGGATCGCCCTGTTCTGGGCTCCGATAGGGCCGTTGGCCAACGGGATCCGGATGGTGAACAACCAGAAGGACGTCTCGGACACCCTGCTGGCCGACGACGAGTGGGTGCAGTTCGTGCGGAGTGCTCTGGATGGCCAGGGCATTGATCCCGATGCCGAATCCCACGCCCTGGGTTACATCTTCGGTGAGGTGCTGCACCAGGTGCTCCTGGACGCGGCGGCCATGGACGGGGGTATCAGCCGGACCAACGTGATGCGGGCGATGTGGCAGGTGAACTTCGAGTCCCGGGGCGCGCTGGACAACTCCCCCCGGACCATGGACGGAGCCAACGACTCCTACATGGTGGAGACCGGGCGTATCGAGGAGTTGGTGGTGGGGGACGACGGCGCGTACTACACCCCCATCAGCGACGTGATTTCCTTCGAGGGCGAGACCGGCACTTTCGGTCGGTAACGATCCGAACCCCATCAGCGACGTGATTTCCTTCGAGGGCGAGACCGGCACTTTCGGTCGGTAACGATCCGATGTCCCGCTGCCCCCGACCCGGGGGCAGCGGGGGCGCGGGTCCGAGAAAGGGACCTGGGAAACGGCGACTTCCGGAAAACCGCGACTTCCGGGGGGTGACTTCTAGGAGACGGTGATCGGCACCGAGGAGTAGCCGGCCACGTTGGACATCTGTACTCGGCGCAGGCCGGACTCCTGCACCCGGTAGTGCGGCCAGCGGCGGGCGATCTCCTCGATGGCCACCCGGCTCTCGAGGCGGGCCAGGGCCGCCCCCAGACAGACATGGATACCGTGGCCCAGGCCGACGCCGAGGCCGGGTTCGCGGGTGATGTCGAAACGGTCGGGATGGTCGTACCGGCGGGGATCCCGGTTGGCCGCCCCGGTGATCAAAAAGACCGGCTTGTGTTTGGGGATGATCGTGCCGTGCCATTGGGAGTCGACCGTGGAGTAGCGGCCCTGATACTGGGAGGGGGCCCAGTAGCGCAGCACCTCCTCCACCGCTCCGGGCAGCAGGTCGGGATCGGCCAGCACCCGGGACCACTGGTCGGGGTGGCGGTGGAACAGCACCACGGCGTTGCCCACCAGTTTGGTGACCGTCTCCGACCCGGCCGCGGCCAACAGGGTGCCGAACCCGGCTATTTCGGCATCGTCGAGGCGGGTGGGTTCGCCGCTCTCGGTGCTTACCTCGGCCTCGATCAGCGCGGTGAGCATGTCGTCGGCCGGTTCGGCCCGCTTGCGTTGCACGAGCTGGTACAGGTACATGCCCTGGGCCATGCCCGCTTCCGCCGCGGCCTGGCTGCCGGTGGCCGACCCCTCGTCCCGGTGGAGCATCTCGTCGGTCCACAACCTGATCTGCTGGCGATCCTCGGGGGGTACGCCCAGGATGGTGGAGATGATCTCGACGGGGAACGGGGCGGCGAACTCCTCGAGGACGTCGAAGTGGCGGCGGCCGGTGAGCCGGTCGAGGTAGCCGCTGATGATCTCCCGCACCAGGGTCTCGTAGTTGCCGATGGATCGGGGGTGAAGGCCCGGGACACCAACGCCCGGTAGCGAGTGTGTTCGGGCGGGTCCATGGAGATGATCGACCCCAGGGTGGCCGGCTCGCCGGAGGCCAGTTGTTCGTAGGTCTGGCCATGGGTGGAGGTGAAGGTGGTGTGATCGCGGTGGCCGGCAACCACGTCGTCGAACCGGCTCAGAGCATAGAAGTCGTACTGCTCGTTCCAGTAGCAGGGCGCGTGGTCGCGCAACGCCGCGTAGGTGTCGTAGGGATCGTCGAAGAAGTCCCGGCTGAACGGATCGAACTCCACGGTCGTCGTGCTCATGCTCATACCCCCAGTAGGTTCATGCTCGTACCCCCAGTATGTTCATTCTCGTACCCCCAGTAGGTTCATGCTCGTACCCCCAGTATGTTCATTCTCGTACCCCCAGTAGGTTCATGCTCGTACCCCCAGTATGTTCATTCTCGTACCCCCAGTAGGTTCATTCTCGTACCCCTAGTAGGTCCACGCTCGTGCCCCCAGTGTCGGCTATCGGTCGCCGGGGTCGAACAGGGCGGTGCCGGCGACCTCGGCGGCTTCGGTGGAGGGACCCTGCCAGGTTACGGCTCCGTGGTCGAGAAGGACGGCCCGGTCGCAGAGGGCCAGGGCGTGGCTCACGTGCTGTTCCACGATCAAAAGCGCGGTGCCGGTGTCGCGGATGCGGTCCAGGACCGCGTACACCTCGTCGGTGACGATGGGGGCCAGTCCCAGCGACAACTCGTCGGCGATGAGCAGCCGGGGGTGTTCCACCAGCACCCGGGCCAGGGCCAGCATGCGTTGCTCGCCCCCCGACAGGGTGCCGGCAATCTGACCGCGGCGCTGGGCGAGAGGAGGGAAGAGGTCGAAGGCTCGGCCCAGGGCGTTGCGGACCTCGGCCCGGTCGCGGGTGCGGGCGAAGGCCAGGGTGAGGTTCTCCTCCACCGAGAAGTCGGGGAACACGGCCCGCCCCTCGGGGACATGAACCACCCCGGCCCGGGCGTAGCGATGAGCCCGCACTCCGGTGAAGTCCCCGCCGTCCACCATCACCGCCCCCTCGGTGGGAGCCACCAGGCCGCTGGCCACCCGGGCCACGGTGGTCTTGCCCGCCCCGTTGCGCCCCAGTAGGGCGACGGTCTCGCTCTCGCCCACCGACAGGGACACATCGAACAGGGCTCGGAACGGGCCGTAGGCCGCGTTCACCCGGCGCAGCTCCAACACGGGGATGGACAACGGGGCCGGGTCTACCTTCTGGTCGTCGCCCATGTCGGGGTCGCCCACCCGGGGTCCATCGGCCATGGCGGGGTCTACCTTCTGGTCGTCGCCGGTCATGGCCGCCCAGTCACGAAGTCGCCTGCCCGGTGGAAGCGTCCGCACCGTCACGACCGGTGCCCAGGTAGGCGGCCCGCACCCGATCGTCGCGCATCACCTCGCTGGTGGGGCCGTGGGTGATGAGTCGGCCGAAGTTCAGGACGTAGGTGCGCTCGGTGAACGAGGCCACCAACTCCACATCGTGCTCCACCAGCAGCATCCCGAAACCCTGCTCGGCCTGGATGCGGCCCAGGGTGGCGGCCAGCGCCGCGGTCTCGGCCCGGTCGAGCCCCGAGGAGGGCTCATCGAGCAGAACCACCCGGGGCCGGGTCATCAGTGCTCGGGCCACCTCCACCAGCCGGCTCTGCCCCAGGCTGAGGGCCTCGATGGGTTCGTCGCCCATGCCCTCGAGGCCGAGGCCGGCCAACAGCGCGTCGCAATGGTCGATCTCGGCGGGCTTGGGCAGTCCCATGCCGAGCAGGTCCTTCCACAGCGCCCCGGTGCCCCGGCGGATCCGGTGGGCGAACAGCAGGTGGTCGCGCACCGACGATCCGCTGAACATCTCCACCCGCTGGAAGGTGCGCCCGATGCCCCGGTTGGCCCGCCGGTGAACGGGCAGGCGGGTTATGTCGCCACCATCGAGGAACACCGACCCGGCATCGGGTCGCAGAAGGCCGGAGAGGCAGTTGAACAAGGTGGTCTTGCCCGCCCCGTTGGGGCCGATGAGGCCGACCCGCTCCCCCGGGGCCACTTCGATGCCGACCTTGTCGAGAGCGGTGATTCCCGCGAACTGTTTGGTGATGCCGGTGGCGGCCAGCAGGCTCATGGCCCGGCCTCGGCCCTGGGTTGGGCGGTCGGCGGATTCATGGCCCGTCCTCGGCCCTGGGTTGGGCGGTCGGCGGATTCATGGCCCGTCCTCGGCCCTGGGTTGGGCGGCCGTAGCACCGGAAGCGGCCGGTGTTCGGCGCCGCCCTTCGAACATGCGTTGCATCAGGAGCTGCGAGCGGCGCTTGCCGTGCTCGAGGAGACCCTCGGGATGACGGGCGAACGAGACGGCCGCGAAGCCGAACAACACGAACCGCCACGCTCCGTCGAGGCCCAGCCAACGTTCGAGAACCAGCACGGGGAACAGCACGAAGGCCACGCCGGCCTGGATGGCCCCCTCCACGGTGCGGGCCCCGAGCACCACCACGATGACCAGCCAGAACAGTCCGAGCTGGGGGTCGTAGTTGGCTTCGTAGATGACTTGTTCCTCCTCCATGGCCAACAGCCCCCCGCCGATGGCGGCGATGGCGGCCGACACCGAGAACACGGTGACCCGGGCCCGCCAGGGGATCACCCCGATGGATTCTGCCGCGGTCTCCGAGCCCCGCAACGACCGCAGGGCCATGCCGGTGCTGCCCTCCCGAAGGAGGATCGTCAGCACGCTCACCAGCACCAGAACGGCCACGCACAGGACCAGGAAGTTCTTGTGGCTGGAGAAATCGATGCCGAGGAGTCGGGGTCGGGGCACGCCCCGGCCCTGGAACAGCGAACCCCCCACCCACCCGTACTTGACCAGCACGTCGTTGAAGAACAGGGCGAACGCCAGGGTGGCCATGGCCAGCCATATGCCCCCCAACCGCATCACCGGAACGCTGAGCGCGGCCCCCACCACGGCGGCGATGGCCGCGCCCGCCAGCATGCCGACCAGCACCGGTACGTCCCAGCGCTGGGCGAACTGCATGGCCCCCAAAGCCCCGATAGCCGCGAAGGTGACCTGGCACAGGGCGATCTGTCCGCCCAGGCCGGTGAACACCACGATGGACAAGAAGATTATGGAGAAGATCACCGCCTGCGTGATGCGGGAGATCCAGAAGTTGTTGGCGTAGACGAAGGTCCAGATCCCCACCCCGGCGAAGAACACCAGGGCCATGATCCGAGTGTAGATGGTCAAGCCCCGGCTGCGAGCGGCCGCGGCCAGCGCCGGCGGCGGTGGGGCCACTCCGACCAGCGGGTCGGCCCCGGCGAATTGGCGGCGGATGGCGGGCCAGAACACGATGATGGCGAACAGCATCACGTAGGGCAGCGCCGAGCCCCGCAACTCGTTCAGGATCACGTTTTCGCGGGGCAGATGGGTGCGCATCTCGGTGGTGACCACCCCGAGGACCAGACCCCCGAACAGGGCGGCGGGCAGGCTCACCAGGCGACCGAGCGCGGCGGCGGCCAGGGCGGAGATGACGATCGGGAAGTAGCCGTGGGGTTCCAGCACCGTGACCAGCAGTGGGGTTATGGGCACCAGCAGCACACCGGCCAGCCCGGCGAAGAAGCTCGACAGCATCCACGAGCCCGAGGACACCCAGTCGGCGTTGACCCCGTTCAGCTCGGTCATCCGAGGACTCTGGACCACCGCCCGGATGCGCAGGCCCAGGCGGGTGTAGCGGAACAGGGCGGCCAGCACCAGCGCGGCGGCGACCACGATCACGAAGGCGGCGATCTCGTCGCGGGTCACCGGGTACTGGCCGAACAGGTCGTACTTGGTGTCGCCGTCGGGAATTATGCCCACCGCCCCCAGGGGCTGCTCCCGACCGTAGTCCACCACCAGCTTGAACATTTCGGGCAGCGCGACCAGAAGGCCCAGGGAGATGACCAGCTTGGCCACCGGGGAGGCGGCATGGGTATGGCGGAAGATCAGCCGTTCCAGCAGCAGGCCGAGCACCGGGGCGACCAGGAGCACCGCCACCAGTGCCGCGGCCCAGATCGGCCAGTCCCGACGAACGTGAAGCTCGAAGTAGGTGGCCGCGCTGATGAAGGCCTGGGCCCCGAAAGCCAGGTTGAACACGCCCGAGGTCTTGTAGGTGAGCACGAAGCTCATGGCCACCAGCGCGAACCCTGCCCCCACCGGGAGGCCCTGGAAGAACGCGTTGATGGTGTCGTCCAGAACCCCGGCGGCGAACACGCTCGAGTGCTTGGTGGACGCGGTGAACCCGTTGATGGTGTCGCCCAGAACCCCGGCGGCGAACACCGGCAGGGTGGTCATGGCCGTCTCGGGCTCCGCTCAGCTCGTTACCGGTCGGCTAACCCGCGAACGTCAGGGCCTCGGGGGCGTGCCAGTCCTCCCGGATGGTCTCCCAGCACACCCATGGTTTGCCGGGCTCCCCGGTCCACTGGACGAAGGCACCGTCCACCACCCGGACGCCGCTCAGGCAGCGGTACTCGTAGTCGGCGTCGGGATTGTCCCGGGGCAGGGGGCTCTGGCGGCTCCAATCGACGGGATTGGTGAGGCCGTCGTGGCTGTAGTCATCGAACCCGCGCAGAGCGTCGACCAGGGAGGCCCGGTCGAACCCCGGTCCGGCGGCCAGCAGACCCTCGTAGAACATGTGGGCGTTGAGCCAGCCGATCATGGTCTGCTCCTCGAGCTCGACGCCCTCGGTGTACTCGAAGAACCGGCGCTGGAGATCACTGTCGATCTCGGCCTCGAACGGCACGAACTGGGTGAACACCAGATCGCCCTCGAACAGGTCGGCGTTGGCCGCCACGAACTCGTGGTTGTAGGTGTTGGGGTGGTACATGACCACCTGATCGCGGTAGTCCTGCTTGGCCAGCTCCTGGGCGATGGTGCGCATCCCGTTGAGATCGAGACAGGTGAAGATGAAGTCCACCCCGGCGTCCTTGATCTCCGACACCTGGGGAGCGACCCCGCCGGCCAGCCCGAAAGCGATGGTGGTGTCGAAGAACTCCACCGACATCCCGCCGGTCTCCTCGCTGTAGCGCTCTATGGAGTCGCGGTACCCTTCGGCGCAGAGCAGGGAGTTCTCGGTGTTGCCGTAGCCGAAGACGCCGACCCGGGTGGCACCGACCTCCTGGACGATCCAGGGGAACATCTGGTGGATGCAACCGATGCAGCTCGGGCCGATATGGCCGAAGACGTTGCGCCGGTCGGCGAACTCGTTGTGGATGTTCCAGCCGAACACGGGGACGCCGGCATCGTCGAGGGTGTCGGCCCCGCTGAAGATCAAGGTGGCGACGAAGGCGGCCAGGGAGTCGTCCTCCTCCACCATGGCCAGGGCCTGGGCCCGGTTCTGGAACATCTCGTCGTCGCGCTCGGTGGCCAGAACCAGCTCTCGGCCGTAGATGCCGCCGGTCTCGTTGACGAACCGGAAATAGGCCTCGATGCCGTCGTTGTAGGAGGCGATGTCGGTGCCCAGCAGGTTTCCGCTGATGGTGACGATCGAGGTGACCTTGATCTCGGAGTCGTTCACTCCGGGCACACCGTCGATGGGCACGAACGTGTGGCGGTGCTCGGGTTCGGTGGGCTCTGCGGTCTCGTCGGGGGCCGGTTGCTCGGTGTCGTCGTCATCGGGTTGTGCCGGGGCGGGGGTGGTCTCGTCGTCGGGTTCGGTGGGTTCGTCGGGTTGGGCGGGGGCCGGTTGCTCGGTGTCGTCGTCATCGGGTTGTGCCGGGGCGGGGGCGACGGCGGTTGCCGGGGTCCCACCCTCGTCGTCGTTGCCGGCGTTGCCACAGGCCCCGCCCACCAGGGCCGCCACCGCGAGGATCAGAATCAGCCTCCATGAACCAGCCGACAGCGAACGAGCGCTCATCGTGGATGCCCTCTTCATGGTTGTTCCCCCTTCACATTGGTTCTTGTCAAACTAGCCAACTCCACCGGTTCGGTGCAGGGAGCCGGGGGAAGGGAGTCGTTGCACCCAATAGGACGGGACTGCGCTGGAGCAGTGGCAGGGAGCAGGCGGAAGGGGTCAGTGGCTGGTGCGGTAGTCGCCGAACTTGGAGTCGCGTTCGGTGAGGGTGGAGGTGAGTCCCTTGTTCTGGATGGAGGCCACGAAATCGGCCATGGCCTGGGTGTGGGTGCCAAGTGCGCACAACTCGGTTCCGGCTCGGATGCCGGCTCGCATGCCCATGTGCTCCATCTGGCGATGCACCACCCGCTTGTTCATCTGGAGCAGTTCGGCGGGTACCTGGGCGATGCGTTCGGCCACCTCGAGTACGGCGTCCTCCAGTTCGTCCTCGGGAAAAGCGGCGTTGGCCCAGCCCCGCTCCACCGCCTCGGTGCCGGACACGTAGTCGCCGGTGAGCATCATTTCCATGGCCTTGCGCATGCCCAGGAACCAGGGGTGGAAGTGCATGTCGGGCACGCCGAAACGGACCGCGGGGTAACCCATCTTGGCGTCCTCGGCCATGTACACCAGATCGCAACCGGTGGCCAGCTCGCTGCCCCCGGCCAGGCAGTAGCCGTGGACCTGGGCGATGACCGGTTTGGCCAGATCCCAGATGCTCATCCAGCCCTCGGTGACATGGCGGGGCCACTGGCCCTCGCCGGCCGGGGTGTAGTAGGGCAGTTCGTAGCCCTCGTTACCCCCGCCGAGGTCGTAGCCGGCGGAGAAGGACGGGCCGGCCCCCCGGACGATGCTGACCTTCACCTCGCCGTCCTGATCGGCCTCGCCCAGCGCGTCGAGGATGGCTCCCCGCAGCGGGTGGATGAGGCTGTTGCGCTTCTCGGGCCGGTTCATGGTGATGCGTCGGACATGGGGCCGGGGATGGTCGATCAGGATGATGTTGTCGCTCATGGTCGCCCACCGTAACCTGCCGATGGATGCTTGTCTCCACTGCACCCGTTGTCGTGGGTTCTCCTTGAGCGGTTCTGTGCTCATCGCCTCGTCGAACGGTTCTCCTTGAGCGATCCTGTGCTCATTGCCTCGTCGAACGGTTCTCCTTGAGCGATCCTGTGCTCATCGCCTCGTCGAACGGGGCCCGGGTGGCGCTTCACGACCTGGGCGGCGACGGTCCCTCGGTGCTTTTGACCCATGCCAACGGATTCTGCGGTCGGATGTGGCAGCCGGTGGCCGACGTCCTGGGATCGATGGCCCGGTGTTGGGCGCTGGACTTTAGGGGTCATGGCGACAGCCGGGTCTCGCCCGACGAGGACTACCGCTGGGACGGGATGGCCGACGACGTGCTGGCCGCGGTCGATGCGCTCGACCCCGCTCCCCGGCTGGCCGCGGGCCACTCCCTGGGCGGGGCGTCCGTCCTCAAGGCCGAACAGGCCCGGCCGGGCACCTTCGACCGGGCCTGGTTGTACGAGCCGGTGATCATTCCGGCCGGGACCATCCCTCCGGGTGGGGTCAACGTGCTGGCCGGTATCGCCCGGAAGCGACAGGAGACGTTCGAGTCCCGCCGGGCGGTCCACGACCGTTATTCGACCCGACCGCCGCTCAGCCTGCTCGACCCCGAGGTGTTGGGGGTCTACGTGGACCACGGTTTCCGGGAGCGGCCCGACGGCTCGGTGACGATGAAATGCCCCCGGGAGGTGGAGGCCACCATCTTCGAGAACCCCGATGGGGAGGGGTTCGCCCGCCTGGGCGAGGTGGCCACCGCGGTTGTCGTGGCCACCGGCCCCGGCACCGATCCACCCGCATTGGCTGCGCCGATGATCGCCGAACGATTGCCCAACGGCTCCCTGGTCCGCTTCGACGACCTGACCCACTTCGGCCCTCTCCAGGACCCGCCCCGCATCGCCGCCTCCATCGCCGCCGCTTTGCTCGTCGGCTGAGGCCATGCCGACAACACGGCCGGCAGCGAGATCCGAGGCCGCCCCGGTTGTCAGGCCCATCGCCGGGCCCGGCCCATGGGGACCTAAAGGATTGCTCCGGCTTCCTTCATGGCGGCGATCCGGTCCCAGGGGATACCGGCTTGGAGCAGGAGGGTCTCGGTGTGCTCGCCGTGCTCGGGTGCTCGCTCCACGGTAACGGGCTGCTCGTCGAACATGGCGGGGTTGGCCACGAGCTGAACCTCGGTGCCATTGGCCGCGGTCATGGTGGGCAGATAGCCGTTGGCCGCCACCTGGGGATCCTCGAACAGCTCGCCGAGGGTTTGGAACGGCACCCACACCCCCTTGAAGTCGGCCAGGGCCTCCTTCCAATAATCCAGGGGATGGGTCCCGAACACCTCGTCGAGGATGGCGATGCAGGCCTCGTTGTTCTCGGCCCGGGCGGCCATGTCCACGAACCGGGGATCGGTGGCCATGTCGGGGCGGCCGATGCAGTGGCAGAGCTGCGCCCAGTGCTTGTCGGTTTGCAGCAGGATGAAGCTGAGGAAGCGACCGTCGGAGGTGCGGTAGTTGTTCACCCCGGGGTTGATGGCCTTGGTGCGGTCGGCCATGGGGAAGCCCTCCAGTCCGAACAGTCCGGCCGCCACCACCAGGGGGGAGAGCTGCCACATGGCGGTGGCCAGCAGTGACACGTCCACCGTCGAGGCTCGGCCGGTGACCTCCCGCTGGTAGAGGGCGGCGGCGATGGCCCCGGCGGTGGCCATCCCCCCCATGACGTCGCCGAACGCGGGGGCGGGCTGGCTCATCGGCCAGCCGTCGGGTCGTTGGGGCAGGGTGGCTCCCATTCCGCCCCGAGCCCAGAAGGAAGCCCCGTCGTAGCCGCCCTTCTCGGCATCGGGGCCGTGGGGGCCCTGACCGGTGCCCCGGGCAATGATGATGTCGGGGTTGCGCTCCCGGAGATCGTCGGTGTCGATACGGAGCTTGCGGCGTACCGGGGGCATGTAATTGGTGAGGAACACGTCGGCGGTCTCGACCAGTTTGAGCAGCATCTCCCGGCCGTCGGGGTGGGCCAGGTTCAGCCCGATGGAACGCTTGCCCCGGTTGGGCTGCTCGATCATGAAGTTCACGCCACCGGCACCGCCGGGTACGAGCCCGGAGGTTATGAGGCCCCGCTGGGGGTCGCCGGTGACCGGGTGCTCGACCTTGATGACCTCGGCCCCCCAGTCCACCAGCACCGACCCGCCGGAGGGCACGAATGTCCAACTGGCCACCTCGATCACCCGGACGTCGTCGAGGGGAAGGTTGGGGGGATGGGGGTTCGTCGGGTCGTTCACCAGACCAGCTCCAGGTTGTCGATCTGGCGTATGCCCTGGCTGAACCTCAGCTCCAGGCCGTCGGCCAGGCGGTAGTCGGGCACCCGGGCGTGCCACTCCTCGAGGGTCACCCGAAGCTCCATGCGGGCCAGATGGGAGCCCAGGCAGCGGTGGATGCCGGCCCCGAAGGCCATGTGCTTGTTGGACTCCCGGTCGAAATCCACCTTGTCGGGTTCGTCCCAGGCCCGCTCGTCGGTGTTGGCCGAGCCCATCAGCAGGTGGATGCGGGTGCCGGCGGCAATGGGACAGCCGCTCACCTCGGTATCCACCGCGGTGATGCGAGCGGAGCTGGCCACCGGGCTCTCGTGGCGCAGCATCTCCTCCACCGCGTGGGGGATGATCCCGGGGTCGTCCACCAGTTGTTGCCGGTGGTCGGGGTTCTGGGCCAGAAACGCCACCATGCACTCCAGCGAGGCGGACACGGTGTCGAGCCCGGCCAGAAAGAACAGGTAGCCGATGTCCACCACGTCGTCCCGGGCGAGGGGCCGGCCGTCCACGGTGGCGTCGAGGATGGTGGACAGGAAGTCGTCCTGGCGCTCGGCCATGCGGGCCTCCACCACTTCTTCGAGGACGGCGTAGATCTTCTGGCCGGTGGCGGCCACCATCTCCCGGCGCTCCTCCCACGAGCGGGCCGGTGGGCGGATGATGCCGTCCTTGAGGGCCAGGAACTCGTCCACCCGGCTCACCGGCAGGCCCAGCAGCTCCAAGAAGATGGTGGACGGCAGGGGCTCGGCGATGGCGTGGTGGAAGTTGCAGTGGCCGTCGTCGGCCACCTCGTCCACCAACTCCCGGATCAACTCCCGCACCCGGGGTTCGTACTTGGCCATCTGCTTGGGGGAGAACAGCGGATCGAGCGCCTTGCGATGCTTGCGGTGGTGGGGCGGGTCGATCTGGAGGGGCACCAGGGGTCGGGTGTTGCCGATGTCCACCGAGGCGGGATCGGACGAGAACACCTCGGGGGTGCGCAGGGCATGAACCACATCGGCGTGGCGGCTCAGGGTGATCGCCCCGACGTGGCCGCGACCGCCCAGCTCGGTCACCGGGGCGTGGTCGCGCAGCTTCCGGTAGGTGTCGTGAGGGTTGCGGGCTATCTCGGGGGGTTCCAGCGAGTACTTGGTCATCGGGTCTCCTCCACCAG
This sequence comes from Acidimicrobiales bacterium, assembly GCA_965115985.1. Lineage (GTDB taxonomy): Bacteria > Actinomycetota > Acidimicrobiia > Acidimicrobiales > Bin134 > Poriferisocius. The sequence continues at coordinate 2,217,887 of OZ220474.1, forward strand.
GATTATGGCATCCTCGGGACAGTTGCCCATGGCCCGCCGAGCCTGGTCGACCAGATCGGGAGGAACGCCCCGCTCATGGGTGGGCCGGCAGTAGCCGTCGTCGTCGGCCTCGAACAGATCGGGCCCCAGCACGTAGCACCGCCCATGCCCCTGACAGGCCTCCTCGTCCACCCGTACACGCATCAACAGGCATCGTAGCCGCCCACCGCCGGGCGGTTCCGGAGCAGCCCCGATTCGGTGGACACCTGACTCCGGGGGGTGGGGGGGGGGGGTGGGGGGGATGTCCGTGCGAGCTCCATACTCCTTGTGGACACCTGATGGGGGGCTCTCGCGATGCCGGTTAGGGTAGGCGGGGTGGGGGTGGGGGTGGGAGACTGGGTGGGTAATGACCGTTGAGACCGCACCGGCCGAGGTCGAGGCCGCCCGCACCGCCGAACGACAGTTCAGCCGCTCGATGGTGATATCGGGCACTCGGTGCCTGCTGACCTACCTGGTGTTCCCGTTTGTGCTGCCGGTGCTCGGGTTGTCCGGCGTGGTGGGGCCGGTGATCGGGGTGGTGATCGGGGTGGTGGCCATCGTGTTCAACGGGCTGAGCATCCGGCGGTTCTGGCGGGCCGACCATAGGTTGAAGTGGCCGGTGAGCATGGTGAACGCGGCGGTGATCGTGCTGCTGTGCTACCTGACCGTCGGTGACCTCGCCGAACTCGCCGGCTGAACCCGGCGATCCCGCGGCACCTCGTCGCTCCCGGGTGGCTCGCAACCCGCTGGTGCGGTTGCTGTGGGTCGTGGTCGGGCTGGTGTGCGTGGCGGTGGGGGCCCTGGGGGTGATCGTGCCGGGTCTGCCGTCCACGATTTTCTTCACCATGGCGGCCGCGGCCTTCTCGCGCTCCAACGAACGGCTGGAACGATGGGTGCTGGGACTGCCCGGGGTGGGCCGGTTGGTGGCCGACTATCGATCGGGGTTGGGCATGCCTCGGCGAGCGAAGGTGATAGCCGGAGCGATGATCGTGACCGCGGTGGGGTTGAGTTCGGGCCTGGCGCTGGAATCGTGGCTGTGGCGGGCAGTGGTGATCGGGCTGGGGGCCGTGGGGTTGGCCTACATTTTCGGACGGGTTCCCACCAAGAGCTGATGTAATGCCCGTGGCTCATGCGGCCACTCGGATGAGCGTGTCCCGGGCGACTGAGTACAAGTGGTGGCACCGGTGGCGGGCCGAGGGCGATGCCGGCTTGTGGGATCGCTCGTCTGTGCCCCCAGGTTAACCTGGGAGCACAACACTGTCTGAAGCGTTTCTTGGCTCCGGTACCCAGACCGTGTTCGCCCCTGGTCTTGTCCGAGGTCGGATCATCATCGGCGCGCCGGTGTGCGTGTTCGCCCCTGGTCTTGTCCGGGGAGGCATCAGAAGACTTGTTTTTGATCCAAAGACTTGACGGGGGGGGGGGGGGGGCGACAATCGCTCCGTGATCTGGTCTTGGTTTTCGGGTCGTGTCTCTGGCTGCGTGCGGAGACTTGTGCGAGCTTCGGCGGGCTGCGTGCGGTTCCGCCGGTCGGCTGTGGGGGTGGTTGTGGTGTTGCTGGCCACGGTGTTGGTGCCGGTTGGCTATACCGGCGCGCAGGAGGCGGGGCCGTCGGAGGTTTCGGTGGACAATGCGGTGGCCGGTTTCGGTCGGGTGATGTTGACGTGGAGTGCTCCGACTGATGACGGTGGCAGTCCGATTGTGCGCTATGAATATACTTACTCCCAGGGTGCTGCGGGGTCCGAGACCCCTCTGGGGGTGTGGTACCCGATTCCGGGAAGCACCGGTTCCACCACTTCCTACACCGTTACCGGGCTGAGCAACGGTAAACGCTATATTTTCAAGATCCGGGCGGTTAACGCCGCGGGCCGCAAAGGAGTCGGCACCGACACGTCCAACGGTGTCACTCCCACCGGCTTGCCTCAGGCTCCGGGGGGTTTGAAGGCCACTCCGGGAGACTCGCAGATCACCCTGAACTGGACGCAGCGCAGCACTGCTGATGGGAGTGCCGCGGAAACCGGGTGGACTGCGATAACGCGTTACGACTACCAGCAAAAGACCGGCGACGAGGATTGGACTTCCTGGAACGTAATCCCCGATTCCGATAGAGGTTGGGAAGAGTTCGTCGTCAAGGGTTTGGCCAACGGGACTACCTACCGGTTCAAGCTGCGCGCCGTCAACGCCAACGGTGCCGGCCCCGCCGCCGAGACCGAACCCGTCGTGGCCTCGGGTACACCGGGCCGCCCTCAAGAAGTCAGAGCGACACCGGGCGACGAGTCGGTCACCTTGTCGTGGTCGCCGAGCAGCGACGGAGGCTCACCCATCATTGCCTGGGACTACCGAGGCGCGGACACCGACACCGGCATTACCTCCGGTACACCGTGGACCAGGATCGCCGGCAGCGGTGCAGGCACCACTTCTTACGTGGTGACCGGTTTGGACAACACCAAGGACTACCGGTTCCAGGTTCGCGCGGTCAACATCAACGGCACCGGCACCGCGTCCTCTGAGAGCGCCATCGTCCAACCCGGCAGCTTTCCCGGTGCCGTACCGACCGGTCTCAACGAAGATGATGAGCCTTGGTTCACGCAGACCCCGGGGGAGGACTTCATCACCTTGCAGTGGTCGGGGCCCCGCGATGCCGACGATGAGTTGGACGACGGGGGTTCGCCTTTGATTCGTTACGAGTATCAGCAGAAAATCGGTGACGGCCAGTGGGGACAATGGATCGCCATACCTGGTGACCAGACCTTTCAAACCAATGATCCTCTCGTCATGGCCACACTGGATTTTGAGGGTTCCAGAACCTATAAGGTCACCGGGTTGACTGCGGGTACGCCTTACTGGTTCAGGGTCCGGGCGGTGAACCGGTACGGCGCAGGTCCTTATGTGGAGACTCCCAAGGCTTTGTATCCGGGTACGGTGCCCTCGGCTCCGTCGGAGTTCTTCGGGCAGGTCAACTGGGATGCGCGCTTGGGTTTGCCGAGGTTTGTTTTGTCGTGGACTTCCGGCAGCGATGGTGGTTCCCCGATCACCGGCTGGGAGTACAAGTGGGCTACCACTTTGGACACTTTGGCTACTAAGACAAAATGGACTTACCTTTGCGACAGCACGGGTAAGGCGAACTCCTCAGTAGTGGATACCACAACTGAGGAGGAGTGTGCCGGGTTGAGCACGGTCACGATTCCCAGCACCATGGAAGATGAGTATATTACTATATGGCCTGCTGGCAGGCCTAATTGGGATATTACTATTCAAGATCCTGATTGGAGTTATACTAATCCTGGTTTTACCAATGATTATTATTTTGTCCTGAGGGCAGAGAATAGTTTCGGCAGGGGCTTCCAGTCGTCGGTGACAAGAGTGAAACTTGGCGGGTTGCAGCGTCCTCCGGGCGCGCCCTTTTGGGTAACCATAGCTTATTATGTGGATTCCCCGAGCACCGGTGGTCAGCCTCGGGTTTTGATGTTGGGCGGGCATGACACCACTGCTTATTGGGGTTCCGGACAGGAGTATTCCTGGAAGGTAGGGGATGGTTCGTGGGGTCCGTGGATGAAACGCACAGCGGGCACCGGGGTCCAGTCTTGGGAGAACTGGATTGATGAATTCGAGATAGGCGAGACGTATCAAGTGAGGGCGCGCCATACCAACGACAACGGTCCGGGTCCGGCCACCGAGAGTCCCGCTTTCGTTTACGGTGGACCGCCAGTGCCCGGCGGCGGCTCGATCCTCGGCTCGGGGGGCGGCTCGACCGGTGCCCCCACTGCGGCTCTTCCCGTTCTTCACGCCAAGGCGGGGACCAGCAAGGTGACCCTGAGCCTCAGGGACACCGCCGCGGCCGATTCCGCGATCTCGACCAGGAGCCAAATGGGCAACCTCGGGGGTACCATCGGTTGGGAGTATTCCTACAAGGTCGGAGACGGCGACTGGGGGGAGTGGACGTTCGTCAACCACGGCGAGCAGTTCAACGACAGTCAAGAACTCGAAATCGACGGTCTCGGCAACGGTTTGGTGCATCGGTTCAGGATCCGCGCCGCACTGGGCTCGCTGCCCGGCATAGCACTGGAGTCGGGGCCGGTCACCCCTGGGGTCGCTCCTCCGGCCCCGGCGGGTTTGAACGCACAAGGCGGTGACCGACAGGTGACCCTTACCTGGACGTCGGCGGGCAGCGGCGGCCCGGCGATCACCAAGTGGCAGTACTGCGACTTCTCCACCGATTGTGATGCAGAGGAGGATTGGAAGGACGTGCCCGGTGGCCCCGCCGCCACCTCCGCGGTCGTGTCGGGGTTGACCAACGGCACCGCCTACACGTTCAGGGTCAGAGCGGTGAACGCCATCGGCGAAGGGGCCGCCGCTCAGACGTTGCCGGTGACCCCGGGTCGGGTGCCCTCGGCTCCGGTGCGGGCGTTGGTCGAGGCCGGTGATGCCCGGGTCTCGTTCAGAGTGGGCAAACCCTCGCAGAACCATGGCAACCGGGTGGTGGGTTACGAGGTTCGCAAAAAGCGCGCCGGCGAGCCCTGGGAGGGCTGGGAGGCTCTGGGTACCACGGTGGCGGCCACCGCGGACGTGGACGACGTGCGCCCGTCGGCGGAAACCGGCGCGGTGGTGCGCAACCTGGAGAACGGCGTCGGCTACACCTTCCAGGTGCGAGCGGTGAACGCCTACGGGTCGGGTCCCCATGTGGAGACCTCCGCGGTGGTGCCCATAGGTGCCCCCACCGCGGGAACGCTGAGCGCTCGCGCCGGTGACACCGTGGTGGTGTTGTCTTGGGCCGGGGCCGCCTCCGGTGGTAGCACGATCACCGCTTGGCAGTACCGTCAACGCCAGGGCGACGGCGGTTATGGAGCGTGGACCGACATCGAAAACAGCGGCTCCGCCACCGCCACTCATACCGTGACCGGACTGTCCAACGGGATTGGCTATCAATTCGCGGTGCGAGCGGTGACCGCCAACGATCAGGTCAAGGGATTCGAGTTCGAGTCCGACACCGTCACCCCGTCCACCACCCCGCCCCAACCCACCTCGGTCACCGCGGCCCGCGGCGACGCCCAGGTGATGTTGTCGTGGACCGCGGGCAGCGCCGGTGAGCCCGGCGAGGCCACCTGGGCATTGCCCACCACGAGTTGGCAGTACCGCCAACGCCGGGGCGATGGTGCCTTCGGGACGTGGATCGACGTTGCCGACAGCGACGCGGCCACCACCGGTCACACCGTCACCGATTTGATCAACGGAGTGGTCTACACCTTCGAGGTGCGGGCGATGAACGCCATGGGAGCCGGTGCGGCCGGATCCGCGTCGGCGACACCCGCGGTGGTGCCTCCCGCGCCGACGCTGGTCGCCGAGGCCGGTGACATGGCGGTGGTGCTGTCGTGGACCCCCAACGGTGACGGTGGCTCGACGATCACCGGTTGGCAGTCCCGCACCGGCGACGGCGAATGGGCCGATCTGGCCGCCTCCGAGGCCAACACCGTGTCGATACTCAACCTCGGCAACGGGACGGCCTACACCTTCGGGGTGCGGGCGGTGAACGCGGTTGGTGCCGGCGAAGCTGCCACCGAGTCGGCCACCCCCGCAGGAGTGCCCCCCGCTCCGACGGTGACTGCTCAGGTCGGTGACGAGATGGTTACCCTGTCGTGGACCTCCAACGGTGACAACGGTTCGGCGGTCACCGGCTGGCATGTGCGGACCGGTGACGGCGAGTGGGTGGATCTGGCTCCCGATGCCGCCGGCCATGTCGTTTCCGACTTGGTCAACGGGACGGCCTACACCTTCGAGGTGCGAGCCACCAATGAGATGGGCAACGGAGCGGTAGCCACCGAGTCGGCCACCCCCGCGGCGGTTCCATCAGCCCCGACGGTGACCGTGACCGCCGGTGACGGGGAGATCACCTTGTCGTGGGCCTCGACCGGCGACGGCGGCTCGGCGATAACCGGTTGGCACTACCGAACCAGGATCGGGGTCGGCGATTACGGCGATTGGATCATGATGGCCGCCGATGCCGACAGTGTGAGCTTGACCGGTTTGGACACCGGCACCGGCGCGGTGGCCTACATATTCGAGGTGAGAGCCGCCAACGCTCTCGGCGACGGTTCGGTGACCACTTCCGATCCGGTGGTGCCTACTGCGGCTCCGCCGGTGGGCGAAGGCTACTACTCCGGGGTGGTCGATGGCCCCGATTTCTGCGCCGACCGGTCGTTGGGCGGGGCTCGCTTGTTCGCTCTCGACGGTGACGGCGACGGTGTGGCCGACACCTGCTCGTTGCCCTATACCCGTCGAGAAGCCATAGCTCGCCAAAACGCGGTGGTCACCCTGGCCAACCGTTATCCCGACCAATATCGAGCACTGGTGAACGCGGCGTGCGCCGAAGATGACGGTGATCAGTCCTGCGGAGGCGATACGCTGGCCGCTCCGGGGTACGCACCGATCAACGATGGTGGCCCCTACTACTCGGGGATCATCACCGGCCCCGGCTACTGCGCCAATCGTTCTTTGGGAGGCCCCACCACCTACCCCCTCGACTCGGATGGCGACGGTGTGGCCGACACTTGTTCTTTGCCCTATTCCCGTCGCGAGGCCATAGCCCGCCAAAAAGCCGGCGACGCTCTTGCCGCCATGCATCTCGACGAGTTCAAAACCGCGCTCACCGAGGAATGTCGCCGTCTGCGGGGCACTGACTACGGCGATGCTCCCGCGGACCTGGCCGTCGACGTCTGCAACCAATAACAAGATCCCAAAACCCAAACCCAATCAGTTGTGCCCCCCGGGTCCGCCCGGGGGGCACAACACTTCTAAGACGCTTCTCGGCTCCGGTACCCCCTAGTTAATGTTCATGGCCGTTGGCCATCTCGTTCTCGATGCGGGATTCGACCGGAGGGCGTGCCGCGGTATCGGGCGTTCAGAGGTTGGCTATCTCGTGCTCGATGCGGGATTCGACCGGAGGGCGTGCCGCGGTATCGGGCGTTCAGAGGTTGGCTATCTCGTGCTCGATGCGGGATTCGATGTAGGAGCGGGCGTTGGCGATGCGGGTGGGGAGGTGCTGGGAGGGGAACGGGCCGTCGGAGGCCGAGCAACTCTTGAGGATCTGCTTGGCGATGGTGTCCTTGTGGACCTCGGTGGGGCCGTCGGCGATGCCCATGACCGGCCCGGACAGCCACATCGAGGTGAGGGGCATGAGGTTGGACACCCCGAGGGAGCCGTGGGCGTGCATGGCCCGATAAACCACGTCGATCAGCACCTTGGGGGTGGCCACCTTGACCCCGGCGATGTGCTGGCGGATCCTGGCGTAGTCGCCCTCGCTGTCGATCAGCCAGGCGCAGTGCAGCACCTGGAGGCGGAACTGCTGGATCTGGATCCACGAGTCGGCGATCCAGTGCTGGATGGACTGCTTCTCGCCGACCAGGGAGCCCTTGGTCTCCCTCGACAGCACCCGCTCGCACATCATGTCCAGGGCCCGCTGGGCCATCCCCACCGAGCGCATCCCGTGATGCACCCGACCGCCGCCCAGGCGGGTCTGGGCGATCTTGAAGCCCGCCCCCTCGTCCCCCAATAGGTTCTCGGCCGGCACCCGAACCTCGTTGAACCGAAGGTGGGCATGGTCGCCGTGGTCGAGCGGCTCGGTACCCAGCCCGACGTTGGCCACCACCTCGATCCCCGGGGCGTCGGTGGGCACCAGCATCATGGACGACCCCCTGTACACCGGCACGTCGGGGTTGGTTACGACCATGACGATCATGAACGTGGCGTAGCGGAAGTTGGAGGCGAACCACTTCTCGCCGTTGACGACCCATTCGTCGCCGTCGCGGTGGGCCCGGCAGGTGAAGTAGTTGGGGTCGGAGCCGCCCTGGGGCTCGGTCATGGCATAGGTGGACGAGATCCTGCCGTCGAGCAGGGGCCGCAGGTAGAGCTTCTTCTGCTCGTCGGTTCCGTAGTGGGCGATGATCTCGGCGTTGCCCGAGTCGGGGGCCTGGCAGCCGAACACCACCTGGGCCCACAGGGCCCGGCCCAGGATCTCGTTCATCAGGGCCAGCTTCACCTGGCCGTAGCCCGGGCCGCCCAGGTGGGGGCCGAGATGGCAGGCCCACAGACCCTGATCCTGCACCTGCTTCTGGAGTGGACCGATGAGGGCGTTGGCCGTCTGGTTGGTGCGGTCGAAGGGGTTGACCTCGCCCCGGAAGTAGAGGTCGATGGGCTCGATCTCGTCGGTGACGAACTTGTCCATCCAGTCGAGCTTTTCCTGGAACTCGGGCTCTACGGAGAAATCGATGGCCATGGGATTACCGCACTCCTCGGGTCGGACTTACAGTTGCTCGGCATGAGGTGCTCTGCATGAGGTTCGAGATGACACCCGGCGAGATACTAGCGGCCGCCCGGGCTCCCGAACCCGGTGACGAAGGGTACGACCCCTTCGATGCCTTCGATCAGGCCCAGGGTTCCGACAATTCCATCAACCCCTATCGGGTTTACGCCGATCTTCTGGCTCGGGGGCCGATTTATCGGGGCAGCATGGCGAACATCACCGGCACGGTGAACGTGTCCGACCTGCTGGCGGGCGACCGGGAGATCGCCAACGTTTTGTCGTACGACGGAGTGGAGGCGGTGCTGCGGGACGGGGCCACGTTCTCGTCGGCCGGCTACGCCGACTCGATGGGCTTGGTGATGGGCCACACGATCCTGGAGATGGACGAACCCGAGCACGGGCGGTATCGCCGGTTGATCCAGCAGGCCTTCACCCGTCGGGAGATGGAGCGGTGGGAGCACGAGATCGTCGTTCCGGTGCTGAACCACTACATCGATGCCTTCGTGGACAGAGGCCGGGCCGATCTGGTGGCCGAGCTCATGTTCGTGTTCCCGGTGCATGTGATCGCCATTGCTCTCGGCCTTCCCGAGGCCGATCTCCCCGCCTTCTACCGACGGGCGGTGGAGATCACCAACATGGCCACCGAGATCGAGCGGGGGTTCGCGGCGTCGCAGTGGCTGTACGCCTATCTGGAACCGGTGGTGGAGGAGCGTCGGGCCGAGCCCCGGCAGGACCTGATCAGCCTGCTGGCCCAAGCCGAGTTGGACGGCCAGCGGCTCACCAACGACGAGATCATCGCCTTCTGCCGGTTGCTGCTGCCCGCCGGGGCGGAGACCACCTACCGGGCGGCCAGCAACATGATGGTGGGGTTGCTGTCCGATCAGGCTCAGCTCGAGGCGGTTCGAGCCGACCGGTCGCTGGTGACGGCCGCGGTGGAGGAGGCCCTGCGGTGGGAACCGCCGCTCACCGGTATCTCTCGCACCGCGGTGGTCGACGCCGAGGTGGAGGGCAACCGGATCGCCGCCGGAGCCGCAGTCAACACGTCTCTGGGGGCGGCCAACCACGACCCCTCCCGCTGGCTCGACCCCGACCGGTTCGACGTCTTTCGAGAGCAAAAGCCCCACATGGCCTTCGCCACCGGACCGCACCTGTGCCTCGGTATTCATCTGGCCCGGATGGAGATGCGCGCCGTTCTGGAACGCCTGCTGGATCGACTCCCAGGCCTGCGCCTCGACCCCGAGTCCGATCCCCCCACCATCACCGGACTGGCCTTCCGAGCCCCCGCCGCCCTGCCGGTGATCTGGGAGGTGTAAGGCGGCCGCGGCTTCCGGATCCGTCGCGACCACCAGTGGAGTTCGCCATCCCCCAAATTCACGATGCGTGCTGCACGGGGTGGGCAGCTCACGGTCCAGCGGTGCTTGACCCGACAAATCTAGAATGCTCCCTTGCGGAACGGAGCGACTTCGCTATGATTCACACGGTGCCCTGGCAAGATCAGCCGCTTCCGGAATACGAGCAGCCGCCGCTGGTTGAAGTTGTGTTGGCGGTACAGTTTGAGGATGACATCGGATTCGGATTCCTTGACCTGGCCACGATTGCATCACAATGGTCTCAAGACCTGCCTCATGTAGAAGAGCGACCTCCCTTGGCCAGGATGAGCCCTGGGCAGGGCAACATCGACGTAGAAGTTGATACGAGTCAGATGATTGAGACACCTCGACTGTGGCTTTACAACGATGCTGGCAATCGCGTGCTGCAAATTCAACAGGACCGACTCGCTGTAAACTGGCAAAAGGGTGGACAAGATGATACCTACCCACGTTACAGCACAATTCGCACTTCGTTCATTAATACATGGTCACAGCTATCAGAAGTAATTGGTGATTTGGGCTTGCCGATGCCTTCGCCATCAATCTGTGAGGTTACTTATGTCAATCACATAGGTAGTGATAAGGGGTGGTCCTCTAGTGAAAACACTCCTACTTTTATAGCTCCATTGAGCGGGTGCTTGAGCGATGAGTTCCTTTCCTTTGCTAACCCTGAAGTTATTTTCTTGCACTATCACTTTCCAGATAAGGTGGGTTGGTTACAAATTGAAAGCTGGTCATCAAGTAGCCTAACTGGGGAGAAGCAGCTAGAACTTAGCTTAACTGCGAGAGGACTTCTATCTTCAGAAGATTTTGAAAGTGCTTTGAACTTTATGGATATTGCTCATGAGTGGATTGTCAGAGGATTTACCTCAGTAACCACTCCATATGCTCATAATAAATGGAAACGGATCAAATAATGACAACACTTCAAGCCTCATTCCCTGGTACATACACTTATCAAAAATCCTCCAAACTGAGAATAGAGGCAAGCTCAGGAGTAGGTAGACAGGGAGGACATACTCAGACAATAACACCCTCTCTTTTTTACCATCCTGAACTCAGTCCTTATCCTCCTTGGTTCAAAGAGGCTGTGACACAAATGCGTGAGTTATTAAGTTTAGGTGAAAACTGGAATGGATATGGTGAACAACCAGTTCATGATTCAGCTTTCTGGAGAGCTTTGGGAGTGTTGGGGGACATCGGAATCAATGGCCCGCGGCCTGATATTGTTCCTACACCCGACGGTGGCTTGCAACTTGAATGGATGGGTGCTGGGTTTGAAATCGAAGTCGAAATACCACCTGAGGGTCCAGCAATTATCTTTATATCTAACCCATCTGGTAAGGAAACAGAGCACATAGCTCGCCTCAGGAACGGCAGAATTTGGAGACTACTTAGGTATAAAATCACAACAATTGGAGCTTGATTAGTTTGACAATACATGCCGACATTGATGATAACGAGTTCCTATGGCGACGTATACATCCGGATCATATCCTACAAAATGGTAGAGTTTCTTCGGCAGCATTTTCGAGTTTTGAGATGTCTGTTGATATTGCTAGTATCCAACAAAGTAGGTCAATAACTATGAAGGATGGGGCAGGTATTGCTAAGATAAAGTGTGTTGAGGCTAGAGAACTTGGACAAGAAGTTGTGAGAGATCCAATTCTTGAAAATTCTGCTCATGCTCTCATAAGAGGCAAAAAAACGAAACGAGTTAAGCGAGCACTACGGGATAAAGCACAATTTGTAACTAGAGATGACATTATTTCTAATCTATAGTAGAAAATTATATAACTTGAGTCACTAATATTGCCTTTACTTGTGCTTTTGGTGCCATCGGCAAAGTCAGATGCTTAGTTGCTCTCATCTTACAGTTTATTGTGCTGCTTTTCTTCTATTATCGTTTTTGCATAGCATCTGACAATTTTCCTCTATTGTCCTGCCGCCCTGAGACCATGGCATTATGTGGTCGGCCTCCATCTTCGAGATATCGAATGAGTCACCACAGATGGCACATCTGCCACCCTGTTTCTCGTAGACCTTCTGTTTTATCGAGTCAGTGAATATCCGTATATTCAAATGCTTCTCATCTCCTCGGAGCAGGTATTCATAAATACCTTTCTTCCGCTCTACGTCGTCATCTTGAATTAATCGCTTAGTCTCTTTTTCGATTGCAACTGGGTCGAGCTCAATGTCCTTGAAATCATTGTATAGTATACCCCAAGATGTGCCGGGCATCAATGATTTCCTAGTCTCAAAATGTGCTTTTATCCAGTTAATTATGGAAATGTAGTATTCCCATAGTGATTTTGCATTTTCATCATGCTGGTGTGTGCCCATATAGTCCTCAATGTTGTCATTACTGATCCATTTCAATACAGTTTCCAAATATTCTTGCCTTATCGGTGAACCAGTCATATAATCCTGTCCAATGTTGTGGGCAGGACCGCCAGTCTTACTAAAATATCGCTTGGCATCGGAAACCCATGAACCAGCATAGACGGCATTACGGAGCTCTTGATTGGTAAGCTTTGCTCCAGCAATGTTGATTGTTTTGAACCAGTCTAACTTTTCACTGTCTGTGCCACTACAAATATATACCATTAGCTTATAGTTTAGTATTTTGTCACGTTTGTCAGCGGGCAAATTGTGAAAGTACCGCATCTCATAGGAAAATTCCTTTTCAACGTACTGTGCTATTGATATGGTGCGTTGCTGGCCATCAATGATCTCGTAAGTACCATCACCTCTGTCAGACCAGTACATAACATTGAGTGGGAACCCTTTGATAATGGTATTTATAACTGCTGCCCGTTGATTGTCATTGTAGACAAACTCGCGCTGAAATGGAGGGCGTATGTCAAGCTTGCCACTATAGCCGACTACACCACCACCGGTTTGGCTGTCATCGTGATACCCTTCCACAAGGGCCTCTACTGTGATCTCCGCAAGCTCAATATCCACTAAAGCTTCTTTCTCTTAATGACAATTCTAAAATACTTGGACTTTCCGTTAACGCTCAAGTCTTTGCCATCTTCACCTTTTCGAAATCGTACTATTTCAAACTGATTGGGGTTGAGTTTGCTCAAGAAGGTTATGGGGACACCCATCTCACCATCATAATCAACAGGTATGTGTGCATATGGACTTACTTCTATAGCATCGTAGTTGTCATACCTGGGATATTCATCAGGTGTATAGGTTTTGTAAAGAATTAGTTCTTCGTGTCTTTTAGCATGATCGAGGTTTGTGAACCAATTGATGCTGCCCATACTAAAGTACTTTTTGCCATCTTCGTATTTCTGACGACTTTTTGTAGTTATTTCGTAGTCAGGACTCACTTCAAACCATTTTGTCCCTCCATTGTCTACCCCTAACCAAACCTTTTTGTCTTTAATATAACCATACACTTCTTTATAGGTAATAGCGTTTTGTTGTCCAAGAATTAGGAAATCTTTATTCTCTTCAATCAACTGGATGATGTACTCTTGAAACAGTGAAAATGGAGGGTTTGTAACAACGATGTCGGCACTCCTGAGAAGCTCAATACATTCATTGCTTCTAAAGTCACCGTCACCATTTAGGTAATGAACATCAATTTCATCTTGATCTGGCACACCATTTTCATTCTGAGTTCCAAAGTATTCTAAATAAATTGACTTTTCGTAATTATGCTGACTAAATAGATCAGGAGTTTGGCTCTTATAGCATGTAGTCATTAACTTTTTTAGACCCAGCTCCTTGAAGTTTAGTGAGAAATAAACAAAAAAATTACTTATACGAGGATCATCACAATTACAATATACAACCTTATCCTTAAAATGTGGTTTATAGTGATTTAATTCTTTTTCAATGTCCGTGAGTTGTGTATAGAACTCGTCTTGTTTGCGCTCCCTAGCTTGATGTAAGTAGAAGTTGTCCGCCATGTCATGCAGCCTTCGACATTAGTTTTTTGTACGTAAGTATACTACCGGCTATCCTGGCTTCCATAGCCTCTATCTGATTCAGTGTGTGCAAATTCCGCTGGTTATCCCTTCCGACAAACTTGGCCAGGTACCTGTCCAGGTGCTTAACGCTAATATCGTGGTAGGTGCCTATGTAGTATCTCTTCGTCATCCAACAGGAGCTTTCGATGTCGTTCATATACACCTTGCCGCTGATGTACTCTCCCACGCTGCGGCCCGTAGACTTGCGATCGCGGCTCTTGTCGGCCAGTGGTACATACAACTTCTTGGCTGCTCGGCCTGTTGTGGACTTCTTGAGCAGCACCGTTAGGGGCAGCTCTGGCCGCTCGATCCTTTCAGGCGCACGCTTACTTCTGCTGACTCGCTTTCTCACGTCACCACCATATCAACATCTGTGACAGCATCCCTGGCAATCGCCCCTGACGGCGGTCGGCTTCGCTAGAGGTTGGTGGTGTGGGTGAGGGTGGCGGCGTCTTGGGCTAGGTCGAGGACGATTTGGCCGAAGGCTTGCATGCGGGGGTTGTCGGCTCCTCCGGATACGTAGCGGGCGTAGCCGCCTTCGAGGACGATGGCCAGTTTGAAGCGGGCCAGGATCACGTAGTAGTCGATCTCGTCCACGTCGCGGCCCGACGTGGTGGCGTAGCGTTCCAGGAGGTCGTCGCGAAGGGGCAGGCCCTGGTAGTCGACGTAGCCCACGGTGGGGCGGGAGGCCTCGTCGGTGGGCCAGTTCATGACCACCCAGGCGAGGTCGAGCAATGGGTCGCCCACGGTGCCCATCTCCCAATCGACGATGGCGGCCATGCGGGCGGGGGCGCCGTGATGGAACATTACGTTGGCGAACTGGTAGTCGCCGTGCATGATGCCCGGCACGTAGCTGCGGGGGATGCGACCCCGCAACCAGGCGGCGGCCTCGTCGAGGCCGGGGATGTCGCGGAACTTGAACCGGCTCAGGTGGGACAGCCAACGATCCACCTGGCGCTCGTGGAAACCGTCGGGGCGACCCAGACCCTCCAGCCCGCCGGCCTTCCAGTCAACCTGGGACAGCCGGGCGATGGCATCGACCAGCTCGTGGGCCAGGCCGGGGCGGGCATCCAGGTCGGAGGCGAAGGGCTCGGGCCAGCCGGGGCTGCTGATCGGTGACCAGCCGTCCACGAAGTCCATGAGGTAGAAGGCCGCGCCCATGACCTCGGTATCCTCGCAGCCCCCCACCGCCCGGGCGTGGGGAACGTCGGAGTCGGCCAGGGCAGCCAGAATGCGGTACTCGCGCATCATGGTCTGGTTGCGCCCCTCGGGCACGTTGCGGGGGGGACGGCGCAGGGCCCAGCGATGTTCGCCCCGGCGAATCTCGAATATCTCGTTGGACGCACCACCGGATACGAACCGGCTGGTGATCGGCTCGCCCCGGCCGGGAATGCCCTGGGAATCCATCCACTTCCCCAACGCAACCGGGTCGATCAGGCCCTCGGTGCGCTTGGCCTCGGAATGCTCGTCGGCGTCTTGGCGCGAGAACACGCCGGAGTCCCCCGGAGAGTTGGGTTGGTCTTCGTGCGAGAACACGCCGGAGTCCCCCGGAGAGTTGGGTTGGTCTTCGTGCGAGGGAGTGCCGGAGTCCCTCGGAGAGTTGGGTTGGTCTTCGTGCGAAGGAGTGCCGGAGTCCCTCGGAGAGTTGGGTTGGTTGCTCATGTCGTTGGCCGGAGGGTGAGAAGTTCCTGAAGATTGGTGGACATCACCTTGCGTTGATCCTCGGGGCTGCGATCCTTCACCTCGTTGATGAAGTCGAGGGGGCGGGCCAGGCCCTCGGGGTGGGGGAAGTCGGAGCCGAACAGCACCCGGTCGATGCCGATGTCGTCGATGAGACCGGAGATGTCCTCCTCGTAGAACGGGCTGACCGATATGTGGCGGCGGAAGGTGTCCACCGGATTCTCGGCGAACTCCTGGGGCATCTTGCCGTAGGCCTGGGCCAGCTCCACCAGCAGCGGGGCCACCCAGGTGGAGCCGTTCTCGACGGAGGCCACCCGCACGCCGGGATGGCGCTCGAACAGACCGTGGCAGATC
This sequence comes from Acidimicrobiales bacterium, assembly GCA_965115985.1. Classification (GTDB taxonomy): domain Bacteria; phylum Actinomycetota; class Acidimicrobiia; order Acidimicrobiales; family Bin134; genus Poriferisocius. The sequence continues at coordinate 2,233,591 of OZ220474.1, forward strand.
ATGGCGGCGATGGTGTCGAAGATGGGGCGGCCATGGCTGACGACCATGCGGAAAGCTCCGGGTCTGAAGGGCAGGAACTCGTCCCGACCGCCCTCCCAGTTGCCGGCGTAGCTGTCGTACCCGGAGTCCGAGGCGTGGCAGGCGACCAGGATCCCGGTTTGTTCCACCACGTTCCAGAAGTCGTCGAACTCGGGCAGGCCCATGGAGCGGGAGCCGCGCACTCCCGGCACCGGGGCGGGGCGGATCAGCACCGCCCGGGCTCCGGCGGCCACGCACCACTCCAGCTCGTCGATGGCTCGCCGGGGGTCGGGCAGGGTGATGATCGGGGTGGCGAAGATGCGATCCTGGTGGTTGAACGTCCACTCGTCCAACAGCCACCGGTTGAAGGCGGCGATGGCCGCGTGGGTGAGCTCGACGTCGTCCTTCATCCGCTCCTCGAGCAGCGACGCCAGGGTGGGGAACAGCAGCGTGGCGTACACCCCCTGTTCGTCGAGCAGCTCGATGCGGTCCTCGGGGTTGCGGAAGGCCGGAAGGCAGCGGATGGGTTCGCCGGTGAGCTGGCGCAGGGTCTTCCCGTCGGGGTTGTTGCCCCGGTAGTACTCCTCCCAGGCCCCGGGGGCGGCCACCACCTCGAAGGTGGGGTTGGGGATGTACTCGCTGATCCGATTCTTTATGGCGATCTTGGTGCGGCCGTCCACCTCCACGTAGCGGATGGCGGGGCGGTACCGCTCGGGCAGGTGGCGGGTGAAGGAGTCCACCGGCTCGTAGAGGTGGTTGTCGGCGTCGTAGGCGTCGTAGTCGGTGCTCTCGGCGGCCAACCGCGGTGGCGTCGTCCGGTGCTTGTCGGCGTCGTGGATGAGGGAGTCGATGCTCATGCTGCCTCCGGGGAGAGGATCTCGGGGGTGGTTTCGGTGACCAGAACTATGTCGCGCCGATGGTCGGCCCCGGTGTGGACACCCACGCTCAGCACCATGGCCGCCTCCAGCGACTCACCGGTACCGTAGCGGGAGTCGATCACCGGCGGCTCGTGGCCCATGCCGCATCCTCGCACCAGCCAGTCGGCATCGGGGGCGGCTCGGCGCAGATCGGCCGCGGTGGCCCCGGGAACGCAGGCTCGGACCAGGTCGGCGGTGAGCTCGGGGTCGCCGCCGGTGGTGCGACCCAGACCGCCCTCGTAGTGGGACCGGATGCAGCCGAAGTCGGCGGTCGAGCCTTCGACCCGGGGCTCGCCGGCGGGGGTGGACGACCCGGCCCGGGCCATGGCCTCCACCCCGGCGGCCAGTCGTTCGGAGTCGGGGCCGGGATGAGCCAGGGCCGTAGCCACGCCGGCGGCGGCCACCGCACAGGCGGCTCGGATGGCGTCCACCTCGGCAGCCAGCTTGGTGCGACGGGCCCGGGCCAGTGCGTCGTCGGCCGGCACCACCTCGGCGGTGGGGGCCACCGCGCCGAGCAGCCCGGCCATGCCCGGCGACCAGGAATCCACCCCTATCCGCTGGGCGGTGGCCAGTCCGGGAGTGGTGGCCAGGCGGCGGGCGATGATCGACCCGTTCCAGGTGATGCCGTGCAGATGGTCGAGGGGGATGTCGTCTGGGACGCCCTCGTCCCAGGTGGACAGCAGGAACACCTCGCCGGTGGTGGTGTTCAGGGTGCAGACCGGGCCGAACGGGCGGGTGCCGGCGGTCCAGAGCTGGCGGGCACCGGTGATGTAGTTGATGTGGTCCTGTCGCCCGCACACCAGCAGGTCGATCCCCGCGGCGGCCAGGGCATCGATGACTCGACTCCGTCGCCGGCGGTTAAGGCTCATGGTGTGGTGGGCGGGTGTCGGCGGTTCGGGTTCATGGCGTGGTGGGCGGGTGTCGGCGGTTCGGGTTCATGGTGTGACGAACGGATCGTAGGGGTGGTCGGCACCCAGGGGCATCCAGCCGCCTTCGGTGACGGCGACGATCTCCTCGGCCCGGTAACCACCGATGCCGTCCTGCCAGATCGCCGGTTCCAGCACCATGACCATGCCGGGTTCCAGGGTGTGGGCCGCGTCGAAGTCGGGGCCGTTGTCGGTGCCCAAAAAGGGCATCTCGGCGCTCTCGATACCGACACCGTGAACCAGGTAGAAGTGGGGCATCCACGGGCGCTCGCCGTCGCGCTGGTGGGGGGCGTCGGCTCGGGTGGCGGCGGCGCACACCTCGGCGAAGGTGGCACCGGGAACGATGGCGGCGTAGGTGGTATCCATGACCGCCAGCCACCGCTCGAAGCACTCCTGTTCGGCGGGGGTGGGGGAACGACCCACCACCCAGGTGCGGCCGAAATCGGAGGCGTAGCCGTGGTAGTCGCAACCGGCGTCCACCCAGATGAGATCGCCCTCGGTGTAGACGGGATCACCCGACCAGGTGGGGAAGGCCAGATGGCCGGTGGTGGTCCGGGGGCCGTCGGCCATGCGCCGGGCCATGGGTTGGAGGATGACGTCGATCATGTTGGTGTCGATACCCTCCTCCCGGAGGCGGCGCAGGAACACCCCGGCCAGTTCGCTGCGGCGCACGCCGGGGACGAGCGTTTCGGCCACGGTGGTCATGGCCCGATTGGTGCGGGATTGGGCCTGGTGGATGCAGGCCAACTCATCGATGGTCTTGTGGAGCTTCACCGCCGACATGGTGACCGAGGCGTCCACGATCTCGGCGGCTCCCAGCACACCGGTGCGGCGCATGGCTCCGGTCATGAGGTCGATGGCGATGCGCCCGCCGCGAGCCCGCCCCCCCAGGATCGAGTCGAGTAGGGCCCCGAGCTCGGCGGCCCCCTCGTCGATCTCGGGCCAGGTGCCGGGATGGGCATCCACGTCCAGTCCGGTCGGGTCGCCGCCCAGCAGGTAGGGCCGGGGGTGATCGGCCGGCACCACGGCTACGGGGCGGTCGGCCGAGGCGTGGGTGACGTCAACCCCTCGGGGGAGGCGGTCGGTGGCGTAGGCCACGTGGGGGGCGTGGAGCAGGACCAGGGCATCGAGGCCGTCGGCCGCCATCCGGGTCTGGAGCTTGGCGTACCGTTCCCGGCGGAGCCGTCCGATATCGGGTTCGAGGACGGGGGCGTCAACCACGGCGATGGTTCTCCCTTGTTCTCATCCCCCTACTCTGCCTCAAAGCATGGTTCCCATTCAGATGATGTTGTCGGCCCGGAGGTCGGCCAGGTCGGCGGGGGTCAGCTTGCAGAGGGTGGAGAGCACTTCGTCGGTGTGCCGGCCCAGGCGGGGGGCACCGGTGGGCACCGGCGGCGGGTGGTGGTCGAATCGGGGGAAGGGGGCCTGCTGGCGCAGGGGACCGACCACCGGATCGTCGATCTCGATCAGATCGCCGCGAGCGATCATGTGTGGATCGGCGGCGATGTCGGCGGCGTCGTAGGCGGTGGCCACCGGCACGTCGCGGGCCACGCAGCGGGCCTCGACGTCGGCGGCGTCGAGCCCGGAGGTCCAGTCGGCCACGATCCGATTGATCTCGTCGCCGTTGGTGGCCCGGGCCTCGGCGGTGGCGAATCGGGGATCTTCGAGCAGATCCTGGCGACCCATGGCCGTACACAGCCGGGCGAAGTTGGTCTGAAGAGCGGCCGCGATGCACACCCAGCGGCCGTCACGGCTGGGGTAGTTGTCCAGCGGGGCCGAGTGGTCGAGTCGGTTGCCGGTACGGTTCCTCACCAGGCCGAGGTGATGGTAGGCGGCGTGGGTCCATTCCAGGATGCGCAGCGCCGAGCCGTACAGGTAGGCATCGATCACCCCACCCTCACCGGTACCGCGGGCATCCCGCTGGTACAGCAGGGCGACCGCGGCCTGGGCGGCGAACACCCCGGTGAGGTAGTCGGTGATGGTCACGCCGGGGCGGACCGGAGGGCGGTCGGGCTCACCGGTGAGATGGAGCAGACCCCCGTAGGCCACCCCGTTGCGGTCCAGCCCGGGGCGCAGCGACTTGGGGCCGTGTTGGCCGAACACGCTGATGCGCACGGTGACCAGGCGGCGGGGCAGCACCGGGGGGTGGATGTTCCAACGCTCCAGGGTCCCGGGCCGGAAGTTCTCGCACAGCACGTCGGCGTGGGCGGCCAGTTCCCGGAACAGTTCCTGGCCCCGGGGGCGGCGCAGATCCAGGGTGACCGACTTGCGACCCCGGCCCTCGACCGCCCAGAACAGGGAGTAGGGGGGCTCGCTCGTCGCCTCGGCCCCCTCGCCGGGGGAGGCGAACGGGCCGAGGGTGCGCAGGGGGTCGCCGGTATCGGGTTGTTCGATCTTGATCACCTCGGCACCCTGCTCGCCGAGGATGCCGGCACAGAACGGGGCCGCGATCCGAGTCCCCACATCCAGCACCCGCAACCCGGCCAAGGGCTCACGCATGGGGCTTGTTCACCGGGGTCGGGGGCCGCAACCCGTGGCAGCCCCGGCAATCATGCCGCTCACGCATGGGGCTCGGGTACCGGGATCAATTACGGCTCAGTCGTCGCGGTGTTCGGCGAAGACCTCGGACATCGAGGACTTCTGCATGCGCTTGTCCAGGGCGCTCAGTGCGGTGTCGGTGTTGTGCATCCAGTGGTGGGCCATGAAGTGGTAGTCCCAGGCGTCCTTTTGGCCCATCAGCTCCAGCGTCTTGTTGATGGATCGCTTCACCACCGCCGCGGTGGCCGGGGGGACCAGGGCTATGGCGTCGGCCATCTCCCGGACGGTGGATGCCAGCTCGTCGCGGGGCACCACCCGATTCACCATGCCCAGCTTCTCGGCGTCGGCCGCGGTGATGGTCCGGGCGGTGAGCAGGAACTCCTTGGCCTTGCGGGCTGGCATCTCCCACGGCTCGATCAGAATCTCCACCGCGGCCCCGGTCATGCGCAGCACCGGGTTCTGGAACGAGGCGTCGTCGGAGGCCACGATCAGATCGCACATGCAGGCCAGCATCACCCCGGCGGCGATGCACTTGCCGTGAACGGCGGCGATGGTGGGTTTGGGGAAGTCCCGGATGCGCAGGCAGCGGTCGAAGTACATGGTCTTCTCGTGGTGGAACTTGCCCTCCGGGGTGGCCCGCATGCGCCGCCACCGGTCGGGTTCGACGTCGCCCACCAGAGCCTTTAGATCATGACCGGCCGAGAAGTGGCGGCCGTTGGCGGCCAGGACGACCACCCGGACACGGTCGTCGGCCTCGGCGAGGTCGAAGGCGGTGTCGAGTTCGTCGATGAGTCGGGTGTCCTGGGCGTTGGCCACCTCGGGGCGGTCGAGGGTGACGGTGGCCACCGCCCCCTCGACGTGGTACTCGATGGTGTCGAAGGCGGTGTTCATTGGTGGGTGCCTGTGGTGGTTGGGCCCGGGTCTTCGGGCGGCCGGTACTCGATGGTGTCGAAGGTGGTGTTCATTGGTGCTCCTGTCGGGGCTCCCGGGGAAGGCCCAGGGTGCGTTCCCCGATGATGGTGCGCTGTATCTCGCTGGTGCCGGCAAAAATCGACGCGGCCTGATAGTACAGCCAGGATCGCTGCCAGCGGCCCCCGCCGGGGTTGTGGGGGTCTCCCCGCCACAGGGGGGCGTCGTCGCCGAGCACGTCGAGGGCGGTGCGATGCAGGCGTTGGCTCATCTCGCTCCAGTACAGCTTGGCGGTGGCCGCCTCCGGGCCGGGGGCGCGCCCGTGGGCCAGCTTCGACAACGTGCGCCAGTTCTGGAGCTGGAACAGGCGAACCTCGGTGAAGGCCTGGGCCAGGGCCTGCTGGACGCGGGGATCCTGATCCTGGCCGGTCTCGGCGGCCAGGCGGAACAGCTCCTCGACGAGCTGGACATGGATGACCAGTTGGCGGGGGTTGGTGCCCCGCTCCACCCCCAGGGTGGACTGCGACACCCGCCAGCCGTCGCCGGGCCGACCGATTACCTGGTCGTGGGCGGCGAAAACGTCGTCGAGAAAAACCTCGTTGAAGTCGGACTCGTCGGTGATCTGGCGCAGGGGGCGAACGTCCACGCCGGCGGCGTGCATATCCACCATGAAGGCGGTGATGCCCCGGCGTTTGGGGGCATCGGGATGGGAGCGCGCCAGGCACAGACCCCAATCGGCGAACTGGGCGTAGGAGGTCCATACCTTCTGCCCGGTGAGCCGCCAGCCCCCCTCGACGGGGACGGCCCGGGTGGACAGGGAAGCCAGGTCGCTGCCCGCGTCGGGTTCGCTGAACAACTGGCAGAAAAGCTCCTCGGCGGGCAGGATCGTGGGCAGCCAGTGCTGTTTCTGCTCCTCGGTTCCGTGGGTCAGCAGGGTGGGGCCGATCAGGTTTACCCCCAGGCGGCCGACCAGTTCCGGGGCCCGGGCCCGGGCCAGCTCCTCCTGGACGATGTAATGGTGGAGAGGGCCGGCGTTGCGCCCCCCGTACTCGACGGGCCAGGACACTCCGACCAGGCGAGCGGCGGCCAGGGCGGCCTGCCAGTCCCGCAGGAAGGCGACCTCCTCGGCCAGGTCGTCGAACAGCGGAGGCAGCCCCCGGCCGTACTCCCAGGGGAGGTTCTCCTGGAGCCATCGGCGGCACTCCTCCCGGAATGCGGCCTGTTCGGCGGTGGGGGTCAGATCCATAGGTTCCGCTCCGGGGTTCGGTGTCGGGGTTCGCAGTGACTGGGTTAGCAGTGCCTGGGTTAGCAGTGCCTGGGTTAGCAGTGCCTGGGTTCGCGGTGCCGGTCGTCCTACTCGAAGCGGGAGCCCATCTTTTTGAGGATCCCGGTGGTGTTGGCCGCGGCCATGCGGCCCTGGGGGCCGGGGGTGTAGGTGACCGACTCGATGGTGCCGGTGTAGGGGAAGGGGCCGTGACGCTGGTAGACGTCCCAGCACACCGGGGAGCGGCGGTCGATGCCCACGTCGATGCCCTCGAAGGGGGCCATGGTCCACATCCCGGTGAGACCCTCGCCGGCGGCCACCGGGGTGCCGTCCACCAGCACCCGCAGATCCCAGGCGAACCCGTCGGTGATGGTGTAGTCGAGCCTCACGGTGCGTCGTCCCGCCTCCGGCGACCCGCCCGACAGCAGACGCATATGGCCGTAGCCGTTGTGGGCGTAAATCAGCTCGCCGTCGTCGATGTACAAGGCATAGCCCCCGCCCTGGTCGCCATGAGCCACCAGCATCCCCATGTCGCCCGGGGAGTGGTCGAACTCCACGTCCACGGTGAACGACCGGGCCGCGATCAGCTTCATGCTCCGGTATCGCTCCAGGGTGTCGGTTCCCGGCACGATCCGCACCGGCGTCTCGTAGACCTCCTCGGTCGGGGGTCGCTGGGTGAACTTGAGCATCGACCCCTCGTCCAGCGGATAAACCTGGTAGCGGTGGGCCGCGGCCTCCCAGGCCTCGGCGAGCTCACGCCGGCGCTCGGGCTCGGAGCTCGATAGATCGACCGTCTCGGTGGGGTCGTCGGTCAGGTCGTACAACTCCCATTCGTGGTCGCCGAACGGGGTCATCGGTCGGTGCAGCGTGACCGCCTCCCAACCCCGGCGGTAGAACCCCCGGTGGCCCTGCTGCTCGTAGTACTGCTCGGTGTGCGACTCGGGAGCCTCGGGATCGGTGAAGGTACCGACGAAGCTCGATCCGGCCGGGGGCCCCTTCAGCGCCCGTCCGTTGCGCTCCGTCGGGGCGTCCAGTCCCACGACGTCGAGCACGGTGGGCAGGACGTCGGTGATGTGCAGGTACTGGCGGCGGAACCCGCCGGGATCGGTCAGCCGCCCCGGCCACGACGAGATCATGGCCACCTGGTGCCCGCCGGCGTGGGTGTTGCACTTGTACAGCCGGAACGGGGTGTTGCCGGCCATGGCCCAGCCCCGGGGGTAGTGGGCCAGCGTCCGGGGTCCGCCGATCAGCTCCAGCCGGGCATGGTCGGCGTCGAGGGCTCCCGGGGTGGGCGACAGAACCTCGAAGTACTGCGAGCATCCGGTGTCCTCACCCTCCCGGGACGCCCCGTTGTCGGAGGTGAACAGCACCAGCGTGTCGTCCCACTCGCCCATCTCCTCCAGGGCCGCCCGCAGCTTCCCGAAGTTCTGGTCGACGTTGTCCACCATGGCCGCGAACACCTCCATGTAGCGGGCGAACAGCTCCTGCTGGAGGGGGCTGAGATCGTCCCAGGGAGCGACGTCGTTCCCCTCCTCGGCGTTGCGGGGCGGTAGCGGGGTGTCGGCATCGATGATGCCCAGTTTGATCTGGCGGTGGTAGCGGCGCACCCTGATCTCGTCCCAACCGGCGTCGTAGGCCCCCCGGTACTTGGCGATGTCGGCCTCCTTGGCCTGGAGCGGGGCGTGAACCGCTCCGTGGGCCAGGTACAAGAAGAACGGCTGGTCGGGCCGGGCCGCCTTCTGCTCCCGCACCATCGAGATGGCCTCGTCGGTGATGTCGTCGGTGAAGTAGTAGTCGTCGGGATAACGGTCGGTGCGGACCACGCTGTTGTCCCGGATCAGCCGGTGGGGGTGGTGGAAGTTGGTGAAGCCGTCGAGGATGCCGTAGTAGCGGTCGAATCCCCGCTGGAGCGGCCACGAGTGCCGGGGCCCCACCAGGTTGGAATCCTTGCACAGGTGCCACTTGCCCACCATCAGGGTGGCGTAGCCCGCATCCCGCAGGATTTCGGCCACGGTGGCGCATTGATCGGTGAGTTCGGCGGTGTAGCCGGGGAAGCCGGGGTCGGAGTGGCACACGTGGCCGACCCCCACTTCGTGATGGTTGAGCCCGGTGAGCAACGAGGCCCGGGTGGGCGAGCACATGGGGTTGACGTGGAAGTTGAGGTAGCGCAACCCCTCGGCGGCCAGTCGGTCGATGCTGGGAGTGTCGATCTCCGACCCGTAGCACCCCAGGTCCGCATAGCCCAGATCGTCCACCAGCACCACCACGATGTTGGGGGCCCCCGCCCGGGGTCGCACCGCGTCGGCCCACCACGGGTCCGATCCGGCCATGGTTCGCCCCGCCCGTCCCTCCCACCCCTGGTAGGGCTCGGGCCGTCCGGATTGGATGTGGTCACTCCGACCAAGTCCCTCCCACCCCTGGTAGGGCTCGGGCCTGGGGGTCGTCTCGGTCGGGGTCTGGTCGGCCATGGGATCTCCTTGCCGGTGGTGACGGTGTCAACCGTCCAGTTTGGTCAATCGTCCAGTTTGAATACCCGCAGGGCGTTCTCCCGCAGGAACTTGGGCCAGACGTGGGGGCGGAACGGCACGGCCCGCATCTCGGTCATGATTCGCTCCAGGGACAGGCCGGAGGGGAAGTAGCCGGCGTACATCACCTTGTCGGCCCCTCGGGTGTTGGCGTAGTCGATGATGGCTCCGGGGTAGTGCTTGGGGGCGAAGGCCGAGGTGGAGTAGTGCAGCCCCGGCCACTTCACCATGAGCTTCACCATCAGATCCTCCCACGGCTCGGCCCCGTGACGAGTGATCAGCACCAGTTCGGGAAAGTCGTAGCACACCCGGTCGAGGTGCTCGACGTGTTGGGGGCCGAACGGGAACCTCGGTCCCGGCACCCCGGCGTTGATGCATATCGGGATCCCCAGCTCGCAGCACGCCGCATAGATCGGGTACATCAGCGGGTCGCCGATGTCGACCTGGGGATGCAGGCCGGTGGGGAAGCAGGCGGCGGCCACCACCCCCAGTTCGTGGACCGCCCGGCGCAGGTCGCGCCCCGCCCGGTTCCCGAGGTTGGGGTCCACCAGGTAGCTGCCGTGGAGTCGGTCGGGATGCTCGGTGATCCCCCTGGTGCCCCAGGTGTCGCCGAAGCCGACCGGCAGCAGCCCCTTGTCCACTCCCCAGCGATCCATCTCGGCCAGGAGGTAGGCCACGAAGTCCACCGTGCCGTCCACTCGGGGCAGATCCTTGAACATGTAACCGGCACCGTGGCCGAACTCCCGGCTCTGGTCGTCCTTCAACAGCTTCTCGTAACCGGCGAACCAGGCATCCCGGTCGGGGGGCACGCCCAACATGAGGTCCACCACCCCGATCCCGTCCATCGGATGGGGGGTGGAGTTGGGGTCGATCCCGTCCATCGGATGGGGGGTGGAGTTGGGGTCGATCCCGTCCATCGGATGGGGGGTGGAGTTGGGGTCGATCCCGCTCATCGGGTGGTTGGGGTCGACCCCGCCCATCGGATGGGGGGTGGATCGTGTGTCGGCCCGGTCGTTCACGCCCGAATGTCGTAGAGGCGGCGGACGTTGTCGGACACGATGGCGTTGCGCACCTCGTCGGGGGCCGACGCGAAGTGCTCGGCGATCACGGTATGGCTGTTGGGCCAGGTGGACACGTGGTGGGGGAAGTCGGTTCCCCACATCATGGTTTCGGTGCCGATCACGTCTCGGGCCGCCACTCCGGTGAGGTCCCGCATGAACGTGACCCGGAAGTTCCTGCGCCAGTAGTGGGACGGCTCCTGGCGACAGTTCATGTCCTTGAGAAGCCTGGCGTGGCGCTGGAACCAGTAGTCGGCCCGTTCGAGCAGGTTCCCGGCCCAGCCCACGTCGTTCTCGGCGGAAACGATCATCAACTCGGGGAAGCGGTCGAACACTCCACCGAATATGAGATCCAGCACCACCTCCTGGATATGAACCGTTTGCAGCACCGACCGGGTGGATGTGCCCTGGTCCCAGGCCTTTTCGGGGTCGCGGCTGGTGGCCGCGTGCAGGTTTATCGGCATGGAGTGATCCACCGCCGCGGCCCACAGCGGGTCGAACGCCGGATCCTGGTAGGGGTTGTCCTCGCCGTTTATCACCGGGATCATCACCCCTCGCAGGCCCATTTCTCGACACCGCTTGATCTCTCCGACCGCTCGTTCCAAATCCACCGGTGACAGCAGTCCGATGCCCACGAACGTGTCGGGCACCTGACCGACGAACTCCCCGATCCAGGTGTTGTAGGCCTCGAACAGGGCCCACTGGAACTCCACGTCTCGGATCGGGTACATCTGCATGGCGATCGAGGGGTACAGCACCTCGCCGGTTACCCCATCGGTGCGCAGGGCCTCCATGCGGGCTCCCGGATCCCAGCCCACATCGGGCACGTCCTCGTCCCAACGTCCCTTGACCCGCACCTGGTCGTCGGTGCGCATGCACCCGGCCAACAACCCCACCGGGGGCAGCCGAGCCTGGTCGCACACCAGCCGGTCGGTGGTCTCCTCGTGGACCAGCCGGGGGGCCCGTTCGCGAAACGCCTCCACCGTGTATATCTGCCACAGGTCGTGGGGCTCGATCACATGGGAGTCGGCGGAGAACACATCGAAGCCGTTGTCGCTCATCGCTGCCGATGCTACGCGTCGCCCATGCGTACTTGTCCACCAAGGTTGTTTCCGAGGGGCTCGTGCGTACTTGTCCACCAAGGTTGTTTCCGAGGGGCTCGTGCGTACTTGTCCACCAAGGTTGTTTCCGAGGGGCTCGTGCGTACTTGTCCACCAAGGTTGTTTCCGAGGGGCTCGTGCGTACTTGTCCACCAAGGTTGTTTCCGAGGGGCTCGTGCGTACTTGTCCACCAAGGTTGTTTCCGAGGGTTGTTCTCGATGGGGCCGGTAAGTGTCGATCGTCTGGGTTCGGGGCGGGATGGATAACGTGATCGGCGTGAGTGTGTGCGCGTTCATCGGGCTGGGAAACATGGGCTTCCCCATGGCCGGGCATCTGGCGACCTCCGGCCACCAGGTGCGGGTGTTCAACCGGACGCTTGCGGTGGCCGAGCGCTGGGCCGATTCCTACGAGGGCGTGGTGGCGTCCAGCCCGGCCGAGGCGGCCCGTGGGGCCGGATTCGTGTTCACCTGTGTGGGGGCCGACGACGACCTTCGAGCAGTGGTGCTGAGCAGCGATAACAGTGGCTGCGGCGAGGGTTCCTCCGGCGGGGGTTCCTGCGGCGGGGGTTCCTGCGGCGGGGGTTCCTGCGGCGAGGGTTCCTGCGGCGAGGGTTCCTGCGGCGGGGGTGGCTCCGGCGAGGGTTCCCACCACGGCGGGGGTGGCTCCGGCGTGTTGAGCGCCATGGACGCGGGGTCGGTGCTGGTGGACCACACCACGGCCTCGGCGAAGATGGCTCGGGAGTTGGCCGGAGTGTGCGCCGACCGGGGGATCGGCTGGCTGGACGCCCCCATATCCGGTGGGCAGGCCGGGGCCGAGAACGGCTTACTCACCGTGATGTGCGGCGGTGAGCCCGAACATTTCCAGGCTGCTCGTCCGGTGATCGATGCCTACGCCTCGGCGGTCACCCTTATCGGCCCGGCCGGGTCGGGCCAGCTCACCAAGATGGTCAACCAGATCCTGTGCGCCGGTGCCATCCAGGGGGCGGCCGAGGCGCTGGCCTTCGGGGAGAGAGCCGGGCTGGACATGGATCGGGTACTGGCCGCGGTCACCAAGGGCGCAGCCGGATCCTGGTACCTCCAGAACCGGGGTCGCACCATGGTGGAAGACGAGTTCGACTTCGGCTTCGCGGTCGATTGGATGCTCAAGGACTTGGGGTTGGTGGCCGATGCCGCCACCGAACTCGGTGCCCCCGTCCCCCTGGTGGAGCTTTGCCGCCGCTACATGGCCGACACCGCCTCCATCGGCGACAACCGCCTGGACGCCACCGCCATCATCCGCCGCTACCGTTAGCGGATCCATGGCAGCCGTCGAGCGGGTTCAGCATCCCATCGGCGGCGGGAACCATCATCCGCCGCTACCGTTAGCGGATCCATGGCAGCCGTCGAGCGGGTTCAGCATCCCATCGGCGGCGGGAACCATCATCCGCCGCTACCGTTAGCGGATCCATGGCAGCCGTCGAGCGGGTTCAGCATCCCATCGGCGGCGGGAACCATCATCCGCCGCTACCGTTAGCGGATCCGCCACAACCGCCGAGAAAGGCACTGCTCGGTTCGGGGGGCTCGGAAGGAACTAGGAGGAGTGGGGGATCAGTAAAGGGACTCGCGGCCCTGTTGCCGGGTGTCGGCGGTGTCGCCGCTCAGCGCGGCCAGTACTTGTCGGCGGTGGGAGTTGACTGCGGTGATCAGAGCGACCAAGTCGCTGGTGATGGTGACCATGCGGAATCCCTGCTCGACCCGGGTGGCAGCCAGCGTCGGGGTGGAGTGGATGCCGGGCACTACGCCGTGCTGTCGGCAGGCGGCCACGATGGCGGCCAGCGCCTCGTCGAAGGCGGTATCGCCGTCGTTGTTGCCCGGTGGCAGCCCCAGGCTCACCGACAGGTCGGCCGGGCCGACGTAGACGGCATCCACCCCCGGGGTGGACACGATGTCGTCCAGGTTGTCCAGCGCGGCGATGGTCTCCACCATGGGGATGCACTTCACCACCCGGTTGGCGCGAGCGAAGTAGTCCGCCCCGTCGCGCTGTGATACCCGGGTGGGGCCGAAGCTTCGGGAACCCTCGGGAGCGTAACGGCACGACCGCACTGCGGCCTCGGCCTCGGCCCGGCTGTTGACCATGGGGACGATGACGCCCAGGGCTCCGGCGTCCAGGACTCGACCGATGATGCCCTGCTCGTTCCACGGTACCCGCACCACCGGTGTGGACGTACCCAGGTCGATGGCTGCCAGCATGGACAGGGCATCGGAATAGTCGGCCAGGCCGTGCTGCATGTCGATGCACACGTAGTCGAAGTCGGCCCGGGACATGACCTCGCACCCCATCGCCACCGGCAGGGCCGCCCAGGCCCCCAGCGCCGGCCGTCCCGAGGCGAAAGCTCCACCCAGAGGATGAGTCGCGAAGGCAACGTCGTTCATGGCCACGAGCGTACCCATCGAGGCCGGGAGCTCACCGAGTGCGGGAATCCACCGGGGCCGGGAGCTCACCGAGTGCGGGAATCCATCGAGGCCGGGAGCTCACCGAGTGCGGGAATCCACCGGGGCCGGGGGCTCACCGAGTGCGGGAAGGCGATCCGGCCGGGTTTTCTCCTCAGGGGGTTGTGTCTCGCATGGGGCCGATGGGGACGAGCTGGCCCCGCCCTCCCAGTGACGGATCGAACGCCACCAGTTGGAAGGAATCGTTGCTGGCAAACTTGCCCGGACCGAACGAGGCGTAGGGCTGGCCGGCTATCGAGAATTGGCCGATGGTCTCGATGGCCCGGCCAAAACTCTCGTTGGTCAGGTTGGGTCCGGCCTCGGTGGCCAACAGCTCGAAGATCTGCACGAACCGGCAGTGACCGACGACGTTGGTGAACCACAGAGGTTCGCCCTCCTCCAAGGTGTCGGGGTGCTTGACCTCTATGTCGGGATGGGCCGCGTTGAACGCATCCAGGCATTCCTTGAACCGAGGGTCGTCCTCGTAGGTCTGGGCATCGGTCATGGCCGACACGGTGAGGGCCCCTTCCGCCGACTGGGGATCGACGTTGGCCCCGATGTTGTCCAAGCCCGAGGCATCGGATGTCCAGATGTCCACCTCCAGACCGTTGAGGGCGAGGTTCTGGATTCCGGCCGACGGGTTGCCGACCAGCAGAACGGTGTCGGTTCCGGCGGTTCGGATGCGCTCGGACAGCGCGGTCCACTCCTGGGTCTGAGCCACGAGATCGCCCACGGGGGAGGAGGTGGCTATCTGGAGCACCGGTTCGATGTCGAACTCGCTCATCTGATCCACCACCCCGTCGAGCTGGGTGGCCGAGGGGGCATCGGCCACGACGGCGATTGAACGGCCCCGAAGCTCCCCCTCCGCGTCGAGCAAAGAGAACAAAGTGGCGATATTGCGACCCCGTGGGGCTCGTTCGGTGACCCATGGGGCTCTGGCCTGGGCCAGGCGTTCGTCGGTCATGGTCCCACCGACCAGGATGGTCTCCTGGCGGTCGACGATGCAGGTGTTGGCCACTTCGGCCGGGCCGAGGAAGCCGAACAGCACCGCGAAGACCTCGTTGTCCTCGGTCAGCCGCAGGCAGGCGGCCTCGGCCTCAGCCGCGCCGATGGGGGTGTACTTGTCCATTATCACCTCGACCCTACGGCCGTGGATGCCACCCCGGTTGTTGACGTCATCTATCAGGGCCTGGATGACCTTCTCCTGGTCGCCCCAGGTGGTGGTTACGAAGCCCTGTTCGGCCAACAGATCGATGTCCAGGTAGGAGACGCCCACGGTGATGGTCTCCGCGGTCACCCCTCGGGCGGTGGCGGTGAGGACGATCTCCGGTGTCGGCTCGGGGGTGGCCGTCGGCTCGGGCTCGGTCTCCCCAGAGGGGGTATCGGTGGTTTCCTCCGGTTCCGGTTCCGGTTCGGGTTCGGGCTGCTCACCGTTGCCTTCACCGGGTTCGGGATCCTCGGGCGCAGGTGGTTCGTCGCGGTCATCGGGGCCGGCCTCGGTGGTCGGGGTCGAAGGTTCGCCATCTCCGGTGCCGCTGTCGTCGTTGCCGCACGCGGCCATTGTCATGACCATCGCCACCAGCAATGAGATCAGCCATTTTGCCCTGTTGGTCTGCATTGAACGTTGCCCCCGTATGCCTGGCATCTGTTGGTACCGGCACCACGTATGCTGTCCCGGCTCGGACATCATGCTCCACAATCTCGTCGTCGGGCAACCGGTTGCTCATGGATGGGTACGGTTGCTTATGGATGGGACCGGCTGCTCATGGATGGGTACGGCTCGTTGTGGAGCTGATGGGACTCGAACCCACGACCCCCTGCTTGCAAAGCAGGTGCTCTAGCCAACTGAGCTACAGCCCCGGATCACCCAAGCGTACCGGTCGGGCTTCCCCCAACGCCGACCAATTGGTTCCTGGTGGAATGGCCTGGGCTCGAACCGGCCGGTCGGGCTTCCCCCAACGCCGACCAATTGGTTCCTGGTGGAATGGCCTGGGCTCGAACCGGCCGGTCGGGCTTCCCCCAACGCCGACCGAGGCGACCAATTGGGCTCCCAGTGGGCTTACCGGGCATCGTCGTGGTGGAATTGCACCGGTGAGGGTCGATCTGAACGACGATCAGGAGTTCTTCCGGGAGACCACCCGGCGGTTCATCGAATCGGAGACTCCGATCAGCGTCATTCGAGAGTGGCACGACCACCCCGACGGTTGCCCTCGAAGCTGGTGGCAGGCGGCCGCCGGGCTGGGCTGGACCTCGCTCATGGTGCCCGAGGCCCTGGGGGGCGGCAGCATCTCCGGGCGACCCATCGTGGATCTGGCGATCGTGGCCGATGAGATGGGCCGGGGTCTGGTGCCGGGGCCGTTCATGCCGGTGAACGTGGTGGCCGACACCCTGAGCCGATCGGGCACCACCGATCAGCAGGCGCTGCTGGAGGGGGTCATGGCCGGAGAGGTGGTGCCGGCCTGGGCGTTCTGCGAGCCGGGCGGCGTCTGGACCGCCGGCCATGTTGCCGCAAAGGCAGTACCGGTCAATGCCGGCTACGAGCTCACCGGCACCAAGACCGCGGTGGAGGCCGGAGCGCAGGCCCACCACCTGCTGGTCACTGCTCGAACCCCCGACGGGCCTGCTCAGTTCTTGTTGCCGAGCGATGCCCCGGGGATGACCATCACCCCTCAGGAATCGCTGGACCTGGGTCGGCGGTTCGCCGAGGTGCGGTTCGACAAGGTGGTCGCCGGTCCCGAGACCCTGGTGGGAGTTCCGGGTGCGACCACCGAGGCCGATGTGGAGCGCCAGTGCCGGATCATGCTGGTTCTCCAGTGCTCCGACAACGCCGGGGCGGCCGCCCGGGTGCTGGAGTTCACCATGGAGTACGCCTTCGACCGCTACTCCTTCGGGCGACCCCTGGTGTCCTACCAGGCGCTCAAGCATCGCTTTGCCGACATGAAGTTGTGGTCGGAGGCCTCCCAGGCCGTGGTCGACGGGGCGGCCGATGCCCTGGCCTCCGGTGAGGACGAGGCCCGGATGGCCGGCGTGGCCAAGTCGTACGTGGGCGACCACTCGGTGGAGCTCATGCAGGACTGCGTGCAGCTCCACGGTGGCATCGGGGTCACCTGGGAGCACGACATACACCTCTACCTCCGCCGAGCCACGGTGAACCGCGGGTTGTTCGGCACCCCGGCCGATCATCGGGAACTTTTGGCCATGGAGCTGGGGTTGTGAGGCCGCGGGTGCCATTACGCCTGGCCATGGAGCTGGGGTTGTGAGGCCGCGGGTGCCATTACGCCTGGCCATGGAGCTGGGGTTGTGAGGCCGCGGGTGCCATTACGCCTGGCCATGGAGCTGGGGTTGTGAGGCCGCGGGTGCCATTACGCCTGGCCATGGAGCTGGGGTTGTGAGGCCGCGGGTGCCATTACGCCTGGCCATGGAATCTGGACTCTCGTAGAAGGGGGACGGCAGTGGACGACTTCGTATACGCACGAACCGATCCCGCCGAGCTGGCGGAGTACCGGGAGCAGGTGCGGACGTGGATGAACGAGAACATGCCCCGGCGCAACCACGACAACCCCTGGCACCCCACCCATGACGACGACCTCCGGTCCAGCCGCAACCGGGAGCTTCAGCGACGACTTTACGAGGGGGGATACGCCGCGGTGTGCTATCCCAGGGAGTACGGGGGCCAGAGCCTCACCATTGGCCACCAACGGGTCGTGGACGAGGTCAGCATGGACTTCGACATGCCGCTGCTGTTCAGCGTGCCCACCCTGTCCATTACCGGCCCGACTGTGCTGGAGTTCGGCACCGAGGAACAGAAACGGCGCTACATACCGGCGTGGATCCGGGGCGATGAGCTGTGGGTGCAGTTCATGTCCGAGCCCAGCAGTGGATCCGACATGGCCGGTGCGCTCACTCGGGCCGACCGTGATGGTGACGTGTTCATCGTCAACGGTTCGAAGATCTGGAGCACCTTCGCCCAGCGCTCGGACTACGCCCTCATGCTGGCCCGGACCAACTGGGAGGTTCCCAAGCATCGGGGGCTGACCATGTTCATCGTGCCCATCCATCATCCCGGCATTGAAATGCACCCCATCCGGATGGTGGACGGCACCGAGGAGTTCTGCCAGGAGTTCTTCAACGATGCGATCATCCCCGCGGCCAACGTCGTCGGCGAGGTGGACGACGGCTGGACGGTGGCCAGTCGTCTGCTGTTCCACGAGCGGGCCGCGGTGGGAGGGGCCTCCCCTTACACCCAGGGTCGGCACCGGAACCGCTCGGCCGACGGGCTGGACGACCTGGCCGCGATGGCTCGGCGCAACGGCGGTGCCGACCCGGGTCGGATGCGTCAGCTTCTGGGGCGGATGGAAACGCTCAGTCGGGTGGATCGGCTTTTGTCCCGACGGGTGGTGAGGGGGATCGAAAGCGGTTATTTCCCCGCTCCGGCGGGGTCGCTGGTGCGCTTGTCCCACGGGTTGACCCAGGCGGAGAGGCAGACGGTGGCCGCGGAATTTCAGCGTGATCGGGCTCTGGTGTGGAACCGGGGCGAGTCCTCCGGTGCCTACGGCGTGAATTTCGTGCAGCGCCAGCAGAGCTGCATCGGGGGTGGCACCACCGAGATGGCCCGCAACATCATCAGCGAGCGGGTTCTCGGCATGCCTCGGGAACCCGCAGCCGACCGCGATCTCCCCTTCAACCAGGTTCCTCGCAGCGGCTGAACCGGAGGTGATCGGGCCCGGAGCGGTAGTGGCCGGGTTCAGGGGTTGCCGGAGGTGATCGGGCCCGGAGCGGTAGTGGCCGGGTTCAGGGGTTGCCGGAGGTGATCGGGCCCGGAGCGGTAGTGGCCGGGTTCAGGAGTCACCGGGAATGGTCGCCCTCGGAGGGGCAATGGCCAGGTTCAGGAGGCGAGGGGGCGGCCGAAGGGGAGGGTGTCCTGCCAGGTGGACAGGAAGGACTCGGCCCGGTGGGCCGCGGCCAAAAACAGGCCGTCGGGGTGGTCGGCGATCTCCTCCATGGAGGCGGTAATACGGGCGGCGACTTCGGCGGCCACCGTGTCGGGGGTGGGTTCGCCGGTGGGCCACCAGGCGAACAGCGGGCCGGCGGTGGAGACGAAATCGGGGACCACGACGGTGCCGGCTCGACCAAGAACGGCCAGGGCCCGGGCGGTCACCGGGATCGGGCCGTGGGGCACCACCGCGTCCACACTGATCAGCTCGGCCACGGTGTGGTTCACCGCCCCCATTTTGGAGCCGGCCAGCAGCACATCCACCGGCTCGGCCAGGGCCTCGGTGGCCTCGGTGGCGGTTTGCCCCCCTTCGGGGATCCTTCCCGGTGTGCTCAGTGCGTCGGTGGGAAATCCGCCCCGGTCGATGGCTCCCCGAGTGCCGGCGGTCACCGCCACCACCTTGGCCCCCCTATCGACCGCGGCCGCGGCCAGCGCCGGACCGGTGGGGCCGAACCCCTCGATGGTTACGGTGCGGTTCTCCAGCCCGCCCACCGCCGAGGCGGCCGCGGTCATCGCTCCGGTTACGGCCGCGTGATCGGCCACCTCTCCCACCGCCGCTCGGGGGTCGTCGGCGGCCAGGGACTCCAGCGCGGTGCGGGGCACCCGGGTACCCGGCTCGGGCAGGAAGCGACCCGAGGCCACCATCGGGGCGATCTCGGCCGCGAACCTGGCCACCGCGCCGGACCGGTCGTCGTCCTCCGCATTGACGCCCGCCGAAGCCCCGCCCCGGCGCATCTCGAAGGTGGCGAAGGCATAGGTCAACGACCGGGCCAGGTCGTGGGCCCCGCCGGGCAGGATCCTGCGGGCCGACCTTACGGCACCCACGGACTGGGGCGCATCGGCCAGGTCGAACACGACGAAGGCATCGACCGTTTCGAGTTTTTCTATGGGCAAGGTTGTCTCCTGACTCCGGTTGTCGGCCCCCCCCATGAGGCCGGTGGGTTGTTCCCACCCGCTCAGAAGGGATCGTCCCACTTGGTGTCCTCCGCTTCCCGGTTCTCCACTTCGCGATCGTCAACTTCAAGGTTGTCGTCGGGAGGCTCTCGATTGTCGTCGGGAGGCTCTTGCTGTTCGCAGTCCAAGCCGGCCACTATCTCCTTCACCCGCACCTCGGCGGCATTGATCCGTCCCCGGCACACCCGGATCAGCTCCGCGGCCCGCTCGACCCTTGCGGCCAGTACGTCGATGTCGATGTCCTCGGCCTCCAGCTCGCCCAGAATTTCCTGAAGTTCTCGCAATGCATCGGCGTAGCCGATTCTCGGTGCGTTCATCGTTCTGTTCTCCTGTTCGGCTCTCGGCTCTCCTGGTTGGTTTTCATGATCGGTTCTCGGACACCGTGCTGTGCAGGTCGCCCCGGGCCAGGGTGGTCACCAGCTCCTCACCAACATCCAGCGATGCCGGGTCGCGCACCACTTTGCCCTCGTGGCGGGTGATCGACCAACCACGGGCCAGGATCACCCGAGGGTCGAGCAGTCGCAGCCGGTCCTCCAGGTTTGCCAGTTCCTTGGCTGCGGCTCTCGGGGCTCGCAGGGCCTGGGTCTCTACCGTCAACCTCGCCTGCTCCAGCGTGCGTCGACCACCGGTCATGGCTGCGGTCGCCCGGTGGTGCGTGGTTCCCGCGCAGGCGTCCACCCGGCGGATCTCGACCCGGGTCCGGTTCTCGGCCAGCTCCCGGATTCTCCCGGCCCGGCCCTCCAATTTGTTGCCGGCCCCGCGCAGATGGCTCTCGGCGGTTCGAGCAGTGGTCTGGCTCACCGTCACCAGTAGCCGATCGGCATCGCCCAGCAGTCGGTCGGCCCGGACGGTTATGGCGGACCAGTTCTGCTCGGCGGCGTCCAGGTGGTCCCGAACCGCGGTCACGATGAACCCCGCGCAGGCGGTGGGTGTCTTCTGAGCCTCGTGAGCCACCTCGTCGGCGATGGTGCGGTCGATCTCGTGGCCGATTCCGGTGAGCACCGGCACCGGAGCCGCGGCGATGGCTCGAGCCACGGCCTCGTCGTCGAAGGCCACCAGATCGGTGCGGGCCCCGCCTCCTCGGACCACCGCGATCACGTCCACCCCGGCCCGACCGGCCGTCTCGATGGCCGCGACGACCCGCGGGGGTGCGTCCATCCCCTGGACCAGGGTGTCGACCAGCACCACCTCCCAGGCCAGCCCGCTGGCCTCCAGCTCGTCGCAGAAGTCGTGGTGGGCGGCGCTCCCGTTGGAGGTGACCAGTCCGATCCTCAGCGGAGCCACCGGGAAGGGGACGGCCCGGTTCTTGGCCAGGAGACCCTCGTTGTGCAGTTTCTCCAGCAGTCGCAGCCTCTCGGCCTCCAGCTCTCCCAGCGTGAATCGGGGGTCTATGCCGGTCATCCGCAGCCTGAGCTGCCCCCGCGGGGGCCAGAAGTCCAGTTCCCCCCGGATCCGGACCCTCATGCCGTCCTCCATCACCATGTCGTGGTAGCGGCTCAGCGTCTCCTCCACCCGAGCTCGGTTGAACTTGAACAGCGCCACCGACACCGATGCCTCCGGCTGCTTGCCGATGTTGGCGTCGGGGTCGGGCTCGACCAGGTCGAAGTACATGTGTCCGCTGCGGGCCCGGCTCAGGTTTCGGATCTCGCCCTCCACGGCCAGCTCGTCGCCGAAGGCACTGTTCAGTACCTGCTTGATCCGGTCGGCCAGTTGGGCGACGGTGAACGTCATCGGTTCGGCGGTTCCCTCCGCCGCGGTGGTGTCGAACAGGCTCATGGCGCGTCGAGCGCCGGCAACCGCTGCTCGTCCCTCATCAGGGTGTGGTACAGCTCGGAGTACAGGCCTCCGGCGGCCAGCAGCTCCTCGTGGCCCCCCGACTCCACCAGCTCCCCCCGGTCGAGCACCAGAATCAGGTCGGCACCGGTGATCGTGGACAGGCGATGGGCGATCACCACCGAGGTCCGTCCTTGTAGCGCGGTGACCATGGCCTCCTGCACCAGCGCCTCGTTCTCGCTGTCCAGGTGGCTGGTGGCTTCGTCCATCACCACTATGGCCGGGTCCTTCAACAGCATCCGGGCGATGGCCAGCCGCTGCTTCTCGCCCCCCGACAGGCGATAACCCCGTTCGCCCACCACGGTGTCGTAACCCTCGGGCAACGAGGCTATGAGATCGTGGATGTGCGCCGACCGGCAGGCGGACTCCAGATCGGCACCGGTGGCATCGGGTCGGGCGTAACGCAGGTTGTCGCCCACCGTCTCGTGGAACAAGTGCGGATCCTGGGGGACCACGCCGATCGACGCCCGTAGCGACTGCTGGGTCATGTCCCTCACGTCGGTGCCGTCGATGAGCACCGCCCCCTCGTCCACGTCGTACAGCCTGGTCAAAAGAGAGATCAGGGTGGTTTTCCCCGATCCCGACGGCCCTACCAGAGCAACGGTTCGGCCCGGTTCGATCACGGTCGAGACGTGGCTCAGCACCGGCTTTTCGACGGCCTCGGGGGCGCCGATGGCCTCGGGAGTGCCTATGGTTTTGGAGGCAGCAGTGTCGGCTTGCAGAGAGGCCAGCCGGTCGTCACCGGGTGGGTAGGTGAAGCTCACGTCCGACAGTTCGATTCGGCCCCGGGGATCGCGCAGTTCCACCGCGCCGGGCCGGTCGGCGATGGGGTTGGGCGTGTCCAGGACCTCGAACACCCGCTCGAACGACACCAGCGCGGTCATCACGTCCACCCGGGCGTTGGTCAGGCTGGTGAGCGGCGTGTATATCCGCACCACCATCAACCCCATGGCGGCCAGGGTGCCCACGGTGATCGTCCCGGAGATCACCAGGTGGGCACCCACCCAGTACAGGGTGGCCGCCCCCACCGCCCCCACCAGGCTCAGGGCGATGAAGAAGGCTCTTCCGTACAGCGCGCTGCGAACCCCTATGTCCCGCACCCGTCCGGCGGTGGCCCCGAAGCCGTCCCGTTCGTCATCATGGCGTCCGAACAGCTTCACCAGCAGTGCTCCCGATACGTTCAGTCGCTCGGTCATCACCATGTTCATGGAGGCGTTGTGCTCCATGGACTCCCGGGTGAGGGCCTGGAGTCGCCGCCCGACCCGCTTGGTGGGAAGGATGAACACCGGCAGCAGGCCCAGGGCCATCAGCGTGAGTCGCCACTCCAGCAGGAACATCGCCACCAGGGTGGTGGTCAGCACGATGGAATTGGACACCACCGACCCCAGCGTGCCGGTGAAGGCTCGTTGGGCCCCGATCACGTCGTTGTTCATGCGGCTGATGAGCGATCCGGTCTGCACCCGGGTGAAGAACGCCATCGGCATCCGTTGCACGTGGTCGTACAATCCCACCCGCAGGTCGTAGATGAGTCCCTCGCCGATGCGGGCCGACCAGTACCGTTCGATGAACGACAGGGCCGCCTCCCCGAAGGCGGCCAGCACGATGATGGCGGCCAACAGATGTACCAGGCCCCGGTCGCGGTTCTCGATGGCGTCGTCGATGATCTGGCGGAACAGCAGGGGAGGCACCAGCGACAGCAGTGCTCCCAGCAACAGCACCACCACGAACCCGATCAGCATGCCTCGGTAGGGGCGGGCAAAGCCGGCCACCCGGCGGATCGTCCGCCCGGCGATCTGCTTTCCCCTGACTCCCTGGGGGTCGTGACCTATGGCACCGTGAGCGCCACCCATCGCATACACTTACCGAACGATACGCTCCACCGGTGTCAATGGTCGGTTCGTCGGGTCATAAGGTGGTGGTATGCGGGTTCGGACTCGAAGAAGCCCGTAACGCCTGTCCCCCCGGTTTCAAGTCATAGGGTTGGTGGTATGCGGGTTCGGACTCGAAGAAGCCCGTAACGCCTGTCCCCCCGGTTTCAAGTCATAGGGTTGGTGGTATGCGGGTTCGGACTCGAAGAAGCCCGTAACGCCTGTCCCCCCGGTTTCAAGTCATAGGGTTGGTGGTATGCGGGTTCGGACTCGAAGAGCGGTGGCGACCGTGGTGGCGGTGGCCATCGTGCTGGCGATGTTGTTCTCTTTACTGGCGGCGTTCGGTGGCACCGCCGATGCCCACGCCGAGATTCGCCGATCGGCCCCGAGGCCCACCCAAGTGGTCGGCGGGGTGGTCGATCGGGTGGATCTGGAGTTTCGGGCCTCAATCCGCCCCGACGAAGCCAACCAGGTGGTGCTCAAGCATCCCGACGGCACCCGCAGGCCGGCGGCGGTATCGGTGAACGGGTCACTGGTCAGGGCCCGGTTTGCTCCACTGACCGAGCCCGGTGGTTACACGGTCGTGTGGGGGCTGGTCGACGATGTTGACGGTGACTGGACCACCGAGGAGTTCCGGTTCACCTACGACCCGACGGCCCCTCCGCCGGAGTGGCTTCCGGAATCCGCCGCCGGAGGATCGGCGGGCGGGGGCGGCACCGGCGGAACCGTGGTGTTGTTGGTGGTGATCGCGGTGGCCGCGGCCCTGGCCGGCTGGTTGTTCTGGCCCCGCCGTCGGGGGAACTCCCGCAGACGGGCTTGGAAATGACCGCCGGGATTTTTGTCCCCGGTTGACCTCCGGTATACCCGCAGACGGGTTTGGAAATGACCGCCGGACGGTCGGCGAGGGTCAGCCCGTGGTTCAGCGGCGGGCGGCAAAAAAGTCTTGAAGCAGGGCGGCGGCCTCGTTCCTCCTCACGCCGGGGGTCACCTCGAAATTGTGATTGAGTCGGGGATCGGCCCCCAGGTTGTAGAGCGTGCCGCAGGCTCCCGCCTTGGGGTCCTCGGTCGCGAACACCACCCGGGCCACCCGGGCGACAACCGCCGCTCCGGCACACATCGGACACGGCTCGAGGGTGGTGGCCAGCACCGCTCCGTCGAGCCGGGACGTGCCCAACACCGACGCCGCCTCCCGCAAGGCCAGCATCTCGGCGTGGGCGGTCGGATCGCCGGTGCTCTCTCGCTCGTTGTGGCGGGCAGCCACCACCCCGCCGTTCATCGCCACCAACGCCCCGATGGGAACCTCCCCCAGCTCGACAGCCCGCCGAGCCTCGGCCAGGGCCAGAGCCATGAGCCGGTGGTCATCGGCTGTGGCCTCGGGGTCGGTCGTGGCCTCGGGGTCGGTTGTGGCCTCGGGGTCGGTTGTGGCCCTGGGGTCGGTTGTGGCCCTGGGGTCGGTCGTGGTCCCGGGGTTGGTCATGGGCTCAGGATAAGGGCTGGGAGGTGGATGCAGCCGCCCACTACCCTGAAGCGTGGAAGGTTGCCAGAGCGGACGAATGGGGCGGCCTCGAAAGCCGTTGTGGCCTCCGGGTCACCGTGGGTTCGAATCCCACACCTTCCGCCATTGCGATGATCAGGATACGGGGATCAGGACACGGGCAACCGTGTTGTCGTAGGGCCACCCGCATCCCGTTCCACTGCCGCGACCGTCCGGTTTCCCCCTTGTTGTAGGCTGAAAACGCAGTACCTACGTAAGGGGGAGAGCCATGAACGACGACGTTTCCACAACCGCATCGGACGAGCCGACGACCGAGGACGCCCCGGCCGAAGCTCTCGAGGTCGAGGCCGTATCCGAGTCCACCGACGATGGCGGCGGCGAGACCAACACCGGGATGCGGATATCCTTCGAGGTGCCCTCCGCCGGCCGGTTGCTGGTCGGCCTGGGAGGGGCGATCATGGCCCTTTCCACGCTGTTCAGTTGGTGGGAATTGGGGAATGACAGTTTCCCCAACATTGCCGGTGTTGGACAATCGACATTGGGAGTTGGCCTGGCCGTGCTCCTGGTGGGGTTGGTGCTGTTGCTGAAGCCCAAGTCCGTCGGCGCGACCCTGGGCCTGACGTTGGGTGGTTTCGCCATAACCTTGATCTACATTTTTCTGGTCGGGCCGCGCCATGATTATCTCGGTCGCGGCGCGTGGATCGGCCTGGCGGGAACGGTTTTGGCCGTGCTGGGGGCGTTGTTCCAGGCTCTGGAGTCGAGAGAGCGACCCACCTTGGATTGCCGGCCCGGACCGGCGGCACTGGGCGCGGTTCTGGCGGTTGTCGCCTCGTTCTGGCTGGATTGGATGTTGGAGCCTCCCTTGCCATGGGGGAGGGTAGACACCACGGGACCCCTGAATGGTCTGGACATGGATGTGTTGTTCGGGCTTCCCATTCTCATCCTGGGGGCGGTTGCCCTGGTGTGCGTGGCCGAACTCGTGTCCATCCCGGGCCGACAGGAGGGGGCCGGCCGATCGGTGCTTCTGGGGTTGAGCCAGGCGGCGGGCATTGCCATCACGGTGATCGCCGGGTCCAACGTGTTGGGCATGGTGATGATGGGCCGGTTCGGATTCGGTTCCGCCCCCCTGGTGGCCCTGGTCGGGGGAGTCATGCTGATCCGTTCGATCCGGGAGGCGTGATCCTGGCAATCCGGTAGCGACGGTGTGCGCCGGTGTTCTCCGGGATGTTGGGTCGGGGGCGGCTGGGCGTGATCCTGGCAATCCGGTAGCGACGGTGCTCGAGGGGACGGATACACTGGATTACTGCCTGCGCTTGTAGCTCAATTGGACAGAGCATCTGACTACGGATCAGAAGGCTGGGGGTTCGAGTCCCTCCAAGCGCGCTAAGGGGATGCCGAGGGGATCCAGCGGTGCGATCAGCCGGCCACGGCTTGGGAGATGGAGAGCTCGACGCGGCGGCGCTTGCGGTCCACGGCCAGCACCTTGACCCACACTTCCTCGCCGGGTAGGACGACCTCTTCGGGGTGGTAAACCCGGTACTCGGACATCTCGGTGATGTGGACCAGGCCCTCGACGTCGTCGTTCAGAGCCACGAATGCGCCGTAGTCGGCCAGGCGGGTTACCCGGCCCTGCATCAGCCCGCCCACTTGGAGCTCGGACAGGGGGTCCGGGGTCAGTTTCATGGTGAGGCCCACTCGCTGCTTGGGCTTTTGCAGCGACTTGACTCGAACCTGCACCTCGTCGCCCACACTCACCACCTCGCGGGGATGCTGTACCCATCTCCAGGCCAGTTCGGTGGTGTGAACCAGACCGCGAACGCCGCTGATGTCCACGAATGCACCGAAATCCTGGATATCCACCACTTTTCCGGTGTACTCGTCGCCGACTGCCATTGCCTCCAGCAACTGTTTGGCCGCTTTGCGTTGCTCAACTCTGATCACCTCCCGGCGCGACAGCACCAGGCGTCCCGACACCTGGTCGACCTCCATCACCTTGCACTGCACCTCCCGTCCGACCAGGGCCTGGAGATTCTCGACCGGTTTGACGTCGATCTGCGAGGACGGGATGAACCCCCTCACCCCGACGTCGCACAACAACCCGCCCTTGATCACTGCTCTGATGGTTCCGGTGATCGGCTCGTTGGCCTCCAACGCCCGGGCGACGGCCACCCAGGCGATTTGCTGCACGGCCCACAACCGGGACAACACGATGCGGTTCTTGTGGTCCTCTCGTACCAGCACGGCCGCGTTGACCACCTCGCCCAAAACGCACTCCCGAGTCAGGTCGGCAGCCGGATCGTCTCCCCAATAGCGCTGGCTGATCACCCCGGTCCGCCCACCCCCCAGATCCAACTCCACTTCGTGAACGGTTTTCTTGCTGACCGCACCGGCCACGATGGTCCCCCCGGCCAACCCGTGAACCGTGGTCGGGACCGGATCCCCCGGCGGTGCTTTGGGTTCGGTGGCGACCGCGGGTTCGGTTCGGGGCTCCTCGGTGGTGCCCGCGGGTTCGGTTCGGGGCTCCTCGGTGGTGCCCGCGGGTTCGGTTCGGGGCTCCTCGGTGGTGCCCGCGGGTTCGGTTCGGGGCTCCTCGGCAGGATTGGGTCGAGGTTCTGGTTGAGTTCCTGCCGCGGCTTCCGGCTCGGCCTCGGGGGTTTCGGATTCCGGGGTGGTCTCCGCCTCGGACATAGGGGTATTGATATTAGTAGCCCGGATCGAGGTGTCGATAGGAGAAACCCGGCTCTGGATCCCGAATCGGAACCCCAGTACGGCAGGGTGTCCTACAGATAGTTTGGATTGAAGTGGTTAGATCTGAAAGTTGTGTAATGTCGTGGTTTGCAGTAAAGTACACGATAGCCACTCGGGGACGGTGAACTGGTCCCCCTCCAACTCGTGTACCCGAAAGTGCTGCTATGGTAGACCGTGATTCAGCAGGCGAGGACAAGCGCTTGGCTCTGCTGACCCGACTGGTTGAAGTTCTAGGTCAGGAGGAGGCCAGAACGCTTATGGAGAGTCTGCCCCCCGTTCTCTGGCACGAACTCGCAACCAAAGCCGACATCAAGGACCGGGAGGAACGCCTCCGCGCCGAGTTGGATGCCCGGTTCGAGAAGATCGATGCCCGGTTCGAGAAGATCGATGCCCGGTTCGACAGGGTCGATGCCCGGTTCGACCAGATCGAAGGTCGGGTGGATGCCCGGTTCGAGAAGATCGATGCCCGGTTCGACCAGATCGAAGGTCGGATCGACCAGATCGAGGGTCGGGTCGATGCCCGGTTCGACAAGATTGAGGATTGGGTCGATGCCCGGTTCGACAAGTTGGCCGGGGTGCTTGAGCGCATGCGGGGCGAGACCGCCCTTCAATTCGCCACGCAGACTCGTACGCTGGTGTTGACCCTGGTCGGATTCGCCCTGACCATCTGGGTCTCGCTTCTGGTCGTCGGCATCACCTGACACTGTTGAGCGGGCTCGCGGGCCCATCCTCGAAGCAGCCGGGCGCGCACCCTCGCGGGCCCATCCTCGAACCGGCCGGGCGCGCACCCTCGCGGGCCCATCCTCGAAGCAGCCGGGCGCGCACCCTCGCGGGCCCATCCTCGAACCGGCCGGGCGCGCACCCTCGCGGGCCCATCCTCGAACCAGCCGGGGGGATCGGTAGTGTGGGCTGGATGTCGATGTCGTCGCCCGCGCTCACCGAGGGACTGAACCCGGCCCAGATCGACGCGGTCACCCATCGGGGAGGGCCGATGCTGGTGATTGCCGGAGCTGGCTCGGGCAAGACTCGGGTGCTCACTCATCGGATAGCCCATCTCATCGACGACCAGGGTGTTTCCCCGTTCGCCATCCTGGCCATCACCTTCACCAACAAGGCCGCCCAGGAGATGAAGTATCGGGTGGGGGCCCTGGTGGGCCCGGTGGCCGAGAAGATGTGGGTGAGCACCTTCCACTCGGCCTGCGCCCGCATTCTGCGCTACGAGGCCGATGCCGTCGGCTATCCCTCCAACTTCACCATCTACGACCAGGCCGACGCGGTGAGGCTCACCGGCTACATCTGTCGGGACTTGAACATCGACCCCAAAAGGATTCCGCCCCGGTCGGTCCACGCCGCCATCAGCGCCGCCAAGAACGAGATGATCGGCGTGACCCAGTACCGGGACCGGGCCGCCAACGTATTCGAGCGCCGGATCGGCGAGATATACGAGGAGTACCAGGAACGCCTCCGCCGAGCCGGGGCCATGGACTTCGACGACCTTCTGGGGGCCACGGTGGGGCTCTTCCAGCGGGTACCCGAGGTTCTGGACCGCTACCGCCAACGATTCGAGCACGTGCTGGTGGACGAGTACCAGGACACCAACCGGGTGCAGAACGAACTGGTGGTGCTGCTGGGCCGGGAGCATCGCAACGTGTTCGTGGTGGGCGACGCCGACCAGTCCGTCTATCGCTTCCGGGGGGCCGACATCCGCAACATCACCGATTTCGAGCGGGCGTTCGAGGACGCCACCGTGATTTTGTTGGAGCAGAACTACCGTTCCACCCAGCGCATCCTGAGCGCAGCCAACGCCGTGATCGCCCACAACCGGGGGCGCAGGCCCAAGAACCTGTGGACCGACCGGGCCGGGGGCGAGCCCATTGTTCGGTATTGCGCCTCCGACGAGTACGAGGAGGCTCGCTGGGTGGTGCGGGAGGCGTACCGGCTCCACGACGACGAGCAGTACCGCTGGGACGAGATGGCCGTGTTCTACCGCACGAACGCCCAGAGCAGGGTGGTCGAGGAGTTGCTGGTGGAGGCCGGCATCCCCTACCAGATCATTGGTGGGACCCGCTTCTACGACCGCCGGGAGATCAAGGATGCGCTGGCCTATCTACGGGTGACGGTCAATCCCGCCGACGCGGTCAGCCTGCGACGGGTGCTGAACACACCCAAACGGGGGGTGGGCGACGGGTCGGTGACCAAGCTGGAGGCGTGGGCCGAAATCCATGGCCTGACGTTGATGGATGCCCTGAAGCACGCCCCGGAGGCCGGAATAGGCGGGCGGGCGCTGACCGGCGTCCAGGCGTTCCTGAAGGTGATCGACGGCGGTCGCGACCGACTCGGCGGCGGCCCCGCCCCCACGTTGGAGCACCTGCTCGACGCCGGTGGCTATATCGCTTGGCTGGAAGCCGAGGCCGGGGACGAGACCGAGATCGGTGTTCAGGCCCGGGGAAGGCTGGAGAACCTAGATGAGCTGATCACCGTGGCCTCGGAGGACGACAGCGTGGCTGATTTCCTGGAGAAAATCAGCCTGGTGTCCGACACCGACGACATGGCCGACGACTCCATGCTGACGCTGATGACCCTGCACTCGGCCAAGGGCCTGGAGTATCCGGTGGTTTTTTTGATCGGCATGGAGGAGGGCGTGTTCCCCCACTTCCGATCGCTGACCGAGCCCGATGAACTGGAGGAGGAGCGCCGATTGGCCTACGTGGGCATCACCCGAGCCCGGCAGCGGCTGTACCTGACCCATGCCCGGAGCCGACAAGTTCATGGCACCACGATGTACAACGCTCCGTCACGGTTTTTGGAGGAGATCCCCGAGGAGCTGGTGGACAACCGGGGCCGCGGTCGCACTCGCTCGGACCGAGTGCGCTCGAGTTCCGGCACCACCCGCACCGGCGGCTCGTTCGCCGGGCGGGATCTCGCGGTGGAAGCGGCCCTGGCGGCCCGCACCCCGGTCGAGGCCGACCCCAACCCGACTCCCCTGACGGTGGGCGACGATGTGAATCACGCCACTTTCGGACTCGGCGTGGTGACCGATGTGAAGGGGGCGGGGGGCGATGCCGAGATCACCGTCAACTTCACCACCGCCGGCACCCGGGTGCTGCTCGCCTCCTACGCCCGACTCGAAAAAGCCTGATACCCGGCGACCCTTCCTGGCCTGCTCGGCATCCTTCCCGGTCGGCCCGGCGACCCTTCCTGGTGTCTTTCCGGCCCGGCTCCGGTTCAGCGTTCGCGGTTGTTGGCGTTCACGTCCACGATTAGGTCACCGTCGTCGTCCACCCACACCCCGAACTGGGTCAGCCCCTCGCCGGTGGCGGGGTACACCCGCGAGGGGTCGCAGGTGTCCATGAACAACCGCCGTTCGCCGTCCCAGTCCACCACGCAGTCCTCGTCCGCCTGCGGGGATCGGACGTCGAAGGCGAACCACCCCCGGTCGGGCGTGTCCCCGATGTGGTTTATCCAGATGCTTCGGCCCCGGCTCAGCGGGGCCCAGGTCACCGGCCCCTGTTCGGCGATCTCGGTGGTCAGATCCCGCGCGTTTCCGGCGTTGAAGTCGTCGTCGCCCAGCTTCACCTCGATTCGGTCCGACCCGGCCAGCGATACCACCGCGAACACCAACCCCACCCCCAGCCCGATGCTCAGCACGGTGTAGGCCACGGCCCGCCACGGGGTGATCCTGGGACCAGATGAGACCGGCACGCGTCCTTCCCTCGGTTCGTTCCGACAGTCGGCTTTGCCCCTAGTATCGCGGCGAGGAGTCGGCAGCACGAACCGACACCGGATTGACACCGCATACCCGGCCGTGGTGCCGTACTGGGGAGCCAGTGGACTTATTCGAATATCAGGGAAAACAGTTCTTCGCGTCGTACGGCATGCCGGTCTCGCCCGGCGAGGTGGTCGTCACCGTCGAGGATGCGGTGGCCGCCGCCGAGCGACTGGGCCCCCCGGTGATGGTCAAGGCCCAGGTTCACACCGGGGGCCGGGGCAAGGCCGGAGGGGTGAAGTTCGCCGCCGACGTCGACGCCGTTCGGGCCCATGCCACCAACATCCTGGGGCTCGACATTCGAGGTCATGTGGTGAGGCGTCTGTGGATCGAGAAGGCCTCCGACATCGCCGAGGAGTACTACGCCAGCTTCACCCTCGACCGGTCGGCCAAGCAGCACCTGGGAATGCTGTCGGCCGAGGGCGGGGTGGAGATCGAGACGGTGGCCGAGGAGAACCCCGACGCCATCGCCAAGATCTGGGTGGATCCGGTGGACGGCCTCACCGAGGATCGGTGCCGCCAATGGGTTCTGGCCGCCCGACTGGCCCCCGAGGTGACCGACCGGACGGTGGATCTGCTGCTCAAATTGTACCGGGCCTACACCGAGGGCGATGCCGATCTGGTGGAGATCAACCCCCTGATCGTGACCCCCGAGGGCCGGGTCCACGTGCTCGACGCCAAGGTCACCCTCGACGGCAACGCCGGTTTCCGCCACGACCTGGTCGGGTTCGACGCCACCCAGCCCCGGGACGAGCGGGAGGCCGCCGCCCACGCCCGGGGTCTCCAGTACGTCGGACTGGAGGGCTCGGTGGGGGTGATCGCCAACGGTGCCGGTCTGGCCATGAGCACGGTGGACGTGGTCAACCAGGTGGGGGGTCGTCCGGCCAATTTCCTGGACATCGGCGGCGGGGCCAACGCCGATGTCATGGCCGGGGCCCTGGAGGTCATCAACAACGATCCCGACGTGCAGTCCATCTTCATCAACATCTTCGGAGGCATAACCCGGGGCGAGGAGGTGGCCAACGGCATCATCGAGGCCATGGGACGGGTGAGCATCGGCTCGCCGATCGTGATCCGCCTCGACGGCACCAACGCCGACGAGGGTCGTGATCTGCTGGAGCCCCACCTCGACGACCGACTCATCATGGCCCCCACCATGCTGGAAGCGGCCCGAAGAGCGGTTGCCCTCGCGGAAGGAACCGGATCGTGAGCATCTTCATCGACGAGAACACCAGGGTGGTCTACCAGGGGCTGACCGGGAGCCAGGGCCGGTACTACGGCCTGTTGAACCGGGACTACGGCACCCGGGTGGTGGCCGGCACCAATCCCCGCAAGGCGGGCACCGATGTGGACGGCGTACCCATCTTCGCCACCGTGGCCGACGCGGTGGAGGCCACCGGGGCCGACGCGTCCTGCGTGTTCATCCCGGCCGCCGGGGTGCGCAGCGCGGTGCTGGAGGCCGCCGAGGGGGGGGTGAAGCTGATCGTGGTGATCACCGAGGGCGTGCCCATGCACGACGAGGTCTACTTCTACAACAAGCTCCGCGCCGACCACCCCGACGTGAGGTTGCTGGGGCCCAACTGCCCCGGGCTGATCAGCCCCGGCCGGGCCAACATCGGCATCACCGCCGGTCACATCGCCAAGGAGGGCGGCCCGGTGGGCATCGTCAGCCGTTCCGGCACCTTGACCTATCAGGCGCTGTACGAACTCAAGCAGAAGGACGTCGGCTGCACCACCTGCGTGGGCATCGGCGGGGACCCGGTGCCGGGCACGTCGTTCATCGACTGCCTGGCCGCCTTCGAGCAGGACCCCGAGACCGAAGCGGTGATGATGATCGGCGAGATCGGGGGGTCGGCCGAGGAGGAGGCCGCCGAGTTCATCGCGGCCAACGTGTCCAAGCCGGTGGTGGCCTACATAGCCGGGCTCACCGCCCCGCCGGGCAAGAAGATGGGCCATGCCGGGGCCATCGTGTCGGGAGGCAAGGGCACCGCCCGGGCCAAGATGGAGGCTCTGGCCGACGCCGGTGTCCTCATCGGCCAAAGCCCCAGCGAGGCCGGTGATCTCATGGCCGGGGTGGTCGCCTCTCTCTGATCGGTTTTGGGCGGTGGTGGGTTCGCCTCTCTCTGATCGGTTTTGGGCGGTGGTGGGTTCGCCTCTCTCTGATCGGTTTTGGGCGGTGGTGGTAGGTTCGAGGGGATGCGACTGGCGGTGCTGGCGTCGGGCAGCGGGACGATCCTCGATGCCATGGCCTCCAACCGGTTGCCCGTCTCGCTGGTGGTGGTGGACCGCCCCTGCGGGGCCGAGGAGGTGGCCGCCGATCATCGGCTGGACTGCGAGTTGGTGAAACGACTCAGCTTCGGTCCCGACTTCGACCGGACCGACTACACCCGGCAGGTCACCCGGTGCTTGCAGACGGCCGGCATCGAGCTGGTGGCCATGGCCGGGTTCGGTACCGTTCTGGATCAGCCCATCCACGATGTGTACGGGGGCCGCATCCTCAACACCCATCCGTCGCTGCTGCCCGCTTTTCCCGGCTGGCAACCGGTGGCCGACGCCCTGGACCACGGGGTCAAGGTCACCGGTTGTACCGTGCATGTGGCCACGCTGGAGGTGGACGCGGGGCCGATCCTGGCCCAGCAGGCCGTGGTGGTGGAGCCCGGCGACACCGTGGCCACGCTGCACGAGCGCATAAAGACGGTCGAGCGCGATCTGTACGTCCGCACCGTTCGAGACATAATCGACCGGGGGTACGTGCTGTGAGCGACAGCCAGATATCCGGGTTGGTCCATCATCCGCCCCGGGTGTTGGTATCGGTGTACGACAAGACCGGGGTGGTCGAGTTGGCTCGGCGGCTGGTGGCCCTGGGGTGGAGCATCGTATCCAGTGGGGGGACCGCCACCGCGCTGGCCGGTGCTCGGATCCCGGTCACCCCGGTCGAGCAGATCACCGGCGCGCCGGAGATGCTGGGAGGCAGGGTCAAGACCATCCATCCCCTCATCCACGGGGCGCTGCTGGCCGACACCGCCGATCCCGGCCATGTACACGACCTGGTGGAGCGGGGCATCGTTCCCATCGATCTGGTGGTGTGCAACCTGTATCCGTTCGGCTCCGATCCCTCGGTGGAGTTGATCGACATCGGAGGTCCGGCCATGGTGCGGGCCGCGGCCAAGAACCACGAGCGGGTCGGCGTGGTGGTTCGGCCCGCCGACTACCCGGCCGTGCTCGATGAGCTGGAGACCAGTGGTGGGCTGTCCGATCCCACCCGCCGACAACTGGCCCGGGCCGCATTCGCCCACACCGCCGAGTACGACACCGCCATCGCCGCCTGGCTCGACTCGTCGGGCAGCCTCGACTCGCCGGACGGTCTCGACTCGCGGGACGGTCTCGACTCGCGGGACAGCCCCGACTCGCCGTCCGGCCCCGACCCCCACTTGTTGGACGACTCCGACCCCGGGGATCGGCTTCCCGCCACCGTCTCGTTGACCCTGGAGCGTCTGGAGATTCTTCGTTACGGCGAGAACCCCCACCAACGGGGGGGGCGCTATGGCATTGCCGGTCGGGCGAGTTGGTGGGAGCGGGCCGATCAGCTTCAGGGCAAGGCCATGTCGTACCTAAACGTGCTCGACGCCGATGCCGCCTGGCGGCTGGTTCACGCTCTGGGCGACCACCCGGCGGCCGCGGTGATCAAGCACGCCAACCCCTGTGGTGTGGCCATTGCCGATGAAATCGCCGATGCCTACCGGCGGGCCCACCAGTGCGACCCGGTGTCGGCGTTCGGGGGGATCGTGGCCGTCAACCGTCCGGTGACCGCCGAAGTGGCCGAGGCCCTGGCCGATGTGTTCACCGAGGTGCTCGTCGCCCCCGAGTATCACCAGGATGCTCTGGCCCTGCTGGGGCGCAGGAAGAATCTGCGAGTGCTCCGGGCCCCGCCGCCGGAGACCGCCGACCTGGAGATTCGCACCACCGGTGGTACCGCTCTGGTGCAGACCCCCGACGCGGTGACCGTGGACCGCTCGGCATGGCGGGTGGTCACCGAGCGAGCCCCCACCGAAGATCAGTGGAACGACTTGGAGCTGGCCTGGCGAGTGGCGGCTCGGGTCGGCTCCAACTGCATCGTGCTGGTCAGGGATCGCCAGGCGGTGGGCATAGGCGCCGGCCAGCAGAATCGCCGTGACGCCGGTCGCATCGCGGCCGACAAGGCCGCCGGCCGGGCCGCGGGCGGGGCCTGCGCCAGCGATGCCTTCTTCCCGTTTCGAGATGGTCTGGATGCGGCCGCCGAGGCCGGTTGCGCGGCTGTCGTCCAGCCCGGCGGCTCAGTACGGGATCAAGAGGTGATCGATGCCGCCAACCAGCACGACATGGCCATGGTGTTCACCGACGAACGTCATTTCCGCCATTAGAGCCATTAGCCATTGGAGGTCGAGCGCCGGGAGGTTCACCGACGAACGTCATTTCCGCCGTTGGAGCCATTAGCCATTGGAGGTCGAGCGCCGGGAGGTTCACCGGCGAACGTCATTTCCGCCGTTGGAGCCATTAGCCATTGGAGATCGAGCGCCGGGAGGTTCACCGACGAACGTCATTTCCGCCATTGGAGGTCGAGCGCCGGGACGATAAGGGTTGATGCCTCGGCGCGGTTGAGGGTGTAGAGGTGGATGCCGGGAGCACCGGCGTCCAGCAGGGACTGGGCCAACTCGGTGGCGGCATCGGCGGCGGCGGCCGTTCTGTCGGGGCCGGACAGCCTCTCCAGGCGGGTGAACAGGTCCTCGGGCACCGTCGAGCCGTTCATGGCGGCGTACCGGCGGACGCTCTTGGGCCATACGACCGGCATCACACCGGGGATGATCGGGCGGTGGCACCCCAGCTCGGCCAGTTCCTCGCCCAGTCGAATGTAGTCGGCGGGGTCGAAGAAGAACTGGGTGATGGCGAAGTCGGCCCGGTTCAGCTTGGCGGCCAGGAATCGGCGGTCGGATTCCCGGTCGGGTGAACGGGGATGACTCTCGGGATGGGCGGCCACCCCCACGCCGAATCCGGCCGGATGGGCCCGGATCATCTCCACCAGTTCGGAGGCATAGCGGAAGTCGGTGGTGATGGCCGACCCGTCGGGGGGATCGCCGGCCAGGGCCAGAATGTTGACCACGCCGGCGGCCGCGTAGTCGTCCAGCAGGTCGGTGATGTCCTGCCGAGTGTGACCGACGCACGTCAGATGGGCCATGGCCGGAAAGGGCCGCCCGCCGCACATGTCGATCACGACGTCCTTGGTTCGGTCGTGACCGTCACCGCCCGCCCCGCAGGTTATCGACACGAACGAGGGGGCCAGCCCGCCCAGTGCATCCAGCGTCTCGACCAACTGCTCCCGGGCATTGCCGTCCGAGGGAGGGAAGAACTCGAACGACAGCGTCGGTCGGTCCCCCAAGATGTCGACAACTCGACTCACTCCCCGCCAGGGTACGGCCCTTCGCTCCGGTGACCCGACATTGTTTACCGATGTGGATGATCCGGCCCGGTGGTCTGGGGACGGCCCGTCACCCTGGCGACCCGACATTGCCACCGGTGTTCCAGCGACCCGGCTCGGACTTATTTCTTGGCTTCGTCCGATGCTGAGGCTCGTCGGTATGCTCGCCCGGTATGGGAGACAAGATCACAATCGGAGCCGACGGTGCTTTGAAAGTCTCCGACAACCCCGTCATTCCGTTCATCGAGGGCGACGGGACCGGGGTGGACATCTGGCCGGCGGCCAGAACCGTACTGGACGCCGCCGCCGCCAAGCACGGGCGCACCATCGAGTGGATCGAGGTTCTGGCCGGGGAGAAGGCGTTCAACGAGACCGGCGACTGGCTCCCCCAGGACACCATCGAGAAGTTCACCGAGTACCTCATCGGGATAAAGGGGCCGCTGACCACTCCGGTGGGGGGCGGTTTCCGCAGCCTCAACGTGTCCATCCGCCAGATCATGGATCTGTACGTGTGCCTGCGCCCGGTGCGCTGGTTCACCAACGTGCCCTCGCCGGTGAAGAACCCCGAGTTGGTGGACATGGTGATCTTCCGGGAGAACACCGAGGACATCTACGCCGGTCTCGAAGTGGAGGCCATGACCCCCGAGGCGGCCAGGCTCCGCGAGCTGCTCCACGACGTCATGGGTTGGAACATCGCCCCCGATGCCGGCATCGGTATCAAGCCGGTGTCCAAGTCGGGTTCGCAACGCCTTCAGCGGGCCGCGCTGAACTACGCGGTGAAGCGAGGCCGCAAGCGGGTTCACTGGGTCCACAAGGGCAACATCATGAAGTTCACCGAGGGGGCCTTCCGCGGTTGGGGTTACGAGCTGGTGCGGGAGGAGTTCTCCGACGTGGCCGTGGGTTGGGACGACTGCGGCGGTGACGCCGGCGACCGGATCCTGGTGCAGGACGCCATCGCCGACATCGCCCTCCAGCAGGTGCTCACCCGCCCGGCCGAGTTCGAGGTGATCGCCACCATGAACCTCAACGGCGATTACTTGTCCGATGCGCTGGCCGCGCAGGTGGGGGGCATCGGTATCGCCCCGGGGGCCAACATCAACTACGTCACCGGCCACGGGGTGTTCGAGGCCACCCACGGTACCGCTCCCAAGTACGCCGGTCAGGACAAGGTGAACCCGTCGTCGGTGCTCCTGTCGGGGGTGCTGATGTTCGAGCACCTGGGCTGGGATGATGCCGCCGCCGACATCATCGACGCGGTGGAGGCCACCATCGGCGACAGGATCGTCACCTACGACTTCGCCCGCCTCATGGACGGGGCCACCGAGGTGAAGTGCTCGGAGTTCGCCTCGGCCATCGTGGACCGCCTCTAGTCCGGGCGGCGTCCTTGGCTTTTTCGACCCCTGATGGCTACCCGGCGGGTGCAGGAGCCGGCCACCGGAGGTATCGGGCGGCGTCCTTGGCCTTTTCGACCCCTGATGGCTACCCGGCGGGTGCAGGAGCCGGCCACCGGAGGTATCGGGCGGCGTCCTTGGCCTTTTCGACCCCTGATGGCTACCCGGCGGGTGCAGGAGCCGGCCACCGGAGGTATCGGGCGGCGTCCTTGGCCTTTTCGACCCCTGATGGCAGAAGGAGACCGGCCGGTGAGTGATCCCCGACGAGTGGCGGTGACCGGGGCAGCCGGGCAGATCGGCTACAACCTGTTGTTTCGCATCGCCAGCGGACAGTTGCTCGGCCCCGACGTGCCGGTGGTGCTCCACCTGCTGGAGATTCCTCCGGCCATGGGTGCTCTGGCCGGGGTGGCCATGGAGCTGGACGACTGCGCCTTTCCGCTGCTGGCCGGCAAGGTCTGCACCGACGATCCCTACGAGGCCTTCGACGGTGTGGACCACGCTCTGCTGGTGGGATCGCGGCCCCGCAGCAAGGGTATGGAGCGCCGCGACCTGCTGGAGGCCAACGGGGCCATCTTCACCACCCAGGGCAAGGCGCTGGCCGCCGGTGCGGCCGACGATGTTCGGGTGCTGGTGGTGGGAAACCCGGCCAACACCAACTGCCTGATCGCCATGAACAACGCCACCGGCATTCCCGCCGAGCGATTCACCGCCATGACCCGCCTCGACCACAATCGGGCGGTGGCCCAGCTATCGGCCAAGTTGGGGGTGACGGTGGCCGAGGTGAGCCGGATGACCATCTGGGGCAACCACTCGGCCACCCAGTATCCCGACTTGTTCAACTGCCGGGTGGGTGGTCGATCAGCGGCCGAGGTCGTCGACGACCACCCCTGGATCGTCGACGAGTTCATCCCCGGGGTGCAGCAGCGGGGGGCGGCCATAATCGAGGCCCGGGGCCTGTCGAGCGCCGCCTCGGCGGCCAACGCGGCCATCGGCCATGTGTACGACTGGGTGCAGGGCACGACCCAGGGTGACTGGGTGAGCATGGCGGTGCCCTCCGACGGCAGCTACGGCGTACCCGAGGGCCTGATCTCGTCGTTCCCCTGTACTACTGCCGGGGGGGAGTGGTCCATCGTCGAGGGCCTGGAACTGAACGATTTCTCCCGGTCCCGGCTGGAAGCCACGGTGGCCGAACTGGTCGAGGAGCGCGACACGGTGGCCGATCTGGGCTTGATCTAGCAGAGCGCGACACGGTGGCCGATCTGGGCTTGATCTAGAGGATCCCGACGGACGGGATCGCCCTGGGGCGGTTCTGGTTTGGCGGTGTTCCGGTGGGGCGGTTTATGCTGCGGGCCGGTGCAAGGACGAAGTCCGGTTGGATCCCGGCACTGTCCCGCAACGGTGAACTGGCATCAGGTTTGATCGCCGGCGAGTCCGGTCGATCCCTGTACCGAAACGAGCCATAAGCCCCGAGGGTTGGGTGGGCTCGAGGGCAGGTTCCTGCTGATCGAGCTTCCGTTCCTCGATCTACAGGAGGTACACATGCCCCGATTCCGCTTTCTTGCCGCCACACTGTTGGTTGCCGTTCTGGCGATTGCCGGTTGCAGCAGCGATGACGGCAACGAGGCCGAGCCGACTAGCAGTCCGACAGTCCCGCTGAGCGAGGCCGAGCCGACTAGCAGTCCAACAGCCCCACTGGTGGTATCGAGCAGCCCCACTGCTGCTCCCGATCGGCCTGAGCGGATCGTATCGCTCTCGCCCAGTGCCACCGAGACGCTGTTCGCCTTGGGGGCGGGGGATCAGGTGGTGGCGGTGGACGAGTTCTCCTACTACCCCCCCGAGGCCCCGGTGACCGAACTGTCGGGGTGGAACCCCAACGTGGAGGCGGTGCTCTCCTACCAGCCCGACCTGGTGGTGATGGCCAACGACGCCAATGATCTGGTGGCAGGGCTGGATGCGGTCGGGGTAACCGCGTACTTGAGCCCGGCCCCGACAAACCTCGAGGGTTTTTATGCTTCGATCGCCGAAATGGGTATTGCCGTAGGGCGACCGGACGAGGCCGCGGCCCTGGTTGCTCACCTGCGAGCCGAGATCGGTGCCGCACTGGATGCGGCCCCCGAAGTGCCGGTGCGGGTTTACCACGAACTCGACCAGACGCACTTCTCGGTCAGCTCGACCGGCTTCATCGGTACGATCTACGCCGCCATGGGGGCGATCAATATAGCCGACGAGGCCGACCCCGGCGGTTCCGGCTATCCCCAGCTCACCGAGGAGTACATAGTCGAGGCCGACCCCGAGCTGATCGTGATCACCGATCAGGTGGGTTACACCGCTGCCGACGTGGCTGCCCGCCCGGGCTGGGACGAGGTGACCGCGGTGACCAACGGCAACATTGTAGTGGTGAACACCGACATCGCATCCCGGTGGGGTCCGCGGTTGCCTCGGTTGATTTCCACGATTTCCGAGGCCCTGCAATCGGTGGTCGAACCGGTCTCGTAGGCTTCCGTGGGCAGGATCATGACCGGAGCATCCTTCTTGGCGACCGCCCCGGCGGGCCGGGATTCCGCCCCTCCCGCGGTACGGAGGGCTTTCGGGATGCCGGTTACCGCTTCGATCATCGGGGGGGCGGTGCTGATGGCGGTGGGGTTGCTCAGCGCCGTCACCGGGGCTGCCGGACTGCCGGTGGGCGGGGTGCTTGTCGCCCTTACCGATTGGATCCCGCTGCTGGGGGCGGATTCCTCGCTCTCGGCCCCCCAGAGGAGCATTCTGTTCGAGATCCGGCTTCCCAGGCTGGTGCTCGGAATGTTGGTGGGGGGATCGTTGGGGATGGCCGGCGCTTCCTACCAGGGGGTCTTTCGGAACCCGCTGGCCGATCCCTACCTGCTGGGGGTGTCGGCCGGAGCGGGGTTCGGAGCGGTGCTGGCGCTGGGTTTCGGCCTCGATCTGGGTTGGGGTCCCTTCGACACGGTGCCGGCTGCCGCCTTCGTGGGGGCCCTGATTGCGGTGGGGGCATCGATGGTCGTCGCCCGGGGCGGTGGTACGTCCCCGGCCACGTTGCTGCTCGGGGGTGTGGCCATGGCCGCCCTGTTCTCCGCGGCGCAGACCTACGCCATACAACGTCTGGACGAGACCCGGGCCCGGGAGGTGCTGTCGTGGTTGTTCGGGCAGATCAACACCAGCGGGTGGAGGCAGGTCTGGCTGTTGGCCTCCTATGCCGCGGTGTGCGGCACGGTGCTGTTCGTCCATCGGAGGCATCTGGATGTGCTGCGGGTGGGCGATGACGAGGCCCGATCCCTGGGTCTCGATCCGGTCCGGTCCCGCCTGCTGGTCATTGTGGCCGCCTCGCTTCTGACCGCGGCCGCGGTGTCGGTGAGCGGGTTGATCGCCTTCGTCGGCCTGGTCGTGCCCCACATCGTCCGCCTACTGGTCAGCCACAGCTACCGGGTGATCGTGCCCCTGTCGGCCTTGGTGGGGGCCGCGTTCCTCGGGTTCGTGGACATCGGGGCCCGCACCCTGCTGGCCCCGTCGGAGCTCCCGGTGGGAGTCATCACCGCCTTCGTCGGGGCACCGTTCTTCGCCCTGGTGCTGTGGCGCAACCGGTGGAGCGGGATATGACTTCCGGTGTGCTTGGGCGCGGTCATCGGGCAATGGGCTGGTGGCGCAATCGGTGGAGCGGGATATGACTTCCGGTGTGCTTGGGCGCGGTCACCGGGCAACGGGCTGGTGGCGCAACCGGTGGAGCGGGATATGAGCCCCACCGGGACATTGTCGCCCCTGTCTCGGGGGGCTGGAAACTTGGCCCTGGTCTGTCGGGGTGTGAGGGTGTCGTATCTCGGTACCGAGGTGGTCCGGGGGGTCGATCTCGAGCTGGGCACCGGGGAATGGCTCGGGGTGATCGGTCCCAACGGGGCCGGTAAGTCCACCCTGTTGCGGTCGATCGCCGGGCTGGCCGATCACTGCGGGACGGTGACCCTGGGGGACGGACGGAGACCCGGTGCGGTGGACGTCGCCCTGGTGCCGCAGTCGCCGACCCTCCCCCGGGGCATGACCGTGGCCGAGTACGTGCTGTTGGGTCGGACCGCCCATCTCGGGTGGCTGGCCCGTGAGTCGGCGACCGACCGGCGGATCGTGTCCTCGGTGCTGCACCGCCTCGAACTCTTGGACTTCGCCGGCCGCCTGGTGTCCACCCTGTCGGGCGGGGAGGCCCAGCAGGTGGTGGTGGCCCGGGCGTTGGCCCAGCAATCCCCGGTGTTGTTGTTGGACGAACCCACCAGTGCCCTGGATCTGGGCCACCAGGTCTCGGTGCTCGAGTTGGTGGACGACCTGCGCCGTACCGAAGGACTCAGCGTGTTGGCGGCCATGCACGACCTGAGCACCGCCGCCCGGTTCGCCGACCGCCTGGTTCTCATCGACCATGGCCGCGTAGTGGCTCAGGGCCGCCCTGGCGCGGTGCTGGATCCCGACCGGTTGTCCATGGTCTACTCCACCCCCCTGGCCGTTCACACCATCGATGGTGAGCTGGTGGTACTGCCGGCACCCCGTCGCCCAACCGATTATCCCGAGGAGATCCGATGAACACCGACACCACCCCCCAGGGGGCCGTCCCCGAGGGTACGGCCCCCAAGGGCACCGCCCCTCAAGACGTTGCTCCCCAGGATGCCACCCCCCAGGCCACTACCCCCGAGGATGCCGACGCCCAGGCCCACGCCACCGCCCCCGAGGACACCAACCCCCAGGAGGAACGTCCCTACGACCCCTCGGAAATGCGGACGGCGTCCTCGCTGGTGCTGGTCAACACCGGTGACGGCAAGGGCAAGTCCACCGCCGCGTTCGGCACCATTTTGAGGGCGGTGTCCCAGAACTGGCCGGTGGCCGTGGTTCAGTTCCTCAAGAGCGGTGATTGGAATACCGGCGAGGAGAAGGTCTGCCGGGAGCTGGGCGTGCAGTGGTTCTCGGCGGGCGACGGGTTCACCTGGGACTCCGACGACATGGAAGAAACTCGAGCCAAGGCGGTTGCTGCCTGGGAGTTCTCGGCCCAACTCATCGCCGGGGGCGAGTTTCGCCTGGTCGTGCTGGACGAGATCAGCTACGCCATGACCTGGGACTGGATCAAAGCGGCCGAAGTGGCCGAGATTCTGATGTCCAGACCCGAGCGGGTAAGCGTGATACTGACCGGCCGGAACATGGCCGACGAGGTGATCGAAGCCGCCGACACCGTCACCGAGATGGTCAAGGTGAAGCACGCCTTCGACCAGAAGATCAGAGCCAAGAAGGGCCTCGACTACTGAGGGTTCCTGCCTTTTTGTCCCCGATTACATCGGTCCCGGGATGGTGCGGGCTCGGATGGTGTCTCCGCCTCTCGGTCGGTGGGTGACTTGTGTTCAGTCCCAGATGGTGCGGGCTCGGAGGTCGGCGAACACGTCGGCGGCGGTGGCCAGAATGTGGTGGTTGGTCACCAGGGCCTTGGGGTCGCCCTCGAAGGTGGTCCGTCCGTTGAGCACCGCCTCCTCGGCCGAGAACTCCCCCCGGGCGATGGCCGCGGCAGTGGACCGGCTCTGGCGGAACACCACCGTGGGGTTGTCGGTCGGGC
Organism: Acidimicrobiales bacterium; assembly: GCA_965115985.1. Classification (GTDB taxonomy): domain Bacteria; phylum Actinomycetota; class Acidimicrobiia; order Acidimicrobiales; family Bin134; genus Poriferisocius. The sequence goes on from OZ220474.1 coordinate 2,277,401, forward strand.
CCGAGCGCAGGCCGGCACCATCGCCATCGAACACCATGTGGAAGATCGTCCCGTCCACCTGCTGTTCCACGGTGAACCGCCGCCCGTCCGTGGTGCGCAGCCCCGATGCCCGCAGCGCGGCATCGGCCTGTCGGATCCACTCGTCGCTCAGGTACGGGGGCACTAGGCCTCACGGTACCGGGAGGGGCGAGGGAGGGCCATGACCAGGGCGGCGGCCGCGATGGCCAGCACGGCGGGAAGCCAGAGGTCGCCGACCGGGGCCCATCCCAGGTCGGTGCCGTCGACCGCGGCTCCCGGGTGGCGACTGATCACCCCCACGCCGGCCGGCCATGGCCACAGAACCCTCAGCGATCCCAGCAGCAGGCCGGTCATCACCGCCAGGGTGGGGTCGTGCCAGTGGTCGAGGAGCTTGCCGATCAGGTTGGAGAACAGCGCCAGTCCCACGACCGCTCCGGCCCCCACCGGGGCCAGGTCGGACCAGGCCCGGTCGTCCATCGCCGCGATCACCGCGGGGTAGACCCCCATTATCAACAGGATGAACGCCCCCGAGATGCCGGGCAGCAGCAGGGCGCACACCGCGACCGCCCCCGACCCGAACAGCACCAGGGTCGAGGGGTCGGCCACCGGCTCGGACTGGAGCCCCAGCAGCCAGAAGAACAGACCTCCCACCCCGGCGGCCACCAGGGCCCATCCGACGCCCGGTCGGGTCAGCAACCCCCACGCCACCACCACGGACGCTCCCACCAGGCCGAAGAACAGCCCGGCCATGGCTTCGGGCTCATCGGTGAGCAGGCGGTCGATGACCGATGACAGGGCCACCACCGCGGCCCCGGCCCCCACGACCAGCGGTACCGCGAACCCCCAGTCGAAGCCCCGCAGCCGCGCCCATGCCCGGTTCCGGTCGCCCCGCAGTAGTGTACTCAGCACTTCGACCCCGGCTCTTGCCGTGTCGATCAGCCGGGCGTAGACGCCCAGCACCAGGGCCACGGTTCCCCCCGACACCCCGGGGACGACGTCGGCGGCTCCCATGAGGGAACCTCGCAGCCCGTGGAGGGCTATCTCGACGAGGCGACGTTTCGGCCCGCCACCGTCCATGGTCCCGGGCTATCCCCGGCCGGCCAACTTGCGGTTCCTGACCTTCGCCTTGAGGTGGTCCCGGTTGGTCCAGGCGATGAAGTCGATGGGGATCTCCTTGGGGCAGGCCTCTTCGCACTCGCCGTGGTTGGTGCACGAGCCGAAGAACTGCTCCATCGTCTCCACCATGGCCTCGGTGCGCGACCACCGTTCGGCCTGGCCCTGAGGCAGAAGATTCAGGTGCTGCACCTTGGCCGCGGTGAAGAGCTGGGCCGCGCTGTTGGGGCAGGCGGCCACGCAAGCGCCGCAGCCGATGCAGGCGGCGGCGTCGAAGGCGGTGTCGGAGGTCTCCTTGGGCACCGGGGTGAGGTTGGCGTCGGGCGCGGCCCCGGTGTTCACCGAGATGTAGCCCCCGGCGGCCACGATGGCGTCCATGGCTCGGCGGTCCACCGCCAGATCCCGCAGGACGGGGAACGAAGTCGCCCGCCACGGCTCGATCACGATGTGGTCGCCGTCGTCGAAGCTCCGCATGTGGAGCTGGCAGGTGGCCGTGCCCTTCTGGGGCCCGTGGGCCTGACCGTTTATCATCAGTCCGCAGGTGCCGCAGATCCCCTCCCGGCAGTCGGACTCGAACACGATCGGTTCCTCGCCCCGCTCGATGAGCTGCTCGTTGACGACATCCAGCATCTCCAGGAACGAGGCGTCGGTGCTGATGCCTCTGGCCTCGTAGGTAACGAAGCCGCCCGGGGCCCGGGGCCCGGGTTGGCGCCATACCTTGAGCGTGAGGTTGATCTCCCGATTCACTTGTAGCTCCTCCGGGCCGGTTCGACGCTCTCGAACTCCAGTTCCTCCTGGTGGCGGATCGGGGGATCGGTGTCGCAGTTCCACTCCCAGGCGGCCACATGGGCGAAGTTCACGTCGTCGCGCCGGGCCTCCCCGTCGTCGGTCTGATGCTCCTCCCGGAAGTGACCGCCGCAGGACTCCTCCCGGGCCAGGGCGTCCCGGGCCATCAGCTCGGCCAACCCGAACAGATCGGCCACCCGGCCGGCCTTCTCCAACGACTGGTTCAAGGTGTCGGCCGAGCCCGGTACCCGAACGTTGCGGTGGTACTCCTCCCGCAGCGCGGGAATCTCCGACAACGCCTTCTCCAGCCCGGTCCGGTTGCGAGCCATGCCTATGTGGTCCCACACCAGCTTGCCCAACTCCCGGTGGTAGTGGTCCACCGAGCGGGTGCCCCCGATGGACAGCCAGCGGGCGGTCTCGTCGGCCACGGTCGATTGGGCCTCGACGAACACCGGTTCGGAGGTGCCCAGGGCGGGGTCGCCCAGGAAGTCGGAGAGGTAGTTGCCGATGGTGTAGGGCAGGATGAAGTACCCGTCGGCCAGCCCCTGCATGAGGGCCGAGGCCCCCAGTCGGTTGGCTCCGTGATCGCTGAAGTTCGCCTCTCCCAGCACGAACAGCCCGGGCACGTTGCTCATCAGCTCGTAGTCCACCCACAGCCCCCCCATCGTGTAGTGGGTGGCCGGGTAGATGCGCATGGGCACGGTGTAGGGGTCCTCGCCGGTTATGCGCTCGTACATGTCGAACAGGTTGCCGTACTTGGCCCGGATCGCGGCGGTGCCGTGGTGGGCGATGGCGTCGGAGAAGTCCAGGTAGACGCCGTTGTGCCGCGTTCCCACCCCTCGACCCTCGTCCACCACGGTCTTGACGTTGCGGGAGGCCACGTCGCGGGGAACCAGATTGCCGAAGGACGGGTACTTGCGCTCCAGGAAATAGTCCCGTTCGGCCTCGGGGATCTCGTGGGGATTCCGTCCGTCCTCATGAACCAGGGGCACCCAGATGCGACCGTCGTTGCGCAGGGACTCCGACATGAGGGTGAGCTTCGACTGGAAGTCGTCGCTGGTGGGGATGCAGGTCGGATGGATCTGGGTGTAGCACGGGTTGGCGAACAACGCCCCCTGGCGGTGGGCCCGCCACGCCGCGGTGACGTTGCACATCTTGGCGTTGGTGGACAGGAAGTACACGTTGCCGTAACCGCCGGTGGCCAGGACCACGGCGTGGGCCGAATGGGGCTCGATCTCCCCGGTGATGAGGTCGCGGGTGATCACCCCCACCGCCCGGCCGTCGTGCATCACCAGCTCGAGCATTTCCGAGCGGGTGCGCAGATCCACCGTACCGGCCGCCACCTGCCGCATCAGCGCCGAGTAGGCCCCCAGCAGGAGTTGCTGGCCGGTCTGGCCCCGGGCGTAGAACGTCCGGCTGACCTGAGCCCCGCCGAAGGAGCGGTTGTCCAGCAGCCCGCCGTATTCCCGGGCGAACGGCACCCCCTGGGCGGTGGCCTGGTCGATGATGTCCACCGAGACCTCGGCCAGGCGGTACACGTTGGCCTCCCGGGCCCGGTAGTCGCCCCCCTTGATGGTGTCGTAGAACAGCCGGAACACGCTGTCGCCGTCGTTCTGGTAGTTCTTGGCCGCGTTGATGCCCCCCTGGGCGGCGATGCTGTGGGCCCGGCGGGGGGAGTCGTGGTAGGTCAGCACCTTCACCCGGTAACCCAACTCGCCCAGCGAGGCCGCGGCCGCCGCTCCGGCCAGCCCCGACCCCACCACGATCACGTCGAAGCGCCGCTTGTTGTTGGGGCTCACCAGCTTCATGGAGAACTTGTGGTCGGTCCACTTGTCCTGGAGTCCCCCCGGGGGGATGCGAGCGTCGAGGGTGCCGAGCATCAGCCGGTTTCCTCCCCCGAGGCCTCCTGGTGGCGGAGTTCCTCCACCACCGAGCGACCGTCGTCGTCGATCACCCCGGCCTGCACGAGGATCGGGAAGCTCAGGTTGCCCACCAGGATGATCCCGGCCAGGCCCCCGGCCAGGTACCGGCGCAGATGGTTGTAGCGAGGGCTGTTGATCCCCAGGCTCTGGAACATGCTCCAGGAGCCGTGGAAGATATGGACGGCCAGGGCCACGTTGGCCACGATGTACAGGATCGCCACCGGGATGCTGCTCAGGCTCTCCGACACGTTGTGGTACGGGTCGCCCCGCACGAAGTCGGGATTGAACCATCCCCAGGTGAGGTCGGCCAGGTGGTAGAAGAGGTACAACCCGATGATGGGACCGGTCCACCGCATGGTGCGCGACGCATAGTTGGCCGCGATGTAACGCCGCCCGCCGGGGTAGCGCTGGTCGGCGGCCATGCTCATTCGGCTCAGGCTGTACGCCGAGTGGATGTGCAGGGCGAAGGCGATGATCAGCCCGATGCGCATGGCCCACAGCAGCCAGGTGCGAGGCACGATCTTGGTTCCCAGATCTCGCAGGGTCTCGGCGTACTCGTGAATCTCCAGGGGACCCTCGTAGAGATGGAGGTTGCCGATCATGTGGACCACTATGAAGCCCAGCAGGGCGATGCCGGTCAGGGCCATGACCCACTTCTTGCCCACTGCGGTTTGGTAGACGCCGAGGGGCCACGGGAGCTTCACTCTTGATGCCGACCGCACCGGCGGTGGTGTGCTCACTCTCGTCATGGTCCGGTCCATGGGTTGACTTCGCTCCGGGCCAACCACAGCCCGGATGCCGTTGCCGACGGTAATGGCCCTCCGCTCCCCGCGGCTAGCCGAACCGTATGAGGGAGCCCTGGAGATACACGAGTAGGCAGAGACCGTATCCTGGCTCGGGGGTTATCCGGCGATGACGGTGTCGTAGCGGTTGGGCATGGGCCGCCACCGGGGTCTGATGCCCATGGGTCACCCGGCGATGACGGTGTCGTAGCGGTTGGTGGTCTCCGCGGGGCCGAGGAGTTGCAGGCGCAGTACGACCGGACCGGCGGTGTCGGGGACTCGCCAGTGCAGTGTTCCCACCCGGATGCACTCGTCGGAGCCCACCGCGCCGGTCCAGTTCCATGCTCGGCGACCCCCGGGCCATTCCAGAGCGGCCTCCACCCGCAGGCCGGTGGTCGGTTCGTGATGATCGCTCACCACATGGACGTCGATCTTCAGATCGTCGCCGGGAACCAGCTCGGCGGGTAGCCGGTCGGCCACCACGATGATCGGGAGGCAGGCCTGGGCCAGGGCCTCGTAGGCCGGTTTGGGCCACCGTTGCCAGTCCAGAAGGGCGGTGGACACCGCCGGGTGGGAATCGGCGAAGAAGTGGTGGCAGAACCCGCCCACCGGCCGGTACTTGAGCCGTCGCAGGGTCTCGATGTGTCGGCGCACCAGCATGGCCTGGTAGGCCCACGCGGCCGCTTTCCACCGGTCCGGGCCGGCGTGGTCGCCGGGAGGGACGTGAAGCTTCATGGCCCCGACGTCCAGACCGTGATCGCGGGCCAGCCCCGCCCAGTCGAGATCGGGCCAGGCCGCGAGGTCGAGCGGCGGTGGTTCTGCTGGTGGGCCGGGGGTTTGCCGGTCGGGTCGGGGTTCTGCGGTCATCGGGTCGAGCGACGGTGGTTCTTTCGGTGGGGGCAGGTCCTTCGGTGGGGACTGGGCCCCGAATTGGGACACGAACCGGACCGCTCGGGGCCAGCGGGCGGCGAATTGTTCCAGGTCCCGCTCGTGACCCCACTTCCACCCCAGCCACAAATGGGTGTCGGTCCCGTCCAGTCGGGGCAGATGGGGAAGCACCCCGGAGTAGGCCACCACCGGACGGGTGGGGTCCCGTCGTTCGAGCTCGTGCTTGACGCTCCGGTCCAGCACCGACAGGTTCCAACTGGGGCGCTGGTGGTCGGCCAGCCTCCGGGCCATGCTCTTTCGCCCCTCTCCCGGATCGCCGATGCCGTCGCCCATGGGGTCCACATGGCCGCACCACAGGATCACGCTGGGATGGGCCCCGACCGTGCCCACCGCGGCTCGGGCACAGTCGGTGGCCGCGCTCCGGATCCCCCGGGAGAACGGCCCAACCAGTGGCAGGTCCTGCCATACGAGCATGCCGGCCTCGTCGGCCGCGTCGTACAGAGCGGGCGGAGCCACATGGCCGTACACCCGGATCAGATCCAGCCCGGCGGTCTTGGCCAGTTCCACGTCGCGATACGTATCGGCCCGGCTCACCTCGGCCCACCACTGCGACGCCGGCCCGAAGCTGGTGCCCTTGAGGAACATCCGCACGCCGTTGATGGAGAATCTCCACTGGTGCATCCGCACCGCTCTCAGCCCGGTACGCACCCGTCGCCGATCGCTCAGACCACCCTGGGTGGTGCCCACCTCGATGGTCACCCCGTAGTGGTGCTGATCCCCCAGCCGGTGGGGCCACCAGAGCCGGGGTCGAGGCACCTCCACCTGCCACTCCACATGGTTGAGCCCGGCGGCCAGTACATGATCGGCGGTGTGCTCCACCTCGGCGGTGTGCTCCACCTCGGCGGTGTGCTCCGCCTCGCCCAGGGCGGTATGCATCCTTACCAGCCCGGCTCGGGAAACGTCCAGGTCGGCCTGAAGCACCACCACCGCTCGCCGATCGGAAGCACTACGGGTGGCCACCCGCAGATCCAGGATGCGGACCTCGCCGGTGCTCTTCACTCCTACCGGGGCCCACGGTCCTCCGGGGTTGCCCGGCGGCAACAGCTCCGAGGCCATTCCCAGCGATCCCAGCATGTGGTTGCCCGAAAAGTCGGCCGATCGGGGCGGGCACGACAGCTCCAGGGCCAGAATGTGCTCCCGGCGACCGGCCATGGCCTCGGTCACGTCGAACTGATGGGCCATGAAGTAGCCCTCCATGTCGCCCAGGTAGTGTCCGTTCAACCAGACGTCGGCCTGATACAACAACCCCTCGAACACCAACCACCGCCGCTCGGCCGCGGCCGGAGGCTGCTGGTTGAACCGCCGCCGGTATCGCACCGTGGTGGCCCCGGCCAACTCCGGTACTCGCCCCCAGTGGCCCGGCACCTCCACCGGAACCCAGTCGGAGTCGTCGAACCGGTCCTCGGGAAACCCCGGCAGCAACCCCACCCCGCCGGGCGATCCCACCCAAGTACCGCTCAAATCCACCGTACCCAGTCTATTTCTTCTCGCCCGCTCTTCCCGGCGGTAATCCCCCCGATGGAACGAGCAGGTAGGTTTCACCCGAGCCGCCCGGCACGCCATCGCCGATCCTCGGGGACATCGATGGAACGAGCGGATAGATTTCACTGCCATGTCTCAGGCCCCGGTTCGATAGGTTCCCCGTCCATGTCGCAACCCACCACTCTGGGCGAGCTCAAGGCTGCCGGCTGGCAGTCGGTATCGGTCAAGCACGAGATTCGCCGCAATGCGGTTCGTCGCATCCAAGCCGGTGAGGATCTGTTCCCCGGAATCCGGGGCTACGAGAACACCGTCATCCCCCAGTTGGAGGTCGCCCTGCTGGCCGGTCACGACGTGATCTTTTTGGGGGAGCGGGGCCAGGCCAAAACCCGGATGATCCGCCTGGTGCTCGAACTTCTCGACGAGTGGATGCCCATCGTGGCCGGTTCGGAGGTGAACGACGACCCGTTCCACCCGGTGTCCAAGCACGCCAAGGACCTGATCGCCGCCGAGGGGGACGACACTCCGCTGACCTGGGTCCACCGCAGCGAGCGCTACGGGGAGAAGCTGGCCACCCCCGACACCTCGATCGCCGATCTGATCGGCGAGGTGGATCCCATCAAGGTGGCCGAGGGTCGCTACCTGTCCGACGAGCTCACCATCCACTACGGCCTGGTGCCTCGTACCAATCGGGGGGTGTTCGCCATCAACGAACTACCCGATCTAGCCGAACGCATCCAGGTGGGCCTGCTCAACGTGCTGGAGGAGCGGGACGTGCAGATCAGGGGGCACAAGATCCGTCTGCCGCTGGACGTCTTGTTGTTCGCTTCGGCCAACCCCGAGGACTACACCAATCGAGGTCGCATCATCACCCCGCTGAAGGATCGATTCGGGGCCCAGATCCGCACCCACTACCCGATCGATGTGGACATCGAGATGGACATCACCGAGCAGGAGGCGGTGGTGCCCGACACCGAGGTTTCGGTGGTCATGCCCGACTTCATGGGCGAGGTGCTGGTTCATCTCAGCCACCTGGCTCGTCAGGATCCGCACATCAACCAACGCTCGGGGGTGTCGGTCCGACTGACGGTGTCCAACTACGAGACCCTGGCCGCCGCGGCCATCAGGCGGGCATTGCGCACCGGCGAACCGGTGGCCGTGCCCCGGGTCGCCGACATGGAGGCACTGACCCCCTCCACCATGGGCAAGATCGAGATCGAGACCATCGACGACGGTCGGGATGCCGAGATCGTGGAGAACCTCCGCAAGGAAGCGGTCCGCCAGACGTTCAAGGAAGCCATCGACATGGGTGCCCAAGTGGATGTGATCGATGTCTTCGACGATGGTCGGGTGGTCGATGCCGGCGACGACGTCTCTTCCGCCGACTACGCCGCCCTGGTGGCCGAGATACCTGAGTTCGCCCATGCGTTGGAGGCTCTGGGCTACGAACCCGGCGATCTGGAGAACCCTGCCCTGGTGGCCAGCGGGATCGAATTCGTTCTGGAGGGCCTCCACCTCACCAATCGTCTCAACAAGGAGTCCCTGGGCGGCGCATCCGTCTATCGAGGCCGAACCTGAGAACGGTCGAAATAACTACCCGAGGGCGGCGGGTGGCCTGCGATTCCCGGTGTGGTTGCCGGTATCGAGGCTGTTTCTTGCTGCGGTCGGGGTAGGTTGTCGGGATGCTCAGGCGATGGCGGAGGTCGCGGCCTCGATCGGCCAATCGGGTGGCCTACTCCCGGTGGGACGGTACGCAGAACCGGTTCGACTTCTCCGCCTCCGACCTGTTGGCCCGGATGAACGACGATCTCCTCTACCACGGCGACGTCAACGCCGCCCTGCGACGGCTCCTCCAGCAGGGCTTCGACATGGATGGCCGGCGGGTCGAGGGCATTCGAGAACTGTTGGAGAAGCTCCGCCGGGAGCGTCGGGAGCGGTTGGAGCAGCACGACCTGGGTGGGGTTTACGACGACATCGCCCAGGAGCTGCGCGACGTGGTGGACGACGAGCGCGACGCCCTGGACGAGCTGGCCGCCGACGCGGCCGCTTCGGGCAACGAGCGTCGGGCGGCCATCACCGACGAGACCGTGGCCCAGCGCCGGTTCCAGCTCGACATGCTGCCCCCCGACCTGGCCGGTCAGATCCGGGATCTGGAGAACTACCAGTTCACCTCGGCCGAGGCCCAGCAGCGGTTCGCCAACCTGGTGGAACAGCTCCGTCGCCGGCTTCTCCAGAACTACGTCAACCAGATGACCGATGACGTCAACAGTCTGAGGCCCGAGGACATGACCCGGGCCAAGGACATGATGGCCGAGCTGAACAACCTCATCGAGAAGCATCGGGCGGCGTTAGAGCAGCTCCCGGCCGACGTCGATGACCCCTCCGAGCGCAACCGGATGGTGGACGAGCGCCTCCAGCCCGACTTCGACCGCTTCATGGAGCGCTTCGGCGATTTCTTCCCCGAGGGTCCCGAAACGCTGAGCGAGCTGCTGGAGATGTTGGCCCGGCACATGGCGGACATGGCGGCGATGCTGGCCTCGATGACCCCCGAGCAGCGGGCGCAGATCGAGGACTTGTTCGGACAGCTCCTTCAGGACATGGACCTGTACTGGCAGGCGGAACAGCTCTCCCGGAACATCCAAGCCATGTTTCCCGACGCCGGGTGGGATCGCTCGTACAATTTCGGTGGGCTCGATCCGCTGGACTTCGCCTCGGCCGCCCAGATGATGCAGGAACTGGGCGATCTGGATCAGATCGAAAACCTGCTCCAGGGGGCCAACAGCCCGGGTGCGCTGGCCGAGGTGGACGTCGACCGGGCTCGGGAGCTGCTGGGCAACGAGGCCGCTCGGAGTCTGGAGCACATGGCCGATCTGGCCCGCATGCTGGAGGAGGCCGGGCTCATCGAGAATCGGGAGGGTCGGATGGAGCTGACCCCCCGGGCGATCCGCCGCATCGGGCAGAACGCCCTGTCCGACCTGTTCAGGAAGCTCCAGCAGGATCGGGTGGGCCGGCACTCCATGGAGATGTTCGGTGGAGGCCACGAACGGGAGTACCACACCAAGCCCTACGAGTTCGGCGATCCCTTCAACCTGGACATCGAGCGGACCATTCGCAACGCCATCCGCCGCACCGGGGGTGGTGTTCCGGTGCGGTTGTCGTTCGACGACTTCGAGGTGGAGCGCACCGAGAACATTGTCCGGTCCGCCACCGTGCTAATGCTCGACCTGTCGTTGTCCATGCCCATGAGGGACAACTTTTTGCCGGCCAAGAAGGTGGCCATGGCCCTGCACTCGCTCATCAGCTCGCAGTACCCCCACGATTTTCTGGGCATCGTGGGTTTCAGCGAGGTCGCCCGTGAGGTCAAACCCGAGCGGCTTCCCGAGGTGTCGTGGGACTTCGTCTACGGCACCAACATGCAGCACGGGTTCATGCTGGCCCGCCAGATGCTGGCCCGCCACAGCGGCACCAAGCAGATCATCATGGTTACCGACGGCGAGCCCACTGCTCACGTGGACGAGCACGGCCGGCCGTTCTTCTCCTACCCCCCGACCCGGGAGACGGTGGACCGAACCCTCGAGCAGGTTGTGCGAGCCACCCGGGAGGGCATCCGCATCAACACGTTCATGCTGGACGCCACCTCCTATCTAACCAACTTCATCGAGCACATCTCCAGGATGAACGGTGGCCGGGCCTTCTTCACCACCCCGGAGACCCTGGGCGACTACGTGCTGGTGGACTTCGTGGAGCACAAGCGAAAGCTGCTGGGCGACCGGCACCGCTGAACCCGCTCCGTGCTGGTGGACTTCGTGGAGCACAAGCGAAAGCTGCTGGGCGACCGGCACCGCTGAACCCCACCCTCGATCAGCCCAGCTCTTCCTCGAGCCATTTTTGATCGAGAATTTGTTCGAGAAATTTCCTCTTGCATTTGTTGTGGTTGCGTGTCAAGGTTACGTTGTTGTAATTACAAACCCGTAAGTTATAAGCCTGTGGTTTCGCCGATTGTTCCTGGCTGATCGGCCGCAAAGGAACAACGGGCCGAGGCCGGGCAATGGTGACGTTAGGGACTGGAGGTCGCAATGAGACTGACGGAGATGACTACGAAGCAGCCGGAGGCGGATGGCGGTGGTCGGCCCTGGCAGGATCTGGCCAACTGCTTGGGGGTGGATCCCGATCTCTTCTTCCCGGAGAGGGGGGCATCCACCCGAGAGGCCAAGGAGGTGTGCCGGGCCTGCGTGGTACGGGAGGAGTGCCTGGAGTACGCGATCGTGAACGGCGAGAAGTTCGGCATATGGGGAGGCATGAGCGAACGGGAACGGCGCCGTGTCCGTCGGGCCCGGGGGCTCACCCGGGTTCGGGAGCCGGGGATCGCGGTGGCCGACAATCCGGGGGCGTGATCCGGCCCCACCACCAGATTCTCGAACGTGCCGGGGATCGCGGTGGCCGACAATCCGGGGGCGTGATCCGGGATTGCCCCGGGCCTACGCAATCACTGCGGTTTCGGGGTAGCCTGAAGATATGAATCTTGGGGCAACAGAATTGATCATCGTTCTGATCATCCTGCTGGTGCTGTTCGGCGGTACCAAGCTTCCCAAACTGGCTCGTTCGCTGGGCCAGGCCCAAAAGGAGTTCAAGGACGGTGTCACCGAGGGGTCGAAACCCGACGAGGAGCCCGTTGACAACTGACCATACTCCCGGCACCAGCCCATGAGCAGGGCCACGGGCCCATGACCAGGGCGTTGCCGTCCGAGGAGGTGGTGATGTCATTGGCCACCCTGTCGGTGAACCCCTTCGAGTTGTCCTTCGACGAGTTGGACTCGTCCCTGGCCGCCACGGCTGTCGTGGGTTGTACCGGGGTCAGCGTCTGGCCGTTCAACCTGGACATGGCCGGAGTTGATGTCGGCTGGTTGGTGAGTCGGTTGGACGAGCTCCGGCTCACCCACCCGGTGGTCGAGGCCGCCTTCGGTTGGTTGAACCCGGATCGCGACGCCGCCGCTAAGGAGGCGTCCAACCTGATTTCCTACGCGGCGGCCGTGGGGGGTCGAGAGCTGGTGGCGGTCACGATGGAGCCCGCGTTGCCCCCCATGGACGAGGTTGCGGCTCGCCTCCGAACACTGGGCCAGGTCGCGGCCGATGCCGGGCTGGGGGTGAACGTGGAGTTCCTGCCCTGGACGGGTATTGCCGACCTCGCCACCGCCTGGGAGATCATCCAGCGGGCCGATTGCGACAACGTCGGCATCATGGTGGACACGTGGCACTGGTTCCGCCAGCCCGGTGGCCCCAACCCCGATCTGCTCGGCCGCATTCCCTCCGACAGGCTGCGGGTGGTTCAGCTCTGCGATGCGTCGGCCGAACCTCCCGACGACGTGGACATGGCCACCGAGACCATGACCGCCCGCCTCCTGCCCGGTGAGGGAGCGGTGGACTTCGCCGAGGTTCTGGGGGTCGTATCCGATACCGGTGCCTCCCCCATTTGGTTCCCCGAGGTCTTCAGCCACACCCTGGCCGCGTCCGGCCCCCAGACCATGGCCTCCCAGGTTCTTGCCGCCACCCGTTCGGTACTGAGCCAGTCCACCTGAGCGAGTTCACCGGCAGGTACTGAGCCAGTCCACCTGAGCGAGTTCACCGGCAGGTACTGAGCCAGTCCACCTGAGCGGGTTCACCGGCAGGTGCTGGGCCAGGTCACCCGAGGCCGGTCACCGGCAGGCGCTCAGGCGGCCGATCGGCGAGCGCGAAGCAGGCGGCGGCGCTGACGTTCGGAACAGCCACCCCACACGCCGTACTTGATGCCGTTGCTCAGGGCGTATTCCAGACAGGCCTCCCGCACCAGGCACTCCTGGCATATTTGCCGGGCCTTCTCCACCCCAAGACCACTGTTGGGGAAGAAAACGCGGGTCGATTTTCCGACACACTTGCCGTGGGCCATCCAAGTCTCGCTCATGGTACCTCCATTGGTCGCTGGGGTAATTCCCGCTATGTAAGACGCTTCAGCCCGGTCGATGGTTCCCAAGCAGTTCCCGAGCCGAAGAGATTTTGAGCCCGGCGGCTGTCTCGCCCGGTTCGGCCGATGGTTCCCGAGCCGAAGAGATTTTGAGCCCGGCGGCTGCCCGGCTGCCCGTCATGGTGATGAAAGCGAGTGTTCGGAGGGTCGGTCGATGTGGCACAATGTCGGGGCCTCATTCACCACAGGAGCAACGCGATGACCGATACCATGGATGCTCAGCCCGAACCGCCTGCTGGGCACATAAGGGTGGTTTATATGGGTCCCGTGGCCCCCCACTGGGATTTTGTGTCCGAGTTCGGCGATTCGGGACTGATCGAGCAGTTCAGGACCCGAGCCGAGGCTCGCTTGCTTCTGCTCCCCCCCCACGATCCCCAGTTTCGCCGGAACCGGGAGAGAATCGTTCGGGATGCCGATCGGGAGAACCTGCTCATCGACTGGGATTTGGGATACGAGGAGGAAGAAGACAGCGAGGCTGGCGATATCAACGTGGGGTAGGTGCGAAGGTAGGCCACATCAACGTGGGGTAGGTGCGAAGGTTGGCGATATCAACGTGGGGTGGATGGAGGTTGGCCACATCAACGCGGAGCAGGTGCGAAGGTAGCCCGGCATGTCCTCGGAGTTGATCGACGTCGAGGCTGAACCCGGACGTTTCATCAACCGCGAGCTCTCCTGGCTGGAGTTCAACGGCCGGGTGCTGGCCCAGGCCGAGGATCCGTCGGTGCCCCTGCTGGAGCGGATCAAGTTCTGTGCCATCTGGTACTCCAACCTGGACGAGTTCTTCCAGGTCCGGGTGGCCGGTCTCAAGGACCAGCTCGCCGGCCAGTTCACCGGCACCACCCCCGACGGTCGTACCGCCGCCCAGCAGCTCCACGAGATACGTTCGGAGGTGGACGCTCAGATGGACAGGGCGGCCGCCTGCCTGAACAAGCAGATGGCGGAGATGCCCGAGGTCGGCATCGAGATTCTGAACTGGGACGACCTCGACGAGGAGGATCGCAAGTACCTCTCCGAGGAGTTCGACAACCGCATCTACCCGGTGTTGACCCCGCTGGCCGTGGATCTCGGCCATCCGTTCCCCTACATCTCCAACCTCTCGTTGAGCCTGGGCGTGCTGATGATCGACCCGGTCGACGGCCATCGAAGGTTTGCTCGCCTCAAGGTTCCGGCCACATTCGGTCGCTTCCTCCAACTCCCCGGTGAGCACCGGTTCGTTCCCGTCGAACAGGTTGTGACCGCCCATCTCCCGACCCTTTTCCCGGGGCTGGAGATCACCGAGACGGTGGCCTTCCGGGTGACCCGCAACGCCGATCTGGCCGTGGACGAGGGCGAGGCTCAGGACCTGCTGGCCGCGGTCGAACTCGAGCTGCGCCGCCGCCGGTTCCGCAGCGTGGTTCGCCTCGAGGTGGAACACCGGGTTTCCTCGGAGATCCGCAACCTGCTCATCGACGAACTGGATATCGAGCACGACGACGTCTACGAATCGGACACCTTGTTGGAGTTGTCCAGCCTGTGGGATCTCCACTCCCTGGATCGCCCCGATCTAAAGAATCCGATCTGGCACCCGGTCAACCCCTTCCCCTCGAGCGTCCCGGGAGATCAGGCGGTGGACCTGTTCGCCCGGATCCGGGAGAGCGACGTCCTGGTCCATCATCCCTACGACTCCTTCACCGCCACCGTGCAGGAGTTCATCTGGCAGGCGGCCAACGACCCCCAGGTTTTGGCCATCAAGCTGACCCTGTATCGAACATCGGGCGACAGCCCCATCGTGCGGTCGCTCATACGGGCGGCCGAGAGCGGCAAGCAGGTGGCGGTGGTGGTCGAGTTGAAGGCCCGTTTCGACGAGGAGGCCAATATCGAGTGGGCCCGCCGCCTGGAGCAGGCCGGTGTTCACGTGGCCTACGGCCTGGTCGGGCTCAAGGTCCACTCCAAAACCTGCCTGGTGGTCCGGGAGGAGGCCAACGGGGTGCGCCGCTACTGCCACATCGGTACCGGAAACTACAATTCCATCACCGCCCGGGTGTACACCGATCTGGGCCTGTTCACCGCCGATCCCGAGATCGGGGTGGACCTGACCCAGCTCTTCAACTCCTTGACCGGCTATGGGCGCGACATCGAGTTCCGTCGCCTGGTGCCCGCACCCCAGAGCCTACGGCCCAGGATGTTGGAGCTGATCCGCAACGAGGCGACCCGGGGTGTCGAGGGTCGGATCATTATCAAGATGAACAGTCTGGCCGACTCGGACATGATCGAGGCCCTCTACGAGGCCTCCCGAGCCGGAGTGGAAATAGATCTGATCGTGCGGGCCATCTGCTGCTTGCGCCCCGGGGTGCTCGGAATGTCCGACACCATTCGGGTTCGATCCCTCATCGGGCGGTACCTGGAGCACAGCCGTATCTACTACTTCGGCAACGGTGAGGGGATCGGCATGCCCGCCTACTACATCGGCTCGGCCGATCTCATGCCCCGCAACCTGAATCGCCGGATCGAGGCGTTGGTCGCGGTGGTCGATCCGGACCTGCGCCGCCAACTCGACCAGATCCTGGAGATCAACCTCAAGGACGACGTGCTGGCCTGGGACTTGACGGCCGACGGCACCTGGCGACGGGTCACCGGCCGAACGGGTTTCGAGGCCCACAGTGCTTTCGAGCGTCTGGCGGTCGAGGCCGTCTTCTAGGGCGGGTTGGCCACTGCTCCGAGGCCCACAGCGCCTTCGGCTCGGAGGGTTTGGAGAGTTTTTTGTCGGGGTATCCGCGTTCTCGGTGTGCCCAAGTTTTACCGTTCTATCTCGTGCAACTCGGAACGGTCGCGGTCGTACTCGGCGGTGGGGGGCTCATAACCCGGCACAACGACGGCGAGTTGGAGGTGTTGATGGTCCATAGGCCCAAGCACGGCGACTGGTCGTTGCCCGCGGGCAAGCAGAAACCGGGTGAGAGCCTGCTCGAGTGCGCGTTGCGCGAGGTGTTCGAGGAGACCGGGTTCGTCTGCGAGCCGGGTCGGGCCCTGGGCATGGTGGACTACGTCGATCGACGGGGTCGAGCCCGCCAGGTCCACTACTGGGAGATGGACACGATAAGCGGTCGCTTCACCCCCAGCGTCGAAGTGGACAGCATAGCCTGGGTACCTCTGGTCGAGTCGTTGAACCACTTCACCAACCAGCGCGACCTCGAGACCGTGAACGCGTTCCTGGCGTTGACCGGTGCCGGTGCGGGTCGGGCGGACAGGGCGGTGGCGCGTTCCTGGCGTTGACCGGTGCCGGTGCGGGTCGGGCGGACAGGGCGGTGGCGCGTTCCTGGCGCTGACACCGGCGGGCGGCGGTTTCAAAGGTTTCACCCTAGTTAACCTTCCGTTCAAACATTTGCTGCTGTATGTCAACTAGCCCCTCCTAACTTTTGGGCGATCCAAAGCGCCGGTCGGCGTGTCCGGCGTGCATCCAAGGAGGATAAATGAAGCTACGTAAACTGTCCGCTCTGATGATCGGGTTGCTCGCATCTTTTGCGCTCGTCGTGGCCGCTTGCGGGAATGACGATGATGGCGATGCCACCCCGGACCCGATGGAGCAGACCGATGGAGGCTCCGGCTCCGGTGACAGCCAGGAACCGGCAGTCGAGCAGGGTGCTGGGGGCTCCGGTGACAGCCAGGAACCGGCAGTCGAGCAGGGTGCCGGGAATGACCAGGCAACGGATATGGGTATTTCGGGGTCGGTTACGATTTCGGGTTCTTCGACGGTGGAGCCGATTTCGGTGCGGGTTGCCGAGTTGTTCGAGGATGTGCAGCCGGATGTGTCGGTGACGGTTGATGGGCCTGGTACTGGTGATGGGTTCAAGTTGTTCTGTGCGGGTGAGACCGATATTTCGGATGCTTCTCGCAAGATCAAGGACTCGGAGGCTGCTGATTGTGCGGAGTCCGGTATTGAGTTCGTCGAGTTGCGGGTTGGTATAGACGGTATTGCCGTGATGACCAACGAGAACAATCCGGTGGAGTGTGTGAACTTCGCCGATATTTATAGTTTGGTGGGTCCTGAGTCCACTGGGGTTGGCAATTGGGCGGATGCTCAGGCGTTGGCCTCGGAGTTGGGTTCGGGGTCGGTGTTGCCGGATGCTTCTCTTGATGTTTACGGTCCTGGTGAGGAGTCGGGCACGTTCGACAGCTTTATCGAGATCGTGTTGGAGGACATCGCCGACGAGCGGGGTCAGGATGCCACCACTCGTCCCGATTACAACGCCAACGCCGATGACAACGTGATCATTCAGGGCATCCAGTCGAGCGACTCCAGTTTCGGTTGGGTCGGGTTCGCGTTCACGACCAATGCTCAGGGGGTGAAGTTGATGGACGTCGATGGGGGCGATGGTTGTGTGGGTGCCACTCCCGGCACAATCGCTTCGGGCGAGTATCCGGTGTCGCGGTCGTTGTACATCTACGTGAACAAGGCCGAGGCCGAGGCCAACCCGGCGCTGGCCGCCTACGTGGACTTCTACATGAGCGACCAGGGTCTGGGCACCGCGGTGAGCGACGTGGGATACGTGAACCTCACCGACGACGCCAAGAACGAAACCAAAAACGCCTGGGCGAGTCGCTGACCGCACCTGGGTTCAACAACCGGGCCGAGCACCATCATGGAGCCGATCCATGTCCCGCCGGCGGGAGAACAGGGCCATGCGGGGTTCAACAACCGGGCCGAGCACCATCATGGAGCCGATAGCCAGTAGCGTGTGGCTGTGAGCGACGCGGGAGTCGATCACCCCGACCAGGGGTTCTCCATCGAGGCATTGAGGGCGAACCCCCGGCAGGCCCACAAGGAGCGGTTGATCCGCACCTCTCTGGGGGCCACCGCGCTGGTATCGGTGCTGATCTCCGCGCTGATCGTCTGGTCGCTCTTCTCCGAGGCCTGGACGTTCATCGTCGAGGTGGACTGGGGGTCGGTTTGGGACATCGGCTGGTTCCCCCGGCGAGGCATCTACGACATCAAGACCCTGATCGTGGCCAGTCTGCTGGTGACCGGAATCGCCATGGCGGTGGCCGGCCCGCTGGGGCTGGGGGCGGCAATCTTCCTGGCGGAGTACGCCCCCCGCGGGGTTCGCCGAACGCTAAAACCCATTCTGGAGATCCTGGCCGGCATTCCCAGCGTGGTGCTCGGCTTCTTCGCCCTGGATTGGATCGCTCCCAACGTGGTGGCCAAGCTCTTCAACGGGCCGTCCGCCGGCTCCCTGCTGGCCGCCGGTATCGGTGTGGGGGTGCTCACCATCCCGTTGGTGGCGTCCATCTCCGAGGATGCCATGAAGGCGGTGCCCATGGCCCTGCGGGAGGCCTCCTCGGGGTTGGGGGCCCGCAGGATAACCACCACCATTCGGGTGGTGCTGCCCGCGGCGGTCTCGGGGCTGGTGGCCTCGTTCATCGTGGCCGTCTCCCGAGCCCTGGGCGAGACCATGGTGGTGTTCCTGGCCGGGGGCGCGGCCCAGACCGCCACCTACACTCACAGCATCACCGACTCCAGCCTCACCATGACCGCGGGGATGGCGTCCCTGGCCCGGGGTACCGACAACGTGGTGGGCGAGGGCCTCACCTTCCAGAGTCTCTTCTTCGTGGGTCTGGTGCTGTTCCTGATCACCTTCGGCCTGAATCTTGCGGCCGATCGGTTCGTCAGTCGAGTGAGGGAGCAGTACTGATGGCCGTCGGCCGGGTCGTCGGTGAGCGCACCGGCAAGAAGATGGTGCAGGCCATGGAGCGTCGCTCGTTGGACGTGAAGGGTCGGGTCTTTCAGATCAGCCTGTTGCTGACCCTGCTGGTATCGCTGTTCGTTCTCGGTGTGCTGGTGGTCGACGTGATCGTGGACGGCTGGGGCATTCTCACCGGCGACCCCGGCGGTTTTCTGGGCGGCACCATGCGATCCCTGTCCGATGACCCCAAGCTCGGGGTGCATCAGGCCTTGGTGGGCACTTTCTGGATTGCGGTGTTCGTGGCGGTGCTGGCCTTCCCCATCGGTATCGGTGCCGCGATTTGGTTGGAGGAGTACGCCCCCAAGAACCGCTTCACCCGGTTCATCGAATTGAACATCCGCAACCTGGCCGGGGTGCCCTCGGTGGTTTACGGCCTGCTCGGTCTGTTCCTGTTCGTGAAGCACCTGGAGGGGGTCACCGGAGGCAAGTCCATCGCCTCCGCGGGCATCACCCTGGCCATACTGGTGCTGCCCATCGTTATCATCACCGCCCAGGAGGCCATCCGATCCGTGCCTCAGGGACTCAAGGAGGGGGCCTACGGCGTCGGGGCCACCAAATGGACCATGATCCGCAGCCAGGTGCTGCCGTACGCCGCCCCCGGCATACTCACCGGGACCCTGCTGTCCATGTCCCGGGGCATCGGGGAAGCGGCTCCGTTGCTTCTCGTCGGTGCGGTCACCGGCCGGTTGGGAACCAATCCGGGCTTCTTCGACCTCAGTGCCATCAATGCGGAGCACTTCATGGCCATGCCGGTTATCATCGTCGAGTGGGTGCAGAACTCAGGTCGGGATCCGGGATTTGCCGAGGCTGCGGCCGCCGCCATAGTAGTGCTGCTGGTGTTCGTTGTTCTGATGAACGCCGCGGCCATCTTGATGCGTAACCATTTCGAGAACAGAAGAGGTTGATCCGTGGCAACAATTTATGAGAACACCGCAACCGGCCGGCAAGAGCCAGTACGGAAAGAACCGGTAGAAGCGACGACTTCTGTTGGTATCGACCTGAATCTGGGTCAAGAAGCACGACCTGTTACTCAGACTGCTCCCGATGCAGTGGAGGACGCGGTGTTCGATGTGGAAAATCTGAACGTGTATTACGGCAGTTTTCGGGCTGTTCATGGTGCTACATTTACAGTTCACAGGCATGAGATCACTGCCATGATCGGCCCTTCTGGCTGTGGTAAGACTACGGTTCTGCGCTGCTTAAACCGGATGAACGACCTCATTCCCGGAGCCAGAGTGGAAGGCCGCTTGGACTTTCAAAATGTGCCCATCTACGACCCTCGGGTGGATCCGGTCGAGGTTCGTCGCCGTATCGGTATGGTGTTTCAAAAGCCCAATCCGTTTCCCAAGTCGATCTATGACAACATCGCCTTTGGGCCCCGGGTTACGGGAATGGCCAAAAAGAAAAGAGAGTTGGACGACATCGTGGAGCGGTCGTTGAATCGGGCAGCGCTGTGGGACGAGGTGAAGGATCGGCTGAAGGATTCTGCGCTGGGGCTCTCCGGCGGTCAACAGCAACGGTTGTGCATAGCCCGGGCGGTGGCCGTTGACCCCGATGTGCTGCTGATGGACGAGCCTTGCTCGGCTCTCGACCCCATTGCCACCGCCCGCATCGAAGACCTGATGCAGGAGATCAAGAACGATTACACCATAGTGATCGTTACCCACAACATGCAGCAGGCGGCCCGCATCAGCAACCGCACTGCATTTTTCACCGTCAAGCTCGACCCCACCACCGATCAGCGGTGCGGGCTTCTGGTGGAGTACGACCGGACCGAGACCATTTTTTCGAACCCCTCGGACGAACGAACCGAGAACTACGTCACCGGGCGGTTCGGCTGAGTAACAGGCAGGAGGCTGCGGTGGGGGAACTGCGAAAGTCCTTCCACGAGGAACTGGACGAGATCCGGGCGGGCATCGTTCACATGGCCGCGCTGGTCACCGAGGCCGTCCCCCGA
Source organism: Acidimicrobiales bacterium (assembly GCA_965115985.1). Classification (GTDB taxonomy): domain Bacteria; phylum Actinomycetota; class Acidimicrobiia; order Acidimicrobiales; family Bin134; genus Poriferisocius. Next base: position 2,298,121 of record OZ220474.1, read on the forward strand.
GCAACCGAATCTCTGCTGGAGTCCAACCTGGAGCTGGCTCAGCAGCTCATCACTGCTGATGACCGTCTCGATGATCTCTCGGTGCATCTTGAGGAACGTTGCCACAGTGTGCTGGCCCTTCAAGCTCCCATGGCCGGTGACCTGCGGGCCCTGAGCACTGCTCTCAGGCTGAATGCCGAGCTGGAACGGTCGGGGGACTTGGCGGTGAACATTGCCAAGGCCACCCGGCGTATCTACGGCACCCGCTATGACGCCACTCTTCGGGGTTTGCTGGTGAGAATGAGCGAGGAAGCCTGCCGGTTGGTACGCCTGGCCATCGACTCCTACGTGGACGGCAATGTCGGGCTGGCTGCCGCCCTCGACGACATCGACGACCAACTCGACAACCTCAACCGCGAATGCGTACAAGCGGTGTTCCAGGCGCACAACGACGGGTCGATCGACCTTCAGGCCGCGGTTCATCTTTGTTTGATAAGTCGATACTACGAACGCATCGGCGACCACGCGGTGAACATCGGAGAACGGGTGGTATACATGGTCACGGGATGGCTTCCCGAGTACACCGGTTCGGCCCGGTTGCAGATCCGAGAGCACTATCACATCGACGAGGCGGACACGGAAGTCGAGACGGATACCGAATGAGTCACCACATCGACGAGGCGGACACGCAAGCCGAGACGGACACAGAATGAGCCCTGAGCCGCGGCCTGGCTTCCTCGGGCTCCCCGGATGGCAAGGGGTGTTCCGGTGATCGTGGCCCTCGCCCTGCTGGCGGTGGGCTTCGTGCTGACCGGAGTGGTGGTGTGGCGTGAGCATCGCCGCTTAGTCGATGCCGAGGATGATCGCGGTCGCAACGAAGAACTTCACCTCAGGCAAATGGGTGAGGTGGTCAACAGCGAAACCCGCCTCAGGTTGTCGCTGGACGCCATTGCTCAGGGGGTGATGGTGGCCGATTCGTCGGGCACGGTGTTGTATCGCAACCCCTATGCCCAGCCGTTCACCGAAGCCCGTCATGGAGAGGCCCTGGTGGAGGCCACCGTGGCCGAACTCTTTGCCGAGGCGGCCGGGGGAGATGCGGCGGAGCGGGAGGTCGAGCTGTTCGGCCCCCCTCACCGATGCTTGTTCATCCGGGTCGTGCCGCTCCGGTTGGTGGGCCGGGACCACGGCTTGGTGGCTCTCATCGATGACGTCACCGAACCCCGACGGTTGGATGCCATGCGCCGGGACTTCGTGTCCAACATCAGCCATGAGTTGCGGACTCCGATGGGGGCGCTGAGCCTGCTGGCCGAGACCTTGATCGGGGAGACCGATCCCGAAGTGGTGTCCCGGTTGGCGGTGAGGGTGCAGACCGAGGCCTCCCGATTGTCCGGTATCATGGACGATCTGCTGGAACTCAGCCGGATCGAGAACGACGAGACTTCCGAACGGGCCCCGGTGGTGCTCCAGCACGTGATCCAGGATGCTCTTTCCCGGGTGAAACCCGCGGCCGAAGAAAAGCGGATGGTCATCAGGACCGTTCTGCCCTCCCGGGATCTGGTGGTTCTGGCCGATCGCCGGCAATTGACCTCGGCGGTGTTCAACCTGCTGGACAACGCCATCAAGTACTCCGAGGCCGACCGTCGGGTCGAGGTCACGGTCCGAACCGATGATGTTTGCGTCGAAGTGGAGGTGCGCGATCAGGGTTACGGCATACCCCCGAATCACCAGGAGCGCGTCTTCGAGCGGTTCTACCAGGTGGATCCATCCCGGGAGCGGATCGGGGACGGCATCGGGCTGGGTCTGGCCATCGTCCGCCATGTGGCCACCAATCACGGGGGGGAGGTCGAGGTGGAGTCCAAGGTGGGGGAGGGTTCGACGTTCAGGTTCTCGGTGCCGATCCGCGACGATGCGGCGACGACCGAGGCCGACCGGGCTGTACGGAATGGTTCACCCGGCGGGCGACCCGGTGGTGAAGGGCAATCCGGTGGGGCCGACCAGCCGGTTGGGGCGCGGACATGAGCGGGTCGGGGCGTGTGCTTGTCGTCGAGGACGAGGAGTCGTTCGTCGAAGCACTCACGGTGGGGCTCACCCGGGAGGGGTTCACCGTGCGGGTGGCCCGCGACGGCAAGGAAGCCCTCGATTTCTTCGATGCGATCTCCCCCGACATCGTGCTGCTGGACGTGATGTTGCCCCTGGTCTCGGGTATTGACGTATGCCGCCGGCTTCGGTCCCGCTCCCAGGTGCCCATCATCATGGTCACGGCCAAGGGCGAGGAGATCGACGCCGTGGTCGGTCTGGAGGTGGGGGCGGACGACTACGTGACCAAGCCCTACCGCCTGCGGGAACTGGTCTCCCGGATGCGGTCGTTGCTGCGGCGATCCCGTTGGACCGCGGCCAGCGAGACATTCCGGGCCGACGTGATCGAGGTGGGCGACGTGACGGTCAACCCGGAGCGCCACGAAGTATGCGTCCGGGGCGAGCAGATCGAGTTGCCTCTGAAGGAGTTCGACCTGTTGGAGGTGCTGATGGCCAACGCGGGACGGGTGCTGACCCGGGATGCGTTGATCGATCAGGTGTGGGGCAGCGACTACGTGGGTGATACCAAGACGCTCGACGTTCACATCAAGCGTCTTCGATCCAAGATCGAGACCGATCCCTCCAACCCCTGCCATATCGTGACCATCCGGGGATTGGGATACAAGTACGCCACCGGAATTGCCGCCCCCGGCGGAGCAAGCAGCCCGGCCGAAGTTTCGGGCGGAGCCGACCCGCCGTAGTTTACCGGATGTGATCAGCCCCCAGTTCTTGCGGTTGGTCAGGGTGCATACCCTTTCGGCGGCCGGCGACGCCATGATCACCATCGCGCTGGCCGGGTCGCTCTTCTTCTCCATCGACCCCAGTGCGGCTCGGGTCCGGGTCACTCTCTATCTGGTTCTGACCATGGCTCCCTTCGCGGTGGTGGGACCGCTGATCGGCCCGGCCCTGGACCGTTTCCGGGGTGGGCGACGACGCATGATCATCGCCATCAACGCCGCGAGGGCGTTCTGCGCCTTCCTGATGATCTCCAACATCGATTCCTTGATGCTGTTCCCGGTGGCCTTCGCCATGCTGGTGCTCCAGAAGAGCTACGGCGTCACCAAGGCCTCCATGGTGCCCCTCACGGTTCGCAACGAGGAGCAACTCGTGGGGGGCAACTCTCGCCTGGCTCTGGTGGGGAGCCTCTCCGGGTTCATCGGTGCCGGGCCTGCTCTGCTGGTCAACCTGCTGGGAGGGGCTTCATGGGTGGTGGCCCTGGCCATGGTGGTCTACGTCCTGTGTGCCCTGGCCTCGCTCAGGCTGCCCCGGAGCGAAGCCCCGTCGAACCAGGCCGAGCATCACGAGCCGAGCAGGCTGGAGGGGACCGGAATTCCCAGAGCAGCATCGGCCACCGGCGCGTTGCGGGGCATTGTCGGGTTCATGACTTTTCTGGCCGCGTTCGCCTTTCGGGGCGGGGCCGACGACATCAACCTCTCCGGGGTGGGCAAGGCGTTCGGAGCGGGGGTCCGTCACGCCCTTCAGGGCGATGTGGCGTCGGAAGCCAGCCCGGTGTGGAAGTTGGGGCTGGTGGCGGTGGCCACGGTCTGCGGGTTCCTGGCCGGGTCGCTGCTCGCCCCCAGGTTGCGTGAACGATTCCGGGAGGAGACGGTGATCGTCACCGCGCTGATCGTACTGTTCGTGGTGGGTCTGGTGGCGGCCTGGGGCGGCGGGTTCGGTTCGACGCTGCTGCTGGCCATGGGAGTGGGAGCCACCGCCAGTGTCGGCAAGCTGGCCTTCGACTCCATCGTTCAGCGCGACGCCGAGGGGGCCAACCATGGCCGGGTGTTCGCCGCCTTCGAGACCCGCTTCCAGCTCTTCTGGGTGATGGGCGCGCTCATTCCGGTAATCATCCCCATTCCCGCCCGACTGGGGTTCTTCCTCATCGCCCTGGCGGCCGCGGTGGCCGGCGTGAAGCTGTGGATGGGCCCCGGTTCTAGTGGGGCAGGTCGATTCGGGCCAGCCATAGGCCGGGTGCGTCAACCTCGGCCGGAGTAGGCAGCTCGCGCTCCGAGTGCCACAGTCTGGCCAGGCCGTCGTCCCCGGCCCGCTCCACCACCCCGCCGGCGAAGGCTGCTCCCCGATCGTACTGATCCTGGGTGAGCCTGAGGCCGAATAGCTGCTCGATGAAGCGGTCGGCCGCCCCGGCGGTTGTCCGTCGCCTCCGGAGAGCTTCGCTGAGGCGGGAGTACGAGCCGATGAGCCCGCGCCCGATCGTGTCCATCGTCCAGTCCACGTAGCCGGCGATCACGGCCACCAGAGCGGTGATCTCCGGTAGCAGGTTCTTTTGAATCGGCGATTGGACGGCCCCCAGGATTATCTCGGGATCGCCCAGTATCGACTGGAAGCTGCTCAACGAATCGGGATTGGCCATGTCCAGATCCCTCATTCGACTCTCCAGCGCTCCGGGGTCGGTCTGGAAGTTGTTGACGTAGTCGACCAGCAGTTCGTTGAGCCGCCGGCCCACATGGGGAACCGACAGCACCGCGTGATGGGTCAACTCGTGCAGGCACACCCACAGCCGCAGGTCGGAGGGGTCCAAGCTCCAATCATCGGCCAGGGCATCGATGTTGGCCGGGGTCACCATCAGTTCCTCGCCGGCTCGGGGAATGGGCAGGTCGTACTGGCCCAGGCTCCGGCGGGCCAGATTTCCCACCATGCTTCCTGCGGTCATGCCCAGCATGACCGGGCTGATCATCCTCATGATCTGATCCAACATGGCCTGAGCGGGATCGGCGGGCGGGCCCTCGGTGGGATCCCGGCCCGCCATTTCTCCGATGGGGGTCAACAGATGCCGGTAGGCGTCCAGAGTGGTGGTGGCCCATTGCGCCCGGGTGACCGGGACCACCGACGCCGCCCGGCCGTCACGGGTGATCGACAGGCCGGTGGTATTTACCACTTGCAACTCGGCCACCCGCGCCAGTTCGGTAAGGGCGATGCGGTCGGTGGGGTCGATGTTGGGTTCCGACTGCCCGTCGGTGGCCAGCGCCACTGCGAACTGGCGCGCCGCCTCCCAGGGGGATGATGCCTGCTGGGACAGCAGTTTGCTCAGGTCCCCGAAGATCGGCAGATCCTTGAAGGGGTTGAACTCGTCGGGTGAGTCGGGGTCGTCCACGCTGCTTTATGCTACCGGCGTGAGTCCGTTGACCGTTGCGGTGGCGGGTGCGGGCGGCCCTCTGGGTCGCCGGGTATGTCGGAAGCTGGTGAACAATCACCGGGTGGACAAGGTGATCGACCTCGATCCGCGCCCCGATCAAGGGATGGTCGAGGTGGACAACCCGGTCGGCGATGTCGGCGGGTCGGACCTCGATGCTCTGCTGGTCGATGTCGATGTCCTGGTCCATCTGGTGTCGGCGGGGGAGTCGTGGTTCGATGGATCCCCGGTGGGCGCCGGTTATGGTTGCACCACCCGCAGGTGGGGGCGGCGGTCGATGCCCGGTCCGACGCCGGTGGGCGCCGGTGATGGTTGCACCACCCGCAGGTGGGGGCGGCGGTCGATGCCCGGTCCGACGCCGGTGGGCGCTGGTGATGGTTGCACCACCCGCAGGCTTCTGGAGGCCGCCGGGTCGGCCGGGGTCGGTCGGATCGTGCTGATGTCAACCGCCATGGTGTACGGGGCCTGGCCCGATAACCCGGTTCCGCTCACCGAGGCCTCCCTCCTGCGACCGGTTCCCGGGTTCGACTTCGCCATCGACAAGGCCGAACAGGAGCGGTATGTCGCCCAGTGGGCCGAGGATCATCCCGCGGTGGACGTCGTCACCCTGCGCCCCACGACCACCCTGGCCGAGGAGCACGTGGGATGGGTGGCCCAATCGCTGCGCTCGGCCGTCAACCTCGCTGGCGAGAGCGAGGTTCCCGTCCAATTCCTCCATCTGGAGGATCTGGCGGCCGCGGTCGAGCTGGCGGTGGTGGGTGATCTGACCGGGGTGTACAACGTCGCCCCGGAAGGGTGGATCAGCAGCGGAACCATCCTTGAATTCGAGGGGCTGACTCCTCGGGTCCGCCTGCCCGAGCAGTTGCTCGGCCGTCCGGGCTCGTGGTGGTGGAGACACCGCCTGGTGCCCACCAGTCCCGGTGTGTTCCAGTACGCCCGGTTCTCCTGGGTGGTGGGCAGCGATCGACTTCGGGCCGCGGGGTGGACCCCCGAGTACACCAGCGATCTGGCCTACGTTTCCGGGCACGAGGGTCGTCGGTGGGGGATGTTGGATTCCCGCCGCCGCCAGCAGATCGCACTGGGCGGTGCGGTTGTGGGGGGTTTGGCGTTGGTATGGGGGCTTCTGGCCGCCGCCCGCCGCCTGCTGCGTTGACCCTGCATTGTCGGGAGCTGCGTTGACGCTGCTGCGTTACCGGGAGGCTGCGTTGACGCTGCTGCGTTGACCCTGCATTGCCGGGGGGCTGCGCAGTGGGTGTATACCGACCGGAGTCGAGGGTTTACACTCAATCCGTGAATCCGCCCGAGGCCGTCGAGACATGGACCGGGCTCAGCGAGGCACCGCTGCCCCTGGAGCAGGTGCTTTCCTGGGTGGGTCGATCGGATTGTGGGGGTATCGTCCTGTTCAGCGGAACCGCCCGGGATCATTCCGAGGGCCGTCAGGGGGTCAGCGTGCTGGAGTACGAGGCGTACCATGAGCAGGTGGTACCTCGACTGGAGGCATTGGCGGCCGAGGCCCGGGTTCGGTGGCCCGACGTCGCCAGGGTGGCGTTGTTGCACCGCGTCGGCCCGGTGGGGATCGGCGAATCGGCCGTGGTGGTTGCCGTCTCCGCTCCTCATCGCCCGGAGGCGTTCGCCGCCGCCCGGTTCTGCATCGACGGGTTGAAGGCGACGGTTCCGATTTGGAAGCGCGAGGTCTGGGAGGGGGGCGAAAGCTGGGGTCTGGAGTCCCAGCACATCGCCGAGGCGTCCGCTCTCGGTGGGTCCGACAGGGCCGGCGATTTGGGAGGTTCGCGACCTGCTCCCCCCAGCGTGGTGGCTTCCTCCTCGGCGGACGAGGCCGTCGGCTGATCCCATGGCTCGGGACCTGGCCATTGATCTGGGCACGGCCAACACGTTGGTCTACGCCCGTGGCCAGGGGATCATTCTGAACGAGCCCTCGGTCATCGCCATGAACCGCAGGACCAACGAAGTGCTGGCCATGGGCCGTGAGGCCTGGCAGATGATCGGTCGCACGCCGGCCCATGTGGTAGCCGTCCGCCCACTGCGCAAGGGGGCGATCACCGACTTCGAGGTGACCCAGCGCATGATCCGATTACTGCTGGAGCGCGCCGGGGTCAATCGATTCAGTCGGCCCAAGGTGGTCGTCTGCGTGCCGTCGGCCATTACCGCGGTGGAGCGCCGGGCGGTGGTCGAGGCGTCCAGACGGGCCGGGGCGGCCGAGACCCGGCTCATCGAGCAGCCGCTCGCCGCCGCCATCGGTGCCTCCCTGCCGATCAACGAGCCGGTCGGCAACATGGTGGTCGATATCGGGGGAGGAACCAGCGAGACCGCCTTGATCTCCATGGGCGGGGTGGTGGCGCTCAAGGCCATCCGGGTGGGGTCGTTCGACATCGATGCTGCCATCCAGTCCTATGTCCGCCACGAGTTCGGCATTGCCATCGGCGAGCGCACCGCCGAGGGGGTCAAGATCACCATCGGTTCCGCCGCTTACACTGCCGGCGAGTGCAGCGCCGAGGTTCGAGGGCGCAACCTGATGAACGGTCTGCCGGAAACCATCGTTTTGTCCCCGTTCGAGGTGCGGGCCGCCATCAGCGAGCAGGTTCTGGCCATCGTGGACTCGGTGGTTTCGTGTCTGGTCGAGGCCCCTCCTGAGTTGTCGCAGGATGTGATCGTCCACGGCATTCACCTGGTCGGCGGAGGGTCGCTGCTACGGGGCATGGCCGAACGGCTGTCCCAGGCCGCCGAAGTACCGGTGAGCCTGGTCGATGCTCCTTTGGAAGCGGTGGTGGTGGGGGCGGGCCGCTGCATCGAATCCTTCGATGATGTCCAGGCCATGTTCATGGAGTGACCTGGTTTTCGGGGCCGTCCAGCATTGGGTGGAAATGGTTGCTCCCGGTTGGGGGGTAGGTTATTGTTCGGGGCTTGATGTTGGTTGTGTTGTTTCCGACCGTTGTGCGGGTCGGGCCGTGTGCCTGGGAGGTGCCAGATGATGCTTGGTAGTGGTCAGCGTTCTGGGATGATCGCCCCCCCCCCCCCCCCCCAGGGGTGATGGTGTGGGTAGGCGCAGGTTCTCCGGTTGGGGGTTGCTGGTCGTAGTCGGTTTGGTGGCCGCGGGTTTGGTGGTCGCGGATGTCGGTCTGGTTCCCGGCGAAGCCGCCGCCCAAGGTGCTCCGAAGACGCCCACTAATATTCAGGTTACTGCTACTCATAATTCTGTTAGTGCGACTTGGGATTTGTCGGCGAGCGGATGCGAACCAACTGAATACAGTGTTTTTGTGTATAAGGGTTCTTCGACCAATGTGGTACTCGCAAGTGGTGATAATGTAAATACTAAGTCGTATAGTTATACCGGTTTGACCCCTTCCACTTCATACCGAATTGGTATCGGTACGAGGGGCTCACCATCTTCATGCAGCCCGACTACATCCCCTGTACAGTACTCCAGCGTGTTCACCACTAGTGCTACTCCCACGGCTACTCCTACGCCGACTGCTACTCCCACGGCTACTGCTACTGTTGCGCCTGATCCTCGGACGATTCCGAGTCAGGTGACTAATGTTTCGGTGACTACTACTCATAATTCTGCTGTTGTTACTTGGCAGGCCGGGCCGGCTGGTTCGTGTCCGACGGTGAGTTATCAGGTTAATCTTTATACTTCTTCGGGTACTCAGGTGGGTAGTGCTAGTTATCCGACTTCTGCGACGCATACTTTCAGCGGTTTGGATGCTTCCACCAGTTACACGGTCGGTGTCTCCGCGATCAACACTGCCTGCGATTTCGATACCAGTCTCGAGAAGCAGGTCGGTTTCACCACTAAGGCTAAGGCTGTGACGAGGCCGAGTCCGGTGACCAATGTCGTGGTGGCTCCTGCTTATAATTCTGCTAATGATACTTGGGATGCTGTTGTTACTTGGCAGGCCGGGCCTGCTGGTTCTTGTGCGACGGTGAGTTATATACTTCGCATTTACACTTCTGCGGGTGTTCAATTCGGCGACGAGGTCCCTGTAACTGCCACGACCCATACTTTCACCAATCTGGTCGCTTCCAGGGGTTTCAAGGTGGGTGTCGTCGGGGTCAACCCCGACTGCTCCACCACTGCCAGCGTCGAGGTGCGGACCGATTTCACGACTACTGCCACGCCCACCCCCACGCCCACGCCCACGGCCACGCCTACTGCCACTCCCACGGCTACGCCTACTGCTACGGCTACTCCTGCGTTGGTTGCTCCGAAGCGGCCTATTAATATTCGGGTTGTTCCTACTCGTGATTCTGTTACTGCGACTTGGGGTTTGGCGGCGAGTGGTTGCACGCCGACGAGTTACACCGTTGCCGTGTACAGGGGTTCTTCGACGAATCAGGTGGCTGGAAGCAGTCGTACCATAACGTCCGCCCGGTCGTATTCTTATAGTGGTTTGAGCGCTTCGACCCGGTATCGGGTTGGTGTCCGCTCCAGGGGTCCTGCCGGTTCGTGTTCCCCGACCCAGAGTCCCGTGCGGTACTCCAGCGTGTTCACCACCGGTGCCGCTCCCACACCGACACCCACAGCCACGCCCACTGCGACTGCGACTGTGGTGGTTGGTGGTGGGCCGGGTGCTCCTGTTTCGGTGGTGCCTGCGGTGGTCGTGGGTGATGGTTCGGTGACGTTGCGGTGGGGTCCGGCTTCGGGTTCTGGTGGTGTTCCGGTGGTTCGCTACGAGTACTCGTTCTGGGTGGTGGGCGACAAGGACGCGACGGTGTCTAGTTGGTTGCCGGTTCCCGGCAGCGACGGTCGTACCACGAGTTACACGGTGACGGGTTTGGTGGTGGGCAAGGAGTACGGGTTCGAGGTGCGGGCGGTGGACGCCGACGGCGTGGCGGGGGCGGCGTTGGGGTTCACCGGCGCGGGCCGGGTGAGTTCGGTTCCGGCGGCTCCCGATAATTTCGAGGCGAGGGCGGGTGATGCGCAGGTCACGTTGTCGTGGTCGAAGGTGGCCGACGCCCGGGACGCGGCGGTGGAGGCGAATGGTTTTTCGCCGGTGTTGCGTTACGAGTCGTCCCGCAGGATCGGCGACGGGGATTGGTCGGGTTGGACGATCATGGTGGCGTCGTCGGGGTTCTTGGATTTCACCAGCGGCGAGTACAACGCCTACGACTCGCACACGGTGACGGGTTTGTCGAACGGCACGGTTTACGGGTTCCGGGTGCGAGCGGTCAACAAAAACGGTGCGGGACCGTATTCGCAAGCAACCGGGGTGGTGGCCTCGGGCGTGCCCGGCCGGGCCCGAGGGTTGGAAGCGACGCCATCGAGCGGATCGGTGGAGCTGTCCTGGCAGGCGGGCGGCGACGGTGGTTCGCCCATCGTCGGTTGGCAGTACCGCCTCAAGGGCGCGGCCGAGGGTTCCACGATCGGTGCTTTCTCCGATGATGATCGGTGGACGGCGGTTCCCGGCGCAAGCGCGGCCACTCGGGGTTATGTGGTGGTGGGTTTGGCGAACGAGTGGGTTTACCGTTTCCAGGTTCGGGCGATCAACGCCAACGGTGCGGGCACCCCGGCCACCAGCGCCGATGTGAACCCCGGCGACGTTCCCGGCGCGCCCACCGCTTTGGCCGGCGCGGCGGGCAAGGACTCGGTGACGCTGAGCTGGACTCCCCCCCTAAAGAGCGGGGAACTGAACGACGGGGGCTCCCCCATCGTTCGCTACGAATACTCCCAAAAAGCCGGTGCTGGGGAGTGGGGGGAGTGGAAGGCGATCCCGGTGACCGCCACCAGCGACGGCACCACCGGCGCGAGCGTCACCGCCACCGACGAGCAAACCTATATGGTGTCGGGCTTGACGGCGGGCACCGCTTATGGGTTCCGGGTGCGGGCGACCAACGCCACCGGCGGCGGCGCCTGGGCGCAGACCACGCAGGATTATTACCCCGGTCAAAGACCCGCGGCTCCCACCAGCGTGGTGTTGACCCCAGCCTACGACGTGGAATCCGGTGAGGGCCGGGTCACGATCACGTGGGCGGCCGGCGGCGACGGTGGTTCGCCGGTGACGAAGTGGCAGTACAAACTGGCGAAGACCACCACTGCTTTGGCCGGGTCCACCGACTGGAAAACGATTTGCGACACGACGGTGGTGCCGGGGTGCGCGGCGATGGTGTCGGTGACGATCCCCCGTCCCCCGAACCCCGACGGGTCGTTGCCCGATGGCGTCGCTTACTTCGAGGACAACCGGGATTTCTACGTGGTGGTCCGGGCGTTGAACGCCTTCCACCGCTCCGACGACGACGCGAACACCGGGGGCCTGCCCTCCGCGGTGGCCCATGCCCGCATCGAGGCCCACGTCCCGCGCGCTCCCGATGGTTTCATCCACGCCGGGTACTCCGCCGACCCCAAAACGGCGGGGGCGGAGGCGGTTTTTCATGTTTACCGCGACAGGCTCGACAACGCCGACGACAGTCATCCTCGTTTGAGGGACGAGTACTCGTTCAGGGTCGGCGACGGGCCGTGGAGCATCTGGCATCGCTTCGACGGCGACGACAATCCCGTCGGGTGGAAGCCCTTCCACGACGTCGCCAAGAAACTCGGCGTCGAGTACACCATCAGATACCGCCACGTGAACCGGCTCGGCGCGGGAACCCCCGGCGAGTTGAGGTTCGTCTGGGGAGCGCCGCCGCTGCCCGGTGCCGCCGACCCCGATAGTTCCAACGAGCCCCCTTATCTGAGCGTGGAGCCCGGCACGAGTCGGGTGACGTTGAAGCTTCAGTACAAGCCGTCGGCGGGGGGCGCGTTGGTCGCGGCCAGCACCGACGACGAGGGTACTTATACGACCACGGTGTGGGAGTACTCCCACCGAGTCGGCGATGGGGCGTGGCAGCCGTGGACCCAGATCGGCGTCGGCGAACAATTCGCCGGCGGGTCGTCGGATGGTTACGTGGTCGACGGCTTGGACAACGGCGTCGCTTATGGGTTCCGGGTCAGGGCGACCAACAACACCGACGACGATGCGTGGTACGGGCAGATCATCGAGTCGCGCCGCCCGGCGACTCCGGGGGTGGCTCCGCCCGCCCCGCTGAATTTGACCGCGACGGGCGGTGATCGCCGGGTGGTGTTGTCGTGGGTTTCCGCGGGTGACGGTGGTCCGGCGATCACTGGTTGGGAGTACTGCGAGACCACCACTGGTTGCGACGCCCCCGGCGATTGGCAAAAAGTGGATGGTGGCCACGCCGCCACCACCACGGCGACGATCACGAAATTCGCCGTCGCCGGTGTCGCCGCCGACACCGTGTTGGTGAACGGCACCTCCTACACGTTCCGAGTTCGAGCGGCCAACGCCATCGGTGCCGGTGCCGCCGCCGAAGCACTACCGGTGACTCCGGGCCGCCCACCTGGTGCTCCGGTGCGGGCGTTGGTGGAGGCCGGTGACGGCGAGGCGACGATCAGGGCCGCCAAACCCGCCCAACCCGGGCTGGGTTTGAACCGGGTGGTGGCCTACGAGGTGCGCAAGAAAACTGCCGGCGGGGTTTATGACGCGTGGGAGACCCTGGGCACCACCGTCGCCGCCACCGCGGACGCCGCCACGCGGCCGTCGGCGGAAGCGGGGGCTGTGGTTCGTAATTTGGTGAACGGGCGCACCTACACGTTCCAAGTCCGGGCTCGTAATTCTTACGGGCCGGGCCCCCATGTTGAGACCTCGGCGGTGACCCCGATCGGCCCGCCTCCTCCGGGCACCCTGGTCGCCACCGCCGGCGACGCCCGAGTGGTGTTGTCGTGGACCGCTGCTGGTTCGGCGGGCAGCACCATCGTCGGCTGGGAGTACCGCCAACGCCAGGGCGACGGCGGCTACGGCTCATGGGCGAACATCGCCGACAGCACCGTCACCACCGCTTCTCATACGGTCACCGGTTTGTCGAACGGGATCGTCTACCGGTTCGAGGTTCGCGCCACCACCGCCAACCCGCAGATCAAAGGAAACGCGTTCGCGTCCAACCCCGTGACGCCCTCTGCGGTGCCGCCCGCCCCCGAATCGGTGGGCGCCACCCGCGGCGACACCCAGGTAACCCTGTCATGGACCCCCGGCACGCCGGGCGCGCCCGGCGAGGCGACCTGGGCATCGCAGACCACCGGTTGGCAGTACCGAACCCGAACCGGCGACGACGCCGAGTTCGGAGCGTGGACCACCATCGCCGACAGCGGTGCGACCACCGGTCACGTCGTCGAAAACCTGACCAACGGCATCGCCTACACCTTCGAGGTGCGAGCCATCAACACCATCGGCGAAGGCCCCACCGGCACCGTGTCCGCCACCCCCGCCACCGTGCCGTCGGCACCAACGGTGACCGCCACGGCCGCCGACGCGATGGTGACCCTGGTATGGGCGTCCACCGGCGACGGGGGCTCGCCTATCACCGCCTGGCAACACCGCACCACCAGCGGCCAATGGATGAACGTGGCCGACCCGACCACGACCACCATGGCGATACCCAACCTGACCAACGGGGTTGCCCACACCTTCGAGGTGCGAGCCGTCAACGACGTCGGACCCGGCGCGACCGGCACCGCCGAAGCCACCCCGGCAGGAGCGCCACCCGCCCCGGAACTGACCGCCACGGCCGCCGATTCGATGGTGACCCTGGCATGGGCGTCCACCGGCGACGGGGGCTCGCCGATCACCGCCTGGCAAGTACGCACCACGGGCGGCGAGTGGGTGGCGATGGCCGCCGACGCCACCGGTATGCCAATACCGAACCTGACCAACGGCGTCTCCTACACCTTCGAGGTGCGGGCCACCAACGCCGCCGGCACCGGCGCGGCCGCCACCGAGTCGGCCACCCCCGCCGCGGTGCCGTCCGCCCCGACGGTGACCGTCACCGCCGGCGACGGGCAGATCGTCCTGTCGTGGGCCTCCACGGGTGACGGGGGTTCGGCGATCACCGCCTGGCAGCACCGCACCCGCATCGGCGTCGGCGACTGGGGGGAGTGGACCACCATGGCCGCCGACGCTTCGGGCACCGCTTTGACCGGTCTGAACAGCGGCACCGGCACCATCGCCTACACCTTCGCCATAAGAGCCCAAAACGGAGTCGGAGACGGTGCGGTAACCGTCTCCGAGGAAGTCACCCCCACCGAGGCGTCGACGGTCGGCGACGACTACTACGCCGGGGCGGTCACCGGGCCGAGGTTCTGCGCCGAGTTCTCCCTGGGCGGTGCCCGCCTGTTCGCCCTCGACGCCGACGGCGACGGCACCGCCGACACCTGCTCGCTGCCCTACACCCGCCGCGAGGCCATCGCCCGCCAGAACGCGGTGACCAACCTCGCCAACCGTCACCCCGACCAATACCGGAAACTGGTCAACGCCGCCTGCGCCACCCTCGAAGGCGACGAGCCCTGCGGCGGCGACCCCCTGGCCGCGCCGGGGTACCCGCCCATCGACGACGGGGGCCCCTACTACTCGGGAACCATCACCGGCCCCTCCTACTGCGCCAACCAATCCCTCGGCGGACCCACCACCTACCCATTGGACTCCGACGGCGACGGCGTCGCCGACACGTGCTCGTTGCCCTACTCCCGTCGCGAAGCCATCGCCCGCCAAAAAGCCGGCGACACCCTCGCCGCCACCCACCCCCAACAATTCGACCGCGAGCTCGCCGAGGAATGCCGCCGCCTCGCCAACGCCAACCACGGCGACAACCCCGCCGACCTCGCCAACGACGCCTGCGCCGCCCTAACCCGAACCTGAACCACAACCCCCTAACCCGAACCCGCATACAACCTCAATGGACGTTACATGCGTGTTACCTAGTCGGCGAGGAGTTACCGCATAAGCTCCCGGATCAGGGATGGTTCCGAAGTGGAAGTGGCCGAACTCTATTCGGGCTGGAACTAATAACCGACAAACTAATAACCGACAGGGTTAAGGCAGCCGAACTTTATTCGAGCTGGAACTGGTACTGGTGTTGGCCCTGGGAGTTTTGTTCGTGGACTTTGGTGTGGCATTTGGGGCATAGCAGCTTGAGGTTGGTGATGTCGGTGGTTCCACCGTTTTGCCACCAGATGATGTGATGGGCCTCGCAGGCGGTGGCTCTGATTCCGCATCCCTTGCAGTGCTTGTCCCGCACCTGCAAGGCGAGCTTTTGGGTTTGAGAGGCTGCTCTTTGTCTTCGGCCCAGATACAGCGGCATACCCTCGGCACTGAAGATGGCCGGTATCACTCCGGCATCGCAGGCGATGCGGCGCAGCTCGTCGAGGTCGATGGGAGTGTCGTCGATGAGGGCAGCGTTTTTGAGCCGGCCGGTCAGCGCGTCGTAGTCAACCTTGACCAGAAGTGTCGTGGCCTGGGGTACTACTTCTGGTACTGCTTCGTCGGCATCGTTGGCATCGGCGTCCACCGCAGCGACGTCTTCGCCGGTTCGGTTGGGGGTTTGGGCGACGAGGCTGACCAGCGCGTCCGCGCACCGCTGCTCATAGGTGCGGTCGTTGCCCGTCTGGAAGTCGTCGCGGTACATGCGATCGCACAGACCGTCCAAAGCGGTCTTCACCCGCTCGCCGGAGACGGGATCGAGCTCGGCATGGAGCACCACCATGCCCTCGTCACCGTTGAACAACGCGGCCTTGCGACGACGACGCTGCCGTTCCGCTTTGCTGGTGGCTTGCAGTTCGCACCGGTTCTGCTCATAACGAGCGACGGTGTTCCTGAAATCGTCGTAACCCTCCGACAACGCCGACCAGATCAACTCCTGTTCCTCCGCGGGACCGAACCGCTCCCGCCGATGCGACTCGCCGATCAGCCGAGCGTGATCCTAAGAAAAAATCAAAACAGGAGGAACCATTGTCACCGGTAGCAGACCATTGATATTTAGATTGAAATCTGGGCAATATATCTAGTGCTCATCGGCATTGATGAGCAGTTCGGCGGCGTCCCGGGTCTGCCAGTCGCGGTCCTGGGCGGCTCGGTGGATGGCGGCCTCCACCTCGGGGCCGTCGAACGGGGCCAGGGCCAGCACCGCTCGGCGGCGAACGGCGGCCCGGTCGGTGGTGGCGGCCAGGATGGCGGCCAGTCCGTCCGGGTGGCCCACTGCTCCCAGCGCGGCGACGGCCGCTTCCCGCACCAGAGGATTGGGGTGACCGGAGGTCAACTCTCCCAGGCGAGCCACCGTGTCGGGGTCGGTGGCCTCCCGTTCCCCGCAGGCCCAGGCCGCGACCTCCACCACCTCGTCGCATGAGTCGTCGAGCAGCGGACCGAGCGGTACCTCGGGGTGCCCCACCGCCAGGGTGACGGCCCGCATCCGCACCTTGGACGATTGATCGCTGAGTGCGTCCCGCAGATCGTCATCACCCAGCGCTCCCATTCGAGCGAGGGCACCGTAGGCCGAGGCTCGGGTAGCGGGGTCGTCGTCGATCCTGGCCGCCCTGGCGGTGGCGACGTCCCCCACATGGCCGGCGACCACCGCGTCGCGACGGCGGAGCCTCCCGGTGGGCCGGTCGTCTTCCAGGGGGTCTGGACGGCTCATCACACCAATGTCTCCAGCGCGATGGTGATGCCGACGAAGAACAGGCCGATCAGAACGGTCAGCCCCGCGCCCATGAGTGCGACCACCAGGATCAGTGCCGCCCCGGCCCGCAGGCGGTGCCACCATCGAAACCGGGAGCCCTCGCCGTAGTCGGCCCGGTACGATGCCAGCACATCTCGCTCCTGCCTCTGCGCCCGCCAAGCCGCCCACCGCTCCTGCCTCTGCGCCCGCCAAGCTGCCCACCGCTTCTGCCACCAGTCCGGTGAGGTCACCGGGGTATCGTCGAGCCGGGACCCACGAATGCGCGACCAGTCAATCACAGAGCAATCCAGGATAGTTCCGCTCGACGAGGATCGGGCACTGCCGTGGTGGCGGCGCAATCTGGTTTGGCTGGTTCCCGGGGCCGGGCTGGTGGTTGTTTTGGCGATGGTCGCGGTGGTGTTCAGTTTCTGGCGCACCGACCAGGTGGCAGTGCGCCCCGGTTCGGTGGAGGAGGTGCCCTCTCGGGTCACCGTTTCGGGGGCCGAGATCTTTCCCCCGACCAGCGAGGTTTCGCTGGTGACCGTGCGGATTGGCGAACGTCTGACCATCTGGCAACGCATCTGGGCCGAGTTCGAGTCGGGTGTGGACGTCGAACCCGAACGCTCCTTCACCGGCGACGGAACTCGCCGCGAGCTGCGCAAGCTGAACGAGCGGAGGATGGAGTCCTCCCAGGACACCGCGGTTGTGGTGGCCTTGGAGCATCTGGGTTACGAGATACCCCGGGGTGGGGTCGTGGTGGTCGAGGTGGCGAGCGGGACTCCGGCCGCCGAGGTCCTGGAGCCGGGCGATGTGATCGTGGGCATCGAGGGGGTTACGGTGGCTGATCTATCGGATCTGACGGGGGTTCTCGCCTCCTTGAACGCCGGCCGGACTGTGGCTCTGGAGGTGGATCGGGTGGTCGGCGGTTCCGATGAGTCGGTGGAGGTGGATCGGGTGGTCGGCGGTTCCGATGAGTCGGTGGAGGTGGATCGGGTGGTCGGCGGTTCCGATGAGTCGGTGGCGGTGGAGCTGATCGCCGCCCCCGACGACCCCGGACGGGCAGTGATCGGCATCGGAGCACGCGAGCGGATCGCCATGGACGACCTGCCGGTGGACATCACCTTCGACAGTGGCAACATCGGGGGACCCTCCGCCGGTCTGGCTCTCACAATCGGGATCATCGACCTGTTGACTCCCGGTGAGTTGACCGGCGGGAAAAAAGTGGCCGCCACCGGCACGATCGCCCTCGACGGGTCGGTGGGTGCCATCGGTGAGGTGGATCAGAAGGCCATCGCCGCCGTCCGGGCCGGAGTGGATCTTCTGCTGGTGCCGACCTCCAACCTGAGCGAAGCCATCGACCACGCCGGCGACGACATGCAAGTGGTAGGGGTCGCATCGTTGTCGGAGGCGTTGAGCGCGTTGGTCGAGGAGTGATGGTCGTGTGGTTTCGGGAGGGCGTTGAGCGCGTTGGCCGAGGAGTGATGGGGCTACGCTTTGGGCCATGGCCGAGCGCGCTTTTGCGGAGACTCCTTTTGAGCGGGTGGACCCCGAAGGTGCATACCGACCGCGCTGAGACCGAGCCCATCGATTTGATGGTCCGGATGGACCGACTCGCCGACCAGCTCGAGAGAACCGCCGAGGCCATGGGGGCGCGACCTGACCTCTCGGAGGCGGCGGAATTGTTGGAGCGAACCCGCGAGCAGACCCTAGAGGTGGTCGAGTTGCTTCAGGAGGTTCGGGAACAGGCGGAAGCGGAGGTCGAGAAGGGTCGGGCCCAGGGGCGGGAGATCGTGGAGCAGGCCAAGGCTCTCCGACTGACGGTGCTGAGGGACATGGCTCGCCGCCGTCAGACGGCGCGAGTCCAGGTGGAGCGGCTCCGGGCCGGTCGGGACAAGCTGATGGCCACCCTCGGCGAAGTTAGGCAGTCCATCGACCAGTCGATGGAGTCGGCCAAGCTTTCGTTGGCCGAGGCCAAGGTGGTGGCGGATACGGCCGCCCGCCGGGCCGAGGACGAGGCCGAACCCTCCGACCTGGCCCTGCTGTCCGAACTGGACGACGCCCAAACCGTGGGGATGATTCAAGAGCACGATCCGGAGCATCCGGTGGAGCGCGATCCGGTGGAGGCCGCGGCCGAGCATCCGGTGGAGCGCGATCCGGTGGAGGCCGCGGCCGAGCATCCGGTGGAATGCGATCCGGTGGAGGCCGCGGCCGAGCATCCGGTGTTGACCAGTGCGGGTGATGGACAGGAGGTGGGGGCCATCTTTGCCCGCCTGCGGACCCGAAGCGATCCGCTGGAGGGTGATCGCGAAATAGTGCCGGACGCTGCGAAGATTTCCACCGTCGACGAGTAGCCTGGCTTAGGTATGCGCATCCCCGGAAGTGGGCCTGGACCGCGTCAACCGGTTCGTTCACGGTTCTCGCGCCGATCCAAGATCATCCTGGGGCTCACCCTGGTGGTGTTGCTGGCCGCCGTGCTGTCGTTGCGGGGCCTCGCTCGTCTCTGGACCGACTACTTGTGGTTCGACTCTCTCGGCCACGGGGAGGTCTGGGGCGAGATCCTGGGATACAAGATCGTTCTTTCGGCCATCTTCGTCGTTCTGTTCTTCCTGCTGCTGTATTCCAACCTGGTGATAGCCGACCGCGTGGCTCCCTCCTCCCGCCCGCCCGGACCGGAGGAGGACCTGCTTCGCCACTACTACACCGCGGTGGGTAGTCGCCGCCGGTTGGTGGCCGCAGTGGTGGCCGTGCTGTTGGCTCTCATCGTGGGTGGGGGCACCGGGGGCGAATGGCAGAAAGCCATGTTGTTCTTCAACAGTGTGGACTTCGGCCTGGACGACCCGCAGTTCAACAAGGACATCGGTTTCTACGTATTCCGGCTGCCGTTCATCCAGTTCCTCATCAGTTGGGTGTTCCGAGCCCTCATCATCGTGGCGGTCATCACCGCGATTGCCCACTATGTGAACGGCGGCATTCGCTTCCAGACCACCGGGCAGCGGGTCACCGCTCAGGTGAAGGTCCATCTGTCGGTGTTGTTGGCCCTCATTGCCCTGGTTCGGGCCGTGGGTTACTGGTACGACCGTTACAGTCTCAACTTCTCCACTAGAGGGCCGGTTCACGGGGCCTCCTACACCGACGTGAACGCCCAGTTGCCCGCGCTCAACCTGCTGCTGTTGATCTCGGTGCTCTCGGCGATTCTGCTGGTCATAAACATCTGGCAACGAGGCTGGGTGCTGCCGGTGACCGCAGTGGGGTTGTGGATGATCGTCGCCATCATCATGGGGGCGATCTATCCGGCGGTGATCCAGCGTTTCCGGGCCGAGCCGGAGGAATCCAAGAAGGAAGCGGTCTACATCGAACGCAACATCCAGGCCACTCGCGACGCCATGGGTCTGGCCAATGTCATTTCTCGTGAGTTCTCCCCGGAGACCCAGATAACCCCGGCCGAGTTGGCCGACAACCCCAGCGTGCGCAACATCCGGTTGCTGGATCCCGATATCGTGCCCAACGCCTTCCAGGTGGAGCAGGCCGAACGAACCTTCTACACCTTCAACAACGAGGTGGATGTCGATCGCTACGAAGTGGACGGTCAAACCACCCAGGTGGTGATCGGGGCCCGCCAGCTCAATGTGGCCGACATTCCTCAGCAGTCCTGGGAGGGCCGCCACATCCAGTACACCCACGGGTATGGCGTGGCGGTGGCCCCGGTCAACTCGGTCACCACCCAGGGCTCGCCCGATTTCGCGGTCGGTGATGTGCCGGTCTTCACCACCCAGGGCTTCGAGCTCGACCAACCCCAGATCTATATCGGCGAGAAGCTCAGTGGCTATGCCATAGTGGGGGCCTCGATTCCCGAAGTGGATTACACCGAGGCCAACGAGACCGTTCCCTTTACCTACGATGGTGAAGAAGGGGTGAACATCGGGAGCTTCTTCCGCCAGGTGGCGTTCGCCCTTCGTTTCGGTGACATCAATCCGTTGATCTCCGGTTTCGTGGGCAGCGACTCCCGGATCATCTTCAATCGGGATCTGCGTACCCGAGTCCAGAACCTGGCTCCATTCCTGGAGCTGGATGCCGACCCCTATCCGGTGATTTCCGATGGACGGGTCAAGTACATCGTGGACGCCTACACCACCAGCGACCGGTACCCCTACGGCCAGACCCCCGATGTCGGCGACCTGTCCATCGACAGCGGGTTGCGCAAGAAGTTCAACTATGTCCGCAACTCGGTGAAGGTAGTGGTGGACGCCTTCGACGGCACCACCACCTTCTACGTGCGCGATCCCGAGGATCCCATCATCCGAGCCTGGCGCAAGGTGTTTCCCGACCTGTTCGAGGACTTCGATCGCATGCCTGCCGACCTCCAGCAGCATCTGCGCTATCCCGAGGACTTGTTCCGGGTGCAGACCACCATGTGGGCCCGCTACTTCATCGATGACCCCGAGACCTTCTACGCCAACTCGGTTACGTGGGCCGTGGCCCAGGACCCCGGAACCCGGATCACCGCCCGCACGTTCCTCGACGAGGTGACCGAGGCCATAGCCGCCGAGGAAACCGCCACCGCGGCTGCCACCCGCCGGCTCGAGCAGCGAATCCGACCCTTCTACCAGCTTCTCCAGCTTCCGGATGAGAACGATCTGGATTTCGTGATCTTCCGTTCGTTCGTTCCCATCTCCGGGTCCGGTGACGACGAGGACGAGCGCAAGGAGCTGACCGCCTTCATGGCGGCCAAGAGCGACATCGATGAGTACGGGCAACTGGTGGTCTATACCGTGCCCGATACCAGCATCCCCGGCCCCAGCATCGTGGACGCCAAGATCCAAGCCGACACCGAGATCGCCGATGCCTTCACCCAGTTGAACCAGCAGGGCTCCACCGTGCTCCAGGGGAACCTGCTGATGATCCCGGTGGGCGACTCGTTGCTGTTCGTCCGCCCGGTTTATGTCCAGGCCACCGGAGATACCGAGCTCCCCCAGGTCAAGCAGGTGATCGCCGGCATCGGCAACGACAACGACTTCGTGCTCCGTATCCGCCCGACGTTGGACGAGGCCCTGGCCGCGCTGTCCGATCCCGATGCCGCCGCGGTGACTCCGACCCCGGCCGATCCCGCGACCCCGACTCCGGCCCCGGCCGATTCCGCGACCCCGTCCCCGACCCCGGCCGATCCCGCGGTCCCCGATGCCCCGGCCCGGCCCTCGGACGGGCCCATGGATCCCGATGTCCGGCGGGAGTTGGGTGAGCTTTTATCTGATCTTCGGTCCACCCAGGATGCTTTTGAGGACGATCGCCGCCGCCTCGACAACATCATCGAAGAGCTGGAGTCCCTGCTCGATTCACCCGCCGGCTGAACCGGCCTCCCGAGTTCGGCCCTGGGCATCCCTTGGTCGATTTCGGTGCGGGTCAGGGGCCGGGGGTGCGTTAGTCGATTTCGGTGCGGGTCAGGGGCCGGGGGTGCGTTAGTCGATTTCGGTGCGGGTCAGGCTCCACCATGTGTAGGCCAGGCCGGCGAGGCCTACGGCCAGCGGGACGATGTAGGACGCCGCCGCCGATCGGTCGGCGAGTCGCAGGTCAACCCCGGTGGCGTCGGAAAGAATGCTGATGGGGTAGCTGCGCACCGATAGGCGGGCGAACCAGTTGCCCAGATTGGACAGCAGACCTTCCCAGATGGCGATGTACGCCAACCCGAACAGCAGGGATCGTTTGAATCGGGCTCCCAGGGCCAGAAAAATCCCCGAGTAGGCGAACACCGCCAATGCGGTGGACACCGCGGTGGCCGCCACCAGGTCCTCGACCCCGGTGATGACCGCAGCCACGGTCATCACCGCCACCACCACCGGCAGGGTTACCGTTAATACTGCGGCCATGGCCGCAGTGGACATGGCCCGGCGGGGAACGGGACGCAGCCACAGGTATACCAGGGTGCGGTCCTCCACCAGATCGCCCAGCGCCGCCGACCCCAGGGTCAGGGCGAACAGCGGGGCAAAAATCTGGATTCCGTAGACGGCCAAGATTTGGGTGGCAACCCTAACCGTATCGTCGGCCATTCGGGACAAAAGAGCCAGCAGAATCGCCACCCCGCCCAGCGCGGCCATGCTCAGGATCCGGCCCGGGTTCAACTGGCTGCGGAGCACCACCCGATAGATGTGGGGGTTGAACATACGGGGGTTCACCGCTGCACCAGATATCGAAAGACGCTTTCCAGGTCGTCGTCGAGAGGGCGCACGTCCAGCAGCGAGGCGTCCCGATCCCGGGCCGCGGGGGCCACCGCCCGGCGAAAGGCCGAGGGGTCGGCGGCGTCCACCACCACGGCATCGGCTCCCTCCAGGCGACATCCCGAGATGACCCCCCGATCCATCAGCTCCACGGCCAGTGCTCGGGGTTGATCGGTGCGAATGCTGATGTGCAACGGCCGGTCGTTCATCAGGTTGCGGATTTCCCGGAAGTCGCCCTCGGCGGCCAGCCGTCCCTGAGCAATCACCAGCACCCGGGAGCCGAACCGCTCGACTTCGTCCAGCACATGGCTGGACACGATCACGCACTTGCCTTCTGCTCCCAATCGGTGGAAGAGCTCGATCATCTCCCGCCGTTGTCGAGGATCGAGACCGGTGAGGGGCTCGTCCAGGGCGATTACCGGGGGATCGTGGACGATGGCCTGGGCCAGCTTGATGCGCTGGCGCATGCCCTTGGAGTAGGTGGACAGTCGCCGGGGATCGTCGGGATCCAGCTCGACCGTCCCGATGGCTCGACGGGCGGCCTCGTCCGGGTGGTCGATGTGGTGCAGGCAGGCGGCCAGCCTCACGAACTCCGGCCCGCTCAGATCATCCAGCAGGGCCTCCTGCTGGGGGGCCATGCCGATTCGACCGAGCACGTTCAGGTCGGTGCGGGGGTTCTTGCCCAGCACGGTCACCGACCCGTTGGACGGCCGGGCCAAGCCGCACAATATCCGCAGCAAGGTGGATTTACCCGCGCCGTTGGGCCCCAGCAGCGCGGTGACCCCGCTTCCGATGGTGAAGCTCACGTCGGACACCGCCACCAGATCACCGAACCACTTGGACACCCCCCGGGCCTGCACCATCGGCGGGGGATCCATCGGGGGCTCCGGGGGCGGGGCACCGGCGCTTTCCTGCGGGGCCTGCACCATCGGCGGGGGTTTCATCGGCGGCTCGGTCGCGCTCATCCGCCGACCTCCAGTCGTTGGTATCGCCAGCGGGTGAACCATCCGAAGGCGGCGATGAGTCCGATGAGTGTCAGATACACCGCCCAGGTGTCCACTCGACTGATGGCCAAGTCCTCATCGCCGGTCTCGCCGAAGATGCGAAAGACGACCCCTAGAGGCAGGCCGATCATGTCCAACAGCGCGAACGAGTCACCGATCTCCGCATCCTCGGAAAGGACCTCACCCACCACGGAACTAACCAGCAGAACGGCGAAAATGATCACGCTGGCCCGGGCGCGGCGGGGCGTGAGGCTGGACAGGGCCATTGACAACCCCGTCCAGAAGAAAGCCAGCGCCAGTCCCGAGGCCAGCACTCGGCCCAGTTCGGTCAACCAGCCGTCCACCCCCTCGGGTCCGATGCCGCTCAACGTGTTGGCGATCAGAATCAGAAGCGGAGGCCCCAGAGTCATGGTGGCCAGCACGGCCGCGACGGCGGCGTATTTGGCCAGCAGGTAGGTGTCCCGATTCAGCGGCGATGCCAGATACAGCCCCAGCAGGCCGCTGCGACGGTCGGTACACACTGCTTCGGGGGCGACGAACGCGGTGAACAGGAACAGTGCCCCGGTGATGAAACCGTAATAATTCGCGGTTGAGTCCAGCACCAGCTCGTCTCCCCGGGGCAGCAGGGCGGCCGTGCCCACGATCACGATGGCGGGCACGAATGCCACCAGAAAACAGATGGCGGGCAGCACCTTCTGCCAGTTGGTTCGCTTCAACCCCAGTACCCGCTGCATGGTGTGATAAATCAAGGTCACCATGGCCCGTTCCGGACGGTGACGAGGCCCGTCGTAGGGTAGATAGCCCCGGTCGTAGATCCTGGCTTCGGTCATCGGGCGGCCTCGATGAACACGTCCTCCAGGGTGGCGCGGCGGGGTTCCAGTCGGTGCAGTCCCAGTTCCAGGTCGGCCACCAGATCCCGGACCAGATCTCCTACCGAGGCATCGCCGATAACGGTGAGGGTGCGACCATTGGTGGTCGTCTCCACACCCCGGGCGGCCAGGGCCACCGCCAGCGGCTCGGGGTCAACATCCAGTTCCACCTTCACCCCCGATACGGCCGAGTCCGAGTTGTCGAGCGGGCCGCTGTGGCCCACCAGTCCGTTGGCCAGGATCACCACCGAATCGCACACCCGCTCCACCTCCTCCAGCAGATGCGAGGACATCACGATGTTGATGCCGAACTCGGTGCCCACCCGGCGGATGAGGGTGAGCATGTCGTCGCGCTGCATCGGGTCGAGGCCGTCGGTGGGCTCGTCCAGCAGCAGCAGGGCGGGATCATGGGCGATGGCCTGAGCCATCTTCACCCGCTGGCGTTGGCCGGTGGACATGGTGCCGATGGGGCGGAACCGCTCCTCGCCCAGGCCCACCTGCCAGAGAGCGTCGCTGGCCCGCTCGGTGGCCGCTCGTCGGGGGAGGCCGTGGAGCTGAGCGATGTGGCGCACCAGGTCGGCGGCCTGCACGTCGCCGGGCAGGTCGTGGTGCTCGGGGGCGTAACCCAGTCGGGCCCGCACCTCCGGCCCGCTTCGATCAGGGTCGTCCCCCAGAACGGTCAGCTCGCCCCCCTGACGGGACCTCAATCCCAGGATCAGCCCCAAAAACGTGCTCTTGCCGGTGCCGTTGGATCCCAACAACCCGGTTATCCCCCGGCCCACATCGCAGTCCAACCCTCTCAACACATGGTTGGAGCCGTAGCTCTTCCGCACCCCGCGAGCGGAGATGATCGGGGCCTGGTCATGAGGAACTTCCCCCTGCTCCTTCTGCCCCCCGCGACCGGAGATGATCGCCTCGGTCATCAAGGCGGAGCCTATCGCCCTGGGGCCGAGTTGGGTGGGCAGGGTCTCCCCGGTACCGGCTATGGCGTGCATGGCCCGGCCTGGCCCGGTGTCATGGGCAACGATGCAGCCGACACCTTGTTCGCCGATTATCGGTTCACCGACTGTCACCGCGCCCGATAGCATGAGGTGGTGGGAACACATCCAGTGGTGCAGCCACCGCCACCGTATGTCCGGCGATGCAAGTTGGGAACACATCCAGTGGTGCCGCGGTTGTAGCCTTCAACCGGTCAGTCAAGGAGTAGAGACCAGTGACATTGGAAACCGTCCACGATCCGGCGGCCCTGATCGAGATCACCGAGCTGGTGGATCGGCTGTTGGATGCCATCGACGGGGAGCTCACCAGCCGCTCCCGAGTGGTGGATGGGTTGCTGGATCTGCGCCTGGTGGCCGCCGACCTGCCGGAGGTGGTGGCTCAGGTTGACGACTGTCTGGTCTCCCTCCCAGGCAACACCGCGATCACCAACCGCTGGTGGATGGAGACGCTGGCCCAGTTCCGCAACGCCGCCACGAACTAGCTCTCCCTCTCCTTTTCTCCCCTCCGTTCAGAGCCGCGGCCAGATCCAGGAAATCGAGTTGGCCGCCGACGGTCCATCAACTGGGTCGAGGCCGACCGCAGGCAACCGGCTTAGTGCAGGTCAGCCGCCGTTGGCCGCCGACAGGGCCAGGGCCGCGTTGATGAGGCCGAGGTGGGAGTAGGCCTGGGGGTGGTTGCCCAGCAGGCGTTCCGTGTCGGGGTCGTACTGCTCGGGGAGCAGTCCGGTGGGACCGCATAGATCGAGGTAGCGGTCGAACAAGGTCCGGGCGTCGTCGAGTTGACCGATGAGCACGTAGGCCTCGATCAGCCACGACGTGCAGATCAGAAATCCGCCCTCCACGCCGGGCAGCCCGTCGTCGTGGCGGTAGCGGTACACGGTGTGGCCGTCGCGCAGTTCGCTCTCCACCGCCTTCAGAGTGGAGACGAACCGACTGTCGGTGGGGGGCATCAGCCCGCTGAGGCCGATCCACAAAAGGCCGGCGTCGATGTCGGTCGAGCCGTAGGCGGAGGTGTAGGACCGGCGCGACTCGCTCCATCCGTTCTCGATCACATCGGCGGCGATCCGATGGCGCAGGGGCCCCCAGTGCCGGGCCAGATCCCGGTCCACACGGCGGGCAATGCTCATGGCCCGGTCCACCGCCATCCAGCACATCACCTTGGAATGCACATGGTGACGAGGGGGACGGCGCTCCTCCCAGATGCCGTGGTCGGGTTCGTGCCAACGGGCGGCCACCGCTCCCACCACCGCTTTCACCAACTGCCAGTGCCGTTCGGTGAGGTTCATCCCGGACTCGCACAGTCGCCAGGCCAGGTCGACCACCGGGCCGAACACGTCGAGTTGCACCTGGTGCTCGGCGGCGTTGCCGATCCGCACCGGCCGGCTTCCGGCGTACCCGGCCAGCTCGGGCAGCACGGCCTCGGGCAGGGCCTCGTCGCCCACCAGCGGGTACACCGGTCGGAGCTGCTCGGGGCTGGGGAGATGATCCACCCGGTCGAGAATCCAGTCCAGCAGGTCGCCGGCCTCCTGGCTGCTGCCCAGCGACAGCAGTGCGGCGGCGCTCATGCCGGCGTCCCGGGGCCAGCAGTACCGGTAGTCCCAGTTGCGGACCCCGCCCATGACCTCGGGCAGACTGGTGGTGGCTGCGGCCATCACCGCCCCGGAGGGCTGATGGCACAGCGCCTTGAGCACCAGCGCCGACCGCTCCACCTCCTCGGGGGCGACCGAGGGCAGGGTCAATCCCTCGACCCAGTCCCGCCAGTACTGCTCGGTGATCCGGCGGCGGTCGGTCTCGGTCGCCTCGAACCGATGGGGGCGGACATGGATACCGAGGCACAGGGTCAACTCCAGCGGTGCCCCGTCGAGCCGGACGTCGGCCACTGCGGTCTGGTGGGGGCCGTCGTCGACGATGTCCCAGTCCACTCCGGGGGAGAGCAGAACCATGGTCTCGGCCGCTCCCCACACCTCGAGGCCACCGTTGGTCACGACCAGTCCGGTGGGGGCTCGGCCGAAGTCCAGCCGGGGGGCGAACTCGATACGGATCCGTCCGGTTCCCTCGATGGATCGGATCAGGTAGGTGCGGCCCGTGGGCTGGGACGACCGCTGGTCGGAGCAGTCCAGATAATCGGTCACCGTCACGTCCGACCACCGGGTCTCGGTGATCATGGTGCCGTCCAGATAGCGGTGGGAGATCGGTGGGCTGCCGTCATGGCGACCGATGGAGAAACGGCCTGCCCTCGCCCCCCCCAACAACCCGGCGAACACCGCCGGGGAGTCGGCTCGGGGATGGCACATCCAGTTCACCGAGGCGTCGGCGGTGACCAGCGCCACCGTTCTCTGGTTGCTGAGCAGGCTGTGGCGTTCTATGGGCAGGGCGTGTTCACCCCTCAGCCAGGCTCTGCGCCGCTCGGCCAGCAGGGCCAGCGCCTGGGCCATCTCCAACGGGTCGCCCAGCCTGCCATGGGCCAGGGTCTGCCCCGGGCCCACCTTGAGACCCAGGTCGGGGCCGGCCAGGTGGGCGAATGCCTCCTCGTCGGTCACGTCGTCCCCGGCGAAGACCACCGCCTCGGCCGACACCTCGGCTCTCAACCGATCCAGGGCGTCGCCCTTGTCGAGGGCCAGCACCGACAGTTCCATCACCATCTTCCCGCCCTTGAGATGGATACCCTCCCACTTTCCCGGCCCGTTCATGATCGCCTCCACCGCCTCGGCGGCGACCCGGGGGTCGGCCTTGCGATAGTGGAAGGCGACTCCGGCCGGTTTGGGTTCGATGATGAACCCCCGGTCGGTGGCGGCGACCTCGTTCAGCTCCTTCAGTACCCGGTTGCGCCGCTCCTGCTGCTCGGGATCCAGGTTGTCGGCGAAGCCCACGTCGAACTCGCTTCCGTGGCTTCCCACCAGGTGGATCTCCTCGGGAAGACGGCTCAGCGCGGCCAGGTCGCGCAGCGCCCGTCCGGAGATCACCGCCACATGAGTGTCGGGCATGGAAGCCAGTTGTCGCAGCGCGGCCACCGATTCCCGGATGGGGCGGGCGGTGTCGGGATTGTCGGTGATGGGAGCCAACGTGCCGTCGTAGTCGCACGCCACCAGCAGCACCGGCACCCGGGCCAGCTCTCTCAGCCTGACCGCCACGTTCTTGGCCACGTTCCCCGTTGTCGGATTCTCCGTTGCCGGGGTCCGGCCGCCCGCGCTGGTGTCGGCCGAGCCGATTTCTTTCACGGGCATTCCTCCAGGCGAGCCAAGAAGCGCTCGGCCCAGCGTTGGGCGGTGTTGGTTCGTACCACCCGTCTCATGGCTCGCATCGCCGGTTCGGCATCGGTGTCCGAGCGGTAGGCGGCGGACTCCATGGCGGTTTTCAGTCCCTCGACGTCGTGGGGGTTGATCAGCTCGGCGGTGCGCAGTTCCTGGGCCGCTCCGGTGAACTCCGACAACACCAGAACCCCGGAATTGTCGGCCCGGCAGGCCACGTACTCCTTGGCCACCAGGTTCATCCCGTCCCTCAAGGGGGTGACCAGCATCACGTCGGCGATGAGATACATGGCCACCAGTTCCTCGATGGGGTGACTTTGGTGCAGGTAGTGGACCACCGGCCGGCCCATCACCCCGAAGTTCCCGTTCACGTCGCCCACCTGCTGTTCCACCGCTCGGCGGACCTCGTTGTAACCGGTCACCCGCGATCGGCTGGGCTCGGCTATCTGCACGAGTACGCAGTTGCCGGCCGACAACCGCCCCTCGGCCAGCAGCTCCCGGAAGGCCCGAAGCCGAGCCTCGATGCCCTTGGTGTAGTCGAGGCGGTCCACTCCCAGGAACACGGTGGTCGGCGAGCCCAGGGTGCGGCGAACCTCGGCGGCTCGGGCCTGCACCTCGGGGTGGCCGGCCAGCCCGGCGATCCGATCGACATCAATACCGATGGGGAAGGTCCCCACTCGGGTGGTCCCGGAGCCGTGCTCGATGACCTTGCCGGTGGTCCGGACTCCGGTTGTCCGAGCCACCGATCGGCAGAAGTTGTCAACCCCCAGCGGGGTTTGCATGCCGATCAGGTCGGCTCCCAGCAGGCCGTCGATTATCTCGGCCCGCCAGGGCAGGCGTATGTACAGCTCACGGGCCGGGAAGGGTATGTGGAGGAAGAACCCGATCCTCAAATCGGGTCGGGCCTTTCGCAGCAGGCCGGGCACCAGTTGCAGATGGTAGTCGTGGATCCACACCGTGGCACCGGGGGCGGCCAGCTCGGCCACGGTGGCGGCATAGCGCTGGTTCACGGTCCGGTAGGCGTCCCACCAGGTGCGGTGGTACTCGGGGGGGACCAGGGCGTCGTGGTACAGCGGCCACAGGGTGGCGTTGGAGAACCCCTCGTAGAACTGCTGGAGCTCTCCCTGGCTGATGCCCACCGGATGGCACTGGAATCCGTCGATCTCGAAAGGGTCGAGCTCCGATCCGGGCACTCCCGACCAGCCGACCCAAACGGCGTCGGGGTTGCCGGACATGACCGGTCTCAATGCCGACACCAGTCCACCCGGGCTGGGAACCCACTGGGCGGTGTTGGCCTCCCACACCCGCCTGACCGGAAGCCGGTTGGCCATGACCACGAAGCTCCACTTCCGGTCCCCGGTGGCCACCCGGTCACGCTATCGCACCCCCCATCGCCGAGAAAGCTCTCGGGCCGGCCGGCCAGGTGATCCGACCCGGTCCGATGGGGCCTGGTCGGGACGGTGGTGGCGGTGGGTCGCTCGGTCGAGGATCAGGGCCTGGTCGGGACGGGGATGGTGGTGGGTCGCTCAGTCGAGGATCAGGGCCTGGTCGGGGGGTTGGCGGTCGTCGGCCAGGTCGATGATGGCTCGGGTGATGCGGCCGGTGAAGGGGAATCGGCCGGTGTAGCGGGGGCTGGGGGACGGTGCCCGGGTGAAGCCCACGCTGATGCCCACCGCGTGGATGTGGGTGCTGTGGGTGCGGGGCATGGCCACCGATGCCGTCCCGGTACCGTTGACCGCCAACCGGCCCACTCCGGCGTGGTCGCCGGTGCGTTCGAAGGCCGCGGTCACCGTGAGCGGTCCCGACGGCAGGGGATGTTCCGAAACGGCGGTGTAGTGCTCCCAGGCCATGTTGTAGTCCCATACCAGCCTGTCGTCCTGGATGAACAGGGCGAAGCCCGAGGACACGTCCCCGCAGGCCACCAGGGTGCCGTCGTCGTGGTCGCCCCTGTCCATCTCCACGGTTATCGCATAGGACACGTTCTTGAGGTCGGGGCATCCGTCGCTGGGTATGTAGGTGCCCGGGTAGTAGACGAACCGGGAGCGGCTGGTGATGGGGCGGGGTTTGGGCACGTGGAAGCGCTCCAGGATGCGGTCGTCCAGGGGCAGCACCTGATGAGCGCGGGCCGCCGCCCACCACCGGTCGATGAGCGAGGCCAGCCTGTCGGGCTCGGTATCGGCCAGGTCCCGGGTTTCCGAGAAGTCCCGATCCAGGTGGTACAGCTCCCAGCGGTCGTCGTCGAAGCTCTCCCCCTGGACATGGCGGGTGACCGCCTTCCAACCGTCGGCCCACATGGCCCGGTGACCCAGCATCTCGTAGTACTGCTCGGCCTTGGTGGTGGGGGCCTGTCCGTTCGAGAACGTGTAGGCCATGGAGGTTCCCTCCATCGGTATCTGGGGCACCCCGGCCATCTCGGCCGGCGGGTTCAGCCCGATGATCTCCAGCAGGGTGGGAGCGATGTCGCTCACGTGGTGGTACTGGGGGCGAACGGCACCCTTCTCGTCGATCCCCGCGGCCCACGAGATGATGAGCGGATCCCGCACCCCGCCGGCGTGGGTGTTCTGCTTGTACCACTTCAGCGGGGTGTTGCCGGCCATGGCCCATCCCATCGGATACACCACCCACGAGTCGGGACCGCCGATGCCGTCGATGTCGGCCAACTGGTGGGCGATGGGCCGGGGGTCGAGACCGTTCACGTAGCGCATGGCGTTCTCATGGCCCGAGGGGCCGCCCTCGGCGGTGGCTCCGTTGTCGGACAGCAGCACGAACACGGTGTTGTCGAGCCGGCCGATCTCCCCGAGGGCGGCGACCAGTCGGCCCAGATGCTCGTCGGTATGGGTGAGCATGCCGGAGTAGGCCTGCTGCATCCGGGCGGCCACCTTCTGTTCGTCGGTGCTCAGCTCGCCCCAGTCGGGCACGCCGGGGTTGAACGGGGGCAGCTCGGTGTCGGCCGGGATGATCCCGATGGTCTTCTGGCGGGCGAACCTCTCCTGGCGGACGGCCCCCCAGCCGGTGTCGTAGCGGCCGTCGTAACGATCCACGTAGGGCTTGGGGGCGTGCAGCGGGTAGTGACCGGTGCCGAACCCCAGGTAGAGGAAGAAGGGCCGCTCGGGCCACGCCGAGGTCTGTCCGGTGACCATGGCGATGGCCTGATCCACCAGATCCTCGGTCAGGTGGTAGCCGGGCCGCTCGGGGCGGTCGAAGTGGTGGTTGTCGGCCACCAGGTCGGGGTCCCAGTGGTTGGTGGCCCCGTCCATGAATCCGTAGAACCGGTCGAACCCCCGCTGGAGCGGCCACTGGTCGAACGGGCCAGCCGGAGTGGTGTCCTCGATGGGGGCCAGGTGCCACTTGCCCACCGCGAAGGTGGAGTACCCCACGGGGCGGAGCATCTCGGCCAGCGTGGCCGCCCGGTTGGTGATGCGTCCGGTGCAGCCGGGAAATCCGGTGTCCCAGTTGCTGACGACCGCCATGCCCACCGAGTGATGGTTGCGCCCGGTGAGCAGGCACGCCCGGGTGGGCGAGCACACGGCCGTGGTGTGGAAGTTGTTGTAGCGCAGCCCGCCGGCGGCCAGGGCATCCATGTGCGGGGTGTCGATTTCGGAGCCGAAGCAGCCCAGATCGGCGAAACCCACGTCGTCGAGCACGATCACCACCACATTGGGGCTGCCCATCGGTGGGGTCACCGGATCGGGCCACCACGGGGTGGATTCGGCCACTGTGTTGCCCACCACACCGCCATAGCTCCCAGCATCGGATGTCATACCCGGTTGCTAGCACACCGGCTCATGGGGCGCAGGGGTATCCTGCGGGTTGTCCCGGGCGGCCAGGCGACTCCGGTTGTCGGCACACCGGGTGGTGGGGCGCAGGGGTAGCCTTCGGCTTGCTGTTATGCCCGAGCGTCTTTTGAATCATCGGTTGGCCGAGTTCGGCACCACCATTTTCGCCGAGATGTCGGCCCTGGCCGCGGCCACCGGGGCCATCAACCTGGGGCAGGGGTTCCCCGATACCGACGGCCCCTCCGAGGTGGCCGACGCCGCGGTGGCGGCCATTAGGGCCGGGTACAACCAGTATCCGCCCGGGCTGGGTATCGCCGACCTGCGGCTGGCGGTGGCCGAGCATCAGAGGCGGTTCTACGACCTGGAACTCGACCCCGACACCGAGGTGCTCATAACCGCGGGGGCCACCGAGGCCATTGCCGCGGTGATGCTCTCGCTTTTGGAGCCGGGCGACGAGGTGGTGCTGTTCGAGCCCTACTACGACTCCCATGTGGCCGGTGTCGCCATGGCCGGGGCCCGTCGTCGGTTGGTGACCCTGAGGCCTCCCCACTACCGGTTCGACCCCGACGAGCTGGCTGCGGCCATCGGCCCTCGCACCCGCATGATCGTGGTGAACTCTCCTCACAACCCCACCGGCAAGGTGTTCGACCGAGGTGAGTTGGAACTGATCGCCGGGTTGTGCCGCGACCACGATCTGCTGGCGGTCACCGACGAGGTGTACGAGCACCTGGCCTACGACGGTGAGCACGTGCCCCTGGCCACCCTGCCGGGGATGCGGGAGCGCACCATCACGGTGTCGTCGGGGGGCAAGACGTTCTCGTTCACCGGGTGGAAGATCGGCTGGGTGTGCGCCGTCCCGAAGCTGAGGAGCGCGGTCACCGCGGCCAAGCAGTTTCTGACCTACGTGAACGGGACCCCGTTTCAGCACGCCATCGCGGTGGGTCTGCGGCTGGGCGACGACTACTTCACCGGGCTGCGCCGCACCTTGCGGGCCCGCCGGGATCGGCTCACCGACGGGCTGGCCGCGGCGGGTTTCGAGGTCTACCGTCCGGCGGGCACCTACTTCGTGACCGCCGACGTGCGCCCTCTGGGGTTCGACGACGGCATGGCCCTGTGCCGGAGGCTGCCCGAGCTGTGCGGGGTGGTGGCCGTGCCCAACGTGGTGTTCTACGACAACGAGGACGAGGGCCGGCACCTGGTGCGGTTCGCCTTCTGCAAGCGCCCCGAGGTTCTGGATGAGGCCGTCGAGCGGTTGGCCCGGTTGGGGGGTGGGGCCCCATGAGGGTCGCGGCGGTGCATTTGGGGGGTGGGGCCCCATGAGGGTCGCGGCGGTGCAGCACGACATCGTATGGGAGGATCGCGAGGCCAATTTCGAGAGGCTGGGCCCCCTGGTGGCCCGAGCCGCGGCCGGGGGTGCTCGGCTGGTGGTGCTGTCCGAGATGTATGCCACCGGGTTCTCCATGGACGCCGACCGGGTGGCCGAGCCTCCCGACGGGCCCAGCACCGCCTTTTTGGTCGACCAGGCCGCCATCCACCAGGTGTGGGTGTGCGGTTCGATCCCGGTGCGGGACCCGGCCGGGGCCGAACTGCCCTACAACCGGTTCGTGCTGGCCGGACCCGACGGGGTGGCCGCGGTCTACGACAAGATCCATCCGTTCACCTACGGCGGTGAGCACGATCATTACGCCGCCGGTACCCGACGACTCACCTTCACCGTCGAGGGGGTGAGGATCAGCCCGTTCGTGTGTTACGACCTCCGGTTCTCCGACGAGTTCTGGACGTTGGCCCCCGACACCGACTGCTACGTGGTGGTGGCCAACTGGCCGGCCTCCCGGCGGGCCCACTGGTCGGCGCTGCTGGTGGCCCGGGCCATCGAGAACCAGGCCTATGTGGTGGGGGTGAACCGGGTGGGTACCGGGGGCGGCTTGGACTACGCCGGCGACACGGTGATAATCGACCCGCTGGGGGTCGGCATCGCCGGTGCTCCCGAGGCCGAGGAGGCGGTGATGTACGCCGACGTCGAACCGGCGGTGGTGGCGGAAGCTCGATCCCGCTACGGGTTTCTCACCGACCGGCGACCAGCCGCCCGTTCCGCCGATCACCGGTGACGTTCGGGGCCCCGAAGAGATCGATGGCCCGGTAGTGCGGTGGCAATGACCGGTGGTGATTCGCCGACGTCGGTCGAGCCTCAACCACTGATCACGGTCCGATTCGTGGTGCTGTGCCTGTGCGGGTTGTTCTATTTCATGTCGCTGGGGCTGGTCTACCCGGTGCTTCCCGGCTTCGTGGAGAACGAACTGAACGGGGGGCCGGTGGCGGTCGGCCTGGCGGTCGGCGGGTTCGGACTGTCGGCCGCGGTGGCTCGCCCGTTGGTCGGTCCGTTGGGCGACTCCAGGGGTCGGCGCTTCGTGATGATGTGGGGGTGCGTGCTGGCGGGCTTCGGCATTCTCGGCAACCTGTGGGCGGTCAATGTCGCGGTGGCCATCCTGTTCCGGCTGCTCACCGGGCTGGGCGAGGCCGCTTTCTTCGTGGGCATCGCCGCGGCCACCCAGGATATGGCCCCCGAGAACCGCCGGGGCGAGGCCACCTCGTACTTCTCGGTCACCGTGTACACCGGGTTGGCCGCCGGCCCGATCCTCGGTGAGGCCCTGGAATCCGCCGCCGGTACCGACGCAGTGTGGATCCTGGGCGGGACGCTTTGCGCGGTGGGCACGCTGCTGGGCGCGACCTGCGTACCCGGACGACCCGACAACGCCCCCTCGGGGTGGCCGACCTCGTTCTTCTACCTACCCGCCTTTCGTCCTGCTCTGCTGCTGGGACTGGGGCTGTTGGGCTACTCCGGGTTCCTGGCCTTCATCGCCCTGCATGTCGAGCACCTCGGGTTCACCCCCACCGGGGCGGTCTTCACCACCTTTGCCGTGATGGTGATCAGCCTGCGCATCCTGCTGGCCCGCCTTCCCGACCGACTCGGCCCGCAGCGCACCAGCACGATGTCGTACGTGTTCTCGGCCGCAGGCATGTGGACCATCGCCCTGTGGCAACAGATCATCGGGGTGTTCGTGGGCACGGCCCTGCTGGCCGTGGGTCAGACGTTCCTGTTCCCCGCGTTGTTCGTGATGGCGGTCGAGTCGGCCCCCATCGGCAAGCGCAGCCAGGCCATCGGCACCTTCAGCATCGCCTTCGACCTGGCCATAGGCCTGGGTGGTTTGACCCTGGGTGCGGTAGTGGGACTGTCGTCCCGCCCAGTGGCCTTCTTCGTCGGCGGATCACTGGCGCTCACCGCCCTGTTGGTTAGCCGCACCCTGGTCCGCCCCCAGCCGGTCGCCCCCGGTTGACGCCCCCGGGCGAATGGAGATCGAGCCGCACGCTGGTCCGCCCCCAGCCGGTCGCCACCGGTTGACGCCCCCGGGCGAATGGAGATCGAAGGTCGGCCTGATCGAAAAATTTGGCTCAAAATTGAAAATCAGGTGACAACTCGACAGCCGGGGGGTAACATGACCAGTCCAATCGACGCGGGGTGGAGCAGTCTGGTAGCTCGTCGGGCTCATAACCCGAAGGTCGCAGGTTCAAATCCTGCCCCCGCCACCACAAAACCCCAGGCCAGAGCGTTGCTCCGGCCTGGGATCCCCGTTCAGGGGCCATTCCTCTGCCGGATCATCCGACACGGGGTGATATTTCGGTGAGTGCCCCGGCTGAAACGGGCCATGGTCGCTGATGTCCGACGTGGCCGTTGTCTGTCGCTCAAGAGTTCGGGTTCAAGTGCGCGCGTATCTGTATACTCCTCGGATCTGCTGATGCACATATCTGCCAGGGGAATCGGCGGACCGCAGCCCGTCGTAGATCGCTTGGGGGACATCGAAGTATTGGTAGATCGCTCCGTCGTTGAACTCAATCTCGAGTGTCTGGGAGGGTGCGTCATATCCGACTGATGCCACGTTGGATGAAACCACCGGAGTTCGTTCCATCGCTACTTTTCACCTTTCTGTTGCGGGTTCGGTATTGGGTTGCTCGTCTTCTCGTGGATAAGCCTGTTCGACGAGGGGTCCTGCGACCTCCAGCGTACAATAACATCCTTGTAGTCAGACGGTTCCTTTCTCCGGTCCCATCCCCCGGGCTGATGCTGTCCAGCAACCCGCGGATCGGTGCTCTCAGGCTGGTATCTTGGGAGGTCAACTAGTGCCCTCACCGGGAGCGGCACAGCTTCGCCGACCACTATCGCCTCACCTGTGCGTAGCACCGGCAGCAGCGACAGAACCCCGGCAAGATTGTCCGCTGCCGCTGAGACAACGTGGTTTCGGTCCTGGGCATTAGCCAATCGCAGAGCGACAATCGTGCCGCACTGGGACAGAATTGTCGGGTCAACCTCGGTAGGGCGCTGGCTCACAACCATGGCACCGATCCCGTACTTGCGGCCTTCCTTTACGACTCGCTGAACGGCTGTCATCACCGTTTGTGATTGTTCGCTACCCAGGTACGTATGAGCTTCTTCGAAGACGAATAGTAGCGGTCGCTCACGACCACCCTCCGACAGGCGGCGGGACCAGAAGAGGGCATCGTAGATGACTCTTGTGAGTGCTCCAACTAGGTCGGTCAGAACCGCATTAGGTACGCCTGAGAGGTCAAGGACCGAGACAGTGCGGTCGCTCCCTAGCCAAGCCTCGAGAAACGCATCGAGATCGTTGGTGACGCTGCCGTCAAGCTTGGGGGTCCAAGGTCCTGGCCGGAACAGAAAGTCGTATCGTCGATCCCGCAAGCGGGAGGCCAATGCGTCAACCTGCTTTCGGATGTTGACGGTCGAGCTGCTCAGATATACCTTATCCTCGCCTTTAGCCTGCGTCGCTGTTTGGTAGCGTGGGGGGATAACCCGGAGCGCATCACCAGGCTCAATCGGTTTACCATCCTCGAGGAGAAGAGCCTCCGTCTCAGCATTCTGGTTAGCACCCGCTTCTGTGTGCGTTGCGTTGACGAGTCGGTGCAAGGTGAACCACAGTTGATGGATGCTGAAGGGGATAGGTGTATCGACAGTAATCTCGTCGGGTGTAAGGCCTTCACGCTGACAGGTCGACAGCGCTTCTCGTTTCAGACGCACGATTTCGTCACGAACTGCTCCGAGTGCTGCATCGTCCAAGAGATGGCCGAATGTAACGGGGATCAACTCGTCGAACGAAAGTGCCCAGTATGGAACCTCAAGCGGCTTTGCCGACGATCCCTCACCGTCCACTCGGAACGTCTGCGCTTGACCTTTAAGCACTGAGGCGTACTCGCCGTGGATGTCGAATAAGAGCACTCGTGCAGATGGGTAGCGTTCCAGGTCCGTAAGCCCCTCGAGAATCCGAACGACGGTGGTCGACTTGCCAGCACCGGTCATGCCCACAACCGCTGAGTGGCGAGTCACCAGGCTGTTAATGTCGAGCAAGGCTGGGATCGACGATGCGCTGGCCACGCGGCCGATTTGCACACGCTTTGGAGATGATGTTTGGCCATACACTACCTGGAGGTCTGCCTCGGTCATGACATGTACGGAGTCGCCAATACTGGGGAGGAGGGAGATTCCGCGGCTGAATGTTCGGTCCTGTGTCCCCTCCCCAACGAGCTCGGCCTTGAGCCACATCTGTCCGAATGGGTTGATCTCTGCCACACGCTCAGGGACCGCGCCGACTCCGGCCTGAGTGACGATGCCGATGAGGTCGGTGAATCCAAGGGGAATGCGAATGAAGCTTCCCACTTGCGCGACGTGATAGGGGTGGCCTCTCACGAAGAGCAGCCCCGACTTGGTCGACTCATCTAGAGAGACACTGACTGTAAACCCCGATACATCCTGGACGATGCCGAGCACGCTCGGATCAGCTGGCATCAGTGTGCTCACTTGCTCCGTTCGACACTTCGTCCGTATCGGACCCTGGCATCGGTCGGCGGACCAGTTTTCGCAGTTTTTTTCCGAACTCGACGAAGTCGCCCAGCTTGCAGGTATCACTGTTCGGCCCAGGCTGCCACTTTGCCTTCGTTCCAGCCCTCACTCCACCGTCGGCAGCTATCAGAGTTAAGCCGGGCTGAGAAGCAGCGAGAGAACAGGCTGACGGATAGTCCTGTAGATTATTGAATTGAAGGCCGAATACCGTCGCGCTCGGGTTGCTGCGCAGCTCGTGGTCCAGCAACTCGTTGATGTGATCATCGCCGAAAGAGTAGCCAAGAGCAACCAAGGTGGC
Source organism: Acidimicrobiales bacterium (assembly GCA_965115985.1). Classification (GTDB taxonomy): domain Bacteria; phylum Actinomycetota; class Acidimicrobiia; order Acidimicrobiales; family Bin134; genus Poriferisocius. The sequence continues at coordinate 2,337,136 of OZ220474.1, forward strand.
CGATGGCGCTTTCAGAAACTCTCGAAGCTGGTCAAGCATGACGAGATACGGCATCCGTCTGCTCTCCTCGTACTTTAAATGTGAAGGGTGGATTAGGCGACGCTCTTCGTTGTCATGAGGCTCGCGTCGCACCACTCGGCCGCTCGGCAACAAGGTCCAGTTCGTTGAGCCATGCAGTTTCCATAGCCTCGCCCACCGCGACGGCAGATCGTCGAGTTCTATCGCTTCTATATCGAGAAACGGCTCCCTTGCTCCAACGAAACCATCGAAGTAAGGCGTATTATTCTTCTCGAATGCTGTCTCGAGAAGCAGGTCGTAGTTTGTGGTGAATACTCGCACAGGTGAGCTTCTCGTCGTGGCTCCAACCCAGACCACAACATCGTCGTATGGTGTCTCCTGTGGAGGCAGGGATTGGGCAACGAGCCTGTTGATGGCATCGGTGACTGCGCGTTCGAGCTTATCAATGGCAGGGTGGTCGAGCCCGCGTACGGTCTCCGAGCCAACGACCGTTGCCAACTTTCGTAGTCGGCTGAGTATCTCCTCGACGTTCGGCTCTCGATTGAGATCTGCGGTGAGGCCCTCTAGCAGGGTTTCGTACTGGTCCTTGATATCCGAACCTTCTAGCGATTTGCTGATCGCATCTGTTAGTCCAGCGATGTCGGGAATCAAGGGTCTGGCTGTGTCGTCACCACAGGAGACCCGGATCGAGACCGGGCAGCCAGCACCGAGCAACAACCCGAGCGGTCGCTTGTCGTGCGAGAGGCACTGCCAGAGCCCTTCGAGTATCCGGTCCAGATCGTGCCCACCTGCATTCACACAGTAATACTAACATGTAGTCGTCAAGGTTGGTCGCTATTCGGCCTCAAACACCACGGTGCCAAAGGTCGCCGGGGCTTTTGCTTACATACTGAAAGGGTGAGCCTTCAGGCTTGGCGAACGCGAAGCCGTCGTCGTCTTGCTGGCCGCTGGCCATGTGCCCCTCGAGCTGGTGACACCGGTGTCGCCGCAGCATCGCGGGGGTGTGTTCGTCTATGTCGATGGTGTGTTAGCTGGTCTCTGTCTTCAGATCGTCGACGATGAGTTAGTCGCTATTGGTGCTCAGCCCGAGGCTCACCAGCGCGAAGCGCAAGCCTTCGTGTCCACCTTCTTGTCCAAGAAGCTGGATCAAGAATGGTTGATCAAGGGGCTTGAGGTCGTTGTTTCTATTGCTGGGGTTACCTGGCTTGGCGGGCGCGTTATCGGGGCCCTCGTCGAGCTCGCGAGTGTGATGCCTGGTAGGGCGACCAGCCTTACACTCGCAATCCTGCGTAGGAGTGGCAACGACTGGGACTACACGGGTTGGCGCAAGAAGGTACGTGAAGTCCTGGCGCTTACACGCGACAGTCGCGATGAGGAGACCATCGAGAACCGGAAAGCGATCATTGATCTCTACGTTTCCCGCAGGGAATTCGACTTCCGTACGTTGGTCTGACCGGCGACCGATCGGTGGTCAGCGAGTGGCCATTATGGATCGAGTGCGAGCGCTCGGCCTGGAGATCGAGATGTGGCGGACTGAGCGTCTTGGGTTCGACCGGCCCCAAGATAGGGACGATGCCGCGGGATTGGCTCATAATGTGAGGACCTATGGCGGACGAAGCATCCGACTACCTCGCTCCCGAGCAGCGCGCTCGCCTTGATATCGACGCGCAGCTCGTCGCGTGTGGCTGGGTGGTGCAGGACTACGGACACGCCGCCATCGCGGCCGCACAGGGCGTTGCTGTCCGCGAGGTGCCGACTGCCGCGGGACCGGCCGACTACGTGCTTTTCGTCGACCGTCAGGCTGTTGGTGTGATCGAGGCCAAGAAGGTCGGTACCACGCTCACCGGGGTCGAGTGGCAGACCCACAAGTACCAGACCAACTTTCCCGACGAGCCTCCTGCCTTCCTGGTCGACGGTGCGCTTCCGTTTGGGTACGAGTCGACGGGTAGAGAGACTCGCTTCACGTGTGGGCTCGACCCGGATCCGAGGTCGCGCCGCGTTTTCACATTTCATCGCCCCGAGTGCTTCGCTCGCTGGCACGAGGACCATGTCAACTTCGGTGGCAGCGCCACGCTTCGGGGAGGGATCCAGTTGCTACCCGAGCTGGACCCCGTTGGTCTGTGGCCTGCTCAGGCGGAGGCCATCCGCAATCTCGAGAAGTCGTTGAAGGAGAACCGGCCCAAGGCGCTGATCCAGATGGCGACCGGGTCGGGCAAGACGTTCACCGCCGCGAACATCTCCTACCGGCTTCTCCGTCACGCGGGTGCCAAGCGGATCCTGTTCCTGGTCGATCGAGCCAACCTCGGCCGTCAGACGATCCGTGAGTTCGAGGGGTTTGACACGCCTGATGACGGTCGCAAGTTCACCGAGCTCTACAACGTCCGTCGCTTCACCTCGTCACATCTCGATATCGGTGATGAGGCGGCGACCAAAGTCCACGTGTCGACGATCCAGCGGATCTACTCGATTCTGCGGCGCGAAGACCTCGACGAGGACCTCGACGAACAGTCTAACTTCGACATGACCCCGGACCAGCCGGTCGAGGTCGCCTACAACCCGGCCGTACCGATCGAGTCATATGACGTGATCATCGTCGACGAATGCCACCGCTCGATCTACGGGGTGTGGCGCCAGGTCCTGGAGTACTTCGATACCTTCCTAATCGGCCTCACGGCCACGCCGGGCAAGCAGACGTTCGGGTTCTTCGACCAGAACCTCGTCATGGAGTACGGCCACGAAGAAGCCGTCGCCGACCGCGTCAACGTCGACTTCGACGTGTTCCGAATCCGCACCGAAATCAGTGAGTCCGGGGGCAATGTCCCCGCTGGCATGGTCACCGAGTTTCGCGACCGTGAAACGCGAGAGCAGCGTTTCGATCGCATCGACGAAGACATCGACTACGACCCTGCCGACCTCGACCGCAAGGTCGTCGCCCGCGACCAGATCCGTACCATCGTCCGGACCTTGCGAGACTCGATGCCTACGATGTTTCCCGACCGGATCAAGCGGGACGACGGTCGCCTCCAGCACATCCCGAAGACCCTGATCTTCGCCAAGGACGACAGTCACGCCGACGACATCGTCCAGATCATCCGCGAGGAGTTCGGCCTGTCGAACATGGGAGCAGTGAAGATCACCTACAAAGCCACCGAGTCTGGCCAAAAGCCTGACGAACTGCTCCAAGCCTTCCGCACCGGCTACGACACCCGCATCGCCGTGACCGTAGACATGATCGCCACCGGCACCGATGTCAAACCCATCGAGTGCGTCGTGTTCATGCGCATGGTCAAGAGCCGCAACTTCTTCGAACAGATGAAAGGCCGCGGTGTCCGCATCATAAACAACGACGATCTGCGTATCGTCACTCCCGATGCCACTGCCAAGGACCACTTCGTCCTCGTCGATGCCGTTGGCGTGACCGAGACCAAGCTTCACGACACGGTGCCTCTTGAACGCAAGCACGGTGTCGGGTTCGACAAGCTCCTCAATCAGGTCGGTCTCGGCGTTACCGACGAGGCCGTCGTCTCCTCCCTCGCTTCGCGCCTCGCTCGCCTCGACAAGCGCATTACCGACCTTGACCGCACCGAACTCGAAGCCATCGCTGGCGTGAGCCTCGCTCAGCTCTCCCACCAGCTTGTCGAAGCCCTCGACCCGGACCGGCACATCGCCGAAGCTCAGGCCGCCACTGGCCTTGACGACCCGGGCGGCGACCAGGTTGCTGCCGCCCGCAAAAAGCTCGTCGAAACCGCACTCCAGCCTCTCGCCGGCAACTCCGAACTACGTGAGAAGCTCGTCGAGGTTCAGCGCAGCTACGAACAGGTCATTGACGCTGCCACCAAGGACCGGGTCATCTCCGGCGAGTTCTCCAAGGATGCCACCGACCGGGCTCGCACCATGATCGAGTCGTTTCGCCAGTTCATCGACGAGCACCGCGACGAGATCACCGCCCTTCAGATCCTCTACAACCAGCCCTACGGCGGCGGTCTCACCTACTCCGACATCCGAGAATTGGCGAACGCCATCAAACGCCCGCCGCGAAGCTGGACCGCAGACGTGCTCTGGCAGGCCTACGAAGCCCTTGATGCCAGCAAGGTCAGAGGCTCTGGTCTCCGGGTCAACACCGACCTCGTCAGCCTCGTCCGGTACGCCCTCGGCACCACCGATGAGCTTATCGCCTACCCCGATCTCGTTAACGAACGCTTCGATGCCTGGCTCCTCCAACAAGAAAATGCCGGACGCAGCTTCACCGACGACCAACTTGCTTACCTTCACATGATCAGAGACCACATTGCTGCCAGCTTGACGGTAGCCCCCAGGGATCTCGCCAGCGCTCCATTCAGTGAGCACGGCGGCCTTGGTCGAGCTCAACAACTTTTCGGAGACGACCTCAACCAACTCCTCCACGAACTCACGCAAACGCTGGTGGCATGAGCAGAAACCTGCCTGAAGGATGGGTGTGGACGACGATCGGCGAGGTTGCTGACTTGGTCCGAGGTGTCAGCTTCAGGAAGGCCGATGCAAAATCCGAGGCGGCACCCGGTCTGGTCCCGATTGCTCGTGCTGGGAATGTCGAACCCGGGCGAGCTCGACTTGAAAACGATCTGGTGTTCGTACCCGTCGAACGGGTATCCGAGAAGCAGTACCTCAGGTCTGGCGATGTGCTGATCACGACCTCGAGCGGGAGCGCGTCGGTGGTTGGCAAATCAGCGGTTATTACGGATGACTGGCATGGAGCACACGGGGCGTTTATGGGAGTGCTTCGAGCAGGTTCCAGGGTCGTTCCGCGGTTTCTTGGCTACTACGTCCAGTCACACGCGGTTCGCGAGCGATGGCGAGCCGCCTCGGTGGGCACTAACATCAATAACCTCAAGAAGGCTGATATCCTCGAAACGAGCATCCCGCTTCCGCCAAGAAATGAGCAAGATCGGATCGTCGAGGCACTTGAAGAGAGCTTGGCGCGCCTGAGGGTTGCCAAGGCCGAGATCGAGGCATCCCTAGCGCGCCTCGCCGGGCTTCCGGCCCTGGTACTTAGCCGAGCTCTTTCGGACGGCGCAGGATGGGCTACCTATCAGATGTCGGATATCGCTGAACTCTCGCTCGGAAAGATGCTGGACAAGAAGCGACAGACTGGTGAGCACTCGACTCAGTACCTCCGCAACATCAACGTGCGATGGGGAAGGTTCGATTTAACCGACCTCGCGGTGATGGACATTGCGCCGACGGAACTCACCCGTGTCCAAGTCCGAGCGGGGGATCTGGTAATGTGCGAGGGCGGGGAGCCTGGGCGATGCGCTGTCTGGCGTGGGGACCAGCCGATTGCGATTCAAAAGGCGCTCCACCGAGTCCGGCTTGCGCCGCATATCTGGCCGGAGTTCGTATCTCTGGTGTTCCGTCAGAAGGCGGCATCGCAAGAGCTTGACCGCTACTTCACGGGCTCGACGATCAAGCATCTTCCGAAGCAACAGCTCGCGCGTATCGAGATCGCGGTTCCTGCGATCGAGTCTCAGCGGGCCATCGTGAGAGAAGTGGAGGAGTTGGAGTCTGAGGTGCTGCGGGTAAGCCATTCCGTTGAGGTAGCACTTCGTCGCTCGTCTGACCTTCGCAGGTCTGTTCTCGAGACCGCCTTTTCCGGCGGGCTCGCCCTGCAGGACTCATCAGATGAGTCTGCATCGCAATTGCTCGAGAAAATCGCTGCGGACCAGAAGACGGCGGGAGTGGCCCCTGAGAAGAAGGCCGCGTCGTGACCGCTGACCCCAGGGCTCTCGTTCAGAAGCTGTGGGACTTCTGCGATGTCCTCCGAGACGACGGTCTGTCGTACGGCGACTATTTGGAACAACTGACGTACCTGCTGTTCCTCAAGATGGCCGATGAGCAGTACGAGCTACTTGCCGAGGAGCGGGTGGTGCCCGAGGGCCTCGACTGGCCCTCATTGTTGAGCCGATCTGGTGCCGACCTCGAGGCCCACTACAACGAGATCCTCTCTGAACTCGGTGCTGTCGACGACATGCTTGGTGTCGTCTTCCGCAAAGCCCGGAACAAGGTTCAGAACCCGGCCAAGCTCGAGCTGCTGATCAAGAACCTCATCGACGACCAAGAGTGGCTGAGTCTTGATGCCGACTTGAAGGGCGACGCGTATGAGGGTCTGATCGAGAAGACCGCGCGAGAGGGTGCTCAGGGAGCAGGCCAGTACTTCACCCCCAGGGCCCTGATCTCAGCGATCGTTGATGTGATGCAGCCGGATCCGTCAGATCGTATCTGTGACCCGGCGTGTGGCACGGGTGGGTTCTTCCTGGGCGCGTACAAGTCGATTGTGCAGCGGTTCTCGCCGCTCGACCCCGACCAGCGCGAGCACCTCCGATCGGACGCGTTCACAGGCTGGGAGATCGCCGAGCTCCCGGCTCGGCTGTGCGCCATGAACATGCTGTTGCACGGAATCGAGAGTCCTGAGTCCGACTCTCCCGTCCACATCGATGACGCTTTGCGGGACGACCCAGGGGTGCGGTTCGACATGGTGCTTTCAAATCCACCGTTCGGCCGGTCCTCGTCGGACAGCTATGAGCGCGAGAACTTCTGGACCACGACCCGCAACAAGCAACTCAACTTCGTCCAGCACATTGTCGGACTGCTCAGGGTCGGCGGCACGGCTGCGGTTGTAGTGCCCGATAACGTGTTGTTCGAGGCACGTGCTGGCGAGACCATCCGTCGGCGGCTCCTCCACGACTGCGATGTTCACACGCTGCTGCGGCTGCCCACCGGGATCTTTTACGCCCCAGGCGTGAAGGCCAACGTGTTGTTCTTCGAGCGCAAGGAGGGTGCCGAGCACCCGTGGACCCGCGACCTGTGGATCTACGACCTGCGGACTAACAAGCACTTCACACCCAAGCAGAACCCGATTACGCGGGCTGATCTCGACGACTTCTTCGATTGCTACAAGCCCGGTGCCCGCCACCAGCGCGTCGAGTCCGAGCGGTTCAAGAAGTACTCCTACGAGGAACTCATCAATCGGGACAAGGCCAGCCTTGATGTCTTCTGGCTCCGCGACGAGAGCCTCGAAGATACCGACAACCTCCCTGCGCCCGGTGTCATCGCTGCCGAGATCGTCGAAGATCTGGAAGCTGCTCTTGAGGAGCTTCGGGCCCTGGCCGAGAGCCTCGAGGGCGTTGGCGTGGACCTCGACGGCCCCGTCGAGTTGGGCGATGCCGAATGAGACTGTCACACCTCATCCGTATGATCGGGCTGGATGGAGGCAGCGCAGGAGGATCTGGGCGTGGCTGATCGATCCGGGATCGAGTGGACGGAGGTGACCTGGAACCCGACCACGGGCTGCGACAAGACGTCGCCGGGCTGCGACAACTGCTACGCCTTGACATTGGCGAGACGGCTGCAAGCGATGGGGCAGGCGAAGTATCAGAACGACGGCGACCCTCGAACCAGCGGGCCCGGCTTCGCGCTGACGCTCCACGAAGACACTCTCGAAGCACCGTACCGCTGGAAGTTGCCGCGGCTCGTCTTCGTGAATTCGATGAGCGACTTGTTCCACCCCGACGTGCCACTCGACTTCATTAAGCGGGTCTTTGAGGTCATGGCCGACACGCCTCAGCACACCTACCAGGTGCTCACCAAGCGCTCGAAGCGTCTTGCGACGCTTGCCGATGATCTCGACTGGCCCGAAAACGTTTGGATGGGGGTCAGCGTCGAAACTGATCGCTACGCCTTCCGCATCGACCATCTTCGGGCAGTCGACGCTGCGATACGTTTCGTCAGTGCAGAGCCTCTCCTCGGCCCGCTGCCGAATCTCGACCTCTTCTTGATCGACTGGCTGATCGCTGGTGGCGAGAGCGGAGCAAACGCCCGACCGATGGATGAGGCCTGGGTCCGCGATCTCCGTAACCAGTGCGGTGCCGCGGGTGTCGCCTTCTTCTTCAAACAATGGGGAGGTCGAACCCCCAAGGCGGGCGGTCGAGAGCTTGACGGAGCACTCCACGACGAGATGCCAGTGCTCATTGGCGGAAGTTGATCATGGGCCGCGTGTGGGGAATCTGGACCAAAGGGAAACTCGATGTGCTTCGTCGTTACTTGGATGCCTTCACCACGACGACGAAGTTCAAGTCGGGGAAGACCATCTACATTGATGCCTTCGCCGGCGAGGCAGAGAACAGGGATCGATTGACCAACGAGGCTCTGGACGGTTCTGCGAGGATTGCGCTATCGGTCAGCGATCCTTCCTTCAGCATTCTCCGGTTCTTCGAGACCGAGCGCAATGCGCCGACTCTCGAGTCCGTGCTCCGGCGCGACTTCCCTGGTCGGGACTTTGAGGTCCGCGGAGGGGACTCCAATGAACTCGTGCCGAGCGAACTCGCGCTGCTCAAGCAATTCAACTGGGCTCCAACGTTTGCGTTTATTGACCCGAACAGCACGGAAGCCGAATGGCGGACCCTTGTAGCACTTGCCGATTTCAAGAAGGGCCGCAGGTGGAAGGCTGAGCTCTTCTACTTGTTCTCGCCTCCGATGTTCCAGCGTCTGCTTCGCGTGGATGGAAACGATGTCCGCCCCCAGGACCGGGACGCGATCAGCGCGGTGTTTGGGACCTCCGAATGGGAGCACATCTACTTGGCTCGCTTGAACGACGAGATCAAGCCAGCGGAAGCACGCGACGAGTACTTGAATCTGATGCGTTGGCGGATGGAATCCGTCCTTGGCTACAAGTGGACCCACCCACTGGAAGTGCGCAACGAGGGCGGCCGCATAATCTACTACATGATCTTCGCCACCGATCATCCTGTGGGTCACGAGATCATGAGTGACGTGTACGCACAGGCTGCGGCCGAGTTCCCGGCGATGAGGAAAGAGGCTCGTCAACTCCGTCAAGCCATTAATGACGAGTCGGCATCGCTCTTCAACGCCGAGCAACTATTCGCACTCGAGCCTCCCATCCAACCGGGTGAGCGGTTCTACGAGCACGAGCCTCCGCAGAGGCCATGGTTTCTGGCGGAGGAGTAGGCATGCCGTTGCTGGTTACCGTGTAGCGATCTGATCGGGGCTGAGTGGACGCGCACGTAGAGTGGATCAGGTGCGCCAGGCATCTTCGTTCTCCTTCATCCAGTCGAGCATCTCCTCGCCTTGTGACGGCTCCCGTCCGGGGCCGGTGAGCAGGTCTGCGGTGAGCTGGCTGGCGGCGACGCAGCGGAGGCCGTCCTTTCTGAACTTCTGTGTTCTCGTATACAAGAACACAGAACACCTATAGGATGGGTATATGCCTCGGAGGACTGCGGGTGTCATCAAGTTGGATGCCGCGAGTGCATTGATCAGCGCGTTTGATGGTCTTGGCTTGGAAGCGACAGTTGCGTCTGTGGATGTTCCCGAGTGTGACTTCGTGGTGGAGGTCATGGGGCGACGTTTCGAGGTCATAGTAAAATCGGTGATCACCTCATCACACGGTGAGCAACTGGCTGGCGGCCTGAGACACCGTCGTTTTCCGCTGCTCGTTGTCGCCGACCGGATCGCCGCGGATGCCAAGCGGTATTTTTGCAAGGCGGGGGTCAACTACTTCGATCGCCGTGGTGAACTGCGCGTCACTGATTTTCCCATGGTCATCAATACGGTTGTCGAGCCTCAGAGTCCCACAGTACGGGCGAGCGGAGCGCTCAGCAGTCAAGTTGCCAAAGAGGTGGCCATTACCTGCTTGCTTGCACCCGACCAACCACACGACGTCCGCGAGGTTGCCCGTTACATCAACCGGGTTCCCAGCGCGGTCTCCAAGGCGATGGCAGGCCTGCGATATGACGGCCTGCTGACCTCCGCTGGTGAGGCGATCACACCGGACCTGTTCCACGAGCTTCTTGCAGTGTGGCGACGACGGAGCGTTTTGCTGGCAGGTATGCCGGATCGTGCAGGTCGGAGCGCTGGGGGTCTCGCCGATGGTCTCGACAAGCTTGAGGATACGATTGGATGGGCTCTGACCAACACGCTCGCGGCTGTGTCGTGGGGTATGCCGATTATTGCCCGGGGTGACCATCCACCTGATTTCTACGTACCCACCGAGTCCGAACTTCGTTCTGCCCGGTCGATGCTCGGAGAAGCAGCCGACCCTGCGGAACGCGCCTGCACCATCGCGGTGTCACCAGTCCGACTTGCGTGTCTTCGGCGTGTAGACCACTCGAAGACAACAGGGGAGCAGTGGCCGGTGGCCAATCACATAGTGGTCGCTCTTGATATCGCTCAGGACCGCGCCCGTGGTCTTGAAGCCCTTGACCAGTGGCAGCCCGAAGGGATCGTGCGTGCCTGGTGACCTTGTCGTCCTCGTGAGCGATCGCGCCGGACGCATCCGATCGTTCGTTGCCGCGCTCGCACGTTTCCCAACCAAACCCAAGTGGTTGGTGGTCGGCGGCTTTGCCGTAAATGTCCGCCTCTCGACCAGCGCGTCGGTGGCATCGAGAAGCGCGGTACGGGCGCGCACGTGGAGTGGATCAGGTGCGCCAGGCATCTTGGTTCTTCTTCATCCAGTCGAGCATTTCCTCGCCTTGTGACGGTTCCCGTCCGGGGCCGGTGAGCAGGTCTGCGGCGAGCTGGCCGGCGGCGACGCAGCGGAGGCCATCGCGGGTGGTCGCGCGCTCGAACACCACTGGATCGAAGGGCTCGAGGAGCACCACGTTCGCACCTGCCTCGGTCTCACGAAACCCGAGGCGATCGGCGGCCTCGGTTGCGTCGTCGACGTAGAGGGTGGCGGTCCTAGCCGGAGCTACGGGATTGAACCGCTGGGCGGCGAACGCGCCGGTGGCGGCGTAGGTGAGTTTCGTTGCTTGCAGCTTCTTCTCGACGGAAGGGAGGCCTCTCGGGTCGAGGAACGTGGTCGGCGTGTTCGATGAGGTCTGGTCGTAGTCCTCCGCCCAACGTCGGATCGCTCCCTGCCAGTCAACCGCCAGTACGGGACCGCGAGACCGGCGGGTCACCATGGCTTCACACTCGAGCAGCTTGAGTACCCGTGACACCGTGGCGACCGAGGCACCGGTCGAGTCGGCGAGCTCTCGTGTGCCGAACGGGGGAGCGGTGTCGACGATGGCTCGGACCGCTCGGGCCGCGCCGCGGCCGCGAAGCGACCGTAGATCGACGGCCTGGGGCCACGGGTCGCGGTCGGCACCCTGGGTGAGAATCGCCAGTCCTGGTGTAGATGCCGTCAGACGGACGTTCCCGGTGGTGTCGATGTAGCCGATCCCGAAGTCATCGAGCAGCTCGCGGGTTCTCGGCGACAGGTAGCCGGCCGCGACAATCGGAATTGCATCGGCCATGACGAGGCGGCGAGTGCGGAGATCTGTTCCACGGCCATCGGAACCGCTCGAGGTTCGATCACGCGTTTAACCTCGATCGCGAAGCGGGCAGTCTCGCCACCGGGGGACGTCACCTCGACCAACCGATCGATCCGCCTGCCATCCACCGGAGCGTCGGTCTCCGCCTTCAGCAACCAGCCCTGAGGGAGGTTCTGGGCGAGAACTCGTTCGACGTCACGAGCGACCCGCGTTTCACTGGGGAGCCGTTTGCTGGCCACGGACAGATCCTCCTTCCAAGCAGGTCGAGCGATCTGGATTCTGTTTCAGAAATACTACTGTTTCATTAGAAGTGAAACAAATAAAATACTGGAACTCTGCTGGCGGACCTTCTAATGGGCGGTCCGTCAGGAGCCGTTGTCCACAGACAAACGCCGTCGCCCGGTTGGGTCAACGCGGTCGATGTCGGGGCGGGGCACGGCTCGTCTCGGCCCAGTGCCCGTGATTTTGGGAGAGTGGGGGGCATGACCGGATTCTTCTATGAGCAAGACGCCGATCCGACCGCCCTGGACGGTCGGCGGGTGGCCGTGGTCGGTTACGGCAACCAGGGGCGGCCGTGGGCCCTGAACCTGCGGGACTCCGGTCTTTCGGTGTCGGTGCATGTGCGGGCCGACGAGAGCCGGGAGCAGGCGGTCGCCGACGGGTTCGAGGCGGCCGACATCGACAGTGCCTCATCGGCCGACGTCGTCTGCGTGCTGGTGCCCGACGACGCCATTCCCGGTCTGGGGTTGGCTCCCCGGCCGGACGCGCTCACCATCGTGGCCAGCGGTTACACGTTGGCGTTCGACCGGTTCGCCCCCGACGGCGACGTGGCCATGGTCGCCCCCCGGATGCTGGGTCCCGAAGTCCGGCGCTGCTACACCGAGGGGGTAGGTTTCATCACCGCCGTCGGTGTCCACCGAGACGTCACCGGCACCGCCGAGGCCCGGATGCTGGCCGTGGCCGGGGCCATCGGCGGGTTGCGCCAGGGGGCCATCGCCATGACCCCCCACCAGGAGGCAGTGCTGGATCTGGCGGTGGAGCAGCTCCTGTCACCGGCGCTGACCCATGTGAACGCAACATTCGCGCTGGTGATGCTGGAGCAGGGCGTCCCGTTGGAGGCCATCACCACCGAGCTGTTCTACTCCGGCGAGGTGGAGCGCAATTACCGGCTGCTGCGGGAGGAGGGCTTCGTGGCCCAACTCGCCCACCACTCCCCGGCCAGCCAGTACGGCCAGCTCTCCCGACGGGGTCGGTTCGACCACCTGGACGTGGGCACCACCATGAGGGAGCTGGCCGACGACGTCGCCTCGGGGCGGTTCGCCGACGAGTGGGACGACGAGTCGGCCGCCGGTGCCCCCCGACTGGCCGAGCTGCGCGACCAGCACGCGGGGGAGATGATGAGAGCCATCGAGGACGATCTGCGGGCCAAGCTCGGCCCCGATTCCGGTCCGGCCCCCAAAACGGCCGGGGGGTGAGCGCCCGATCCCGTCCCGGTCATCGGCACCGGCGGTTTCAGGATTGGCCCCACTACCGGCGAGGTTCCGATCCGCATCGGCCCGGTCATCGGCACCGGCGGTTTCAGGATTGGCCCCACTACCGCTGGGCGGTGCTCGGCCTCACCATGGCCGGCATCGCCTCCACCAGCTTCCCGATAACCGTGCTGTCGGCGTCGTTGCCCGAGATCGCCGCCGATCTCGACACGTCGGAGAGCGCGGTGAGCTGGGTGCAGTCGGCCCCCCTGGTGGCCATGGCGGTGGGTACCCCCATGGCCGGCAAGTTCGGCGACCTCCACGGTCATCGGCGGCTCTACCTGTGGGGATACGCGTTGGCCACCGGGTTCGCGGTGCTCACCGGCTTGTCGTGGAACGTGGGTTCGCTGGTGGCGATGCGAACCCTGGGCCAGTTCATGGGAGCGGCCACCCTCCCGGCTTCCATGGCCATCATCATGACGGTGTTCGCCCGCCGGGAGCGGGCACTGGCCATGGGTTACTGGTCGGCGGTCACCGCCCTGTCCCCGGCCATCGGGGTGGCTCTCGGCGGGTTCATGGTGGACGCCTTCGGCTGGCGGACCATCTTCTACGTCCAGGCCGTACCGTCGATGCTGGCGTTGCTGGCCGCCATCCCCCTCTTGCCCGAAACCGCCCGCAAGCCCGATGTGCGTTTCGACGTCAGCGGAGCGATCAGCCTGGGCCTGGGGGTGGCCGGTCTGCTCATGGCCATAAACCGGGGTCCGGAATGGGGTTGGGATCACCCGCTGGTGGTGGCCGGTCTGGTGGGCGTCCCGGTGGCCTTTGCGGCGTTCGGGGCCATCGAGCGCCGAACCCGTGATCCGATCCTGCCCCTGGATTTTCTGCGCCGCCGGGGGTTCGTGATTCCCAACCTGGTGACGTCCCTCGGTCACATGGCGTACATGGGATCGCTGGTGGTGGCGCCGTTCATGCTGGAGGGGGCGTTCGGCATGGCCGAGGTCAGCACCCGGTCGGCAGCCCTCATCGCCCGCCCGGTGGGGTTCAGCGTGGGGGCGTGGTACGCCGGACGGGTGGAATCCCGGCTGGGGGGACGGACGGTCATGATCTCGGGGGCGCTGGTCATGTCGGCGGCGCTGGCCGGAACCGGGATGTCCGTTCTGGTCGGCTGGCTGGCCGCGGTGATCATTCTTTTGTTCGTGGCCGGGGTGGGTCAGGGAGCCATCCGGCCGGCGGCGGTGACCGCGGTGGCCAATTCGGTGGACGACACCGATCTGGGAGCGGCCTCGGGCTTCATGCAGATGGTGGGCCACATCGGCGCGGCCACCGGCATCACCATCATGATCACCGTTCTGGGGTCGAGCGATTCCTCCGAGCGGTTCTTCATCATTTTCGTACTGGCCTCGGCCATCGCCTCGCTGTCGGCCCTTTCCGCCCGATGGTCGCCAAGGTCGGGGATCGGCCTCGGTGGTGCCGGCCGACGGTGACCGGTGAGTGGTGGACGGGCCGGGCGGGCGGCTAGTTCAGGGGGGGGAGATCGCCGAAGTCGATGGTGAACGGCAGGTCGGGATCGGGTTCGTCGTCCTCCTGCTGGATCTCCACCCGGATCTTCTCCGGCTCCAGGATCTCGCCCAGGGCCACCATGGCCGCCCCGAGGGCCGACCCGGCCGAGGTGCCGGTGGCCTTGCGCATCAGCCCCTCCGGGGGCCGATAGTCCCGGGGATCGTCCCACTGGAACTCCAGGTTCTCGGTTTCCTCCGACTCGGGCATCCCTTGATCCTACGTGATTCCTGGCTCCACGCGGCTTCTTGATCCCCCCGAATTATTGGCTTGACGCGGCTGCTTGATCCTACGTGATTCCCGTTCTACGCGGTGGCGGCTTCGGGGAGGGCTCCGCTCAGGATCTCGTAAGCCACCCGCTCGGTCTTGAATCGGGCCCGGCCGCCGGTGAGCGACCGCAGTTCGATGGCGTAACGCACCAGCTCCGACTCGGGAACGACGGCGTGGATGACCTGTTCGCCCCACGGTCCAGACTCTGTGCCCTGCACCTGGCCCCGTCGGGAGGACAGGTCGCCCATCACGTCACCCTGGTACTCGGGGGCCACGGTTATCTCGACCCGAGCCATGGGCTCCAGCACCACCGGTCCCGCCTGGGAGAAGGCGGCGTTGAACGCCAACTTGCCGGCCATGTTGAAGCTGAACTCCGAGGAGTCCACCGAGTGGTGTTTGCCGTCGTACACGGTGGCCCTGACGTCCACGATGGGAAAGCCCAGCTCGGCACCATCGGCCATGGCCTCGCGAACACCGGCCTCCACCGCGGGGATGTACTGGCGGGGAATCGACCCTCCGCTTATGGCGTTCACGAACTCGAAACCGGTTCCCCGAGCCAGGGGCTCGATGCGCACGTAGGCCACCCCGAACTGGCCGTGCCCGCCGGACTGCTTCTTGTGCTTGCCCTCGGCGTCGCCGTTGCCGGTTATGGTCTGGCGGTAGGGAACCCGCATGTCCTGGGTGTCCACCTCGATGCCCATACGGTCGAGGCGGGATATCGCCAGCCTCAGATGGGCCTCGCCCAGTCCCCACAGCAGGGTCTGGTGGGTCTCCTCGCTGCGCTCGAGCCGCAGGGACGGATCCTCGTCGGTCAGGCGTCGGAGTCCGGTGCCCAGTTTGTCCTCCGCGGCCCTGGTTCTGGGCACCAGCCCGTAGGCCAGTACCGGCTCGGGCCAGGGCTCCAGTTGAACGACGGCTCGGCCCGCGTTGGTGAGGGTGTCGCCGGTATGGGTCTGCTGAAGCTTGGTGACGCCGCCGACGTCCCCCGCGGAGATGGAGTCGACGTCCTGCTGCTTGCCGCCCACCAGGCCGACCAGGCCTCGTAGCCGCTCGCTGTTGCCGGTGGAGGAGTTGGTGAGGTTGTCGTCCCTTCGGATGGTGCCCGACAGGACCCGGAACAGCGATATCTGGCCCACGTAGTCGTCGCTGATGGTCTTGAACACGCAGGCGAGCTGGTCGCCGTCGGGGTCGCAGGCCGGCTCGGTGTCGATGTCGCTCATGGTCACGGTCATGGTGCGGGTGGTGGGGGGAGGGCCGATCTCCACCAGAAAGTTGACCAGGCGATCCACCGCGATCGGACCGGTGGCCGAGCCGCAAACCACCGGGAACACCGAGCCGTCGGCCACCCCCCGTCCGAGCACCACCTCGAGTTCGTCCGGGCCGGGGACGTCGCCCTCCAGGTAGCGCTCCAGCATGTCGTCGTCGGCCACCACGATGCCCTCGACGAGCTGTTCGTGGACCTCTTGCTCCTGGCTCTCCATCTCGGCGGGGACGTCGGCCTCCTCGGCCGATCCGCTGTCGTAGAGGTAGGCCTTGTCGGTGAGCAGATCGGCGATGCCGTGGAAGCTCGGGCCGGCACCGATGGGCAGCTCCAGGGGGGCGATGCCGGCACCAAAGGCGTCCTGCAACTCGGCCAGTACGTTCTCGAAGCTGGCGTGCTCCCGGTCGAGCTTGTTGACGAACAGGATGCGAGGCAGATCGGCGT
Organism: Acidimicrobiales bacterium; assembly: GCA_965115985.1. Lineage (GTDB taxonomy): Bacteria > Actinomycetota > Acidimicrobiia > Acidimicrobiales > Bin134 > Poriferisocius. Next base: position 2,353,458 of record OZ220474.1, read on the forward strand.
CGGCGGCCTGGCGCCAGATCGCGGTGGCTCGGTGATCCACACCGCTGGAGGCGTCGATCACGAACACCAGGAGGTCGGCCACCTGAAGGGCGGCATGGAGTTCGCCGGCGTAGTCGGGGGCACCGGGGGTGTCGATCAGGTTGATCTTGTGGCCGTGCCAGTCGAAGCTGGCCAGAGCCAGGGACTGACTATGGGTGGCGGCCCTCTCCTCGGGGCTGAAGTCGCACACCGTGGTGCCGTCCTCCACCCGGCCGGTGCGGTCGATGGCACCGGCTCGGTACAGCATCGCCTCGGCCAGCGTGGTCTTCCCCGATCCCTGCGACCCCACCAACGCGACGTTGCGGATCTTCTCCGGCGCGACAGCCATCAATTTCCCCCTACGGACTCTGGGTTCGTATAGACCGATCAGCCTACTCCCCAACCGCGGGTCGGGTGTCACGGCAGGGCAAGAACCGCCGGGGGCTGCTGTGTTATTCCAAAGCAGTACTTTGGAATAACATGATAATCCAAAGTACTGCTTTGGATTGTTCTGGGGTTCTCGTTCTCGTCGTTCGGGTCGTCGTTCATCGTTGGAGCAGTTCCCGCATCCGTCGGGGCGGGAGGTGCTGTTCGTAGATGTGGACGCCCAGGTGGCGGACCGCGTCGGCCACCGCGTTGGTCACCGCGGCGGGAGCACCGATGAGGCCTCCCTCGCCCACTCCCCGCCAGTCGGCGTCGTGCAGGGGCTCGACTTCTAGGTGCTCCACCTCGATGATCGGCATCTCCGCGGCCGAGGGAACCAGGTAGTCGGCCAGCGAGGCGGTCAGCAGGTTGCCGTCGGGGTCGTAGAAATGGCGCTCGAACAACACCGCGGCGATGCCCTGGGCCACCCCGCCCTGGATCTGGCCGTCCACGATGGCCGGGTGGATCATCCGTCCGCAGTCCTCCACCACCACGTAGCGGTCGATGGTGATCTCGCCGGTATCGGGGTCGATCTCCACCCAGCAGCAGTGGGTGGCCGACGCCCAGCCGCCCGGGGGTGTGCGGTACTCCACCCGAGCCTCGATACCCTGGTCCATGCCCTCGGGCAGCGACGACGGTGCGAACCAGGCCTGCTGGGCGACGTCGGTAAGGGCGATGCCCTGGCCCGGTGTGCCCCGCACCGAGATGGTGCCGTCGACGATCTCCAAGTCGGCCGGGTTGGCCTCCAGTCGCTCGGCGGCAACGGCCAGCACCTGGGCCTTGACCTCGGCGGTTGCCGCCCGGGCCGCACCGGAGGCCATCATCGACGCCCGGCTGCCCCCGGTGCCCAGCGTGGTGAACGGGGTGGCGTCGGTGTCGCCGAACACGATCCTCACCCGGTCGAGACTCACCCCCAGCTCGTCGGCGGCCACCTGGGCGATGGTGGTCTCGTGGCCCTGGCCGTGGGGCGACTGGCAACTGGCTATGGTCAGATCACCGGTGGGCTCCAGACGGGCTCGGGCCAGTTCCCCCCGCAGGTCGAAGCCCGCCGCCCGGGCGAAATCGGGGGGACCGGGGGCGATCTCGATGAAGGTGGCGAACCCCAGGCCCAGTAGCCGGCCCTCGGCCCGGGCGGCGGCCTGCCGGGTGGCGAAACCGTCCGGGTCCATGAGTTCGACGGCCCGATCGAGGGTTTGGCGGGCGGTGACGCCCGAGATGGTGGGGCCGGTGATCATGGGGGTGGGCTGGTCCTGGTCGACGAGGTTGCGACGGCGGATCTCCACCCGGTCGATGCCCAACTCGGCGGCGATCTCGTCCAGCATCCGCTCCCTTACCCAGGTCTCCACGGCCCACGGTCCCCGGTAGGCGATGTAGCTGCACTTGTTGGTGGCCACCACCCGTCCCCGGAAGGCGTAGGCCCCCACCCGGTAGGCGTTGGGGATCAGCATCTTCACCAGGTTGCAGAACAGCGACGACGGGTAGGGGGGCATGGGATAGGCCCCCTGATCCATGGTCATGGTGGCCCGGATACCCCGCAGGGTGCCGTCGCGCTCGACCGCCACCTCCATGGTGACGTCCTCCTCGCGGCCGTGTCCGGCCATCTGGAGGTTCTCGGTGCGGTCCTCGACCCATTGGACGGTGCCGCCCACCAGCATGGCGGCGGCGGCCACGCAGACGTCCTCCCGGCCGACCTGGCCCTTGGAGCCGAACGCCCCGCCGATGTCGCCGGTGCGCACCCGGACGTTGCCGAAGGGGACGCCCAGCAGGTTGGACAGGTAGAGCTTCACCGCGTGGGGGCGCTTGGTGGCCAGCTCGACGTCGAGCCGACCGTCGGAGGGGGTGTACGACGCCACCATCACCCGCCCCTCCAGCGGGGCATGGCCGAACCGGTGCTGGGTGAAGGTGCGGGTACACACGTGGTCGGCGGCGGCGAAGGTCTCGTCGATGTCGGGGCCCCACGACTGGGCGGTCTCGTACACCACGTTGGTGCCCAGGTCGTCGAACAGCAGGGGGGCGTCGGGGGCGGTGGCCTCGTGCATGTTCACCACCGCGGGCAGGGGGTGGTAGTCCACCGCCACCGCGGCCGCCCCGTCGGCGGCGGCCTGGCGAGTACGGGCGACGACCACCGCGATGGGTTCGCCCACGGTGCGGACCCGGTCCGAGGCCAGCGCGGTGAACGGGGTGACCGCCAACTCCGGGGGACCGGCGACCGCGATGGGGGCGACCACTTCCTCCAGGTGCTCGACGGTCAGTACCGCCACCACGTCGGGAATGGCTTCCGCCGCCGCGGTATCCACCGCTTCGAGGTGGGCATGACCCATCTGGCTGCGAACGAAGGCTATGTGGAGAAGATCGGGATGGCGGACATTGCCGGTGAAGCGACCCTCCCCTCGCAGCAGACGGGGCCCCTCGACTCGATCCACGCTCTGACCGGTCAAACGGGCTGCCATGCCGACAGTCTCGCGGATTCACCGGTTTTGCACACGGTGTCTCGGCGGTCCCTAAACTGTCGAACATGGGATTGTTCGGGCGTGACAAGGCGATGATGGTGGAACCCGGCGATGCGCTGCCCGGCCGGGAGGCCGAGATGCCCGTGCCGGAAACCCACTTCGTCAACGGCAACCCGTTGAAGCCGCCGTTTCCCGACGGGATGCAACGGATCATGGTGGGCATGGGTTGTTTCTGGGGAGCGGAGCGGGTGTTCTGGCAGGCCTCCGGAGTGTTCACCACCGCGGTGGGCTACGCCGCAGGATTCACTCCCAACCCTTCCTACCAGGAGGTGTGTACCGGCCTCACCGGCCACAACGAGGTGGTGCTGGCCGTGTTCGATCCCGAAACGACCAGCTACGAGCGGATGCTGGCGTTGTTCTGGGAGAACCACGACCCCACCCAGGGGATGCGCCAGGGCAACGACGTGGGCACCCAGTACCGGTCGGGCATCTATTGCTTCGACGATGCCCAGAAGATGGCCGCCGAAGCCTCCCGGGACCGATTCGCCACCCGCCTGCGCACCGCCGGCTACGGGAGGATCACCACCGAGATCATCGCCGCCCCGCCCTTCTACTACGCCGAGGACTACCACCAGCAGTACCTGGCCAAGGTTCCCAACGGCTACTGCGGCCTCGGCGGAACCGGTGTCACCTGCCCCGTCGGAGTGCCCGTCGACTGATCGGTTCGGCAGCTCGTGGGTGCTCGGTCGCTTCTACTCTAAATTATTTAGAGTAGGTTTAGAGTAGCGGGGAAATCGTTGGATTTGCAGGGCAAACGCCGGTTGAGAGCATTTAGAGCAGGTTTAGAGTAGCTCGAAACCACTACTCGATTCGGCACTTCCAGTAGGCCCGGGGGTCTTTCGGTGACCGACCCACCCAGTCGATCAGCCCCTCGTCCCGAAGGGCTCGGAGACGCCTCAGCACCACCGGTCGGGATTCTCCGGTCGCCTCCACGACGTCTCCTGTGCTGACCCGGGTTGCGCCGCGGATAAATCTCAGTATGTTGCGGGCCCCCTCCGGGAGTCGCTGTTCGAGTTCACGGTCCACGGCTTGGAACGACAGCGTCAGGCGCACGCTTCCCGAGGTCTGGGTGTAGTCCGGGTCGGCCAGGCCGGCCAGGTTCATTTCGTCGAAGATGCGCCGGATTCCCTCCCCCAGTTCCTGACCGAAGTGCAGGTCGGCACAAACCCTGGCGATTCGCGGATTACGGGCAAAACGGGTGATGTCCCGTGGATCGCGAGGATCCACCAGACCGGGAAAACGCCCCGGGCTTTCGATCTCGATGCGGTCATCGAAGACATCGACCCGAATGTGGTCGCCGCTGATGTTGTAGGACCGGTGGATGACTGCGTTCACCAGGCCCTCCAGCCAGGCATCCTCGGGGATGAGTGGGATCGGCTCGAAACGCCCGCTGTCGGTGAGAGCACGCCGGGAGGGCAGAAGGTCGAGGATCGCCTCACGAGCTTCGCTCAGTTGGTGGGGGATGGATCCTTCGATGCGGCGGTCATGGATGAGTTTCTGGCGGGTACCGGTGCCCCGCTCCGAACCCCGGTAGCGCAACACCCGCACATGGGCTTCGGGCAGCCATTGCTGGGGCTGCACGCCAAAAAGCAGGATCGCGGCTGCGGTCACCTCCCCGGCTCTGTTCATGAGGTCGCGGGCTTGGAGCAACCGGTGGGAATCGGGGTGGTTGACGGCCTCGGCGTAGGAGTCGAGCAGGTCGAGGTCGAGATCGTCGAAGTCGGCGTTTTTCAACAATGTGGTCTCGTATGTCGTCTGCCCCTTGTCGTAGAGCAGCTCTCTTCGCTGGTCGAAGCCGAGCTTGCGGTTGTCGTCCCCCACTCGTAGGAAAACCTCGTCCCGGTTGGTGGCGTGTACCTGTTGGGATGCCTCGACCTTTATGACCAGCAAGCGGTCCGGGTTGCTATCGGCTCGGCGGCATTCGACGAACTCGAAGGAGCAACGCACTGCGGGGTTGGTGAAGTCGCACGCGGTTTTCTGCCATCCGGTGATTTTCTTGGGTTCGGCCCCGTCGATTCCCTCGACCCGGCCGTCGTGCAGCCCCACCACCACCGTGCCCCCCTCGGCGTTGGCCAGGGCGACCAGCGCCTCCCCGAGTTGCCTCGGATTGACGCGAGCACTTTTTCGATCGAACCACTGGTCCTCGGGGATGTCCAGCAATGCCTGGCCGCGTTGATCGGGGTTCTCACCCAACGCCTGCTCGACCATTACCGTGGACATGTACTTACTCTAAATTATTTATAGTAACAACTACTACTGCGGCCTCGGCGGAACCGGTGTCAGCGGCCCCGTGGGGGTGGTCGCGACCGAGGCCCGGCGGCTCTCGGAAGCCCGGTCATTCCTACTCTAAATTGTTTAGAGTAGGTTTAGAGTAGCGGGGGAATCGTTGGATTTGCAGGGCAAACGCCGGTTGAGAGCATTTAGAGCAGGTTTAGAGTAGCTCGAAACCGCTACTCGGTTGGGGGGTCCACCAGCACCGCACCCCGGCATGCTTGGTTTGGAGTAGCTCGAAACCGCTACTCGGTTGGGGGGTCAGGCTGGGGTGAACACGCAGCGGCCGGTGGATGCATCCAGGTGGATGTGGCCGGTGCGGCCCACGGCTTCGTCGACCAGAAGATCGGTGAGCAGGGCTGGGTCCTCGGGGGTGACGGCCAGAAAGCGGTGGCCTGGTGCTCCGTTGCCGTTCAGATGCCCGCAGACGAATCCCTGGGTCGGCCGGCCCTGGCGGTCGTGCATGACGGTGTAGGCCTCGATGCGGCCCGGGCCGGTGGCCGATTCATCGACGACGGCGGGGGTGGTTTCCATCGTGGCCGATGGGGGTGGGCCGCCGGGCCGGTCCCAGCCACCGGGTTTGGGGTGGGCCGACAGCACCGTGGCCGCGTGCTTGGTGAGGATGAAGCCGTTGCCGGTGACCATCCCGATTGCAGTCCGATCCTCCCGGAGCCGCTCGACCATGGCGGCCAGTGAGTTCATGGTGTAGGCCGATCCCGGGCCGCCCCCATAGGGAAGACCCCCGGTGACGGTGAACGGTCGGGGATCCAGCTCGTCGATGCCCAGCATGGCGCAGGCCATTCGCACCGCCACGGGGAAACAGGAGTAGAAGTCGAACAGGGCGACGTCGTCGGGGCCCACCCCGGCCTGGGCCAGCGCCCCCCACGAGGAGTCCTTCATCGCGGGGCACTGTCCGTAGTCGGGGCGGGTGGTCACGGTCCACGCCCTCTCGGCGGCGTGGTGGCCGCCCCACCAATGCACCCAACGATCCTCGGGGATCCCCAGCTCGCGGGCTTTCCCGGTCGATGTCATCACGTAGGCCGCGGCCTGATCGGTGCTGATCACCGCGTTCAGGTACTTGGTGTAGGGGAAGCCGATCATGCGGTTGCGGGCAGTGGCGGTGGTCAGCTCCTCGGGGGTCCGCGGAGTGGGGAACCAGGCGTAGGGATTGGCGGCGGCCACCGTGGTGAACTCGCTCATCATCTGGCCGAGGCGCTGGGCGTGCTCCATCAGGGTCATCCCCTGGGCGGCCCGCAGGGCGTTCTCGAACAGGGGGTAGGCCTGAATGGGTTGGGTCAGCCCGTGGCGCTTCTCGAGCTCGGACGTCATCGGCTGGGCCGGTTGGCCGAAGCGGTCGTCGGCTCCCGAGGGGTCGCCTCCGGTGGGCCAGTCCAGTTCCACCCCCGCAGCCTCGGCCCGCTCGACCGTCTTCCACAGGTTGCCTCCGGTCACCAGAGCCGTCTCGATGCGCCCGGCCAGGATCTCGTCCGCCAGGTGGTTGGCCGCGAGCACGCCGATCTCGCCGCCTCCGCCGGTGTTCTGCACCCGGGCTCGGCGGTTCATACCCAGGCGCTCGGCGGTGAGTCGGGCACCGTTGACCGGTAGCCAGTGGGCCATCGGGATCTGCAAGTAGGCCTCCACCTGATCGAACAGGCGATGACCCACCCCGGCGTCGTGGGCGGCCCGCACGGCCACGTCGGCCAGCATGGTCACCGGATCGGGCGCGGCCGTCGGGTCGGTTCCTCGCCCGACGTATTGGGCTACCCCCACCATCACCGGAACCCGGTCGCGGCTCATGGCGGCGATGTTATGACAGCGACCGAGTTGGGGCACCACCTCGATGCTCGCAGCACCGGACCGATGGGCAATCTGGTTATGGCAGTACCCGAATTGGGGCACCACTTCGGCTTGTTCGTCGGTCCTGGGGCAGGGCGTAGGCTGGGATCGTGAAGTTCGGTGTCTTCTACGAGCATCAGCTCCCCCGGCCGTGGCAGTCCGGCGACGAGCAGCGGCTGCTGCACGAGGCTCTCGAGCAGGTGGAGCTGGCCGACCGGCTGGGGTACGACTACGCCTGGGAGGTGGAGCACCATTTTCTGGAGGAGTACTCGCACTCGTCGGCTCCCGAGGTTTTTCTGGCCGCGGCCAGCCAGCGCACCGAGCGGATCAGGTTGGGCCACGGCATCGTGCAGATGCCCCCGGCGTACAACCATCCGGCTCGGGTGGCCGAGCGGATCGCCACCCTCGACCTCGTCTCCAACGGCCGGGTGGAGTTCGGCACCGGGGAGTCGTCGGCCGCGGTGGAGCTGGGCGGTTTCGGGATAGCCCACGCCGACAAGCGCCCGGCATGGGCCGAGGCCACCGAGCAGTGCTGCAACATGATGGTGATGGACCCCTATCCGGGGTTCGAGGGCCGGTACTTCTCCATGCCGTGTCGCAACGTGGTGCCCAAACCGGCGCAGAAGCCCCATCCTCCGCTGTGGGTGGCGTGCTCGAACCGGGACACCATCAAGCTGGCCGCCCGCCTGGGCATGGGCGCGCTGACGTTCGCCTTCGTGAATCCCGACGAGGCCGCTCACTGGGTGGACGACTACTACCGGATCCTGTCCACCGAGTGCGTGCCCATCGGCCACACCGTCAACGCCAACATTGCCATGGTGGTCGGGCTGTCGGTACACCCCGACCGGGCCGAGGCCGAGCGGCGGGGCCTCGAAGGGTTCCGGTTCTTCGGTCACGGCCTGCTGCACTACTACGTGACCGGCCGGCACCAGCCGGGCAGGACCAGCGTGTGGGACGGTTTCCAGGCCGCGAACCACTCGTTCGAGGGATTGGGCGAGACGCTGGGCATCGGTACACCCGAACAGGTCACCGGTCAGCTCCGGGGGTACGCCGAGGCCGGGGTGGACCAGGTGATGTTCATCCAGCAGTCGGGCCGCAACCGTCATGAGCACATCTGCCAATCGCTGGAGCTGTTCGCCCACGAGGTTATGCCCGTCCTCAAGGAGGGCGAAGCCGACCGGGAGACCGCCAAAGCCGCTCGCCTGGCTCCCCACGTTCAAGCCGCCCTGGCCCGCCGTATTCCCATGGAACCCCTGCCCGACGACCGGATCCCCTTCGTCGATCCCTTGGGAACCTCCTGATCCTCGGCTCCGTCACGGTCCGACCTGGGTGTAGCCCTCACGGTTGGGCCCTTGGGAACTTCCTGATCCCCGGCTCCGTTACGGGTTTCTTCGTGTTCGTTCCCGGGTTCCGTCAATCCTCGGGGGTCAAGTAGGCGGCGAAGACCCAGCCGGTCAGGGTGTTCGTGCGGATTTGAACCCAGGTGCCGCTGGTGGGGGATTCCGCCACTTGACCGGTGAGGGCGACGGTGGTGCCCAGGCCGGCGGTGCCCAGGATCTCATGGCCGGTGTGGGGACCGGCTCGGATGTTGAGGGCGGCGGCCACGTCGAACACCGTCCATTGCGAGTCGGGCGGATAGCGGGGATCGATCTCGACGTCCGGCTCGGGCAGGGGCTCCCCGGTGGGGGTGGGGGAGGCCTCGGCAGTGGGGTCGGGATCGGTATCCTCGGACTCGATGGTCACCCAGTCGAACCCCCAGGTGGAGATGACGCCGACCAGGGACAGGGCGGTGAGGGCCAGTCCGGCCACCACCACGCATAGAAGAACGGCTCGCCCGCCCATCTAGCGGGCCCGCCAGTGCGGTGGACGATTCTCGGCCCGGGCGGCCATGCCCTCGGAGGCGTCCTCGGTCGCCCCGGCTACCAGTCGCATGGTCTCACCGAAGCGCACCGCCTCCACCCACGACATGCTGGGGGTGCGCACGGCCACCTCCTTGGTGGCTCGTACCGCCAGTGGGGCCGAGGCCACGATTCGCTCGGCCAGGGCTCGGGCCTCGTCCATCAGATCTTCGTGGGGCACCACCCGCCATGCCAGCCCGATCGCCCGGGCCCGTTCGGCATCGATCGGCTCACCGGTCAGCAGCAACTCCATGGCATCGGCCCAGTCCACCCGCCGGGGCAGTCGGATGGCTCCCACGATGGTCGGTACTCCCAGGCGTACTTCGGGGAAACCAAACGTGGCTCGGTCGCCGGCGATGATGAAATCGCAGGCCAGCGCGGCGGTGAGTCCGTAGCCCAGGCAGTGGCCGTTGACCGCGGCGATGGTGGGCTTGAACAGTTCCAGGCCCGACTCGAAGGAGTTGATGGTGGGTTTCTCCCAGAACGTGCCCTCGAACACGCCGGTGGATTCGGCACCGTCACGAAAATCGGCCCCGGCGCAGAATGCCCGGCCCGCGCCGGTGAGTATGGCCACCCAGGCGTCGTTGTCGCCCCGGAATCGATCCCAGGCCGCGTTCAATCGCCGGCGCAGCTCACCGTTTACCGCGTTGAGCACCTGGGGACGGTTGTAGGTGATGGTGACCACATGGCCGGATTGCTGGTAAAGCACGGTGTCGGGCCCGCCGGTCTCCTCGCTCATTCGTCCATCCCTATCATGTCGGCACCGGGTGTCGGTCGTGTTCGGTTCTCGTGCTGTCGTGGGTCCGCCGTCCCTATTATGTCAGTACCGCGCGCTGGTCGTGTTCGGTCCTTGTGCAGTCGTGGGTCCGCCGTCCCTATCATGTCGGCACCGCGCGCTGGTCGTGCTGGTACGGAGTGAGTCGAGTTTCAGGAGGTATGGAAGTGGATGGTCGGAAGATCTTGATCACCGGGTGCGCGGGCCAGATCGCCCTGCCCATGACCCGGCATTTCGCCCGGAACAACGAGGTGTGGGGGCTGGCTCGGTTCAGCCGGCCCGGATCGCGCCAACAGGTTGAGGAGGCCGGGGCCATCCCCCATGCCGCCGATCTGGCCTCGGGTGACCTGAACGGGTTGCCCGACGACTTCGATCACGTGATCCACATGGCGGCGTTCATGTCCGCCGGTGCCGATTACGACCATGCCCTCACCCAGAATGCCGAGGCCACCGGTTTGTTGATGGCCCATTGTCGCAAGGCCAAGAGCTTTCTGCACGCGGCCACCGCGGCCTCCTACAGGAACAACCCGGATCACACCCACCCCTATGCCGAGGGTGATCCGTTGGGCGACAGCGAACAGCCTTATTCGGAGACCTACGCGGTGTCGAAACTGGGTGCCGAAGCGGTGGCCCGCACCATGTGCAGGTTGTACGAGCTGCCCACGGTGATCGGCCGCATCAACGTGGCCTACGGTCGCAACGGGGGCCTGCCCGCCATTTTGCTGGCCATGATGATGAACGACATGCCGGTGATGCTCAAGGACTCCGAGCCCAACATGTTCTCCCCGGTACACGAGACCGACATGTGTACCCACGCCGAGGCGTTCCTGGAGTCGGCCACCGTGCCGGCCACCATCGTCAACTGGGGCGGCGATCAGAACGTGAGCATCGAGGACATGTGCAGGCGGATGGGGGAACTGGCCGGGGTGACGCCCCAATTCCAGTACTTCCCGGCCGGCACTCACAGCCGGGCCTTCGACAGCACCAGGCGCCGGTCGATCACCGGGCCCTGCACCATTTCGTGGGAGGAAGGAATCGCCGACATGGTGGCGGCCTATGATGCCGAGCAAGGCAACAGGATGATCGCCCGGCTCATGGGCGAGGTTCAGCCCACCGACCACTGAGAACATCGAGAACATCGACCGAGAACATCGAGAACACCGACCACTGAGAACATCGAGAACATCGACCGAGAACATCGAGAACACCGACCACTGAGAACATCGAGAACATCGACCGAGAACGAGGAGCAGATCGTGCCCAACCACCCCACCAGAGACGACATCAACTTTCTCGACGGCTTCTGGTACCAGCACGAACCCCATGAGACGTGGACGTGGCTGCGGGAGAACGCCCCGGTCTACTACGACGCCGGCAGCGACATATGGGGCATCTCCCGCTACCACGACATCCTGGAGATCGAGAAGGATCCCAGGACGTTCTCGTCGTGGCGCAGCCCCCGCCCCCACGGCGACCCGCTGCCGATGATGATCTCGATGGACGATCCCCTGCACAAGCAGCGCCGCAAGCTGGTGAACCGGGGTTTCACGCCCAAGCGGGTACGGGACCGCGCCGCCGAGGTGACTGCTATCTGCGACGAGATCCTGGACAAGGTGTGCGAGCGGGGCGAGTGCGACTTCGTGTGGGACATAGCCGCTCCTTTGCCGCTGATCCTGATCGGCGACATGCTGGGGTTCCCCCGCGAGAGCTACGACGATCTGTTGGAGTGGTCCGACGACATGATCCGGGCCACCACCGAGACCGACCCGGCGGCGGCCGAGAAGGGGATGCTGGCCGGGATCGCCTTCCGGGAGTTCCAGTTGGACGTGATCGCCGACCGCCGGTCACACCCGCCCCGGTCCGATCTGGTGAGCGTGTTGTGCCACGCCGAGGTGGACGGCGAGAAACTGGACGACGAGTCCCTGGTGCAGGAGACGCTGCTCATCCTCATCGGGGGCGACGAGACCACCCGCCACGTGATCAGCGGGGGGATGCTGGCGTTGATGGAGCATCCCGACCAGAGGGCGCTGTTCAACCGACGCGCCGGCGACGACGTCTGGATGGAGCGAGCGGTGGAGGAGATGCTGCGGTGGGTGACCCCCATCAAGAACATGTCCCGTAGCGCCATGCGGGATGTGGAGATGCACGGCGAGACCATCGCCGAAGGTGACCAGATCATCCTGTTCTACCCGTCGGCCAACCGGGACGAGGCGGTGTTCGACCACCCGTTCAGGTTCGACCTGGAGCGCGAGCCCAACCATCACCTGGCCTTCGGCTGGGGCACGCACTTCTGTCTCGGATCGTCGCTGGCCCGCCTGGAGCTCAAGATCATGTTCCAGCGGCTGGCCGAACGCATGCCCGATATGCAGCTTGCCAACGAGGAGCCCCTGCCGTTTCGGGCCTCCAACTTCATCGTCGGCCCCGAGGGGATGCCGGTCACGTTCACCCCCAGCACCCCGGTCGGAGGTTGACCCCACCCGGTTGCCGTTCTCGGCCTCCAAGCCGAGCAACCCGAAATCGACGCGGTGGCCGGCTACGTCCGGCCAGGCTTGGGCTGATCGTGGTTGGTATCACCTTGCCGGTATGTCCTGGCCTGCCCGGAGGAATCCGGATGGTGCGGTTTATCCAGTGACCTGATTGTCACAAGAGGTGTCTAAGATGTTCCCAAACCTACTCCGCGACCGTATCGAGGTCGGGATGATATCCGAAGGAGGAGTGAGTGGGGCATGACAAGGAGTTGAAGAGGGCAATCGACCAGGTGAGTATGGTGGCCTGCCAGAGGGGTGTGCAGCGGTGTCTCTGACCGGCATTTCACTATTGGCGTTTGCCTCCTTGTTCCCTGGGTTGTCCTACTGTTGGGCTTACTCTCACCAACGGTCGCTTCACATTCTAAAGGCGAGAGACTGGGTGTTGAGGTATGCCGGGGTGTCTGCGTTCTGGCTGGCAGTAGGGGCGTGGCCTCTGCACTGGATATACTCCACCTACTGGGAGGACATGGTTGCTGGTGAATCCCTTCCCCCTCTTGTCTATGTTGTGCCGTTTATGTACTTGGCAGTTCCGGCAGCCGCGGGGTGGGTTGCCGGATGGGTAGTTTTGAAACTGAGAGAAGTATCCAAGACACATGGTTGGGTTGAGAAATTACTTGGTTCAACGAACTGGCCTACCTCATGGGACTATCTGTTCGACAGAAGAGAGGCAGGGTTCATCCGGTGTCGCTTGCGGTCAAAGCGGTGGGTTGGAGGGTTGTTTGACAAGGGTCAGGGTCTGTATTCCTATGCATCAGATGGCAAGGTAGAACAGGATATATATATTGCGGCTGCTGTAGAGTTCGAGGAGTCGGGAGCTGTGAAGTTGTGTAACAATGAGTATATTTGGACTGAAGGCGGAATTTACTTGAGGTCGAGTGAGATCGAGACGCTAGAATTTATACCCATTAATCCAAAGGGCCAACCAAGAAAGGATGGAGTCAATGGCTAAAAATAGAAGAGCAAGACAGGAAAACGGAGTACGCCACAAAAGGGGGTACTCACCTAACGTTTCTATAGGTAAGGACAAAGTCCCAAAGGGGCTGTTCTCGCCTACGCCCCCTTCTGAAGTCAAGCCCCCAGCATCTGAGGCTCCAGTGACTCAACCGAAAACAGATACCTAGGGGCCAATCACCCAGAATCAGGTGTCCGCCTAACCGGGACAACTCCAGGTGTTGATTACGGTTTCGGTGGTGGTGACGGTGGATACGATGCTGAGCGTGTGGGTGAACACTGCGTCCACGTAGTCGGTGGGGGTGCCGGCCACTGCGTCGCGGGGGATCACCACCACGTAGCCGGCGTTGACCGCGTCGAAGGTCAGGTTGAGGATGGCCACGTTCACCGATACTCCTGCGACCACGATGGTCTCGATGCCCTCGTTGCGCAGTAGTGAGTCCAACTCGGTGCCCTCGAACGGTGACAGACCATGATGACGGGGCAGGACGACGTCGGTGTCGGCCACCCCGATCTCGGGTATCACCCTCACCGCCTCGGTGCCGACGTGCAACTGCACCGCCATCTTGGGCATGGCTCGGAACAGTCGGGCGTTGCGGTTGCCGCCCCAGCCGTCGGCCCGGTGCTGAGCGGTGCAGTGGATCACCCGGGTTCCCGCGGCTCGGGCGGCGGCGGCCAGTGCGGCCACGTTGGGGATCAACCCCGTTCGGGCGGCGGCGGCCAGTGCGGGCAGGGCCGAAAGTTCACCGATCACCCCGTTCTGGCACTCCTGGAGCACCAGTGCGGTGGTCGCCGGGTCAATCACCTCGCGTAGTTCCATAACGGACACCCTATGGCCGCATCCATCCCAAGTACCGAGGGGACCCGCCGTGAGGATGCCGGATCGGTATGCTCAAGGTCGCCTTCAAAGGTAGCGATGACGTCTTCGGATGTCTCGTCAAAATCAGGGGTTACCCAGATTTTCCCAGCCATACTCCCTGGCTTTCGGAGGTGTCGATCCGGCGAGTCGGGTCGGAGCACCAGGTTGAGCCATCGATCCGTCGAAGCGGTCCAGCCGGAGGGGACGACCACGGTCGACGAGGACTCCTCGACGATGGCGGGGCCGGTGATGGTGGGGCCGGGCAGGAGGGTGTTGCGGCGATAGACGGGAGTGTCGGCCATGGCGTCGCCGAACCAGGCCGGGCGGTGGCCGTGAGGATCGGGCGGGGTGGTCGTCGTTTCGTCGGTCGACCAGTCGGGTTTGGGCACCGGTCCGATCACCCGCACCCGGTAGTTGACCAACTCCACCGGATCGTCGGGACGAACGCCGTACAGTCGTCGGTACAGGTGGCCGAAAGCGGTGGCCGCCCGGTCCAGGTCGCAGCCGTGCAGGGGGACGGTCAGCTCGTGGGCCTGGTGGCGGTAGCGAATGTCGATCTCTCGTTTCAGCACGATCTCATCGACCGCGAAGCCCTCGGAGGCGATCTCCGCCACTGCCGTGGCTTCCAGCTCGGCGTAAATCTCCTCCACCGTGCCGATGAGCTCGGCACCGGGGCCCTCGTCGGCCAGATCCACCACTTGGGTGCGAACATGATCGGTCACCACATCGGCGGTCAGCAGGCCCATCGCCGAGCCCACCCCGGGGTTGGCGGGAACGACCATCTCGACGATGCCGAACTCCTGGGCCAGGCGGACCACATGGATCCCCGCGGCTCCCCCCGAGGCCATCATGGTGAACCCACGGGGATCGATGCCCCGCTCAAGCGTCACCACCCGCACCGCGGCGGCCATGGTGGAGTTGACCACCTCGTACACACCGGCCGCGGCTTCGACCGGGCTCAGGCCCATGGGACCGCCCAGCTCGGCCAGGGCGTGCCGGGCTCGATCGGCCCGGATGGCCATGCGTCCCCCCAGGAAATAATCCGGGTTCAGGTAGCCCAGCACCAGATTGGCGTCGGTCACCGTGGGTTGGGCGCCGCCCCGGTCGTAGCAGGCCGGCCCGGGTTCGGCCCCGGCCGAATCGGGCCCCACCCGCAGCGCACCACCGCCGTCGCGGTAGGCGATCGACCCGCCCCCGGCCCCCACTTCGGCCAGATCGATAACCGGGATCTTGATCGGGTAGCCGGTGTTGATCCGTTTGAGTCCTGCCGACGCGGTGCCCCCCACGTAGAACTCGTGGGCGACGGCCACCTGTCCGTCCCGCACCAGTCCGGCCTTGGCGGTGGTGCCTCCCATGTCGAACGAGATCAGGTTGTCGATGCCCATGAGGCGGCCGATGTGGGCGGCGGCCATCACCCCGGCGGCCGGGCCCGACTCCACTAGCTGCACCGGTCGACGGGCCACGGTGGCCGCCGAGACGATCCCACCGGCCGAGCCCATGATCTGCAATCCTGCACCGATGCCCCGGCGAGCCAGTTCCTCGTGCAGCCGGGCGATGTAGCGGGTGACGGTGGGACCTACGTAGGCCGACATCACCGTGGTGCATGCTCGGGGCAGTTCCCGGTACTCGGGCCACACCTCGCTGGATGTGGCCACGTGGAGGTCGGGGTTCAGGTCGGCGACGACGTCGGCCACCCGGCGCTCGTGGTCCCCGTTGGCGTAGGAGTGCAGCAAGCACACCGCCACCGCGGTCACCGGCTCACGATCCAGGAGGTCGGCCAGCACCGAGCGGGCCTGCTCGGTATCCAGGGGCACGACCACCGAACCGTCGGCCCCCACCCGTTCCTGCACCTCCACGATGTGCCGACGAGCGACTATGGGGTTCTGCTTGGTATAGAAGAGGTCGTACTTCTCGCGGTCGCCCTTGCGCTCGTCGCCGATGATCAAGACGTCGCCGAACCCGGCGGTGGTGACGTAGGCCACCGGGCCGCCCCTGCGCTCGAGGATCAGGTTGGTGGCCAGGGTGGTGGCGTGGACGGCTTGGGACACATCGGCGGGGTCGACCCCGGTTTCGGCCAGCAGTTCGGCAATCCCGGTCAGCACTCCGGTAGTGGGATCGTCGGGGGTGGTGAGCACCTTGGTGGTGCGGACGTCGCCGCTAGACCGGTCGATCAGCACCACATCGGTGAACGTCCCCCCGATATCAATCCCCAATGCGATGGTCATCGGTTCGTGGGGGGTTGGTGTTCGGAGCCGATCCCCAATGCGATGGTCATTGGTTCGTGGGGGGTTGGTGTTCGGAGCCGATCCCCAATGCGATGGTCATTGGTTCGTGGGGGGTTGGTGTTCGGAGCCGATCCCCAGCACGACAATCATTGGTTTCTAAGCGCGGCCGTGGCGGTGGGGTCCACCTCCCCGGTATCGGGGTCGATGACCACGCCGTAGTCCCGGGGGGCGGCCTCGGGCGATACCAGATTGTCGCGTACGTCGGTGGCCACCAGCTCGGGGTCGCGCTCGAGCGGATCGCCGTAGCCTCCGCCCGCCGAGGTGAACATGGTGATCACGTCCCCGGCCCGCAGCGGATGGGAGGTCACCTTGGCCGGCAGCGGCTGCTCGTCGGGGGAGCCGTGGTTGAGCACCCAGCCCCCACCGGCACCGCTGGAGCCGCCGAGGATCCCCGGGGGTGGGCGACGGCACCGGTCGGTGGCCCGTCCGGTGAATCGGCCATCGGTCAGGATACGGATGTCGCGGCGGACCCCGGTACCTCCCCGCCACCGCCCCGGCCCGCCCGAGTCGGTCCACAACTCGAAGCGCTCGAAGCGCACGGGATGTTCCTGCTCGTAGGCCTCCACGGTGTGGAACGCTCCGCCGGAGCCGAACACCAGGGGGCCGGTCACGTCCACCCCGTCCCGGTCGGAGCGGGCCCCGGAGCCGCCGAACTGGGGGTCCATGAACGCCCACGGTCGGCCGTCCCCGTCGCGGCCGCTCATGATGTACACGTGGACGTTGCCCGAGGCGGCCACCGCCCGGGCCGGGTCGATCCGGGAGAACGCTCCCAGCATGGCCTCCGCCACCGCCATGACCGTGGCCATGCGGGCGTTGAGCGCGGCGGGCGGGTCGGGGTTGACCAGCGTGCCCGGAGGCAGGCGCAGCTCCAGGGGTCGGAAGGTGCCGTCGTTGACCGGGATGTCCGGGGCCAGCATGCAGCGGATGGCGAACAGCACCCCGGAGGTGGTCTGCGACACCGAGGCGTTGATGGGTCCCGGGGACTGAGCGGAGGTTCCCGTGAAATCGGCGGTGATGGTCGAGCCGTCGATAACCAGGGCGACCCGCACCTCATGGTCGGCATCGGGGTTCACGCCGTCGTCGTCGATGACGAACGAACCGGTGTAGGTGCCGTCGGGCAGGGCCTCTATACCCATTCTGGTGCGACGTTCGGTGTAGTCCAGCAGCTCGCCGATCAGCCGGTGCAGCCGGTCGCGGCCGTAGCGGGTCGCCAGATCGCCCAGCCGGCCGGCTCCCAGGTTCGTGGCCGCCATCATGGCTCGGACGTCGCCCAGAACCTTCTCGGGAGTGCGGCTGTTGGCCGCTATGACATCGAGTATGGGTTGGTTGGGCCGCCCCGCGACGGCCAGGGGCACCGGCGGCAGCACCAGGCCCTCCTGGAACATATCGGTGGCGTTGGCCGGCAACCCACCGGCGGCCATTCCACCCAGGTCGGCCACGTGCAGCAATGCGCAGGTGAAGAAGGCCAACACGTCGTCGATGAACACCGGGCGGAAAACCATCACGTCGTTGGAGTGGATGCCACCCCGGTAGGGATCGTTGGAGGCGTAGACGTCGCCGTCGGTCATCGACTCGGGGGGAAAGTCGTCCAGCAAGGATCGCAGCGACGGGCGGAGGCTGGACAGGTGCATCAGGGGGGCACCCATCGACTGGGCGATGAACCGCCCCCGGTGGTCGAAAACCGCGGCGGTCGAATCCCCTCCCTCCTTGATCACCGACGAGTAGGCCGAGCGCACGGTGGTGAGCCCCATCTCCTCGGCGATGCTCGCCAGGGCGTTCTTGACCACCTCCAGCGCGACCGGGTCGCTCGGGTTGGTTCGTGCGGTCTCCGGCGCGACCGGGTCGCTCGGGTTGGTTCGTGCGGTTTCCGGCGCGGTCGGGTCGCTCGGGTTGGTTCGTGCGGTCTCCGGCGCGGTCGGGTCGCTCGGGTTGGTTCGTGCGGTCTCCGGCGCGACCGGGTCGCTCGGGTTGGTTCGTGCGGTTTCCGGCGCGGTCGGGTCGCTCGGGTGGTTACCGGGTTCGATCAGGGGGACACGATCCATGGTCGGCGGCGTTGCGAAATCCTGGGGATCAGGTCTCGAACGGTCCCTTGCCCATCTGGTCGCGGATGGTGACGACCGCCGGGTTGGTCATGGAGCGGCGCTGCCAGTTGGCCCCGTCGACCACCATGGTGTGGCCGCTTACGAACCGGGCGAAGGGGGAGGCCAGGAAGGTGGCCGCCCACCCCAGTTCCCGGACCTGGCCCACCCTCATGGCCGGCTGGCACGGATCCTTCTCGTGGGTACGATCGAGGCTGGAGCGGATGTCGGTGGTCATGTCGGCGTGGGGGAACAGCCCCGGTACCAGGCCGTTCACCTGGATGCCGTAGGGTCCCCACTCCACCGCCAGGCTCTCGGTCATCGACTTGACCCCGGCTTTGGCCGCGGCCGAATGGGCGAATCCGGGCCCGCCGGTCCAGGCGTAGGACGCCCCGATGTTGACGATGGACCCCGGCGTGCCCGCGGCCAGGTGGCGGCGGCCGAACTCCCGGGCGCAGAAGAACGTGCCGTTGAGGGTGATGTCCACCACGGTGCGCCAGGCGTTGGGGGACATGTCCTCCGACGGCACCGGGAAGTTGGCCGCGGCGTTGTTGATGAGCACGTCGGGCAGGCCGAACCGGTCGGTGGCCGCGTCGAAGGCATCGGCAATCTGTTCGGCCTGGCGGATGTCGCACCCCACCACCAGCACTTCGGCTCCGATTTGCTCGATGGCCTCCCGACCGGCGGCCAAATGCTCGGGTTTGCGGCTGACGACCACCAGGTTGGCCCCCAGCCGGGCGAACTCGGTGGCGATGGCCTTGCCCAGGCCGGTACCCCCACCGGTGACCAGAACGGTCCGACCGTCGTACGTGCCCGGTACCAGTGCAGTGGCTCCCTCCGGGGGTGGCTCGGGCAGTCCGATGATCTCAGCCATGGTTCTGTTCCTCCTCGGGGTTGATGGTCGGGACCGCTTCGGGGGTCAGGACCGCTTCGGGGGTCGGGACCGCTTCGGGGGTCGGGACTGTTTGTGGTCGGTCGATGGGGGATGGTCCGTTCGGCACGATTTATGTTCCCGGGGGTTGATGGTCAGGACCGCTTGTAGTCGGGGTCGCGCTGTTCGGCCCGGGCTGCCCGGAACTCGGCGAAGTCGTCCGACCGGTTGATCAGGGTCTGGTAGGCGTACTCGTCGTTCATCGACCGGCGCAGTCCCTCCTCGGCCAGGTTGCGGATCACCCTGCGGGCCAGTTGGACGGTGTAGGGCGAGGCGGCGGCGATCTTGGTCGCCATCTCCATCACGCATTCGTCCAGAGCCTCGGGAGCCACGATACGGGACACGATGCCGTGGGTCAGGGCCTCCTCGGCGCTCAGCACCCGGCCGGTGAGCACCATGTCGCTGACCAGACCCGATCCGCATATCTCGAACAGGCGGCCCACGCCACCGGTGTCGGGGATCACCCCGTGGGTCACCTCGGGGAGCATGAAGCGGGCATTGTCGGCGGCCACCCGAATGTCGCACAGCAGGGCCCGCTGAAACGATCCCCCTATGGCCCAGCCCTGGATGGCCACGATGATGGGAGCGTCGATGTCCCAGATCTGCTGAATACCCTTCTGGCCCCGTTCCATCAGGGCATGGTGGGCGAGGTCCACCTGTTGGCCACCGATGGCCGCGACGTCCCGCCCCGATGACCACGACTTGCCCTCGCCCCGCCATACCACCGCCCGTATGGACTTGTTGGCTTTGAGCTCGCCCAGGACGTCGAACAGCGCTACATCCATGTCGTCGTCGAAGGCGTTGTGCTTGGCGGGGTTGTTGTTGGTGATGACGGCGACATGCCCGTCCACGGTGAGCTGTACTCGATCGTCGGCCATACCCAGTGTCTAGCCGATACCGGGTTTTCCGGCTGCGCGGAGTGGGGGGAATGTTGGTGTCGGGGTCCGGTCGGGGGTTTGCCGGGTTTTCCGGCTGCGCGGGAGTGGGGGGAATGTTGGTGTCGGGGTCCGGTCGGGGGTTTGCCGGGTTTGCCGGTTGTGAAGGATGGGGGAGAATGGGTGGCGTGGCGATGAACTTGGACATGGTCGGGCACCGGAGCGAACCGCGTCGGCGGGGATGGCTGCCCCGGGATTGCACTCTGTACGCCCTGAGCGTGGGGGCGGGGTTCGACGATCTGGCGTTCGTGGGGGAGCGGGCATCGGGTCGCCCCCAGCAGGTGTATCCCAGCTTCGTGTGCTCCGGGGGACGATCCGACGATACCGACCAGGATGATGCCTTCATGTTCCGGTTCGGCGATTACCAGGTTCATCAACTGGTCCACGGCGAGCAGGAGCTGACCATCCACGGGGAGGTCGGGCCGGTGGGATCGGTGGTCGGTACGTCGACGGTGGTGGGTATCTACGACAAGGGTTCCGGAGCGGTGGTCCACTCCCGGGGCGAGGCGGTGGATGCCGCTACCGGTGAGCCGGTGTTCACGGTGGGCTCCAAGCTGTTCGTCATCGGAGAGGGTGGTTTCGGTGGCGACCCCGGCCCGAAATCACCGGCCTGGGACGTGGGCGACGCGGCCCCCGATGCCTGCGTGAGCTGGCAGACCCTACCGGTGCAGTCGTTGCTCTACCGACACGGGGGCAACGACCCCAATCTCATCCACTACGACCCCGAGGTGGCCCGGGCGGCCGGGTTCGACGGTCCTATCCTCATGGGGTTGAACACCTATGGTTTCGCCTGCCGGGCCCTGGTGGAGACGGTGTGCGGGGGCGACCCTCGGGCCCTGGGTTCGATTTCCGGGCGCTTCGCCGCTCCCGGCTACAACGGCGATGTGCTCATCACCCAGATCTGGCGAAACCCCGACGAGCATCTTGGAGTGTTGTTCCGGGTGGTCTCTGACCGGGGTTCCACCCTGGTGGACAAGGGCCGGGCCACAATGCGATGAGACACATCGGAGGGCAATGCCCTGCCCATGCCCGACAGGGTTGGCAGCGTTGGCACCGGTTTTCGGCTAGACGACGGACTGCACCAGCATCGTGCCCCAGATGGTGACCATGAACCCGATCATGGTGGTCAAGTAGACGCGGGCCTGCTTGGCCAGTGCCGAGTCGATATATCCTCGCAGTGCGCTGATCTCGCCCCGCACCTCGCTTCGCAGCCCGTCCATTTCGCTTCGCAGCCCGTCCATTTCGCTTCGCAGCCCGCTGATCTCGCCCCGGAGCTCGCCCCGCAGCCCGCTGATCTCGCCCCGGAGCCCGCTGGCCAGGACCCTCAGATCGTTCTTGGTGGCGAGTTCTTCATGCCCTTCGACGATGATGCATTTCATCAGGGTTTCTGTCGGCCCCTTCCCGATGGCGGTCACCAGGTGACTCACCAACTCCGTGCGTTCGATTTCGCTGACCGTCATTTGGACTCCTTCGAGAATTGTCTTGAAGGGAACCCATTGACGCTCTGGAACGAAGCCGGCTCCGATTGCTCGACCCCACTGTACCGGTGACTTCGGTCGCCGGCAACCATGAAACTTGTTCCTCATGTTCAGGGGCTTCATGGGACCCAGGCCTAATGGGGTCTAGTTCGTGGCTCTCAT
This sequence comes from Acidimicrobiales bacterium, assembly GCA_965115985.1. Taxonomy (GTDB): domain Bacteria; phylum Actinomycetota; class Acidimicrobiia; order Acidimicrobiales; family Bin134; genus Poriferisocius. Next base: position 2,375,396 of record OZ220474.1, read on the forward strand.
AGGCCGAGGTCGTGGTGGTCGGGAACCTCGTAGCGTCCGATGGCTTCGGCCCGGCGGTGCAACAGTTCGACGGTGTCCTCGATGTTGCGCCCGATGATGAACCGGCGGGCCTCCACGCAATCCACCACGAAATTGCCGTGTTCCACCAGGTCGGCCACTTCGGGCTCGTGGCCCCGGATCCTGGTCATGACCTCCTTGAGCTCGGCGAAGGTCATGCTGCGCCGGCCGGTGGATTCGCCCACCCGGGCGAAGTGGGCCGGGCGGTTGCGCTGGGCGGTGAACAGGCCGGTGTCCATCATGCCTCCCGACGGGTACAGCACCGAGGCCCGCAGGTCGCAGCCCTCCCGGATCAGGTTGGTGTGTACGGCCTCGGTGAAACAGCTCACCGCGGCCTTGGACGCGGCGTAGACCGAGGCGGTCGGTACGGGGGCGAACCCTCCGTCGCCCGAGGAGGTGTTGACGATCTGGCCGGGAAGACCACCGGCAATCATGCGGGGCACGAACTCGGAGGTGCATATGGCCACCCCGAACACGTTCACGCTGAAGCACCAGCGCCAGTCGTTGGGCTCCTGCTCCCAGGGTTTGCCACCCCCTCCCGAGGTCACCCCGGCGTTGTTGAACAGCAGATTGCAGCGGCCATGGGTCTGGTAGACATGGTCGGCCAATGCGGCCACCGACTTCTCGTCGCTCACATCGGTGGGCCGGCCCGACACCGGGCCGAGGTCGGACAGCTCGGTCACGGTGGCCTCGGTGGTGTCGGCCTCCACGTCGGCGATCACCACGGTGGACCCCCGCTGCAACAGGGCGGTCACGATCCCCTTGCCGATGCCCCCCGCCCCGCCGGTGACCACCGCCACCATGCCTCTGACGTCCAGACGATCGCCGGCATCATTGCCGGCAGCAAGATTTTCACCAAGACGTTCGGATGGGTTGTCGATGCTCATGGCCCCTCCTGGGTTCCGCCGATGCTCTTGGCGGTCGGCACTTCCTGGTCATGGTGGGGGTGGCGGTGGTTTCCCCCGTGGTGGGTTCCGCCGATGCTCTTGGCGGTCATTGCAGGGCCACGGGCTGGATCTGATTGAGCGGGTTCATGCCCGGGCATCCCTTGGCCCGCTCGGGGATATCGGCATAGTCGATGGGGGTGGCCACCTCGGCCTTGGTGGGGCAGTGCTGTGCGGCCAGCGGGGCCAATGCCTCCAGGTCGAACCCGTAGACCTCGGCCGCGTTGGTGGTCAGGATGCGGGTGGTTTCCGCCTCGGTGAGGTTGGCGAACGTCAACCTCAGGTGCTTGCGGGTATTGGGATGCGACCCCTCGATATGGGGGTAGTCGGAGCCCCACATGATGCGGTCGGTGCCGACCGAGCGGGTGATCTGCACCTCCGACGGCCGCAGGAACGACGCCCCGATATAGCACTGTCGGGCGAAGTACTCGCTGGGAGCGAGCGACAGCCCGGCCACCGCCAGCCCACCGAACACCGACTCCGAACCGTGCTTGGAGTGCTTCATACGGTGAAAGAAGCTGTCCAGCTTCTCCAGGGTCTCCGGCACCCAGGCGGTGCCGGTTTCGGTGGTCACGTACTTCAGGGTGGGGTGGCGTTCGAGCACGCCCGAGAAAATGAGGTGCCAGAGGGCCCGCTGGGTCCACCAGGTGGCTTCCAGCATGAACATGGCCAGCGACGACGGGAAGTGGTTGCCGTAGTTGGGAGAACCGCCGCCGGCGTGATGGTTCAACGGGAACCCGGCGGCGGCGGTTGCCGCCCAGATGGGCTCGTAGACCTGGGAGTACAGCGGCTCGAACGGTGAGTCGGGCGGGGCACCGGGAATCAGCACGCCGCCGGTCAATCCCTGGTCGGCGGCCCACTCGATCTCGGCCACCGAGCCCTCCACGTCCCCCAGGAACACCTGGACGATGCCCGCCCGCCGCCCGGGGGCCTGGCTCACGAAGTCGGCCACCCACCGATTATGGGCCCGCAGCCCGGCCCAGCGGTGCTCGAAGTCGTCACTGTAGGGCGGGGCCTCGAAAGCGGTGGCCGCCGGCGGGGCGAACGGGGGCTGGGTGTTGGGGAACAGAACCTCGGCGATGAAACCATCGGCCTCCTGCTCGGCCAGGCGATGCGACGACGACCAATTGCGGTGGCCCCACACCTCGGGGTCGCCGTCCACCCCCACCTCCAGCGGCGACCGCTCCATGTCGGTGTACATGGCCCGGCGCCGTTGGTTGTGGTCCTCCATGAACCGGGCCCATTCGTCGAACTCGGCGTGGTAGCGCGACTCCAGATAGGGCTTGTAGCCCCACAGGTCGGCCCCGCAATGGGTATCGGCGCTTATGACAATGTGATGATCCATCGGTTCCCCCGTTGCCCGGCCATCTAGGTGTAGTATCCATGGGGACTATAACTAGGTATCGGGGTTGAGGAGTGTTTTGGGATGTGTTGTGCCCCCCGGGGGGACCCGGGGGGCACAACTGTTTGGGTTTGGGTTTTGGGATCTTGTTATTGGCCGCAGACGTCGGCGGCTAGGTCTGCGGGGGTGTCGCCGTAGTTGGTTCCTTTGAGGCGGCGGCATTCCTCGGTGAGTGCGGTTTTGAACTCGTCGTGGTGGATGGCGGCGAGGGCGTCTCCTGCTTTTTGGCGGGCTATGGCTTCGCGGCGGGTGTAGGGCAGCGAGCAGACGTCGGCCACTCCGTCGCGGTCCGAGTCGAGGGGGTAGGTGGTGGGCCCGCCCAGGGAGCGGTTGGTGCAGTAGCCGGGGCCGGTGATGGTGCCCGAGTAGTAGGGGCCGCCGTCGTTGATGGGCGCGTATCCCGGAGCGGCCAGCGTGTCGCCGCCGCAGGCCTGGTCGCCGTCGGGTTCGGCGGCGCAGGCGGCGTTGACCAGTGCTCGGTATTGGTCGGGGTAACGGTTGGCCAGGGTGATTACCGCGTTTTGGCGGGCTATGGCTTCGCGGCGGGTATAGGGCAGCGAGCAGGTGTCGGCCACGCCGTTGCCGTCGCCGTCGAGGGCGAACAGGCGGGCTCCGCCCAGGGATCGGTCGGTGCAGAAGTCGGGGCCGTCGACCACGCCTGAGTAGTAGTCGTCGTTCACCGGTGGGGCCGAAGTGGGTGTCACCGGGTCGGAGGTGGTGACCGCGCCGTCGCCGATGGCGTTGGTGGCTCTGACCTCGAATGTGTAGGCCACTGCGCCGGTGCCGGTGTCCAAACCGGTCAGGCTCGCCCCTTCTGCGTCGGCGGCCATCATGGTCCACTCGCCGTAGTCGCCGACCCCAACTCGCATGCGGTAGTGCCAGCCGGTGATTTGTGAGCCGCCGTCGCCGGTCGAGGCCCATGACAGGGTGATTTCCCCGTCGCCGCCGGTAACGGTCACCGTCGGCGCCGACGGTACCGTCGCCGGGGTGGCCGATTCGGTGGTTACCGCGCCGTCGCCCATGGCGTTGGTGGCTCGTACTCCGAAGGTGTAGGCGGTTCCGTTGGTCAAGTCGGAAACGACATGGCTAGTGGCATCGGCGGCGAGGTCGGCCCATTCGCCGTCGCCGGTTCGCACGTGCCATCCGGTGATCGCCGAACCGTTGTCGCCGTTGGAGGTCCACGACAACATCACCATCATGTCGCCGGCCTCGGCGGTCAGCGTCGGCGCCGGGGGTGTTCCTGCGGGGGTGGCCGACGCGGTGGCGGCCTCGCCGGCACCGACCGCGTTCACCGCCCGCACTCCGAAGGTGTATGCGGTTCCGTTGTCCAGGTTGGATATCGACACGGTGTTGGTCGCGGAGGTGGTCAGATCGGCCCATTCGCCGTCACCGGTTCGAGACTGCCAGCCGGTGATGACCGAACCGCCATCACCGTTGGGGGTCCACGACAGAGTGACCGCCATATCACCGGCTTCGGCGGTCAGCGTCGGCGCGGGAGGCACCACCGCGGGCGTGGCCGAATCAGACCCGGCTTCGCTGGCTCCCATGGGGTTTATCGCCCGCACCTCGAACGTGTAGGGAACACCGTTGGTCAGATCGGTGATGGTGTGGCCGGTGGTGGTGGCGTCGCTGTCGGCGATGTCGGTCCACGTCGCGAAGGCGCCGTCGCCGGTTCTCGTGCGGTATTGCCAGCTCGTGGTGGGCGACGCCCAGGTGGGCTCGCCGGGTGTACCGGGGGTGCCCGCGGTCCATGTCAGTATTACTTGGCGGTCGCCGCGAGAAGCGGTCACCTGGGCCGGTTGGGGCGGTGTGGTGGACGGGGTGACGGTGTTTGACTCGAACTCGAATCCTTTGACCTGGTGGTTGTTGGTCACTGCTCGTACTGCGAATCGGTAGCCGATTCCGTTGGACAGGCCGGTCACGGTGTGGGTGGTGGTGGCGGGGCCGCTGTTTTCGATGTCGGTCCATGCTGCGTAGCCGCCGTCGTCTTGGCGTTGGCGGTATTGCCAGGCGGTGATGGTGCTGCCGGCGGAGGCGGCTCCGGCCCATGACAGCATGACCTGGGTGTCGCCGGCTCGGGCGTTGAGTGTTCCTGCGGTGGGGGCGCCGATGGGTATCACCGCGGAGGTCTCCAGGTGGGGGCCTGGCCCGTAGGTGTTCACTGCTCGTACTTGGAAGGTGTAGCTGACGCCGTTTTCCAGGTTGCGTATCACCGCACCGGTTTCTGCCGAGGGGCGGTCCGTTTTGAAGTTCGCGGTTTTCGGTATTGTGGTGCCCAGAGTTTCCCAGGCCTCCCAGGGTTCGCCGACGCGTTTTTTGCGAACTTGGTATCCGGTCACTCGGTCGCCGCGAACGGTCGCCGATTCGTCCGAAAGCGCAAGCAGTGATGGTTTGGTGACCCTGAACGTGACCTGGGCGTCGCCGGCCTCCACCAGGGCTCGTACCGGTGGGTTGGGTACTCGGCCCGGGGTGACGGGCAACGTCTGGGCGGCGGCTCCGGCGCCGATGGCGTTTATCGCTCTGATCCTGTAGGTGTAGGCGGTGCCGTTGGTCAACCCCGACACGATCGCGGAGGCGGCGGCGGGGTTGCGGCCGGGCACGTCGGTCCAGTCGTCCGCGGCGTCGCAGGCGGTGGAGAAGTCGCAGTACTGCCACTTGGTGATCGCCGGGCCGCCGCTGCCGGCCGACGTCCAGGTGAGGGTCACCTGTCGGTCGCCGCCGGTCGCGGTCAACCCCTCGGGGGCCGGAGGAGGGACTCCGGGGGTGACTGGTTTGGATTCCATGGTTATGCCGGGCAACGAGCCCAGTACGGCGCGGATTCTGAATTGGTGGGCCACGCCGTTGCCGAGGCCGTCGATTTCGAGTTCTTGGCTGTTGTTGAACTGCAAGCCGTTGTTGACGAACGTCCACTCTCCCCAGTCGCCGTCGGCGATCTTGTAGGAGTACTCCCAACCGATGGTGCCGCCGAGGTTTTCCATCTGGCTCCTGGTCGAGATCGCGGAGTTGGCCGCGGCGGTGTCCCTGAGGCTCAGGATCGCTTTGCTGGTCCCCGCCTTGGCATGAAGAACCGGAAGAACGAAGGTGCCGGCGCCGGTGGAGCCGCCGGCCGAGCCGAGCATCGCGCCGCCGCCGGGCAGGGGTGGCCCGCCGTAGACGAACGCGGGACCCTCGGTGGCCAGACTGGGACCGTTGTCGTTGTAGTGGCGCACTCTCACTTGGTAGGTCTCGCCTATTTTGAAATCGGTGATTGTCGTGCGTTGGTCCAAGGTGCTGGCCACGGTCCACGGACCCCAGGGACCGTCCCCAACCTTCCAGGAAACCTCGTCCCCAACCTTGCCTGGTCCACTTCCTCTGAAAACTCGAGGTTTGCCGCCGTTGCTGGGAGAGTCCACATAATAAGCTATGGTCACCCATTTAGGTGCCCCCGGTGGCCGCTCGTCGCCATGGCCTTTTACTTTGACGACCGCGGACGAGAAACCTTTGCCGAAACTGTTTTCCGCTCGCAAAACCAGGTAACGATCGGAAATATAACCTAAAGTAATGCCATCGGGGGCTTGCCCGTTCGCCAGGATGCGGGGCAAAGTGATAGTGTTCAACCCGGCGCACTCCTGTGGGTCGGTGATGTCCACCTGGTCGTCGCTCGCGTCCTGCGTGCTGTCGCACAACGGAATCCATTTGGTCTCGGCCGCCAAATCCTCCACGGAACCGTCATGCTTGTACTCCCAGGCGGTGATCGGAGAACCACCATCGCTGCCAGGGGTCCACGACAAAGTAATCCTCGCCGACCCATTGCGCGCTATCCAGTCGGCCTCCCCGGAGAAGTCCAACGGGGCCGCAGGCACCGTACCCGGGTAAAGATCCTTGGGGGTCTCCACATAGGGGCCGGGGCCGATACGGTTCACCGCCCGAATCCTGAACCGGTAGGGTGTGCCCGCAGCCAAACCGGGGACCTTGTACGCCCTGGACCCTGTCTTATCCACCTTGGCCAACTCGGTTAAAATTTCTCCGGCTGTCCCGTTGGTTAGGAATGTTTGGTCGGCGGGGATGGTCATCCACTGGCCCCACTCGCCATCACCGGTCTTTTGCTGGTACTCGTAACGAATCAAAGGGGAATCCCCATCGTTCATGCGCGTAACACCTCGAGGTTCTGCCCACTTCAAGGTGATCGAGTCCTCTCCCGGATCCTGCCGGAACCAAGTGGTGTCCCCAGCGGGCGCACCGGTGGGTACGGCACCGGGAACGCTGCCGGGAGTGACAATAGCGGTCTGCGAGGATGGGGTGCCGGCACCGTTGATGTTCACCGCCCGAACCTGGAAGCGGTAATTCTTGGTGTTGTCCAAACCGGTCACCACATAAGAAGTGGTGCCCGCGCCGCTGCCGGGGATCCTGGTCCACGGATCGTCCGGCAACAAGCCGCCAAAGGTGGTGTCCTTGCTTCGGTACTCCCATCCGGTGATCGGCGAACCCCCGTCGCTGCTCGCCACCCACGACAAGGTGACCGACTTGTCTCCCGGTGTGGTTCTGAGGTTCTGGGGGCGGCCCGGTTTGCCCGAGGCCACCACCGGTCCCACCTCGGCGGCGGGACCCGCACCATTGGCGTTCACCGCCCGAAGCCTGAACCGATAGGTCACCCCGTTGGTCAAACCCGTGACCTCGAAATCACCGGAATACTGGTCGGAGCCGGGAACGATGTTCCAGGAGGTCCAATCCCCATCACCGGTCTTCTGCTGATACTCGTAGCGCACCGGGTCAGTCCACCCGGTCTCCACGCTGTCGAACTGGGGCAACGTCCAGTTCAGGGTGATCTTCGAATCATCTGGAGTGGCTCTCAACCCGCCGGGAGCCTGCGGCAAGCCAGTGATAGTGACCCGTTCGATCCTGGTCGCCAGGTTGCTGTCGCCCTTTTGGCCCGCGGCGTTCACCGCGCGGAGCTTGAAAGTGTAGGAGTAACCATTGCGCAGGCCGGTGACGGTGTAGGAAGTGGTGGAGCCGGTGCTTCCCGGGATCGGGTACCACACTCCCTTGTCGGTTTGGGTGGATCCAAAAGGGCCTACCAAATAGGTGTACTCGTATCCCACGATCGGACTGCCACCGTTGTCGGTCGGGGCACTCCACGTCAATGTCGCCTGCCTGAAACCGGCCACCGCAACCGGCTTACTCCTATCACCACCACTGGGCCCCAGAACTATCGACGGCCCCACCTGCTGCTGCGCACCAACACTACCAACCGGCACCAAAACCGCAGCCAACAACACCGCGACCGCCCCGACGGCCGCCCAACGGAACCGCCGACCTCTTGTCGAAGTCCCGGCAACCCCCCGGACATAGCAGACAACACGACTTTGAAATCCAGATCCCAACACGGAGCGAGTATCGCCCCCCCCCCCCCCCCCCCCGGTCAAGTCTCTGGGCCAAAAAGTTCTAGAGTTTAGAGTGTTGCTCCCCGGCGGGCCCGGGGGCGACAAATGTCCAGACACCCGAGCCAAGAAACACTTCAGGAAGTGGAGTCGCCCCGGGCAGGCTGGAAGCCCACCGGCTAGCGGTTTACGTCCACCACCACCCGCCTTCGTGGCACCCGGCCCCCGTTGCCCGGCTAGCGGTTTACGTCCACCACCACCCGGCCCCCGTTGCCCGGCTAGCGGTTTACGTCCACCACCACCCGGCCCCGGACCTCTCCGGCCAGGATCCGGGCGGCGGCGGCGGGGACGTCGGCCAGGGCGATGGTGGTGGTCATGGCGTCCAGCTTGGTGGTGTCGAGGTCTCGGGCCAGACGGCTCCAGGCCTCGGCCCGGCGTTCGGCCGGTTCGTGGACGCAGTTGATCCCCGCCAGGGTGACCGCCCGCAGAATGAACGGGGCCACCGAACCGGGGAAGTCCATGCCCTGGGCCAGCCCGCAGGCCGCCACGCACCCGTGGGGTTGGATCCGGGAGACGATGTTGGCCAGGGTGTGGCTGCCCACCGTGTCGATGCCCCCGGCGAAACGGGCCTTGCCCAGGGGCCGAGCCGGCCCCGAGAACTCGTCTCGGTGGATTAGCTCGGCCGCTCCCAACCCCAGCAGATAGTCCCCCTCGGTGTCGATGCGCCCGCTGGAGGCCACCACTTCGTACCCCAGTTCGGCCAGCACCGCCACCGCCACGCTGCCCACTCCGCCGGCTGCGCCGGTGACCACCACCGGCCCGGAATCGGGAGCGACGCCGTGCTCCTCCAACGCCAGCACGCACAGCATGGCGGTGTAGCCCGCGGTGCCCACCGCCATGGCCTGATGAGTGGAGTAGGCGTCGGGCAGGGGGGTGAGCCAGCCCCCGTCCATGGCGGCCCGGCCGGCCATGCCCCCCCAGTACGACTCGCCCACGTCCCAGCCGTTGACGATCACCCGGTCGCCCGGCGACCATGCCGGGTCGGTGCTGCGAATCACCGTGCCGGCCAGGTCGATCCCCGGGACCAGGGGCCAGGTGCGCACGATCGGGGCACCGTTCACGATGGCCAGGCCGTCCTTGTAGTTGAGGGTGGAGTAGTCCACCGCCACGATCACCGGCCGGTCGGGCAGCTCCGAGTCGTCCAGCTCGGTGATGGCGTGGGACCGATTGCCGTCGTCGTCCCGGCTGAGAAGGAGGGCTCTGAACATGCCGCCAGCCTGCCAGACCCTCGGACGGGCCCGGAACTCCTACCCCAGAACTCCCCCGGCTCGGAGGCGATCGATCTCCTCGGGGGTGAGGCCGGCGACGTCGTGGAGCACGGCCCGGGTGCTGGCCCCGAGGGTCTCGGCGGGAACCTGGTCGGTGTCGGCTCGGGAGAACTTGACCGGGAAGGCGGGTCCGAGCCGGGGGGAGGGCTCGGACGACCGAGGGTGGCGGAGCGGCACCAGCGCCCGGCGGTGCTGGATCTGGGGGTCGTCGGCGGCGGCATACGCCGGGGTCACCACGCCCGCCGGGACCCCGATGGTGTTCAGCCGGGCCACCAGCTCCCCGGTGGTCCGTTCGGCCATCCAGGCCCCGATCACCTCGCAGATCGCCGTCCGGTTGGCCGCTCTGGTGGGAATGTCCGGTCCCAGCTCCAGCAAGTCGGGTCTCCCCATCTCCTCGGTCAACCGCTCGAACTGGGCGTCGGAGGTGGTGACCAGCGTCACCCACCCGTCCCGGGCCTCGAAGGCCTCCACGATGCCTCTCGGGTCGCCGTTGCCGATCCGGTCGGGCAGACCCTGCTCACGGTAGAGGTCCAGCGGTTCGTCCCACAGCAGCGCGACCAGGCTGTCGAGCATGGCCACGTCGATTCGTTGGCCCCGGCCTTCGATGTCCCGCTGGCGCAGGGCGGCCACCACCCCCAGGGCGCAGAGCGCCGCCGGGAACTGGTCGCCGACGGTGGCTCCGGCCTTGGTGGGTGGGCCATCGGGAAAGCCCGACTTGGCCATCAGTCCCGATCGGGCCTGGATGATCAGATCCATGGAGGCCAGGTCGGCGTCCGGTCCGTCGGGGCCGTATCCGGTTATCGACGCGTGGACGAGTCGAGGGTTCGCCTCGGCCAACGATTCGTAGTCCAATCCCATGGAGGCCATGACCCCGGGGCGGAAGTTGTCCACCAGCACGTCGGCGTTGGCCACCAATCGTTTGAACACGTCCACCCCCTCGGGCCGTCCCAGGTCGAGCACCACGCTGCGCTTGCCCCGACCCTTGCGGAGATAACTGATGCCGATGTCGTCGGGCCCTCGAGTCTCGGACTGCTCGCCGTCCGGCCCCACCCAGGGAGGTATGCGCCAGGTCACGTCCCCACCCGGCGGATCGACCCGGATGACCTCGGCCCCCAGCGACGCCAGCATCCAGGTGCAGACCGGCCCCGATACCACTCTGGTCAGATCGATGACCCGGATCCCGTTCAATGGCTTCATCCCTCCTTGCTTACCATTCATCGAGCGGCGGCTGGTGCGACTGGACGGATGGGGGTGGCCAGAACGGATGGGCGGGGGCTGAACAGAGCTAAACGGATGGGCGTGGACTAGACAGATGGGCGTGGGCGGACACCCTTTTCATGACGTCGCCATCGTCGGCATCGCCAACTCCGAGCAGGCCCGGGTGCTCGAGGATCACGATTCCATGACCATCACCGTTCAGGCGGTGCGCCGGGTGCTGGCCGACTCCGGGTTGTCCCCGTCGGACATAGACGGGGTGGCCGCCGGCCCGTTCAGCGGTCCGCTCACCTACTACATGCGCAACGGGCCGGCCTGGCGGCACTACATGACCCCCTCCATCCCCATCGTCCTGGACGCGGCCGCGGCCATCGCCACCGGCCAGTGCCATACCGTGCTGGTGGCCCACGGATCGGCCGGGATCTACACCGAGCGGGCCTCCACCGCGCCGTGGACCCGGCCGGCCAACGAGTTCGTGGTGGCCTACGGCATGTTCACCGCCGCCGAGTTCGCCCTCGTCGCCCAACGCCACATGCACATGCACGGCACCACCCCCGAGCAGTTGGCCACGGTGGCGGCCACCATTCGCAACAACGGCCATGCCCACCCCGATGCGGTGTACCACGGACGGGGGCCGTTCACCCCCGACGACATCCTGGCCTCCCGTATGGTGGCCGATCCGTTCCATCTGCTCGACTGCGCCATGACCTCGGAAGGGGCCTGCGCCCTGGTTCTCACCACTCGGGAGCGGGCCCGGGACCTGCCGACCGATCCGGTGTACATCCTGGGCGGGGCCGGTGACAGCTTCGGCCCGTCCTACCAGCACCCGCCGGCGTGGGATCTGGCCGGTCCCGGGGGCAGGAACAACGGCTACACCGGTCGATGGGCGGCGGCCAAGGCGTTCGCCATGGCCGGTATGGGGCCCACCGACGTGGACGTGTGCGAGTTCTACGACCCGTTCTCGTTCGAGATCATCCGTCAGTTCGAGGCCTACGGGTTCTGCGACGAGGGCGAGGGCGGCGACTTCGTGATGAACGGGCGCATCGGCCCCGGCGGCCGGTTCCCGGTGACCACCGACGGAGGCACCATGTCGTTCAGTCATGGTGGGGCCGCGGTGCAGCAGCTCCAGAGGGTCATCCGGGGTGTGGAGCAGCTCCGGGGCACCTGCGTCACCGCCCAGGTTCCCGATGCCCGGGTGGCCATGTGCTCCAACGGCGGTGCCGGTGCGCTGTTCACCGACGTCATGCTGCTGGGAACCGAGACCCCATGAGCGAAGACCCCATGAGCGGGAACCGAGACCCCATGAGCGAAGACCCCATGAGCGGGAACCGAGACCCCATGAGCAAGGACCCCATGAGCGGGAACCGAGACCCCATGAGCAAGGACCCCGAGACCCCATGAGCGAAGACCCCATGAGCAAGGACCCAAGGAACCCATGAGCGGGATGCTGCAACCCCAGTCCCCCGGTATTCCCCTACCGATGCCCACCTCGTACTCCCAGCCGTACTGGGAAGGTTGTCGGATGGGCGAGCTGCGCTACCAGAGGTGCCGGGACTGCGGGGTCATCACCATGGATCCGGCCCCGGCCTGCTCGGGTTGCTTCTCGCCCGATCTGGCCTGGGAGGTCAGTGCGGGATTGGGCGAGGTGTACTCGTGGACCACGGTGTGGCGCCCCCAGACCCCGGCGTTCACCGTTCCCTACGTGGCGGTGATCGTGGAATTGGACGAGGGTTTTTGGCTTCTGTCCAACCTCGTCGGCTGTCCCGTGGATGCCGTCCACGTGGGGATGCGGGTTAGGGCCATCTTCGTGGGGATGAGCGACGACATAACCCTGCCCTACTTCGAGCCGATGGCCTCCGAGGGCTCCAGGTAGACCCGGGTGGCGGCCGGCACCGCGTCTCGCAGTCGGGCCTCGATCGTGGCCACCGCCTCGGGCATCCGGTCACCGGTGATATTGTCGGCAAAGTCCACTTCCGCGGCCACCAGCAGCTCCTCGGGCCCCAGATGCTGGGTGCGCAGATCCAACACTTGATTCACTTCGGGTGATTGTTCCAGGGTCACCAGCAGCCGGGCCCGATCCTCCCTGGTGGCGCTCTCGCCGATCAGCAGGCTTTTCATCTCGATGGCCAGAACGATGGCGATCAGCCCCAGCAGCACACCGATGGCCAGGGTGCCGGCCCCGTCCCATTGGGGCTCGCCGGTCACCTTGGCCAGCACCACGGCCACCAGCGCGATCACCAGACCGAGCATGGCTCCAAGGTCCTCCAGCAGTACCACCGGCAGCTCCGGGGTGCGGGAACGGCGAATGAACGTACCCCACGAGAGCTTGCCCCGCACCCGGTTGGACTCCACGATGGCGGTGCGAAACGACAGCGACTCCACCACGATGCCGAAGATCAGGATGCCGATGGCCACACCCAAAGAATCCAGTTCATGGGGGTGGCGCAACTTCTCGATACCCTCGTTGATGGCGAACAACGACCCCAGGGTGAACAGGATGATGGCCACCACGAACGACCAGAAGTAACGCTCCCGGCCGTAGCCGAACGGATGGCGGCGGGTGGGCTCCCGCTTGGCCAGGCGGCCTCCCATCAGCAGCAGGGCCTGGTTGCCGGTATCGGCACAGGAGTGGACCCCCTCGGCCAGCATGGAGGCCGAGCGGGTGACGGCGAACCCCACGAACTTGGCGATGGCGATGGCCAGGTTGGCGAAGAGCGCGGCCAGAACGGCCTTGGTGCTGCCTCCGGCGGCCATACCCAATGAGTAGCACATCTACGGCGGGTAGCCTCACCCGACGAGCAGCACATCGACGGCGGGTAGCCTCACCCGACGAGTAGCACATCGACGGCGGGCAGCCTCACCCGACGAGTAGCACATCGACGGCGGGCAGCCTCACCCGACGAGCAGCACATCGACGGCGGGTAGCCTCACCCGACGAGTAGCACATCGACGGCGGGCAGCCTCACCCAATGAGCAGCACATCGACGGCGGGTAGCCTCGTGTCGTGTTCCGCATGGATATCGACGGGTCGGTGGCCCGCATCACGTTGGCCAACCCGACACGGCGCAATGCGCTGAGCCTGGAACTGATGGAGAATCTCATCGAGGGGCTTCGCGATCTGGGGGAGCGAACGGACGTCGCCGTGATCGTTGTCGGGGCCGAGGGGCCGGCGTTCTCCGCCGGTCACGACTTGTCGGAGATGGTCGATCGGGACGCCGGCTTCTACGACGGCCTGTTCGGGACCTGCACCGAGCTGATGACCGCCATCCATACCGCACCCCAGCCGGTGATAGCCGAGGTGGCCGGGGTGGCCACTGCCGCCGGATGCCAACTGGTGGCCGCCTGCGACCTGGCCGTGGCCTCCACCGAGGCCACCTTCGCCACCCCCGGAGTGCGCATCGGCTTGTTCTGCTCGACACCGATGGTGCCCATCTCCCGGGCGGTGGGGCGCAAGAGGGCCATGGAGATGCTGCTCACCGGCGACCCCATCGATGCGGCCACCGCCGCCGAGTGGGGACTGGTGAACCGAGTGGTGCCTCCCGATGAGCTGCGGTCGGCGGTCGACGAACTGGCCGCCCGCATCACCCGGTTCAGCGACCACACCATCGCCATCGGCAAGCAGGCGTTCTACCGCCAACTCGACTGCGGAGAGCCCGAGGCCTACGACCTGACCCGCCAAGTAATGGCCACCAATGCGGCCACCACCGACGCCCAGGAGGGCATCGACGCCTTCCTGGTCAAGCGCTCCCCGTCGTGGTCCGGCCGCCGGGCGGATCAGAGCAATGGTTGATGCCGGGAACCCGGCCAAGCGCTCCCCGTCGTGGTCGGGCCGCCGGGCGGATTAGTTTGCCTTCCCATGGGAACCGTTTTTGCCACCGTTGATGATCTGTCCGCCGCCACGGGCCGGCACCTGGGGTGGAGCGACTGGATGGAGATCACCCAGGATCGGGTGAACCGGTTCGCCGACGCCACCGGCGACCACCAGTGGATCCACGTCGATCCCGAGCGGGCCGCGGCCGAGAGCCCCTACGGCACCACCATCGCCCACGGCTATCTCACCTTGTCGCTCACCAACATGTTCCTGCCCGACCTGATCACCGTGGAGCAGATCTCCATGGGCATCAACTACGGGGTCAACAAGGTGCGGTTCCCGGCCCCGGTGCCGGTGGGGTCACGCATAAGGGTGGGTGCCGAGCTGAGCACGGTGGACGAGATCACCGGCGGCGTACAAGCGACCATCACCATCACCGTGGAGGTGGAGGGCAGCCCCAAACCCGCCTGCGTCGTCGAAAGCCTCACCCGCTACCTGCGCTGAACCCTTTGGATTCAAATAGAGAATTGTAGAGTTGAGGGGCGATGGCCAAGCGTAAGCGGGCCCGGGTGGGCACGTTGGATCGGGTGCCGGTCTCGGATCCGCCGGTGAGGCCGGGGTTGGTCGGTCCTCGCCGCCGGGTGCCCCGCCATATCGGGCGGCCTCCCTATGCCCGGACGGGGGAGCCGGGGCCGCCGGTATCGTCCATGGTGCGCAGCCCTGTCGAGGTCGAGGCCATGCGTCGGGCCGGGCAGGTGGCCGCCGAGGTGCTGTTGTTCGCCGGGGGGTTGGTGGCTCCGGGGGTGACCACCGACCGCATCGATGCCGAAGTGCATGACGAGATCGTCCGTCGGGGGGCCTATCCAAGTCCGCTCAACTACCGGGGCTATCCCAAGTCGGTGTGTACGTCGGTCAACGAGGTCATCTGCCACGGCATTCCCGACAGTCGGGCGCTGGCCGATGGTGACATCGTGAACATCGACGTGACCGTTTATCTCGACGGGGTCCACGGTGATACCTCGGCCACCTTCGAGGTGGGCGAGGTGGACGAGCATTCCCGTCTGCTGGTGCGGGAAACCCGGACGGCCATGTACCTGGGCATCGGCGCGGTGCGGCGCGGTGCTCCGGTGTGCGCCATCGGTCGGGCCATCGAGACCCACGCCCGGGCTCACAATCTGGGGGTGGTGAGGGAGTTCATCGGTCACGGGGTGGGTACCGAGTTCCACTCCGGGTTGCAGATCCCCCACTACTACGACCGTGGCCACACCACCCCGCTGGAGACTGGTACGAGCTTCACCATCGAGCCCATGCTCACCCTGGGGACCGCCGAGTTGTATCTGTGGGACGACCAATGGACGGCGGTGACCGCCGACCAGAGGCGCAGCGCCCAGTTCGAGCACACCCTGCTGTGTACCGACGACGGCGCGGAGATCCTCACCCGTACCCCAAGTGGTGAGGATGCCGCCGAGGTGTACGCCCGGGACTGAGATGGTTTGGCCCGGCCCGGCCGTGGGCTCCGGGGGTTCGAGCTTTAGTCCCAGTACCAGGCCAGGCCGTGGACTCCGGTGCCGGAATTGATCATCATGGCCTGACCGAACTCGCTGATGAACGCGTCGGTGGGGTTGACCTCGGCGGTGATCGTGGCCAGCAGGTCGGCGGCCCGGTCGGGGGCCTCGGCATGGAGGCAGACCAGATGCAACCGGGCCTCGCCGTCCGCCCGACGGGTGCGCCGCCAGATGGTCAGGAGGCGCTGGAAGGCGGCCTGGTCGCTGAGCGCCGGGCGTAATCGACCGATGACCCCTTCGTGGATGTCGAACATGGGACGCAAACCGATGAGGTTGGCGGCCCGACCGGCCAGCCCGGGCACCCGCCCGCTGCGGATGAGCTGATCGAGGTTGGCCAGCGCTCCAACCAGTTTGACCTTCCCGGCCACCGCCTCGGCCCGGGCCACCACTTCGTCCAGGGTTGCGCCGGCTCGGGCGGCTCGGGCGGCCGCCACCGCAACCAGCCCCTGGCCACCGGCTGCGGTTCGGCTGTCCACCACCGCAACCGGACCGGTCATCATCCTCGATGCCAGCACCGCGGACTGATGGGTGCTGCTCAAGGTGGACGACACGGTCACCACCACCACCCCGTCACCCTGGTCATGGCCGGCCATGGCTTCGGTGAAAGCCCCCGGCGGTGGGCTCGAGGACGAGTGGTTCCGAGCGGCCAGGATCTCGGCGGTGGTCAACTCGCCATCGGTCACCGTCACCCCGTCAACGGTGATCATGAGCGGCACCACCGCGATGTTCCAACGGGATCGCACCTCTTCGGGCAACGCCGCGGTGCTGTCGGTGACAACCCCTACTGCCATCTACCGGCCTATCTTTTCGATCATCGAGAACCCACTGCCATCTACCGGCCTATCTTTTCGATCATCGAGAACCCACTGCCATCTACCGGCCTATCTTTTCGATCATGGGGCGCACGGTGGCGGCCGAGGCCAGCACCAGCAAACCCGATGCCGTGAGCACCGATCGAGTGCCGGGCAGGCCGACTTGGTTCAGGCCATCGCCGATGGCTCCGGCCCCCAGTGCGGCGGCCCCCAACCCGATGCGGATCACCACGTGGAACGCCGAGAAGGCCAGCACCCGTTCCTCCTCCTGGGGGATTCGGGATTGCAGCGCGCTCATCCCCGCCGTCAGGGTGACGGTCGCTCCGGCCCCGAAGCCGACCGCTCCCAGAAAGGTCAGCCAGACGGTGGGACTCTGGCTCATCAACGCCACCAGAGCGCCCATCACCAGTGCGCCGCGTCGGGTGAGCACCAGCAGGTCCACGTGCCGTGACCTGTGGGTGAGGGCCAGGCCCACCCCCGCACCGACGCCGAACAGAACGATGAGCACGCCGTACTCGATGTCGGACGCCTTCAACTCCTCCTGCACCAGTTTGATGCCCAGGGAGAACAGTGCTCCCAGCCCGACCGCGGCGGCGGCCGTGGCCGGCAGGATCATACGCACCAGTGGAATCGACCAGGCGTCGCGCAGCTTGCCGGGGGCCGGGGATGTGTCGCCCGGTGCAGCTCTTGCATCTCCAGCACGGTTTCGAGCGTCGCGCCGCGTGCCGGGAGCCGGGGATGTGTCGCCCGTCCGGTTTGGCGGTGAAGCCGGCCTCTCCGGGGCGTCGTGCCGCGTGCCGGGGGCCGGCGATGTGTCGAGGTCGGCCGGGTCGGGGTCCTCCACCGTCGCCTCGGGGGCCGACCCCCGCCCCCGAAGGCTCAGGATTCGGGCAATGAAATAGGCGGAAACCCCGAAGGTGGCCGCGTCGATCCAGAACACCAGGGCGTAGGGGTGCGCCCCCAGCCAACCCTCGTTCAACGGAAGGGCGGCGAACAGGGCGAACAGGCCTGCCCCCAACGGAATGTTGCCGTAGGACGACCCCATCATGGCGGCGTTGGCCAGCGGCAGGTCGGAATCGTCCACCAGATCGGGGATGGAGGAATCCCGGGAGGCCAGGAACACCACGCTGGGGGCCTCCAATGCAAACGCCCACAAGTAGACCCACCACAACTCCTGCACGAAGGGGACCACGGCGATCATCCCCGCTCTCAGCAGATCCATGGTGATCATCGTTCGACGGCGGTCCCATCTCCCCGCCAGTCTGGCGGCCAGTGTCCCGCCCAATGCCGCGGGGATCAGCCGAAAGGCGAGGATGCCCCCCACGGCCGCGGCCGAGTCGCTCAGATGGTCCACCAGGGCCATGAGGGCGAAGGTGCCCATCCAGTCTCCGAGAGCGGATGCTCCCTGCCCGACGAGAAGGCGGCGGAAGTCGACCTGGGTCCTGAGGTTCAAAGTTCTATTGCGTCGGCCTCGGGGCAGGCGCTCGAGGTTTCTATTGCGTCGGCCTCGGGGCAGGCGCTCGAGGTTTCTATTGCGTCGGCCTCGGGGCAGAGACTCGAGGTTTCTATTGCGTCGGCCTCGGGGCAGGCGCTCAAGGCCTGGAGGGTGTTGTCGGAACCCAGCCGTCGTTGTCGAATACCAAGCGGTGGGCGGCTGCCCTCCAGCGGTTGGGAGCGGGCAGTGGCTCATTGCCCAGGACACGTTTGGTGAGGATGGGGACGACGATGATGGTGCCGGCTATGGCGGCCCGACCGTCGGCCACCAGCAACAGGAAGGGGGGCAGGGCCGGCATGGTCAGGAACACCACCAGCCCGGTGTGGCGCAGGAGGCGGCCCACCGCCAACCCTCCCAGCAGAAAGAGCGCTCCGGGCCAGGCGATCACCGCGAAGGCCCCCAGCGCGGGCGACAGTCCTCGGCCGCCGGCACCGTTGATGAACAGGGACCAGTTGTGGCCGATTACCGATACGGCACCGGCAAACGCCATCAACAGCCAGCGGTCACCGGCCAGAAGCGGACCGATGGTTCCCTTGCCTACATCGCACAGGCCGCCCACCACCAGGGGTGCCAACCCGGTTACTCGATAAAGGCCGGTGCCCGAGACCGTTCCGGTGCCGACCTGGCGAAGGTCGGTTCCGGCCAGCGACTGGGCCATGAGATAGGAGAAGGGAACCGCACCGGCCGCAAAAGCAACCATCAGCACCATCGTTCCCCACATCGTGAGAGATTCTGCCCCAAATCACTGTTGCTTTGCCACAGATCTACAAGGAGGGTGTCGAGGACATGGACGACTTCCAGTTGGCGACCTACGGCCGGTCGGGCTCGTACCGACGTGACGTTGCCCGACGCCTGGGTCGGACATGACAAGATGGGGCGGAGATGAGCTCCCGTCAACGAACCCGATTGTTGTTGATCCGCCATGGCGAATCAGAGGTAACGGTCAAACAGATCATCGGCGGTGATCTTTCGTGTACCGGATTGTCGCCACTGGGTCGGTGTCAAGCCGAAGCTCTGGGGGAGCGATGGGCCCAGGGTCACGAGCCCACCGTGGATGCACTCTGGGCCAGCACGTTGCCCCGGGCGGTGGAGACGGCCGAGCTGCTGTCCCCGGCACTGGGGGGGTTGGAGGTGCAGACCCACCCCGACCTGGTGGAACGCCGCCCCGGTCAGGCTGACGGGGTGGGTTATGAGGAGTTCGGATCCTTGTTCGAGTGGACCGGCGATTTCCATCCCCACCTACCGCTGGCTCCGGGCGGGGAGAGCCTGGCCACCTTCTCCTACCGGACCGGCAGGGCGCTCTACGAACTCATCGAGGGGAACCCCGGCACCACGATCATGGCGGTGTGCCACGGCGGGGTGATCGACATCGCCATGCGGCTCTTCATGGGGTTGGGCATGACCGGGCAGTTCGTACTGTGGACCCTGAACACCTCCATCACCGAGTTCGTGGCCACCGATGATCCCGGGGTGTGGCGACTGGTGCGGTACAACGACGCCGCCCACCTGAGTGGGTTGCCGACCCGCACCGACCCGACCGGCTAATCGGGCCACCGCGATCGTGGCGGGGTCGGTCGGGTCGGGCCACCGCGATCGTGGCGGGGTCGGTCGGGTCGGGGTCGCTGCGATCGCGCCGGGTTTGGTCGGGTCGGGGTCGCTGCGATCGCGCCGGGTTTGGTCGGGTCGGGGTCGCTGCGATCGCGCCGGGTTTGGTCGGGTCAGGCCACCGCGATTGTGCCGGGGTCGGTCGAGGTGAGTTCTCCGATGACGGCCGCGGTGTGGCCGCCGGCGACGAGCCGGGCGACGGCATCGGTGGCCGCCGCCGGCGAGCAACAGAACAGCAGGCCGCCCGATGTTTGGGCATCGGCCAGCATGGTCAGGATTCGCTCGTCGTTCGATCCTCGCAGCCGGGGCCTCACGTGGTCGAGGTTGCGGGTTGTGCCACCGGGCACGAATCCCTGGTCCAGCAACTCCCAGACCTGGGGGAGCACCGGAACCGCCCCGGCTTGGACCACTGCCCCGGTTCCGCTGGCCGCAGCCAGTTTCTGGAGATGGCCGAGCAGGCCGAAACCGGTGATATCGGTGGCCGCGGTGGCTTCGGCGGCCAGCGCGGCGGCGGCGGCCTGGTCGTTCAGCCGGGTCATCTCGGCCACACCGGTGCCATAGGCCTCGGCCAGCTTGCCGCCGGGTTCGACGGCATCGGGCTCGGAGCGCTTGATCGCGGTGGCCAAAAGGCCGGTCCCCAGCGGTTTGGTCAGCACCAGGGCCTGTCCCGGCCGGGCCCCGGCGTTGGTCAGCAAGGTGCGTTCATCGGCCTCTCCGGTGACGGCTTGGCCGTACATCGGTTCGGGGCCGTCAACCGTGTGTCCGCCGACCACGATCCAGCCCCCCTCCGCCGCGGTCGCCGCCCCTCCGGCCAGCACATCGGAGAGAACCTCCAGCGGAAGTTCCCCGTGGGGCCAGGCCACGAGATTCAACCCGAACCGGGGAGTGCCACCCATGGCGTACACGTCCGAAGCAGCGTTGGCCGCGGCGATTCGTCCCCAGGTATGGGCATCGTCGACCACCGGGGCGAAGAAATCGGCGGTGGAGATGAGGGCACGACCTGCTCCGAGTCGCCACACCGCGGCATCGTCCCCGGTCTCTCGACCCACGATCAGGTTCTCGTGGGCAACGGTGGGTAAGGAGCGCATGACCTGCGCCAGCTCGGCGGGCCCGAGCTTGCCGGCTCAACCGGCACCGTGGCTGTAGGCCGTGAGTCTGCCGGTCCTGGGATTCATCGGGCACCGTGGCTGTAGGCCGTGAGTCTGCCGGTCCTGGGATGCATTCTTCCGACGCTACCGGGTCGGGGCTGGGTTAGCTTTGCTTCTGTGGCTGCAACCGAGTGCCTCCTGTCCCCGGACTTTGGGGACGACGTAGATGTCAGCCATCACGGGGATCACCGCCTGTTGATAGCGGGGCTGGGAGACTTTGGGGACGACGTAGATGTCAGTTACCGCGGGGATCACCGCCTGTTGATAGCGGGGCTGGGAGACTTTGGGGACGACGTAGATGTCAGTTACCGCGGGGATCACCGCCTGTTGATAGCGGGGCTGGGAGACTTTGGGGACGACGTAGATGTCAGCGATCACTGGGGGTCGGGATGAGCGACCAACCGACGCGCCGAGCCCCGCCGGGATGGTATGCGGAGCAGGGCCGGAGCGGCTATCGGTACTGGGATGGACAGTCTTGGGTCCCGGGAGCGGGCAAGGCGGTCGGGTTGCCGGCGGCGTTGTCCGGTGGCCGGTCGGCCCCGAGCCGCCAGAGAATCGGACTTGCTCTCCTGGGGGCTTCAGTGGCCTTGCTGATCGTCGGGCTGCTGCTTCCCTGGGTGAAAACCGAATCGGAAAGCATGGGAGTACTGGACGTGGACATACCGTGGTTGGTGGGCCCGGGAACCCTGGCCGATTCCTGGTTGCTGGTGCTGGGGGTGGCGGTGATGTCGTGGGCACTGCTGGTTGTGTCGTTGACCGGTGACAACCGGCGGCTATGGCCAGTGATTCTGGTTGCCGGTTTGGTCGTCATGGGGTTCTGTGTCCTTGAGGGGCTGGCCATCGGTGATGATCTGCACGAGGCCGGCAGTCGGGTTGGCTCCGGCCTGTTCGTCGCCTATGCCGGAGGGAGCACGGCCTCGGTGGGCGGTGTGCTGCTCAGACCGAGCCGGTGAGGTTCACCCGCCTAATAGCCGGCAACTCCACCTCGAAGGGGCACAACCAGCATCACCGTAAGCGAGGTTCACCCGCCTAATAGCCGGCAACTCCACCTCGAAGGGGCACAACCAGCATCAACAGGTTCACCCGCCCCATCTTGGACGAGCGGGAACTAGGCCGGGCGGGTCAGCGGCAGTTCCACCACCATCTCGGTGAACTCGCCCGGTTCGGTGTTGACGGTGATGGTGCCACCATGCTCCCGAATGATGTCGTTGGACAGGGCCAGGCCCAAACCGGTGCCCTCATTGGTGGGTTTGGTGGTGAAGAAGGGGTCGAAGATTTTCTCGGCCACATCCGGGGGGATGCCGTTTCCGTTGTCCCTCACGCTGAGGATGGCGCTCTCCTCGGTACGGCGGGTCCTCAAAACGATGGTGGGGGAGAAGTCATCGGCATCGGAGGAGCCCGATTCGATCAGTTCCTTCTGCTTCTTGTTGGTGGCGTAGCCGGCATTGGCCACGAAGTTGAGAAACACCCGGCCCAGGTCTTGGGGCACGACCTCGAGTTGCCCCATGTCCGGGTCGAACTCCTCGTCCATGGTGACCTGGAAATCGGGATCCTGGGCTCGAGCACTGTGAAAGGCCAGCAGGGAGTGCTCATGGATCAGATCGTTGATGTTGGTGAGCTGGGTCTCGCCCCCGCCCCGGCCCATCAGGAGCATGTCCTGGACGATCCGGTTGGCCCGGCTGCCGTGCGATTGAATGCGTTCCAGGTTGTCGTTCAGGTCCTGGTTGATCTCCTCCAGCAGGTCACGCTGCTCGTCGGTGAGGTCGTCGATGAACTCTTCCACTATCTCGGTCATCTCTTCGAGCAATTCGGCCGATGCCGCGGAGAAGTTGTTGATGAAGTTGAGCGGATTGCGGATCTCATGCGCCACTCCGGCGGTGACCTCTCCCAGCGCGGCCAGCTTCTCCCGGGCGACGATCTGATCCTGGGCTTGGCCCAACTCCTCCAGCACGGCTTGAAGTTCGTTGTTGCGCTCGCCCAGTTCCTGGGCCAGTTCCTCCACCAGGTTCAACCGCTGAATCTCCAGGGCGTGGCGACGGAACACCTCAAGAGCCGAGGCCATCTCCGCGATCTCGTCGCGACCACTGACCTCCACCTCCTCCTCCAACTCCCCCTTGGCCAGTGTTCGCATGCGACTGGACAGGCGGCCGATTCGGCGCAGTAGGACACGGCCCACGAAGAGCCAACTGATCAGGCCGGCACCGATGACACCGATAACGCTGATGATCACCAGCAGGATTCGGGCAGTGCTGATGGTTTGCGCGGAGTTCTCGGTGGCCTCGTCGGCCCCGGCCCGGGCGGCGTCCACGAGGGCGTTGACCTCTTCCAGAAGTTCGACCGCGATGGTTTGGTTCTGAGCCAGAAGGTTGTTCTGGCGCTCGATGATCTTCAGGCGGTCGACCGATACCTCAAAGGCGCTTTGCTCCCCGTTGCCGAGGGCCAGTAGCTGGTTCACCGCTGATTCCAGTCCCGGGATCATTTCCGACGCGGCCACCGCGGACAGGCTGATCCGGATGCGATCCTCCACCGACTCGAAGCTCTCCTGTAGAGGTTCGACGAACTCGGCGGTGGAAGCAATCAGAGCGCTGCCCATCAATTCGGATGCTTGGGCAACGTCGGCCTGCAACGCGTTGAAGTGTCGATAGAGGAGCAGCTCGTCTCCCGATGTGCGAGTGGCGGCATCGGTGGGCTCGGAAACGAAGTCTCGATATCCGGTTACCTGGAAGAAGAGTTGGTCGTCGATGGCGGGCAGAATGATGCTGTTGGCTTGATCGCTCAGAGCCGGAATCTGGTTCTGGAGTTTTTCGATCTCTCCGGTCAAGCCGTAGTAGTGGGGCATATCGGCAGTTATGGTCGTGATGTTCGTCTCCAACGTTCTGGCGGATTCCCGGATTGCTTCAACGTGTACGTCTCCCGGGTTCTCATCGGCGAGGAGTTCAAAATTCTGCTTGAACTCCTGTTGGGCAGTGGTGACTTCTGCGGAGATGGTCGAGAATTGATCGGGGGAAGACGTGGTTAGTCTGGGAGCGGCTGCCACCAGAGCGCTGCTCAATTCGGCCAGCCGAAATGCGCCGGCCAACTCGGGTACGCTTTCCTGGTTCACTCGATTCTGGCTTCTGCTTACGTTGGTGAACGAGATCCAACTCACGACGCTGGCTACGATGGTCAGAACAACGGCACCGAAGATCCCGGCATACAATTGAGTGGAAATCCGTCGATGGGCGGCCGGACGTTGAGCGCCGGTGTCGGGGTTCTCGATCTCGGGGGTTTGTGGGTCGGGTGTGGCGGTCACGGGCTGGTACTCCCCGGTGTCGGGGTTCTCGATCTCGGGGGTTTCTGGGTCGGGTGTGGCGGTCACGGGCTGGTACTCCCCAGAGCACTAGCGGATCGGTAGCGGCCATTGGCATCCAGGACGGTCAAAAAGACGGCATCCGAACCTTGGTTGTCCACTGCCCGGTCTGCTTCTTCGCCGAAGTCGAGCACGAATCCGTCGATGCTGATCCGACCGGCACCCAATAGGTTCTCCAGGAAGCAGTCGCGGGTCGGATCGGAACCGCACGCTTCCAGTCCGGCTATGGCCAGCCTCCCGGCCAGGTATCCCTCGAGGGACACGAAACCGGGTTCGGCTTCGGGGTCGAACCCGGCCAGGGCTCGGGTATAGGAGGCCACGACCGGGATGGAGTTGTCGTGGGGGAACGGAACCACCTGGGTGACGTAAACACCCTCCCCGCCCGTCCCCAACTCGGTGGCCAACGCGTTACTGCCCACGAAGGAGACCGTCATGAATATGGGATCGAAGCCGATGTGGCGGGCCCAGGATATGACGGCGGCGACCGGTTGATAGGCCCCCACCAGGATCACTGCCTCGGGATCGCCCCGTCTCAGGTCGAGCAGCGCCGACTTCACTGCGGTGGTGTTGCGGGGGTAAACGCCGGTGGCCACCGGGACCATTCCTCGCCGCCCCAGTGCGGCCAACACCCCGTTGTAACCGGCCCGCCCGAACGAGTCGTCCTGGAACATCACCGCGATACGACTGATGCCGGCATCGGTGGTGAGACGTTCGACCATCTCCTCGGTCTCCTGGGCGTAGGAGGCCCGGAGGTTGACGATGTTGTCCTGACCGTCGTTGCGCAAAAAGCCCGCTCCGGTGAACGGAGCTACGTAGGGGACCCCGGCATCGGCTGCCACCGGGGTGGCCGAACGCGAAGTCGGTGTGCCCACCGCGCCGATGAGGGCGAAAACCCGCTCTTCGTCGATGAGGGCCTGGGTGTTGGTTATGGCCGCCTCGGGTTCGTAAGCGTCGTCGCGGGTTGTCAACTCGAGGCGACGTCCGTTCACCCCGCCCCGGCGGTTCACCTCCTCGAAGGCTGCCTGGATGCCGAGCCTCATGTTGATGCCCAGTTCCTGAGCCGGCCCGCTCAGGGCTGCCGACTGCCCGAAAACCACCCGGTCGTCGAAAACCCCGAGTCTTCCCGGGTCCACCAAGGTCGGTTCGGGAGTCGGCGGGGGCGTTGAAGGAGGAACCACCGGATCGGACCCCCCCGATCGACATCCCGATGCGATGAGGGCCAGCGCGGCGATGACGAGTCCTACTGGTCGCAGGGCGCGGGGTTTGATGACGAGTCCTACTGGTCGCAGGGCGCGGGGTTTGATGACGAGTCCTACTGGTCGCAGGGCGCGGGGTTTGATGACGAGTCCTACTGGTCGCAGGGCGCGGGGTTTGATGACGAGTTGGAGTTCCCTCGGTTTGGTGGACAGGTTGTTTTGCTGGATTGTAGTGGTGTTCATGCGGCTTGGTGGTGGGTGTAGGTCTGGGCGGGGGTGCGGTGGCCGAGTGAGCTGTGGTGGCGTTGGCGGTTGTGGAACACTTCGATGTAGTCGAACAGGATGGTTCGGAGTCGTGTGTGGTGGAGGTGTTCCCAGGGGCCGTGGATGTGGCGGATTTCTTTTTTGAGGGTGGCCCAGAACGATTCCATGGCGGCGTTGTCGTAGCAATCTCCGACGCTTCCCCAGGAGCCGACGAAGTCGGCTTGGGCGAGGCGGTCGCTGAACGCCATGGAGGTGTATTGGGTTCCGTGGTCGCTGTGGTGGATCAGTCCGGGTTCGGGTCGGCGGCGGGCGATGGCCATGGTCAAGGCGTCGACGACGAGGTCCGTGGTTTGGTGCTCGGCGATGGACCAGCCCACCAGGGTGCGGTCGCAGAGGTCCAGGATTCCCGCCAGGTGGACTTTGGTGTCGGCGCAACCGAACGAGGTTATGTCGGCCACCCATTTGCGGTCGGGAGCCTCGGCGGTGAAGTCCCGGTCCAGCAGGTCCCCGGCGGGCACTGTTTTGGCGCCGGGATCGCGGCGACGACGGTGGGAACACGCCCCCACCAGGCGGTTCGCTCGCATCAGGCGGGCCACCCGGTTGCGGCCCACGCGGTGACCGCGGCGGCGGAGCTGCTCGTGGATCCTCGGGGAGCCGTAGGTGCGTCTCGAGGTCTGGTGGATCTCGCGGATCTCGACCAAAAGCTCGGCGTCGGAGGTCTCACGCCTGGACGGGCGTCTTTTGGCCCAGGCGTAGAACCCGGACCGGCACACCCCGGCGACGCGGCACAAATCGGTGACCCGGTACTCGGCTCGGTGGTCGTGGACGAACCGGTAGCCGATCACCGGTTCGTCTCCCTCGCGAAATACGCGGCCGCCTTCCCCAGAATCTCCAAATCGATCTCCTGCTGAGCCACCCGCCTGCGCAACCTCTTCAACTCCTCACGCTCGGACACGCTCAACGCCTCGGGATCGGCCGCTCGCTCGCGTCGCTCACGATCGGCCTTGACCCAGTTCCACAGCGTTCCCTCGCTGATCCCCAACGACCGGGCCACCCCAGCAACCGAACGACCCGACGACACCGCCAACGCCACCGCCTCACGACGAAACTCAGGCGGATACTTCGACACACGACCCATACGAGCCTCCTTCCCCAGGGACCGAACCCCCATAATCAGGTGTCCACCAAACCGGGGCAACTCCAAGTCCTACTGGTCGCAGGGCGCGGGGTTTGATGACGAGTCCTACTGGTCGCAGGGCGCGGGGTTTGGGGACGAGTCCTACTGGTCGCAGGGCGCGGGGTTTGATGACGAGTCCTGCTGGTCGCAGGGCGCGGGGTTTGGGGACGAGTCCTACTGGTCGCAGGGCGCGGGGTTTCCTCCGGCCGGCGGGTTTCACGACTCGGGAAGCACGACCAGCTTGAGGTGGTTGCGGCCGTGCTCGTTGTGGTACTCCAAATCCTGGCCCAAGGTCCGCACCAGATAGAGCCCCAGACCACCGATGGGGCGCTCGGCCAGTGACAACGTCAGGTCGGGCTCGGGGGCGTCCTCGAGTGGATTGAAGAGGGCTCCGTCGTCGGTCACGCGGATGGTCAGCGCTCCGTCGTCGGATTCCAGCTCGAGGTCGATGGTCGTGAGTCCGCTGGTGTCCCCATGGGTGAGGGTGTTGAGCACCAGTTCTTCCAGTATCAGATTGGCCCGCATGGTCAACGTCACCGGCCAGTTCTCCGCCTCGGCCATTTCTTCCAGGACATTCTCGATCTCCGGCAGGACGGACGAGGGTTCACCCTGTTCCAGAGGGAGAGAGAAGCGCAGCGATCGCTGCATGTCAGCAGCTAGCTCCCACGGTCGGCGCGAGGATCGAGTGGCTAGCTCCCACGGTCGGCGCGAGGATCGAGCGGCTACCTCCCACGGTCGGCGCGAGGATCGAGCGGCTACCTCCCACGGTCGGCGCGAGGATCGAGCGGCTACCTCCCACGGTCGGCGCGAGGATCGAGCGGCTACCTCCCACGGTCGGCGCGAGGATCGAGCGACTAGCTCCCACGGTCGGCGCGAGGATCGAGGCGGCCATCAGGGGCGGCGAAGCGTCAGACAGGTGATGTCGTCGGACTGGGGGGCGTCGCCCGTGAAACTCCTCACACTCTCGAACACCGCCTGGTTGGCGGCCGACGCGCTGTCGGGGGGGTGACCGTTGAAGACCTCGGTCAAACGATGCATACCGAACTGTTCGCTGGTGGCGTTCATGGCCTCGGTGACCCCATCGGTGAACAACACGATGGTGTCCCCCGGGGCCAACGTGATCGTCTCCTGGGAGTAGGTGATGTCGGGAGCGACCCCCAGGGCTACACCATCGGTGAGCGGCAACTCGGTGACCGTGCCGTCCCTGCCGACCAGAAGCGGGGGGTCATGGCCCGCGGTCGAATAGGTGAACGACCCGGTGTCCGGGTTGAACAGGGCATAGATCAATGTCACGAACATGAAGGTGGGGTTGTCCTGATGGAGTTGGTTGTTGACCTCGCCCAGCACCATTTCCGGGTCTCGGACACCGATGGCCGCCCCTTTCAGTGCGGTACGGCTGGACATCATGAACATCGACGCGGGGATTCCCTTGTCGGACACGTCGGCCACCACGAGGCCGATTTTGTCCTCGAGCGTGAAATAGTCGTAGAAGTCGCCGCCGACATTGCGAGCCGGTTCCATGTTGGCGGCCACTTCGTATCCGTCGTTGGCCGGGGGGGTCTTGGGCAGGATGGATTGCTGGAGTTGGCTGGCAATGCTCAGCTCGTTCTGAAGGGCCACCAGTTGGTCTCGGGACGACAACGCCTCCCGCCACTCGGCCAAGTGTTCCAAGGTGCGGGTGATGGTGATCTTGAGGTCGTCGAAGTCGATGGGCTTGGTTACGAAATCGAAGGCCCCCCGGTTCATGGCGGTGCGGATGTTGTCCATGTCACCGTAGGCGGAGATGATCACCGCCCTGAGATTGGGATCAACCCCGGGAAGCTGCTGGAGCAGGGTGAGGCCATCCATCTTGGGCATGTTGATGTCCGACAGCACCATATCGATGGTCGGATCGGCGTTGAGCTTTTCCAACGCCTCCACCCCATTTTGAGCAAAAACGAACTCGTATTCGTTGGAGCGGATCTTGCGGCGCATCCTCTGAAGGATCAGAGGTTCGAGGTCCGGTTCGTCGTCGACGACCAGGATTCTGTAGGGATGATGCAAGGGATTACCCCTGTTTGGCGTCTTCCACCGATGGAAATACGTTGATGATCTGGTCGAAACCGCTGATGCGGAATACGTCGCCCACGGTCTCCGACAACGAGCAGATGCTGAAGGACTTGTTCTGCTTGTCGAGGCCCTGGGCCGCCATCAGCAGTACCCGCAACCCGGCACTGCTTATGTATTCGAGGCCGCCGAGATCCAGGATGACCTTCTGGTCGCCGGGATCGAACAAGCCCTGGAGGGACTCGAGGAGATCGGATGCGTTGGATCCGTCCACCCGGCCGGAAGCATTGACGACCAGTACATCACCATTGCGATCATGACTCAATTCCATGGCTGGGGCCTCTCTTTTCTTATTCCGTGGCCGAATATTTTGCCAGCCAGCACTATACACAACCCACCGGGCTCAACGGGTAGCGGCGACCGGCAGCGCTGGTGGGGGCGAGGGGTCAGCGGGGTTGGGGCGCGCTGGTGGGGGCGAGGGGTCAGCGGCGACCGGCAGCGCTGGTGGGGGCGAGGGGTCAGCGGGGTTGGGGCGCGCTGGTGGGGGCGAGGGGTCAGCGGGGTTGGGAGAGGATGAGCGCGCTGGTGGGGACGGCGGTGCCTGCGGTGGCCAGCACGTTCTGCACGTTGTCGATCTGGTTCACCGAGGTGCCCCGGATCTGCCGCACGCCCTCGGCGATGCCGTTTAGACCGTGGATGTAGGCTTCCCCGAGCTGCCCGCCGTTGGTGTTGATGGGTAGGCGGCCGTCCCGCTCCAGATGGCCGTCGCGGATGAAGTCCTTGGCCTCGCCCCGAGCGCAGAAGCCGAACTCCTCCAGTTGGGGAAGTACCAGTGGGGTGAAGTGGTCGTAGATTATGGCGGTCCGGACGTCATCGGCCGACAGGCCGCTGGACCGGTAGAGCTGGCGGGCGCACAACCCCATCTCGGGGATGCCGGTGATGCTGTCCCGGTAGTAGCTCCTCATCATGTGCTGGTCCTCGGCCGCGCCCTGCGCGGCGGCGGCGACCACGGCCGGCTTCTGCTTCAGGTCCCGGGCCCGCTCGGCCGAGGTCACCAGCAGGGCCTGGGCCCCGTCGGTCTCCTGGCAGCAGTCCAGCAGGTGCAGCGGCTCCACGATCCAGCGGCTGTTCTGGTGGTCCTCCAGGGTGATGGGCCGCTGGTAGAAGTGGGCGTGGGGGTTGGTGGCCGCGAACGACCGGTCCACCACCGACACCCGGCCGAAGTCCTCGGAGGTGGCTCCGTACTCGTGCATGTAGCGGGTGGCGAACATCGCCACCCAGGAGGCCGGGGTGACCAGCCCGAACGGCGAGCTCCACGAGAAGCTGACCTCGGCGGCTTCGGCCCCGGCGGGCCGATCCTGCACCCCGGTACCGAACCGATGCCAGGAGCGCTCGTTGAAGGCCCGGTAGCACAGCACGTAGTCGGCTGCCCCGGAGTAGACGGCCTGACAGGCCAGGGCGACCACCCCGCAGGCCGCCCCGCCCCCATGATGGACCATGGAGAAGTGGGTCAGCTCCTCGACGCCCAGGTTGCGGGCCAACTCTATTTCGGGATTCTGCTCGGCCGAGTAGGTCACCATGCCGTTGACCTTCTCCGGGGGGAGGCCGGCGTCCTCGCAGGCGGCCAGGCAGGCTTCCACCGCCTGGGCCATGGGGGTGCGGCCCGATTCCTTGGTGAACCGGGTGGCTCCGATGCCGGCGATGGCGCAGTGGTAGGCGTATTTCAGGGTCATGGCGTTCTCCTACGACCGGGGAGGACCAGTTCGGCCGTTCCGGTCACGTGCGGTCCTCGGCTGTTCAGGCCCTGGAAGGAGACCTCGGCGGTTCCCACTCCATCGACCTCCTGCTTGGCGGTTACCGACCCCGACAGGGTCATGCAGTCGTAGGGATAGTTGGGGGCACCGAGGCGGATCCTCAGGTTCTTGAGGATGGCGTCGGGACCGGCCCAGTCACCGATGTAGCGGGCCGAGAGGCCGCTGGACGTCAGGATGTTCATGAATATGTCCTCGGACCCCTTGCGGATCGCCATGTCCCGGTCGTGGTGGACGTCCTGATAATCGCGTGACGCAATGGCGGTGGACACGATCAACGTGGGGGTGAGCGGGATCGGGCACAGCGGCAGCTCGTCACCCACGTTCACCTCGTCGAGGGTGAGGGTGGTCGGATTGCGGGGGATCCGGGCGGGCCGGAACATCGGCAGGCTCACGTCCTCGTGGGTCGGCATGTGCCAGACCTCGAGGGGCATGCCCACCTTGAGCTGTTCCGATCGGCAGTCGGTAATGTTGGTGACCAGGCGGACACCCTCCTCCAGCTCGACCAGTCCGATGTTCAGCGGGTAGTCGAACGAGGGGACCCGGGGGTGGTGGGCCACCACGTAGGAATAGAGAGTGCCCCTACCGGAGACCACGCGGTACCCCATGGAGGTGGCCCCGCAGGCCGGGCAGCGGTTACCGGGCGGGTGCTGGAGATACCCGCACTCCCGGCACTGCTGGATTCGCAGCTCACCGACCCGGCTGCCCTCCCAGAAGAAGTCGGTATCCTGGTTGCGACCGGGGCGGGGGCGCGGCGGCCGCTCGCCGGTGTCGTTGCTGGTGCTACTGCTGCTGGTGCCGCTTTTTCCACTGGTGCTGCCGGCGGTGGCGCTGCTGCGTCCCGTGCCGGGGCGGAACTTGAGGATGCGGAAGAACATGGATCCGACGTGGCCGCCGTGCTGGTCGTGGTACTCGGCCTCGGTGGTCACGAAGTGGCCGATGCCCAGGGCGGTTTGCTTCTCGTCCGAGACCTCCACCAGCTTCACGGTTCCGGTGAGGTGGTCGCCGAGCCGGAGATAGCGGTGGTAGACGTGCTCGGAGTTGGTGGCCACCACGCCGACGTATCCGGCTTGGTCCAGCATGGCGTACACCCCCGAGGCGGGATCCTGGGGGTCGTCCTCCCGGGGGACCAGCCCGATCATGGTCCAGGCGTTGAGCATGGCCGGAGGGGCGGTGATCTCCCCGTGGGGGCCCTGGCGAGCGGCGTCGGGATCGGTGTATAGGGGGTTGGCGTCGTCCATGGCGTCGCACCAGTGGTGGATCATGGGTTGGTTGACCGGATCACGAGCAGTGGTCGGGGTGCCGGTGCGGCCGACCTGTCGACGCAGCTCGGCTACGAACGCCTCCTTCTGCTCGTCGGTCATCCCATCGCTCATGCTCCCCCCTTTGCTGCCGCGCACGTTAGCGCGGCCGGCACTGGGGGGTGGAAAGTGAGGCGCATCGGTCATCTTCTGGGGGGTTGTCTTGGTCAGCGCGACTGGCATTGCGGGGTGGAAAGTGAGGCGCATCGGTCATCTTCTGGGGGGTTGTCTCGGTCAGCGCGACTGGCATTGCGGGCAGAAGGTGAGAGTGCGGGCATCGGTCATCTTCTGGGGGGTTGTCTCGGTCAGCGCGACTGGCATTGCGGGCAGAAGGTGAGAGTGCGGGCATCGTAGGTGCGGTGTTGGAGCGGGGTGGCGCAGCGCAGGCACGGTTGGCCGGAGCGGCCGTAGCAGGCCAGGGCGTTTTGGTGGTTTCCCCGGCCGCCGTCGGCGTCGCGGTAGTCCCGAAGCGTGGTGCCACCGTTGGCCAGCCCGGCTTCCAGAACCTGGACGAGGGCGGTGTGGAGCTTCGTGGCCGCGCCCCGGCTGATCCGGCGCTCGGCCGGGTGAATCCCGGCCATCCACAGGGCCTCGGTGGCGTAGATGTTGCCGACACCGGCCACCGGCTTCTGGCTCAACAACTGGGTGGGGATGCGTCGGCGGCTCCGGCGCAGGGCCTGATGGAGGCTCTCGGTGGTGAACTCGGGGCTGAGAGCGTCCGGGCCTTGAGCAGCCAACGTGGGGATGGTGTCGTACTGGCCCTCGGGCACGCACCGGATCCGACCGAAGCGGCGGACGTCCCGGAAGACCAGTCGCTCGTCGTGATCGAGTTGCCACCATGCCCGGATGTGGGGATCCTCGGTGCTGTCGGTGCTGTCGGCGGTGCTGACCATGAGCGAGCCGGTCATGCCCAGGTGGACGATGAGTTCCCGTCCGTCGTCCAGGGGGGCGATCAGGTACTTGCCTCGGCGGTTGACGTCCTGGATCGTGGTACCGACGGCGGCCCGGGCCGGGGTGAACTTGTCCGAGGGATGGCTGTGGGCGGCCCGGATGCGCCGTCCTCGAAGTCGGGGCACCAGTTGCCGGCGGATCGTCTCCACCTCGGGTAGTTCGGGCACCGACCCGATTGTCGCACGGATGCACGGGTGGGGCTTATTGGCGGGAACCGAGGAGGTCGGTGGTGACGCGGTGCAGGAGCGGGGTTTATCGGCGGGAACCGAGGAGGTCGGTGGTGACGCGGTGCAGGAGCGGGGTTTATCGGCGGGAACCGAGGAGGTCGGTGGTGACGCGGTGCAGGAGCGGGGTTTATCGGCGGGAACCGAGGAGGTCGGTGGTGACGCGGTGCAGGAGCGGGGTTTATCGGCGGGAACCGAGGAGGGTGCGGGCAATCTCCAGGTCCTCGGGGTTGGTGATCCCGATCCAGGATTCGTCGGTGGTGACGACCCGGACGGTGAGGGCCCCGGCCTCCATTCGGGCCGCGACGGCCCGGGGGAGGAGGTACTCGGCGGTGGGACTGTGGCGGTTCTCCTCGAGGAAGCGGGCGAAGCCGTCCCGCAGGCTGTTCATGAACCCGGGGGGGAAGGCCCACAGGTTCATGGACACCAGGGTGTCGGCGGGAAAATCGTTGCCGGCTCGAGATATCCCCTCCTGTTCGGTGATGCCGGTGAGACGATCACCGTCCACGCGGCACACGCCCCGGGTCACCGAGCCCTCGGCCGGCAGGGTGCGGTCGAGGTGGTAGCCGCACAACCAGGCCTCGTTGTCGGCCATTGTTCTCATGGCTCGGGCCAGGGCGGTGTACGCGGTGGGGCCGTAGTAATCGTCGGCGTTGCCCACCATGAACGGGCCGGTCACCGCCCCGGCGGCCGACAGCACGGCGTGGGCCGTGCCCCATGGCTTCGGGCGGGGAGGGCCGTGCTCGTCCTGGCGCACGAAGGTCACCTCCAGATCGGCGGGTAGTCCGCCGCGAGCCTCGAAGTGTCGGTTCACGTCGGCCTCGATGTCGCTTCGCACGATGAGCACCACTCGGTCGGCCCCCGCGGCCCGGGCATCGGTAATGGCGAAGTCCAAAAAGGCCTCGCCCCGGGGTCCCACCCGGGCGAGTTGCTTGGTCCCGCCGAAACGCGACCCCAGCCCCGCGGCCATCACTATGAAAGTGAACATTGTTCCAGTCTCCGGCGCAGGGTGGGCATGCAGAGGGGTTTGGCTACGGCCATCACTATGAAAGTGAACATTGTTCCAGTCTCCGGCGCACTTCCTGTCGGGCCGAGGCCAGGTCGTCGTCGGTGATGGCGACCTCCTCGGCCGGTTGGCCCTTGCGGGCGAACACCAGCATGCCGCGGGCCACCGGCTCGTCCACCACTTGCTCGACCATCAGGCAGTAGGCGGCCACCTGGAGCTTGTAGCGGTCGATCTTGGCTCGTCGGGCCTCGTCGTCGTGGATGTCGTCGGTCTTGAAGTCCACCACCACCAATCCGTTGTCGGAACGGTAGAGCAGATCGATGTAGCCCTCCACCACCCTCCCTTCCACCGGGGCGGCCACGAACAGCTCCTTCCAGTGATCGGCGACGGCGGCCTCCTTGACGGTGCCCGACCTCAGAACGGATTCGGCCAGTGAGCGCACGGTCCGGACGTCCCCGGGGATGCCCTCGGTCTCGGCTTGGGTCTCTGCCACCGGCAAAAGGCCGGCGGGGTCGACGTCCAACCCCACGGTTTGCAGCACGCCGTGGACCGCTCGGCCCACCTTCGTACCACCCCGACCCCTGGACCCCGAGGATCGCCGATCGTCGTCGCCGGGTTCGTCCTGGTCGAGGTCGAGGTGGTCGAGTCCGACCATCGCTGTAATCACCCGCGGGGAGTCCTGGTCGACGTCGGGGTCGTCGGGGCGGTGGTCCTGGCTACCGAGCAGGTGGGCGTCCTGGTCGAGGTCGAGGTGGTCGGGATCGTCGGGGGCAGCGACAGGTACGACTCCTCCGGTCTCGGCCTCGGCTCGGGCAATTGCCGAGGGGCTGGTGGCGGATGCCTTCCTGGCACGATCCAGGGCAGCCTCTCGCTCGCTCTCCCAGTCGGGCTTGAACTTGGCGGAGGATTGCTGGGAATGCAGGCGGCCGAACCACAGCTCTGCTGGGGGAAGCTCGGCTGCGTGGTCCGCCACCATGTCGGCCATGGAGGGGCCGCCGCGTCCGCTCTCGCTTCTCTCCAGACGATGGGTGGATACCACCAGGTGGTCCCGAGCCCGGGTGAGGGCCACGTACAGCAGGCGTATCTGCTCGGCGCTCCCCATGGTCTTCTCATGCTCCTCGCACTGGTTGAATCCTTTGGTTCGCAATTTTTTGTTGAAACCGACCTCGAACCCGCCCTCGGGGGGCCACAGCACCGTGGGTGGGGTGGATCGTCCCTGGGCGTAGGTTCCCGACACTATGGCGATGGGAAACTCCCGGCCCTTGGCCGCATGGATGGTGGTTATGCGAACCGCGTCGTCATCGGTCTCCGACAGGATGGCATCGGGTTCCCGGGCTCGTTCGTCGATCTTGCGGTTGGCCCAGGCGACGAACTCCCTCAGCCCCCGTCCGCCGGATTCCTCGAACCGGCGGGCCTGGTCGATCAACAGGCCGAGGCTGTGCCACACGTCTCGGGATCTGCGGGGGCCGAAGCAGCTTGATTCCAGCAGTCGCCGTTCCCGCACGATTCGCTCGAGCAACTCGCTGGGATCCAGCCAACGCACCCGGGAGTGCAGGTCGGCCAGCCACGCCATGGCCTCGCCCACCGGGTGATCCTCGGGCAGTAGCGCGGGTCGTGGTGCCATGTAGCTCCATCGGCCCTCGTGGGTCACCTTGAAGTCGAACAGGTCGTCGTCGCCGCAACCGAAGACCGGGGAGCGCAGGGCATTGACCAGGGACACCTCGTCGGTGGGGTCGGCCAAGGCTCGGACCGTGGCCATCACCTCCCGGATGATCCTGCCGGTCCAGACGAGCGAACCGGCCTCGATGCGGTAGGGGATGTCGTGCTGCTCCAGCGCTTCCTCGAGTTGGGGCAGCGAGGTGCGGGTCGGCACCAGGATGCAGACGTCCTCCAGCTTGGCCGGTCGCCAGTGGTCCCGACCGTTCTCGTCCCGGCCGCTGCTCACCGACCAGTGCCGGCCGATGGCGGTCAGCACGACCTGGGCCACCTCCCGAGCCTCGATCTCTCGTAGGGAACGAATGTTGGTTTTCGGGGGATGCTCGTGGCCGAGAACCGTCACCGGTGGTCCCATCGGTGGCCGTCCCCGAACCGAATCCAGGGCTTGGTAATCGGGTTGGACGTACAGCAGTTTCGGATTGCTGGGTGCGGTCATGAAACCGTCGAAGAGCGCGTTTATCCAGCCAATTATCGGTTCCACCGTGCGGAAATTGCGGGTGAGCGATTTGCGAACCGCGGTTCGGGATTGTCCCGCCCGGGCGAACAGAGCGATGTCCGCCCGACGGAATCGGTAGATGGACTGCTTGGGGTCGCCCACGTAGAACAGGTGACCGGGCTCGTCCTGCAATTCGGGCCAGTCCCGGGTGTCGTCGGGGGGCGCGGCGATCAGCTTGGCCAGCTCTATCTGGATGGGGTCGGTGTCCTGGAACTCGTCCAGCAGCAGTCGTTGGTAGCGCTGGGCCAGGGTCCGTCTCACTTCCTGGCCGTGCTCGGGGTGTCGCAGCAGGTTTCGGGTGAGAACCAGCAGGTCGTGGTATTCCAGCACCCCCTTGTGGGTGCGGTCCTCGGCTGCTTCGAGGGTGAACGCTCCCAGTACCAGGGTCAGCCGCCGGATCAGCCCATCGGCCACGCGGTTCCTCAGATCCTCGATGGCTCCACCCAGTTGGGCCAGACGGTCGGTCACCTCGCTCAAGGACGGCAACCCGCTGTCCTCGTCGGGCCAGTTGTTCTTCCTGCCCGCTCTGGTGAAGCTCAGCCCGGGCAAGAGCAGTATGCGGAGCATCTGTTCTCGGTCTGACCCTGCTTCGTGCAACAACTCGGCCCGCTCGCCGATCGTTCTCAGCTTGGGCAGCATCTTGTCGGAGGGATCCCGACAGTAGGACTCCAGGGCGGCTATTTCGGTGAACCTCTCGGGCAGGGAAAGGCCGCGAATATCGGGAAGCTCGATCGGGCCGGTGGGAGGCGGGACTTCCCCCATTCGCTGGGCCACCAGGTCCCAATTGTTGTCCAGGAATTGGGACAAATCCCGAAGATGGCTCGACTTTATTTCCAGGGTTCGAGCCATGACCAGGGCATGCTCCTGATCGGGATCGCTCAGCAGTTTGCTCAGGTACTCCTCCCAACGGTCCTCGAACGTTTCGTTCGGGCTCACCTCGAGGTGGGGGGGTAGTCCGGCCTCGATGGCGTGCTGGGAAAGGATGCGGAGTGCGAACCCGTGGAGGGTGGTGATGGCTGCGCCGTCCAGATGGTCGAGGGCCTCGGAGTGTTCCCCCGAGGCGGAGAGCTGCCGGCGCAGGCGGTTCCTCAGTTCGGCGGCGGCCTTCTCGGTGAAGGTGATGGCCGCGATGTTCTCCATGGCCACCCCGGAGTCGAGCAGGGCCAGCACCCGGTTGATCAGCTCGGTGGTCTTGCCCGACCCGGCCCCGGCCTCCACGAACAAGGTGGAGTCCAGCTCGGTGGCGATGGCTTCCCGGTCGGCCTGGTCGCGGGCGGTGTCGTCGGGGGGTGGCGAGGTCATTGTTTGTCCGGTTCCTCTTCCGGTTCTTCTTCCGAGTCATCGGGTGGTTCGGCCAGATGGCGGTAGCCGGCCAGCTCGTCTCGTTCCTGCATGGTCTCCCACTCCCGGCGGCGGTCCTGGGTGCCGAGCCGGTCGGCGTTGCAGTAGTCGCAACGCTGGCTGTACTGCCCTTCCGTACGATCGGGTTGGGGTCGGTCGCAGAACACCCCGGCCTCGATGCCCTCGGTGATGGCGTCCACCACCGTGCGGAAACGATCCATCGCTCCGTCGTCCAGCGGGTAGCCGAAGGTATGGAACCCCCCGTCCTCGGTGACGAACCAATACTGGGTGGTGACCGGGGCATCGGGGTTCTCGGTGAGTGCCCGGGCGGCCAACCCGTAAACCGGAAGCTGGAGCCGGGTTCCCCGTTGGACGGGGTCCCCGTTCTGGCTGCGGGCATCCAGGTCCCGGTAGCCATCGGCCTTGCCGGTCTTGTAGTCGGTGACCAGCAGTTTGTCGCCCCGGCCCTGATCGACCCGATCGGCCCGGCCCCTGAACCGAACCTGCCGACCGCGGGGAAGCTCCACGGTTACCGCCTCCAAATCGTCGTCGGGCGCTCCGAACCCCAACTCGCCGGCGATGGTGGTGACGCCCGTCCGGCGACGCTGCTCGTAGTCCTCCATCAAAAAGCGGCGCAGATCGAACAGAATCCGGCTTCGGTCGTAGCCCCAGAACACCGGCGAGCCGGTCAGCCCCCGGGCCTCGGCCTCCTCGCACTGCTGCGTCCCGATGGCGACGAGCCGGTCCTGCTGCTCCCCGCTCCAGCGTTGGCCCGGTGGCGGAACCCGGCTGGCTTCCAGTTGCTCGCACAGGAACAGTTCGAGGATCCGATGAATCAGCGAGCCCTTCTCCGAGGCCGAGATCTCCGACAGTTCCTCGGGTTGATCCGCGGCCTGCACCCGCAGGACGTGCCGGAACAGGTAGCGCATCGGACAATCGGCCCACATCTCCAGGCTGGTGGGCGATACTGCGTCCCCGATCAGTCCGGCGGTGTCGAGGCCGGCCAGGTTGCCGTCGAAGCGGGTGAACCGATCCGAGGCCCGGGCGGCCATCATCTCGGCTCCCCGGGCCAGGATCGGATCATCGTCCGGCACCTGGTATCCCCTCTGGTTCGTGCGGGCGACGGGGTCGGGGCTTAGGGGTGGCTGCTCGGCCT
Organism: Acidimicrobiales bacterium; assembly: GCA_965115985.1. GTDB lineage: Bacteria > Actinomycetota > Acidimicrobiia > Acidimicrobiales > Bin134 > Poriferisocius. The sequence goes on from OZ220474.1 coordinate 2,414,169, forward strand.
GATTCGTATGGGCGACAAGGTCGGGGTCTTCGTGTGGCTGTCCGGCCTGGTTCGTGCGGGCGACGGGGTCGGGGCTCAAGGGTTGTTGGCGTGGGGGCCGTCCGGCCTGGTTCGCATGGGCAATGGCCTGCAACCGGAACTCCTGGGCGGTGGCGGGGAAATCGGCGTGAAGCACCCTCCCCGAGAACGAAGGGACGTGCTCGAACCATTCGGGGGTCCGGTCGCCGGCCAGGCTCTCCAGGTTGGTGCTGTCCACCGGTTGTCCGGCCAGGGCGGTGGCGGTGTCCAGGAGCCAGCGGGACGGGTACTGTTCACAGGCCTCTCGCGAATTGCTTCGGGCGTAGATCAGGGTGCTGATCTCGGTTGAAGCCAGCACGACCAGAAAGTGGCGGTGCTGTTCGTCCAATCGGTCGGAGATCAGGGTCAGGTCGCCGCCGGTGGCCCGGCGTTCCCGGTCGGGAAGCAGGGGGTTGTCGGCGGGACTGTGGGGGAACGTTCCCTCGGCCATGCCGATGAGGATCGCCCGGCGCAGCTCCATTCCCGTGGAGGCACCGATCAGCTCGGTCAGCACCCCGTGACCTACCCGGCCGGTGCGCTTGGTGGGGGTGGCCAGCTCCGAGGTCAAGGCGTGGCGGAAGGCAGTCGGCCGGGGAGATGCCTCGATCCGGTCCAGGTTGGCCAGGCCATCGAGGACGTTTTGGATCTGATCGGCCGCATGCTGCTCGGACTCGGGCCAGGCGGCCACGGCGCTGTCGTCGGCCAGGTACTTGCCGATCAGGTCCTTGATCCACTGGCACCACGCTTCCCAGGTGGTCGGTTCGGGATCGGGGGACAGGTCGTCGATGAGTTCGGCCATGAACCGGGCGAGGGAGTCGGTGTGGTCGGCTTCTCGCCGGTGCCACTCGGCCCATCTCTCGGTCTGGTCGGGATCGTCTTGCTCTCGTTCCCCGGCTTCCCGCAGCTCCTGGGCATAGCCCCCGAGCCGGGCCCTCCACTGCTCGGTGCCCCGAACCACTCCTGCTCGGCGGGCCACTCGCTCCCAGGCCACCACCGGGATGCCCACAGGTCGGGTCTGTCCGGTGGTCTCGGTCGAAGCCATCGGGGAGGGGGCCGCCACCGACAGCAGGTCGAACACCTCGTCGCGACGGAAGTCGCGGTTGTGCAGATTGAGCAGGGCCAGCACTCCCCGTCCCACCAGCGATTCGGCCAGTGTGCGTCCGCTGGGGCCGTTGAACGGGATGCCGGCTGCGGTTAGGTGATCCTGCAAATGGCGGATGGTGGACATGCCGCTGCCACTGAGGACGGCGATTCGATCCAAGGGAATGCCTTCTTGGGTTGCGTTGACCACCTCACGAACCGCCACCCGTACTTCCTCGTCGGCACCGGCGGTGCTGATGATTCGTTGTCCGTGGGCAGGGCTGATGCCCGCGTCGACTTCCTCGTCGGCACCGGCGGTGCTGATGATTCGTTGTCCGTGGGCAGGGCTGATGCCCGCGTCGGCTTCCTCGTCGGCACCGGCGGTGCTGATGATTCGTTGTCCGTGGGCAGGGCTGATGCCCGCGTCGGCTTGAGGTTCTTCCCCCATGCGGCCGATCGACTCCCGCACGGCGGCGTCGGCCTTGTGGTTTCCGGTGAGTCCGGCAACCACCGCGACCGTTGTTCTGCGGGCCAGGGCACCGATCATGCGCCCCTGGGACCGGGTGACCCGTTGGGGGAGGTGGATTATCACCGGGCCGAGTTCTTCGAGGACGTCGTCGATCGGTTCTGATTCGATCGGTTCTGATTCCAGCGCGGCGATGGCCAGGTGGTTGAGATCCTGGCCGTCGCACCAGCGACCCTTCAGTCTGTCCCTCACCTGGCGGTGGACGCGGACCACCTCGGCGGCTCGTCGGCTCTGCGAGGCCAGCATGTCCAGTTCCTGGTCGGTCAGGTCGCGAAGGTCGCGGTAGGCCTGCACCAGGGCCTGCTCGGTGGCGGGATGGCGGGCCGAGGCCCCGAACAGGCCGGGGTCGGTCTCCAGCACGTTTCTCACGGTCGCGCCGATCACCGGTCCGGGGAGCGGCCTGCGCCCATCCTCTCCACCCACCCGAGAACCGGCCAGCCGCTCGGCCAGGTCGAACAGCTTGAGGAAGTTCACCGCGGCAATTCCCCGCTTCTTGGCCCCGATGACTCGCCGGATGGCCACACCGGCCATGTTGGTGGGCACAACCACGGTGACTGCTCGAAAGGGGTCGTCGTTCTTGTATTCGCGTACCAGCGTTTCGAGTTGCTCGCAAGCAGGTCTACCGTACGATGTGTATTCGATTCGTAAGGCCATACCCCCAAGTGTAGGTAAGGCAGTGACAGTTCCTATATGGCATCCGTATGGCTCCTGTGCGGCCTCAACAAGTGGGCAGGGGTGGGTCAGAAGTGGGTGAGTTGGGTGTGGGCCAGGCGGCCCATGGCGGGGGCCATGAGGGCTTGTTCTCGGAGTGCGTTTCGGGCCAGGTAGTGGGCGAGTTGGGCGTCGTCGGTGAGGTCGAGGTGATGTCGGTCGGCCTGGTCCTGTTCGGCCAGTGTCGGGCCGATGCGGTCGACCATGTCGAGGTAGCGAACCAGGCGGGCGATTGATTTGGCCCGGACTGCGGCGTACCCGTCCAGGGCGGGGGTGATGACCGTGCGCAGGTCGTCCAGAACGGCGGCGTAGATGTCGCTCACCTCGGTGTCGGGGGGTTCGGGCAGCTCCGGGGGTTCCACCACCACCCCCAGGGCCCGGCAGACCAGCTCGGCGGTCACTCGCCGATGGAGAACGGCGAACAGCTTGCCCATGCCCGGGTCGCCACCGGCGGTACCCGGAACCCCCAACCCGACCAGGTTGCGCACCTGGCAGGCCAGTTGCCAGTACCGCACCCGCTCGACGTCCACCGGGCCGTCGTACCAGCCGAACGCGGTATCGACGTCCACGAACGGGGTGAGCATGGCCCGTACCGTTATCCAGGCCAGATCCTCCATGGGGTCACCGACGTGGGCCAGTTCCCAGTCGCACAGTCCGGTCACCCGCCGGCCGTCGTGCATCACGTTGCCCGGCCCCAGATCACCATGAACCAGCACCGCCCGCTCGGGCGGCCCGGGCGCAGCCTCGGCCAGGTGGCGCAGACCGAGGTCGATCAGTGGATCGGCCTCGGGGCAGTGTTCGTCGTAGATGCGAGTCCACCGGGCCAGGTCGTCGACCTCCAGGTGATCGGGCGGTTCCAGAGCATGGAGGGCGTTCACCTGACCCATGAAGTCCTGGGCCACCTCCGCCTCGTCCAGCGGCCCCGGAGCGCCCTCGAGGAACTCCAGCAGCAGGACTCGTCCATCGGGGTCGGCACCGTAGGATGCGGCCGCCCTCACGGGGGTGTCGGCCAGCCAGTCGTACACCCGGGCCTCGCGGGCCAGGTCGTATCCCACGATGGTCAGCGGAGACGTTCCGTTGTCCATTCTCAAAAAACGGCGCTGGCCGTCCAGCAAGCCCACCACCCACGCCTGGCGGGACGCCCCTCCCGGTATCCGCACCGCCTCGACGACCGACTGCCCGCAGCGATGCTCGATCCAGTCGATCAGCTCCCGGTCGAGGTTGTTCATCGGGTGGATCCCGCCTGGCGTCCCCCACCGATCCAGTCGATCAGCTCCCGGTCGAGGTTGTTCATCGGGTGGATCCCGCCTGGCGTCCCCCACCGATCCAGTCGATCAGCTCCCGGTCGAGGTTGTTCATCGGGTGGATCCCGCCTGGCGTCCCCCACCGATCCAGTCGATCAGCTCCCGGTCGAGGTTGTTCATCGGGTGGATCCCGCCTGGCGTCCCCCACCGATCCAGTCGATCAGCTCCCGGTCGAGCATTGGGTCAGTCCGGCTCTTCGCGTTTATGCGGGGAGGGGGGTGTTTTAGGGGTATCCATGTTTTGGGTGGGGGCCTCGCCGATTCTTGTGCTCGCCGGTTCTTGTGACTGTCACGTAGTCGAGGAGTCGGGAGGCCCTTGGTGGTCGAGGATAGTTGTTTGTCGGGTTCGCCGGGGATGCCTCGTTGGCCGTCGATCCGTTCCACATCGTGCGCCTCGGGGTTCGAGCCCTCGACGAGGGCCGCCGACACACCCCCAACGAGATCACCGGTTGTAGGGGCAGAAAACCGGACCCGGCTCCACCGAGCAAGGAAACTGCTGGTAACAGCAGCCAATCGCTACCGGCCAACAACCATGCCAAACCAATATTCCGGCCCCCAAACGACCGGTGCCCCGGACCGGAAGGTCCGGGGCACCGAGTATTCAGTTCAGGAAAATAACGCTACAGGGTGCGTAGTCTTCGGCTGAGGCCGAGCACCATCAGGCCGGCAAGCAACACCGACACAGCGATGACGGCGATCAGCGGAGCGTTGGAACCGGTATTGGGCAACATGTCCATGTCATCCATGTCACCGCCGATCATTACCGAAGCACTGGCGCTTTCCCCATCCGGCACCAATTGGAACAGCAAGAAGGTCACGCCGTCTTCGCCGACCTCCACGTCTTCGATTGTGTCGGAGTAGGTGCCGCCTTCCAAGCTCACAGGCACCCCAAGACCTCCGCAATACTGCGTCAATCCCGCCATGTCGGTAATGAGAGACGTATCGCCGGTGTTGCACACCGCAAGGTTCACACTGGAAACGGTGAAACCCGATGCGCTTATCGTGAAGTCGTAGGTGCCGGCTTCCGGTACCGAAGCGGGATCGACCGTCATGGTTTGGCCGTCCTGGGCCGAGGCGGAGCCGGCGAACAAGAAGCCGGCCAACGCCACCGCCAAGGCAACGAAAATCAATTTGTGTTTGGTCATGATTGTATCTCCTTCGAGCAAGCCTCCGGTCGGCTCGCTCCTTGCCTACCTTGCCATACCGCCGGGCGTTTTTCCACCCCGACCACAAGAATCAGAACCCACGAACCCTCGCCCAAACGCGAAGAGCCATCAGTCCCGCCCGATGTCCCCAGCGTTCAGGCCGGGCTCAGCCTGCTGGTTCGGAACGGGTCCCGGAAATCAGTTCCCTCGCCGGAGCGTCGGCCCGCAGCTTGCCCGCCGCATCTCGCTCGAGCACGTGGTCGGTGCCCTCGGGGCAATGGGCGACGAAGGGGCACCAACCGCACAGGGGGCCCACGGTGGCCGAGAACTCCTGCGAGATGCAGCTATCCAGGATCGCCAACCATGTGGCTCGCAGCTCCGTGGTGGCCTCGTCCAGGTTCTCGTCGGTGATCTCGACCTCGACCACCTTCTGCCCCAGGTAGAGCAATTGGGCCTTCACCGGCTTGCTGCCCTCCGCCTCGGTCAATGCCGCCGCGTAAAGCAGCATCTGGGTGACGTAGTTGGACGAAAACCGCTCGGAGGGGGCTTTGCCCGATTTGTAGTCGGTAACCACCAGGCCCTCGTCGGTTTCGTCGACCCGGTCGATGATGCCCCGGAACGGCACCTTGTTTACCTCCACCCGAACGTCCTGCTCGGTGGCTGCGACCCTCACCTCGCGGGGATCCTCCAATTCCCAGAGGCCTTCGATGGCCTTCCAACCGTTGATGCGGAAGTCCAGTCCGCCCCGCTCGTCCAACTCCAGTCCCTGGTAATCGGAGCTGGCCTCCATGGTGGGCCAGAGCTCACGAGCCAGCTTCTTGGCCCGTTCCACCGTGCGGTTCTCCACCGGTTCCTGCATCAACCTCTCCAGCACCATGTGGGCGAAGGTGCCGGTGACCGCGGCCTCGCCGGGAGGATCGGGCAGGCGATCCACGTAGCGGAACTTCCACCGTCGGGCACACTCCCGGAACGAGGATGCGCTGGACGGCGAAAGATATTTGGGCGTGTAGCGCTCGGGAATCTCCAACAGGACCTCCGATGGGGTTTCCCGCGATTCTTCGTCGGTGGCCTCGGCGGCTGGTGCTGCTGGTTTGGTGATGGTCATGTGGATTATCCCCTTGTGAAGGTCAGAAATCGAGGGCGTCGCGGTCGACCAGGTTGCTGTGGGCCACCAGGAAGTCCTTGCGGCGGCCCACGTCGGACCCCATCAGGGTCTCGAACATCTCGTCGGCGGCGGTGCCGTCGTCCAGGGTGAGCCGGCGCAGGGTGCGGGTGGTCGGGTCGAGGGCGCACTCGGCCAACTCGTCGGTGTCCATCTCTCCCAGCCCCTTGAACCGGGACCAACGAATGTTCTCGGCCTTGCGGTTGCCCCGGGCCAGCTCGGCGGTTTTTTGGTCCCGCTCGGCATCGGACCACGCCCGATGGGTTCGGTCGCCCACTTTGGCGGTGTACAGCGGGGGCTGGGCGGCGAACACCCGGCCCGCCTCCAGCATCGGACGCATGAACCGGTGGATGAGGGTGAGCAGCAGGCAGCGGATGTGACTGCCGTCCACATCGGCGTCGCACAGGATGATGATGCGCCCGTACCGGGCCTTGGCCAAGTCGAAGCCGTCGCCCGAACCGGCCCCCATGGCGGTGAACAGGGCCTGGGCCTCGGCATTGTCCAGCACCTGCTTCACCGACGACTTGGCTGCGTTCACCACCTTGCCCCGCAGCGGGAGGATGGCCATGTTCTCGGCGTTGCGCCCGGCCTTGGCCGGCCCGGCGGCCGAGTCGCCCTCCACCAGGATCAACTCGGAATCCGGGCCGTGGACCCGGCAGTCGGCCAGCTTGTCGGGCATCCCGGTGGAGCCCAACGACGCGGCCCGTCGTCGGTTCTCCAGGGTCTGACGGGCCGACACCCGGGTCACCACCGCGTCGACGATCTTGGACTGCAAGGCGGTCACATGGCTCTTGGGACCGGTTTGGAACCAGCTCTCCAACCCGTCCTTGAGCACGTTGTAGACGATGGACTGCACCGGTGGGGTGCCCAGCTCCTGTTTGGTCTGGCCCCGGAATTGCGGTTCGGGCAGGGTGACCTTGATCGCGGCCACCAGGCCCTCCTGCACGTCCTCCCGCTGGGCCCGGTCGTGGCCCTGCTTGGCCAGGCGGGCCAGCTTCTTGGAGTCGGCCAGCAGGCTGTCGTTGATGGCCCGGGTCAGGGCCCTCTCGAAGCCGGTCAGGTGGGTGCCGCCGTGGGGGGTGGGGATGGTGTTGACGAACGTGGCCACCCGGGTGTCGTAGTCCTTCACCCAGCGCATGGCGATGTCCACCTGGCACCGGCGCTCCACCATGGTCATGGCTCCGTCCACCGGGACCTTCTCCTCGAAGGCCCCCTCCCCGGGAATGGAGACGATCTCGGTCACGGTCTCCGACGTCGACAGGTGGCCCACCAGGTCGGCCAGCCCGCCGTGGGAGATCAGATCGACCGGCTCGTTGTCGTGGCCCCGTCGCTTGTCCTCCAGCGTGATCCGCAATCCGGGTACCAAAAAGCAGGCCTGTTGGGCTCGCTCCCTGATGGATTCGTAGTCCACCGTTGCATCGGGGTCGAACATGTCCAGGTCGGGCCAGAAGCGGATACGGGTGCCGGTTCTGCGGGTGGTGCGGGCCTTGCGGAGCTTGTGGCCCCCGACGAAGCGGTCCCCGACGAACTGGCCCGCCTTCTGGCCGGAGAACCAGAGTTGCCAGGTGGCCCCGTCCCGGTCCACCTCGGCCCTGAGCCGGGTGGACAGGGCATTGACCACCGAGGCCCCCACACCGTGCAGCCCGCCGGAGGCACTGTAGACCCCGCCCCCGAACTTGCCGCCGGAGTGCAGCTCGGTGAGCACCACCTCCAGGGCCGACACCTTCTTGGTGGGGTGCGGATCGATCGGGATGCCCCGACCGTTGTCGCCCACCTCGATCGAACCGTCGGCATGGAGGGTCACGTCGATACGGGTGGCGAATCCGGCCCCGGCCTCGTCCACCCCGTTGTCGATCAGCTCCCACACCAGATGCATGAGGCCGTCACCGCCGGTGCTCCCGATGTACATCCCCGGGCGTTTGCGAACCGCTTCCAGCCCCTCCAGGGTGACGATGTCGGCGGCGTCGTAGCGGACGCGGCCTTTGGCTTTGCCTTTGCCGCGGCCGTTGCCCTTGCTATTGCCGCGGCCGTTGCTCTTGTCGTTGCCGCCGCCGTTGCTCTTGTCGTTGCCGCGGCCGTTGCTCTTGCCTTTGTCGTTGCCGTTGCCATTGCCATTGCCATTGTCGGCCTGCGCCGCGGTGAGGAGGTTGACGTCTCGGCTCGGGGCGGGGGAAGCGGAGTCGGTTCGGGTCACCATCGGGGCCTCCCCACGCTCAGGACCGCAGCGTGATCGACGTCCTCGCTGGGCCGGGGGAGCGGCACCGGGGTCTTGGCCGGTTTCCCGTTCTCGTCCACCTCGGCCAGCAGGTCGGCCGGTGGGGCCACCACCGCCATGGCCGGCTCTTCCTCCCCGGACCCGGCCAATGCCGTGCCCAGCCCCCCCCGAGCGGTGGCCGGAATGTCGGTCACCGGGGTTATGGCCACCGACCCCCCGGTACCCACTGCGATGACCGCCTCGTTCCCGCTCGCCCCTCCGGCGGCGATGATCCGGTCGTCGTTTCGCAGCTTCATGCCCACGACCCCGGTTGCGCCCCGCCCCTGCACCGGAACCGATGCGACGGGAGCTCGCAGTGCCCGCCCTTGGGCGCTGACCAGCACCATCTCCGCGGCCTCCGGGGCGTAGAACGCGGCGACGACCCGGTCGCCGGGCTTCAGCTTGATGATCTGCTTGGTCATCCGGCCCCGGTCGGCCTCGGACAGATCGACCCGCTTCACCGTGCCCGAGGTGGTGACCATCACCAGAGGATCGTCGCCCGGCGTGACCAGGGTCAGCACCGCCTCGCTGCGCATGGTGCCGAACACCTCCGACGCCGGTGCCCCCCGGCTGCGACCGGCAACCTCGGGGAGCGACGAGACCGACGAGGCGACGACCCGCCCCCCCGAGGTCACCGCCAGAATCGTGTCCGTGGCATCGGCCTCCACCGATGCGGCCAGCACGTCGTGTCGTCCGAACCGGGATCGACGACGTCCCCCCACCGGGGCCCGCCCCACGACTCCGGTGGTGGACAACGTGATCACGTACGGCCCATCGGTCGATGCGGTCAGCTCGGCCGTCGGAGTGGCCTCGTACACCGGGGCGTCCTGGTGGGCCACGATCTCGGTGCGGCGATCCTGTCCGAACCGCTCCACCAGATCGTCCAGTTCCCTCAGAACCACCGTGCGCCGGCGCGGCTCCGAGCCCAGCAGCTTCTCCAACTCCTCGACCAGGGCGATCAGCTCGTTGCGCTCGTCGATGATCCTCTGCTTCTCCAGTGCGGTGAGTCGCCGAAGCTGCATGTCAAGGATGTGAGCGGCCTGGGTCTCGGTCAGCTCCAGGGCGTCCTGCAACCGCCGGCGGGCCACCCCGGCGTCGTCGGACCCCCGGATGATGGCCACCACCTCGTCGATGTTGTCCAGGGCGATGATGAGCCCCTCCAGAATGTGGAGGCGGTCCCGGGCCCGTCCCAGGCGGTACCGGGTGCGGCGCACCACCACGTCGAGGCGGTGGTCGATGTAGTGTTGGCACAGATCGGCCAGGCCGACGGTGGTGGGCACCCCGTGTACCAGCACCACGTTGTTGACCGCGAAGGTCTCCTCCAGGGGGGTGAGACGGCACAGGTCGTGGTACAGCTTCTCGGGAGCCACGTGGGGCTCGCATTCGATGAGGATGCGAAGACCGTGGTGGCGGTCGGACAGGTTGCGGGCGTCGTGGACTCCGGGCAGCTTGCCGTCCACGATCAAATCGTTGATGCGCTTCACCACCTTCTCGGGCCCCACCATGTAGGGCAGCTCGGTGACCTCGATGCCCCAGCGGCTGCGGGTGAGCCGCACCGGGTTCATCCTGGCCTGGATGCGGAACGAGCCCCGGCCGGTGGCCATGGCCTGGCGCAACCCTCCGTCCTCGAGGTCGATGATCCTTCCCCCGGTGGGGAAGTCGGGGCCGGGCAGCACCTCCAGCAACTCGTCGATGGTCGGCTTGGGGCGGCGCTTGTTCATCACCAGCCTGATGGCCTCGGCCACCTCCCGCAGGTTGTGGGGAGCCATGTTGGTGGCCATGCCCACCGCGATCCCGGTGGTGCCGTTCACCAGCAGGTTGGGCAATCGCCCCGGCAGGCACTCGGGCTCGACGCTCTCCCCGTCGTAGGTGGACCGGTGATCCACGGTGTCCTCGTCGATCTCGGCCAGCATCTCCATGGCCGCCTCGGCCAGGCGGCACTCGGTGTAGCGGGGGGCGGCCGGAGGGTCGTCGGGGGTGCCGAAGTTGCCGTGGGGATCGATCAACGGGACGGGCCGGGAGAACTCCTGGGCCAGTCGCACGAGGGCGTCGTAGATGGCGGCGTCCCCGTGGGGGTGGTACTTGCCCATGGTGTCGCCCACCACCCGGGCGCTCTTGCGGTGGGGTCCGTCGGGGCGGATCCCCATGTTCAGCATCGAGTAGAGGATGCGGCGCTGAACCGGCTTCAGACCGTCGCGAGCATCGGGGATGGCCCGGGAGGTGATGACCGACAGGGAGTAGGCCAGGAAAGACTCCGACATCTCGTCGGCCACCGGGACGTTCACCAGATCGCGGGCGAAATCGACCCCGCTCCCGGGGTCGTCGGACCCGGTGGGGAGTGATAACTGTGTTGGTTGGGCCATGATTGCCTTGGCAGTTTCTCGGGGGCGAAACAGGGTTGTTGCGCCCGATTAGACGGTACCCGGTGGCGGTGACGGTTATGGGGCAATCCGGCACCGCCTGGATACCGACAAGGTGGTGACGGTACCCGGTGGCGGTGACGGTTATGGGGCAATCCGGCACCGCCGCGGGCAATCAGTGCGGGCGGGTCATAGTTGTTGTGTTGGGGCGGCGGGGATGCGGGTGCGGCTGAGGCGCACGGTCTGGCCGAAGGAACGAACGGCGGCTCGAAGCGCTCTCAGGCCGAGCATGGACACCTGTCCGGTGGTGCGATCCCGGTGGGGCACGGGCACTTCGGCCAGGTGGCCCCCGGATCGGGCCAGCATCCCCGAGAGCACCACGTTGGGGGCGAAGGTGTCGTCGGGGATTAGCGCCACCAACCGGGCCAGCACGGTCGAGCGCATGAGTCGGTAGGGGCAGTTCACGTCGGCCAGCTTGCAGCCGAAGGCGGCTCGGGCGGTGAACCGGGCCACCCGGGAGATGGCCCGCCGCCCCGGTGACTGGTTCCGATTGGTGCGGATGCCGATGACCGCGTCCACCTCGCGGCGCAGGTTCCACAGCTCGCCGAATGCGTCGGCGGGCATCTCGTCGTCGGAGTCGGTCTGGAACACCCAGTCGGCGGTGATCACCCCCCGTCGGTAGCCCCGCAGCACGGTGGGCCCGTGTCCGCTATTGGCCTTGACGTCCACCACCAGGCAAGGGTGGTGCTCGGCCACCTCCCGCAGGATCTCCTCGCTGGCATCGGTGGCCCCGTCCACGATGGTCACCAGCTCGTAGCGGATTCCCAGGCGGTCGAGAACCCCGAGCCAGTCATCGACCACCTTGGCGATGATCCCCTCCTCGTTGTGTACCGGCATGACCACGCTCAGATCCAGCCGTTCGTCCGGTGGGGTGGTGGTCATTGCCGCCGGTTCCAGGCGTTCGTCCGGTGGGGTGGTGGTCATTGCCGCCGGTTCCAGCCGTTCGTCCGGTGGGGTGGTGGATGTCACTTCGGGCTCGGTACCGGCCGATGATTGCCGGTGGGGGTTGCCAGTGGTTGATGCCGCAGTCGCCTCGGGTTCGGCGGTCACCCCTCGGGGGTGCTTTCAGCCAGAAGCCGGGCCTCCTTGTCGGCCAGGACGGCACCGCTCAGGTCGTAGCGGATGGCGGCGGTGTTGGGCTCCGGCCCGTCCCAGCCGGGCAGCAGACCCCGCTCGTGGCAGAAGAACTGGGCCTCCACATTGGTGCCGTTCAGTTCCCGGGCCTCGGGGTCGGTGGCCAGCCAGGCCACCACCGCGCCGATCACGTCGGGAGGTTGACCGGTGTCGTCGAAGCCGAACTGGGCCATGTCCTGGGCGATGCGTTCGGTGGAGATGTAGCCGGGCTGCACGTTGAAGGCGTTGATGCCGTCGTCGCCGTGCTCCACGGCCAAGAACCCGGCCACCCGATGGAAGGCCCCCTTGCTGATGCCGTAGCCCATGCCCCATCCCCCGCCCCCGGCCGCTGCGGTGGGATCGGCATAGCCCGAGGCCGAGGTGATGTTCACGATGGTGCCGTGTCCCCGCTCGATCATTCGGGGCAGGAACGCCTTGGTCAGCACCAGCGGGGCCAGGCAGTTGGCCCGCAGGTGGCGGTCCAGCAGCTCGATGGGGGTATCCAGCAGGCGGTCCATGTGGCCCGGTCCGATATAGCGTCCGTTGTTCACCAGCACGTCCACCCGACCCCAACGTTCCAGTACCGTGGCGGCCGCGGCCCCCAGGGAGGCGTCGTCGAGCAGGTCGGCGGCCACGATCAGCGCCTCGCCCCCGGCCTCGGCCACCAGGGCCGCGGTGGACGACAGGCTGCCCGGCAGCGGCGAGGTGTCCGACCGCTTGACGGTGGACGAATGCTCCCGCTCCTCGCCCTCCCGGACGGTCCGGGCCGACACCGCGACGTCGAAACCCGCCCGAGCCAGATGCACCGAACACGCCTTGCCGATCCCCCGACTGGCCCCGGTGACGAACGCCACCGGTCGGTCACCCATGGCGGAACCCTGGGCGGGGCCGAACCGTTCCCGACGGTGGGACCACCGCCCGGTCACCCATGGCGGAAGCTCTTTCCGTGCCAGTCGCTTCGCAGCTCGTCGGGGGCTTCGGGCACCGGGCCGCGCACCCACTGGGGTACGGCGGTTCGGGCGGTGATGAGCCAGCGGTCGCCGAATCGGGCCACGTCGTCGCAGTAGCGCAGCCCCAGGACGAGATCATCGATGCCCGACTCCTCCGGTTGCATGTGGTAGGCCACCGCGTAGGTCTCCACATGGCCCTCGTCGGCTCCCTCGACCAGATCCACGTACTGGTTGCCCATCACGTGCAGGGTGGCCTCGAACTTGGCCAGCTCCTTTTCCGTCCAGTCCAGGTAGGGGTCCAGCGGCCCCGACACCACTGTCCCGTGGACGACGCAGTCGGGGTGGAAGTTGGATCGCACCAGGTCGAAATCGATGCGATCGATTCCCCGGGCGTACCGCTGGGGGAGATCCTTGATCAACTCCCGATCCTTCAACCATTGCACCGTGGACTCGATGCTCATTGTTGCCTCCCTTGTCCCTGTTCGATCAGTTCTTGTCGCGCTACGGTTGCCCCATGAAAGAGCTGATATATCACCGGCTGTTCTACCCGGCAGTGGAACGGTACGCCAACAAGGAGGCCATTGTCGACGGCGGCCACCGGGCGAGCTTCGAGGCCCACGGGGAGCGGGTCACCCGACTGGCCAACGCCATGGGAAGCGAACTGGGGGTCAAAAAGGGCGACCGGGTGGCCATCATGGCCCTCAACAGTGCGGCCTACCTGGAGCTCTACCATGCCTGCTACCTGGGCGCGGGCGTCATCAATCCCTTGAACCTGCGGTTGGCCGGCCCCGAGCTGGACTACATCGTGCGGGACTCGGGCACCGAGGTGGCGTTCGTGGATCCCTTCTTCGCCGAACCGTTCGCAAAAGCCATGGAGGCGGCCGGCGGCAGCAGTCCCATCCGCACCGTGGTGCTCATCGGTTCGGGCGACGGGCCCCACGACGTGGCCTACGAGGACTTGATCGCCGCGGGCGACAACATCGTCCCCCCGGAGCCCGAGGAGGACGATCCGGTGGTGCTCATGTACACCGGGGGCACCACCGGCCTGCCCAAGGGAGTGCTGATCCAGCAGCGGGCCGAGATGCTCAACGTGTACCACGTGGTCATCGGATTGGGTGGTCTGGTGGACAGCGAGGTGTTCTTGAGCCAGACCCCGCTGTTCCACGCCGCCTCCATGGCCAGCTTGTTGTCCATTCCCGCCGCCGGGTCCAAGATGGTGACCATTCCCGCGTTCGATCCGGCCGGGGTGATGAACCTCATCGAGGCCGAGGGGGTCACCCAGACGGTGATGGTGCCCACCATGATCGGGATGTGCATCCAGCACCCCGAGTACCGACCCGACCGGCTGGGTTCTCTGCGCGAGCTGGTCTACGGGGCCTCGCCCATGCCCGAGGCCATCCTCGACCACCTTCTGGAGCACCTGCCGGATGTGAGCCTGCTTCAGGGCTACGGAATGACCGAGTGCTCGTCGGTGCTCACCTTTTTGCCCCCCGAGGACCACGTGGTCGGCAGCCCCCGGTTGCGGTCGGTGGGTCGCCCGCTGTTCGGGGTCACCCTGTCCATTCGGGACGAGGACGGCAACGTTCTGCCCGATGGGGAGGTCGGCGAGGTGTGCGCCCGGGCCGGCAACTTCATGAAGGAGTACTGGAACAAGCCCGAGGCCACCGCCGAGGCGTTCCGGGACGGCTGGTACCGCACCGGCGACGCCGGTTACCTGGACGACGAGGGGTATTTGTTCCTGGTCGACCGGGTGAAGGACATGATCGTCTCCGGCGGCGAGAACGTGTACTCCTCCGAGGTGGAGAGCGCCATCTCCACCCATCCGGGCATCGCCCAGGTGGCGGTGATCGGCATTCCCGACCCGGTATGGGGAGAGGCGGTCCATGCCGTGGTGGTTCCCGTACCGGGCCAGGAGTTGACCGAAGACGAGGTCTGCGAACACGCCCGCCGATCCATTGCCGGCTACAAAGTGCCCAAATCCGTGGAGTTCCGCTCGGAACCCCTCCCCCTGTCCGGGGCCATGAAGGTGCTCAAACGAGAACTGCGGGCCCCCTACTGGGAGAGTGGGGACAACAACATCTGACTTTTGTTTGATTCCGCCGGTGATCTTTCAAATGGTCCGGTTGGGGTCCGGTTCAGGGTCTCGGGGTTGGTGTTGGGAGGTTGTGGCGAATCGGTCGCAGCGGGGGGCTGGGAGGCTGGTTGTTCAGCGTCTTGGGGTTGGTGTTGGGGGGTTGTGACGGGTCGGTCGCAGCGGGGGGCTGGGAGGCTGGTTGTTGTCGGTGGGTTTGGGTGTATGAGGAGATCTCATGACGGACCGATCGTCCCGGTGGTTGGGGGGTTGACTGTCGCCTGCGGGTTTGGGCGGTTTCTGCCAGGGTGGTCGTAGGTGGTGGCGGCGGGTGTCGGGGTGTTTTTCGACTTTCCAGTTTTGGTGGTGAATGTTGTGGTGGCAGTCGTGGCAGACCAACACCAAGTTGTTGGCCTGGGTGGGTCCGCCTTTGTGCCAGTGTTCGATGTGGTGGCTGACGCACCATTCGGGTTGTTTGCCGCAGCCTACGCATCCTTGGTCGCGGGCTACGAGCGTGGCTCGGAGTTGGGGGCTGGGGTGTCGTTGGCGGCCCAGCGACAGGCATTCGAGGTCGCCGTTGAAGATGCCGGGCAGTATCTCGGCATCGCAGGCGAGTTCGTGGAACTTCTCGGCCGGTAGTGGGGTGCCGTCGGAGAGGCGGGGCCGACCGAGTTGTTGGTCGATGGTGTCGTAGTCGGCGATGATGACCAGGCTGGTGGGCTGGGGCCGCTCCCGGCTGGTTCCACCATCGGCGTGCTCGGTGGTGCGGGTCAACAACTCCGCAATGGCATCGGCCCGACGATGACGAGCATCGAGGCGCTCACGGCCGGTGGTCGCGTACCAGGCCATGTCCGTTTTCTGGTTGAGAGCCGCTCGGATGCGCTGCCCGGTCACAGGATCGAACAAGGCGTACAGGCACCACATGCCGTCCTCTTGCTCGCCGAAGGTGGCCATGCGGGCGTTCCTCTGCCGTTCCAGTCGTTTGGTGCCGTCGTCGCCGACCAACTCGTCTTGATGATCGCGTATCGTGCGGCGGAACTGATCGGGAGACTCGGTTTCGGCGGCGGCCACCATCTTTTTTTCGTCCAAAGGTCCGGCCTTGGCTGCTCGGCCCAGGATGCGGGCGTGCTCGGAGGTGATACGACTGTCCACCAACGCGTCACGCGTGGTCGGTAGTTCCTCCAGTTGTTCGGCGTCCTCCAGGATGCGTCGAGCCTTGCGACCCGACTGGCGCAACCCGGCCCTCAGAGCCTCCTTGGTGTCGTACGCACCGGTGCGGCGGTTCTTCTCGGCCACCGCCTCGGCCAAGAACCCATCCAAACGATTACGGGCACTGCCCAACAGCCGCAGCCGTGAGTCCAAACCGGCATCGTCCAACCCGGCCACATCCACTGTGTCTATATGCACCCCCGAACCGGCCCCGCCCGTGGGAGCGGGCTGCACCGCTGCGAGTTTGTCCCTGGTCAGAGGCTTCAAATCCATGCCCACCAGTCTACCGACACCTGTGACAACATCTACTGTGAGCCCTGGTCACCACGAAAAATTGTTTATAGATAATTGAAAATAGCTGATACTTGCTAATACCGACTCGGAACTTGAAACCCAACCCGTCGCGACCTCCGTTGAAGTTCATCTTTCCTCACCACCACCGAGGTCGAGGATGCACATTGAGTTAAGTGGCCCCTGCCCCCCCTGTCTCACCAAACCGCTCACAGGGAGCCGCAGCGGTTCCCGCTCCGATCACCACCGACAGCCCGAAACCCTGGAGAAGCCGTCCCTTGCCCCCGCAGGTCACCGCCCCGACCACCACCGCCCTACCAAACCCCCCGCTGACTCACTTCTTGCTTCCTCGCCAAGCCTGGAACTGCATGTGAGTGTGGGCGATCACGGTGCTCCAGCTAAACTCCGCTTCTTGCGCTCCCCCGACAAACCATGTACCTTCCCCGATATCAGCGACAAAACCCGCGAGACTCGTTCCCTCTGCGGCCAGACCTAGATATGACCGGGCTTCGTTTCTGGTTCTCTCTAAATCTGGCTGCGGGTTGTCGCTGATACGAAAAGTCCGGCTTATTTGTAGGGAACCACCCTTGATGACTACCACCGACCCCTGCTAAAATGTTCTGATGGTCACCCCACCACCAACGGACGATACCACCGAGGCCGACAATAACCCGGCCCCGAACACACCACCACCAATCCAACCACCTACAACCACCAAACAAAAGAGACCTTTCTACCATTTTTGGCGTATAAACTTGCGCAAAGTTTATAGTACTGTTTTTACTGTTATTATGTTTTTAATACCAGTGACAGCAATTAGAACATTGCATTGGCTTGGCCTTTATTATTGGATTAGTTTTATAGTTGGTGTAATTGTTGCAGCATTGGTAGCAATTACGCTTACTAGAATAGAAAATATAAAGAGATAAAATCTTAGAATAAAACTTCCATGACCATGCAGGGGTCGGTGGTGGTCATCAAGGGTGGTTCCATTAGAGATAATCGAGGGGAATACGAAAATGTTTCGCAAGTGTTTGGTGATTACGGTTTGCCTTACCGTGTTTGCTACGGTGACTCCGGCGGTGCAGGCTCACGACCTGGAGACTGTGACTAGGACGATCCCGGCGGTCACGCGACATGAACCCATTTACAAGGATGTCGAAGAAACCTAAAAATTGAGGGTTCCCTATATGGAGACTTACAATTTGAGGGTTGGCCGTGGTATAATCCGGCTACTTGAGAGGAACTGCCTATGACAACCACCAACACTCCAACAATGAACAGCACCCCGGACATACCCCCACCACCAACCTAACCACCCACAACTACCGGACAAAATAAGATATGGTACAAACCCTCCTGGAGTTCCATTAAATATTATTTTTGGAATTTTATTGCGCTGATTATATCAAATACAGTGTCTAATTTTTTGCCCGAACCTTTTTATAGTCATCGCTATCTTCTTCTTATAATAGTAGGTTCAGGTACCTTAATTATATTTGGTGCAATTGTACCTGGCGCATTGGTTTGGGCATGGTTGCGGTCAAGATACGGTCGATGAGGAGCCTAAAAGTAATAATCGAGTAACTATCAAGGGGACTGTTAGTTATGAGAAAGCCTTTTGAATTGGTAGTCCCCTAATCGTGGGTGAGCAAATGGCGGGGTTCCTATAGCAAGCACGACAATAAACACTACAACTACTAAGCTCTTACGAAGCCTCTTTGTGTTCCTCTCGATTATCTTGAGGGTAACCACCCTTGACGACCACCACTGACCCCTGCTACATGGCCCCGAAAGCTTTAACGTAACATTTTATCTCATAACTAACAACCCCCTCGATAGTTACTCGATTACTATTACTTAGACTTTCCGTTGTCTATTCCTAAGCAACATAAATACACTAATGAGTATTATAGCAATACCAAACACTCCAGCAAGTAGAGTAAAATCACTAGCAAAAGGTTCAGGTAAATAGCGGGATATCAAAAACGCCAAAAAAATCACTAACCAATGAACTAACGTCCCAATAGGTATTATAATCCAAGAAGTGCTGCGCTTTCTCTTTAGTTTGGTAGTTGTGGGTGGTGGGGGAATGGTTGGGGCCATGTCGGCATCGGTAGCAACCGGTGGTGCGGCGGTGTTGGCCGAGGTGTGGTAGGCACCGGTGGCAGTGTCGGCTGGGGTGGCTGGTGATCCGATGTTGGCCATCATAACTCGGTGGCGGGGCTGGGGGTGGCTGTTGAGCCTGGTTGGCGGCGGGGCCGGGGGTGGTGCAGATTCCCGGCCCTCGTCGGTGGGGGTCTGTTCCATTTCGAGGGGGTGGCGGGTAGGGTGGGGGTATGCAGGTAGATATTCGTCATGCTCCCAGTTTTGCGGTTGCCCGGTGCGTTCTGAGCGGTGGGGAACAGGTCAAGGTCGAGGCGGGGGCCATGTCGGCCCATTCCATGGGGATGTCGCTGGAGGCCAAGATCGATGGCGGGGTGTTCAAGGGGCTCAAGCGCAGCATCCTGGGTGGCGAGTCGCTGTTCTTGTCCACCTTCACCGCCCCGGCCGAGGGTGGTTGGGTGGATGTGGCCGCCAAGCTGCCCGGCGACCTGCGGGTACTCGAGTTGGACGGCTCGCAGGCGTGGGTGATCGAGCGGGGCAACTGGCTGGCCTCCGATGCCTCGGTGGGGGTGGACACCAAGTGGAGCGGGTTCAAGTCGATGGTCGGCGGCGAGGGCGGTTTCATGGTTCACGCCGAGGGCACCGGCAAGGTGGTGGTGGCCTCCTACGGGGCCATCGATGTGATCTCGCTGGCGGCCGGCGAGTCGGTGGTGGTGGATACCAGTCACATGCTGGCCTTCCCCGACACGGTTAGCTACGAGCTGCGTCGGGCGGTGGAGGGTCGCTCGATCCAGTCGATGAAGTCGGGCGAGGGCTTCGTATTCCACTTCACCGGCCCCGGCGACATCTTGACCCAGACCCGCAACCAGCAACAGCTCATCGCCTGGATCAACACCGAGATCGGTTCCCGGGAGTAGGAGCCTGGATCAACACCGAGATCGGTTCCCGGGAGTAGGAGCCTGGATCAACACCGAGATCGGTTCCCGGGAGTAGGAGCCTGGATCAACACCGAGATCGGCTCCCGCGAGTAGGAACCTGGATCAACACCGAGATCGGCTCCCGCGACGCGAGGCTCCCGGGAGTAGCCCTGGGAGGCTCTCCCGTCTAGCGGTGACAGCAGTCGGTGGGGCAGGGGGGTGGTGGGGGAGCGAGGGCGAGGTCGGCGATCATGGCCACGAATGCGGGGTGGGTGCCGACGGTGGGGACTCGGGAGAACCGGAGTCCCAAGGAGTCGGCTCGCCCCCGGGCCTCGGTGTCGAGGTCGTAGATGACCTCCATGTGGTCGGCCACGAAACCGATGGGCACCACGATCACCGCGTCCGCCCCGTCTCGGGCCAACCGGTCGAGTTCGTCGCCGATGTCGGGTTCCAACCACGGCACCCGGGGCGGGCCGCTGCGGCTCTGGTAGGCCAGCGACCACCGGTCGGTTCCGGTGCGGGTCGCCACCTGGAGACAGGCCCGGTCGAGCTGGGACTGATAAGGAGCGGTGGCCGCCATTGAATGGGGAATGCTGTGGGCGGTGAACACCACGGGGGCGCTTGGCTCCGCCTCCCGGGCGACGGCCAGATTGGCGGCCATGGCCGACAAAAAGCCCTCGTGCTCCCAGAACGGAGGCAGCTTGTCGATTACCGGTGCATCGGGTCCGACCGCCGCCCGGGCCCGGTCGATGTCCTCGGCGTACTGCCGACAGCCCGAGTAGGAGCCGAAGGCCGAGGTGACGAACCCTGTCGACCGGGTAATGCCGTCGTCGCGCATCTCGGCCACGGCGTCGGTCAGCATGGGTGTCCAGTTCCGGTTGCCCCAGTAAACCGGAATATCGGCTCCCCGCCCGGCCAACTCGTCAACCAGGGCGGCCATCAGGTCACGGTTGCACTGGTTGATGGGACTGATGCCGTCGAACAAGTAGTAATGCTCGGCCACCGCGGCCAGGCGGTCGTCACCGATACCCCGTCCCCGGGTCACGTTGCGCAAGAACGGCATGACGTCATCGGGCTCCTCGGGTCCGCCGAACGACACGATCAGGATCGCGTCGGGACGGGAGCCAGGCATTGCGGTTGAGGATACCGTGGGCATGGTCGGTTGCCGACTGCGGTCAGCCCGGAGCCAGGCATTGCGGTTGAGGATACCGTGGGCATGGTCGGTTGCCGACTGCGGTCAGCCCGGAGCCGGAGGCATTGCGGTTGAGGATACCGTGGGCATGGTCGGTAGGGTCTGGTGACGGAACAGGGGTCTCGCCGCCCAGGAAGTAGTGAGCGGCGGAACCATCCTTAGGGTAGCCGAACCAGGGAGAGAGTTTGCGGGTTAGAGAACGCAGTCGTCTGACGGTTCTTATCAGTGCCGTGGCCGCCACCTTGGCGACTGCCGGCGGGGTCGCTCTTGGGCAGATGGATGGACAGAGCGATGGAGACGACGATCCGATCTCGCCGGTAGCGGTCGAGTCGGCCGACCCGGCGTGGCGCGATCTGAACCGAGCTCTCCAGGATCTCGAGACCGCCGAAGCGGCCCGCGACGCCGTTCAGTCCTCCATTGACCGCACGACCGACGAACTGAACCTGGAACTGGGTCGGCTGGATCAACTCAACCGCACCGATGCCGGCAAGCGGTTGCTGGAGGGGGAGGCCCGACAGTTGGTCGTGCAGGAGTACATGCTGGGGGGCCATCTTGAGGATCTGGTGTTCGTCCTGGGGGTGTCCGAGGCCACCGACGCCATTTGGCGCAATGCCCTGCTTTCGGAGGTGTCCGAGGTGATGGACGATGCCTTGAGGTCGACCGATGACGTGCCCGGGGAGCGGGAGCGAACCGAGGCTCGCATTCGGCGGCTCAACAACGCCCTGCCGTATCTGAACGACCGCGTGGCCGATGCCAAGCAATCGGTGGCGGCGGCCGAGTGGGTGGTGTACATCGCCGAGATCAACGATCTGGCCGACCGCGAGCTGGCGGCCAACGGATGGATAGAGCCCACCGAGAGTCATTGGCACAACCTCCGGTGGTGCGAATCCCGCAACAACTATCGCATCGAGAGTGCCAACGGCCTGTTCTACGGTGCCTACCAGTTCGAGCCCCGGACATGGAGAACGGTGGGCGGCACCGGCAACCCGGCCCACGCCCCGCCCGAGGAGCAGGATGCCCGAGCCCGTCTGCTGTACGCCCGCAGGGGGGCCCAGCCCTGGCCCCGGGACTACTGCGGTCGGTGGCTGCCGTAGTTCCAACCCAAGTCCCCCCAGTACCGGGCGGCCCCAGTAGTTCCAACCCAAGTCCCCCCAGTGTCGGGCGGCCCCAGTAGTTCCAACCCAAGTCCCCCCGGTGCCGGGCGGCCCAGGTACTAGGTTTGTGGCCGGATGATGTTCTGGGTCGCTCTGTTTCTGGCCAACTGCGTGCTCGTCGGCATAGGCCTCACCTATCTGACCGGGCTGAAGCTGCTCATCGAGGAGAGGGTGGCTTATGGAGCGGTGGTCGGGTTCATGGCGGTCACCCTGGTCGGCTACGTCGCGGGGTGGGTGTCGGGAGGGCTGAACGGCTGGGTGGTGGCCGTGTCCGCTCTGGTGGCCGCCGCGATATCGGTGACGGGATGGCGAACCGGTGGGCACCAGATCGGCCGGGAATGTCGCGATTTTCGACACCGCCTGGCCCGGCCCGTCTATCACCCGGAGAACCCCGCCCCCCTTCTCATCCTGACCGCCCCGGCCTGGGTGGTCACCGTGATCATCCTGAACCGGGCCTATGTGCCCGACGGCTCCGGTGGCGTGATGGCCGGCCACCTCTCGTCGTGGACCGACTGGCAGGCTCATCTGACCTACGCATCGTCGTTCGCCCATGCCGAGAACTTCCCCCCCGAGCTGCCGACTGCCTTCGGGGTGGACAAGCTGCCCTACCACTTCGGCATCGACTTCTTCGCGGCCATGCTCGACCGGGCCGGGTTGAGCGCCTTCGGCGGACTGGAGGTGTCGTCGGGCTACCTGGCGTTCGCCTTCGTGCCCGTCATGTACCTGGTGGGAGTGCGGCTGTTCGACAGTCGGGCGGTGGGGGCGACCGCGGTAATGCTGTTCACCCTGTTCGGCGGGTTGGGATGGCTGCGTTTCCTCGACGATCTGGCCGATGGCGGGTGGAGCATCATGTGGAACCTGCCCACCGACTACACCCGCCACCACGCCGGGAACATCCTCATGGAGAACGCGGTCACCGGCAACCTCTTTCCCCAGCGTCCGACCCTGGCGGGATTCTCCCTTCTGTTGATCGCGGTGGTGCTCCTGCGGGAGGCCCACCTGTCGGGATCGCGCCGGGTGTTCGTCGCGACCGGAGTGATGGTGGGCCTGATGCCACTGTTCCACGTGTATTCGTTCGGGGTGGCGGTGGGACTGGGGGTGATCTGGGCGTTGTTGAATCATCGCCGGCAATGGTTGTGGTTCGTCGTGCCCGCGGTGGTGCTCTCGGTGCCGGTGGCCTTGTGGATCCGACCGCTGAACACCGAGATCGTGGTGGAGACCTGGGTGGGGGGCGACTGGATGCAACCCAAGGACTACTCGGTGGACCAGGACAACTTCTTCACCTTCTGGTGGCGCAACGCCGGGGTGTTCTTGATCCTGATGCTGGTGGCCCAGCTCTGGAGGGGCACGCTGCCCCGAATCCTGTTGTGGGGGTCCATTCCGGTGTGGCTCTGGCTGATCGTCCCCAACTTCGTGCGGGTGGACCCGTCCCATCCCTGGAACAACACCCACTGGTTCGTGCCGGTGATCCTGCTGGGGTCGTTCCTGGTGGCCGCGGTGGTGGTCAGGCTGGTCTCGGTGGGGACGTTCGGGGCGGCGGGCGGGGATCAAGGCTCATCGTCACCGGTTGCATCCCTGCCCCTGGTCTCGGTGGGGACGTTGGGGGCGGCGGCCGCGGTGATTCTGGTCGGGATCATGACGTTCTCGGGGGCACTGGACGTCTGGAAAGCGATGGATCCCAAGGTGAACGCATGGCCCGTTCCGATCACCTCGGCCGACGGGATCGCCGCCGGGGAGTGGGCCCGCGACCAAACCCCGCCCGACAGCGTGTTCCTGATCGGTTTCGAGCACACCCACCCGGTGCCGGCGCTCAGCGGCCGACAGGCTGTGGTGGGATATGCGGGCTGGATCAACGACCTCGGGGTTACCGACTGGGGGGAACGCCAGGACCATGCCCGGACAATGCTGAGAGGCTCGGAGGGCACCGAGGAACTGTTGGACGACTACGAAGTGGACTACGTGGTGGTCGGGCCGATCGAGCGCGGGGTCAAAGTCAACGTCAACCAGCCGTTCTGGGCCGACCGGGGAACGCTGGTCTTCAACCAGGGCGAATACGCCATCTACCAGGTGGATTGATCTGCCGGGTGGGTTGGCTATGAGTTGGATCGACTATCGGGGGGATTGGCTACGAGTTGGATCGACTATCAGGGGGATTGAGGGGCAGTGCGAGCAATAGTCCGTGAGCGAAAGGTACCTCTGGAGGGTCGGAGCCCGCGTGAGTTCTGGCACCGCCGACCCGAGACGGCGCTGGCCATCACCGTGGGGGCGATGGCGCTGGCCGGGTTGGTGCTACGGCTCGTGGAGTTGGGCGAGCGGCCGTTGCATCACGACGAGAGCCTGGACGCCTGGTACTCCTGGAAGTTCATCGAGGGCACCTACGAGGGCTACGACCCGACCTACCACGGGCCGTTGCGGTTCTACCTGACCGGCGGGATCTTCTGGCTATTGGGAGAGTCGCACACCACCGCCCGGCTTATGTCGGTCCTGGCCGGTGTGGGCTTGATCGTTCTGCCCTGGTTCCTGCGCCGATCCCTGGGCCCGATCGTCACCCTGGTTACGGCCGCGGTGCTGGCGTTCAGCCCGATCTCGCTGTATGTGACCCGACTGGGCCGAGAGGATGCGCTCATCGCTCTCATCACGCTGGCGATGATGGTGGTGATCGTCAGGTTCATGGACCGCCCCCGGCTGTTGCTGCCCTCCCTGCTCGGGTTCCTTCTGGCCGCGGGGTTCGCGGTCAAGGAGACCACGTTCATCGTCCTGTTCATCTTCGGATCGTTCTTCCTGGCCCTTCTGGCCGAGCAGGCCGTCCGGGTGACCCTGGGCACCGAGGACGAGCCCACCGGGTGGTCGTGGATGTTGCCCGCCGGGTTGGTGCCCATGGGGATCGCCTTCGTGGTCAGCACCCGATTCGACCTGAACGTCTTCATCACCCTGGGCGTATACGGGATACTGCTGGTGGTGGCCGTTTGGGTACCGGCCGGGTTCCGGGCCATCGGGGAACTGCCCGCGGTGCGGATCGTCCGCAGCGTGCCCACCTGGGGGTGGGTGCTGGCGGCGGCGGTGTTCCTGTTCTTCTTCGCCCTGTGGTTCACGGTCTTCTTCACCCATCCCGAGGGCTTTCGGGACGGCTTCACCGACGGCATCACCTACTGGCGGGGGGAGCAGGACACCAACCGGGGCGGCGAGCCGTGGTACTACTACCTGTACGCCGTCCCGCTGTACGAGTATCTGGTGGGCGCGCTGGCGGCGGTAGGAGCCGTCCACGTGTTCCGCAACCCCACGTTCGTGGGCAAGTTCATGGTGTGGACCGCCGGGGCCAGTTGGTTGTCGTACTCCTGGGCCGCCGAGCGATTCCCGTGGCTGGCGCTTCACCTCCTGGTGCCGATGAGCTTCGTGGCCGGCTACGGCGTGCTGGCGCTGTGGCAGGCCCGTGCCCGGGTGTGGGCGGTACACCAGTCGCGGGTGTGGGCGGTCCCCGTCGTCGCGGTGATGTTGATGGGGCTTGTGGCCACCACCCTCTACGGCTCCTACATCTCCAACTACGTGAACCAGCGCGACCCCCGGGAACTGCTCACCCAGGTTCACACCACCGATGAGTACGTGAACACGGTGAACCGCATCGAAGCGCTCGACGAGTACAGCAGGTCGGTGGGCGAGGGCCCGATCACGGTGGCCATGGACACCACCCTCTCGGTGCCCAACCTGTGGTACATGCGGGACTACGAGAACCTTACGTGGATCGACAGCGCCTCGGCGTCGTCGGCGTCCGCCGATTTCGTCCTCGTCTCGTCGCCGGGCGACCCGGAGTCGGTCCCCGATCCCGACAATTACCAGACCACCCGTTTGCCCCTGCGGGATTGGTGGGCTCCCCAGTTCCAGTCCTACCACGACGGCTGGTTCTCCGGTTGGGCCAAGTGGTTGGTGAACCGGGAGATCTGGGACGACTCCAGCCTGGGCAGCACCGACTTCGATCTCTCGGTCAGCCTCCGGGCTCGCCACCTCGAGACCCGGATGGCCGAGTCCCGGGAGGGCCGAGTCCCGGAGTGATCGGGCTGTCAGCCGTCGCCGAGCAGTCGGTTGACCATTCGGGCCATCGGGCCGGGTCGGGGAGGTTCGTAGTCGTCGGGCACCAGGTGGGGGGCGTAGTGGGCCAGGGTGGTCATTACCCGGTCGGGTGTGGGGTTCACCATGGCGGTGTCACCCACCACCACGGTGGGCACCGTTTCGTTGCCGGCGGCCACCGATCGGACAAAGGCGGCCGCCGAGGGATCCTCCCAGATGTTGTGCATGTCCATGTGTACGCCGAGTTCGTCCAGCTTGCGGTGCAGGTGAGCGCAGAACCCGCATCCCGGTCGCCAGTAGAACGTGATGCCGCCCACCGGGGAGTTCGAGCTCACGGCACGTAGGGCAGGGCCAGCACCACCCGCTCGGCCAGGTCGCGGTCGCCGCTCACGGCACGTAGGGCAGGGCCAGCACCACCCGCTCGGCCAGGTCGCGGTCGCCGCTCACGGTAACCAGCCCGGTGGCCAGTGCCCCGGCCGGATCGGTGCGGCCGCAGCACAGCGCGTTGTAGGTGTCCACGTCGGTATGCACGGTAGCGGTGGGCTCGGAGGCCGGGGCCGAGGGCTTGGCCCGACCATCGATCACCGCCACCCCTCGGGGGCCGCCGGTGTCGCCCTCGACGTCGAATACCACGGTGCTTCCCTCGGGAGCGCCCGCCTTCTTGCCCACCACGAAGCCCATGTTGTTGGCGTGCCAGTCCAGGCAGTGTCTAACCACCGGACCACTCAGATGACCGGGGATACCGAGCGCCCGGCGCATGTCCTGCTCGTGGGCCCAGCAGTCGAACACCCGGATGTGCATGAACGTCCGGTAAGGGGCCTTGCCGATCGGGGTGAAACCCACCTCGTCCCACTTCTCCTCGGGCATGGTTCGCAGCATCTCCAGCCGCCGGGCGCAGAGATCGATCATCTCGGCCAGCACCTCCGCGCCGGGGCGGGATCGTCGGGGGGCGATCTGACCCTCGTTGAACGCGGCGATGTCGTCCAGCCCATCCCCAGTGGCGGGGGGTTCGGTGTCCACCCCGGCCAGCATCCGCTCGGTGCCGATGATGTGGCTGACCTGGTCACGCACCGACCAACCGGGGCACTCGGTGGGCAGGTCCCACTGCTCGTCGCTCAGTCCCGCGCCGAGGTCGGCAATGGAGTCCCAAACCGATTCCAACAACTCGATGACCGGATCGCTCATCCTGGTGTCCTTTTCATCAATGGATCGTCCGTCATGTCTGCCGGCCGCCTGGTGTCCTTTTTATCAATGGATCGTCCGTCATGTCTGCCGGCTCTTCATCCGGGGGCCGCTTCCGACGTGTAGCCCTTCATCCGGGGGCCGCTCATGTCTCCAACCCCACGGTGAACGACCGGGTGTCGTCGTCGAGCATCTGGCGTATGGCCTCGGCCACCGGACCCCGGATGATGCGTCGAGTGGCCGCGAACGCCGTGATCGACAGCCCCTCGGCCAGCGCCGCGGCCTCGGCCATGGCGGCCTCCTCCAGCTCCTCGGCCGGCACCACTCGATCGAGGTAGCCGGCATCGACCGCGGTGTCGGGCGAGTAGAGCCGGGCCAGCAGAACCGAGGAGTGAACGTGGCGGGGGGACAGCCGGTCGCGGGCCAGCGTTATCACCGACGCGGGCAGCACCATGCCTATGGCGGTCTCGTTGAGTCCGATCTTGGCCGGGACGGCCGCACCGATGCGCACGTCGCAGCTCATCAGCCAGATGGCCCCGGCGGCCAGGGCGTGGCCGGTGCAGGCGGCCACCACCGGGATGGGGAACTCGTACAGCCTCAGGAACAGATCCATGCCCGCTCGGAACAGGTTGCGGGCCGCTTCGGGGCCGGACTCCATCACCTTCAGATCGAATCCGGCGGTGAACCGGCCCGGGCGACCCATCATCACCACGGCCCTGGCCTCCTCGGCCGCTTGATCGAGCACCGTCTCCAGGCCGGTGATGACCTCGTGGGACAAGACGTTGACCTTGCCGTCGTCCAGCCTGATGATGGCGACGTCGCCGTTCGGTTCGTAGCCGACCGAGGCGCTGGTTGTCCCTGTCATGGCCGATGACACTATCCCACCCGTCCGCCAGGATCATCAGCATCGGGATCGTCCCCGCTCGGATCGTCGGAACCGGGACCGCCGGCACCCGGATCGTCCCTATTCGGATCGCCGGCGCTCGGATCGTCCCGTCCCTATTCGGACCGCCAGAACCGGGATCGCCAGCGCTCGGATCGTCCCGTCCCTATTCGGACCGCCAGAACCGGGATCGCCACCATTAGAATTGCTCGTCGTGGTGGCTGCCATTTCTGTTCGCGGTATGCGCCGAACCTACGGAGAGGTGGTGGCGGTCGACTCGCTCGACCTCGAGGTGGCCGAGGGGGAGGTCTACGGATTTCTGGGCCCCAACGGCGCCGGTAAGTCCACTGCGGTGAGGATGCTGTGTACGTTGGTGTCGATGACCTCGGGGACGGCCTCGGTCGCCGGTTACGACGTGGCCACCCAGGGCGATCGGGTGCGGCTCAGCATCGGGGTGGCCCTTCAGGACGCGGCCCTCGACGGCAAGCTCACCGGGCGGGAGACGCTGACCCTTCAGGGCCGGTACTACGGTCTGGAGCGGGCATCCATCACCGCTCGCATGGAGCAGTTGGCCCCCCTGCTGGAGATGGATGCCATCGACCGGCGAGTGTCCACCTACTCGGGGGGTATGAAGCGCCGACTGGATCTGGCCGCCGCGCTGATGCACAACCCCAAGGTTCTGTTCCTGGACGAGCCCACCACCGGACTCGACCCCATCAGCCGAGCCACGGTCTGGGAACAGATCCGGCGGTTGAATCGTGAGCTGGGCATGACCATCTTCCTCACCACCCAGTACCTGGAGGAGGCCGACATGCTGACCCACCGGGTGGGGATTTTGAACGAGGGTCGCCTCGTGGCCGAGGGAACGCCCGATGAGCTCAAGCGCACGGTGGGCTCCGACGTGGTGGTGGCCCGGGTGGTCGGCAACCCCGAGGTGGCGGCCGCGGCCATCGGCGAGGTGCCGGGCATAAGCAACGTGGAGGTCTACGAGAACGAAGTGAGCGCGGCCACCGGCGACGGGGCCTCGGTGATAAGCCCGGTGGCGGTGGCGTTGTCGGCGGCCGGAGTGGAGGTATCCGACCTGTCGATCCACCCCACCACGCTCGACGACGTGTTCCTCGAGCTCACCGGAGCCCGGATAGAGGTGGAGGAATGAGCGACCCGGCCTGCGACTCGTGCCAGGAGGCGGTGCGCTGCACCGGAGCCCGGATAGAGGTGGAGGAATGAGCGACCCGGCTCGGACGGCCCGGCCGGTCGCCTCGGTGATCGAGGCTCGCCCGTCGGGGTTCTTCACCGACATGGCCTCGGTGGCCAACCGGGCGCTGCGACTGCTGCCCCGGGACCTGGAGGCGATCATTCCGGCCATGCTGGTGCCCCTGTTCTTTTTGGTGGTCACCATCGGGGCCATCCAGAACCTGGCCTCCGAGGCGGTTTCGGGGATCGACTACAAGGCGTTCCAGCTTCCGGTGGCGATAATGACCGCAGTCACCGGCATGTCCCGGGCCAATTCGCTCGTGATCGACATCTCCGACGGTTACTTCGACCGCCTGCTGATGACGCCGGTGAACCGCCATGCCCTGTTGCTGGGGCTGATGGTGGCCGACTTCACGCTGTTCGTGGTCATGTCGGTGCCGGTGATCGTGCTGGGTTTCATCATCGGTGTGGGCTTCGGGGCCACCGGGTTTCCGGGCCTGGTGGTGTTCGTGTTGTTCGGTGCATTGTGGGGGCTGGCCTACACCGGCTTTCCCTACGCCATCGCGCTTCGCACCGGGAACCCCGCCGCGGTGAACTCCAGCTTCCTGCTGTTCTTCCCCTTCATGTTTTTGACCACCGCCTGGGTGAGCCGAGAGGTGATGACCGACTGGCTGGCCGCCATCACCTGGTTCAACCCCATGACCTACGCCCTGGAGGGCATGCGCTCGCTGTTCTCCGGCTGGAACGGCTGGGCCCTGGCCCGGGCCCTGCTGGCCATAAGCTCGGTAGGCCTCCTGGCCCAAACCCTCGCCTTCCGATCCCTACGAGGCCGCATCCGCCGAGGCTGAGGCGGATTGCGGACCGCCGGCGGGTACCTGCACACACGGCCCGTACAGGCCAGTTTCTCCCAAGGTTGCTCCCCCCAGAATCAGGTGTCCACCGAACCGGGGCAACTCCAACTTGACACGGGGGGGGGGGGGGGGTAGTTATACAGACCGCTATGACAAGTCCCTACGACAGTCCGGTTGCCAAGCCCCCCAATGGATTGGCGACGGCAGGATTCATACTTTCCTTCTTTACGCTTCTCCCGTTCTTCGGGTTCTTCGTCTTCATCCTTAGCGTGATCTTTTGTAGTATCGGGTTGCGTCGGGCCAACGCTGAGGGCCGTCAGGGCAAAGGTCTGGCGATAGCCGGCCTCGTAATCAACATAGCCACGCTGCTTCTCACAATCATTTTCGTCATAGCGATACTAGGGGCAGCCTCGTAATAGCGATTTTTGCTGATTGCGCGGCTATTACACAGCTTGGGTGGCAGGAGGTTGTGCGGCCCGGGTTGATGGGATAGGTGTCGTCAAGCTGGCTGGGGAACATCCGGCTTATTGCTCATGGTTCGGTTGGCTCTCTCGCATGATGGTTCCCGCCCGGCTCAGGCTGCGCAGGGAACATCCGGCTTATTGCTCATGGTTCGGTTGGCCCGGTTGGTGTAACGCTTTTTGGCCGGGGGTTTGAGTTTGTGCTGCCCTTCGGGTTCGGTGGTCACGGTGTAGCCGTGTTTGTGGACCTTGGTGTGGCAGGTGGGGCATAGCAGTACCAGGTTGGTGATGTCGGTGGGTCCGCCGTGTTCCCACCACAAGATGTGGTGGGCCTCACAAGCAGTGGCCCGCAGCCCGCAGCCGATGCAGTGCTTGTCCCGGGCGTAAAGAGCCAGCCTCTGTGCTTGTGTGGCTGATCGTTGTTTTCTGCCCAGGTACAACGGCACCCCGTCGCCACCAAAGATGGCCGGTATCACCCCGGCATCGCAAGCGATCCTCCGTAGATCGTCGATGCCGATAGGGGTTCCGTCGATCAGCCCGGCGTTCTTCAGTCGCCCGGTCAACTCGTCGTAGTCAACCGTGACCAGCAATGTCGTGGCCTGCACGGCGACATCCTCGGTGGCAGCGTCCCCGCCGGTGGCAGTATTCCCGCTGGAAGCAGCGTCCCCGCCGGTGGCAGCAGCACCCCCGTCGGAAACAGCATTGCCGCCGCCGGTGCTGGCGGGGGTTTGGGTGATGAGCGCGACCAGAGCGTCGGCGTTGCGTTGTTCGTGGGTGCGGTCGTTGCCTGCTTTGAAGTCGTCTCGGAACATGCGGTCGTGGAGGTCGTCCAGCGCGGTTCTCACTCGCTCTCCGGAGAGGCGGTCGAGTTCGGCGTGGATGATGATCATGTCGTCGTCGCCGTCGAACACGCCGGCTCTCCGGCGTTTGCGTTGTTGTTCCAATCGGCTGGTTCCGTCGTCGCCGCATCGTTGGTTTTCGTGGCGGTCCACGGTTTTTTTGAACTGGTCGAAGTCCTGGGTTATGGCCAGGGCGATGAGCTCGAACTCCTGGTCGTCGCCCAGGGGCACTCGTTGGTGGGATTCGCCCATCAGTCGGGCGTGGTCCATGGGTATCCATCCGTCCTGCACTGCGTCCAGTGTGGTGGGCAGTGCTTTGAGCACTTCCGCGGTCTTGGCCTGTTTGCGGGCCCGATAACGACCCAGGCCGAACTGGCGGCACACATCGGCCACCGCGTCATCGCCCTCCAGGTCACCCAGGCGACCCAGCAAGGCGGTCAGGTAGCCGTCGAGCCCGCGGCGGGCCGCGTCGGCTTGGAAGATCAGCTTGAGCAGATCCTCGGTGCCCAGCTTGGTGGGGGCGACCTGGTTCGCCTTCGAGCAAACACACGAGCAAGCACACCCGGCCTCCCGGCCTCCCGGTCCGGCCTGCTCGGCGTCGTCCCTGGTCACAGCGTCGATTTCCATACCCCACAGTCTATCGACACCTGTGACAGTATCCCCCCTGAATCATCTTCAGCCATAAGAATCAACGTAAAAAATATAGAAATATCCAGAATTTAATCGGTTTGAATGACAAAAACCTCCTACCTCTCCAGCAAGGCCCCGGAACCAGGAGCCCACCAAACCGGGGCAACCCCATGGCAACCCAAATATCGGCTTCGCGATGTTCGGGTCGTGGGGCCACGGCCAGCGTCCGGGTGGCGCACTGCCGGCCTGCACCGCGATGTTCGGGTCGTGGGGCCACGGCCAGCGTCCGGGTGGCGCACTGCCGGCCTGCACCGCGATGTTCGGGTCGGGCAGGTCGGGGTCGAGTTCGGGCGGGTGGCTCGGGTAGGCTGGTCGGCGTGAGCGAGACGGTTCAAGCCCAACTGTTCGAGGTGACCGAGGCGGCCATTGCCAAGGTACTCGAGATCCGATCCAACGAGGATGATTCCGAAGCCCTCGGCCTGCGTATCGAGGTGACCGGGGTCAGCGGTGCCGACTACACCTACGATCTGGCGTTCGAGGAGATTGCCCAGTGCGTGGAGGGCCATCGCAGCATCATCGCCGGGGGCCTTACGGTGATGATCCCCGAGGAGTCGGTCGAGGCGCTGACCGGAGCCACACTGGATCTGCCCAACAACCCCATGCAGGGTGGGCTGGTCATCCGCAACCCCAACAAGCCCGACCTCTTGGCCGGTGCCGATCTGGAGCTCGCCGGCACGGTCCCCGAAAAGCTCCAGCAGCTTCTCGATCAGCACATCAATCCCTCGCTGGCCTCCCACGGTGGTTTCGCCACCCTGCTGGGGGTGGAGGGGCCCACCGCCTACATCACCATGGGCGGCGGATGCCAGGGCTGTGCCATGAGCGCGGCCACGCTGCGGGAGGGCATAACCGTGATGATCACCGAGGCGATCCCCGAGATCACCGATGTGGTGGACGCCACCGACCACGAGGCCGGCGACAACCCCTACTTCGCCCGCACCTGAACCTCCCCCGACCCACCTGCTCCCCCGCCCGTCCGGGACGTGACCCGGATATGAGTCGTTCGGTCCGAGGCCGCCCGTCCGGGACATGACCCGGATGTGAACTGCCCGGTTCGGGCCCCGCCCGTCCGGGACATGACCCGGATGTGAACTGCCCGCTTTGGCCCCGCCCGTCCGGGACGTGACCCGGATGTGAGTTGCCCGCTTCGGGCCCGTCCGTCCGGGACGTGACCCGGATGTGAGTTGTCGGCGCGGCCTGGCAGAATGGCGGGCATGTTCGATCTTTTGATTCGTGGGGGCACGGTTGTGGACGGGACGGGATCCGTTCCCAGGGTTGCCGATGTGGCGGTGGCCGATGGGGTGGTGGCCGCGATCCAAGCCGGTCTCGTCGCCGAGGCCACCGAGGTGATCGATGCCACCGGACGCTACGTGACCCCGGGGTTCGTGGACGTGCATACCCACTACGACGGCCAGGCCACCTGGGATCCGATCATGGCCCCCTCGGCCTGGCACGGGGTGACCACGGTGGTGATGGGCAACTGCGGGGTGGGTTTCGCCCCCGCCGATCCCGATGCCCACGACTGGCTGATCGAGCTGATGGAGGGGGTGGAGGACATCCCCGGGGCGGCCCTCCACGAGGGGATCACCTGGCGATGGGAGACCTTCCCCGAGTACATGGACGAGCTCGAACGGCTCGACCGCACCATCGACGTGGCCGCCCAGGTGCCCCACGGGGCGGTGCGGGCCTACGTCATGGGCCAGCGGGGGGCCACCACCGAGGCGGCCACCGCGCCCGAGCTGGCCGAGATGGCCCGCATCGTGGGCGAGGGAACCGGTGCCGGTGCGGTGGCGTTCTCCACCAACCGATTGCCGCTGCACACCTCGCTGTCGGGGGTGCCGGTGCCGGGTACCTTCGCCGACCATCAGGAGCTGGCCGCCCTCGTGGGGGCGCTTTCGGGCCGGTCGCTGGTGGAGGTGGTGCCGGCCGGCTCCATGGGCGAGGATCCCGACGCCCCCATCCGGGAGGTGGAGCTGTACCGGCGGTTGAGCCTCGAGACCGGTCGAGCCATCACCTTCACCATGGTGCAGATCCACGCCAACCCCGGCCAGTGGCGACGGCAGATGGACATCGTGGAGCGAGCCAACGCCGAGGGGGCCAGGCTGGTGCCCCAGGTGCAGGGCCGCCCCGGCGGGCTGCTCGCCGGATGGGATCAGTTCAACCCGTTCGCCAAGCGCCCGTCCTACCAGGCACTGGGCCACCTGCCGCTGGAGGAACGATTGACCGAGCTGCGCCGCCCGAAGTTGCGTGCGGCGATCCTGGCCGAGGATATTCCCGGCGATCCGGCCATGGGCATCCTGCGCCATTCCCTGCACGCCACGTTCCCGTTCGACGACGGCCCGGTGTTCGAGCCCGACCCCGCCGATTCGGTGGCGGTTATGGCCGACCGCACCGGCACCGATGTGCTCGAGCTTTTGTACGACCTGATGTGCGACCGGGGGATGCTCCAGGTGTTCTTCACCGGCTACCACCACGGCGACCTCGAGGACCTGCGGGAGATGATGGTTCATCCCATGACCGTGGTCGGGTTGGCCGACGGCGGGGCCCACTGCCGGGTGATCTCCGACGCCAGCCTGCCCACCTACGTGCTCCAGCACTGGGTGCGCGACCGCCGGCGAGGACCGAAGCTGTCCATGGCCGAGGCGGTGAGGCTGTTGACCTCCGAACCGGCCGAGCTCTACGGCTTCGACGACCGGGGCGTGCTGGCCACCGGCAAGCGGGCCGACCTCAACGTCGTCGACCTCGAGGCCATGCGCCTCCACCTGCCCGAAGTGGTGGCCGACCTTCCCACCGGGGCCCGCCGCCTGCTCCAGAGCGCCGATGGTTACGACGCCACCGTCTGCGCCGGCGAGGTCACCTTCCGCCACGGCCACCCCACCGGTGCTCGTCCCGGAACCCTCATCCGGGGCTAGCCCCATCCCCCGAGCAGTCGCGCCCGGCATCGACCCTCTTGTTTTGACCGCCCCTTGTCGCCATGAAGTGCCCATGATGACCATTCGTCGGAGTCGGCGACCGATGCCGAGCCCGGCATTGATCCCCTTGTCGCCATGAAGGGCCCCGAACCCCTGGGCCGCAGTGCTCTTGTCGCGGTGGGGCAGTCGGCACCGCAAGCCTGGCAGGGTTGCCCACGCCTGAGGGTGCGAACCGACCGCTTCGATCCGGCGGTGGGGCGGGAGCTGAGACGAGCGTGGGTGGAACGCACCCCGGTGGTGATCGAACTGCAAGGCAACCTGCCGGAGGCCGAGCCGGTCATTCATACCCATTGGTGGGAGCTCAATGCCGGTTTGACCATGCCCGCCGAGGTGTTCGGTCATCTCCTCACCGCCAACACCGTGGATTGGCGTGATCCCCACCACCCCCGATTCGAGCCCCGGGAGCGAGCGCTGGTGCTGGGAGCCCGCCCGACCGCGGAGGGCGAGCCCGGTGATGTGGTGACCGCCACCGGACCGATCTGGTGCGACGGCGGGCCGTTCGCGGTGTTCGACCCCGAAGCGCTGGGGGCCGGATCGGTTCCCGCCGTTCCCGCCGTCAACCTGGCGGCCGGGAGCCTGGTCGCCCCGACCCCGACCCGACCCCGGGCCGACCTGGCCGACGACCAGATGGCCGCGGTGGCCCATCTGGGCGGCGGTGCCTGCATCGTGGCCCCGGCCGGTTCGGGCAAGACCCGGGTGCTCACCGAACGAGCCCGCTACCTGGTGCGCGACCTCGGCGTCGATCCCCGAGCCGTCTGCCTGGTGGCGTTCAACGTGCGGGCTCGGGCCGAGATGGCCGAACGCACCGCCGATCTCCCCGGTCTGGAGGTGCGCACGCTCAACAGCCTGGCCCTGGCGGTAACCAACGGCACCGGCCCGTTCGCCCGCCCCCGCGACCACGGCCGGGTGGAGGTGATCGACGAGCGCAGGGTGCGGGACCTGCTCGACGGGATGGTGCCCCGCAAGCGGCGGGCCATGACCGACCAGCTCGCTCCCTGGATCGAGGCTCTGGGCGCGTCCCGGCTGGGTCTGCGGGATCCCGCCGAGGTGGAGCGCGACTTCCATCCCGATGTGCCCGACTTCTCGGTGATCGCCCCCCGATACGTCGATCTGCTCGACGAACGGGGCCTGGTGGACTTCGACCAGCAGATCGTTCGGGCCATCGACGTCCTGCTCGGCGACCCCGCGGCTCGGGCCGCGGCCCGGCGGGTGTGCGGCATCCTCTTGGTGGACGAGTTCCAGGATCTCACCCCCGCACACCTGCTTTTGGTGCGGCTGCTGGCCGGACCCCGAGCCGATGTGTTCGGGGTGGGCGACGACGACCAGACCATCTACGGCTACTCCGGGGCGTCCCCGCAGTGGCTGATCGACTACGACAAGTTCTTCCCCGGATCCCGCCGCCACGAACTGCACGTCAACTACCGCTGCCCTCCCGAGGTGGTGGATGCCGCCTCCAACCTCCTGTCCCACAACCGCCGACGCATCGACAAGCAGATCACCGCGGCTGGGGGCCAAGCCGACCCCGACAATCCCGGCCAGGACCGCCCCGCCCGTTCCGGCCCGGACCGCCCCACCCCCGACCGCCCCGCCCCCGCCCGCCCCGGCCCGGTTGCACCCATCACCGTCCGGACGGCAGCCTACGGAGCACCGGTACTGCGTCGGACCGTCGAATCCCTGCTGAACGCCGGTGTCCATCCCCACCACATCGCCGTTTTGGCTCGGGTGAACAGCACCCTGTTGGTTCCCCAGATCGTTCTTGGCGAGATGGAGGTGCCGTCCACCCGACCGGTGGGTCACTGGTTCCTGGAGCGCACCGGGGTGGCCGCCGCCCTGGCCTGGCTGGACATCGCCACCGCCCCGGAGCGGGGCCTGCCCGCCCAGGCCCTGGCCGATGCCGCCCGCCGTCCCCCCCGAGGCATCTCCCCTCGGGTCATCGAATGGATCGCCGAACAACAAAGCGTCTCGGAGATCAAGGCCCTGGCCCGCCGCATCAAGGACGAACGCTCCTCCCGGAAGGTGAGCGAGTTGGCCGACGATGTCAAGATGCTGCGGTCGAGGGCTCGCAAGGCCGGTGGTCGGGTCACCACCCGGGCCCTGCTGGAGACGGTGCGCGACGAGATGGGCCTGGGCGGAAGCCTGGACACTCGCCTGGACGCCTCCCGCCGCTCGGTGGATCGATCGGCCCACGGCGACGATCTACGAGCGCTCATCTCGGTGGCTCATCTGCACCCCGACCCGACCGATTTCAGGGAGTGGCTGGCCGACAGGCTGCCGGACGCAGGTGGGGGCGACCGGGGTGTCCGGCTGGCCACCGTGCATCGGGTGAAGGGGCTCGAGTGGCCCCACGTGATTGTCTACGAGGCGTCCAAGGGGCTGATGCCCCATCGCTTGTCGGGAGACCTGGAGGAGGAACGGCGGGTGTTCCACGTGGCCCTCACCCGCTGCTCGGAATCGGTCACCCTCATCTGCGGCGACCCACCCACCACCTTTCACCAGGAACTACTGACCCGCCACCAACCCCCTCCCGACCCCGACCCGACCACCACCGCCGACCTGCTCACGCCCCCCATCGTCACCGCCCCCACCCCACTACCCGACTCGCCCCCCAGCAAAACACCCACCAACAAGCCACCCTCACGCTCCAATCCCCATCCCCCCTCCGACCCCGTCGGCAGCGCCGCATTCGAGGCCCTGAAAGCCTGGAGACGCGAACGCAGCCGAGCCGACGGCGTTCCCGCCTACATCGTGTTCACCAACGCCACCCTGATGGAACTAGCCACCCACCGCCCCACCACCGACACCGAACTCCTATCCATCCCCGGCATCGGCCCCACCAAACTCACCACCTACGGCGAAGACATCAAAAAAGTCCTCACCCAGTTCCACTAACCCTCGGCAAAAATAACTCCCACCGCTCATCGGATATCGAATGTTGGCAATACCAACAGGGGAGAGACAGGTGAGGAGTTTATAAGAAGGTGTCTGAGGAGAGCAGGCTTTTCAGATAATGTTCAACATCTGGAGGAAGAACGAAGCCAACGAAGGACTAGCTGGCCACTTAGTGATGATGGCACAGGATCAGGATATTACCTATAAACTAACTAAACAATTAGCAGATATGAAACCTATAGATGAAATGGCTGAAATCCTACTTGAAAAAATGGTTGATGAATAAGTACTCCTGATAATTAACTTTGGCTACGCAAATAGATTGTGTTATAGCTCTCAATCCACCCGCTACTATTCAAAGTAGTAGGCTGATTTCAATTACTGGAATTCCACCGTCCATCCAAGCGCATTGAAGTCAAGCCCCAACATTCTGCTTTCCCAGTTTCCCGGAGGCCACAAGCATGGTAACCGTGGACTGATACCGATGTGAACCGACCACTGGGTACGTTCGTTATCAAATCTAGGCTCCTCCCGTACACATCTAGGTCACTCCCCCAGCACACAATGGTGCCGTTTTCTCTTAGTCCACACGAGAACATAGCCTCTTTGGATGAGGCGATCGCGCTGAATCGACCATCCGGGGGATCTAGCACCCCGGTAGGGTTTCCATCTGGGTAGTAAACTTTATCATCCCCCCAACAAACCAGGGTACTATCCTCGCGTATACCACATGCATAGAAGAGCCCTGTGGACACTGCAGTAAACCGTCCTTCTGGTGCGTTCAGTTCCTTGAAAAAGTATTCATAAGTCCTATCATCATCCCGGATAAATGTTGTTGAAATCGCATCTTTTTTCCAGCACTCGACTGTCCCATCTTCTCGCAGGCCACAGGTATGAAGGTCGCTCGTAGAAACTTCCATAAACTCGCCGCCAGAGTAATTATATAAAGGCCATAGTGTATAGCCATTGGAATTCCAGCATACAATAGTATTGTCGATAGAGACACCACAATACAACCCCAATAAATTACTACTACTACCACTTATAGAGGTGAACTGGCCCTCAGGCTCATAGAAAGAAGTCTTATTCAAAGCCATACTATAACCATAGTCCCAGCAGCGGATATTTCCATCTATTAGAAGACCGCAACTATCACGACGAGTATGAGCAATATCAATAAACTTGCCTTTAGGCATATTTAGTGTTTCCCCCATTCCCCATCCCCAGCACTGGATCGTACCATCGTTACGAATACCGCATGTGGAGTTGCCATATCCTGCATGGACACTTTTGAACTGGGAGTCAGGTGCACCAGTCTTCTCAATACTGCACCGGTCACCCTCGGGCCAACCAAGTAGTTTGAGGTGCCCACAGCCGATGTAAGAAGTTATATTACCACCATAGTTGAAAGTATACGGGCTGCACCCTATACCGTACATGATCGAACAATCTTGTGGGTGGTCAAGATAAAACACCGAATGTCCAATCTCATGTGCAACTAAAGGAAGATTCCAATATCTATGGCAATCAGCCTTATCCATGCTCAAACGCGAGTTACCAGACTCACCTCCGTCAGGACAATTAGGTGCAAATACATGACGGTACCAAGGTTCTTCATACCATGGATGGGCACTAATATACCATTCATAAAATGATTCAGGAGTATAAACCACTGCATACTTTCCATAACTCGCGTAGCCTGCCGCACCACCCCCTGGGGCTGCATCAACTAATATTAACAAATTGTTGTAGTCTCCTAAATCTTGGATTGCAGTAAGACATGGCTTACCTTCTAACTTACTAAGGCCGCCTATAGTCAAACCTTTCCATTCTATATTTGGTGAAACAATTCCTCCATAAATGAATTCAAGGCTTACTAGGTTAGATGATTGCTTAGCGTAGAAAGTAGACACTACATCATTCAATCTAGCTATATCATGATTGATATATATATCTGTGTATCGCTGACTATCAGGCACACAGTAGAACACTGTAATATCTACCTTACCTGTGAAAGGCACTGGTGAGAGTGGGAGGGTCAATGGTGAGCTGTATAGCCACCGGCCGGTGGGAGCATCAAGGGGGAAATAGCGGACCTGGGGCAAGAGGTGACCACCCCATGTGTTATCAACTCGACCCAACTGAAGGGCGAACTCAGTCCTGCCACTGATCAGCCTGCGAGCTGCAATACGGACGGTTCCAGTTTCAATAGTAAGCGGTGAACTGGATAGCCACCAGTCGATGGAGGTGGAAGTAGGGAAGTAACGAGTGCTGGGCAAGAGGCGGTCACCCCAAGTGTTATCGAGCTGACGTAACTGAGCGGCAAACTCAATTCTACCGTCACTCAATTTGCGGGCCGCGATACGTACCTCCAACTCATCGTCATCACCAATCAGTTCCTGTGCAGTGGCTTCGGAAGAAACAACCACCAAGCCCACCGCTATCGACACCACCACCAAACCGACACCCACCAGACTCCTCCACCATTGTCGAATTGGAGAGGAAGGGGAGAGGAGGGGAGGGTTCATCTTTAAAGATTATACTTAGGACATCGGGATTGCAACTGTAACACGGCGTTTGTGTGCAGATAAGTGTTTTCGGATCGAGGCGATAGTCAAGTTGGAGTGCTTGATGTCCGAGATCGTTCGGCGGTCGGGTCGGAACCGCTCCGCGGTGTGACGGGAGTTAGCCCGCAAAGGTCGACGACCGTGCCGAACCCGATCACTGGGAGAGCAATCTATTGGCAAGCTCTATTGGTGGTCGCGACAGAGTTCATTGTAGATGGTTTGGGCTGTTCGCCAGTTGCGGGGGTTTGCGGGGCATGGTGTCGGGCTGGTCCTCGATGATGGCGAGGCGTACCGGGTTGATATCCAGGTCGGTCGATTTGAGCACCCAGCGTCTTATCTGTTCGTTGGTGGCTCGCTGCCAGGGCGAGCGCGCCTCGCAGAAATAGACCTCGATACCCAGGGCGTTTTCGATGTCGGCCCATTGGGCCATCTCGGTGCCCTGGTCCCAGGTCAAAGTCTTGACCATGGCCGACGGTTGGCGACCCAGCACCGCGGTGGCGGCTCGTGCGGTGCTGTTGGTGTCGTAGCCGTCGGGCAACGCCACCAACAGGGTATGGCGGCTGGTTCTTTCCACCAGGGAGATAATGGCCGTCCGGTTGTTCCGGCCGATGATCAGATCGCCCTCCCAGTGGCCCGCCTCGCAGCGGTCGTCGACCTCGACGGGTCGCTCGGTCAAGCACCGGTAGTCGCCCAGCACGGAGCGTTCGTTGCGGGCGACCTCCCGCCACACCGCCGAGCGGCTCCGACCCAACCGCCGCGTAACCTCGGCCACAGAGAGCCCCAACCCGACCATCGCCTCGATCCGAAACCGCTCACCCGCACCCAAACGCCGTGCCATAATAGAAACCTCCACCGGTTGATTGCCGACACTTCTAACCGGCCATTATGGCCGACCCGTCGCAACCACCAGTGGAGTTCAACGACTGTTGCTTTGAAGCTCACGCTGGCAAGTTGCCACCCACCACAGGATAAAGGTCGGCTGGGTCTCTACAGGTGTCAACCACAACGACTAAACTCCTTTGCCCTGACCAGCACAGCCACCCTAGGTTTGCTCCAACACATCAGTACCCTTCACCTTTATCGCGGCTACAGGAGCGAACCCTAGCACCTAATCTGCCTGGACCACAGCATCAATGATGTCGTCCGAACTCCCAACGACCGTCCAGCAAAAACGCCTCCTACGCTCAGCCAAGTCGTAGGTTGAGGTTGCCGTTGCCCCAGCAGGTGATGGTGCCGTCGATGCGCAGCTTGCACGAATGCGACCCGCCGGCGGATACCGCGGCGAATCGGATGTCGGGTGCCTCCGCCCGCCCGTGGTCGTTGTCGCCCCAGCAGGTGATCGTGCCATCGGTGCGCAGCCCGCACGAATGCGATCCGCCGGCGGATACTGCGGTGAATTGCCCGCCGGGTGCTACTACCTGCCCGTGGTCGTTGTCGCCCCAGCAGGTGATCGTGCCGTTGGTGCGCAAACCACAAGAATGCGATCCGCCGGCGGATACCGCGGTGAATTGCCCGCCGGGTGCCTCCGCCCGCCTGGAGTCGTTGTCGCCCCAGCAGGTGATCGTGCCGTTGGTGCGCAAACCACAAGAATGCGATCCGCCGGCGGATACCGCGGTGAATTGCCCGCCGGGTGCCTCCGCCCGCCCGGAGCCGTTGTAGCCCCAGCAGGTGATCGTGCCGTTGGTGCGCAAACCACAAGAGTGCGATCCGCCGGCGGATACCGCGGTGAACTGTCCGTCCGGTGCCTCCGCCTGCCCGTAGCCGTTGTTGCCCCAGCAGGTGATCGTGCCATCGGTGCGCAAACCGCACGAATGCTCGCCGCCGGCGGATACCGCGGTGAATTGCCCGCCGGGTGCCTCCGCCCGCCCGTTGTTGCGCCAGCAGGTGATCGTGCCATCGGTGCGCAAACCGCACGAATGCGATCCGCCGGCGGATACCGCGGCGAACTGTCCATCCGGTGCCTCCGCCCGCCCGTAGCCGTTGTCGCCCCAGCAGGTGATCGTGCCGTTGATGCGCGCACCGCACGAATGCGATCCGCCGGCGGATACCGCGGCGAATCGGATGTCGGGTGCCTCCGCCCGTCCGTGGTCGTTGTCGCCCCAGCAGGTGATCGTGCCATCGGTGCGCAGCCCGCACGAATGCGATCCGCCGGCGGATACTGCGGTGAATTGCCCGCCGGGTGCTACTACCTGCCCGTGGTCGTTGTCGCCCCAGCAGGTGATCGTGCCGTTGGTGCGCAAACCACAAGAATGCGATCCGCCGGCGGATACCGCGGTGAATTGCCCGCCGGGTGCCTCCGCCCGCCTGGAGTCGTTGTAGCCCCAGCAGGTGATCGTGCCGTTGGTGCGCAAACCACAAGAATGCGATCCGCCGGCGGATACCGCGGCGAACTGCCCGTCCGGTGCCTCCGCCCGCCCGTAGCCGTTGTCGCCCCAGCAGGTGATCGTGCCATC
This sequence comes from Acidimicrobiales bacterium, assembly GCA_965115985.1. Classification (GTDB taxonomy): domain Bacteria; phylum Actinomycetota; class Acidimicrobiia; order Acidimicrobiales; family Bin134; genus Poriferisocius. Next base: position 2,456,870 of record OZ220474.1, read on the forward strand.
GGTGCGCAAACCACAAGAATGCGGTCCGCCGGCGGATACCGCGGCGAACTGCCCGTCCGGTGCCTCCGCCCGCCCGTAGCCGTTGTCGCCCCAGCAGGTGATCGTGCCATCGGTGCGCAAACCGCACGAATGCTCGCCGCCGGCGGATACCGCGGCGAACTGCCCGTCCGGTGCCTCCGCCTGCCCGTAGCCGTTGTTGCCCCAGCAGGTGATCGTGCCATCGGTGCGCAAACCGCACGAATGCTCGCCGCCGGCGGATACCGCGGTGAACTGTTCTGCCGTGACTCGTTCTGGGTTGGGGGTAGGTGTGGGTTGGAGGGTGAGGGGGGAGCTGTTGAGCCATTGGCCGGTGGAGGCGGTGGTGGGGAAGTAGCGCTTGTCGGGTAGGAGGCGGTCGCTCCATGTGTTGTCGGGCTGGCGGGTTTGGAGGGCGAACTCGATCCTGCCGCTGTTCAATTTGCGGGCGGTGATTCGTACTTCCCGCGTACCATCATCAGCAGTCTGGGTTTGGGTGGCTACAGTGGGAGCAACGGCTGTGACCCCTACTGAGATTGCCAGTATCACCGCGCTGGCCCACACCAACGATTTTACTTTTTTCTTGCCCATTTTTACTTTTCCCCTGTCCATTTCTAGCCCTTGTAGCTTTCACCGAAACTTTTGCCTGGGAAGCCTCCGGATTCGGTATCGTCCTTGTTGCCGTCGGAAAACCCGTCCTCGTATCCATCCTCGAATGCGTTCTTCATATCCTCCAACGTGTTAATGCTGATCCCGTTTAGGCACGCTATGTAACCCAGCCTGTAACCGTAATCATTGTTTCTGGCTGGATCTTCATCCTTGCAATCTTTGTGGCCATCTTCGATGTCATCCATACCGCCCAAATCATACATAAAGCTGTCTGCACTGTCGTGATCGAAGTTGTTTGAGTACCAGCCATCGTCGTAGCCTTCGTTGTAGCCATATCCGTAGCCGATCTCTTTGGCCAAACCCCCGGCTCCTCCCCCTCCGCAAGCAGTGGCCAGAGCCACTACAAAAAGAACGATGATCGCCAGCGGCTTGTATGCCGTGGTGGCATGGTTGCCCGCGACCCCGGTGTCCGGCTCCGAGGCTGGAGCGTCCCATTCTCTCGTGTCCACCGATTCGCGTCCCTGCTCTGACATGATCTTGTACCTGTCCTTCCCCCCTGGAAAGTCAGCAAACTTCCCAAGTCCCGGTTGAATGCAGTGCTATCAGATTGCAGTTCTACCCCCCCCCCCCCCCCGTGTCAAGCCTTAGGGCAGAGAAATCCAAAAAATCCAGGAACGATCCGGACTGCCTGGCCAGCGGGGGTGAACCCGCCGGCGGGCTACTGCCCCGGGCACCCTCGTCGGCACCCCGGTGCCGGAGGCTAGACCCGAGCCAGCGTCTCCCGGGCGGCGGTGGCGATGCCGGCGGGGTCGAGGCCGCAGTGGGCGAGGATTTGGTCGGGTTTGCCGTGGGCGATGTACTGGTTGGGCACGCCGAGCACTCGGATGGGGGGTACGGGGCCGTGGTGGCCGCGGTGGGCCAGGTGGTCGGCGATGGAGCTGCCGGCTCCGCCGTCGCGCCAGCCGTCCTCGATGGTCACCACCGCGCGGTGGGCGGCGGCGTCGGCCAGCATGTCGGGGTCTAGCGGCTTGACGCAGCGGACGTCCCACACGGTGGCCGATACGTCGTCGGCGGCCAGCAGATCGGCGGCTTCTGTGGCGGCGGCCAGCATCTTGCCCACGGCCAGCAGGCACACGTCGGTGCCCGACCGGGCCTTGCGTCCCCGCAGGCCGTAGCCCACCTGGTCGTCGGGCACCGAGGGGGCCGCGGTCTTGGCCCAACGCAGGGCCACCGGGCCGGTGGTGACCTCCAGGGCGTCGTGGAGCATCTGCCCCCACCACCCGCGCCCCCCAAAAAGCCACCCTCACGCTCCAACCCTCGTTCCCCCACCGATCCCGTCGGCAGCGCCGCGTTCGAGGCCCTGAAAGCCTGGAGGCGCGAACGCAGCCGAGCCGACGGCGTTCCCGCCTACATCGTGTTCACCAACGCCACCCTGATGGAGCTGGCCACCCACCGTCCCACCACCGACACCGAACTCCTGTCCATTCCCGGCATCGGCCCCACCAAACTCACCACCTACGGCGAAGACATCAAAAAAATCCTCACCCAGTTCCACTAACCCCCGGCAAAAATGCCTTCCACGCTTACCCAGAACCTCTGCCAAGGTACCAGCAGGTGATGGTGCCATCCGTGCGCACACCACACGAACGCACGCCCGAAAGATGTTGTTCATGGCCGCCAACGGACACTGCGGTGAACTGTCCATCCGGTGTCGCCTGTCCGTACTCGTCACTGTAGCCCCAGCAAGTTACCGTGCCATTGGTGCGCAGACCACATGAATTCGATCCGCTGGCGGATACTGCGGTGAACTGTCCATCTGGAGCATCCGCCTGACCGTAGGCGTTGTCACCCCAGCAGGTGATGGTGCCGTCGGTGCGCAGACCACACGGGGACTCGCCGCCGGTGGATACTGCGGTGAATTGTCCGTCGGGAGCATCCGCCTGACCGTAGGCGTTGTCACCCCAGCAGGTGATGGTGCCGTCGGTGCGCAGACCACACGGGGACTCGCCGCCGGTGGATACTGCGGTGAATTGTCCGTCGGGTGCCTCTGTTTGACCAGATAAGTTCTTGCCCCAGCAGGTGATGGTGCTGTTGGTGCGCAGGCCGCATGAATGCCAGCGGCCAGTGGATACTGCGGTGAACTGTCCATCTGGAGCATCCGCCTGACCGTAGGCGTTGCCGCCCCAGCAGGTGATGGTGCCGTCGGTGCGCAGGCCGCACGAATGACCCCAGCCAACGGTTATTGCGGTGAATTGTCCGTCGGGTGCCTCTGCCTGCCCGCTCTCGTTGTTGCCCCAGCAGGTGATGGTGCCGTCGGTGCGCAGACCGCACAAATGATCGGGACTGGCGGTTATTGCGGTGAATTGTCCGTCGGGTGCCTCTGCCTGCCCGCTCTCGTTGCCGCCCCAGCAGGTGATGGTGTCGTTGGTGCGCAGGCCGCATGAATGCCCGTTGCCGGTGGATACTGCGGTGAATTGTCCGTCGGGAGCATCCGCCTGACCGAGATAATCTCCTTGCCAGTCGTTGTTGTTGCCCCAGCAGGTGATGGTGCCGTTGGTGCGCAGCCCGCACGAATGGTTGCCGCCGGCGGATACTGCGGTGAATTGCCCGTCGGGTGCCTCTGTTTGACCAGATAAGTTCTTGCCCCAGCAGGTGATGGTGCCGTTGGTGCGCAGCCCGCACGAATGGTTGCCGCCGGCGGATACTGCGGTGAATTGTCCATCTGGAGCATCCGCCTGCCCTTGGTAGTTGTTGCCCCAGCAGGTGATGGTGCTGTTGGTGCGCAGACCACACGGGGACTCGCCGCCGGCGGATACTGCGGTGAATTGTCCGTCGGGAGCATCCACCTGGCCGCTCCCGTAGCCGCCCCAGCAGGTGATGGTGTCGTTGGTGCGCAGACCACATGAATGCCCGTTGCCGGCGGATACTGCGGTGAATTGTCCGTCGGGAGCATCCGTCTGCCCTTGGTAGTTGTTGCCCCAGCAGGTGATGGTGTCGTTGGTGCGCAGGCCGCATGAATGCCCGTTGCCGGCGGATACTGCGGTGAATTGTCCATCTGGAGCATCCGCCTGCCAGCTGCTGCCCCAGCAGGTGATGGTGCCGTTGGTGCGCAGGCCGCACGAATGGCTACCGCCGGCGGATACTGCGGTGAATTGGTTTTGGTTGGGGGCCGGTGTGGGTTGGAGGGTGAGTGGTGAGCTTGTGAGCCACCGGCCTGTAGGAGCGGTGGTGGGGAAGTAGCGCTTGTCGGGCAGCAAACGGCTACCCCATGCGTTATCGGCCTCGCGAGGTTGAAGGGCGAACTCAACCCTGCCGCTGTTCAGTTTGCGAGCCATGATGCGTGCTGTGCTGGTTTTTAGGGTGAGTGGGGAGCTGGTGAGCCAGCGGCCGGTGGGTGCGGTGGTGGGGAAGTAGCGTTTGTCGGGCAGGAGGCGGTCGCCCCATGTGTTGTCGGTCTGGCGTGGTTGGAGGGCGAACTCGATCCTGCCGTTTTCCAGTTTACGGGCAACGATTCGCACTTCCAGCGCATCGTCACCCCCCGTGGGGGTTTGAGCGGTGGCCAAGGGAGCAACTGCTGTTGCTCCCACCGTGATTGCCAATACCATCGCACTGGCCCACGCCAACAGTTTTTTCCCGCCCTTGCATACTCCATTCTTCCTCATTCTCGTGCCCACCGAACCTCCACTTTGTTCTGACATGGTTCTTTGTCCTTTCTTCCCCTCAGGAAACTCTGTGAACTACCTAACTCATCGCTGAATACGGTGCAATTAGATAGTATTCCTACTTCTACCCCCCCCCCCCCCGTGTCAAGCCTTAGGGCAGGAAAATCCAAAAATTCCAGGAACGATCCGGACTGTCTGGCCGGCAGGGGTGAACCCGCCGGCGGGCTACTGCTCCGGCACCCTCGTCGGCACCCCGTTACGGGGCTAGCAACGAGCCAGCGTCTCGCGGGTGGCGGTGGCGATGCCGGCGGCGTCGAGGCCGCAGTCGGTGAGGATCTGGACACCCACCAAAAAGCCACCCCCACGCTCCAACCCTCGTCCCCTCCATCGATCCCGTCGGCAGCGCCGCGTTTGAGGCCCTGAAAGCCTGGAGACGCGAACGCAGCCGAGCCGACGGCGTTCCCGCCTACATCGTGTTCACCAACGCCACCCTCGTGGAACTGGCCACCCACCGCCCCACCACCGGCACCGAACTCCTATCCATCCCCGGCATCGGCCCCACCAAACTCACCACCTACGGCGAAGACCTCAAAGAAGTCCTCACCCAGTTTCACTAACCCCCGGTAAAAATGTCTCCTACGCTCATCCAAGTCGTAGGTTGAAGCTGCCCCAGCAGGTGATGGTGCCGTTGGTGCGTACACCGCACGAATGGCCGCCGCCGGCGGATATTGCGGTGAACTGTCCGTCGGGTGCGTCCGCCTGACCGTAGCGGTTGTAGCCCCAGCAGGTGATGGTGCCGTTGGTGCGCAGCCCGCACGAATGCCAGGTGCCGGCGGATATTGCGGTGAATTGTCCGTCGGGTGCGTCCGCCTGACCGTGGAGGTTTCCGCCCCAGCAGGTGATGGTGCCGTTGGTGCGTACACCGCACGAATGGCCGCCGCCGGCGGATATTGCGGTGAATTGTCCGTCGGGTGCGTCCGCCTGACCGTAGTAAATATCCCCAAAAGTGCTGGTGTTCCTTCCCCAGCAGGTGATGGTGCCGTTGGTGCGTACACCGCACGAATGGCCGCCGCCGGCGGATATTGCGGTGAATTGTCCGTCGGGTGCGTCCGCCTGACCGTAGCGGTTGTAGCCCCAGCAGGTGATGGTGCCGTTGGTGCGTACACCGCACGAATGCCAGGTGCCGGCGGATATTGCGGTGAATTGTCCGTCGGGTGCGTCCGCCTGACCGTAGCGGTTGTAGCCCCAGCAGGTGATGGTGCCGTTGGTGCGTACACCGCATGAATGCCAGGTGCCGGCGGATATTGCGGTGAATTGTCCGTCGGGTGCGTCCGCCTGACCGTGGAGGTTTCCGCCCCAGCAGGTGATGGTGCCGTTGGTGCGTACACCGCATGAATGCCAGGTGCCGGCGGATATTGCGGTGAATTGTCCGTCGGGTGCGTCCGCCTGACCGTAGCGGTTGTAGCCCCAGCAGGTGATGGTGCCGTTGGTGCGTACACCGCATGAATGCCAGGTGCCGGCGGATATTGCGGTGAATTGTCCGTCGGGTGCGTCCGCCTGACCGTGGAGGTTTCCGCCCCAGCAGGTGATGGTGCCGTTGGTGCGTACACCGCACGAATGCCAGGTGCCGGCGGATATTGCGGTGAATTGTCCGTCGGGTGCGTCCGCCTGACCGTAGTAAATATCCCCAAAAGTGCTGGTGTTCCTTCCCCAGCAGGTGATGGTGCCGTTGGTGCGTACACCGCACGAATGCCAGGTGCCGGCGGATATTGCGGTGAATTGTCCGTCGGGTGCGTCCGCCTGACCGTAGCGGTTGTTGCCCCAGCAGGTGATGGTGCCGTTGGTGCGTACACCGCACGAATGCCAGTTGCCGGCGGATATTGCGGTGAATTGTCCGTCGGGTGCGTCCGCCTGACCGTCGTCGTTTCTGCCCCAGCAGGTGATGGTGCCGTTGGTGCGCAGCCCGCACGAATGCCAGTTGCCGGCGGATATTGCGGTGGGGTTCCCCCGGTTTGGGTTTACTACGATGACCCGGTCTGGGTTGGGAGTAGGTGTGGGTTGGAGAGTGAGTGGGGAGCTGGTCAGCCAGCGGCCGGTTGGGGCGGTGATGGGGAAGTAGCGGGTTGTGGGCAGGAGGCGGTCACTCCATGTGTTGTCGGGCTGTCGGGTTTGGAGGGCGAACTCGATCCTGCCGCTTTCCAGCTTTCTAGCAACGATGCGCACTGTGCCGGTTCCCAGGGTTAGTGGGGAGCTTGTGAGCCAGCGGCCGGTTGGGGCGGTGGTGGGAAAGTAGCGCTTGTCGGGCAGAAAACGGCCACCCCATGGGCTATCAGCCTCGCGGGTTTGGAGGGCGAACTCGACCCTGCCGTTGTTCAATTTACGGGCAACGATTCGAATTTCCAGCGCATTATCACCACCTGTGGGGGTTTGAGCGGCTACCAAGGGAGCAACCGCTGTTGTGCCCACCGCGACCGCCAGCACCACCACGCTGGCTAACGCCAACGATTTTACTTTTCCCGTGTCCATTTCTAGTCCTTTTAGCTCTCACCAAAATTTCTGCCTCTGAAGCCTACAAATATTGCTACTGGTTCCGGCACCCTCGTCGGCACCCTGGTGCCGGAGGCTAGCACCGAGCCAGCGTCTCCCGAGCGGCGGTGGCGATGCCGGCGGAGTCGAGGCCGCAGTCGGCGAGGATCCGGTCGGGTTGGCCGTGGGGGATGTATTGGTTCGGTACGCCGAGCACTCGGATGGGGGGTACGGGGCCGTGGTGGCCGCGGTGGGCCAGGTGGTCGGCGATGGAGCTGCCGGCTCCGCCGTCGCGCCAGCCGTCCTCGATGGTCACCACCGCTGGGTGGGTGGCGGCGTCGGCCAGCATGTCGGCATCGAGCGGTTTGACGCAGCGGACGTCCCACACGGTGGCCGATACGTCGTCGGCGGCCAGCAGATCGGCGGCCTCTGTGGCGGCGGCCAGCATCTTGCCCACGGCCAGCAGGCACACGTCGGTGCCCGACCGGGCCTTGCGTCCCCGCAGGCCGTAGCCCACCTGGTCGTCGGGCACCGAGGGGGCCGCGGTCTTGGCCCAACGCAGGGCCACCGGGCCGGTGGTGATCTCCAGGGCGTCGTGGAGCATCTGCTGGAGCTCCTGGTACGACGACGGGGCCAGCACGGTCATGTTCGGCACCTTGGTCAACAGCACCATGTCGAGCACGCCGTGGTGCGACGGGCCGTCGTCGCCGGTGATGCCCGCCCGATCCAGGCAGAACACCACGGGCTGGCCGTGCAGGCCCACGTCCAGGTTCACCTGGTCGATGGCCCGGGTCAAGAACGTGGAGTAGATGGCCACCACCGGCCGGAGCCCGCCCATGGCCATGCCCGCGGCCGCGGTCACCGCGTGCTGCTCGGCGATGCCCACGTCGATGCACCGGTCGCCGAACCGCTCGGCGAACGGCAACAACCCGGTGGAGTCGGGCATGGCCGCGGTGATGGCCACCAGCTCGGGCCGGGCCTCGGCCTCCTTGATCAGCGCCTCGGTGAACGCCTCGGTGTAGCTGCCCGGCTTGGCGTAGGAGGTGTCGTGCATGTTCTTCACCGGGTCGTTCTCGGCCGGGGCGTACCCCCGACCCTTCTGGGTCAGGACATGTACCAGGCACGGCCCGTCCAGCTTGGCCACTCGGTGCAGCACCCGCTCCAGCTCGGCCATGTCGTGGCCGTCGAAGGGGCCGAAGTAGCGGATGCCCAACTCGTCGAAGAAGGTGCGGGGCTCCCACATCTCCCGCACCGCCGCCTTGGTGGCCCCCAGGGCCCGGCCGGCCAGGTCGCCCACCCAGGGTATGTCCCTCAGCACCTTGCGCACCTGGTTGTCGGTGCGCACGTAGCGGGGATCCATCCGCACCTTGATGAGGCTCTCCGACAGCTTGGAGACGGTGGGGGCGTACGACCGCCCGTTGTCGTTCAACACGATGGTGACGCTTCGACCCGAGTGCCCCAGGTTGTTGAGCCCCTCGTAGGCCATGCCCCCGGTGAGGGAACCGTCGCCCACCACCGCGATCACCCGCCGCCGATCGCCGCCCTCGGCCTGCTGGGCGGTGGCCAGCCCGTGGGCGTAGCCCAGGACGGTGGAGGCGTGGCTGTTCTCGATCCAGTCGTGGGGGGATTCCTCCCGGCTGGGGTAGCCCGACAGCCCGTCGGGGCGGCGCAGCGTGGCGAACCGGTCGGCCCGGCCGGTCAGCAGCTTGTGGACGTAGGCCTGGTGGCCGGTGTCCCACAGGATTATGTCCCGGGGGGAGTCGAACACCCGATGCAGGGCCAGCGTCAGCTCCACCACGCCCAAATTGGAGCCCAGATGACCCCCGGTGGCCTGGACGGTCTCGACGACTAACCCGCGAATCTCCTCGGCCAGCTCGGTCAATTGGTCGGCGCTCATCCGGCGCAGATCGGCCGGACGACTGATCCGGTGGAGGTGGTTGGTGCCCATGTCCCTCCCATGGTTCGGGGGGCTACAGACTACCCGCGGCCCCGCCGGCGTTGATAGCCGGCCCCGTCCCCCAACCACCAGGGGACGGAGCCGACCACACACTACCCGCGATCTCGCCACCGCCGATAGCCCCGGGCCCCGGCCCAGCCCACGGCCGGCGCGCCCTACCCTCTATCTCGCCACCGCCGATAGCCCCGGGCCCCGGCCCAGCCCACGGCCGGCGCGCCCTACCCGCGGCCTCGCCACCGCTGATAGCCCCGGGCCCCGGCCCAGCCCACGGCCAGCGCGCCCAGCCCCCCGGCGGCGTCGATCCAGTAATGGTTGGCGGTCACCACGATGGCGAACAGGGTGAGCCAGGGGTAGGCGGCCAGGGCCCATCGGGCCACCGGGTTGACCAGGTGCTTGCGCAGCGCCAGAAAGCACCACAGGCTCCAGGCGAAGTGCAGGCTGGGCATGGCCGCGTACTGGTTGGACACCTGCTCGGCCGCCCCCGAGGTGAACGACCACAGCCCCCCCAACTCGGTCACCGTATCGACGTACCCGGTGTCGGCCATGTCGCCCCCGTAACGTCCGCCCGCCGACAGCAGGCGGGGGGGCATCAGCGGGAACAGGGCGAAACCCACCAGTGCCGATCCGGTGGTCAACAATCCGGTGGTGCGCCAGAACGGGTAGTGGCGGGGAAAGCGGTAGTAGAGCCAGATCAGGGCGAGGGCGGTGACCGCGAAGTGCAAAAGCCCGTAGAACAGGTTCCAGAACTGGATGAACGCCACCCAGCCGATGAACAGGTCCTGGAGGTCGCGCTCGAAGTACAACCCCAGGCTGCGCTCCCAGGAGATCACCCGCTCGGCGTTGGCCTGCGCCTCGGCCGGTTCCACCGCCGCGGAGCCGAACCGATTGCGCACCCAGGAGTAGATGCCGTAGAAGACGCCGATGACGGCTATCTCCAGGTACCAGCGGGGGCGGATGCGGTGCTTGCGCACTGTGCTCGGGGTCCGGGTAGGGGTCATTGACGGTCGGATCGGCGGATGCGGTGCTTGCGCACTGTGCTCGGGGTCCGGGTAGGGGTCATTGACGGTCGGATCGGCGGGAGATCCTGGCCCTCCGGCCGAAGACCAGAGAGGGTAGGCCCACCAGGCTGCTGACCAGGGTGAGGAAGTAGATCAGGAGGCCCATGGCGATGGCCCGCTCGTCGGCCACGCCCAGATCGTGGAGGAACAGCACCAGAGCACCCTCCCGCAGACCGAGTCCTCCCAGTCCCAGGGGCAGCACCTGGATGATGAACACCGCGGGGATGAACGCCATCAGCTCGGTCGGTCCCAACCCGTTGATTCCCACCACCTTGGCGGCGCACCCGGCCGCGGCCAGCAGCACCGCCTGGTAGGCGAAGGCGGTGAGCAGCACCCGGCCGGTGTCCCGGGGCTTGGCCCGCAGCTCGTCGATGCCGGTGTGCAGCCCGTTCACGAAGCGGACCCAGCCGTTGTGCCGTTTGACCCAGCGACCGAATCCCTGGTTGCCCACCAGCACCAGGATCAGTCCCAGGGCCAGCAGCGTGAGGCCCGCGGTGATGGCCGCCACTCGGGAGGGGGCCCCCAGCCCCCACAGATCCTCGTCCAGCGCCAGGCCCACCAGCGTGAAGGCCGGCAGCACTATCCAGCCGCTGAGCCGCTCCAGCAGCACCGAGGCGAAGCTGTGGGGGCCGTCGTCGGTGTCGTTGCCGAGGCGGGAGATCCGCAGCAGGTCGCCACCCACGGTGGTGGGTACGAAGTTGGAGACGAACATTCCCGCCATGTAGTGCGAGAACATGCGCCGGGGTTTCACGTTCAGCCCCAGGGCCCGGGCCACCTCGTACCACCGGGCGGTGGCCAGCACCATGCTGCCCAGGGTGAGGGCGAACGCCCCCAGTAGCCAGAACGGGGTGGCCAGGTTGAAGTCGGGCCACATCTCCTCGGCGTCGAACGACGGCACTCTCCACACCAAAAGGGCGAGCAGGGCCATGCTGATGCCCACCCTGATGGCGATGCCGAATCTTCGGCGCTTGGCCTGCCTACTGGTCAAACCCGAATCCGGTGTCCGACGAGCAGTGGGATCCCCAACCGGGCGGCCGGTCGAGGATCGTGGCGCAGTCCGGCCCCGGGCACGCGCAACCGGTCGAGGGCCGTAGTGTGATCGTGAATCTCCGCGCAGTCCGGCCCCGGGCACGCGCAACCGGTCGGGGCGGCCATCGGGGTCATTCGGTCAAGGTTATTGTCCCGGCAAGGTTGATTGGGTATTACGGTGAGGCGAATGTCGGGAGAACGAGTGACCGGTCACGGTGGCGATCAGGTGCTGGCCGCGCTGGTTCCCTTCGGCGTCCGGGAACTGTTCACCCTGTCGGGGGGCCATATATTCCCGCTGTACGATGCCGCGGTGAAGCGGGGCGACGTGACCCTGTACGACGTGCGCCACGAGCAGACCGCGGTGTTCGCCGCCGAGGCCCTGGCCAAGCTGACCCGCCGCCCGGGGGTGGCCGCGGTGACCGCCGGACCCGGGGTGACCAACTCGGTGAGCGCGGTGACCACCGCCTGGTTCAACGGCGCTCCGCTGGTGGTGCTGGGGGGACGGGCCCCCGAGGCCCGCTGGGGGTCGGGGTCGCTCCAGGAGTTGGATCACGTGCCCATCCTGGCCCCGGTCACCAAGCAGTCGCTCACCGCGGGCCGCGGCGACGATCTGGCCACGGTCACCCACCGGGCGGTGCGCCGGGCCATGACCCCTCATCGGGGGCCGGTGTTCGTGGACTACCCCATGGACGTGCTGTTCTCCGAGGGCACCGGAGTGGTGCCCGCCGCCGAGTCGATGCCGACCGGGGCCGACCCCGATCCCACCGAGTCGATGCCCACCGGGGCCGCCCCCGATCCCGCCGAGTCGATGCCGACCGGGGTCGCCCCCGATCCCGCCGAGCCGATGCCGACCGGAGCCGACCCCGATTCCGACAAGGTGGCCGCGGTGGCCGCCATGGTGGCCGACGCTCGCCGTCCCGCGGTGCTGGTGGGCACCGATGTTTATTGGGACGGCGCCGAGGACGCCCTTCGGGCCTGGGTGGAGGCCCAGCGGTTGCCCGCGTTCGCCAACGGTCTGGGTCGGGGGTGCCTGCCCGCCGACCACGAGCTGTTCTTCAGCCGCACCCGGGGGAGGCTGCGCACCGATGCCGATCTGGTGATCGTGGCCGGCACCCCGCTCGATTTCCGGCTCTCGTTCGGCCGGTTCGGCGATGCCCGGGTGATCCACCTCACCGACAGCGCCGAATCGGTATCGACCCATGCCCAGCCGGCGGCGACCGTCTCGGGCGACCTGGCGCGGATGCTGGGGGCGCTGGCCGACGGCGCCTCGCCGACCCACCCCGGCGAGCGGGACCGGTGGGTGGCCGAGCTGCGCGACGCCGAGGATGCGGCTCTGTCGGGGGAGGAGGAGCTGCTCACCACCGCCGCCGACCCGATTTTGCCCACCAGGGTGTACGGGGAGCTGCGCCGGGTGCTGGATCGGGACGCGGTGGTGATCGGCGACGGCGGCGACTTCGTCTCCTACGCCGGGCGGTTCGTGAACTCCTACCGGCCGGGCCACTGGCTGGATCCCGGCCCCTACGGCTGTTTGGGCACCGGCCTGGGTTACGCCCTGGCCGCTCGGGTGGCCCACCCCGACCGCCAGGTGGTGCTGCTCCTGGGCGACGGGGCCGCGGGGTTCTCGCTGATGGACGCCGATTCGTTGGTGCGCCACAACCTTGCCGTGGCCATAGTGGTGGGCAACAACGGTTGCTGGGGGTTGGAGAAGCACCCCATGCGCCAGCTCTACGGCTACGACGTGGCCGCCGACCTCCAGCTTGGGTGCCGCTACGACCAGGTGGTGGCCGCCCTCGGCGGGGCCGGCGAGACGGTGGAGCGCCCCGACGACATCGCCCCCGCCCTCAAGCGGGCACTGGCCGCCGGGGTGCCGTATGTGGTCAACATCGTCTGCGACCCCGAACACGCCTACCCCCGCCGCTCCAACCTGGGCTGAGACCGATGCCCGCCGCCCCGGCGGGACTCCCGCACCGGGGTTCCCGCATTCGCCGGGCTGCCGCCCCGGCGGGACTCCCGCACCGGCCGACCCCGCCGCCGGCCCCGTTCTCGGATCGGACCGGTGAGCCGGTAGGCTGCGTCACCGAGAGATGGGGAGAGTGGCCGTGATCGATGAGTCCGTTGCTGCCGGTACGTTGTCCGAGGCGTTGGCGACCGGTGGTGAGTTCGCCGAGGTTTTCGTGGAGGACCGGCGGTCGTCGTCGGCTCTGCTGGACGACGGCAAGGTGGAGGAGCTGTCCTCGGGGCGGACCCGGGGGGCGGGAATCCGGGTGGTGGTGGGGGAGACCACCGGGTTCGCCCACACCTCCGATCTGAGCGAGGCCGGCCTGGCCAAGGCGGCCCGAGCGGCCGCGGCCGCGGCCCGGGGGGGTGGCGGAGGCCTCCGGGTGGTGGCGCTCGACCGTCAGGACGCCCCGGCGTCTCCCGAGGTGGAGATTCTGCCCGAGACGGTGGCCAAGGCGACCAAGGTGGAGCTTCTGGGCCGGGCCGACGAGGCCGCCCGGGGGGCCGGTTCGGCCATCACCCAGGTGTCGGCCCGCTACGCCGACGGCCGCCGCCGCATCCTGGTGGCCAACAGCGACGGGCTGCTGGCGAGCGACGACCAGGTTCGGACCCGGTTCGCGGTGTCGTGCGTGGCGGTGGGCGACACCGGCATGCAGACCGGGTTCGAGAGCGTGGGTCGCCCCGTCGGTTTCGAGCTGTTCGACGAGTACGAGGTGGACGGCCTGGCCCGAACCGCCGCCGACCGGGCGCTCGTCAAGCTGGCCGCCCAGCCCGCCCCCAGCGGCTCCATGCCGGTGGTGATCGGGGCCGGTGGTGGCGGGGTGCTGTTCCACGAGGCCTGTGGCCACGGTCTCGAGGCCGATCTGGTGGCCAAGCAGGCCTCGGTGTTCCGCAACCGGGTGGGCGAGCAGGTGGCCCACCCCGAGGTCACCCTGGTCGACGACGGAACCATGGCTCGGGAGTGGGGGGCCTACGCCATCGACGACGAGGGTCGTCCCGCCCAGCGCAACGTGCTCATCGAGAACGGCGTGCTCACCGACTACATGTGGGATCTGCTGCGAGCCCGCAAGGAGGGGCGGGAGAGCTCGGGCAACGGCCGCCGCCAGAGCTACCGGCACCTGCCCATGGTGCGGATGACCAATACCTACCTGACCAACGGCCGCGACGATCCCGAGGACATCATCGGGGCCACCGACCGGGGGGTGTACGTGGCCCACCTGGGGGGTGGACAGGTGAACACCGCCACCGGCGACTTCGTGTTCGGCATGAGCGAGGCCTACCTGATCGTCGACGGTGAGATCGGCCCCCCGATCCGGGAGGGCAACCTGATCGGCAACGGCCCCGAGGTGCTGGCCGGGATCGAGGCGCTGGGCAACGACTTCGCCATGGGATCGCCGGGAACCTGCGGCAAGGACGGCCAGGGAGTACCGGTGGGCGACGGCACCCCCACGCTTCGGGTGGCGTCGATGACCGTGGGCGGTACTGCGGCATGAACCCCGACGGCGTGCGGCGGGGGGCCGGTAGCTGTGCCGGTGTCGGTGTCGACGGCGTGCGGCGGGGGGCCGGTAGCTGTGTCGGTGCCGTCGGGCCATGAACCCTCAGGAGTTGTTGGAGATCGCCGAGCGGATCGTGGGTTGGGGGCGCGACGGCGAGCAGATCGAGGCCATCGTCGGCCACAGCCACGAGACCGAGGTGCGGGTGTACGACGGGGAGATCGAGTCGTTGTCGGTGGCCGAGTCCCAGGGGGTGGGCATACGGGTCATCGCCGACGGTCGTCAGGGATTCGCCCACGCCGGCACCCTGGATCCCGATGTGCTGGGCGAAACCCTGGACGAGGCCCGCGACAACGCCGCCTTCGGTTCGCCCGACGAGTTCTTCGGTCTGGCCGAGCCCGACGGGGTGGATCCGCCGGAGCTGGATCTGTACCGCGAAGCACTGCTGGAGTTCGACACCGAGGCCAAGATCAACCTGGCCCTGGAGCTGGAACGGGCGGTTCGAGCCGGCGACCCCCGTATCGTGGGGGTGGAGTCGGCCGACTACGCCGACGCGGTGAGCGCCGACGCCATCGCCACCACCACCGGCATCCGCAGCTCCGGTCGGGATACGTCGTGCTATCTCACCGCCTACTCGCTGGCTTCCGAGGGGGACGAGACCCAGACCGGGTTCGGCTTCTCGGTGGCCCGGGATCCCGACACGCTGGACGTGGCCGTGGCCGCCACCGACGCGGTGGAACGAGCCACCCGGATGCTGGGCGCGGTGCAGCCCCCCACCGAACGGGTCACGGTGGTGCTGGATCCGTTCGTCACCGCCCAGTTCCTGGGCATCATCGGGGGCACGTTGTCGGGGGAGGCGGTGCTCAAGGGGCGCTCGCTGTTCGCCGACCGCCTGGGCGATCAGGTCGGGGCCCCCATCATCACCCTGGTGGACGACCCCACCAACCCCGAGGCGTTCTCGGCCGCCGATGCCGACGGTGAGGGCCTGGCCACTCGCGGCAACCAGCTCATCGACGCCGGCAGGCTGAGTCGGTTCCTGCACAACAGCTACACCGGTCGGCGATCGGGCACCGCCTCCACCGGCTCCGCGGTGCGGGGCTATGCCAGCACCCCCGGAGTGGGCTGCCAGGCGCTGTCGTTGGTGCCCGGCCACCACCCGCCCGCCGATCTCGTCGCCGACATCGACCACGGGGTGCTGGTGCAGGGGGTCACGGGCCTGCACTCGGGGGTGAACCCGGTGAGCGGGGACTTCTCCACCGGTGCGGAGGGCCTCATGATCCGAAACGGCGAGCTGGCCGAGCCGGTCAGGGAGATCACCATCGCCTCCACGCTCCAGCGGATGCTGCTGGACGTGACCGCGGTGGGATCCGACCTCACCTGGTTGCCGATGAACGCCGCCGGGGTGTCGCTGGTGGTGACCGGGGTCACCATGTCCGGCACCTAGCGCCCGGCGGTTTCATGCAGCCTCCGCGCTGAGAGGTCATGTCGGTCCTGCACGCCATCCTGCTGGGCATCGCCCAGGGGCTCACCGAGTTTTTGCCGGTTTCGTCCAGCGGGCACTTGCAGATCATCCCCTGGCTGGCCGATTGGAACGATTTCGAGAACCGTGACGATCTCAAGAAGGCGTTCGACGTGGCCCTACACCTGGGCACGCTGGTGGGGGTGGTGGTGTGTCTGCGACGAGAAGTGTGGTCGTTGCTGCGCGACGGAATCGGGGTGTTGGCAAGGAATCGCCGTCAAGATCGAGTACGGGAGCCGACCACCGCCCAGGGCAGGTTGGGATTTGAAGAGGGCAGGCCTCGTTGGCCTGTTGGTAGGCGGGTATCGACCACCGCCCAGGGCAGGTTGGGGTGGCTCCTGGTGCTGGCCACCGTGCCGGCCGCGGTGGTGGGGGTGGGCCTGCGGTCGGTGATCGACCGGGCCGATGACCAGGTATGGCTCACCGGGGTGATGCTGATCGGGTTCGGAATCGTGCTGTGGTGGGCCGACCGGCGACCCGCCCGGCGGGAAACCGCTGAGGTGGAGGTGCGCGACGCTCTGCTGCTGGGACTGGCCCAGGCCTGCTCGCTCCAACCGGGGGTGTCCCGGTCGGGGATAGTCATGACCGCCGGCCGCCTGCTCGACTTCGACCGGGAAACCTCGGCCCGGTTGGCCATGCTCATGAGCATCCCGGTGATCGCCGGTGCCGGGCTGTACCTGTTCATCGACATCGGCGGCTGGAGCGGCATCCCCACTGACGCCCGAGCCGGATTCCTCTGGGGCATGGCCGCCTCGGCCGTAACCGGATTCGCCGCAGTACGGGGCCTGCTGGCCCTGGTCCGCACCCACAGCTTCGGCCTGTTCGCCGTATACCGCGTGCTACTGGGCCTGTTGATACTCGGCCTCATCGCCACCTCGGTCCGCTGATCCTGGTGCCATCCCACCGGTGGTGGTGCCGCCCGGTGGGCACTCGGCCTCATCGCCACCTCGATCCGCTGATCCTGGTGCCTAGAGCTTGTTGAGGTCCGAATATAGCTAGGCTGTGACCGGTAAAAATAGTTCTGATTATTTTCTGAATTATTTGGCTCTTTTCTGAATTATTTACCCATTATTTGGTTTATTCGGTTCATGTTGTCACTGGTGTCGGTATACTATTGGTTATGGATATTGATCCCGAAAGCCGGAGACCCGGAACCGGAGATACCGTACCGACGGACGACCGGGAGTGGTTGGGTGCCGAGCGGGTGGATTGCTCCGAGTTGGGTGCCGACGAAGTTCTGAAACGAATGTACGAAGTCGATCATGTTTGTCGCCAACTGGGTGGCTACATGATGACGATGCTAGCCCGGTTGGGCGAGTTGAAGGGCGACACCGCCGTTCGACAGGCATGCCACGAGTTTGGCCTGAGCCAGTACCGCGCCCGACGCGAAGCCAAAACCATCGAAGAACTCAAGGACCTGCCCCAAACACTGGAAGCAGTGAACGGCGGTTTGATCACCACCGAACACGTCCGGGTGATCAGCGACTCCCACCGGCAGGAACGATTCGGCCCCGCCCAGGAACAAGAACTGATCTGGGCGGCAATGTCGGAGGATTTCGACGACTTCAAAAAAATCGTCGCCCGCCACGAACACAACCGCAGCGAACACAAGGCCGAGAAAAAGACGGAGCGGCAACGTCGCCGCCGCAAGGCCGCCCTGTTCAACGGCGACGACGACATGGTTATCCTCCACGCCGAGCTCGACCCCGTATCCGGCGAACGAGTCAAAACCGCTCTCGACGCTATGTGCGACCGCATGTACCGAGACGACTTCCAAGCAGGCAACGACCGCACCCATCAACAACGCTGCGCCGACGCACTGGTCAACCTGGTCACCCAAACCCCGAACCGAGCCAGCGAAGGCGAAGCGGCAACCGGAGACGACACGGCAGACACCAGCGAGTTGGTTGCCCAGGCCACGACGCTTCTGGTGAAGGTGGACTACGACACGCTCACCGGCCAACTCATCACCGCCGGACTCATAGACGACACCCCCATAGACATCGACGAACTCCGCCGCATCGCCTGCGACGCCGGAGTGATACCGGCCATCTTCAACGCCGAAGGGGCACCGTTGTACCTGGGACGCAGACAAAGAGCCGCCACCCAAACCCAGAAACTCGCTCTACAGGTCCGGGACAAGCACTGCGTAGGCTGCGGAATCAGAGCCACCGCCTGCGAAGCCCACCACATATTGTGGTGGGAACACGGCGGAACCACCGACATCACCAACCTCGTGCTGTTATGCCCAAAGTGCCACACCAAAATCCACAAACACAGCCACACCCTCACCACCAACTCCCAGGGCCAATACCAACTCCAACCCCCAACCTAACTACAAATCAGCCATCACATAGCCAGACAAACCGCCGACACCCGACCAGCCCCAACCTGAAGTAACAGTCCCGCTAGTTCAGCACGATAAACGTGCAACTCCTCAATACAAGCACCAACCTCAGAGTTTATCGAATATTACCTATAGAATATCTACGCGATCTATTTGTATAACTAAGCTAATTATTAGTACTACTTATTTCTCAACTATTTTTCAAGTAGGATTTCAGTTATTTCATCTATGGGTTTCATATCTGCTAATTTTTTGGTTAGTTTATAGGTAATGTCCTGATCCTGTGCCATCATCACTAAATGGCCAGCTAGTCCTTTGTTGACTTCGTTCTTTCCCCAGATATTGAACACTATCTGATTTGGGCATATACCCAAACATAAAAGAAAAGCATAGTCTCTATCTAAACGTACATGGTTAAACTGAAATGTTCCATTAGCTCCAAGTGATGCTGTCTTTACTTCTGTTCTCTTTCCTTCAATTATCATGTCTATATCTGATGTGCGACTGCCATTGCCAACAGTAAAGCCTGCTTTTCTCAAATACCTTCTTATAAACTCCTCACCTATCTCTCCCCTGTTGGTATTGCCCAACATTCGATATCCGATGAGTGGTGAGTCGGCCCATATGTCCTCTGGGCTGTGCTCGCGAATGATGCTGGCCATAAGTTCTACCGCGTCTGTCAAGGTGCTTCCCACGGTTGGCTTTTGCCGTCTGCTTTCCAGAATACTAGGAAGTAGGAGTGGTTTTTTCGTGCATGTACCTGTTTTACAACGCGACTGACTCCTGGACGGTTCTTTCTGACTACGACAAACAGGTCTTCGGCTACAAATCCTATCTGTTCGTATGCCTGTATGATTTCGACATGGGTGAATCTCTGCCTGTTCGAGCACACTTCGTCTTGGCATTTCACAATCAACACACCTCGGTCACGGAGCACTCTGTGTGCCTCTACCCCCGCTTCTTCGTATAACGATAAGACAGCTTCATGGTACTTCTTGTTCGTTCTGTTGCCGGTACTATTGTTCTTGTAGTGATTCTCGAATGCCTGGTGCGAAGTGTGTGCTGTTCCCCCGGGGGAGTGCATATAGGGGGGGTCAAGGACCACACAGTCGATCTCACCGTCGGAATAGGGCAGGTCACGGCAATCAACGCCATCTTGTACATCAGTGGCCCGCAAATTGTAGAAGTCGGGTGGAATATTGCGCCAGAAGACGCCCTTGCCGAAGGTCACGTCTGCGACAACACTTTTTTGAGGTACGTATAATTGTATAATCCGGGGAAATATATCTTCGTTGCCCTCGGTATAAGCGCTGAACACCAGATCATTGGTCGGCTCTCCATTGCGAACACTGCGGGACGGCTTTCGGCTATCCGAAAGGCTCAACTGTTGGGGTATGCTCATGTCGCCATCTCCATTCATTTTGGAATGTGTGAACTTTGCGCGATCAACTGCTCATAGGTTAGCTGCTTGCTCCCCATGTGCTTGAGCACCTTTTCCATTTGGTTGTCTTGCCCATCTGGACGCATCGCCCGAACCTTAGCAACTTCGTGGGTCAGTTTGGGGGTGGGGGGATGAGGGCGAGGGTGATGGTGCCTTCGGCCAGGGCGGTGGCGACGGGGTGCAGTTCCTGGTTGGTGACGGCGATGGTCACTGCGGTGTCCGCGGTGTTGGTGACCACTGCGGATTGGGCCACGGTGAGGGTGGCTCGGCGTTGGGAGCCCGACTCGTCGGGGATGGTCAGGGTCACCAGTACGTCCACCAGGTCGCCGGGGGCCAGTGGGGGCAGGGTGGTGCCGGTGGGAACGGCCACCTCGCTTCGGCCGGCGAGGGGCAGTCCGCCCAGTCGGGATCGGGTCACCACGTCGCCGGGGTGGAGGGCGGCCGAGGTCACCTCGTCACCGGCCAGGGCGTCCAGTGCGTCGGCGGGGAGGCTGAGGGTCGGGTACCGACGGACCTCGGTGTTCTGGTCGCTCAGAGGCTGACCGGCCTCCATGGGCTGGGTGGCCACCACCACGGGGGTGGGGGGACCCAACGAGGAGTCGTTCCCGGCCAGGCCCACCACGGCCGCCACCACCAATCCGGTGATCGCGGCGGCAACGGCCACCACCAGCCAGTAACCGCGCCGCCCGACCGGAAGTCGGTTCAGCAATGAGCCCCGCCACGCCAGGGGGGCCTTGGGAGATGCGTCCACGAGCGCTCTCCTTCATCGACCTTGCCAGGGGGGAAGCGGCCCTCACCATAGCGCCGGGTGGTGGCGAAAAGCACCTAGCTATGAAATATTCGATAATTGACTGTCCAGCTATGAGATATCCAGTGATGGAAGATCCGGTTGTCCAGCCCGTCGGTGGGGGTGGTTCGATGCCGTTGGTGCGGGTTTCGGATCAACCGCCGCCGCAAACCAGTTGCTCAGCCCGTCGGTGGGGGTGGTTCGATGCCGTTGGTGCGGTCGCGGCAGTCGGGGAGGTCGGCGGCCACCGTTCGGATGGCGCCGAACAGGACGGCCCGCATTCGGTCGAGGTTCTCGGCGAAGAACGCGAACACCTCGTCATGAGTGACCGGCTGGGAGTGGGGATCGTCCTCCAAGCCGGCGTCGTAGTCGGTGACCAGGGCGGCGGTGGCGTAGCAGATGCCCAGCTCGGCGGCCAGGGCGGCCTCGGGATACTGGGTCATCCCCACCACGTCCCAGCCGTTTTGCCGAAACCAGCGGGACTCGGCCCGGGTGGAGAAACGGGGGCCGGAGATCACCACCACGGTGCCCCCGTCATGGGCGGTCATGCCCTCGGCCCGGGCCGCACTCAGCAGGGCCCGGCGCAGCCCGTCGCAGTAGGGGTCGGCCAGCGAGACATGGTTGGTGACGGTATCGAAGTAGGTGTCGGCCCGACCCGAGGTGCGATCGACCAGTTGATCGCACACCACCACGTCGCCCGGAGCCAGCTCGGGGCGCAGCGAGCCGCAGGCACAGGGAGCGAGAATGGCCCGCACTCCGGCCTGGCGCAGGGCCCACAGGTTGGCCCGGTAGTTGATCCGGTGAGCGGGGTACCGATGGCCCGGCCCGTGCCGGGGCAAAAAGGCCACCTCGATACCGTCAACCGTGCCGATGGACAGCGGCCCCGAGGGCACCCCGAACGTCTCGTCGCCGGGAACCTCGACGGCATCCTCCAGCAAGGAGTAGAGACCGGTTCCGCCGATTACACCGATCTCGGGCATATCAGTTCAGCTCAGGCCAAAACCGGTAGTGGGCTAATCGTCGGTGGAACCCGAGGCGACTTTTGCTCCAACCCCATCGTCGTCATCGTTGCGGCAGTGGGCTAATCGTCGGTGGAACCCGAGGCGGCTTTTGCGGGCTCACGGTCGGGGGACTTCGACGGCTTGTCGGCGGACTCGGCGGCACTGTCGGACTTGGCGGCAGCGGCGTCGGACTTCTCCTGGCCGTTGGACGAGCCCGCGGCCGACTTGGCCCCCGCCCGGCTGTCGTTGCGATAGAAACCGTCGCCCTTGAAGGTGATGCCGGGCACGCTGAACACCTTGGACACCTGGCCTTGGCCGGGCTGGGTGCAGGCCGGGGGGCCGGCGATCGAATCGGCTGGGGGGCAAACCACGAGGGAATCCTCGGAGAAGGATTGGACCACCTCGAAGCGAGCGCCGCAGGTTTGGCAACTGTAGTCGTAGACGGGCACGGGCAAAGGATACAAGAGGCTCACTACGATGAGAAACGTGGACTGGGCCGCCGCCGACCAGCCCCACCCTCGTACAAGAGGCTCACTACGATGAGAAACGTGGACTGGGCTTGGTTGCTTGTCCTGGCCGGTTATGCGTGGGGGACGTTTCCCAGTGCGCTGCTGGTAGGGAGATACACGGGGCACGACCCCACTCGGGAGGGGTCGAACAACCCGGGGGCCAGCAACGTCTACCGGGTGGCCGGTCGGTGGCCGGCGGCCTGGGTGCTGGTCAGCGACGTGGGCAAGGGGGTCGTCGCCGCCGCTTTGGGCCTGGCGGTGGAGGGCCGGCTCCTGGGGGCGGCCTGCGGGGCGGCGGCGGTGGTCGGCCACGTCGTTCCCCTGGGGCGCTACCGCCAGGGCGGCAAGGGGGTGGCCACCCTCGGAGGGATGCTCTTGGTGCTCACCCCGGTGGTGGGGGTGATCCTCATGGGCGTCTGGGTACTGGCGTTGGGGATGGCCCGAAGAGCGGGTGCGGCCTCGCTGGTGGCAACGTCGGCCGCGCCGGTGGCGGTGGCCATCCAGGGGTGGTCGGCACCGGAAGTCGGGGTGGTGATCGGCTGCGCGGTGGTGGTCGTCGCTCGCCACCATGAGAACATTCGTCGCATGTGGAGAAGAGAAGAACCGGCGATCTGGCCATGATCCCGCTGGCGGAGGCCCGGGAGAGGGTGCTGGCCGGCTGTCGTCCCCTGGACGAATCCACCGTGGCCGTGGACGACGCCCTGGGGTTGGTGACCACCGGCACGGTGACCGCCCCCGAGCCGGTACCCCCGTTCGACAACACCGCCATGGACGGCTTCGCGGTGCGGTCGGAGGATGTGGCCGATGCCCCGGTGACCCTGACCGTCGTGGGCACCATGGCCGCGGGCTCCGCTCCCGACGTCACGGTCGGGGCCGGGCAGGCCGCTCGCATCATGACCGGAGCGGCGATCCCCCCCGGATCGGACGCGGTAATCATGGTGGAACTCACCGAGGCCGCCCCCGACGGCACCCTGGTCACGGTGACCCGGCCGGTGCCCGCCGGCAACCACATTCGCCGGGCGGGCGAGGATCTGACGGTGGGCCAGACGGTTTTCGGGCCGGGGGAGGTGCTCACCCCCGGACATCTGGGCGTTCTGGCCAGTTTGGGCATCTACCGGGTGAGGGTGCGTCCCCGGGCCCGGGTGGGGGTCATGTCCACCGGCGACGAGCTGATCGAGGGGCCCCAACCACTGGCTATGGGCCAGATCCGCGACTCCAACCGCCATACCCTGCTGGCCCTGCTGGCCGAGGCCGGGTGCGAGCCGGTGGACCTGGGTTGCCGGGCCGACGACGAGGCCGAGATCGCCGCGGGCATCGAGGCCGGGGTGGAGACCTGCGACGCCCTTTTGACCTCCGGGGGGGTGAGCATGGGTGACTACGACTACGTCAAGAAGGTGCTCGACGAGATCGGGGACATGACCTGGATGCAGGTGGCCATCAAGCCGGCCAAGCCCCTGGCCTTCGGGCGGGTGAGGGACGTGCCGGTGTTCGGGCTGCCGGGCAATCCGGTGTCGTCCATGGTGTCCTTCGAGCTGTTCGCCCGCCCCGGTCTGCGCAAGATGATGGGGCATCCCCCGGATGCCTGGCACCGCCGACCGGTGATGGGCCGGGCGGTCGAGCCGCTCCGTCGCCGGGCCGACGGCAAGACCCACTTCGCCCGGGTGCGGGTGGACTACGCCGACGGCGAGTACCGGGTTCGATCCGCCGGCGGACAGGGGTCGCACCAGCTCTCGGCCATGGCCGCGGCCGACGCCCTGGCGATGCTGCCCGACGGCGACGGCCTCGAGGCGGACGACCCGGTCGAGCTGCTGATCCTCCGCTAGGCCCGGCCGCCCCCGGCCCCCGGTTGGGGGAGGCTGAACAAGGTGCCCCCGGCCCCCGGTTGGGGGGCGAAAGCCGAACAAGACCGCCTCCGGGGGTGGTTCCCGGCCCTCCCGCAGTGTGGTCGGCGGCGGGTTGGGGCAGAATGGGGAGGTGAGCGTGCCGTTGATCGATGGGTTCGGCCGGGTGCATCGGGATCTGCGCATCTCGATCACCGACCGGTGCAACTTCCGCTGCACGTACTGCATGCCCGCCGAGGGGTTGAACTGGCTGCCCCGGGAGGATCTTCTCTCCTTCGAGGAGATCGAGCGGATCGCCGCGCTGATGGTACGCCGGTTCGGCATCGACAGCATCCGGCTCACCGGGGGCGAGCCCACGGTGAGGGCCAACCTGCCGGTGTTGGTGCAGAAGCTGGCCGCGCTGGGGGTGGATCTGGCCCTGACCACCAATGGGGCCACCCTGGGGCTCTTGGCCGACAAACTGGTGGCCGCCGGGTTGAGACGGATCAACATCTCGCTCGACTCCCTGCGCCCCGACCGCTTCCATCGGCTCACCCGCCGGGACGACATCGACCGGGTGCTGGACGGGATCGACGCCGCGGTGGCCGCCGGCCTTCGTCCGGTGAAGATCAACGCGGTGATGATGCGGGGGATCAACGACGACGAGATCGTGGACTTCGCCCGGTTCGGCCGGGACCGGGGGGTCGAGGTCCGGTTCATAGAGTTCATGCCCCTGGACGCCGACGAGTCGTGGAGCAACGACAAGGTGGTCACCCTGGACGAGATCGTGTCCACGGTGGCCGAGGCGTTCCCGCTGGCCCCGGTGGAGCGCTCGAACTCGCCGGCCGCGGTGTGGCACTACGCCGACGGCCAGGGCTCGTTCGGGGTTATCGCCAGCGTGACCGATGCCTTCTGCGGCAGTTGCGACCGGGTGCGACTCACCGCCGAGGGCATGTTCCGCAACTGTCTGTTCGCAGTGGATGAGCACGATCTGCGCAGCCTGCTGCGCTCCGGTGCCGATGACGACCGCATCGCCGAGGTCGTATCGGGGGCGGTGCGGGACAAGTGGGCCGGTCACGCCATCAATCAGGTGAACTTCATCCGCCCCCGCCGGTCGATGTCGCAGATCGGCGGCTGATAATGGCTCGGTCGATGTCGCAGATCGGGGGCTGATAATGGCCGATGTGGGGTTCACTCATATGGATTCCCGGGGGCGGGCGCGCATGGTGGACATCACCCCCAAGGAGCCGTCCCACCGCCGAGCCATTGCCCGGGCCAAGGTGTTCATGAGCGCCGACACCGCCTCGGCGGTGGCCCGAGGGGCCATCACCAAGGGGGACGTTCTGGCCGTGGCCCGGGTGGCGGGCATCCAGGCGGCCAAGCGCACTCCCGAGCTGATCCCGCTGTGTCACTCGCTCACGGTGGGAGCGGTGATGGTCAACTTTCGGATCGAGGACACCTACGTCGAGGTCGAGACCGAGGTGGAGACCGTGGATCGGACCGGGGTGGAGATGGAGGCCCTGACCGCCTGCTCGGTGGCCGCGCTGACCGTCTACGACATGTGCAAGTCCCGGGATCGGGAGATGGTCATCGGGGAGGTAGCCCTTTGGGAGAAATCGGGTGGACGCTCCGGCCACTACCGGCGAGCAGGGGATTCCGGCGCGACCCACGACGACTGACCCCTTCCTCCGGCCGAGATTTCGAGGGGGCCTCAAGACATGGCACCTTCTTCGATGGCGGTGACAGTCCCGCCCTCCGGCCGAGATTTCGAGCGGGGCCTCAAAAACAACTGGCGATCAAGTGGCGCGGGTGGACTTTCTGTAGTACAACTGTAACAAGTGTTAGATCGCTGTAACTTCCGACAGCCGGTGGTAACAAAGCAGCCAGCCCCTTCTCGTGGGTGTGTGAGGCGCGACCATCCAACAGTGGTTAGCTTGTCGCGGCTTACAATTTCGATAGCAAGGGAAACCCGAGATTGGTGACTTCTGTGGTTCTCATGATCCTGGCGGCCGCGTGGGCCGCCTTCCTGATCCCGCCCCTGATCCGTCGGGCGCGCAGCGGCGAACTCTGGGGTAGGCGCAGAACCCGGCGAGGCATGGGTTTGACCATCCGATCGGTGCATCCCCGTCTGGCCGAGCGAGGGGCCATGGCCGCACCGGTGGTGGCCCTTCGGCCTTATGCCGGGATATCCCCTCCGCGGTACGCTACTTCGATGGCATCGACTTCCCCCCGAATCATGCCCCGTTCCTCGATCGATGCCCGCCGTCGCCGTCGCCGGATCCTGGTCACGCTCATCGTCGGCGCGCTGGTGTCGTTCGTGATGGCGATCTACTGGGGCGGCCCGGCCCTGGTGGCCCATCTGGTGATCGATGCCATGCTGCTGGCCTACGCCATGCTGCTGGTGCAGTACCAACGGACCCGTGAGGAGCGACTCCGGCCGGTGGAGATGGACACCTCGGTACCCCAGCCCCGACGTGCCGTTTCCGGGGGACAACGCTGATCCTGCCCCGCTCCTGGTCGATCCCGGCCGGTTCCAATCGCTGATCCTCACGCTCGACCCGGCCACCAACCCGCGACACCCGCTCCTGGCCGATCCCAATCGCTGATCCTCACGCTCCGCCCGGCCACCGACCCGCGACACCCGCCTCCCGGTCGATCCCGGCCGGTTCCAATCGCTGGTCGGCAGTGGACCACTGGTAGGCTGATCCGGGTATTCGGGGCTGTAGCTCAGTTGGCTAGAGCGCCTCGTTCGCAACGAGGAGGCCGGCGGTTCGAGTCCGCTCAGCTCCACCGAAGCTCGCACCATTCCTTCCTTCCCCGGCGAGGCCCCCGTTCCGGTGGCTGGGGACATCGAGGCGACCGGGCGGTCAGGGGGCGGTGGGGAGGTTGGTGAAGCCTCGGCCGTCGGCGCGCCGGTACCAGCCCTGGGCGGTCATGGTGCCGCCGTCCACCGGTATGGTCTGGCCGGTCATGAAGCGGGACTGATCGGAGGCCAGGAACAGGGCCACCTCGGCGAAATCGTCGGGGTTGCCGAAGCGGCGCAGGGGGATCCACCGATCGACATGCTCGATGGGCCGTCCTCCCAGCATCTGATCCAGGGGGGTTTGCAGGGTGACGGCCATGTCCGGGGCGATGCAGTTGACCCTGATGTCGTGGTCGGCCATCTCCAGGGCCAGGCAGCGGGTGAACGCCGACACCGCCGCGTTGGCCGCCGAGTACACCGCCATGCGGGCGATACCTCGCATGGCCTCCACCGTGGACACGTTCACGATGGTGCCCCCACCCCCATCCACCATGGTGGGCAAGAACGCATGGGTGCAGCGCAACACGTGACGGAAGGTGATGTCGATCTGGGCGTCCCAGTCGGCCTCGGTGGTGCGGAGGAACTTGCCCGCGCCCGGGCGGTAGTCGCCCACGTTGTTGACCAGCACGTCCACTCGGCCGTCGCCGAAGTCCACCGCGGCCCGGTGGAACTCGGCCACCACCTCGGCGTCGGTTATGTCGCCCACCACCGCCGTGGCTCGTCCTCCGGCGTCGGTTATATCGCCCACCGCGGCGGCGGCTCGATCGGGGTCGATGTCGTTGACCACCACCGCGGCCCCGGCCTCGGCGAACAATCGGGAGATGCCGCCCCCGATTCCCCCGCCCCCGCCGGTGACGGCCGCGATCCGCCCTGCCAATGGTGTTGCACTCGGCATGTTGAGTCTCCAGCCCGTCCCACACTTTTGTGTACTTGCTCCTGGTCCACTTACTCTGGCGCATGGAGCTTGCGGCTGTCCATCCCGCTCTGGGGGTGGAGGTCACCGGGCTGAACCTGGCCCACCCACTGGGTGCGGACGAGGCCGATGGGCTCCGGGCGGCGTTCGCCCGTCATCACCTGGTGCTGGTTCGTGATCAGCACCACATCGGCCCGGCCGACCAGGTGAGGTTCGCCGGACTGTTCGGTCCGGTGATCAATGATCAACCGGGCGTGGATCATACCTACGTCTCCAACACCCGCCCCGAGGGGATCATCCGCGACGGTGCCTTGCTGTTTCACAGCGATCTTGCCTTCACCCCTTCGCCGGTGCTGGCCATCTCCCTGGCCGCGGTGGAAGTCGATCCCGATGGCGGCACGATCACCCGCTACGCCAACGCCCAGCGGGCCCTCGGGCTGCTGTCACCGGAGTTGCGATCCCGGATCGAGGGGGCTCGGGCCCGGCATCTGTTCGACCTCACCAATCAGGTGGGCGATCGACGGCTGAGCGACGACGACCTCGATCCCGCCGAGCCCCGGCACGAGCACCCGATGGTGTTCCCCAACCCCCACAACGGCCACGGCGTGCTCTACGTGAGCGAGATGCAGACTTGTCGCGTCATCGGCATGAACAGCACCACCGGCGATGCCCTGCTGGGCGAGCTGTTCGAGGTGCTGTACCAGCCGGGGAACGTCCACGAGCACCACTGGAGGCCGGGGGACGTCGTGGTGTGGGACAACATCGCCCTCCAGCACGCCCGCCCCGACCACGGCCCTGCACCCCGCACCCTGCGCCGGGTCACCCTGGCCCACCGCACCGTCCCCGAACTGGTCACCGGCTACTCCCCCCGGACGCGCGGCTCCCAAGCTCCAATTTGAGTCGCCACTCGCCCGAGTTGTTGCCAATTCCCTGAATCGTCAAGTGCGCGGGCGGCGGAGGATCCCACATTCTTTTGGCAAGGCAATTGCAAAAATGTTTGAATACCTGCTAATACCTTGGCATGAGCACGGAGAGAGCATTGCAATGGCTCAACGAGTTGCCATGTCACACATGGTTTCGGTCTCGCGAAGTGCCAGGCCCTGCCACAACGGTGGATCCTTTGCTGTCGCGACTAACTAATCAAGCCGAAATACAGTTGCACAGGATCTCGCCTGGCCTTTATTTCAAGGGTCACCCCAAGGATGAGGAGTATGGTTGGGTTCCGAATGACACGGTTAGTGCTCTTCTGTATGCGGGTGTGGGTGCAGGGTTGCGCAAGTTCGATGCACTGAATAATTTACGCTGGAGCTCCCAGATGTCAGCGAAAATTGATGTGACTACGCTAAGAAGAGTCAAACCGTACAAACCATACATTCGGTATACGAAACACTCCAACAAGTGCCGAGCTGATCTCAACTGGTCTGAGGTTACGATTCTCGAAGCCCTTCATTTTGTAGATTTTGTGGAGCAATCCTGGGTGAAGTGTTTGGAAACTATCGGGGATGGCAGTGCAGCAAAGAGAGTGCCTTGGAGGCATCAACAATCGTTTGATCTGCGCCGGGACAAGTTGCTTTATGCAGCCGAGCAAGAACAAGGCAACCTTGTTACTTTGAAATATCGAATCAACGAAGTTTGTGATGCTGCGGTTTCCGCAGTAGCTTCCTGATCCTCCATCCATGCAGCTACCAGGAGTTGGACAAGGAGCACCTGGCTTGGCGGGGTTACCTCATGAGTTCACAGTATTGTGCAATACCACTGCTGAACGTTTAGAAAGAACTCCCGCACAAATAGCCAAAAACTACTGGCTAGTCTCTGCCTTACATGCTGTAGCAATAGCTGAGGAAAGTTGCAATATTCGTAGCGGGAAAACAGGGGAACTACTTGCTGTAACTGCATTTTCTGGTGGCACATCTCTGGTAGCAGCTTGGGATATTGCTGAACGCCATTCTGAAGATATTGATTTGCTAGTGCTTGCTGCTCAAGAGAAACTACCTCATAGCGCATTGCGGCGGGTGTTGAGAGAGTCGTTGAAACCAGTTATGTCGGCATTTGGATCTGCGGCGGGGCAACCAGAGGTCATTGTGCATAGCAACTTAGGATTTAAGAATATGATTATTCCTATGAACGATGGTTCCGACGAGATTCGCGTGGAGAGCACAGTCGAGTCCTCTCCCCAGGGACTTCCTATTATCACCCGTCGTAAAGTGGTCTCCTGCATGGGATGGTTCGCATCCGAGGAGCTAATGAGTCAATTCCCGGAACTTGGAGGCTTCGAGATGGAATGTGCTACTCCAGAATACACCGCTTTGAACAAGTTGGACGCGTTGCACAGGCGAGCCGTCGAAGGAAACTACAAAGGTATTCTAGGACGAAGTCGTGACCTATATGATCTCGCAAGGATAGCATTGACCGAGCATGGTAAACATGTTCGACCTTTACTCGAAGCTTCAAAGCAGCGCGTCGCCCGGCCGCTCAGTCACAGGCCGATGGTGCCCCGGCCTATTGAAGGATATGCAGCCAGCCTCGTGTTTGCTCCAGGATCGGAAGCCTACAGCGCTTTAGCCAAGGGCTACGAGGAGACAGTGGACACATTGATATGGGGCGACGCTCCTGTTTTCGAGGAAGCAATCGAGTTGGCAATGTCATTGGATCGGTGACTGTTTGCTATTGAGGTACAAACTCATGGCTTAGTGTTATTTAATTACTGGTCACCGGCTACTCCCCCCGGACGCGCGGCTCCCAAGCTCCAATTTGACCCAAGCTCCAATTTGAATCGCCACTCGTTCGAATCGTCGTCTGAATTGTCAATTGCCCGGGGGGCGGGAGCGGTCCAGGTCTTGGTGGGCTAGTTCTTCGGCTAGTTCCAGGTATCGGCGGAGTCTTCCGGGATCAACGTTGCCGGCTACCGCGCAGCCCGGTTGTCCCTGGTGCCAGCAGTCCTCGGTGAAGCGGCATTGGTCGTCGAGGGCGTCGATCTCGGCGTAGGCGGCGGCCAGACCCTCCCAGGCATTCCACGGTCCCACCATCCGTATGCCGGGCGTGTCCACCAGCGATCCTCCACTGGGCAGAGGAACGAGTCGTCGGGCGATGGTGGTATGACGGCCCTTGGCGTCGCCCGCCCGCACCTCCTGGGTGGCCTGAAACCCGGTGCCCACCAGGGCGTTGACCAGCGTGGACTTGCCCACCCCCGACGGTCCCAGAAGGGCCAGGGTGCGGTTCCCATCGGTCAGGGCAGCCACCTCGTGCATGCCTCGGCCCTGCAATGCCGCGGTGACCATCACCGTCGCCCCCGGTGCCAGGGCGGAAGCCCGCCGGGCCTCCCGTTCGGGGTCACGGTGCAGGTCGGCCTTGGCCAGGATGATCGCCACTTCGGCCCCCGACTGCCAGGCCACCACGCAGAAGCGCTCCAATTGAGCCGGGTTGATCCGCCGGTCGAGACCATGGACCACCGCCACCACATCGGCATTGGCCACCAGATGCTGGGGTCGGACCATCTCGGCCGGATCTCGCCTCACCACCAGTGTCCTGCGGTCCAGCACCTGTTCCACGGCCGGGCTGTCCTCGGGACCGGGAACGATGGTGACCCAGTCGCCGGTCACCGGGGCCACGTCCCCCTGGGCCCGCTGGGAGTCGGACGACGCCCTGATCCGACCGTCGTCGGTCATCACCTCGCACTCCCCCCGATCCACCTGCACCACCCGACCCAATCGACCGGCCAGCCCTCGGGCCGATTCCCGCCGCCGCCGATCCGCGCCCAGAGCTTCCAAGGTTGCCATTAGAGTTTGGTGATCGAGAGTTTCATAGTCGCCGGCAAAGGGCTGATCTGAAATCCTTGTGCCTGAACCGCCGGATGGCAACATATCGACATCTCGACCCAACCGATCGGAATATGGATATGAGCGAATCGCAAGCAACCGCACCAGCCCGAAGGGGAACGGCCGTCGCTCCGCTCCACGCGATCGCTGTCGGCATCGTGGCTGCCGGGGCCGCGCTGGGCCTGAGCGAGATCCTGTCCGGGTTGAGCCGCAGGATCCCGTCGCTGGTGGTCTCGGTGGCCGACGTGTTCGTCGACAATACCCCTGGCAGCATCGCCCGCTGGTCCATCGAGCAACTGGGCAGCAGCCAGAAACCGGTGCTGGTGTGGGGAATCACCGTGGTGTCGATCCTTTTGGGCGGATTTTTGGGCTGGGTCTCCCGGAAACGCTGGTGGGTGGCACCCGTCGGTCTGGTGGCGTTCGGCGTGATCGGTGGATGGGCCGCGGCCCGCAACCCCTTGAGCAGCGAGGGTCTGGGATGGATGTCGGGCCTGCTGTCGGGAGCCTTCGGCATTGCCGTATTCCTGGGTCTGTACGTACTGGCCCTGGCCTCCCTGCGGACGAGCGACGCCGCCGGGGCCTCCGGTGTCGATGGGGCCTCCGGTGTCGATGGGGCCTCCGGTGTCGATGGGGCCGCCGGTGCCGATGGGGCCGCCGGTGCCGCCCCGGTGCCGATGGTCGGTAGAGGTCGGTTCGATGACCGGCGCCGCTTCGTCGGGGCGGTGGGCATCATGGCCGGGGCCTCGCTGGCCGGTGGCTTGTTGGGACGATGGCTGCGCCGGCGCGACACCGTGGAGGGGGCCCGCCAGGGGTTCGCCGCCGATGCCCTCCGAGGGCGCACCATCGCCACCCCGAGCCCCCAACCCACTCCGGTTCCGGGAGTCCAGGCCACCCCGATACCCACCGGTCAGGGGGCCACCATCGGCGATCCGGCATCCGCCGGTCAGGGGGCCACCATCGGCGATCCGGCATCCGCCGGTCAGGGGGCCACCATCGGTGATCCCCCAAGTTCAACGCCTGATCCCACTGCCGATCCGACGGCACCGCCAACCGCCGATCCGACGGCGCAGGCCACTGCTGATCCGACTGCTGATCCGACGGCGCGGCCCACTGCTGATCCGACGGCGCCACCCACCCCTGATCCCACTGCCGATCCGACCGCGCAGGCCACCCCTGATCCCACTGCTGATCCGACGGCGCGGCCCACTGCTGATCCGACTGCTGATCCGACGGCGCGGCCCACTGCTGATCCGACTGCTGATCCGACGGCGCGGCCCACTGCTGATCCGACGGCGCGGCCCACTGCTGATCCGACTGCCGACCCGACTGCCCGACCCACCCCCGCACCGACCCCCTCGGTTACCGCCGAGCCGGTGCGGACGGCCAACTTCGATCACGTGGCCGGGCTTGCGCCGATCATCACCCCCAACAAGGACTTCTATCTGATCGACACCGCGCTCTCCTACCCCCAGGTGGATCCGTCCGAATGGTCGCTGCGGATTCACGGTCTGGTGGATCGGGAGGTCGAGCTGAGCTACGAGGAACTGTTGGATCTCGGCTTGGTGCAACAGGAGGTGACCCTGTCGTGCGTGTCCAACCGGGTGGGCGGTGGTCTGGTCGGCAACGCCGTATGGGTGGGGGTTCCCCTGTCCCGGGTGCTGAACCAGGCCGGGCCGCGGTCCGGGGCCACCCAGATCGTGGGTCGCTCGGTTGATCGGTGGACTGCCGGCTTCCCCACCGAAGTGGCGTTCGACGGCCGTCCCGCGCTGGTGGCCGTCCAGATGAACGGAGAACCGCTGCCCATCTCCCACGGCTTTCCCGCCCGACTCGTGGTGGCCGGCATCTACGGCTATGTGTCGGCCACCAAGTGGCTGTCCGAGATCGAGCTCACCACCTGGGAGGGTTTCAACGGCTACTGGATCCCCCGAGGTTGGTCCAAGAAGGGGCCGATCAAGACCCAATCCCGTATCGATGTGCCTCGCAAGAACTCCACCATCAATCCCGGGCCGACCGCGGTGGCCGGGGTGGCCTGGGCCCCCACCCGGGCCATCGAACGAGTCGAGGTGCAGTTGAACGACGGTCCCTGGGTGGCCGCCGATCTCAGCCGCGAGACCACGGTCAACTCCTGGCGGCAGTGGATGGTCACCTGGAACGCCACCCCGGGAACCCATCGCATAAGGGTGCGAGCCACCGACGGCACCGGCTCCACCCAGACCTCCGAGCTCAGCGACCCACCCCCCGACGGCGCCACCGGCTGGCACACCATCCAGGTAAGAGTCAGGGCCTAGATGGATTTTGATCTCACCTCGGTTGAGAGGGACTTTCGTGATGAGGTGCGGACGTGGTTGGAGGAGCATCTGGTGGGGGAGTTCGCCGGGTTGCGGGGTCGGGGGGGGATGGGCCAGGAGGACATTCCGGTCGAGCAGCAGATCGCCTGGGAGCGCGAACTGGCCGGGGGCGGCTGGTTGGGCATCGACTTTCCGGCTCGCCTCGGTGGTCGGGAGTGCAGCCTGTCGGAGCAGGTGCTGTTCCACCAGACCTACGTGGAGGCCCGGGCCCCGGGGCGGCTGCCCAACATGGGGGTCACGCTTTTGGGCCCGACCCTGGTGGCCTACGGCTCGCCCGAACAGCAGCAACGGTTCGTGCCCGCCATCCTGGCCGCCGACCAGTTCTGGTGCCAGGGCTACTCCGAGCCCAATGCCGGGTCGGACCTGGCCGGGGTGGCCACCAAAGCGGTGCTCGACGGCGACCGGTGGGTGATCAACGGCCAGAAGATATGGACGTCGCTGGCCCAGTACTCCGACTGGTGCTTCGTGGTGTGCCGCACCGACCCCGACTCGGTCCGCCACGCCGGACTCTCCTACCTGCTGGTACCCATGGATCAACCCGGCGTCGAAATCCGACCCATCGTGCAGATCACCGGGGGCACCGAGTTCAACGAGGTCTTCTTCGACGACGCGGTGACCGATGCCGATCTGGTGGTGGGCCGACTGGGCCGGGGGTGGGAGGTGGCCATGGGCACGCTGGCCTTCGAGCGGGGTGCGTCCACCCTGGGCCAGCAGACCTATTTCCGCCAGGAGTTCGACGGGTTGCTGGCCGAGACCCGAGCCGCCGGTTCGACCGACGACCCGGTGATCCGCCAGGAGCTGGCCCGCACCTACGCCGAGCTCGAGATCATGCGCTACAACAACCTGCGAATGCTGACCACGGTGGATTCCGGCGGGGTGCCGGGGCCGGAGATGTCCATAGGCAAGCTGGTGTGGTCGAACTGGCACCGGTCGCTGGGCGAGCTGATGATGAGGGTGCGGGGGACGGCCGCGCTGGCATCGGCGACCACCGACGGCGAGGGCTACTCGCTGGACTCCTGGCAGCGCACCTTCCTGTACGGTCGGGCCCACACCATCTACGCCGGGTCCAACGAGATTCAACGCAACATCATCGGCGAGCGGGTTCTGGGCCTGCCCCGGGAACCGCGATGATCGCCGATGGCTCCACCGCCGGAACCCGGATGCGGGGCAAGCTCGACCGGAGGAACAAGCAGACAATGAGAACACCATGAGGAGACGACATGGCTGAGGCCTACATCATCGACGCGGTTCGCACCCCGGTGGGGCGACGGGGCGGCAGCCTGTCACGGATCCACCCCGCCGACCTGGGGGCCCACCCCATCGTCGGGCTTCTCGACCGCACCGGCGTCGATCCGGCGGCGGTGGACGACGTCATGTACGGCTGCGTGGACGCCCTCGGCCCCCAGGCCGGCGATATCGCCCGCACCGCCTGGCTGGCCGCCGGTCTGCCCGAGCACGTGCCCGGCACCACCATCGACCGGCAGTGCGGATCGGCCCAGCAAGCCGTCCACTTCGCGGCCCAGGCGGTGATGGCCGGGGTGAACGACATGGTGGTGGCCGGCGGTGTCCAGAACATGAGCATGATCCCCATCGGGTCGGCCATGACCGTGGCCGACCATGTGGGGGTGAGCGACCCCGACCCGTTCACCGGCTCCACCGGCTGGGTGAACCGCTACGGCACCCAGGAGGTGTCGCAGTTCCGGGGGGCGGAGATGATCGCCGAGCGCTGGCACATCGGTCGGGAGGCCATGGAGGAGTTCGCACTGGCCAGCCATGAGCGGGCCGCGGTGGCCACCGACGAGGGCCGGTTCGACAACGAGATCCTCCCGCTGGCCGGCCTGGAAACCGACGAGGGCATCCGCCGAGGCACCACCCTCGAGAAGATGGCCGGGCTGGCCCCGCTGGTCGAGGACGGACGGCTCACCGCCGCGGTGTCCAGCCAGATCTCCGACGCGGCCTGCGCCCTTTTGATTTGCGGCGAGCAGGCGGTGGCCGACCACAACCTGCGCCCCCGGGCCCGCATCCACCACCTGTCGGTGCGGGGCGCCGATCCCATCCTCATGCTCACCGGCCCCATCCCCGCCACCGAGCACGCGCTGGCCCGCACCGGTATGACCGTGGACGACATCGACTTGTTCGAGTGCAACGAGGCCTTCGCCTCGGTGGTGCTGGCCTGGATGAGCGAGCACGACGTGCCCCACGAGAAGGTCAACGTGAACGGCGGGGCCATCGCCCTGGGCCACCCGCTGGGAGCCACCGGGGCCCGACTGATGGCCACCCTGTTGAACGAGCTGGAGCGCACCGGCGGCCGCTACGGCCTGCAAACCATGTGCGAGGGCGGCGGCCAGGCCAACGTCACCATCGTGGAACGCCTGTAGCCACCGGCCCGGCCCGATCGTCGGGTGTCGGGTCGGTAATCACTGGGTAATTGGTGGATCCTGCGTCGGATGCGTGGACTTGGATCACTCTTGCGCTGGAACGATTGAGGTTGTAGCTTGTGGGCATCTTAGGTTCGAGAGGGGAACCCGCCAAGTGCTTGCGGTCGGCCGGAGATGGTGATCGCGAGGTTGTGGCTGCTGCTGTGCTGGATTCTGGCCGTGCAGCCTCGGGAAGGGCTGCCTGCTCCCCCTATGGGCTGAGTCACGCCCCCCCCCCCCCCCCCCCCAATTTCTGGTGCCGTGGTGATGGTTTCGGGGGGCGCGGTGAGCCTCGCAGTGGGTGCCGGTTCCGGGAGGTGCTTGCCGGTGTGGTGGTTCGCATCTTCGGCGGATCGTCCCGCAGTGGCTGCTGGTTCCGGCAGGTGTTCACCGGGTCGAGGTCGGCGACGCGGTGTTTGTGGCGTTGGGTGGTCATGTATTAGCACGGTTGGACGATAGGAATAGTCATGGAATCAAACACATCGCGTTCGCAGGGTTTGTTCGGGAGCAGGAGGCGGTTGATTTTGATGATTGCTTTGGTGGTCATGGTGTGGTCGGGTGAGCCCATCCGGGTCGTGGAGTGGGCCGGTGGGCCCGTCGAGAGCAGCGATCGTTTCGTCTCTTTCGTGTCGGCGCAGGAGGCGACCGCGACTCCGAATGCAGCCCCGACTCCCAATAGTTTGTTGCCTGATACTTTGGCGGATATTACTGTCTGTTTGAAGGATGCAGCATATGTTAGTGATAAGAGTACTTGTAAGTCAAACGTCCCGAAAGCAGGTACGTATAATTTTGTCGTAAGTAGCACGGGCTTTACTTACCCTGATCCCTGGTCAAAAGCACCAGGTCAAGTGGTACTAATCAAATGTGATTATCCTCCAGATGGTGATATAACTAAGCTCACGATAAGTAGTTGCTTCAATTATTTTGGGACAGAAAGTGGTGGAGCTACGGTTCAATCTGATGGTAGTTGGACCTCTACAATGAATAATATATCCGTGCCAAATGCAGGAATAGCTATTGCAGCAGCAGTACTAGAAACTTTACTTCCTCCTAAAATTTTTGAAGGTGGTGCGACTCTGGTAACAGTTGGAGCATCAGCTACTGCTACTCCTACTCCTACTCCTACTGCTACTGCGACTCCGGTGTCGGTGCCTGCTTCGGTGTCGGTGGTCGAGGGTTCTGATGCGGAGGTTACTATTAGTGTGGGTTCGGCTTTTGGTAGTTCGGTTACTTTTGATGTGTCTGTTTCCGATGGTTCTGCTTCGGGTGCGGCTGATCCTTTGGATGGTGATTTCGATGATGATGCGGTGACGGAGGTGGTGTTCGGTTCGGGTGATACGTCGAAGACGATTTCGATTCCGACTACTGGTGATGATTTGGACGAGGGGGACGAGACGTTCACGGTGTCGGTTGCGGTGGCGGACGATTCGGAGTTGCCGTCGGGGTTCGCGTTGGGCAATGCGTCGACGACGGTGACTATTACCGATGACGACTCGTCGCCGGTGTTGCCGTCGTTGAGCGCGGTGTCGGTGAGGGTGGGCCAGGTAGTGAGCGTCGATGCGACCGCCACCGACGCGGACGGCGACACGGTAACCTACGTGTGGACTCGTGATGGCAGCGAGACGTCGCCGGCGTTGCCCGATGATACCGATTTGGATGTCGCGACGTTGAGTTTCACTGCTGGTGCTGTGGGTACGTATACGATGACGGTTACCGCGTCGGATGGTAATGGTAATTCCGACACCGCCACGGTGGTGATTACTGTTGCCGCGCCGTTCCGGGTGACGATTCAGTATGCCAAGTATTCGGTGACCGAGGGCAACAATGTGAGCATGTTGATTGCTGCGCGCTCTTGGTGGGCCACCATACCTTCGCCGATGGTTTTCACTGTTTCTTATACGGATGGTACTGCTTCGGGTGCGGCTGTTCCGGCGGATGGTGATTTCGATAACGACGCGGTGACGGAGGTTACGGTCCCGGCCGGTGTCTTGTCGTCCGCTACTGTCACGGTGCCGATCACCGATGACGATCTCGACGAGGAGGCGGAGACGTTCACGGTGACAATCGCGCCGAAGACGTCGTTGCCTGCGGGGTGGGGGATGGATATTTCGTCGGCGACGGTGACGATCAACGATGATGATTCGTCGCCGGTGCTGGCGGCGTTGGGGGCGGTGTCGGCGAAGGTGGGCCAGGAGGTGAATGTCATCGCGTCGGCCGCCGATGCCGATGGTGACACGGTGTCGTATTCGTGGGCTCGCAAGGTGGGCGAGTCGGCTCCGGCGTTGCCCGAGGGTGTCGAGTTGGGTGATGCTCGGTTGCGGTTCACTCCCTCCGAGGCGGGTGTTTACACGATGATTGTCACCGCCTCCGATGGTAACGGCAACTCCGACACCGCCACGGTGGTGATCACGGTCGCGGGGAAGATTCCGGTGGCGATACCGACGGCGGTGGCGGTCACCGAGGGGTCGAACGCGTCGGTGACGATCAGCGTGGCGGAGGCGTTCGGCCGGCGGGTCCGGTTCAACGTTTCCTACGTGGACGGCACCGCCACCGGTGATGCCAATCCTGCTGATGGTGATTTCGACAACGACGCGGCCACGAGGGTGACGTTCGGCGCCGGTCACACGTCGAGGACGTTTTCGGTGCCGATCACCGATGATGATCTGGACGAGGCGGCGGAGTCGTTCACGGTGAGGATCGCGCCGGTGGGGTCGTTGCCGTCGGGGTTCACGTTGGGTAATTCGTCGGCGACGGTGACCATCACCGACGACGACTCCTCGCCGGTGCTCGCCGACCTCGAGGACGTGTTGGCCAAGGTGGGCGAGCCGGTGGACGTCAGGGCACGAGCCACCGACGCCGACGGCGACACGGTTTCCTACGCGTGGGCTCGTGACAGCGGCGAGTCGGTTCCGGCGTTGCCCGACGGTACGAGGTTGAACCGGGCCCGGTTGCGGTTCACTCCCACCGAGGCGGGTACGTATACGATGACGGTTACCGCGTCGGATGGCAACGGCAACTCCGCTTCGGAGACGGTGGTGATAACGGTTGCGGCGGCGACGGTGGTATCGGTACCGACGGCGGTGGCGGTCACCGAGGGCAGCGATGCCACGGTGACGATCACCACCGCGGCGGCGTTCGGCGAGGCGGTGTCGTTCACCGTGTCTTATGCCGATGGCACCGCGACGGGCGCGGCCGTTCCGTCGGATGGTGATTTCGATGATGATGCGGTGACGACGGTGTCGTTCGGCGCTGCCGACACGTCGAAGTCGTTCACGGTGCCGGTCACCGATGACGATCTGGACGAGTTGGCGGAGTCGTTCACGGTGTCGGTTGCGGTGGATGAGGATTCGGAGTTGCCCGATGGGTTCGTGTTGGGCAACACGTCGGCGACGGTGACGATTACCGACGACGACGAGTCGCCGGTGTTGCCGTCTTTGAGCGCGGTGTCGGCCAAGGTCGGCGAGTCGGTGAGCGTGGACGCGACTGCTACGGACGCGGACGGCGACACGGTCGCCTACGCGTGGGTTCGTGACAGCGGCGAGACTTCCCCGGCGTTGCCCGATGGTACTGATTTGGATGTGGCGACGTTGAGTTTCACGGCTGTGGCGGCGGGTACTTACACGATGACGGTCACCGCGTCCGATGGTAACGGCAACTCCGATACCGCCACGGTGGTGATAACGGTGACCACCGCTACACCGGTGTCGATACCGTCGAAGGTGGCGGTCACCGAGGGCGGCGATGCGTCGGTGACGATCACCACCGGCGAGGCGTTCGGCGAGGCGGTGTCGTTCACCGTTTCCTACACCAACGGCACCGCCACCGGTGCGACCAATCCCTCGGAGGGGGATTTCGACAACGACGCGGTCACGACGGTGGCGTTCGGCGCTGCCGAGACGTCGAAGTCGTTCACGGTGCCGGTCACCGATGATGATCTGGACGAGGAGGCCGAGACGTTCACGGTGACGGTTTCGGCGACTTTGCCGTCGGGGTTCGTGTTGGGCAACGCGTCGTCGACGGTGACGATCACCGACGACGACGCGTCGCCGGTACTGGCCGATCTCGAGGACGTGTCGGTCAAGGCGGGTCAGGCGGTGAGCGTCACCGCGTCGGCCACCGACGCCGATGGCGACACCGTGACTTATGCGTGGGTTCGCAAGAGCGGCGAGAGCTCTCCGGCGTTGCCCGAGAGTACTGATTTGGGTGTCGCGGAGTTGGGTTTCACTCCCACCTCGGCGGGTACTTACACGATGACGGTTACCGCGTCGGATGGTAACGGCAATTCCGATACTGCGACGGTGGTGGTGACGGTTGCGGCGGCTTCGGTGGTGGCGATACCGACGGCGGTGGCGGTCACCGAGGGCAGCGATGGGTCGGTGACGATCACCACCGCGGCGGCGTTCGGCGAGGTGGTGTCGTTCACCGTTTCTTACACCGACGGTACCGCCACGGGTGCGACCAATCCCTCCGAGGGGGATTTCGACAATGACGCGGTGACCACGGTGTCGTTCGGGGCCGGTGACACGTCCAAGTCGTTCACCGTGCCGATCACCGACGACGATCTCGACGAGGCGTCGGAGTCGTTCACGGTGGCAATCGCGTCGGCAGCGTTGCCGGCGGGGTTCGTGTTGGGCAATTCGTCGGCGACGGTGACTATTACCGATGACGACGAGTCGCCGGTGTTGCCGTCGTTGAGCGCGGTGTCGGTGAAGGCCGGCCAGGAGGTGACGATTGATGCGACCGCCACCGACGCGGATGGCGACACGATCGCCTACACCTGGGTTCGCAAGGCTTCGGAGTCCGCTCCGGCGCTGCCCGACGGGACTGCGCTGGGTGCGGCCCGGTTGCAGTTCACTCCCGCCGCGGCGGGTACTTACACGATGACGGTTACCGCGTCGGATGGTAACGGCAACAGCGACACCGCGACGGTGGTTATAACCGTGGCGGCCAAGACGGTGGTGTCGGTGCCGACGGCGGTGGCGGTGACCGAGGGCACCGACACCGCGGCGACGGTCACCATCACCGCTGCGGAGGCGTTCGGCGAGGCGGTGTCGTTCGACGTTTCCTACACCGATGTCTCCGCCGGCGGGGCCGGTGATCCCGCCGATGGTGATTTCGACAATGATGCGGTGACGACGGTGGCGTTTTCGGCTGCGGACACGTCGAAGTCGTTCACCGTGCCGATAAGCGACGACGATCTCGACGAGGCGGCGGAGTCGTTCACGGTGACGGTTGCTTCGTCGAGGGTGTTGCCGGCGGGGTT
Source organism: Acidimicrobiales bacterium (assembly GCA_965115985.1). Classification (GTDB taxonomy): domain Bacteria; phylum Actinomycetota; class Acidimicrobiia; order Acidimicrobiales; family Bin134; genus Poriferisocius. Next base: position 2,498,200 of record OZ220474.1, read on the forward strand.
CACGTTGGGCAACGCGTCGACGACGGTGACGATAACCGATGACGACGCGTCGCCGGTGCTCGCCGATTTGGATGCCGTGTCGGTCAAGGTGGGTCAGGCGGTGAGCGTCACCGCGTCGGCCACCGACGCCGATGGCGACACGGTTTCCTACGCGTGGGCTCGCAAGGTCGGCGAGACCGTCCCGGCGCTGCCCGCCGGCACTGCGTTGGGTTCGGCGGGGTTGGGTTTCACTCCCACCACCGCCGGTACCTACACGATGATCGTCACCGCGTCGGACGGTAACGAAAATACCGATACCGAGACGGTGGTGGTCACCGTCAACCCGGCGACGGTGGTGTCGATACCGGCCGCCACCACGGTCGCCGAGGGATCCGATGCGACGGTGACGATCACCACCGGCGAGGCGTTCGGCGAGGCGGTGACGTTCACCGTGTCCTACACCGCCGGCACCGCCACAGGAGCCGGTAACCCGACCAATGCCGATTACGACAACGATGCGGTCACCACGGTGGCGTTCGGGGCCGCCGACACGTCGAAAACAATCACCATTCCCATTACCGACGACGATCTCGACGAACCGTCGGAGTCGTTCACGGTGGTGGTCGCGTCCACGGGGTTGCCGGCGGGGTGGGTGTTGGGCAACGCGTCGTCGGCGGTGACCATCGGCGATGACGACGAGTCGCCGGTGCTCGCCGACCTGGGCGATGTCGTGGTCAAGGTCGGTCAAACGGTGGACGTCACCGCGTCGGCCACCGACGCGGACGGCGACACCGTTTCCTATCAGTGGGCTCGCAAGGTTGGCGAGACCGTCCCGGCGCTGCCCGCGGGCACCACGTTGAACAGCGCCGGGTTGAGTTTCGTTGCTGCCACCACCGGTACCTACACGATGGTCGTTACCGCGTCGGACGGGAACGGCAACACCGATACTGCCACGGTGGTGGTCACGGTGAACCCGGCGACGGTGGTGTCGGTGCCCGCCGCGGTGGCGGTCACCGAGGGAACCGATGAGACCGCGACGGTGACCATCACCACCGCAGAGGCGTTCGGAGCGGCGGTGACGTTCACCGTTTCCTACACCGACGGCACCGCCACCGGTGCGGGTGATTCCACGAACGCCGATTACGACAACGACGCGGTCGCCACCGTGGCGTTCGCAGCCGCGGACACGTCGAGAACGATCGTCGTGCCGGTCACCGACGACGACGAGATGGAGGGTGCGGAGACGTTCACGGTGACGATCGCACCGACGGCACCCCTGCCGGCAGGGTGGGTGCTGGGCAATGCCGCGGCGACGGTGACCATCGGAAACGACGACAGAACGGTTTTGGTGACGGTCAAGGTCGGCCAGGAGGTGAACGTCGTCGAATCGCCCGCCGACGGCGATGGTGGGACGCTTTCCTGGGCGTGGGTTCGCGAACAGGGCGAGACCACGCCGCCGTTGCCCGAGGACACGGTGTTGAACCAGGCCCGGCTACGGTTCACCCCCACCACCGTGGGCGTCTACACGATGGTGGTCACCGCCACGAACCCCGGCGGCGAAACCAGCAGCCGAGCGACGGTGATCATCACCGTCGTCGCCGACACGCCGGTGACGGTACCGGCGACGGTGGCGGTCACCGAGGGCGCCGACACCGCCGCGGTGGTCACCATCGAAGTGGGCGATCCCTTCAACGAGGAAGTCAGGTTCAACGTCGCCTACACCGACACCACCGCCGGCGGCACCGCCGATCCCGCCGCTGCTGTCGGCGGCGGCGACCCCGGTGAGAGTGATCCCGGCACCGTCACCGGTGCGGGTGATTACGACAATGACGAGGTGGTCGAGGTGGTTTTCGATCCCGGTGTCATTTCCAGGGCGGTAGCGATCCCGGTTTTCGACGACGACGTCGATGAGGGGTCCGAGTCGTTCGTGGTTCGGGTCTCACCGGTCGGCGAGTTGCCCGACGGGTTCACGATGGGCAACGCGTCATCAACGGTGACCATCGTCGACGACGACCACTCGCCGGTGCTGAAACCACTGCCCGACGTCAGGGTCAAAGCCGGCCAAGAAGTGGACGTCACCGCGTCGGCCGCCGACGGCGACGGCGACCCGGTTACCTATGCGTGGGCTCGCCGCGACGGCGAGGTCACGCCCCCGTTGCCCGAGGACACGGTGCTGAACCAGGCTCGGTTGCGGTTCACCCCGACCGAGGTGGGTACCTACACGATGACGGTGACCGCGTCGGACGATCACGGCAACACCGGTACTGCCACGGTGGTGGTGGCGGTGGTCTCCACCCTGCGGTTCGGTGCCGACGACACCTCGGTGGACATATCGGTTCCGATTCCCGACGACGACCTCTACGAGGACGTGGAGACCATCACCGTGGTGATAGAGCCGGCATCGACGCTGCCGGATGGTTTCGTTTTGGGCAACGCGACGGCCACGGTGACCGTCCTCGACGACGACCACCCCCCGGAGCTGGAACCCATCGGCGACGTGAGGGTGAGACCCGGACAGGAAGTGGACGTCACCGCGGTGGCCACCGACGGCGACGACGAGGACGCCATCACCTACACGTGGGCTCGCGCCGACGACGAGACCGACCCCGCCCTGCCCCGGGCCACGGTGCTGAACCGGGCCCGGTTGCGGTTCACCCCCACCGGGACGGGCACCTACACCATGACCGTTACCGCCTCGGACGGCAACGAAAACACCGACAGCCGCACCATCGTCATCACCGTCGCCCACGACGACACCCCCACAACAACATCGGGAGGAACCGGCGCGACAACCAACGACGACGATGACGGTACCAACGGCGATGCCGGCGACGGCGACACCAGCACCAACGACAACGCCGGCAACGACGACACCGGCGGCGATGAGGGTCACGAGGAGGAGGACGCGGCACCGGTTCTGTTCCCGATCAACGACATGACCATAGAGGTCGGCCAACGAGCAGACGTCACCGCCTCCGCCTTCGACCCCGAAGGTGCCACCGTCACCTACGCGTGGGCTCGCGCCGACGACGAGACCGAACCCGCCCTGCCCGACGACACCACGCTGGACACCGCCCGGCTGGCGTTCACCCCCACCGAAGCGGGCACCTACACCATGACGGTCACCGCCACCGACGCCGCCGGCAACACCACCGCCCGAACAGTGGTCATAACCGTGGTCACCGACAGCGTCGTGTCGGTACCCGACGCGGTGACGGTCACCGAGGGAACCGACGCCACCGCCACGGTCACCATCACCATCCCCGAACCCTTCGGCGAGACCGTCGCGTTCACCATCCGCTACGCCCACACCTACAACACCGAATAGAACAACCAACCCCAAGCGGGGCGGTGGCCCGACGGTGTCGGCCCGGCCCCTGGCGGGCCCTCGGGTGGTCGCTCGTCAAACCACCATGTTGGTTTTGACGTGCCGAGTATGACTTTGGGTTGTCGGGGGGGGGGGGGTGTGGTAGATTGCCGCAGGCAAGGGACATGCCCTGCTGAACGAAAGGCACGACCAATGGTGACTTCAAAGCTCTCGACCATCACCCGGACCATGCTGACTCTGGTGCTTGTCGCCGCGGGGTTGGCGTACGTGGCCGCTTCCCCCGCATCGGCCCAATCGAACCCCAGACCCTCAACGCCCACCAACGTGAGCGCCACCGTCGGCGACACCGAAGCAACCATCACCTGGACAGCGGGCTCGGCCGTTAGCTTATGCGACTTGAGTGGTTTCTTTGTCAGGATCGAAACTCCCGAACGCGAACATATAGCAGTGTCCGAAGCTATCCCCTCGAACGTTACGACTTGGACCGTGGAAGGCCTCACCGCCAGCACTGAATACGAAGCAACAGTGTGGGCATTTTCCCAGTTTGCCACTTGCACCGGTGGCCCCTACTCGGCAGCGGGGAAAGCCAAATTCACTACCAACGCCAGCAATTCAGGCAGCGACCCGGCGGTGGTCAATTCCGCATCCACTCCTCAAAGGGCACCTCGCAGGGTTAGGAACTTCGCCCAAACCCACACCGGCACCCAGGTAACCTTCACATGGACGGCTCCAGCCTCCCCACGTACTCGTCAGTGTTCACACACTGGCGAATACGCAATTCGAGTGTGGGACCGCACAACCAAAGAAGAGGTAACGGTCGCTACCCGGGCCGACGATACTAATCATGCTTGGCAAGGTAAAGCGTTGACTGCGACCGTCACGGGCTTGACTGCGGGTGCCAAGTACAAGGCTCACATCTTTGCAAGCGGCGGGGCAGACTGTGGATGGTCGGGACGCAGAAAGCTCACCTGGACCCAGTAGAACCCAACCATGGTCATTGCCCCTCGGCGCACCAGCGCTTCGACAATGACCAAATTGGCCTGACCGCCACCACCGCACACGGCCTTTAGGCCGTAGCGGCCACCGGTGAGTTCCACCCCGTTCCGACAGGGTTGCGAACCCCACCGGTGGCCGCCCCGCGTCGTCTACGAACCGAAGATGATGTCGATGACCGCTTCCATGATCTTCAGGTTACTGCATCAACCCATTATTACACGCTTGTAATTTAGCGGTTCCCGTGAATCTCATGCCGACATTCAGCGGTTGCGCCTTGAACCACTAGATCGAGCCGGTGGATTTGGGGGTGCGGCGAGGTTGGGGCCCGAGCCACATCTCCGGTGGCCGGGGAGTAGACGCGACCTCGAGTGCTGAGGGATTGTCGTGGCCAGCGCGTATGATTGGTGGGCCATGGCGACCGATCTCGGATATCTACCGCTACTCCAGTCTCGTGAAGAGTACGTGGACCATCTTGAGGGCTTTGCCCCACCCGTGGTCGATGAGCTCCAGAGAGGCCACCCCACTCGAAAGCTCATCAAGACCTTCATGCTCGAGACGGCGAGGCACGAACCTGCTATTTTTGACCTGGCATCGGCCTTTCCGAAGAGCGTCCAGCTTGATCGCCTCGACGACACTATGTACCGGATCGAAGACACGTCTCACGGTGGAAGGGTCGTAGGACTGCTCGAGGCCCTCGACGAGCGCCACCCGGTTATCTACACCACACTCGCCGCAAACGAGAGCGACAGGTGGGTTCGCCAGGTCGTTGATCGTAACCCCTGGCTGGACCGTCTCTGGCTGTCCTCACCAATCCTTTTTGAGCTTTGGCAGTACGTGCGGAGAAACACACCCGACCACCGATACATCCGTCTCGGGTTCGAGCATGAAGCCCGGTACGAAGCAACCGCAGACCTGGGTGACTCAGCTCAGGCCGAGATGGACACGGATGCCGAAGACGAGAACGACGAGAACACACAGGAATGGATCGAGCATCGCCGCTCGAAGGTGACCCTTACTGAGCGACTGTCGGTGCTTGAAGCGAAACTGCAATCCCTCTTGAACTTATACGATCCTCTACATTCTCTTGTCCAGTTGCAGATACCGAGTGGTGGGCGCGGGGGGCACCTTTTCTACTACGACGGTCGCGTCACGAACAGGGGCGATTCGTTCGTGGAACACCGCTCTATGATTGCTCTAGTGCTCGGACTATATCGGCGGATCACGGAGCACACGGAGGAGCAGCTCTGGGTGGATACGACAGATGCCCAAGCCGATGGGATAACTCTCAGTGGCGCACCGGTGACCATTCGCTTTGGCCAACCACTTCCCGAAGCTACGTTCAACAGATTCATCGAATTCGGACTACAGAGACGAACCAGCCGATTGCGGATCGGCGGCTATCTCACCCGTCGCGGCCCAACAAAGGTTCATCTGGCAGCAATCGACCGCCATCTTTGGCAGCCTTTCCTACTGGAGGCAACCAACAAGCAACTTCTCGGAGTTCTACCCAAAGGTACTTGTGGTAACACGGTGCATCGTCTTGTCACAAATGTGCAACGGTATATCGATCCCAGCGTAGATGTGTGGCTCGGTAGTGAGCGATACGACACGGCTGTCGCAAATTCGATGACAGCCGTGTTATGACCGACGACACCACTCTTCTCTCCGATCAAGTATTTCAACTCAACACGTTCCTTTGGGCACTTGAAGATCTCCCGGAGTGCGGTCCGATCGAGCCAATTCTCCGCAGAGCTGGCTATCGCCTCAGTGCTGTCGGTAGACGTATGATTGTACCTACAGAGGAACCTGTGATTGCGGCGCTAAAAAGTCTTACTGGATCACCTGACCGTTCCCCGCCTCGTCCAGATCTTAGGCGCGGAGCCATCCCCGGATTGGGTCGGTGGATTTGGGGGTGCGGCGAGGTTGGGGCCCGTCGTGGTGGTTCTAGTCGTTGTTGGTATTGACCGGGACTTGGTAGCGGGTGGTGTAGTGGGCGAACTCCTCCCGTAGCTCGTCCGCCGACAGGCCGAACTGGTCGAGCGTGTAGCGGTGGCGGCCGTAGCGGTTCTGGGGGTTCTCCTGCATCCAGGTTGCCATCCGCCGCCGCCCCAGATCGTCGAGCTCCATGTCGAAGTGGTGGTAGATGTGTTCCACCGAGCCCACCGGGTCGTCCATGAGCTCGGCGTACTGGAGGTCGAACACGGTGTCGTCCGGCCCCCGTCGTTCCCGAAAGTCGGTGCCCACGGTCACCGCGTGCAGGCACTTGTCCCTCCAGTTGCGGCCCACCGCGGCGAAGTCCACCTTGTCGGCATTGACCGCGTGCAGGGTCGAGTTGAGGCTGGCCACCGAACCGACCACCTCCAGCGGGTGGCGATGGGTCCACACCACCCGGGCGTCGGGGTACACGGCGTAGAGGGCGTCCAGGTGCCACAGATGCCCCGGGGTCTTCAGCGCCCATCGCTGCGTGGGGATGGCGGATTGCAGGATCTGCAAGCACAGCCGGTGGAACTCGTAGGCCGGAACCATGTCGCAGCGCTCGAACCATTTGCCGTAGGAGTCGAAGCTTCCCTGGGTCTCGAAGTGGATCGATTTGAACTCCCCGCCCAGCAGGGCCACGCACTCGGTGGGCAGGGTGGCGGCCATCGGGTGCATGGCCTGTACGCCGGGCGACAGCTTGGCCAGTCGACCGGAGCCCTGCACAGAGGCGGCGATGCGGGGGTCCTCCCGGTGGTTCGACAGCGTGGGGGGCGGAGCCACCGCCGTGGCTTCCCAACCCAGAATCGACCGGTTCAGCGGGTCGAGATCCAAGAGGTTGCTGAGCAGGGTGGTGCCGGTGCGAGGCAGGCCGCACACCACGATCGGCGCGGTGATTTGCTCACGAGCGACGTCGGGATGGCGACCGGCCCAGTCCACCACCCGCAGCCTCATCCGGAGCGTGGCCTCGAGCAGCCCTCCCAGGATCATCCGCCCGAGCCGGCTCAGGTTTCCCTCGGTATTGATGGAGTCCACCAGGATCCCCAACCCCTCCTGCCACCCGTCCCGGCCGAAATCGTCCAGCCCGGCCGACTTCCGGGCCTTGTCCACCAGGGCATCGACCTTCAGCCGCCCGTAGCCCGGCCGCAGACGGCGAGCCGCCTTCCCGTAACCGTTCAGCGCCCGGACCACCATCGACAACGACGGCCCGTCGGTGGCGCTCACCTCTCGGGGAGCTCGGGGGGGATCGCTCATGGTGGGCCCGTCGGTGGCGCTCACCTCTCGGGGGGCTCGGGGGGGATCGCTCATGGTGGGCCCGTCGGTGGTGCTCACCTCTCGGGAAGCTCGGGGGGGATCGCTCATGGTGGAGTGTGACTAGGCCGTGCCCGCGGCCAGGGCGTCGCCGATGCGTAGGAGTTGGGTGGTGGAGCCGCCCAGGGCTAGTTCCAGGTGCTTGGCCCATGTGTAGTAGCGCCACAGTGGGTAGTCGCGGTCCACTCCCATCCCGCCGTGGAGGTGCTGGGCGGCGTTGGCCACTCGCTGGCCGCCGTCGGCGACCCAGTACTTGGCCACCGCCACCTCGGTGGCCGCCTCCAGTCCCTGGTCGAGCCGCCAGCACGCTTGCAGGGTGGTGAGCCGGATGGCCTCGGTGTCTATGTAGGCGTCGCCCACCCGCTGGCCGACCGCCTGGAAGGTGGCAATGGGGCGGCCGAACTGCTCCCGCTCGCTGGTGTAGGCCGCGGTCAGCCGCAGGGCCTCGCTCACCACTCCCACCGCAACCGAGCCCAGCGCCGCGGTGCATCTCTGCACCAGCCAGTCCACCGGCTCGGAACCGGTACCCAGTTGTTGGGCGGGAGCATCGGTGAGCACCACCCGGCCCTCGACCAGCCCCGATGTAGTCTGTTGGGGTACCACCTCGACCGATGAGTCCTCGACCGATGAGTCGGACTTGTGTACCAGGAACAGGCTGGCATCGCCGTCCACCGATGCGGGAACCAGGAGGTAATCGGCCCGGTCGGCGAACGGGACCATCTCCTTGGTGCCGTTCACAACCCAGGCCCCGCCACTCGCCGATGCTGTCGCCACCGCCGCCGGATCACCGGGGTCACGACCCGGTTCCACCAGAGCGGGCGACACCAGCACCGACCCGTCGGCCAAGCTCCCCAGCAGAGCATTCCCGGGGCCGAACTCGGCCACCGCCATCGCCGCCACCGGAGCCAGCAACGGCACCCGGGCGGTGGTTCGGCCGATCTCCTCCAGCATCAAGCAGACGGCCAGGAACCCCAGGCCACCCCCGCCACAACTCTCGGGCATCGCCACCCCGGCCAGTCCGGCCTCGCTCAGCGCCTGCCAGGTGTGATCGTCGTGGGCAACCCCGGCGGCCTCGAGCTGCTTGTGCCGCTCCGGGGTGGACAGATCGCCCAGGATCCGCCGCCCCAGATCGGCCACCGCCTGCTCCTGCTCCGGCAAGGAGAAATCCACCACCCCAGTGTGTCACCCCCCATTTCCGGTGGCTACTCCGGGGTCGCCCAGGAATCAGCCCGCAACCGAGGAGCATTGCCGGAGGTGACCTGCTTCTATACTGGTGCAAGGAATGCCTGTTCGGATCATCGCCAATCCTGTTGCCGACAAGCCTTTGGCCATGCTGCAACGTGTGTGCGCCGCTCAACTTCCGGCGTGGATGGCCGGGCGTGGGCACGGTGAGCACGTGCCTTTGATGATGTTGGTGAAGGAATGGGAATCGCGCCCCGCTGATCGCGACCGGATGGTCGCGCAAGAACCGCAGGGTGATGACGAGGACGACTTGTGCCGGATAGCGGCGGTGGTTCATGCGTTGTGCGAACGCGACGGTGTGAGCATTCCTGCCTGGGTGTGGAACCACAAATCGGGTGTACCCATCGCCTGGGGTCGGAGTTTCCCGACCAGCGGCGGTTTTTGGGATCGAATGGTCAAGAACGCTCCTCCGGCCTGCCAATGGCACAACGTTTGGTTCGACTACCAGTTCATCTCCTCGGCACGACAACCGGTGACCAAAGACAACCACAAGGACTTCATCATCCCGACACCAACCACTTAACCCGCAGAAGGGAGTGGAGTTGCCCCGGTTTGGTGGACACCTGATTATGGGGGTTCGGTCCCTGGGGAAGGAGGCTCGTATGGGTCGTGTGTCGAAGTATCCGCCTGAGTTTCGTCGTGAGGCGGTGGCGTTGGCGGTGTCGTCGGGTCGTTCGGTTGCTGGGGTGGCCCGGTCGTTGGGGATCAGCGAGGGAACGCTGTGGAACTGGGTCAAGGCCGATCGTGAGCGACGCGAGCGAGCGGCCGATCCCGAGGCGTTGAGCGTGTCCGAGCGTGAGGAGTTGAAGAGGTTGCGCAGGCGGGTGGCTCAGCAGGAGATCGATTTGGAGATTCTGGGGAAGGCGGCCGCGTATTTCGCGAGGGAGACGAACCGGTGATCGGCTACCGGTTCGTCCACGACCACCGAGCCGAGTACCGGGTCACCGATTTGTGCCGCGTCGCCGGGGTGTGCCGGTCCGGGTTCTACGCCTGGGCCAAAAGACGCCCGTCCAGGCGTGAGACCTCCGACGCCGAGCTTTTGGTCGAGATCCGCGAGATCCACCAGACCTCGAGACGCACCTACGGCTCCCCGAGGATCCACGAGCAGCTCCGCCGCCGCGGTCACCGCGTGGGCCGCAACCGGGTGGCCCGCCTGATGCGAGCGAACCGCCTGGTGGGGGCGTGTTCCCACCGTCGTCGCCGCGATCCCGGCGCCAAAACAGTGCCCGCCGGGGACCTGCTGGACCGGGACTTCACCGCCGAGGCTCCCGACCGCAAATGGGTGGCCGACATAACCTCGTTCGGTTGCGCCGACACCAAAGTCCACCTGGCGGGAATCCTGGACCTCTGCGACCGCACCCTGGTGGGCTGGTCCATCGCCGAGCACCAAACCACGGACCTCGTCGTCGACGCCTTGACCATGGCCATCGCCCGCCGCCGACCCGAACCCGGACTGATCCACCACAGCGACCACGGAACCCAGTACACCTCCATGGCGTTCGGCGACCGCCTCGCCCAAGCCGACTTCGTCGGCTCCTGGGGAAGCGTCGGAGATTGCTACGACAACGCCGCCATGGAATCGTTCTGGGCCACCCTCAAAAAAGAAATCCGCCACATCCACGGCCCCTGGGAACACCTCCACCACACACGACTCCGAACCATCCTGTTCGACTACATCGAAGTGTTCCACAACCGCCAACGCCACCACAGCTCACTCGGCCACCGCACCCCCGCCCAGACCTACACCCACCACCAAGCCGCATGAACACCACTACAATCCAGCAAAACAACCTGTCCACCAAACCGAGGGAACTCCAGAGCATTGCCGGTGGCTTCGGGTGACTGAACTGGCTGTTCGATCAGGTTGGTGGATCAGATTGGTTGATCTTGGTGGGTCTTGGCGGTGTGGTAGATGGCGTGCAGGAGTCCGCTGAAGACGATCTCCTGGAAGTCGGGATCGTTGAAGGTTCGGGTCACGAAATCGTTGTTCTCCACCATGCGCTGGGACATGAGTTCCAGAAGTTGTGGGCGGATGTGAAGGTTGAACTTGTCGAAGGAGTTGGCCAGGGCGGTGCGGCAGATGTCCTCCCGGCTGATGGCGTCGTTTTGGAATTGTTGGAGGAACAGGCGCTCCGACTCGGTGAAGTTGGTGCCGAACCGGTCGTTGAGACGCTCGATTATCTCCGACAACGGTGCGGTCGGTTCCTCGGGGTTTCCGGTGCCCACATCGGTGGGTGACTTGACCGTGGCTTCGTCGTCGTCCCCAAGACTTATTACCCCCGATGAGATCTGCTGGAGCCGGTAGTACTCGAGTTCGATGTCGTCGGCGAGGCGTACCGGTTCGCGGTCGGGATGCAGGCGTGGCAGCAACGCCTTGCCGAATGCGTGGAGACGTTCGAGTTCGCCGTCGGCGTAGGGGATGATCTGGCTCAAGAACGCATAGAGGCTCACGAACGCCCCGAGCCGATCCCGAAACTGGGTTTGGTGGTCGTCGTCCAGCGCGCCGAAGCGGTCGCACGAGGGCTGTATTGCCGCTTCTAGCTGGGCATGGTCGTCGGATTGTCGGTGCGGCGATGGGCGGTAGAACACCTTGGCGAACGCCTCGACCTCGTGATGATGGTAGACCTGTGCGTCGTCTAGTTCGTGTTTGAGCTGGTCGAGCCGGTAGGGGTCGGAGTTCTCCAGTAGTTGGGTCTGGTCGTAGTAGGGCTCGAAGGCGGCTCGAATGTCCTCGGGATCGTTGACGAAGTCCAGGACGAACGGTGCCGTCTTACCCGCTGCGGTGCGGTTGAGCCGTGACAGCGTCTGCACGGCCTGTACGCCGTCTAGGCGCTTGTCCACGTACATCGCTTGCAGCAACGGTTGGTCGAAGCCCGTCTGGTACTTCTCGGCCACCAGCAGTATCTGATAGTCGGGCGAGGCGAACCGACCGGGCAGCGCCGACTCGCCGATCGGGGTGTTCGAGATTACGTCGATGTTCATCGATGGTTCGGTGAACTCCTGGCCGGTGTCGGGATCGGTCACGGTGCCGCTGAACGCGACCAGGGGGCGAATGTCGTCGTAGCCCTGATCCTCCATGTATCGCCGGAAGGCCAGCATGTAGCGCACGGCTTGCAATCGGGACGAGGTGACCACCATTGCCTTGGCCCTACCACCGATGCGGTGCCGCACCTGGTTGCGGAAGTGCTCGATGATGACCTCGGCCTTCTGGGCGAGGTTGTGCTCGTGCAGCCGCAGGAACTTAGCCAACTCGCGGGTGGTGCGGCGTTTGGGAAACTCCTCGTCGTTCTCGGCCGTGTGTACCAACCGGAAATAGGTGTCGTAGTCGGTGTAGTTGGTCAACACATCGAGGATGAACCCCTCCTCGATGGCCTGGCGCATGCTGTAGACGTGGAACGGTTCGGGCTTGTCCGACGAGCCGGGGCGGCCGAACAACTCGATGGTCTTGGCCTTGGGCGTGGCCGTGAACGCGAAGAACGAGAGGTTGGGTTGCGAACCCCGGGACTCCACCATGGCGTTGAGGCCGTCCTCCCAGTCGCCTCCGTCCTGCTCGGCACCGGCTCGGGCCGCTTGTGAGCGGGCACCGAGTACCGCCTTCATTTCGCGGGCACTCTCACCGCTCTGGCTGGAGTGAGCCTCGTCCACGATCACCGCGTAGCGCCGCCCGGCTATCCGGGCTCGCCACTGCTCGACCCGTCGGCTCCGCCCGGCAGTGGGAGCGTCGGACGGGGTGCCGCCCATCTCCAGCAATCGCTCCACCACGAACGGGAACTTTTGCAGGGTGGTGATGACTATTTTGGTGCCGTCCACCAGAGCCTCGGCCAGTTGCCGGGAATCCTGGTCGATCGCCTTGACCACGCCCTGGGCGTGTTCGATCTGATAAATCGCCTCCTGCAACTGCTGGTCGAGCACGCGCCGGTCGGTGATCACCACCACGCAGTCGAACACCTTCTGGTCGCCGGTGGTGTGCAGACTGGCCAGGCGATGGGACAACCACGAGATGCTGTTGGTCTTGCCGCTGCCCGCGGAATGCTGGATCAGATAATTGCGCCCCGGCCCGTCGGTGCGGGCGGCTTCGACGAGTTCGGTTACCGCGTCGAGCTGGTGATAGCGCGGGAACACCAACGTCTTGAAGGTATTGTTGCGGGCTCCGTGGGCTTCGTAGACCTTTTCGGTACGGGTCTCGACGAAGAGGTAGGAGCCGATGACGTCCAGGAACCGTTCCCATTCGAGCACTTCCTGCCAGAAGTAGCCGCTGCGATATCCCGAGGAATGTTGGGGATTGCCGGCTCCGCACTTGATCTCGCCGGGACGGCTGCCCCGGTTGAACGGTAAAAACCGGGTGTTGGCCCCGGCGAGACGGGTGGTCATGTGGATCTCGTCGCAGTCGGCCGCAAAATGCACCAGAGTCCGTGAGGGAGTCCCGTTGGTGAACCGGAACAACACCGCGTCGGGGTCGCGGTCGCGTTGATACTGGGCCACGGCGTTGCGCCAGCTTTGGCCGGTCATCGGATTCTTGAGCTCACAGGTGGCCACCGGAATCCCGTTGAGGGCGAACAGCATGTCAACGGTGCTCTGCTTCCCCGGATGGCATCGGGCCTGACGGGTGATGGTCAACCGATTGCGCTCGAACCGCACCATCGCATCGGGGTTCAGACCATGCGCCGGCTTGAAATACGCCAACCGCAACGTTTTGCCCCGGAACCGAAACCCGTGACGCAGCACCGCCAAGGTGCCCTTGGTATCGAGCTCACGCACCAACTCGTCCACCACCAGCTCACCAAGCCCCTCCCCGTGTATCGACACCAACCGGCCCCACAACTCCGGTTGCGTCTCCTCGATGAACCCGACCACCCGATCCGGGAACAACCCCCGATCCACATCCCACGCGGCCGTCTGGTCGATCCTGCCCCACCCACCCGCCAGAAGCATCGCCTCCACCGCCTCCTCGAACGCCCTCTCAGTCGTCTGGCTGGTCATCGCCCCGCCCGCTCCGTTTTGACCCGTTGCGAATCCCGCACATCAATCTCCCCCGTCACCGCCGCCGTAACCAACGCCGTCCGAAACTCCTGCAACCGCTCAATGGCGTTCTCGACTCGCTGACAAAGTCGATCAATCCGTTGCGTACGAGCATCGAGATATTCGGCGATGGCTTGTTGCTCTTCGAGCGGCGGTAGAGCAATTGGTATTTTGCGCACTGTCTCCGCATTCAGATTGCTCTGTGTGTTGTCGCGAGTTAGTGCCAGCACAGGGCTGCGAATGGCGGCCAACCACCAATATAGAAAGTTGGATTGGAGTATCGTTTCTGGTAAAAGTCCTAAGATTGCCTGATTGGTTGTCGCATACATCTGCAATCGAGCTACTACACCGACCGACGCATACATTGAATAAATTATGGTTCCCGGCGGAAGTGACCTCAGCCGAGCTGCAGAGCATCCAAGACGAGTAACACACTTAGCAGTAGTTACAACATTCCCACCATCCGACATGTCGGCGATGGCCACCCAAGGCAATCCTCCTTCATTTTCATCTGCCCAGTACAATTCGTTTGCTGTGCTAGGCGTACCACCGCCCACTGTCTCTACTAGAACATTACCCAGCCGCCTAACCTCCCAATGCTTAGGGATGTCACCAAGCCACTCAACACCCGAATACTTGAGACACGGTGATGGATTGAATCCAGCAGCTTGGGCTGCTTGGGGCGGTAGACCGCGCGTTACTGTGCGAGTTATCAGAGCAGCCCGATACTCAGCCAGCCGCTCCAACAGCAACCGCTTCCTCTCCACCAGCACATCAACCTTCCCCGTCTCCCGGTCAAGGTACTTGGCTATTTTAATCTGAGTTTTACGGTTTGGAATCCTAATCAGCAGTTTTAGCAGGTGCTCGGGTCGTATTCGCTGATGGCTTCGTGTAACCGACTGCACACATGAATTTAAATACTGTCGTATCTCTTCCGAGGACAACAAATAAACTAAGTAGTCAGCTTCAATATTAACTGTGCGCATAACAATGAACTCACCACTTGCAACAACCGGATACTCTTTTTGTGCAGGTACCTTCAACACGCGACCTTTGCGAGGGTTGAGTCTTGATAGCATCACCTCGCCACCTCGAAGAAGCTGCTTGTCACTTAGAATTTCTTCAGGATGAATCAGTTCTGGTTGGCCGGTGGCTTCTAACGATGGAATGCTGTAGTGCTCCACAAGAGGGTAAGTGAGGTCACTAGGATTAATTGTCTCTCTAATCTGAGGAGCTACCGCCTGAACTCGAACCTCGTGCCAGGTCATGTGGTTACCTCGGCCAACATCTCGATGATCTCTTGCTCCAGGGCTTGCAAGTCGCGATCTATCTCTTTGAGCGGTCGGGGTGGTTCATATACGTAGAAATATCGGTTGAGGGGGATTTCGTAGCCGATCTTGGTTTTGCTGTCGTCCATCCAGGCATCGGGGGCGTGGGGTAGCACTTCACGGGTCATGTAGTCGTCGATGTCTTGCCCAAGGGGTACGTTTTCGGTGTCGCGCCGCTCTGGGTCTGGTTCGGGGTTGCCTCTGCGGTCGCGGCAGATGTTGGCTTGAGGATCGCGTTCGGCCAGCGCGGCCAGGATGGCTTTGCGTTCGGGGACCGATAGGCGAATTTCCTCGGCCTGGGCCTGCTGGTTGAGTTCGGCCAGGAATGCCTCACGATCGCGGATCACCTCCCCGTCGGTGGCGAGTCCGAGCAGTTCCAGCAGGTCGAGGAGCTGCTGTTGGCGGGCCCGACCTTCGGCAACCTCGGAGTCGTGGAGGGGGCCGGGGCGCTTATTGCTCTTGGCGAGATTTTGAAACGCCTTCTCGTCCTCGAGTCGGGCGATGCGTTCTGGAGTGGCGGCGAAGTTCAGCCGTAGTGGGCGCTCAACGGTGATCCTGCGGTAGCCGAACTCGTTGTTGGCGAAGATTGAGGGGGACCCGTTTGTGAGTCCATGGGTTATGGGTGTTTTGTTTGGTGTTGTTTGGCCCATTGGGCTGCGTAGGCGGCGGGTGGTTTCCCGTCGAGCGCCCGATGGGGCCGGTAGTTATTGTACTCGTTTTTCCAGTCCTGGATGACTATTTTGGCTTCGGTGAGGTTGGCGAAGTCCTCGATGTTGAGGCATTCGTCTCTGAGTCGCCCGTTGAAGGACTCGATGAAGGGGTTCTGCCATGGGGATCCGGGTTCGATGTAGGCGGTGTCGGTGCCCCATGTCTCGCACCGGTCCCGCACCGCCTGGGCTACGAGTTCGGGACCGTTGTCCATGCGCAGATGCTCGGGGGCGCCGCGTTGAGCGACCAGATCGGCGATCACGTCGACGACCCGGTCGGCATCGATGCGGTAGGCCACTTCTATGGCCAAGGCCTCCCGGGTGTGTTCGTCGATGACGTTCAGCAGCTTCAATCTCCGGTGCTGGGCAGTCTCGTCGAACTGGAAATCCAGTGCCCAAACATGATTGGGACGACAGGCCCGTAACCGGGCCGCGGCGTTGTCGCCGCGACGGCGTTGTTTGCTCTTTTTCTGCCGGGGTCGCTGGAGGCCCTCGTCGCGCCATAAGGCCCTGGTCCTTTTGGGATTCACCACCAGATCCTTCGACGCGGCGACGTCGTGGGCCTTGCGCCAGCCCCACCGCGGGTGATCGGCGGCGAAGGAGCGAAGCCATCGGCGGAATTCCTGGTCGCGGTCCGATACCGGCTTTTTGGGTCGCCGCTGGGTGGACCGGTGCTGGCCGACCACCTCGCACGCCCTGCGTTCGGAAACCCCGAACCCGGCCCGGAGCCGCTCAACCGCGACTCGACGCCGATCCGGGGTCACCATTTTGATTCGGCGAGATCCCTCAGCATCGCCTTGTCCAACTCCGCCTCGGCAAGCAACTTCTTCAACCGGGTGTTCTCCACCCGAAGCGCCTTGAGCTCCTTGGCGTCGGAAGCCTTCAGGCCCCCGTACTGGTTCCGCCACCGATTCCACGTGGACTCAGTGATCTCTGGAGTTCCCTCGGTTTGGTGGACAGGTTGTTTTGCTGGATTGTAGTGGTGTTCATGCGGCTTGGTGGTGGGTGTAGGTCTGGGCGGGGGTGCGGTGGCCGAGTGAGCTGTGGTGGCGTTGGCGGTTGTAGAACACTTCGATGTAGTCGAACAGGATGGTTCGGAGTCGTGTGTGGTGGAGGTGTTCCCAGGGGCCGTGGATGTGGCGGATTTCTTTTTTGAGGGTGGCCCAGAACGATTCCATGGCGGCGTTGTCGTAGCAATCTCCGACGCTTCCCCAGGAGCCGACGAAGTCGGCTTGGGCGAGGCGGTCGCCGAACGCCATGGAGGTGTACTGGGTTCCGTGGTCGCTGTGGTGGATCAGTCCGGGTTCGGGTCGGCGGCGGGCGATGGCCATGGTCAAGGCGTCGACGACGAGGTCCGTGGTTTGGTGCTCGGAGATGGACCAGCCCACCAGGGTGCGGTCGCAGAGGTCCAGGATTCCCGCCAGGTGGACTTTGGTGTCGGCGCAACCGAACGAGGTTATGTCGGCCACCCATTTGCGGTCGGGAGCCTCGGCGGTGAAGTCCCGGTCCAGCAGGTCCCCGGCGGGCACTGTTTTGGCGCCGGGATCGCGGCGACGACGGTGGGAACACGCCCCCACCAGGCGGTTCGCTCGCATCAGGCGGGCCACCCGGTTGCGGCCCACGCGGTGACCGCGGCGGCGGAGCTGCTCGTGGATCCTCGGGGAGCCGTAGGTGCGTCTCGAGGTCTGGTGGATCTCGCGGATCTCGACCAAAAGCTCGGCGTCGGAGGTCTCACGCCTGGACGGGCGTCTTTTGGCCCAGGCGTAGAACCCGGACCGGCACACCCCGGCGACGCGGCACAAATCGGTGACCCGGTACTCGGCTCGGTGGTCGTGGACGAACCGGTAGCCGATCACCGGTTCGTCTCCCTCGCGAAATACGCGGCCGCCTTCCCCAGAATCTCCAAATCGATCTCCTGCTGAGCCACCCGCCTGCGCAACCTCTTCAACTCCTCACGCTCGGACACGCTCAACGCCTCGGGATCGGCCGCTCGCTCGCGTCGCTCACGATCGGCCTTGACCCAGTTCCACAGCGTTCCCTCGCTGATCCCCAACGACCGGGCCACCCCAGCAACCGAACGACCCGACGACACCGCCAACGCCACCGCCTCACGACGAAACTCAGGCGGATACTTCGACACACGACCCATACGAGCCTCCTTCCCCAGGGACCGAACCCCCATAATCAGGTGTCCACCAAACCGGGGCAACTCCACTCCAACGCCCGCACAACCTCACCGATCGAAGCCCCCCCGTTCAACAACCGCTCGCCCTCACGAACCTTGCGAATCGCCTGCTCAGGCGTATGACGCTTACGTTTCATCCCAATCATCCTCCCACAATCCAGGACTAAGACCCACAAAACACGGACTCAAAACAGGGTCCCCCCTCAAGATCTTGCTGACCACCCGAGGGCGGGTTCGGGGTTGATGGGTTACGGGATCCTCGTCGGTTAGGTCGCGGGTCTCCTCGGGAGTGAAGCTGCCGTGGATGCGGGTGAGATCGTCTATTTGGGCCTGCGAGATTTGGTTGCGTTTGTTGCCAAGGCTCTTGCGCATCTTGGTGAAGAATTGCCGCCCATCGATGAGTTGCACCTTGCCGGTGCGGTGGGGTTCCTTGCGGTTGGTGAGAACCCAGATGTAGGTGGAGATGCCGGTGTTGTAGAAAAGCTGGTCGGGCAGCGCCACGATTGCCTCGAGCCAGTCGCTCTCGATGATCCAGCGCCGGATTTCGCTCTCACCGCTGCCCGCAGCACCGGTGAACAACGGCGACCCGTTGAATACGATGGCAATGCGGCTACCACTGGTAGTTTTATTGGTATCAAATATCCCTGAAACAGCATTAAATGTATTGGAAATCTCTGGGGGGGGGGGGGGGGGCTGCATCTTGGAAAGCATGTGTTGAAGAAACAACAGCGCCCCGTCGTTGATCCGGGGGGTGCCTGCTCCGAAACGGCCGTCCCAGCCCAGGGTGTCGTGCTCGTTTTCGATAACGCGTTTTTGCTGCTTCCACTCCACCCCGAAGGGCGGGTTGGCCAGCATGTAGTCGAAAGTCCAGCGCTTGCCGTCCGGACGGAGGTGGTGGCCGTCCTCGGTGAAGGTGTCGCCCAAAATGATCTGGTCGGCGGTGTGACCCTTGATCAACAGGTTGGATTTGCACACCGCCCACACCTCGTCGTTGAAGTCCTGGCCGAACAGCATGGGATTCGCCTCGCGGTTGTGCTCGCGCAGGTAGTCCTCGGCCACCGTCAGCATGCCCCCGGTGCCGCAGGCCGGGTCGTAGATCGTCTTGACCACGTGTTCCTTGCCCAGGTCGGGCTCGGGCGACAGCAGCAAGCCGACCATCAACCGGATCACCTCCCGGGGGGTGAAGTGCTCCCCGGCCTCCTCGTTGGCCTGCTCGGCCCCGATGTGGATCAGTTCCTCGAAGACGTAGCCCATCTGCATCTCGTCCACCCGCTCCGGCGACAGGTCCACCTGGGCGAACCTCTGGACGACCTTGTACAGCAGGTTCTTTTCGGCCATGCGCTCTATCTGCGTCTCGAAACCGAAGCAGTGCATGATCTGGCGGACATTGTCGGAGAAGGCCTCCATGTAGGCGACCAGGTTTGCTTCGAGGTTGTCCGGGTCGTCGAGCAACCGGGGGAAATCCAGCTTCGAGGTGTTGTAGAACTCCTCTCCCGATGCCCCTTGCAGCAAATAGGGGCGCACCTTCTCGCTCTTGTCCCTGCTCTGGGCATCGACTTCGAGCACCGCCGATTTGGTGGCGGCCAGCATGCAGTCGAAGCGTCGCAGCACCGTCAGCGGCAGAATCACCTTGCGATACTCGTTGCGCTTGTAGGGGCCGCGCAGCAAGTTGCAGATGTCCCAGATGAAATTGGTGATCTGATGATGGGTGCTCACATCAAACGGCTCCCCATAGAGACATCCCCCCCCAAACATACTCGGAGCGCGCGGACGGACAGCCATTCACCGGTCACCCCATTGGTCGAGTTTTGGTCCGGGGCTACTCCGCTCTCAATAACTTAGATATATTTTTCAATATTTATATATTTTTTACGTTGATTCTTATGGTTGAAAGTAATTCAGGGGGGATATTGTCACAGGTGTCGGTAGACTGTGGGGTATGGAAATCGACGCTGTGACCAGGGGTGATGCCGAGCAGGCTGGCCGGGCTGGCCGGGTGGCCGGGTGTGTTTGTTCGTGTGTTTGCTCGGAGGCTGACCGGGTTGCCCCCACCGAGTTGGGCACCGAGGACGTGCTCAAGCTCATCTTTCAGGTCGACGCGGCTCGTCGGGGGCTCGACGGCTACCTGACGGCTTTGTTGGGTCGCCTCGGTGATCTGGAGGGTGAGGACGCGGTGGGCGATGTGTGCCGCCAGTTCGGTCTGGGTCGTTATCGGGCTCGCAAGCAGGCGAGGGCCGCGGAGGTGCTCAAGGCGTTGCCCACCACGCTGGACGCGGTGCAGGACGGATGGATACCCATGGACCACGCTCGGCTGATGGGCGAGTCCCACCAACGAGTACCGCTGGGCGACGACCAGGAGTTCGAGTTGATCGCCCTGGCCATCACCCAGGACTACGACCAGTTCAAAAAAACCGTGGACCGTCACGAGAACCAACGACGCGGCGACGACGGAACCAGCCGATTGGAACAACAACGCAAACGCCGCCGAGCCAGCGTGTTCGACGGCGACGACGACATGATCATCATCCACGCCGAACTCGACCGCCTCTCCGGGGAACGGGTGAGAACCGCGCTGGACGATCTCCACGACCGCATGTTCCGAGACGACTTCAAAGCCGGCAACGACCGCACCCACGAACAACGCAACGCCGACGCGCTGGTCGCGCTCATCACCCAAACCCCCGCCAGCACCGGCAGCACCGGTGGCGATGCTGCTCCCAACGACAACACTGCTTCCGCCAGCACCGCCAGCACCGGCGGCACTGGTGGCGATGCTGCTCCCAACGACAACACTGCTTCCGCCAGCACCGGCGGCACTGGTGGCGATGCTGCTCCCAGCGGGGGTGCTGCCACCACCGGCGACGCTGCCTCTGGTAGCAACGCTGCTGCCGGCGGCGACGCTGCCTCTGGCGGGGATGCTGCTTCCACTGGTGGTGATTTTTGTGGGGATGTCGCCGTGCAGGCCACGACGCTGCTGGTCACGGTTGACTACGACGCGTTGACCGGACGGCTCAAGAACGCCGGGCTCATCAACGGCACCCCCATCGGCATCGACGAACTGCGGAGGATCGCCTGCGACGCCGGGGTGATACCAGCCATATTTGGTGCCGACGGGGTGCCGCTGTACCTGGGCAGAAAACAACGATCAGCCACACAAGCACAGAGGCTGGCTCTTTACGCCCGGGACAAGCACTGCATCGGCTGCGGGCTGCGGGCCACCGCTTGTGAGGCCCACCACATCTTGTGGTGGGAACACGGCGGACCCACCGACATCACCAACCTGGTGCTGCTCTGCCCCACCTGCCACACCAAGGTCCACAAAAACGGCTACACCGTGACCATAGAACCCGGCGGGCAGCACAAACTCAAACCCCCGGTCAAGGGGCTGCACCGATAAAAATGGGCTGGTAGCCATCTAACCAAGCCGACTGAGCCTCACGAGCCCACTGCCCAGTCGGCCACTGGCCCCACTCCCGAATCACTGGCGACTGAACCTACTGCCGAACCATCGACTCCTGTGCTGGCCCCAATCGTCACGGCTGCTCCATTGCCGGTCTGGTCGGATGAGCAGAGCTTGCATCAAGAGGGCCAGTCGCTGCACACGAACATGTCAAAGGTAGATGAATTGACATTTGGGTCAGCCGCAGCCCAAGATGAAAGTGTCCTCCGGTACTGCGCTGGAGGGAAGACGTGAGTTCCGGAGTGCCAGGCCGAGGGCTCACCGAGAGGTGGGCCGACTAGGACGGGAGCCGGGACTTTCGCATTTTTGATCATCCGTTCTCCACCTCGATCACCCCAGCTTTAGCTAGCCGATTGAAGTGCTTCGAGGGGTTGCTGAGGAGATGCTCCGTAGCTACCCCACAGATGGCATCCGCAACCCACATGAGCGGTTCTGCCTTCGATCGCCAGTCGTATCGGTAGGGCACGCCACCTGAGTCGGCAAAGGTATCCAGCAGCGTCGCCTTGTCGCGTTGGTTGCTGATGGTATCGCCTGACTCGATGATCAGATGTGTGACACCATCGCTGGCGATTCGTCGTGCATGGGTCGCTAACATCTCGCGGCGTGCAGCAACCTGGCCGCGTCGGCCAACGGATCGCCAAAGCACCGAGGCCATGACATCGATTTCCTCAAGGACTGAGACCATCCGCTCTATCGCCTCTATCCCCTCGCGGCGGTAGTGAAACGGCTTTGCTCGTTCACCGATTACGTCAGCGACTCGCTCCTGCACTACTGACGCGCTGAAGACGACTGCCGTGGTCAAGACGTAGTACACACCAGCACCGGCTGCGGGTGATGACTCATCGACGACGGCGATCAGGTTCCCATCCAGCGGCTCGCCGTCGCTAACAGGGATCAGCGGCTCCCCTCGGCAAGACTTTTGGTGCCGGCTGGCCGGTTTTCGGGGAACCCGGACATGGTCGCGTTCCGCACTCATCTCGTCGATCCTGAAGTTGATACGTTTTTGGTGACAGCCTTGATGTTGATATGGATAGGGTTCCTCCCGTTTGGTGGACAGGGTGTTTTGACGAATTCTAGTTCTAGTGTTCATGCGGCTCGGCTGGTGGTGTAGGTCTCGGGGGTGGCCGAACGATCTGCGGAGGTGTTGGTGGTTGCAGAACACCTTGGAGTTCTCTCGGTTTGGTGGGCACATGATGCTGGGTGGTTGGCAAGCTCAATCTGTCGGGTGTTGACTCCTGCAACCGGCCATGGCGGTTGATCTGGTGCGATCACCGGTGGGATCTCGGGCCCCTCTGTTTTTGGGGAGTACTTGGGCCAGAATGATGGCTCTGAATCGGATTCGCTCTTACCTGGTGGCGATCGGTCTGCTGACCGCAATCGCTCTTTTGCCGGCCTGTGGCAACGGCACGCCCCCTTCGGAGGGTTCGTCCCAGGCGACGGCACCTGCTCCGGCGGTGACTTCGGAGCCGACCGAGCCTCACGAGCCCGCTGACGGGCCAGCTGAGGGGCCCCCAGCCCAGCCGACAGTCTCGCCTGATCCGGCAGCCTCGCCTATCGCCGGGCCTCTGGCCACTGATCCCATTGCGGAGCCGCCGGCCACCGAACCCACTGCCCCGTCGGCCGCTGAGCCCATCCCCGAGCAGTCGGCCCCCGAAGCCACTGGCGAATCATCGACTTCTGAGCCGGCTCCCACCGTCCCGGCAACTCCCGAGCCCACTGCCAAGGCGACTCCCACTGCCCGGTCCACTCCCGAACCTGCTACCCGGCCCAGTTCCCAACCTGATGGCGAATCATCGACTTCTGAGCTGACTCCCACCGTCCCTGTCACCCCCGAGCCCACTGCTCGGCCCACTGCCGAGGCGGCCCCTCGGCCCACCGCGAAACCGACTGCTCGGCCCACTGCCGAGGCGGCCCCTCGGCCCACCGCGAAACCGACTGCTCGGCCCACTGCCGAGGCGGCCCCTCGGCCCACCGCGAAACCGACTGCTCGGCCCACTGCCGAGCCGACCCCCACTGCCCGGCCCACCTCCGAACCAACCTCCAACCCCCAGCCCACTGCCGGGGCATCGACTGCCGAGCCAACCCCTAGGCCCACTGCCGGGGCATCGACTCCCGAGCCCACTCCTACCGCCACGGCCACTCCGTTACCGATTTGGTCGGGAATGTTGGAGTATCGGGTGGTGGCTGCTTACTCCCATGACACCGGGGCGTTCACCCAGGGGCTTTTGTGGCATGACGGGTTGGTGTACGAGAGCACCGGGCTGCGGGGGCGGTCGGTGCTGCGGATAGTGGATCTGGCCAGTGGGCGGGTTCTGCGGGAGACGGCTGCCGATCCCCGGCACTTCGGGGAGGGTCTGGCCCTGGTCGACGATCGGCTCGTCTGGTTGACCTGGCAGGCGGGGGTTGCCGGGGTTTATCACCGGGACACGCTGGAGCCCGTGGGCGGTTTCACCTACGGCGGCGAGGGCTGGGGGTTGTGTTACGACGGAAACCGCCTGGTGATGAGCGACGGCTCGAACACGCTCACCTTCCGCCACCCGGAGACGTTCGCGGTGCTGGGCTCGGTGTCGGTGACCCGGGCCGATGGCCGACCGGTGGACCGGCTCAACGAGTTGGAGTGCGTCGGCGGTTACGTGTGGGCCAACGTCTGGCTCACCGACCGCATCGTGGTCATCGACCCGGACACCGGTGCGGTTGCCGCCGAGGCCGACATGTCGGGGATCATCAGCCCCCATCCGTCCACCGACGACGGCAACGATGTACTGAACGGCATCGCCTACCGGCCCGATACCGCCACGTTCTTGATTACCGGCAAACGGTGGCCGACCGTGTTCGAGGTCAGCTTTGAATCCCGGCGCTGAGCAGGCGCTGGTCGGGGGAGCGGATGCGGTTGGGTCGAGTCCCGGCGGGCACCCCCGGCTGAATGTCCGGGGGCAGGCGCTGGTCGGGGGAGCGGATGCGGTTGGGTCGAGTCCCGACGTTGAGCGGACGCTGGTTGGGGGAGTGGATGCGGCCAGGGGTGGGTGGGTCATGGCCATTACCGGGATTGTCCGGGGCTCGCCGGTGGAGTTCTCGGTTAGGGGGTCGTTCGGCGAGGTGTGGGCCGAGGCCCGAGCCCGGGAGGTGGTGGCTCTGGGAGTGGACATGCCCATCGGGCTGGCCGGCACCGAGCGCCGACAATCCGACGTCGAGGCCCGCCGTATGCTCGGCCCCCGGCGGTCGTCGCTGTTCTTCACCCCACCATTGGTCACCCTCGATGCCGCCGACCACGACGAGGCCAACCACTTGAGTCGGATCCGCACCGGCCGGGGCTTGTCCATCCAGGCGTTCAATCTGCTGGTCAAGGTGCGGGAGGTACGGGCCTCGCTCACCCCCGATGATCTGGGGACCCGAGCCCGCCCCCGAGCGGCCGAGGTTCACCCCGAAACCAGCCTGGCGGTGCTGGCCGGCCGACCCATGGCGGTGCCCAAGCGCCAACCGTCGGGACAGGACGAGCGCTTGGCCGTTCTGGCCCCAGAGTTCTCGAACCTCGAGGCCGCGGTCCGCCCCCTGCTCCCCGGTTCCGCCATCGACGACCTGCTGGATGCGACCGCCGCGGCCTGGACCGCCCGCCGCCTGGCCACCGGCACCGCTTTGCTCCTCGGCTCGGACGAGGTGGATGAAACCGGCTACCCCATGACCATATGCGCCTGAACACCGCCATCGGCCTGCCGGCTCCAGGATAATAAGCCTGCACAAGCCGTCATACGTGACACCCTACTTGTATGACCATGCTGAGCTTTCGAGTGGACCCTGAAGAGGCTGAAAGAGCCCAGGCAATGGCGGAGTCTCTGGGGATGGCCTTTTCGGAGATGATCCGCGAGGCGCTGCGGCGTTACGTCGATGCCATCGAGGCCGAATATGATTCCGAGGTCTACCGGGCGATGCCCCTCACTGCCGAAGAGCTGTCCCTGGCCGACAGCCAGTACTGGGCACCGTCGGAGGACTGGTCGGACTGGGCCGATGCCGCGGGGTGAAATCTGGTTCGCTGCCTCTCCTGCCTTCGGCGTGACCAACGAGGGCGGGGTGGTGGCCGATGCAGCGGGGTGAAATCTGGTTCGCTGCCTCTCCTGCCTTCGGCGTGACCAACGAGGGCGGGGTGGTGGCCGATGCAGCGGGGTGAAATCTGGTTCGCTGCCTCTCCGGGGGGCTACCGACCGGTGTTGGTGCTCACTCGTGATCCTGTCGCCGACCGCATCGGTGCGGTGGTTGTCGCCGGACTCACCCGAACCCTCAGGGGCTTGTCCTCCGAACTCCCCCTGACCGTGGACGACGGCGTTCCCACCGATTGCGTCGTCAACTTCGACACCCTGTACACCCTTCCTCGCAAGGCATTTCGGCGGCGGGTCGCCCAACTCCAGCCCTCCCGCATGGAGAAGGCCTGCCAAACCCTCAAAGCCGCCACCGGCTGCTAGCCGACAACCGGAGAGGTTCCAGGACTCCCTCACCGGGGCCCGAACCCCGGTCGGCGTCCTCACAGCCCTGACCAGGGGACTGGGCTCTGGTCTCCGGGCTTCGATTTCTAGGACAGCTCGGTGTATCCCGGGGTCTCCAGGTGGGGGGTTCCCAGGTAGACCTTGGCCTCGGGGGAGCCCTGGAAACGGCCGTGGCTCCAGCGCACTTCCACGTGGCCTGCCACATGCATCGGGGCATTGGTGGCCCTGACGGTCAGGTCGCCCCGCCAGCGCACCACCGGTTGCACCCTGGCCTCGGGCCACACGTCGAACGACTTGAACTCGTACTGCCGGCGGAAGTCCCAGGGGGTGTCAATCCGGTAGCGCACCGGTCGGCGGCGATGGTCGGTGCCCAGCACGAAATAGGGTGCCGGCTGGAGCCGCAGGAGGCGCCACAACGCCTCCTCCCGCCGGGCCGCCCTGCTGCCCAGCGCCGACAACCAGCGCTCGGCCGAGGCTTGCGACACCGCCACCGAGAACCAGCGGGCCGGCTCGGTCAGCGATTCGGGCCATTGCCGGGAGAAGGGCCTCTTCAACCGCTTGTGCTGGTCGGTGTCCAAGTCGGTCACCATGGTCGGCAGATCGTCGAATCCGTCGTCCTGGCGGATCAGATGCTCACGGGCGGCCTGGTAGAGAGCCTGGTATTCGGTCAGGGCCACCCGGGTGTACCAGTTGTCGGGCTTGCTCGCCTGCCGCACCGCCAACAAGCGCTCGAACAGATGGGCCGGCGACACGTTGTGCAGCAGCCTCGACCCGTACTTGCAGCTCACCAGGTAGACATGGTCCACCCGCAGATCGGCCGGTATCTGCTCGTAGGCGGGGGCCTGGTGCGGCCCCTTCCACTCCACCCGCCGGGGCACCCGACCCCGCAACCCGTCGGCGGCCGCGGCAAAGGCCACCCCGTTGGCCCAGGCCTCGTCGAACTGCAATCCGTGTTCGCCACCGGCCCGAGCGGCGATGAGCTTGTCGTAGTGACGGTCGCCCACCCCCACCATCTCGGCTGGTCGGGTGGCCAGCGCCTCGTCCACCGAAACCAGCCCGAGCATCCCCAGCCCGGTGACGATCTCGGTTATCTCGGTGCGAAGCGAAGCCATCTCGGCCCAATCTTTCTCCACCGGCCAGCAGTTCTCAACAGCTCATCCCGATCGAGGCTCGCCCCGACTGCCACCCGCCCGGATCGGGGGCCTGCCCTGGTCGGGGGCCTGCCCTGGTCGGGGGCCTGCCCGGATCGGGGGCCTGCCCTGGTCGGGGGCCTGCCCTGGTCGGGGGCCTGCCCTGGTCGGGGGCCCGCCCGGATCGAAAAACCCAGCCAGGCCATCTTTGCCCAACCGCATCCGATGGTGGCATCCTTGTATCTGTTCTTCAAGATCTGTTTCTCCTTAGGATTTGTTCCCCGAGCCCGCTGCGGAGTGAAGTGACGGTCAAGAAATGACGTTCGATAAATGACATTCAAGAAAGGCGACAAGGTCGTCTACCCCCATCATGGGGCGGCGACCGTGGTCCGGAAGGAGATGAAGGAGGCCTTCGGGGAGAAGACCGAGTACCTGGTTCTGCGCATGGCCCACGGCGAGATGGTGCTGTCGGTGCCCGTGGACAAGGCCGAGGAGGTGGGGATGCGATGGCCCATCTCGACCGAGGACGTGGAGGATCTGTTCGAGGTGCTTCGCAAGCGGGATGTGCGAGAGCCGGCCAACTGGAGCCGCCGGTTCAAGAACCACCAGGAGAAGCTCAAGTCGGGCGATGTCTACCAGGTGGCCGAGGTGGTGCGGAACCTGGCCCTGCGGGATCAGGACAAGGGTCTGTCGGCCGGCGAGAAGAGCCTGTTCAACAAGGCTCGCAACGTGTTGGTGTCGGAGTTGAGCTTCTCGCTCAATGTGTCCGAGGAAGAGGCCCTCGACCGGGTGGGCCAGGCCCTGTCCTGATCGACTCGGCCCCCCAGCGGCCCCATCCCTCCACCAGCGCCCCCATCCCGGAAACCCCCCAGCGGCCCCATCCCCCCCCAGCCCCCCCATCTAGAAAAAACAGGCTTCTCCCCACCACCCCGCCGCCTAGTAACCTTGATCTTGCCGCGGGCTGTGGCGCAGTTTGGTCAGCGCACCTGCTTTGGGAGCAGGGGGTCGCCGGTTCAAATCCGGCCAGCCCGACCCGTCCCGACCGGCTCCATCCAACCTGGTGGTCATGCCGGTGAATCCCTGATACCCACCAAATGCCTACAATGCCCGCCATGGCCAACGATGGCACCGCCCCTCCCGGTGCTTCGGTGTTCTTCGACGAGGCCACCGACCGCCAGGGGCGCATCCGGGATCACTATCGGCCGGTGCAGGAGTGGTTCGACCGACTGACACCGGCGCAGGTCAAGTCCCTCGAGGAGCGGGGGAACGAGTCCTTCCTCCGCCGGGGGATCACGTTCACGGTGTACGGGGGCGAGGAGGGCACCGAGCGGGCCTGGCCCATGGATCTGTTCCCCCGGATCATCGAGGCCGACGAGTGGGCCATGATCGAGCAGGGTCTGATCCAGCGGGTCACCGCCCTCAACCGCTTCCTCGACGACATTTACACCGGCGAGCAGGCCGTGATCCACGACGGCGTCGTCCCCCGGCACCTGATCACCTCGTCCACCGGCTTCGAGCGGGAGGCGATGAACTTGCCGGTGGCCCGGGGAGCCCGCTGCCTGGTGGCTGGCATCGACCTGGTTCGTGGCGCCGACGGGGGCTACCGGGTGCTGGAGGACAACCTGCGCAACCCCAGCGGCATCTCCTACGTGCTCGAGAATCGGGCCGCCATGACCAAGCTGCTGCCCGCCGCCTTCTCCGACCTGGAGGTGCGTTCGGTGGACCACTACGGAAGCTCACTGCTGAGGGCCCTGCGCTCCATGGCCCCCCCGGCCGCCGGCAACGACCCCACCGTGGTGGTTCTCACCCCGGGCATATTCAACTCGGCCTACTTCGAGCACGCCTTTTTGGCCCGCAGCATGGGGGTGGAACTGGTGGAGGGGCGCGATCTGGTGGTGGACAACCATGTGGTGGCCATGCGCACCACCCGAGGCCTCGAGCCGGTGGACGTGATCTACCGCCGCATCGACGACTCCTTCCTCGACCCGGTGGTGTTCAACCCCCACTCCACCCTGGGAGTGCCCGGCCTGATGGCCGCGGTTCGAGCCGGCCGGGTGTCCATCGCCAACTCGGTGGGCAACGGGGTGGGCGACGACAAGGCGGTTTACGCCTACGTGCCCGCCATGATTCGCTACTACCTGGGCGAGGAGCCGATCATCCCCAACGTTGCCACCTACCTGCTGTGGGAGGAGGAGCATAGGGCCGAAGTGCTGGATAGACTCGGCGAGCTGGTGGTGAAGCCGGTGGCCGAGTCGGGAGGATACGGCATCGTGATCGGCCCCAGGGCCACCGAGGCCGAACTGGACGAGGTCCGGGAGAAGATCATCGGCGATCCCCGCAACTGGATCGCCCAGGAGGTGGTGAACCTGTCCCGCCTGCCGGCCTGGGCCGGGGACGGGTTCGCTCCTTGCCACATAGATCTGCGGCCCTTCGTGCTGAGCGGCGAGCGGGTGGAGGTGGTCCCCGGCGGGCTGACCAGGGTCGCCCTGAGGGAAGGATCGCTGATCGTCAACAGCTCCCAGGGGGGTGGCTCGAAGGACACCTGGGTTCTGGGCGACTCCGACAATCCTTGCGAGGGGCCCCGCTGATGCTGGCCCGACACGCCGACAATCCTGGTGAGGGGCCCCGCTGATGCTGGCCCGACACGCCGAGGACATGTTCTGGGCCGGTCGTTATCTGGAGCGGGCCGAGGACACCGCCCGGATGGTGCGAGCCACGCTGTTGAGCACCGTGGCCGAGGGGCCGGCCCAGGCCATCGACCGGATGCGCAACCTGACCCGCACCCTGCGCCTGGACGAGTCCGCCCCCACCGAGAATGTGCAAGCCATGGCCGAGCGGTTGACGATGTCACCGCCGATGCTGCGGAGCCGGGCGGGGCTGGGCATCGATGTTCAGGCCGAGGCCACCCGCCTGGTGGCCTCACCGTCGCTGGCCGGATCGGTGGTCTTCTGCATCGGTTGCGCCCGGGAGAACTTCCGAACGCTGCGCGACCAGATCCCATCGGAGCTGTGGGAGCAGATGAACCAATTCCACCTGCGACTCCGCCAGGGCGACTTCTCCGCGGCCATGGATCACGATCCGTTCCCCACCCTCGACCTCGTCCAGGCAAGCTGCCAGACCTTGACCGGAGTGATCAGCTCGTCCATGTCCCGCAACGAGGGCTACCGGTTCCTGGTGCTGGGTCAGATGCTGGAGCGGGCATTGATGACCTGCCGCCTGGTCGCTGTTCGCTATCTGGAACTGGACGGATCGTCCTACGACGAGATGGCCCTCACCCTCCGGTCGGTGTCGGGCCTGGAGGCTTACCAGCGGGTCGGCCGGTCGTCGCCCCTGGGGGCCGATGTGGCCCGGTTCCTGCTGCTCGACGACTCGTTCCCCCGGTCGGTGCTCCATTGCCTGCGAGTGAGCGAGAATCACGTCGGAGCCCTGGTGACCCACGGAAAACCCCCGCTGCTTCGCCGCCTGGGACGGCTCCGATCCGAGCTGGAGTACGGGGACTTCGACGAGATGGTGGCCGATCTGCCCGACCATCTGGCCGCCATCGAGGCCGGAGTACGGGAGGTGGCCGAGCTGGTGGCCCGCCATTTCTTCGGCGACTCCGAGGTTTTCGACCTCCATGCCCAGTCGATCAAACCGGGGGTGTCGTTATGAGGTTGGACATCTGCTACCGCACGGTGTTCACGTTCGACGCTCCGGTGCGGGAGTCCCAGAACGAGATGCGGGCCTGCCCGGCCATCGGCGACAACCAGCAGCTTCTGAGCTACCGGATAACCGTCGAACCGCCGGCCAGGGTGCTGTCGTTCACCGACTATTGGGGCACTCGGGTGGATCAGTTCGCCGTCACCGGATCACACACCATGCTCGAGGTGACCGCCGAGGCCTCGGTGGAGACCCAGGAACTGCCATCGTTTCCCGGCTCTTCACCGGGCTCTGCTCCTGATGCCCCTGCGGGTTCTGCCCCTGCGGGTTCTGCTCCTGCCGGTTCTTTTTCGCCGGGTCATGTTCCCATGGCATCGCTGGGGGACCGGGAGTTCCTCAACCAGCACGACGAGTTCCTGAAGCCCACCCGCCACACCCACTGGGACGAGCCCCTGGCCGCCGAAGCCCGCAGCTTGATCAGGACCGACGGGTCGGATAGGGCCACCGGGTCGGACGGGGCCGACGGGTCGCACGGGGATGACGGGTCGGACGGGGATGACGAGTCGCACGGGGATGACGAGTCGCACGGGGATGACGAGTCAGACGGGGATGACGTGGTGGGTGCGGTGATGAAGTTGCACAACTTCGTCGGGGACCGGTTGGCGTATCGTTCCGGGGTCACCGAGATCGGCCAACCCATCACCGACATCCTGGCTCGAGGGGTCGGCGTCTGCCAGGACTACGCCCATCTGGCGGTGGCCCTGTGCCGCAGCGTGGGGATACCGGCCCGCTACGTGTCCGGGTATCTGTTCTCGAGCGACGACCGTACCGGTGCCCTGGACGGCGACCTGGTCCGGGTGCAGACCCATGCCTGGTTCGAGGCGGCCATACCTGGTTCGGGCTGGCTGCCGCTCGACCCCACCAACCGCATTCCGGTGGGCCGACGGCACGTGAAAATCGGTCACGGTCGGGACTACGACGATGTTCCGCCCCTGCGGGGGGTCTACTCCGGGCCGGCCACCCCCGAGGTGGACACCTCGGTGGAGATCCGCCGCATGGACCCCATCCACCAACCCTCCCCCCCGCCCCGCCCCTCACTCCTGACTCCGATCCCCACCCCCCACCCCCAACATCAGCAGCAACAACAACAACAACAGCAGTAGTAGCAACGCCAACGGCAGCAGCAATGAGTACTCGGCAAATACCGGGGTGGTCGGGGGGTCAGATGCGGGCTTCGCGAACGTTGAGGCGTTTCAGTAGCTCGTCGCCCACGAAATTCAAGGCCAAAAGGGTGCAGAACATCACGCCACCGGTGGTCAGGGCTATGTGGGGGGACTGTTCGATTCTTCCCCGCCCGGCGGCCAGGATGTTGCCCCAGGTAATGCTGGGCGAGCCCACGCTCACCCCGATGAACGACAGGCTCCCCTCGGCGATGATCACGATCCCCATGGCCAGAAAAGCTATGGAGGCCAGGGCCGGAACCACGTTGGGCAGTATCTCCCGGAACAGGATCCGGGGCCATCGGGCCCCCATGATGTCGGCCACGGTAACGAAGTCCTGAGCGGCGAACCGCAGCGTCTGGGCCCGGGCGATGCGAGCGATGGCCGGGATCGACAGGATGGTCACGGCGATGGTGACGTTCAGATAGCTCCGGCCCAGCATGGTGACGATGAACAGGGCGAATATCAGCGCGGGCAGAGCCAGCGCCACATTGACCAGGCTGCTCACCGCCAGGTCGATCCACTTGCCGAAGTAACCGGCGGCGATCCCCAGCACGCCCCCCACCACGATCCCGATTCCCACCGCCGGCCCGGCGATGGACAACGACAGCCGGCCGCCCCATACCGAACGGGCGAACATGTCCCGACCGAGTTGGTCGGTGCCGAACCAGTGCGACCACGACGGTCCCTCCTCGGGCTGCCCGGCCAGAGGCTTCTGGGGATCGTCCAAAAATCCCAGCCACGGGGCCAGCACCGCACCGGCCAGCACCAGCACCAGCCATCCCACCGACAGCCACAGGGCGACGTGATGACGGCGCTTGCGGGGCACCAACGCCGGTTGGGGGTGGCCCTCCATGACCCCGGCATCGGTCATTTTCGCCGCGCCCGGGGTCGAGCCCACGAAGGGGTCGCATCGGCGGCACCGCCCGAACTCATTTTCGCCGCACCCGGGGGTCGAGCCCATGAAGGGGTCGCATCGGCGGCACCGCCCGAACTCATTTTCGCCGCACCCGGGGGTCGAGCACCGAGTAGAGCAGGTCCACCATCGTGGTCACGGTCACGAACACCGCGGCGATCAGCGCCACCAGGGTCTGGACCAGCAGGAACTCCCGGGCCGCCACCCAGTTCACCAGCAGCGACCCGACCCCGTCGAGGTCGAACAAGAACTCCACCACGATGGCCCCGTTCACCGCCTGGGCGGCCTGGATGCCGAAAATGGTCAGCAACGTGAAGCTCGACGGGCGCAGCACATGGCGCATGAGCACATGGCGCACCGGCAGACCCTTGGCCCGAGCGGTTCCCACGAAATCCTCCTGGAGCGTGCCGATCACGTCGGTGCGCAGCAATCTCATGTATACAGGCATCAGCCCGGCCGCCAGGGTCACTGCGGGCAGGAACATCACCCGGAAATGGGCACCCACTCCCTCGGAGATGGGTTGGTAGCCGCTAAGGTCGAACCAGCCCAGCTTCACCACGAACACCAGGATCAGAATCAGCCCGAGCACGAAGATCGGGGCCGACAGCAGTGCGAACGCGCCCCCGCTCGCAACCTTGTCGCCCACGCTGCCCTGGCGGTATCCCGACCACACCCCCAGGGGAATGGCCGCTCCCAGGGCCAGAATCTGGGAGTAGGCCATCAGCAGCAGGGTGCGGGGCAGCGAGTTGGTGAGAGCCTCGCCGAAGGTGCGGCCGGTCAGGTAGGACTTCCCGAAGTCGCCGGTGAGCACGTCACCGCCCCATTTGGCCCACTGCACGATCACCGGATCACCGAGGTTGCGGTCGTGCTCGCACTCGGCGACCTGCTCGGGGGTGGCGGCTCCGCCCAACGCGGCCACGCAGGGGTTGCCGGGCAGCAGGTTCAACATCCAGTAGAACAGCAGCGTCACCACGAGCACTACCACCGCAAGCTGGGCCAGTCGCACTCCCATGAATCGGAGCATCGGTGGGCCCTGCCCTCTGTTCAACCTCGGCCCTCTGTTCAATTCAATCTCGGCCCACTGCTCAACCTCGGCCCTCTGTTCAACCCCGCAGCCGGAGCGATCTGCTACTGCTCGATCCAGGCCTCGCCCAGGAAAACCTTCCCGTTGAGGACCTTCACGTGCTCTCCCCCCTCGGGCAACGTCAGCGCATCCATGCCGTACACATCGTCCTGGGTGGCCACCAACCAGTTCGAGAAGTAGAACCAGATGTTGTTGACCTCCTCGGCGAAGGCCCGGTTGACCTCCTCGGCCAGTTCCCGCCGGCGGTCGAGGTCGCCGGTGTCCCGGGCCTCGTCCAGCGCGGCATCGACCCGGGGGTTGTCGATGCGCCCGAAGTTGAGGGCGATACCCCGTCCGAACTGGCTGTGCCACCAGACCCGCTCGGTGGTCAGGTCGTAGCTGGAATGGTTGCGCCACAGGAATGCGGTGAACTGGCCGAACACCGCGTTGGTGATCAGCTCGGCCTGGTCGACCTGGGTGATGGACACGTCCAGCCCGCAGTCGCCCCACATGGCGGCGATCAGCTCGGTATTGAGGAGGTTGGCCGAGTCGTTGGTGGTGCCGATCTCCACGTCGGTCACCCCGAGCCCGGAGATGGCGGCTCGCCCGGCTTCGGGGTCGTAGGCGGGGAAACCGGCATCCTCCAGATATCCGGGGGTGCCGGGGGCGAACGGACCACTGGCCGGCACCTGCCCGTCCCAGCGAACGTCGTTGAAGATCTGGCGGTCGGTGCATTGGGCCAGTGCCCGGCGGAACTCCACGTTGTCGAACGGGGGCCTCGAGTTGTTCAGCATGAGGTACGTGGGCTCGGAGTACCGATCACCCTCCCAATAGGTCTTGAACTGCTGGTTGTACTCATCGATCCGAAGACCGGTGTTGACGCTGCTGGCATCGAGATCACCGGCCCGGAGGGCGGCGAACCGGCCGTCGGTATCGGGGATGGGCCGGAACTCGATGGCGTCCAGGTAGGGGAGTTGCCTGCCCTGCGCATCGGTACGCCAGTAGTCGGGATTGCGCACCAGGCGGGTGACCTCGTTGGGAATCCACTCGTCCAGCATGAACGGGCCGGTGCCGATGGGATTGCGGGCGCTGCCCTCCTGGCCCATGTCGTACATGGACGGGGCCCCGAAGTAGCCGAGGTGGGAGGTCAAGTAGTTGGGCAGGGTGGCCTGGGGCCGTCCCAGGGTCAGCTTGACGCTCAGGTCGTCCACCTGCTCTATGACGTCGATATCCAGGTCGCCCACGGCGATGCCGGTCAGGGTGCCCTTCTGCAACTCCTCGAAGTGGCGCTTCAGCGCGGCCGAGTCGGCCGGCGTCCCGTCGTGGAAGGTGATGTTCGGCCGCAGGGTCAGGACCCATTCGGTGAAGTCCTCGTTGGGAGTGAAGCTCTCCAGCAGCAGCGGCAGGGCCTCGCCCTCGGTGCCCTCGATGGTCAGCGTCTCGTACAGCGCCCGGAACAGGATGTGGCCCGACACCGCGGCCTGGGCGTTGATCGGGTTCAGCCCGTTGGTGGTCTCGGCTTCGAGGCCGAACACCAGCGTGCCCCCGTAGTCCGGCTCGGCCGATGCCGGGTCTTCGCCGGTCGCCCCGTCGGTGTCACCGGCGTCGCCCCCGGCGTCGCCCCCCGAGCTGCCATCATCGGGGCTGTCGTCGTCGGAGCCGCCGTTTCCGGGGTCATCGGAGCTGCCGCTACCGGAGCTGCCATCATCGGGGTCGCCCGAGCCGTCGCCATCAGGGCTGCCGTCCCCGGGATCATCGGAGCTGCCCCCATCGGAGTCGCCGCCATCGGAGCCATCGAGGGCGGGTTCGGCGGTGCCGGCAACCATGCCGTTGTCGTCGTCATCGTCCCCTCCGCAAGCCGATGCCACCAGCGCCAGCGCGCATAGCACCGCCAGCACCGACCACAGGGTGCTTTTGGAGAACCGGGCGCTGGTTGAGAATCGGCCTGGGAATCGGCGCTCACCGGACATCAGATGACCTCCTACTGTCAGCCATGATCGGATGTTCTTGTTGTGGGTCGTGTGTTCTGGATCATATGTTCTTGGTCGGACATCATCAGAAAATCGCAGTCATAACTTCATACCCAGTCAGGAATTCGTAGTCGCATGACTTCACAGTCGGATGGCCGGCCATGGTCAGAAACGTAGTTCGGACGAGAGGTAGACGCTTCGAACCCGGGCCCCGAACTCGGGGTGGTTCAGCGCATCGGGGTCGTCGGGCACGCTCACTCCCCGCCGGGCGCAGTCCTCGGCCAGCACTGAGACCACGGTGGATTCGTCGAGATCGTCGAGGTGGCGATCATGCACTTCGGCTTCGGCGGCATCGGAGAACACGAAGGCCTTCCACGACAGCGACACCCGTACATCGTTGAAACCATGGCGCACCGGCTCGTGGCCGGGCTCCTCGATCACCCAGTTCCGGTCGGGGGTCAACGTTATGGTGGCATCGAATCCGTACTTGGCGTAGTCGGCCTCGGCCCCGATGGACTCCACCCGGTGGGGCATGAAGTCGTTGTCGCCCATCACCCCGTAGTTGTAGGGCGGGTCGACCGTCACGCCGGCACCGTCCCAACCATCGGGCCAGTAGGTGAACTCCCCGCCGACTCCCTCGTAGTACCAGGCCACCGCGGTGGCGATCCGCACCCGCCAGCGGTCGAAGCATCCCGAGTGCAGCATGCAGTTGAGCAGCCAGGTGGGGTGGCTCTCCCGGCTCACCCCCCGAAACGCCGGGATGTCGGTGTGGCGGGCGTACTGGCCGCTGGGAGCGTTGATGTTCACGTAGGTGAAGTAGGGGCGTACCACCTCGGCGTCGTAGAGCCGTCGGGCGGCGTCGAAGAACCGGGGGTTGGCGACGATGGTGCTCGCTCCCTCCACCGCCTCGCCGTCGGCGCCCCAGGTGGTGCGGAACACCGGCGGGACGCGGGGCTCGCCGTCGACCACCGCGACGAACGGGGGCACGTTGCCGGTCGGGGCCCCGGCCCGGAGGGAGGCCCGGCTCTCGGCGAACTCGGCCCCGGCCAACGTCATCGGGTGGGGCGACTGCCGCTCCAGCACCCCCATCAGCACCTCGGGATCCTCCAGCGCCTGCTCGAGAACCACCGGAGGACGGGGCCTTGTGGTGGTGCGCATCCCCCTCACGTTAGTGCCCGGACATAAAGTAAGCCCGTGGGACTCGTAACGATTGCCGAACCATCCACCGACCCGGTTTCGGAGGGGCCGCCCGCAGAGCCTGCCGGCAGCAGTGACACGATCGCTGCCCCGATGGCGGGGGGGCCGGTTTCGGAGGGGCCGCCCGCAGAGCCTGCCGGCAGCATCGTGATCCTGTCGCCCTGTGGTGAGGTGACCGAGTCGGTCGAGCCATTGGCCGCTCGGAGGGGGTCGCTGGCCGGAGCGGTGGTGGGCATCATCGACAACGACATGTGGCGCTCCATGGCCATCATGGCCGACGAGCTGTCCCGATTGCTGGTGGACCGGGTCGGGGCGGCCGAGGTGGTGGTGACCACCGCCGGCCCCATGCACGGTGCCGATCCCGAGCGCTACCACCAGGAGATGGAGGCATTCCACGCCGAGGTGGATGCGGTGATCAGCGGGCTGGGCAATTGAGGATCATGCACGGCGTGGTGTATCCACGCCAGCAGCACCCTGGAGAAGCTGGGCACCCCGGCCGTCGGTCTGGTGACCGAGCAGTTCCGAGGTCTGGCCGAGGCCACCGCCCGAGGCCTGCGGGTGGGCAACCAGCCGCTCGTTGTTCTGCCCTCGGGCTACGACGAATGGCCCGAGGCCCAGATCAGGGCCGACATTGCTTCCCGTATGGCCGACATCGTGGCCGCGCTGGTGGCATGACCCGTATGGCCGACATCGTGGCCGCGCTGGTGGCATGACCCGTATGGCCGACATCGTGGCCGCGCTGGTGGCATGACCCAAAGGATCACCATCGAGGGTGGGCCCGAGGCGGTGGAGGCCTACCTGAGGGAGCGGGGCATGACCGACGGGCTGCCGGTGGTGCCTCCCACGGCCGGGCGGGTGGCCGACGCGGTGGCCGCCTCCGGGTTGCCCGGTCATCATGTGGTGGGTGATATCCCTCCACTGAATGCGCCGGCCACGGTGGAGAAGATCGCGGTGAACGCGGTGATGGCCGGATGCGCACCCGAGGTGATGCCGGTTCTGGTGGCCGCCATCGATGCCTTCTGCGACCCGCAGATGAACGCCCACGGCATCCAGACCACCACCAATCCGGTGGGGCCGATGCTGGTGATAAACGGACCGGTTCGCAACCGATTGGGCTTCAACTACGGTGCCGGATGCTTCGGGCCGGGATCACGCCCCAACGCCACCGTGGGGCGGGCCCTGCGGCTGGCCCTGGTGAACATCGGGGGGGCCGTGCCCGGGGAGGTGGACAAGGCTCCTTTGGGCTGGCCCGGCAAGGCCACGTCGCTGTGCGTGGCCGAGAACGAGGAGGCATCGCCCTGGCCCCCCTACCACGTCGATGTCGGGTTCGGAGCCGATGACGATGTGGTGACCGTGCTGGCCGTAAACGGGATGTGGCCCATTACCGACATGCACCACGAGCCCGACCAGGTGCTGCACCATGTCACCCATGGGCTGGCCACCACCGGACCGTGCGGCGGCCACGATGCCCCCAACCCGTTCAACACCGTGCTGGTGATGAGCCCGGTCATCGCCGAGATGGTGGCCGGCCTGATGCCCACCAGACGGGAGTTGCAGGAGCACCTGTTCGCCGAGGCTCGGGTGCCGCTGGACTTCTACCCCCCGTACCGACACCAGGCCACCAGGGAGGCGCTCGAAGAGATGGGGGTGACCATCGAGAACGACCGGATACCCATTGTCCCCGCCCCCGACCACTTCGTGATCCTGGTGGCCGGCGGGTCCGGCGGACTCCAGTCGGCCGGACTGTCGTGCATGCTGGGCATGGCCACCAGCCGTCCGATCCCTGCTTGATCTCGTCCCTGCTTGATCTGATCCCTGCTTGATCTCGCCGGGTCCACGATCCGAGCAGCAGACCTCGAAGAGATCACCCGGAAGAGATCAGAGAATAAGGCTCAGCCTTATAGGGGTCAGTGAACCTCGAGGCCGAGCTGCTCGAATATCTCGGCGCGGCGCTGCTCGTAGGTTTCATCGTCCATCCCGCCGGACTGGTACTTCTCGCTCAGCAGGCGAAAGTCCTCGTACAGCTCTGCTTCCGAACGTCCGTCGGTCGGCAGGGGTTCCTCCGGCTCGTCGAACGGGTCGTCGGCCCTGCCCTGGCGACGGGCCTGTTTGGCCGCGGCCCGCTCTTTTTTGTTCTTTTCCCGCTGTCGTTTCTGAAAACTCTCTGATCCTCGACCCATGGTTGTCCCAAATAGAAGGTTGTTTGCACAGGGGTCTCATTGTACGTCCGCAATTAGGGCTGATGACACATTGCCGACCCGCCGGACCGGTCATCAGCGGGCGGATTTGGTAGGGGTCAGGCGATGAAACGCTCTCGAACCCGCTGTCGCCGTCCACCCCGGTGGGGTCAGGCGATGAAACGCTCTCGAACCCGCTGTCGCCGTCCACCCCGGTGGGGTCAGGCGATGAGGCGTTCTCGAACCCGCTGTTGCCGTCCACCCCGGTGGGGTCAGGCGATGAGGCGTTCTCGAACCCGCTGTTGCCGTCCACCCCGGTCATCAGCAGGCAATGAAACGCTCCGAGAACCGCCGGAGGGCATCCACTGCTTCGCTGGTGCTCCGCCACGGGGTGACCACCAGCCGGTGGGCCCCGGCGTCCTCCCAGCGCCGCAGGTCGTCCATCGTCTCGCAACGGCCCTGAGCGGTGATCTCGATGTCGGGGGCTCCCAGCTCCGCCAGCCGGTCGGCCGCGGCCCGCACCGACTCGAACGTGTCGCTCATGCCCATCCACCCCTGGAAGCGTGCGGCCCGGCGCAGTGCGGCGTCCGACAGCCCGCCCACCAGCAGCGGAGGGTGGGGCTGCTGCACGGGCTTGGGCTCAAAGGCCACCGGATCGAAGTCGTAGAACTCACCGTGGTGCTCCACCACCGGCTCGGTCCAGAGCCGGACGCAAACGTCCAAGGCCTCGTCCAGGCGGCGCCCCCGGGTTCGAGGGTCGAGGCCGGCCGCCGTCCACTCGTTGCGCAGCCACCCTGCTCCCACACCGATCAGCGCCCGTCCGTTGCTGACCCTGTCCAGGGTGGCGAAGCCCCGGGCGGTGGTGAACGGGTGGCGCAGCCCGGCCAGGTACACGTACACCCCTAGGTTGATGCGGGTGGTCGATCCGGCCAGATACGACAGGTAGGCCGGAGGGTCGTAAACCGGTACCGTGGGCGGGACCGGATGGTGGTGAGGGGGGACCCTGTTTTGAGTCCGTGTTTTGTGGGTCTTAGTCCTGGATTGTGGGAGGATGATTGGGATGAAACGTAAGCGTCATACGCCTGAGCAGGCGATTCGCAAGGTTCGTGAGGGCGAGCGGTTGTTGAACGGGGGGGCTTCGATCGGTGAGGTTGTGCGGGCGTTGGAGATCACTGAGTCCACGTGGAATCGGTGGCGGAACCAGTACGGGGGCCTGAAGGCTTCCGACGCCAAGGAGCTCAAGGCGCTTCGGGTGGAGAACACCCGGTTGAAGAAGTTGCTTGCCGAGGCGGAGTTGGACAAGGCGATGCTGAGGGATCTCGCCGAATCAAAATGGTGACCCCGGATCGGCGTCGAGTCGCGGTTGAGCGGCTCCGGGCCGGGTTCGGGGTTTCCGAACGCAGGGCGTGCGAGGTGGTCGGCCAGCACCGGTCCACCCAGCGGCGACCCAAAAAGCCGGTATCGGACCGCGACCAGGAATTCCGCCGATGGCTTCGCTCCTTCGCCGCCGATCACCCGCGGTGGGGCTGGCGCAAGGCCCACGACGTCGCCGCGTCGAAGGATCTGGTGGTGAATCCCAAAAGGACCAGGGCCTTATGGCGCGACGAGGGCCTCCAGCGACCCCGGCAGAAAAAGAGCAAACAACGCCGTCGCGGCGACAACGCC
Source organism: Acidimicrobiales bacterium (assembly GCA_965115985.1). Classification (GTDB taxonomy): domain Bacteria; phylum Actinomycetota; class Acidimicrobiia; order Acidimicrobiales; family Bin134; genus Poriferisocius. Next base: position 2,539,181 of record OZ220474.1, read on the forward strand.
GCGGCCCGGTTACGGGCCTGTCGTCCCAATCATGTTTGGGCACTGGATTTCCAGTTCGACGAGACTGCCCAGCACCGGAGATTGAAGCTGCTGAACGTCATCGACGAACACACCCGGGAGGCCTTGGCCATAGAAGTGGCCTACCGCATCGATGCCGACCGGGTCGTCGACGTGATCGCCGATCTGGTCGCTCAACGCGGCGCCCCCGAGCATCTGCGCATGGACAACGGTCCCGAACTCGTAGCCCAGGCGGTGCGGGACCGGTGCGAGACATGGGGCACCGACACCGCCTACATCGAACCCGGATCCCCATGGCAGAACCCCTTCATCGAGTCCTTCAACGGGCGACTCAGAGACGAATGCCTCAACATCGAGGACTTCGCCAACCTCACCGAAGCCAAAATAGTCATCCAGGACTGGAAAAACGAGTACAATAACTACCGGCCCCATCGGGCGCTCGACGGGAAACCACCCGCCGCCTACGCAGCCCAATGGGCCAAACAACACCAAACAAAACACCCATAACCCATGGACTCACAAACGGGTCCCCCTCAGTGATCCAAGTCGCCCAGGGTGCCCTCCATCTCGACCGGGAACACCAGATGGTCGGCAATCCAGCACGACTCGAACCCCGCCTCGTCCGCCACCCGGGCCACTTCTGCCCACGCTCCCGGATGCAACGAGACGAACGGGAACCCGAACTTCATGATCCCGAACCCACTGGTGCTGCTGGGAGCTTCACAATCCCGAACCCACTGGTGCCGTTCATGATTTCGGGTCAGGCGGGGGGTACTCCGGTCAGGTTGCATTCGGAGATGAGGCCGCCGTCTATGACGATGGCCTGGCCGGTGATGGCCGAGGACTCGTCGGAGGCCAGGAACAGCACCAGGTTGGCTATCTCGTCGGGATGAATGGTCCGGCCCAGGGCGTGCATCGCCGAGATCTCCTCATGGGTCTTGAGGCCTATGCCGAGCACCGCCTCGTACATGGGGGTCTCGACCACGCCGGGGCAGATGGCGTTGACCCGCACGTTCTTGCGCCCCCACTCCACTGCGGCGGTACGGGTCAGGTTGATGAGCCCGGCCTTGGCCGTGCAGTAGGGGGCGTTGCCCGGAGAAGCCATCACCCCGTATATGGACGAGGTGCTGATGATCGACCCTGCTCCCTGGGCAGCCATGTGGGGGATGGCCGCCTTCATGCCGTACATGGCCGCGGTGAGCATCACCCGCAGGCTGGTGTCCCAGCCCTCGGGGTCGAGTTCGGGGATGTAGCCACCGGTGCTGGTGGCCGCGTTGTTGAACAGCACGTCGATGCGGCCGAACTCCGACACCGTCCGGTCCACGGCGGCGGTCACGTCCTCCAGCGAGCCCACGTCGCAGTGCTGATACACCGCCCGGGCCCCGCTCTCGCTGAGCTCGGCCACCAGCTTCTCGCCGGCCTCGTCGACCACGTCCACCCCCACCACCGCCGCGCCCTCGCCGGCCAACCGGCGCATCGTGGCCATGCCGATGCCACCGCCGGCCCCGGTCACCAGTGCGGCTTTGCCCTCAAGACGTCCCATGGTTCCTCCATGTTGTGCGAAGTTGCATTCGACCCGTGAATCCGTACCTGGCGAATCCGTATCGGGTGTTGCCGTCAGTCTCGCGCGGGCACTGGTGTTCCCGCACCCAGACCGCCATCGACCGGGTAATCACCCCCGGTGCAGTAGGAGGCCCGGTCGGACGCCAGCCAGATCACCAGATCCGCCACCTCCCCGAACTCGGCCATGCGCCGAAGTGGCACGGTGGTGCCGTAATGGCGGGCGTAGTCGTCGTGGTCCCACTCCCGGCGGCGGGTCATGGCCGTCGGCATCGGCCCCGGCACCACCGTGTTGACCCGGATGCCGGCATCGGCCAGCTCCAGGGCCGCGGTGCGGGTCAGCCCCCGGATTCCCCACTTGGAGGAGGTGTAGGCCGGCATGCCCACCGTGCCCTCGAACCCCCCGGGCGAGCACAGGTTGACGATCGATCCTCCCCGGCCCGAGGCCATCACCGGAGCGGCCGCTCTAATACCCAAGAACGTTCCCACCAGGTTGGTTTCGATCACCTTGCGGAACTCGGAGGGCTCGCACTCCCGGATGGGTGCCACCCGGATGATGGCCGCATTGTTGACCAGGACGTCCAAGTGCTCGCCGTCGGCTCCGACCGCGTAATTTACCGCGGTCCGCCACTGCTCGGCATCGGTTACGTCCAACTCGAAGAAGCGGGCTCCGGCCGCGTCCGCCACCGCGATTGCGTCCTCGACCCGCCGATCGGCGGCGGTCACCCGAGCACCGGCGGCCACCATCCGCCGGACTATCTCGGCCCCCAAACCCCGAGCCGCCCCGGTCACCAGCGCCACCTTGCCGGCCAACTCCCCCGTCATCGCCTCCCTCGGCATCGTTCCCATACGACGGCCAGGTTAGGCGAGCAAGCCGTCCAACAAGCCATCTCTGGGGGGGGGGGGGGGGGGGTGGGCGATGCCCATGAACGAAGTTACCTGTGGCTGAACTCTATTCGTTGTCGTCGATTGTTATAGCTACATCTCTAACGCTGACTGAGTCGTAACCACCACCGCTGATGGAATGGGTAAAGGTTACGGTGTCATCTACATCATCGTCGTCTTCAAGCGTCCAGACACGTACATACTGTGGAACGCTCCAGTTGCTTGTCGTGAACTCCAAAGAACCGCTTGTAAAACCAACATCATCACCCGTGGTTGCAGTCCAGTCTACCGTTACCGTTGCATTAGAACCACCGGTTGGTGCAGAATCCAGCTTAATGGAATATAACGCTGATTGACCCTCAGGGATGGTTAGGGCGAGCGGGAAGACCGTCACATCCTTTGAACCGGAAGGAGCACTCGGTGATTGTGATGTAGCATCGTTGATCGTCCCGTTGGCTGTGACATCAGTGCCGAGTTTATAACCGTTGTTCGTCAGCCTTCCGTTGGGGTTGCTCTTTGCCTCGGCTAGGGTGATGCTGTAAGCTTCGGCACCTTCTGAGTCGGCAGTGTCGCGGTTGGTTATAATTACGACCGAACCGGTTTTGCTGCCAGTTTCACCGAAGTCGGCATAGTAGGTTTGCGTCAAGGCACCGCGAATATCAGCGGCTGTGAAAGTGCTCGAACTGCGAGCAGCAAGGGTCAGTTTTACGGGAACGACACCCCTCAGGTTGATATCTGAGGTAACGGTGAGGTTGATATTCTCTCCTTCGGTTACCGCTGCCGGATCGGTTGCCAGTGTCAGGGTTGCTGTGGTGTCGCTGATCGTAACCGAGACATCGTCGGCGGTCACGGAAGCGTAGTTAGTGCCGGCCGCTGACACCGTGTGCCTGATCGTGTAGCTCAAACCCTCATTCTCGTCGTCCACCAGGCCCCATACTCTAATCGGCCGCGGATCGTCCCAGCCAACACCGGGGCTGAATGTCAAGGTAGCGGCATCCTTGTAAGTGCCACTAGTGTTGCGTGATATGGTGATGGTGACCGTTCCGGTCGGCTCCACCCCGGCTAGACCTACGGTGTAGACGGCACCGCCACCCTCGCTCATTGTGATCGTCGTCGGTGAAACAACCACCGACGGCGAGGACGAAGTCTGAAGAAGAACTTCTTCTTGATCTTCGGGCGAGGCCTGCTGAAGAGAAAAATCTTCGTCGCCCTCGTCGTCCTCGTCGCCATCGGCCCCCACCGCGTGGGCGACCTCCTGGTCGTCGTTGGTGATGGTGCCCGTGGCGGCAATACTGGCACCGCCTCCTGCGAGAACGACGCGACTGTCATCGGTGGCCAAGTTGGTTACTCGCAAGGTGAATGTTTCGTCGGATTCCACTATCTGGTCGCCCAGGACAGCGACCTCCACGGTCTTGGTCAGCGCAGCACCCGTCGCGCCCGCCTCGAAAAGCAGCCTTCCCCTGACGGCTTGGAAGTCCTGCTCGTCGCCGGCTTGCGCACCTCCCCTGGCCGTGCCGCCATTCCTGCCCAGCCCTGTCGTGGCGAACCGTACCCTGACCTTGTGAGTAGGGGAATCGCTGAGCGTGACACTGAAAACCATGTCGGTCTCACCCGCGTCCCCCTCATTGAGACTCACATCGGTTACATCAATCGTCAGAACCTGGGGGGGGGGGGGGGTTCTGAGCCTGAGTCGTTGCCGGCACGACAAGAACCAGAACCGCGAACAGGCCGACGAACAAAAGCCCACGCCTAGCGGCGGACCCTCTGCCCTCCGGGGACGAAGAAGAGCGTTCCGATGGAATTTTCGTGGTCATCATTGTTTCAAGCTTCCTAATCGCTCGTCCAGGTTAGAGCACCAACCGGGCCCGTATAGACCTGAGTACTCCTACCAGACCGAAAGCCGTGGGTCAACTCTCAGATGATCGGATGAACAGTCGTCGAGAACCGTCGATGGCACCCCGTACGGGATTCGAACCCGTGTTACCAGATTGAGAATCTGGCGTCCTAGGCCTCTAGACGAACGGGGCAGGAACTACGCATTCTACCGGGTCCCGATCATCGGCTGCGACCCGAGAAGGGACTCGAACGCTTGTACTGGGCGGGCACGCCCTCGCCGAGGGCGCTCCGATCATCTACTGGATCATCGGCTGCGACCCGAGAAGGGACTTGACCAGTCTCCGCGATCAGGGGCGGGCCTGGTAGACGATGTTGGCTCTGGTCTCGGTGACCCGCTCGAAGCCGGAGTAGCCGGCCTGGGTGAACACTTCCCGCATGGCCGCCTCGCCGGCCTGGGACCCCAGCCCCAGGCCCACGGGTTGGGCCAGCGAGCACGGGGTGCAGAACACCGCCGATGCACCGTAGGACGTGGCCGCCATGGGATTCTCGGCCAGGTTGCGAACATGGTTGTCCAGTGCGAACGGCTCCACCATCAGCACCGAGCCGCCCTCGGCGAGTCGGCTGCGGGCGTGGGCCACCGCCCCCACCGGGTCGCCCATGTCGTGCAGGCAGTCCAGGAAGAAGATCACGTCGTAGGTGCCTCGATAGCCCTTGGAGTCGGCCACCTCGAAGGCGGCGTTGTCCAACCCGGCGGCCGCGGCCCGATCGATGGCCTGGTCGATGGACGGACCATGGAAATCGATACCGGTGAAGCGGGACCTGGGGTAGGCCGCCGCCAGGATCTGCACCGAGTCGCCGCAGCCGCACCCCACATCGGCCGCGGTCGCTCCGGTTTGCAGCATTTGGTCGATCCCGTCGGCGGCCGGAATCCACTCGGTGGCCAAGTAGGCCTCGTACTGGGGGCGGAAGAACCGAGCGGTGGAGGTGAACAGGCAGGGGTGGTGGTCACCCCAGGCCAGCCTTCCGTCGCCCCGGAAGGCTCCCAGGATGTCGTCCATGTCGGCGAACATCGACCGGAACATGCCGATGCCTCCGGCCAGAAATGCCGGGCTCGACTCCCAAGCCAGCACCACGGCCGCCTCATTGGTCAACTCGAACATGATCTCGTCGCCGCCCACGATCTCGTCGCCGCCCACGATCTCGTCGCCCTCGCCACCGTCGTCGTCGCCGTTCTCGTTGTCGTTGTCGTGGATCTCGACGAGCCTGACGGCGGCCTGCTGGCGGAGCCATTCCGTGACCAACCGGGGATTGCAGTCCACTGCCTGGGCCAGCGCCGTCGCGGTCATCGGCCCCGCCCCGGCCATTGCCCGATACAGACCCAGCTCATCACCGATGTAAACCATGGCCATGGTGGTACCCCCGGCCATGTGAGTGGCGATGTTCCCGGACAGCTCGGTCACCCGGTCGATGTCTATGTCCATATCTCTAAGTCCGTGTTGTGTCGATGTCTATGTTCATGGGTCCAAGTCCATGTTGTCATGTCCATACCTATGCCGGTGTGCCTGTCCATGTTGGCATGTCCGTCCCTGTGGGAATCCATGGCCATGTTCATGTGGGGGTGCGGCGTTTCCATCCGGCGGCGGCCAGGTTGCCTCCGTCGATATGGATGGTGGAGCCGGTCACGAACCGGGACATGTCCCCGGCCAGGTATACCACCGCGGCTGCGCAATCATGAACCGATCCCGTCTCCGGCCAGGGTTGGGATGCCAGATCGGGCACCTTGTCGATGGCATCGGCACCGAGCAACCCCTCGGCCTCGGTGGGAATCACATCGGGGGCGATGCAGTTGACCCGGATGCCGGCCGGGGCCAGTTCGAGCGAGAGGGTCTTGGCCAGGTTGGCCTGGGCCGCCTTCATCGCCGAGTAGATCGAGAAGCCGGGACCGGCCCGATGGGCCTCGATGGAGGTGACGTTGATGATCGACCCGCCCTCGGACATGAGCGGAACGCATCCCCGAATGAACCCGGTGACCTGGGTGAAGTTCTCGGCGATGAGCGCGGCCTCGCCCTTGGGACTGATGTCGGGGAACAGGGCGTTGAACGTGCCTCCGGCGTTGTTCACCAGCACGTCCACCCGCCCGTAGGCCTGGGCCACCTCGGCCAGCCAGGCGTCCCGAGCCTCGGGGTCGCGTACGTCGAACAGTCCGGTCAGGCACTCCCGGCCCAGCTCCCGGACCGTGGCCGCGGTGCCGGCCATGTCGTCGGCCTCCCGGTCGCAGATGGCCAGATCGGCACCGAAGCGGGCCAGGGCCACCGCGGTGGCTGCGCCGATCCCTCGGGCACCGCCGGTGACGACGGCCACCCGTTTGGTGAGCATCACGCTGGACGGGTCCAGCACTCGACCACGGTCCCAGATGGGCGGGCTCGAGCCGCCGTCGCCCCCCAACGTCCATCGACGGCCGCTCACGGGCCCTCTCTCATACTCCCACCCCGACCGCGGATCCTATTCCGAACGTGATCGCCGCCGCTCCCGCGGTGATGGCCAGTTGGCGGAACGATCCCTTGACCACGGAGCGGCCGGTGGCCAGTGCCAGCGCACCGCCGACCAGCACCGCGCCGGCCACCCCGAGGAGGATGGACACCGCAATGGCCCCGTTGCCTCCCCCGAAGAACCAGGGCAGCAACGGCAGGGCCGCCCCGACGGCGAAGGACAGGAACGACGAGATCGCCGCGAACACCGGGTTGCCCAGCTCGTTGGGGTCGATGCCCATCTCCTCCCGAGCGTGGACCTCCAGGGCCTTCTCGGGGTCGGCCATGATGTTGGCCGCCATCTCCCGGGCCATGGCCTGGCTTGCCCCCCGGGACTCGTAGATCTCGGCCAACTCCTCCACCTCGTGCTCGGGGTTGCGGGCGTGCTCTCGCCGCTCCATCTCCAGTTCCCGCTCCAGCAGCTCCCGCTGAGCCTGCATCGACACGTACTCGCCCGCGGCCATGGACACCGCCCCGGCGATCAGACCGGCTATTCCGGCCATGCGCACGAGTCCCTGCCCCGGATCAGCTCCGGCCACTCCCAGAATGAGGGCCACGTTGGACACCAGGCCGTCGCTCGCCCCGAACACCGCTGCCCGGTATCCGCCCCGGGTCACGTTCCGGTGGTGCTTCTCGCCGAGTCGGCTCGAGTCGCGGCCCTTCTTAGCGAACACCATCCCAACCTACCCTCCTACTGCCCGTTGGCGGGGGCTGAAGGGGTTTCCCTGACCGGCCCGTAACAGATCTTCTGCTTTCGCTCTTTGGCGGACGCTGAAGGGGTTTCCCCGAGTGGTTCGGGGCGAGCCTTGTTCTTCCGCTCTTTGGCGGAGGCTGAAGGGGTTTTCCCGGCCAGCCCGCAATGGTTCGGCTTTGGGAGCCTCAGCTTCTAGACCGGGGGCGAGGATCAGCGACCACCTGCTCGTCGTCGCCGGCCCGTACCACCCACTGGTCGCCCCGGCGGAACACCTCGGCGTCGGCGGCGCTCAGATCGTCGCCGGCTCGAATCCAGCTCACCGCCCCGCTCATGGCCACTTCGATCAGCCCGGCCCGACCCCCGGTCCGGGCCTCGGCCGCGGCCCGGCAAGCCACCAGACCGGCCACGGGGTCGGCGGCGGCATCGGCCACGAACCACGGAAGCCCGCCGGTGGGGTCGGGTAGCCACAGGCCCCCGCTCACCGCGGCGTCATCGCCGAACCCGGCGCGGTTGTTGCCGTGAGCGGTGATCGAGACCCACACCAACCCGCAGTCCCTGGCCACCCCCAACCGGTCGATCCCCCAGTTGACCCACACCCGGGGGCGCAACCCGTCCACCACCACCGACGATTGCCGGCACAGATCCAAGAACCTTTGCCGACCGGACGGCGATCCCAGGTCGATGACCGCCTCCTGCTTGCCCCGGTTGAGCCGGTCGTAGAATGCGGGCGACCCGTACCGGGCTCCGTCGGGGCGACCCGGCCCCTCCACCTTCAGCACCTCCATCCCGAAGCCTCCCAGCAGCGACGCGCACAGCGGCCCGGCCCACAGCGAGCTCAGATCCAGCACCAGCTTTCGATCGGGGGCCGCCCCCCCGGCATCGGTGAACGTGCAAGGATCCGCGGGAGGGGAGGGGCGACTAACCTCCCCCACTGCCAGACCGAGCCAGTCGGCCCGTTCCACCAACTCGGCCACCGACCGGTCCCGCACGCCCGCAGCCACTCCGGCCCACACATCGGTTTCCCCGGGAGGGTTTTTCCCCAACCGAGCAGAGTTCTCCGGTCGGGCGGGGTTCCCCAACCAGGCGGGGTTCCCCAACCAGGCAGGAATCGCTTCGATGTCGCTGGTGCGGGCCAGTGACACGGCAAGAACCCCGTCGGCCGCGCCAACCATTCGACAGGCACCCCCCACCGAAACCGATCCCCGACGGGTTCGGCCCACCAACCCGGCTCGCTCTCCCAGAAAATCGGCGGCACTGTATCTTGAGGACGCCTCCTGATCTCCAGAGCGCTTCCCGGCGCGACCACCGGTGCTGTCCCCGCCCCAACCACCGGCGCGACCACCGGTGCTGTCCCCGCCCCAACCACCGGCGCTGTCCCCGGCGCGACCACCGGTGCTGTCCCCGCCCCAACCACCGGCGCGACCACCGGTGCTGTCCCCGCCCCAACCACTGGAATCGCTCCCGCTCCCGCCCCGGGCCCTTTCGTTCCAAAGCCTCTCCCGCAGTTGGGTGATGTCGTTCACCACCCCGTCGAGCCGCTCCACCCAGCGGCCCGACGCCGGCACGGGGGGGCCGTGCTCGGGTCCGGTCAGGCTCATCAGCCCGGATTCGGCCCAAACCAGTGCCGGATGGCGATCGCCGGGGGAGGGCGGCATCACCGATGCGTCACCGATGCGGGCATCACCAACGCAGTTTGTACCGGGGCGGGTCGATGGGGAAAGCTCGGAGGGTATTTGCAGGAGGTAGGAATGGATCTGAAGCCAGGGAGCCGCCTGAAGAGCTCGGTCTGCGACACCGAGCTGATAGTGGTCAAAGCACCGGACGGTGACATGGAGATCACCTGCGGGGGCGCGCCCATGGTCGATCCGGTGGGGGCGGAGCGCAACGGCGAGGTTTCCGCGGCCGCCGCCGGGGGTACCGCGCTGGGCAAGCGCTACGTGAACGAGGACGAGACCCTCGAGGTTCTGTGTACCAAGCCGGGGGACGGATCGCTGGCGTTGAACGGCACACCCCTCGGCCTGAAAGAGGCCAAGCCCCTCCCGGCCTCCGACTGACAACCGTGTCCCGGTGGCCCGGAGACACGTCCAAGGGGGGACGAGTCCATGAACCTGATGATGCCCGAGATCTGGTTACCCCGATCGGCACCGGCAGCGATGCCCCGGGGGGGATGAGTCCATGAACCTGATGATGCTGCTGGAGATGGCCTCCAGCGGTTTCGGTGATCGCACCGCGGTCGGGCATCGGGAACGGGGGCTCACCTACCAGCAGCTTTTCCAACGGGCCGGCGCGGCCGCCGCCCGTTTCCGCGAGGCGGGTATCGAACGGGTCAGCATGGTTGACACCGCCAGCGAGGCCCTCCCCATTGCGCTTTTCGGCTCGTCCTGGGCCGGGGTGCCGTTCGTTCCCCTCAGCTACCGGCTGACCGAACCCGAACTGCGCCGCCTGGCCGCCGAGGTCGCTCCGTCGGTGACGGTGTGCAACGACGACGCCCTCACCGTCATCGACGACGTAACCGGCGTGCGGGCCGTTGCCCGTCCCGACTTCCTGGACCGGTGGACCCAGGAAAACGCCCCCGACCACGACTGGGGGGTTGATCCCGACAAGATCGCCATCCTGTTATACACCAGCGGCACCACCGGGGTGCCCAAGGCCGCGGTGCTGCGCCACAAGCACCTGGTGTCCTACATAATCGGCTCGGTGGAGTTCATGGGTGCGGGCGAGGACGAGGCCACCCTGGTGTCGGTGCCTCCCTACCATGTGGCCGGCATCGCCGCCATCCTGAGTTCGGTGTACGCCGGGCGCCGTATCGTGCAGCTCCCCAACTTCGACGCCGCCGACTGGGTGAACCTGGTCCGAGCCGAGAGCGTCACCCACGCCATGGTCGTTCCCACCATGCTGGCCCGCGTCGTCGAGCACCTGGAGGCGGTCGGCGGCGGGCTTCCCTCGTTGCGGGCGCTGTCGTACGGGGGTGGGAGGATGCCCGCGCCGGTCATCGCCCGGGCACTCGACCTGCTGCCCGACACCAACTTCGTCAACGCCTACGGACTGACCGAAACCAGTTCCACGGTGGCCGTTCTGGGCCCCGATGAGCACCGGGAGGCCCACCGGTCCGACGATCCGGTGGTGCGGGCCCGATTGGGCTCCGCCGGGCGCCCGCTGCCCGCCATCGAGGTGGACGTCCGCGACGAGGAGGGAAACCGGGTGGCTCCCGGAACCTCGGGGGAGATCTGGGTGCGGGGGGAGCAGGTCTCGGGCGAGTACCTGGGACGGGATTCCCGGGTCACCCCCGATGGTTGGTTCCCCACCAACGACGGGGGATCCATCGACACCGCCGGCTACCTGTACGTGGAGGGGCGCATCGACGACGTGATCGTCCGGGGCGGCGAGAACATCTCCCCCGGTGAGATCGAGGACGTGCTGCTGAGTCACCCCTCGGTGGTCGATGCCGCCGCGGTCGGCGTGCCCGACGAGCACTGGGGGGAGGCGGTGGCCGCGGTGGTGGTGCCCGCCAAGGGCCGAACGGTGGACATCGCCGAGCTCCAGGGGTTCGTGAAGGCCCGAATGCGATCGTCCCGAACCCCCGATCGCATCGAGCAGCGCGACCAGCTTCCCTACAACGAGACCGGCAAACTCCTGCGTCGGCTCCTGCGCGATGACCTCGCCGACGAAGATCTCCGGTCTGGCTGAGACTCTTACGCTGCTGTCCCAGCCCTACGCCGGGGAGGATCTGGGACTGGCCGACTGCCCGGTGCTCCTCGTGGAACCGACCCCGGCCGACCTGGCCCTGCGGCCCCCCGCCGGTCTGGCCGAACTGATCAGGAGCACCCCCGCGGTGACCGTGGTCGCCGTGCCCGAGGGCATGCACCCATCCGAAGGCGCAGGCCCCCCCGAGGGTGAAGGCCCCTCCGAGGGTGCAGGCTCGCCCGAGGGCACAGGCCCCTCCGAGGGTATCGGCCCCCCCGAGGGCGCAGCCTCCGCCGGTGCTTTCGGAGGCTCCGGGCCGGCGGAGCTGTGGGGGCTTTTCGACGTCGTGCTGGCCCCGGACGATCTTGTCGATCTGGTCGGGCCGCAAGCGGTTTCGGCCCACGAGTTGGATCGGATCGTCGCCGCGGTCGCCGTGTCACCGGATGCCGCGGTGGCCCTGGCTCAGCTTCTCCGCCTGGGCGAGGGCCTCTCCACCGCCGACGGGCTGGTGGCCGAGTCGCTGGCCTACTCCACCCTGCAATCCGGCCCCCGGTTCCGGTCCTGGCTGGCCGACCGGCCTCGGCGGGCGGTCCCCCCCAACCCGGCTCCCGCGGTCGTCGCCGAGCGGACCAGCTCCACCCTGCGCCTTACCCTCAATCGCCCCGAACGTCACAACGCTTTCAGCGCCGAGATGCGCGATGGTCTGGTCGAGCAGCTCCGAGCGGCGTGGGCCGACCCCAGTCTGGACGGCATCGTGCTCGACGGTGCCGGTCCCACTTTCTGCTCCGGCGGGGATCTGGCCGAATTCGGCACCACCCCCGACCCGGGCACCGCTCATCGTGTCCGCTCGGTGCGCAGCGCGGCCTTCTGGCTCGACCGCCTGGCCGCCAGGACCAGGGTCATGGTCCACGGAACCTGCGTGGGAGCGGGCGTGGAGCTTCCGGCCTACGCCCACGATGTGGTGGCCCACCCCCGCACCACCTTCCGCCTCCCCGAAGTGGCCATGGGTTTGGTGCCCGGTGCCGGCGGCACCGTCAGCCTCGCCCGCCGCATCGGCCGCCACCGTCTCTGCTATTTCGCCCTCACCAACACCGAGATCACCGCCCCCACCGCCCTCTCCTGGGGCCTAATCGACCGCATCGGCCCCACCCCCATTGACAAGCCCATTGGCCCTACGTAGCATTGGTTTAATGACAAGCTACATTTGGCGGCGAACCACAATGTATACCTGGTTATCGAACAATAAAAGTGTTCTGCTGCTCTCGGCAATATTCATTGTAATTAGTCCATTCTTATTCCCATTCCAGGTTATCCTTGCAGGTTTGATCGCTCTCCTCTTACTATTTTCGACCAAACAACCAGATAATTTACGCAAACTATTCTACGCAACAGTCATCGGTATCACCCCGTACACTTTCTTAATCATATTGACTATTTCTAATAATTTATTGGGGCTTATATATCTGAGTTGACAACAGCTATTATTCCTCTATATCCTCATTTAGCCTTGCCATTTGCCCGCTAGTTTAATATAGCTTTGGCTAAAAAATTCGGGTCTAACAGTGCTAGCTGATCTTGTTACTTCTACTTATATGTCTCTTTGTTATCCATAAAATTATTTTCCTATTAGGGGCTTGACCTAATGTAGTATATCTTGTTTGTCGGCTTTTCTTGTTGATCCGGGGAGGGGGGTGTTTTGGGGTGTTCGTTGCTTCGTGAATCGGTTGCTCTGTCGTCTTGTTGTCGGAGAGGTGCTGCATCGAGTCAACCAGGGTGATGCCTTTGTGGTTGCACAGAAACAAATCTTTATTATCCTATATTTTTTTATATTTTTACTTATTTAAATAATGGGGCTTATATATCTGAGTTGACAAATAATGTTGGTTGGTGTATTGTGTTTGGCTATGGAAGATTTGGGTCTTAAAAAAGATGAGGTGTCGAAGTTGTATGGTGCGCCTGGTAGGTCTGATCGTGTAGGGGTTTCGGTGTTTGATTTGTTTGAGATGTTTCCTGATGAGCGGTCGGCTGTGGAGTGGTTTGAGTCTGTTCGGTGGCCTACTGTGCGGTGTTGTCCGAAGTGTGGCAGTGTGAGTACGGTGCCTGCGTCTCATAAGACGATGCCTTATTGGTGTAGAGGTTGTCGCGGTTATTTTAGTGTGAGGACTGGTACGCTTATGCAGGATTCGAAGTTACCTCTTCGTAAATGGGTTGTTGGTTTGTATTTGATGACTACCAGTCTCAAGGGTGTGTCCAGTATGAAGCTGCACCGTGATCTTGGTATCACGCAGAAGTCGGCGTGGTTCATGGCTCAGCGCATTCGCGAGGCTTGGAACTTGGAGGGTTCTGATCCGTTTGTAGGGCCTGTGGAGGTCGATGAGACATATGTGGGTGGCAGGGAGAGCAATAAACATGAATTGAAAAAGTTGAGGTCGGGGAGGGGTGTGGTTGGTAAGGCGGCTGTCGCCGGGATCAGGGATCGATCCACCAACAGGGTTCACGCCGAGGTCGTGGATGATACCACTGCGAGCACGTTGTTGAAGGTGATTGAGGATACTGTCACTCCTGGTTCAGTTGTGTACTCCGATGAGCACAGGTCATATTTGCCGTTGAGCAGGCATGGTTATGGTCACGAATCGGTGGCACATGGTGTAGGGGAGTACGTGCGGAACAAGGCTCATACGAACGGTGTGGAGTCGTTTTGGTCGATGCTCAAGAGAGGCTATGTCGGTACCTACCACAAGTTGAGCGTGAAACACTTGAACAAGTATATGGACGAGTTTGCCGGGAGGCACAACCAGCGTGACCTGGACACTTTACAACAAATGGCGGCTATGGCAGTTGGCATGTCCGGCAAAGTACTCACCTACGAAAAGTTAACTACAGAGTGAGTGGGAGTAATATGGACTCCTGAATAAGTTGTTTAAATTGTAGAGTGAAAGTGTCACTGCAGGTCGAGTGTGCCGTTACTGTCTATTTTTTCCGTCTTCGGCATTTTTACTGTTTCTGATTTCCCACCCATTTTTCGTATATTGGGAAGGTGTACCGGGTTTTGTTCCGAACTCAAGATTTGTTCTATTGATACAAACTGTACTTTCCTATAAGCAATACCGTTAGAGTCTTCCTCTATTCCTGGGATAACATCTTTACTAGCGTTGTTGTCAAAAGTCCTGCGCTGGTCCTCGAATGCGACCAGTACTGCTGCGATGGCTCCCGGAGTCTCGTCTATAACCTGTGTGAGAGCACGAACAGCATCAGGGGTGACTTTACCGGACTTGACTTGAATGACGGCGTATGCATCCTCAGCTATAGGTTGTGTGGTTACATCCTCTAATTTTTTAAACGGAAAAAACATGAGCAAACCATCTACACCACCATCAGCCCCACGTTTACCAGGCTTTTTGCGTTGCATCATGTCGGATGTGCCAAGGACTCCACATACCCACTTCTCGAACTCAAACCGTCCATCTATTTCTATGACGAGCGCACGTGCTTCTTCAACAGTGGTGGGAAGCCCATAAGTAGTTATATCATTTTGATCTAATAGTTGATTCTGTTTATTTTTGAATTTATTTTTCTTGTCAAGTATCCGATGTTTGACCAAACTGGCTGAATAACGTGATATATCTATACCTATCCATCGTCTTTCCAATGATTCAGCTGCATGAAGTGTCGTGCCACAACCACAGAAAGGGTCTAATACCAGGTCATTTTCATTAGTACAACTTTCAATAATCCGTTTCAGTAACTTGACAGGTTTTTGTGTAGGAAAACCCAGTCTTTCTTGTTTAGGTATATGGCTACCTGCCCCGATATCAGTCCAATAATTGCCTATATCTTCTATTTCTACATCTATATCTGCCCAATGCGACTCTACTGGTTTACCTATCGACTCCCATTGTTGTTCAAGCTTCTCAAAGTCTTCGGGCTTAGTATTCTTAGAAGCCATGGACGTTCTACCAGTTCCAGTTGCACGAGTGTGAGAAATGCGTGTATCCTCCTTGTTGAACACACCCATTTTGCCTTTTGTATAGAATAATAAAACATCATGCTTGCTAGGAAATTTATACTTGGTATTGCTGGGGCCAGTATAACCCCAAATTATTTCATTTTTATAAAATTCAAAACCAAATATAACATCCATGAGTATTTTGAGATAATGACTTGCAGTGGGATCACAATGCAACCAAATACTGCCCGTAGGTTTGAGTATACGTTTGAGACTCTTGAGCCTGACACCCATGTTCAATAAATAAGCAGCGATGTTATCCGAACCTTTTTTGCCTCTCAGATCCAGAGCAAAGCCTACAATCTTTACTAAAAATAAGTCCTCATCGTCTTTTCCGCTTGTTTTGAGTTCTTCATACAGAGACTGTTCCTGTGTCTCCCATGTCCATGTGTCCTCGAATGCTGCTACCGCTTCGAAGTCTCTTTTGTTCTTTTTATCGAACGGCAGGTTGTACACCACATTCGAGTTGAACGGCGGATCAAGATAGATCAGGTCCACGAATTCATTGGGAAACCGATCACGGTCGTCCAGAACGTCGAGGCAGTCGCCTCTGTATATTTCCCGGTTGCGCTCCGAGAGAGAGAGAGAGATGTCATGGCGATGACCGTATCAGTGTTCCACGGAGCAGTCAAGAACCACACCACCAAACACAATGAAAATAACATGATAATACATAAAATATTATAATACTTATTTGAAATAAGTAAAATATAAAAAGTATAGGATAATAAAGCTCCAGGTCTGCACAACTTCAGAGACATCAATCTGGTTGGCTCGATGCAGTATCCACCCGACAACAAAACAACCGAGCAAGAGAACTACGAAGCAATGAAAACCCCAAGAGCCAACTCGTTACAATCAACAATAGATTTGACTAAGATCATCAGACACAATGATGAACCACGATAATCTACCCGAACCTCCGAACATAGCTAACCAGATTGGCTACCTATGGAGTTCATCCTTCGACCAAAGGTAAACTCACACAAAACACTACAATCCATCAAAACTCTGAAAAAAGTGGAACAAACCAATTTTATCTGTTACACTTTTCATTTGTGAGAACTTTGTGTTCCGTGTTCGCAGCGTTTGTGTTGCGCGGCTTCCCTGAGTATGGAGTTGCCCCGGTTTGGTGGACATCTGATTATGGGGGATCGGTCCCTGGGGAAGGAGGCCCGTATGGGTCGTGTGTCGAAGTATCCGCCCGGGTTTCGTCGTGAGGCTGTGGCGTTGGCGGTGTCGTCGGGTCGCTCTGTTGCGGGGGTGGCCCGGTCGTTGGGGATCAGCGAGGGAACGCTGTGGAATTGGGTCAAGGCCGATCGTGAGCAGCGCGAGCGAGCGGCCGATCCCGAGGCGTTGAGCGTGTCCGAGCGCGAGGAGTTGAAAAGGTTGCGCAGACGGGTGGCCCAGCAGGAGATCGATCTGGAGATCCTGGGGAAGGCGGCCGCGTATTTCGCGAGGAGGGACGAACCGGTGATCGGCTACCGGTTCGTCTCAGATCACCGAGCCGAGTACCGGGTCACCGATTTGTGCCGCGTCGCCGGGGTGTGCCGCTCGGGGTTCTACGCCTGGGCCAAAAGACGCCCCTCCAAGCGTGAGACCTCCGACACCGAGCTTTTGGTCGAGATCCGCGAGATCCACCAGACCTCGAGACGCACCTACGGCTCCCCGAGGGTCCACGAGCAGCTCCGCCACCGCGGCCGCCGCGTGGGCCGCAACCGGGTGGCCCGCCTGATGCGAGCGAACCGGCTGGTGGGGGCGTGTTCCCCCCGTCGCCGCCACGATCCCGGCACCAAAACGGTGCCCGCCGCCGATCTTTTGGACCGGGACTTCACCGCCGAGGCTCCCGACCGCAAATGGGTGGCCGACATAGGCTCGTTCGGTTGCGCCGACACCAAAGTCCACCTGGCGGGAATCCTGGACCTCTGCGACCGCAGCCTGGTGGGCTGGTCCATCGCCGAGCACCAAACCACCGAATTGGTCGTCGATGCCTTGGCCATGGCCATCGCCCGCCGCCGACCCGGCGCCGGGCTGGTGCACCACAGCGACCACGGAACCCAATACACCTCCATGGCGTTCGGCGACCGCCTCGCCCAGGACGGCCTCGTCGGCTCCTGGGGAACCGTTGGAGATTGCTACGACAACGCCGCCATGGAATCGTTCTGGGCCACCCTCAAAAAAGAAATCCGCCACATCCACGGCCCCTGGGAACACCTCCACCACACACGACTACGAACCATCCTGTTCGACTACATCGAGGTGTTCCACAACCGCCAACGCCACCACAGCTCACTGGGCCACCGCACCCCCGCCCAGATCTACACCCACCACCAAGCCGCATGAACACCACTACAATCCAGCAAAACAACCTGTCCACCAAACCGGGGGAACTCCAATCTAACAACCCAACCACATTTGAACCAACCAACCCCCCAACACCCCGGAGAGCCGGGCAATACCCCAAACCCGACCGGGCCGATAAACCAAACCCCAAAATAGCAGACCCCCAGAGGCCGCCGGGGGCCGACACCACCCCCCACCCCAGCACCCCTCGGAAGGGCCGCCCGACCCCACCCCAGAGGCACCCCCCAGGGTTCCTGAGGCACTAGCACGAGCCGAGGCCGCCCGGCCCGCAGAGGCGATCCCCCGACGATCTGGGCCGCCCCCGGCCCCCTCGATCCCCCGACGACCCCGCGTGTACCCTCCTCCCGAAGTTACACCCTCTCCAAAGCGTGTAATTCCACTTCGGCAGGTGTCCCCCGCTCGCGGGGGACACCTGCTGCTTACCGGGCCGCGACGACCACCCCCACCACAGAGGCCGCCCCCGCACTCGGCCACCACCGGCGGCCCGAACCCCCAGCTAGACCCCGCTTCTTGACCCGACCCGACGGGCCGTGTACCGTCCCCCGGCGTAAGCAATAGCTCGCGGGGCTTGTCCCCTCGGCGGCCAGACCTGGAGGCATGACCGGGCTTTCACCCTGGGGTTCCTCTCAAGTCTGGCCGCGAGTTATTGCTTACGATGAATAGTCCCGGCTACTTGAGGGGAACCGCCCATGACAACCAACACCACCACCCCAACAATGAACAACACCCCAAACACACCACCACCCGAACCGTCTACAAACACCAAACAAGATAGATCGTCGGGGTGGATTTATTGGGTTACGTTCGTATTGGTATATGCGTTATGTGTTTATTTATTTGAGTCTCCTGTGACCTACCTTACTTTTATTGCAACAATGGGTACTATGATTGGTACTATTATCTTTATTAAACTACTTTCAAAGTTATTAGTGCTAAGGAAGAAGCACCAGAAGTCTAAACAATAATTTTAGTAACTATCGGGGGGATGATTAGTTATGAGAAAAGTTTTGGTTGTTGCGGTTGTGTTTGCCGTGTTTGCTGCGGTGACTGCGCCGGTGTTGGCTCACGACTCGGAGACCACGACTAGGACGATCCCAGCGGTCACGCGGGAGGAACCCGTTTACAAGTACG
The DNA here is from genome assembly GCA_965115985.1 of Acidimicrobiales bacterium. Taxonomy (GTDB): domain Bacteria; phylum Actinomycetota; class Acidimicrobiia; order Acidimicrobiales; family Bin134; genus Poriferisocius. The sequence continues at coordinate 2,557,887 of OZ220474.1, forward strand.
TCACGGAGACCTACACGGTGAGGGTGCCTTATACGGAGACTTACCCGGTGAGGGTGCCTTATACGGAGACTTACACTGTACGGGTCAAGTATCGGCAACCTTACCGGGCGAGGGAGTCCTACAGAGCGAGGGTTCCCTATACGGTGAGAGAAGCCTACCAGCAGAAGTACTGGGTGAAGGAGACCGTCAGGGAGAAGCACCCTTACTCGGCGAGGGTTGCCTACACGGTAACGGTTCCCTACCGGGTATGTTATACCAAAGAAAATCCGGGAGCGTTCGGTATCGTTGGTTGTTTTGACTTGACGAGGGAGGAGACCCGGTATCGTTACGAAATCCGGTATCGTTATATAGACGTGCAGCGTTATGTTCCTAAGTATCGTACCGCCTATCGGAATGTTACCAAGTATCGTTACGAAACTAAATACCGCTGGGTTACCAAGTATCGTGATGGGTACCGCAACGAGGAACGCACAAGAACTAGGTACCGCGACGAGGAACGCACAAGGACTCGGTACCGCGACGAGGAACGCACAAGAACGGTACGTAAACAAACTGGAACCAGAACAGTTATAGTAACCCCGGCAAGAACAGAAACCGTTACTCAACACAATCCCCATAGTTGTTCTGCTGGTACATGGGCTGGGCCGCCGCCTCTCCCTAATGTATGGCTTGAACCTACCAAAAACGGGCCACCCCGAATTGTGACCGCGGATCAAGTACGGAGAGGGGTAACCATAGATGCGGAGCTAGCAGTATGGGAAAAGGTAGACGATATTCACAATTGTTATAGACCAACATATCCAACTGCAAGACGAATAAGTTTACCTAATCCTTTGAAGTTAATTACGTCAGGCACCGATGAAATATCGAAAGGTTTTAGGCAGGGTTATAATCTGGTAGTAGACGGTGTATCACAAGTACCACAAGTAGCAGGCTATGTACCGGTTGGCATCAATATAGCCATAGATGGAGGCAGACAAGCAGCAATATGGGTACATGAGAACGTTATAATATGGTCTGCGAAAAAAAGCTGGAGCGGTACAAAAATAGCTTATACAAACACTAAAAAAGGTTTATCCTGGTTAATCGATCAAGTGTGCTCTGGTCTGGGCCAAGCAATGACTGTTGGTGCGGGAAGTGGTTTAGTAGGGTTTTCGTTTGGAGCCATATGGAATAGGATGAAAGAAGACGCTGCAAAGCGTATTGCTAGTAGCCTTTTATCTGGTCTAAAAGTAGGTGCAAGGTTTGGAGTTAGGCTCCCTGTTCCTCCTAATCCTGTCAGTTGGAGTGCTAAAGCAGTAGCGATAGTAGGTGGTGCATTAGGTGCTGGTCTTGGGTGGGTGATTGGTCGTGAGATTTGTAATATAATAAACTCACCATCAGCTACGGCGACCCCTACTCCTACGGCGACCCCTACTCCTACCGCGACCCCTACTCCGGTGCCTGTTCCTAGTAATGTGAGTGCTGAGTGTTCGGATGATGGGCGTACTTTGACGGTTAGGTGGACTAAGGCTTCTGATGTTTCCTATTATCAAGTTTGGGAAGCTGTAGCTCCGGTGTTTGGCGCATCTCCGGGGCCGATAACAACCGTGTCCGGTAGTTCTAGTGCGGTTGATCTGCCATCGACTAGAGGCAAGACGTATAGGCCGATGGGTGTAAGGAGCCGTATTGGAACCGGAGACAATGCGCGGCACTCTTCCTGGGTTTATCAGTCCGGTACTACTACTTGTCCGAACCCTTCGGCTACGCCGGTCAAGCCTTCGGGGGTGAGGTTGACTTGTTCTGATACCGGGTCTGAGCTCGGTCTTAACTTGAAGATCACTTGGGATGCCGACCGGACGGGCCGGATTGATAATTATTATGTTCGGGGCAGGGTGGGTACGAGTGCTCACGAGTACACGACCAATACTTTTGCCAACTTCCCCTACGCGACGGGGAACAGGACATACAAGTTTTATGTGTACGCCCACGCGCCGGGGCTGGGTTGGTTTGGGTACACTTGGTCAAACAGCGTTACCTGCCCCGCCACTACGCCCACCCCGACCGCTACGGCTACTCCCACACCTACGCCGACGGCTACTCCCACACCTACGCCGACGGCTACTCCCACACCTACGCCGACGGCTATGCCCACACCTACTCCCAGACCGACGGCTACTCCCACACCTACGCCGACGGCTACGCCCACACCTACTCCTACGGCTACTACTCAGAAGCCGATTGATAGAAGCCCGTTGGCTAATCCTACGAATGTTCGGGGTACTTGTTCTAGTCCCCCGCCTGGTAGGTCGAGGCCGACTCTGTATATTAGTTGGAGCGCCGACCCTACGGAGCGTACCACCAAGTACCGGGTGAAGGACTCCTACGGTAGCGGGATCGACAACGATGTTTACGGTGCCACCAGTACCACCATCACCGGGGTATCGGACCGGGAGTACAAGTTTGGGGTACAGGCCTACGCTGCGGGGCCGAACCTTTATTCCCCGATGTGGGGCCAATCCAACGTAATCACCTGCCCGTAACCCTGCTCCTGGGTTCCCGCGCCCACCCCTGCGGTTGCCCCTCTGGGGTGTCCGGTTCGCCGGTGACGGCCTCTCGGTAGCATCCCCGGAGGGAGTATTGGCCCGTCCTGGGTTCGGGGGGATCGAGGGGCCGTCACCGGAGCGGACAAGGGGTGCTCAAGGGTTCGGCCCTCTGGGAGCATCGGGGGCCGCCTACCCCCGGTAATGGTCTCTCCGGGGGGTGTTGTGGTCGTCTCAGCGGCCCGTTGGCGGGTTTGACCCTTATGTTATGTGCCCCCTGGGATCGCAAACACCGGAGGGGGCGCGCTCGGCCAGCACCCGGCCCTCGATGGCCCCGGTCTCCGGTTGGCCCCCAGAGCCACGACAACGCTCCCTGAGCCGCGCTCGGTCTCGGCCCGCACTCGGCTACCGACCCCGGTAGGGAACCCTGCGAGGCGGCCCTCAGGGGCCGGGGTGGTATCCCCATATTGCGCTAGCACCCTTATATCGAGGAAGCCTACCGGCCTTGTTTGGCCTATCGGGGGGGCCGGTATTGCCCGTGTTTGTTGATCGTCGGCCCTCGATGGCGGCCCTCGGATCGTCGGGGTGGTTGCCCGGCCCTGCCCCTGGGAGGGGTTGTATCGCCCACAACGGGGGTTGACGGCCCTCGATGGCGGGCCGTTACTCACGCCGGGGCCGGGGCCGACTCCGGCTCTGCGGTATGACCGCAAACACGGGTCGGGCGATAGAACAAACAATTTTGCGGGTGATCGTTCACACCCTCGACCCCGGATCGACCCTTCGAGGGGGGTTTGTTGGCGGCCCCCGGATCGAGGGGGAACCCCTACCCGGCCCCCTGGAGGGTCGGGTGGTATCCCAATAATCACCCGTTGTCCTTCTATCGAGCGGCCCGCCGCAGGGTTGATCGACCCCGGCGGCCCAATCACGTTTTACATACCCAACGGGTCATGTTGGGGATACCACCGGGGGTCTCCAGGGGGCCGGTAGGGGTTCCCCAGGGTTGGTAGTGGGGGCCGGGGCCGAGCGCGGCCCCTGGGGGTGTTGTGGTGGTGCTGGGGGCCGAGCACGACCGAGGGCCGAGGGCGCGTACAGGGATCGCTACCGCAGGGGTAGCGTGGCTACCCATGACCGGCAGTGACTACCCGCCCGATGCTCAGGAGCGGTGGAGGAAACTGGCTAAGAGAATGTGCGACGACCTTGTGAGCGACACTTGCCGTTGCGATACCGAGGGGGTGGGGCCGGATCGTTGCGGGCCTTGCCAGTTGGTATTCGAGGACGGGGCCGAGCACCCGCCGTTCAAGGATGCCTACCTCTACGCCGCCGCCCTCGATGGTCGCGACGCCACCGGCGATTACATCCTTGTAGACCTGGCCCGTAACTTTGAGGCCGACCCCCACCGGCCCGCCGGTATCTGGGGCAATAGTCGGGCTTCGGGGTCGCGTTATCGCCCCGACCCCCGGTTGCCCCCAGAGCCACGACAAGGCCCCTAGAAACGGCCCTCGGCCCGGCCCGTGTTGACTTTGGCCGAGGGAACCCTACAAACCCCCTCAGAGGCCCGATATGGGAACCCCTTAATGCGCCTACCCAGCGTTTGTAGGGGGCTATTTCAGCTTCTTGGTTATATGGTCTACAAGGATGATGGTTGCTCCGCGATTGGTAAACGGTATTACGTTCTTAGTCCACCAATCGTTTATGTCGGTTCCGTCCCTGGGGCATCCGGCGGCTTCCATAGTGTCGATCACTAGCACACCGTCGGCCAGCCAATCGGCTGCTTCTAGTATTTGGGGTATTCCCAAGTGTCCTTTGGAGTAGCCGTAGTTGTCGTTGGTTATATGTTCCCAAAGGCTCATCACCTCTAGGCGTTTGTTTAGTTCCATGTCGGTACTGTCGTGGTTCCACCATATGACCCTGCTCTCGTCGTTCTTCAGCGTCTCGAAGACGGCGACCAAAGCGGCCCATGTCTTGCCTTTACCGGTCTCTCCGTAGATGCTGTTTATCGTTCCTTTGGGGATCAACCCGGTTCCGGTGTCGGTATGCCATATGTAGGTGGTCTCGGTTGGGCCGTACCGGAGCTGGTCGTTGGGGAGTCTCCACCCCGTCGTGTTGCCGGTCGCGCTCGGCCCGGTCTCGGTCTCGGCCCGTAGCGGCCCAGCTTGCGCGGCGGCGTCGCGGGCGGCCTTGAAACTGGTAGCGATCCTGTCGCCGAGAGGCGAGATCGGGGGTTCCCGCACGGCGGCGTCGCGGGCGGCCTTCAGGCTTCCCTCGATGGTCGGGATGACCGGCCCTAGTTGGTTGGGTTCCTCGGTCGTCCACCCCTCGGCCCCGGCGGACGGGGTCTCGGTATCGGCCTCTACGGGGTCTTCCCAAAAGTCATCATCGGATACTTCGGGGCCGGAGGGATGCTTGTACCCGGAGGGGTGGTGGTGTAAATTGCCCATTCGCGTAACTCGTTTCAAGGTTGTTCCCCCCGGACTTTCCGGGGGGTTCGGCCTTTAATGCGGGCCTACCCACAAAATGCGGGCCTAACCAGAAACAGTACGCCGGGTGGTGTGCTCCCTAACGGATTTCGCGGCAGGGTGTGCCCACTAGCGGATTTCTCCGGGATCAACGGTCTGGGAGCGGCACTCGGTACCGGCCAACCAATCGGGCGATTGGTGATAGCTAGTCCGGCGGCGCGTCACCACGTCAGGGGCAGAGCCGGTGTCGGCGTTGTGGCCGACGGGCTGGTTCCCCAAATGCGGGCGATGGTCATGGTCAGTCACTCCCGGCATGGCCGCGATGCTATCCAACCGAACCGACATTGCCCCAAACCCCGGCGGCCAGACGTTCACCCCACCACCTGCGGGCCGGGTACGCTCGGCGGTGCGGGCAGGTTGCCCGTTGCTGTATTGCCATCGCCCCCCGGTCACCGGTCGGGGGGCGGTGTCGTTCCTGCGGCGCTAACGATCCCAGGGGGTACACAACTAAGGGTCAAACCCCAAAACGGGCCTCTGAGACGACCAAAACCCCCCCTCGGAGGGCCGATCCGGGGCCATCGGCGGCCCTCGGCCCTCCCAGAGAGGCGAACCCACACCACCACAACCGGCCCCGGATCGAGATACATTGAGGGCCGGGGCGTATCTAGATCAGAGGGTTCTAGATTGGGGAACGTAGGGGGCCTCTCAGGGGGCCGGTAGGGGTTCCCCACACCCCCGACTAGGCTCGGCAAAACAAGGCGTGGCAGGGCGCGGCTCGGCTAGGCTCGGCACGGCAAGGTACGGCAAGGCAGGGCGTGGCGTGGCAGGGTCTCCGCTCGGCCCCTGGGGTGCTCCCACACCGGAGGGATCGCCCCTGCGGGCCGCCCGACCCCCGGTAGGGAACCCTGCGAACCCCCTGGTCGGGGGGCCGGTGGTATCCCCAAATTGCGCTAGCACCATTCTAAAAGCTAAGCCTACCGGCCATCGTTGGCTTATCGCCCGGCCCGTGTTTGCGGTGATATTGGGGAGCTGGGCGGGGCCGCAACACTCCGGCAAAAGTATTAGCCCTAGCATCGAGGGCCGCCAACCCTGGTTGTAGGCGTTACAAGCCCTCCCAGGGTCGGCCCCCGGCAACCACCCCGGAGGGCCGACGGTCGGGGCCAACCCCCGACGATATGACAATCACGGGTGCTAACGGCCCTCCCGGTAACCCATATCGGCGGTCGTCGTTACCGTAAATGCTGAAATAGTCCCGTTAATTCCCTCTGTATGCGCATTAAGGGGATATCAATAGTGGCGTTCTAAGGGGTTTGTAGGGTTCCCTCGGCCAGTCACTACGGGCCGGGCCGAGGGGCGTTTCTAGGGGCGTTGTGGTGGCTCTGGTGGGCTACCGGGGTCGTTGGTGAAGCCGAGCCTGAACCAGGCGGGCGGCGGGCCGAGGGGGTCGGGGCCGGGGTCGTCGGGTAGGCCCGTGCCCAGAACGCCGAGGCGCAGTTTGTCGAGCATCGCGATCTCGAAACCGGCGGCCCACCCCCGTAGGTACAACTCGGCGGCGTAGAGGTAGGCACCCTTGAACGGGGGGTGCTCGGCCCCGTCGTCGGACTCCAACCGGCAAGGCCCGCACCGGTGCGGCCCCCACTCCTCGCAACGGCATACGCCGTCCACAAGGTCGCGGCACATCATCTCGGCCAGCGTCTCCCATTGCTCGCGCACCATCGGGTGCGGGTGGTTCGGGGGGGTTTCATCGGTCATGGCGGCCACGCTACCCCTGCGGGGCCGATCCCGGTACGCGCCCCCGGCCCCCGGTGGTGGTCGGCCCCCAGCACCACCACAACGCCCCCTGGGGCCGCCGTCGGCCATCGCCCGCGCTACCACCCTGGGGAACCCCTGCCGGGCGTTAGGGGGGGCCGGTGGTATCCCCAATATAGCCATACCTAGAAGGGGTTCCTTGCGGCCTTGCTTGCCTATCATTGTATTTCAATCTAGGGGGCCGGGGGCCGCCAACAAACCCCCCTCGAAGGGTCGATCCGGGGTCGAGGGTGTGAACGATCACCCGCAAAATTGTTTGTTCTATCGCCCGGCCCGTGTTTGCGGTCATACCGCAGAGCCGGAGTCGGCCCCGGCCCCGGCGTGAGTAACGGCCCGCCATCGAGGTTCCCCAACCCCCGTTGTAGGCGTTACAAGCCCTCCGGGGGTCGGGGTCGGGCAATCACCCCGGAGGGCCGAGGGCCGTCATCGGGGGCCGACGATCAACAATCACGGGCGGTAACCGCCCCCTCGGTTGCCCAAACAAGGCCGGTAGGACAACTGAATTAAGGCGTGCTAGCGCAATATGGGGATACCACCCCGGCCCCTGGGGGCCGCCTCGCAGGGTTCCCTACCGGGGTCGGTAGCCGAGTGCGGGCCGAGACCGAGCGCGGCCCCTGGGGGCGTTGTCGTGGCTCTGGGGGCCAACCGGAGACCGGGGCCGGCGAGGGCCGGGTGCTGGCCGAGCGCGCCCCCTCCGGTGTTTGCGATCCCAGGGGGTACATAACTAAGGGTCAAACCCGCCAACGGGCCGCTGAGACGACCAAAACCCCCCTGAGAGAGACCATTACCGGGGGTCGGCGGCCCTCGATGCTCCCAGAGACACCATCCCCCCGGCCCCGTTGTGCGCTCCGGTGACGGCCCCCGGCCCCCTCGATCCCCCCTACACCCGGACGGGCCAAGACTCCCTCCGGGGGTGCTACCGAGAGACCGTCACCGGCGATCAGAACCCCCCAGGGGCGTAGCCGCAGGAGTGGGCGCGGGAACCCAGGAGCGAGGTTACGGGCAGGGTATTACGTTGGATTGGCCCCACATCGGGGAATAAAGGTTCGGCCTCAAAGCGTAGGCTTGTACCCCAAACTTGTACTCCCGGTCCGCGGCCGCGTCGATGGTGGTACTGGTGGCACCGTAAACATTGATGTCGATCCCGCTACCGTAGGAGTCCTTCACCCTGTACTTGGTGGTACGCTCCGTAGGGTCGGCGCTCCAACTAAGACTTATAGTACGGTCAACCCCGGCCGGCCCCGACCTAGAACAAGTCCCCCGAACATTCGCAGGATTAGCCAACGGGCTTCTATCAATCGGCCTCTGAGTAGTAGCCGTAGCCGTAGGTGTGGGAGTAGCGGTCGGCCTCGGAGTAGGTCTGGGCGTAGCCGTAGCCGTCGGGGTGGGAGTAGGAGTAGGAGTTGGGGTAGCCGTTGGCGTAGGAGTAGGGGTCGGGGTGGGCGTAGCGGCGGGGCAAGTAACGCTGTTTGACCAAGTGTACCCAAACCAACCCAGCCCCGGCGCGTGGGCGTACACATAAAACTTGTATGTCCTGTTCGCTGTCGCACCGGGGAAGTTGGCAAAAGTATTGGTCGTGTACTCGTGAGCACTCGTACCCACCCTGCCCCGAACATAATAATTATCAATCCGGCCCGTCCGGTCGGCATCCCAAGTGATCTTCAAGTTAAGACCAAGCTCAGACCCGGTATCATAACAAGTCAACCTCACCCCCGAAGGCTTGACCGGCGTAGCCGAAGAGTTTAGACAAGTAGTAGTACCGGACTGATAGGTATACGACGACCAAACTGTATGACTGTTATTAGCTCCGCGATTATTACGGTAAAGGACGTCCTTCCGACTAGCTACGCCGATCCGGTAGGTCTCCCCCGGTTTTGAAGCTACGGAAAACGAAGCGTCAGAAGACCTTATTGTACCCCCTACAAGTTTTATTGGTCTCGAACTCGGATTGTCCACGACGCGGTAACCAGTGACACCCGAAACCGAAGACCACCTAATATCCAAAGTCTTGCCATTACCCCTACAAGTAACCGTCACGCTCGTAGGAGCAGCCACGCAAGTAGTAGCGCCGTCTTTCTGTCGGTTGGGGTAGGTAGAGGGCTGAGTAGTCCACGATGAATACCGCTTAGTGTCCCCGGTTTGTACATACCTCCGAACCCTTATACTGTAAGTCTGGTTCGGTGTGGAATTATAAATAAGAACATTCCCAAATCTCTCTTCATCCAAACCCGAACCCTTGGTGTCCTGAATCTGATAACCGGAAACACCGGAAGCACCCGAAGGCCCATACCAACCAATTGCCAACCTCCGGCCATTAGCTGAACAAAGAGCCGTCACGCCCGTAGGAGCTTGAACCGGATCAGGTCTAGTAAATATTTTCCAAGCTATATACAATGTGCTAAGAGGAGGAGGTAAGAAAGGTGCTACAGTTTCAAAACCTCTACGTATGGCTTTAGAAATAGGGTGTTCCCAATACTTACAAGCAAACCTAAGAGCAATAGCAGTAGCAAGAACACCAAGAGTTATACCTGGATTACTAAAAGCAACTGCTGCGATACCAGTACCCGCAATAAGTCCTTTTTTAACCGCATAACCGGCAACTAATCCAAGAGTGCCAGCCCATGCACTTGGGCCAGTTATTTCTTGGAGAGGTGACTTCCAGCAAAGAATGTTCTTCAATACAGGATGACTTGTTCCTGCTTGATGGACAACCTCTTGAGTAACTAATTTATCTCTTATCTCGCCTTCTTTATAATGCTCAGTACCGGTTGCTGTAATCGCGCTTTTGGCTGCCGTCCCAGCCGCATTAAATGCGTCCCCAATATATTTTGATATTGGTACACCCGGTTTTGCCGGGAAGTGTGCTTTGTAGCAGCCGTGATCGGTACTATGCGGTTCCCAATACAAGACTTCGGATGAAGGGCCGGACGAAGGACGATAAACTGTAGAAGCATAGCCTATAGTTGAAGCATACTGAGGTAAAGCCTTTGTGGGGAATGGCTGAGCATGATAACCGATCTTACACTTGAATGTCGGTTTATAACAAGGATGGGTAGTATCCTGCTTTGACCAAGTAGCTTCCGCCGAAGGGCGCACTATTCCGAGATGTGGGTAACTTCTACCTGTTGTTGAAGATGGATCATTAACCCATGTAGGGAACGGCTTTTTATAGTACCCAGTTTTACAACTATGCGGGGTGTGCGATATACGGAGCCCCTTTACCGGTGGAACCCATACTCTTTTGGTTCCAGTCTGCTTTCTCACCCACTTATAGTATTGATACTGAGTCGGATATACAGCACTACTCAGCGGGAGAATACGTGCTCCTGTTTCTCCCGGCTTCGGAAAAATTATAAAATTGCCTTGACTATACGCATATGAAACCAACCAAAGCCCTTCTTGGATCGGTTTCAACTCCCACTTGTAAACGGGTACCCGCTTGTAGGAGCCGGGAACGACCACGACGGTTTCCCTAGTCAGGTCGTGCGCGAGCACAACCTTAGGAGTCACCGTAGACAACACGGCAAAACAAACCAGAACGGTAAGAAACTTCTTCACAACTAACAACCCCTCGATAGTTACTAGATTACTACTATTTAGACTCTTTGCTTTCTGTGCCTTGACCGTAACCACCGCCGAAAAAGCGCACTAAACATCATAACCATACAAATAATCCCAGGCAGGATTTCTCTATGAGTAACAAAAGGTTCAGGCAAATATCTAGATACTATAAGGCCACCCCAAACAATTAATAATGGGATAAACATTGGACCCCAGGAAATGTACCATTTCTTTTGTTTGGTGGTCGCGGGTGGTTGGGTTGGTGGTGGGGGTATGTTCATTGTTGGGTTGGTGGTTGTCATGGGTGGTTCCCCTCAAGTAGCCGGGCTGTTCGCGTTAAGGACGACTCGCGGCCAGACTTGAGAGGAACCCCAGGGGCGAACCCCGGTCTTCCTCGGTCTGGCCGCAGAGGGGCGAACCCCCGCGAGTAGTCCTTAACACCGGGGGACGGTACACGGCCCGGCGAGGGCGCGCAAGAAGCGGTGCCTAGCTGGGGGTTTGTCCTGCCGGTGGTGGTCGGGGCGGTCTCCTCCGGGGCGGGGGCCGCCGAGGGCCGAGCGGGGTCGTCGGGGGTCGGGGTCGGCCCAGACCTACCGAGGCGATCCCCAGGGGCGGCCCTCGGCCTCGGCCCGTGCTGGTCGTCTCAGGAACCCTGGGAGCGCCCCTGGGGGGTTCGGGCGGCCCCTGCGGGTGGTGCTGGGGGCGGGGGCCGGTGTCGGCCCCCGGCGGCCTCTGGGGGTCTGCTATTTTGGGGTTTGGTTTATCGGCCCGGTCGGGTTTGGGGTATCGCCCGGCCCTCCGGGGTGGGGGGTGTTGGGGGGTTGGTTGGTTCAAATGTGGTTGGGTTGTTAGATCAAATAGTTAACTCGTTGAAAGAAAGGCATCTCTCATATGGGGATTGAACCCCCGGCCCTCCTGGGGGCGGGCAGGGGTTCCCCAGGGTGTTTAGGGGTGCGGGCGGGGGCCGGTGTCGGCCCCTGGGGGTGTTGTGGTGGCTCTGGGGGCAACGGTGGCCGAGGGCCGGTGGTGTGGGGAACCCCTGTCGGCCTCTGGGAGACCCCCGGCGGTATCCCCAATCTGACCCCTTGAGTATGTAAAACGTGATGGGCGGGGGCCGAGGGCGGGCGGTGGCCGAGGGCGGGCGGTGGCCGCCCTCCCCGTTTCGTTATGAAAGTATGAAAGACCTACGACTACGGAGGGGGCGGCCAGGGGGCAGGGTAGCCGAGGGCGGGGTTAGGCGGTGGTGTACAAGGCGTGATCGGCAAAGGTCGAGGCGAGGTGGTGCGCCCATCGGTCGTTGTACCCGTCGGCGGCGGCGGCCACCAGGTAGGCGATCCGGGGGCTGGGGGCCTCGGAGGTGGGGCCGGTCGCGAGATCGCAGGGGCCGCACGGGCCTAGTTCCTTGCGACACTGGCACAACCCGGCGCGATGATCGGCGATCAACCGGGCGGCGGCGGTCTCCCATTGATCGCGCAGGAACCCTGGGGGGTCGGCGGCGTAGTCGTGGGCCTCTGCCTCTATCGCCCAGCGGTCGTCGGCCCCCGACAGATCGGCTATCGCCCAGAACAAGGCGTACCGGCGTTCCCACCATGTATCGGCCGCGATGTTGTCGGTAATGAAGTGATAACCACACTGCGGGCCGAGATGACAACGACAGAACCCTTCGCGGTAGTCGTCGATCCAGCCGTCCGCGACGGCGGCCCACTCGGTCGGGGTGTCGCCGAGGACGGTTTCCTCGGAGTTCAGGAATAGCTGCATGATGTAACCTCCTTGCCGGATTGATCCTGTACCCGATCATAGTTCACTAGGTTTATTACGTCAACGATCACCGGGAATATAGATCATTGTTGGCCGGGACGATAAACTAAATAGGTTCAAGGTGTGCTAATAAGGACTCTCTCATATGGGGATTGAACCCCTGCCGGCTGAGGGGGCGGGCAGGGGTTCCCCAGGGTCGGGTGCGGGCCGGGGCGATAGGCCAAAGATGGCCGGTAGCCTTAGCTCGATATAAGCCCGTATGCGCAATATGGGGATACCATCGCGGCCCCCAGGGGCCGGCCCGTAGGGTTCCCTACCGGGGTCGGGGGGCAGGGTGCGGGCCGAGGGCCGGGCGGCCCGCAGGGGCGATCCTGGGCGGTCTGGGAGCACTCCGGGGGTCGGGGGCCGGGGCCGACTCCGAGGGCCGCCGGAGGGGGGTTTGGGGAACCCCTGCCAGCCGGTCGGGGGGCCGGGGTGGTATCCCCAATATACCCATGACAACGTTTAGATGACTACGGAGCGCGGTGTGATCTCGGTATGTTTCGATCCGGGGTGGTGGTGGGGTGTTGGCGGTGGTTTCCGGTGGTCTGGTTGGGGGTGTTGTTGTCCGGGGTTTCTGGGGGTGCTTGTCTTGTTGTCTGATCTTGTCTGTGGGGGTGGACAAGATGACGGCTCTGTGACCAGGCGTTATGTCGGGTCGGTTCCTGCCAGGGACAAGATCGGACAAGGTGAGGTGTCATCCTGTCCTTTGTCCCCCCCCCTAAGGGGGGACAAGAGGCAGGAGACCGGATCACTCGGCGAGGGTGTAGGTGTTGGTGCGGCCTTCGGTGCCAACAAGGATCATTCCTCGGTCTTTGCCGAGGTTGAGCGCGGTTCCTAAGGTCTCGGCGTTCCCGCCGACCTTCTTTCGGAGTTCGCCTAGACCCTCCACGCGGCCCCCGTTGGCGGTGATGGTGGCGGTGATCTTGGTTAGCACCCTCTCGATACGGTCGGCCCCGATGTCGGTTACCGTCCAGGTCATCCGTTGTTTGTCGTGCCACCCGATGTTGATGGCGGCTACGGGGTCACGTTCTTTTTTGCCGGTGTAGCCGCCTTTGTCCTTTTCAAGGGTGAGGTGGATTTGTCCGGTTATGCCGGGCGCGAACCCCTTGCCGGTGACCAGGTATGCCATACCGTTCACCTTTTGTAGCTTTTGGCCGGAACCGGCGGGGCCGCGTGCTCTGCCGTCTTGTCTCCAAATTTACGGTAACGACGACCGCCGATATGGGTTACCGGGAGGGCCGTTAGCACCCGTGATTGTCGTATCGTCGGGGGTTGGCCCCGGCCCTCGGATCGTCGGGGTGATTGCCCGGCCCCACCCCTGGGAGGGCTTGTAACGCCTACAACCAGGGTTGGCGGCCCTCGATGCTAGGGCTAATACTTTTGCCGGAGTGTTGCGGCCCCGCCCAGCTCCCCAATATCACCGCAAACACGGGCCGGGCGATAAGCCAACGATGGCCGGTAGGCTTACTTTATTAGTCTCTGCTAGCGCAATATGGGGATACCACCAGCCCCCCGACCAGGGGGTTCGCAGGGTTCCCTACCGGGGGTCGGGCGGCCCGCAGGGGCGATCCCTCCGGTGTGGGAGCACCCCAGGGGCCGAGCGGAGACCCTGCCACGCCACGCCCTGCCTTGCCGTGCCAAACCTTGCCGAGCCTAGCCGAGCCGCGCCCTGCCACGCCTTGTTTTGCCGAGCCTAGTCGGGGGTGTGGGGAACCCCTACCGGCCCTCCGGGGGGCCGTCGTCTATCCCCAATCTAGAACCCTCCCAACGTAATACGGTAGGACTCTCAATGTATCTCGATCTCGGCTCCCAGGGGCAGGGGTGGTGGTCTGGGTTCGCCTCTCTGGGAGGGCCGATGGCCGCCGATGGCCCCGGATCGGCCCTCCGAGGGGGGTTTTGGGCCTCTCAGAGGCCCGTTGGGGGGTTTGACCCTTAGTTATGTACCCCCTGGGATCGTTAGCGCCGCAGGAACGCCACCACCCCCCGACCGGTGACCGGGGGGCGATGGCAATACAGCAACGGGCAACCTGCCCGCACCCCCGATGGTATCGGGCCTGGGGGAGCTTGTCCGGGGGCCGAGCTCCCGGACGTGCTACAGTGTCCCCATGCCGACGGTGCGAAGCCGCCGGGATAGCATCACCTCAAAGATCGGTTGGCCCCCACTAACTACGGTTGTGGGGGTTCAATCGTTAATGGCGCGTGGCAACCTCTAGTGCTCCCCACCGGGATAGCATCACCGGCCCGCACCAACCACCCCCGGCAAGCATTTAAACGCCTTACACGCGCCCCTGATAGTCCCTATCAAGCACCAAGAAACACCGGGCCGCACCAAAAGCCGCGCCACCGAGCGAGCCGGAGCGACCGGGAGAACTACAGCCTTGTAACTCTGTGCTAGGCTGTTTGGCGTATGCATTAACAAGAGAAACCCCCGACCAAGAAGCCGGGGGTTCTCAAGAGAACGGTTGTTGACCCAACCGAGCAAAGGATATAGACGACATGACTATAGCACCTGACAACGACACCGGCAAGTATCAAGCCCACAACGTCCGCGATCTTGACGACCGCCGGGCACCTGACCCCAAAGAACCTCTGGACTACACGCCTGAGGCGTGGGGCAGGCTCACCCAGGCTGCCGGATGGCACTACCGATGGAACCTCCGAGCGCAAAGGATCGAGCGCACCACCACCCCCCATATGCCAGGCACCTGGCAGACGGTCACCGACCGTAGCGACAACGGCCTACGAGAGGCCATAGCCGCCCGGTGGATCACCAAGAACAGCCGAGGCGAGCAACGGTGGCGGCCCAGCGTTCAACGGTGGATCGAGCTACGCGACGCCTACCTATACCACCATGAGGTTGACCCCGTAGCCGAGTGGCTATGGCAAGCCCTACCCCAATGGGATGGCCTGCCACGCGTGGAGTTCTTACTAACGACCCTATACGGCGCGGACATAAACGACCCAATGATCTAATGGGCCGCCCGATACCCCTTTGTAGGCGTGATCGAGCGCACCATCACCCCAGGAGCCAAGATCGACGAGATGCCCGTACTCATATCGCCCCAGGGTGGAGGGAAGTCTGCCTACGTTCAACACTTACTGCCCCGGTGGGCATGGCGAGACTGGCACGGTGACGCGCTCAACCTACACGCCACCAACAAAGAACAAGCCGAGAGCCTCAAAGGCCGAGTGATCGTTGAAATAGCCGAGATGGTAGGCAGCACCCGTGCCGACATAGAACGCCTAAAAGCGTTCCTGACCCGAACCAACGACGGCCAACACCGGGGGGCATGGGCCAGGCACGCTGAGAGCGCACCCAGACAATCCATATTTATCGGCACCACCAACGACCCCAAGTGTCTCCCCAACGACCCCACCGGCAACCGACGCTTCGTGCCCATCACACTCGGCCCGGCCCTTGATGCCGTTGAACCCTACCTAGAAGCCAACCTGCTACAACTATGGGCCGAAGCCGTATACAAACACCACCGGCCCGACGACTACCCAGACTGGCGAACAGCACGCCTACCACGCTCACTGTTTGCCCAACAACGGGCACTCAACGACGAGCACCGAGCCGCTAATGTCATCATTGCTGACGCTTTGGATACCCTAAACATAGACAAAGACCTATGGCTAATAACCGAAATAGCAGACGAGATCGACCTAGACCTCAAGAACCGGGCCGAACAACTAGCTCTCGGCAAGGAACTACGCGCCCGCCGGTGGACAAAGGACAAGATCACCATTGACGGCAAGCGAGGCACCTACTGGTCACCACCGAAGGCCGACGAAGTAGGGACACCGGCCCTGCCGTTCTGACCTGCGCAAACGCCCACACTGTCCCTACTGTCCCTACTGTCCCTTGTATTCTTAAATAGCCTCATTTTGTCATTATGGGGTCACTTAAGGAAAGTAGGGACAGTAGGGACAGCACTAGGCAAAAACTATACCTGACCTGGAGGTTTAGCCTGTCCCTACTATGGATCGCCTACCCGTCTTGACCTGAGGTTGAGGGTTTGGGCCGCGAGCCGTGATGCTATCCCGGTGGCGAGCACGAGAGGCGAGACCGCCGCGAGGCGTGGGGAACCCCTGCCAGCACCCAGGAGGGCCGGGGGTTCAATCCCCATATTGAGAATGGACTATTTGTAAGACAGCGGACTATTTGTTTTATCGTCCCGGCCAACAATGATCTATATTCCCGGTGATCGTTGACGTAATAAACCTAGTGAACTATGATCGGGTACAGGATCAATCCGGCAAGGAGGTTACATCATGCAGCTATTCCTGAACTCCGAGGAAACCGTCCTCGGCGACACCCCGACCGAGTGGGCCGCCGTCGCGGACGGCTGGATCGACGACTACCGCGAAGGGTTCTGTCGTTGTCATCTCGGCCCGCAGTGTGGTTATCACTTCATTACCGACAACATCGCGGCCGATACATGGTGGGAACGCCGGTACGCCTTGTTCTGGGCGATAGCCGATCTGTCGGGGGCCGACGACCGCTGGGGCATAGAGGCAGAGGCCCACGACTACGCCGCCGACCCCCCAGGGTTCCTGCGCGATCAATGGGAGACCGCCGCCGCCCGGTTGATCGCCGATCATCGCGCCGGGTTGTGCCAGTGTCGCAAGGAACTAGGCCCGTGCGGCCCCTGCGATCTCGCGACCGGCCCCACCTCCGAGGCCCCCAGCCCCCGGATCGCCTACCTGGTGGCCGCCGCCGCCGACGGGTACAACGACCGATGGGCGCACCACCTCGCCTCGACCTTTGCCGATCACGCCTTGTACACCACCGCCTAACCCCGCCCTCGGCTACCCTGCCCCCTGGCCGCCCCCTCCGTAGTCGTAGGTCTTTCATACTTTCATAACGAAACGGGGAGGGCGGCCAGCACCCGCCCTCGGCCACCCTGCCCGCAGCACCCCACTACCGCGAGGGATCGGCCCGACCCCCCAGCAGCCCCCCACAATGGCCGCCCGCCCTCGGCCACCGCCCGCCCGCACCCCGCCCTCGGCCCCCGCCCATCACGTTTTACATACTCGACGACCACCCCGTCGCCTACCCATTCCGCGACGGCCAACACTTCGGGCAGGGTCATCTCTTCGTGGATCATCAGGAAGTTGTCGGTCACGTAGTCGATGAGGCCCATAGCGACCAGGCGGGGGCCGATGTCCTCCGCGCTGCCGTCCAAGTCCCACCAGAGTATGCGGGTTTCTTGCCGTAGGGCCTCGGCAATGGCGAGTAGTAGTACGTGAGTTTTGCCGTGACCGGTCTCCCCGTAGACGGTGCTTATCCTTCCGGCGGGGATGATTACTCGTCCGGTGTCGGTATGAAAGACGCCGGGCACGTCGGGGGGCGCCTCGGTTAGGGCCGTGTTGGGGGTGCGAACCCTGGCGACGATCTCGGCCACCTGCGCGGCCCGGTCGGCCCCGATCCGGGCATCGGGATCGGCGGCCCGGTCTAGGCCGAGTACGCCTTGATAGTAGGTGACGGCCCGCTCGGCTTCCTCAAGCCTGTAGTGAGCTTCCTCGGCTTCAACGGCGGCGGCGATCCTGCGCTCGGCGGCGATGGCTTCAAACTCGGCGGCCTCGGCCTCGGCCCGGTCGTCGTCTTTGTAGGCGACGGGCAACCCCGACTCGGTATGGGGGCCGGCCTTGATCTTTACCGTCTCGATCTCGGCCTCGGAGGGAGGGGCCTCAGGCTCGGCCTCTACGGGGTCTCCCCAAAAGTCCTCATCGGATACTTCGGGGCCGGCGGGGTGCTTGTCCCCAGGGTTCGGGTTGGTTACCATCGTGACACTACCTTTACGGTTCGTGCCCCCCGACCCTTGTGGTCGGGGGGTTCGGCCTTCAATCGGGCCTACCCGCAAACAGTACGCCGGGTGGTGTGCTCCCTAAAGGATTTCCCGGCAGGGATACCCCCTACCGGATTTCTCCGGGATCAACGGTCTGGGATCGGCACTCGGTGTCGGCCAACGGGCCGGGCCGATACCTGAAGACCTTTCCAGTGAGGTCGCTCTGCCTCACGGTGAGATGAGTACCGGAAGTGTCGGTGTCGCTACTACCCCGGCCCCGGTGGTGGTCAACCGTTCCTGGCATAGCCGGGATGCTATCCAACCGAACCGACATTGCCCCCACCAGAGATGCCGGGCCGACCCCTGCGGGCCGGATACCCTCGCCGGTGCGGGCAGATTGCCCGTTGCTGTATTGCCACCACCCCCCGGTCACCGGTCGGGGGGTGGTGGCGTTCCCAGGGGGCCGGTAGGGGTTCCCCACACCCCCGACTAGGCTCGGCAAAACAAGGCGTGGCAGGGCGCGGCTCGGCTAGGCTCGGCACGGTTTGGCACGGCAAGGCAGGGCGTGGCGTGGCAGGGTCTCCGCTCGGCCCCTGGGGTGCTCCCACACCGGAGGGATCGCCCCTGCGGGCCGCCCGACCCCCGGTAGGGAACCCTGCGAACCCCCTGGTCGGGGGGCCGGTGGTATCCCCAAATTGCGCTAGCACCATTCTAAAAGCTAAGCCTACCGGCCATCGTTGGCTTATCGCCCGGCCCGTGTTTGCGGTGATATTGGGGAGCTGGGCGGGGCCGCAACACTCCGGCAAAAGCATTAGCCCTAGCATCGAGGGCCGCCAACCCTGGTTGTAGGCGTTACAAGCCCTCCCAGGGGTGGGGCCGGGCAATCACCCCGACGATCCGAGGGCCGGGGCCAACCCCCGACGATACGACAATCATGGGTGCTAACGGCCCTCCCGGTAACCCATATCGGCGGTCGTCGTTACCGTAAATGCTGAAATAGCCCCCTACAAACGCTGGGTAGGCGCATTAAGGGGTTCCCACATCGGGCCTCTGAGGGGGTTTGTAGGGTTCCCTCGGCCAGTCACTACGGGCCGGGCCGAGGGGCGTTTCTAGGGGCGTTGTGGTGGCTCTGGTGGGCTACCGGGGTCGTTGGTGAAGCCGAGCCTGAACCAGGCGGGCGGCGGGCCGAGGGGGTCGGGGCCGGGGTCGTCGGGTAGGCCCGTGCCCAGAACGCCGAGGCGCAGTTTGTCGAGCATCGCGATCTCGAAACCGGCGGCCCACCCCCGTAGGTACAACTCGGCGGCGTAGAGGTAGGCACCCTTGAACGGGGGGTGCTCGGCCCCGTCGTCGGACTCCAACCGGCAAGGCCCGCACCGGTGCGGCCCCCACTCCTCGCAACGGCATACGCCGTCCACAAGGTCGCGGCACATCATCTCGGCCAGCGTCTCCCATTGCTCGCGCACCATCGGGTGCGGGTGGTTCGGGGCGGTTTCATCGGTCATGGCGGCCACGCTACCCCTGCGGGGCCGATCCCGGTACGCGCCCCCGGCCCCCGGTGGTGGTCGGCCCCCAGCACCACCACAAGGCCCCCTGGGGCCGCCGTCGGCCATCGCCCGCGCTACCACCCTGGGGAACCCCTGCCGGGCGTTAGGGGGGGGGCCGGTGGTATCCCCAATATAGCCATAGCAGCATTTAGCCAGCTAAGGAGCGTTGGTGCCTTTCAATGCTTCCCGATCTGGGGTCGGGAACCGAGGGGCAGGGTGCGGCGGGCCGATTGTTAGAAGGACAACGGGTGACTATTGGGGTGGCACCCGACCCCTCCAGGGGGCCGGGTAGGGGTTCCCCCTCGATCCGGGGGCCGCCAACAAACCCCCCTCGAAGGGTCGATCCGGGGTCGAGGGTGTGAACGATCACCCGCAAAATTGTTTGTTCTATCGCCCGACCCGTGTTTGCGGTCATACCGCAGAGCCGGAGTCGGCCCCGGCCCCGGCGTGAGTAACGGCCCGCCATCGAGGGCCGCCAACCCCCGTTGTAGGCGTTACAAGCCCTCCCAGGGTCGGGGTCGGGCAATCACCCCGACGATCCGAGGGCCGTCATCGAGGGCCGACGATCAACAATCACGGGCGGTAACCGCCCCCTCGGTTGCCCAAACAAGGCCGGTAGGACAACTGAATTAAGGCGTGCTAGCGCAATATGGGGATACCACCCCGGCCCCTGAGGGCCGCCTCGCAGGGTTCCCTACCGGCATCGGGTAACCGAGTGCGGGCCGAGACCGAGCGCGGCTCAGGGAGCGTTGTCGTGGCTCTGGGGGGCAACCGGAGACCGGGGCCATCGAGGGCCGGGTGCTGGCCGACCCCGACCCCTCCGGTGTTTGCGATCCCAGGGGGTACATAACTAAGGGTCAAACCCCCCAACGGGCCGCTGAGACGACCAAAACACCCCCCGGAGAGACCATCACCGGGGGTCGGCGGCCCCCGATGCTCCCAGAGACACCATCCCCCCTACACCCGGACGGGCCAATACTCCCTCCGGGGGTGCTACCGAGAGGCCGTCACCGGCGATCAGAACCCCCCAGGGGCGTAGCCGCAGGAGTGGGCGCGGGAACCCAGGAGTGGGCGCGGGAACCCAGGAGCGAGGTTACGGGCAGGTTATTACGTTGGATTGGCCCCACATCGGGGAATAAAGGTTCGGCCCCGCAGCGTAGGCCTGTACCCCAAACTTGTACTCCCGGCCCGATACCCCGGTGATAGTGGTACTGGTGGCACCATAAACATTGTTGTCGATCCCGCTACCGTAGGAGTCCTTCACCCTGTACTTGGTGGTACGTTTCGTAGGGTCGGCGCTCCAACTAATATACAGAGTCGGCCTCGACCTACCAGGCGGGGGACTAGAACAAGTCCCCCGAACATTCGCAGGATTAGCCAACGGGCTTCTATCAATCGGCCTCTGAGTAGTAGCCGTAGCCGTAGGAGTAGGTGTGGGGGTAGCGGTCGGCCTCGGAGTAGGTCTGGGCGTAGCCGTAGCCGTAGGTCTGGGCGTAGGGGTCGGGGTAGGTGTGGGCGTTGGTCTGGGTGTAGCCGTTGGCGTAGGAGTAGGGGTCGGGGTGGGCGTAGCGGCGGGGCAAGTAACGTAGCTCGATCTAGTCCACCCCAACCAACCCCGATCACCGTACCCCGGCGCGTAGGCGTTCACCGCGAATCGGTAAGTCCTGCCCGCCGAGCCAGTGAAGGTAGCAGAAGTACCGGTCGTGTACGTGTGGGCGTTGGTACCGTATATGCCGAGCACATTGTAACTATTAATGCGGCCCGTCGGGTCGTCATACCAACTAACCCGCAGGGTCGTGGCCGACCCACCCGGCGGGGGACTAGAACAAGTCAACGTCACCCCCGAAGGCTTGACCGGCGTAGCCGCAGGGTTCGGGCAAGTAGTAGTACCGGACTGATAGGTATACGACGACCACACTCTCGTAATCGGGTTAGGGTTAGTGATCCTGCCACTAGCTACCCTGATCCGGTAGGTTCCCCCCCGTTTCTTCAAAGCAATGGTGGCTCGGCCACTATCGCTTGCAACTGCGACTACACCGACGACAGTAGTCGAAGCCACGGTTACGGTCCCGGATATGCCCGAACCTAGACTATCCGAGATGTTGTAACTGTCGGCCCCCGAAGACCCAGACCAACTAACATCCAAAGTACGGCCATCAGCCCTACAACTAACCGTCACGCTCGCCGGAGCGATCAACGGATCGGGGCAACGGGTAGTACCGGACTGATAGGTATACGACGACCAGACCCAGACTTTCGGAAGCGATTTATGGTTAGTGATCTTGCCACTAGCTACCCCGATCCGGTAGGTTACCCCCGGTTTCGAAGGAAAGGTGGTCGAGGTTGTCGAACCCCCGGTTACGGTCTTGTATATGTTCCGACCCATACTAGACGTGATCTTGTAACCATCGACACCCAAAGCCTGGGACCACCTAATATCCAAAGTCTTGCCATTAGCCCTACAAGTAACCGTCACGCTCGCCGGAGCAGGCACGCAAGTAGTGCTAGTACCGGTTTGAGTAGTCCACGACGAATACCGCTTAGTGTCCCCGGTTCCGGTATAACTCCGAACCCTTATACTCCAAGTCGCGTTCGGTTTGGAAGCAGTAGAAGTAGAAGTAGAAGATAACTCTCTATCAAACCTTAAATCACCAGTGTTTTGAACATGATAACCAGTGACACCCGAAACCGCAGACCAACCAATCCCCAACCTCCGGCCATTAGCCGAACAAAGAGCCGTCACGCTCCCCGGAGCAGAAACCTTTGGAGGAAATATTATTTTCCAACCTTCATACAATAGTCTGAGGCGCGGGGGTGTGGAAGCATCTATGATAGCATTACGTATAGCTACAGAAATAGGGTGTTCCCAATACTTACAAGCATAATGAATAGCAACACTAGTACCTAAGCCAACAAGACCAACAGCAATAGCAGCACCAGCAGTAACAGCAGCTGCCCCAAGTGCGGCACCAAGAATTATAGCTGTACCAGTACCGGCCACAAGTCCCCCTATACTAACGCTGTTGATTGGCTCTGAAGGTGACTGCCAGCAAAGCATGTTCTTTAATGTAGAATGACTTGTTCCTACTTGATGTACAACCTCTTGAGTAACTAATTTATCCCTTATCTCACCTACTTTATAATTCTCAGCACCGGTTTCTATAATCGCATTTTTGGCTTCTATCCCAGCCGCACTAAACGCATCCTGAATATATTTTGCTATTGTTATACCCGGTTTTGCCGGGAAGTGTGGTTCGTAGCAGCTTTTATCGGTGCTATGCGGTTCCCAATACAAGACTTCGGATGAAGGGCCGGACGAAGGACGATAATCTGAAGTAGAAATATAACCTCTAGTGATAGCAGATGGATCTAAAGCCTTTGTGGGGAATGGCTGAGCATAAAGACCGAGTAAGCATCTGAATATCGGTTTATAACAAGCATGAGTAGTATCCTGCCTTGACCAAGACTTAACATCTGTCGAAGGACGAGGTGTTGGGTGACGTGGAGATAAGTCATTAACCCATGTAGGGAACGGCTTTTTATAGTATCCAGTTTTACAACTATGCGGGGTGTGCGATGTACGGGTCTCCGTCTTAGCCGGAATTGTTGTGATCCTAAGCCCAGCCCTAACCCTCACCCATCGGTAACCCTCGTAGTGCCTCGGATAGACGGCACTACTCAACGACATATACCGAAAACCCGATTCACCGGGAACCGAATACGCTATCTGACCTCGAGCATAAGCAGTACTATAGACATGATAAAATATCCTCCCGAATAACGTATCGTGTACCAGGGGTGCCACTCGAAGCTCCCACCTATAAACAATCTCCCGTTTGGTTTGCTTAGGAGTGACCACGACGGTTTCCCTAGTCGGGTCGTGCGCGAGCACAACCTTAGGAGTCACCGTAGACAACACGGCAAAACAAACCAGAACGGTAAGAAACTTCTTCATAACTAACAACCCCTCGATAGTTACTCGATTACCATTACTTAGACTTCTTGCCGACCGCATCTTGACCGTATCCACACCCAAAGAGGCCAGCTAAGAAATAAACCAGACGCGAGATAAGAAATAAACCTATACCAATAACCCCAGGTATAAGATACTTACGAGTAGCTAAAGGTTCGGGTAAATGGAAAATTAATATAATGCCACCCCAATAAACTAACATCCCACAAAATAGTATAATCAAAAAAGCGCTGAGCTTTTTCTTTTGTTTGGTGGTCGCGGGTGGTTGGGTTGGTGGTGGGGGTATGTTCGGGGGGTTGTTCATTGTTGGGGTGGGGTTGGTGGTTGTCATGGGTGGTTCCCCTCAAGTAACCGGGCTATTCACGTCACCAATAACTCGCGGCCAGACTTGAGAGGAACCCCAGGGTGAAAGCCCGGTCGTGCATACAGGTCTGGCCGCAGAGGGAACAAGCCCCCGCGAGTTATGGTGACGGGGGGGACGGTACACGTCCCGGCGGTGGAGCGCAAGAAGTGGGGTCTAGCTGGGGGTTCGCCCCGGCGGTGGTGCTGGGGTCGGGGTGGGCCATCGAGGGGGCCGGGGTCGGCCCAGACCGTCGGGGATCGCCTCTGCGGGCCTACCGGCCTCGGCCCCTGGGGAACCCCTGAGCACCCCCCACCCCGACAATCGGTAGGGCCGGGTGGGGAGGTAGGAAGCGATAAAATCGGGGGCCTAAGACGACCCCCGCCCTCGGCCCGTGCTAGTCGTCTCAGGAACCCTGGGGGGTGCTGGGGCAGGGGGTGGTGTCGGCCCTCGGCGGCCGGGTGGGGTCTGCTATTTTGGGGTTTGGTTTATCGGCCTGGTCGGGTTTGGGGTATCGCCCGGCTCTCCGGGGTGGGGGGTGTTGGGGGGTTGGTTGGTTCAAATGCGGTTGGGTTGTTAGATCAAATAGTTAACTTATTGAGAGAGGTGGGTCTCTATATGGGGATTGAACCCCTGCCCCCCTGGGGCGTGGCAGGGGTTCCCCAGGGGTGTTCGGGTGATGGCCGAGGGCGGGTGCTGGCCGCCCTCCCCGTTCCGTTATGAAAGTATGAAAGACCTACGGCTACGGAGGGGGCGGCCAGGGGGCAGGATGGCCGAGGGCGCGGGTGGTGGTCGAGGGGGTCGGGGTCGGCCCTCAAGGGTGGGTCGAGGGTGTGGGGAACCCCTACTCGGCCCCCTGGGGGGTCGGGTGCCATCCCCATAGTCACCCGTTGTCTTTCTATCGAGCGGGGGTCGGGGGGCGGTTGACGGGGCCGCCGGGGGGTCGGGCCGGGGCGGTGGTTGGCCCGACCCCTGCCGGTAGTGGGGTGTGCGGGGCAGGGTAGCCGAGGGTCGTTCGGGGCGCGGTGCGGTCGGGGGCCGGTGGGGTCTGCTATTTTGGGGTTTGGTTTATCGGCCTGGTCGGGTTTGGGGTATCGCCCGGTGCGGTCGGGCAATGGGGTTGGGGGTTGGTTGGTTCAAATGCGGGCGGGGCGTTAGGTCAAATCGAAAAAAAACTGGGAAAGGCACCTTCACTCAATGGGGATCACGCAACGGCTCCCTGAGGGCCGTTACAGGGTTCCCTAAGGGGTGGGGGCGGGCCGAGGGCCGAGCGGCCCGCAGGGGCGATCCCCGACGGTCTGGGAGCACCCCGGGGGCCGGGGGCCGGTGGTGGCCGAGGGCCGGGATCGAGGGGGTTTGGGGAACCCCTGCCAGGCGTTCGGGGGGTGGGGCGGTATCCCCAACCTACCCATGACAACGTTACAGTGACTTAGGCTCTTGGTTGGTTTCGGTATGTTTCGATCCGGGGTGGGGTGTGGTGGGGTCTGCCCGGACTGCCCGGACTGGCCCAGACTGTTTCTGGGAGTGTGGGCGGGGTGTTTTGGCTGGTCAGGGGGGGTGTTGGTGGTGTTACCCGGATTAAATAGGGTTTAATATTCTTTAAATGGGGAGGGGTGGGGGATATTTAAAGGATGGTTGGGGCCGGGTTGTGCGGGCCGGGGGGTGTTTGCGCAGGTGGGGCGGGGTTTTGGCCCGGTTCGGGGGGTGTGGGCGAGTGTGGGCGGGTGTGGGTTCGGCTCAGGCGGGGGGTATCCAGAGGCGTTCCCGGTTGGGGCCGCGTGTTTTTTCCCAGCCGAGGTTGAGGAGGTGTTGGCCGATGTCGTTGCGGGGTCGGGGTCGGCGGTTGCCGTCCGTCCATGTTCCGATTAGGTCGGTCATGGATAGGGGGTCTTGGCCCCGGTAGCGTTCGGTGAGCCAGGCGGCGGCTTCTTCGGCGGTTGAGGTTCCGGTGTGCTCGGAGGTGATCCTGCGGATGTCGTCGATGAACTCGGCGGGGGGTTGGCCGTTGATGTTCCAGCCGCGGGTGTTGAGGCCCGTACCGGCGGCGAGGGTGTCGTATTGGTGTCGGGCGGTTCCCCACAGCACGGGCCGGTGGTGGTTCATCCATTCGAGGTTGTGCTCGCCGGTCTTGCCGTTGCCGGGTACGGGTAGCACCATGAAGCGGCGGGTTCCGGTGGGGTCTGGGGATATGTCGGCGTTGGTGGTTCCGATGATTATGGGTACGGGAACCAGTTGTTCTTTGTTGGTGGCGTGTAGGTTGAGCGCGTCACCGTGCCAGTCTCGCCATGCCCACCGGGGCAGTAAGTGTTGAACGTAGGCAGACTTCCCTCCACCCTGGGGCGATATGAGTACGGGCATCTCGTCGATCTTGGCTCCTGGGGTGATGGTGCGCTCGATCACGCCTACAAAGGGGTATCGGGCGGCCCATTAGATCATTGGGTCGTTTATGTCCGCGCCGTATAGGGTCGTTAGTAAGAACTCCACGCGTGGCAGGCCATCCCATTGGGGTAGGGCTTGCCATAGCCACTCGGCTACGGGGTCAACCTCATGGTGGTATAGGTAGGCGTCGCGTAGCTCGATCCACCGTTGAACGCTGGGCCGCCACCGTTGCTCGCCTCGGCTGTTCTTGGTGATCCACCGGGCGGCTATGGCCTCTCGTAGGCCGTTGTCGCTACGGTCGGTGACCGTCTGCCAGGTGCCTGGCATATGGGGGGTGGTGGTGCGCTCGATCCTTTGCGCTCGGAGGTTCCATCGGTAGTGCCATCCGGCAGCCTGGGTGAGCCTGCCCCACGCCTCAGGCGTGTAGTCCAGAGGTTCTTTGGGGTCAGGTGCCCGGCGGTCGTCAAGATCGCGGACGTTGTGGGCTTGATACTTGCCGGTGTCGTTGTCAGGTGCTATAGTCATGTCGTCTATATCCTTTGCTCGGTTGGGTCAACAACCGTTCTCTTGAGAACCCCCGGCTTCTTGGTCGGGGGTTTCTCTTGTTAATGCATACGCCAAACAGCCTAGCACAGAGTTACAAGGCTGTAGTTCTCCCGGTCGCTCCGGCTCGCTCGGTGGCGCGGCTTTTGGTGCGGCCCGGTGTTTCTTGGTGCTTGATAGGGACTATCAGGGGCGCGTGTAAGGCGTTTAAATGCTTGCCGGGGGTGGTTGGTGCGGGCCGGTGATGCTATCCCGGTGGGGAGCACTAGAGGTTGCCACGCGCCATTAACGATTGAACCCCCACAACCGTAGTTAGTGGGGGCCAACCGATCTTTGAGGTGATGCTATCCCGGCGGCTTCGCACCGTCGGCATGGGGACACTGTAGCACGTCCGGGAGCTCGGCCCCCGGACAAGCTCCCCCAGGCCCGATACCATCGGGGGTGCGGGCAGGTTGCCCGTTGCTGTATTGCCATCGCCCCCCGGTCACCGGTCGGGGGGTGGTGGCGTTCCCAGAGAGGCGAACCCACACCACCACAACCGGCCCCGGATCGAGATACATTGAGGGCCGGGGCGTATCTAGATCAGAGGGTTCTAGATTGGGGAACGTAGGGGGCCTCTCAGGGGGCCGGTAGGGGTTCCCCACACCCCCGACTAGGCTCGGCAAAACAAGGCGTGGCAGGGCGCGGCTCGGCTAGGCTCGGCACGGTTTGGCACGGCAAGGCAGGGCGTGGCGTGGCAGGGTCTCCGCTCGGCCCCTGGGGTGCTCCCACACCGGAGGGATCGCCCCTGCGGGCCGCCCGACCCCCGGTAGGGAACCCTGCGAACCCCCTGGTCGGGGGGCCGGTGGTATCCCCATATTGCGCTAGCACCATTCTAAAAGCTAAGCCTACCGGCCATCGTTGGCTTATCGCCCGGCCCGTGTTTGCGGTGATATTGGGGAGCTGGGCGGGGCCGCAACACTCCGGCAAAAGTATTAGCCCTAGCATCGAGGGCCGCCAACCCTGGTTGTAGGCGTTACAAGCCCTCCCAGGGTCGGCTCCCGGCAACCACCCCGGAGGGCCGACGGTCGGGGCCGACCCCCGACGATACGACAATCACGGGTGCTAACGGCCCTCCCGATACCCGATACCGGCGGTGATCGTTACCGTAAATGCTGAAATAGCCCCCTACAAACGCTGGGTAGGCGCATTAAGGGGATATCAATAGTGGCGTTCTAAGGGGTTTGTAGGGTTCCCTCGGCCAGTCACTACGGGCCGGGCCGGGGGCCGACCCTGGGGGCGTTGTGGTGGCTCTGGTGGCTCTGGTGGCTACCGGGGGCCGGGCGGCGGGGGGCGATGCTGTAGGTACATACCCAGCCCGCCGAGCCGCCATTTGTGGATCATCTCGGCCTCGAAGCTCAAGACCAGACCCCGCAACAAAGGAGTGCTGCGGTTGTCGTGACCATCAAAGGCGATGGCGTAGAGGTAGGCATCCTTGAACGGCGGGTGCTCGGCCCCGTGCTCTAACTGGTGAACCCCGCAACGATCCGGCCCCCACTCGGCCATGTCGCAACGGCATATGTCGTTCACAAGGTCGTGGCACATCATCTCGGCCAGCGTCTCCCACCGCTCGCGTGACTTAGGCGGGTAGTCACTGGCGGTCATGGGTAGTCACTGGCGGTCATGGGTAGTCACTGGCGGTCATGGGTAGCCACGCTACCCCTGCGGGGCCGATCCCGGTACGCGCCCCCGGCCCCCGGTGGTGGTCGGCCCCCAGCACCACCACAAGGCCCCCTGGGGCCGCCGTCGGCCATCGCCCGCGCTACCACCCTGGGGAACCCCTGCCGGGCGTTAGGGGGGGGCCGGTGGTATCCCCAAACTAGACATATCCTTATTTAGCCACCTAAGGAGCGTTAGTGCCTTTCAATGCTTCCCGATCTGGGGTCGGGAACCGAGGGGCAGGGTGCGGCGGGCCGCTCGATAGAAGGACAACGGGTGATTATTGGGATACCACCCGACCCCCCAGGGGGCCGAGTAGGGGTTCCCCCTCGATCCTGGGGCCGTCAACAAGACCCCTCGAAGGGTCGATCCGGGGTCGAGGGTGTGAACGATCACCCGCAAAATTGTTTGTTCTATCGAGCGGCCCGTGTTTGCGGTCATACCGCAGAGCCGGGGTCGGCCCCGGCCCCGGCGTGAGTAACGGCCCGCCATCGAGGGCCGTCAACCCCCGTTGTGGGCGATACAACCCCTCCCAGGGTCGGGGCCGGGCAACCACCCCGACGATCCGAGGGCCGCCATCGAGGGCCGACGATCAACAAACACGGGCAATACCGGCCCCCCCCCGGTAGGCCAAACAAGGCCGGTAGGCTTCCTCGATATAAGGGTGCTAGCGCAATATGGGGATACCACCCCGGCCCCTGAGGGCCGCCTCGCAGGGTTCCCTACCGGGGTCGGTAGCCGAGTGCGGGCCGAGACCGAGCGCGGCTCAGGGAGCGTTGTCGTGGCTCTGGGGGCCAACCGGAGACCGGGGCCATCGAGGGCCGGGTGCTGGCCGAGCGCGCCCCCTCCGGTGTTTGCGATCCCAGGGGGCACATAACATAAGGGTCAAACCCGCCAACGGGCCGCTGAGACGACCACAACACCCCCCGGAGAGACCATTACCGGGGGTAGGCGGCCCCCGATGCTCCCAGAGGGCCGAACCCTTGAGCACCCCTTGTCCGCTCCGGTGACGGCCCCTCGATCCCCCCGAACCCAGGACGGGCCAATACTCCCTCCGGGGATGCTACCGAGAGGCCGTCACCGGCGAACCGGACACCCCAGAGGGCAACCGCAAGGGGTAGGAGCGGGAACCCAGGAGCGAGGCTACGGGCAGGTAATCATCTTGGATTGACCCCACATCGGGGAATAAAGGTTCGGCCTCAAGGCGTAAGCCTGTACCCCAAACTTGTACTCCCGGCCCGCCACCGCGTCGATGGTGGTACTCGTGGCACCGTAAACATTGATGTCGATCCCGCTACCGTAGGAGTCCCGCACCCTGTACTTGGTGGTACGCCCCGTAGGGTCGGCGCTCCAACTAAGACTCAAAGTACGGTCAGCCCCGGTCGGCCCCGACCTAGAACAAGTCCCCCGAACATTCGCAGGATTAGCCAACGGGCTTCTATCAATCGGCCTCTGAGTAGTAGCCGTAGCCGTAGGAGTGGGAGTAGGTGTGGGAGTAGCGGTCGGCCTCGGAGTAGCCGTTGGCGTAGGAGTAGGGGTGGGCGTAGCGGCGGGGCAGAAAACGCGGTTCGATCTAGTCCA
Organism: Acidimicrobiales bacterium; assembly: GCA_965115985.1. Classification (GTDB taxonomy): domain Bacteria; phylum Actinomycetota; class Acidimicrobiia; order Acidimicrobiales; family Bin134; genus Poriferisocius. The sequence continues at coordinate 2,587,885 of OZ220474.1, forward strand.
CCCCAACCAACCCCCATTACCGTACCCCGGCGCTTGAGCGTTTACCACGAATTGATAGGGCTTGCTCGCCTCCGCACCGGGAAAGTCGGCAAAAGTATCGGTCGTAAACTTGTTGGCACGGGTGGTCGGCTCGAAAACCTGATACTGAGTGATACGACCCGACCGGTCGGCGTTCCAAGTAACACGCAAGTTAAGAGTGTCGGAACAAGTCAATGTCACCCCCGAAGGCTTGACCGGCGTTACCGTACTCGAAGGATGACCCGCTGGCGGGTTCGGGCAAGTAGTGGTACCGGATTGATAGGTGCTCGATGTCCGTATTTTGGCAACCTGGTTAGTACTCCATCGCCAGCTAGCTACGCCAATCCGGTAGGTTACCCCCTTATCTGAGCGAATCGAAACTGAAGTATTGGAAGCCCCGGTTACTTCCTGGGATACCAACGGCCCCCTGCTGTCCGTGACCTTGTACCCGTCGGCCCCCGAAGCCTGAGACCAACTAATGTCCAAAGTAAGGCCATTAGACCGACAACTAACCGTCACCCTCGCAGGAGCGGTCAACCGGGTAGCCGTAGCCGTAGGGGTGGGAGTCGGGGTAGCCGTAGGAGTGGGGGTCGCGGTAGCCGTAGGGGTGGGAGTATCATCATCAGGACACAGTACACCAAGTAGCGCACTACCACCCCATGCTGTGAGACCAGCTGCTCCAGCAATCCACGATTTTACAATGTTCTCTGTTTCCGATTGTGCAGCTACCGAAGCTGCTGCGACGGCAAAAGCCTTTAAGCCTTCTTGCACATGTTCATTGCACCCAATGTTCCATAAAAACCTATTAGTAGCTTTTACAGCCGTCCACAATGCTTTACCCGCTGCTATAGCTGCGTCATCTATATTTCTAGCTGTAAAGTAAACTCCTTTGGCAGTAGCTACAGCTGATGTTTGAATTCCTGATGCAACAGATCTCAAAGTGTTCTTAATAAACTTTGTTATTGATACCCCTTTCTTTGGTGGAAATATTGCTTTATAACATCCACTGGTAGTACTATGTGGTTTCCATGCTGCCACTTCAGATAAAGGACGAAGAGCAATACGCGGATACAAATAAGCGCGAAATATACTTATATGAGTTCCAGTATCTATGACCTTAGCAGGATATGACGGGCCAGTATAATAACCCATATCACACTTGAAATATGCTCTGAAGCAATTATGGGTTGCGTCTTGTCTTATCCACTGTGTCACTGTAGAACTAGGACGATGTACAAGTAATCGAGGCAATACCATCGTGTCAATTAGTCTTGAACGGCTACGGTCTAATGCATAATCAGAAGGTAGATTATCCCCAGGATACCACCCGTCATCCTTTGCGCATTTATGCGCTTCATGTTGGTTGACAGTTTCTGTTCTTGCCGGGGTTACTATAACCGTTCTGGTTCCAGTTTTTTTACGTACCGTTCTTGTACGCTCCTCGTTGCGGTACCGAGTCTCGTTACGGTAGGCGGTGCGGTACTTGGTAACATTACGGTAAGCAATCCTAGTCCGCTCCTCATTACGGTAGGCGGTACGGTACTTGGTTACCCAGCGGTACCGAGTCTCGTAACGATACTTGGTAACATTCCGATACGCGGTACGGTACTTAGGAACATAACGCTCTATGCGTACTTCACGGTACCGAGTCTCGTTGCGATACCTAGTTACCGTCTCCACCCAATTAGCACAACCAGAAGTGATGCCAAACGGCCCCGGATTTTGCGGGGTAAAACACGTCCGGCGCGGCACCCGAACCGTATAAGGAACCCTCACCGTGTAAGGTTCCCTTTCCGTGACGGTCTCCTTAACCCAGTACTTCTGTCGGAAGGACTCCCTCACCGTATAAGGAACCCTCACCCGGTAGGACTCCCTCACCCGGTAAGACTGCCGATAAGGTACCCTTTCCGTGTAAGTCTCTTGGTAGGACTCCCTCACCGTGTACGGCTGCCGGTAGCGAACCCGAACCGTATAAGGCACCCTCTCCGTGTAGGTCTCCGTGACGGTCTTGTAAACGGGTTCCTGCCGCGTGACCGCCGGGATCGTCCTAGTCACGGTCTCCGGGTCGTGAGCTAGCACAACCTTAGGAGTCACCGTAGCGAATACGGCGAACACAACCGCAACAACCAAAACTTTTTTCATAATCAACCATCCCCCCGATAGTTATTCGATTGATTAATGTTTTATTTCTTGTTATCTATCAGCTGTCGTAAAGACTTAGGAACCAATGATACCAATAGCCATGTTATAAATACCACACTTAGCAATTCAATATCATCATCAATAATGGATATCAATCTGCTAACTAGCACTGTTAAAACAATGGCACCGATTAAATACCAGGAAGTTTCGTACCATCTCTTTTGCCCGGTAGTTGCGGGTGGGGGCGTGTCTGAGGTGGTGTTGTTCATTGTGTCGGGGGTGGTGTTGGTTGTCATGGGTGGTTCCCCTCAAGTAGCCGGGACTATTCAGCAAGTAATAACTCGCGGCCAGACTTGAGAGGAACCCCAGGGCGAACCCCGGTCTTCCTCGGTCTGGCCGCAAGGGAACAAGCCCCGCGAGCTATTACTTGCGAGGGGGACGGTACACGGCCCGTCGGGTCGGGTCAAGAAGCGGGGTCTAGCTGGGGGTTCGGGCCGCCGGTAGTGGCCGGGGCCGGGGCCGGCCTCTGGGGTCGTTGCGGCCCGGTGAATAACAAGCGCCCCTCCGCACGCGGAGGGGCGCTTGTCGTCTTTTGGATGTCGCAACCCAAAGGAGGGAGTGCGACGCGGGGCAGGGTACACGCGGGGTCGTCGGGGGTCAAGGGGGGCCGATCCCTCCGGGTCGGGTGTGCGGGGTCGTCGGGGTCGGGGGCGGCCCAGACCGTCGGGGATCGCCTCTGCGGGCCGGGCGGCCTCGGCCCGTGCTAGTGCCTCAGGAACCCTGGGGGGTGCCTCTGGGGGATGCGGGCGGCCTCTCCGAGGGGTGCTGGGGGTGGGGTCGGTGTCGGCCCCCGGCGGCCTCTGGGGGTCTGCTATTTTGGGGTTTGGTTTATCGGCCCGGTCGGGTTTGGGGTATCGCCCGGCCCTCCGGGGTGGGGGGTGTTGGGGGGTTGGTTGGTTCAAATGTGGTTGGGTTGTTAGATTGGAGTTCCCTCGGTTTGGTGGACAGGTTGTTTTGCTGGATTGTAGTGGTGTTCATGCGGCTTGGTGGTGGGTGTAGGTCTGGGCTGGAGTTCCCCCGGTTTGGTGGACAGGTTGTTTTGCTGGATTGTAGTGGTGTTCATGCGGCTTGGTGGTGGGTGTAGGTCTGGGCGGGGGTGCGGTGGCCGAGTGAGCTGTGGTGGCGTTGGCGGTTGTAGAACACTTCGATGTAGTCGAACAGGATGATTCGGAGTCGTGTGTGGTGGAGGTGTTCCCAGGGGCCGTGGATGTGGCGGATTTCTTTTTTGAGGGTGGCCCAGAACGATTCCATGGCGGCGTTGTCGTAGCAATCTCCGACGCTTCCCCAGGAGCCGACGAAGTCGGCTTGGGCGAGGCGGTCGCCGAACGCCATGGAGGTGTACTGGGTTCCGTGGTCGCTGTGGTGGATCAGTCCGGGTTCGGGTCGGCGGCGGGCGATGGCCATGGTCAAGGCGTCGACGACGAGGTCCGTGGTTTGGTGCTCGGAGATGGACCAGCCCACCAGGGTGCGGTCGCAGAGGTCCAGGATTCCCGCCAGGTGGACTTTGGTGTCGGCGCAACCGAACGAGGTTATGTCGGCCACCCATTTGCGGTCGGGAGCCTCGGCGGTGAAGTCCCGGTCCAGCAGGTCCCCGGCGGGCACTGTTTTGGCGCCGGGATCGCGGCGACGACGGTGGGAACACGCCCCCACCAGGCGGTTCGCTCGCATCAGGCGGGCCACCCGGTTGCGGCCCACGCGGTGACCGCGGCGGCGGAGCTGCTCGTGGATCCTCGGGGAGCCGTAGGTGCGTCTCGAGGTCTGGTGGATCTCGCGGATCTCGACCAAAAGCTCGGCGTCGGAGGTCTCACGCCTGGACGGGCGTCTTTTGGCCCAGGCGTAGAACCCGGACCGGCACACCCCGGCGACGCGGCACAAATCGGTGACCCGGTACTCGGCTCGGTGGTCGTGGACGAACCGGTAGCCGATCACCGGTTCGTCTCCCTCGCGAAATACGCGGCCGCCTTCCCCAGAATCTCCAAATCGATCTCCTGCTGAGCCACCCGCCTGCGCAACCTCTTCAACTCCTCACGCTCGGACACGCTCAACGCCTCGGGATCGGCCGCTCGCTCGCGTCGCTCACGATCGGCCTTGACCCAGTTCCACAGCGTTCCCTCGCTGATCCCCAACGACCGGGCCACCCCAGCAACCGAACGACCCGACGACACCGCCAACGCCACCGCCTCACGACGAAACTCAGGCGGATACTTCGACACACGACCCATACGAGCCTCCTTCCCCAGGGACCGAACCCCCATAATCAGGTGTCCACCAAACCGGGGCAACTCCAGATCAAATAGTTAACTCGTTGAAAGAAAGGCATCTCTCATATGGGGATTGAACCCCCGGCCCTCCTGGGGGCGGGCAGGGGTTCCCCAGGGGTTTAGGGGTGCGGGCGGTGGCCGGTGTCGGCCCCTGGGGGTGTTGTGGTGGCTCTGGGGGCAACGGTGGCCGAGGGCCGGTGGTGTGGGGAACCCCTGTCGGCCTCTGGGAGACCCCCGGCGGTATCCCCAATCTGACCCCTTATAGAAACCGCAACCGCCCACGAGTGCCCCACCGACGGAACCGACCCGACCCCCTGGTGGGCCGAACACGCCAAACCATTTAAAGAAACAAGCTCAACCGTCATCATCTCCGATCACCGATCCAAGCGATACGGGGAACAACCCAACGTCAGGGGCGGGGTGGGTTCCGGCACCAAGATAAACAATCTCACCGGGGTAGCACTCTGCATAGAGGGAACCGAGGACAGCGAGGGCCGCATCAAAAAAATACACGTCATCAACCACAAGGACCGCGCCCGCGCCACCCGCACCAAACGCTTCGACGTAGTGGCAACTATTCATTACGACTACGACGGTGACTACGTGACCGCCACCGTTGCCGACGGCAAGGACAAGACCGGCCCCGACAACGACCGTACCGTCTTGGACAAGATCATTACCGCCATCGACGAGGCCGGGGGGAGCATCACCGGATCGCTACACGACCTGAGGAACGCCGCCCACGTGAAGCTCACCAGCATCAAGCCCGCCCTCGATCTCGGCATCGCCGAAGGCAGCATCAAATGCGCCCCCGCCCCCACCGGCAAGGCCACCACGTACAGCACCCCCAGCTAACCCCCATAACCCTACGTAACCCGTAACCCCCCCTTAAGGGGTGGGTTACGAGGGTTACGATGATGGGCAGCGACAGGGTTACGATGGGTTACGATAGGTAAAACCCCTGGTCACAACACGGGTTACGATGGGTTACGATGGGTTACGATCACCGGGAGCGACAGGGTTACGATGACTCACCCCCCACCCCGGATCGAAACATACCGAGATCACACCGCGCTCCGTAGTCATCTTAACGTTGTCATGGGCATATTGGGGATACCACCCCGGCCCCCCAACCGGCGGCAGGGGTTCCCCAAACCCCCCTCCGGCGGCCCTCGGAGTCGGCCCCGGCCCCCGACCCCCGGAGTGCTCCCAGACCGCCCAGGATCGCCCCTGCGGGCCGCCCGGCCCTCGGCCCGCACCCTGCCCCCCGACCCCGGTAGGGAACCCTACGGGCCGGCCCCTGGGGGCCGCGATGGTATCCCCATATTGCGCATACGGGCTTATATCGAGCTAAGGCTACCGGCCTTGTTTGGCCTATCGCCCCGGCCCGCACCCGACCCTGGGGAACCCCTGCCCGCCCCCTCAGCCGGCAGGGGTTCAATCCCCATATGAGAGAGTCCTTATTAGCACACCTTGAACCTATTTAGTTTATCGTCCCGGCCAACAATGATCTATATTCCCGGTGATCGTTGACGTAATAAACCTAGTGAACTATGATCGGGTACAGGATCAATCCGGCAAGGAGGTTACATCATGCAGCTATTCCTGAACTCCGAGGAAACCGTCCTCGGCGACACCCCGACCGAGTGGGCCGCCGTCGCGGACGGCTGGATCGACGACTACCGCGAAGGGTTCTGTCGTTGTCACCTCGGCCCGCAGTGTGGTTATCACTTCATTACCGACAACATCGCGGCCGATACATGGTGGGAACGCCGGTACGCCTTGTTCTGGGCGATAGCCGATCTGTCGGGGGCCGACGACCGCTGGGGCATAGAGGCAGAGGCCCACGACTACGCCGCCGACCCCCCAGGGTTCCTGCGCGATCAATGGGAGACCGCCGCCGCCCGGTTGATCGCCGATCATCGCGCCGGGTTGTGCCAGTGTCGCAAGGAACTAGGCCCGTGCGGCCCCTGCGATCTCGCGACCGGCCCCACCTCCGAGGCCCCCAGCCCCCGGATCGCCTACCTGGTGGCCGCCGCCGCCGACGGGTACAACGACCGATGGGCGCACCACCTCGCCTCGACCTTTGCCGATCACGCCTTGTACACCACCGCCTAACCCCGCCCTCGGCTACCCTGCCCCCTGGCCGCCCCCTCCGTAGTCGTAGGTCTTTCATACTTTCATAACGAAACGGGGAGGGCGGCCACCGCCCGCCCTCGGCCACCGCCCGCCCTCGGCCCCCGCCCATCACGTTTTACATACTCAAGGGGTCAGATTGGGGATACCGCCGGGGGTCTCCCAGAGGCCGACAGGGGTTCCCCACACCACCGGCCCTCGGCCACCGTTGCCCCCAGAGCCACCACAACACCCCCAGGGGCCGACACCGGCCCCCGCCCGCACCCCTAACACCCTGGGGAACCCCTGCCCGCCCCCAGGAGGGCCGGGGGTTCAATCCCCATATGAGAGACCCACCTCTCTCAATAAGTTAACTATTTGATCTAACAACCCAACCACATTTGAACCAACCAACCCCCCAACACCCCCCACCCCGGAGGGCCGGGCGATACCCCAAACCCGACCGGGCCGATAAACCAAACCCCAAAATAGCAGACCCCACCGGGCCGACCGGGGGCCGACCCCGGCCCCCGGCCCCGGCCCCAGCACCCCTCGGAGGGGCCGCCCGACCCCACCCCAGAGGCACTCCCAGAGTCCTAAAGCGGCCCAGCACGGGCCGAGGCCGCCCGGCCCGCAGGGGCGATCCCCGACGGTCTGGGCCGCCCCCGGCCCCCTCGATCCCCCGACCGCCCCGACCACCACCGGCGGGGCGAACCCCCAGCTAGACCCCGCTTCTTGCGCTTCCCCGCCGAGCCGTGTACCGTCCCTGATGTCACTAACAACCCGTGAGGCTTGTTCCCTCTGCGGCCAGACCTAGACATGACCGGGCTTTGCTCCTGGTTCTCTCCAAGTCTGGCCGCGGGTTGTCAGTGACGTGAAAAGTCCGGCTTATTTGGAGGGAACCACCCTTGACGACCACCACCGACCCCTGCTACAAGGTTCCGATGGTCACCCCACCAACGACGGACAACACCACCGAGGCCGACACCACCTCGGCCTCAAACACTCCATCACCAACCCAACCACCCACGACCACCAAACAAAAGAGAAAGCGCAGCACTTATTGGATTTCAGCATTTATTACGATTTTAACTTTTTGGGTTAGCTATACAGTATCTGTCTATTTACCCGAACCTTTCGCTACTCATAAGTATATTATCCCTGGGGCTATTGGTATAGGTTTACTTCTTATCGGCAAGAAGTCTAAGTAATAGTAATCGAGTAACTATCGAGGGGTTGTTAGTTGTGAAGAAGTTTCTTACTGTTTTGGTTTGTTTTGCCGTGTTGTCTACGGTGACTCCTAAGGTTGTGCTCGCGCACGACCCGACTACGGAAACCGTCGTGGTCACTCCCGGCTACACCAAGCATGAACCTATTTACAGGTGGAAGCTTCACCTCATACCTGTAAATATACCTGGGTTTTCGTTCGCAGGCATTATGTATTTTGCCCGGCAACAAGCTTTGGCTAGGGGTCAAATGGCGTTTTGGCCAAAGCCCGGACAGACGGGTATTCAATACGCGCCGTTGAGTAGTGCGGTCTATCCAAGACACTATGATGGTTACCGTTGGGTCAAGGTAAGGATTGGAACCAGGAGTACACCGGTTCCACCCGTAAAGGAGACCCGTACATCGCACACCCCGCATAGTTGTAAAACTGGGTACTATAAAAAGCCATTCCCTACATGGGTTAATGATCCATCTTCAACAACATTTAGAGGTTACCCAATACCGCGCCCTTCGGCGGAAGCTACTTGGTCAAGGCAGGATACTACCCATGCTTGTTATAAACCGACGTTCAAGTGCCAGGCCGGTTATCATGCTCAGCCATTCCCCGCACGGGCTTTACCTCAGTCTGCTTTAACTACAGGCTATGTTTATGCTTCAAGTTATCGTCCTTCGTTCGGCTCTTCATCCGAAGTCTTGTATTGGGAACCGCATAGTACCGATCACGGCTGCTACAGAGCACACTTCCCGGCAAAACCGGGTGTATCAATAGCAAAATATATTGGGGACGCATTTAATGCGGCTGGGACGGCAGCCAAAAGCGCGATTACAGCAACCGGTGTTGAGCGTTATAAAGAAGGTGAGATAAGGGATAAATTAGTTACTCAAGAGGTTGTATATCAAGTAGGAAACAGTCATTCTACATTGAAGAACATGCTTTGCTGGAAGTCACCTTTCGACCAAATTAGCGGTTCTAGTGTAGGGGGAACTCTCGTCGGTGTTGGTTCAGGTATACTTCTTACCGCAGCAGTCACGGGAGCTGTTGCTACTGCTGGTGTTGCTCTTGTTGCTGGTGCTATTGGCATAGTGTCTGCGCAAGCTCTTAGTTTTGCTTGTAAGTATTGGGAACACCCTATTTCTGTAGCTATACGTAATGCTATCATAGATGCTTCCACACCCCCGCGCCTCAGACTATTGTATGAAGGTTGGAAAATAATATTTCCTCCAAAGGTTTCTGCTCCGGGGAGCGTGACGGCTCTTTGTTCGGCTAATGGCCGGAGGTTGGGGATTGGTTGGTCTGCGGTTTCGGGTGTCACTGGTTATCATGTTCAAAACACTGGTGATTTAAGGTTTGATAGAGAGTTATCTTCTACTTCTACTTCTACTGCTTCCAAACCGAACGCGACTTGGAGTATAAGGGTTCGGAGTTATACCGGAACCGGGGACACTAAGCGGTATTCGTCGTGGACTACTCAAACCGGTACTAGCACTACTTGCGTGCCTGCTCCGGCGAGCGTGACGGTTACTTGTAGGGCTAATGGCAAGACTTTGGATATTAGGTGGTCCCAGGCTTTGGGTGTCGATGGTTACAAGATCACGTCTAGTATGGGTCGGAACATATACAAGACCGTAACCGGGGGTTCGACAACCTCGACCACCTTTCCTTCGAAACCGGGGGTAACCTACCGGATCGGGGTAGCTAGTGGCAAGATCACTAACCATAAATCGCTTCCGAAAGTCTGGGTCTGGTCGTCGTATACCTATCAGTCCGGTACTACCCGTTGCCCCGATCCGTTGATCGCTCCGGCGAGCGTGACGGTTAGTTGTAGGGCTGATGGCCGTACTTTGGATGTTAGTTGGTCTGGGTCTTCGGGGGCCGACAGTTACAACATCTCGGATAGTCTAGGTTCGGGCATATCCGGGACCGTAACCGTGGCTTCGACTACTGTCGTCGGTGTAGTCGCAGTTGCAAGCGATAGTGGCCGAGCCACCATTGCTTTGAAGAAACGGGGGGGAACCTACCGGATCAGGGTAGCTAGTGGCAGGATCACTAACCCTAACCCGATTACGAGAGTGTGGTCGTCGTATACCTATCAGTCCGGTACTACTACTTGCCCGAACCCTGCGGCTACGCCGGTCAAGCCTTCGGGGGTGACGTTGACTTGTTCTAGTCCCCCGCCGGGTGGGTCGGCCACGACCCTGCGGGTTAGTTGGTATGACGACCCGACGGGCCGCATTAATAGTTACAATGTGCTCGGCATATACGGTACCAACGCCCACACGTACACGACCGGTACTTCTGCTACCTTCACTGGCTCGGCGGGCAGGACTTACCGATTCGCGGTGAACGCCTACGCGCCGGGGTACGGTGATCGGGGTTGGTTGGGGTGGACTAGATCGAGCTACGTTACTTGCCCCGCCGCTACGCCCACCCCGACCCCTACTCCTACGCCAACGGCTACACCCAGACCAACGCCCACACCTACCCCGACCCCTACGCCCAGACCTACGGCTACGGCTACGCCCAGACCTACTCCGAGGCCGACCGCTACCCCCACACCTACTCCTACGGCTACGGCTACTACTCAGAGGCCGATTGATAGAAGCCCGTTGGCTAATCCTGCGAATGTTCGGGGGACTTGTTCTAGTCCCCCGCCTGGTAGGTCGAGGCCGACTCTGTATATTAGTTGGAGCGCCGACCCTACGAAACGTACCACCAAGTACAGGGTGAAGGACTCCTACGGTAGCGGGATCGACAACAATGTTTATGGTGCCACCAGTACCACTATCACCGGGGTATCGGGCCGGGAGTACAAGTTTGGGGTACAGGCCTACGCTGCGGGGCCGAACCTTTATTCCCCGATGTGGGGCCAATCCAACGTAATAACCTGCCCGTAACCTCGCTCCTGGGTTCCCGCGCCCACTCCTGGGTTCCCGCGCCCACTCCTGCGGCTACGCCCCTGGGGGGTTCTGATCGCCGGTGACGGCCTCTCGGTAGCACCCCCGGAGGGAGTATTGGCCCGTCCGGGTGTAGGGGGGATGGTGTCTCTGGGAGCATCGGGGGCCGCCGACCCCCGGTGATGGTCTCTCCGGGGGGTGTTTTGGTCGTCTCAGCGGCCCGTTGGGGGGTTTGACCCTTAGTTATGTACCCCCTGGGATCGCAAACACCGGAGGGGTCGGGGTCGGCCAGCACCCGGCCCTCGATGGCCCCGGTCTCCGGTTGCCCCCCAGAGCCACGACAACGCTCCCTGAGCCGCGCTCGGTCTCGGCCCGCACTCGGTTACCCGATGCCGGTAGGGAACCCTGCGAGGCGGCCCTCAGGGGCCGGGGTGGTATCCCCATATTGCGCTAGCAGGCTTATATCGAGTTGTCCTACCGGCCTTGTTTGGGCAACCGAGGGGGCGGTTACCGCCCGTGATTGTTGATCGTCGGCCCTCGATGGCGGCCCTCGGCCCGCAGGGGTGGTTGCCCGGCCCTAACCCTGGGAGGGGTTGTAACGCCTACAACGGGGGTTGGCGGCCCTCGATGGCGGGCCGTTACTCACGCCGGGGCCGAGGCCCGATCCCGGCTCTGCGGTATGACCGCAAACACGGGTCGGGCGATAGAACAAACAATTTTGCGCGTGATCGTTCACACCCTCGACCCCGGATCGACCCTTCGAGGGGTCGGGCAACCCTGGGGCAGGCCGCTCGATAGAAAGACAACGTATGGATATGGGGATACCACCGGGGGTCTCCAGGGGGCCGACAGGGGTTCCCCAGGGTGGTAGTGCGGGCCGGGGCCGAGCGCGGCCCCTGGGGGCCTTGTGGTGGTGCTGGGGGCCGAGCACGACCGAGGGCCGGGGGCGCGTACCGGGATCGCTACCGCAGGGGTAGCGTGGCTACCCATGACCGGCAGTGACTACCCGCCCGATGCTCAGGAACGGTGGGAGACACTGGCCAGGAAGATGTGCGAAGACCTTGTGAACGGCAAGTGTCATTGCGATACCGAGGGGCTGGGGCCGGATCGTCGCGAGCCTTGCCCGTTGGTGTTCGAGGACGGGGCCGAGCACCCGCCGTACTTCGAGGCCTACCTACACGCCGCCGCCCTCGATGGTCGCGACGCCACCGGCGATTACATGCTTGTAGACCTGGCCCGTAACTTTGAGGCCGACCCCCACCGGCCCGCCGGTATCTGGGGCAATAGTCGGGTTTCGGGGGGGCGTTATCGCCCCGACCCCCGGTTGCCCCCAGAGCCACGACAAGGCCCCTAGAAACGGCCCCCGGCCCGGCCCGTAGTGACTGGCCGAGGGAACCCTACAAACCCCCTCAGGGGGCCGATATGGTCACCCCTTCTTGCGCCTACGTAGCGTTTGTAGGGGGCTATTTCAGCATTTACGGTAACGACAACCGCCGGTATGGGGTATCGAGGGGGCCGTTACTGCCGGTGATTGTCGTATCGTCGGCCTCCGGCCCCGGCCCTCGGCCCGCAGGGGTGGTTGCCCGGCTCTACCCCTGGGAGGGGTTGTAACGCCTACAAAGGCGGGTGGGGAACCCTCGATGCTAAGGCTGATGCTTTCGCCGGAGTATCACGGCCCCGCCCAGCTCCCCAATATCACCGCAAACACGGGCCGGGCGATACACCAAACAAGGCTGGTAGGGTTACTTTATTAGTCTCTGCTAGCGCAATATGGGGATACCACCGGCCCCCCGACCAGGGGGTTTGTAGGGTTCCCTACCGGGGCCGGGTGGTGGCCGAGGGCCGAGGCCGAGCACGGGTGGGAGGTCGGCGGCGGTAGGGCCGGTAGTGGTGCTTGCGGTGGGGTCGGCGCGCTCGGCTCATGGTTTGGAGAATGCCAACACCCGCCGTCGGCCATCGCCGGAGCCGAGACCGAGGGGGTGTGGGGAACCCCTAGAAGCCCCCTGGAGACCCCCGCCGCAAACCCCATACCTATACGTTGTCTTTCTATCGAGCGGGAGGGCCGAGGGCCGATGATGGCCCCGGATCGGCCCTCCGAGGGGGGTTTTGGTCGTCTCAGAGGCCCGTTTTGGGGTTTGACCCTTAGTTGTGTACCCCCTGGGATCGTTAGCGCCGCGGGAACGCCATCGCCCCCCGACCGGTGACCGGGGGGCGATGGCAATACAGCAACGGGCTATCTGCCCGCACCGGCGAGAGTACCCGGCCCGGCGTGCTCGGCTCGAATGCCGGGGCCGGTTGGCCGATGGATAGCATCGGGGGTATGGCAGTGATCCCGCACCCCGCCGAGGCTCACCTACCCCCTGAGGAGTGGTGGCAGAACCGTTTACCCCTGAGGCGGTCGGCCCCGCCCGGCGGGGGGGGGCCGGGGATCGGTACGGGGGCCGACACCGGCACCGCCGGTCTGGGGTTCGAGTGGAGCATCGTCTGCGACCGCTACGACCTTCGGCCCTCGATGGAGTCCATGCTCGCCAGCATCGAGCGCAGCATCGAGGAGTTGCGGAACCGGGGTTGATCTTGGACAAATCCGCGTAGTCGCGCCCGGCTCGATCTACCATTGTTCTAGGCCGTTAATGGCTGAACCCCCCGGAAGTACCGGGGGGCCGAGCACCAATAATCAAGATTGGGAACAATGGTAGAACCTGAGGCAACGGGTATCAAGGATACTCCCGCCCCCCCCCCGCCGCCGAGACGACCGTTTCGACATCCGAGATCATCGCCGACAACCACCACCAAAAGGTGCGGCCCGCGCGCCGGGAGGTGGCCGAGCCCGACCCCCGGCCCGAACCGACCGAGACCCTGGAGGTGATCGGCGACGACACCGCCGACATCGAGTACCTGATCGCCTACACCGGCCATCGTTACCGTTACAACACCCTCGCCGAGCGCGACGAGCTCTGGTACTCAGACCGGGCCGATTGGTCGTCGGCCGAGCACGAACCCTGGGCGATCCCCCCGCTGCGCGGCGACGACACCCGCTGGGAACCCGCGACCGACGATCACTGGGACTCCATCCGCACCATCGGCGAGACCTGCTTCCGGTTCCCCAAGAACCACCCCACCAAGAACAAACGACACCAACCCTGGACGACGACCGACCAGGTGTGGAAACGCCGCATCGGGAGCATCCGCCGCCAAGCCCACCGCCGGGTGAACCCCATAGCCGAGTGGGTGGACAAACAACCCAGCGACGACCCCAACCTGATCGAGCAGATGCTCCATGTCGTGCTCGGAGTGCCCGACACCCCTCTTAACCGTTGGGTTAGCTGGCGTATCTTTATGACCGCCATACACCGGCTGCGCAACCCCCAGGCGAGACTCCCCCACGAGATACTGATACTCAAGGGCGGGGAGGGAACCTTCAAGACCCTTCTAATCCAAAACCTTTTGCCCGTGCCCGAATGGGTGGGCAGTTTCTCGATGGACGACAACGAGCAGAAGATGGCCGAGGCGTTCCTGGGTTCGCTGTTCGCCGAGTGGGGGGAGATGGCGACCGCCGGACGCTACAACAACCGCCACACCAAAGATATGCTCACCCGCCAAGCCATCAAGGTACGCCTTGCCTGGGGCCGACACCCGATACTGGTTCCCGTACCCATAATCATCGGAACCACCAACGCCGACATATCCCCAGACCCCACCGGAACCCGCCGCTTCATGGTGCTACCCGTACCCGGCAACGGCAAGACCGGCGAGCACAACCTCGAATGGATGAACCACCACCGGCCCGTGCTGTGGGGAACCGCCCGACACCAATACGACACCCTCGCCGCCGGTACGGGCCTCAACACCCGCGGCTGGAACATCAACGGCCAACCCCCCGCCGAGTTCATCGACGACATCCGCAGGATCACCTCCGAGCACACCGGAACCTCAACCGCCGAAGAAGCCGCCGCCTGGCTCACCGAACGCTACCGGGGCCAAGACCCCCTATCCATGACCGACCTAATCGGAACATGGACGGACGGCAACCGCCGACCCCGACCCCGCAACGACATCGGCCAACACCTCCTCAACCTCGGCTGGGAAAAAACACGCGGCCCCAACCGGGAACGCCTCTGGATACCCCCCGCCTGAGCCGAACCCACACCCGCCCACACTCGCCCACACCCCCCGAACCGGGCCAAAACCCCGCCCCACCTGCGCAAACACCCCCCGGCCCGCACAACCCGGCCCCAACCATCCTTTAAATATCCCCCACCCCTCCCCATTTAAAGAATATTAAACCCTATTTAATCCGGGTAACACCACCAACACCCCCCCCTGACCAGCCAAAACACCCCGCCCACACTCCCAGAAACAGTCTGGGCCAGTCCGGGCAGTCCGGGCAGACCCCACCACACCCCACCCCGGATCGAAACATACCGAAACCAACCAAGAGCCTAAGTCACTGTAACGTTGTCATGGGTAGGTTGGGGATACCGCCCCACCCCCCGAACGCCTGGCAGGGGTTCCCCAAACCCCCTCGATCCCGGCCCTCGGCCACCACCGGCCCCCGGCCCCCGGGGTGCTCCCAGACCGTCGGGGATCGCCCCTGCGGGCCGCTCGGCCCTCGGCCCGCCCCCACCCCTTAGGGAACCCTGTAACGGCCCTCAGGGAGCCGTTGCGTGATCCCCATTGAGTGAAGGTGCCTTTCCCAGTTTTTTTTCGATTTGACCTAACGCCCCGCCCGCATTTGAACCAACCAACCCCCAACCCCATTGCCCGACCGCACCGGGCGATACCCCAAACCCGACCAGGCCGATAAACCAAACCCCAAAATAGCAGACCCCACCGGCCCCCGACCGCACCGCGCCCCGAACGACCCTCGGCTACCCTGCCCCGCACACCCCACTACCGGCAGGGGTCGGGCCAACCACCGCCCCGGCCCGACCCCCCGGCGGCCCCGTCAACCGCCCCCCGACCCCCGCTCGATAGAAAGACAACGGGTGACTATGGGGATGGCACCCGACCCCCCAGGGGGCCGAGTAGGGGTTCCCCACACCCTCGACCCACCCTTGAGGGCCGACCCCGACCCCCTCGACCACCACCCGCGCCCTCGGCCATCCTGCCCCCTGGCCGCCCCCTCCGTAGCCGTAGGTCTTTCATACTTTCATAACGGAACGGGGAGGGCGGCCAGCACCCGCCCTCGGCCATCACCCGAACACCCCTGGGGAACCCCTGCCACGCCCCAGGGGGCAGGGGTTCAATCCCCATATAGAGAGCCACCGTTCCGAGCGACAACCACCATTTGAAGTATCACCCCACCCGTGTTTGAGGCAACCAACCCCCAACCCCGTTGCCCCGACCGGGCCGGGCGATACCCCAAACCAGACCGGGCCGATAAACCAAACCCCGAAATAGCGGGCCATCGAGGGCCGCCCAGAGGCCCCGCCCCCGCCCCCCCCGGAGAGACCGCCCACACCCCCCAGGGGCGCTCCCAGGGTTCCTAAGGCAACCAACACGGGCCGAGGCCGAGGGCCGACCCTGGGGATCGCCCCGGTAGGTCTGGGCCGCCCCCGACCCCCGACCCCCGACGACCCCGCACACCCGGCCCTCGGCGGCCCCCGACCCGGAGGAGACCGCCCCGACCACCACCGGCAGGACAAACCCCCAGCTAGACACCGCTTCTTGACCCGATCCGGCGGGCCGTGTACCGTCCCCCCGTCACCATAACTCGCGGGGGCTTGTTCCCTCTGCGGCCAGACCTGTAGGCACGACCGGGCTTTCACCCTGGGGTTCCTCTCAAGTCTGGCCGCGAGTTATTGGTGACGTGAATAGCCCGGCTACTTGAGGGGAACCACCCATGACAACCAACACCACCACCCCAACAATGAACAACCCCCCGAACATACCCCCACCACCAACCCAACCACCCGCGACCACCAAACAAAAGAAAAAGCTCAGGGTTTATTTGATTGTAGTATTTGGGGCGACTTTAATTTGTCATGGTCTCCTTATATTACCTGACTATTTACCCGAACCTTTCGCTACTCATGAGTATATTATACCTGGGGCTATTGGTATAGGTTTATTTCTTAGCTGGCGTCTTCGGGTGTGGAGACGGTCAAGATACGGTCGGCAACAAGTCTAAGTAATAGTAATCGAGTAACTATCGAGGGGTTGTTAGTTATGAAGAAGTTTCTTACCGTTCTGGTTTGTTTTGCCGTGTTGTCTACGGTGACTCCTAAGGTTGTGCTCGCGCACGACCCGACTAGGGAAACCGTCGTGGTCACTCCTAAGCAAACCAAGCGGGAGATTGTTTACAGGTATGAGCTTCGAGTCTCACCCCAAGTATATGAAGGTCTTTGGGCAGGCATTTTATATACAATGTATAGTCAAGCTTATGCTCGGGGCCAGATAGCGATGCTACCAAAGCCCGGACAAACAGGTGTACAATATATGCCGTTGAGTAGTGCTGTCTATCCGACACGCTACGATGGTTATTACTGGGTAAAGATTAGGGCTGGGCTTAGGATCACAACAATTCCGGCTAAGACGGAGACCCGTACATCGCACACCCCGCATAGTTGTAAAACTGGATACTATAAAAAGCCGTTCCCTACATGGGTTAATGACTTATCTCCACGTCACCCAACACCTCGTCCTTCGACAGATGTTAAGTCTTGGTCAAGGCAGGATACTACTCATGCTTGTTATAAACCGATATTCAGATGCTTACTCGGTCTTTATGCTCAGCCATTCCCCACAAAGGCTTTAGATCCATCTGCTATCACTAGAGGTTATATTTCTACTTCAGATTATCGTCCTTCGTCCGGCCCTTCATCCGAAGTCTTGTATTGGGAACCGCATAGCACCGATAAAAGCTGCTACGAACCACACTTCCCGGCAAAACCGGGTATAACAATAGCAAAATATATTCAGGATGCGTTTAGTGCGGCTGGGATAGAAGCCAAAAATGCGATTATAGAAACCGGTGCTGAGAATTATAAAGTAGGTGAGATAAGGGATAAATTAGTTACTCAAGAGGTTGTACATCAAGTAGGAACAAGTCATCCTGTATTGAAGAACATGCTTTGCTGGAAGTCACCTGTAAACCAAGTCACCAGCCCTAATGCAGGGGCATTTATTACCGGTGTTGGTTCAGGTATACTTCTTACCGCAGCAGCCACGGGAGCTGTTGCTACTGCTGGTGCTGCTCTTGTTGCTGGTCTTATTGCCTGGGGTACTGCTGTTGCTATTGATTATGCTTGTCAGTATTGGGAACACCCCGTTTCTAAAGTTATACGTAACGTAGTCATTACAACCTTCATAGCTACAAATCCTGTTCTCGCAGGATTGTATATAGGTTGGAAAATATTTACTAGACCTAGTGCTCCGTCGGTTCCCGCTCCGGCGAGCGTGACGGTTACTTGTAGGGCTGATGGCCGGGTTTTGACTGTTAGTTGGCCTGATGTTTCTTCGCGTATTTCCGGTTATCAGGTTCAAGACACCCGGGGTTCGAGTTTGGATAGAACCCTTCCTTACGGTTTATTCCTAGAAGACCCACCTCCTTCTACTACTCTCACTTCCGAACCGGGCAGGATTTATAGTATGAAGGTTCGGAGTTATCTAAACACCAACGACGGTAAGCGTTATTCATCGTGGACTAATCAATCCGGTACTACTACTTGCCCGATGACCGCTCCGTTAAGGGTGACTGTTACTTGTAGGTCTGATGGCCGTACTTTGGATATTAGTTGGTCTAAGGTTTCGAATGCCGATGATTACGGCATCATTAGTAAGCCAGGTTTCCGACAGTCTCGCGGTCGACGTAGGCCGGATACATCTTGGAAGATTGTATACGGGTCTTCCAATACTTCGGTTTCCGCACCTTCGGAACCGGGGGAAACCTACAGGATCGGGGTAGCTGGTCGGAAGACAAACCATTACAATAGTGGTAGAGGACGGAGGAACACGTATGTTTTGTCGTCGTATACCTATCAGTCCGGTTCTACTACATGTCCTGACCCTGACCTTACGCCGGTCACGCCTTCGGGGGTGGTGTTGACTTGTTCTAGGTCGGGGCCGGCCGGAGTTGACCGTACTTTGCGGGTTAGTTGGGATGACGACCCGTCGGGCCGGATTGATAATTACTATGTTTTGGGTCGGGTGGGTACGAGTTCTTACCAGTACACGACCGATACTTTTGCCTACTTTCCCGGTGCGAGAGCAAACAGGACTTATCGGTTCTTATTGAACGCCCACGCGCCGGGGTACGGTAAACGGGGTTGGTTGGGGTATGAGTGGTCTAACCCCGTCACCTGCCCCGCCGCTACACCCACCCCGACCCCTACGCCCACACCTACCCCGACTCCCACCCCTACGCCGACCGCTACGGCTACGCCCAGACCTACTCCGAGGCCGACCGCTACCCCCACACCTACGCCCACTGCTACGCCCACTGCTACGCCCACTGCTACGGCTACTACTCAGAGGCCGATTGATAGAAGCCCGTTGGCTAATCCTGCGAATGTTCGGGGGACTTGTTCTAGGTCGGGGCCAGCCGGGGTTGACCGTACTATAAGTCTTAGTTGGAGCGCCGACCCTACGGAGCGTACCACCAAGTACAGGGTGAAGGACTCCTACGGTAGCGGGATCGACTTCAATGTTTACGGTGCCACCAGTACCACCATCGACGCGGCCGCGGACCGGGAGTACAAGTTTGGGGTACAAGCCTACGCTTTGAGGCCGAACCTTTATTCCCCGATGTGGGGCCAATCCAACGTAATACCCTGCCCGTAACCTCGCTCCTGGGTTCCCGCGCCCACTCCTGCGGCTACGCCCCTGGGGGGTTCTGATCGCCGGTGACGGTCTCTCGGTAGCACCCCCGGAGGGAGTCTTGGCCCGTCCGGGTGTAGGGGGGATCGAGGGGGCCGGGGGCCGTCACCGGAGCGCACAACGGGGCCGGGGGGATGGTGTCTCTGGGAGCATCGAGGGCCGCCGACCCCCGGTTGCGGTCTCTCTCAGGGGTGTTTTGGTCGTCTCAGCGGCCCGTTGGGGGGTTTGACCCTTAGTTATGTACCCCCTGGGATCGCAAACACCGGAGGGGGCGCGCTCGGCCAGCACCCGGCCCTCGCCGGCCCCGGTCTCCGGTTGCCCCCCAGAGCCACGACAACGCCCCCAGGGGCCGCGCTCGGTCTCGGCCCGCACTTGGCTACCCGACCCGGTAGGGAACCCTACAGGCCGGCCCTCAGGGGCCGGGGTGGTATCCCCATATTGCGCCTACAGGCTTTCACTCAGTAGGGCTACCGGCCTTGTTTGGGCAACCGAGGGGGCGGTTACCGCCCGTGATTGTTGATCGTCGGCCCTCGATGACGGCCCTCGGCCCTCCGGGGTGGTTGCCCGACCCCGACCCCCGGAGGGCTTGTATCGCCTACAACGGGGGTTGGCGGCCCTCGATGGCGGGCCGTTACTCACGCCGGGGCCGGGGCCGACTCCGGCTCTGCGGTATGACCGCAAACACGGGTCGGGCGATAGAACAAACAATTTTGCGGGTGATCGTTCACACCCTCGACCCCGGATCGACCCTTCGAGGGGGGTTTGTTGGCGGCCCCCGGATCGAGGGGGAACCCCTACCCGGCCCCCTGGAGGGTCGGGTGGTATCCCAATAGTCACCCGTTGTCCTTCTAACAATCGGCCCGCCGCACCCTGCCCCTCGGTTCCCGACCCCAGATCGGGAAGCATTGAAAGGCACTAACGCTCCTTAGCTGGCTAAATGCTGCTATGCCTAGATTGGGGATACCACCCCGGCCCCCCAACCGCCGGCAGGGGTTCCCCAGGGTGGTAGTGCGGGCGATGGCCGACGGCGGCCCCAGGGGGCCTTGTGGTGGTGCTGGGGGCCGACCACGACCGGGGGCCGGGGGCGCGTACCGGGATCGGCCCCGCCGGGGTAGCGTGGCTACCCATGACCGCCAGTGGCTACCCGCCTAAGTCACGCGAGCGGTGGGAGACGCTGGCCGAGATGATGTGCCACGACCTTGTGAACGACATATGCCGTTGCGACATGGCCGAGTGGGGGCCGGATCGTTGCGGGGTTCACCAGTTAGAGCACGGGGCCGAGCACCCGCCGTTCAAGGATGCCTACCTCTACGCCATCGCCTTTGATGGTCACGACAACCGCAGCACTCCTTTGTTGCGGGGTCTGGTCTTGAGCTTCGAGGCCGAGATGATCCACAAATGGCGGCTCGGCGGGCTGGGTATGTACCTACAGCATCGCCCCCCGCCGCCCGGCCCCCGGTAACCACCAGAGCCACCAGAGCCACCAGAGCCACCAGAGCCACCACAACGCCCCCAGGGGCGGCCCCCGGCCCGGCCCGTAGTGACTGGCCGAGGGAACCCTACAAACCCCTTAGAACGCCACTATTGATATCCCCTTAATGCGCCTACCCAGCGTTTGTAGGGGGCTATTTCAGCATTTACGGTAACGATCACCGCCGGTATCGGGTATCGGGGGGGCCGTTAGCACCCGTGATTGTCGTATCGTCGGGGGTCGGCCCCGACCGTCGGCCCTCCGGGGTGGTTGCCGGGGGCCGACCCTGGGAGGGCTTGTAACGCCTACAACCAGGGTTGGCGGCCCTCGACACCGGGGCTAATACTTTTGCCGGAGTGTTGCGGCCCCGCCCAGCTCCCCAATATCAACGGCTTATGGGCCGGGGCGATAAGCTAATGATGGCCGGTAGGCTTAGCTTTTAGAATGGTGCTAGCGCAATTTGGGGATACCACCGGCCCCCCGACCAGGGGGTTCGCAGGGTTCCCTACCGGGGGTCGGGCGGCCCGCAGGGGCGATCCCTCCGGTGTGGGAGCACCCCAGGGGCCGAGCGGAGACCCTGCCACGCCACGCCCTGCCTTGCCGTGCCGAGTCGTGCCGAGCCTTGCCGAGCCGCGCCCTGCCACGCCTTGTTTTGCCGAGCCTAGTCGGGGGTGTGGGGAACCCCTACCGGCCCCCTGAGAGGCCCCCTACGTTCCCCAATCTAGAACCCTCCCAACGTAATACGGTAGGACTCTCAATGTATCTCGATCTCGGCTCCCAGGGGCAGGGGTGGTGGTCTGGGTTCGCCTCTCTGGGAGGGCCGAGGGGCGATGATGGCCCCGGATCGGCCCTCCGAGGGGGGTTTTGGTCGTCTCAGAGGCCCGTTTTGGGGTTTGACCCTTAGTTGTGTACCCCCTGGGATCGTTAGCGCCGCGGGAACGCCATCGCCCCCCGACCGGTGACCGGGGGGCGATGGCAATACAGCAACGGGCTATCTGCCCGCACCGGCGAGAGTACCCGGCCCGGCGTGCTCGGCTCGAATGCCGGGGCCGGTTGGCCGATGGATAGCATCGGGGGTATGGCAGTGATCCCGCACCCCGCCGAGGCTCACCTACCCCCTGAGGAGTGGTGGCAGAACCGTTTACCCCTGAGGCGGTCGGCCCCGCCCGGCGGGGGGGGGCCGGGGATCGGTACGGGGGCCGACACCGGCACCGCCGGTCTGGGGTTCGAGTGGAGCATCGTCTGCGACCGCTACGACCTTCGGCCCTCGATGGAGTCCATGCTCGCCAGCATCGAGCGCAGCATCGAGGAGTTGCGGAACCGGGGTTGATCTTGGACAAATCCGCGTAGTCGCGCCCGGCTCGATCTACCATTGTTCTAGGCCGTTAATGGCTGAACCCCCCGGAAGTACCGGGGGGCCGAGCACCAATAATCAAGATTGGGAACAATGGTAGAACCTGAGGCAACGGGTATCAAGGATACTCCCGCCCCCCCCCCGCCGCCGAGACGACCGTTTCGACATCCGAGATCATCGCCGACAACCACCACCAAAAGGTGCGGCCCGCGCGCCGGGAGGTGGCCGAGCCCGACCCCCGGCCCGAACCGACCGAGACCCTGGAGGTGATCGGCGACGACACCGCCGACATCGAGTACCTGATCGCCTACACCGGCCATCGTTACCGTTACAACACCCTCGCCGAGCGCG
The DNA here is from genome assembly GCA_965115985.1 of Acidimicrobiales bacterium. Taxonomy (GTDB): domain Bacteria; phylum Actinomycetota; class Acidimicrobiia; order Acidimicrobiales; family Bin134; genus Poriferisocius. The sequence continues at coordinate 2,610,596 of OZ220474.1, forward strand.
ACGAGCTCTGGTACTCAGACCGGGCCGATTGGTCGTCGGCCGAGCACGAACCCTGGGCGATCCCCCCGCTGCGCGGCGACGACACCCGCTGGGAACCCGCGACCGACGATCACTGGGACTCCATCCGCACCATCGGCGAGACCTGCTTCCGGTTCCCCAAGAACCACCCCACCAAGAACAAACGACACCAACCCTGGACGACGACCGACCAGGTGTGGAAACGCCGCATCGGGAGCATCCGCCGCCAAGCCCACCGCCGGGTGAACCCCATAGCCGAGTGGGTGGACAAACAACCCAGCGACGACCCCAACCTGATCGAGCAGATGCTCCATGTCGTGCTCGGAGTGCCCGACACCCCTCTTAACCGTTGGGTTAGCTGGCGTATCTTTATGACCGCCATACACCGGCTGCGCAACCCCCAGGCGAGACTCCCCCACGAGATACTGATACTCAAGGGCGGGGAGGGAACCTTCAAGACCCTTCTAATCCAAAACCTTTTGCCCGTGCCCGAATGGGTGGGCAGTTTCTCGATGGACGACAACGAGCAGAAGATGGCCGAGGCGTTCCTGGGTTCGCTGTTCGCCGAGTGGGGGGAGATGGCGACCGCCGGACGCTACAACAACCGCCACACCAAAGATATGCTCACCCGCCAAGCCATCAAGGTACGCCTAGCCTGGGGCCGCCACCCGATAGCCGAGAGCCTCAAAGGCCGAGTGATCGTTGAAATAGCCGAGATGGTAGGCAGCACCCGTGCCGACATAGAACGCCTAAAAGCGTTCCTGACCCGAACCAACGACGGCCAACACCGGGGGGCATGGGCCAGGCACGCTGAGAGCGCACCCAGACAATCCATATTTATCGGCACCACCAACGACCCCAAGTGTCTCCCCAACGACCCCACCGGCAACCGACGCTTCGTGCCCATCACACTCGGCCCGGCCCTTGATGCCGTTGAACCCTACCTAGAAGCCAACCTGCTACAACTATGGGCCGAAGCCGTATACAAACACCACCGGCCCGACGACTACCCAGACTGGCGAACAGCACGCCTACCACGCTCACTGTTTGCCCAACAACGGGCACTCAACGACGAGCACCGAGCCGCTAATGTCATCATTGCTGACGCTTTGGATACCCTAAACATAGACAAAGACCTATGGCTAATAACCGAAATAGCAGACGAGATCGACCTAGACCTCAAGAACCGGGCCGCCAACGCCACCGCCTCACGACGAAACTCAGGCGGATACTTCGACACACGACCCATACGGGCCTCCTTCCCCAGGGACCGAACCCCCATAATCAGATGTCCACCAAACCGGGGCAACTCCACAATGATATTATGGTATATGGACTACCTACAACAGAAAAGGAAGCACGGAAGCTGGTTGTAGAGCTTGACCACCAGAAAGGGAGATTCGAGTTCGAGAAGTGGGTGTGCGGGGTTCTGGGTACCTCGAATATGGTTCAGCGCAAAAAGCCAGGGCAACCCGGTGCTGATGGTGGTGTGGATGGCATTTTGCAATTCTTCCCCATGAGGAAGGAGGCAGTGACTCAGAATCAACGTGAGGTGGATGATGCATACGCTGTCATCCAAGTCAAATCTGGTAAAGTCACCTCTGATGCAGTACGTGCTCTCACACAGGTAATCGATGATACACCAGGGGCTATAGCTGCTGTCCTAGTGGCTTTTGAGGATCAGCGTGCTACGTTCGATAACAACGCTAACCGGAGCATGATAGAGGGTATTAATGGTGAGTACCCCAAAGTTCAGTTCCTCTCAGTGGAAGAACTCTTTCACTTACCACAAACTCCCACATTTCTGCCGAATATCACAAAAATGGGTGGACGAGATTACTGTTGGAACTTCCCACATTCTGCGAATCCAACTCTAATAGCTATTTCTTCATCCTCCGATGTCCAGTCTTGGCTCATATAGGAAGGGTTCATCAACTCTAAAACCGACCAAGTTCTGCCATCGAACCCGAGTATCCTCACGCTCATAGGTGAATAAGCAGTCGCATTCATGGATGGTCGCGGATGCCAAGTGGATCGCGTCGGCAGGCTTGACTGTCTTAATACTGGAACTTTTTGATTGTCTGATGATTGCTCTTGCTTCCTTGGCGGTCCGGATGGAGAATTCCACCAGATTTACTGGCGATGCAGGGGCCCAGAGTCGATCAATTTTTTCTTAACTTTCCAGGGGGTTACTGTTGGCCTGGTCAGAAGCAATAAAGGCAACTTCTGTGACGGAAAGTACAGAAGTAACCAGCTCGACTTTCTTGTCTTGAGCATCTTCAAACAAAGACTGAACCACGCTTGCTCGATCCACTTCACCAGTCAGAAAGGCAATGATGACGTTGGAATCAAGGTAGACCCGATGGGGTCTATTCTTCATCTCTTATTCTCCTAACCAGAACCTCGGATGGTTCAGAGGTTTGGAGTGCTCCCCTGGCCATTAGGTAGCCATCGGGTTCTCCTTCATCGACAGGGTCCACATTCGTTACTCTTCGGATCCACAGTGGTCTGTCGGTTCTGGAATCTCGTTTGATGGCTCCGGTCACATCGGCAATGTGTCCCCGTACGTCGCGCATGGTGTCCTCGAGTGCTTTGTCCAGGTAACAGGTTACTGCTGTGTTGGTGGCGAGTTCGTAGAGGTTGAAGCTGAGGCCTCTACGTCGAGACAAGGTTTCGACACGGCCTCTCACTGTTCCGAGCGACACGGGGTCCTCTTCTTGCCAGTCGGCGGCGGAGAGCCTCAGAGGAGCTAAGGGGGCCTCGACAACTACTCGGTTACCGTTGGTCTGGATTGTGACCGGGTGGCTCTCGTCGGCGAGAGCCATGAGCTTGTGCATTTGCTCATGCAGAGAAAACCCACGGTCCGCGTGACCGTTTTTGACACTTTCCGCCGCATGGATGAGGCTGTCGTACATGGCCGGGATTTGCGACTGGGCCTCGTCATCCAGGGGGGCTGCCTGAGCTGTAGCAGCAACGCTTCCGTAGTCAAGCCCAATCAGCTTCCAACTGACCTCGGCACTGTGGGTTTCCCGGAGAGCGTCGAGCACCTGGGAGAAGCGGGTCAACGCATCGGAGAGCGTCTCGATCGTCACATCACCGCCGAATTGGAACCTCACATGATCCCTGCTCACCTTCGGCATGCTAGTGGGCCGTCCATGGGAAGGGGTGGTGGTTTGCGACCGGGGGAGCGGGGGGGGGGGGGGGGGTGGTGATGCAGCAGTGTTGGTGGATCAGAGGTGGGGGAGTACTTCGGTTTGGAAGAGGTGGAGGTTTTTCCAGGACAGTGCGGGGTCGAGGCCGCCCATGAGGGGGTGGAACATCACTGCGTCCATTGCGCCCATTTCCCGGATGGTCTCGATGGCCTCGGCCGGGGTGACGAGTTGGTGCAGGCCCATGGCTCGCAGCGTGTCGGGGTCGCTCACCGGTTCGTAGCCGGTGGCCGCCCCCGATTCGGCGGCCCATCGGCCGTAGGCGTTCATCTCGTGCAGGGCGTGGGGAGCGACCTCGGCCCAGGTGGTATCGGGGTCGTGGGTGATGTGCAGGTACCCGACTCCGCCGGAGGTGGCCGGGCCGGGATCGGGCCGACCCTGTTTGACCACCTCGTCGCGGTAGTGATCCCAGAACTCGGGCATGGTGGGTAGGAATCCGTCGGCGATTCGGGCCGCCCGCCGGGCCGCCTTCTCGCCGCTGCCCCCCAGCCAGATCATGGGTCGGGGCTGCTGGTACGGGGTGGGGGTGACCCGCACGGTGCGGCCCCGGAACTCGAACGGCTCGCCGGTCCACGCCGCCTTGAGGGTCTCCACCATCTCCACGGTGAGGGCCACCCGATCCTGCATCTGCCGGCCGAACATGGCGAACTCCGACGGCACGTAGCCCGCGGCCACCACCACGCTGATACGCCCCTTGCTGATCCGGTCCAGGACGGCCAGATCCTCGGCCACCCGCAGCGGATCGTGCATGGGGGCGATCAGCGCGGCCAACATGATGTGGATGTTCTCGGTGCGGGCGGCGATGGCCGCGGCCATGGCCACCAGCGACGGCAGGTAGCCGTCGTCGGAGCCGTGGTGCTCGGACAGGGTCACCGAGGCGAACCCCAGCTCGTCGGCCCACACCACCTGTTCGATGGCCGTTCGGTACAACTCGTCCACCGGCACCGGGCAGACGTCCGGGCACCGGAAGTCGTAGCGAATGTTCAAAAGAGCCATGGGGGCCTCGGTTTCTTCTCTCGGTTTCTTATTCAGTTGTCGGTGGATTCGGCAATGGCGTGCTTGCCCGTTCTCGTCGGTTCCTGCTGGTCGCCCCGGTCAGTTCCCGGTGAACTCGGGGATGACGTGCTTGCCCATGAGCTCGATGGAGGTCATCACGTCCTCGTGGGTCATCTTGTAGGGGTTGAGCAGGCAGAACAGCAGGTCGCAGCCCACCGCCTCGTAGCGTTTGGCGATCTCGATGCAGCGGTCGGGGTTGCCCACCACCGCGGCCCCCGAGTCCCATATGTAGTCCATGGTCAACTGGCCCATCAGACCCTCGTCCCGACTCTTGGCCGCGTCGCCGGTGTACTCGTAGGTGCCCAGCTCGGCCACCTCCAGGTCGGCCAGGTAGTCGGCCACCGAGGCGATGAGTCCCCCGCCGTACTTGGGGTACCACACGAACGATTCCTCGGAGGCGACCCGGGCCTTCTCGTCGGTCTCGTTGCAGTGGACCATGGTGAAGGTGGCCGCCCGCTCGTTGCGGAACAGCCCCACCGGTTGGGTGCAGTCGGCCTGGCCCTTGCGGAAGGTCTCGATGCGCTCGGCCAGATCCTCGGGCGGCGACCCCACGGTGAACGAGCACAATCCGATGCCCCGCTTGCCGATCTCGTAGTGGCCGGGCACCGAGCTGGTGGCCCCCCAGATGGGCGGGTGGGGATCCTGGCGGGGCTTGGGCAGCACCCGGCGCTTGGGCATCGACCAGTACTCGCCCTCGAACTCGTACTCGTCGTTGGTCCAGCAGCCCACGATGTGGCGCAGGGCCTCGTCCCACTGGGCCCGGGTCTCGTTGGGATGGATGTTGAAGCCCTCCAGTTCGGCCCGAGTGGACGAGCGGCCGGTGCCGAACTCCACCCGGCCGTTGCTGATCAGGTCGAGCACCGCCACCGACTCCGCGGTGCGCACCGGATGGTTGTAGGGCTTGGGCAGGAGCCGGACCCCGTAGCCCAGCCGCATGTTCTCGGTCTTGGCCGCGATGTGGCCGTAGAGCACCTCGGGGTTGGAGCAGTGGGAGTACTCCTCCAAAAAGTGGTGCTCCACCGTCCAGAAGGAGTGGAATCCCATCCTGTCGCCCAGAACCGCCTGCTCGATGGTGTTCTGGTAGGCGTTGTACTCGCTGTCGCGATTCCAGGGCCGGGCCACCGGAATCTCGTAGAACATCGCGAACTCCATGTCGTTCTCCTTGTGCTGGGGTCCTGGGTATTGGTTGGTGTGGTGCTGGGTCCTGGGATATGGGGATACGGGGCAGTGGTGCTATCGGTGGAGATGGTATGCGGCGCGGCCCGTGATGCGCGTATTCGGCCGGGGTGGGGGGCTCGGGGTGGATTTGGGGGCGGGCACCGACCCGGTGGTCGGATGCGCGTATTCGGCCGGGGTGGGGGGCTCGGGTAGGGTTCGGGACATGGTGCTTGATCCGGCGGCTCGGGCCGTCATTGAGATGATGGAACAGAACGGGGTGAGCTTCGAGGGCGTCTCCTCGTTGACCGCCGAGGAGTTGCGCAACCGTATGCAGCTCGGTGAGATGCCGGTGGAGGAGGTGGCCCGCACCGAGGACCGCACGATCCCCGGTGCCGACGGTACCGAGCAGCCGATCAGGATCTACTGGCCCGGGGCGACCGACGAGCTGCTGCCGGTGGTGGTGTTCTTCCACGGCGGGGGCTGGGTGATCGGCGGCATCGACAGCCACGACGGTCAGGTGCGGGAGATGGTGAACCGCACCGGCGTGGTGTACGTGTCGGTGGACTACCGGCTGGCTCCCGAGGCCCGGTTCCCGGCCGCGGCCGAGGACTGCTACGCGGCCACCCAGTGGGTGGCCGCCAACGCCGCCTCCCTCGGGGCCGACGCCGATCGTCTGGGGGTGGCCGGGGACAGCGCCGGGGGCAACCTGGCCACGGTGGTGGCCCAGATGGCCCGCGACCGAGGAGGACCGGCCATTGCTTACCAGCTTCTCGTCTATCCCTGTTGCGACATGGACACCAACGCCTGGCCCTCGCAGACCGAGAACGGTTCCGGCTACTTCCTGACCAAGGAGTCGATGGAGTGGTTCCGCGACCAGTACGTCGAGGTCTCCGATCGGGACCACCCCTACGTCTCACCGATCAAGGCCCCCGATCTCGGTGGTCTGCCCCCGGCCTGCGTGATCACCGCCGAGTACGACCCGTTGCGCGACGAGGGCGAGGCCTACGCCCGCCGACTCCAGGAGGCCGGGGTGGCCTGCGAGATCCACCGCTACGACGGCATGTTCCACGGTTTCTTCGGCATGACCATGGCCATCCCCACCGCGGTCGAGGCCCAGGAGACGGCCGCAGCCGCACTGCGCCAGGGACTCTCGGCGTGATTCCGGCTCGGCGCTGAGGGCAACCTCGCCAGGGACTGCTCGGTCGGGGTTCGGCGTGATTCCGGCGCGGCGCTGGGTACAAGCTCGGTAGAGGGGCTGCTCGGTCGGGGTTCGGCGTGATTCTGGAGCGGCGCTGAGGGCAACCTCGCCAGGGACTGCTCGCCCCGATGGGTCAGCCCAGGGCGATGTCGGCGGGGCGGATGGGGATGCGGGGCAGGTCCAGGCCGGTGGCGGCTCGGACGGCGGCGGCCACCGCGGCCGAGGAGGAGATGGTGGGGGGTTCGCCGATGCCCTTGGCTCCGTAGGGGGCACTGGGCTCGGGTTCCTCCACGAAGGCGGCGATGGTCACCGGGGGCATGTCCAGGGTGGTGGGGATCACGTAGTCGGTGAACGAGGGGTTGCGAACCAGCCCGTCGTCCATCACGATCTCCTCCATCAGGGCCAGTCCCAGCCCCTGGGCGATGCCCCCCTCGATCTGGCCCACCGCCTGGGTGGGGTTGAGGATGCGCCCCACGTCCTGGGCGGTGGTGACGTCCCGCACCCGCACCAGGCCCAGATCGGGATCCACATCGGCGATCACCCGGTGGGCCGCGCAGGCGAACGCCACGTGGGCGTTGCCCTGGCCGTTCTCGTCCAGCGACTCGGTGGGGGCGTGGCGGTACTCCACCTCGGCCTGGTAACCGGCCCCGGCGGTGACCAGGGCCAACCGGGCCTCTCGCCGGCCGTCCTGCGACGCCACCAGACCGTCGCGCAGCATCAGCTCGTCGGCGGCCACGCCCCACCGGTCGGCTACGTCGGCCAGGATCAGGGCGCGCACCTCCCGGCAGGCGGCCTGCACCGCCCCGCCCGACATCCAGGTCTGGCGACTGGCCGAGGTCGATCCGGCCGAGCCGATGGTGGTGGTCTGGGCCGGGGCCAGGATCACCTCGTCCACCCCCAGCTCGGTGCGGGCGATCTGCTGGGCCAGCGTCACGAACCCCTGGCCCACCTCGGCGCAGGCACAGGTGATGGTGACCACCCCGTCGGACACCCGGCAGGCGGCCGTGGAGTAGTCGTCGAAGCCCTCGGAGAACATGAGGTTCTTGAATCCCACCGCGAAGCCCATGCCCCGCACGACGTCGGCCGGGTTGGTGGTGCCCCCCGATCCCCCCGGCAGGTCCCCGCACATGTCGTCCACCGGCATTTCCGGGATCGGGGCCCGGCTGCACCGGCGTATCACCTCGGCCATCGGGAACGTTCCGGTGATGACCTGTCCGGTGATCAACCGATCGCCCGGTGCCAGCGCGTTGAGCAGTCGCAACTCCACCGGATCGATGCCCACGGCGGCGGCCAGCTTGTCCATCTGCGACTCGTGGCCGAAGCAGGTCTGCACCGCCCCGAAGCCCCGCATGGCCCCGCACGGCGGATTGTTGGTGCGCACCACCAGCCCCACGACGTGGGCGGCCGGCACCTTGTAGGGGCCGGCGGCGAAGCAGGCGGCGTTGGCGATCACCGCGGCCGACGAGGAGGCGTAGGCCCCGCCGTCGAGCACCACCCGGGCCTCCACCTTCACCAGTCGCCCGTCCCGATCGGCGTGGTGGCGGTACCACATCTTGGCCGGGTGGCGGTGGACATGGCCGAGGAACGACTCGTCCCGGCTGTAGACCATCTTCACCGGCTTGCCGGTGTGCAGGGCGAGCATGCACAGGTGGACCTGCAAGGACAGGTCTTCGCGGGCCCCGAAGGCCCCGCCCACCCCGGACAGGGTGATGCGGACCCGATCCTGGTCGATCCCCAGGCAGGCCGCGATCTGATCCCGATCCACGTGCAGCCACTGGGTGGACACGAACATCTCCACCCCACCGTCGTCGTCGGGCAGGGCCATGCCCGATTCGGGTCCCATGAAGGCCTGGTCCTGCATGCCCACCTCGTAGGTGCCCTCCACCACCACCTCACCGGAGCGGTCCGGGTCGCCGTGGCGGATGACCAGCTCACGGATGACGTTGCCGTCGGGATGGATGGGGGCGGCCCCGGGGGCGGCCTCGGGATCGACCAGGGGGTCGGTCGCCCGGTAATCCACGGCGATGGCCTCGGCGGCCCGCCGGGCGACGTCGGGGTGGTCGGCGGCCACCAGGGCCACCGGCTCGCCCACGTAGCGGACCTGACCATCGGCCAGCACCGGCTGGTCGGGGTGGTCCAGCCCGTAGGTGAGGCGGCCGGGCACATCACCGGCCAACAGCACGGCGTGAACCCCGGCCATGGCCAGCGCCGGCCCTATGTCGATGCCGGCGATCCGGGCCGAGGGGTGGGGCGAGCGCAGGGTGTGGCCCCACAGAAAGTCGTCGGCCCACAGATCGGAGGAAAAGGCGAACCGGCCCTGCACCTTGGCCCCCCCGTCGGGGCGGTCCGCATCGCTGCCCACCCCCCGGGTTCCGGGACGGGCGATGGTGTCGATGTCGCCGCGGTTCCCGGTCATGGCTGTGGCCCGGGTGCCGGGGGTGTGCCGATGCCGCCGTGGTTTCCGCCGAGGTTCCCGGTCATGGCTGTGGCCCGGGTCACCGCGGCCTCCGTCCCGCCGGCCTTCTTTTAGCATCGGCCGCGGCGTGGACCGCGGCCAGGATGCGTCCGTAGCCGGTACAGCGGCACAGGTTGCCCGCCAGGGATTCCCGGATGTCGGCGTCGCTGGGATCGGGATCGGTTGCCAGCAGATCGTGTACGGCCACGATCAGCCCCGGAGTGCAGAAGCCGCACTGAACCGCACCGGTGTCCACGAACGCCTGCTGGATGGCCGACAACCGGTCGTCGCCGTCGCCCAACCCCTCCACCGTGGTGATCTCGCGGCCCGCGGCGGTGGCGGCCAGCACCAGGCACGAGCAGGTCAGAACCCCGTCCACCAGCACGGCACAGGACCCGCACTCTCCTTCGGTGCAGGCGTTCTTGGTACCGGTCAGCCCCAGCCTCTCCCGCAGCACGAACAGCAGGCTCTCGCCCAGATCGGAATCGCCAACCTCGCGCTCGACCCCGTTGACCCGCAGTCGGTAGGGCTCAGGCATTGTTGCCTCCGTTCGTGGGGGCCATCTCGGTCATCGGCCCGATTGTCGGGGGTAACGCCCGCTTGAGGGCTCGGGTGGCCAGCACCCCCACGGCGTGGTGTCGGTAGGCCGCGGGGGCTCGGTGGTCGTCGATGGGGGAGGAAGCCGCCGCCACCCGCCGTCCGAACTCGGTCGCCAGGGCGTCGTCGGGAACACCACCACCGTCCCAGTCGATGCGGTCGGCCACCCAGGCCTCGGCGTCGGAGGCTCGGGGGATGCCGGCGGCAACCGCTCCCATGGCGCAGCGCACCGTGCGGGTGTCGTGGTCCACCACCAGGGCCACGCTGGCGATGGAGATGACCATGGCGTTGCGGGGGCCGATCTTCAGGAACTCCTGGCGGCCTCTGGGGCGATCCAGCTCGACCCTCACGATCAGCTCCCCCGGAGCCAGGGTGGTCCGTTTCACCCCGACTATGAGTTCGTCCAGGCTCATCCGACGCTCCCCACCGGGACCGGACACCACGATGAGGGCGTTCAGCGCGGCCAGCACCGGCAAAGTGTCACCCGCCGGCGAGGCGGTGGCCAGGTTGCCGCCCAGCGTTCCGGCGTTGCGGATGGGGGGCGAGCCCACCGTGCGGGCGGCCTGAGCCAGGGCGGGCGACGCGGCGGCCAGCCCCGGGTCGGTGAACATCTCGGTGTAGGTGATCCCACTGCCCAACACCACCCGATCGCCGGTCGACCTCCACCGGCGCAGCTCGGGCACCCGGGCCACCCCCACCACCCGATCGGGGCGACGCCGACCCCGGTTGATCTCCACCATCAGATCGGTACCCCCGGCCAGCACCGTGGCGTCGGGATGATCGCCCAGCGCCTCCCGAGCCTCGTCCAAGCTCCCAGCCACCACCACATCACTCATCGCCGCGGCCCCTGTGGCGGCTTTCGTGGTGGTGCAGGGTCGGTACCGGATCTGCGGCGCGCGCTTTGCCGCTTGTCGAAATCAAGCTGTAGCCCCCGCCGAGATTCGGGCTCAGCGCGGGAGCGGTGCAGTGTCGGCAACCGGGTGATGCTCACAAACGGCACAATTTAGGCGCGGGAGGCCGATCCCGGGGGTGATTTGGCGATCCTGCGGGTCAAGCATGGGGAAACTTTGGCAAACTATGGCCTCACACTATGGCCCCTGACCATGCCCTCTGACCATGTTCTCTGAGCGTGCCCTTCGTGGTGTCCTTCGACCGTGCTCCTCGGTGTCCTCCGACCATGCCCTCCGACCATGCCCTCCGAAGCGCGTTCTTCAACCATGACCTTCGTGGTGCCCTCTATGACTGCCGGGATCGGTATTGACGGCAAGGCCCTGAGCGACCGGCTGGCGGCTCTGGCTTCGATCGGTGAGATCGAGGGGACCGACGGTGCCTGCCGGTTGGCGTTGACCGACGAGGATCGGGCCGGGCGGGATCTGGTGGTGACGTGGATGCGGGATCTGGGTCTGGAGATCAGCATCGACGGCATCGGGAACGTGGTGGGGACGCTGGCCGGGGCCGAGCCCGGCCCCGCGGTCATGTGCGGGAGCCACATCGACACCGTGCGCACCGGTGGGCGCTACGACGGGAACCTCGGCGTGCTGGCCGGACTCGAGGTGGTGGAGGCGGTGAAGCGTTCGGGTATCACCACCCGTCGGCCCCTGGCGGTGGGCTTCTTCACCGACGAGGAGGGTTCCCGGTTTCCCCCCGACATGCTGGGCAGCCTGGTCTACACCGGCGAGCTCCCTCTGGAGCAGGCGCTGGACATCGTGGGCGCCGACGGGGCGGTGGTGGGCGAGGAGTTGGCCCGGATCGGCTACCGGGGGCCGGCCCCCTGTCCGTCGCCGCCGCCCCACGCCTTCGTGGAGTTGCACATAGAGCAGGGTCCGATCCTTTTCGTCGAAAATGTCGAGATCGGGGTGGTGACCGGGGTTCAGGGGATCAGTTGGACCGAGATCACCGTGGCCGGGCAGTCCAACCACGCCGGGACCACCCCCATGGCCATGCGTCGCGACGCCGGCTGGGTCGCGGCCCGTATCGCGGTGTTCGTCCACGAACTGGCCGAGGAGTTCGGCCCCCCGCAGGTGGCCACCGTGGGGCGGATGGAGCTGCACCCCAATCTGGTGAACGTGGTGGCCTCGGATGCGGTGCTGACCGTGGACCTGCGCAACACCGACGACGGCCTGCTCGGGGAGGCCGAGGATCGCCTGGCCGCTTTTTTGGAGGAGTTGGCGGCGGGGACCGGTACCGGTATCACCTCCCGACGACTGGCCCGGTTCGCGCCGGTGGAGTTCGACGCCGAGATGGTGGACCGGGTGGAGCGGGTCGCCGGTGAGCTGGGCCTCGGCCACCGCAGGCTGTGCTCGGGGGCGGGCCACGATGCCCAGATGTTCGCCCCGGTGTGCCCCACCGCCATGGTGTTCGTCCCCTCCTGGGAGGGGATCAGCCACAACCCGTTCGAGCACACCGAACCCGCCCACCTGGAGGCGGGGGCCAACGTCCTGCTCCGGGTGATGCTGGAGCTGGCCGGGGTCGCCGAGGCTCCCGGTGAGGCGGGCAGGGCGGGAGTGACACCGTGAGCGGTCGCGGTCTGGTCGTCGTTCAGCATCGAACCGGCCCGGTGATGCCGTGAGCGGCCGGGGTATCACCGTGGGGGCGGCTCAGCTCGGCCCCGTCGCCCGCGACCATTCCCGGACCGAGGTGGTGGAGCGACTGCTGGTGCTGCTGCGCCGGGGCCACGAGCAGGGCTGCGATCTGGTGGTGTACCCCGAGCTGGTGCTGACCACTTTCTTCCCCCGATGGTGGATCGACGACGTCGACGAGCTCGACGGCTTCTACGAGACCGAGATGCCATCCCCGGAGGTGAAACCGCTGTTCGACGAGGCCGCTCGCCTGGGCATCGGTTTCTGCCTGGGCTACGCCGAGCTGACCCCCGACGGTCACCGCTACAACACCTACCTACTGGTGGACGGGGACGGTGCCCGGGTGGCCAGGTTCCGCAAGGTCCACATTCCCGGACACGAGCAGCACGAGCCCGACCGCCCGTTCCAGCACCTGGAGCGGGCCTACTTCGAGCCCGGCCCGGAGACGTTCGGAACCTGGACCGCGTTCGGGGGCGAGATCGGCCTGGCCCTGTGCAACGACCGCCGCTGGCCGGAGACCTACCGAGTGATGGGACTGGCCGGGGTGGAGATGATCCTGATCGGCTATAACACTCCCATCCACTACCACCCCGATCCCTCCCAGGACCGCCTGGCCGGATTCCACAGCCGTCTGGTCATGCAGGCCGGGGCCTACCAGAACGGCACGTTCGTGGTCGGTGCGGCCAAGGGGGGAGTGGAGGAGGGGGTGGAGAGCCTGGCCGAGAGCTGCATAATCGCCCCCTCCGGCGAGGTGCTGGCCCAGGCTGCCGGCGACGGCGACGAGCTGGTGGTGGCCACCTGCGACCTCGACCGATGCGCGGCCTACAAGAACACGCTCTTCGACTTCGACCGCTACCGCCGCCCGGAGATGTACCGGTCCCTGGTCGTCGGCGGGGCGCGCCACCAGTCGCACCCGCAGGGCGTGTCGTCCGTCGGCGGGGTGTCTTCGGAACAACAGGGCGTGTCGTCCGTCGGCGGGGTGTCCCCGGCCGGGGGAGGTGGGCCGTGACGATGCTGACGGTGAACGGGCGAACGGTGACCATCCAGGGGAACCACGAGCATTTGCTGGCCGCGCTGCGTGACGAGTTGGGGCTCATGTCCCCCAAGGACGGGTGTTCTCCCAGCGGCCAGTGCGGTTGCTGCGCGGTGCTGGTGGACGGCCGGGCCCGGGTGTCGTGCCAGACTTCGTTGGAGAAGGCGGCCGGGGCCGAGGTGGTGACCCTGGAGGGGGTGGCCCCGGAGGAACGGAATCGCATGGCCGACGTGTTCGCGGCCTGCGGCGCCCTCCAGTGCGGGTTCTGCACCCCCGGCATTTTGATCCGCACCAAGTCGCTGGTCGACCGCAAGGGATCGGAGCTGACCCGGGAGGAGGCGGCCCGGCATCTGGGCGGGCATCTGTGCCGATGCACCGGCTACACCAAGATCCTGGACGCGGTGGAGGCGCTGGCCGCGGGCGAGTCGCCGGCGGCGCAGGTTCCCGGCGGCGTGGGCAGCCGGGGCATCAAGTACGAGGCCCGGGAGCTGGCCCTGGGCGACCGGAGCTACATCGACGACATGAGGCCCGAGGGCCTGCTGCACGCCGCCCTGCACCTGGCCGATCACGCCCGGGCCGATGTGGTGTCCATCGATGCCTCGGCCGCCGAGGCCACCGACGGGGTGGTGGCGGTGTTCACCGGGGCCGACGTGCCCGGCGAGATGCGGGTGGGGCTGATCCACAAGGACTGGCCGGTGTTCATTCCCGAGGGGGGCCGGACGTCCTACGTGGGCGACGTCCTGGCCATCGTGGTGGCCGAGGACCGACCCACCGCCCGACGGGCCGCGGCGGCCATCGAGGTCGTCTACGAGGTCCACCACCCGATCACCGACCCGGTGGCCGCGCTGGCCGATGGGGCCGAGGACGCGGTGTGGCAGCTCGACGGCAACGTGTTGTCGCGCTCGGCCTACGCCCGGGGCGACGTGGACGCCGCACTGGCGGCCGGTGCCCACACGGTCCACGAGGTATTCCAAACCCAGCGCATCGAACACGCGTTCCTCGAACCCGAGTCCACCCTGGCGGTGCCCACCGGCGGTGTTGACCCCACGGGCGACATGGGGTCCGCCGGCGACATGGGGCCTAACGGCGACACTGGCCCCGCCGGCGACAGTGGTTCCCATGGTGATGCGGTGCCCACCGGCGACAGGGGTCTGCACGTGTATTCCGGGGGGCAGGGGGTGTGGGACGACCGTGACCAGATCGCGTCGGTGCTGGGGGTGGAACCCCGGCGGATCACCGTGGAGCTGGTGAGCAACGGAGGGGCGTTCGGGGGCAAGGAGGACATGGCCAATCAGGCCCAGACCTCGCTGGCCGCCTGGCTGTTGGACCGGCCGGTGCTGTGTACGTTGTCTCGGGAGGAGTCGCTGCGGATTCACCCCAAGCGCCATCCCATCCGCATCGAGGCCTGGGCCGGTTGCGACGCCGTCGGCAGGCTCACCGGGCTGCGGGTTCGGATGGTGGGCGACTCGGGCCCCTACGCCTCGGTGGGCATGAAGGTGCTGGAACGGGCCGCGGGTCACGCCGGCGGCCCCTACGTGGTGCCCAACATCGATGTCGAGGCGGTGGCCGTGCGCACCAACAACCCGGTGTGCGGCGCGTTCCGGGGTTTCGGGGCCAACCAGGCCCAGTTCGCCATGGAGGGGATCATCGACCGGCTGGCCGAGGCGGCCGGCCTCGACGGCTGGGAGATGCGGTCCCGCAACGTGGTGACCCCCGGTGCCGTCTGGGGACCGGGCCAGATCATGGACGACGGATCGTTGGGGGCCCGGGCCTGCCTGGAGGCGGTCAGACCGGCGTGGGACGAGGCTCGGGCGGCCGGTCGATCGGTGGGTCTGGGCCTGGGGCTCAAGAACTCCGGTCTGGGCAACGGCTTCAAGGAGATCGCCCGGGCGGTGGTGCGCTTCGACGACGACTTCCACCAGGGGGGCGGCCTGGAGGTGCGCCACTGTTGGACGGAGATGGGCCAGGGTATCCACACCGTGGCCCAGCAGGTGGTGGTGACCGAGCTGGGGGTGAGCGCCGAGCGGGTTCGGGTGGTGGTGGACACCACCCGGGAGCTGGGGGCCGGACAGACCACCGGCAGCCGGGGCACGCTGATGGGGGCTGGATCGGTGGCCGACGCCTGTCGGGCCGCCCGGGCCGACGGCTGTCGCCCCGGCGTGGACTACCACGGCGAGTACCGGGTGGACTGGACCAACTCGCTGGCCGATGGGATGGAGAATCCCGTCATTCACTCCACCTTCGGCTACGCCGCCCAGTTGGTGGTGCTCGACGACGAGGGCGGGGTGGAGCGGGTGGTGGCCGCCCACGATGTGGGCAGGGCGATCAACCCCCTGCTGTGCGAGGGCCAGATCGAGGGAGCGGTCCACATGGGCCTCGGCTACGCCCTCACCGAGGACTTTCCCGCCGACGAGAACGGCCACCCCACCAACATGACCCTCAAGTCGTTGGGCATCCTGCGACCCAAGGACATGCCGCCGGTGGACGTGATCCTGGTGGAGTCCCCCCAGCCCGACGCCCCCTACGGCATCAAGGGGGTGGGCGAGATCGGCCTGGTTCCCACCGCGGGAGCGGTGGCCGCCGCACTACGAGCCCACCGCGGCACATGGCCCAACCGCCTGCCCATGGGAGCATGAACACCCCCAAGCCGCCTGCCCCGACGGATGGGCCGAAGACCGCCGGAGCACCCGGCCCGACGGCCGGCCCGGTGTCCGCCGGAGCACCCGGGCCGATGTCCGCCGGAGCACCGGGCACGACGGCCGGGCTGGTTTGTGCCCATCACCATCTTTATTCCGCGCTGGCCCGGGGGATGCCCGCCCCGCCCCGCACTCCGACCGATTTCACCGAGGTGCTGGAGCTGATCTGGTGGCGGCTCGACCGGGCGCTGGATCTGGACGTCATCGAATGGTCGGCCAAGCTGGGAGCGCTGGAAGCCCTGGAGGCCGGGTGTACGGCGATCATGGATCACCACGAGTCGCCCAATGCCATCGAGGGGTCGCTGGAGGTCGTCGCCGGGGCCTGCGCCGAGGTGGGGGTGAGGGTGAGCTGCGCCTACGGGGTCACCGACCGTCACGGTGTCGCCGGGGCCCGCCGGGGCCTGGCCGAGAACGAGCGGTTCCTGCGGGCCGGGGGCCGGGGAATGGTCGGGGTCCATGCCGCGTTCACCTGCACCGACAGCACTCTGGAGGCGGCGGCCGGGCTGGCCGCCGACCTGGGTACCGGGGTTCACATCCACGTGGCCGAGGGCCCGGTGGACGCCCCGGCCGCCCACCGCCTGGAGCGCTGGAGCACCGACGACTGGTTGCTGGTCCACGGGGTGCATCTGCCCGACGACCACCGGTTGGCGGGTACCGTGGTGCACAACCCCCGGTCCAACATGAACAATGCGGTGGGTTACGCCCGTCCCACTCGGTTCGCCAACCCGGTGGCGCTGGGCACCGACGGTATCGGTGCCGACATGCTCGAGGAGTTCCGGGTGGCCCATGCCCGCCATCGAGAGGACGACGTCACCGCCGCCCCCGAGACCGCCTGGGAATGGCTGGCCCGGGGTTGGGAGCTGTTTCCCGAGGCTCTGGACGACGTGGTCCGCTGGTCGTACCGGCCGGTCGTCCCGGGGCACCTGGCCTTCACCCCCGGACTGCGGGCGGTGGACGTGGTGGTCGGCGGTGAGACCGTGCTGGCCGATGGGATGCCCACCCGGGTGGATCCCGACGAGATCCGAGCCCGGGCCGCCGAGGCCGCCGCCCGCCTGTTCGCCCGTCTGGAGGAGATCGACCCATGAGCTCGTACCCGGTGGCCCTCTATCTTCAGGATGCCCATCCCCTGGCCGATGCCATCGAGATCGACCCATGAGCTCGTACCCGGTGGCCCTCTATCTTCAGGATGCCCATCCCCTGGCCGATGCCATCGAATACGTTCGCCACGCCGAGCAGCGGGGGTTCCAAGCGGTGTGGCAGGCCGACTCCCGGCTGGTTCGGGAGGCCACCGTGCCCATGGCCGCGTTCGCAGCCACCACCGGGAGCATCAAGGTGGGCAGCGGCGTGCTCGACCTATGGACCCGCAACCCGGCCCGGCTGGCAGCCACGTTCTCGACTCTGGACGATCTGGCCCCGGGGCGCATCCTGTGCGGGTTGGGGGCGTGGTGGGAGCCGCTGGCCGCCAAGGTCGGGGTCGACCGTCGCCGCTCGTTGGGGGCCATGCGGGAGGTGGTGACGGTGGTGAGAGCGCTTCTGGCCGACGAGAACGTCACCTTCGACGGCGACTACGTACATCTCGACGGGGTGGAGCTCGACTACGTGCATCAACCCCGTCGCCCCAAGCAGGTGCCCATCTACATCGGGGCCACCGGCATGAGGATGATGGAGCTGACCGGCGAGATCGCCGACGGCGTGGTGCTCAACTACCTGGTGTCCCCCGACTACAACCGGCGGGCCTTGGACGCCCTGGCCGAGGGCGCGGCCCGGGTCGGGCGATCGGTGGACGATCTCGACCGTCCTCAGCTCGTGGTGTGCTCCCTGGCCGAGGACCGGGCCGAGGCCCTGGACGCCGCCCGCCTGCTGGTCACCCAGTACCTGGGCCAACAGCCCCACATCATGGCCGCCTCCGGGGTGCCCGAGTCGCTGCTCGAGGAAGTCAACGCCCGGCTCACCTGGCCGGCCACGAGGGAGCAGGTGGAGGCGGCCTCCCGGTCGGTGCCCGACGAGGTGGTGCAGATGCTGTGCGCGGCGGGTACCGCCGAGGAGTGCCGGGCCAAGGTGGGTGAATACCTGGCCACCGGAGCCACCTGCCCAATCCTCTACCCCCTCGGCCCCGACGTTCGAGCCATGATCGACGCCTTCTCGCCACTACTAGCCTCTGGTCCATGAGCAACCAGGACGAGCAACCAGGACGAGCAAGGGCCATGAACAATCGGGAGGGGCAACCGGGAGGAGCAATCGGCATGAGCAACCAGGACGAGCAAGGGCCATGAACAATCGGGAGGAGTGGCAGTCGTGGCTGGAGGAGCTGGACCGGCGGCGGGTCGAGGGGGCGGCGATGGGCGGGCCCGAGCGGGTTCACAAGTACATGCACTCCCGGGGCAAGCTGGACGTCCGCGGGCGCATCCACCGGTTGTTCGACGAGGGCACGTTCCGGGAGATCGGTCCGTTGGTGGGCACCCTGGAGGGCATTCCCTCCGACGGGTTCGTGTGCGGCTACGGGAGGATCGATGGTCGGCCGGTGCTGGCCGGGGCCGAGGACTTCACCGTGCTGGGCGGGTCGATCGGCGCGGGCAACACCGCCAAGCGCTACCGGATTGCCGAGCTGGCCGCTCAGGAGGGCCTACCACTGGTCACGATGCTGGAGGGGGCCGGCCACCGGCTCACCGACACCGGGGGCAGCCGCTCGCCCGGCGATCTCCAGGCCTACGCCGATCTCAACGGAAAAGTGCCCATGGTGTGTCTGGTCATGGGGGCCTCGGCCGGCCACGGCGCATTGGCCGCTCCCCTGAGCGATTTCGTGATAATGACCTCGTACGCCTCCATGTTCACCGGGGGGCCACCGCTGGTGAAGGCAGCCACCGGGGAGGAGGTGACCAAGGAGGAACTGGGGGGTGCCGACGTCTGCACCCGTATTGCCGGCTCGGCCCACAACGAGGCCCCCGACGACGAGACGGCCATCGACATGGCTCGCCGCTACCTGTCGTACTTTCCCTCCCGGGCCGGTGATCCCTCGCCCCGTCGCCCCGGGCCCGACACCGAGCCCCGGTGGGTGGAGGAACTGCTCGACGTGATCCCGCCCAACGACCGTCGTCCCTACGACATGCACGACGTGATCGAGCTGATCGTCGACCGGGACAGCTTCTTCGAGATCCAGCCCGCCTACGGCCCGGCCGTCATAGTGGGGTTGGCCCATTTCGGGGGTCGTCCCACCCTGATCGTGGCCAACAACCCCTCGTACCTGGCCGGGTCGGTGGACGCGGCCGCCGCCATCAAGGCCACCGACTTCCTGGAGCTGATCGGCCATTACGACCACCCGGTGGTTTTTTTGGCCGACAACCCCGGGGTCATGGCCGGCACCAGGGCCGAACGGGAGGGCATCCTGAAATGGGGGGGCAGGATGTACAAGGCCGAGCGCCGCCTGACCAACCCCAAGATCGAGATCACCATGCGCAAGGCGTTCGGGTTCGGTTCGGTGGTAATGGCCCAGAACCCCTTCGACAATCAGACCCAGTCGTTCGCCCTGCCCAGCGTGAACATGGCGGCCATGCCCGCCGAGCCCGGCGGTCGCTCGGCCAAGCTCGACCCCGAGACCCAGGCCCGGGTGGAGAGCGAGCAGCGATCCGGTCCCTACCGCCTCGCCGGGCGGTTGGGCAGCGACGACGTCATCGACCCCCGATACATGCGCAACGCCATCCTCGACGCCCTCACCCTGGCCGAGAACCGCTAGCCGAACCCCCGTCGCCCGAGCCCGTAGACTGCCGCCATCAAGGTTCTGTTCGTGTGTACCGGGAACATCTGCCGCTCGCCGATGGCCGAGGTGCTGTTCGCCCGCATGGCTCCCGGGGTGGAGGTCGGCTCGGCCGGTACCCTGGACTGGAGCGGGCAGCCCGCCCACGAGTACGCCATCGCCGTAATGGCCGAGCGGGGGCTGGATCTGTCGGCCCATCGCAGCCGCCGTCTTTCCCACCATCTGGTCGATGAGTCCGATCTGATCGTGGCCATGACCCGCAACCACGGATGGGCGGTGGCCGCTCGCAACCAGGAAAGGGCCCGGGCCGTCTTCCTGCCGGCCGAGTTGTCCCGACTGGCTGCCGCGGAGGACACCGGCAACGGGGCCGGGGCCCGACAATCCGGTCAGGAATCGAACCCGGAGCGCGAGGGCAGAGCGGAAGGCGTCGGCAACGGGGCCGATGCCGAACAATGGGTGGCTCGCCTGGCGGCTCGGCGCGAACGCGAAGCCGATCCCCGGTTCATGGGTCGGGCCGCCGATGAGATTCCCGACCCCATCGGCGAGTCCCTGGCCTGTTTTCGAGACATTGCCGACCGCTTGGAGCGGGAACTGGCCCCGGCCGCCGCCCGGCTGCATTCGTAGAACCCGAGGGGAAGCCGGCGGCGTTTTGCAAACATCACCGAGAGTCCCTAAGGTCGGGTGACTTTTGGCCGGGTTGGAGCGCGGCCGTTCACGACGAACCCGAGGGGGACATGCTCATGAAGTATCGCTGGTCGAAGCTGGCCGCCATCCTACTGGCGTTGGCGGTGGTGGCCATGGCCTGTGGCAACGACGACGATGGCCAAGGTGTAGTGGCCGGGACTTCAACCCCGGCTGCTACCCAGGAGCCCGATGCCGAGACCCCGGCCGAGGAGACGCCCGACGAGGAGACCCCGGCCGAGCAGGCACCGTCCGAGCCCGAACCCGAGCCCACCGAGCAGATCCAGGTGACCATCGAGGGCTCCGAGGACGAAATCGGCGAAGGCATGGTGCCCACCGGCAACACCGGACATACCAGTGGGGCCATCATCTCCACCGAGTGCAGCGACGGTCGTCCCACCGGCGGCACGCTGACCATGGGCATGTTCGGTGAGATAACCGGCTGGGATCCAACCCTGATTCAGGGCGGAGCCTCGTTGGGAGGCACCCAGATGACCGCCATCTACGACGCACTCTTCTACCTTGATCTGACCACCGGCCAGATCGTGCCCGGCCTGGCGGAGAGCATCACCACCGAGGACAGCAGGGTCTTCACCCTGACACTGCGTGAGGGCATCAACTTCACCGATGGCACGCCGTTGGATGCCGACGCGTTCATGTGGAATATCCAGCATCACCAGCGGTCGGAAGTGGGGTCGCAATCGGCCTCGCAGGCCCGGCTCATCGAGAACATGGAAAAGATCGACGACCACACGCTGGTGCTCACCGCTACATCGGTGAACGCCACGTTCCCACAGATATTCACCAACCGCTTGGCGTGGATGATGTCGCCCACTGCGTACCAGGACGGCCAGGATCCCGAGACCGGTCTGAACACCGGCATAAACGTGAATCCGGTGGGCGTGGGGGCCGGCCCGTTCATCTTCGAGTCGTGGGTGCAGGACGACGAGGCTGTTCTGGTTCGCAACCCGGACTATTTCCGGGAAGGCTGCCCGTACCTCGACAAGGTGGTTTTCAAGCCCATAGTTGAAGCTCCGGCACGCTACAACGCCTTCAATGCCGGCGACCTGGACATGACATACGACCGTGACCCGATTCACATCAATGATGCCAAGGACAGGGGTGTCAACACGGTTACCCGGGTGGACAACCATGGTGGCTACTGGATGCTCAACAATCAGAAGGAGCCGTTCAATATCGTTGCTTGTCGTCGGGCGGCGGCCCACGCGGTTGACTACGAGACCGTGAACGACGTCGTTTGGGATGGCCTCAGGTCGGTGCCCCGCCAATTGATGAGAGAGGGCTCGCCCTGGCACGACCCCGAGGCCACGTTACCGGGATACGATCCGGCAGCGGCGGCGGCGGCTCTCGAGGAGTGCGAGGCCGAGCTGGGTGGCCCGATGGAGTTCGAGACTTGGTGTACGACCGACCCTGTCAACATCCTGCTTGCCGAAACCCTCATTGCCATGTGGGAAGCAGTGGGCATCAATGCCACCGCCAACTGTTCCGAAGTGGGAGAGATGGTAAGTGCCGTGTTCGGTGGTGAGGCGCTGGCCAATCCGTGGGCAGCACCGGCGGCCGATCCCGACTACATGTACGACCTGTACTGGGGCGACTCCCCGGAGGATGGCGTGTGCGGGCCCGGAGTATCATCCCGCAACTGGTCCAAGTCGTGTTCGCCGGAGTACGACGAATCTCTCACCATGGGTCGTCAAGGTCTCACCTTCGAGGAGCGCTATGAGGGATACAGCCGTTTCCAGCGCAAATTCGCCGAACAGGTTCCCGGCATAATTCTGGACAAGCCGGAGGCCGGTTATTACTACACCGACGAGGTGTCCGGTGTGTTCCAGTCGGAAACCGGCCTCCTCCTTCTGGCGTTCACTGCTAAGGGGTAGTCGAGAATCCCAACATCGGGTAGAGGTGGGGGCGAGACGGTTCGTGTCCGCCCCTCACCTCTGTTCGTGATGTAGGAGGCAATGCAGTGGCACACGGGGGAGCTGACCGCTAGTGAAAACCATTGGGCGCAGCATCATCCGCCTTATCCCCGTGCTGCTCATAGTCAGCTTCTTCACCTCCTCCTACGTCGAGTTCTTGGGCGGGGATCCGGCGGTGCGGTTGTTGGGGCAAGAGCGTGCCCAACAACCGGGAGCTCGGGAATTGGTCAACCGAGAGTTGCGTCTCGACGACAATGTCGTGGTCCGTTACGGCAAGTGGCTGGGTGATGTGGTCACCGGTGATCTTGGGGAATCAGTCAAGACCCCGGGCTTGACGGTTGTTTCGGAACTTCGCAATCGGTTGCCCGTAACCCTAGAGATCGCCCTGGTTGCCCAGATTTTTGCGCTATTGGTGGCGGTTCCTCTGGGGGTGTATGCCGCCTATAGGTCGGGAAGTAGAGCCGATCGGACGTTGAACTCAGCGTCATTCGCCGCCATTTCGGTGCCTCAATTTCTGGTGGGTATTCTGCTGGTTCTGATTCTGTTCAATCAGCTCGACTTGTTGCCACCTCAAGGATGGACTCGTCTAACCGAGTGGGACTGGTGGGATCATATTAGGCGTTTGATCATGCCAGTAGTCGCGCTATCCCTAACCGAGATCGCAGTGTTCCAGCGGCTGCTGCGGGCCGATATGATGGCCACTCTTCAAAACGACTTTGTTTTGACTGCACGAGCCAAGGGCATGTCGCCCTCCCATATTCTGTTCCGCCATGCCTTGCGCCCATCGTCGTTTTCGCTCATTACCCTTGCAGGGGTGAGCACTGGACGTCTCATTGGTGGGACGGTCATAATTGAGGTGCTGTTTACTATCCCAGGAATGGGAAGAAAGATGGTCGATTCGATCATCGGAAACGACTTGGTCATGCTACAAGGTATGGTGATCGTAGTGGTGGTTGCCTATGTTCTGTTGAATTTATTGGTGGAGATTACTTACGCAGTGCTGGATCCAAGGATCAGACGTGGCTGAAACCGTGACAACGGTTGGCGAACCAGCGTTGGCTTTCATCGTGGATCCCGAACGCCGTCGCCGCACTCGGAACTTGTGGGAGGGAAGCATCCGAATAGTTTTGGGTGTACCGCTTCTGGTTGTGCAGTTGAATGTCTTGTACGACAGCGTTGCCTGGTTGCAGGTGATTGTTACGTTGGCAGGGTTTTATACATTGCTAACCGGCTTGGGGATGTTGATCAAAGGGATTTTTGGCTCGCAGGTGGATCCTGCTACTTGGCTGTCGGTGGTGTGGATGGGGGTGGTACTGGTGTTCGTGTTCCTTCAGCTTGGGGGGTTGTTCGACGAACTAACGGCTGATTTCTCCAATCGAGAGCAGCCACCAAAATTCAGTACCCATGAGCCGTTGGGCACTGATCGTGTAGGTAAAAGCGTTATGAACCAGGCCATTCAGGGAGCCCGAGTCTCCCTTATAGTGGGGATTGGTTCTGTGGGGATTGGTCTGGTAGTGGGAACCATAGTGGGATTGACAGCCGGATACTTCAGGGGGGCAACTGAGACCATATTCAACGTACTTACCGATTCGATCCTGGCGTTTCCGGCCTTGATACTCCTATTCACGATTGTTGCCATTTTCGGGGGAAGCGTACTCATCGTCACGTTGGCGCTTTCCATGCTCAGCATTCCCACAATGGGGAGGCTGGCGCGGGCCAACACCCTCACGTTCGCGGCCCGGGAGTTCGTTACCGCGGCCAGAGCCATGGGTGCCGCCAATCGCCGCATCCTGTTCCGGGAGATCATGCCCAACGTGGCTCTCCCGCTCGCGTCCTACGCAATCATCATCGTGGCGGTGGTGATCGTGGCCGAAGCCTCTCTGAGCTTCCTCGGCGTAGGGATCGACCCCATCAGCACTCCCACATGGGGCAACATGATCAGCGAAGGACGGCAACAAACCGTGCTTCAGGGCGCTCCCCACATCGTGTTCGTACCCGGCGTACTCATGTTTCTCACCGTGCTGTCCCTGAACCGCATCGGAGAATCCCTCCGAGCCCTCTGGGACCCCCGAGAAGCCAAACTCTGACTCTGAACCGGGACCCCGCGAAGCCAAACTCCGAGCAGCCCGGGACCCACTCGAATCAGCTCCACCGGTGAGTGGTTGGTTCTATTGGGTCCACTTGACTCTTTTGGCGGCCGACCACCCGCAGGTTTGGCTGTTTACAAAGACCACGGCCTTGTAATTGTTGCCCGCGGTCAAGCCCGTGAGGCTCAGAGTTTTTTCAGATCCTCGGTAAGTGATATTGATATCGTTATTCGCGTCGTCAGTTATTTCGGTTCCAGTGGTGCGGTTGACCACCCGTACACCGTAATCCTCAATATGGGTACACTGACGCTTGCGTGCCGTTCCCGGGGCATTCCAAGTTATGGTTGCGGTGGTACCGCTGTGAACTTGAGCCAGGTTCCTCACTCTGCGAGGTGCTCTAAAGGGTTCGTTATCTGCTACGGCCGGGTCACCACTGGCCGTACTAGCGTTGGTGGTAAAGGTGGTATAGGTTCCTTCCGAGTAAGGATAAGTGCATGTAGTATTACTAGAGTAAGCGAACACTGCTGCTCTATATTCGGTGCCGGCGGTGAGGCCTTCCAAGGTCCAACTCGTAATGCTGCTGTCGAGCTCTGCTGAGATGGCTACGTTTTCATCTATAGAACCATCTTCAGTTGTAGAGGGGACTGTAGAGTCGACCCTGATGTAATAATTAGTGACACCGCACGCTGCAACAGCAGTGCCGGCAGCCCAGGTTATGGTCGCTTCGGTGTCGCCGACCGTGGTGCTGACGTTGGTGGGCGCTGCGGGCAGGACCGGGTCCGGGCTTTGGGCCGCAGCAGGAGAAGCACCCGCGTACACCAACCCTGCGGCGAGAAGCCCCAGAGCCAGAACCAGCCGACCGATGATCGAGAGTTTAGTATTTTTGGTCATTATTTTGTCCTTTCGTGTTGTGCCCCCCGGGCGAACCCGGGGGGCACAACTGATTGGGTTTGGGTTTTGGGATCTTGTCAGCGAGCGCAGACGTCGGCGGCGAGGTCCGCGGGATCGTCGCCGTAGTCGGTTCCTCGCAGTCGGCGGCATTCCTCGGTGAGCGCGGTTTTGAACTCGTCGAGGTGCATGGCGGCGAGGGCGTCGCCGGCTTTTTGGCGGGCTATGGCTTCGCGGCGGGAATAGGGCAGCGAGCAGACGTCGGCCACTCCGTCGCCGTTTGAGTCGAGGGGGTAGGTGGTGGGCCCGCCCAGGGAGCGGTTGGCGCAGTAGCCGGGGCCGGTGATGGTGCCCGAGTAGTAGGTGCCGCCGTCGTTGATGGGCGCGTATCCCGGAGCGGCCAGCGTGTCGCCGCCGCAGGGCTGGTCGCCGTCGGGTTCGGCGGCGCACGCGGCGTTTACCAGTGCTTGGTACTGGTCGGGGTAGCGGTTGGCCAAAGTGACCACCGCGTTCTGACGAGCAATGGCCTCGCGGCGGGTATACGGCAGCGAGCAGGTGTCGGCCACGCCGTCGTCGTCTGAGTCGAGGGCGAACAAGCGGGCCCCGCCCAACGACCGATTGGCGCAGAAGTCGGGGCCATCGACCACGCCTGAGTAGTAGTCGTCGCCCACCGGCGGAGCCGAAGTCGGAACTACCGGATCGGAGGTGGTCACCGCGCCGTCGCCGATGGCGTTGGTGGCTCTGACCTCGAACGTGTAGGCCACCGCGCCGGTGCCGGTGTCCAAACCGGTCAGGCTCGCCCCTTCGGCATCGGCGGCCATCATGGTCCACTCGCCGTAATCGCCGACCCCGATCCTGGTTCGGTAGTGCCAACCGGTGATGGGCGAACCACCGTCACCGGCCGATGTCCACGACAAGGTGATCTCCCCGTCACCGGCAGCCACGGTCACCGTCGGGGCTGATGGAACCGTCGCCGGGGTGGCCGATTCGGTGGCGATTGCGCCGTCGCCCATGGCGTTGGTGACCCGCACTCCGAAGATGTAGGCCACACCGTTGGTCAAATCGGAAAAGACATGGCCGGTGGCATCAGCGGTTAGGTATACCCACTCACCATCGCCGGTCCGCACCTGCCAACCAGTGATCGCCGAACCACCATCGCCGTTGGACGTCCACGACAGGGCCACCATCTCATCGCCGGCTTCGGCGGTCACCATCGGCGCGGGAGGCACTCCTGCGGGGATGGCCGACGCGGTGGCGGCCTCGCCGGTGCCGACCGCGTTCACCGCCCGCACTCCGAAGGTGTAGGCCGTCCCATTGTCCAGGTTGGGTATCAACACCGTGTTGGCCCTGGAGGTGGCCAGATCCACCCACTCACCATCGCCGGTGCGGGACTGCCAGCGAGTGATCGCCGAACCGCCGTCACCGTTGGAGGTCCACGACAGAGTGACCGCCATGTCGCCCGCTTCGGCCGCCAGTGTCGGAGCGGGAGGCACCACTGCGGGCGTGGCCGAAGCGGATCCGGCGGCACCGGCTCCCATGGCGTTAACCGCCCGCACCTCGAACATGTAGACGACACCGTTGATCAAGCCAGTGACGGTGTGACCGGAGGTGGCCGCGTCGCTGCCGGCGATGTCGATCCAAGCTGCGAAGGCAGCGTCGCCGGTTTTCATCCGGTACTGCCAGCTCGTGGTGGGCGACGCCCATGTGGCAGTACCGGGTTCACCGGGGGTGCCCGCGGTCCACGACAGCATTACTTGGCGGTCCCCGCGGGCCGCGGTGACCGAAGCCGGTTGGGGCGGGGTGGTGGACGGTGTCACCGTGTCGGACTCGGACTCGAACCCCTTGACCTGCTGGTTGGCGGTCACCGCTCTTACCGCGAACTGGTAGCCGATCCCGTTGGACAAACCGGTCACCGTATGAGAGCTGGTGGCGGGGCCGCTGCCGGCTATGTCGCTCCATTCTCCGTAACCGCCGTCGCCGTGGCGTTGACGGTAC
Organism: Acidimicrobiales bacterium; assembly: GCA_965115985.1. Classification (GTDB taxonomy): domain Bacteria; phylum Actinomycetota; class Acidimicrobiia; order Acidimicrobiales; family Bin134; genus Poriferisocius. Next base: position 2,637,931 of record OZ220474.1, read on the forward strand.
TGCCAGCTTGTGATCGTGCTGCCGGCGGAACGAGCCCCGACCCACGACAGCACCACCAACCCATCACCGCCGCGGGCGTTAAGCGCTCCTGCGGTGGGGGCACCAATGGGCACCACCGCGGAGGTCTCCACATGGGGACCCGGCCCGTAGGCGTTCACCGCTCGCACCTGGAACGTGTAGCTGACACCGTTCTCCAGGTTGCGCACTACCGCGGAGGTCTCCGCCGACGGGCGCACCTCGTCCACGTCATCGCTGGCCGCCACCGTGGTGCCCAGGGCTTCCCAGGCCTCCCAGGCCTCACCGGCCCGCTTGGTGCGGACCTGATAGCCAACCACCCGGTTGCCGTGATTCTGCGAAGGTTTGGTGACCCTTAACGTCACCTGGGCGTCCCCGGCCTCGACCAACGCCCGTATCGGCGCAGAAGGCACCCGGCCCGGGATCACCGGCAACGTCTGAGCCGCGGCTCCGCCGCCGATGGCATTCCACGCTCGAACCCTGAACGTGTACGAAGTGCCGTTGGTCAAGCTCCGCACCACCACCGAGGTGGTGACGGCGTTGCTGCCGGGCACGTCGGTCCACTCGTCATCGGCATCGCAGCCGGTGGAAAAATCACAGTACTGCCATTTGGTGATCGCCGGGCCGCCGCTGCCGCCCGACGTCCAAGTCAGGGTCACCTGCCGGTCACCACCGGCCGCGGACAACCCCTCGGGAGCAGGCGGTGCGACTCCGGGGGTGACCGGTTTCGATTCCATGGCTATACCGGGCCAAGACCCGAATGTGGCGCGGATCCTGAACCGATGAACCACACCGTTGCTGAGACCGTCGATTTCGATCTCTTGGCTGTCGTTGAACTGCTCGCCGTGGTTGACGAACGTCCACTCCCCCCAATCGTTGTCGTCCACCTTGTAGGAATACTCCCAACTGATGGTGCCTCCGAGGTTGCCCATCTGGCTCCTGGTTGAGATCGCAGAATCGGCCGCGGCCGTGTCTCTGAGGCTCAAGGTCACCTTGCTGGTACCCGCCTTGGCATGAAGAACGGGAAGAACGTTGGTGGCGGCACCGGTGGCACCGGTATAGCTGCCGCGCGAGCCAAGGATCGAACCGCCACCGGGTAACGGTGGTCCGCCATAAACGAACACGGGACCCTCGGTTGCTGGACCCGGACCGTTGACGTTGGTATGCCGCACCCTGAGCTGATACGTCTCACCGATGGTGAAATCGGATTTTACGTTTTCTTTCCTCCACGGACTCCAGGAACCATCCCCCACCTTCCAGGAATACTCGTAATTATTGGCTACAACAATACCACTGGTCGCGTCATACCCTGGATTAATTGTATGACGGGGGTTGCCTCCGTTGCTCGGAGCATCTGAGTAGTAGGTCATGGTCACCCACCTAGGTGCCCCTGGGGTCTGGGACTTACCGTCGATCTTTGCTCTGGCAATCGCGGACAGGAAACCTGTGCCAAAACTGTTCACCGCCCGCAAAGCAAAATAGCGATCGTTGGTAAAACCTGCAAATTTATCGGGTTTGGACCCGTCCGCCAGTTGGCGGGGAAGAGCAGCGGTGCTCAACCCGGCGCACTCCTGCGCGGTGGTGGTATCCCCCGCTAGGTAATTCGTCTCTCCCGTACTGTCGCACAGATATGTCCATTGATTTGAGCTGGCCAGAGTCTCCACGGAACTAGCTTGCTTGTACTCCCATTTGGTGATGGGGGAGCCACCATCGCTGCCGGGAGTCCACGACAAAACAATCCTCGCGTAACCCGCGCGCGTGTCCCAGACGGATTGGACGGAGAAATTGGATGGTGCCGCAGGCACCGTACCCGGGTACAGATCCTTGGGGGTTTCCACATAGGGGCCGGCACCGACACGGTTCACTGCTCGGATTCTGAGTCGGTAGGGTGTGCCCGGGGTTAAACCGGTGACTTCGTACGCCCTGGTCCCTCCCTCGTCCACCTCGGCCAACTCGGTTGAAATTTCAACTTCAGGGTAAGTATTACCAGTGTTGAATGTTCGGTTGGCGGGGATGGTCATCCATTGGCTCCACTCGCCATCACCGGTTTTCTGCTGGTACTCGTAACGAATGATCGGGGATCCCCCGTCGTTGGATTCATTGTTGGCGTCGCGCGGCTCTGCCCACTTCAAGGTGATCGAGTTTTCCCCCAGTTTCTGCCTGAACCAAGCGGCCTCAGGGATAGGAGTACCGGTCGGTATGGCCCCGGGAACGCTGCCGGGTTGGACAATGGCGGTGGCGGAAGAAATGGTGCCCGAGCCGTTGATGTTCACCGCGCGGATCTCGAAGCGGTAGTCCTTGGTATTGTCCAACCCGGTGACCACGTAAGAGGTGGTGTCCGCACCGCTGCCGGGGATCCTCGTCCACGGAGTGGATGAAACGGTGCTGGACGTGTCCGCGCCCCGGTACTCCCATGCGATGATGGGCGAACCCCCGTCGCTGCTCGGCGACCACGACAAGGTGACCGACTCATTCCCCGGTGTGGCTCTGACATTCTCGGGACGGCCCGGTTTGCCCGAGGCCACCACCGGCCCCACCTCAGCACCTGGGCCCGCACCGTTGGCGTTGACCGCCCGAAGCATGAACCGATAAACGACCCCGTTGGTCAAACCCGTAATCTCGAACACTTGCGTATCCCTGTCGGAGTCGGGAACGATGCTCCAGGGAGTCCAATCCCCATCGCCGGTCTTCTGCTGGTACTCGTAGCGCACCAGTTCCGTCCACCCGGTCGCCGCGGTCTGCCCATCACTGCTGTCGCGCTGCGTCCATCTCAGGGTGATCTTCGAATCGCCCGGTTCGGCCCTCAAACCTCCGGGAGCCTGCGGCAAAGCAGTGGGAGTGACCCGTTCGGTCTGGTATGCATCGCTGCTGCTTCCTTTACGGCCCGAGGCGTTCACCGCCCGCAGCTTGAAAAGGTAGGTCTTACCATTTTGCAAACCGGTGACGGTGTAGGAAGTGGTGGAACCAGTGCTCCCCGGAATCGGGTACCACACCCCCACATCAACCTCGGCATTCCCAGGACCCACCGCATATGTGTACTCGTAGCCCACGATCGGACTGCCACCATCATCGGACGGGGCCCGCCAGCTCAACGTCACCTGCCCATGACCGGCCACCGCAGTCGGCGGAGCAGTGCCCCGACCGGGCCCAAAAACCCGCGACGGCCCTACCTGTTGCTGCGCACCAACCCCGGAAACCGGCACCAACACCGCAGCCAACAACACCACGACCACCCCAACAGCCGACCAGCGAAACCGCCTGCCGCCCGCCGCAGCTCGCACAAGTCTCCGTACGAAGCCAGGGACAAGATCCGAAAACCAAGACTTAGTCACGGAGCGATTGTCGCCCCCCCCCCCCCCCGTCAAGTCTTTGGGTCAAAAACAAGTCTTCTGGTGCCGCCTCGGACAAGACCGGGGGCTGTCCCGGTCTAGATACCGAGACCAAGAAGCACCTTGGAAAGTGTTGTGCCCCCCGGGCGAACCCGGGGCTACCAAGATCCAGACACAAGGACCAAGAAGTGCCTTAGAGAGTGTTGTGCCCCCCGGGCGAACCCGGGGCTACCAAGATCCAGACACAAGGACCAAGAAGTGCCTTAGAGAGTGTTGTGCCCCCCGGGCGAACCCGGGGCTACCAAGATCCAGACACAAGGGCCAAGAAGTGCCTTAGAGAGTGTTGTGCCCCCCGGGCGAACCCGGGGGGCACAACTGATTGGGTTTGGGTTTTGGGATCTTGTCAGCGAGCGCAGACGTCGGCGGCGAGGTCCGCGGGAGCGTCGCCGTAGTTGGTGCCTCTCAGTCGGCGGCATTCCTCGGTGAGCGCGGTCTTGAACTCGTCGAGATGCATGGCGGCGAGGGTATCGCCGGCTTTTTGGCGGGCTATGGCCTCACGACGGGAATAGGGCAACGAGCAAGTGTCGGCCACACCGTCGCCGTCCGAGTCCAGAGGGTAGGTGGTGGGCCCGCCCAGGGAGCGGTTGGCGCAGTAGCCGGGGCCGGTGATGGTGCCCGAGTAGTAGGCGCCGCCGTCGTTGATGGGCGCGTATCCCGGAGCGGCCAGCGTGTCGCCACCGCAGGGCTGGTCGCCGTCGGGTTCGGCGGCGCAGGCGGCGTTTACCAGTGCTTGGTACTGGTCGGGGTAGCGGTTGGCCAAAGTGACCACCGCGTTCTGACGAGCAATGGCCTCGCGGCGGGTATACGGCAGCGAGCAGGTGTCGGCCACGCCGTCGTCGTCTGAGTCGAGGGCGAACAAGCGGGCCCCGCCCAGGGATCGGTCGGAGCAGAAGTCGGGGCCATCGACCACGCCTGAGTAGTAGTCGTCGCCCACCGGCGGGGCCGAAGTGGGGGTCACCGGGTCGGAGGTGGTGACCGCGCCGTCGCCGATGGCGTTGGTGGCCCGTACCTCGAATGTGTAGGCCACCGCGCCGGTGCCGGTGTCCAAACCGGTCAGGCTCGCCCCTTCGGCATCGGCGGCCATCATGGTCCACTCGCCGTAGTCGCCGACCCCTACCTTCATGCGGTAGTGCCAGCCGGTGATTTGTGATCCACCGTCACCGGTCGAGGCCCACGACAAGGTGATCTCCCCGTCGTCGCCGGTAACGGTCACCTCGGGGGCTGATGGAACCGCCGCCGGAGTGGCCGACTCGGTGGTGATCTCGCCGTCGCCCACGGCGTTGACGGCCCGCACCCCAAAGGCGTAGGCCGTTCCGTTGACCAAGTCGGAAACGAAATGGCCGGTGGCATCGGCAGCCAGGTCCACCCATTCGCCGTCGCCGGTTTGCACGTGCCAGCCGGTGATTGGCGAACCATTGTCACCGTTGGAGGTCCACGACAACATCACCATCATGTCGCCGGCCTCGGCGATCACCGTCGGCGCAGGCGGTGTTCCTGCGGGGGTGGCCGACGCGGTGGCGGCCGCACCGTCACCGACCGCGTTGGTGGCCCGCACCTCGAAGGTGTAGGCCGTTCCGTTGTCCAGGTTGGGTACAACCACGGTGTTGGTCGCGGAGGCGGCCAGATCGGCCCATTCGCCGTCGCCGGTGCGGGACTGCCATCCGGTGATGGCTGAACCGCCGTTACCGTTGGGAGTCCACGACAGAGTCACCGCCATGTCGCCGGCCTCGGCGGCCAGCGTCGGTGCCGGGGGTGTAACCGCGGGCGTGGCCGAAGCGGTGGCGGCTTCACCGGCTCCCATGGCGTTCATCGCCCGCACCTCGAAGGTGTAGACGACACCGTTGATCAAATCGGTGACGGTGTGGCTGGTGGTGGCGTCGCTGTCGGCGACGTCGGTCCACGTCGCGAAGCCGCCATCGCCGGTTCTCATCCGGTACTGCCAGCTTGTGGTGGGCGACGCCCAGGACGGCTCGCCGGGTTCGCCGGGGGTGCCCGCGGTCCACGACAGCATCACCTGGCGGTCGCCGCGAGCCGCGGTGACCTGGGTCGGTCGGGGTGGGGTGGTGGACGGGGTGACGGTGTCGGACTCGAACTCGAATCCCTTGACCTGCTGGTTGGCGGTCACCGCCCGCACCGCGAACCGGTAGCCGATCCCGTTGGACAAACCGGTCACGGTAAGAGTGGTGGTGGCGGGGCCGCTGTTGGCGATATCGGTCCACGACCCGTAGCCGCCGTCGCCTTGGCGTTGGCGGTACTGCCAACCGGTGATCGTGCTGCCGGCGGAAGCGGAACCGGCCCACGACAGCACCACCTCGGTGTCGCCGGCTCGGGCGTTCAGGCTTCCCGCGGTGGGGGCACCGATGGGTACCACCGCGGAGGTCTCCACATGGGGGCCCGACCCGTAGGCGTTCACCGCTCGAACCTGGAAGGTGTAGCTGATGCCGTTCTCCAGGTTGCGTACCACCGCGGAGGTTTCCGCCGACGGGCGGTCCGTCTTGAAGTTCGCGGTCTTCGGCACCGTGGTGCCCAGAGTTTCCCAGCCCTCATAGGGCTCACCGGCGCGTTTTTTGCGAACCTGGTACCCGGTCACCCGATCGCCACGAACGGTCACCGAATCGTCCGAAAGCGCGGGCAGCGATGGTTTGGTGACCCTGAACGTGACTTGGGCGTCACCGGCTTCGACCAGGGCCCGCACCGGAGCGTTGGGCACCTGGCCCGGGGTCACCGGCAGCGTCTGAGCCGCGGCTCCGGCACCGATGGCGTTCCACGCTCTGACCCTGAAGGTGTAGGCGGTGCCGTTGGTCAAGCTCGGCACCACCACCGAGGTGGTAGCGGCGTGGCTGCGGGGCACGTCGGTCCACTCTTCCTCGGTGTCGCAAGCGGTGGAGAAGTCGCAGTACTGCCACTTGGTGATCGCCGGGCCGCCGTCGCCGGCCGAAGTCCAGGTGAGGGTCACTTGTCGATCACCGCCTTGTGCTTCCAATCCTGCGGGGGCCGGTGGTGCGACCCCGGGGGTGACCGGACCCGACTCCAGGGCTATACCGGGCAGCGAACCCAGCACGGCGCGAACCCTGAACCGATGCTCCACGCCGTTGCTAAGACCATCGACCACGAACTCGCCGCCACTGCCGGTGCCGGTGCTGAACTGTTTGCCGTTGTTGGCGAAGGTCCACTCGCCCCAGTCGCCGTCGGCGACCTTGTAGGAGTACTCCCAGCGGACGGTTCCGACAAGATTGTGCGTCTCGGTGGGCGAGATCGGGTCGCCTCTGGAAACGCCCCTCTTGTAAGCTCTGATACTCAAGGTCACCTTGCTGGTCCCCGCGTCCGTCCGAAGCTCAGGGAGCACTGCCGAAGCACGACGACCGTCGTTGTTCAGCCCCCAGAATGCGTCGCCGCCGGGCAGTGGTGGCCCGCCGAACACGAATTCGGGACTCTCGGTGGACGGGCCCGGGCCGTTGGCGTTCTTCGCCCGGTACCGTATCTGGTACGTCTCTCCGATCTTGAAATCCATGTCGTCGAAAGACGTGAAAGTAGCGGTTCCATTCGGCCTCCAAGGACCCCAGGAACCATTTCCAACTTTCCAGGAATACTCCAACTGGTTCCTGGAAGCTCTATAGTTGTCACTAGAGCCGGGAGGCCCAGCGGGATCGTACGGTGTAGGAAGTACGATTCTGGGTTTTCCGCCATTGCTCGGGTCGTCCGTGTACCAGAGCAGGGTCACCCATCCAGGTGCCCCCGGGGCCCGTGACAATCGTTCGCTTTTCAATCTTATCACCGGCGACGTGTAACCTTTGCCGAAACTGTTTATCGCCCGCAAGACAAAGTAATTATCGGGAATCATACCTGGATAAGAATCGGGACTGCTAGTTTTGTCGGGGAACGGGGGACGGGGCAACGTGACGGTGCTCAACCCGGCACACTCCTCCGCGGTCGTGGGATCCGTATCCAGGTAACTCGTTTCCCCCGTGCTGTCGCACAAATAGACCCATGCTTCCTTGGCAGCCAATCGTTCCACGCTTGTGCCGTTCCATTTGTACTCCCAGCCGGTGATGGGGGAACCACCGTCGCTGCCGGGAGTCCACGACAAAGTAACTTTCCCCAAACCTTCACGCTCGTCCCAGTGGACCTGCCCGGAGAACTCCGACGGGGCTGAAGGTACCGTGCCTGGATATGTATCCTTGGAAGACTCCGCATAGGGGCCCGCACCGATACGGTTCACAGCGCGGATTCTGAACCGGTACGGTGTGCCGGCAGTCAAGCCGGTGACCTTGTAGATCTTGATGCTTACATGGTCCAGGTTGGCCACGACACCGGTGGTTTGGAAGGTCTGGTCGCCGGGTATGGTGATCCACTGGCCCCACTGGCCGTCGCCGGTTTTCTGCTGGTATTCGTAACGAATCAAAGGGGAACCCCCGTCGATAAAATTATCGTTGATGTCGCGAGGCCCCGACCACTGCAAGGTTATGAAATCCTCCCCGGGGGTCTGCATGAACCAATAGTCTTCAGGGATAGGGGGACCGTTCGGCACGGGACCGGGAACGCTGCCGGGATCGACAACGGCGGTACTGGAGGACGGGGTACCGGCACCGTTTATGTTCACCGCCCGAACCTGGAAGCGGTATTTCTTGGTGTTGTCCAACCCGGTGATCACATAAGAAGTGGTATCCGCACCGCTGCCGGGGACCCTGGTCCACGGAGTGTCGGAAGGAATGCCGCTATTTTTGTGGGAGCCTCGGTACTCCCACCCGATGATCGGCAAACCCCCGTCGCCGCTCGGCGACCACGACAAAGTGACCGACTCGTCGCCGGGTGTGGCTGTGACTTCTTGGGGGCGGCCCGGTGTGCTCGAAGCCACTACCGGTTCCGACTCGGCACCGGGGCCCGCACCGTTGACGTTCACGGCCCGAAGCCTGAATCGATAGATCACACCGTTGGTCAAACCCGTCACCTCGAAATCGTCCGAATCTCTATCAGAACCGGGGACTATGTTCCAGGAAGTCCAATCCCCGTCACCGGGTTTTTGCTGGTACTCGTAACCTGTTATCGCGGTCCACCCGCTCTGCTCATCACTAATACCGGGCGATGTCCAACTCAAGGTGATTTTCGAGTCCCTCGGAGTGGCCTTCAAACCTCTCGGAGCCTGTGGAACAGTGGTGAGAATGACCCGGTTGGCATTGTAAGCGTTTTCGCTGTTGCCCTTGTGGCCCGCGGCGTTCACCGCCCGAAGCTTGAAAATATAGGACTGACCGTTTTGCAAGCCGGTGACGGTATAAGAAGTGGTGGAACCGGTGCTCCCCGGAATCGGATACCACACCCCCTTGTCGGTCTCGGACCCCGAAGGGCCCGAGGAGTAGGTGTACTCGTAGCCCACGATCGGACTGCCACCATCACTGGTCGGAGTTCCCCAGGTCAACGTCACCTGCCCATGACCGGCCACCGCAACCGGCGCGGTACTGCCCCTAATGGGCCCAAGAACCTGCGTCGGCCCCACCTGCTGCTGCGCACCGACACCGGAAACCGGCACCAACACCGTGGCCAACAACACCGTGACCGTCCCGACAGCCGTCCAACAAAACTTCCGGTCTTTTGTCGAAGTCCTAGCAACCCGCCGGGCACGGCCGAGGGCACGGCTCCAAAACCTGGATTCAATCATGGGGCGAGTATCGCCCCCCCCCCCCCCCGGTCAAGTCTCTAGAATAAAAAATTCCCAGAAGCTGTCATACCCCCTGACAAGTCTGAGACCGCCACGGCCCGCACACAGAAACCATGAATGTCTCCCCGGTGTTGTGCCCCCGGGCACCAGCTTTGAGGAGACCACGGTCCCGGCACCGGGGCCGAGAAGCGCTTTGGGATGTGTTGTGCCCCCCGGGCGGACCCGGGGGGCACAACTGATTGGGTTTGGGTTTTGGGATCTTGTCAGCGTCCGCAGACGTCGGCGGCGAGGTCTGCGGGGGTGTCGCCGTAGTCGGTGCCCCGCAGTCGGCGGCATTCCTCGGTGAGTGCGGTTTTGAACTCGGCGAGGTGCATGGCGGCGAGAGCGTCGCCGGCTTTTTGGCGGGCTATGGCCTCGCGGCGGGAATAGGGCAACGAACAGACGTCGGCCACGCCGTCGCCGTCGCTGTCCAGCGGGTAGGTGGTGGGCCCGCCCAGCGAGCGGTTGGCGCAGTAGCCGGGGCCGGTGATGGTGCCCGAGTAGTAGGGGCCGCCGTCGTTGATCGGCGCGTATCCCGGAGCGGCCAGCGTGTCACCACCGCAGGCCTGATCGCCGTTGGGTTCGGCGGCGCACGCCGCGTTGACCAGGGCTCGGTATTGGTCGGGGTGGCGGTTGGCCAGGGTGATTACCGCGTTCTGGCGGGCGATGGCTTCGCGGCGAGTGTAGGGCAGCGAGCAGGTGTCGGCCACGCCGTCGCCGTCTGCGTCGAGGGCGAACAGGCGAGTTCCGCCCAGCGATCGGTCGGCGCAGAAGTCGGGGCCATCGACCACCCCGGAGTAGTAGTCGTCGTCCACCGGCGGGGCCGAAGTCGGCAGCACCGGATCGGAGGTGGTCACCGCGCCGTCGCCGATCGCGTTGGTGGCTCTGACCTCGAACGTGTAGGCCACCGCTCCGGTGCCGGTGTCCAAACCGGTCAGGCTCGCCCCTTCTGCATCGGCGGCCATCATGGTCCACTCGCCGTAATCGCCGACCCCAATTCGCATGCGGTAGTGCCAGCCGGTTATCGGCGAGCCGCCGTCACCGGTGGATGTCCACGACAAGGTGATCTCCCCGTCGTCGCCGGTAACGGTCACCTCAGGGGCTGATGGAACCGCCGCGGGGGTGGCCGACTCGGTGGTTACCGCGCCGTCGCCCATGGCGTTGGTGGCCCGCACCCCGAAGGTGTAGGCCGTGCCGTTGACCAAGTCGGAAACGACATGGCTAGTCGTGTCGGCAGCGAGGTCGGCCCACTCGCCGTCGCCGGTGCGCACCTGCCAGCCGGTGATCGGCGAACCGTTGTCACCGTTGGAGGTCCACGACAACATCACCATCATGTCGCCGGCCTCGGCGGTCACCGTCGGCGCCGGCGGTGTTCCCGCGGGGGTGGCCGACGCAGTAGCGGCCGCACCGGCACCGACCGCGTTCACCGCCCGCACCCCGAAGGTGTAGGCGGTTCCGTTGTCCAGGTTGGGTACGACCACGGTGTTGGCATCGGAGGCGGCCAGATCGGCCCACTCGCCGTCACCGGTGCGGGACTGCCAACCGGTGATCGCCGAACCGCCATTACCATTGGGAGTCCACGACAAGGTGACCGCCATGTCCCCGGCCTCGGCGGCCAGCGTCGGCGCGGGGGGTGCCACTGCGGGTGTGGCCGAATCGGACCCGGCCTCGCCGGCTCCCATGGCGTTCACCGCCCGCACCTCGAACGTGTACGCGACACCGTTGATCAGATCGGTGATGGTGTGGCCGGTGGTGGCCGCGTCGCTACCGGGGACGTCGGTCCACGTCGCGAAGTCGCCGTCGCCGGTTCTCATCCGGTACTGCCAACCGGTGGTGGGCGACGCCCAGGTGGCAGTACCGGGTTCACCGGCACTGCCCGCGGTCCACGACAGCATCACCTGGCGGTCGCCGCGAGCCGCGGTGACCTGGGTCGGTCGGGGTGGGGTGGTGGACGGGGTGACGGTGTCGGACTCGAACTCGAATCCCTTGACCTGCTGGTTGGCGGTCACCGCCCGCACCGCGAACCGGTAGCCGATCCCGTTGGACAAACCGGTCACGGTAAGAGTGGTGGTGGCGGGGCCGCTGTTGGCGATATCGGTCCACGACCCGTAGCCGCCGTCGCCTTGGCGTTGGCGGTACTGCCAACCGGTGATCGTGCTGCCGGCGGAAGCGGAACCGGCCCACGACAGCACCACCTCGGTGTCGCCGGCTCGGGCGTTCAGGCTTCCCGCGGTGGGGGCACCGATGGGTACCACCGCGGAGGTCTCCACATGGGGGCCCGACCCGTAGGCGTTCACCGCTCGAACCTGGAAGGTGTAGCTGATGCCGTTCTCCAGGTTGCGTACCACCGCGGAGGTTTCCGCCGACGGGCGGTCCGTTTTGAAGTTCGCGGTCTTCGGCACCGTGGTGCCCAAAGCCTCCCAGGCCTCCCACGGTTCGCCGGCATGCTTCTTGCGAACCTGGTACCCGGTCACCCGATCGCCACGAACGGTCACCGAATCGTCCGAAAGCGCAAGCAGCGCCGGTTTGGTGACCCTGAACGTCACCTGGGCATCACCGGCCTCGACCAACGCCCGCACCGGAGCCGATGGCACCCGACCCGGGGTCACCGGCAACGACTGAGCCGCGGCTCCGGCACCGATGGCGTTCACCGCCCGAACCCTGAACGTGTAGGCGGTGCCGTTGGTCAAGCTCGCGGTCAAGCTCGGCACCACCACCACCGAGGTGGTGGCGGCGTGGCTGCGGGGCACGTCGGTCCAGTCGTCCGCGGCGTCGCAGGCGGTGGAGAAGTCGCAGTACTGCCACTTGGTGATCGCCGGGCCGCCACTACCCGCCGACGTCCACGTCAGGGTCACCTGTCGATCACCGCCTTGTGCTTCCAATCCTGCGGGGGCCGGTGGTGCGACCCCGGGGGTGACCGGACCCGACTCCAGGGCTATACCGGGCAGCGAACCCAGCACGGCGCGAACCCTGAACCGATGCTCCACGCCGTTGCTAAGACCATCGACCACGAACTCGCCGCCGTCGCCGGTGCCGGTGCTGAACTGTTTGCCGTTGTTGGCGAAGGTCCACTCGCCCCAATCGCCGTCGGCGACCTTGTAGGAGTACTCCCAGCGGATGGTACCGACAAGATTGTCCGTCTCGGTCTTTGCTATCGCCGCGCTGGCCGTGGCGGTGGATCTGAGGCTCAAGGTCACCTTGCTGGCCCCCGGAGCCGCCCGAAGAACCGGCAGTGCTCCCGTGGCACCAGTACCGTCGTTGTTCGGCCCCCAGAACGGATCGCCGCCGGGCAGCGGCGGAGCACCGAACACGAATTTGGGACTCTCGGTGGACGGGCCCGGGCCGTTGGCGTTCTTCGCCCGGTACCGTATCTGGTAGGTCTCTCCGATCTTGAAGTCCATGTCGTCGAAAGACGTGAAAGTAGCGGTTCCATTCGGCCTCCAAGGACCCCAGGAACCATCCCCGACCTTCCAGGAATACTCCAACTGATTTCTATCAGCTATATATGGAGAGTCCTTAGTGGGATCGTAGGGCTTGTAAAGTACGATCCTGGGTTTGCCGCCGGTATTAGGGTTGTCCAGGTACCAGAGCAAATGCACCCACTCAGGGGCACTCGGAACATGCGAGTACCTACCGGTTTTTATTTGAACCACTGACGACCGGTAACCTTCTCCGAAACTGTTCACCGCTTGCAAGATAAAATAAGCATGAGCAACAATGCCTTCGGACATCGCACTATCAGGGCTGTCGGTCTTGCCGGGCAAAGGAGGGCGAGGCAACGTGACGCTGCTCAACCGGGCACACTCCTCAGCGGTCGTGGGATCCGTATCCAGGTCACTCGTCCCTCCCGTGCTGTCGCACAAATAGACCCACCCAGAATTACCAGCCAGGTCGTCTAGGTTTGTGACAACTTTGTACCGCCAGCCGGTGATCGGGGAACCACCATCGCTGCCTGGAGTCCACGACAAAGTAGCCCACGCCCCCGCTATACGCGTGTTCCATTCAGACGAGATGGAAAAATTCGACGGAGCCGAGGGCACCGTGCCCGGATATATATCCTTGGTGGTCTCCACATAGGGGCCGGCACCGATGCGATTAACCGCACGAATCCTGAACCGGTAGGGTGTGCCCGGGGTCAAACCGGGGACCTTGTACGCCCTGGCCCCTGCCATGTCCACCTTGGCCAACTCGGTTGAACTTTCATCGTTTGTCCCACGAGTGCTTAGGAATGTTCGGTCGGCAGGGATGGTCATCCACTGGCTCCACTCGCCACCACCGACCTTTTGCTGGTACTCGTAACGAATCAAAGGGGAATCCCCGTCGTTCATGCGCGTAACACCTTGAGGTTCTGCCCACTTCAAGGTGATCGAGTCCTCCCCCGGTTCCTGCCTGAACCAAGTGGTCTCCCCGTCGGGCGCACCGGTGGGTATGGCACCGGGAACGCTGCCAGGATCGAGACTAGCGGTACTGGAAGACGGGGTGCCGGCACCGTTGATGTTCACCGCGCGAACCTGGAAGCGGTAGTTCTTGGTGTTGTCCAGGCCGGTGGCCACATAAGAAGTGGTGCCTGCTCCGCTGCCGGGGATCCTGGTCCACGGTGTGTCGACCGGAATGCCGCCAGCACTGCTGATCTCGTGTGCGCCTCGGTAGTCCCACCCGATGATCGGTGAGCCCCCGTCGCTGCTCGCCGACCACGACAAGGCGACCGATTCGTCGCCCGGTACAGCCCTTACCTGTCGGGGGCGGCCCGGTGTGCCCGAGGCCACCACCGGTCCGGCCTCGGTGCCGGGGCTCGCACCGTTGGCGTTGACAGCTCGGAGCCTGAATCGGTAGGTCACTCCGTTGGTCAAGCCGGTGATTTCGAACTGTTGCGTGTTTTTGTCGGAGCCGGGAACGATGTTCCAGGAGGTCCAGTCCTCGTCGCCGGTTTTTTGTTGGTATTCGTAGCGGTCCAGGTTCAACCACCCGGTGGCCGCGGTCTGCCCGCTACTGCTGTTGCGCTGCGTCCAACTCAAGGTGATCTTCGAGTCGGCCGGGTCGGCCCTCAAACCTCCGGGGGCTTGCGGCAAAGCGGTGGGAGTGACGCTGTTGGCGTCGTCGCTGCTGGTGCCTTTTTGGCCCGCGGCGTTGACGGCCCGAAGTTTGAAGGTGTGGGACTGACCGTTTCGCAGACCGGTGACGGTGTAGGAAGTGGTGGAACCGGTGCTTCCCGGGATCGGGTACCACACCCTCTTGTCGGTCTCGGATCCCGAAGGGCCCGAGGAATAGGTGTACTCGTAACCCACGATCGGACTACCACCATCACCAGTCGGGGCGCTCCACGTCAACGTCACCCGACCGAAACCGGGTGCCGCGACCGGATCAGTGTCACCCCCACCGGGCCCCAGAACCTTCGTCGGCCCGGCCTGCGCGCCAGCACCGGAAACCGGCACCAACACCGCAGCCAACAACACCACGACCGTCCCGACAGCCGCCCAGCGAAACTTCCGGTCTTTTGTCGAAGTCCGGGTAACCCGCCGGACACGGCCGACGCCACGACCCCAAAACCTGGATTCAATCATGGGGCGAGTATCGCCCCCCCCCCCCCCCGGTCAAGTCTCTGAGCCAAAAATAAGTCTTTTGGTGCCGCCTCGGACAAGACCGGGGGCTGTCACGGCCTGCACACAGAAACCATGAATGCCTCCCGGTGTCGTACCCCCGGGCACCAGCCTTGAGGAGACCACGGTCCCGGCACCGGGGTCGAGAAGCGCTTCAGGAAGTGTTGTGCCCCCCCGGGCGAACCCGGGGGGCACAACTGATTGGGTTTGGGTTTTGGGATCTTGTCAGCGTCCGCAGACGTCGGCGGCGAGGTCTGCGGGGGTGTCGCCGTAGTCGGTGCCCCGCAGTCGGCGGCATTCCTCGGTGAGTGCGGTTTTGAACTCGGCGAGGTGCATGGCGGCGAGAGCGTCGCCGGCTTTTTGGCGGGCTATGGCCTCGCGGCGGGAATAGGGCAACGAACAGACGTCGGCCACGCCGTCGCCGTCGCTGTCCAGCGGGTAGGTGGTGGGCCCGCCCAGCGAGCGGTTGGCACAGTAGCCGGGACCGGTGATGATCCCCGAGTAGTAGGGGCCACCGTCGTTGATCGGCGCGTATCCCGGAGCGGCCAACGTGTCATCACCGCAGGCCTCGTCGCCGTTGGGCTCGGCGGCGCAGGCGGCGTTGACCAGCACTTGGTACTGGTCGAGGTAGCGGTTGGCCAAAGTGACCACTGCGTTCTGACGAGCAATGGCTTCGCGGCGGGTGTACGGCAGCGAGCAGGTGTCGGCCACGCCGTCGCCGTCTGAGTCGAGGGCGAACAAGCGGGCCCCGCCCAACGACCGGTCGGCGCAGAAGTCGGGGCCATCGACCACGCCTGAGTAGTAGTCGTCGCCCACCGGCGGAGCCGAAGTCGGAACTACCGGATCGGAGGTGGTCACCGCGCCGTCGCCGATGGCGTTGGTGGCTCTGACCTCGAAGACGTAGGCCACTTCGCCGGTGCCGGTGTCCAAACCGGTGAGGCTCGCACTGTTGGTGTCGGCGGCCATCATGGTCCACTCGCCGTAGTCGCCGACCCCAATTCGCATGCGGTAGTGCCAGCCAGTGATGGGCGAGCCACCGTCATCGGTCGAGGCCCACGACAAGGTGATTTCCCCGTCGTTGCCGGCAACGCTCACCTCGGGGGCTGATGGAACCGCCGCGGGGGTGGCCGACTCGGTGGCGACCGCGCCGTCGCCCATGGCGTTGGTGGCTCGCATCTCGAAGGTGTAGGCGGTTCCGTTGACCAAGTTGGAAACGACATGGCCGGTGGCATCAGCAGCCAGGTCCACCCATTCGCCGTCGCCGGTTCGCACGTGCCAGCCGGTGATTGGCGAACCGTTGTCGCCGTTGGATGTCCATGTCAGGGTCACTATTTCGTCGCCGGCGTCGGCGGTCACCGTCGGCGCAGGCGGTGTTCCTGCGGGGGTGGCCGACGCGGTGGCGGCCTCGCCGGCACCGACGGCGTTGGTGGCCCGTACCTCGAAGGTGTAGGCCGTCCCGTTGTCGAGGTTGGGTACAACCACGGTGTTGGCATCTGAGGTGGCCAGATCGGCCCATTCGCCGTCGCCGGTTCGCACGTGCCAGCCGGTGATCGCCAAACCACCATCACCGTTGGGTGTCCACGACAGGGTGACCGCCGTGTCCCCGGCCTCGGCAGCCAGAGTCGGCGCAGGGGGTACCACTGCGGGGGTGGCCGAGTCGGATCCGGCGGCACCGGCTCCCATGGCGTTCATCGCCCGCACCTCGAAGGTGTAGACGACACCGTTGATCAGTTCGGTGACGGTGTGGCTGGTGGTGGTGGCGTCGCTGTCGGCGATGTCGGTCCAGGTCGCGAAGGCACCGTCGCCGGTTCTCATCCGGTACTGCCAACCGGTGGTGGGCGACGCCCAGGTGGCAGTACCGGGTTCACCGGGGGTGCCCGCGGTCCACGACAGCGTCACTTGGCGATCGCCGCGAGAAGCGGTCACCTCGGCCGGCTGTGGTGGGGTGGTGGACGGGGTGACGGTCTCGGACTCGAACGGATCCCCACTCACCTGCCGGTTGGCGGTCGCCGCCCGTACCGCGAACCGGTAGCCGATCCCGTTGGACAAACCGGTCACCGTATGAGAAGCAGTGGCAGGACCACTGTTTTCGATGTCGGTCCACCCTCCGTAGCCGCCGTCGCCCTGGCGTTGGCGGTACTGCCAGCCGGTGATCGTGCTTCCACTGGAGGCGGCCCCGGCCCACGACAGCACCACCTGGGTATCGCCGGCGCGGGCGTTCAGCGCTCCTGCGGTGGGAGCGCCGATGGGCACCACCGCGGAGGTCTCCACATGGGGGCCCGGTCCGTAGGCGTTCACCGCTCGTACCTGGAAGGTGTAGCTGACACCGTTCTCCAGGTTGCGTACCACCGCGGAGGTTTCCGCCGACGGGCGGTCCGTCTTGAAGTTCGCGGTCTTCGGCCTTGTGGTGCCCAGAGTTTCCCAGGCCTCCCACGGTTCACCGGCGCGTTTTTTGCGAACCTGGTACCCGGTCACCCGATCACCGCGAACGGTCGCCGAATCGTCCGAAAGCGCTGCCAGCGATGGTTTGGTGACCCTGAACGTGACCTGGGCGTCACCGGCCTCGACCAGGGCTCGCACCGGAGCAGATGGCACCCGGCCCGGGGTGACGGGCAACGTCTGGGCGGCGGCTCCGGCACCGATGGCGTTCCAGGCTCTGACCCTGAAGGTGTAGGCGGTGCCGTTGGTCAAGCTCCGCACCACCACCGAGGTAGTGGGCGTGTTGTTGCGGGGTGCGTCGGTCCACTCGTCCTCGGCGTCGCAGGCGGTGGAGAAGTTGCAGTACTGCCACTTGGTGATCGCCGGGCCGCCGCTACCCGCCGACGTCCACGCCAGGGTCACTTGTCGATCGCCGCCTTGTGCTTCCAATCCTGCCGGAGCCGGTGGAGCAACCCCGGGGGTCACCGGTTTCGACTCCAGGGCTATACCGGGCAACGAGCCCAGAGCGGCGCGAATCCTGAATTGATGCGCCACGCCGTTGCCGAGACCGTCGATTTCGAGCTCTTGACTGTCGTTGAACTGCAAGCCGGTATTGACGAACGTCCACTCCCCCCAGTCGCCGTCGGCGACCTTGTAGGAGTACTCCCAGCGGATGGTGCCGCCGAGGTTTTCCATCTGGCTCCTGGTCGAGATCGGGGAGTCGGCCGCGGCGGTGTCCCTGAGGCTCAAGGTCACCATACTTGTCCCCGCGTCCGCTCGAAGGACGGGAAGCTCGCTGGTGAAATCACCGGTGGAGCCGCCGGCCGAGCCGCGGATCGAACCTCCGCCGGGCAGCGGTGGTCCGCCGTAAACGAAAGCGGGACTCTCGGTGACCGGACCCGGACCGTTGGAGTTGTTGTGCCGCAACCTCGCTTGGTAGGTCTCACCGATTTTGAAGTCGATAGCCACGCGTTGGGCGAAAGGGGTGGCCGGGGTCCACGGACCCCAGGGACCATCCCCTGCTTTCCAAGAAATCTCAGTTCTGTTTACAACAGCTTTACCACCGGGAATGGTCAGGTTGGATCCAGTTATGTACGTGACCCGGGGCTTGCCTCCACTGCTGGGGGAGTCCACATAATAGGGTATGGTTACCCACGGAGGTGCTCCCGGAAGCTGCTGCTCGGAATCGACCTTCACCCTGGTGACCGCGGACGAAAAACCATCACCGAAACCGTTCACCGCCCGCACAACAAAATAATGATCTCCGGTGAAACCGGAAATGCTATCGGGCTTGGTTCCGTCCGCCAGTTGGCGGGGAAGAGTTAAAGTGCTCAACCCGGCGCACTCCTGCGCGGTGGTGGTGTCCGCGGCCAGGTAATCCGTGCCTCCCGTGCTGTCGCACAACCGAATCCACTCGGTCTTGGCAGCCAAATCCTCGACGGAATCGGCCCGCTTGTACTCCCAAGCGGTGATGGGAGAACCACCATCGCTGCCGGGAGTCCATGACAAAACCGCGCTCGCGTGAGCCGCGCGCACGTCCCAGACGGCCCGCCCGGACATATTGGACGGAGCCGAGGGCACAGTGCCTGGATATATATTCTTGGAGGTTTCCGCGTAGGGGCCTGGGCCGATACGGTTCACCGCTCTGATTCTGAACCGGTACGGCGTGCCCGCGGCCAAACCGGTGACCTTGTAGGTCCTGGAACCGTTATTGTCCAGCGTGGCCACGACGAGAGGTTCGTCGGTCCAGAAGGTCTGGTCGCCGGGTACGGGGGTCCACTGGCCCCACTGGCCGTCACCGGCTTTCTGCTGGTACTCATAACGAATCAAAGGGGAACCCCCGTCGGCCAACTCACCATCGGCATCGCGGGGCCCCGACCACTGCAAGGTGATGAAGTCCTCCCCCGGAGTCTGCATGAACCAATACCCCTCATCGACAGGAGGACCGTTCGGTACGGCACCAGGAACACTGCCGGGACCGACAAGAGCGGTACGAGAGGACTCGGTGCCCTCACCGTTGATGTTCACTGCCCGAACCTGGAACCGGTATTCCTTGGTGTTGTCCAGGCCGGTGACCACATAAGAAGTGGTGCCCGCGCCACTGCCGGGGATCCTGGTCCACGCAGTGTCGGAGGTAATGCCGGTATCATCGTCAGCACCCCGGTACTCCCACCCGATGATCGGCGAACCCCCGTCACTGCTCGCCACCCACGACAAGGCGACCGACTCGTCGCCGGGTGTGGCTCTAACTTGCTGGGGGCGGCCCGGTGTGCTCGAAGCCACTACCGGTCCAGACTCGGCAGCGGGGCCCGCACCGTTGACGTTCACGGCTCGAAGCCTGAACCGATAGGTCACACCGTTGGTCAAACCCATGACCTCGAAATCATCCAAATCTCTATAAGAACCGGGGATTACGTTCCAGGAAGTCCAATCCCCGTCACCGGTTTTTTGTTGGTACTCGTAACTTGTTATCGCGGTCCACCCGGTCACCGCGGTCTGCCCATCACTAATGTCGGGCCGCGTCCAACTCAAGGTGATCTTCGAGTCACTCGGAATGGCCTTCAAACCCCCAGGAGCCTGCGGAACAGTGGTGGGAGTAGCCCCATCGATCTCGTACGCGTCTTCGATGCTGCCCTTTTGGCCCGCGGCATTAACCGCCCGGAGCTTGAAAAGATAGATCTTACCGTTTTCCAGACCGGTGACGGTATAAGAAGTGGTTGAACCAGTGCTGCCCGGAACCGGGTACCACACCCCCACATCAACCTTGGTGGAACCCAAAGCACCCGAGGAGTAAGTGTATTCGTAACCCACGATCGGACTGCCACCATCAGAGTCCGGGGCCCGCCACGACAACGTCACCCGACCATGACCGGCCACCGCATCCGGCCGAGTGGCCCCACCGGGCCCAAGAACCGTCGACGGCCCAACCTTCTGCTGCGCGCCAACACCGCCAACCGGCACCAACACTGTGGCCAACAACACCACAACCACCCCAACAGCCGACCAACAAAACTTCCGGTCTCTTGTCGAAGTCCGGGCAACCCGCCGGACACGGCCGACGCCACGACCCCAAAACCTGGATTCAATCATGGGGCGAGTATCGCCCCCCCCCCCCCCCCCGGTCAAGTCTCTGAGCCAAAAATAAGTCTTCTGGTGCCGCCTCGGACAAGACCGGGGGCTGTCACGGGGGGCGCCCCGGTTTGGTGGATACCTGATTCTGGGGGATGAGTCCCTGGGTGTAACGTCCATGGACGTTGTTGACGCTTTTGGGTGAGGATCGGTGGTGGCACCTGTTCGGAAGGGTCGATGACGTTTCGGTCTTCCACGTCGATCTGGTGCCCCATGAGGGGCGCGAGGCCGAGGCTCTGGGATGGCTCGACGAACAGGAGCGTTCGCGGCGGCAGAGTTTTGGGTCACTCGATGCTCGACGGCGGTTCGTGTTGTGCCGAGCCGCGCTGAGGGCCATCGTCTGTCGTCGGATGGGGTGTGCCAACGAATCGTTGGCGTTTGTGGCCACCGAGCACGGCAAACCTGTCGGCCAAGTGGACGGGAACCCGGTGGCGGTGAGCTTCAACGTGAGTCACAGCGGCCGCCATGGGATGATTGCGGTTGCTCCCGGGGGACGTATCGGTGTGGACGTCGAGGACCTTGCTCTGCGTCGTCACGATCCGGCCAGGGTGATCAGGGCCATTGCCGGTCCGAGCGAGAGAGCCGATTTGGAGGGACTTTTCGAGCACCTCGACCAGAACCAGGGGGACCTCGACCAGAACCAGAGGGATGAGGAGCAAGGAGCTGACCAGGGGTCTCTTTCCTGGTTGCGGCTCTGGACGCTCAAGGAGGCGGTGGCCAAGGCCGAGGGCGGCGGCATCTCGTCGGCCAAGGGCCTGTCCCGATTCGAGATTCCCCTGGAGATGTGGCGCGGGGCCACCAGCAGCATCTGCCGGTTCCCCTCCATGCCCGGCACCACATGGCGGCTGGATGATCTGAGCACCGGGGAGTTCGCCGCGGCCATGGCT
This sequence comes from Acidimicrobiales bacterium, assembly GCA_965115985.1. Lineage (GTDB taxonomy): Bacteria > Actinomycetota > Acidimicrobiia > Acidimicrobiales > Bin134 > Poriferisocius. The sequence continues at coordinate 2,659,058 of OZ220474.1, forward strand.
CACGAGGTTCGGTAGCACCGGCGAGTCGGGTTCCCCTAAGTCCGGGCAACGGATGCTCGGTCAACGAGGAGGCTGCCGGTTGCTCGCGCCGGACGGGTTCCCCGAAGTCCGGGCAACGGATGCTCGGTCAACGAGGAGGCTGCCGGTGTCGGGCTCCAGTTCCCCACGGTTCTCGCCGGCGTCGGGATTGTTTGCCCCGTTCGTCCGGTTCATCTAGAGTGCCTGAACCTTAATCTGATGGGGGTAATCGCTGATGTCTGTTCGGCTCTGGAAACTGTTGGTGCTTTTTTTGGCATTGGGCCTGGTGGCCGCGGCGTGCGGCAACGATGACGACGACGGGGTGACGACCGGGCCGGAGCCCACCGCCACCCAGGGGACCGATGACGGCGGCGACGATCCGGCCCCGGCCGACGGCGATGATCCGGCCGACGACGACGATGACGAACCGGCCCCGGCCGACGACGACGATGACCATGCCTCGGCCGACGGTGGCGACACCGGGTCGGAGGATGGGATGGCCGGAGGCTGCGAGGCCACCGTGGAGGGCACGAAGGTGGACTACGCGGTCTACGCCCCCAACGCCAGCATGGATCCGACGGGCAGCAGCGGAGCCCTGGTGGGTGGAACCCAGCTCGTGAACGTCTGGGACGTGCTGATGAGGTTCGATCCCGAGTCCGGTGCCTACAGCGGCAGGGTGGCGGAGTCCTTGACCCCCAACGACGACTTCACCGAGTGGACTTTGAAGATTCGCTCGGGCATCACCTACGGCAACGGCGATGCTCTGGTGGCCCAGGACGTGGTTGATTCGTTGATGCGCTACTTCGACGGCCGGGGCGACGGCATGAACAATCGAGCCGCCGGCTCGGTCGCCATCATCGACTTCGACAACACCGAGGTGCCCGACGACGACACGGTTGTTCTCCGCCTCTCCCGGGGGTGGAGCACCTTCCCCTCGTTGTTGAGCGACGAACCCGGAATGATCGTGAACCCCCGGGTCATAGAGCAGCTTCTGGCCGAGGAAGCCGACAACGCCACCGAGGAAACCAGCGCGGCCCGCCTCGTGCGCAACCGGCTGGCGGTCAGTCCCGAGCTGGTGAACGCGGCCAGCTTCGGTCCCTACGAGGTGGCCGAAGTGGAGCCCAACGTGAGAACGACGCTGCGAGCCCGCGACGACTACTGGGGTGGCCCGGTGTGCATCGAGGAGATCGAGTTCACCTTCCCGGGCAGCTCGGTGGCCAACTGGGAGGCGTTCCAAGCCGGCGACTTCAACGCCGCCTTTTTGCGTGATCCCCGCGTGTTCGCCGAAGCCCGAGAAGCCGGAACCACCTTGAGCAGCGAGGATCAGAACCTGGGCGGGATGTTCATAATCAACCACGGGGTACGAGGTGCCGATGTGATCGGCAGCGACTTCAGAATCCGCCAAGCCATCCACCATGCCATCAACCGGGACATCATCAGCGACCGGGCGTTCGAGGGCAAGCTCAAAACGACCAACACCCTCGCCGCCGAGGGCACCTTGTTGTGGTCGCCCGAGATGCAGGAGTGCGCCGACCGGGAGCCGGCCTACGATCCCGATGCCGCCTCGGCGCTGGTCGATGAGGTGAAGGCGGACATCGGCTGGGACGGCTCGCTGTACTTGGTGCATGCCGATACCGATCCCGGCCCCGAGATCGCCCAAGCCGTCGAGGGGATGCTGGAGGCGGTTGGTTTCGACGTGGATGTGGATCTCGGCCCGATCACCACGGTGCTGATCCCTGCGGTGATCGTGCAGGCCAACTACGAGATGGCCGGTTGGGGGGCCAACGCCGACAGCGCGACCTGGGTTGCGGCCCTCAACGACAACTTCAACTCGCAGAGTCCCTCCAACCGCCTGGCCTTCGGACATCCCGACATGGACGACGCCCTGGCGCAGATGTACGGCGCGGCCACGGTGGAGGATCAACGGGCGGTTCTGGCCGCGGTGCAATGCGTGTGGGCCGAACATCTTCCCGCCATGATCTACTCGGTGACCGAGGAAGGATTGGCCCTGGCCGACGACATCAAGGGCGTGGAGCGCTCCTCGGCCACGATCTTCCTGTTCGGGGATGCCTACATCCAGAACTGAGCGGGCCGAGAGCAGGCTGCAACTTATGCAACCTATGAAACCCTAGGAGAGGGGGAGCACCGTGCTGCGGGCAATCGGCTTGAAGCTGGTGCGGCTCGTGCCGGTGCTCTTCCTCGTGTCCTTGGCCACGTTCTTTCTGGTTGATCTGATACCGGGCGATCCGGCGGCTGCGGCCTTGGGCACCGATGCCACGGTGGAGGACCTGGAAGCGATCAGAAAATCGCTCGGTCTGAACAAGCCCATCACCGAACGGTACGTGGACTGGTTGAGCGGTGCTGTCGTCGGAGACCTGGGCCAGTCGTTGCGGCCCCCCAACGAGCCGGTCACCGATTTGCTGCGATCCCGGGTGGGACCAACCCTGCGGCTGGCCGCCATGGCCCTGGGCATGTCGTTTTTCATCTCGATCTTCCTGGGCGTGTGGTCGGCCCAGGCAGCCGGAACCAGAGTTGACCGGTTGGTGAGCGGAACCATGTTCGGGTTCATTTCGGTGCCAACTTTTTTGGCCGGACTCTTGTTCATCTTCTTCTTCGTGTTCCACGAGTCCATTCCTCGTTGGATCTGGGTGGTGGGCGTTGGACTGATCGCCTTGAGGTTGGCCTACCTGGCCGTCGTCAGGCTCGGCCAGGACCGTTCCGACGTTTCCGGATGGGTCGGCTACGGAGCCGCCGCGTTGGTGGCAACCGGACTATTGCTATGGGTTTACGTCCAGTGGCCCGACTTTCCCCGTACGGCGTCCCACCGTTACGACGACAACTGGCGGGAGCAGATCCTCTCCTTGTTCTTGCCGGCGTTGGCGCTTGCGTTGACCGAGATCGCCGTGTTCACCCGCCTTTTGCGAGCGGACATGCTCTCGACTCTCCAGGAGCAGTTCGTGTTGTCGGCTCGAGCCAAGGGCATGCCCCAGTGGCGGATCTTGTTTCGCGATGCTCTGCGGCCATCATCGTTCTCGCTCATAACGGTGGCCGGTATCACCTTGGGCCGATTGATCGGCGGTACCGTCATCATCGAGACGATTTTTGGTCTGGAGGGGCTGGGCAAGCTGATCGTGGGCACCGGGGTCATTCCCAAGAACTACACCATCGTGCAGGGGGGTGTGCTGGTGCTGGCAGTGGGATACGTGCTGTTGAACGCCATCATCGATATTTCTTACCAATACCTGGATCCGAGAATCAGGCGGGGCCGTGTCTAGCTCCGTGAGGGATCTCCACTGTTTCTTCCTGGGAGTGGCTTCCAGAACAAGGCGGGGTCGTGTCTAGCTCCGGGGTTGCGGTTGTGCCTCAGGGCGAGGGGGAAGCATTGATCGAGGCTCGAAGCGCCAAGCCCCGATCCATTGGGTTCTCGTTGTTGCTTCCGATAGGCATTGCTTCGATCCTGATTGGAACCGAGCTGCTCAACGAGGTGACCGCGGAGATCAGGGTGCTTTTGGTGTTGGTCGGTGCCGTGGGCGCGTACTTCGGCCTGGACGCATTGTGCCAGAGGCGTTGGGGGGCGGGATTCGACACCGTCGGATGGTTGTGCGGCTTCTGGCTGGTGTTGGTGGGGCTGTCGGCCATCACCGTTTCCTGGCTGCCGCTGCCGGAGTCCAAGCTGGTGAAGAACTCCTTCGGCGAGGGTTTGAGGCTGCGACCCGACCTGTTCTCCCGGCATCCGCTGGGCACCAACTCCCAGGAGCTGGACATCTTGGGCGGGGTGATGTGGGGGGCTCGAACCTCGCTGATAATCAGCTTGGGTGCGGTGGCGATAGGGCTGGCGATAGGCGGCATCATCGGTATCGCCGCGGGCTATTTCCGGGGGCCGCTGGACAGTGGGGTGGGCATTTTGGCCGACTCCTTGCTGGCGTTCCCCCCCCTCATCCTGTTGGTGGCCATGGCCACGGTTTTCGACCAGAACCAGTGGACCATGGCGCTGGAACTATCGCTGTTGGGCATCCCCACCTACATAAGGCTGGCCAGGGCCAACACGCTTACTTTTGCCCAGCGCGAGTTCGTGCTGGCCGCCAAGGCCATGGGTTCGGGAGATCGCCGGGTGATCTTCCGGGAGTTGATGCCCAACGTGGCCCTGCCGATGGTGTCGTATGCGTTCTTGGTCACCGCGGTACTGATTGTGGCCGAGGCATCGCTCAGCTTCCTGGGCGTGGGCATCCAGCCCCCCGAACCCACGTGGGGCAACATGATCGAGGCCGGCCAGGAGAACTACCAGGATCATCCCCATTTGGTGTTCGTGCCCGGCATTGTGATGTTCATGACCGTGTTCGCCCTCAACCGCATCGGCGACAAGGCCCGCGAGCGCTGGGATCCCCGCGAGGCCCAGCTCTGATCGCCTATTGGTTGATCCCCGCGAGGCTCAGCTCTGATCGCCTATTGATTTGTGGCCCGACCGGTTACTGATTGATGGCCGCTCGGAAACGTTGGATGTTGGCCAGCTTGATGTCCTCGTAGCCCCGGACCAGGTCGGCGGCCTCGGCGATAGCCATCGCGGGGAGCAGGTCGTCGGGGGTGGTGGCCCCCTCGACCGCTCGGCGAAGGCTGCCGAGGTACTCGTCGGGGAGGCGGCGCTCCTCCCGACGGGTCCTGGTTCGACCGAAGGGGTCGAACGGCGTGCCTCGGAGGTGCTTGGCCCTGGCCAGCAAACCGATCAGCGGTCTCCATCGCCTTACCGAGAACGAGATCTTGTTCCTCCGTCCCAGGGTTCGCAGGATGGGGGGATGAAGTTGCCAGGCCAGTCGGTCCCCGGGTTCGGAAGCGGCGACGGCCGGGGCATGCCCGTCGGTATCGAGCAGCAATCGGGCCACCTCGTACTCGTCCTTGTAGGCCATCAGCCTGAACAGTCCGGCAGCCACCGCCGCGGTCAGCATGGTGGAGCCGGGGTTCACCCGGCGCTCCACCGCCGAGAACTCGGCCACCCCGTCCAGATAGCGGCCGGCCAGGGCTCGACTCTGGAATCGTACCATCTCCGCGGCGAACATCTCCAGAGCGGCCTCCAGCCCGGTGTGGCCTCCGGCCACCTCGGTCGTATCCAGCCTGGCATCGCCGCCGGCCACTTCGGCGATGCGGTCGCTCAACTCCGGCCCCAGCACGGCCCGGTTGTCGGATTCGGGTAGATCCGGGGGCGGGTTCTTGGACGTCTCCTGGGGTGACGGGTCCCTGGGCACCCCTCCGCGCCGTGGGGGGCCGCCGGGGGCATGGTCCGGGCGACGGACGGCAGTTTGTTCGACCATCGGTTGGTCGGCCACCCACCAGCGTCCCCAGCGGAATGCGGCGGTGTTCGTCCCCACGGCCACGGCATTGAGCTCGATCGCGGTCTCCAGAGCCTCGGGCGATACCGGCAGCAGCCCGGTCTGTACGGCCATGCCCACGACGAACACGTTGGTTCCCACCATGTCGCCCACCAGCGCCGGGGCCAGATCGGACGCCCGGGCCCAGAACTGGGCATCGGGCCGGGTCTCGGCCCGCAACCGCTCCAGCAGCTCGGAAACGGTGGGCATGTCGATCTCGGGGTGAGCGGTCTTGATTCCGGGGGGCACCAGATCCAGCGACCCCACCACCGAAGTTCGGGTCCGGTCGGCCACGTCCAAGCCGGCATCCGATGCCGCCACCAACAGGTCCAGGGCCAGCAGCAGGTCGGCCTGATTGTCGCCCAGGCGGTTGCTGCCCGAACGGCCGCCGGTGGTGATGCGCAGATCGCTGACCACCGGGCCGGCCTTCTGCGACAGGCCTATCTGATCCAGCCCCTGCACGTCGAACCCGTCGAGCATGGCGGCGGTGCCGATGAGTTGACCGATGGTGACCACCCCGGTGCCCCCGATGCCGGTGATGCGGATGCTCACATCGGTGTCGCCCGCCTCCGGCGGGTCCGGGATGGGCGTGGGTGGCTGCGGCAGGTCGGACGTGGTCGGGGTCTGGGCCGCGGTCGGGTCCGGGATGGGCGTGGGTGGCTGCGGCAGGTCGGACGTGGTCGGGGTCGGGGCCGAGCGCCGGTGGCGTTGCCGGCGGCGACGGCCAGGACGGAGGCGACCGAGCCAGGGACGGAGGCGGCGACGTTTGGGGCGGGTGATGGTGATGAACGCGGGACAGTCCCCCTCCAGGCACGACAGGTCCACGTTGCAACTGTCCTGGTCGATGGTGGTCTTGCGGCCGAACGGGGTTTCGAGGGGCTGGACCGACAGACAGTTGGAGATCTCGGCGCAGTGGCCGCACCCCTCGCACACCCGGTGGTTGATGGCCACCCGGGTTCGGGGTTGGGGGATCCGGTTGCGTTTGCGATCCCGCCGCAGTTCGGCGGCGCACCGCTGGTCGTGGATGAGCACGGTCACCCCGGCCACCCCGGCCAGTTCCCTCTGGGCGTCGGCCAGCTCGGTTCGGTCCCTGACCTCCACCTCCCGGGGGAGCCCCTCCCGGCGGGTGCGGTCCCGATCCTCGGAAGTGATGATGATGCGGGCCACCCCCTGGGCCAGCAGCACCCGACAGACCCGGTCGAGAGGAATGCCGCCGGTGGGGTCCTGCCCCCCGGTCATGGCCACCGCCCCGTTCCACAGCAACCGATAGGTGATGTTCACCCCGGCGGCGATGGCCGCGGTCATGGCCAGTTGCCCGGAATGGAAGAACGTGCCGTCGCCCATGTTCTGGATCAGATGGGGGGTGTCCACGAACGGGGCCATGCCGATCCACTGGGTGCCCTCGCTGCCCATGCAGGTGAGCCCGACGACGTCGCCGTAGCGGGACTCGTCCCCCAGCAGGATCATGGTGTGACAGCCGATGCCCGCGCCCACCGCGGTGCCGGGATCGGTCACCGTGCTGCGGTTGTGGGGGCATCCCGAGCAGAAGTACGGGGTGCGGTTGACGGCCAGGGGTATGGACTCCCGAACCCGGGGCACCGGGGCCAGTCGGTCGGCCAGTCGCCCCAGCCGGCTGCGCAGCGGTTCGATGAGGTCGTCGGCGTGGAGGGCACCGTGACTCTTGATCAGACGGCGGTCGAACTCGTCGAACCCGCCCACGATCCGAGGCCGGTGGGAGGTGTTGTACAGGGCGTCCTTGACCCGTGACTCCACGTTGGGGGTCTTCTCCTCGACGACGAGAATCTCCTCCAGGCCGACGGCGAACTCCCGGATGGTGGAGGCGTTGAACGGGATGGGCATGCCCATGCGGAGCAGGCGGATGCCGCAGTCGGCCAGCTTCTCGTCGCGATCCAGGCCGAGCACGCCCAGCGCCTCGCGCACCTCCCAGTAGGTGATGCCCGAGGAGATGATCCCGATCCAGGCGTCGGGAGGGTCCACCACCACCCGGTTGAGGTGGTTCGACTCGGCGTACCGAAGAGCCAGGTCGGTGCGGACCTCGACGATCTCCCGCTCGATGTCCAACGTGTAGGGGGTGAGCAGTCGGGGGTCGGGGCGGTGCCGGTAGGGCGCGCCCTGGTGCAGGGGGACGACCGGATCGACCCGGTCGGGGTCGAGGCTTACGCTGGCCGAGCCGTCGGCCACGTCGGCCACGATCTTCATCCCCACCCACAGGCCGGTGGCCCGACTCATGGCGATGGCGTGGCGGCCCAACTCCAGCACCTCGGCGGGATCGCCGGGATAGAGGACGGGAATGTGCAGGTCGGCCAGTACCCCGGCCGAGGTGGACGGCAGGGTGGAGGACTTGGCGTTGGGGTCGTCGCCGGCCAGCAGTATCGCCCCGCCGTTGGGGCAGGCCCCGGCGAACACCCCGTGACGGATGGCGTCGGTGGCCCGATCCACTCCGGGGGCCTTGCCGTACCAGATGCCGATTACGCCGTCGTGGCGGGCATCGGGTCTCGATCCGGCGAGCTGGCTGCCCATCACCGCGGTGGCCGCGTACTCCTCGTTGACCGAGGGGCGCAGCGTGATGGCTGCTCCCTCCCCCGATTCCCTGACGGCCCGCTCCAGCGCCGAGTCCAAACCCCCCAGGGGCGAGCCGGGATAGCCGGCCGCGAACACCGCGGTGTTGCGCCCCGCGGCCCGATCGGCCCGAAGCTGTTCCAGCGGGAGTCGAGCCATGGCTTGTATGCCGGTAAGCAGTACCGTCCCGTACTCGTTGGTGTAGCGGTCGGAAAGCCGGTAACTGCGCCTCGGCTCGGTGGCCGTCATGTGGGGATCAGTCTAGATGCATTGTCCACTGAGGTTGTTTACGCGTGATGCGACAGCCGAGCGAAGATCAGTAGTACTTATCGATGTAGGCGTATGCCCGGTCGAAGAGGTCCTGGTCGGTGTGCAGCCTGTATTTGAGCAAGCTCCTTCGGAGGGCCTTCTTCACCTCGCGCTCACCCGCTTCGGTCCGCTGCCATCCTGGGAATCGAACCTGACGCACGATGCTGTCGATGTCGGCAACCACCCGGTCGACGATCACCGGAGTGTCGGTGTTCTTCACCTCTTCGAACAGCTCGGTGAGGGCAGCTTTGCCCTCGTCCTCATGGACCTCCTCTAGCTCCTCGCGCTCTGCCTGGACCACGTCCTTGGCGAGGTCGATCAGCTGCTTCAGGAAATCGACGGAGGCGAGCAGTCCTTGCTCGTGCTTCAGTCGGAGGTCCTCGAGTCGCTCCGACAGCGCTACGAACTTGGGGTCGTCGCCGTGCCGTCGAAGGCGCGCCGCGATCTTGATCTCAACCTCGACGGTGTTGCGCTCGGGGTCCTCGATCAGCTCCTCGATAACTTTGGCATCCATCACCAGCGTGTCGAGGTCGTCCCGCACAGTCTGCACGGTGACGTTCCTGTAGATCAGCTCAATTGTCTTGGCACCAAGGGCGTGCCACAGCAGTTTGCCGTTCCCTGATGGGGGCTTGAGTGAGTCGTAGACCTGGGCCAACCAGCGGTAGTCGTCTTCGAGCGGAACCAATACCGGGTCCGGGGACAGCGCTTCCCAGAGTTGGGACAACGCGCTGAAGTCCTTGGCGAACTCATCTCGTCGGTTCGTGTCCGGCAGGCACTCCTGCGCGGCCATCAGCCCCTCCCAGGTGCAGTCGCTGCGGTCAACGCCCTCGAACCACTCCAGGCATTTCGCCATGGCAGGTCCAAGCTCGTCCTTGAGCTCAGCGATGTTGGAGATGACCTTGTCGATCGAGGCCTCGTCGAAGGCAAGCGCCTGCGCCACATCATCGAACAGCCCGAGGTAATCGACGATTAGACCGTGGGACTTGCCCGGTGCCACTCGATTCGTTCGGCAGATCGCCTGTAGCAGGTTGTGATCACGCAAGGAGCGGTCGAGGTACATGCACTGCATGTTGGGGGCGTCGAAGCCGGTCAGCAGCTTGGCAGTGACGATCACGATTTTCAGAGGATCGGCTGGATCGCGGAAACGGTCGAGTAGCGCGGCTTCCTCGTCCTTCGATCTCCCGAAGCGGTTCCGCCAGGCCTGTGGCGCGCCTTGGCCCATATTCATGACCACGTCGCTGGCCTCTGCGGGCAACTCGTCGTCGGCGAGCGAGTCGAGCGCGTCCTTGTAGAGGACGCACGCCTCCTGATCGACGGTGACGATCATCGCTCCGAACCCTTCGGGGGCGACACGCTCTAGAAAGTGTGCCCGGATGTCGGCGACCACTGCCTCGACCCGAGCCGGTGCCTTCACCAGGAGGGCGAACCGGCCGGCTCGCTTCGACACCTCGGCCCGGTCCTCGTCGCTCAGGTTCCGAGTCAACTCCTCAAACTCCTGATCGAGCGTGGCGCGATCAATCCGCAGATCGACTGATCGCGTCTCGAAGCGAAGCGGAAGGGTGGCGTCGTCACGAATCGATTCCTCGAAGCTGTAGCGATCGAGATACCCGCCCGGGTCCTCGGCAGCCCCGAAGGCGTAGAACGTGTTTCGATCTCGGGTGTTGATCGGCGTGCCAGTCAGCCCGAAGAGGAACGCGTTCGGCAGAGCGTTCCTCATCTGCCGGCCGAGGTCGCCCTCCTGCGTCCGGTGCGCCTCGTCGACGAGAACGACGATGTTGTATCGCTCGTTCAACACGCCGTCTGATTCAGCGAACTTGTGGATCGTCGTGATGATGACCTTGCGGGCGTCGCGAGCAAGCAGGTCGTGCAGCTCCTGCCTGCTGTTGGCCGTGACCATGTTTGGGACATCAGCGGCGTTGAAGGTGGCGGTGATCTGCGTGTCCAGATCGACCCGGTCGACGACGATCACGACGGCTGGGTTGCCGAACTCCTCGTGCTGTCGAAGTTTGTTGGCGGTGAAGACCATCAGAAGGCTCTTGCCGGAACCCTGGAAGTGCCAGATCAGACCCTTGCGGATCTTGCCCTCGACGGCGCGCTGCACGATCTTGTTGGTTGCTTCGTACTGCTGGAACCGGCCGATGATCTTGATCTTGCGATGGTTCCGATCGGTGGCGAACACCGTGAAGTTCTGGGTGATGTCGAGCACCACCTCGGGTCTCAGCATCGACGAGACGGCGCGGTCTACCTCCTGAAGGCCCTGTCCACCCTCCTCTTCAAGCCGCCAGGGTGCCCAGTAATGGACGGGGAGCCGGATCGCACCAAACCGAAACTCCTTCCCCTCGGTCGCGAAGGAGAACGCGTTGGGCACGAAGAAACCTGGAGCATTCACTTCGTAGTCGTCATGAACCTGGGCAGCACCGTCTACCCAAGTCACGGCCTTGCGCGCTGGTGACTTGGCCTCCCCGAGGACCAGCGGCAGGCCGTTGACGAAGCCGACCACGTCGAATCGCTTCTCAGGCCCGGCCTTGAACGTGACCTGGCTAGACACGATGAACGAGTTCGTCTCGACCTCCATGGGGTCGAAGTCGATGAGCTTGATGGTGACGTGCTCGTTGTTCGGACCGAAGGGCATGGTGCGCTCGCCTCGAACCCAGGACATGAATTCCTCGTTCGCCCCCACCAGCCCGCCACCGAGAACGCCGCTGATCACCGCGCGGAGCTTGTAGATGACCTCCCCGGCGAGTTCTGGTTGAGCGGCGATATCGGGGTTTAGCCGGACGAGTGCATTTGCCAGCACCGATTCGAGCAGAACGTCGGATGTGGATCGCTCGAGCGAAGGGCCGTGGATGTACGTCCAGCCCAGTTTGGTCATGCGCTTGAGGACCATGTCCTCAACTGTGTTCGCTTCGTCAAACATTGGACATATCCACTCCACCGAGGAAGTGCTCGCGCATTGCCCGCTGCGCACTCATCAGGTCGTCGATTGCGCTGTCCAGTTTGGTTGCGAAGCTGGCGCTCTCTTCGGCGATCTGGGTTACTCGGCTTTGGGTATCGGCATCCGCTAGCGGCACCCGCACTTGTTTGAGCTGGCCAGCGTTCAGGTGTTTTTGTGCAGTCCCAGCGGAGCGGCCGAGCATCTGGGTGCGACCTTCCTGCGAGTTCAGGTAGGCCGTCAGAAACTGCGGCCGGAGCTGCGGCCCGCAACGCACGATCAGTAGATCGATGGCGTGTCGCTCGAGACCGTCGGTGGGAACAACCGCAGCGTCACCCGGTCGACCGGAACGGATGACAACGACATCGTCGCCACGGAGTTGAGACTTCTGGCGCTCGCGGTGCGCGTCTTCGGAGATTTGCACCAACTCGCCCTCAACCAACCGATTCTGGAGCACGTTCAGCGAGCGAAGGGCACGCACACCTCCGGACTCGACATAAAGAGCTGCCGGCTTGACCACGATTCCCACCGTGATATCGGCGAGGTCCTGGAGCTCAGCGGTGGTGCCGCTCGCGGCCCATGCATCGACGAACGCAGCGTCACGAAACAGCTCTGATGTTCTACTGACTCTCTGGTAGCGATAAAGCAGGTCTTGCGAAGCTGCCAGCGACTCGACGGCATCCCGCTGTTCAGTTCGAGTGGGCAAAGGGAACTCGTGCTTCGCCAACTCCTGCCACTTCGTGCGTGGGGAGAGTGATCCCGCCGATGTGCCTAGGGCGTGATCGAAGAATCCGTCCGACTGAACGATGTATGGCAGGAAACCGGGCAGGAGCTCATCAGTTGCTGGCTCAAAGACGAGGATGTCGCCGGAGCAGACTCCGTTGAAATCAGCGACCGCGACCTTCCGCTGGTAGGAGCGCCTCTTGCCGAATAGAACCTGGCCAGCCCGGAAGATCCGAGTGAAGCTCGTACCGTCGGGAAGCTCCTCTAGGTCGTTCCAGCGTCTGAGCGGCAGCGATTCCGAGTCGAGGTGCTCAAGCCCCACGACGCGCGTCAACCCCTCGCTCTCGGGCTCTTTGGTCGTGTCCTTCACTTGACGGACGACATCGCCGAAACGGACCCAGTGCCAGCCATCGGGAAGGACTCGGTTCATCTTCACGACGGTGCCCCAACATGCAGGACTTTGAACAGATGCTCTGCCGCGGATCTCAGCTTGTCCGCCGACTGCCGCCAATCGGCGATCGAGCGCTCGAGGTCGTGATCGTCTCGGTTGTTCCCGCGGGTGACGTGCAGCGGGATTGAAAGGTTGCTGTTTCGATCGGCGACACCATCCAGCGTCTCGACTGCGGCGAAGCCAGGCTCCGGGTCGAGCGTTCGGAAAGTCTGTACGATCCGATCGATGTGATCGTCGGTCAGGAAGCTCTGCGCCCGCTCTCGCGTGACTTCGTTGACCGCGTCGATGAAAAGGACTTTGCCTGCTCGATCCGCAGGCTTCTTGGAGCGACAGATCACAATGCATGATTCCATCGGCGAGTTGTAGAACAGGTTCGGGCCGAGACCGATCACCGCCTCGACCAGGTCATCGGCAACGATGCGCCGGCGCATGTCGAGTTCCTCGTCTCGAAAGAGGATGCCGTGCGGAAAGAGGATGGCGCATCGGCCAGTCTTCGAGTCCATCGAGGCGAGGATGTGCTGCCAGAAGGCATAGTCGGCCCGTCCTTGGGGTGGCGTGCCGTACTTGTTCCGGCCCCACGGATCGGATGACCACGCATCTCGGTCCCAGGCTTTGATCGAGTATGGGGGGTTAGCCAACACCACATCGAAGCACCTGAGCTGGTCGCCGTCGGTGAACGCTGGACTGGCGAGCGTGTCGCCACGCACGATGTCGAAGTCTTCGATTCCGTGGAGGAACAGATTCATACGGGCGATCGCAGACGTTGTGAGATTCCGCTCCTGGCCGAATAGTCGAAGCGTCCGGTGTTCCTTGCCTTGGCGTCTGAGCTCCTCGGCTGCTGAGAGCAGCATTCCGCCCGATCCGCATGTCGGGTCGTAGACGCTGTTGCCTGGCTCGATCTCGAGAAGCTGTGTCATGAGGTGGACGAGTGTTCGGTTCGTGTAGAACTCCGCAGCGGTGTGCCCGGAGTCATCGGCGAACTTCTTGATCAGGAACTCGTAGGCGACACCGAGCTCGTCCTCAGGCACGTTCCGCAGGCTCAGCGTCACCTGTGAGTAGTGCTCGATCAACTCCTTGAGCGTTGCATCGGGTAGGCGATCTTTGTTGGTCCACTGAGCGTCGCCGAAGACGCCGTCGAGTCGTGGATTCGCCCGTTCGATTTCGCGCATCGCCTTCGAGATGCTTCGGCCGACGTCCTTCGTCGACCGTCGGAGATCAGACCAGTGCGCTCCGGACGGAATCTGGAAGCGGTGCTGTTCGGGGAGGGCGGCGTAGGCCTCATCACCGTGGGACTCCTCGAGCGCACTCTCGTACTCCTCGTCGAACACGTCGCTAAGACGCTTCAGAAAGAGCAACGGAAAGATGAACGACTTGTATTCGCCGGCATCGATGGTTCCGCGGAGCAAAGTGGCTGCACCCCAGAGGTAGGACTCGAGCTGTGCCTGGGTGATGCGAGCGCTCATGCGATGCCTCGCTCGACCAGCAGTTTGTGCAAGCGGTCCTCGGCACCCCAGACCTCGTCAAGCGCTTCTTTGAGCGCCTCCTCTGCTTCCTCGACCGATGGAATAGCGATGTCCTCGGGCTTCGAGATGTAACCGGCGAGGTTCAGGTTGCCGTCTTGCACGCGGATCTCGTCGAGCGTTGCGACATGGCAGCGGCCTTCCTCGGTTGTGAACTCCTCGTAGGCCTCGAAGATCGTCTTGACGTGATCCTTCCCGAGCGTGTTCTGATTCCGCCCCTTGCGGAAGAGGTCGGAAGCATCAATGAGCAACACCTTCGACTCGCGCGCTTCGGGCTTCCGGCGACGGGCGACCAGGATGCACGCAGCAAGGCCGGTTCCGTAGAACAGGTTAGGGCCTAAGCCGATGACGGCCTCTATGAGATCCAGGTCGAGGACCTTCGAACGGATCTTCCCCTCGGCACCCATCCGGAACAACGCTCCATGGGGAAGCACAACTGCCATCCTGCCAGTGGCTGGTGCCATCGACCTGATCATGTGCTGCACCCACGCCCAGTCGCCGTACTTCTTCGGCGGCGTGCCGGCGAGGTTGCGGCCCCACGGGTCATTGGTCCACGTGTCTTCGCCCCACGAGCTGAGTGAGAATGGGGGATTCGCGATGACGCAGTCGAAGGTGGCCAGCTTGTCACCAATAAGGAATGCCGGTTGCCTCAGCGTGTCGCCGCGAACGATCTGGAAGTCCTCAGCGCCGTGAAGGAAAAGATTCATTCGAGCGATGGCCGCGGTGGTTAGGTTGCGTTCCTGCCCGAACAAGTGGCCGAGCATGAGTCGCTCGTCACCGCCCGACTCCCGGACTTGCTGGAGCGTCTCGAGGAGCATGCCCCCGGTACCGCACGCCGGGTCGTAGACCGTCTCGCCGGCCTGTGGCGCAAGCATCCTCACCATGAGCTCGACGATCGTGCGTGGAGTGTAGAACTCGCCGGCCCTCCGGTTGGTTAGATCGGCGAACTTCTTGATGAGGTACTCGTAGGAGTCGCCAAGAACGTCGTTCGGCACCACGGAGTTGCGGAGATCGAGCTGGCTGAAGTGATCGATGAGGTCGACGAGCAACTCATCGGACAGGCGGTCCTTGTTGGTCCACTGCACATCACCGAAGATGCCGTAGAGGGTGTTGGGGTTTGCCTTCTCGGTCTCGCGCATCGCCCGCTGGATCGCTTGTCCAACGTTCGTGGTGCGTGTCCGAAGGTCTGCCCAGTGGCTTCCGTCCGGGATCTGGAAGCGGTGCTGCTCCGGCAGGTCGGCGTACTCCTCGTCGCCGCCCGACTCTGTGAGCGCCTCGGCACGCTCCTCGTCGTAGACGTCGCTGATGCGCTTCAGAAACAGCAGTGGAAAGACATAGGCCTTGAAGTCTGATGCGTCGACGGGGCCGCGAAGGATGTTCGCAGCCTCCCAAAGCATCGCTTCCAGGTTCTGTTCGCTATTCGCCACTACGGCCCATCCTCATGCCTCGACCTGTCAACAGACTGAAGAATCGTTGGGGCGCAACGTGTCAACCACCCTTCGAATCCTTGTCGCGCTTGCGCTTCGTGAGGCTCTCCCGGACAAGGTCCTGGGCCTCGCGTGCTCCCAGATCAAGGAAGCCTGCTGGCCAGTCGTCACCGATACCCCCGTACTGGTTGATCTCCGGCTCCCGGTAGGACGTGATGCCGTCGCGGCTTTCAGCGAAGACGAGCCGGATCAAGTCATGGGTAGCATCCGTTGGATCGCTTGCAATTCGATACCGCAAACGATTCACGAGGTGCTCGCTGTGGGTCTCGATGACCAGTTGTCGACCCGATCGTGCGCATGCAAGCAAGAAATCCGCGAGCTTCTGCTCGAGCCGGGGATGAAGGTGGAGCTCCGGCTGTTCGAGAACCACCAGCATCCCCGGCTTAGCAAGCAGACAGAGCAGGATCACCGGGAGGATCTGGCTGACGCCAACGCCGACGGCCGTGAGATCTACTTCACGGTCAAGTCCCGGTGGGGTCACGCTGAGGCCGATGCCCATTCGCCCGCGATCCTCGGACCGCGCATTATCCGCAAGCTCAAACTCCCTGAGCCAGTAGTCGAGCGCATCGCTCAGTCGACATCGCTCTCCGTCGCCCTCGGTTGGCATCACCACCCAGGTGCGCGCCTGCGCGTGGAGGACGGCCGCGGAATACTCCCCCCTCACTCCGAGGTCAAGCTTCGACGGGCCGGGGTCGTAGAGAACGTGCGGTGCTTCGCGAAGCGGGCCCAGATAGCGGACCCCATCGCCGAAGAACCGCTGCGTGAATCTGCCAACACGCCAGAGCTTTTCGCCAACCCCTCTGGAGTGTTCGACGAGAACCACCTCATCGGTCCAGTCCTCGTCCTCGAGCTTCTTGCGCAGCTCTCTGCGGAACTGAGCCTCGCCAAGCTGAATCATGCTTTTCGCGATCTCGCCACGCTGGCTTTCGTTCATCTGACCCAGTTCCCGGTACCACCGCAGATCGAGCAGATCGCCGAACCCCTCCATCCCCCGTCCGACCGGCAGATCCGTCGTAGCTGTGTCTGCGCCTGTCGAGAGACTCAGCGCTTCGATGTCGGCGAGCGCGCGCTCCACGGCGGTTCGGCTGACCCTTGGCTTCTCTTCCGCCTCCGCCGCCCCCGCGGCGGCACGCTTCTCATTCTCGATCTCGTCCTCGAGGAGCGTCTCCGCAGTCCTCCACCAGACCTCAGCGACTTGGTCGAGTTTCTTGACGGAGCGCATGAGGGCATGAGGCACGCCGCCCGCCAACACCACTGCATCCACTGGCTCGGATGTGCCTGAATCCCAATCTTGGACGCGGCCACTCGCCGAGATCGCCGCTCCTCCGCGTATCGGGAACCGTCCCCTTCGCCCGAAGTGGTCGATCGCATCGACGACGTCGGCATCCGTAGCCAGGTCGCTCACGTCGCAGGTGAGTACCCTCGTCCGCTCGCCCGTCTCGGGTTCGACCGATTCGATTTCGATCTGCAACGACTCGATCTGAGCGAATCCTCCGCGGGCCTCGCCTTGCTCGGGCGAGTCGCCCAGGTACGCGCGCCAGCCGAATTCAACTACTCCGAGCGGAGAGCCATCTCCTCCTCGGCCTACGCCGTGAACCAGCGGGTTGCGGTAGCTGCGCGAGTCCGCGAGGCGGAATGTCACCTCCATCTGCCCGTCTGGCTGCGCAGCGAGGAAGTTCCTTGTCTCGTCGAACGTGCCGAGGCGCACGAACTCGCCGTTCAGTGGGAATTCCGCACTTGCAGTTCGTGAGCGGACGGCCTGTGTCACGGCGAGAATCGACTGAAGCAGTGTGCTCTTGCCCGAGCTGTTTGCCCCAACGACCACGGTTAGAGGCCGAAGCTCGACATCGGCCTGGGCGACGGACTTGAAATCTCGGAGCTCTATGCGCCTCAGCCGATAGGGGTGTCCGATTTTCTCGGTCATGTCGGCACCGGCTCCTTCGCGAGGTCGTGAATCCGATCAACCCGCATGTCGTGGTCGATCGGGCCTAGATGATCGGCCGTGAGCATGCACCTAAACGTGCCCCGGGACTTAGGAGTTTCACCGGTTGCAGTCCGCAGCGGGATGTCTTGGAAGCCGGTCAGTAGGTCGGTTCCGAGGTCGCCGAACTGTGACCAGGCATCTGGTTCGAGGGCACCGGACTCGAGCAACGTTTCCAAACCATCGTCGGTCAAGGCCAAGCGGCGGGTCTGCTCCCAGTGAATCAGCGCGATCACCAGCCGCGCGGGGTCGTCGGCTTCGTCGAGAAGCTCGGGCTGCAACAGTCCGGGCCTGACCTCCCATACCAGATCCTGATCGAGTAGAGCCTCCGTGCAATCGGCGGCCAACGCCCGCAACGCAGCGCCCTCCGATTCCTTGAACGACCAACGGCGGTCGAGCGGGCCCGAAAGCGGGATACCCGTGGCAAGCTCGGGCATTCGAGCGACTGGGAACGCGGGAGGCTCGACGGGCTTGGGACTGCTGCCGATCACCGCCACGGCCTTAAGCTCGGACTCAGGCAGACAGCCGACTCGCCTGTCGAGCTGAAGGATCCAAACGGCGGCGCGAAGGTCGGTTTGCGCAACCACGTCGTAGGGAGCCGACGTCAGTTCGGATGGAAGGATGACGTCGTGATCCGTGGCAAGCTCCGGGGAGGTGTGGACGAGAAGGACCTCCGCGAAGTCGTTGGCCGAGTCGACTCGTAGGACCAAGCCAATCCGGTGATCAGTCGGATCGTGGGCGAGAGCCTCGATGACGCTCAGATCGCCTTCACACACGTGGAGTGGAAGCATGGGAACCCGTGCCTCCGGCCGGCTTTTCTTCCCGCGTTCCGCCAGTGCCGATTTCACCGCCGCTGGTACGTCAGACATCTGCGGACTCCAATGCCGCCGCCCCGTCAAGAAGAAGTCGCGTTGCCTCGGCGTGCAGGTCGGTTGGCAAGTCTGAGATGACATCACGTTCGACGAGCTCGAGCACTTCCTGCTTGCGATCAGCAACCCACGGGCGCGACCGTTCCAACCGGCTCGCCAACTCTCCGTCGGACAGGCCCTGAGCCTTGCCGAGCAGTACGACGCGATGGGTCGAACTGAGACCGGCCACGAAGCCGTGGATCATAACCCTCATTTCCGAGCGCTGCGCTTCGAGTTCGGGTGTGGATAGTTCTGCATGATCCTCCTCATGGTCACGAAGGATCGTTGGAAGCCAAGCTGTCAACGTGATCTCGAGAATCTTCCTCACGTCGCGAAGCGAGATCCCCTTGAACTCGCCAACGAGCACCTGCACGAGTTCCGCCAGGGCGCTTCCGCTGTAGACCTTCGACTCGCGTTCTGCGTTGGGGCTCGACGCAAGCCTCGGTATCGGGTCGATCAGCCTGGAACCACGTCGCAGTTCGGCCTCGGAGAGACTCGCCGGCTCACGGGCATCATCCATTGGTGAGATGAACTGATCTGAGCCGAGGGCGGTGATCCGAAAGTCCGGCGCAAGGTCGAGCCGGCCGATCCGAGTCAACAGCCTGTCGACCACGGTGACTGATCGTCTGTGGGAGAGGACCCGCCGAACTTGGAAGGCTAGAAGACGGCTGAGAGAGTCCTCATCCGTTGCCAGGCCGAGCACGTACTCGAGCTGGTTTTCGTGAATCAAGCGATCGAGGGCAACGTCCTGGGCAAGGTCATGAATGGACTCCAAGGACCATGGCTCACCGTGGTTGTAGACCTCGGGTGGATAGCGACGGGCGACGCGACCCGCAACATCGAGGAGCAGGTTCCAAAACCGCCGGCCGACACCGTCTCTACCGCACTCGTCGAGCAGATCCTGGTAGCTCACAGTGCCCCTTTCCGCCTCAGCTCGGACAGGAGCCAATCCTCATCCGGCTCGCGGCAGGAGTACGTCCCATCGCATAGCGAGGCGGCCGGCACACTCACTGGCACCTTGTAGACAATCCACCCGTTCCTGTCCAAGGCACACGTGCCGAGTTCGCCATCGTGAACGTGCGCTGGATGGCTGAAATCCGTCTCACGAGAGGCCGACCGCGCGAACACAGTCGAGTTCGGGCCGTGACTGCCAGCCAGAACTACCGGTCGCCCGGGCCCGCCAACGCGCTCCGAGAATCGTCGACCATCCGGCTTACGGACTTCATCGTGTGGCACACGGAACCAGCACCCAGGGCCGTATTCGTACCCGGGCCCAAGTGCCCGCCTCAGCTCCTTCCACACCTCCGATCCCGTCCGTTCCCTAGGCCGACACACCTTCTCAGACTACCTGGCACCGTCCCGCTCTGGCTCCAGTCCCGCTGGTCTGACTGGCTCACCAACACCCACTGTCGCCGCAGTTGACTTCCTTGAAGCGGATCCGGTCACGAAGCCATTGAGCAGTCCAGGCCTCGTCAACATCGCCAGCGGCTATCGCCACCATAGCCTCTTCGGCTTGGTCAATGTCGGGTGGGTCGGGATCCCACACACCGTCGTGCAGATCAATGAAGAGCACCAATGCTGCCCAAGCTGTACGTTTGTTCCCGTCGGGGAGCGGGTGGTTCCATGCCAACCGGCATACCAACACCGCCGCCTTGTCAAACAGATCCGGGTAGAATTCTGTGTCCCCAAACCCGGCCTTAGGGGCTTGCAACGCGGAGTCAGCCAACTCCGAGCGTGCCGCCATGGCCAGAGTGTCGGCATTGATGCCGGTGACTTGTTCGGCCAGCCAGAAGTACTCGGCCAGGGTGATGTGGCGGGTCACCGGGCGAGGCGTTCCAACAATTCTCGGTCGCGCTCAAGCAGCTTCTTGGCGCGGCTGGTGAAGTGTTCGTCGTGGCGGACCCGTTCGATCTCCGCCTTCAACGCGTCGATGATCAGGGCGTTCACGCTGGTGCCTTTGACCCGGGCGACTGCTTCAGCGTCGTCGGCCAGACACTCGGGGAGCCGGACGGTGGTCTGCTTGGTGTTCTTAGTCATACAATCATGATATCGCGACAACGCGACATCTCCACCAACCGGAAACTCCGTTTATAGCGGGCTGCCCAACCATGAGTTGCTCATGGTGGTGAACTACCGTCGAAGGGGATGGGAGGCGAGAGCACTGGCGTTGTGGACCAACCCCGGATAGAGGCCGCGGTTCGGGAGATTCTGGCCGCCATCGGTGAGGATCCCGACCGGGACGGCCTGAGGGACACGCCCAGTCGGGTGGCCCGGATGTACGCCAACATCTGCGAGGGTCTGCACCAGGATCCGGCGACCCATCTGACCCGCCAGTTCGAGGCCGACCACGACGAGATGATCCTGGTGAGGGACATACCGCTGTACTCGCTGTGCGAGCACCACCTGACCCCGTTCCTGGGCAAGGCCCACGTTGGCTACATCCCCAGCAACGACGGCTGCATCACCGGGCTGTCCAAGCTGGCCCGGGTGGTGGAGGGCTATGCCCGCATGCCCCAGGTGCAGGAGCGGCTCACCACCCAGATAGCCGATGCCATCGAGACCGTCCTGAATCCCCGGGGCGTGATAGTGGTGGTGGTGGCCGAACACCTGTGCATGTCGATGCGGGGCATCCGCAAACCGGGGGCCAACACGGTCACCTCGGCCGTTAGGGGTTTGTTCCGCACCGACATAGCCACCCGAGCCGAAGCGATGCGGTTCATCGACCGCTGAGAACATCCACACCGGATCCGAGCGTGCTGCCATGGCCAGAGTGTCGGCATTGATGCCTGTGACTTGTTCGGCCAGCCAGAAATATACTCAGCCAGGGTGACGTAGCGGGTCACCGGGCGAGACGCTCCAACAACTCTTGGTCGCGCTCTAGCAGCTTCTTGGCGCAAGGGTTCGTCGTGGCGAGGGCTTCTGCATGGGGGAATGGGGAGTGCAAGGGTACTCTGGCACGATGGAGTCATCGGTAGCGGCACCGTTGGTCATGGGCATAGTCAACGTGACTCCCGATTCGTTTTCCGACGGTGCCCGGTTTTTGGAACCCGAGGCCGCCGTGGCTCGAGGGCTCGAGCTGTTCGACGAGGGTGCCGGTGTGGTGGATGTGGGAGGCGAGTCCACCCGCCCCGGGGCCCGGCCGGTGCCTCTGGAGGAGGAGTTGGCCCGGGTGGTGGATGTGGTGGCCGCCCTGGCTCCCCACGGTCGGGTGTCCATAGACACCACCAAACCGGAGGTGGCCCGGGCCGCTGCCGCCGCCGGGGCCGACATCGTCAACGACGTCTCGGCATCTTTGCACCAGGTGGCGGCCGATCTGGACATGACCTGGATCGCGGTTCACCGCCGGGGAACCCCGGCCACCATGCAGACGGACCCCCACTACGAAGACGTGGTGGCCGAGGTGGGCGACTTTCTGGCCGTGGCCACCGAGCGGGGACTGGCCGCCGGAGTGCCCGAGGTTTGGATCGATCCCGGAATAGGCTTCGGCAAGACCACCGCCCACAACCTGGAACTGCTGGCCAACCTGAGCCGGCTGGTTGCCTTGGGGCCACCAGTGGTGGTGGGCACCAGCCGCAAGCGCTTCATCGGGGAACTGCACGCCCGCAGCGACGGGGTTGGTGGCGATGGGATCGATGGTGGCGGTATCCATGGTGAGGGTGCCCATGGTGAATGGATCGATGGGGCCGAAGTGTCCGTGGACGACCGTCTGGAGGGGTCGCTGGCCACCGCGGCCTGGGCTTTCTCCCAGGGAGCGTCGGTGGTCCGGGCCCACGATGTGGCGGCCACGGTCGGCGCGCTGAAGGTGGTGATGGCATGAAAAACAAGTGGGCGACGGGCATTCCTCCCCGCAACTTCTACTGGATAATGAAGGATCGCCTGGCCATCTCCGAGCGTCCGGGCGGTCGGGGTGAGGGGCACCGCCGGGTTCGGCGTACCGAGGAGATCAACTGGATCCGTCATCAGGGCTTCACCCGAGTCGTGTCGTTGATCCCGTCCACTCACAACCTCCACAACTACAGCGAGCAGAACATCGCCTGGAGTCACTGGCCCATAGCCGACAACGAGAACTACCGAGAGCGGCTCGGACCGCTGTACGTCGAGTTGCGATCCTTGTTGACCCGGGGAGAGAAGCTGCTGGTTCATCGCCGGGCTCTGGATGACGCGGTGTGCGGGTTCATGGCCGGATACCTGCTGTGGAGCGGCATGGTTCCCAGCGAGCCGCAGGTGGTGGTGGTGGTGGAGAAAATGACCGAGCGCCCCCTCGGCTCGGTGGGTCGCCTTGTCGTGAGCGTCGCCGGCGCACTCCCCGATCCCGGAGTACACGTTCCTGAGGTTGGGGAGTCCGACGAACAATCCGATGAACAAGAAGCACTCCCCGGGGATGAAGCAGGAGTCTCCGGGGATGAAGATGAATAAGAGTCTTGCGGGGATGAAACAGGACTCTCCGGGGATGGCTGAGGATTGCCTCGTCCTTCGCGGTCTGCGGGTGATGGCCCTGTGCGGGGCGTTGCCCGAGGAGAGGGTTCGGCCCCAGCCCTTCGAGCTGGATGTGGACATCGGGGCCGACTTGGCCCCCGCGGGCTGCTCCGACAACCTGGCCGACACCGTCGATTACGGGGTGGTGGCGGCTGCGGTGGAGGCCGTGGTGGAGGGCGAGCAGTTCACCTTGATGGAGACCCTGGCCCAGCGGGTGGCCGAGGCGTGCCTGGCCGGCGATCCCCGGGTGCAGTGGGTCACGGTGGAGGTCCGCAAGCTGCGCCCCCCGGTGCCCCAGCACCTGTCCACCAGCGGGGTTCGTATCACCCGCCGTCGTCCATGATCCGGTTTGATGTTCGTATCATTCGTCGTCGCCCATGATCCGGTTTGATGCTCGTGACGAATGGTTGCTCCTGGCTCCTTATTCACCGGGTGGGGAGCGATGACCCGGGCATTTCTGGGGTTGGGGTCGAACCTGGGCGACCGAATGGCGTATCTGGAGGAAGCGGTGGCCGCCATTCCCGACCGTGTCGCCGTCTCCGGGGTGTACGAGACCGACCCGGTGGGCGGTCCCGACCAGGGCCGGTACCTGAATGCGGTGGTGGAGTTGGACACCCGGCGGTCGGCCCGGGATCTTCTGGAACTGGGCCAGGCACTGGAAGCTTCTGCCGATCGGGTGCGGGATGTCCGATGGGGCCCCCGCACTCTGGACGTCGATGTCCTATGGGTGGACGGGCAGGTGGTGGACGAGCCCGATCTGGTGGTGCCTCATCCCCGGATGTTCGAGCGGGCGTTCGTGATGATACCCCTAAAGGAGCTGGCCCCCGATCTGGCTGGGGACTGGATCGACCCCGACCCCGGAGGTTGTCATCGCCTGGGGGCCTGGGACGAGTTGGTGGCTTCCTCCCGCGGGGGCGCTCGATGAGCACCATTGCTCCGGTAACGATCATCGAACGGGTGACCGAGGTGCGGGCCGCCGTCGATGCCGTCCGCCGACAAGGCGGTTCGGTCGGTCTGGTGCCCACCATGGGATATCTCCACGAGGGCCACCAATCGCTGGTTACCCGATCGGCAGGCGACAACGATCTGACCGTGGTCAGCGTGTTCGTGAACCCGCTCCAGTTCGCCGAGGGGGAGGACTACCAGACCTATCCCCGAGACCTGGGCCGGGATGCCGAGATGAGCGCGGCCGCGGGGGCCGGGCTGATATTTGCTCCCCCCCTCGAGGAGATGTATCCGCAGACCCCGATCACCGGGGTGACGGTCAAGGGGCTCAACGCCGTGCTGGAGGGCCGGATCCGCCCCACCCATTTCGACGGGGTGACCACCGTGGTGGCCAAGCTGTTCTCGATGCTGGGGCCGGATCGGGCCTATTTCGGGGAGAAGGACTACCAGCAGCTTGTGATCGTCCGGCGCATGGTGACCGATCTGTCCCTGCCGGTCGAGGTGGTGGGCTGCCCGACGTTCAGGGAACCCGACGGTTTGGCCATGTCCAGCCGGAATGTCTATCTATCGACCGCCGAGCGACCGGCAGCCACCGTGCTCTGGCGGTCGCTGCAAGCCGGTCGGGACGCGGTGGTCGGGGGCAGCCGGGACCCCGACGAGGTGGAGGCAGCGATTGTCGCGGTTCTGGCCGCCGAGCCCCAGGCGTCTCCCGACTATGCCGCAGTGGTGGATGCCACCACCCTGGATCGCCCCGATGTCCTGGCCGGCGAACTGCGACTGCTGGTGGCCGCCCGGATCGGCCGAGCCCGCCTCATCGACAATCTGGGGGTGGTCTGTGACCGGCTTTGATCCCCCGGTTGCCGAGGTACGGGCGGCGGTGGAGCGGGCCCTGGCCGAGGACCTGGGGGCGTTGGGCGATCTGACTTCCTCGCTTTTGCCCCCGGCCGATATGGCCGCCGAGATCGTGGCCCGAGCCGGCGGTCGTCTGGCCGGGCGAGCCTGCGCGGTCGAAGTGTTTCGCCAGGTTGACCCTTCGGTGATCACCAAGTGGCGGGTCGCCGATGGCGATCCGGTGAGTCCCGGCCAGACGCTGGCGGTGGTTACCGGGCCCCGAGCCTCGGTGCTGACCGCCGAGCGCACGGCGCTCAACTTTTTGAGCCACCTGTCGGGTATCGCCACCGAGGTTTCCCGATACGTAGCCGCGGCGGGATCGGCGGGATCGGCGATGTCGGCATCGGCGGGATCGGCGGGATCGGCGGCTGCGGCGGGATCGGCGGCTGCGGC
Source organism: Acidimicrobiales bacterium (assembly GCA_965115985.1). Classification (GTDB taxonomy): domain Bacteria; phylum Actinomycetota; class Acidimicrobiia; order Acidimicrobiales; family Bin134; genus Poriferisocius. Next base: position 2,684,032 of record OZ220474.1, read on the forward strand.
GGGATCGGCAGTAGCGGCCATGGCAACAGCGGCGGCCGGATCGGGTGGGGCACGCATTCGGGACACCCGCAAGACCACCCCCGGTCTTCGATCCTTGGAGAAGGCCGCGGTGCGGGCCGGCGGGGGTCACAACCATCGGTCGGGGCTGTCGGAGTGGATCATGTTCAAGGACAACCACCTGACCGGTATCACCATTGCCGAGGCGGTGGTTGCGGCTCGGAAGCGGTGGCCGGGCCGCGCCGTTCAAGTGGAGTGCGATCGCCTCCAGCAGGTGGACCAGGCCCTGGCGGCCGGTGCCGATGTCCTGCTGCTGGACAACATGCCCCCGGACGAGGTGCGCATATGCGTGGCCCGAGCCGAGGGACACGACTGTCTGCTGGAGGTGAGCGGCGGTATCATCCTGGACACGGTGGCCGAGTACGCGGCCACCGGGGTGGACTTCATCTCGGTTGGTCGCCTCACCAACTCGGCCCCCGCCCTCGATATCGCCCTCGACGCCACTCTGGACGTACCCTCCGATGCAAACAGTGGCCCCTGATGCAGTTGGTCAATCCGCTTGCGCAGATAGGACCGCTGATCGGGTTCGGGCGGTACGGACAATTGGGCAACCCCCTTGCGCAAATAGTGCTGACGCTCGGGTTCGGGCGGGGTAAGCAATTGGGCAACTCGCTTGTGCAAATAGTGTCGCTGCCGGGGGTAGGGCGGTATAAACAGGGGTTCCGATGCTGTTGACGGTCGATATCGGCAATACCCAGACGGTGGTCGGGCTCTACGAGGCCGACCGGGCCGAGGACTGTCGCGCCGAGGACGGGTTGCTCGGGCACTGGCGTCTGTCCACCGTTCACGAACGCACTCCCGATGAGGTGGCGGTGCTCCTTCGCAGCCTGCTGGACAGCATCGACGTGGACATGGAGGACGATCTGACCGGAGTGGCGGTGTGCTCGGGGGTGCCCCGGATCCGGGAGAGCGTGAGGATGATGGTGCAGCGCTATCTGGACTTCGATCCGGTGGTGATCGAGCCCGGCACCCGCAGCGGCATTCCCATCCTCTACGACAACCCCCGGGAGGTGGGGGCCGATCGGATAGCCAACGCGGTGGCCGCCCACCACCTCTACGGCGGCCCCGCGGTGATCGTGGATTTCGGCACCACCAACAACTTCGACGTGGTCTCCGAGGCCGGGGAGTTCCTGGGGGGGGCCATCGGGCCGGGCATCGAGGTCAGCCTGGACGCCATGGTGGGTCGGGCCGCCGCTCTGGGCCCGGTGGCGTTGACCGAACCCCGGAGCGTGATCGGCAAGACCACGATGGAGTCCATCCAGTCGGGGGTCATCTACGGGTTCGTGGCCCAGATCGACGGAATGGTGGCTCGGTTCTCCGCGGCTCTGAACAATGACGAGCGTCCGAACGATGCAATGAGCCCGAACAAGGCAGCTCCGAACAATAATGCAGCTCCGAACGACAACGACGACGAGGACGGAAGGGATATCGAGTACGACCCGGATATTGACGCCCAGGATATTGGTAATCGGGACATTGCCGTGATCGCCACCGGCGGCCTGGCCCACCTGATCGCCCCGCTGTCGATGAGCATCGCCCACATCGAGCCCTATCTGACCCTCCACGGCCTGTGGCTGGTCCACCGGCGCAACCGGTGAGTTCTCCTCCGCAGCCGTCCAACCGGGGGGCCGCCGGATCGGTGGATCCATCGACGCAGCCGGTGAGTTCTCCTCCTTATCGGTTCGATGCCACGGCCACCGCGGCCGGGTGCCACCGGCGTTTCGGGGAGGTGGAGGCCGGGGTCGAGACCGGGGAGCAGGTGTCGGTGGCGGGGCGGGTGATGCTCCGGCGGGTGCAGGGCAAATTGGCGTTCGCCACCCTTCAGGACTCCACCGGGCGCATCCAACTGTTCGCTCCGGCCCGGGTCACCCCCGACTTCGACGGGTTCTGCGCCCTGTCGCTGGGCGACTGGGTGGGGGTGAGCGGCGAGGTGATGAAGACCCGCACCGGGGAGCTGTCGGTCAAGGTGGAGCGGTGGGAGTTGCTGGCCGAGGCCCGCCGGAGCTTTCCCGACAAGTGGCACGGATTGTCCGATCCCGACATCCGGTTTCGCCAACGGTACGTCGATCTGTGGGTGACCGAGGAGGCCCGTCGGACGTTTCGACTCCGGTCGGAGATGATGTCGCTCACTCGCCGGTGGTTGGAGGACCGGGGATTTCTGGAGGTCGAGACCCCGGTGTTCCACCCGGTGCCCGGAGGCGCACTGGCTCGACCGTTCAGCACCCACCACAACGCGCTGGACATGGACCTGTTCCTGCGAATCGCCCCCGAGCTGTACCTGAAGCGACTGGTGGTGGGGGGGATGGAGAAGGTGTTCGAGATCGCCCGGGTGTTCCGCAACGAGGGCATCTCCACCCGCCACAATCCCGAGTTCACCATGCTGGAGCTGTACTGGGCCTACGCCGACTACGGCGACGTAATGGAGTTGGTCGAGGAGCTGATCGCCCATCTGGCCCAGGAACTCCGGGGTACGACCGTCATCGGCTACGGCGGTCGGCAGTTGGATCTGACCCCGCCCTGGCGTAGGGCCCGGTTCGTCGATCTGCTCGCCGAGCACAGCGGCCTCGAGGTGAACCTGGACACCCCGCTGGAGGAGCTGCGATCGCACTGCGCGGCCCGAGCCATACCGGTGGAGGACCGCTGGGGACCGGGCAAGCTCCTCCTGGAGCTGTACGAGAAGACCACCGAGGCCGAGCTGTGGGGCCCGGTGTTCGTGTGCGACTACCCCGAGGAGGTGTCGCCGCTGGCCCGCCGCCACCGGGAGCACCCCGGTTGGGTGGAGCGCTTCGAGGCCATCGTGGCCGGCCGGGAGATGGCCAACGCGTTCAGCGAGCTGATCGACCCCGATGAGCAGCGGGCTCGCTTCGAGGATCAGGCGGCCGACCGGGATGCCGGTGATGCCGAGGCCATGGCGGTGGACATGGACTACCTGCGGGCCCTGGAGTTCGGTCTGCCCCCCACCGGTGGTCTGGGGGTGGGCATGGATCGCCTGGCCATGCTGTTGGCCGATGCCCCCAGCATCCGCGACGTGATCCTGTTCCCCACCCTACGCCCCGAACCCCCGGAGCGATACCCACCACCTGGTTGACTTTCTCTGACAGCGGCTCTATTCTCCTTCCTGTGCCAAAGAGTTTCACATCTGACGGCACCTGGAGTTGGAGAATATCAGGTTAATTATTCAGATTAGTTAAAACCCTCAGAGTTGAATTATCAGGATCTCGAGCAATGTAGAGGATTAGTGATTAGCAATGAAAAGCGAACCATTGTTAGGTTTTATACCACTTATAAAGGCCATATTAGTTGGGCTAGTAACCTTGACCTTGATATTGCTACTTGTTGTCACTATTTTTAATGGGGGAGTAGGTTTTATAGAGTTACTTGTACTTATTGCAGTTTCCTCTATAGTTGCCTATCTATATCACAGAAGAATAAAAATGAAAACGAAAGATTAGAGCGATATGCGGGTTGTCGCCTCGTTGTTCGATCCGGCGGGGCCGGCCGGAATCGGTGGATCAGCGGTCGCCGAGGGGGATGCGGGCTCGGTCGATGAGGTGATCGGTGGCCATGCCGAGGGCTGTGGTTGCGGTGGTGGGGGGCAGTTTTTCGAGGTTGGCCGAAGCCTTGCGGGCGTAGTGCCGGGCGGTGTCCAGGGCCTCCTCCACCCCGCCGCCGGCCCGTACCAGTTGCAGGGCCGAGCGGATGCTGGCGTCGGACACCGTTCCTCCCAGCAAATCCCTTAGCTGAGGTCCGCAATCGGAGGCCAGTGCCCGGATCACCGGCAGGGTGTAGACCCCCTCGTGGAGGTCGTTGCCCGACGGCTTTCCCAGGTGCTCGTCGGTGGCCACGATGTCCAGGATGTCGTCCACCACCTGGAAGGCCAGTCCGTAACAGCGGCCGAACTCGGTGAGGGCGTCCACCATGGGCCGATCCAGCCCCGCCACCAAACCGCCGATGCGACAGGAGGTGGCCAGCAGGGAGGCGGTCTTGCCCTCGATGGAGTCGGTGTAGGAGGCCTCGGTGCGATCGGGGTTGCCGGTGTCCTGCAACTCCCGCACCTGGCCCTCGCACAACCTGCCGATGGTGGCGGCCAAAAGCCCGGCCACCTCGGTGCCCAGCGAGGCGGCCAACTCCGAGGCCCGGGCCAGCAGGAAATCACCGGCCAGGATGGCTCGCAGGTTGCCCCACTTGGCGTTCACGCTGGCCACGTTGCGGCGCACCTGGGCCTCGTCCATCACGTCGTCGTGGTACAGCGAGCCGAGATGAACCAGCTCCACCGCCACGCCCCCGGTGAGCACGTCGTCGGGCGCGGGCCGGGGCTGGTCGTGGGCGGTGGCCGCGGCGGCGATCACGAATCCGGGCCGAACCCGCTTGCCTCCGGCTCGGATGAGGTGGCCCGCCACTTCGGTGAGGAACGGATCCTGGGTATGCACCGATGCCTCCAGGCGCAGCTCCAGCCTTTCCAGGTCGCGCCCCATGGTGGGAATCGGATCGAGCGGGCTGCGAACCACGCCACCCAGCGTACCGGCCCTGCCCGCCGTTTCCCCACCCGTTCGGTCGTGCCCCGGTTCCGGGTCGCGTCCCCATACGATCGGTCGTGCCTCGGTTCCGGGTCGCGCTCCCATGCGATCGGTCGTGGCCCGGTTCCGGGTCGCGTCCCCATACGATCGGTCGTGCCCCGGTTCCGGGTCTTTTCCCCACCCGATCGGTCGCGCCCCGGTTCCGGGTCGCCGAGTCGGTCGTCGGACGGGGCGATTCGGGTTCCGGGAGCAGGTTCGGGCTTCGGGAAAGAAAGTGGGGGGTGGGACGGTTACACTCTCGGATCGAGCCCCTACCGGGAGAATGCCGTGTTCGAGAGATTCACCGATCGTGCCCGCCGGGTTGTTGTGCTGGCCCAGGAGGAGGCGCGCCTGCTTCACCACAACTACATAGGCACCGAGCACATCCTGCTGGGCCTGATCCACGAGGGCGAGGGGGTGGCCGCCAAGTCCCTGGAGTCCCTGGGCATCTCCCTCGAAGCGGTGCGCAAGCAGGTCGAGGAGATCATCGGCCAGGGCGGGTCGTCGCCGTCGGGTCACATCCCGTTCACCCCTCGGGCCAAGAAGGTTCTGGAGCTGTCGCTGCGGGAGGCGTTGCAGCTCGGCCACAACTACATAGGCACCGAGCACATCCTGCTGGGCCTGATCCGGGAGGGCGAGGGGGTGGCCGCCCAGGTACTGGTGAAGCTGGGGGCCGACCTGTCCCGGGTCCGCCAACAAGTCATCCAGCTCCTGTCGGGTTACGGCGGCCCGCAGGGTTCGGGCTCCCCGGAGAAGGCCACCACCTCTCCCGGTGGCAGCGGCGACGGCGGTCCGTCGGGCTCGCTGGTGCTCGACCAGTTCGGTCGCAACCTCACCAAGATGGCCCGGGACAAGGGGTTGGATCCGGTGATCGGTCGCCAGCGCGAGACCGAGCGGGTCATGCAGGTGCTGTCCCGCCGCACCAAGAACAACCCGGTTCTGGTGGGGGAGCCCGGCGTGGGCAAGACCGCCATCGTGGAAGGTCTGGCCCAGAAGATCGCGGCCGACGACGTCCCCGAGACCATCCGCAACAAGCAGCTCTACACCCTGGACCTGGGCGCACTGGTGGCCGGATCCCGCTACCGGGGGGATTTCGAGGAGCGCCTCAAGAAGGTGCTCAAGGAGATCAAGACCCGGGGCGACATCATCCTGTTCATCGACGAGCTTCACACCCTGGTGGGGGCGGGGGCCGCCGAGGGGGCCATCGACGCCGCCTCCATCCTCAAGCCCATGCTGGCCCGGGGCGAGCTCCAGACCATAGGGGCCACCACCCTGGACGAGTACCGCAAGCACCTGGAGAAGGACTCCGCCCTGGAGCGTCGCTTCCAGCCGGTCAAGGTCGAGGAGCCCACCATCGCCCACACCATCGAGATCCTCAAGGGGCTGAGGGACCGCTACGAGTCCCACCACCGGGTCACCATCACCGACCAGGCCCTGGTGGCCTCGGCCAACCTGGCCGACCGCTACATCTCCGACCGCCACCTGCCCGACAAGGCCATCGACCTGATCGACGAGGCCGGTTCCCGCCTGCGCATCAAGCGGATGGACACCCCCAACGACTACCAGGACTTCGAGAACCAGCTCTCCCAGGTCGTGGCCCAGAAGAAGAGCGCGGTCGAGCAGCAGGACTTCGAGGAGGCCGGACGGCTGCGGGACCAGGAGAAGGAGCTGTTGGCCGGCAAGGGGAAGATGGAGGAGGAGATCAAGGCCGAGGGTTTGGATCTGTTCGACGAGGTGGACGAGGAGGCGGTGGCCGAGGTGCTGTCCATCTGGACCGGCATCCCCGTCTACAAGCTCACCGAGGAGGAGACGGCCAAGCTCCTGCGGATGGAGGACGAGCTGCACAAACGAGTCATCGGCCAGGAGGACTCCATCAAGGCGGTGTCGCAGGCCATTCGCCGCACTCGGGCCGGCCTCAAGGATCCCAAGCGGCCCAGCGGGTCGTTCATCTTCCTGGGACCGTCGGGCGTGGGCAAGACCGAGCTGGCCAAGACGCTGGCCGAGTTTTTGTTCGGCGACGAGCAGGCGCTCATCTCCCTGGACATGTCGGAGTACATGGAGAAGCACACCGTCAGCCGGTTGGTGGGCTCGCCGCCGGGCTACGTCGGTTACGAGGAGGGCGGGCAGCTCACCGAGGCGGTGCGCCGCAAGCCGTTCTCGGTGGTGCTGTTCGACGAGATCGAAAAGGCCCATCCCGACGTGTTCAACACCCTTCTGCAAATCCTGGAGGAGGGGCGTCTGACCGACAGTCAGGGTCGGTCGGTGGACTTCCGCAACACCGTGCTCATCATGACCTCCAACCTGGGGACCCAGAATCTTCGCAAGGCCAACCTGGGGTTCACCAAGACCGACGAGGCCATCACCTACGAGCGCATGAAGGAGAAGGTCACCGAGGCTCTGAAGGACCACTTCCGCCCCGAGTTCTTGAACCGTATCGACGAGGTGATCGTGTTTCACGAGTTGACCCGGGAGGAGGTGACTCGGATCGTGGACCTGATGATCAAGCGGTTGCAGAACCAGCTCGAGGCCCAGGGCATCGGGTTGGAGCTCACCGAGACGGCCAAGGTGTTGCTGGCCTTGCGGGGCTACGACCCGACGTTGGGGGCTCGTCCGTTGCGCAGGGCCATCCAGCGCCTGGTGGAGGATCCGCTGTCGGAGCGTCTTTTGTGGAAGGAGTTCCGGGCGGGCGAGATCATTCTGGTTGACGCCGAGGATGATCCCGACGAGCCGGGTTCGGAGCGGATCTGCTTTCGGGCCACCGAGGGTTTCGAGCCGCCCCCGGTGGAGGAGATGGCGGGCACCTGATCGGCGGTGTCGGAGCGGCATTGCCAGATCGTGTAGTCGGATCGGCGTGGCCGGTTCTTGGGCCTGGTTGGCGTTTGGTTTGACCGGGGGGGGGGGGGGGTGAGAGTAGTGTTGGTGAGGTTCAATGCGCTCAGATGTGCTGGGGTCGTTGTTCGGAGGGAGTAATCCGATGATTGGTAGGTTGGTGGGGTCTCGGCGATCTTCTCTCGATCGGGACTGCGATGTCGATGCGCTCGACGCGGTGGTTGGTGTGTTTGCGGTTCGGCGTGAGCTTGGTCTGCGGCGCTGGGTTGCCGTGACTGTTGCGGTTGCTGTGGTTGGTCTGTTTTTGTTCGTTGTGGAGTCGTCTCGAGCGTCGGCGGCGTCCGAAGCTGTTGTGGTTGACGCTCCGATTGTGCTCAGTGTTGCGGTTACGGACAGCAGCGCGGTGCTGGCTTGGACGCGTGGCGTGGCACCTTCGGATGGATCTGACTGTGCTACGACGGATTATTGGATATGGCTTTATGACGGTTCGGGCGAAATGGTATCTGTCAAAGGGGTGGCGTTTCCCGGTGACGGTTTGGTGTTGGAGGGTCTTGTTCCCTCGACCAAATATGATGTCGAAGTGTACGCGTATTCAAGTAGTTGCGGAGAGTATTCACGTACTAACGGCACCGCCCGCTTCGTAACGAGCACGCCCCCCACACCGGACCCGACACCGGATCCGACGCCGGATCCCACACCGGACCCCACTCCGGATCCGATGCCGCTAACTGTGGATTACTCTGTTCACACTACTTATCAGGATTGTTACAACGCGGGGGGATGGAAACGCAGCAAGTCCGGCACGGACGGCAGAATCTTCGAGATAAACCCGGCCACTGACTTCGGTTACATGGGTGGGAACATGCTGTACGAGGACTGTGTGCCCCCACCATCCGGTGCCGACACCGCTCCTATGGGCTACGGAGAAGCTTCCCAAGCTCAAGCCCAGAGCCAAGATGATGATGACCAGGATGGTGGCAATCCACTGAATCGAGACGATGACGACGATAACCAGGATGGTGGCAATTCGAAGAGTCCGACTCCTACTCCCACACCGACTCCTACTCCCACACCGACCCCTACCCCAACTCCGACCCCTGAGCCTACGCCCACACCAACCAGCACTCCTGTCGTTGAGATGGTTGCGCCTGATGTTAATGTTCCGCTGCATGCCACTGTGGTTACCACCAGTGATGGTGCTGTTGTGTCGTGGACGCATACGGGGGAAGCGGAAAAGGTTATTGGTTGTCCGACTTCGCATTATATAGTGCATGTACTTCATGCACCGAAGGTGAATGAAGATGGTACCCTTAGTATGATGATGTATTCTGAGGAGAATGTTGACTATCGTAACAATAGTTATACGATAGTTGGTCTGAGTGCTTCGACCAAGTACGGGATTAGTATAATGCCCTATTCGCAAGCCTGTGGCGATGGTGGATATCCAGACGGTGGGGCCCATTTTTTGGATTTTTTCGTCGTGGGCTGGCCTGGTAATGGGGGTGAGTCTGGTAGTGATTTTGTTTCGGTGTCCGTGGGTGGGTTTCATGCGTGTGGGTTGCGTTCTGATGGGACGGTTGGTTGTTGGGGTGGTGATAATCGGTTCGGCGAGGCCGATGCCCCTTCGGGTGAGTTCATATCGGTGTCGGCGGGTTATCAGCATTCGTGCGGGGTTCGTGTCGAGGGGATCGTGATTTGTTGGGGTAGGAATCAGTATGGTCAGTCGATTACTGACCTGGGTGCAGGTTTCGCGTCGGTGTCGGCGGGCAGGCATCACAGTTGCGCGGTTGATCGGTATGGTAATACTTTTTGTTGGGGCAGGAATCGTAATGGCGAGGCCGATGCTCCCTCGGGCGAGGATTTAGTGTCGGTGTCGGCCGGGCGGCGGCACACGTGCGGGTTGCGCACCGATGGTTCCGTGGATTGTTGGGGCAAGAATCATGATGGTCGCTCCGATGCTCCTGCGGGCGAGTTCGTGTCGGTGTCGGCCGGTCATCGTCATTCGTGCGGGTTGTCGGCCGATGGTGCGATCACTTGTTGGGGGAGCGGTCGTGGTGGTCGAATCGACGTCCCCTCGGGGCAGTACTCCGCGGTATCGGTGGGTTATTGGCAGTCGTGCGGGTTGCGCACCGACGGGACCGTTGCCTGCTGGGGCGACAATGGTGATGGCCGGGATGCTCCTGCGGGCGAGTTCGTGTCGGTGTCCGTCGGTCATCGGCACAGTTGTGCCATAGCCACCGACGGCACCTCCCACTGCTGGCGATAAGACCGACACCGCCGCCTATTGCCGGCGATAAGGTTGACTATGTAGCCCGCATCGTGGCTATGGGCTAGCGTGCCCTCGGTGGTCCTCAGGTTTCCGCGATTTCATCGGGTAGGACTTCGCCGGTTGGGATTTCCCTCCGGTCGGAGCGGGGCATCGACTCCTGGGTTTCGCCGGTTGGTGCTTCTGCCGGCGTTGCTACTGGTGCTGGCCGCATGCCAGGTGGACATCGAGGTGGGCATCGGCTTCAACGAGGACGGCTCGGGGGTGGTGACGGTGGAGGTGGCGCTGGACCGGGAGGCGGTGGCACTGGCTCCCGACGTCACCTCCCGGCTGTTGACCGGCGACATCGAGAATCCGGCCTCGGGCTGGCTGTACAACGACCCTCGGATCGACGATCAGGGCCGAACCAGCTTCTCCGCTTCCAAGCAGTTCGGATCGCCCGAGCAGCTCGGGTCGGTGCTGGCCGAGATCTTCGGCTCCGAGGAGGTGTTCCGGGATTTCGAGTTCGAGCGCTCCACTCCGTTCGCCCGCACCGACTACCGGGTCACCGGGGTGGTCGATCTGTCCGACGGGCTGGACCTGTTCACCCATCCGGAGCTCACCGAACGTCTCGGTGGTAGTCCCCTGGGCCGACCGATAACCGAGATCGAGACCGAGCAGGGAGGTTCGCTCATCGACATGGTGACCGTGAGCCTGGTTCTGGATGTTCCGGTGGGCACCGAGCAGCAGGAGACCCTGGGACTGGGACAGGGGCCGGTGAGCATAGAGATGACCGCTCAGGAGGAGAGCGCCACCGCGGTGACCCTCCGATGGGTGGCCTGGGCCGCGTTCGCGCTGTTGGGCCTGGCGGTGCTGATCGCCGTGGCCGGTTATCTGCTGGAGCGCCGGGCCCGGGGTCTCAGCACCGATCCGACCATGTCCACCGAACTCCCCACCACCCGCTCCGCCGGGCCCGCGGCGGCCCAGCCTCCGGCCCGCCGGTTGCGGCTGGTGGTTCTGAACCCGCTCGGGGTGCTGTTCGAGCCGGCCGACGAGCCGGCCCGGCTTCTCGCCTCCTTCGTGGCCGAGCGGGGCGGGGAGACGGACGACGAGAGCGTGCAGAACCTCCATCTCCAGGCGGTTCTGGGCCGCATCACCCCCGCCGAGCTGTGGTCCGGGCTCGGACTGGACGGTGATCCCACCGAGATCACCGAGCAGTACCTGGCCCAGTACACCGTGCGGTCCGGGGCCCGGGACTTCGTGGGCGAGATGGCTCGCCGGAAGCTGCCGGTGGCCTGCATCACCAACGACGTCGCCCTGTGGTCGTCGGCGTTGCGGGATCGACTCCAGGTCGCCGGCGTGGATACCTGGATAGTGAGCAGCGAGGTGGGGGTGTGCATGCCCGCTCCCGGTATATACGAGGCTCTGCGCCGGACCACGGCGATTCCGTACGAGAACGCGCTTTTGGTGGATGTGAGCGTCGATCATCTGGATACCGCCCAGGCGCTGGGCATGTCCACCGCGTTGCTGGCCGAGACCCGCCCCGAGGAGGGCGAGGCCCCCGGCCACGCGGTGGTGACCAGCTTCTCCGACTTCTTCCGCCGCCGACCCCGCTCCTGACCGGCCAACCGGTAGGTTGATCAACCCCGGCAAGTTGATTAACCGGCTGTTTGATGAACCGGTCTGCTGGTGGAGCAGCCGGACGGCCTGCGCCGCGAAAGTCGGCTAAAGAAGCAGCCGGGCGGCCTGCGCCGCGAAGGTCGGCTAACGAAGCAGCCGGGCGGCCTGCATCGCGAAGTAGGTGAGGATCGCGTCCGCTCCCGCTCTGCGGACACCGGTAAGGGTCTCGACGATGATGGCTTCTTCATCCAGCCATCCCGACGCGGCGGCCGTCTTGATCATCAGGTACTCCCCGCTCACCTGGTAGGCCGCCACCGGCACCACCGATGCATCGGCGAACCTCCTCACCACGTCCAGATAGGGGCCGGCCGGTTTGACCATGACCATGTCGGCCCCCTCGGCGATGTCCAGCTCCAACTCCCTCAGGGCTTCACGGCTGTTGGCCGGGTCCATCTGGTAGGTCTTCTTGTCACCGTGGCGGGGAGCGGAGTCCAGCGCTCCCCGGAACGGTCCGAAGAAGGCCGATGCGTACTTGGCGGTGTAGGCGCAGATGCCCACGGCGGTGTGCCCATGGTGGTCGAGCGTCTCCCGGATGGCCCCCACCCGGCCGTCCATCATGTCGCTGGGGGCGACGATGTCGGCTCCGGCGTCGGCATGGGTCAGCGCCTGGCGGCACAGCACCTCCACGGTCTCGTCGTTGAGGACGACGCCGTTGGGGTCCACGATGCCGTCGTGGCCGTCACGGTTGTAGGGGTCGAGGGCCACGTCGGTCATAACCACCGTGTCGGGATGGCCGGCCTTGATGGCTCCGATGGTTCGGGGTACGAGCCCGTCGGGGTTCCAGGCCTCGTCGCCGGTCGGGGTCTTCAATTCTTCGGGAGCGGCCTCGAACAGGACCACGGCTCGAATCCCCAGATCGGCCGCTCGCCCCACTTCGTCCACCAGGCCCTTCGTGCTCCAGCGATTCACGCCGGGCATCGAGTCGATGGGTTCGTCGGCCCCCCGATGCACGAACAGGGGCAAAACGAGATGGGCCGGGGTCAGCTCGGTCTCTCGCACCATGTCCCGGATCGCGGGAGTGCGCCGGTTCCGTCTCGGCCGAGCGGTCAGCCCCAGAAGCGAATCAGCCATCCCCCCATGCTCCCACCTCCACACCCGTCACGCACTGCCGATGGCTCCCCCTGCTCGGGTGCATCGTTGTGGTTGGGTTCTGCTCCCGTGGCGCGCTGTCGATGGGCGCTAACCGAGTGTTTTTGTGCAACCCGATGGTTGGGTTCTGCTCCCGTGGCGCGCTGTCGATGGGGTAGACAAGGGGAATGCGAATCGAGTTGCCGACCGGGACGGCGGCCGAACTGGTAAGGGTTGACGGGGCCGACCGGGGGCTGGTGCTCGTTCCCGACATCATGGGATTGAGACCCCTGTTCGACGACCATGTGGCCCGCATTGCCGACGAGCAGGTTTGGACGGTGTGCGCTCCCCAGCTCTTCGCCGGTCGGGAGCACCTCACGGTCGAGGAGCGGATGGCGGCGGCGGCCGAGTTGGCCGACCAGCAGGTACTGGCCGACGTCGTGGCCGCGGCCGATGCCACCGGGTGCGCCACGGTGGTGGTGACCGGTTTCTGCATGGGGGGCATGTACGCCATCAAGGCGGCGGCCACCGGGCGGTTCCATCGGGCGGCGGCCTTTTACGGGATGATCCGTCTGCCCGAGCACTGGAGGGGTCCCGGCCAAACAGAGCCGCTGGAGGTGCTGGCCGAGGGCGACCCGTGCCCGCTGATGGCCATCATCGGTGCGGATGATCCGTTCACCCCGGCCGACGACGTAGCCGCCCTGGAGGCGGCCGGGGCGGTGATCGTGGCCTACGAGGACGCCGATCATGGCTTCGTCCACGATCCGGCCCGCCCCACTCACCGCCCGGAGGACGCCGCCGATGCTTGGGGTCGGGTCATCGAGTTCCTGGGCGCTTGACGGCTATGGGGGACCCACGTTCGGACGCCGCCGATGCTTGGGGTCGGGTCATCGAGTTCCTGGGCGCTTGACGGCTATGGGGGACCAGCCCTTGGTGTGGACGGTGATTGTTGCTGCCGGCTCGGGTACCCGTTTCGGGAGGGCCAAGCAGTATCTGGAACTGGCCGGTGTGCGGGTGGTGGACCACAGCGTGGCCACCGCCGCCCGGGTGAGCGAAGGTGTGGTGGTGGTGGTGCCCCCGCCGGACGTGAGCGCCGAGTCGTCCCGCTCGGCCGCGACCGTGGTGGTGGCCGGGGGGCCGAGCCGGGCCGCCTCGGTCCGCAACGGGCTGGCCGCGGTACCCGAGGAGGCAGCCATAATCTGTGTCCACGATGCCGCCCGCCCGCTGGCCGGCACCGACGTCTACCGTAGGGTCATCGACGAGGTCCGAGCCGGGGCCGACGGGGCCGTGCCGGTGGTGCCGGTGACCGATACCATTCGCAGGGTGGACGGGGGGGTGGTGGACCGCAGCACGCTTCAGGCGGTGCAAACCCCGCAGGCGTTCAGGGCCGAGCTGTTGCGGATGGCCCACGCCGGTGCCGGTGAGGCCACCGATGGCACTGATCTGGTGGCGGCGGCCGGCTGTCCGACCGATGGCACTGATCTGGTGGCGGCGGCCGGCTGTCCGACCGATGACGCCGGTCTGGTGCAGGCGGCCGGCTGTCCGACCGATGACGCCGGTCTGGTGCAGGCGGCCGGCTGTCCGACCGATGACGCCGGTCTGGTGCAGGCGGCCGGCTGTCCGACCGATGACGCCGGTCTGGTGGAGGCGGCCGGCCATGAGGTGGTTGCGGTCGAGGGTCACCCCGGCAACATCAAGATCACCCACCCTCATGATCTGGTGGCGGCCGAAGCCTGGTTGGCCACATGACCGGGGCCATCCGGGTGGGTCACGGGTTCGATACCCATCGGTTCGACACCGACCGGGACCGTCCCCTCGTCCTGGGGGGAGTCCGGTTCGAGGAAATGCCCGGTCTGATCGGTCACAGCGATGGTGACGCCGTGGCTCATGCCGTGATCGACGCGTTGCTGGGCGCGGCCGGTTTGGGTGACATCGGCGGTATGTTCCCCGACACCGACGACGCCTGGGCCGGGGCCGACAGCCTCGCCATGCTGGCCGACGCGGTGAACCGGTTGGTTGCCGAGGGTTGGCGGGTGGTCAACGCCGATTGCACCGTGGTGACCGAGGCCCCCCGCATTGCCCCTCACCGGCCCGAGATGGAGGCCCGCTTGACCGATGCGGTCGGGGCTCCGGTCACGGTGAAGGGCAAGCGAGCCGAAGCCTTGGGTGCCCTGGGCCGGGGTGAAGGCCTGGCCTGTTGGGCGGTGGCGCTGATCGAGCGAGTCGAGGGGCCATGAGTGCTCGCGACCGCCACCGAGGCCGAGGCAACAATCGGGGCGGAGGCCGGGGGGATGGGGATCGGGGTGCAGGTCGTCCGTCGGGGGGCGGAGGCCGAGGCAACAATCGGGGCGGAGGCCGGGGGGACGGGGATCGGGGTGCAGGTCGTCCGTCGGGGGGCGGAGGCCGTGGCAACAATCGGGGCGGAGGCCGGGGGGATGGGGGTCGGGGTGCAGGTCGCCCGTCGGGGGGCAGCAATAGCCGGTCCCGCTCGCGGTCCGGTCTGGGGGGTGAGCGGGTGGAGGGCCGTCAGGCGGTTCGGGAGTTGCTGGTGGCCGGGACTCGCCCCGTCCATGAGATCGTGATCGTTGCCGACCGGAACCGCACCGGGGCACTGGCCCAGATCGTGGAGTTGGCCACCGAGTTGCGGGTGCCGGTGAAGGAAGTGGCGATGGACCGGTTCGAGTCGATGGCGGCCACCGAGGCACCGCAAGGGGTGCTGGCCCGGGCTGCGCCTCTTCGGGAGCACGATCTGGAGGAATTGGCTCGCCCCTCCGATGGTCGTCCCCCCTTTTTGCTGGTGCTCGACGGGGTCACCGATCCGGGCAACGTCGGGGCCGCATTGCGGACCGCCGAATGCGCGGGGGTGACCGGCGCGGTCCTGGGACGGCACCGCTCGGCCCACGTCACCCCGGCGGCGACCAAAGCGGCCGCCGGGGCGGTGGAGCACGTACCCATGGCCGTGGTGCCGGGCATACCCAACGCGGTGGGCCGCCTGGCCGAGCTCGGGGTCTGGACGGTGGGCCTGGACACGGCCGCGCCGACCACGGTGCACGAGATGAACGTGGCTGCCGATGCGGTGGCGCTGGTGGTGGGCAGCGAGGGTCGGGGCTTGTCCCGCCTGGTCCGTCGGCGGTGCGACATCGTGGCGACCATTCCCCTTTCGGGCAATCTCGGTTCGCTCAACGCCGCCGCTGCCACCGCCATCGGCTGCTTCGAGGTCGCCCGCCACCGCCGTATCACCGGTTCCTGAGAGCCTTCGCTGTGGGAGCCCGAGACAGGAATCGAACCTGCGACCGGCTGTGGGAGCCCGAGACAGGAATCGAACCTGCGACCGGCTGTGGGAGCCCGAGACAGGAATCGAACCTGCGACCGGCTGTTTACAAGACAGCTGCTCTGCCGACTGAGCTACTCGGGCATTTGTTTGGAGATCTGGTAAGCCACTTGATATCCGAGAGCCGGGGAAGCTGCTCGGGTATTGGGTGGGGTTGTCCGGGCCCCCGGAAACAGCATAAAGGGTACGAGTTTGGGGAGGGTGCTCGAATAAGGGTCTTGTGGGTGACGAGGGCCGGCCGGGCCTGCCCGTTACACAAGTTTGGGAGGGTGCTTGAATAAGGTTCTTGTGTGGGTAACGCTGGTCGGGATGGCTCTTACGAGGCGAGATCGGCAAATACTGGACTTCGAGCGCACCTGGTGGCAGGAGACCGGGTCGAAGGAGGCCGCTATCCGTAAACGTTTCGATCTCTCCACCACCCGTTATTATCAGCTACTCAACGAACTATTGGAGGAGGCGGATGCATTGGAGTACGACCCCATGGTCGTACGGCGTCTGCGGCGGATTCGTGACCGTCGCCGACGGTCCAGATTCGGCCATACCTCGGTTGGTTGGCAGCCGTCGCAGTAAGAACCCGGAGTTGAGGACGTCATGGAGTCTAACCCAGTACCGAGCAACCAGATGGCCATCAGGGGAGTGGTGCTCGTTCTAGCCCTGATTGCCGCCGGTGCCTTCGTGCTGGCCCGCGGTCTCAACGACGATGCCGCCGCACCGGACACCGCTCAGGCCACGAACGAGCCGACCGGTGAGGCCGAGCCGACGTCCGAACCCGATTCCGAGCCGGTCGATACCCAGCCCGACAACGGTGACGACCCGGCCACCACCCCGGCACCGGCCGCGCCGGATCCCCAGCAGCCCGACCCCGACCCCGAGGAGGATCCCCAGCAGCCCGACCCCGACCCCGAGGAGGAGCTGGAATGCCGTGATCCGTCCACCATCGGCGTGCTGGTGGCCAACGGCACCGATATAAGCGGGGCGGCCGGTCGGCTCTCGAGCGAGTTGAACACCGCCAACTACGTGACGTTGCCGCCGGTGAACGCCAACCCCCAGACCAGTTCGGCCTTCTACCACCGGGCCGGGTACGAGGTTGACGCCCAGTGCGTGGCCCAACTGCTGGATGTGGCCTCCGTACCGATCTTCCCGATGCCCGATCCTCCTCCGGGAAGCATATCCCTGGCGACGTTGGGCAACGCCTACATCCTGATTCTGATCGGACCCGACAGCCTGGCTCAGCGTCCCGGCTGAACCGGGCACCGGCCCCCGACGGTCTCACCCGAATGGCCGGATTGATCGACGTGCCGGCCAGCCCCGGGCACCGGCCCCCGAGCCGAAGCAATTCGGTGTCCTGACGGCGGTGGTCGTATGCATGTCGTGGCCGCCCCGGACAAGTTTCGAGGCACGGCCACGGCCACCGGGATCGCCGGTGCCGTAGCCCTGGCCGCCGAGCGGGCGGGCGCGACCGTCGAGGCCGTTCCCATGGCCGACGGGGGGGAGGGAACGCTGGAGGTGATGGGCGGGGCGAACCGCACCACCACGGTCACCGGCCCCCTGGGTGATCCGGTGGAGGCTCGGTGGCGGTTGCACCGCCAGGTTGCGGTGATCGAGATGGCCCGAGCCTCGGGTCTGGCGCTGGTGGGCGGGGCCGAGGCCAACGACCCCCTGGGGGCCACCACCTACGGGACCGGGGAACTGATCGAGGCCGCGATGGATCGGGGAGCCCGGCGGGTGTTGGTGGGGGCAGGGGGCTCGGCCACCACCGATGGAGGGTTGGGGGCCTTGCGGGCGCTGTACCCGGTGCAGCGGCTCAGGGGGATGGAGCTGGCCGTGGCCTGCGACGTGAGAACCCGCTTCGTCGACGCCGCCGCGGTGTTCGGGCCCCAGAAGGGGGCCGGCCCCGCCCAGGTGGAGTTGCTCCACCGACGGCTGGAGCGTCTCTGCCAGGTGTATGCCGATACCTACGGCGTGATGGTGAACGACGTCGAGGGTTCGGGGGCGGCCGGAGGGCTGGCCGGGGGCTTGGCCTGCCTGGGGGCCGAGCTGAGCAACGGTTTCGAGCTGCTGGCCGATGAGGTGGACCTGTATGCCCGCATCGAGCGGGCCGACCTGGTGGTGACCGGCGAGGGGGCGCTGGACCCGACTTCGTTCCGGGGCAAGGTGGTGGGTGGGGTGGCCGAGATGGCGGCGGCCGCCGGAGTGCCGCTGCTGATCGTGGTGGGGCGGGTGGACGGTGATGCCGTGCTCCCTCACGGGGAGCTGATCAGCCTGAGCGACCGCTTCGGCCCCCAACCGGCCATGGCCGACCCCGTTCGCCTGGTCGGCACCGTGGTTAGGGACTATCTGGGTTCTTGACCCGGTCGCTTGGTCGGGTATCCGATCCCGGTCGCGTACCGGGGCGGGGGTATCCGGGTACCTCGATCAGGGGAGGGCGTTCCTGCATGGTGATCTCGGTGTCGCCGAAGCCGGGGCGGCGCAGAGTGATGGCGGTGTTCACCAGGGTGCGGTCGGCCCGGTGGAGGGCTACCTGCATGACCTCGGTCGCCTGTGACGACAGCTCGTGCAGCGGGCGGTTGCGGTGGACCCGCACCCCCAGATCCACCTGGGCGATGGTGTCGTAGCCGGCCAGCTTGCACACGTCGATGAGCAGTCCCATCTCCACTCCGTATCCCTGCACGAACGGCACCCGTTCCAGCACCTCACGGCGTCCGGCGTACTCCCCGGCCAGGGGCTGGACGATGTCGCCCAACTCGGGGAACAAAAGGGCGATGAGCGGTCGGGCCACCAGCTCGGTGGTTCTTCCCCCACCCCGCTGGTCGGCCCCCACCGGGCGGTGGTAGTAGCCCTTGCAGTAGCTGATCGAGTCGTCGACCAGCAGCGGCCCCAGCAAACCGGAGACGAAGTGGGGGGCGAAGTTGACCACGTCGCTGTCGCACCACACCACCACATCCCCGGTGGAGACGAACAGCGACTTCCACAACGTCTCGCCCTTGCCGGGCTGGTTGCCCAGGTGGGCGAGCACGTCGGAGCACGCCACCACGGTGGCCCCGGCGGCCGCGGCCACCGCGGCGGTGCCGTCGGTGGAGTGGTCGTCCATCACGATCAGCTCGTCCACCAGCCCCACCCTGTCCATGAACTCGGTGCGGATCAACTCCGCGATGGCCCCCACGGTGGCCTCCTCGTTGCGGGCGGGCAGACAGACCGACACCGTGGTCGTTCCCTTGCGCTCGGCCAGCTCCTCGGCCCGGAACTCCCCGGCGACGAATCGTCGTCCCCCGGTTCGTCGTCCCTCGGTCACCGATGGCTCGGGTTCATGAGTCGTCTCCACCGCTTCACTCGAATAGCATCATGGCCCATGAGCGTGACCGTGCGGATACCGACCACTCTTCGTCCCCTGGCCGGCGGGGCCGGCGAGGTCACCGTCGAGGGTGCGACCATCCGCGACGTGATCTCCTCGCTGGACGCCGCCCATCCCGGGTTCATGGACCGGCTCATCGACGAGTCCGGCAGCCTGCACCGTTACGTCAACGTGTTCGTGGACGACGACGACGTGCGGTTCCGGGAGGGCCTGGCCACACCGGTTCCCGACGGCCAGACGGTGGCCATCGTGCCCGCGGTGGCCGGGGGCTGATTCGTTCTCGGGTTTCGGCTTGCCGGTGAGGGCGTAGCGACTGGCCATCGTGCCCGCGGTGGCCGGGGGCTGATTCGTTCTCGGGTTTCGGCTTGGGCTTGGCCGGTTGGAGCACTCCTGGCTAGCCTTTAGCAGTCTCGTACCGAGAGTGCTAAAAACCCTCTACGAGAAACCTTCTAAAGGAGCTGCTCGAGGAGCAGCCATAGCAAAGGGAGTGTTCAAGGATGCCCAAGATCATCTCGTTCGATGAGCAGGCCCGGCGGGCGTTGGAGTCGGGAATGAACCAACTGGCCGATGCCGTGCGGGTCACGCTCGGTCCCAAGGGACGCAACGTCGTGCTGGAGAAGAAGTGGGGAGCGCCCACCATCACCAACGACGGCGTGTCCATCGCCAAGGAGATCGAGCTGGAGGACCCCTACGAGAAGATCGGTGCCGAGCTGGTCAAGGAGGTGGCCAAGAAGACCGACGACGTGGCTGGCGACGGCACCACCACCGCCACCGTGCTGGCCTGGTCGATGGTGCGCGAGGGGCTGCGGAACGTGGCCGCCGGAGCCAACCCCATGTCCATCAAGAAGGGCATCGAGGTGGGGGTCGAGGCCGCGGTGGAGGCCATTCACTCCCAGTCGGTGGACGTGTCCTCCGACAAGGCCCAGATCTCCAACGTGGCGGCCATATCCGCCGCCGACGCCGAGATCGGCGAGCTCATCTCCGAGGCCATCGACAAGGTGGGCAAGGACGGCGTGGTCACCGTGGAGGAGTCGCAGACCTTCGGTCTGGAGCTGGACTTCACCGAGGGCATGCGCTTCGACAAGGGCTACATCTCCCCCTACTTCGTGACCGACGCCGAGCGGATGGAAGCAGTGCTGGACGACCCCTACATCCTGTTCGTCGGGTCCAAGATCACCGCGGTGCGCGACATCGTGCCGGTGTTGGAGAAGGTCATGCAGGCGGGCAAGCCGTTGTTGATCATCGCCGAGGACGTGGAGGGCGAGGCGTTGGCCACGCTGGTGGTGAACAAGATTCGGGGCACCTTCAACTCCACCGCGGTGAAGGCCCCCGGATTCGGCGACCGCCGCAAGGCCATGCTCCAGGACATGGCCATACTCACCGCCGGCCAGGTCATCAGCGAGGAGGTGGGACTCAAGCTGGAGAACACCACGCTCGACCTTTTGGGTCGGGCCCGCAAGGTGGTCATCACCAAGGACGAGACCACCATCGTGGAGGGGGCCGGCGACCGCAGCGATGTGGACGGTCGCATCTCCCAGATCAAGGGTGAGATCGACAACACCGACTCCGACTACGACCGGGAGAAGTTGCAGGAGCGTCTGGCCAAGCTGTCGGGCGGCGTGGCAGTGCTCAAGGTGGGGGCGGCCACCGAAGTGGAGCTCAAGGAGAAGAAGCACCGCATCGAGGACGCGGTCAGCACCACCAAGGCGGCCATCGAGGAGGGAGTGGTCGCCGGCGGCGGCGTCACCCTGCTGCGGGCCCAGGTCGCGGTGAACGCCGCGGCCGAGGGACTGTCGGTCGACGACGAGGCCACCGGGGCCCGAATCGTGGCCAAGGCACTGGAGGCTCCGTTGACCCAGATCGCGGTCAACGCCGGTCTCGAGGGCGGCGTGGTCGTGGAGCGGGTTCGCAACCTGGAGGGCAACTCCGGGCTGAACGCGTCCACCGGCGAGTACGAGGATCTGATGGCCGCGGGCATCATCGATGCCGCCAAGGTCACCCGTTCGGCCCTCCAGAACGCGGGGTCGATCGCCGGTCTGTTCCTGACCACCGAGGCGGTGGTGGCCGACAAGCCCGAGGAGGGTGGGGGCATGCCCGGTGGCGGCATGCCCGACATGGACTTCTAGGGGACTTCCAGGCCCTGCTGGTTCCTCAGCGGATCCCGGCTGCCGGTTTCTGTCCTGCCCCGGGTTCCTGGCCCTTGGAGGCTTCTCACACCTGAACGGGCGGTAACGTCGCGACATGGCCGAGCTTCATCCGGTATGTGAACAACTGGAGTTCTTGCTCGGGGTGTGGAGGGGCACCGGCATCGGGGTCTATCCCACCATCGAAGACTTCTCCTACACCGAGGAGGTGGTCTTCACCCATGTCGGTAAGCCGTTTTTGGCTTATACCCAGAAGACCCGCCACGCCGACACCGGCCTCGCCCTGCACGCCGAGTCGGGGTATCTGCGCCCTCGGCAGGGCGGGCATCTGGAGCTGCTGTTGGTGCAGCCCTCGGGCATTGCCGAGCTGTTGGAGGGCTCGGTCACCGACCGTGACGTCCGATTGAGCTCGACGGCGGTGCTGGGTACGGCCACCGCCAAGCCGGTGGTCGCCACCGAGCGCCGTTTTCGGGTTGACGGCGAGGTGCTGCACACCTCGGTGGCCATGGCCGCGATGGGGTTGGAGCTTCAGCACCACGTGGCCTCCGAGTTGCGCCGGGCGTCATGATCCGGGGGCGGTCCCGGCGAGTGCTGGTGCGCCATTGGGACGGCTCCCGGGAGCACCGCCGTCCCGATGATCTGGTGGTGGAGGAGCCGCTCACCATCCGACTGGACGACGTGACCGTCGCCACCACCATGCGCACCCCGGGGCACGACTTCGAGTTGGCCGCCGGCTTCTGCTTCACCGAGGGCCTCCTGGGCGACGCCTCGGTCACCGCCATCCGCTACTGCATGCCCGAATCGGCGGCTCCCGACGTGGGCCCACCGGCCGAGTTCCAGTCGATGGATCGCCACCAGGGTCCCGAACCAGTGATCGCCAACGAGTACAACCTGGTGACGGTGGAGACCGATGGAGCGCCCCCGGCCACTCCTCGTCTGGGCCTCACCACCTCGGCCTGCGGGATCTGTGGTGCCGAGAGCATCGAGGCGTTGCGGGAGAGGCTGTATCCGCTGCCCGAGGGGGCAATGCCCATCGATGCCGACGTTCTGGCCGCGGTGCCCGAGCGGGTTCGGGATTCCCAGGACCTCTTCGCCACCACCGGGGGGGTCCACGCCGCGGCCGTTTTCGATTCCGCCGGTGAGCCCATCCTGGTTCGAGAGGACATCGGCCGCCACAACGCGGTGGACAAGGTGGTGGGCCGTCTGCTGTTGGACGGCGACCTGTCCGGGCAGCGCGTCGCCGGGGAACGGGACGAGGTGGTGGGTCGTCTGTTGTTGGACGGCGACCTGCCCGGGCAGCGCATCGCCGGGGAACGGGACGAGGTGGTGGGTCGTCTGCTGTTGGACGGCGACCTGCCCGCCGGCGGGTACGGGCTGTTCGTGAGCGGCCGGGCGTCGTTCGAGATGGTGCAGAAGGCGTGGGCCGCGGGGTTCACCACGGTGGTGGCGGTGAGCGCCCCGTCGGCGCTGGCGGTGGAGACCGCTCGGGTCGCCGGTCTGTGCCTGGCCGGTTTCGCCCGCGACGGTCGGCTCAATTTCTACTCACCGGGCCACTAGAACTACCGGAAGGATGACCGGTGGAAAAGCACTGCGCTCCTCGACGAAGAACCCGATGAAGAACCCGAACTCCTCGACAAGAACCCGAGAAAAGGAGCCATCATGCGTCCACTGCCCAGGCTGACCCCGGAGAACGAGTTCTTCTGGACCGCGGGTGCCGACGGAGTGCTGCGGTTCCAGTACTGCGGGGCCTGCGACCGCTATCTTCACCCCCCCGGCGTGGTCTGCTCCCGGTGCGGTGACGTTCCCGAGGTGCGGTCGGTGTCGGGCCGGGCAACGGTGGTGGGGTACACGGTCAACCACCAGCCGTGGCTGCCCGACATGGAGGTCCCCTACGTGATCGGGTTGGTGGCCATCGAGGAGGATCCCCTGGTGAGGCTCACCACCCTGATCGTGGACGCCGACCCCGACCACGTGGTCGTCGGCCTGCCGGTGTCGGTGCGATTCGAGCAGCACGACGACGTGTGGTTGCCGGTGTTCGCCCCCACCGGCGAACCCCCGTCCGGGGCGGTCGAATATCCCGAACCCCGACCGGCACCGGTACGGCCCATGCCGATGGCCGACAAGTTCGAGTCCCGGGTGGCCATTACCGGAATAGGCATGTCCGAGGTGGGACGCCGTCTGGATCGCCATCCCATGAGCCTGGCCATCGATGCCTGCCGGGCCGCGGTGGTCGATGCCGGGCTGGCCCTGGAGGACATCGACGGCCTGTCCACCTACCCCGGCGGCGGCAGTCGGGACGGAGGCCATTCCGAGGGCGGCGTCTACCCGGTGGCCGATGCCCTGGGTATTGCTCCCACCTGGTTCTGCGGCACCATGGAGACTCCGGGCCAGAGCGGCGCGGTGATGAACGCCATGCTGGCGGTGGCTGCCGGGCTGTGCCGCCATGTGCTGTGCTTTCGCACCGTATGGGAGACCACGTCCATCGCCTGGGGCAATCGTCGCAACAGCGGGGTGGAGGGGGGCTCCCGAGTTTCGGGGGAGATGGAGTGGCGGCTGCCCTACGGGGCCATGTCGGCCGGCAACTGGATCGCGCTCATGGCCAGTCACTACTTCCACCGTTACGGTGCCGGCCGGGAACAGCTCGGGTGGATCCCGGTGACCGCCCGGGCCGGAGCGGCCCACAACCCGGCCGCCATCTACAAGGCCCCCCTCACCATCGAGGACTATCTGGACGCCCGCATGATCACCACCCCGTTCGGCCTGTTCGACTGCGACGTGCCCTGCGACGGCTCCACCGCCCTGGTGGTGTCGGCGGTGGAAACAGCCCACGACCGTCCCCATCGCCCGGTGCTGGTGGAGGCGGTGGGTACCCAGATGCGGGAGCGGATGTCGTGGGATCAGGGGACGCTGCTGCACGAGCCCATGGTGGACGGTCCGGCCGCCCACTTGTGGAGCCGCACCGATCTGAAACCGGGGGACGTGGACGTCGCCCTCCTATACGACGGGTTCAGCTTCAACGCCCTGTCGTGGTTGGAGGCCCTGGGATTCTGCGGCCGGGGCGAGGGCGCGGCGTTCGTGGAGGGCGGTGCCCGTATAGCCCGCGACGGGGATATCCCGCTCAACCCCCATGGCGGTCAGCTCTCGGCCGGCCGGTTGCACGGATACGGGTTCCTGCACGAGGCGGTTGTGCAACTGCGGGGCCACGGCGGCGGGCGACAGGTCGATGCCGCCGAGGTGGCGGTGGCCACCACCGGAGGCGGCCACCCCGGCGGGGCCTTCCTGTTCGTCGGGGGTTGAGCCCGTCTGGCCACATGGTCGGCCCGTGCCGGCGGGGCCTTCCTGTTCGCCTGTTAGCTGGGGGCTGAGCCCGTCTGCTAGAAGTTGGCCATGGCTGCTTACATCATCGTCAACTACCAGGTGGACAATCCCGAACTCTACGGGGAGTACATGCAGGGGGCGGCCGGTGCCCTCGGTGTCGGGGACGACTGCGAGCTGGTTGCGTTCGACACCGAGTCGGAGGTGATCGAGGGCGATACCGCCGGCCATCAGACCGTGGTCATCAAGTTCGACTCCAAGGAGAAAGCCCGCGAAGTGTGGGAGTCGGAGGCCTACCGGGCAGTGGTCGGTAACCGCCACGACGCCACCAGCCGCCATTTCGCGGTGCTGGTGAACGGTTTTGGTGGCTGAGGGCAGTCGTTCTCGCGGAGCGGTTTCGGTGCCTGAGGGCGGCGGATCGTTCTCGCGGAACTCTTGTTGTCCGCACAGTAGGGTACAATTCAGCATCGGCCCGGTATGCTGGGTTCGGACATTTCCATGTTGGGAGGGTGGCACCCGTAAAACACCCGTGAAATCGTTGTTGACGAGGGTGTCACCGTGAGCCGTTGAGGAGAAAGCAGGAAAAGATGACCAAGAAATTGTTTTTGGGGAAGTTTTTGCTGGCCATCGTGGCGGTGGTTGCGTTGGTGGCGGCTGGTTGCGGGAACGATGACGACAGTCCCCCGGACTCCGGGTCCACCCCGGCCCCGACCGCGGACGGAGAGATGGAGACCCCGGCCCAGGCTGATGACGGCGAGATGGAGTTGGTCATCGGTTGGGTTCTCCCCGAGACCGGTGGTCTCGCCTTCCTGGCCCCGCCGATAATAGTGGGGGCCGAGCTGGCGGTCGAGGACATCCAGGCCGTGGGGGGGAACGTGCGGATGCTCACCGGCGATACCGCCACCGACCCCGACGTGGCCCCCGAGACGGTCAACCGCTTGCTGGGCGAAGGTGCGCACGTGATTCTGGGAGCGGCCGCGTCCGGGGTTTCGCAGTCGTTCATCCAAACCCTCTACGACGCCAAGATTCCCCAGTGCTCGCCCTCGAACACATCGCCGTCGTTCAGCACTCAGGAAAATGCCGGCTTCTACTTCCGTACCGTGCCTGCCGACAAGGCGGTGGCGCCTCTGGTGGTCAATATGGTAGCCGCGGGCGGGGCCACCAACGTGGCCATCGTGGCCCGGGCCGATGATTACGGTAATCAACTCAGCCTACTGGTCGAGTCCCATCTGGCCGATGCCGGGGTCGATTCCCAGATCATCTCCTACGACGAGGACGCGACCTCCTACGACGGTACGGTCGAGGAGACCGAGAGCATGGGAGCCGATGCGGTCATTATCATCTCCTTCAGTGAGGGCACCCAGATAGTCCGGGGCTTGTTGGAGGCCGGTGTGCCTCCCACGGCCATGTACGTCACCGACGGTCTCTACGATCCCGATCTGAACGAGAAGGTGGACCCGACGAATCCGAACGTGCTCGACGGTTTGATCGCCTTCTCCGCGGCGGGCAACGAGGAGTTCAGCGCCCGCTTGGTGGAGGAAACCGGCAACAAGGTCAGCTACGGCGGCCAGTCCTACGACTGCGTGGTGGTGCTGGCCCTGGCCTCGCTGGCCGCGGGTTCCACCGACGGCCCGGCCATCATGGCCGAGGTGCAGGGCGTCACCCGGGATGGGACCAAGTGCTACGACTACGAGGAATGCGCCGACCTGATCGCCGATGGCGTCGATATCGACTACGACGGAATGTCCGGACCGCTGGAACTAGACGAGGTGGGCGACCCCGCCTGGGGGCGCTACATCATTGCCGAGTTCCAGGACGGTGTACTCGTTCCCATAGACAGCCAGGACACCGACCTCTCCACCATGGATTGATCCTCACCCCGAGTTTCCCCGACCCTTGGGGGTCGGGGGCTCAGGCTCGGGACAGGGTGCCCAGGTAGAGGCTGATCACCTTGGGGTCGTCGAGGAGTTCCCGGCCGGTGCCGGTGTAGGCGTTGACCCCCTGGTCGAGGACGTAGCCCCGGTCGCAGATCTGGAGGCAGCGGTGGGCGTTCTGCTCGACCATGATGAGCGATACCCCGTGGTCGGCGATCGTGGTGATCCTCTCGAACACCTTGTCCTGGTAGGCGGGGGAGAGGCCGGCGGAGGGCTCGTCCAGTAGCACGACCGCGGGGGCCATCATCAGCGCCCGACCGATGGCCACCATTTGCCGTTCCCCGCCCGACAGTCCGTCGGCCCGCTGAGCGCTGCGTTCGGCCAGCATCGGGAACAGCTCGGTGACCATCTCCAAACGGGTCTGGAACTGTTTGGGGGTTTGGAATATGCCCATCTCCAGGTTTTCCCGGATAGACAGCCGAGGGAACACGTTGTGGGACTGGGGAACGAACCCGATGCCCCGAGCCACCAACTCGTGGGGACTCAGTCCGGTGATGTCCTCACCTTCCAGATCGACGGTTCCCCCTCGGACGTCCACCAGCCCGAATATGGCCTTGAGCAACGTGGACTTGCCCGCCCCGTTCGGGCCGATGACCCCCACGATCTCCCCTCGACGCAACTCCAGGGAGCATCCGTTCAAGATGTTTATCCCCGGCAGGTAGCCGGCAATCACGTCATCGACCGACAAAAGCAGGTCGGCTGCGCCCTCGGTGGGCGATGTCGCGTGCGGCAGATCGGCTGCGTCCGCGGTGGGCGATGTCGTGTGCGGGCTCGGGCGGTCCTGTTCGGTCATACCCTCTCACCGTCTCGTTGTCGGCCGAGATAGGCATCGATCACCTTCTCGTCGTGGATGACCTTCCACGGTCCTCCCTCGGCTATGACCCGTCCCTGGGCCAGCACCACCACCCAGTCGCTGATGCCCGACACCACGTCCATGTCGTGCTCTATGTACATCACGCTCACCCCGGTCATGGCCAGTTCGGTTATATGGCTCACCAGTGATTGGGTCAGGGCGGGGTTCACCCCGGCCATGGGCTCGTCCAGCATGATGAGCACCGGATCGGACATCAGCGCCCGAGCCATCTCCAGCAGCTTGCGCTGGCCCCCCGACAACGTGCCGGCCAGGTCGTCGCGCTTGTCGATCAGGTTGAACCGTTCCAGCAGCTCGCAGGCTCGTTCGGTGTTGGCCCGCTCCTGGTTCTGCCACAGCTTGCGGAAGGGGGCGGCCCACAGCTTCTCACCGGTCTGGTCGCCGGCACCCAGCAGCATGTTCTGGAGCACCGAGAGCTTGGCCAGCGACTTGGTCAGTTGGAAGGTGCGGACCATGCCCAGGCGGGCCAGACGGTCGGGCGGCAAGGAGGTAATGGTTCGACCGTCGAACGTCCAGCGGCCGGATTCGGCCCGGTCGAACCCGGTGAGCAGGTTGAACATCGTGGTCTTGCCGGCACCGTTGGGACCGATCACCGCGGTGACTATCCCTCGTTCGATCTCGAGATGGTCCACGTCCACCGCGGTCACACCGCCGAAGCTTCGCCGCAGCCCGTCGATGGTCAGAATTGGGTTGGGCTTGGCCACCCCCGGCACCGGGGTTACCGTCAAGATGGGCTCGGTATCGGCAACCGTCTCGGCGACTTCGGCGGGGCTGGCCGGGGTCGGTTTGATCTCGGGATTTGGTTCTACCTCGGAGGTCGGTTCGGACGCGGAGGTCGGTTCAGGCGCGGAGGTCGGGTCAACGGACATCGAGTTGCATTTCCGTGCGGCTGCCGGTGATGCCCTGGGGTCTGAACAGCATGAGCACGATCAGGGTCACGCCCACCAGGGCCACGCTGATGATGCCCTCGGTGCCCTCGAGGAAGTCGGCCACGGGGCCGGGCAACCAGGCCTCGGCGGCCAGTTGCCGCAGGAACGATTCGATCCACTGCCGCATGAACCAGAACAGAACCGCCCCCAGCACCGGTCCCAGGTAAGTGGCCGCCCCTCCCAGCAGCAGGGCGGTGTAGGTGTAGAAGGTGACCTGGGGGCGAAAGCCGTTGGGGTCGGCCCCCGAGGTCTTGATGGCATCGATCACCCCGGCCATCCCACCGATGACCCCGCCGATCATCAGGGCCTGCATCTTGTACTTGAACACGTTCTTGCCCAGGCTGCGGGCCGCGTCCTCGTCCTCCCGGATCGACTTGAGCACCCGACCCCAGGGGCTTCGCACGATCAGATACACCCCCAGGCTGGTCAGCGCCACCAGCGCCCACCCCACGGTGATCACCCACATCTGTTGTCCGGTGAACTTGAAGGTCCCGATGCCGTAGCGATCCTGGGAGCCGTCGGCGTAGGGGTTCAGATCGAAGAATGCGCCGGCGTCGAAGCTCAGGCTGTGCGGCCCCCCGGTGAGCCCGATGGCGTCGGTGGAGCCGATTAGGATACGAATGATCTCCGCGCCGGCGATGGTGACGATGGCGAACATCACCGAATGCAGCCTCAGCGTGGGGATGCCCAGGGCCACCGCCAGCACCAGGGCCAGGAACAGGGCTATGGGGATGCCCACCCACAGCGACCAGCCGAAGGTGGCCACCGTGACGCTGGTTCCGTACGCCCCCAGCAGCATGAACCCGACCTGCCCGAAGTTCAGCAGGCCGGTGAACCCGAAGTGCACGTTCAGCCCGATGGCGGCCAGACACAGGATCACCGCCTCGGGGCCCAGAGCGGACTTGGCGGCGTTGCCGAAGATGATGTCGAATTCCACTCAGATCACCTGCACCAACGACGCGATCTCGAACAACGCGATGGAACCCACTCGAACCACCTGCTCGAACGACGCGACACTGCTCATCTAACCCACTCGCTCCCTGGTTCCGAACAAGCCCTGGGGCCGCAGCAACAGCACCAGGATGAGGGCGGTCAACGGGACCACGAACTTGAGTTCCGGCGAGATCCACAGGGTGCTCATCTCGGTGAACAGGCCGATCAGGATCGACCCCACCAGCGCTCCGTAGGCCGTGCCCAGTCCGCCCAGCTCGACCCCGGCGAAGATGAGCAGCAGAAGTTTGAAGCCCAGGAGCGGGTGGATGTCGGTGTCCAATCCCTCGAACACCCCCCCCAGCCCGGCCAGAGCCGCTCCTATCACCCACACGGTGAGCACCACCCGGTTCACGTTTATCCCCGAAACCGCGGCCAAATCGGAGTTGTCGGCCACCGCTCGAGCGGCTTTGCCGAACCGAGTTAGTTGCAGCATCAGCCCCACCGTCACCAGAACCACGACGATGACCGCGACGGTGACCAGTTCCCGAGGGGTGATGGCCCACGGTCCGAACTCCCAGCGTTGCTGCACCAGAAAGTCGCGGTAGGGCAGGGGCTCGGCTCCGAAGAAGAGCTGAATTAGCTGCCGGGCCAGCAGCGATAGGCCGATGGTGATGACCACGAACTGGAAGATCGCCAGTTTTCGGATCCGCAACGGGCGGAACAGGCCCGATTCCAGTCCGGCCCCCAGCATCCCGCACACCACCACGGTCAACATCGCGGCGATGATCAGGTTGAATCCTCCCCAGGAACTGTTGAAGTACCAGGCGATCACCGCCCCGAAGGTGACCAGCTCACCGTGGGCGAAGTTGACCAGACCGGTGGTGCCGTAGATGAGCGACAGTCCGACCGCGCTCATGGCGATGATCAGACCGAATTTGAAGCCGTTGAACACCGTCTGGGCGAACCGTTCGACGAAAGGGGTTCCCTTGGGGGCGTCCCCCACCGCGAAGACCACCCCCCGGGAGGCCTCCGCGGCCACCGTAACCTCCTCGGTGGGTTCGCTGTTGTTGCGCAATCCGACCCCCTCGGGCAGGGTGTCCTGGTTCAGGGTGACCGTGTAGGTTCCCCCACCGGGAACCTCGATCGACCATCGCCCGTCGGAGTCGCTGGTTGCTTGCCCCACCGGGTTGCCCGACGAATCCTCGACCGTGATCTCCACCCCCTCGAAGAACTGGTCGAAACCCAGCCGCAATGTCCCCACCAGCACGGTGGGCGCGGGGCCGTCGGCGTCGTCGTCCGTCTGGGCCGTCGCGGTGGCTCCCCACAGCAGACCAACAAGAAGAGCGGGGACGGCCGCCACGACGCATTTCCGCATTCCCGGCAACTATAGCCATCGATTCGGGGCGGGTTGGTTCGCGGGGCGGGTTGATCGTTTCTCACCTTTCACCGACCATCGGTGAACGGCCAGAATGGAGGAATGGGCGATTGGGAACGGTTGCGACGAGATCTGCTGGAATTGGGGCGGGTGGTGGTGGCCTTCAGCGGTGGGGCCGATTCCTCGTTGTTGGCCTGGACCGCTCATCAGGTACTGGGAGACCGGGCCTACGCCGTCACCGCGGTGTCACCGTCGCTGGCCGCAGCCGAACGGCGGGACTGCGCCTTGCTGGCTACCGAGTGGGGGTTGCAGTGGAGCGAGGTCCACACCGCCGAGATGGAACGGGCCGCCTACGTGGTCAACGGCGGCGACCGCTGCTACTGGTGCAAGGATGCGCTGATGGAGGTGGTGGCCCCGCTGGCCGAGGCCCGGTCGGCGACGGTCGTGCTGGGGGTGAACACCGACGATCTGGGTGACCACCGGCCCGGGCAGCAGGCCGCCGCCGAGCGGGGGGCGGTGTTCCCCCTGGTGGACGCCGGTTTCTCCAAGGCCGACGTTCGGGAGTGGTCGCGGCACCTGGGTTTGCGGACCTGGGACAAGCCGGCGGCCCCGTGCCTGGCCTCCCGGATTCCCTACGGCACTCCGGTGACGCTGGGCGCGCTGGCCTCGGTGGGCGATGCCGAAGCCGCCCTGCGGCCCCTGGGTTTCGGCGAATTACGGGTGCGCCATTACGGGGATCTGGCTCGTATCGAGGTGCCCGATGATCGCCTGGGTGATGTCGTGGCCCAGCGAGCGACCGTCGTCGAGGCCGTGCGCCGGGCCGGCTATCGCTACGTGACGCTGGATCTGGAAGGCCTGCGCTCCGGCAATCTGAACCAAGCCCTGGATCCCGGTCCGGTCGAGCCGGTGGCCTCGTCCTCCTGATCGCCGCGCACGACCCCGACCAGCAACTGCGGGACGATCGACACACCGGGAGAAGGTTGATGACAGCGGAGCAGTCCCCGGCAGTGCAGTTGGAAGTCGCTGAACGGCAACTTGTCGAGCATGGCCGGATACTGGCCGAGGGTATCCGGGTCGCCCTGCCCGAATGGGTGGTGTCGGCGGTACGGAGCCGGTTGCCGAACATGGATTCGGGGGTTCTTCGAGCCGCCGAGGCGGCCGGGTCGGCGGCTGCGGCCGATATCGGCGGGGAAGTGGCCCGATTGCTGGTGGCCGATGTCGACGATCAGCGCGAGAACCCTCTGGCCGTTCTGCGCCGAGCCGTGCGCTATCCCACCGAGGTGTTGCGGGTCGCGGGAGTGGCCCCGGTGGATCGGGACGATTTCGCCGTCGCTCGGTTTCCCGATGACGTCTACGACCTGGTACCCGCATCCTTCGCCGACATCCATCCCGATCTGCAAGACCCCGCAGTGGCCTGGGGTGCGGCCAAGGCGTTCGTGCATCGCCGCCGCCACGGCCGGCCGGGCTGAGGCCAAGGCCAGAGCCTTCGTGCATCGCCGCCGCCACGGTCGGTGACCACGGGGCTTTCCTGTTGCCCGGCTGACCTGGCATACTGACAGCGGCCTCAGCAGGATTGCTGGCGGACGATTGCTTGTGGGCGATAGGGGGAGAGATGAACGCTGACACCGCTTGGGTATTGACAAGCGCAGCTCTGGTGATGTTCATGGTGCCGGGTCTGGCTTTGTTCTACGGGGGCATGGTCGGCACCAAGAACGTGCTCAACATGCTCAACATGAATCTCTACTGCCTGGGGGTGGTTCCCATCCTGTGGGCGGTGTTCGGCTACGGGTTCGCCTCCGGTGATTGGAGTTTCCCGCTGTTCGGCAACTTCGACGCCGTTCTACTCAACGGCATTGATGGCGTGGAGGCCGATCGGAACTTCGTGTTCGACATGACCTTCGCGGTCATCACCCCGGCTCTGATCTCCGGGGCGGTGGCCGGTCGCATGAAGTTCACCGCGTGGGCCATCTTCGTGCCGGTGTGGTCGTTCCTGGTGTACTCGCCGGTGGTCTACTGGATCTACGGCGACAATGGCTGGATCGCCGAACTGCCGGCCCACGACTTCGCCGGGGGCACCGCCATCCACATAAACGCCGGTGCCGCGGCCCTGGCCCTGGTCATGGTGCTCGGTCCCCGGCAACGGTGGCCCCGGGACGTGGACTTCCCCCACAGTCTTCCCCTGGTGCTGCTGGGGGCGGGCATCCTGTGGTTCGGCTGGTTCGGCTTCAACGCCGGTTCGGCCCGGGCCGCCGATATTTTGGCCGCCCATGCCTTTTTGACCACCTTCTTGGCCGCTTCGGCCGGGATGTGCGCATGGATGCTGATCGAGACCGTCAAGAACGGCAAGCCCACCGCCCTGGGCATGGCCTCGGGGATCGTCGCCGGCCTGGTGGCCATAACCCCCGCGGCCGGCTTCGTCGGGGCGATGGCTTCCGTTCTGATCGGCGCTCTGGCCGGCGTGGTGTGCTTTTTGGCCATCGGACTCAAGCTGCGTTACCGGTACGACGACAGCCTCGATGTGGTGGGGGTCCACATGTTCGGCGGCATAGTGGGGGGGGTGCTGATCGGGTTCTTCGCCGACTCCGGTGCCATCGGCGGGCAGGACCGGGGCTTCATCGACGGGATCTTCTTCGGCGGTGGTGAGCTGCTTTACAACCAGATCATCTCCATCGTGGCGGTCATGGCCTACAGCTTCGTGGTCACCTACGTCCTTTCCTGGGTGCTCAACGCCACCATGGGTCTGCGGGCATCGGCCGACGACGAGAGCGTCGGCCTCGACCAGTCGCTCCACGCCGAGAGCGCGTACAACAACTGACGCTCGCGCCACGGGTTCGGCACGTACAACAACTGACGCTCGCGCCACGGGTTCGGCGCTTACAACAACTAACGCTCGCGCCACGGGTTCGGTGCTTACAACAACTGACGCTCGCGCCACGGGTTCAACTAGCCTCGGCGATCAGTGGCGATCGGCGAGATCAGAACCGACGTGCTGGGTCGCGATGAGCTGTTGGCCGATCGCACCATGGCGGGAACGATCTGGTGCCGAGCCCTGGCCCGCCGGGTGGACGAGTGGCTCCAAGACGTCTTCTCGGCCGAGGTGGCCGATAGCGACGGCATCGCGCTGATCGCGGTGGGGGGATACGGTCGGTCCGAGCTGTGCCCCCACAGCGATATCGACCTGCTGCTGTTGCATCGCGACCGTCCCGACATCGGCGACGTCGCCCCCCGCCTGTGGTACCCGATATGGGACGAGGGGCTCAAGCTGGGCCATTCGGTGCGCACGCCTCGGGAGACCCGGGATCTGGCCAAGACCGACCTGGACACGGCCACTTCGCTGCTGGATGCTCGCCACATTGCCGGAGATCGCGACCTGACCGGTGACTTCATCGCCGACAACGCCAACCAATGGCGGCGCAACGCCCGGCGCTGGCTTCCGGAGCTGGCCGAGCGGGTGGTCGAACGGCATCGCCGCAGCGGCGAGGTGGCCTACAAGCTGGAGCCCGACCTCAAGCAGGGTCGTGGGGGGCTGCGGGACGTACACGCGCTGGGCTGGGCCGAGGCGACCGCCCCGGTTGTGGACGAGGCCGAGAGTCGTCAACTTCGGGCCGACTACGAGGTGATCCTGGCCGCCCGGGTGGAGTTGCACCGCACGACCGACCGTCCCGGCGATCAGCTCCTGCTCCAGGAGCAGGACGGGGTGGCCGCCGCCCTGGGCTACGCCGATGCCGACGAGTTGATGGCCGCCATCGCCGGTTCGGCCCGCTCCATCGCCTGGCGCAGTGACGAGACCTGGGCCCGGTTGCGGGACTCCGAGTTCCCCGGTGACCGGCGACTGAGGCTGCGCCGTCGAACCAGCCGAAACGACGTCGCACCGGACACCGGCGTGCTGGTCAACGACGGGTGGGCGAGGTTGGCCGACGACGCCGATGCCACCGATCCCGGCGTCATGCTGCGCCTGGCCCGGGCGGCCGCGTCCCGGGGGCTGCGCATGGATCGCCCCAGTCTCGAGCGGCTCAAGGAGCACATGGCTCCCATGCCCGAGGAGTGGCCCGACGAGGCTCGGGGACTGTTCGTGGACGTGCTTTTGGCCGGCCCGGCCGCCGTGCCGGTCATCGAGGCGCTGGATCAGATGGATCTGTTCGTGCGCATCCTGCCCGAGTGGGCCCCCAATCGCAGCCGCCCCCAGCGCAACGCCTACCACCGGTTCACCGTGGACCGGCATCTGTGCGAGGCCGCCGCCCTGGCCGCCGGACTGGTCGACCGGGTGGATCGCCCCGACCTTCTGGTGCTGGGCGCACTGCTCCACGACATCGGCAAGGGCTATCCCGGCGACCACACCGAGGTGGGCATGGAGCTGGTGGCCGGCATCGCCCACCGGATGGGGTACCCGCCCACCGACGTGGACGTCCTGGTGGCCATGGTGGAGCACCACCTGCTGCTGCCCGATGCGGCCACCCGGCGCGATCTGGAGGATCCCGACACCATCGCCGAGGTGGCCCGCAAGGTCCGCACGGTGGAAACGCTGCGCCTGCTGGGGGCGCTCACCGAGGCCGACTCGGTGGCCACCGGCCCCTCGGCGTGGAGCACCTGGAAGGCCACCCTGGTGCGCGAGCTGATCACCCGCTGCGCCCATGTCATGGAGGGTGGCGACATCGACGAGGTGACTTCGAGGGTTCCCACTCCCGAGCAGCGCCGAATGATGGAGGCCGGTGAGAGCCTGGTGCTGGGCGAGGGCGACACCCTGGTGGTGATCGCTCCCGATCGCCAGGGCATGTTCTCCCGGGTGACCGGGGCGCTGGCGCTGAGCGGGCTCCGAGTGCTGCTGGCCGCGGCCCACTCCGAGTACGGGATGGCGCTGGAGCGGTTCCGGGTGGAGAGCGCGCTGGGTCTGGAGATCGACTGGGCCCAGGTCACCGCCCATGTGGAGCAGGCTCTGGCCGGGCGGTTGGCCATCGAGGCTCGCCTGGCCGAGAGGATCAACACCTACGAGGTCACGCCCGACTTCACCCCTCGACCGGTGGTGGCCCCCAAGGTGACCATCGACAACCACTCCTCCTCCACCGCCACCATCATCGAGGTGGCCGCCCAGGCTCGCATCGGTCTGCTGAGTCGGGTCACCGGAGCGTTGTCCCAGCTCGACCTGGACATTCTCAGCGCCAAGGTGCAGGACCTGGGCGGCGACGTGGTCCACGCCTACTACGTCCGCAACGGTGAGGGGACCAAGGTGACCGATCCCGAGCACCTGCACGAGATCGATCTGGCCCTCCAGCACGCCATCGACACCTGCACCGGCGGGGCCTGATCATGTCCTGGCCTTGTCCCTGGTCCCGTTATCCTCGTCGCTCAAGCCCCCGCCCGAGCCGGCTGTGACCGCCGAGGACCGGCTGTGACCGCCGAGGACCGGCTATGACCGCCGAGGACCGGCTATGACCACCGAGGACCGGCCCGTGGCGGGGGAGGGCGACCTGCGGAGGTGGTCGGAGGCCCTGGCCGGGATCGCCCGTACCGGGTTGGCCTTCACCCGCAATCAGTACGAGCAGGAGCGGTTCGAGGAGGTGCTGAACGTGGCCTCGGAGATGGCGGCCACGCTGAGCGAGGGGTGGGCCCCGGAGCGTTTCTACGCCGAGTGGATGAAGTCGGTGGGTGACGGCGTACCCGGATACATCACTCCCAAGGTGGCGGTGGGCGCGGTGGTGGGCAACGACGACGGCGAGCTCCTGCTTATGCAGCGGGCCGACTCCGGGGTGTGGCTTTATCCCACCGGGTGGGCCGATGTGGGCTATTCCCCCTCGGAGGTGGTGGTCAAGGAGGTGTTCGAGGAGACCGGAATAGTCTGCGAGGTGGAGCGGCCCATCGCCATCCACGACGGCCTGCGTCGGGGGTTCACCACCGTCCCCATGTACTCGATGGTGTTCCTCTGCCGAGCCGTGGGCGGCGAGCTGGCCCCCCATCCCCTCGAGTGCCGCGACGTCGGCTTCTTCGGCCCCGACAACCTGCCCGACGGAATGCCGGGCAACGACTGGTGGCTGTCCCACGCCTTCTCCGCCATCCGCGGCGACCCCATAGAAATCCTCTTCGACCACCCCCGCACCCCACCCTGGCGAACCTGACCCCTCTCCCCCATGGCGCGGCCAGGCTCTTGTCGGCACCCTGGTGTCGCAGGTCCCGAGTAGCTTGAAATCTCGGATCGGCGCGGGGAGGCGACCGGTAAATACCCAAGGAGACGTAACACAGGTGTTACGGTTGGATTGAGATGGAATCAAACCTGTTGTTGAGGGACCTGGACGATGCTCGTCGGAGGGCGGGGATGTCCAAGACGGAGCTGGCTCGGTTGGCGGGTACGCAGCCCGCATCGGTCAGGCGGCTGTTCTCCGGGAACGGTCACAACCCCCAGATTTCCACCCTGGCTTCGTTGGCTGAGGTTCTCG
Organism: Acidimicrobiales bacterium; assembly: GCA_965115985.1. Taxonomy (GTDB): domain Bacteria; phylum Actinomycetota; class Acidimicrobiia; order Acidimicrobiales; family Bin134; genus Poriferisocius. Next base: position 2,721,079 of record OZ220474.1, read on the forward strand.
GTCACGAGATTCGTGTCGTTCCTAAGTCAGGGGAGCAACTGGCGGCAGTTACCGAGCAGGCGAACGGGACGATGTCGGCCGCGGAAGATCTACGTAGGGTGGAAGGTGGGCCTTTTTCAACGGTCTTGGCTGACCCACCCTGGCGGTTCATGAACCGCACCGGGAAGGTAGCGCCCGAGCATCGACGGCTTTCCCGGTACGACACGATGACCACCGCCGAGATACGGTCGCTTCCCGTTCCTGAAGTGGTGGCCGACAACGCTCATCTCTACCTTTGGGTGCCTAATGCGCTTATTTCCGATGGTCTCCGAGTGATGGAGGCCTGGGGATTCACCTATAAGTCAAACATCGTGTGGGCCAAGCGGCGTAAGGACGGCGGTCCAGACGGACGAGGCGTGGGTTTTTACTTCCGCAATGTGACCGAGCTGATCCTGTTCGGAGTACGAGGCAGTATGCGGACACTGCCCCCCGGTCGTAGCCAAGTGAACATCATTGAGACCCGCAAGCGTGAGCATTCCCGCAAACCTGATGAGCAGTACTGCATCATCGAAGACTGTTCGCCCGGTCCCTACCTTGAAATGTTTGCCCGCTACTCAAGGGCAGGTTGGATATCTTGGGGTAATGAGGCTGATGAAGAAGTCACCCCACGAGGCAAGCTTTACCCTGCTTATAGCTGAACTCAAGTTTCGTAGGTCTATTCGCTGGCTATGGGAGGCATAAGCTCTAACGCTTCTTTTTTGATAGTGTCGTAAACAGGTTTGGCATCATTCCAGCTTTCATATGTTTCCCGCCAGTTAGTTCTAAGAGTCTCAGCCTCATTCAATTTTTTTCGGACTTCGTGGGCAAGCTCTATTCCTTTGGCTCTCTCGGGACGGATCCCTACAAGCAGTAGCGGGCATTCTCCTCCACCACCTAAGTTGACCCTCGGGACTAGTTTGTCCCAGTGAGTAGAAGAACTTCCATACTTGAATCCCCCATCTTTGCTTCGTATCACACTGGATATCAGGTTTTGGAGGTCTATGCTCCGTGTAACTATAACTCCTATAGCAATAGCTCCTTCATGGTGAAGAGCTTGAAAATTTATCAGATCTCGATCAAAAAATGGATCTTTATTATTCCACTCCATCTCCACAGCTATCCCGGGGAGTGGTTGTTTCAAGGAACCAAACCCGAACATGTCAATCTCATGGCCTCTTACTTTTGAAGAAGAGGCTACATTTCTATCAAATCCGATGTTCTTCTCGATGGTTATGTTCTGTTTGCCCCAGACAGGTTGTCCCTCTTCATGCTGTCTGGCCAAAGATTCGTCAAATCGTTTTACGAAAACAGTCCTCCCACCACCTCCAGATCGGAGCTCATCAATTGTTGGTTCAAACCTTTCTAATGCTCTTTTCAGATCCCGGAATCTATTTGGAAACCCTTCTTTGAGGATGACATCGGCATAGCGGGTTGCTTTGTAGTCGTATCCACTGGGAAGACCTCCTATTGTTATGTCCCGGACTTGGCCAGCTAGATCTACGGCATCCTCCGCTTGAGAAGCCGCATCATCATTGAGTTCTTGCTCGGCCATGGTGGTCAGTGGGGTTGGTCGCGGAGGAATTGTTCTATTTGGTCTACGAATTCGCCGGGGTCGGTGGAGTGCATTTCCTCCATCTCGCCGGCTTCGGTGGCTTGTTGGTCGTAGTCCTGTTCCAACTGGGTTATGTAGTCGGAGGTGTCGTCGCCCTGGGCGGCCAGTTCGCTCACGTGGTTCTCGTAGCCCTGGGCCATTTCCTCGAGTTCCTCGGTGTCGGGGTTGACGTCCAACAGGGTTCCCAGTCTTTGCATGAGGGCGAGGGAGGCCTTGGGCGAGGGTAGTTCCGAGGCGTAGCTCGGGACTGCGGCCCACAGCGAGGCGGTGGGCACTCCGGCGGTGGTCAGGGCGTCGTGGAGCACTCCCACGATACCGGTGGGGCCCTCGTAGTTGGACGGGGACAGCCCCAGCTTCTTTCTGGTCGCCGGGTCGGGGCAGCTTCCGTGTATCGGGGTGGGGCGGGTGTGGGGAATGTCGGCCAACAGCGCTCCCAGGGTGATGACCAGCGAGCTGTCGAGATGGTGGGCCATGGATACGACCTGCCGGGCGAAGGTCCGCCACTTCAGTTGGGGTTCGGTGCCCAGCAACAGGGCCACCTGGGTCTCGCGGCCGTCGGGCGTGTCGGGACCACCGACGGTGGCCAGGGTCAGGTTGTTGCTGGGCCATACCAGCGACCGGGAGCCGTCCTTGTCGAGCTGGAGCAGGGGGCGGGTCTCGGCGAAGTCGTAGAACGGTTCCGGGTCGAGTTCGGCCACCATGATGGGATCCCAGCGTCTGGCCATCCAGATCATGGCCAACGAAGCAGCCTCGCCGGCATCGTTCCAGCCACCGAAGGCAGCCACCAGGGGCGGTCGGCTGCCGGGGGACTCGCTCACCCATTCGATCAACGACACCTGATCCGCCTTCCTCTGGGCTCGGCGAAACCGGTTGGGAACGCCGGTTGAGGGAGACCAACCACCCACCCAATCTATCGCCATCTCCGGGATGATCCCGTCTTGCGCCGGTAGTCTCGTTCCATGTCCGTCCGGGATGATCCCGTCTTGCGTCGGTAGTCTCGTTCCATGTCGGTCGAGGTCGCCGAGATCAACCGGGTGACTGCCGAGCTGGTGGAGGCGTTCGAGCGGCTGACCCCCCAGTTGTCGTCATCCAGCCCGCCGCCTTCGGCCGAGTCCCTCGGAGTCGTCATCGACTCCGGTGCCACCCGTTTGCTGGTCGCCCGAGCCGAGGGGGAGATCGTGGGCAGCCTCACCCTGGTGCTGGTGAGGATCCCTACCGGATTGCGAGCCATCATCGAGGACGTGGTGGTGGACGAGCAGGCCCGGGGTCGAGGTGTGGGCCGGGCGCTCAACGAGGCGGCCCTGGATCTGGCTCGCAGTGCCGGAGCGGTGAGCGTGGATCTGACCTCCCGCCCGTCCCGGGAAGCCGCCAATCGCCTCTACCTGCGCCTCGGCTTCGTCCCCCGCGACACCAACGTGTACCGCTACAAGTTTTGATCGGCCCTGGGGTCGATTGGTTTGGATCGGTTGGATCGGCCCTGGGGTGATTGGTTTGGATCGGTTGGATCGGCCCTGAATTGGGTCAGACGGCGACGGGGACCTCGTTGGGGAAGTGGCAGGCCACGAAGTGGTCGGGGGCGATCTCCCGGAGTTCGGGCTCCTCGACCGAGCACAGGTCCTGCACCTTCTCGCACCGGGTGCGGAACCGGCAGCCCGACGGGGGGTTGATGGGCGAGGGCAGCTCGCCCTCGATCTGGCGGTCGGACACCGGGTGGTCGGGATCGGGCTCGGGGATGGAGGCCAGCAGCACATCGGTGTAGGGGTGGGCGGGGTGGGTGTAGAGGACATCGGGGCCGGCCACCTCGCACACCTTGCCCAGGTACATCACCACCACCCGGTCGGAGACGTTCTTGACCACGGCCAGGTCGTGGGCGATGAACACCAGGGTCAGCCCGTAGCGGGCCTTCATGTCCTCCAGCAGGTTCAGGATCTGGGCCTGCACCGACACGTCCAGCGCCGACACCGGTTCGTCGCAGATGATCACCTTGGGATCTAGCACCAGGGCCCGGGCTATGCAGATGCGTTGGCACTGGCCGCCGGAGAACTGGTGGGGGCGGCGGTCGGAGACGACGTCGGGATCGAGGCCGACCGCGTCGAGCACCTCGTTGACCTTGGCGGTGGACTGGTTGCCGGCGTTGTTGTGCCAGATGGACAGGCCCTCGGCCACGATGTCCTTCACCTTGCGCCGGGGGTTCAGCGACGAGATGGGATCCTGGAAGATCATCTGCATCCGGGTGCGGGTGCGCCGTAGTTCCTCCTTGGACAGCTTGGTCATCTCCACCGAGTCGAAGCGCACCGATCCCGACGTGGGAGGGGGCAACTGCATCATGGCCCGGCCGGTGGTGGACTTGCCGCAGCCCGACTCGCCCACCACCCCCAGGGTCTCCCCCTCGAGGATGTCGAAGCTGATGCCCGAAACGGCGTGGACCACCGCCCGGCGCCCGGCGGGGAACTCCACCACCAGGTCCTCGACGGAAACCAGGGCCTCCTCGCCCCTCAAGTGGGCCTTGCCTGTTCCTGCCATACGTCGATCCTCCTGGGCTAATGGGCTTATGGGTTAATGGGCTATGGGCTACGAGCTATGAGTTGCGGGTTTTTATGGGCTACGAGCCATGGGTTTATGGGCTACTGCCTACGAGACCGCGGCGGCGTGCAGATCGAGGCCGGCGGCGGTCACTCCGGTCTGCTGGTTGGCGGCCAACGCCCGCTCGTTCTCCGCCGATCCCACCGGGTAGAAGCAGGCCTGGCGATGGTCGGGCTGACCGGTGTCGAACAGGCTCGGCTCCTCGGTTATGCACTGCTCCTGGGCGTAGCGGCACCGGGGGGCGAACCGGCAGCCGACCAGTTTGCGCACCATGTCGGGCGGGCGGCCGCTGATGGCGTCCAGCCGGGTGTGGCTGGTGTGCTCCACCCGGGGGATCGACTTGAACAGCGCCTCGGTGTAGGGGTGGTTCATGTGGTGGAACAGCGTGGTGGTGTCGGCGGTCTCCACCATCTTCCCGGCGTACATCACCCCGATGCGCCGGGCCCGGCCGGCCACCACCCCCAGATCATGGGTGATGAGGATCATGGCCATGCCCAACTCGTCCTGGAGCGATCCCAGCAGATCGAGGATCTGCTTCTGCACGGTCACGTCCAGCGCGGTGGTGGGCTCGTCGGCGATCAACAACTTGGGGTTGCAGGCCAGGGCGATGGCGATGGTGACCCGCTGGCGCATCCCGCCCGACAACTGGTGGGGGTACTCCCGGAGCCGCTTGCGGGGCTCGGGGATGCCCACCTGCACCATGAGTTCCAGGGCTCGCTCCATGGCCTCCTGCTTGGATGCCTGGAGGTGGTAGCGGATTGACTCGGTGATCTGGATCCCCACCTTCTTGACCGGGTTGAGCGAGGTCATCGGGTCCTGGAAGATCATCGCCATCTGGGTGCCCCAGAAGTGCTTGGCCTCGCTCCGGGTCAGGTTGCGGGTGTCCTTGCCGTCGAAGATCACCCTGGAGCCGTCGGGGATGATGGCGTTGCTGGTGAGGATGTTCATGATCGAGCGCACCAGCACCGACTTGCCCGAGCCCGATTCGCCCACGATCCCTATGGTCTCGCCCCGGTTCAGTGAGAAGCTCACCCCATCGACCGCCTTCAGGATTCCCCGCGGCGTGTCGAAGTAGGTGCGAAGGTTGTCCACCTCCAACAGCGGATGCTCAGGTTCCACGGCGCTCCCCCCGTTCACGGCCGGCCGACCCGGTTTCCCGGAGTTCCGGGTTCCCATGTTCTGGATTCCCGTCCCCCCGTTTTCGGCCGGCCCTTGTCGACGACATGGTAAGCGAAGCGCGGCTCCGTGGGGAATCCCGCTGGGAATCCCGCGGCGGCCTGCGTCCCCGGGAGTTCCGGTCGCGGCGGCGGTCGGGAAGGTCGCCCAGGCCCCCGAAGAGCCCGGACAATCCGTACTTGCGTCGGATCTGGGCCCGCACCGACATCGGTTGGCCGTGCTCGTCCAGCACTGGTTCGGGGTCCCCGTCGGGGTCCTCCCGGTCGCGGTCGTAGGCGATGACCGTGGTTCCGGCCAGCCAGTCGGGCACCGTGCGCCGGCGGCGGTCCAGGGGGGCGGTCAGATAGGTGGCGGCGTTGACCACCAGTCCGCCCAGAACCACCGGCGGCACCAGCCACGACACCCCCCCCACCAGCCAGCGGGCCGCACACCGTCCCAGCCCGAGGTGGTGGCCGTCGGTGGTGCGCACCGCCCGCAGGTTCATCAGATCCATGGCCGGGGTCTGCCCCTCGTTCCACCGCAGGAACACCATGGAGTACACGAAGTGGAAGAAGACGTACACCAGCAGCGCGGCCGTGGCCCGTCCCCAGGGGTCGGGTTGCCACCGGTCGGACACGCTGTCCATGAACCACAGCAATTGGACCACGGTGAGCATCCACTGGATGAAGAACACGGTTATGGCATCGACGAGCCGGGCCAGCATCCGCCGCCACATAACGGCCACGGGATAGGGCTTGCCGTCGGGGCCGGCCACGATCGTGCGCCCCTCGGGGAACTCCTCGAGGTCGGATTTACCGGAGCCCGACGGGGAGGTTGCTGCGTTCACAGTCGTTCTTCGTTCACGGTGGTTATGCGTTGGCAGCAACTATTCGACCGCGGCAGTTCCTCGTTCACAGCAGCTCTTCGACCACCTCCGGGGGACGGGCGATCACTGCCCGGTCGCCTCGGACCACCACCGGTCGTTGCATCAGCCTGGGATGCTCCATGAGCAGATCCAGCACGGCATCGGCGCTGCGGTAGTCGTCGATGCTCAGGCCCAGTTCCTTGAAATGGCTGTCGTTTCGCACCAGCTCGGCGGGGTCGCCGGGCAGGATCTCCAGGAACCGCTCCAGGTCGGATCGGCTCAGGGGACTGTCGAGGTATCGGACGACGTCGAACTCGACGTCACGCGACTCGAGGATGTCGAGCGCGCCCCGGGAACTGCCTCAACCGGGGTTGTGATAAACGGTGATATCTGCCATGCCCCGACCCTACCCCAGGGGTCGGGATCGGTTCTGCGCCGGCGGCCCTGTTGGGGGCCGGATCGGCGGGGGGAGTCGCCGGCCTCTACCATGGGGCCATGCACGATCTGGTGATCAAGGGCGGACTGATTGTCGATGGCACCGGAGGCGAGCCGTTCGTCGGCGATGTGGCCATCGACGGGGATCGGATCGTCGGGGTGTACCCCGACGGCACCCCCGATAAGGAGGGCCGGGAGGTCATCGACGCCGCCGGGCTGCTGGTCACTCCCGGGTTCGTGGACTGCCATACCCATTACGACGGTCAGGTCACCTGGGATCCGATCCTGGAGCCGTCGGCCCACCATGGGGTGACCACAGTGATGATGGGCAACTGCGGGGTGGGGTTCGCCCCGGTGCGGCCCGGCACCGAGGAGTGGCTCATCCAGCTCATGGAGGGGGTGGAGGACATCCCCGGGGCGGCCCTGTCGGAGGGGATCGACTGGGAGTGGGAGACCTTTCCCGAGTACCTCGACGCGCTGGAGCGCAAGCCCCTGGCCCTCGACGTCGGCTGCCAGGTGCCCCACGGCGCGGTGCGGGCCTACGTGATGGGGGAGCGGGGGGCCCGCAACGAGCCGGCCACCCCTGCCGACATCGCCCGGATGCGCGCGATCGTGGCCGACGCCCTCCGGGCCGGTGCCTTCGGCTTCTCCACGTCACGCACCATCGCCCACACCGCCATCGACGGCGAGCCGGTGCCCGGAACCTTCGCCGCCGAGGACGAGCTGTTCGGCATAGGCGAGGCCCTGGCCGAGGTGGGCCACGGCGTCTACGAGCTGGCCCCCGCGGGGGTGGTGGGCGAGGATCTGGCGGCTCCGGCCAAGGAGGTGGACTGGATGCGGCGACTGTCGGCCGCCACCGGTCGGCCGGTCACCTTCGCCCTGGTGCAGGTGGACGCCGCCCCCGAACTGTGGCGGGAGATCATGGATCTGTCGGCCCGGGCCGCCGACGAGGGGGCCCAACTCCACCCCCAGGTGGCCCCCCGGTGCAACGGCATCCTGATCGGACTCCAGACCAATCACGCCTTCAGCAGCCGGCCCAGCTTCGCCGAGGTGGCCGAGCTTCCTCTCGACGAGTTGGTGGCCGAGCTGCGCCGTCCCGAGCGCAAGGCCGCGATCCTGGCCGAGCAGAGTTCGTTCACCAACCAGTTCGCCGAGTACATGGGCACCCAGCTCCACCGCATCTACGTGCTGGGTGATCCCCCCGACTACGAGCCCGGTCCCGAGCGGTCGGTGGCCGCCATCGCCCGTTCCCGGGGGCGCGACACCGAGGATCTGCTGTACGACCTGTTGCTGGATGACGAGGGTCGGGCGCTGCTTTTGTTCCCGTTCCTCAACTACAGCGACGGCAACGCCGACGCGGTCCGGGAGATGTTCCTGCACCCGTCGGGGGTGTCGGGGCTTTCCGACGGGGGAGCCCACTGCGGGGCGATCTGCGACGCCTCCATGCCCACCTGGTTGCTCACCTTCTGGGCCCGCGACCGCCGGCGGGGCGAGCGGCTTCCCCTGGAGTACGTCGTCCGCAAGCAGTCGCACGACACCGCCCGGCTGTTCGGCCTCACCGACCGGGGCACCCTGGAGCCGGGCATGAAGGCCGACGTCAACATCATCGACCACCAGGGGCTCACGCTGCATCCCCCGAAACTGGTGGCCGATCTCCCCGCCGGGGGCCGGCGATTCGACCAGAGGGCCACCGGTTACGTGGCCACGCTGGTGAGCGGCGAGGTAATCCGCCGCCACGGCCAGGACACCGGAGCCCGCCCCGGTAAGTTGCTTCGTGCCGGTGGTTGAGCCCGGCTCCTGGAGCTCGCCCCGGTAAGTTGCTTCGTGCCGGTGGTTGAGCCCGGCTCCTGGAGCTCGCCCCGGTAAGTTGCTTCGTGCCGGTGGTTGAGCCCGGCTCCTGGAGCTCGCCCCGGTAAGTTGCTTCGTGCCGGTGGTTGAGCCCGGCTCCTGGAGCTCGCCCCGGTAAGTTGCTTCGTGCCGGTGGTTGAGCCCGGCTCCTGGAGCTCGCCCCGGTAAGTTGCTTCGTGCCGGTGGTTGAGCCCGGCTCCTGGAGCTCGCCCCGGTCCTGAAGGTGTAGAGTGCCGGGCATCCGGGCAGAAAGGACGAGTCGTGCTGGATCTTGTTATCTCTGATGGCACCGTTGTGGACGGCACCGGTGCCGACCGGTTCACCGGCCACATCGGGGTCAAGGACGGAAGGGTGGCGATGGTGGACCGCAGCGGCGGCCCCGCCCCCGAGGGAGCCGACACCATCGATGCCGGCGGGCTGCTGGTGACCCCCGGGTTCGTGGACTGCCACACCCATTACGACGGTCAGGTCACCTGGGACGACATGCTCCAGCCGTCGTCGGGTCACGGGGTGACCACCGTGGTGATGGGCAACTGCGGGGTGGGGTTCGCCCCGGTTCGCCCCGGTGCCGAGGAGTGGCTCATCCAGCTCATGGAGGGGGTGGAGGACATCCCCGGAGCCGCCCTGTCCGAGGGCATCTCGTGGGGATGGGAGAGCTTCCCCGAGTACCTCGACGTGGTGGGCCGCCGCCATCTGGCCATCGACGTGGCCGCCCAGGTGGCTCACGGCGCGGTGCGGGGCTACGTGATGGGCGAGCGGGGGGCCCGCAACGAGCCCGCCACCCCCGACGACGTCGAGGCCATGTACGCCATCGTGCGAGAGGCCGTCGAGGCCGGGGCGCTGGGGGTGTCCACCTCCCGCACGCTGGGTCATCGGGCCATCGACGGCGAGCCGGTGCCGGGCACCTTCGCCGCCGAGGACGAGCTGTTCGGGTTGGGTCGGGCACTGGCCGACGCCGGTTCCGGCGTGTTCGAGCTGGCCCCCGCCGGGGCCGCCGGGCTGGATCTGGTGGCCCCGCCCAAGGAGATGGACTGGATGCGTCGCCTGTCGGCCCACTTCGACGTGCCGGTGTCGTTCGCCCTGTTGCAGGTGGAGGCCGCCCCCGATCTGTGGCGGGAGATGATGGACGAGTCGCTGCGGGCGGTTGACGAGGGGGCCCGGGTGTATCCCCAGATCGCCGGTCGCCCGTTCGGGATGCTGATCGGCCTTCAGACCAACCATGCCTTCGCCAAGCGACCCACGTTCGCGGCCCGGGCCCACCTGCCCTTCGACGAACTGGTGACCGAGCTGCGCCGTCCGTCGGTTCGGGCCGCCATCCTGGCCGAGGACGACCTGGCCCCCGATCCGACCGTGCTGTTCGACCAGATGCCCGCCCTGGTGGCGTCGATGATCCACAAGCTGTACGTGATCGGCGATCCGCCCGACTACGAGCCCACCCCCGACCGCACGGTGGCGGCCATGGCCCGGGCTCGGGGGGTGGACCCGCTGGAGATGCTGTACGACCTCTGCCTCGAGGACGACGGGCACGCCCTGATGATGCTGCCCCTGTTCAACTACCACGACGAGAACCACGACGTCATCCGGGAGCAGCTCCTGCATCCCGCCGGGGTGTCGGGGCTGTCCGACGGCGGGGCCCATTGCGGCATGATCTGCGACGCCTCCATCCCCACGTTCATGCTCACCCACTGGACCCGGGACCGGACCCGGGGCGAGCAGCTCCCCCTGGAGTGGGTGGTCCGCAAGCAGACCCACGACACCGCCCGCCTGTACGGGCTGGGCGATCGGGGAACCCTGGAGGTGGGCAAGCGGGCCGACGTCAACGTGATCGACCATCGGGCGCTGACCCTGCGCTCCCCCCGGGTGGTGTACGACCTGCCCGCCGGGGGCCGCCGTCTCGACCAGGAGGCGGTCGGCTATGCGGCCACCGTGGTGGCCGGCGAGACGACCCGGCGCAACGGGATCGACACCGGGGCCCGTCCCGGCCGATTGGTGCGGGGCACCCGGTAACCCGAGCCCACCATGGCTCCCGACCTGGACCGCTACCGGATCCGCCCCGGCGACGGGACGGGCGATCACCCCTCCGATGACGTCGTCAGGGCGGCAATCGTGCAGGCGGCGTGGACCGGTGATCAGGAGTCCATGGTCGCACGACACGAGAACTCCGTGGCCGAGGCCGCGGCCGCCGGTGCCCGGGTGATGTGTTTCCAGGAGCTGTTCAACGGCCCCTATTTCTGCCAGGTGCAGGAGGCCGACTACTACGGCCTTGCCGAGGCCGTCCCCGATGGGCCCACCACCAAGCGGTTCCAGGAGGTCGCGGCCCGCCATGGGATGGTTCTGGTGCTGCCGATCTACGAGGAGGAGCAGCCCGGCTTCCTCTACAACACCGCCGCGGTGATCGATGCCGACGGAACCTATCTGGGCAAGTACCGCAAGACCCACATCCCTCAAGTAAGAGGGTTCTGGGAGAAGTTCTACTTCCGCCCCGGCAACCTCGGCTACCCGGTGTTCGACACCGCGGTGGGTCGGGTCGGGGTCTACATCTGCTACGACCGCCACTTCCCCGAGGGGTGGCGAGCCCTCGGTCTCAACGGTGCCCAGATGGTGTTCAACCCCTCGGCCACCAGCCGGGGTCTGTCGGCCTACCTCTGGAAGCTCGAGCAGACCGCGTCGGCGGCGGCCAACATGTACTTCGTGGGGGCCATCAACCGGGTGGGCACCGAGCCGCTGGGCGACAACGACTTCTACGGCACGTCGTACTTCACCGACCCCCGGGGCCGGATCGTCGACGAGCCGGCATCCGACCAGCAGGAGGAGCTGGTGATTCGTGACCTCGACCTGGCCATGATCGACGAGGTTCGGGCCCAGTGGGCCTTCTACCGCGATCGCCGCCCCGACATGTACCAACCCTTGGCCGAGGCATGAGTTCGAGAATGGTGTGTCGATCCTTGGCCGAGGCATGAGTCCGAGCGTCCTGTACCAACCCTTGGCCGAGGCATGAGTTCGGGTGTCCTGTACCAATCCTTGGCCGAGGCATGAGTCCGAGCACCAACGCCGAGTTGCATCGGCGCTATCGGGCGGTTCTTCCCTCGTACCTCAAGCCGCTGTACGCCGAGCCCGTAAGCATCGAACGGGGCCGGGGGAGCTATGTGTGGGACGTGGAGGGCAATCGGTACCTCGACTTCTTCGGGGGCGTGCTCACCACGATGGTGGGGCACAGCAACCCCGCGGTCACCGCGGCCATCCAGGAGCAGGCCGCCAGGGTGCTGCACACCTCCACCCTGTACCTCTGCGAGCCGATGATCGAGCTGGCCGAGGAGATCGCCGCGCTGAGCGGCATCCCCGATGCCCGGGTGTTCTTCACCACCTCGGGCACCGAGGCCAACGACACCGCCCTCCTGCTGGCCACCAGCCATCGCCGGTCCAACGAGGTGCTGGCCATGCGCAACAGCTATCACGGGCGTTCGTTCACCACCCAGGCCATTACCTCGCACTCGTCGTGGTCGTCAACCGCGCTCTCGGGTCTTTCGGTGAACTTCGTTCATGGGCCGTACCGACTGCGCAGCCCGTTCCGGCATCTCGACGACGACGAGTTCACCGAGGCCTGCACCGACGATCTCCGCCAGGTGATCGACATGATGACCACCGGGAACGCCGCCTGCCTCGTGGCCGAGCCCATCCAGGGCGTCGGCGGGTTCGCCACTCCCCCGGACGGGTTCTTCGGGTCGATGCACAAGGTGCTGGCCAACCGGGGGATCCTGTTCGTCAGCGACGAGGTGCAAACCGGTTGGGGACGAACCGGCGAGCACTTCTGGGGCTACCAGGCCCACGACGTCGTGCCCGACATGCTCACCTTCGCCAAGGGGGTGGGCAATGGAATCACGCTGGCGGGCATCGTGGCCCGGGCCGAGATCATGGACACCATCGATGCCCTGAGCTTCTCCACGTTCGGCGGCAACCCGCTGTCGGCCGCGGCCGGTCTGGCCACGCTGAGGTACGTACGGGAGAACGATCTCCAGGGCAACGCCCGGCGCATGGGGGCCCGGCTTCGTGACGCATTGCTGCCGGTGGTTGACCGGATGCCGTGGATCGTCGAGCTACGGGGTCGGGGGCTCATGCAGGCGATCGAGATCGTGGAGCCGGGTTCCATCCGGCCCGATGCCGGTCGGGCCACCGATCTGCTCGAGGGTTGCAAGCGACGGGGGCTGCTGGTGGGCAAGGGGGGTCTCTACGGCAACGCCATTCGCATCACCCCGATGCTCGACGTCGCCGAGGCCGAGATCGACGAGGGCATTGCCGCCCTGGTCGAAACCATCGATCTGATCGACCGGGAGGTCTAGATGGGACTCGTCATCACCGGGCGTTGCCGCCCTGGTCGAAACCATCGATCTGATCGACCGGGAGGTCCAGCGCGATGACGTTGTTGATCAAGAACGGCACGGTGGTGAGCTCGACCGGGGCCGACCCGGCCGAGGTGCTGATCGACGGCGAGGTAGTCGCCGGGGTGCTCCAGCCGGGATCCGACCTGGCCCGGTCGGCCGAGAACGGGGCCGATCGGGTGATCGACGCCGGGGGCAGGCTGGTGGTTCCCGGCGGGGTCGATGTGCATACCCACATGGAGCTGCCCTTCGGCGGCACCGTGGCGTCCGACGACTTCGAGACCGGGACCCGGGCCGCGGCCTGGGGTGGCACCACCACCATCGTGGACTTCGCCACCCAGAGCCACGGTCTCGACGTCCGTGAGTGCTTCGAGGCCCGCCTGGAGCAGGCCGACGGCCGGTGCGCCATCGACTACGGCTTCCACATGATCATCGGCGACGTCACCGATGCCGCCCTCAAGGAGATGGATCTGCTGGTGGACGAGGGGGTCACCAGCTTCAAGCTCTTCATGGCCTACCCCGGGGTGTTCTACAGCGACGACGGCCAGATTCTTCGGGCCATGCAGCAGTGCGCCGGAAACGGTGGCCTGATGATGATGCACGCCGAGAACGGGATCGCCATAGATGTGCTGGCCGAGCAGGCTTTCGAGCGGGGCGAGACCGACCCGGTGACCCACGGCTACGTGCGCCGGGCCGAGCTGGAGTCGGAGGCCACCCACCGGGCCATCCAACTGGCGAGGGTCGGGGCGGCACCCCTCTACATCGTGCATCTGTCGGCCAAGCAGGCCCTGGAGCAGGTGGCCATCGCCCGCGACGGCGGGGCCAACGTGTTCGCCGAGACCTGCCCCCAATACCTGTACTTCAGCCTCGAGGATCACCTGGATCAGGGTTGGGACGGCGCGGCCTACGTGTGCTCGACCCCCCTTCGCTCCAAGCACGAGCACCATCAGAACGAGCTGTGGAAGGGGTTGCGCACCAACGACCTCGCGGTGGTGTCCACCGATCATTGTCCGTTCTGCATGAAGGAGCAGAAGGAGCTGGGGGCGGGCGACTTCCGGGCGATCCCCAACGGCATCGGGGGGGTCGAGCACCGGATGGACATGATCCATCAAGGGGTTGTGACCGGGGAGATCACCCTGCCCCGCTGGGTGGAGCTGTGCTCGACCACGCCGGCCCGCATGATGGGTCTCTACCCCCGCAAGGGCGTCATCCAACCCGGTTCCGACGCCGACATCGTGATCTACGACCCCCGGGCCACCTGGGTTATCAGCGTCGAGAACCACCACATGAACCTCGATCACTCGGCCTACGAGGGGATCCAGGTGACCGGTCGTGTGGATACCGTGCTGTCGCGAGGCCGGGTCATAATCGACGACAATCGCTACCTGGGGAACAAGGGCGACGGGCAGTACCTGCGTCGGGGCCTCAGTTCCTACCTGATCTAGTCCTACCTGATCTAGATTCGATCCTGAATCGGGATGGAGGAGCCGATGGGCATAGGGATGAGCAAGCCGACGATGAACGAGCCGATGGGCAGCAGCGAGCCGGGGCCGGGGCTATCCGGCCCTGTCGGGGGGTAGCGATGGAGTTCGGGGTTGTGCTGCAAACCGATCCCCCGGCGTGGCGGGTGGTCGATCTGGCCCGGCGGGCCGAGTCGCTCGGCTTCACCCACGGGTGGACCTTCGACAGTCATGTGCTGTGGCAGGAGCCCTTCGTGATCTACAGCCAGATGCTGTCGGCCACCAACCGCATGATCGTCGGGCCCATGGTCACCAATCCCGGTACCCGCGACTGGACGGTCACCGCGTCGCTGTTCGCGACACTGAACGACATGTTCGGCAACCGCACCGTGTGCGGCATCGGCCGGGGCGACTCCGCCATGCGGGTCATCGGCGAGCAGCCTTGCCGCCTGGCCACCCTGAGCGAGGCCATGGGGGTGATCAAAAACCTGGCCGAGGGGCGGGAGGCCCTCCACAACGGCACTCGCCTGCACTTCCCGTGGGCGGGCCGGTCCGAGCTCAAGATGCTGATGGCCGCCTACGGTCCCAAGGCGTTGCATTTGTGCGGGAGCCGAACCGATGGCTTCATCCTCCAGTTGGCCGATCCGACGATTGCCCGCTGGACCATTGCCGCCGTCCGTCGAGCCGCCGAGGAGGCGGGCCGGGACCCCGACGGCTTGTACATCTGCGTCGCCGCGCCCGCCTACGTGGGCGACGACATCGACCACCAGCGGGAGCAGTGCCGATGGTTCGGCGGGATGGTGGGCAACCACGTCGCCGATCTGGTGGCCCGATACGGCGACCAGGGCGCCGGCGTGCCTCGAGCGCTCACCGACTACATCGCGGGTCGAAAGGGCTACGACTACCACGGCCACGGCAAAGCCGGCCATGACCACACCGATTTCGTCCCCGACGAGATCATCGACCGGTTCTGCCTCCTCGGGGACGAGCAGGCGCACCTGACCCGGTTGCGCGAGCTGGAGTCCCTCGGTGTGGATCAATTCGCCATCTACCTCATGCACGACCGCAAGGACGAGACCCTCAACGCCTACGGACAGCGGATAATCCCGGCCATGAGCAGGTAGGAGCAGCCCGATATGACGCCCCGGTACCCGAGACGGCCGGTCCCGGATGACGCCTGGCACCGCCATGTCCGTCGATGGCGACTCGGCAGCGGGTACGCTCGCCTCGATGTCCAGGTTGTCGAGGGCGGCCAGTAGCCGAGCACGGGGGTTGTCCAGGGCTCTGGGGTCATCATTGGTTCCGGGGTCATTAGGGCAATCGACGTCAAGACCAGGATCAAGTTCCAGATCAAGGAGGCAGGGGTGAGGTTCAGCTTCGGGTTTCCGCTGATGGCCCACCCGCAGAACCCGGATTTTTTGACCGCCTCGGCCATTGCCGAGTTCGCTCGGGCAGCCGAGGCGGCCGGGTTCCACTCCTGCTCGTTGACCGAGCACCCGTTGCCCAACGACTCCTGGCTGGCCAGCGGCGGCCATGACGCCCTGGATCCCTTCGTCGCCCTGGCGGTGGCGGCCGGGGCGACCACCAAGCTGCGGCTGCTCACCAACCTGACCCCCCTGCCCTACCGAAACCCGGCCATCCTGGCCAAGACGGTGGCCACGTTGGATCGGCTCAGCGGCGGGCGGGTGATTCTCGGGGCCGGGGTGGGCTATCTCCGATCGGAGTTCGATGCAGTGGGGGTCGATTTCGAGCAGCGCAATTCCCGGTTCGACGAGAGCCTGGAGGTCATGCGGCTGATATGGACGGGTGAATCGGTCAACTACCGGGGCTCGGGCTTCTCCATTGCCGACAGCACCGGTCTTCCCACGCCGGTGCAATCTCCCGTGCCAGTTTGGATCGGGGGCAACTCCAAGCTCTCCCGCCGCCGGGTGGCCGAGAAGGCCCAGGGATGGATGCCCATGCCCAACCCGGCCTCCTTGGCCTCCCGCCGCCGCTCCGCCCATCTGGAGACCCTGGACGACCTGGCCCAGATGATCGCCCACCTGCGCGACCACGCCGCCTCGGTGGGGCGCACCGAGCCCATCGACATCCAGTACATGGACATCGAGGTCAAGGCGGTGGGCACCCCCGGTTGGAACGCCGACCATCACCGGGAGAACATCGCCGCCCAGGCCACGCTGGGGGTCACCTCGATGGCCGCCCCCATCGCCGGCGACACCCGCTCACAGGTCGTCGAGGCCATTCACCAATACGGCGAGGAGATCATCGCCTCCCCCTCCCCCTTGATGTAGGACATCGCCTATCTTGGGGGTCATGTTGAGATTCGTCGAAGAGATCCTCCTGCTGCTTCTGCGTGACGACGATGGGAAGTTCATCGGCATCTCCCAGTCGTCCATGGATCGGGCCGTCGCCGGGGCGGTGCTCATGGAGCTGGCCATGGAGAACCGGATAGACACCGATCTGGATCATCTGATCCTGGTGGACGACACGCCGGTGGGCGACAGTCTTTTGGATCCCACCCTGGCTCTGATCGCCGAGGGGGCCGGAGGGGCCGAGGGGGAGCCGAGCGATGCCCGTCACTGGGTGGAGAGCACCTCCCGGCGGGCTCCGGAGATCCGGGAGGAGGCGCTGGCCCGTCTGGTGGAACGGGGCATCCTCGAGCGCCAGGACGACCGCTTCCTGTGGGTGTTCCGATCCCGGCGCTACCCGATGATCGACGGTGAGGCCGAGAAGGAGGTGAAGCTACGGATCATGGGGGTGCTGTTCAGCAACGAGATTCCCGGTCCTCGTGACGTGGTGATCATCTGCCTGGCCCACGCCTGCGGCATCTTCGGTGAGCTGCTCTCGAAGCGGGAGCTGGAGCAGGCGTCGGCCCGTATCGAGCAGGTGCGCAAGCTGGATCTTATCGGCCAGGCCATGTCCCAGTCGATCCAGGATTTCGAGGTGTGGCTGGCCAGTGCCGCGGCCCAGGGGCGCGGGTTCTTCTAGGCTCTCTTGGGCTTTTTGGATTCCGGGTTCATTTCGGGAGGTAGACATGGCCGGATTGACGGTTGAACCGATCGGCGGGGTGCTCGGGGCCCGGGTGGGCGACATCGACTTGCGGGGGCCGCTGAGCCTCGGCGAGCGGGACGAGCTGTACCAACTGCTGCTGGAGCATCTGGTGCTGGTGTTCCCGGGGCAGTCCATCGACGACGATCATCAGATGGACCTGCTGTCGTCGTGGGGGCGGCCCTACATCCATCCCATCGGCCGGACCGCCGGGATGGTCGAGGCCAAGGTGGAGCGCATCATCGACGACGGGGATCGCCCGCCCTACCAGGACAAATGGCACACCGACGTGACCTGGGACCCGGACGCCCCCATCGTGGGGAGCCTGCGGGCCGTCGAGATGCCGGCCCGGGGCGGCGACACCATCTTCGCCAGCATGTACGCCGCCCACGACGGGCTGTCGGAGGTTCTGCGGGCGCGATTGGCGGGCCTGACCGCCTGGCACGACATGGGGCCGGGCCAGGCATTCGTCTCCAAGGCCGGGGGCGAGCTGGTGGAGCGTACCCGTGAGCGGTTCCCCGGTGCCGAGCGCCCGGTGATCGCCGTCCATCCCGACACCGGTCGTCCCCACCTCAACGTCAACAAGAACTTCACCAGCCACCTGGTGGGCTTCGACCGGGCCGAGAGCGATACCGTGCTCGACCTTCTCTACGAGCACGCCACCCAGCCCAACTACACCATTCGTTACGAGTGGACCGAGGGCGACGTGATCGTGTGGGACGAGCGCTGCACCCAGCACTTCGCGGTGGCCGACCACTATCCCCAGCGCCGGGAGATGGCCCGCCTCACGATATCTGCTCCCGCTCCCGCCTGAGCACGGCAAACAGCCGGCTCATCTGCCGGTGCCACACCCCGATCAGCCCGCTCCCACCTGAGCACGGCAAACCGAACTCGAGGTTGCCAATCAGGCTGCCGATTAGGCTGCGGTCGTGATGCTCAGATGGTATTCGGATGTTTGACGACGAGAGGTTCGATGTCGAGGGGTGGCTCGAGGTCGAGGCGGCGGCCGGCGATGTTTGACGACGAGAGGTTCGATGTCGAGGCAGCGGCCGCCGGGGGGTGGGCCCCGAGTCGGTATGGATCCGACGATGTGCTGGGTACCTACAACGAGGTCACCGATGCCAAGCGGGCCGAGGCCCTGGGGATGCTGGATCTGACCAGACCGATCCGCACCTACTCGCTGGGCGACGGCATCTGGCCCGGCTACCCGGCCTTCGGTACTCGGGAGTTCTCCCAAACACTGGTTGTCGCCGGTTACGACCCCGGCGACGGTTTCCAGGGCGAGATGGCCCGAGGTCGGGAGGGCATGGGGCCGTCCAAGCTGGGATACACCGAGGAGCGGGTGGCCTACACCTTCAACATGAGTTCCAAGATCAACGGCTTCACCCACGCCGCGGTGGACGGCACCTTCTACAACGGCCACCGAGGGGAGGATCTGGCCGCCACCGAGGGGGTGACCGCCATGGACGTCCCTTCGTGGGGGCCACCCCTGCTCACCCGGGGCCTGATGATCGACGTGGCCGCCCAGGTGGCCGCCACCAGCGGCTACGTGGAGATCAACCGAGCCGGTCTGCCCCGGCTGTCGGCCCGCCATCGCATCACCGTCGAGCAGATCGAGGGGGCCTGCGACCGCCAGGGCCTGCCCACTCCCGAGCCGGGCGATGCCCTGTGCCTGCGCACCGGGTGGATCAGCCTCACCCGGGAGGATCCCGAGCGATTCCTGGCCGGATCGCCCGGCCCGTGGATCGCCGAGAACAAGTGGCTGGCCTCCCACCGGCCGGCGCTGGTGTCCACCGACAGTTGGATGTGGGGGGTGCTCGACGTCGAGGCCACCCAGGGTTGGATGTCGGCCGGTCATCAGATCATGCTGGTGAAGGAGGGCATCCGCATGGCCGAATCGCTGAGCTGCGAGGAGATCGCCGCCGCCGGAGTCGACCGGTTCGTGTTCTGCCACTCCCCGTTTCGGGCCCAGGGGTCAACCTCGTGCTCGTCACCCCCCATGGCCATCGCCAACCCCCCGGAGGTTTCGCCATGAGCTTGTTGGGTGGCTCCCCCTTGGTTGTTCTCATACTTTGGTTGGCCCTGGTGTCTTCGGAGGTTTCGCCATGAGCTTGTTGGGTGGCTCCCCCTTGGTTGTTCTCATACTTTGGTTGGCCCTGGTGTCTTCGGAGGTTTCGCCATGAGCTTGTTGGGTGGCTCCCCCTTGGTTGTTCTCATACTTTGGTTGGCCCTGGTGTCTTCGGAGGTTTCGCCATGAGCTTGTTCGACGGTTCCCCCCTGGCCGGCAAAGTGGCCCTGGTCACCGGAGCCAGCCGCGGTATCGGCAAAGGATGCGCAATGGAACTGGCCCTGGCCGGAGCCACGGTGTACGTCACCGGCCGCACCACCGGGCCTGGTCAGCACCCCCTCCCCGGCACAGTGGGTGCCACCGCCGAGGAGATCACCCAGGCGGGCGGCACCGCCGTTGCGCTGCCCTGCGATCACAGGGACGATGCCGCCGTGCAGACCGTGTTCGACCGGATCGCCGCCGACCAGGCCCGCCTCGACGTCCTGGTGAACAACGCCTTTGCCATCCCCGACGAGCTGACCTCCGGTTTGAAATTTTGGGAGGTTCCCATCTCCAACTGGGACGACATCATCGACGTCGGCACCCGCTCGGCCTATGTGGCCTCGGTAATGGCCGCCCCGATGATGATCTCTCAAGGCGACGGCCTCATCGCCAACATCAGCTCGTCGGGAGCGGTTGAGTACGCCTGGCACGTGGCCTACGGCGTGGGTAAGTGCGCCCTCGACCGCATGACCGCCGACTGCGCCCGTGAACTCGAGGGCACCGGCGTGTCCATGGTGTCGGTATGGCCCGGTTTCGTCCGCACCGAACGCATTGACGTCGCCGTCGAGTCCGGCGTGGAACTACCCCCCAGCCTCAACCTGTCCACCGCCGAATCCCCCCGCTTCACCGGCCGAGCCATAACCGCCCTGGCCATCACTTCCGACCGATCCCACTACACCGGCCAAGCAATCTCCGCCCGCGACCTCGCCGAAACCTACAATTTCACCGACACCAACAACCTCCTCCCCCCCGGCCCCCTCCACAACCGCACCAGCTAAGCTAACCAATCAAGTGCTTGGTTATTTCATAATCGGGTAGAAGTGGGCTGATGGGCAACCGCCGGGTTTCAAGAGTGGCAGACCCGGCTCCCGCCATGTCTGATCCCGGATTCCGGAACGGACGACATTGACCGGTTGTACAGTTCATAATGGGCCGGAACGACCAGCCTGACGAGCGATGATATGTGACCGAAACCCATAGTAAGACGTGAATATCTAGCAGCAACCTCACGGCAAACCAGCTATAGCTGATGCTTCAAAAGCGGCAACCATATAAGGATCGGAGCCGATGACATCGTGCTTGTGGATGTGTATCTTGCCGGAGAGGAAATCGAGTTTTCGCTCGGGCTGAGTTGGGGGCCACGGGATGAGCTTGGCTACTGGCTGTCCGGCGCGGGTGATGATTATATCGGTGCCTGCTTCAACCTGCTGGAGTAACTCGGATAAACGGCTTTTTGCGGCGTGGACATCAACCACCAGAGTTGGCATGTATCTAGCCTAGACCAACTTAGTCGCCATTTGGCTCGGTGGAGTTGTCTCGGTTTGACGGATGGCGAACTCCGTGGGTGGACCTGGGCTGGTTGGGTGCTGGTTCAGCATCTTGGGGTTGGTGTTGGGGGGTTGTGGCAAATCGGCCGCAACGGGGGGTTGGGAGGCTGGTTGTTGTCGGTGGGTTTGGGTGTACGAGGAGATCTCATGGCGGACCGATCGTCCCGGTGGTTGGGTGGCTGGTTGTCGTTGGTGGGTTTGGGTGGTTTTTGCCAGGGTGGTCGTAGGTAGTGGTGGCGGGTGTCGGGGTGTTGTTCGACTTTCCAGTTTTGGTGGTGGATGTTGTGGTGGCAGTCCTGGCAGACCAGCACCAGGTTGTCGGCCTGGGTGGGTCCGCCTTTGTGCCAGTGTTCGATGTGGTGGCTGACGCACCATTCGGGTTGTTTGGAACAGCCTACGCATCCCTGGTCGCGGGCTATGAGCGTGGCTCGTAGTTGGGGGCTGGGGTGTCGTTGGCGGCCCAGCGACAGGCATTCGAGGTCGCCGTTGAAGACACCGGGGAGTATCTCGGCGTCGCAGGCCAGCTCGCGGAACTTGTCGGCGGGTAGTGGGGTGCCGTCGGAGAGGCGGGGCCGACCCAGTTGTCGGTCGATGGTGTCGTAGTCGGCGATGATGACCAGGCTGGTGGGCTGGGGCCGCTCCATGCTCTGACCACCATCGGCTGTCTCGGTGGTGCGGGTCAACAACTCCGCGATGGCATCGGCGCGACGGTGGCGGGCATCGAGGCGCTCGCGACCGGTGGTTGCGTACCAGGCCATGTCCGTTTTGTGGTTGAGTGCCGCTCGGATGCGCTGCCCGGTGACCGGGTCGAACAGGGCGTACAGGCACCACATGCCGTCCTCTTGCTCACCGAAGGTGGCCATGCGCGCGTTTCTTTGGCGTTCCAGTCGTTTGGTGCCGTCGTCGCCGACCAGTTCGTCTTGGTGGGCGCGCACCGTGCGGCGGAACTGATCGGGGGTTTCGGCCTCGGCGGCGGCCACCATCTTTTTTTCGTCCAGCGGTCCGGCCTTGGCTGCTCGGCCCAGGATACGGGCATGTTCGGAGGTGATACGGCTGTCCACCAACGCATCGCGCGCGGTCGGTAGTTCCTCCAGTTGTTCGGCGTCCTCCAGGATGCGTCGAGCCTTGCGACCCGATTGGCGCAATCCGGTCCTCAAAGTCTCCTTGGTGTCGTACGCACCGGTGCGGCGGTTCTTCTCGGCCACCGCCTCGGCCAAGAACCCGTCCAGGCGATTACGGGCACTACCCAGCAGCCGCAACCGCGCATCCAAACCGGCATCATCCAACCCGGCCACATCCACCGTGTCGATATGCACACCCGAACCGGCCCCACCCGCAGGGGTGAGCTTCACCGGTTCGGGTTTGTCCTTGTTCAGAGGCTTCAACTCCATGCCCACCAGTCTACCGACACCTGTGACAACATCTACTGTGAACCCTGGTTCACATACAAAATTATTTATAAATGATTGAAAATAGCTGATACTTACTAATAATGATTTTGTTGGGCAAGGGAGCGTTCGGACTTAGGCGGCTAGGCTGTACTCGAAGTCGAGAGCAGCTCGCACCTGCTCTTCGGAGAGTCGGTAGTCGTCGGTAACCTCGGCTATGTCATCATCGGTGGAGATGAGCGCGGCGATGAGCCCTGTTGGTACACGGGTTCCGTCTATGCAAGGTTCTCCAGCCTGCACTTCTGGGTTGATCCACACATGTAGATGGGGCCGCCAGATCGCAGCCATGTCCGAGTCATCGAACGTTATCGGTTCGAGGAGTGGCGATACGACTTCCTGAAATACGAGCTGGCCGCCCTGTCGTATATCTTCCCAACCTACGGTCTGATAGATACTGGTGAAGAATCCTGTGCCTGCGGCAGCAAGGCTCTTGTGGGCGAAAGGCCGGTTCGTACCCAGTGCCTGAGCCAGATGCTCGGCTCCAGTGATAATGTGATCCCGTTTTACTCCCTTGTCGATCAGCTTGGCCATCACCCGCAGGCTCATCAGATCCCAGAAGCTGAACAGCCCCTCGAGTTCGGGGGTCAGGATCGGCGGTTTCCTGGCCCCTGTCCGTGTCCAGTTCTCAATTCTAAGGTGTGTGCTGTGGAGTAGACACGCCGCTTTGGCGATGTCGTAGATACCCCGGCCGAGATACGAATCTCTGGCTGCGCCCTGCTCGGGCGCTTCGGTTGCCATGTGCTCAGTATAACTATGATGAGGGACAGGTCGCGACCCTCTAACCGTTGTCTTGTCTAATGGACATAGAGGAGGTATCCCCGCGGACTCTAGGTGGGGTTACCGTAGCGAATACAGCAAACACAACCGCAACAACCAAAAACTTCTTCATAACTAACCATCCCCCCGATAATTACTTGAATTAATAATTCTTTAGACTTCCCGCCGCTTCTTTCTTGACCGTTGTTCTAAAAATATTGCGACAAAAATTATAAAACAGCTACATGCTATAACAACAATAAGTTTATAAAAATCATAAACTTTAGGCACATAGAAAGAGGATACAGCATTACCTATAATAAGTACCAATGAAACAGTATATATTAGAATTGAAGAGGTCTTGTATCGTCTCTTTTGCTCGGTGGCCGCGGGTGGTGTTATGTTCGGGGGGTTGTTCATTGTTGAGGTGGTGTTGGTTGTCATGGGCGGTTCCCCTCGAGTAGCCGGGATTATTCGCGTTACGGACTACTCGCGGCCAGACTTGAGAGGAACCCCAGGATGAGGCCCGGTCATACTCCAGGTCTGGCCGCCGAGGGGACAAGCCCCGCGAGCTATTGCTTACGCCGGGGGATGGTACACGGCCCGGCGGGAGAGCACAAGAAGTGGGGTCTGGCTGAGGGTTGGGCCCGCCGGTGGGGAAGGGGGATCGGTAGTTGATGCCGCGGTTGTGCGTTGGGCCCGAGGTTCGGCTCGTGGGTGGGGAAGGGGTCGGGGCGGTCGCCTTTAATATGGGGATGGCTTCGTTTGGTCGGCGGGGCTCACGGGACACTGTCACTGGTTGCCGGCAGTATTGTCGGCGAGGTATGAGTACCGTTGAGCCGTTCGCCATTGCAGTGTCCGATGAGGTGCTGGACGACCTGCGCCGTCGTTTGGATGCGACCAGGTGGTTCGATGCCCTGCCCGGGGCTGGGTGGGACGAGGGGACCGATCTGGATTACCTCAAGGAGCTGTGCCGCTACTGGCGGCACGACTACGACTGGAGGGCCGTCGAGGTCCGGCTCAACCGGTTTCCCCAGTACATCACCGTTATCGATAACCAGAGGTTTCACTTTATCCATGCCCGCAGCCGCAACCCGGAGGCGATGCCGCTGATCATCCATCATGGCTGGCCGGGGTCGATCACCGAGTTCGCCAAGGTGATCGAGCCGTTGCGGGAGTGGTTCCACGTGGTGTGTCCGTCGCTTCCCGGTTATGGCTTCTCGGGGCCGACCACCGAGCCGGGCTGGACCCCCCGGCGGATGGCCGCCGCCTCGCTGGAGCTGATGAGCCGCCTGGGCTACGACCGGTTCGGTGCCCAGGGCGGGGACTGGGGGGCGATGATCACCACCCAGATGGCCCTTCAGGCTCCCGAACGGCTGGAGGGCATCCATCTGAACCTGGTGATCACCCCCGAGCCCCCACCGGGAGCGGTGCGCGACCTGACCGACGAGGAGCGGGCCGACCGGGCCGAAGGTCGGGCCCGCAACCGGGTGGAGCGGGGCTACCGGGAGCAGCAGGCCACCCGCCCGCAGTCGTTGTCGGTGGGACTCAACGATTCTCCGGCCGGGCTGGCCGCCTGGATCGTGGAGAAGTTTCTGGTCTGGAGCGACATCGGCCCCGACAACGACATCGAGAGCAGCTTCACCAGGGACGAGCTGATTACCAACGTCATGGTCTACTGGGTGACCGGCACCATTGCTTCGGCCAACCGGCTCTATTACGAGACCAGGGTGGGTGGTCGGGGTTCGTCGGCCCCGGATCGCCGAGTGGAGGTGCCCACCGCCTACGCCCGCTTCCCCGGCGACGGCATCCGCCCGGCCCGACCCTGGGTCGAGTACTGGTACAACATCGTCCGCTGGACCGAGATGCCCCACGGCGGCCACTTCGCCTCCCTCGAGGCCCCCGACCTCTACATCGACGACGTGACCGACTTTTTCACTGCCCTTAACCAATCATCATGCAAATCTTAACTAACTATCATGCAGACCACTGGCGAGACTGATACACACCTCGAACCGACTGATGAGGATGATCCACGGATACGTTGGTGGCATTATCTTATCTACTACCCCGGTCCGTACCGCTACGACGACTACGAGGATCGTACACAGATGCGCTGGTGGGGTTTTGTTATATGTATGGTATGTCATCTTGGAATTATTGGACTGTACATATATGTAAGTGCGCATCTTGGTATTAGAAGCGAAGAAGGGGTATCCTTATATCTAATATTGGCTTTGGTCGTTGTTATACTATTTTTTGTGAACCGTTTTATATTACGATTATATCTTGATCGAGTAAGAGATATACCCTTGGTGGAGTGCTTGCTCCGTTTGTCGATTGGCGAAAGTCTGTTACTGTAGATTCTATCAAAAAGTACAAGCACAGCAGTAGAAAAGAAGCTATTGAAAGTATATTTAAATCACCATTTTGGTTATCCTCAGAAAGCGTCGGCACTTTAATGGTTATTGGTATTGCAGTAATCGGTATTAATCAAGTAACTTACCAATGGTACACGCCAGAAGCTTCATCCATCTCGCTACTTGTCCCTGGTCCTGTAACAGTTGAGTGTTCAGACGACGGACACAGGTTGACAGTAAACTGGGTGCAGCGTGCAGGCGGTATAAGTCCTAGTGGATACAGAGTTAGGGAAACACTTTCATCCAGGAATATAAGAAGTGCAGATCAACAATTGACACAGACCGTTAGCAGAGAGGCAACTTCAGTTACATTTGATGCAAGTCCTGGTAGTACTTATGAGTTTGAAGTTGCTGCTTATTCGACAAACAAAGAAACATTATATTCATTAGATATGGCTCAAGAAGGTACTACCACTTGTCCCTGAGGGTAAATCAGAGCTGACAATAGCGGTCACCGGGTCGGCGGCCACCGGGGGGGCTCGCTCGGGTGCGGGCAAACGGTCTGGTGGCAGCCTGCCCGCCGGTGTGGGCATCGAATAAAGCTTCGGGGCTCGCTCGGGTGCGGGCAAACGGTCTAGTGGCGGCATCCCTCAGTTGAGGGTGCATCAACTTTGAGGGGGGTGGGGGGGTGTGGTGAACTAGCGGGCGTGCCCGAGTTGCATGAGGTGGATTACACCCTCGAATACCCCTACACCCGCACCACCGGGCCGGTCATCGGGCCGTTCCTCACCGGGTTGCGTGACGGGCGCATCCTCGGGCAGCGGTGCGGTGATCGGGTGCTGTGCCCGCCCATGGAGTTCGATCCCGACTCCTTCGAGACGTTGGAGCCCGACCTGGTGGAGGTGGGCCCCGGCGGTGAGGTGACCAACTGGACCTGGGTGTCGGAACCCTCGGCCAAGCACCCCTTCGACCGTCCGTTCGGGTTCGCCTTCATCAAGCTGGACGGGGCCGACACCGCCCTGGTGCATGCGGTGGACACCGGGGGCGACTCCGGGGCCATGAGCACCGGCATGAGGGTACGGGCCCAGTACCGTCCCGAGCGCCACGGTTCCATCAACGACGTCTACTTCGTGCCCGAGGCGGCCGCCGCCGATCAGGTGATCGAACCGGGCGACGAGCCGGTGACCATCACCGAACACCTCATCGGCCTGCGCATCAACGAACCGCTGTACCCCCACCGGGCCCGGTTCGCCCAGGGGTTGCTGGACGGCAGGATCATCGGCCAGCGCAGCCCGGTTACCGGCAAGGTGTACGTGCCCGGCCGGGGCTACGACAACATGTCCCGGGTGCTAATGAGTCCCGAGGACGAGGTGGAAGTGTCCGACGTCGGCACGGTGGTGGCGTTCACCGAGCTGAACCCGGTGCAGTACTACGGCCAGACCGAGACCGAGCCCTACGTGCGATGCTCCATACTGTTCGATGGGTCCGACCAGCCGGTGGTGGGCATCGACATCCGGGACATGACGGTGGACGAGATGCGGGTGGGGATGAGGGTGCGCTGCATCTGGCGGGATCCCGACGACCGCTCGGTGGCCGACATCGACAACCGTTACGGCAACATCCCCGAGACGGTGTACACCCGCTTCGAGCCCACCGGGGAGCCCGACGTACCCGCCGAACAGCTCAAGGAGCACTCGTGGTGAGCCGCCCGGTCGAAGGACGAGGAGCACTCGTGGTGAGCCGCCCGGTCGAAGGACGAGGAGCACTCGTGGTGAGCCGCCCGGTCGAGCTCAAGGAGCACTCATGGTAAGCCTTGCCGAGGACGTGGCCATCGTCGCGTTCGCCCAGACCCCCTCCCACGCTCGGTTCGACGACAGCGAGCCGGCCATGATCATGCCGTGCGTCAACTCGGTGGTGGAGCAGGTGGGTCTGGATCGCCACGACATCGACTTCACCATCGCGGGGAGCTGCGACTACCTGTCGGGGATGCCGTTCGCCTTCGTCATGAACATCGACGCGGTGGGGGCGTGGCCGCCGGTGTACGAGAGCCACGTGGAGATGGACGGGGCCTGGGCCCTGTTCGAGGGGTTCGTGCGGCTCCAGTCGGGCGACATCGACACCGTTTTGGTGTCGGGCTCGGGCAAGTGCTCGCCGGGCAGCTACCGGGAGGCCTTCTCGCTCCAGACCGACCCCTATGTGCATGCCCCCCTGGGACTCGATCCCCGAACCCAGGCCGGCTTCCAGGCCCGGGCCCTCATCGCCGCGGGCAAGGCCACCGAGCGGGACTTCGCCGAGGTGGTGGCCCGTAGCCATGCCAATGCCCGGAACAACCCCTACTCCCAGTTCAGCGGCAGCCCGACGGTGGACGAGCTGCTGGCCCGTCCCTACGTGCAGCAACCGTTGCGCAACCACGACTGTCCGCCCACCAGCGACGGGGCGGCGGCCATGATTATCGCCCGGGCCGACAAGGCCGCACAGTTGTGCGACAACCCGGTGTGGATCCGGGCCATCGACCACCGGATCGAGTCGCACCACCCCACGCTGCGGGACCTGACCGACTCGCCCTCGGTGCGCACCGCCGCCCAAAGGGTGGGTCTGCACGACGGCCCGGTGGACGTGGCCGAACTCACCGTCACCTACAGTCCCGAGGAGATCATCCTGCGCGAGGCCCTCGGCCTGGACGACGACACCACCATCAACCCCTCGGGAGGCCCGCTCACCGGCAGCCCGTTCATGGCGGTCGGTCTCACCCGGGTCATAGAGTTGGCCCGGGCCATCGCCGACGGTGAGGCCCGCCGAGGGGTGGCCCACGCATCCAGCGGCCCGGCCCTCCAGCAGAACCTTCTCTGTGTCCTGGAGGGGGATGGCTGATGGCTCCCGAACTTCTCTGTGTCTTGGAGGGGGATGGCTGATGGCTCCCGAACTTCTCTGTGCCCTGGAGGGGGATAGCTGATGGCTCCTCGACCCTGTGCGGTTCTGGGCGTAGGCCAGACCAAGTACAAGCGCCGCCGCGACGATCTGACCCTCGACGGGCTGGTCCGAGAGGCCGTACTGCGAGCGTTGGAGGACGCCGGGGCCACCTTCGCCGACATCGACGCCATCGTGATCGGCAAGGCCCCCGACGCCCTCGAAGGGGTGATGATGCCGCTGCTGAGCCTGGCCGATGCGCTGGGCGCGGTGGGCAAGCCCATCCATCGGGTGCATACCGCCGGGTCGGTGGGGGCGTCCACCGCCATCTCCGCGGTGAATCTGGTGGAGTCGGGCATGTACGAGACCGTTCTGACCATCGCCTACGAGAAGCAGTCGGAGGGCAACGCCACCTGGGCGCTGTCGGGGGGCAAGAGCGGCGGCCAGGGCGCGGGAGGCACGTTCGCCCCCTGGATCCGCAACTACATCGCCCGGTCGAAGGCCCCCGAGCACATTGGTTGGACGGTGGCGGTGAAGGACAGGCTCAACGCCCTCAAGAACCCCTACGCCCACCTCCACCTCCCCGACATCTCGGTGGAGAAGGTGCGGGAGTCGCCCATGTTGTGGGATCCGCTCCACTTCCTCGAGTCGTGTCCCTCGTCGGATGGGGCCGCGGCCATGGTGCTGGGCAACGACGACGTGGCCAAGAGGTCGGGTCGCCCGCCGGCATGGGTGATATCCCACGCCAAGCGCACCGAGTTCGGCCAGTTCCCCGGACGGGACACGGTGCGTCCCCAGGCCGGGGTGGAGTGCTCGCAGGCGCTGTATCGCAAGGCGGGCATCACCAACCCCCGCGAGCAGATCGACTGCGCCGAGCTGTACGTGCCGTTCTCGTGGTACGAGCCCATGTGGCTGGAGGGCCACCTCATCGCCGACGAGGGCGAGGGCTGGAGGATGACCGATGCCGGCGACACCGAGCTGGGGGGGTCGTTCCCGGTGAACATGTCGGGCGGCGTGCTGTCGTCCAACCCCATCGGAGCCTCGGGCATGATCCGCTGCCTGGAGGCGGCCAACCAGGTGCGGGGCACCGCCGGCGAGTACCAGGTTGAGGGGGCCAGAATCTCCATCGGCCATGCCTACGGGGGGGCCGCCCAGTACTTCGCCATGTGGATGGTGTCGTCCGAGCTCAACCCGGTGTTCTGACGTGGTCGGGATCGCCGACGGCCGGGTGGTGGTGATCACCGGAGCGGCTCGGGGGCTGGGCCGGGCCCACGCCCTGGAGTTCGCCGCCGAGGGGGCCCGGGTACTGGTCAATGATCTGGGGGTGGAGCGCGACGGCTCGGGCGGGGCGTCGGAACCGGCCCAGGAGGTGGTGGCCGAGATTCGCTCCGGGGGCGGTGAGGCCGAGGCCAACGCCGCCGATGTGGCCGACTGGGACCAGGCCGGGGCCATGATCGACCAGGCCGTGCAGCGATGGGGCCGGGTCGACACGTTGGTGTGCAACGCCGGTTTTTTGCGCGACCGGATGCTGGCCAACATGAGCGAGCAGGAGTGGGACGCCATCATGCGGGTCCACCTCAAGGGACATTTCGCTCCGGCCCGCTGGGCGGTGGCCCACTGGCGGGACCGGTCCAAGGCCGGGGAGGACGTTCGGGGCCGACTCGTCAACACCAGCTCCGGGGCCGGGCTCATGGGCTCCATCGGCCAGGGCAACTACGCGGCGGCCAAGGCCGGGGTGGCGGCACTGACCATCCAGCAGGCCGCCGAGTGGGGGCGCTACGGGGTGATGGTGAACGCCATCGCTCCCGATGCCCGTACCCGCATGACCACGGGGATCATGTACGACGAGCAAGCCCCCGACGGTTGGGACGACAAGGACCCGGCCAACGCCTCCCCCCTGGTGGTGTGGCTGGGATCGGAGGCCTGCGACGTGACCGGACGGGTGTTCGAGATCGCCGGCGGGGCGCTGAACGTGTGCGACGGCTGGCAGCACGGTCATGTGGTGGACATCGCCCGCAAGTACACCGCGGCCGAGATCGCCGAGGCGGTCCACACCTCGATCGCCGCCTCACCCGCCCCCGCCCCGGTCTACGGCACCGGCTGATCACTGATCGTCGGGATCCTGCTCAGCCGGGGATGTCCCGGCCCTGTTCTGCCCCGTCGGGATCCTGCTCAGCCGGGGATGTCCCGGCCCTGTTCTGCCCCGTCGGGATCCTGCTCAGCCGGGGATGTCCCGGCCCTGTTCTGCCCCGTCGGGATCCTGCTCAGCCGGGGATGTCCCGGCCCTGTTCTGCCCCGTCGGGATCCCGCTCAGCCGGGGATGTCCCGGCCCTGTTCTGCCCCGTCGGGATCCCGCTCAGCCGGGGATGTCCCGGAAGGCGACGCCCTTGTCCACCCGGATGTCGGGGGGTAGGCCCAGCACCTTCTCGCCGATGGTGTTGCGCTGAATGTTGTCGGTGCCCCCGCCGATGCGGGACGCCCACTGGCCCAAGAACTCGTACTGCCAGCGCCCGTCGTCCCGGGCACTGTGCTCGCTGAGCATCCCGGCCGCGCCGTTCAGGGCCATCACCAGATCACCGGTCCGGCCGTAGTGCAGGGAGACGGCCAGCTTCATGGTGGCACTCTCGGGTCCGGGTTGCTCGCCCCGGCTGGCCGCGGTCCGCACCCGGTATCCCTGATACTTCAGCACCTCCATGCGGGTGTAGGCCCGGGCCAGTTCCTGGCGCATGATCGGATCGCGGTCGGCACCGGTGGCCCGGGCCAACCCCACCATGTCCCCGAAGCTCGACCGACCGCTGCTGCCGCCGATCAGGGCCCGCTCGTTGGCCAGGGTGGTCATGATCGGCCCCCACCCGGCGTTCACCTCGCCCAGGACGTTCTCGTGGGGGATGCGCACGTCCGACAAGAAGACCTCGTTGAAGTGGGCCGCCCCGGTGATCTGCACCAGCGGGCGCACCTCGATGCCCGGGGTTCTCATGTCCACCAAGAAGTAGGTGATGCCCCGATGCTTGGGCTGGTCGGGGTCGGTGCGGGTCAACAGGATGCCCCAGTCGCTGTACTGGGCTCCCGAGGTCCACACCTTCTGACCGTTGATCACCCATTCGTCGCCGTCACGCACCGCGGTGGTTCGCAGCCCCCCCAGATCCGATCCGGCCGCCGGTTCGGAGAACAGTTGGCACCACACCTCCTCGCCCTTGAGCATGGTGGGTAGGAACCGCTCCTTCTGGGGGTCGGTGCCGTGGGCGATGATGGTCGGGCCGGCCATGCCGATACCCACCGCGAACACCCCGGTGTCCGACATCCGCCTGGCCTCCTCCTCCTTGAAGATGCCGTCCTGGATGCCGTCGAGGCCCCGCCCCCCGTACTCCACGGGCCAGGTGATGGAACCCCAGCCGCCGTCGTACTTGGTTCGCTGCCAGGCCTTGCATCGGGCCACGTAGGCCGATTCGACCTCGGGGTCGGTGATGGTCATGGCGGTCTGGCCCCGGGGGCCACCACCGTCGGGGGGGACGTTGGCGTCCAGCCACTCCACGCACTCGGCCCTGAAGGCGGCTTCCTGGGGGGTCTCGTCGAAGTCCATGCCGGGTCGATGGTAGCCACGACGGTTCCGACAAGCCGTACCGGACACCCCCGCTGTTCGTGCGACGGCCCGTATCAATCCCGCCCGCTCGACGGCCCCCTATCTTGGCTTGCCTCCGCCCGCTCGACGGCCCGCATTCGGATCGGGGCTCCGGCGGGTGCTTCAATGGCGGCGTGAAATTTTCGATGATCTTCGAGGCCCAGATGGCCGATACGTCTCCCGGGGCCGAGCAGCAGGTCATACGCGACTGCGTGGAGCAGGCGGTGCTGGCCGAGCAGGTGGGCTTCGACCGGGTGTGGGCGGTGGAGCACCACTGCCTGAAGTGGTACGCGCACATGAGCGCCCCCGAGATCTTCTTGACCTGGGTGGCGGCCAGGACGTCGCGCATACGCATCGGTCACGGGGTGGTGTGCATGCCGTTCGGCTACAACCACCCGCTGCGGGCCGCCGAGCGCATCGCCATGCTCGACGTGCTCTCGGGCGGACGGCTGGACGTGGGGGCCGGCCGGGGAGCCACCCTCCAGGAGATGTCGGCGTTCGGGGTTCGTCCCGAGGACACCTACGCCCAGGTGGAGGAGTCGCTGAGGATCATCTCGAACTGCTGGCGAAACGAGGAGTTCGAGTGGGACGGCCTGCTCGACATCTCGCCCCATCCCATCCTGCCCCGGCCGGTACAAAATCCTCACCCGCCGCTGTATCTGGCCTGTACCAAGGTGGACACCGTGAAGCTGGCCGCCGAGCTGGGTGTCGGGGCCCTGGTGCTGGGGTTCGCCGGGGCCGAGGAGATCAGGCTGATGAAACGAACCTACGACGAGGCCATCGCCACCCGCACCGGCGAGCGATTCGTGAGCGACCGTCCCAACGACTGGTTCTCGGCGCTGTGCCCCACCACGATCCTCGACGACCGTGACGAGGCCTTCCGTATCGGGGCTCGGGGTCAGCGGTTCTTCGCCGAGGCCATCATGCACTGGAACCTGGGCACCCCCCCGCCCCGAGCCGGATCGGCCGACGAGGACACGGCCGCGGCCATCGACGAGGCGGTGGGCAACGTCCACGCCCGGATAAGCGAGATGAACATCCCCCTCAGCCCCAACGCCACCAGCACGTTCAACATCGAGCACGCCTACGGCAATGCGGAGGATGCCATCCGCTACGTGAGCGAGCTGGAGGCCATCGGCTGCGACGAGATCATGTGCATGATCCAGATGGGCACCATTCCCCAGGATGTGATGCTCGAGACCATCCGCCAGTTCGGCCACAAAGTCATCCCCCACTTCCGCCCCGTCCAGCAGCCCGCCGCCCGAGCCGACGAGCAGCCCGCCGCCGTGTCGGGATGATGCCTGCGGGGGTGAGCAGCCCGCCGCCGTGTCGGGATGATGCCTGCGGGGGTGAGCAGCCCGCCGCCGTGTCGGGATGATGCCTGCGGGGGTGAGCAGCCCGCCGCCGTGTCGGGATGATGCCTGCGGGGGTGAGCAGCCCGCCGCCGCGTCGGGATGATGCCTGCGGGGGTGAGCAGCCCGCCGCCGCGTCGGGATGATGCCTGCGGGGGCTACGTCTCGAGCTGGGACTGGAGGTAGCGCTCGATTCCGATGTCGGCTATGACCCGTTGCTGGGTCTCTATCCAGTCGAGGTGCGCCTCCTCGCCCTCCAGCAGGTGCTCGAGCAGCTCCCGGGTTCCCGCGTCGCCCTGCTCCAGGGTCAGGGCGATTCCGCTGCGATAACGCTCCACGGCCGCCATCTCCAGGGCGAGATCCAACTCCAACTGCTCCGGCACCGACTCTCCCACCGTCACGTTCCCCAACCGCTGCAAGTTGGGTAGGCCCTCGAGCAACAGGATGCGATCCATGAGCTTCTCGGCATCGTGCATCTCGTCGATCGACTCCTCGCGGTACTTGTCGGCCAGCCGCTTCCAACCCCAGTTCTCGCACAGC
The DNA here is from genome assembly GCA_965115985.1 of Acidimicrobiales bacterium. Taxonomy (GTDB): domain Bacteria; phylum Actinomycetota; class Acidimicrobiia; order Acidimicrobiales; family Bin134; genus Poriferisocius. The sequence goes on from OZ220474.1 coordinate 2,755,118, forward strand.
TTGGAGTGGGCGAAGTACTGGTTTATGGCGGTCAACTCGGCGGTGAGGATCTCATTGAGCAGAGCAATGACTTCGGGAGAACCTTGCATGGGGCGATGCTACCTCCAACCGTCGCTGGCGGGGAGCACGATAAACGAGCCCGGTTCGAGGCCCTCGGGTCGGCCCGGCCGAGATGCCGAGGAAGCGATCACAAGGTCAGACCCACCGCTACCGATGTGCTCCGTTGCGCGGGGCTCTGTTTCAGAACGGATTCGATCATCTCCAGGCACCGCCCGCAGTCGCCGCCCGCGCCGCACTCCTCGGTCACGTCGGACACGGTGAACGGCCTCTCGGCGAACAGGGATCTGAGGAACTCGTCGTTTATGGCCTTGCAGTGACACACCACCATCAGCGCTCTCCCACCATTACATAGAGCGGATCGCCGATCTGGCCCATCCCCAGGGCCACCGCCAGCGGCACCCGGCGGATCACCGGATGTCGGTGTCCCAACCCCTGAACCGTGCATCTCACCCTGTCGTCGTCGACACAGATGTCCACTTGATGAACACGGCGCATCGTCCCGTACCAGGCCCTGGCTCGCTCGACATCGGGTACGCCATCGACCGCAATCCTCTTCTGCCCGCAGCAGCAGTCGAAGGTCAGGGCCGTGGAGACCCCGTTGGGAGTGATGCGAACTACCTGGCCTCGCACGTGCTTTTAGTCCTCCTGGATGCCGATATCATTCGATACCCTTGTCCTTGAGCGTTGGTTGTCATCAATAACTTCAGTTAGGCAGCCCTAACCATAGACAGCAAGCACCACCGAGTCAACGCCAAGTGCCAAGCTCCCAAATCCCCCTCGCCCCCTCCCTCCCCCCAGACGCTCAAGCCCCGAGGCGGAGCACCCCTAGACCGGTACCGTCCCGGTGGGTGAGAGTGCCAAGCTCCCAAATCCCCCTCGCCCCCTCAAGTTCCGAGGGGGAGCATCTCATCCCACCCCCCAAGTTCACCCATGCCGCCACACGCTGGGGCAGCCAGCCGTTCATAGACCCCAAGACATCGGTCTGGGCACTTCATCACCTTGATCTTCACCCCCGCGCCTAGCCAACTGGTGGGAGGTGACATGGATGAGGTAGGGTCGCCTCGCCTTGCTCGGCCCCACCGGAGTTCGAGAGCACTGTCACTGCTTTGTGATAAGAAGTAGTTGTCATCGCCTCACGATGAGAACCGAGGCACAAAGCGAATTGCCAAAACCAGGAGGACAAATGGCTGAGCTGACCTACGAGAGGCTGCGGGGCGCAGTGGCCGGAGAAGCCGTCGCATTGAGGTCTCGAACCGAGTTGCAACCCGCAGATGGTCCGGGCGGGAAGGTTTTTCCACCCACTTACGCCGTTAACGCTGGGCACAAGTATGCCACTGAGACTCGTCAGGTGGGTGATCGGGAGGTGCAAACCGTACTGCTCGACTCAGTTGCCTCGCAGGCCAATCGGGCTGAGTTGGCGCTGCTCGACGGTTGGGAGGCGGGAGAGTTGAGATTTCCCGTTCCCTACGTCGACTTCTCAACCGAGAACGGCGAGTTCGATGACATCGGCCGGTTGACTGTGTTGGAAGCGCCTCACCGGCTGGCCGACGCGATCTTTCGCGACAGCCTTCTCGACAACACGCTGTTCCGTCTGTCAGCGGTGGGTCGGGCCATAACTGATGCTCAGCCCCGTAATGCTACTGCTTTGTTTCGGTATGCACCGACGGCACTGTTGTTTGGCCAGTGGGATTCCACTGGCCCCAAGGGGGGGTTAGGATCGAAATTTCAGAGAGCTTATGTTTCTGAAATTGTCGGTCACGACATTCAAATTGGTAAAAAAGTAGGAAGTAGACTAGATCCACTTCAAATTGAACGTGAAGCAGCAGTTATATATGAACACCGTGATTCAGATCAAGGCTGGACACTAGAGGAGGACGAGGCAGCTACAGAGAAGGGCAAGATTAAACGTGCTGGCGATGACGGGCGTCCATCTGAGATCAACCATGGGAATATAGCCCCCAGCATCGATACCGTTGCTGGTGGCGTAACAATTTCAAGTGCTGTGCAGACTACCGTTATTTCCCTAGCGGCACTACGCCGTCTACGTTTTGCCGGTTATAGTCGAGAAGTCGAAACTGCTGCTCGTACAGCAATCGCCGCGATCGGTGTGGCTGCTATCGTCCTCCAATATGAAATGGATCATGATCTGCGCTCTCGGTGCTTATTGATTCCCCAGCATCTACCTCAGATCGAGTTGGTCAGTCGGGATGGTTCATCCCCTGAAGTTATGGATATCAACCGAAATACTGCTGTAAAAATGGTTGGACAAGCTGCTCAGACATCAGCCGATCTAGGCCTGAGTTGGGAGACTTCTGAGATCAAGCTCCAACCAGCTCCTAAGCTACTTGAGCTACTCCGTCGAAGTCGCGAAGTGTCTGCTCGTGAGATTCCTGGAGACTAAGCAGTGCTTGCTATAGAGGTAAACTTCCTCACCGGACGGTTCGTGGCCACTGCATACAACGATCGCGAGGCCAGTGAGTGGCCACCTGAACCTGCCAGGCTATTTTCGGCCCTGGTGTCTGGATGGGCAGAAGCAGGTGAGGATGATGGCGAGCGAAAAGCATTGGAATGGCTAGAAGCTCAGCCACCGCCTGCTATCGTTGCCTCTGATGCCAACCCTCGTCGAGTTGTGAGTTATTACGTACCAGTCAATGATGCTAGCATCATTAGTGGAGCGCAGTACGAAAAGCGTAGTCAAAATATTGATGTATTGGAAGATCAGCTCAATTTTGAGCTTGAGCAGTCTAGTGGTGAGTTGACCAAAAAAGCTGAACAAGTACGTAACAAGATTCAAAAAGAGTTAGATGTAAGTAACCAAATATCTAAAACTGGGAAAACTCCAGTTACATCCGCATTACAACTCCTACCTGACGGACGAATGAAGCAGGAGCGTCACTTTCCATCGGTTACTCCCACCGAGCCTCAAGTTATTTTTGTGTGGCCAAATATAGATATATCACAATCTATAAAAATATCGTTGGGCACTTTACTAGAAAAAGTAACCCGGCTAGGGCACTCATCCTCACTGGTATCTTGTCGTATGATTGATGACCCACCTCAACCTAACTGGTATCCCGGTTCCGGTAGTCACATGCTTCGATGTATAGGCCCTGGACAGCTAGAGGCGTTAAGAGCAAAGTTTCGACATCATCAGGCTATCAAACCTAGATCATTGCCATTCTCAGCGGTCCGCTACAACAAAAGTAATAATGGTTTCAGCTTTTTAGATCCCTTATTGCCAGACACGGCTGGTGATTGGGTTGTTTTTGAGTTCCTTTTACAATCGCGGTCACGGCGTTTTCCATCTTCGCGAGCAGTCGAGATCGCCTCCACTATACGGGCAGCAATAATGTCTCATGCTGAAGATCCAATTCCCGAGGGTTTAAGCGGCCACGATCAAGCTGGTGCTCCTACAATAAAACCACACGTGGCATTCTTACCATTACCTTATGTTGGGTTTGAGCATGCTGATGGTCGAATCATGGGGCTAGCAATATCACTACCAGTATCTCTGGACGACACATCTCGACGAGCAGCTCTACGAGCAATTGGCCATTGGGAGCAGCAAACTAATTCAGACTATCTAACCCTTACTTTTGGTCGTGGAGGCATACTTAACCTCCGACGGCAAACGGGTCCGATTGATCTCGTTACAATCAGACCAAACCTTTGGCAAAACCCCTCTACACAATGGGTGTCAGCAACTCCGATTGCATTGCCCACCCATCCAGGACCACTGAGTAAGGGCAGTGCTGCTACTCGATCAAAAGCTTGGTATCGAGCAGAGCAAGCGATAATTACATCCTGCCATCATGTTGGCTTACCCGAGCCAACTCATGTAGATGTATCACTTGACCCTTTCATCAAGGGTGCCAGACCTGCGGCAGACTTCCCACCGTTTCATCAGCGGGGTAGTAATGGGAAGTCAATAGCTCGACGTCTTATACATGCTGTTTTAATATTTGATCAGAAAATTAAGGGCCCACTAATGCTTGGAGCTGGCCGTTTCATGGGTCTTGGTCTCATGAAGCCAGTCAGTAGCCCATTACCAGTTGAGAAAAAGGTGAATAGCAGTGAGTGAACTCGAGGCAACAGACTTTACATCCTACTTTCAAGCAGTTCACAATTACCCCCCATTTCCCTGGCAACAGCGCCTTACCACACAAGTACTAGACAAGGGTAAGTGGCCTGATGTAATAGATCTCCCTACAGGAACTGGTAAAACCGCAGTTTTGGACACGGCAATATTTGCTCTAGCAGCACGACCTGAGGTTTTCCCACGCCGAGTAGTCTTTGTTATTGATAGACGAATTGTAGTTGATCAAGTAGTTAGCAGAGCTCAGCAGATCGAAAAACAGATACGAAAAGGTTCAACCCCAATCTTGCAAAATATAAAAAGTTGTTTGGAAGAAATTAGTGGGGGTTCACCAATGGGGGTGGTCGCGTTACGGGGTGGTATCCCTATTAATAGAGAGTGGGCCCATAGGCCTGATGAACCTTGGGTGATGGTATCAACAGTGGATCAATTCGGATCTCAACTACTGTTTCGGGGTTATGGAGTAACTCAAAAAATGCGTCCCATCCATGCTGGTTTAGCAGGCAATGATTGCTTAGTAATACTAGATGAAGTTCATTTGAGTAGAGCTTTCGCAGAAACATTACAACAAGTAAGCACTTTTGGTAGCAATGGTAGACTTCCCCGTAGGTTTCATGTCGTAGAAATGTCAGCCACACCTACAAACTCCAGTGGAAACCGGTTTTGTTTAACTGAAACTGACTTAGAGTCGTCGCCCGAGCTCCGTCGTAGAGTGAAAGCTAAAAAAACAGCCAAGCTATATGATGCTGGTACTAAACCACCTGATATAGCAATTCCAATAGCGGTGAAAAAAATCCTGAAGTCTGAATTAGATAAGTCGGGTCACAGTGTAGGTGTGATTGTTAATCGAGTACGCACCGCTCGAGAAGTACATCGGACACTTTCAGAAGCTGGATATTCAGCGCACTTAATTACTGGTCGGATGCGTCCACTTGATAAGGCACGATCTCTTGAAGCTATCTCTGAGTTAGTTGATCCAGACAAGCCAAGGAAAGTAGAAGATTTAACTGTGATTGTAGCTACTCAAGCTATCGAAGTAGGAGCTGATTTTAGCTTTGACATATTGATTACTGAAGTAGCTCCAATCGATAGCTTGCGGCAAAGATTTGGCCGACTAGACCGGCGAGGTGTCCTTACTGAACAGATTGGGAAACCAGCGCGCGCCTGGATCATTGGTGTTAAGTCTGCTCTCAACCCGCAGAAGCCCGATCCAGTTTATGGAGACTCAGTTCGGATTACATGGGAAGCACTACAAGCACTGGAGGGCTTTGAGGACATTGATTTTAGCCCACTCCCTGAAAACCATTATCACTTATCTGAAGATTGCTATGCTCCCACAGCACAAGCACCTTTACTGCTTAAAACTTATATAGATGCCTGGATACAGACAAGTCCTGAACCAGTTATCCAACCGGCTGTTGATTGGTTTCTACACGGTATCGAAAACAAAAAACGGACGGCTGATGTGACCCTTGTCTGGCGCAAAGATCATTCTTTAGAGGTATTGAAAGAAATCCCACTGCGTTCAGCAGAATGCCTTGAAGTTCCAATTGATGCCGCCAAATCTTGGTTAGGAGGATCACTAAAAGAAGTGCCAGTTGCCGATGTAAATGGAGACTATATGGATGCTGATAATCTTGATACAAATAGAGGTAATGATTGGTATCGTTGGCGAGGCTATGATGAGGAACCAGAAGTTATTTCTGTGCAAGATATAAGACCTGGTGATACCATCATTGTGGAACCAAGAAAAGGTGGTTTGTCAGGCGGGACTTGGGATCCTAGTTCGTCCGATGTGGTAGAAGATTTAGGGGATGAGGCTCAAGCTGCTTATGGTCAACGTTTTACTTTGAGACTTGACCCTCAACTAAAGCCTGATGGTTGGCCATCTCCACCACATCCAGAAGAAGAAACTACTGCTTTGGAATCTCTTTATGATCGTATAAGTGAATGGTTGAACAAAGTTTCTACACTCCCTGATCTGCTTGATTGGCAGCGTTATACTATTAAAGAATTACAGAGTGGGTATGAGTGTAAGTCTATGGATACTTTTTATATACTTGCTTCTAAAAAGTTCGATCCTTCTATCTTAGAAAGTTCTGACCAATCAGTTTCATTTACCGGCTCCGGTGTGACGCTTAAAGAACATTTGCATGGAGTTAGTGAACAGGTTACTGAATATGCTTACAGACTTGGTTTGAGCGCAGAGATTCAAGCTGATCTCAAGCTTGCTGCTGAACTCCACGACTTTGGAAAGGTTGACTCACGCTTTCAAAAACAGATGGTTGGAGATGATCAAGTACAACAAGCTATGTTTGATGAACCTCTAGCTAAGTCACTTCCAAAAGCACGGGTTTCCCCTGGAAAATGGCCACCAGTTAGGCATGAGATAATGAGCGTGGCTATGGCTCAGTCTAACCCTCAAATCCTTGTTGAGGCCCACGATCCTGACCTTGTTCTCTATTTGGTTGGAACTCATCATGGATATGCCCGGCCTCTAGCACCAATTCGTAAAGATTCTTACCCTGAAATGCTCCAATTCAATCACAAAGGTGTACATGTAGAAGCAAACACAGATGTTGCAAATAGTCCTTTAGCATTGGACATGGCCGATCGTTTCTGGACTCTGATAGAGCGCTATGGTTATTACGGTCTCACGTGGTTGGAAACTATTCTACGGCTAGCAGATCATCAGCAGAGTGCTAAGGAGGCTGAGTAGTGATTAGTACAGATCTCACTGGCCTTGAAGGAACAAACCCCCTGGGCTTTTTCGCCGCGTTGGGAGTTCAGGTAGCTCTAGAAGATATAGCATGTACACCACGTCTATGGTGGAGTGATGATGTGGTTCCACATGCATTGGTAGATGAATCTATCTCAGTTGAAGAAATTATTGATCGAGTTATGAATATATTACCTATTTGGTTGGAAAGTCCATCAATATGCACTGGTCTCAAACCCATTGGCGATGTGAAATTTGATCCGATAGGTATTAGAGCTTACCTGGCAAATGCTGGAACTGATTCTTGTCTTGCCTATTGTTTAATTGCTGAAGGTAGTCTTGACAACAGTGGAGTTGCAAAACCAACTGACCTTTATTTCACAGCAGGCCAGCAGAAGTTTTTAAAAATAGTGGAAGATCTATTTAGAGGAGTCACTGCTGAAGATCTAAGAGTTGGATTGATTGGCCCCTGGTCCTATGAGAGCAAGTTGAGTTCTTTGATGTGGGACATAGGGGACGATAGAAATTATGCTCTGGTTGCTAGTAATCCATCAAAAGATAAAAAACTTACTAATCCTGGTCCAGAAGCTCTAGCTATTCTAGGGATTAGCAGGTACCCTGTATTTGGTAGTTTGAATCGTACTTTGACTCAAGGAGCTTCTGGGAACTGGAAGTATGGATCATTTGCATGGCCTATTTGGACAAAGCCTGCGTCACCTAGAGCTGTATTTTCTTTGTTAGCTCATACAACTGGTCTCAAAGGTGAGTTAAATAAAAGATCAGCATTTTATACTTCTTGGGGTATAAATAAGGTCATACAATCTGCTATCAAACGTAGCGACCAAGGTGGATATGGAACATTTGGACCTCCAAAAGTGGTTTGGTCTTGTGACTGATATACCTGATCTGGTTCCAGCACGTATGATCAATGAGTTTGAATACTGCCCACGTCTCTTCTATCTAGAATGGGTTCAATCAAGATTTGAGGATAATTCCGACACAGTCGAAGGACGATATGTACATCGAAATGTAGATATAGAAGCTGGTCGGATTGACAGCCCAGAAGCAGATAGTCCAGTACGTAAAGCTCGATCTGTCACTATCAGTTCTGAACGTCTCGGAATTATAGCTAAGGCAGATATTATTGAAGGTAAAGGAAACCAAGTTACTCCAGTAGAAGTTAAGCGTGGACGACCTCCAAAACATGGTCCAGCATGGTCTCCGGAGCTTGTACAAATTTGCTCTATTGGCCTCATACTTCAAGATAATGGATATGAATGCTCAGAGGGTCAGATATTTTTCGCTGAATCGAAAGAACGAGTCAAGGTTCCATTTGATGAAAAACTAGTTTGTCAAACTCTGAGTTTGTTGAGTCAGCTACGAGTTGTAGCTAGTTCTCCCAACCCACCTCCACCTTTGATTGATAGTCCAAAATGTCCTAGGTGTTCTTTAGTTGGTATTTGCTTACCTGATGAAACAAACTATCTTGTGGACCGTTCTCAGGTACCACCTCGGCGGCTTACACCTAGAGACTCCGCGGCACACCCTCTGTATATAACAGAACAAGGAACTAAAATTGGGATAAGAAAAGGTAGAGTGAGGATATCTGTACAAAAAGAGGTTCTGCAAGAAGTTAGATTGATTGATGTATCACAAATTTCAATATATGGGAATGTACAAATAAGTTCTCAGGCAATGAGAGCTATGTTCCAGGAACAGATTCCAGTATGTTGGTTTTCTTATGGCGGATGGTTTCAAGGTATAGCTCATGGACTTCCTTCCAAGCATGTTGATCTTCGGAGGCGTCAAGTTGCAATATCAGCTCAAGCAGGTTTACCTATTGCTAAAAAAATAATTGAAGGTAAAATCCGTAATTCAAGAACATTATTACGACGCAATTCTAGACAAGATGTAAAGTCCACCTTGGCTCAATTGAAAGTCATTGCTGAGCAAACTAATGAAGTGAATACTATCGAATCACTACTTGGTATTGAGGGCACTGCTGCTAGATTATATTTTTCTCAGTTCTCGGGTATGTTGAAAGATAAGTCTTTAGGAACTTTTGAGTTTCAAGGGAGAAATAGGCGACCACCTAGAGATCCAATAAATTGCTTACTTTCATATGCCTATTCCTTGCTTACGAAAGATATGACATCTACTGCATTAGCTATTGGTTTTGATCCTTATTTAGGTGTCTTCCACAAACCTAGATTTGGAAGACCAGCATTAGCTCTTGACCTTGCAGAAGAGTTTCGGCCACTTATTGCTGATTCTGTTGTAATAAATGTTATAAATAATGGTGAAGTTCAAAAAAATAGCTTTACTATAAGAGCACAAGGTGTCTCGTTAAACAATGAAGCTAGGAAGTCATTTATTTCAGCATATGAACGGCGATTAGATCATGAAGTTACTCATCCAGTTTATGGTTATAAAGTTACCTACCGACGTGTGTTAGAGGTTCAAGCTCGTATGTTGGGAGCATATTTGTTGGGTGAAATCCCAGAGTATGTACCGTTTATGACGAGGTGATATATGTCACAAGGACGTAAGAGGTATCTAATTGCTTATGACATCCGTGATCCTAAGCGACTCCGCAAGGTACACAAAACACTGATTGGTTATGGTTGGTCAATGCAGTATAGTGTTTTTATATGTGATCTTGATACTATAGAACTAATATCTGTCAAAACAGATCTAGGAGATATAATCCATCATGCTGAAGACTCCGTTGCTATGATAGACATTGGTGATCCCAATCGGAGGGGTAAAGACTGCTTCCAGTTTTTGGGAGTGTCTGTCCCTCTTCCTACCAGTGGCCCCGTCATCCTGTGATTCGAGCACTGAGGTAAGCCGACAAATGCTAGTCAGCGCTCGAAACCGCAGCGATTCAAGGGTTTTGATGCTTTTTGACAACTGAAGAGACCCGATAAAATGCTTCCTTCTAACAACCGCTCGCAAACCACTCCCAAACCCTCTGGTCAGGGTAGGTGTCTAGAGCGAGCGGTTCGGGGGTTCAATAGAGCCCCCCTTCATTGAAGCTAGGATCGCTGTTCGGGGGTTCAATAGAGCCCCCCTTCATTGAAACGCTAGAACCGGAGTTCGGGGGTTCAATAGAGCCCCCCTTCATTGAAAGCGAGTTCGCTTGGGCTTCGTAGGGTTCGGGGGTTCAATAGAGCCCCCCTTCATTGAAGCGCCTTCGGGCATATTGGTTGTCCCCGAAGCACTCGGTTCGGGGGTTCAATAGAGCCCCCCTTCATTGAAGCATGTCGTCGCTGTAATGCTTACCAATAGAGCCCCCCGGTATTTACTTGGTCTCATGGTTCGGGGGTTCAATAGAGCCCCCCTTCATTGAAGCTGCCGTCCGCCGACGGTGTAGGCGTAGGAGATGTCGAGTTCGGGGGTTCAATAGAGCCCCCCTTCATTGAAGCAATCGTGCCATCAGCATGAACCCCAACGATGGTTACGTTCGGGGGTTCAATAGAGCCCCCCTTCATTGAAGCTTGTTCGACAATTGAAACACAGGCTGAAGCGAGTTCGTTCGGGGGTTCAATAGAGCCCCCCTTCATTGAAGCGTCCACGGTCACCAGCGTAAGCGACCGCCTAACAATCGGGTTCGGGGGTTCAATAGAGCCCCCCTTCATTGAAGCTTCTTCGCGTTATTTACCGTGTCCATCGGAGCATTAGTTCGGGGGTTCAATAGAGCCCCCCTTCATTGAAGCCCACCCTGGCGGCCCACAACCGAACACTGGCTCATCGTTCGGGGGTTCAATAGAGCCCCCCTTCATTGAAGCGACTAACAATAGCAGTAAGGTTAGGATCGTTATGGAGTTCGGGGGTTCAATAGAGCCCCCCTTCATTGAAGCAAGCTCTATTTCGTCGTGCCATTCGTGGTGGGGGAGGTTCGGGGGTTCAATAGAGCCCCCCTTCATTGAAGCATTAGTGTTGTAGTTGCGGATCATCAGGGTAGGATGGTTCGGGGGTTCAATAGAGCCCCCCTTCATTGAAGCGGGCTTGGCGGCAGATGGACTTGCTCGTACCTAATGGTTCGGGGGTTCAATAGAGCCCCCCTTCATTGAAGCTGGACCGTGCCGATCTTTTGGACGCGGCGAACCGGGGTTCGGGGGTTCAATAGAGCCCCCCTTCATTGAAGCCCGGAGACTGGCGCGGCCCAGATCGACATTTACCGGGTTCGGGGGTTCAATAGAGCCCCCCTTCATTGAAGCACCCCCGGCCAGTCGTCGCTGATCGCTTTCACCGAGTTCGGGGGTTCAATAGAGCCCCCCTTCATTGAAGCGTGATCCGAGCCCGTCGCTAGCCAGAGTGATCAAGGTTCGGGGGTTCAATAGAGCCCCCCTTCATTGAAGCCCATAGCCCACCGCCGCTAGCTTTAGCGGAGGTTTGGTTCGGGGGTTCAATAGAGCCCCCCTTCATTGAAGCGTGCTCGGATGTGCGCGCCAGTCGATGCACGGAGTAGTTCGGGGGTTCAATAGAGCCCCCCTTCATTGAAGCTGCCCTTCGATTTCCAGCAAGCGCCTGGTTTCTGCAAGTTCGGGGGTTCAATAGAGCCCCCCTTCATTGAAGCCAAATTGTTTTCCATCTCCTTTATCTTTTCGGTTATGGTTCGGGGGTTCAATAGAGCCCCCCTTCATTGAAGCTGGCATACGGGCGGTACCTTTGTTCCTCCCCGGGGGTTCGGGGGTTCAATAGAGCCCCCCTTCATTGAAGCACTCATATCCACGTGGAGGACGAAGGCGTAGAAGTAGTTCGGGGGTTCAATAGAGCCCCCCTTCATTGAAGCCATAACCCCGCTATAGTTTTTCATCGTGCGCATTAGGTTCGGGGGTTCAATAGAGCCCCCCTTCATTGAAGCCCAGCGTTCGCCGAGGGGGTCTACCGGGGCTTCGGGCGTTCGGGGGTTCAATAGAGCCCCCCTTCATTGAAGCCATACCAGCACTAGCACTAATCAAGCAGAGGTCGGTGTTCGGGGGTTCAATAGAGCCCCCCTTCATTGAAGCTACTCCTTCTAGTTGGCGTAGTTTTTCAAAGAATTGGTTCGGGGGTTCAATAGAGCCCCCCTTCATTGAAGCTGCTCGTCGCGGTACTGGTTGGTTTGACCTTCGAAGTTCGGGGGTTCAATAGAGCCCCCCTTCATTGAAGCCTCCGCGCTACAAGACGGCTGGCTAGTGGTTAGCTTGTTCGGGGGTTCAATAGAGCCCCCCTTCATTGAAGCAAGTAACCGAACCGGGAGATGCTGGCGATATACTTGTGTTCGGGGGTTCAATAGAGCCCCCCTTCATTGAAGCACCAGGTATCGGGGTTCCACAATCGTGGCGTGCTGCGCGTTCGGGGGTTCAATAGAGCCCCCCTTCATTGAAGCTACGAGGCTGGGCTACCCAATGTTCGGCTATAGAAAGTTCGGGGGTTCAATAGAGCCCCCCTTCATTGAAGCGCGTCATCGCGCATTAGGTCTTCATCTTGAGGCCGGGTTCGGGGGTTCAATAGAGCCCCCCTTCATTGAAGCTCGTTTGTAATCGTAATCGTTGTATACGTTTTCGTTGTTCGGGGGTTCAATAGAGCCCCCCTTCATTGAAGCCACTTCCGGTGGGCCACCAATGCTAATTGTCCCTGGGTTCGGGGGTTCAATAGAGCCCCCCTTCATTGAAGCTAGGGGCATTAGTTGTAGTCCTTTCTAGCCATAGCGTTCGGGGGTTCAATAGAGCCCCCCTTCATTGAAGCTCGGTTATAGTCGGCTCAACCTCATCTAACGAACCGGTTCGGGGGTTCAATAGAGCCCCCCTTCATTGAAGCACTGGCATACTCCCCCACACTTGCGCCCTCAAGCTAGTTCGGGGGTTCAATAGAGCCCCCCTTCATTGAAGCATTGCTATTGTTGTAGCGGATAAGCACGGTAGGGTGTTCGGGGGTTCAATAGAGCCCCCCTTCATTGAAGCGTTATGTCCTTTAGGGTTGCAGGCCCATTTGTCCCAGGTTCGGGGGTTCAATAGAGCCCCCCTTCATTGAAGCCCGGTAGTGAATAATCCCGGCATCTCCGGCCTAGTAAGTTCGGGGGTTCAATAGAGCCCCCCTTCATTGAAGCCAGTTGGAGGACATAGCCCGCGTGTTCGGGGTACCGCCGGGTTCGGGGGTTCAATAGAGCCCCCCTGGAGTTGCCCCGGTTTGGTGGACACCTGATTATGGGGGTTCGGTCCCTGGGGAAGGAGGCTCGTATGGGTCGTGTGTCGAAGTATCCGCCTGAGTTTCGTCGTGAGGCGGTGGCGTTGGCGGTGTCGTCGGGTCGTTCGGTTGCTGGGGTGGCCCGGTCGTTGGGGATCAGCGAGGGAACGCTGTGGAACTGGGTCAAGGCCGATCGTGAGCGACGCGAGCGAGCGGCCGATCCCGAGGCGTTGAGCGTGTCCGAGCGTGAGGAGTTGAAGAGGTTGCGCAGGCGGGTGGCTCAGCAGGAGATCGATTTGGAGATTCTGGGGAAGGCGGCCGCGTATTTCGCGAGGGAGACGAACCGGTGATCGGCTACCGGTTCGTCCACGACCACCGAGCCGAGTACCGGGTCACCGATTTGTGCCGCGTCGCCGGGGTGTGCCGGTCCGGGTTCTACGCCTGGGCCAAAAGACGCCCGTCCAGGCGTGAGACCTCCGACGCCGAGCTTTTGGTCGAGATCCGCGAGATCCACCAGACCTCGAGACGCACCTACGGCTCCCCGAGGATCCACGAGCAGCTCCGCCGCCGCGGTCACCGCGTGGGCCGCAACCGGGTGGCCCGCCTGATGCGAGCGAACCGCCTGGTGGGGGCGTGTTCCCACCGTCGTCGCCGCGATCCCGGCGCCAAAACAGTGCCCGCCGGGGACCTGCTGGACCGGGACTTCACCGCCGAGGCTCCCGACCGCAAATGGGTGGCCGACATAACCTCGTTCGGTTGCGCCGACACCAAAGTCCACCTGGCGGGAATCCTGGACCTCTGCGACCGCACCCTGGTGGGCTGGTCCATCTCCGAGCACCAAACCACGGACCTCGTCGTCGACGCCTTGACCATGGCCATCGCCCGCCGCCGACCCGAACCCGGACTGATCCACCACAGCGACCACGGAACCCAATACACCTCCATGGCGTTCAGCGACCGCCTCGCCCAAGCCGACTTCGTCGGCTCCTGGGGAAGCGTCGGAGATTGCTACGACAACGCCGCCATGGAATCGTTCTGGGCCACCCTCAAAAAAGAAATCCGCCACATCCACGGCCCCTGGGAACACCTCCACCACACACAACTACGAACCATCCTGTTCGACTACATCGAAGTGTTCCACAACCGCCAACGCCACCACAGCTCACTCGGCCACCGCACCCCCGCCCAGACCTACACCCACCACCAAGCCGCATGAACACCACTACAATCCAGCAAAACAACCTGTCCACCAAACCGGGGGAACTCCACCCTTCATTGAAGCATTTAGGTCGGGGCGGTGGTGTGCTCGGTCATTACTGTTCGGGGGTTCAATAGAGCCCCCCTTCATTGAAGCATCGCCGTGTGGCATCGGCAGATGGCCCGCATCGGCGAGTTCGGGGGTTCAATAGAGCCCCCCTTCATTGAAGCAGCCATGCAGAAGCGTAAACCCTGCGGAACGAACGCGTTCGGGGGTTCAATAGAGCCCCCCTTCATTGAAGCGTGTGGATGGGGTTGCCGTTGCTCATTGTTTGCTCGTTCGGGGGTTCAATAGAGCCCCCCTTCATTGAAGCTGGCTAGAAGGGCGACTTGTTCGTCGCCCGCTTCGCCGTTCGGGGGTTCAATAGAGCCCCCCTTCATTGAAGCGTGTCGTGCCGGTCTCGCAGGGGTACCGTGATTTGGTTCGGGGGTTCAATAGAGCCCCCCTTCATTGAAGCCCTTTGCTATGACTCCTAGCTGTTGTACCTTCTTGAGGTTCGGGGGTTCAATAGAGCCCCCCTTCATTGAAGCTGGTTAGTACCCTGTCGACGTGTTCGGGTTCAAAAAGGTTCGGGGGTTCAATAGAGCCCCCCTTCATTGAAGCTGGGGTTTTTGGGGGGTTTTGGGGTTTTGGGGGGTTGGGTTCGGGGGTTCAATAGAGCCCCCCTTCATTGAAGCTGGTTGTTGCGGTGCCATTGTCGGGCTCTTTCCCGCTCGTTCGGGGGTTCAATAGAGCCCCCCTTCATTGAAGCGTATTCCGGTCGTGCCCATTTGAGGATGCGGCGGGGCGTTCGGGGGTTCAATAGAGCCCCCCTTCATTGAAGCGAGTGTTATTATCCCGACCTACAGCACGACTAGAAATAGTTCGGGGGTTCAATAGAGCCCCCCTTCATTGAAGCAAGGAATTAAAGGATGAGATATGGAGTGGGATTAAAGTTCGGGGGTTCAATAGAGCCCCCCTTCATTGAAGCAGATAAAATAGTAGGATAATCTATGCTTTGTCTCCGGGTTCGGGGGTTCAATAGAGCCCCCCTTCATTGAAGCCTTTTCGTCAATGGCCATGACCATGATCGTGCGCCAGTTCGGGGGTTCAATAGAGCCCCCCTTCATTGAAGCTATTGATGGCCCGTTGTATGAAATATCGGGCGAGGATGTTCGGGGGTTCAATAGAGCCCCCCTTCATTGAAGCGATTCCTTGTGGGGGAGCGATGAACGGCAAAACCAAGGTTCGGGGGTTCAATAGAGCCCCCCTTCATTGAAGCGGGCCAGTGTTCGTCCCACTCGTATCGTTTTTGGCGGGTTCGGGGGTTCAATAGAGCCCCCCTTCATTGAAGCAAAGCAATGATCGGTACAATAACCGATCTATTCGAGGTTCGGGGGTTCAATAGAGCCCCCCTTCATTGAAGCGGATGGCTCAGAGACCACGAATACTGGCTAGACGAGTTCGGGGGTTCAATAGAGCCCCCCTTCATTGAAGCTATTAGTTCACTGGTTGACTCCAACAAGCCTTCTAGTTCGGGGGTTCAATAGAGCCCCCCTTCATTGAAGCACACGGTTCGCGGCGTTTGGTAGCTTGCTCTCATTGGTTCGGGGGTTCAATAGAGCCCCCCTTCATTGAAGCTTCAACCTCAGACACTTCTTCGGTAGCTTTGTTTTCGGGTTCGGGGGTTCAATAGAGCCCCCCTTCATTGAAGCTATCAGATCGTCACCGTCCAACACTTCATTATGAAAGTTCGGGGGTTCAATAGAGCCCCCCTTCATTGAAGCCGCAATCTTATCGCCGACGACATTACCGGTACCGGCAGTTCGGGGGTTCAATAGAGCCCCCCTTCATTGAAGCGCGACCAACCCAGGACTGCTGGGCGGTGATTATAACCGGTTCGGGGGTTCAATAGAGCCCCCCTTCATTGAAGCGTCAGTGTTCGTGTGGCCGCACACTCGGTCACCAGGGTTCGGGGGTTCAATAGAGCCCCCCTTCATTGAAGCAAAAAAATTTGTGCCGGCAAGCGTTTTTTGGGGGTGGTTCGGGGGTTCAATAGAGCCCCCCTTCATTGAAGCGGTTTGGAGTCGGCGTCGGCGACCTACCCTGCGGGGCGTTCGGGGGTTCAATAGAGCCCCCCTTCATTGAAGCGGAGCGTGGAGGGTATGCCGTTGATGGCGGCGAGTAGTTCGGGGGTTCAATAGAGCCCCCCTTCATTGAAGCACGCTACCGGTGACCGGTTGTTTTATGTTGCCGGTGGTTCGGGGGTTCAATAGAGCCCCCCTTCATTGAAGCGTAGCTGTAGTCGGTGTCCGGGTCTAGTACTTTGAGGTTCGGGGGTTCAATAGAGCCCCCCTTCATTGAAGCTAGGTTAGCTCGGTTGTCTCGGTAACCCAGTCCTTGGTTCGGGGGTTCAATAGAGCCCCCCTTCATTGAAGCGCGTTGATGATAGCTAATGGTGAATGGGGAAGCAGAGTTCGGGGGTTCAATAGAGCCCCCCTTCATTGAAGCAGGCTCGCCTGCTTCGCCACCGGCAGCCAGAATAAAGTTCGGGGGTTCAATAGAGCCCCCCTTCATTGAAGCCTACGCGCTGAAAACTCGGTAGCCCAACCTCGGACGGTTCGGGGGTTCAATAGAGCCCCCCTTCATTGAAGCACCTAATGTGTTGGCTTTGATGCTTTCTTTATCCGGGTTCGGGGGTTCAATAGAGCCCCCCTTCATTGAAGCTGCCATTCGTTGTGGGTCTGCTTCCAGTTCGATTTCGTGTTCGGGGGTTCAATAGAGCCCCCCTTCATTGAAGCTACATTGATCTGGACGATAAGCTGCTGGAAGCAATGGGTTCGGGGGTTCAATAGAGCCCCCCTTCATTGAAGCCTAACGGGCGCGAGTGGGAAGACTGGGAACTACAATGTTCGGGGGTTCAATAGAGCCCCCCTTCATTGAAGCTAAGGCGTTACCGGCGACGATAGCTATAGGTAAGGGGGTTCGGGGGTTCAATAGAGCCCCCCTTCATTGAAGCCTTGATCTTTCTTATTTCAGTTACTACGCCGATAATGTTCGGGGGTTCAATAGAGCCCCCCTTCATTGAAGCCCAGATAGGCACGCTGAGCGCGGCACTAACTTCTGCGTTCGGGGGTTCAATAGAGCCCCCCTTCATTGAAGCCAGTCTGGTTTCGCGGTCCAGTTCTGCCAAGCACCAGTTCGGGGGTTCAATAGAGCCCCCCTTCATTGAAGCCTATACTTACTCACACGGGTAGACGGGTAATGATAGGTTCGGGGGTTCAATAGAGCCCCCCTTCATTGAAGCACTCTTGATAAGGTTGAGAAAGTGAAGAAGGTTGAGGAGTTCGGGGGTTCAATAGAGCCCCCCTTCATTGAAGCACTTCTAGCGTGCAGATTATCAAGGCTACCGGCGTGGGGTTCGGGGGTTCAATAGAGCCCCCCTTCATTGAAGCGAGATTGTATTAGGTTCGGTGCCGGCCCCCCTTTGGTTCGGGGGTTCAATAGAGCCCCCCTTCATTGAAGCCGGTGCCTTCGCCGCCGGTTAGGACGACGTGTTCGTGGTTCGGGGGTTCAATAGAGCCCCCCTTCATTGAAGCTTTCTTCTAGGGCTTTTTCTGAGGGTTTACGGGGGTGTTCGGGGGTTCAATAGAGCCCCCCTTCATTGAAGCTTATAACAGCGCACACTTCAGGTAGCAAAGAAGCGGTTCGGGGGTTCAATAGAGCCCCCCTTCATTGAAGCATCTTTAATAAGGGTAATAGTTCCGGCTCTCCGGCGCGTTCGGGGGTTCAATAGAGCCCCCCTTCATTGAAGCGGAGTACCCGTCGGGCAGCTGGGACTCGCGCTGGTTGTTCGGGGGTTCAATAGAGCCCCCCTTCATTGAAGCACCCCCAAACCAGCCCGCCTCAACACCCCAACCACCAGTTCGGGGGTTCAATAGAGCCCCCCTTCATTGAAGCAAGTTTTCGAGGCGTTGATTACCGGGGCTGCCGGGCCGTTCGGGGGTTCAATAGAGCCCCCCTTCATTGAAGCAACGCACCCCAAACTGCCAGCGATGCTGCCATCAGGTTCGGGGGTTCAATAGAGCCCCCCTTCATTGAAGCTGGGAAGGATACGAAAAACGTTTGCCCGGATTTAACATGTTCGGGGGTTCAATAGAGCCCCCCTTCATTGAAGCGTGGACGGCTTCGGCTCCGACGGCCCATATTTTGAAGGTTCGGGGGTTCAATAGAGCCCCCCTTCATTGAAGCCGTCTAGTTGCTGGGGGCGGCCCGTCTCATCTCGTCGGTTCGGGGGTTCAATAGAGCCCCCCTTCATTGAAGCCAGTTCTTTAATGGTTTTGATGTCCAGTGTAGGGTCGTTCGGGGGTTCAATAGAGCCCCCCTTCATTGAAGCGCGGTCACCGTTGGCGTCGAGCACAGGGGCACCATGGTTCGGGGGTTCAATAGAGCCCCCCTTCATTGAAGCCCTTTCTGCCGGGGGGCTATCCCCCGACCCCCCCTAAGTTCGGGGGTTCAATAGAGCCCCCCTTCATTGAAGCACCTCGACCGATACGAGTGGCGTTTCATCGGCCACGGTTCGGGGGTTCAATAGAGCCCCCCTTCATTGAAGCCTGCCTATCCATCTTAGGTACTCCATTGTTTAATAGGTTCGGGGGTTCAATAGAGCCCCCCTTCATTGAAGCACAGTCTGCCTCAAGGGCTTCTGTCACTCGTTTTGTCGTTCGGGGGTTCAATAGAGCCCCCCTTCATTGAAGCGGGTTTCGCCGCCGAACGTCATGTTGTAGCCGTCACGAGTTCGGGGGTTCAATAGAGCCCCCCTTCATTGAAGCCGATATTGGGGATAAGGCTTTGCCTAAGGCTCGAACGTTCGGGGGTTCAATAGAGCCCCCCTTCATTGAAGCTTCCAACTCTCTCTTGAACTCCACCCCTAATTGGCCGTTCGGGGGTTCAATAGAGCCCCCCTTCATTGAAGCAATCTGCACGGGCCGGTTACTACCAGCAACATTAGGGTTCGGGGGTTCAATAGAGCCCCCCTTCATTGAAGCTTGGCTCTTGCTGGTTAGAAGATCCGGCGTACACGGCTTCGTGATACCTTGTACATATAGGGCCCGGGTTGTCTAGCTAGATGTTCGATTTTGCGCCATTGCCGCATTATGAGTTCGAGTTGTGACCACACTGTCACGGCCTGGTCGGGATGCAGCGCGAAAAGCCGGGCGTTGCTGTTGATAACGGCGGCTTGTTCTGATGGATGTCGTTCGATCCTGGAGTCTCGAGTGATGGCAGCTATGCCAGCCGCGGCGATCGTTGGAATCCAAATCCTGTCGGCGGTGTCAGTGCTCGTGATTTCGCAGGCAGGGCGGAGTCGGTTCTTCACAACCTGCTCAGGGGCACCTGGATAGGTGATGTCGGGACGCAGTGCAGCTACTACTTTGGCAAGACCGAGGATATCCGCATCGAAGTAGTAGCGGACGGCGGCTGATTTCATGCCGCAACAGGAGCTCTGTGGGAGACCTCGTAGGCGAGAGCCCAGTGGGCATCGTTGGTTGACAAGTTGAAATCCTCGGCCACATCCTCGACCGGTTCCCCTCCGTCGATGTGCTCGAAGATGGCGATGGTGCTGATGCCGTTGATGGACGGGCGACCCCCGCGGAAATCGGGCCGGCAGCGAACGGGCGATCGGGGGTCGTCGTGGGGACGCCATGCAATGGGTTCGTTTCCAGACCAATCGACCCGCCGCAAGAAAGCGTCGGCCGGAGGCAGCAGCAGCGGTTGACCGGTGGCCGGAGCTACGAGCCACAGATCCTCGCTCAGATGGTTAAGTTGTTGAGACTGAACCAGCAGCCGCCGGTTCGGCCCCTCCCAGGGCTTGTGGAAGGCGAGTGGATAGGGGTCACCGTAGGTTTCACGCAAGGCAGCAACAACCGTTCGTATCTCCTGAAGTCTCACGCTCAACTCGCGGCGGTACTGGGCGAGCAGGCCTGCTTCGACGAACTCGGCCCAGGTGAGGTCGCTGCTGCCGGTGGGTTCGATCCGAATGATCGGAGGATGGACCCGGCCACGGTACTTGTCACCGTCGAGCCATCGGCCCAGTGTTCGCGGCGAGACTCGTAACAGTTCGGCCGCGGCAGCAACCGTGTAAACCGGCTGGTCAAACCCCTGAGTACTCACAGATTCCAAATCTACAGCACTGGCTCTGCTTCCGACGTCAAGTGTCTGGGGGAGGCACGAGCAGTGAGCAGCCCGCCGCCGTGTCGGGATGATGCCTGCGGGAACTGGCCGCTGGTGGGTCTTCATGCCGAGTATGAGTGCTGAGGGAGACCTAGTAGGCGAGTGCCGACTGCCCTGCTTCCGCGAATATTGAAGTGGGGTAATAAGCAATTGCATCAATTCTCGCGACAAGTTACAGTGGGGGCCATGGCCCGATCGGAGACCGCGGTGGCGCGGGACTGGATTCTCGGGCTGGAGCCGGGCACCTGGTTCTGGAACACCGATGTCCCCGCATCCACGAACGTCGCCCGCACAGTGCTGCACCGACTCAAGAACGACCCTAATCACGGCATTGAGAAGGTCGCTCACGGACTCTACTGGCGCGGATGGCCCGAGGGCGACACCTACCATTGCCTCCCGCCTTCCAAACGAATCGGCGCACTCATCTATGCGGGGCCTGGAGCCGGACTCTACGGCTGGTCCGCTTTGAACAATTTGGAGTGGACCCTTCAATGCCCAGCCAAGATCTTTGTGGTTTCCACCCGCAAACAGCCTCCACGACCGATTTGTTCAACAGTTGTCTACTCAACCAATTCCAACTGGAGACGAACGGAGTTGACCTGGGCGGAGGTCACGGTGTTGGAGGCGATACATATGTTCGAGTACACCGAAGAGCCTTGGCATGAGTGCTTGGATCATTTGGTCATCGGTATTTCGGCGAAAAAGTTGGGTTGGGGCGGACCGAACATCTTGATTCGTCCGCAAATGCTGATATGGGCTGCTGAGACCGAAAGACGCATGACAGTGGAGTCGTTGCACAGATTGAACGATATCGCAAGAGCTTCGGAGCATGTGTCCCAGAAAGCTGCGCTCTGATGGCTGGATTGTGCGGATCGATGGACACCTTCGACGGTAAGCCCTGTGATAACGAGACTGATAATGGCTTGCACTCCCATCGAGGTGGGGGGCGACATGCCCAAGCAGAGCCAACGCATGATGTGGATTTGAGAGCCGAGTTATGTGAACTACCAAGCACTCACGATTCGCCAGACATCATACTGCCGGGAGTTGGAGTCGGTGCTCCTGGGTTGGCTGGCAACCCGGAAGTGTTCATAGAATTATCCGAGTTGACCAGTGGTCAAACAGGTATCAACTCGATCAATCTGGTTCGTGACTATTGGCTTACTTTTTGCTTAAATGGTTTGGTTCGCAACGGTGGTACCGATGGTTTGATACACGGTGGGCAAGGACGCAGGCAAGTACCTTTGGCGATTACAGCTTTTGGTGGTGGCACATCGTTGGTGTCTTCTTGGCAACTCTCTGAACGGTATTCAGAAGACCTTGATGTCCTAGTGCTCATGTTGGACGAGTCCGCCTCACGCAGTGCCAGAAAACGACCCCTTTCAATCGTGACCAGGTGGTCAGCCGAAGCAATTCGTGCAGATGATGAAGACATCACAGTCCAGCACTTCGGAGAAGCTGGGCACCGTAGAACACACTTTGGCATGGGAAACGAACCCCGCTTCCTCAAATTGGAGACCACCGTCGAGGACGACGGTGACGGCATCTGGGAGCATCATGAGGTCATGTCGCTCATGGGCAGGCATGCCACGCCGGAGCAGTTGATGGCCTACCCCGAACTGGGTGGATTCGAGATGCCGGTGGTCACCCCGGCCTACACTGCTGCCAACAAGTTCGACGCTCTGCATCGTCGAGCGGAGACCGGCGAGTTCGGAGGTATCACCGCGCGTGGACGCGACCTGTACGACCTGGCCGTCATTGCTTCGTCGGTTCATGCCGACGACGTTCGTAGCGCCGTGCCATCACTGGCCGAACGAGCGTCGGAATTCCTCGGACACAGACATATCGTGTCCCGACCGCAGGGAGGCTACGCCAACAGCCTGATCTTCCGCCGAGGTTCAGAAGCACAAAACGCCCTCCGCAAGGGCTACGAAGCAGTCGAACAGATCATCTGGGGAACACAACCGCCGTTCACCGAAGCACTCGAACTAGCCGCGTCATTGGACAGCGGCTGATCGCGCCGGAGCACTGTTGAGGCTATATATTTGACATTCTCTCGGCCTTATGCGGCCGAAGGGCTCTGATTGCTCTGCTTGCCGTGCAACTACGGCTGCTTGTTCTTGCCGCGGACCAGGCGAGTGCTCAAGGTGTCGCCGAAGTGGTAGAGAAGTCCGCCGATAACGGCGGTGAAGATGACGTAGGTTGCGGCAATCGCCCCCAGGTCGGGTTCTCGATCCACTCCGAGCTCGGCGATGACGATGGAGAACTCTCCGTGAGCTATGAGCGCAGTCCCGGCGAGGATCCGTGCCGGGGTGTCGAGGCCCTTGGAGCGGGCGGCGACCCAGCCGGTGCCGAGCTTGGTGAAAATGGTGATGGCTCCGATTGCTATGGCTGCAAGGGCAAATTCGGGGATCAGTGAGGGGTCCACCTGAAGCCCGAAAAAAACGAAGAACGAGGCGGAGAACAAGTCACGCAGGGGAACGAGAAGTTCGCGAGCTTGTTCGACAAGTTTGCCGGACAGGGCAATACCGACGAGAAAGGCCCCTACCGCGGCCGAGACATGGATACGTTCGGCAAGTCCGGCAACTATCAGAGTGCTGCCCAGTAGTGTCAACAGGAGAACTTCGCTTGAGTGACTCAACACCATCTCGCTCAAGCGGTCGCCGTGATAGTAGGCAAAGGTGAGAATGGCGATAACGGCGATTACCGAAAAGATGACGGTGACACTGGTTTGAAGAGCGGAGTTGCCGAAGAGAATGCCGGTCACAATGGGTAGGTAGATGACCATGGCCAGGTCTTCCACGATGAGCACGCTCAAAATGACCGGAGTCTCACGATTTCGGACCCTGCCGAGGTCGGCAAGCAGTTTGGCCACGATGCCCGAGGACGATATATAGGTTACGCCTCCCAGGAGCAGGGCTACCAGGGTGTCGAACCCGAGTAGCAGTCCGGCGACAAAGCCGGGAGTGAAATTCGACAAGAGATCGACCAGTCCGCCGAGAGCTGATTTGCGGACGTTGGTGATGAGCTCATGAGCGGAAAACTCGAGGCCGAGCATGAGCAGCATGAGGATGACACCGATCTCGGCACCGACTTCGATGAACTCCGAGGCCGACCCTAGCTCCAATACGCCGCCCTCCCCGAAGGCAAGGCCCGCCAGAAGGTATACGGGTAGGACGGGCAGGCCGAATCGGTGGGCGAGGCGGGCCGCGATGGCCAGACCGAGGACGATGCCTCCGAACTCGATCAACAAGGTATCAATAGCGATTTCCATCCCTCAGCACTGTCCCTGGGTTTTATCAGTCATTTCAAGCTAAAGCCCGGACACCCCGGAGCCGTAATTTCCTAGAGTCGATTCACCGCAGACTAGCCCAATGACACACCTCATTGATGGAGGTATGCCAACTCCGGGCCGTTCGGCCCGCGTCTCGGGGACGATTTTCTAGCGCCCTCCGACTTTCCGGTCCGTCCACTGCATCCAAACCCGACCGTCGTTCCGTAGCCATCATTAATGCCCCGAAACACGGAGGAGATCATGTCCGGGAAGATCATGTCCAGGAAACTCGTAGGACTGCTGGCCGCATTGTTGGCTCTGAGCCTGGTTGCGGCCGCTTGTGGCAACGATGACGACGGTGTCGCTCCCGAGCCGACGGCTGCTCCCGAGCCACCGGCCTCGCCCGAACCCACTGCTGCTGCCGAGCCCGAGCCGGAGCCTGCTGAGCCGGGGACGGTTGTGGAGGTTGCTGTCGGGGCGGGGAGTTTCCCGACTTTGGTGGCGGCTGTTCAGGCGGCGGGGTTGGTGGACGTGTTGAGCGGGGAGGGTCCGTTCACCGTTTTCGCGCCGACCGAGGAGGCGTTCGCGTCCGCACTGGCGGCGTTGGGTATGAGTGCCGAGGAGTTGTTGGCCGACACCGAGTTGCTTGCTTCGGTGTTGACCTACCATGTGCTGCCGTTGGCGGCACCGGCGGAGGTGGTGCTGACCCTCGATGGTCAAAGCGTGACCACGGTCAACGGTGCCGACATCGATATCAGCATCGACGGCGGCGCCGTCATGGTCAACGACGCCACCGTGGTGGCCACCGACATCGCCGCATCCAACGGTATCATCCACGTCATCGACACCGTCCTGCTCCCACCCTCACCGGAACCCGAGCCCGATCCTGCTGCTCCCGAGCCGGAGCCCGCTGCTGCCGAGCCCGATCCTGCTGCTCCCGAGCCGGAGCCCGCTGCTGCCGAGCCCGATCCTGCTGCTCCCGAGCCGGAGCCCGCTGCTGCCGAGCCCGATCCTGCTGCTCCCGAGCCGGAGCCCGAGCCCGAGGGGCCGGACACGGTTGTGGACGTGGCCATTGCGTCCGGCAACTTCCCCACCCTGGTCAAGGCGATCGAAGCGGCCGGGCTGGTGGAAACGTTGAGCGGGGAGGGTCCGTTCACCGTCTTCGCCCCCACCGAGGAAGCGTTCGCCGCCGCTCTCGAGGAGCTGGGCATGCCCATGGACGTGCTGCTGGGCACCCCACCTTTGATCAGATCGGTGTTGACCTACCACGTGCTCCCGGTGGAAGCACCGGCCGAGGTGGTGCTGACCCTCGACGGGGAAAGCGTCACCACCGTCCACGGCGCGGACATCGCCATCAGCATCGACGACGGCACCGTCAAGCTCAACGACGAGGCCACCGTCGTCGAAACCGACATCTTCGCCTCCAACGGCATCATCCACGTCATCGACACCGTTCTCATCCGATCCCGCGAGTAAGCAGCAATAGGGCTGCCTCTCCAGGCGGGTCCGTCTGCCGGTTCGTCCTCGGATCCCCCCCTCCCCGGGGTGTTCCGGCAGCGGCCCGTCCTCCGAGGGGCCAGAACCACATGGTTCGATGTCCCCCCTCAGGTCGGCGACGAGGTGCAGGTCACCACTCGGGCCGGCCGAGGGGCCAGAACCACATGGTTCGATGTCCCCCCTCCCCGAGGTGTTCCGGCAGCGGCCCGTCCCCGCCCCCGAGGGCCTGTTGGAAATGAATGCCGGTCCACTGTTGGTTCTCCTAGACCTACGAGTAGCCACAACCGTCGGGATACGATGCCGGGGTGCCGAGACGGGGCTCGGATTCGTCCTACGATATGGAAAAGGCCTTCACCCGAGGTGAGGAGGGTGCGCTCCGTGCGGCTTTCGACCAATACGGCAAACTCATCTACACCTTCTGTCGCCGCACGCTCGATGAGAGTCGGGCCAAGGATGTTTCGCAGGAAGTCTTCATCAGTGCCTGGCGCAGCCATTCCACCTACGACCCGGCCCGGGGAACCCTGGTGTCCTGGTTGGTTTCGATTGCCAAGAATCGCATTATCGACAATGTCCGCTCGGAGCAGCGTCACGCCGAGCGCCGGTCCGATGACGATCCTGTCGAGATTGCCGGCGACGAGCAGATAGAGGCCATCGGAGATCGCCTGATGGTGACCGAAGCGCTTGGTCTGCTATCGGATCGGGCCCGTCAGGTTGTAACGCTTCACTACTTCGAGGATCTTACGCACGCCCAAATCGCCGAGCGGCTATCGGTCCCGCTCGGCACCGTCAAGAGCGATCTGCAACGCAGTCTCAGCAGAATTCGGGACCACCTGGAGTCGGATCATGTCTGAGCGAAGCCCCGAGCGATCGAAGGACGTCGAGGCGGTCCTCAGGGATATGGACGCAACCGACTTGGAGCTGTTGGATCCCCCCGCAGAGGTTTGGGAGAACATCGCGGCGGCAACGGCCACTACGGCCACAGCCGCCGCCGGCGACCCTGCCTCCCCGGCGAAGCTGGATCGACCACAGTCCCGGCGGCGGATACCGAGGCGCGTTGCGGTGATGGGCATCGCGGCGATTTTGTTGGCGGCGGTCGGAGTCTCGACGTATTTCGCGGTGAAATTCGCGGTGAAGGACGATCCCGTCGTGGTTCTGAGCACCGCCGAACTGACACACGACTCGCAAGCATTCGACCCTCTCGGCACCGATGCCACCGCCCGCGCCAACCTGGTGGAGGCCGAGGCCGGATACGTGATCGACCTGGCCGGAGCCGAACTGCCCAACCCCGAGGCCGGGGCCGACTTGGAGGTGTGGCTGATCCAACCCGATGCCACCGGCGGCGTGGCCGACTTGGTGTCTCTCGGCGTAGTGGACCCTGCCAACCCCGGACGCCTGGACGTGCCGCCCGGACACGACCCCTACCGCTACTTCGTGGTGGACATCAGCATCGAACCACGCGACGGCGACCCCAGCCACTCAGGCCGATCGATCCTAAGAGGACCGCTCCAGGCCGCCTGACCCCGACCCGTCGTAGCTCCTACTCCGCCGAACGAACCGAGCCGGCCTGGAGGTGGGTCGGGGACGGTGGGGTCAGTCGGTGAGGGCTCGGAGGGGTTGGCGGCGGCGGTAGGTGGCGCAGCGCCAGAGCCACTCGGCGGGGCCGAAGCGGAAGCGGTGCATCCATATCGGTGACCACCAGAGCTGCACCGTCCACACCGCCAGGATGAATACGGCTATCTGGCTGCGGCTGAGGTCGATGTCGTCGAGGATCACTCCCAGCACGATGACGCCCATCACCGACTGGGTCAGGTAGTTGGTGAGCGCCATGCGCCCGGTGGCCCGCACCCGGGATCGCAGGCCGGATTCGGCCCGGCGGTTCCACAGGGTGATGAGGGCGAGGTAGCCGAGGCTGAGCGGGATGGTGGCCAGCGTGTTGGGAGCGGCTCCGGCCAGCGCCCGGTCGGCGGAGAACCCGTCGGCGGCGACAATGGCCAGACCGGCCACCGACAGCGGCAGTCCCACGCCCAGGCCCCATCGGGCGATGCGCACGTAGAAACGGCGGGAGTGCTCGCCGGTGATGACGCCGGTGCGATACAGCGCCACCCCGATCAGCATCATGCCCAGTGCCCGAGCCCCGAAGTCGTAGAACGCCCACAGTTCGAGGCGACCCGACGACAGGTCGCCCTCCAACCAGTAGCCGGTGAGATCGCCGGCGGGACCGGTGTCCACGACGGTCTGCATGACCACCGAGCCCACGGCGGTCGAGACCACCAGGACGGCGCCGATGGCCATCAGCACCTTGGGTGGTAGGTGCCGCATCGCGATGACCAGCGGCGAGCAGATGGCGTACAGCACCAGCACGTCGCCCTCCCAGAGCTGTAGGTGGGCGATGCCGATGCCCAGCAGCAGCGTGTTGCGCCACAGGCTGAACCACACCGGTCGTCGCTGTCGGGCCGCGGCCCGGTCGGCGAACATCACGATTCCGGCCCCGAACAGCAGTGAGAACAGTCCCATGAACTTCTGGTCGAAGAGCACCTCGCCCGCACCGCCGATGGCCCAGTCGAGCCAGGTGCGCGAGCCCCCGGCGTCGAGGTTGAAGTAGGCGGGTCGGTCCAGCCCGAAGGCCACCGCGTTCATGGTCAGGATCCCCAGCACCGCCACCCCCCGGACGGCATCGAGCGTGCTGTTGCGATCCCCCGGCGAAACCGGAGTCGAACGAGGGTGGGGCCGGGTCATGCGTATCGGTGCCCGGCTCCGCGGTGCTTCATCGGCCCGGCGATCGGTGGTCGCTCATCGGCCCATTGGTTCATCGGCCCGGCGATCCCCACTGGTGGATCGCTCGCCTACCAGCGGTTCCAGCGGGTGACCAGCTCGAGGGGTTCACGCCGGGCGGGGCCGAAGTCGGTGCCGATGGTGTGGGTGAAGGGGATGAGCGCCAACTGCATCACCTCGTGGTAGGGGATGCCCAGAAGCTCGGCCGCCTCCTGTTCGTAGCAGAGGTGGATGGTGGTCCACACCGTGCCGATGCCCCGCTCACGGGCGGCCAGCATGAACGACCACGCCGCCTGGATCACCGACCCCACGTGGGAGGCCACGGTCACCGGGGGGTGGTCCCACACCCGTCCCATCAGGCAGGGAATCAGCATTCCCGGCACTTCGTGCAGGTGCTCGAACAGATGGCCGGCCGAGGCATGCATCTTCTGGTCGTCGGCCTCGAGCCGGGCGGGGTCGGGCACGGCCAGTCGGGGCAGGACGCCCAGGTACTCGCCGGCCACCTCGCCGCCCCGCCGGTAGAGATCGGCCAGAGCGACTATCAGATCAGGCTCGGTGACCACCACGAATCGCCAGTTCTGCCGGTTCGACCCGGTGGGGGCCTGCACGGCGATCTCCAGGCACTCGGTTATCAGCTCCGGTGCCACCGGTCTGGACGTGTCCAGACGCCGTCGCACTGCTCGGGTGGTGGTGAGCACCTCGTCGGCGCTCAGGTTCAGATGGGGCATCCGCCCGACTCTAATTCCCCGACCCCAATGGTTCGCCAGGGTTCACCGGGTTCACCAGGTTCGGGTCCTCCCTGTGTTCCCAGGATTGACCTGTGCCTTCGGGATTGCCCAGCGTTCTCAGGATTGACCTGTGCCTTCGGGATTGCCCTGCGTTCTCAGCCCTGTTCCCTCGGGGTCGGAAGCTTGGGCACGTCGGGGTCGTAAATCCACGACTTGACCAGTGCGACGGCATCGGATCCACCTAGACGGCCGACGACGTCGAGGAATATCTCGGTGTTGGTGGTGGCCCCTGCGGTTTGGTCGTAGTGGGTGCGCAAAATGTCGAAGAACACCTCGTCGCCAACGTAGGTGCGAAGGGCGTGCAGCGTCATACCACCGCGCCTATAAACGATGTCGGAGTCGAGCAACTGGTCTATCTCGATGCCCCCGGGTGGGGGAGTTCTCGCCCGGGAAAGACCGTCGTGCTCGTCGGCCATGAAACTCTCGATGTCCAATTCCCAGTAGTCGGCCAGGAACATCCGCCCTAGATAGTGGGCGAAACCCTCGTGCAACCAGATCTGGTCCCAGTTGTCAACGGTTACCGAGTTGCCCATCCACTGATGGGCCAGTTCGTGGGCGATCACGTACGGATCGAGCATCAGGCAGCCGTGGATCGACAATGTCTGGTTCTCCATGGCCCAGCCCAGGGTGAACGGCATAACGATAGTGCCGTAGGCGTCGAACGGGTACGGCCCCAGGATCTCCTCCAGGAAACGAACGGCCCGGGGGGTGATCGACAAATTGTCGAGTATCAACGGATCGGAGCGGGGATGAACGTAATCGCGAATCAACAGACCGTCGTCCATCCGCTTCTCGTGACGCTCGAAGTTGCCGATGTAGACCGCGGCCAGATACGTGGCCATCGGGTCGTCCATCCTCCAGGTGGTGGTGGTTCGACCGTTGGACGAGGTCTCGGCGGTGAGTATCCCGCTGGCCGCGGCGGTTACCCCGTCGGGGACGGTGATTCGGAAGGTGAAGGTGGCCTTGTCGGTGGGATGGTTGTTGTTGGGGTACCAGGTCATGGCTCCCGTGGGTTCGCTGGAGGTGAATATCGTCCCGTGGAGCGATCTCCAGCCCAAGGGGGCGGGCACGCCGGGAACCGGGATGGGCTGGGGGGTTCCCGAATAGGACACGGAAGCCACGAACCGCGCTCCGGTCGGGATCGGGGTGGCCGGCCGGATGGTCATTTCATCGTCCTGACGGACGAAATCGGCCCTGGTGCCGTCAACCGTCACCGTGGCCACCTCCAACCCGTGAAAATCGAGGTTGAACCGGGCCAGATCGTCGGTGGCCACCGCGGTCAGGGTGGTTGTGGCATCGATGGTATTGGTGGATGGTTCCACATCCAGGGAGATGTCGTAGTGGACGACGTCGTAGCCCTGGTTGCCCGCCAGCGGGTAGAAGCGGTCGCCCAGCCCGATGGCGGGGTGCATCGGGTCGGGAGGGGTCGGTGGGTCGCCGGTGGTCGGCGATGAGAAGGTCGGAGGCTTCGGGAGCGTGTCGGGGTCGTCCGCGTCGAAACTCTCGGCCGGACACTCCGAAAGATGCGCCGGGGTGGGTGCCGCCGGTGGGGTGGGCCCTGTCGGTTGGGTTGGCGCCGTCGGTGGGGTGGATGCGGCAACGTCGTCGGCCGGAGCGCTGCCCGCCGGGGCCACGGTCGGGGGCACCGGTTCGAGCTCGCGGGTTTCGCTGCACCCGGCAGCCAGCACCAAGAGCATGACCAGGCAACCACGGAGCTTCCCGAGGGTCACTCGGCCACTTTAACGGTAAAATCGGGCCGTGGGGTTGCACCTCGACCGGTATCCCGACGTCACCTACGACGCTTCCGTCCCCGAGGTCGGCGACCCCGAGGAGCTGCGCCTGCTCCGCAAGTGGGAGACGGCCATCGGCTACCGCATTTTTTCGGCCATGGGCTGGGGACGGATCGGCGACGGTCACATCACCGCCCGCGATCCGATCCTGAGCGACCACTTCTGGGTGCTGGGCTACGGTATCCGCTTCGGCGACGCCACCATCGACAACCTCACCCTGGTGGGCCCCGATGGTCGGGGCGTGGCCGGCCCCGTCGAGAACGGGGTGAACTTCGCGGCCTACTACATCCACTGGCCCGTACTGGCCGCCCGTCCCGATCTGGCGTCGGCCGCCCACACCCATACCCCCTACGGCACGCCGTGGTCGGCCAACGTCGCTCCTTTCCGGGCCATCAGCCAGGAGTCCTGCGCCCTGGTGTTCGACCAGTCGCTCTACGAGGGCGACAATCTCGAGGTGAACGACCTCGCCGGTGGCGAGGAAATCGCCCGGGCCATGGGCCGCAGTCGGGTCTGCATTCTCCGCAACCATGGGCTGCTCACCGGTGGACGCTCACCCGGTGAGGCGGTGGGCTGGTTCGTGGCCGCCGAGCGGGTGGCCGAGGTGCATGTCAAGGCTCCCGAGGCCGAACCCATCAGCGATGAGGCCGCCAAGAGGGTGGACGCCTCGCTGTGCTCGGTGGACATGGGCTGGCGAATGTTCCAGTGGCTGGCTCGTGATCTGGTTCCCGACCCATCGGTGGTCCTGGGCTGAGGGGACGCGTGTCAGCCCGAGCAGCGGTTCCCATGGTGCAGGCACCGCGGCATCAGCCCTGCGGCATCAGCCCTGCGGCATCAGCCCTGCGGCATCAGCCCTGCGGCATCAGCCCTGCGGCATCAGCCCTGCGGCATCAGCCCTGCGGCATCAGCCCTGCGGCATCAGCCCTGCGGCATCAGTCGAGGTTCGGGTCGGGGTTGGAGCGGGCGGCGAAGGCGGTGTCCAGGGCCATCTTGGCGGCTTGCGGTCCGACCCCCAGGCGGTCGATCTCGGCGGTGAACGCCTCGGCGGCGGCGGCCAATTGACGTTCCACCACCGAGAACGCCACCGGGGGTTCGTCCACCACGAACGTGCCCGCTCGGCCTCGGCCCTCGACGATGCCCGCCCATTCCAACTCCCGGTAGGCCCGAGCCACCGTGCCCGGTGCCAGGTTCAGCTCGTGGGCCAGCACCCGGATCGGCGGTAGCCGTTCGCCGGGCTTGAGTCGCCCCGACGACACCATCAGTCGCAACTGGGCCCGCAGTTGTTCGTAGGGCGGAACCCCCCCGCCTTCGTCTATCCAGATCCGCATATCGATATTGTACTAATGTGTTGACTCAATCAGCACAAAGTGGGCTATAAATTCTAGTTTTTTATTATTTTTCCACCGTTGTATTGACTTATTGTATTGACTTGATAAGGTTGGGTTGTCGCCCGGAAAGGGCCTCTCCAGAAAGGGCATACAGTCATGAAGCTGATAACCGCGGTGGTCAAGCCGCATCAGGTCGAGGACATCAAGGAGGCGCTGGCCGAGGTCGGCGTCCAGGGGATGACCGTGAGCGAGGCTCAGGGTTTCGGTCGCCAGGGCGGCCACACCGAGACCTACCGGGGAACCGAGTACAAGGTGTCGTTCACGCCCAAGTCTCGGATCGAGGTCGTGGTGGACGACTCGTCGCTGGCTGCGGCCACCGAGGCCATCGTCGGCGCGGCCCGTACCGGCAAGATCGGCGACGGCAAGATCTGGACGTCCTCGGTGGAGAGCCTCACCCGCATCCGCACCGGCGAGCAGGGGTCCGACGCCCTCTAGCGCGGGTCGGGGCCGGGTGTCTTGATCCGCTGTCGGGAGGTGGCCGGGCCTGGGCGTTCCGATCCGCTGTCGGGAGGTGGCCGGGCCTGGGCGTTCCGATCCGCTGTCGGGAGGTGGGCGTTGATAGGGTCGGGGCCCGGTGTATCTCGATTACACGGTTGAACAGAAGGCCCTGCGCGACGAGTTGAGGGCCTATTTCGCCGATTTGATGACCGATGAGGTTCGTGAAGCTCTGATAGGGGCCCACGAGACCAGTCCGGTACGCCGCGACGTCCTTCGGCGGTTGGGGCGGGACAAGATGCTGGGCATCGGCTGGCCTACCACCTACGGCGGGCAGGGACGCACGGCCATCGACCAGTTCATATTCTTCGAGGAGGCCCAGCGGTCGGGGTGTCCCATGCCGTTCGTCACGCTCAACACCGTAGGGCCGACGCTCATGGCCCACGGTTCCGACGAGCACAGGGCGGCCTACCTGCCGGGCATTCTCGCCGGCGAGATCACGTTCGCCATCGGCTACAGCGAGGCCGGAGCGGGCACCGACCTGGCCTCCTTGACCACCCGGGCGGTGCGTGACGGCGACGAGTGGGTGATCAACGGACAGAAGATGTGGACATCGGGGGCCAACGAGGCCGATTTCATCTGGCTGGCCTGTCGTACCAACCCCGACGCCCCCAAGCACAAGGGCATCTCCATCATCATCGTGCCCACCGACGCCCACGGCTTCTCCCACACCCCCATCGTGACGGTGGGCAGCGCCACCACCAACGCCACCTACTACGACGACGTGCGGGTTCCCGTCTCCAACCTGGTGGGGACCGAGAACGAGGGTTGGAAGCTCATCACCAGCCAGCTCAATCACGAGCGGGTGGGCCTGGCCGCGGTGGGGGCGCTTTCGTTCCAGCTCTACGAGGAGGTGCGGGTCTGGGCGGGCCGCACCCCCGCTTTCGCCGGCAGTAAGGCCAAAGTGATCGACCAGCCGTGGGTGCAGATCGACCTGGCTCGTTGCCACGCCAAGCTCGAGGCCATGAAGCTGCTCAATTGGCAGATGGCCGCTTCGGTGGCCGCCGACTCGCTGCCCCCGGCCCGGGCCTCGGCGGTGAAGGTGTACGGCACCGAGGCGGTCAGCGACGTGTACCACCTTTTGCTGGGGGTGCTGGGGGCCGGAGCCCACCTTCGGGAGGGCAGCCCGGGGGCAATGTTGTCGGGCCGGGTGGAGGCCGCGGCCCGCACCGCTCAGATCAACACCTTCGGGGGTGGGGTGAACGAGGTGCAGCGGGAGATCGTGGCTTGGGCCGGGTTGGGTATGGCCAGGGGCGGGCGGCGATGATTTTCGATCTCACCGAGGCGCGGGGGCGGCGATGATTTTCGATCTGGCGCGGGCTTTCGAGTGGCGAATCCGAACGGTGGCGGCGGTGAGCGGGCGGCGATGAACTTCGACTTCACCGAGGCGCAGGAGACGGTGGCCGCGCTGGCCGAGCAGGTTTTCTCCGGGTCGGCGGATTCCGATCGGGTGGCCGAGACGGAGCGCACCGACGAGCGATTCGACCGGGAACTGTGGGCCGAGCTGGCGGCTTCCGACCTCTTGGGGGTGGCCATGAGCCCCCGGTACGGCGGGCTCGGTCTGGGCATGGTGGAGACCGCCCTGGTTCTTCGGGAGCAGGGTCGCCGGGTGGCCCCGGTTCCGCTCTGGCCCACCCTGGTGCTGGGGGCCATGCCCATCGCCGAGTTCGGTTCCCCGTCGCTTCGGGAGCGTTGGTTGGGCAACGTGGTGGCCGGTCGGGCGGTACTGACCGGGGCGTTGTCGGAGTGGGGAGCCGACGACCCTCGGCATCCCTCGGTGACCGCCACCCGTCGTGATGACGGCACCTGGGAACTGAGTGGCTCCAAGCCCGCCGTTCCCGCGGCAGGGGTGGCCGACGCCGTGGTGGTACCCGCCCGGTTGACCGACGGCGACCGGCCCGGTGACAGCGAGGAGGACACGGCCGGCGGGGGCGGGGCCGATGGGGGCGAGGCCGGCGGGGGCGGGGCCGATGGGGGCGAGGCCGACCGGCCCGACCGGCCCGACATTGCCGTGTTCGTCGTGGACCTGGATGCCGACGGGGTGGAGGTGACGTTGAGCGAAACCACCAACCGGGAGTTGCACGGGGAACTCACTCTGAGATCGGTGATCGTCGATGACGATGCGGTGCTCGCCGGTGCCGGCGGACTGAAGGACGGCGGACGACTGATGGACGGACGACTGATAGTGGAGTGGATGCTGGCGCGGGCGCAGGTGGCGGTGGCCGCGGTGACGCTGGGGTGCTGCGAGGAGGCCACGACCATGGCGGCCGCGTACACATCGCAACGGGAGCAATTCGGCCGTCCCCTGTCCACCAACCAGGGGGTGGCGATGCGGGCGGCGGACTGCTACATCGACACCGACTGCATGAGGGTCACCCTGCTCCAAGCCGCCTGGCTAGTCGACCAGGGGCGACCGGCCGCCGAGATCGCCGATGCCGCCGCGGTGGCCAAGTGGTGGTCGGCCGATGCCGGTCAGAGAGTTGTCCACGCCACCCAGCACCTGCACGGCGGCATGGGGGCCGACGTCGACTACCCCGTGCATCGCTACTTCTTGTGGGTCAAGCAACTGGAGAACATCCTCGGGGGTACCGGCCACCAGTTGGCGGCCATAGGTCGCTCCCTGGGGTAGGGGCGGTGGCTACCAGCCCAGGGCCGAGCGGGCCGGAGACGAGTTTTCTTGTCCACCCTGGGGTAGGGCCGTTGGCTACCAGCCCTTCCAGTCGGGGTCCCGGCGCTCCTTGAAAGCGTTGACCCCCTCCTCGGCATCCTGGCCGGCCATCAGTATCTCCTGGGCCCAGGCCTCCATCTCGAACATGGTCCGGCGGCTGGTCTCGAAGCTGCGGTTCACCAGCAGCTTGCTCATGGTCAGGCTCTTGGTGGGCTGCGCGGCCAGCCGTTCGGCCCAGGCCCG
Source organism: Acidimicrobiales bacterium (assembly GCA_965115985.1). Classification (GTDB taxonomy): domain Bacteria; phylum Actinomycetota; class Acidimicrobiia; order Acidimicrobiales; family Bin134; genus Poriferisocius. Next base: position 2,790,547 of record OZ220474.1, read on the forward strand.
GGCGGTGGGCATTAGCTCGTCGGGGGGCACGACTCGGTTCACCAGCCCCATGGCCGCGGCATCGGTCGCGCTGACGTCGTCGCCGAAGAACATCAGCTCCTTGGCCTTCTGCGGGCCGATGAGTCGGGGTAGCAGGTACACACCACCGGCGTCGGGCACCAGGCCCCGGCGCACGAACACCTCGATGAACCGCACCCCCTCGGCCGCGATCACCAGGTCGCAGGCCACCGCCATGTGTACGCCCATGCCGGCGGCGGTGCCGTTGACCGCGGCGATCACCGGTTTCTCGCAGTCCAGGATGGCGCTTATCAGGTTCTGAGCCCCGGTCTTGATCCCCCGGGCTACTTCCATGATGGCCCGGTCGGGCGCTCCGTCGGGCCGAACCTGCTGCGGTCGGTTCGCCCGCAGGTCGGCACCCGTGCAAAAACCCTTGCCCTCGGCGGTAAGAATCACCGACCGTACCGCCAGATCCTCGCCGGCCCGGGCGAACTCGTCCACCAAGAAGTTCCTCTGATCGGGGGTGATGGCGTTGTGGGCCTGGGGGCGGTTGAGCGTGAGAGTGAGCACCCCCTCCCGCCTGGACACCAGAATGTCACCGCCGAGGACCTCGGTGCCGTCCCCCTCGGTGCTGTGGTTGTTCATGGGGTTCCTTCCCGGTTGGTGCTGTGGTTGTTCATGGGGTTCCTTCCCGGTTGGTGCTGTGGTTGTTCATGGGGTTCCTTCCCGGTCTGCTATGGCCCGGATGGTTATCATTGCCCAGAGGAAATCGAGACCCAAAAATGTTCATAGCTTTGGCCAACACCATCACCCTTGAGGATGCCGACAACTTCGGGGAGTTCCACGTGGTGGTCGATGGCGACGTGGCTGCTGCGGTGGACGCGCTCGGGGGGCGAGCGGGGCCATCGGAGCGGGACAATCACCTGTGGGTGGACATCGCCCTCGTCCGGGAGCTGGCCACCGATGCCGCCGATACCGACTGGGAAGCCCGGTTCGAGGCCATGCTGGCCTACGCCGCCTCCAAGGGGTGGGTGGACGAACCCGCCGGCCGGGTGGAAGCCCACATCCAGCCCCCGGGCTAGTTCCGCTCAGCGCCTCAGCTCGGAGAACAACTCGGCCATCAGGGGTTGAGGGGTGCTGTGGAGGGAGAGGTGGATGCGGTCGGCCAGGCCGCCGAAGCGATTGCGTAGCTCGGTGGCGGCTTCGGCGGGAGTGCCCTGCACGCTGAGGGTGCGGACCATGTCGGGGTCCCATACGTCGCCGATCTCCACCCATCGGCCCTGCTTGGTGAGCAGGTTCAACTCGTCCTGGAGTTCGCCCCAGCCATGGGCGTCGAGCACCACCCGGTAGGCCGGGGTGGAGCCGTAGAAGCCCAGGTTGGCCCGGCAGCGCTGATCCACCGCCTGAACCTCGGCGTCGTCGGCGTCGTCACCGTGGAGGCCGACGATCACCCCCACCCCACAGGTGAAGTCGTCCCGGCGGCGACCGGCGGCGGCCAGCCCCGCCTCCACCGCGGGCATGGTTCCGGTCCGCAAAAAATGCTCGGAGCAGAACGGGTGGACGAGGATGCCGTCGGCGGTTTCGGCCACCATCCTGGTCATCCTCGGGCCCAGTGCTCCGGCCCAGATGGGAGGTGCCCCCCAGTCCAACGGCCCGGGCTCGAAGGTCGGGATGGTCAGGGTGAAGGTGTAGTAGTCGCCCCGGAAGTCGAGCCGCTCGCCGTTCTGCCAGCAGGCGAAGATGGCCTTGGTCGCCGCCATGAGTTCCCGCATCTGGGCCACCGGCCTATCCCACACCGCGCTGTAGCGCTTGGTGATGTGGGGTTTGATCTGCGATCCCAGTCCCAGGGCGAACCTCCCCTGCGAGAGCCGGTGCAGGTCGAACGCCTGGTAGGCCAGGTGCATGGGGCTGCGGGGCAGAGCGATGGCCACGTTGGTGTATATGTCCAGGCTGGTGTGCTCGGCCGCGGCCACCAGCGGGAAAAAGACGTCCCTCTGTCCCTCGAAGGTGAACACCCCGTCCACCCCCATGGCTTCGTAACTCTCGGCCTGGGCCCGCACCCCACCCAGATCAGCCGACAGTGCCATGTCGAATCTCATTGGTTGCTCCTCGGGGGTCTTGTGGCCATGGATCTCATTGGTTGCTCCTCGGGGGTCTTGTGGCCATGGATCTTATTGGTTGCTCCTCGGGGCTTGTGGCCATGGATCTTATTGGTTGCTCCTCGGGGGTCTTGTGGCCATGGATCTTATTGGTTGCTCCTCGGGGGTCTTGTGGCCATGGATCTCATTGGTTGCTCCTCGGGGGTCTTGTGGCCATGTCGAACCCCATGGTCTCAGGGGCTTTGCAGGCGGGGGAACATCGGGAACGACACCTGATCGGTTCCTTCCTGGTCGGGCAGGCCGCCGGCGAAGATGGGCCACACCGTCTCGGCGGTGTGGGGGTGGGGGATCGACCAGTCGAACTTGTCGTCGATGCCGACCATGCTGGTGAACGGCCACATGAGCCCCCGGAAGTACACGTAGGTACCGTTGCGGACCTTCTCCTCGAAGCTCCAGGTGTTCATCAGCCGGTAGGCGTCGGCCTGGGCCTTTCTCACCGCGCCCAGGATGTCGGGCAACTCTTCTCGATCAATCGGTACCAGCCTGCCGCCGGGTTGGGCGTCGAACACCGACATGGCCTCCAACCAGGCCAGGTTGTCGGCCGGCACCGAGAACGTGGACGACAGATCGCTCACCCGGTTGTGGACCCCGGGGCGGAACACCAACCCGACCACCAGGTTCTGATAGGGCACATCGACGGCCACATGGCTCCACGGGATCCAGCTTTGGGCCAGCGACGAGAACTCCCGCACGATCATGTGGCGGCCGTTGGGCAACGGATAGGGCCCGGTGTCGCCGGTGCCCAGCCGAGTGTCCAGATACAGCAGGAACAGGTACTGCTGAAGGCCGGCCACGAACCGTCGAGCGGTTCGGTTCGCGGTGTCGTCCTCCACCGCCCACGCCGCATCGTAAAGGGTATCTATGGTCTCGGGGTCGCAGGTTCGCAACGTGTCGGCCGCGTCCCAGCAGGAGCGAAATCCGTCGTCCCGCCAGGGCTCCACCCACCGGATCCAGTAGTCGATCAAAAATCGCACCCGATCCTGCACATCGTCCACCTGGGTGGCCAGACCCATCCCGGCGAACTCCTCCAACGCTCGCCAGCCGCCGAAGGGAATGCAGGCCAGGGCGAAGGGGTGGGCGTTGGTGGTTTGCATGCCCGGTCCTCGCATCCTGGCTCCCAGCTCCGAGGCCTCGATCACCTCGTCGCAGCGGGCCAGAATGTCGGGCCACCGCAGCCAGGCCTCCATGCCCGAATAGCCGGTGTACTCCCGCACCGGGATGAGCCCGGAGGTGAGCCCTGTGCGCCGCCGGGAGTTCTCCGAGACCAGGACGTCCCAGAACTCCACCTGTAGGTTCAGCTCATTGATGTCCAGAGCAATGGTTTGGGCCATGGCCGGGCAGGATAGCCAATGATCCGCCCTCGCAAACACCCCGACGCCCGATGGCCGGGGCCGGTTCTTGCCGGGCCGCCCTTGCCGGGTCGAAGATGTCGGGTTGCCGATCAGGCAAGGGCCGGGTTTTCCTTGCCGGATCGAAGAGATCGCCGATCAGGGTCGGGTTGTTGATCACTCCGTTGCGGTGATGATTTGGATTAGTTCCTCCACCAGTGAGAGCAGGGTGCGTTCGGGGTCGCTGAGGGAGATGTTGGCGTTGATGGCGATGGCTAGGTCGAGTGAGGGCATGTACAGGGACAATGAGTAGAAACCTATGGGGTTGCTCTGGTGTCCGAATGCGGGAGCATCTTGGATTTCCAGTAAATCGAATCCGAAGCTATGATAGCTGGATTCGTCGGGGTAAGGGGTGGTCATGAGTGAGAGTTGTTCGTCATTGAGGATGTTGCCAGTGAAGATGCCCCTTATTATTTCGACGCTCTCGGCAATGGTTGTTTCGAGACCACCACCGGTCCACGTTACCGAACGGAATAACGCTTGCGGCATGTTGGTGGTGTCCAGAATCTCAACTCCGTTGCTGTCCAGAGTCTCCATTCCGTGGCTGTCAAGATCTTGATTGTCGGAGATGATGCTCATCAGTGCTTTGACTCCGGCTAGTTGCACGCCGCTGACATAGCCGGTAGCGAGGGGGTCATCATCGGGAGGGAACTCTTGAGGGGTCAAGAAGCTGTGCTCCAAGCCGAGTGGGTCGAAGACTCGGGCGCTCAGGACTTCGCTGGCCTTCTTATCGGTTACTGCTTCGATTATAAAACCCAGGGCATGATAATTAACTAAACTGTGCAAGAATTCAGTGTGTAGTTCGGCGCGCGGTCCCAGGTTGGCAACCCACTTCAGCATCTCCTGCGGTGCGAAGTACTGATCTAACTCAATGTCTACGTTTTGTGCTGCCTCGATGTAGAACGATGGATCTCGGGATGACATTGAGGCGAAGCCGGATGTGTGTCCAAGCAGGTCCTGTACTTTCACCTCGGTGGCATGTTCGTATCCGGGTGCCCAATCGTTGCCCAGATATTGAGCTACTGGAGCATCGAGGTCGACCAGTCCCTCCGAGACGAGTTGCAGAAAAGCAGAGACGGTTACCGGAATGGTCAAGCCTCTCATGCGGACATGGTGATCCACCGTCAGCTCTTCGTTGTTGGCGACGTTGCTCAGACCCCAGGCGAATGTCCGTGGTTCTTCGTCTCCCCGAGCGAAACCGAGCACCACACCAGGAGCACCGGTGTCTTTCATCCAACCAGAAACAATCTCTTCAAGCCGAGCAGTGTCGATTTCCGGTTGAGTGGTTTGGGTGGGTTCCGGTGCGGGGGTTTGTTGGGATTCGGGTTCGCCATCCTCGGTGGGTGCTGGTGCGGGGGTTTGTTGGGATTCGGGTTCGCCATCCTCGGTGGGTGCTGGTGCGGGGGTGGCATCGTCGTCGTTTCCGCAGGCGGCACCCAGCAGGCCGAGCGAGAGAACCAGACCCAAGAGTACACTCGTGTAGCGCTTCATGAACGAGGATGCTAGCTCAGAGCAGATACTCTGGCAAGAGTCTGGAACATTTTAGCTGCGGTGTGTCGCCGGGAGGGGGGGGGTGCTTTCTGTGATGGGGTGCCGATTGTGCGCCCGGTGATCGAATTCTGGTGAGCGGCGTTCTCTGATGGGCGATGTTGCCCGATGAGTGGAGTGGTGGGTTGGGGAGGGTAGCCAACCGATCCGATCAGGGTCGGGTTGTTGATCACTCCGTTGCGGTGATGATTGGGATTAGTTCCTCCACCAGTGAGAGCAGGGTGCGTTCGGGGTCGCTGAGGGAAATGTTGGCGTTGATGGCGATGGCTAGGTCGAGTGAGGGTATGTACAGGGACAATGAGTAGAAACCTACGGGGTTGCTCTGGTGTCCGAATGCGGGAGCGCCTTGGATGTCCAGTAAATCGAATCCGAAGCCGTGATCGCTCGATTCGTCGGGGTAAGGGGTGGTCATGAGTGAGAGTTGTTCGGCATTGAGGATGTTGCCGGTGAAGATGCCCCTGATTAGTTTGACGCTCTCGGAAATGGTTGTTTCTAGACCACCACCGGTCCACCCTACCGAACGGAATAACGCTTGCGGCATGTAGGCAGTGTCCAGAATCTCAACTCCGTTGCTGTCCAGAGTCTCCATTTCGAAGCTGTCAAGGTCTTGATTTTCGGAGATGATGCTCATCAGTGCTTTGACTGCGGCTAGTTGCACGCCGCTGATATAGCCAGTGGCGAGAGGGTCATCGTCATGGGGGAACTCTTGAGGGGTCAAGAAGCTGTGCTCCAAGCCAAGCGGGTCGAAGACTCGGGCTTTTAGGACTTCACTGGCTTTCTTGCCGGTTACTGCTTCGATTATCAAACCCAAGGCATGATAATTAGCTAAACTGTGCAAGAATTCAGTGTGCAGTTCGGCGCGTGGTCCCAGGTTGGCAACCCACTTAATTATCTCTTGTGGTGTGAGGTACTGATCTAACGAACCCTCTACGTTTTGTGCCGCCTCGACATAGAACGATGGATCTCGGGATGATATTGTGGCGAAGCCGGATGTGTGGCCGAGTAGGTCCTGCACTTTTACCTCGGTGGCATGTTCGTATCCTGGTGCCCAGTCGTCGCCCAGATATTGAGCTACCGGCGTGTCGAGGTCGACCATTCCCTCTGAGACGAGTTGTAGAACAGCAGAGACGGTTATGGGAATGGTCAAACCTCTCATGCGGACATGGTGATCCACCGTCAGCTTTTCGTTGTTGGCGACGTTGCTCAGGCCCCAGGCAAATGTCCGTGATTCTTCGTCTGCCCGAGCGAAACCGAGCACTACACCAGGAGCACCGGTATCTTTCATCCAACCAGAAACCATTTCTTCAAGCCGAGCAGTGTCGATTTCCGGTTCGGCTGTTTGGGTGGGTGCTGGTGCGGGGGTTTGTTCGGGTTCTGTTTGGGTGGGTGCTGGTGCGGGGGTTTGTTCGGGTTCTGTTTGGGTGGGTGCTGGTGCGGGGGTTTGTTCGGGTTCTGTTTGGGTGGGTGCTGGTGCGGGGGTGGCATCGTCGTCGTTTCCGCAGGCGGCACCCAGCAGGCCGAGCGAGAGAACCAGACCCAACAGCATGCTCGTGTAACGCTTCATGAGCGGGCACGCTAACTCAGAGCAGATACCGTGTCAATAGTTTGGGGCGTCAATAGTCTGGGTCGTTTTAGCCATGGATTTTAGCTGTGGTGTGTCGCAGGGGGTTGGTTCGGCCTACGATCCAGTGATGCTTGCGGCGATTATGCGAGAAGTGGGCGAAACCAACCTGGATGTCCGTGATGATGTCGAGATGTTGGAATTGGGGCCCGACGACGTGGCCATCAAGATCACCCACACCGGGGTGTGCCACTCCGACGTGTCGGCCATGAACGGGACCATACCCCAGGCCCCACCGGCGGTTCTCGGTCATGAGGGGGCAGGAATCATCGAGGAGGTGGGGTCCAATGTGGACGACCTGGCCCCCGGGGACCACGTGATCGTGGTGTGGTCGCCGCCGTGCGGGGTTTGCGCCTACTGCACCGGTCGCAACCAGCCCAACCTGTGCTCGAACATCACCTTCGGCTCCATGGCCAGGACTAAGTTTCGCCAGGGGGGCCAGGAAATCGGGGGCATGGCCGGGGCCGACACCTTCGCCGAGAAAATGCTCATGCCCCGCCAGGGCGTGGTCAGGATCGATCCCGACATCCCGCTGGATGTGGCTTCCCTGATCGGCTGCGGGGTGGTGACCGGTGCCGGGGCCGCCATGAACACCGCCGGGATAAGCCCCGGCTCCTCGGTGATGGTCATAGGGGCCGGAGGGGTGGGCGTGGCCGCCATCCAGGGGGCCAGGATCGCCGGAGCGGCCGAGATCGTGGTCGTGGACAAGAACCCGGCCAAGCTGGACGAGGCCATTTCCTTCGGAGCCACTCACGCGGTGCTGCCCGACGACCTGGAGGATGCCAAGAACGAGATCACCGGGGGCGAGGGGTTCGACTACGCGCTGGAGTGCGTCGGTGTTCCCGCGCTCATGCGCACCGCCTACGACATGACCCGTCGGGGTGGTACCTGTTGCATAGTGGGGGTGGGTCGTCTGGAGGAGATGGTGTCCTTCAGCGCCTTCGAGCTCTTCTACAACGAGAAGACCCTGGTGGGTTCCTACTACGGCGGCACCGATGTGCGGACCGACTTCCACCGGCTTTTGCGGTTGTGGAAGCACGGCAAGCTCGATCTGGAGCGCATGATCACCCGCCGCATTACCATCGACGAGATCAACCCGGCTCTGGAAGCAGTGAGAAACGGCGAGGTGGTGCGCCAGGTGATCGAGTTTTGATGCAGATACGGTTCGTGCGCCGGGTGATCGAGTATCGAGTTCTGATGGGCGGTGTTATCCGATGAGTGGTGTGGTGGGTCGGGGCAGTCCGGTGTTCTCCGGGGTGTCGGGTCGGGGGCGGCTGGTGCGCTTCGACACCCCCGACGATGTGATCGCGGTGCTCGATGCCGGTGATGACGTCGCCTCGGAGACGGTGGCGCTGGTCAAGGATGCCGGGGCCACGTTCCTGGCTCCGATCGAGGCCGATCTGGCCGGGATTCTGTGCCGGTCGGGCGACATAGAGAGCCATCTGGCCATCATCAGCCGGGATTTTCGTATCCCCTGCCTCATGGGGGTGGTGTTCGACGGGGATGAGCTGGCCGACGGAACCTCGGTGATCATTGACACCGAGGCCGGCACTGTCTGCGTGGACGGTTTGTCCATGTCCTCCGGGGACGATTCCGGGGGCGGGGAGTCACCGGTCAATGGCTGAACGGCTGCGAGCCGACCTGGTGCTGGAGTACCCGTTCACCCGGACCACCGGCCCGGTGATCGGTGCCTTTCTCACCGGACTGAGGGAGCGGGTCATCCTCGGCATCCGTCGCCCCGACGGAACGGTGCTGTGCCCGCCCACCGAATACGACCCCCGGACCTCCGAGCCGCTCACCGAGTTGGTGGAGGTGGGCCCGGAGGGCGAGCTGGTGAGCTGGACCTGGGTGAGCCCACCGCGATCCCAGTCCCCCTGGGACGGTCCCCACGGTCTGGGTCTGATCCGCCTGGACGGGGCCGACACCCCCATGGTTCATGGAGTGCTGGTGGACGACCCGGCGGACATGGTGGTCGGGATGCGGGTGGTGGCCCGGTGGCGGCCCGAGCGCGAGGGTCGTATCACCGACCTGGAGGGGTTCGTGCCCGCTGCTTCTGATGCGGTTGATCCTCCTGCTGATGCGGAGGACGCCGGATTGCCGGGGGCGGGCTCGTGAGCGTCGATCCCGATGTTCCTCCGGCGGCGTTGTCCGTCGAGGTGCGCCTGCCCGGGAAGCTAGCCGATGTGGAACCGGTGCGGTCGGTGCGCACCCCCATCCGACTCGAGTACGACTTCGTCCCGGGGGAATCCGCATCGGGGTATCTGAACGCCATTGCCGACCGCCGGATCCTCGGGCAGCGGTCGCCGGTGGACGGGGCGGTGTTCGTGCCTCCTCGGGGAGTGGATCCCCGTCACGGTGCGGCCACCCCCGAATACGTGGAGCTGCCCGACACCGGCCATGTGGGGGGCTTCTGCGTGACCCGCCTGCCCATTCCGGGTCGCGACGACCTGGAGATTCCCTACGTGAGTGCCTGGATCCACCTGGACGGGGCCGACATCGGTTTCCTGGGCCTGGTGGCAGGCATCGACACCTCCGAGGTTCGCATGGGGATGCGGGTGAGGGCAGTGTGGAAGCCCGACGACCAGTTGGGCCGCACCGCCGAGAACATTCTCTACTGGGAACCCACAGGGGAGCCCGATGTGCCGGTATCCGCGGCCGGCACCAACGCCTGGCACGCCAAGCAGGCCGCGGCCGGCACCAACGCCGGGCACGCCAAGCAGGCCAAGCAGGCCGCGGCCGGCACCAACGCCGGGCACGCCAAGCAGGCCAAGCAGGCCGCGGCCGGCACCAACGCCGGGCACGCCAAGCACGCCAAGCAGGCCGCGGCCGGACAGGACGGCGAGCAGGGACAAGCACAGACACGAGCGGGGATTTCCGAGTCGATCCAGGCCGAGGAGCGAGGCTGATGCGTGAAGTGGCGGTGGTGGCGGTGGCCCAGCATCAGCAGAAGGCGCTCACCCATACCACCGAGGTGGAGCTGATGGTACCGATCATCAATCGGGCCCGGGATGCGGTGGGGCTGACCCAGGACGACATCGGCTTCACCTGCTCGGGCAGTAGCGACTTTTTGGCCGGACAGGCGTTCTCGTTCGTCCATACCCTGGATGCGGTGGGGGCGGTCCCGCCCATCAGCGAGAGCCATGTGGAGATGGACGGTGCCTGGGCCCTGTACGAGGCGTGGGTGAAGCTTCAGATCGGCGAGGTGGACACCGCGCTGGTGTACGGCTACGGCAAGTCGTCGCCGGGATCGTTGCGCGATGTGCTGTCCACCCAGCTCGACCCCTACTACTTGGGGCCGCTGTGGCCCGATGCCTTCGCCATGGCCGCCCTCCAGGCCCGGATCATGCTGGAGTCGGGCACGGTCGGCGAGCGGAGACTGGCCGAGATCGCGGTCCGCAGCCTAAACGGCGCGGTTGGAAACCCGCTGGCGGTGCGATCCTCCGCCGGAGCCACGGTTGCCGACGTTCTGGCTGAGCCTCCCCTGGCCGACCCGTTGCGGCCCAGCGACTGTGCCGCCTCGGCCGACGGGGGCGCCGCGGTGGTGCTGGCCGCCGGTGACCGGGCTCGGGAGCTGTGCGAGCGGCCGGCGTGGATCAAAGGTATCGACCACCGGGTGGATCCCCACCAGCCGGGGGTGCGGGATCTGACCCGGGCCCCCAGTGCCCGAGCGGCCGGGGTCGGGGCCGGAGTGGGCGACGACCGCCTGGACGTCGCCGAGTTGGCCGCCCCGTTCACCACCCAGGAGCACATCCTCGAGTTCGAGCTGGGGCTGGGGTCGAACACCGTCGTCAATCCCGGCGGCGGAGCGCTGGCCGGTCACACCATGATGGCCGCCGGCCTCATGCGCATCGCTGATGCCGCTGCCCGGATCCACGATGGTCGGGCCGACCGAGTGCTGGGCCACGCCGCCTCGGGCCTGTATCTCCAGCAGAACCTGGTGTGCGTGATGGAGGGGGAATAGATGATTGAGGGGATGTCCCGGGGGTGCGTGGTGCGGGTTTGCATGATTGAGGGGATGTCCCGGGGTGCGGGATGTCGGTGGGCCGGGTGTTCGTGATGGAGGGGGAGTGATGGCCGAGCGAACCGCGGTTCTGGGGGTGGGCCAGACCAAGTATCAAACCACCCGGGGCGATGTGTCCATGCCCGGTCTGGTGCGGGAGGCCGCCTACCGGGCGCTGGAGGACGCCGATCTGGGATGGGACGGCATCGATGCCGTGGTGGTGGGCAAGGCCCCCGACTTCTTCGAGGGGGTCATGCAGCCCGAGCTGTTCCTGGCCGAGGCCCTGGGGGCGGTGGGCAAGCCACTGCTGCGGGTGCATACCGCCGGGTCGGTGGGTGGATCAACCGCTTTGGTGGCCGCGTCGCTGGTGCAGGCCGGGGTTCACCGTCGGGTGCTCACCCTGGGGTTCGAGAAGCAGTCGGAGTCCAACGCCACCTGGGCGCTGTCGCTGCCCCAGCCGTTCTCGGTGTCCATCAACGCCGGGGCCGGCGGCTACTTCTCGCCCATCATCCGCCAGTACATGGCCCGTACCGGGGCCCCCGAGCTGATCGGCTGCATGGTGGCGTTCAAGGACCGCCAACATGCGCTGCGCAATCCCTACGCCCACCTCCAGCAGAAGGACCTGACCTTCGATCAGGTGGTGGAGTCGCCCATGCTGTGGGAGCCGGTGCGGTTCTCCGAGACCTGCCCGTCGTCGGACGGGGCGTGCGCGCTGGTGCTGGGTGACGAGGCCGCCGGGGATGCTTCGTCCCAGCCGGTGGCCTGGGTCCACGGAGCGGCCATGCGTAGCGAGGCCAACAACTTCCCCGGACGGGACGAGGTCAACCCCCGAGCCAGCCGGGACTGCGCCGACGACGTGTTCGCCCAGGCGGGCATAACCGACCGACGAGCCGAGATAGATGCGGTGGAGATGTATGTTCCGTTCTCGTGGTACGAGCCCATGTGGCTCGAGAGCCTGGGGTTTTGCGAGACGGGCGAGGGTTGGAAGCTGGTGGAGGAGGGAGCCACCCATCTCGACGGCGGCGACCTGCCGGTGAACTGCTCGGGCGGGGTGTTGTCGTCCAACCCGATAGGGGCGTCGGGGATGATCCGCTTCGCCGAGGCTGCGCTCCAGGTTCGGGGCATGGCCGGTGATCATCAGGTGGACGGTGCCCGCAAGGCCTTCGGTCACGCCTACGGCGGCGGTGCCCAGTACTTCGCCATGTGGATAGTGGGTGCCGACAAGCCCGCCGGTTGACCGGGCAGGCTAGTGGGATGAAGCTCCTCCCCCGGCCCCTCGTTCTGGTGAGCCTTCTGATGCTGCTGATCCTGCTGATGTCGGGAGCGATGGCGTGCGGCCGCGAGGACAAGGGCGACATCGAGGCGTTCTGCGCCCTGGCCCGTGAGGGTGTGGGTATACGGCCGACCGGCGATGACGATGACCTGGCCCAACTGTCCGCGCTGGAGGACGCCGCTCCGCCCGCCATCCGCCCGGCGACCACCACGGTGGCCAATGCCTCCCGGGAGGTGGACGAGATCGAAGATCTCCGAGAGCTGTTCCGCCGGGCCTTCGACCTGGAAGAAGCCGTCGCCGAAGCCCGCGAAGAAATCCGCACCTACACCCAGCAGCACTGCCACTAAGCAGCATTACTGCTAAAAGTTCATCCCGTCATTCAGTCCATCCCTTGACCACCGGGGCGAGTTCTTCGCCGATCTGGGCTGGCACTAAAAGTTCATCCCGTCATTCAGTTGACCTGCAAGTTTGCTTCCTAGGGAGTAATTACAAGACTGAAGTTGTATGCCTGCAACTTCAGCATCTTGGGTTTGGTGTCGGGGGGTTGTGACCGGTCGGTCGCAGCGGCAGCGGGTTGGGAGGCCGATCTCCGCCGGTGGGTTTGGGTGTATGAGGAGATCTCATGACGGGCCGATCGTCCCGGTGGTTGGGGGGTTGACTGCCGCCGGTGGGTTTGGGTGGTTTTTGCCAGGGTGGTCGTAGGTGGTGGCGGTGGGTGTCGGGGTGTTTTTCGACTTTCCAGTTCTGATGGTGAATGTTGTGGTGGCAGTCCTGGCAGACCAGCACCAGGTTGTTGGCCTGGGTGGGCCCGCCCTTGTGCCAGTGCTGGATGTGGTGGCTGACGCACCATTCGGGTTGTTTGCCGCACCCCACGCACCCCTGGTCGCGGGCAACGAGCGTGGCCCGTAGCTGAGGACTGGGATGACGTTGGCGGCCCAGCGACAAACACTCCAGGTCGCCGTTGAAGATGCCCGGCAGTACCTCCGCGTCGCAGGCCAGCTCGCGGAACTTGTTGGCGGGTAGTGGGGTGCCGTCGGAGAGGCGGGGCCGGCCGAGTTGTTGGTCGATGGTGTCGTAGTCGGCGACGATGACCAGGCTGGTGGGCTGGGGCCGTTCCCGGCTGGTTCCACCATCGGCGTGCTCGGTGGTGCGGGTCAACAGCTCCGCGATGGCGTCGGCGCGACGGTGGCGGGCGTCGAGGCGTTCGCGGCCGGTGGTGGCGTACCAGGCCATGTCCGTTTTGTGGTTGAGGGCTGCTCGGATGCGTTGGCCGGTGACCGGGTCGAACAGGGCGTACAGGCACCACATGCCGTCGTCTTGCTCGCCGAAGGTGGCCATGCGGGCGTTCCTCTGGCGTTCCAGTCGTTTGGTGCCGTCGTCGCCGACCAACTCGTCTTGATGGGCGCGCACCGTGCGACGAAACTGATCGGGAGACTCGGCCTCGGCAGCGGCCACCATCTTCTTTTCGTCCAACGGCCCGGCCTTGGCCGCTCGGCCCAGGATGCGGGCGTGCTCGGAGGTGATACGACTGTTCACCAACGCGTCACGCGTGGTCGGTAGTTCCTCCAGTTGTTCGGCGTCCTCCAGGATGCGTCGAGTCTTGCGACCCGATTGGCGTAACCCGGTCCTCAGAGTCTCCTTGGTGTCGTACGCACCGGTGCGGCGGTTCTTCTCGGCCACCGCCTCGGCCAAGAACCCGTCCAAACGATTACGGGCGCTGCCGAGTAGCCGCAACCGCGCATCCAAACCGGCATCGTCCAGACCGGCCACGTCCACTGTATCTATATGCACCCCATCTATATGCACCCCCGAACCAGGTCTGCCTGCGACGGTGGGCGGCGCGTCCGGTTCGGTGTCGTCCCTGTTCAGAGGCTTCAACTCCATGTCCACCAGTCTACCGACACCTGTGACAACATCTACTGTGAACCCTGGTCGCCACGAAAAGAACCCTAAGTACAACGAAAAATAATCCACAAATAATTCAAAATAAATTATGTTTACAAAACTTGACTAGGAATCAAACAGCCGATCCGTTGCAGCCACTGGTGGGATTAGTCCTAGTCAATATCACTATTGTGTGTATACATATGAGTGTATACACACTTCCAGCAGGCGATATTCGAAGCGAACTGGGAGGGTCAGACTGAGAGCCTAAGCCAGGCATCAGGTCACCGATGTTCTCTGAGTGCTCCAGAGGGATGGGGTGTTGTCTCTAGCTGGGTATCGTCTTAGTCACAGTCTCCGGGTCGTGAGCCAACACCGGCGCAGTCACCGTAGCAAACACGGCAAACACAACCGCAACAACCAAAAACTTTCTCATAACTAACCATCCCCTCGATAGCTACTACAAATAATACTTAGACTCCCGCCGTCTACGCTTCAAACGCCACCATACCCAAAAACATCCAGGAATAACTGTGAACAGTACAATTATAGATATAGCTATCATTACAAAATTGATAGGGTAGGGAAAAGACTCTGCCCAGTCCTCGACTACAGTAAAAAAAACCGGTGACATAATACATACATAAACAGAAACACAGATTGTAGTTCTTAAAGACTCCTTACGTATCATGTCTTGATTAGTCGCGGGTAGTTGGCTTGGTGGTGGTGGTATATTCGGGGTGGGGGTGTTCATTGTTGGGGTGGTGTCGGGGGTGTTGGTTGTCATGGGTGGTTCCCCTCAAGTAGCCGGGCTGTTCGCGTAAGTGACGACTCGCGGCCAGACTTGAGAGGAACCCCAGGGGCGAACCCCGGTCTTCCTCGGTCTGGCCGCAGAGGGGCGAGCCCCGCGAGTAGTCACTTACGCCGGGGGACGGTACACGGCTCGGCGGGGGAGCGCAAGAAGCGGGGTCTAGCTGGGGGTTCGGGCCGCCGGTGGTGGTCTCGGTCCTCCGGCTCGCGGCGGTGGGTGAGTCCGGCTCCTATGGAGTTGCCCCGGTTTGGTGGACACCTGATTATGGGAGTTTGGTCCCTGGGGAAGGAGGATCGGCGAGGGGACGCTTTGGAACTGGGTCAAGGCCGACCGTGAGCAACGCGAACGAGCGGCCGATCCCGAGGCTTTGAGCGTGTCCGAGCGCGAGGAGTTGAAAAGGTTGCGCAGACGGGTGGCCCAGCAGGAGATCGATCTGGAGATTCTGGGGAAGGCGGCCGCGTATTTCGCGAGGGAGACGAACCGGTGATCGGCTACCGGTTCGTCCACGACCACCGAGCCGAAATCCATCAAAACAACCTGTCCACCAAACCGGGGGAACTCCAGCGAAACCAAGAAGATGATAGGAATGTTGTGTGGCTACGCGGACGGGCGGCCACCGGCGAGGACATGAATCTCACTGCTCGTGATTACGCCCTGATAGTCGAACAGATCCAATCAGATATCACATTCGATAGGATGCTGACCGACGATTACTTGACTGCTTGGAGTTAAGGCTGTGCCGCAGACCAATACATCCGACGACACCAAACTGGCATCCGACAGCATTCCGCCACCTCCAATTGGGCCACCGCCCACCTTCAAGCAAAAGAAATAGTACGAGTCGTTTTGGTTCGATTTAGTTAGTTCCTTATTTTTCTTTTTCTCATTTGGGGTTAGGGTTGGTTATTTTATAGGACATCTTACCAACTACGAATTGGTTAATTTCTTGATACTATATACTGTTGCCTCTGTATTTAGTCAAGTAACTATTGCTTGTTTGAGTGCAAGAGATAGACGGCGAGAGAAAAATAAAGCGACTGTCCGGTAAGCACTCAAAATTGTTTATTGGTTAAAGTTATATATAAGCCCCACGCAAAAATTATTTATAAACAATTGAAAATATTTGATGCTCACAAACCTTGACTAGGAATTAGACGGTTGATCGGTCGCGGCCACTGGTGGGGTTAGTCCTCGTCAACATCCCTATTGTGTCTATACATACTTTTAGCAGGAGACATTCGGAGCGAACCGGGAGGGCCGAACTGAGGGCCTAGGCTGGGTATTGAGGTCACCGATATTCTCTGATTGTCCCAGAGGGATAGGGTGGTGGTGCCTCTAGCTGGATATCGTCCTAGTCACGGTCTCCGGGTCGTGCGCGAGCACAACCTTAGGAGTCATCGTAGCTAACACGGCAAAACAAACCAGAACGGTAAGAAACTTCTTCACAACTAACAACCCCTCGATAGTTACTCGATTACTATTACTTAGACTTGTTGCCGACCGTATCTTGACCGTCTCCACACCCGAAGACGCCAGCTAAGAAATAAACCAGATGCCAGATAAGAAATAAACCTATACCAATAACCCCAGGTATAAGATACTTACGAGTAGCTAAAGGTTCGGGTAAATAGAAAAATAATATAATGCCACCCCAATAAACTAACATCCCACCAAATAGTGTAATCAAAAAAGCGCTGAGCTTTCTCTTTTGTTTGGTGGTCGCGGGTGGTTGGTTTGGTGGTGGGGGTATATTCGGGGGGTTGTTCATTGTTGGGGTGGTGGTGTTGGTTGTCATGGGTGGTTCCTCTCAAGTAGCCGGGCTGTTCGCGTTAAGGACGACTCGCGGCCAGACTTGAGAGGAACCCCAGGGGCGAACCCCGGTCTTCCTCGGTCTGGCCTCCAGGGTGTCAAGCCCCGCGAGTAGTCCTTAACACCGGGGGACGATACACGGCTTGTCGGGGGAGCGCAAGAAGCGGGGTTTAGCTTGGTTGTGGACGGGTCCGGTGGTGGTCTCGATCCTCCGAGCGATGGCGTGCGGCCGCGAGGACAAGGGCGACATCGAGGCGTTCTGCGCCCTGGCCCGTGAGGGTGTGGGTATACGGCCGACCGGCGATGACGATGACCTGGCCCAACTGTCCGCGCTGGAGGACGCCGCTCCGCCCGCCATCCGCCCGGCGACCACCACGGTGGCCAATGCCTCCCGGGAGGTGGACGAGATCGAAGATCTCCGAGAGCTGTTCCGCCGGGCCTTCGACCTGGAAGAAGCCGTCGCCGAAGCCCGCGAAGAAATCCGCACCTACACCCAGCAGCACTGCCGCCGTCCTAATGATTGAGGGGTTGCCGTCAGGATTGACAGGCCGTGTCGAGCTCGTTATAGTAGTTGGCGCAATGAGTGGAAGAGCACGAAATATAATTGTAGTGGGCAGTTTGGTGCTGGCATCTGCCTGTGTCGCCAGTGAGACCGACCCCCCCCCCCCCCCCCGAACCAGCTCAAACCCAGGCTCCTGCTCCGGCCAGCACCTCTGCGGCCTCGCCGACCAGTGACGGTTGGACAAAAGTCGGCAACCTAGAGTTCCGACTGGTCGGTGTCGAACTCTATGACAGCTCCCAGCACAACATGTTCAACGGGGCGAACACCAGGGCCGAGCTGAGGGTCAGGAAAGTCGGTGGAGATGAGTACGATTTTACGCTGGCAACCGTGACACTAATAGACACCTCCGGTGTTGGATATGACAATGATGCTCTCTGCGCTGATTGTCCCGACATGATCGACGAAACCGTGCTTTATGACCCCACCGCGGTAACGCGGTATGCCTATTTCGATGTGCCTTCCCTGGCTGATATCAACCGTCTGAGGTTCGAGCCGTTCTCATTTACCACTGATCCGGTGGTCATTCCCGTTCCTTGAACAGGGTCTCCCGGACAAACTGGGGAACATCGCACCGACAGACTACGGGTCGGATGACGTAGGAGAGCCTGAGCCGTTTTCATTTAGGCACCTAGCTTATAGAGGTTTGGAGTTGCCCTGGTTGGGGTCCGGTTCAGCGTCTTGGGTTTGGTGTTGGGGGGTTGTGGCGAATCGGTAGCGACAGGGGGCTGGGAGGTCGGTTGTTGTCGGTGGGTTTGGGTGTACGAGGAGATCTCATGACGGGCCGATCGTCCCGGTGGTTGGGGGGTTGACTGTCGCCGGTGGGTTTGGGTGGTTTTTGCCAGGGTGGTCGTAGGTAGTAGTGGCGGGTGTCGGGGTGTTGTTCGACTTTCCAGTTTTGGTGGTGGATGTTGTGGTGGCAGTCGTGGCAGGCGAGTACGAGGTTGTTGGCTTGGGTGGGTCCGCCTTTGTGCCAGTGTTCGATGTGGTGGCTGACGCACCATTCGGGTTGTTTGGAACAGCCTATGCATCCTTGGTCTCGGGCTATGAGGGTGGCTCGTAGTTGGGGGCTGGGGTGTCGTTGGCGGCCCAGCGACAGGCATTCGAGGTCGCCGTTGAAGATGCCGGGCAGTATCTCGGCGTCGCAGGCCAGCTCGCGGAACTTCTTTTGGGGTAGTGGGGTGCCGTCGGAGAGGCGGGGTCGGCCGAGTTGTTGGTCGATGGTGTCGTAGTCGGCGACGATGACCAGGCTGGTGGGCTGGGGCCGCTCCCGGCTGGTTCCATCGTCGGCGTTGTCGGTGGTGCGGGTCAACAACTCGGCGATGGCATCGGCGCGGCGATGACGGGCGTCGAGGCGTTCGCGATCGGTGGTCGCGTACCAGGCCATGTCCGTTTTCTGGTTGAGAGCCGCTCGGATGCGCTGCCCGGTGACCGGATCGAACAGGGCGTACAGGCACCACATGCCGTCGTCTTGCTCGCCGAAGGTGGCCATGCGGGCGTTCCTCTGGCGTTCCAGTCGTTTGGTGCCGTCGTCGCCGACCAACTCGTCTTGATGGGCGCGCACCGTGCGACGAAACTGATCGGGAGACTCGGCCTCGGCGGCGGCCACCATCTTCTTTTCGTCCAACGGCCCGGCCTTGGCCGCCCGGCCCAGGATACGGGCATGCTCGGAGGTGATACGACTGTCCACCAACGCATCGCGCGCCGTCGGCAACGCTTCGAGTTGCTCGGCGTCCTCCAGGATGCGTCGAGCCTTGCGACCCGACTGGCGCAACCCGGCCCTCAAAGCCTCCTTCGTGTCGTACGCACCGGTGCGACGGTTCTTCTCGGCCACCGCCTCGGCCAAGAACCCGTCCAAACGATTACGGGCACTGCCCAACAGCCGCAACCGTGAGTCCAAACCGGCATCGTCCAACCCGGCCACATCCACCACCTCGACACGCACACCCGAACCAGGTCCGCCTGCGACGGTGGGCGGCGCGCCCGGTTCAATGTCATCCCTGTTCAGAGGCTTCAACTCCATGTCCATCAGTCTACCGATGCTTGTGACAACATCTACTGTGAACCCTTGTTAGCATGAAAAGTTATTTATAAAGAGAAAAATAATTTATAAATAATTGAAAATAACTGATACTTATAGACCTTGACTAGGAATTGAACAGTTGATCCATTGCAGTCATTGGTGGAGTTAGTCCTCGTCAACATCCCTATTATGTGTATACATACTTCCAGCAGACCACATTCGGAGCGAACCCAGAGGGCCGGACTGGAGCCTAAGCCAGGTATTAGGGTCACCGATGTTCTCTGGCAGACCCGAAGGGCAATGGTGGTAGTGGTGCCCCTAGTTGATTTGGTGTCGTTGAACGGATGCTCAACGAGATTGATCCGAAGGGCAGGGGTGGTGATGCCTCTAGTCTGGGACTGTTATGGTTCCGTCGTCGGGTCGTGCGCGAGCACAACCTTAGGAGTCACCGTAGACAACACGGCAAAACAAACCAGAACGGTAAGAAACTTCTTCACAACTAACAACCCCCTCGATAGTTATTCAATTACTATTACCTAGACTTCTTGCCGACCGTATCTTGACCGTATCCACACCCAAAGACACCAGCTAAGAAATAAACCTATAATAATAACCCCAGGCATAATATGCTTATGAGCACCGAAAGGTTCGGGTAAATAGAGAGATAATATAGTGCTACCCCAATAAATTAACATCCCACCAAATAGTATAATCCAATAAGTGCTGCGCTTTTCTTTTTGTTTGGTGGTCGCGGGTGGTTGGGTTGGTGGTGGGGGTATGTTCGGGGTGGTGTTGTTCATTGTGGGGGTGGTGGTGTTGGTTGTCATGGGTGGTTCCCCTCAAGTAACCGGGCTATTCACGTCACCAATAACTCGCGGCCAGACTTGAGAGGAACCCCAGGGTGAAAGCCCGGTCGTGCCTACAGGTCTGGCCGCAGAGGGAACAAGCCCCCGCGAGTTATGGTGACAGGGGGGACGGTACACGGCCCGGCGGGGGAGCGCAAGAAGTGGGGTCTAGCTGGGGGTTTGGCCCGGCGGTGGTGGTCGGGGTCGTGGGCGGCCTCTGCGGTCGGGGGTCGGTCGATCCGGCTTGTTGAGAGAGTTGAGGGATATGTCGGTGCCGGGGTGGTATCCATCATTACCATGTTAGTGGGGGTGGTGGTGGAGTCAAGCTTGGTTGCGGGCGGTTCGGCGGTGACCTTGATCTTCTTGATAGACATAATCTCCGATTCTCAATCCTCTTTCCGCAGTATTAGACGGTGGTCTTTATCTTCTTCTGTCCACTAGTTCTAGGCGAGAACAATCCCTAGAGTCATCGTAGCTAACACGGCAAACAAACCAGAAACTTTCTTATAACTAACAATCTTATCGACAGGTTACTCAACTATTTATTCAGAAATCTTCCGACGCTCTTTTGACCATAGACGCATAAAAAGCGTACAACTCACTACCAGAGCAATACTCATTCCTGGAAGTATACTAAGAGGGTAGCCAACAAGAGACGCGAATAGAGCATTGGCTATTACGTAAGTAAAAGGGCCCAGAAAATGATACCAAAAAGGCACTCTTAGTTTCTTTTGCCCGGTGGTTGTGGGTGGGTGCGTTGGTGGTGGAGGTATGTCCGGGGTGGTGTTCATTGGGGTGGTGGTTGTGGGTGGTGGGGGTATGTCCGGGCCGGGGTTGGTGGTAGGGGCCGGGGTGGTATCCATCGGCACCATGTTGGTGGGGTCGATGGCGGTGATCAAGCTTGGTCGCGAACGGCCCCTGCGGCGGCTTTGATCCTCGGCTCGCGGCGGTGGGTGAGTCCGGCCTGTGGTTCCCGGTGGTGTTTGTGGGAGGGATGGGCTTTGATCCTTAGGCTCGTGGCGGTGGGTGAGCCTGGCTCCCACGACGTTGGGTCTCGACGGCTGGTGGCCCGATGGTGACGGGGTGGGTGTTGGTTGGGTAGGGTCGGGGGCGTCTTCTTGGAGATGGGAGGAAGCAATGGGATATCGGGTGGTCGTGGACTACGACTTGTGCGAGAGCAACGCCATCTGCATGCAGGTCGCTCCTGATGTTTTCGAGGTGCGTGACGACGACTTCTTGTACCTGCTGAACGAGACCCCGGGCGATGAGGCCCGGGGGCGGGTCAACGAGGCGGTCCAGCGCTGCCCCAAGCAGGCCATCTCCGTCGCCGAGGAGTAGCAGCCTCTGCGCTCCATAGTCATCGTCGGAGCGTCGCTGGCCGGGGTCAGGGCGGCGGAAACGCTGCGGCGGGACGGATTCGACGGAACCATCACCCTCATCGGTGACGAGCCCCACCGGCCCTACGACCGTCCCCCCCTGTCCAAGCAGCTTCTCTCCGGGGAATGGGAACCGGACCGGATCGGTCTGTCCGACGATGCCGCGCTCGGGGATTTGAACGCCGAGTGGCGGTTGGGTCACCGGGCGGTCGGGCTCGACGTGGCCACCCGCACCGTCGCTATGGACGACGGCTCGGCGGTAACCGCCGACGGCATCCTCATCGCCACCGGGGCCCGCTGTCGGGAGTTGCCCACCGGAGGTCTCGAGGGCATCCACACCCTGCGGAGCCTGGACGATTGCCTGGCCCTGCGGGCGGCGTTGGATTCCACCCCTCGGCGGGTGGTGGTGGTGGGTGCCGGGTTCATCGGTGCCGAGGTGGCCGCCACCGCCCGGGGCCGAGGGTTGGAGGTCACCGTCGTGGAGGCCCTGCCGGTACCGCTGGGCCGCATCCTGGGGGACGAGATCGGTACGGTGTGCGCCGAGGTCCATCGGGATCACGGAGTGGATCTGCGTCTCGGTGTGGGGGTGGACGGTTTCGCCGGGGGCGGAGCCGGTCGGGTGGAGCAGGTGAACCTCGGCGACGGCACTTCGGTGGATGCCGATGTGGTGGTGGTGGGTATCGGGGTGATCCCCAACACCGACTGGCTGGAGGGATCGGGGTTGGATCTGGACGACGGGGTGGTGTGCGACGAGACCTGCCTGGCCGCCCCTGGAATCGTCGCGGCCGGCGATGTGGCCCGCTGGCCCAACCGTCTGTTCGGCGAGACCATGCGGGTGGAGCATTGGGACAACGCCATCGAACAGGGCCTGCACGGAGCCCGCCGCCTGCTGGCCGCCGAGGGCGAGGCCCGACCGTACACCCCGGTTCCATGGTTCTGGAGCGACCAGTACGACCGCAAGATCCAGTTGGCCGGCCGGGTTCGCCCCGACGACGAGGTGCGCATCATCACCGGATCGACCGGGGAGCGCCGGTTCGCCGCCCTGTACGGCCGGGCCGGTCGCCTCGTCGGCGTGCTCGGTTTCAACCGGCCCCGCCATGTTATGAAGTACCGCAATCTCATTGCCCGGAGCGCAAGCTTCGAGGAGGCCCTGGCGCTCGCCGAGCAGGAGTAGGGGCCGAGCAGGAGTAGGGGCCGAGCAGAAGATGCGTCCTGTCGGCACCGCGGCCGGGGCGTGAGCTTCGAGGAGGCGGTGGCGGTCGTCGGGCGGAGCGGGTAAGAGTGGGGCATGGGCGCGGCCGGGGAGTTCCCCATAAGCGAGCTGGTGGTCCGTACCGGGGTGCCGGCGGCCTCCATCCACCATTATCGGCGGCTGGGCCTTCTGCCCGCGCCTCGCCGGGTGGCGGTCAATCGTTTTCTCTACAACCAGGGCCACGTTGACGCGGTGGAACGCATCCGGGATCTGCGGGAGCGTCACCGGCTGCCGCTGGGCCGCATCGCCCAGATCATGGAAGCCGAGAACTCCGACCCCGCCGATGCGCCCAACCTGGCCGACAGCGGCGACCGGCTGCGGGATGCGGCCATACGGGAGTTCGCCCTCAGGGGCTACACCGAGGTTAGCGTGGCCGACCTATGCACCCAGATCGGGGTGGCCAAGGGAACCTTCTATCGGTACTACCGATCCAAGCAGGACCTGTTCCTCCAAGCGGTGGAAGCGGTGGTGGACAACACCGCCGAGGAGTTCGCCGACGCGATTGCCGGTCGGGTCGAGTTGAGCCGCGAAGAACTCACCGGCCGTCTGGCCGAAACCCTGCTTCCCGGCCTTCCCATCATGCTGGAGGTGGCCAAGCGCTCGGTGCAGGGCCAGGTGGAGCACGCCGCGGCCGCCCAGCGGGTCTTCTGGCGGCTGGCCGAGAGGCTGGGGGAGGCCCTGTCCGACGATCCCCGGGGTCACCGGCTGGCCGGCACCCTCATCATGGACGCCATCGCCCACATTTTTGCCGAGGGCCTCATGGGTCGCTTCGCCGACCGTCCCCGGTTCGCCTAATGCCTTGACAGCCTCGGATCGAGCGCGTACAAAAAGATGACTCGATGGTCACCCGATTGTTCGCAATCCGGGGGACTGTCGGCAAGACTTCTTATTATGCTCGGGCTGGCTGGGTGACCAGCGGGTGAGTCCGGAAAATCGATCCACAGCGGGGGGCGTTGTGCAGACCGAAGTCGGGTTCGACCTGAACTCGATCATGGCCCAGAGGGGAAGCGAGAACTTTCCTGTCGTGTTGAAGGCCTTACCGGCGCGCCCCCGGTCCCACCTGCTGGCCATATACGGGTTCGCTCGCCTGGTGGACGACATCGGCGACGAGTACGACGGCGACCGTTGGGCCGCGCTGGACTGGGTGGAGGCCGAACTCGGCCGGGCCCGCACCGGCACCGCCACTCACCCGGTGATGGCTCGGCTAACCCCCCTGCTCGCCGAGTTGGACATCGACGACGAGCCGTTCCTGGCGCTGATCGAGGCCAACCGGCGGGATCAGGTCAAGCATCGCTACCGGAACCAGGCCGAGCTGGCCGAGTACTGCGCGCTGTCGGCCAACCCGGTGGGCCGGTTGGTTCTGGCGGTCTTCGGAGCGGTCACCCCCGAGAACATCGTCCTCAGCGACGCGGTGTGTACCGGCCTGCAACTGGTGGAGCACCTCCAGGACATCGGCGAGGACTACACGAAGAAGGGTCGTATCTATTTCCCGACCGACGAGATGGCCCGCTTCGGGGTGAGCGAGGACGACCTGGGGGCGGCTCGGGCCTCGCAACCGCTTCGGCGATTGGTGGCCCACCAGTGCGACGGTGCCCGCGGACTGCTGAGCCGGGGCGAGCCGCTGGTGGCCTCCCTCGACGGATGGGCCAGGGTGACGGTGGCCGGTTACGTGGCCGGCGGTCTGGCTGCGCTGGATGCCATCGCCGGAGCAGGCCATGACGTGCTGGGAAGGCCCCGGACCCCATCGAAGGTCCGCACCGGGGTTCATGCGGTTCGACTGGTCGCCGCCCGCAGGGCGATGGGGAGCAAGGCGTCGGGGATCAGGGCGATGGGGAGCAAGGCACCGGGGAGCCAAGTGCCGGGGATCAGGGCGATGGGGAGCAAGGCACCGGGGATCAGGGCGGTTCGAGCCGTGCGGGACGCCGCGGCGCGCTGGAGGCGGCGATGAGGCCGGCCGATGCCTATCAGCGGTGCGAGCGGATCACCCGGGCGGAGGCCCGCAACTTCTTCTACGGCATCCGACTGCTGCCCAAGCCGAAACGCTGGGCCATGTCCGCCCTCTACGCCATGGCCCGGCGCATCGACGACGTGGGCGACGGCCCGTTGCCGCCGGCCGACAAGCTGACCCGGCTGGCCGAGTTGCGAGCGGCCATCGACACCCTGGTCGCCGGTGGGCTCGAAAACCCCGATGATCCGGTGCTGGTGGGTCTGCGCCACGCCATGGATCGATTCCCCATCCCGGTGGCCGCACTGAACGAGATCGTCGCCGGATGCGAGCAGGACGCAATCGGTACCACCTACTCCACCATCGAGGAGACCGAGCACTACTGCCGTCTGGTGGCCGGATCGGTCGGCCGCCTGTCGTTGGGAGTGTTCGGTTCTTCCGGCGATCCCGACGAGGCCGCCCGATTGGCCGATGTTCTGGGGGTGGCCCTTCAGCTCACCAACATTCTGCGGGACGTCGTGGAGGATCGGAACATGGGTCGGGTGTATCTGCCGGTCGCCGACATCGAGCGGTTCGGCTGCACCCCCGACCTCACCGGCCCCCCCGGAGCGGTCGGGGAGCTGGTGGCGTTCGAGGCGCAGCGGGCCGAGCGGTATTTCGCCGAGGGTCTCGGGCTGCTCGACCGACTGGACCGTCGCAGCCGAGCCTGTACCGGGGCCATGGCCGGGATCTACCACCGTTTGCTGGCCCGCATCGCCGCCCGACCCACCGCGGTGCTGGAGGGGCGGCTGTCGGTACCCGCCAGGGAGAAAGCCTGGGTAGCGGTTCGCAGCCTGGTGGGAGTAGCGGCATGAGCCCCCCCACCGGTCGGTCACTGGGCGAGGGGCGGGCCGAGTCGTCGGGTGGGGCTATGGCAAGTAGTGCGGGGAAGCGTCGAGTCCTGGGCGAGGGGCGGGCCGAGTCGTCGGGTGGGGCGATGGGCGACTCAGGCGTCCCGTGGCGGGGTCGGTCACCAGACGACAGCCCGACGGTGCCGCGGGTCGCGGTGGTCGGCGGTGGGTTGGCCGGGCTGGCCGCCGCCGTGGCCGCCGCCGACGGGGGCGCGGCGGTGACCCTGTACGAGCGGGCCCCCCGCCTGGGTGGTGCCACCTGGTCGTTCCGGCGCAACGGTCGCTGGTTCGACAACGGCCAGCACGTGTTCATGCGGTGCTGCACCGAGTACCGGGCCTTTCTGAGTCGCCTGGGGGTGGACGACCGGGTGGTGCAGCAGCGCCGATTGTCGGTGCCGGTGATCGGTTCCGGTCGTCGTCCGGCTCGTATCTTCCGCACCGGTGCTCCCGCCCCCCTGCATCTGGCCCGGTCGTTGCTGGGCTATCGACCGCTCCCGGTTGCCGATCGACTGCGGGCAGTTCGCACCGCGCTGGCCCTGCGCCGCCTGGATCCCGACCACCCCGACACCGACGGGACGAGCTTCGGGGCCTGGCTCCGATCCCGGGGGGAATCCGGTCGGGCGATCACCGGGCTGTGGGACCTGATCTGTCTGCCCACCGTGAATCTGAGAGCCGATGACGCTTCGTTGAGCCTGGCGGTCAAGGTGTTCCGCACCGGGTTCCTGGATGATGCCGGTGCTGCCGATCTGGGTTGGACCCGGGTGCCCCTGGCCGCCCTCCATGGCGATGCCGCCACCCGAGCGATTACTGCCCGGGGCGGGAGCATCCGACTGGGTGCCCGGGTGGAGGCGGTGAGCGACGGCCCCTCGGTGATGGTGGACGGACGGCGCATCGACCACGACGCGGTGATCCTCGCCGTGCCCCACGACGCGGTGGACGGCCTCCTGCCCCCCGGCACCGTGGCCGACCAGGCCGACCTGGCCGATCTGGGCGCGTCCCCCATCGTCAACGTGCATTTCGTGTTCGACCGCCCGATCATGGACGTCCCCTTCGCCGCAGCCCTGGACTCACCGGTCCAGTTCGTGTTCGACCGCACCGAGGCAGCCGCCTGGAACGGCGAGTCCGGTGGCTCTACCGATGCTTCTGGCGGGGTTGGGGGTGGCTCTACCGATGCTTCTGGCGGGGTTCGGGGTGGCGAGTCCGGTGCTTCTGGCGGGGTTCGGGGTGGCTCTACCGATGCTTCTGGCGGGGTTGGAGGCGATGACGATCCCGGTGC
Source organism: Acidimicrobiales bacterium (assembly GCA_965115985.1). Taxonomy (GTDB): domain Bacteria; phylum Actinomycetota; class Acidimicrobiia; order Acidimicrobiales; family Bin134; genus Poriferisocius. Next base: position 2,817,203 of record OZ220474.1, read on the forward strand.
CTCTGGCGATGCCCTTACCGGCATCGGGGGCGGGGAGAGCAGGTGGTGGCGGTGTCGCAGTCGGCGGCTTTTGCCGAGATCGGCGATCGGCCGAACGAGATGATCGAGCGCTACCGGCTGGCTCTTTGTGATCTATTCCCCCGGGCGACCGAGGCCGAGGTGGTGGATGCGGTGGTGACCCGGGAGCACCGGGCCACCTTTGCCGGCCGCCCCGGCACTCGCAAACTGCGGCCCGGCCCCACTACGGCCCTTGGGGGGCTGTTCCTGGCCGGAGCGTGGACCGCTACCGGCTGGCCGGCCACCATGGAGGGGGCGGTCCGTTCGGGCAACCGGGCGGCCCGCCTCGCCCTGTATCACTGCTGCCGCGTGTCGTCGCCGAGCGAGTCGTCACCATCGGGCGTGTCGTCGTCGTCGCCGAGCGAGTCGTCACCATCGGGCGTGTCGTCATCGGGTACGTCGTCACCGGGCAAGTCTTCGTCATCGGAAGAGACGTCACCGGGCTCACCCGTACCGACCGAGAGGGTGACGGCGTGAACGGGGTGGAGTCGGTTAGCGGCATTTTGGATCGGGTCCGGGGGATGGTCGATCCGGCCATCGGTGACGCTCTGGCCGGGTTGGGCGACGGGTTGGGCGAGCCGGCCAGGTACCACTTCATGGGCAGGGGCAAGGGGATTCGCCCGGCTCTGGCCATCCTGTCGGCCGAGGCCGCGGGGGCTCCGCCTGAAACCGGAGTGCCGGGGGCGGTGGCCATCGAGTTGATCCACGATTTCTCGCTGATCCATGACGACATCATCGACGGCGACACCGAGCGCCGACATCGGACCACGGTGTGGGCCAAGTTCGGTACCGGGGTCGGTGTCCTGGTGGGAGACGCTCTGCACGCCCTGGCCTTCGAGGTTCTTTTGGCCGATCCCACCCCGGAGAGGGTCGAGGCGTCCAGGGCGCTGACCGGGGCGGTTTCCGCCATGATCGCCGGCCAGAGCCTGGATATGGCCAACGACGGGCGATCCTGCACCACCCTGGAGCAGTGCCTGACCATGGAGCGGGGCAAGACCGGGGCGTTGCTGTCGTACGCCTCTTCGGTGGGCGCGATCCTGGCCGGGGCCGACGACGCTCTCATCGAGGGTTTGGCCGACTACGGGATGAACCTGGGGGTGGCCTTCCAGGCGGTGGACGACCTGCTGGGCATCTGGGGCGATCCCGAGCGCACCGGCAAGCCCGCCGGCTCGGACCTGCGGGAGCGCAAACTGTCGCTGCCGGTGGTCATCGCCCTCAACAGCGCCACCCCCGCAGCCGTCGATCTGGCCGCTCTCTATGCCCGTCCCCATCCGCCCGCCAATGCCGATACCGGTGCTGCGGATCTGGCCGCTCTCTATGCCCGTCCCCATCCGCCCGCCATCGCCGATACCGGTGCTGCGGATCTGGCCGCTCTCTATGCCCGTCCCCATCCGCCCGCCAATGCCGACTCCGATATCGGTGCCGCCTCGGACGATGCGTCCATCGCCGATGTGAACACTGCCCGTGCCCTGGTGGAGGCCGGGGGTGGTCGGGAGGGCACCGAGTCGCTGGCCCGAACCCATTATCGGTCGGCGGTGGCGGCCATCGATTCCCTGGAGGCCCGCGGAGCGGTGGCGACCAGGGCGGCCGAGGATCTGCGGTTGGTGGCCGGGTTCATCGTGGGCAGGGATTTCTGATGGGGGTCCAGGGATGTCTGGATCGGGCCCGGGACCGGCTGCTTAGCCTTCAGGACATCGAGGGGTGGTGGAAGGCCGAGCTGGAGACCAACGTGTCCATCGAGGCCGAGGATCTGTTCCTGCGGGAGTTCCTGGGTATTGCCGACCCGGAGATCACCCGTCTGACCGCCAACTGGATTCGTCACGGCCAGCGGGCCGACGGCACCTGGGCCACCTATTACGAGGGCCCCGCCGATCTGTCGGTCACGGTGGAGGCCTACTGGGCGCTGCGGTACGCCGGCGACCCCGTCGATGCCGACCACATGGCCAAGGCGGCCGCCTACATCCGTGAGGAGGGGGGTGTGGAGCGCAGCCGGGTGTTCACCCGACTGTGGATGGCGCTGTTCGGGCTCTGGCGGTGGGAGGATCTGCCCGCCCTGCCCCCCGAGGTGATCCTTCTGCCCAAGCGGGTGCCGTTGAACATCTACGACTTCGCCTGCTGGGCTCGCCAGACCGTGGTGGCCCTGACCATGGTTGGGGCCCATCGCCCGGTGCGCCCCATGGGTCTTGACCTGGACGAGATCCGCACCGGGGTCACCCCCCCGGAGATGGAGCCCGCTCCACCGGGAACCTGGGCCCGGTGGTTCCAGCGAATGGACCGGGCTCTGCACGTATACGAGCGCCGCCCTCCCCGGCTGCTGAGGGATCGGGCTCTGGCCCGGGCCGAGCGCTGGATCATCGGCCGCCAGGAGGCCGACGGCTGCTGGGGGGGCATCCAGCCGCCGTGGGTGTACTCGCTGCTGGCGCTGCACCTTCAGGGCTATCCCCTCAGCCATCCGATCATGGCCCGAGGCCTGGCCGGGTTCGATGCCTGGACCATCGTCGAGGACGACATGCGCCGGCTGGAATGCTGCCAGTCGCCGGTGTGGGACACCTGTCTGGCGCTGGTCGCGCTGGCCGACGCCGGTGTGGACCCCGCCGACCCCCAGATGGTGGCCGGTGCCCGCTGGCTGCTGGACGAGGAGGTCCGGGTGGCCGGTGATTGGGCCCAGCGCCGTCCGGGTTTGGCACCGGGCGGGTGGGCCTTCGAGTTCGAGAACGACAACTACCCCGATCTGGACGACACCGCCGAGGTGGCTCTGGCCCTGCGTCGCATCCGCCATCCCGATACCGAGCGGGTTCGAGACGCCCTGGATCGGGCGGTGGTATGGACCAACGGGATGCAGTGCTCCGATGGGGGTTGGGCCGCTTTCGACGTCGACAACCGTTCCCGGCTGGTGGCCGAACTGCCCTTCTGCGATTTCGGGGAGGTGACCGATCCTCCGTCGGCCGACGTGACCGCCCATGTGATCGAGATGCTGTGCGAGTTGGACACCGACCGACTGGGCCTGGCGGTGGACCGGGAGGTGGTGGATCGGGGGGTGGCGTGGCTCAGTGCCGCGCAGGAACCCGATGGATCGTGGTTCGGACGATGGGGGGCCAACCATCTCTACGGCACCGGGGCCGCGGTTCCCGCACTGGTCAGCGCCGGGGTGCCGCCCGACGACGATCGGGTGGTGGCCGCCTGCCGCTGGCTGGAGTCGGTGCAGAACCACGACGGTGGATGGGGAGAGGATCTGCGCTCCTACGACGACCCGGCCTGGCGGGGACGGGGGGTATCGACCCCGTCGCAGACCGCGTGGGCGCTGCTGGCGTTGATCGCGGGGGGCGAAGCCTCGGGCGAGGCCGCCCGGCGGGGGGTGGCATGGCTGGTGGACAACCAGCGCGACGACGGAAGTTGGGACGAGCCCTGGTACACCGGCACCGGTTTTCCGGGGGATTTCTACATCCGGTACCACCTGTACCGCCTGGTGTTCCCGGTGATGGCCCTGGGACGCTGGGCTCGAGCCACGAGGGTGCCGCGGTGACGGTGGGGTGCGACGACCGTCTGGAGTCGGGGGTGGGGTCTTGAGCCTGGTCGTGTGGTGTCCGCTGGTTCTGGAGGCCCGAGCCGCCCGCCGGGGGATTCGCGGCGATGGCCGCAGTACCACGGTGATCCACACCGGGATGGGGCCGGAGCGCAGCCGGAGTATCGAACCGGTGGACGGGCCGGTGGCGGTCGTGGGCATGGGTGGGGCGGTGGCCGAGGGCATCCAGCCCGGCGACGTGGTGGTGGCCACCGTGGTGTCGGCTCCCGACGTCTCCCCGATCCACCTGCCCACGGCCACGCTGGTGGCCGGGAGCCTGGAGGGTGCCGGGTTCCCCGTCCATACCGGTCCGGTGACCAGTGTGCCCAAGGTGGCCACCGGCCGGCATCGCCGGGATCTGGCTGACAGGGGGGCGGTGGCGGTGGACATGGAGTCGGCCTGGCTGCTGGAGAACCATCGCGGTCCGGCCACGGTGGTGAGGGTGGTGACCGACACCCCCCGACACGAGCTGCGGTCGCCCGCGGTGGTAGCGAGGGTGATGAGATCGCTGAAAACCATTCGCCGGCTCATGCCGGTTCTGACCAGGGAGGTTTGCTGATATGCCCATGCCGGTTCTGACCAGGGAGGTTTGCTGATATGCCCATACCGGTTCGCCAAGCGGCGAGGGTTGGGGCCTACGTGCTCAAGAACAAGCTGCGCCGCCGCGAGAAGTTTCCGCTGATCGTGGAGCTCGAGCCGCTGTTCGCCTGCAACCTGGAGTGCCCCGGCTGCGGCAAGATCCAGTATCCCACCGAGGTGTTGCGCAAGCGGGTCAGCGTGGACGAGGCGGTCGGGGCCATGGAGGAGTGCGGGGCCCCGATGGTGTCCATCGCCGGGGGCGAGCCGCTGCTGCACCCCCAGATCGGCGAGATGGTGGCCACACTCATCAAGCGCAAGCGGTTCGTGTACTTGTGTACCAACGCGGTTTTGCTGCGGCGCAAGATGCATCTGTTCGAGCCGTCGCCCTATTTCTCCTTCGTGGTCCACGTGGACGGGCTCCGGGAGCGCCATGACCTGGCCGTGGCCCGCGACGGGGTGTTCGACGAGATCGTGGAGGCCATCGCCGAGGCCAAGGAGAAGGGATTCCGGGTCACCACCAACAGCACCTTCTTCAGCACCGACAGCCCCGACGACGTGCGTAGCGTGCTGGATTTTCTGAACGACGACCTGGAAGTGGACTCCATGATGGTCTCGCCGGGATATGCCTACGAGAAGGCCCCCGACCAGGAGAACTTCCTGCCGGTGGAGCAGACCAAGCGCCTGTTCAGGGACGCCTTCTCCGGCGGGAGGCGCAAGAAGTGGCGCCTGAACCACACCCCCCTTTTCCTGGACTTTCTGGAGGGCAGGGTGGACTACGAATGTACCGCCTGGGGCATCCCCAGCTACTCGGTGTTCGGTTGGCAGCGCCCCTGCTACTTGATGTCCGACGGTTACACCGACACCTACCGGGAGCTGATCGAGACCACCGATTGGGACAGCTACGGCCGGGGTCGGGATCCCCGGTGCGAGAACTGCATGGCCCACTGCGGCTACGAGCCCACCGCGGTCCTGGCCACGACCCGATCCCTCCGGGAGTCCATCCGGGCCGCAGTGGGCACCAACTAGCGGCAGTCCACGGCTGGGTGGCGGGCGGGCCGGCCCAGGGCGTTTCGCATTGCGGTTGCGGCCCCGGTGTTGAGGGTTTCGGGGTGCCGGGTGGCTAAGCGGCGGGCCGGCCCAGGGCGTTTTGCACCCGGGCCCGTAGTTCCACGTTGATGTGGAGGCGCTCGAGGTGCTGGGCCACGATCATCGAGCCCTGGGGTACGGGGTGGTCGTCGAGGAACGACTGCACCGACCGGGCCGCTCCGGGGGTGGACAGGGCGCAGATGCCGCCCAGCATTCGGGGGATGATGGCCGAGGGGAGCCGCCGGTTGATCTCGTCCCAGTGCTCGGTGGTGAACGCCCAGGCCTGCGGCCCCAGTGTGCGGTTCTCCAGGCAGCCCCGTATCACGAAGCCCGCGTCCTGGCTCCGTACGGTGCCGTCCAGGGTGGCGGCCAGGGTCCGGTCCATGAGCGCCGAGTCGGGGAAGTCGGTTAGCGCCATCAAGCAGCGCCGTTCGAGCTGCGGGGTGGGGGCGTTTTGGAAGCGCCGGAGGATCTCCTCGTAATCGGCCCGGTCGCCGCCGGCGGCTACCACCGCGATGGCGGCCGCGGCCAATGCCGGGTCGGCGTTCTCGGCGGCCATCAGCTCTCGGCAGCGATCGGTCGCCCCGGTGTCGCCGCCCTCCCGAGCAAGAACGCGGACCAGGACCCCTCTCAGTTCCCCGGTGCGGTCGTCCTCGTCGGCGGCCGGTGTCCACCCCAGCCGGTCGTGGGCCGGTTGGACCAGATCCCGAGTCCGGCTCCGCAGACCGGCTCGTCCGTCGGCCGACACCAGGTGGTCGAGGTCGGCCAGCGTGGCCGCAAGCCTCTGCCACACCGCCAGATCGTCCTCGGTGGCGGCGATGCGCTCGACGAATCGCAGGTAGCCGCCCACGTCCAGCTTCCCGCCCACCGTCAGCGCCCACTGGTCGTCCACCAGTACGTACCGCTGGAGCGGGTCCAACTCGGGGCCGTCGTCCAGCAGCCGGTTCAGCAGCCCGTCCTCGTAGGCCACCCGGTAGAACCCGTCGGCCCCGGGGTTGACCATCACCCACCCGTCACCGACCTCGATCCCGGCCGGTTCCTCCAGCACCAGCTTCTCGGTGCGCTCCGCGGTGGCGGTGCCCACCGTGGCCATCACCGGCACCTGCCAGCGGGTTTCGTCGGGTCGGCCGTCGTAGCGGAACCGCTTCTGGGTCAGTCGGACAGTGTCGCCACCGCCTCCGCCCGTGGTCACCGTCACCACCGGGTGGCCGCCCTGGAGAATCCACGAGTCCATGACCGGCCGGACGGGCTCGCCGGTGGACTCCGCCAGGGCGTCCCACAGATCGTGGGTTTCGGTGTTGGCGTAGGAGTGGAGCCGGAGGTAGTGGCGGACCCCGTCGCAAAAGGCGTCGGCCCCCAGGTACTGCTCCAGCATCCGCACCACCGCCGCCCCCTTCTCGTAGGTGAGCAGGTCGTACATGCCCTCGGCGTCGGCGGGAGAGACGACCGGGTACTCGATGGTTCGGGTGGCGGCCAGGGCATCCACGTCGAAGGCCGCGGCCCGCGACAGCCCGAATGCCAGCCACCGCTTCCAGTCGGGGCGATAGGCATCCACCGCCAGCAGCTCGCAGAACGTGGCGAAGGCCTCCTTCAGCCAGATGCCGTTCCACCACTTCATGGTGACCAGGTTCCCGAACCACATGTGGGCCAACTCGTGGGCGATGACGTCGGCCGCGGTCTGGCGCTCCTGCTGGGTGGAGGTGTCGGGATCCACCAGCAGCAGGATCTCCCGGAAGGTGACGCATCCCATGTTCTCCATGGCTCCGAAGGCGAAGTCGGGGATGGCCACCAGGTCGAGCTTGTCGCCGGGATAGTCGATGGCGAAGTAGTTCTCGAAGAAGTCGAGGGCGAACGCTCCGGCATCCAGGGCGTACCCGGTGAGGTGGCCCTTGCCGATGGGGTGGACGATACGCAGTGGGGTGCCGTTCACGTCGATGGGGTCGGTGGCCTCCAGAGGGCCGACCACGAATGCCAGCAGGTAGGTGGACATGACCATGGTGGGGGCGAACGACACTTCCCGGCGGCCGTCGCCGGTGGGTCGGGAGGCGGTCTCGGTGCCGGAGGAAATGGCCATCAGTCCGTCGGGCACCACCAGGGTGACCTCGAACACCGCTTTCAGGTCGGGTTCGTCCCAGCATGGGAACGCCCGCCGGGCGTTGGTGGACTCGAACTGGGTGGTGGCCATCACCCTCTGGTGGCCGTCGGTGTCGGTGAACGTGGAGCGGTAGAACCCCCGGAGCCGATCGTTGAGCGTGCCGGTGAACCGCAGGTTCAGCCGGGCCGTTCCCGGCGGGGCGGGCTCGACCAGCTTCAGCACCGCCCGCTCGTGCTCGGTGTCGTAGTCGATCCCCGCCAGGGCCACTCCGTCCAGATCGCCCCCGGTGATGTCCAACTCGGCGGCGTTGAGGACGATCTCGTCCACCGACACCAGCACCTCCACATCCACCGCCACCGAGCCCACGAACGTGAACTCCTCCAGATCGGGCTCCAACCGCAGCTCGTACCGCCGGGGCACAACCGTTCGCGGCAACCGATACGGGTTCGATGATGATTGGGCCATCGAACGAGGTTAGATGACTTGAGTGGGCAGTTCTTGGCGGCTCCATCCGACAGGGTGGGGGTTTTTGCGTCCGCCGAAGCTGGATGACCTGGGTGGGCAGTTCTTGGCGGGGATAGGCTGTGCTCGAATGGATCGACAGGACAATCCGTATCGCCCAGGGGCCGGAACCGACCCCCCCACGCTGGTCGGACGCCAGGAGTTGCTCGATGACTTCGAGGTAACGGTAAAGCGGGCTTTGCGGGGAAAGCCTGGTAAGAGCTGCATGGTCACCGGTTTGAGGGGTGTGGGAAAGACCGTTCTGTTGAACAGATTCTGTGGCATAGCCTCCGAAGCAGGAGTGAAAACGGTATTTTTGGAGGCCCCGGAAACCGGGGACTTCCGAACCCACCTGGCGGTTCGTTTGCGAAGGGTGCTGCTGGAGTTCCAGGCTGGACGCATACGACAAGCAGCTCGCACGGCAGTAGAGGTAGCTCAACGTGTGCTGGTTTCGTTTACACTTCGGTTGCCAGGCAGCTTGGACCTGTCTTTTGATCTAGACCCTCAAGTTGGGCAAGCCGACTCAGGTATCCTATCCGAAGACTTGACGGACTTGTTTCTAGCTTTAGGCGAGGCTGCTTCAAAATGTGAATCCGGTATTGTATTAGCAGTCGATGAAGTTCAGTATTTGGGTCAAGAAGAGTTTGCCGCGCTAATTGCCGCTATTCATCGCACGACACAGCTAGATCTTCCTGTAGTGCTTGTTGGTGCTGGATTGCCACAACTACCCGGACTGGCTGGAAAAGCAAAATCCTATTCTGAGCGCCTTTTCACATTCCCAGTTATCAACTCATTATCCGACGACCAAGCTGCTGAAGTTATTACCATACCCGCCCAGGAACGCGGGGTAAGTTTCGATCCAGAAGCTGTTGACATTATTGTCGATGAATCTAAAGGGTATCCATACTTTCTCCAAGTATGGGGTTCTCATGTGTGGGATATCGCCCCAGCCAGTCCGATCACATACAAAGATGTTCGTTCGGCACGGGCTCTTGTACTCGATGCACTCGACCGAGATTTCTTCCGCGTTCGCCTGGACCGATTGACAGTTAAAGAAAAAGAATACTTGCAGGCAATGGTCGCGATGGGAAGCGGGCCGTACAGATCAGGCTCCATCGCCGCTGAACTGGGGGTAAGAGTAGAGTCCGTTGCCCCCCGCCGTGCGAACTTGATCCAAAAAGGCATGATTTACAGTCCAGCACATGGCGAAAATCGATTCACTGTCCCATTATTCGATGATTTTCTCCGCCGCACCCAGTAGAAGCCAACAAGCTCTAATGCTCGGGTGATGCTGTCGGGGCAGTGAAGCCCCACATGACGGAGTCATTGACCTTCCAGCCTCGACCTTCCTTCACAATCAACCCGATACCGGCCAGTTTATTGATGTCACGGCTGAGTGTGCGGGGCCCGGTTCTGGCGTAGAGTAGGGCTAGTTCCGCACTGAGTCTGGGCAACTCGGCTTTGAGCACAGCTTCGTTTTGGGGCATTGCTAGCACCAGAGCGCGTTGGCGGTCGTTGGCCGGGCTGGCGGGAAACTGGCTCATGATCCGATTTACATGGTCGGTCCACGTCAAATCGAGTTGCTGTTCGAGTTCTTTGATACTCTGATCTTTTAAGCCATCGAGGAACCCTTCGATAGCGTAGGAAACAAATTTTTTGGCCGATCGATCTCGACTGGCGGCCTCCAACTCCCGGTAATACCGGTCGCGAGTTAGGTTGTAATGGTTGGACAGCAGGTGAGCGGCCAGCAGAGGCATACGTCCTGATCGGGCCAGTAGCATGAACTCCAGCAGCCGGGCAGTCCTACCGTTGCCGTCGCCGAACGGGTGTATCCAACTTATGTAGAGATGGGCGTAGACCGCTTGAGCGACCACGAGGGCGAAACCCAGGTTGGGGTCCTGGTGGCGAAACGTGTCGCTCTCCAGCCATTCGGCCAGGCGATGCACGAGGTAGGCGTAGTCCTGAGGCGGTGCCCCCCGGTAGTTACCCACAATCACCGAATGTTCCCGAACCAACCCCGGGGTTGTGTCGTCGTACGCGGTGCCCTCGAGTACTTGGCGGTTGTAGTCGCAGATCAGATCGGCAGTAACCGGAGTTAGGGCGCCTTCCACTGCTTGGCGGTCGATGGCACTCACGGCTTCGAGGACGTTCCTTACCTCCCTCTCCTGGTAGGCCCGAGAGGGGGGTGCGGCGTAGTCACCGTGGTAGATGCCGGCCACCTGCTCCTCGGTCAAGGTGTTGCCCTCGATGGCGGTGGTGGCTGAAGCCCCCTTGATGAGAGCCATCTCGTTCATCTCTGCGACGACCTCGGGTCGCAGCGGCGTGGAGGCCAGGTGTCGGCAGGTTGCCTCCGCCTGTCCCAGCATCATCCATGTTTGCGGCGAGAGGTCGTTGATGTCAGTGGCATCGAATGTGATCCAGGGGTGCGACTCTTCGTACGCTTTCACCAGCATATTCTTACTATCTACCCTATGGATTGTCCATCAGGTTGTCCATACTGGTGTCCGAATGGAGTTAGTGGGTGTGCGGCCGCCTGCTGGGTGGAGTGGGCAGCCGGTTACGACGATTGCGAAATGATGCCAACGCTGGGACAATGCAGTCGTGTCGGTTCGGATCACCATTCGGGGGGTGCCGGAGGAGGTTCGAGACGTATTGGCGGCACGAGCAGCCTTGAAGCACCAATCCATGCAGGAGTACTTGCGCGGCGAGCTGGAGCGACTTGCGGCTAGGCCATCGGTGGAGTCCTGGCTCGAGGAGGTGCGCCGTCGTAAGCAGGCTGCGGGTACCAGCGTCTCGGTTTCGGAGATCCTCGAAGCCCGAGACGTCGATCGCCGATGAGCACGGTTATCGACGCATCGGTGCTGGTGGCGGCGCTCACCGCCTATGGCATCCAATGTGAGGTGATCGTTCCTCTTCGGTAGTCTCCGGGCGCGCCGGATCGGGGGAGGTTGGGTGGGCAATCTGGATGTGGTGGGGATCGGCAACGCCATCGTCGATGTGATCAGCAGCGAGGAGCACGATTTCATCGAGGCCCACGAACTGGTCAAGGGGGCCATGACGCTGATCGACGCCGAGCGAGCCCGATATCTCTACGGGGCCATGGCTCCGGCCATGGAGACCTCGGGGGGCTCGGCGGCCAACACGGTGGCCGGGGTGGCTTCGTTCGGGGGGCGGGTGGGCTACATCGGCAAGGTGCGTGACGACCAGCTCGGCGAGGTGTTCGCCCACGACATACGGGCGCTGGGAGTGCGTTTCGAGGTGGTTCCGGCCACGACCGGGCCGCCCACCGCCCGGTGTCTCATCGTCGTGACCCCCGATGCGGTCCGCACCATGAACACGTATCTGGGGGCCAGCACCGAGCTGCACCCCGACGACATCGACCCCGACCTGGTGGGGGCGGCTCGGGTGTTGTACTGCGAGGGTTACATCTGGGACGTGGATGTCACCAAGGAGGCCATCCGCAAGGCCATCTCGATCTGCTCGGCTGCGGGGGGAACGATCTCGTTCACCCTGTCGGACGGCTTCTGCGTCGAGCGCCACCACCAGGAGTGGCTCGATCTGGTGGACGGTCCCATCGACCTGCTGTTCGGCAACCAGCGCGAGATCTGCACCCTGTACGGAACCGGTGACGACTTCGACGCCGCGGTGGCCGCGGTGCAGGGGCGGTGCGCGGTGGCCGCGTTGACCCGGGGGGCGGCGGGCTCGGTTCTGGTCACCCCGACCGAGATCATCGAGGTGCCAGCCGCGCCGGTGTCCCAAGTGGTGGACACCACCGGAGCCGGGGATCTGTACGCCTCCGGGTTTCTCCACGGTTGGACCCGGGGGATGGACCTGGCCCGGTGCGGATGGCTGGGCTCCCTGGCCGCCACCGAGACCATCGGCCGGTTCGGAGCCCGCCCATTCGGCTCGCTGGCCCATCTGGCCCACCAATGAGCGGTGTCGTGGAGGGATGGCTGGTGCTGCCTACTTTTGGGAGATGAATGGCATAGAACGTGAATAGCATTGGGGCATGAATCCGTTCGAGCGGGCCGAGCGGGCCGGTGCCGAAATGGTCGAGCGTCTGGGTGTTTCCTTCGACGTCGCGGTCGTGCTGGGGTCGGGTTGGGCCGAGGTGGCCAAAGGATTGGGTCCGGTGATCGACGAGGTCGCGGCCGAGTCCATCACCGGATTCCACCCGTCCTCGGTGCCGGGCCACGGCGGAACCCTTGGTGCCACCGTCGTGGGCGGTCGCAGGGTGCTGGTGATGGCCGGTCGGGTTCACCTCTACGAGGGCCACCCGCCGGCCGACGTGGTTCACGGGGTGCGGGCGGCGGTGGCCGCCGGGTGCGCCACCGTGGTGCTCACCAACGCGGCCGGCTCCATGAACCCCGAGCTCGGGGTGGGCCGACCGGTGCTGATTCGCGACCACATAAACCTCACCGGTCAGTCCCCGCTGTCGGGTCCGGCCCCGCCCGCCGGCCACGCCATTCGGTTCACCGACCTGACCGATCTGTACTCGGCCCGCATTCGGGAGGCGGTGCGCCGGGCCGACCCGTCGGTGGCCGAGGGGGTGTACGCCGGATTGGTGGGGCCGCACTTCGAGACCCCGGCGGAGATCGCCATGCTGGCCCGTATGGGGGCCAGCATGGTGGGCATGTCCACCGTGCTCGAAGCCATCGCCGTTCACCATCTGGGTGCGGAGGTGGCCGCAGTGTCGCTGGTCACCAACGCGGCCGCGGGCATGGCGGGCAAGCTCGACCATCAGGAGGTTCTCGATGCCGGCCGGGCCGCGGGGCCTCGGGTGACCGAGGTGCTGAGAACCATCGTGGAGTCGCTGTGAACCCCCCCATCCCCACCCCCGAGGAGTGGCTGGCCGCCGATCCCGATCCGGTCACCCGACTCGAATTGGAGTTCCTGCTCAAGACCGGCGACCAGGACGGGATCGCTGCTCGGTTCGGCGACCGGCTCCGGTTCGGTACCGCGGGGATGCGGGGTCCGATGGGGGTCGGGCCCAACCGGATGAACCGGGTGGTGGTTCGCCAGTTCGCCGCCGCGCTGGCCGAGTGGCTCCCCGAGAACGCCGAGGTGGTGATCGGTTGCGACGCCCGCAACAACTCCGATGTGTTCGCCAACGAGGTTGCCGCGGTGCTGGCGGCGGCCGGTTGCCGGCCGATGCTGCTACCCCCCCGGTTGCCCACCCCGGTGCTGGCCTTTGCGGTCACCGATCTCGGGGCCCGGGCCGGGGTCATGGCCACCGCCAGCCACAATCCGGCCGGCGACAACGGCCTCAAGCTGTACATGGCCGACGGTGCCCAAGTCGTCCCGCCCCACGACCGGGCCATCGAAGCAGCCATGGCCGCCCAGCCTCTGCCCCCGAGGGATCTGCCGCCCCCGTTTCCATCCCCGAAGCAGTCCGACAACACGGATGCGTCCGCCAGCCTCGCCGACCCCAAGAGGGTCGATGGACCCGACAACACGGATGCGTCCGCCAGCCTCGCCGACCCCAAGAGGGTCGATGCGCCCGACAGCACGGATGGGGTGGTGGACCGCTACCTGGCGGCCATCTCGTCCAATGTGACCACTCGTGGGAGGGGGTTCTACCCGGTGGCCTATACCCCACTTCAGGGCGTCGGCCTGCCCGTTCTTCGGTCCGCCCTCGGCTATGTCATCGATGGCCCGCTCCATGTGGTGGAGGACGAGGCCGAGCCCGATCCATGGTTCCGCAACGTGTTCTCACCCAACCCGGAAGACGAGGAAACCCTGCACAAGGCCATGTTCGTGGCCGGACAGATAGAGTCGGAGTCCGACGATTCGCGGGCGGCGCGGGCTCTGCCGATAGAACTGGAGTCCGACGATTCGCGGGCGGCGCGGGCTCTGCCGATAGAACCGGAGTCCGACGATTCGCGGGCGGCGCGGGCTCTGCCGATAGAACTGGAGTCCGACGATTCGCGGGCGGCGCGGGCTCTGCCGCTTGAACCGGAGTCCGACGATTCGCGGGCGGCGCGGGCTTTGCCTCTGGCTCTGGCCACCGATCCCGATGCCGACCGAATGGCCGCGGCAATCAGGGTTTCCTCCCAGCAGGGGATCGTCACCGATTCGGGGTTGGTCGATACCGGTAGGGCCGACCCCGGCCCAGCCGGAAAAAAGATGTCGGTCAGCCGGCACAAGTGGCGCATCCTGAGCGGCGACGAGATCGGTGCTCTTTTGTGCGATTGGATGCTGGAGACCACCCCCGGAGGTGACGAGCGGGTGGTGGCCGGCAGCATTGTCTCGGGCCGGTTGGTGAAACGCGTCGCCGAGGCCCGGGGGGCCACCTATGTGGAGACGCTCACCGGGTTCAAGTGGATTGCCCGAGCGGCCGACAACCTCGGACCCCGGGCCGACGGCAAGCAGTGGAAGCTGGTTTTCGGCTACGAGGAGGCTCTGGGCTTCGCCTGCAACGACCGGGTCAGGGACAAGGACGGCATCAGCGCGGCCCTGCATTTCGTGGCCATGTGCAAATCACCCCTTCTCACCCCCATCGGCCGGCTCGACGGGCTGATGGCCGAGTTCGGTCTTCACCGCACCGATCAGATCGTGGTGGAGTTGGAAGACTGCGCCGCCTCGGAGGTGATGGACGCGATTCGAGCCGCCCCGCCCCCCCGGTTCGGCGACGCCGAGGTGGTCGGGACGACCGACTACCGGGATGGAGTGGGGGGGCTTCATCCCGCGGACGTGCTCCGGTTCGATCTGGCCGACGGTGGCCGGGTGTCGCTTCGCCCCAGCGGCACCGAGCCCCTCATCAAGTTCTACATGGAAGTGGTCGGCGACATCGGCGACCCCGACCCTATGACGGTTCTCTACGATGCGGTCTGGGATCTGATCGACGACTTGTTCTGATTCCTGGTTCGCCTTGATCCATGAAACCCCGGCCCCATGAGCCCTTGACCATCAGGCCGGCACAGGCCCATCAGGTTGGGGGCAGGCAGCACGGGCGCATCAGGCCATCGCGGCGATCTCGGATCGTTCGTCGGGGCTCATGAACCAGTTGGCCGCAGCCACGTTGGCGGTGACCTGGGAGGGTTTGGTCGCGCCGCAGATGACCGTGGCCACCGACGGATTGGACACCAGCCATCCGATGGCCAGCTCCAGGATGCTGCGACCCTGGCCGGTGGCATGGTCGATGAGTCGGCTCACCGCGCCCAGCTTGTCCTGGCTCAAGAACATGTCCCGCATTTCACCCTTCCACATGGACAGGCGAGTTCCCTCGGGCGGAGTGAGCCCGGAGTACTTGCCGGTCAGCAACCCGGACTCCAGGGGGAAGTAGGGCACCACCGTCATGGCGGTGCGCTCGCAGGCCTCGGCCACCCCGTCGTCCTCCACGCCCCGGGTCAGCACCGAGTAGTGGTTCTGAACGGTGACGTAGTGGCCCGCTCCGATCCCGGCCGCGGCCCCGGCCGCTTCGTCGATCTGCTCGGCGCTGAAGTTGGAGCAACCGATCTCGAGCACCTTGCCCGCATCGACCAGCTCCTGGAGTGCCCCCAGCGTCTCGGCCTGGGGGGTGTCGGGGTCGGGCATGTGGAGTTGGTAGTGGTCGATGCGGTCGGTGTTCAGCCGGGTGAGGCTGGCATCCACGGCTCGGCGGATCCAGGCCGGGTCGCCCCCCCGCTGTCCCTCGGGCAGGGCACCGGGGTGCCCGAACTTGGTGCCGATCACCACCTCGTCCCGCCTTCCGGCCACCGCCGCGCCCAAGAACTCCTCGGACTTGCCCCGACCATAGAGGTCGGCGGTGTCGAAGTAGTTGATCCCGGCGTCGGTGGCGGCATCCACCACCGACTGCGTGGCCTCGGCATCGATGGCCATACCGAAGTTGTTGCATCCCAGTCCGATCATCGATACCGGCAGGCTCCCAATGCTGCGCATCTCCATTCGGTTGACCTTATCGGGGGCGGGTGACAGTGGTTCTGCTCGAGGGGGCAATCCCAGTTCGGGGTTGGGAGCCGGTGGGCAGGGGGCGGGTGACCGCGGTGCGGCTCGAGGGGGGCAATCCCGGTTCGGGGTTGGGAGCCGGTGGGCAGGGGGCGGGTGACAGTGGTTCTGCTCGAGGGGGGCAATCCCGGTTGCTCACAGGGGATGGCGGTGGGCGGCCTGCTCGTAGACGTCGGGGGCCAGTTCTCCTTGAAGGCATCCGGCCCGGACGGCGGCCACCTCGTCCACGGCCACGGTGGCCCTCCGCAGACAGCAGGCGACGCCGACCGTGGGGGTCTCACCGGTGGTGATGACCACGTGGCCGTAACGGTCGCCCACGTTGAGGGAGTCGGGGAATCCGGGTTCGAAGAGGGCGGGGGGTCGGGGTCGGTCGATCCACTGCAAGCCGATCTCCACCGTGGCCAGTCGGTAGGCCGACCGGGAGCCGACCGAGGCCAGTTGGGCTCGGACGGCATCGATCTCGCCGTTCGGGCCATCGATATCGACCATGAGCCCTTTCTCGAAGGTCAGGGTCACCGGCGACCGGACGTACCAGCCCATGGGCAACCAGATGTCACCGGGGGACATCACCACCGTGCCCTCGGCGGTTTCCGGGGCCGGGGCCGTCCCGATCCCGCCCCGAGGCCACTCCACCACCGCACCGGGGACGATGGCCAGCCCGTCGTGCCTCCATCGGTGAGTGTCGCTCAGGCCCATTCGTAGGTTCGTGCCGTCGGAGTCGCCGACGTTCAGCTCCTGGCCGGCTTCGAGCAGATCCAGCCCTCGGCCGGCCCGACGGCTCAATCCGGTATGGGGGACGACTCCCCGCAGGTCGTCGATGCCGTCGGCCACCACGGAAAGCACTCGGGCATAGGAGGGGATCATTGCCTCGATGGCATCGGTACGGTCGTGAAGGAGGTTGACGATCATCTCGGGACGACCGAAGGCGGTCAGGTTGGTGGCCGCCACGCCGACGTCCTGACCGTTCAGGGGTAGATCGTTCATCAGAACGGTGTGCGAATCGGCCCCGACCCGGGCCAACGCTTCGGCGGCGGTCGCCACCAGCAAGGGATCGGTGTAGTCGTCGGCCAGCACCACCCCGACTTTGTTCGCGGATATCCGGCACAGCTCCAACTGGCGAGCCAATGTGGCCACTGCCCGGTGCTCGACCGGGTTCGTTCCCATCACCCCATTGTCTAGGGGGATTGTCCAGGGGGGTCAACCGCACCGGCACAACCGGCACAACCGGCGGATGGTGGGCTCAGGGGCCAAGCCGCTCGGTGGGTATCCTGCTATGGATGGTGGGCTCAGGGGCCAAGCCACGCGGTGGGTATCCTGCTATGGATGGTGGGCTCAGGGGCCAAGCCACGCGGTGGGTATCCTCCATCCCTCAGGTTGGCGGGAGTAGCTTCTTCGGTATGTCGGAAACGTTTTGCGCACGGGTTCTATGTGCCGAACCGGCCTCGGCCATTTTGTTGATCAACGCCCGGGATCTGTCGGCTCATGTGGCCGACCTCAGTGACGAGACCAGCGCCACCGGCGTACCCCTGTGCAGTGTCCATGCCGATGGGGTAGTGGTGCCGACGGGATGGACCCAGGAGGATATGCGGTCACCGATTGTGCCCATCGAAGCGGAACCCGAGCTGGTTCTGCTCGACGATGCCCGTTCGGATCGGGCCGAGGCGGATGACGATCTGGTGCTTTTTGACGATGTTTCCCCGGCCTCTCCGGAACCATCGGAGACCGAGGAGGATCTGGAGGAGGCCACGGGAGGAGAGGTTCCCCCGCTATTGAGCCGGGCATTCCGGGCCGCCGGACTGGAATAAGCCGGTCGCCGGTCCACTACTCGCAGTGCCGTCGCCGCCGGTCGCCGGTCCACTGCTCGCAATGCCGTCGCCGCCGGGGGTTGGTCCACTGCTTGTAGCGTCGTCGGCCCCGGTCGCCGTAGGCTTCGCCCATGACCATCGTCGATGTCCACGAGAAGCCCAGCGACCGGCTGCTTCCCGATCCCGAACCCCAGCGGGTCCGCTACACCCTCATATCGGTTGACGACCACCTGGTGGAGCCGCCCTGGCTGTTCGAGGGCCGGGTGCCCGCCCGCTACGCCGATCGGGCTCCCAGGGTCGTCGAGCGCGAGGACGGCGGCCAGCACTGGGAGTTCGACGGGCAGATCTACCCCCAGCTCGGTCTGAACGCCCTGGTGGGACGGGCCGACCGCAACGACTTCACCATGGAGCCCGCCCGTTTCTCCGACATGCGCCGGGGCTCCTGGGACATCGAGGCCCGTATCCACGACATGGACCTGGGCGGTATATGGGCATCGATCTGCTTCCCCAGCCAGATAACCGGGTTCTGCGGCCGGGTCTATTCCGACTGCTCCGACCCCGACCTGGGTCTCGCGGTCACCCGGGCGTTCAACGACTGGATCCACGAGGAATGGTGGGGTTCCTACCCCGAACGGATTATCCCCATGGGCATCACCTGGCTCAAGGATGCCGATCTGGCCGCGGCCGAGATCCGTCGCAACGCCGACCGGGGGTTCGTGGCCGTCACCCTGCCCGAGATTCCCCACAACATCGGCCTGCCGTCCATCCACAGCGATTGGTGGGATCCGGTGTGGCGGGCCTGCGAGGAGACCGGCACGGTGATCTGCCTGCACGTGGCGTCGTCGGGACACGTCATGCCCAAGGACCCCGGCGGCCCGGCGCTGGGGGTGGGGGCCACCATGTTCCAGATGCACGCCTACGCCGCGGCGGCCGACTGGGTGTGGTCGGGCATCCCGGTGCGCTATCCCGATATCAAGATAGCCATGTCGGAGGGGGGCTGCGGATGGCTGCCCATCATGTACGACCGGCTCAAGCATCAGATCGAGATCTCCGGTCATGGCCGGGACATGTGGCCCGGTGGAGCCGACGTCGGTCCCCACGAGGTGCTGTTGCGCAACTTCTACTACTGCACCATCAACGACCCGTCGTCCATCGACGCGGTGATCGCCCTGAATCTGGACCACACCATGGTGGAGACCGACTATCCCCACGCCGACTCCACCTGGCCCGAGTGCCAGGACACCCTGGAGTCGAAACTGGGGCACCTGAGCAACGACGTCATCCGCAAACTCACCCACGAAAACGCAGCCCGCCTGTTTCGCCACCCTCTCCCCGACGTCCGCCTCCCGTAGTCTTCGCTACCCACTCCCCGACGTCCGTCTCCCGTAAGCCTTCGCCACCAATCGCTCATCCGGTTGTTCACGGCTACCAGTAGAGGCTTCTCTGCCGGTAGCGTGATCTACCGTTATGGCCTTTGAGCTTCCCCCCCTTCCCTACGGACACCAAGCACTCGAGCCCTACGTGAGCGCCGACACGCTGAGCTTCCATTACGACCGTCATCATGCCGGATACGTGGCCAACCTCAACCGTCTGGCCGCCGGTACCCAGTGGGAGGGTGCAGGGCTGGACGAGGTGGTCATGGGGGCCGAGGGCCCTATCTTCAACAATGCGGCCCAGATATGGAACCACACCTTCTACTGGCATTCCATGGGCCCCGATGGCGGCGGCAGCCCCTCGGGGCCGTTGGGTGCGGCAGTCGTCGAGGCCTTCGGATCGCTCGACGGGTTCCGCCAGAAGTTCGCCGATGCATCGGTGGGGCTGTTCGGCTCGGGCTGGACCTGGCTGGTGGCCGACGAGGGGGGCCTCGACATCGTGCAGACGGCCAACGCCGACCTGCCCCTGCGGCACGGCCGCCGGGCCCTGCTGGTGGTGGACGTGTGGGAGCACGCCTACTACCTCGACTACCAGAACGCTCGGGCCGCCTATGTGGAGGCCTTTCTCGACCATCTGGTCAACTGGGAGTTCGCGGCCCGCAATTTCGCCGCCGGCTGAGGTCACGCCGTCTCGGGGTGCTCTTCCATCGGGAGTTCGCGGCCCGCAATTTCGCCGCCGGCTGAGGTCACGCCGCTTCGGGGTGCTCTTCCACCTTGAGTTCGTGGCCCGCAATTTCGCCGCCGGCTGAGGGTCGGTCGGGCGGGTCGGCCTCGGTCGGGCGACCCGGTTCTCGGCTCGGCCACTAACATCGCCGTTCATGGCAACTGTTGAGATGCACCGGACGGTCGATCTGCTGGACGGGTTCATGTACGCCCGGGATCCCTGGTCGGTCTACTCCTGGTTGAGGGAGAACGACCCGGTGTACTGGGACGACCGCAACGAGCTCTGGGGAGTGTCCCGCCACGCCGACGTGCTGGCGGTGGAGAAGAACACCGACCTGTACAGTTCGGCATCGGGCAGTCGCCCCCGGATCGACATGTCCGACTCCATGATCAACATGGACGACCCCGCCCACCAGTGCCAGCGGATGCTGGTGGCTCGGGAGTTCACCCCCCGGGCGGTGCGCAGGCTGGAGGACCGGATCCGGGCGGTGGTCACCGAGCTGATCGACCGGGTGTCGCCCCGAGGGTGTTGCGACGTGGTCTACGACCTGGCCGCCCCGCTACCGGCCTACATGATCGGCGAGAAGCTGGGCTATCCCCCCGAGCTGTGGCCCCGGGTCATGCATTGGTCCGAGGCCACCATGCAGGGCGGTGGCGGCCCCGCCTTCCATACCGTGCAGGGGGATCGGGCCATCGAGGAGTGGGGGGCGATCACCTACGAGTTGGTTCAGAAGCGCAGGTCCGACCCCCAGGACGACCTCATCTCCATGTGGGCCCACAAGGAACTGGACGGCAAGCCGCTGAGCGACGAGGAGATCATGCACGAGGTGCTGCTGGTGCTCGACGGCGGAGCCGAGACCACCCGTACCGTGATCGGCACCACCTGTTTGGCCCTGATGGAGAACCCCGATCAACGCCGAATCCTCATCGACGAGCCCGAGGTGATCGGCGAGACCGCGGTGGAGGAGTTCATCCGCTACGTGTCGCCCATCCTCAACATGCGCCGCACGGTGACCACCACCCACGAACTGCACGGCCGAACCCTCAACCAGGGCGATCAGGTGTTGTTGATGTACGCCTCGGCCAATCGCGACCCCGAGGCGTTCGAGAACCCCGACCGGTTGGACGTGCGTCGTGACGCCCGCCACCATCTCTCCTTCGGTTTCGGCACCCACTTCTGCTTGGGGGCGTCGCTGGCCCGCCTGGAGCTGAAGGTGATGTTCGAGGAGTTGATGCGCCGGATACCCGACATGAGGTTGGAGCCCTTCCACGAGCCCCGGTTCCGCCCCGGTGCCTTCACCCGGGGTCTGGAGGGGCTGAACGTGGAGTTCACCCCCGGCGAGCCCGAGGGCGACACCGCTCTGGGGCTGTTCCCCATATCGGTGCGGTGATGGCCGCTGCCGCTCTGGGGCTGTTCCCCATATCGGTGCGGTGATGGCCGCTGCCGCTCTGGGGCTGTTCCCCATATCGGTGCGGTGATGGCCGCTGCCGCTCTGGGGCTGTTCCCCATATCGGTGCGGTGATGGCCGCTGCCGCAGGCACCCCCCGGGGTCGGGATGCGCCCCTCGGCGAGCCGCCCCTGGAGGGGGCCATCGAGATTCCGCCCATAGTCTCGGTGGACGACCATGTCATCGAGATCCCGCCCATAGTCTCGGTGGACGACCATGTCATCGAACCGCCCCACGTGTGGCGGTCCCGGCTGCCGGCCCGCTACGCCGACGCCGGCCCCCGGGTGGTGACCGCCCCCGCCGAGATCTCCTACCAGGGGGGTGTGCTCTCGTGGACCGAGGGGGTGGGCCGCCCCACTGCCTGGTGGCACTACGAGGACCTCCACTACCCGATGGTTCGCACTCACTCGGCGGTGGCCTTTCCCCGTGACCAACTCCAAATGGTGGGCATTACCTTCGACGAGATGCAGCCCGGGGCCTGGCAGGTGGAGCCCCGGCTGGCCGACATGGACATTGGCCACGTGGACGCCTCGCTGTGCTTCCCGTCGTTTCCCCGGTTCTGCGGTCAGGTCTTCGCCGAGGCCTCCGACATGGAGCTGGCCCGGTTGTGCGTGCAGGCCTACAACGACTGGATGGTGGAGGAGTGGTGCGGCCCCTCCGACGGGCGGCTGATCCCGCTGTGCCTCATTCCGTTGTGGGACGTGCATCTGGCCGCGGCCGAGGTCCGGCGCAACGCCGAGCGGGGAGTGCGGGCGGTGTGCTTCTCGGAGATACCTCCCAATCTGGGCCTGCCCTCGATCCACTCCGGCTACTGGGATCGGTTCTTCGCCGCTTGCGAGGAGACGGCCACCGTGGTGTGCATGCACATCGGTTCGTCCTCGAAGATGGTGTCCACCTCGGCGGACGCTCCCGGTGTGGTGGGCTCGGCACTGGTCCACTCCAACGCCACCTACTCCCTGGTGGACTTCTTGATGTCGGGAGTGTTCGTCCGTTTCCCCGGCCTCAAGGTGGCCTACTCGGAGGGGCAGATGGGATGGCTGCCCTACATTTTGGACCGGGTGGACGTGGTGTGGAGGGAGAACGCCGCCTGGGGCGGGGTGGCCGACAAGGTGCCCGAGCCGCCGTCCACCTACTTCCGGGACCACGTGTTCGTGTGCTTCTTCGACGATCGGGTGGGCCTGGCCAACATCGACGCCATCGGCCTGGAAACCATCACCACCGAGACCGACTACCCCCACTCCGACTCCACCTGGCCCCACTCCCGGGAGCTGTTGGCCTCCCAGATGGCCCACCTGACCCAGCCCGAGGTGGATGCCATCTGCCGCGACAACGCCATCCGCATGCTGGGCCTCGACCGCCCCACCGCCGCCGAACTGCGGGCCCGGAACGAAACCGGCAGCGGGGCCCGGAGCGGGACGCAGAGCGACAAAGGGAGCATGACCCGGACTGGGACGCAGAGCGGAACACGGAACCAACCGGAGCCGGGGTGACCCCCACCCCCGACCCCGACCCGGGGTTCGACGAGCTGGCTGCCGATCTGGGCCGCCGCATCATCGATGCCGGGTTGCGAGGACTGGTGCTGCGTTTCGGTGACCAGACCCGCATAGTCGGAGTGGCCGACCGCATGCCCCCCGCCGCCACCATCGAGGCCTCCCAGGACGAACTCCACGCCGTACTATCAGGCCTCCGCAATGCCGACGACCTGCGGCTTCTCCGTTGGATCGGCGACCCCGAGCCCTACATTGCCGTGCTCGAAGCTCGGCGTTGACGACCTGCGGCTTCTCCGTTGGATCGGCGACCCCGAGCCCTACATTGCCGTGCTCGAAGCTCGGCGTTGACGACCTGCGGCTTCTCCGTTGGATCGGCGACCCCGAGCCCTACATTGCCGTGCTCGAAGCTCGGCCCCGCCCGGCCAGTTCGCCCAGCAGGGCCTCGGTGCGGGCTCGGGAGGATTCGTCGGTGTCGTAGACAAAGGCCACCAGGTCGGTGACCCCGGTGTCGCGGATGCGCTCCAGTTGGGTGGCGACCGCGCTCTCGTCGCCGGTGACGGCCAGATCCTCCACTCCGGGACGGCCCTCGCGGTCGAGCATTCCCCGGTAGGAGGGGATGTCCTTGTAGTGGGCGAAGGTGCGGGCCGCGGCCTCGTGGCCGGTGGTGGCGTCGTCGGTCACCGATATCGGGAACCCGGCCGCCACCCGGGGCTCGGGGCGACCGGCATCTTGCGCCGCCGCCTTGATGGTGGGAATCACGTAGTCGGCCAGGGTGTTGGGGCCGGTGGCCCACACGAACGTTCCCCGGGCCAGCCGACCGGCATGACCCAGCATGATCGGCCCCATGGCGGCCACGATGATCTCGGTGGGGGGCGCATGGGACAGACCCCGCCACCGGGTGGTGTAGATCTCTCCCTGGTAGTTCATGGGCTCACCCCGCAGCATGGGGCCCACTATCTCCAGGTACTCCTTCATCTGGCGGGCCGGACGGGCGTAGGACAGGCCCATCAGGTTCTCCACCATCCCCTGGTGGCACAGGCCGATACCCAGGGTGAAGCGCCCCCCGCAGGAGGCCTGCGCGGTGGCGGCCTGCTGGGCCAGGGCGAAGGGGTGGCGCATGGGGGTGGGAGTTACCCCGGTGGCGATCTCGATGCGGCTGGTGGCGGCACCGGCCACCGCCGATGCGGTGACCGCGTCGATCTCGATGTTGGCGATCCACGCGGTGTCCAGGCCCAGCGCCTCGAACCGTCGGACGTTCTCGACGATCTCGTCCAGACCGGGCGGCCCGTCCATCCCCGGCACCGGAGGGTCACCGGTACCCTCGGCCGCCATCGCCCCGATTCTCATGTCTCGCACAACCGGCCTCCTCCTCACGAACGTTTAGTAGTGCTCACGGTGCGTTATCGCCCGGTGAGCGCTACTAGCTATTCGTGAACCGCTTATTTGTCAAAATAGCTGTTCGCACCTTGGACGTAATTGAACTCCGAAGTCGTCGAACAACGTATGAAATTGGCAGCGTGCCGACGGGGTCGGTGGCTTGGGCTGGGGCGACCGGTTAGGAAGACCGGAAGGGGGCTCCACAGGCCGGCCATGGCTGCCATCCCCGCTCGGTGTATAGGCCGTAGGCCATGCGGTCCTGATCGAGGGGAGCGGCATCGCGGGGGTCCACGCCGACCAGGTGGGGGTAGTGGCGGCCGGCCACCCCGTCCCAGGTGCTCTGGAGGAACTGGTAGGCCCCCAGGTAAGGGCCGGCGGGGTTGTGGGCCCGGTAGTTGCCGCCCGACTCGCATTGGCGGAGGTGTTCCCACTGGGCCTCGGTGGTGCCCTCCGGCGGGATAGGAGTGTTCATGGGTGGATCCTCTGGCGGGGTGGGGGTGTCCGTAGGGGTGTCTTCTGGCGGGTCGGGGGTGTCTTCTGGCGGGTCGGGGGTGTCTTCTGGCGGGTCGGGGGTGTCTTCTGGTGGGTCGGGGGTGTCCGTGGGTGGATCTTCCGGTGGGGTGGGGGTCGGATCGGGGCAGCCGTCGGGGACCATTTGGGTGTCGATGTCGAACCGGCATCGGTAGGCGTTCAGCAGCGACTCCTGGGCCACGATCAGGGCTTCCTGCTGGGCGATGAGCGTTTCCTGGCGGGCAATCAGGTCATCACGCCAGTCGCCGGAGGTCTGCCCGCCCACCGGAGCCGCGCCCGTCCCGAGGATGAGCGCCACCACCGCGGTCAGAGCGACGGCGCGGTGCCGGTGTGTACGTATGGTCATGGTCAAGTCCCTTTCGGGTTGGATTACTAGATCTTGGGCCGGCTCGTGGGCGCGGGGCGAAGTCGGGCCCGGATGGTGGTCGTCCCTCGGTGCCTGTGGGCGAGTTCGTGGGCGCGGGGCGAAGTCGGGCAACGGTCCTCAGATGCCCCATGGTCGGAGAAGATCGGGGGCGATGAACCAGTGGCGGTTGCGGCCGGGGGCGGGGGTCGGGAAGTCGGCGGGGGACAGGATGCCGAAGTCCACCAGTGCGGCCAGGGCGGTGCGGGCGGTGCGTTCGCTGACTCCCAGCAGCGCGGCCACATCACCGGCGCTGAGGATCGGGTGGGCGGGCAGGTGGGTCAGCAGGGCTCGGGCCGAGTGGTCGGCTCGCAAGCCCGAGATCGTCTGCTCCCACCGGGCCATGAGGGTGGTGGTGTGGTCGATGATCCGATGAGTGGTGGAAGCGGCCGTCTCGGCGACTCCCGCGAACCATCTGATCCATGGGTCGGGTGCCCCCTGCTCGAACAGCCGAAGACCGGAGAGGTAGCCCCCGGGGTCGCGGGCGATGGCCATGCTGATGGGAACGGTTGACCTAACGGTGATGCCTCGTCGCCGCAGTGTTCGACCGATGAGCACCCGTCCGAGACGCCCGTTGCCGTCGCCGTAGGGGTGAATGGCCTCGAACTGGGCATGGATCACCGCGGCGTGGGCCAGCGGATCGAGATCCGGGGGAGTGCCGTCGGCGAAGACGATCATGTCCTCGATCAGCCGGGGGATCTTCGATGGGGGTGGGGGAACATAGGCCGCATCCAGTGGGGTGGTACCCCCCACCCAGCCCAGCGTCGGTCTGAACGTCCCGATCATTTGCGGGGGCAGCGTCCCGTGGCGCATGAGCCGACGATGCCATTGGTGCAATGTCGCTACCGTCAGCGGGGCGAGGGCGGTATCCAGGGCCCGGTCGATCACCTCCAGGTTGTCGGCCACCCAGCCCGGGGTGCCGCCCATGCCGGTTCGTCCTGCGATCAGAACGGATTCCATGGGCTCGTTCAGTTCCTCGATCCCCGAGGAGGCCACTCCCTCGTTGCGCAGAAGCAGTCGGGCCAGAGGTTCCCAATGATCGGGCAGCCGGGCATCGGCCAATCTCAGCGCGGCGCAGGCCTGCTCACCGGCTCGGGCGGTGGAGGCGCTCAGATCGAAGCTGCGCTCGCCGAGCGGTGCCGGTACCCAGGCCCTAACCGGTCGCCCGTTCCACTCGGTTTCGACATAGTGCCCCGGGCAATCTTCCGAATCGGACACCATTTCGGAAGGTTACTTTGCTATCCGTCCGTAATGGAAGACATTTCGGAGGGTTAGAAGGATTGGGGCGGGGGGCTTGAGGGCCAGGAGCCCGTTTGGGGAGCCGGTTGGGGGATCGGACAATGAGATCGTGGCCCGCAGGCTTGAGCGTCAGGAGCCCGTTTGGGGGGCCGGTTGGGTTTGG
This sequence comes from Acidimicrobiales bacterium, assembly GCA_965115985.1. Classification (GTDB taxonomy): domain Bacteria; phylum Actinomycetota; class Acidimicrobiia; order Acidimicrobiales; family Bin134; genus Poriferisocius. The sequence goes on from OZ220474.1 coordinate 2,843,582, forward strand.
CGGGGGTCGGTGCAGCCGAGGATGTTCACGTGGCGGAGTTCTCGCACCTGATCGGTGGGGAAGGCCTCGCGCTGGTGCATGGTCTGGGTATTGAGCCAGAGGATCGACTCCCCGACGCTCCAGTCGTGCTCGTAGACGTAGCGGTCCTGGGTGCAGTGGGCGAACAGATCGGCCAGGATGCGGGCCCCCTCGCCCGGATCCAGGCCCTCCACCTCGGCAGCGAAATCGGGGCCGGTGTTGGGCCATACGCTGCGGCGACCGTTGCGGGGATTGGTCTGGACCAGCGAGATGCAGGTGCGGTCGGCCAGCAGCGACCGACCATCGGTGGCCTTGAAGTACCCGCCGAAATCCAGCCCGTCACGCAGCCGGTAGACCACGCCCAGGTCGTCGATACGGGCCTTGAGGCCGTCGTCGAGATCCTGGTAGGCGGCCACCAGGTTCAGCCACTTGGTTGCTCCCCCCGACGACGGCAGCGACACCGCGTCCAGATACAGGAACTCGATGAGCGGCGGGGTGAAGCTCAGGTCGGAGTGGTAGGTGACCACGTCGTTGCCCCCGGTGCCCACCACCCCGTCGACGTCCACATTGGACACCCGGTTGATGCCGGGGAAGCCGGGCAGGCGGGACTTGTCGGCCAGGGTGGGCCGAAGGGGGCCGAACGACTCGCAGAAGCCGGTCACCTGGGCCGGGGTGGGCGGCTCGGGATTGCGGAACAGCAGCAGCAGGTACTCGTCCACCGCGGCCCGCAGTCGGGCGGTGGTCCCCGCATCGCCAGGGGCGGCGAAGTCGAACCCGGACACCTCGGCCCCCAGCGGGGCGTCCAACGGGGTGATCCGAAGGCTCATCGGGACACCTCGGCCCCCAGCGGGGCGTCCAACGGGGTGATCCGAAGGCTCATCGGGACACCTCGGCCCCCAGCGGGGCGTCCAACGGGGTGATCCGAAGGCTCATCGGGGCTCCTGGGGCAGTGGCTGGGCAGTGGCCCCGAAAGGGACACCGGCGGGGCTCATCGGGGGTTGTTGTCCGTCAGCTTGGCCCGTTCGACCTGGGGGTAGCCGTCCACCCAGGTGGACGGGTCGTCCCATCGGCCCAGCGGGGGTGGATGTTCGTCGGGGTCGAGCTTGTCGTAGGGGCCGAGACTGAAGAACAGGTACTCGCAGCCGTCGGGGCCCGACCGCTCCGGCCCGTAGGCGAATCCACCTCGCACCCAGCGCAGGTCGCCCTGTCGGTAGGGTTCCTCGCCCTCCACGATGAACTCGCCCCTGGTCACCAGATACACCGTGTCGGACAGGTGCCAATGGGCCGCCGCGTTGCGGCCCGCCCATGATTTCACGTGCATCACCCGGTTGCCCGAGGCCGGGTCGACCAGCCAGCGCACCAACGGCCCCGGCTCCCGATCGGGTTCGTCGGGATCGCTGAAGTCCTCCCACTCGACATCGGCAATGCGGATCGGTCGTCGTTCGCCGATCGGGTTGTCGTTCATGTTCCTTTGTGGTCGTTCGCCGATCGGGTTGTCGTTCACGTGCTTAGGTCGTCGTTCGCCGATCGGGTTGTCGTTCATGTTCCTTTGTGGTCGTTCGCCGATCGGGTTGTCGTTCACGTGCTTAGGTCGTCGTTCGCCGATCGGGTTGTCGTTCATGTTCCTTTGTGGTCGTTCGCCGATCGGGTTGTCGTTCACGCTCCTCACGCTAGTGGCTCGCGACGGGTGGCTTTTCTGTACGGGTGTTTGTACGGGTGTCGGCCCGGGCGATGAACTCCAGCACTCGGCTGGGGGGTAGATACTGCTCGGTGATCTCGGCCCCCCAGGGGGCGAGGGCGTCCTCGATGGCGTTGCTCACCGCAGCGGGGGCCCCGATGGCCCCGCCCTCGCCCACTCCCCGCCACGGCACGTCGCCCTGGGGCGGCCCCTCGAGATGCTCGATGTCGATGCGGGGGATCTCCGCCGCGGTGGGCAGCAGGTAGTCCATGAACGTGGAGGTGATGCACTGCCCGTCGCTGTCGTAGACGATGCGTTCCAGCAGCACGCCGGCGATCCCCTGGGCCACCCCACCCCGGATCTGGCCCTCCACCACCGCGGGGTTGATCATCCGTCCGCAGTCCTCCACCACCAGGTAGCGGGGCACGGTCACGATGCCGGTGCCGGGGTCCAGCTCCACCCAGCACACATGGGTGGACTGGGTCCAACCACCGGGCGGGGTCTCGAAGTCGAACGTGGCGTCGAATCCGTCCCCCAGGGTCTCGTCCAGGGTGAACGGGGCCAGGTAGGAAAGCCGGGCCACCTCGGCGACGGTCCTGAACCGGTCGGTGGAGCCTCGCACGGCCACCGTCCCGTCGGTGATCTCCAGGTCGTCGGGGTTGGCCTCCAGCAGGGCGGCCACCACCGTCACCAGCTTGTGGCGCACGATACGGGCCGCACCCCGGGCGGCTCCGGCCCCCAGGGTGGCCGCCCGACTCCCACCGGTGCCCACCATGTTGAAGGGCACCAGGTCGGTGTCGCCGCACACCACCCGCACGGTGTCGAGGCCCACCCCCAGTTCGTCGGCCACCACCTGGGCCAGGGTGGTCTCGTGGCTCTGGCCATGTGGTTGTTGGCTGGTGAACACGGTCACCGTGCCGTCGGGCTCGAGTTTCACCCGGGCCCGTTGCAAGGAGCGCTGCTCGTAGGTGAACCCCAGTGCCTGGCCGTAATCGGTGGGGCCGGGGCCGGGCTCCAGGTAGGTACAAAGGCCGATGCCCAGGTGCCGGCCCTGCAATCGGGCCTCGGCCTGCGCCGCTCGGAAACCGTGGTAGTCGGCCAGCTCCATCGCCCGATCCAGAGTTCGGTTTATGGTCATGTGGTCCAGGGTCGGGCCGGTGAGCATGGCCCCGGGGAACTGGTCGTCACCCATGTAGTTGCGGCGACGCACCTCCAGCGGGTCGAGACCGAGGCGGCGGGCGACGAGGTCCATGAGCCGCTCCCGCACCCAGCACTCGATCTCCCACGGCCCCCGGTAGGCCACGTAGGAGGCCTTGTTGGTGGCCACCACCGACCCCCGGAACCGGTAGTGGCGCACCTTCAGGGTGCCGGGTAGCAGCACCTTCACGATATTGGCGAACAGCGACAGCGGCAGGTTGAGGAACGGGTAGGCCCCGTGATCCATCACCAGATCGGCACGCAGGCCGATCACCACCCCCCGGTCGTCCAGCGCGGCCTCGATGCTCACCCGCTCCTCACGGGCATGACCGCCGGCCACCAGGTTCTCGGCCCGATCCTCCACCCACCGCACCGGTCGCCCCAGCAGGCGGGCCGCGGCGCAAACGGCCACGTCCTCCCGGGTGGGATTGGACTTCAGCCCGAACGACCCGCCGATGCTGTCGCACAGCACCCGAACCCGCCCGGTGGCCAGCCCCAGTACGGCGGCCAGGTGGAGTCGCAAAGCATGGGGGTTCTGATGGGACGCCTCGTAGACCAGGGTGCCGGTGGACGGCTCGAAGTCGGCCACCCCGCCCCGGGTCTCCAGCGGGGCACAGGTGTGGCGGTGCTGGGTGAACGTCTCGGCAATGACATGGGCGGCGGCCGCAAACGCCTCGTCGGGGTTGCCCCACACCGCCTCGTCCGACCACAGCACGTTGTCGGGAGCGTCGTCCCACACCACGGGCCCGCCCCCGCCGGGAGCGTCGTCCCACACCACGGGCCCGCCCCCGCCGGGAGCGTCGTCCCACACCACGGGCCCGGCCCCGCCGGGAGCGTCGTCCCACACCACGGGCCCGGCCCCGCCTCCCGCGGCGGCGGCATCGACAACCGGCGGCAACGGTTCGATCTCCAGTGCCACCGCGTCGGCACCGTCCTCGGCCGCGGCCCGGTCGGTGGCGATCACCAGGGCCACGGGATCACCGGCGAAACGGACCCGATCGTCGGCCAGGGGCCAATGGGCGGGCACGATCAGCGGACCCTCCGCTCCCGATGCCATGGGGGAGCAGCACTCGGCCAGATGCTCGGCCGTCAATACGGCCACCACCCCCTCGCAGGCCAGGGCGCCCTCGGTGTCCACCGAAACCAGTCGTCCGTGGGCCACCGGGCTGCGCACGAAGGCCGCCTCCAGCAAACCGGGACGGGAGACGTCGTCCACGAACCGCCCCGCACCGGCCAACAGTCGGGGATCCTCCCGCCGAGGAACGCTGGTGCCGATGAGCCGCACGGCCGCCGAGCGTACTTTTTCCCCGGCTCGGAAAGGTAATGTTCACCTTATGGTCACTTCTGGGAAATGTTGGGCTGATCGGATGTTTATGCAGGTCATATAGCTTTTTGGATGTGGCCCGAGCCCTATGATGTCGACGCTGATACAAGATCCCTCCGGTACAGCGTCCGACTGAACCTTGGCGGGGTGTTTGTGAATCCCCTCCACGACACCCCGTCGAGGTTCTCGATCTTTCATGCTGGTTCCGCCGTCCGTTCTGCTGCCTTGGCTTGGTGAAAGTCGTTGCCCATGAGACGGTTGCCATCCGTGAGACGGTTGTCGCCGGTGAGGTCGAGGGAGTGCTGACCCGAAGGCTTGCCGCCGAGATGACCGGTACGACCCTGCTGCTGATCGGCGTGGTGGGATCGGGCATCATGGCCGAGCGGCTGTCGCCCGACGACACCGGGTTTCAGCTCCTCCAGAACGCGGCGGCCACTGCCGGAGTGTTGTTCGCAATCATCCTGATGTTCGGCCCGGTGTCGGGGGCCCATTTCAATCCGGTGGTCACCCTGGCCGACTGGGTGCTGGGGGGATTTCCCCGGAACCGGATCGTTCCCTACATCGCCGCCCAGGTCACCGGCGCGGTGGCCGGGACGATTCTGGCCAACCTGATGTTCGACCTGGACGCGGTGAACTGGTCCACCAAAAACCGCTCGGCCGGCCACCTGTGGCTGGGAGAAGTGATCGCCACCGCCGGGCTGGTGGTTCTGATCTTCTCGCTGGTTCGCACCGGACGGACACGGCAGGTGGCCGGCGCGGTGGCCGCCTACATAGGCGGGGCCTACTACTTCGCATCCTCAACCAGCTTCGCCAACCCGGCGGTGACCGTCGGACGCATGTTCTCGGACACGTTCGCGGGGATCGACCCGTCGTCCGCCCCAATGTTCATGGTCATGCAACTGGCCGGTTTGGTGGTGGCCATCGGCCTGATCCGCCTCATCTACCCCGCCATCCATTCCACTGATTCGCCGACCACCCGGGACGAACCCACCTAGTACTCGCCCATTGCACGGCAACCCTTATCGGTCGCTGTGTTCATTGGTCGCCGTGCTTATTGGTCGCCGTGTTCACCAGTGCTTGTCCCGGGCCTGGAGGGCCAGTCTTTGGGTTTGGGTGGCCGCTCTTTGCTTGCGGCCCAGATATAACGGCATGCCCTCGGCGTTGAAGATGGCTGGTATCACTCCGGCATCGCAGGCAATGTGGCGCAGTTCATCCAAGTCCATGGGGGTGTCGTCCATGAGGCCGGCGGTGATGAGCCGTCCGGTGAGCGCGTCGTAATCCACCTTCACCAAGAGCGTGGTGGCCTGGGCGGCTATTTCGTTTTCGGCATCGTCCACTTCGTTGTCGTAGCCAATTGCGGTATCGGCTCCGCCGGCTCGCCCGGCGCCTTTCGGGGCTTGAGTCACCAGGCTCACCAGTGCATCCGCGCAGCGTTGCTGATGGGTGCGGTCGTTGCCTGCTTGGAAGTCGTCTCGGTACATGCGGTCGCACAGATTGTCCATAGCGGTCTTCACCCGTTCGCCGGAGACGGGATCGAGTTCGGCGTGAAGAATCACCATGTCGTCGTCGCCGTTGAACAGGGCGGCCTTGCGGCGGCGACGTTGCCGTTCCGTCTTTTTCTCGGCTTTGTGTTCGCACCGATTCCGTTCGTGGCGGGCGACCGTAAGTCGTCGAAGTCCTCCGACATTGCCGCCCAGATCAGTTCTTGTTCCTGGGCGGGGCCGAATCGTTCCCGCCGGTGGGAGTCGCTGATCACTCGGACGTGTTCGGTGGTGATCAAACCACCGTTCACCGCTTCCAGGGTTTGGGGCAGGTCCTTGAGTTCCTCGATGGTTTTGGCTTCGCGGCGGGCGTGGTATTGGCTCAACCCGAACTCGTGGCACGCTTGTCGAACCGCGGTGTCGCCTTTCAATCGCCGCTGGTGCGGTGGTTGCCGGTTGTCTAATTTTCGGCTCATGGAGATCTCTTTGGGCGGCCCCGTGCTGGCCCTGGACATCGGAGGTACCAAGGTGGCGGCCGCCGTGGTCGATCCCGACGGGCGAGTGCGGCACCGCCGGCAGGTGCCCACCGAGTCCTCGGACGCGGCATCCTCGGATGGGGCATCCTCCGCGGGTCGAGAGTTTTTGTCGTCACTGCCCACCGATCCCTCGGACGCGGCATCCTCCGGTACGGCATCCCCAAGCGGGGAGGGGCTGTTCGCTCGGGTGGTGGGCCTGGCTCGGGGGGTGCTCGAGGAGTGGGGGGAGCAGGTTGTGGTTTGCGGGGTGGCTTGTGGGGGGCCTGCTCGGGACGGGCACCGGCTGGTGTCGCCCCTCAACATCGCCGGGTGGCGTGATTTTCCTCTGCGGGATCGGCTGTCCGACGCGCTGGGGCTGCCGGTGGTGGTGGACAACGACGCCAAGGCTCTGGCCCTGGCCGAGGGTTGGGTGGGGGCGGCAGCGGGGATGGACAACTACCTGGCCATGGTGGTGTCCACCGGGGTGGGGGGCGGCATCGTGCTGGACGGGCGACTGCTGGACGGCGTCGATGGAAACGCCGGGCACATCGGCCACGTTTTCGTCACCGAAGGAGGGCGGGCCGATGCCGCCGGCGCGGTGGGACTGCTGGAGGGCCAGGCCTCGGGCCCGGCGGTGGCCGACCTGTTGGGCGGGCAGCCCCCGGCGGATGCTCCCCGGGAGATGCGCCGGCGGGTGGGCACGCTGGTGGGCCGGGGAGTCGGTTCGGTGGCCAATCTGCTGGACCTGCGTCTGGCGGTGGTCGGCGGGTCGGTGGCGTTGGGCTACGGCCCCGACTTCTTCGACGCCGCCCAGGCCGAGATCGACCGCATCTGCCGCCTGGACCACTCCCGGGGAACCCGAGTAGTCCCCAGCCCTCTCGGCCCCGACGGCGGCCTCATCGGTGCCGCGGCGGTCGCCGGCCACCGACCTCGCTGAAATCGGCCCCACTTAAATAGAGCCGCCGGGCCTGCGGCCACCGAACCCGCTGAATCGTCGATCCGCCGGCTCAGTGGCTTACCTCGTCGATCCGTCGGCTCAGTGGCTTACTCCCACCGGCTCGCCGATCCGTCGATCCATTGATCCGAAGAGACAGGGGTAAATGCGGAGTTGGGTAGCATCGGGGGCCATGACGGCAGACCGGTTGGGGGCCGAGGGACTGCGGGCCACGATGAGGTGGTTCCGGGACGCCCTCAGCATGCATCGGGAGATCATCGACCAACTCAATGTGTATCCGGTTCCCGATGGCGACACCGGCACCAACATGACGTTGACCCTGGAGTCGGTGGTGGTCGAGGTGTCCGGGGCCGGAGAGGGCATGGCCGAGGTGTGCCGAGCCATAAGCCATGGTTCGCTCATGGGGGCCCGGGGCAACTCCGGCGTGATTCTGTCGCAGATTCTGCGAGGCCTGGCCGACTCGGTGGCCGAGGCCGGCCATATCGATCCTTCGGTGCTGGCCGGGGCCTTGCGGAAGGCCTCGGCCGCAGCCGACGAGGCGGTCTCGGTCCCGGTGGAGGGGACCATTCTGACCGTGGTGCGCGATGTGGCCACCGCGGCCTCCGAGGCGGTCGAGCAAGGGGTGGATGGTCTCGTCCGGCTGGTGGAGAGTTGCCGGGAGGCGGGGCGAATCTCGTTGGAGCGCACCCCCGAGCTTCTGCCCCAGTTGGCCCGGGCCAACGTCGTGGATGCCGGCGGTGCCGGGTTCCTGCTGTTCCTGGATGCGCTGGCCACCGCCGTGGACGGCCGCCCCCTGCCCGCCCCGTCCCCGCCGGCCCCCGACGTCGGAGTGGGCAGGGCCACACCAGCCGGTGGGGCCGACCCGACCGCCGCCGGCCAGGCCGCATCCGCACAGGCCACAACCGGCCACGCCGCATTCATCCACGACCCAGACGGCCACGCTACGACCACCCCCGATCCGGCCGGGACGCGCTATGAGGTGATGTTCTTCCTGGAGGCCGATGACGATCGGATCGGCGACTTCCGACAAGCCTGGAACGCCCTGGGCGACTCCGTCGTGGTGGTGGGTGGCGATGGTCTGTGGAATTGCCACATCCACAGCAACGACATCGGTGGCAGCATCGAGGCGGGAATCGGTGTCGGTCGCCCGTTCGACATACGGGTAACCGATTTGTTCGAACAGGTGGAGCACGTCGAGTCGATGGCAGCAGCCGAAACGGCCGGTCCCGTGGCAGCATCCGAAGCAGCCGAAACGGCCGGTCCCGTGGCAGCATCCGAAGCAGCCGAAACGGCCGGTCCCGTGACCCTGGTGGCCGGCGAGCCGGTTCGCACTGCGGTGGTGGCGGTGGCGATGGGCGCAGGGGTGCGGCGCTTGTTCGAGTCGTTGGGGGTTCGAGCGATAATCACCGGCGGACAGACCATGAACCCCTCGACGGAGCACTTTCTTCAGGCGGTGGAGCATCTCGGGGAACATTTCGACACCAGGGAGATCGTGCTTTTGCCCAACAACAAGAACATCGTGCCGGTGGCCGAGCGGGTGGACGACTGCACCGAGGCCACCGTGCGGGTGGTGCCCACCCTGGGGATTGCCGAGGGGCTGGCCGCGTTGATGGCCTACGACCCCTCGGGCGGGGCCGACCAGAACCTTCGGGCCATGGCCGCCGCGGCCGCCGACGTGGTGACCGGGGAGGTCACCCGAGCGGTACGGGACACCGACAGCGAGCAGGGGCCCATCACCGCCGGGGATTGGCTGGGATTGGATCGCACCGGGTTGCGGGTGATTGCCCCCGGTGCCGCCCGGGCCGCCCTCGACCTGCTGGACGCGCTGATCGACACCAGCCACGAGCTGGTCACGGTCATCTCCGGTGCCGATGCCACCGGCCCCGAGGTGGACGAGATAACCGATTGGCTGGCCAGGCACCACCCCGACGTCGAGGTGGAGGTCCACCACGGCGACCAGCCCCTGTACCCGTTCCTGCTCGGAGTGGAGTGAGGGTGGCTCAAAGCCCCACCGCCCAAAAGGCCAACGGCCACCCCGCAGCCGACCCCGATCCGGTAGCCCAACCCCACCCCGCAGCCGACTCCGATCCGGTAGCCCAACCCCACCCCGCAGCCGACCCCCAACCCCACCCCGGAGCCGACTCCGATCCGGCAGCCCAACCCCACCCCGGAGCCCACTCTCGGGCCCCGATCACCATGGCCGACTTCGCGGCCATGAAGGTGGAGGTGCTGGGCGGGGTGGGGGCCTCAAAAACCAAGGCACTGGCGGATATCGGGGTGGAGACGGTGATGGATCTGCTCACCTACTACCCCCGCCGTTACGTGGATCGAACCAACCAGGCCATGATCGCCGACCTGGAGGACGGGGTGGAGGCCATGGTGATGGCCCGGGTGAACAGCGTGTTCTCCAAGAGGCTCCGGGGCGGTCGCTCCATGGTCACGGTATCGGTCGGTGATGGAACCGGCAGTCTGCGGCTGGTCTTCTTCAACCAACCGTGGCGCGACCGTCAGTTGTCCAAGGGCCAGGAGGTGGTGATCTTCGGCAAGCTCGACCGTTACCGGGGCCAGTACCAGATGACCAGCCCCATCGTGGATCTGGTCGGCGACGAGACCGGACGCATCGTGCCGGTGTATCCCCAATCGGGCAAGGCCGGACTCCAGACCCGGGAGATCAGACGATGGGTGGACGAGGTGCTGAGACGCTCGCAGTCCCGGGGCATCGGCGATCCGGTCCCCGAGTCCCTGCGCCGCCGCCACCACTTGATGGCCCGTCACCAGGCCATCGACACCATCCACCGGCCCGAGTCCATGGCCGTCCAGTACGACGCCCGCAACCGACTGGTGTTCGACGAGCTGCTGCGCCTCCAGCTCAAACTGGTCATGCGCAAGCGGGCGATGGAGCGGGAGGCACTGGGGATCGGCCACGACACCGGCGACGAGCTGGTCGGCCGGTTCGTGAGGTCGTTGGGGTTTCCGCTCACCGGGGCCCAGCGCCGGGTGATGGAAGAGGTGAGGACCGACATGGCCCGTCCGGTCCCCATGCACCGCCTCCTCCAGGGCGACGTGGGCGCGGGCAAGACCGTGGTGGCGGTGGCCGCTCTGCTCACCGCGGTGCAGGGGGGCCACCAGGGGGCGCTGATGGCCCCCACCGAGGTCCTGGCCGTCCAGCACTACCTGGGGGTCAGATCCCTGCTCGCCGACATGGTGGTACCCGCCCCCCACTCGCTTCTGGCCGAGCGCCCCCTGCGAGTGGCGCTGCTCACCAATCAGACCTCGGTGGCCGAGCGAAACCGAATCCAGGCCTCCCTGGGGGCCGGGGAGACGGACATGGTCATCGGAACCCACGCCCTCATACAAAAGGGGGTGGACTTCGCCTCCCTGGGAGCGGTGGTGGTGGACGAGCAGCACCGGTTCGGAGTGGAGCAACGGGCCGCGCTGCGGGCCAAGGGATCGAACGCCGCGTGGCCCGACGTGCTGGTGATGACCGCCACCCCCATCCCCCGTACCGCGGCCATGACCGTGTACGGCGACCTGGACGTGTCCACGCTGGACGAGCTGCCCCCGGGAAGAACGCCCATCTCCACCCGCTGGGCCCGAACCCGGGCCGAGGAGGACGAGGTGTGGGACCGGGTCAGGGACGAGGTCGGCCGGGGCCGCCAGGCCTTCGTGGTGTGCCCGCTGATCGACGAGTCCGACAGCATCGAGGCCCGGTCGGTCAGCGAGACCTACGAGCACCTGGAAGCGGGCGAGCTGGCCGGGCTGCGGGTGGGATTGCTGCACGGCAGGCTCTCGCCGGCGGAGAAGGAATCGGTCATGGAACTGTTCCGGGTCGGGGCCATCGACGTACTGGTGGCCACCACGGTGATCGAGGTGGGGGTGGATGTGCCCAACGCCACCATCATGGTGATCGTGGATGCCGACCGGTTCGGCATCGCCCAACTCCATCAGCTCCGGGGCCGGGTGGGGCGAGGCGACCAGGAGTCCACCTGCTGGCTCCTGTCCACCGACGCAGTGGGGGTGGCCGCCGAGCGTCTACGAGCCCTAGTGGCCACCACCGACGGTTTCGAGCTGGCCAAGGCCGATTTGGAGCTGCGAGGAGAGGGTACCATCCTCGGCGAACGCCAGAAGGGGCGCAACGACCTGAAGCTGGCCTCCCTGCGCCGGGACGAGAACTGGGTGGTGTCGGCTCGCCAGGCCGCGGTCGAACTGCTCGATGAAGATCCCGGCCTGGAGCGGCATCCGACCCTGCGCTCCGAGGTGGAGCTGTTCCTGGTGGACGACGACGCCGACTACCTGATGAAGAGCTGACGTTCTCGTATCCTTGGGGCCGAGATTTCTCGTGTCCGGGATGGGTGCGGGTTCGGAGGGATACTGGAGGCATGGCAATGCTGGACATCGTGCGCATGGGCCTGGAGAGGCGGGATCGGATAGCGGCGATCTGGACGGCGGCCTTCGAGCACGACCCGTTGATGGAGTGGATCTTCCCCGACGAGGCCACCCGATTGGAGTCGCTGAGACGCTGGTGGTTGTTCAGCCTGGACCATCTGCTCCCCGGCAGCGAGCTGCACGGCACCCGGATCGACGGATGCGTGGCCTACTGGCAGTCGCCCCAGGACGACCAGACTCCACCGGCGGCCGGGGGCGACGACGTTGGCAGCGACGATGACGGTAGCAGCGACGACGACGTTGGCAGCGACGACGGCTTTGGCAGCGACGACGACGTTGGTTTGGAGCCCGATTCCCAGGCTCGGTTCGCCGCCCTGATGACCGAGATGCTCGGCGACCTGGCTCCCTCCCGGATGGAGGCCCTGGGCCGGATGCACCAGGCTCGTCCCTCCGAGCCCCACTGGTATCTGGCCGTTCTGGGCACGTCGCCCGACCAACAGAGCCGGGGTTTGGGCGGCCGGGTTCTGGCCCCGATGCTGGAGCGCTGCGACCGGACCGGTGTGCCCGCCTACCTGGAGTCCAGCAACCCGGCCAATGTGGGGTTCTACCGCCGGCACGGCTTCGAGGCCACCGGCCGATTCGTGCTCGACGACGATGTGCTGGTCACTCCCATGTTCCGCGAACCCCACCCCCCGCCGTTCTGATCACCCATGAACGAGCACCCATGAAGCTGCGGATCATTGCCGGGGGCGGGCCGTTGTCGCGTCGGCGGGCGAGGCCCGAGCACCCATGAAGCTGCGGATCATTGCCGGGGAGGCTCGGGGGCGGTCGTTGAGCGTTCCCGAGGGGGTGGAGGTGCGTCCCACCACCGGACGGGTGCGGGAGGCGGTCTTCAACTCGCTGTACGGCTCGGGCTGTCCGGCCGGGGCCGATGTGCTGGATCTATTCGCCGGATCGGGGGCCCTGGGGCTCGAGGCCTTGTCGCGGGGGGCGGCTTCGGCCACCTTCGTGGAGCAGTCACCCCCCGCGCTGGCCGCGCTGAGGGCCAACATCGCCGCCACCGGCTTCGGGGATCGTTGCCGGGTGGTGCCGGGCGACGTCATGGAGGAGTTGCCCCGGTTGAAAACAAGCTACGACCTGGCCCTGTGCGACCCGCCCCACCGGTTCGACTCCTGGCCGAAGCTGCTGGCCCAACTGCCCGTGACGATGGTGGTGATCGAGTCCGATCGGCCGGTGGTTCCCGGTCCGGGTTGGGTTGTCCTTAAGCAGCAGCGTTACGCGGGTACCGTGGTGGTCATAGCCACCCGGCAACAAGAGCCAACCAGGGCCACGGCCCCTCAGGAGATTCCCAAGTGACGCGTGTCCTGTTTCCCGGATCGTTCGATCCCATACACAACGGCCATATGGAGATCGTCGAGACCGCGGCCGGCCTGTTCGAGGAGGTGATCGTGGCCGCGGTCCATAATCCCCAGAAGACCCCCTTGTTCGAGCTGGAGGAGCGCCGGGCCATGTTGGAGGAGTGCTTCGCCCACCTTCCCAATGTGCGGACCACCATGTTCGCCAAGCTGGTGGTGGAACTGGCCCGGGACGAGGGGGCCGACCTCATCGTGAAGGGGCTGAGAGCGGTGTCCGACTTCGAGAACGAGCTTCAGATGGCCCAGATGAATCAGGCCATATCCGGGGTGCATACCCTGTTCATACCCTCGGCCAGCAAGCATTCCTTCCTGGCGTCCAAGCTGATCCGAGAGCTGGCCGGCTTCGGTCAGCGCATTGATTCCATGGTCCCCGCGCCGGTGGCCAAACGGTTGATAGAGAGGTACCAAGATGACTGATATCGATCCCCGGGCCACCGCGTCCCATCGTCCATTCTCGGGAACGTTCGTGGATCCCGAGTTCGACCTGCTGCTGCGCAAGGCCATCGAGCTGGTGGACGCGGCCCGACCCATGCCGCTGTCGGCGTCCTCGATGATCAACAAGGAGGAGGTTCTCGAGCTGCTCCAGAACTGCCTGGCCCGGCTGCCCGAGGAGATGCGAGCGGCCCGCTGGCTCCTGAAGGAGCGCGAGGACTTCCTGAAGAGGGTCCACCGGGAGGGCGACGAGATCCTGGCCGCGGCCCGAACCCAGGCCGAGACCATGGTGCAGCGCACCGAGGTGGTCAAGGCGGCCGAGCAACGGGCTCGACGGATGGTGGAGGAGGCCGAGGCCACCTCCCGTCGGCTGCGCCTCGAGACCGAGGATTATTGCGACACCAAGCTGGGGAGCTTCGAGAACGCCCTGGAGCGAATCATGAACACGGTCAAGGAAGCCAGAATCCGACTTCAGGGCGACCCCATGGCCGACCTGGCTCGGGCCTACGGCCCGGAACCGGAACCGGAACCGGCCCTGGACGACGGCTTCTTCGACCAGGACACCGAGGACTAGTACCACCGGGCAGGACCACCGATTGATCCCCACCGATCCACCCGAAGCGACCCACCCCAACCGACCCGGAGGAGGCCCATGGCCCGCAGACCCGATCCGAACCATCCATTGGTCGTCCGGGTGGCCGAGTTGTTGCGCCGTCCGGGCTCGCACCGCACACTGTCCCTGAGCGCGGATTTCGACGGTCTGGCCACCTCGTCGGCCACGGTTCTCGGCCCGGTGGATCTCCGGGTCCGCCTGGAGTCGATCTCGGGGGGCTTGGAGGCCACCGGTGTCCTCACGGCGGGGTGGCGGGGATCGTGCCGGAGGTGCCTGGAGCCCGTCGAGCAGGTGGTGCATCAAAACCTGAGGGAGATGTTCGGTCGGGCCCCGAACGACCGGGCCTCGAACGACGAGGAGACCTATCCGATCCACGACGGCGAGGTGGACCTCACCCCGATGGTCAGGGACTGTCTGGTTCTGGCTCTGCCCATCGCCCCGCTGTGCTCCGAGGATTGCCCGGGCCCGGCCCCCGACGCCTACCCCATGAACCACCCCGAAGCCGATCCCGACGAGCGCCCCGGTGATCCCCGCTGGGCCGTGTTGGACGCATTGCGCACCAGCGGGTAGAGCCGGTAGATTCGTAGGCCGCACCGGTGTCGGCCTCATGGCCCACGCCGTGGTTCTCCCGCTCCCCCAGGATTGTCCGATGGCTGTACCCAAGAAAAAAACCTCCAAGGCCAAGGGTCGGAGTCGCCGGGCGTCGGCCTGGCGGGTGGCCGCGCCCTCGCTGAGCACGTGCCCCCGATGCGGGGCCATCAAACGGCCGCATCGGGTCTGCAAGGCGTGCGGCTGGTACGCCGGGCGCGAAGCCATCGAGGTGGCCTGAGCCGTCCCCACCGGCCGCTTGGAGGGCGCTTGGTGCCATCGCTTCCGGTTGCGGTCGATGCCATGGGGGGCGACGACGCTCCCCGCGCGGTAGTCGCCGGTGCTCGCCTGGCCGTCGAGCGGGGCATTCCCGTGTTGTTGGTGGGGCGGCCCGAGCAACTGTCCGATGCCGGCGACTTCGAGATCGTCCCGGCCTCCCAGGTAATCGCCATGGGGGCCGAGGGGGCGGTCGCCGTCCGCAGGATGAAGGACTCCTCGCTGGTACGAGCGGCCGAGACGGTGCGGGACGGGCGGGCCTCGGCCATGGTCAGCGCGGGCAACACCGGGGCGGCCATGGCCGCGTCCCTGCTGCGGATGGGTCGTATCCGGGGAGTGGCCCGACCGGCCATCGCCACCCCGATCGTCGTGCCCGGTCGGGCGTGGCCCAACGTGCTTCTGGACGCCGGGGCCAACACCGAGTGCAGCGCCGAATGGTTGGTGCAGTTCGCCCGGATGGGGGCGGTCTATTGCCGCGACCGCTGGGGGGTGAAGGAGCCTCGGGTGGGGTTGCTGTCCAACGGTGAGGAGGCCGGCAAGGGTTCGCCGCTGGTCAAGGAGGCGTTCGAGCTGCTGGGCGACGGTGATTGGCAGGCCCGGACCGGTGCGGTGTTCGCCGGCAACGTGGAGGGGCGGGACCTTCTGGGCGACCTGGTGGACGTGATCGTCACCGATGGCTTCACCGGAAACGTGGCGCTCAAGACCGCCGAAGGGGTGGCCGGGCACCTCATCGGTGCGCTGCTGGAGGCGTTCGAGTCCTCCGAGCAGGCCCGGAGGGGGGCCGAGCTCCTGGCCCCGGCGCTGGCCCCGCTGTACGAAAAGTTCAACCCCGATTCGGTGGGCGGGGCCATTTTGCTGGGGGTCGCCGGGGTCAGCATCATCGGCCACGGGGCATCCACCCCCAGCGCACTGGCCAACGCCATCGAGGTGGCCCATGAACTGGCCCAGCGCGACACCGTGAGTTCCCTGCGTCGGGTTCTGGCTCCCCGGTAGTTGTCCGGTTCTCGGGGCAGGCCTGCGTCGGGTTCTGGCTCCCCGGTAGTTGTCCAGCGCGACACCGTGAGTTGCCTGCGTCGGGTTCTGGCTCCCCGGTAGTTGTCCAGCGCGACACCGTGAGTTGCCTGCGTCGGGTTCTGGCTCCCCGGTAGTTGTCCGGTTCCCGGGGCAGGCCTGCGTCGGGTTCTGGCTCCCCGGTAGTGGCCCCGGAGCAGCCCGGCGTATACTTGTCGGGCATCGTTTTGTCGAGCATCCCTGGAGAGTCCGTGCCATCCGAAACCCATGTGGAACAGGGCCCGTTGGACCGCGATGGGGTTTTGTCCCTGGTGCGGGATTGCCTGGCCGACGTGCTGGAGATCTCGCCCGACCGGATCACCGAGGGTCAAGCCTTCGCCGATGATCTCGATGCCGACTCCCTGGCTCTCATCGAGTTGGTGGAGACCCTGGAGGAGGAGTTGAGCGAGAGGGCGGCGGGTTTCAGCATCGATGACGAGGACCTGGAGGATCTAAAGACGGTGCGGGACGCGGTTGACTACGTTTACGGCCGGTTGGGCCGAGACTCCTGACTTCCGAGGCCGATCTCGCGGCTTTGGCCGATCGTCTGGGCTACACCTTCGTCGACACCGGTCTGTTGGTCGAGGCGTTGACCCACCGGTCGTGGTGCGCCGACCATCCCGAGGTTCGGTCCAACGAGCGGTTGGAGTTCCTGGGCGATGCGGTGCTGGCCCTGGCGGTGACCGACTACATCTACACGGCCTACCCCGAGATGGCCGAGGGGCAGTTGGCCCCTCTGCGGGCCGAGGTGGTCCGAGCCGAGACGCTGGCCGATCTGGCCCTCGAGCTGGGGTTGGGCGAGGTTCTGCGGATGGGACGCAACGAGGAGGCCTCCGGTGGGCGAAAGAAGCGGTCGATCCTCTCCGACGCCATGGAGTCGGTGATCGGTGCCGTATACCTGGACGCTTCCTGGCCGACGGCGGTCCAATTGGTACAGGGATGGTTGGCCGATCGCATGGCCGGGGCGGCTCGGGGCCCCGGTTTTTTGGATTTCAAGACCCGGTTGCAGGAGTACTGCGCCCGCCACGGCCAGGACGGGCCCGACTACCGACTCACCGCCAGAGGTCCCGACCACGCCAAGCAGTTCCTGGCCGTTGTCCATGTGGGAGGCCGGGAGAAGGGCCGGGGCCGGGGACCGTCCAAGAAGCAGGCCGAGCAGGCCGCCGCCGCCTCGGCCTGGCAAGCCCTGGCGGCCGATCCTGTCCCCCGAGTCGATTCGACCCCCCGGGTCGATCCGATTCCCCGGGTCGATCCGACCTCCGCGGTGGCCGATCCGATTCCCCGGGTCGATTCGACCCCCGCGGCGGCCGATCCTGTCCCCCGAGTCCGGTTGTAGGAGTAGTTCGATGATCGCCTTGCCCGAAATAGAGACCATTCGTCGTGATCTCGACCGGGAGTTGTCCGGCCTGCGGGTCAAGTCGGTGGAGGTGATGGACGGCGGCAGCGTCGAGCGATCGGGAGGGGCCAAGAAGTTCGCCGATCGGTTGCACAGGGCGAAGATCACCGGGGTGCGCCGCCGGGGACTGTACCTGGTCATGACCACCGACGGCGAGGACGTGCTGGTGGCTCGTTTGGGCCGGGGCGGGCAGTTGCGGCGCCATGCCAACAAGGACCGGATCGAGCCCGACACCGCGGTGGTCGTCACCTTCACCAAGAGCGGACAGCTTCGGCTGGTGGACGCAACCGGCGAGGCCGAGCTGTTCGTGGCCGGTGCCGAGAGCCTGGTCGAGGAGGTCCCCGAGTTGGACGGGTTGGGCATCGATCCCCTGGATCAGCCGGTGCCCTGGCGGGTGTTCGGGGAGTTGCTGCTGGCCCACAAGGCCAAGCTCAAGGTGGTTTTGACCGATGATCGGCTGGTGGTCGGGCTGGGTGAGGCGTACTCGGACGAGATCCTGTTCGCCGCCGGTTTGCGCCACGACCGTTTGACCACCTCCCTGGGCCCCCAGGAGGTCAGGCGGTTGCACCGGGCGATGGTGGAGACCCTCCACGATGCCGCCAAGCACCGGGGTGCCACCCTAGAGGACGGACTGTACGTGGACGTCCACGGCCAGCCCGGCGGTTACGGCGAGTACCTCAACGTGTTCAAGCGGGCGGGCCGCAACGGTCGCCCCTGCCCCCGCTGCCACCGACCGATCCAGAAGCACCGCTTCCAACTTCACAAGACCAACCGCTACACCTACTACTGCGAGCAGTGCCAGATCTGATGCCTCCGGCCCCCCTGGTGAGGCCCGCCGGTGGCCGGGTAAAGAGTTGTATCGGGTCGGGTGGTCGGCTATCGTCCGGGTCTTGATGTCGGTTGTGTTGGTTCCGACCCGTGCGCGGGTCGGGCCATTTTCTTGAGAGGTGCCTGATGTTGCACGGTAGTGGTTCACGGTCCGAGGACGCGGTGACGGTCTCCTCCCCTTCTGTGGGGGGTGCCCGCGTGGGTGGGTTCCGGCTCCGTGGTTGGGGGTTGTTGTTGGCGGTGGCTTTGGTGGTGGCGGGTCTTGGTTTGGCCTCCGGTCCGGCTGTCGCCCAGGGTACGGCATCGGCGGTTGTGGGTGATCGGCAGGTGACGTTGAGATGGAGTACTCCTTCGGCTCATGGTGATAGTCCGACTGTCAAGTACGAGTACGCTTATTGGGATATAGACGACAAGGACGGGACGGTGACGAGTTGGTTGCCGATTCCTGGTAGTGACAGGTATACCACGAGTTATACCGTTACCGGGTTGACCGTTGGTGAGGTGTACGGTTTCGAGGTCCGGCCGGTCAATGCCGATGGTGTTGCCGGCGATTCGATCGAGTTCACCAGTGTCGATAGAATTACTTCCGTTCCGGCCGCTCCCGGTAACTTGAAGGCCGAGTCGGGGGATTCCGAGGTCAAGTTGTCGTGGACGAAGGTCGCTACCAACAACGATAAGGCCAACGCGGCCAACGGTTTCTCGAAGGTATGGCGGTACGAGTATTCCAGTCAGGCCGGTGGTGGTGATTGGTCTCCGTGGACGACGATGATCGCAGCCACCGGGTTCACCAATTTCATGGATGGGTCGTACAACGCATACGAGGAGCACACCGTCACCGGTTTGATGAATGGCACGGTTTATGGATTCCGGGTGCGAGCGGTGAACAGGAACGGTCCCGGTCCTCATTCGGATGCATTGGGGGTGGTGGCTTCGGGCAAACCCGGTCGTCCGAGGGGTTTGCAGGCGATGCCCTCGAGCCGGGCGGTGACTTTGTCATGGCGGACGAGTAGCGATGGTGGTTCGCCGATTACTAGCTGGCAGTATCGTTACAAGAGCGCGGTTAGAACCACCTTTTATCCAACGATTGGTGATTTTTCCGATACGGATTGGTGGATCAATATTCCCGGCAGTGGCCCGACGACCACCAGTTATGTGGTGGAGGGGTTGGACAACAACTCGATTTATCGTTTCCAGGTGCGAGCGGTGAACAAGAACGGCTCGGGCACTCATGCCGCCACCGGAGATATCGACCCCGGTGACGTTCCTAGTGTTTTGGCCACTCAGTTGAAGGGGGTGGCCGACAAGGACTCGGTCACTTTGAGCTGGACTCCTCGCACCAATGAAAACAGTGAGCTCGACGATGGCGGCTCGCCCATCATCCGTTACGAGTACTCCCAAAAAGCCGGCGACGGCGAGTGGAGCGACTATAAGGCCATTCCGGTGACCGCCAATAATCAGGGTACCGATGGTGTGGCCTTGACCACCGCGCTTCAGCAGTACAAGGTGTCGGGTTTGACCGCGGGCACGGGTTACCGATTCAGGGTGCGGGCGGTGAACTCCTCCGGCCCCGGTGGCTATGCCGAGACCCCGACGGCTTATTACCCCGGTGAAAGGCCCCAGGCTCCTACGGACGTGACTTTGACACCGATGTACGATCCGGCATCGGGTAGAGGCACTTTGACGATTTCATGGGTTGCCAACAGCGACGGTGGTTCGCCGGTGACCAAGTGGCAGTACAAGCTGGCCAATGAGGCCACTGATTTGACGAGTGCATCTTGGGTGGATATTTGCTCGGCACCAGGACTGACAAGTTCAGCACCACCGGTGCCAAACTGCGCGTCGACCACTTCGGTCACGATACCCCGTCCTCCCAAACCTGATGGGACGTTTCCCGATGGTACGACTCGTATTGTGGATAATGAGGATTACTATGTCGTGGTTCGGGCGTTGAACGCTTTTCATAAGACTGATACCACTGATAATGATATGAACACCGGGGGTCTGCCGTCGGCGGTGGCTTATGCTCGTGTGGAGGCTCAGGTTCCACCCGCGCCCACGTTCTTGATCCTGGCCGGGTACTCGGCCGATCCGAACGATGCCAGTGCCAATGCCGATGCCGAGTTGCATCTGCGGGATTCCGTGAGCACCAGTGAGACTGTTCGTGAATCTCGTACCGGCAATGAGCTTTCGTTCAAGGTCGGTGATGGTGCGTGGAGTGCTTGGTCCGCAATGGACGATGCTGATCCGTTCAAGGCCTTCAATGACACTACCAAAAAGATCGGCACCGAATACACGCTCAGGGTTCGCCATGTGAACACTTTGGGCAAGGGTTATCCAGTGGAGTTGAAGTTCGTTTGGGGTGCTCCGCCGTTGCCGGGTGCGTCCCACCTCACCGATTCGAGCGCCACCTCTGGCCTTCCTGTTCTGAATACCACTGCGGGCACCAGTCAGGCCACCTTGAAGGTCCAAAGATTGAGCGGTGCTTCGTATGAGACTGCCCCCACCGATGACGAAGCTACTTCCTCCACCACCGTTTGGGAGTACTCCTACAAGGTTGGTGACGGTGAGTGGGACGAGTGGACGGTGGTGAACGTGGGCACGGATTTCAACGGTGCCGTCGACGCGGGTTTCGCGGTTGATGGTCTCAACAACGGTGTTGGGTACACGTTCAGGGTTCGGGGGGTGAACCGTGCCGACGATACGAGCCCGTTGTACGGTCAGATTCTTGAGGCGCGCCGCCCGGTGGTTCCGGGAGTGGCCCCGCCCGCCCCGCTGGATCTGAAGGCGACCGGCGGCGATGGGAAGGTGACTCTGAGGTGGACTTCGGGCGGCTCCGGCGGCCCACCCATCACCAGTTGGGAGTACTGCGAGACCTCGACCGGTTGTGATGCCGATAATGACGACAAGTGGAGCAAGGTGCCCGGTAGCCACGCCGGTACCACTTCTGCGACGATCACCAAGTTCGCCACCGGCACTTCCGATAATAGTGGCGATGGTTCCAAGAAAGTAGTGAACGGTGTTGAGTACACGTTCCGGGTTCGGGCTAGGAACGTGATTGGTGGCGGGGCCGTGGGGGAGGCGTCGCCGGTGACCCCGGGTCGCCCGCCCAGTGCTCCGGTGCGGGTGCTGGTGGAGGCCGGTGATGCTCAGGTGATGCTCAGGGTGACCAAACCGTCGCTGCCTGCTATCGAGAATATGACCAAGACTGAGTACGATGCTGTCACGGTTCGGGGTGACCGGGTGACCGGGTACGAGGTTCGCAAGAAGGTTGCCGGTGGGGTCTACGACGCGTGGGAGACCTTGGGCACCATGGTGCCGGCGAGCGCGAACTTCAAGGGGGACGAGGAGAGGCGGCCGTCGGCGGAGACGGGTGCGGTGGTGCGCAACCTGTTGAACGGGAGCACCTACACGTTCCAGGTTCGGGCTCGTAACTCCTACGGGCCGGGTGCTCACGCGGAGAGCTCGGCGGTGGTGCCGATCGGTCCGCCCCAGCCGGGTACGTTGAGAGCCACTGCCGGCGACACGCAGGTGGTGTTGTCGTGGACCGGCACCGGTTCGGGGGGCAGCACGGTCACCGGTTGGCAGTATCGCCAGCGCCAGGGCGACGGTGGTTACGGCGGGTGGATGCCCATGGCCGACAGCACCGCGGCCACTGCTTCTCATACGGTGACCGGTTTGTCCAACGGGCTCGTTTATCGGTTCGAGGTTCGGGCGGTGACCGCCAACCCCGAGGTCAAGGGGGACGAGTTCGCGTCCGAGCCGGTGACCCCCTCGACGGTGCCGCCCCGCCCGGAGGTGGGGGCCACTCGGGGTGATTCCCAGGTGACCCTGTCGTGGATCGCGGGCACCTCGGGTGCGCCCGGCGAGGCGACCTGGGCGTCGGAGACCACAAGCTGGCAGTACCGGATAAGAACCGGCAACGACGACGAGTTCGGGGAGTGGGCCAATATCGCCGACAGCGATTCGGCCACCACCAGCCACGGGGTCGAAGGTTTGACCAACGGTGTCTCCTACGAGTTCGAGGTCCGGGCCGTCAACGTCATCGGCGAAGGCCTCGCCGACAGCGTGTCGGCTACTCCGGCGGCGGTGCCGACGGCACCGACGGTGACCGCCGAGGCCGGTGATGCGATGGTGACCCTGTCGTGGACTCCCGGAGCCGACGGAGGTTCGCCGGTGACCGGTTGGCAGTCGCGCACCGACGACGGCGAGTGGGTGGACCTGGCCGACTCGGGTGCCAACACCGTGCCCGTGCCGAATCTGACCAACGGGGTGGACTACACCTTCGAGGTGCGGGCGGTCAATGCCGTCGGCGAGGGTGCGGCCGGTACCGATTCGGCGATGCCCGCGGGATCACCGCCCGCCCCGGAGCTCACCGCCACCGCCGGTGACGAGATGGTCGCCCTGTCGTGGACGTCGACCGGTGACGGGGGTTCGCCGATCACCGCCTGGCACGTACGCACCGGCGACGGCGATTGGGTCCCGATGGCTGCCGACGACACCGGTGTGCCGGTGCCGAACCTGACCAATGGGACCTCCTACACGTTCGAGGTTCGAGCGGTCAACGCCATGGGCGAGGGTGCGGTCGCCACCGAGTCGGCCACCCCGGCCACGGTGCCGTCCGCCCCGGAGGTGACCGTCACCGCCGGCGACGGGGAGATCTCCGTGACGTGGGCATCGACGGGTGATGGGGGTTCTTCGATCACCGCCTGGCAGCACCGCACTCGCATCGGGGTCGGCGACTGGGGCGACTGGGTCACGATGGCCGCCGACGCTCCGGGCACCACCCTGACCGGTCTCGACAGCGGTACCGGCACGGTGGCCTACACCTTCGAGGTGCGGGCCTCCAATGCAGTGGGCGACGGCGAGGTGGCCACCACCGACGAGGTGACCCCTACCGAGGCTTCGACGGTCGGTGACGACTACTACTCCGGTGTGGTCACCGGGCCGAGCTTCTGTGCGGAGTTCTCGCTGGGCGGTGCACGCTTGTTCGCCCTCGACAGCGACGGCGACGGCGTGGCCGACACCTGCTCGCTGCCCTACACCCGCCGCGAGGCCATCGCCCGCCAGAACACGGTGGTAACCCTGGCCAATCTGTACCCCGATCAGTACCGGGCATTGGTCAACGCCGCCTGTGCCACCCTGGACGGCGACGAGCCCTGCGGGGGCGACACGCTGGCCGCACCGGCCTACGCCCCCGTCGACGACGGCGGCCCCTACTACTCGGGAATCATCACCGGCCCCTCCTACTGCGCCAACCGGTCCCTGGGCGGCCCCACCACCTACCCACTGGATTCCGACGGCGACGGCGTGGCCGACGTCTGCTCGCTGCCCTACTCCCGCCGCGAAGCCATTGCCCGCCAAATGGCCGGCGACACCCTCGCGGCGATGTACCTGCAACGCTTCAACCGCGAACTCGCCGAAGAATGCCGCCGCCTCGCCGGCAGCACCTACGGCGACGACCCCCAAGATCTGGCCAACGACGTCTGCTCCCCCCAAACCTAACCCCAACCCAGCCACCCCCGAGGGGACATCCCCCGGTAATGCTCCGGCAACCCACCTCATGGGTGGTGGGGGAGGCTCGGTAGTCGGGAGCGGCGGTGAGCCGGGTGGCCAGGCGGATGGCGGTGGCCATCACGGCTGGCTCTGTGAGTACCCCCCCTGGGATTCGAACCCAGAACCTGCGGATTAAGAGTCCGTTGCTCTGCCAGTTGAGCTAGAGGGGCTTGTCAGGCGGACCGAGGGGATTTGAACCCCCGACCTCCGGGACCACAACCCGGCGCTCTAACCAGACTGAGCTACGGCCCGCAAGAACAACCCATTCTAGAGCCAACGACACCCGATGCCGAAACCGTTTGCTTCCGATGCCCCCTTCCCGCGAGATCAGGCCGCCGGCCGGTTGGAATATCGGGCCGAGGAGGTACAGGCAAAAGCACCGGCTACTAAAATTTGCCGGCCACTAAAATTTGCCGGAACGAAGCACCCACCAAATCGCTCCGGCCCGCCCCCGTAGCTCAGCCCGGACAGAGCAGTTGACTTCTAATCATCAGGTCGCAGGTTCGAATCCTGCCGGGGGCGCTGCGGGATGGCCCCGGCCGTTGCCGCCAGGTGGTTGTCACCCGTCGGTGGTGGGGGTCGGATGGATGGCCCCGGCCGTTGCCGCCAGGTGGTTGTCACCCGTCGGTGGTGGTGGGGGTCGCCCGGAGGGGCCAACGAGAGCGGGTGACGAGAATCGAACTCGCGTCATCAGCTTGGAAGGCTGGGGTTCTACCACTGAACTACACCCGCGCGGCTGGTGGCCCATGATAACCAGTGATGGGGGCAATCGGCTACGACAGGGGGGCAACCGGCTACGACACAAGTATTCGAGGGGTCATCGGTAAACTACGGGGTCTGTGAGGAGCACGGTGGAGAGCCTGGGGGGCAACCGGGTCAAGGTGTCGGTGGACATCGATTCCGACGAGTTCGAGGAGAAGCTGAACAAGGCTTTCCGCAAGCTGGCCCATGAGGTTCGCCTTCCCGGATTTCGACCCGGCAAGGCCCCCCGCCGAGTGCTGGAGTCCCGTATCGGCCCCCAGGCGGCCCGGGGGGAGGCGCTCAACGACGCCGTGCCCGAGTACTACTCCCGGGCTATTCAGGACCACGACGTGGACGTGATCTCCTCGCCGGAGATCGACGTCACCAGTGGGATCGAGGAAGGGCCGGTCAGCTTCGACGCCGTGGTGGAGATTCGCCCCACGGTGGTCGTCACCGGCTACGACCGGCTCAAGGCCGAGGTGCCCTCCCCCGAGCCCACCGAGGAGGAGATCGAACAACGGATCGACCAACTCCGCAGGCAGTTCGGCGAGTTGGCCTCGGTGGCCCGGCCCGCGATCGACGGCGACACCGTGACCATGGACGTCTACGGGTCGCACAACGGGGAGCAGGTCGAGGGCCTCACCGCGGACGACTACGACTACGAGGTGGGAAGTGGGGGGGTGGTCCCCGAGATCGACGAGCAGCTCCGGGGGGCCAAGGTCGGGGACATCCTGGAGTTTAACGCCGACCATCCCCAGGAGGACGGGCTGCTGCGGTTCCGCATCCTGGTCAAAAAGGTGCAGGAGACGATTCTGCCCGACCTGGACGACGAGTTCGTCCAGGAGGCCTCCGAGTTCGACACCGTGGACGAGCTGTACGCCGACACGACCAAGAACATCGCCGTGGTCAAACGGATCAACGCCTCGAACTCCTTGGCCGAACAGGTGGGGGTACAACTGGCCGAACTGGTGACCGACGACATTCCCGAGGCGCTGGTGAACCCCGAGGTGCTGGAGCTGCTCCGGGACTTTCAGTTGCGCCTGGCTCGCCAGGGAGTCGAGGTGGAGACCTATCTGGAGACCACCGGCCAGACCGTCGGGGAGATGATGGATGCCCTGCGGGAACCGGCTCTGGTGAAGGCGAGGACCGAACTGGCCCTGCGGGCGGTGATCGACGCGGAATCCATCGAGGCCTCCGACGAGGAGGTCGAATTCGAGATGGAATTGCTGGCCCTCGAGACGGGTCAGACCGTGGAGGAGCTCAAGTCGTCGGTGTTCGCCGACGACGAGAGCAGTCTCAGGGGGGTAACGTTGAGTGCTCGGATACGCAAGGCCCGGGAATGGGTCATGGACAGGGTCGAGATCACCGATGCCGCCGGAAACCGCCTCGAGCGGTCTAGCCTGAATCCGCGGAACTACTCCGAGCCTTCCCCTACCGTCAGCGAGAACGACAGCGAGAGCCAAACCCCATGAACCCTCAGAACCGCCTCGAGACTCCCCTCGACGACCGCGAGAACCAAGCCCCATGAACCCTCGGAACTACATGGTGCCCGTCGTGGTCGAGCAGACCAATCGGGGTGAGCGGTCGTTCGACCTCTACTCCCGACTGCTCAAGGAGAACATCATCTTCTTGGGCACTCCCATCGACGACACGGTGGCCAACCTCATCTGCGCCCAGTTGCTGCACCTGGAGTCGGAGAACCCCGACAAGGACATCAACCTCTACATCAACAGTCCCGGTGGTGACATCAACGCCATGTTCGCCATCTACGACACCATGCAGTACCTGAAGCCCGACATCACCACCATCTGCTTCGGGCAGGCGGCCTCGGCGGCCGCGGTGCTGCTGGCCGCGGGCGCACCCAACAAGCGCCTGGCGCTGCCCCACTCCCGGATGCTCATCCACCAGCCCTACGCCGGGGCGTCCGGGCAGGTGTCCGACATCGAGATCGCCTCCCGGGAGATCCAGCGGCTCAAGGATCAGTTGGAGCAGCTCCTGGCCCGTCACACCGGTCAGGACCTGGAGAAGATCAAGCAGGACACCGATCGCGACTACGTGATGACCGCTCAGGACGCCAAGGAGTACGGACTCATCGACGAGGTCATCTCCTCGCGTGAGGCCGCCGACACCGCCGGGCCGATCACGGCCATCCGGTAGGGGGGATCGGGGGCCGTGGCCAAGTTCGGGGAGGGTGGCGAGCTGCTGAAGTGCAGCTTCTGCGGAAAGACCCAGAAGCAGGTCAAGAAGATGATCGCCGGTCCCGGCGTCTACATCTGCGACGAGTGCATCGACCTGTGCAACGAGATCATCGAGGAGGAGTTGGCCGAGGGCACCGGCACCGGATTCAAGGAACTGCCCAAGCCTCAGGAGATCTACTCCTTCTTGAACGACTACATAATCGGCCAGGAGCACGCCAAGCGGATCCTGTCGGTGGCGGTCTACAACCACTACAAGCGGGTGCAGATGGGCTCGTCCGATCCCGAGGTGGAGCTGTCCAAGTCCAACATTTTGCTGCTCGGTCCCACCGGATGCGGCAAGACGCTCATGGCCCAGACCCTGGCCCGGATGCTCAACGTGCCCTTCGCCATCGCCGACGCCACCGCGCTGACCGAGGCCGGGTACGTGGGCGAGGACGTGGAGAACATCCTGCTCAAGCTGATCCAGGCCGCCGACTACGACGTCAAGAAGGCCGAGACCGGCATCATCTACATCGACGAGATCGACAAGATCTCCCGCAAGAGCGAGAACCCGTCCATCACCCGGGACGTGTCGGGCGAGGGGGTGCAGCAGGCCCTGCTGAAGATTCTGGAGGGCACCACGGCATCGGTGCCGCCCCAGGGGGGGCGTAAGCATCCCCACCAGGAGTTCATCCAGATCGACACCACCAACGTGTTGTTCATCGTCGGGGGGGCCTTCGCCGGGCTGGAACAGATCATCGAGAACCGGGTGGGCAATGTCGGGGTCGGTTTCGGTGCCGACATCCGCACCGACTCCGAGCGGGACCACGGGGAGCTGTTCACCCAGGTGCAGCCCGAGGATCTGATCAGGTTCGGCCTCATCCCCGAGTTCATCGGCCGCCTGCCGGTCGTCGGGGTGGTGTCCCACCTGGAGCGGGACATGCTGGTCAGGATTTTGGTGGAGCCCAAGAACGCCCTGGTGAAGCAGTACTGCAAGTTCTTCGAGTTCGAGAACGTGGAGCTGGTCATAACCGGCGAAGCCCTGGGCGAGGTGGCCGAGCTCGCCCTGGCCCGCAACACCGGGGCCCGGGGCCTTCGAGCGATCCTGGAGGAGGTTCTGCTCGACGTCATGTACGAATTGCCCAGTCGCGACGACGTGGTCCAGTGCGTGGTCAGCGCCGAGGCGGTTCGGGGCGAGGCCATGCCCCGGATGCTGAACGCGGCCAAGGCTCGCTCGACCGACCGGTCCCGGCGCGAGGCAAGCTGAGGCAAGCTGATCCGATCCCTGGACGAGGCCCCGGCCCGGCTCGGATCCCGGGACAAGACACCGGCCCGGTTCCGATCCCTGGACGAGGCCCGGGCCTGGCTGGACGGCCACGTCAACCTGGAGGCCACCGCCGGTGACACCCGGGGCCTGTCGCTGGCCCCCATGCGAGAGCTGCTGGCCGCGCTGGGCGACCCGCAGACTGACTATCCGGCCGTCCATGTCACCGGCACCAACGGCAAGGGCTCGGTGGCCGCGCTGGTGGCCGCGCTGGCCACGGGGTGGGGGATGACGGTGGGGGTCTACACCAGCCCCCATGTCGAGCGCATCAACGAACGCATGACGGTGGCCGGCGACCCCATCGGCGATCCCGATCTGGCCGAGCTCTTGGGTCATCTACGGCTGGTGGTGGACCATATGGCTCCCGGTTCGCCCCCGGTTTCCGGTTCGCCCCCGGCTCCTGGTTCGCCCCCGGCTCCTGGTTCGCCCCCGGCTCCTGGTTCGCCCCCGGTTTCCGGTTCGCCCCCGGTTTCCGGTTCGCCCCCGGTTTCCGGTTCGCCCCCGGTTTCCGGTTCGCCGTCGTGGTTCGAGCTGGTCACCGCGGCTGCTCTGCGGTGGTTCGCCGATGTGGCGGTGGATTTGGCGGTGGTGGAAGTGGGCAAGTTGGGGCGTTACGACGCCACCAACGTGGTTAATAGCCGGGTGGCGGTCGTCACCAACATCGGTCGTGATCACACCGATGGTCGGCCCGGCTGGGAGGCGAAGATCATGGGTGAGAAGGCGGGCATAATCCACCCCGGGGTCACCGCCGTCCTGGGGTCGATGGCTCCCGAGCTGGTGGCCATGGCCGCCGGTGAGTCCCCGGGGGAGCTGCTGGTGGCTGGTGAGCACTTCGAGCTGGAGGAAAATCGTCCGGCGATGGGAGGGCGGCTCGTCACCGTGCGCACCCCCCGGGCTCGTTACGAGGACGTCTACGTCAGCTTGTTCGGTGCCCATCAGGGGGGCAACGCCGCCGTGGCGCTCACCGCCTTCGAGGCCCTGGCGGACTGCGTGCTGGACGAGTCCCTGCTGAACGTGCTTGGCGATGTGACGGTCCCGGCCCGGTTCGAGGTGGTGGGTCGCCGCCCCCTGGTGGTGATCGACGGGGCCCACAACCCCGACGGGGTGACCGCGACCGCCGCCACCCTGCACGATCAGTTCAACGTGTCGGGCAGGGTCTTCTGGGTCATCGGCATGATGGCCGACAAGGACACCGACTCCATGCTGGCCGCCATCGAGTCGGCCGGCACCCCCCGGGATGGCCCCCAGCAGGCCGGCACTCCGCAGGCCTGCACTCCGCAGGGCGGCACTCCTCGGGCTGGCACTCCGCAGGGCGGCACCTCGCGGGCCGGTCTCCCGCGGCCCGGGCGGAATGTAATCGTGGGTTGTGCTCCTCGCTGGCCTCGAGCCCTACCGGCTGGGGATCTGGCCGCCGCGGCCCGGGATCGGGGGCTCGAGGCCGAGGTCGCCGATGGGGTCGCCGACGCGGTGGACCGAGCCCTGGCCGCGGCCACCGCCGAGGACGCGGTGGTCGTGACCGGCTCCTTGTACACCGCCGGGGAGGCCCGCTTCCACATGGTCGTCCCCGATCATTAGGATGCCCCCGGTGAAACATGGTCGTCCCCGATCATTAGGATGCCCCCGGTGAAACATGGTCGTCCCCGATCATTAGGATGCCCCCGGTGAAACATGGTCGTCCCCGATCATTAGGATGCCCCCGGTGAATCGGACACTGGTGTTGTGCAAGCCCGACGCGGTGGAGAGGGGTCTGGTGGGAGCCATCCTGTCCCGCTTCGAGGCCCGGGGGCTGCGAATAGCGGCCATGCGCATGCTCACCATCGACCCCGACCTGGCCGCCCGCCACTACGCCGAGCACCTTGACCGCCCGTTCTACCCCGAGTTGGTGTCGTTCATCGGTCGCTCGCCGTCGGTGGCCCTGGTGCTCGAGGGACCCGATGATGCCTATGCCGTGGTCCGATCCATGATGGGGGCCACCAACCCCCTGGACTCCCCGGCGGGGACGATCCGGGGCGACTACGGCCTGGAGGTCACCGAGAATCTCGTCCACGGCTCCGACAGCAACGCCTCGGCCGAGCGGGAGATCGCTATCTTCTTCCCCAACCTCTAGCCCGCCCGCAGCCCTCGCACATCTCCAGGGCCCGGAGATCGTCCCTGATTCCCTCGGCCCCGATGCTTGTGCGGCCCATCCTTGGGCCAGTGTGCGATTTGGGACTTACTACTCTAACATTGGCTCATGGTGAAGCGGCGGTTCTATTCCGGTAGCGGTCTGGTGGGTCGTGATATCGCCATCGACCTGGGTACCGCCAACACGCTGGTGTACGTCCGCGGCGAGGGGGTCCTGATAAACGAACCCTCGGTGGTGGCGGTCACCAGCAACGGCACGCCCCTGGCCGTGGGGGCGGAGGCCAAGCGGATGCTGGGTCGTACCCCGGCCCACATCCAGGCCATCCGACCGCTCAAGGACGGGGTCATCGCCAACTTCGACATCTGCGAGAAGATGCTGCGGTACTTCATCCAGCGAGTGTCCCCCGGGCGATTCACCCGTCCTCGCATGGTGATCTGCGTCCCCTCGGGCATCACTCCCGTGGAGCAGCGGGCCGTGCAGGATGCCGCGGTCTCCGCCGGGGCCAAGAAGCCGGTCTACATAATCGAGGAGCCCATGGCCGCGGCCATCGGGGCCGGTCTGCCGGTGCAGGAGGCCTCGGGCAGCATGATCGTGGACATAGGCGGAGGTACCACCGAGGTGGCCATGATCTCGCTGGGCGGGGTGGTCACCGGCCAGTCGATCCGCATTGGTGGCGATCGGATGGACGAGGACATCATCTCCTTCTTGAAGAAGGAGCACAGTCTCACCATCGGTAGCCGCACTGCCGAGGAAGTGAAGATCGTGTTGGGATCGGCATGGGCGGGGAGCGAGGAGCACCATGCCGAGGTCCGGGGCCAGGACATGGTCACCGGCCTGCCCAAGACGGTGGTCACCTCCACCTCCGAAATACGCGAGGCCATCTCCGAGGCGGTGCGGTCGATCGTGGACGCGGTCAAGGTGACCCTCGACGAAACTCCCCCCGAGTTGGCGGCCGACATCATGGAGGCGGGCATCGTTCTGGCCGGGGGCGGGGCGCTACTGAACGGCCTGGCCCCTCGAATCCAGGAGGAAACCGGGATGCCGGTCCGATTGACGGACGACCCCCTCCACGCCGTGGCCATCGGCTCCGGCCAGTCGCTGGAGGAGTTCGACGCGCTGGAGGGTCTGCTCTTCTCGGCGTCGTACGACTGATCGTTCGGTTGGGCCCCGTGGCCACGGGCACCCGCACCGGACGGTCGCGAGCAACCCTGGTATTCCTGCTGCTCAGCTCGGCCACCCTCCTCACCCTGGACGCCCGGGACTTCGAGCCGCTCCAGCGAACCGAGGAGACGTTCGTCGATCTGATGTCGCCGTTTCGTTCGGCTGCCAATCGGGTGTTCAATCCGGTGGGCGACGCCTGGCGGGGCATAACCGGCTATGACGAGCTGGAATCCGAGAATGCGATGCTGCGCGACGAGCTCCAGAAGCTCCAGGCCCAGCGTATCCTCGATTCCGATGCGGCCATCCGTCTGGAATCGCTGCTCAAGGAGCTGAACCTGCCCTACGTGCAGGACATACCCAACACCGTGGCCGAGGTGGTCACCGCCAACGTGGGCAACTTCGACCGGTACTCGGTGCAGATCAACCGGGGGTCCGCCGACGGGATCCGCAACGGGATGCCGGTGGTCACCAGGGGCGGGTTGATCGGGCGGATCGACGGCGACCCCGGGCGGCGGCATTCCCGAGTGGTGCTTCTCACCGATCCCGATTTCGAGGTGGGGGTGCTGGTGGTGGGCACCGACGACGTGGGGCTGGCCTCGGGGGCCGGTCATGGACAACCGCTGAAGGTGGACAAGGGGCTGGAGGTGGATACCGAGGTGGCCGTCGGGGACGAGGTGGTTACCAGCGGGGTGGATCGCAGCCGCTATCCCCCCGGAATCCCCGTGGGTACGGTGGCCAGGATCGATTTCGACGAGGCCCGTCTGTTGCAGATTCTCACCGTGGACCCCTCGGCCAATACCGATAATTTGAACTTCGTGACCGTGCTGCTCTACGACCCCCTCGGGGAGGGCTCGTGAGCCCCGGGCGCGGGAGCGGGGCCCGTTTTGTCGGCTCCCAGCGTGCCCACCGTCGGGAGGGCTCGTGAGCCCCGGGCGCGGGAGCGGGACGCAATGAACGTGGCCGGCGGTTATCTCCGCAGTGCGCTGTTGCTGTTCACCGCGCTGGTGCTTCATCTGACGTTGTTCTCCGATCTGCGGGTGTTCGGGGTGGCCCCCGAGGTGCCGTTGGCTCTGGCGGTCACCGCCGGTCTGGTGGGGGGACCGGAGAGGGGGGCCGCGGTCGGGTTCGTGATCGGCCTGGGCATGGACCTGTACCTGCCCACGCTGTTCGGTCTGTCCGCCCTGATCTACACCGTGTGGGGCTATGTGGTGGGCCTGCTGGAGGAGCGGATCATTCGCAGTGCCCGGTGGATAAACGTCTCGGTGGCGGCGGTGGCCACCGCGGGAGGGCTGTTGGTCTACGCGGTGCTGGGTGAACTGCTGGGCGAGACCAACCTCTACACCGAGCACCTCTACGTGGTCATGGGGGTGGCCGCGGCCTACAACCTGGTGCTGAGCCTGCCCCTTCTGGGTCTGTGGCGCTGGTCGTGGCTCGGATTTCTGGCCGAGGAACCGTGAGCCCGGAATCGCTCCGTCTGAGGTTGAGCTTCCTGGGTCTTCTGGCCCTGCTGGCCTTCGTCGCCCTGGTGGCTCGTCTGTGGTTCCTTCAGGTGCTGAGCGCCGAGGAGTTCGAGGTGCAGGCCGAGCAGAACACCATCCGGTTGGTCTACGAGCCGGCTCCCCGGGGGCGCATCTTCGACCGTAACGGCAACGTGCTGGTGGACAACCGGGAATCCCTGGTGGTGACCATGGATCGGGTGGTCTTCGACACCGAGTTCGACACCGACGAGCAGGAGGCGCTGGTGTTGCGGTTGGCCAAGGAGATCAGCCGAACCGGCCGGCTCACCAAGGTGTTCGAGATCAACCGGGCGCTGGAGGATCCCCGCTACGGCCCCCTCGACTCGGTACCGGTGGCCGACGACGTCACCGAGCACTTCGAGATAGTGCTGGCCGAACGACCCGACGAGTTCCCGGGGGTGGACACCGAGATTCGCAGTGTTCGGGCCTACCCCTACGGCAACCTGGCCGCTCATGTTCTGGGCTACGTCTCGCTCATCAGCGAGGAGCAGTACGAACGGGTGGCCGACGACCCCAAGTCCTATCGGCGGAGCGACGAGATGGGCCAGACCGGGGTGGAGGCGGCCTTCGAGCCGATGCTGAGGGGCACCCCCGGCTATACCCGGATGGAGGTGGACAATCTCGGCGACGCCGTCCGGGTGATCGAGCGGATCGACCCGATTGCCGGTGCCGACGTTCATCTCACCCTCGACATCGACGTCCAGGGACTGGCCGAGAAGGAGCTTCTGGCCGGTTTGGCCGAGGCCCGACAGCGGGCCCCGGCCGATCCCGACGCCCCGCCGTTCAACGCCCCGGCCGGGGCCATGGTGGTGATGGACCCCGACGGCGGGGAAATACTGGCCATGGCGTCGTTCCCCACCTACTCGCCCGAGGAGTTCGTCAAGGGGTTCTCCGACTGGCGCTGGGAGGAGCTTCAGGATCCCAACAACCACCAGCCGCTGAACAATCGGGCTCTGTCGGGCATCTACTCCCCGGGATCGACGTTCAAGCTGTTCACCGCCTATGCCGCCATGAACAGCGGGGTGATCGGGCCTCGGGGGATTCTGCACCCGTACGGCTTCTACGAGGACACCGGCAGCTACGTGGTGCCCTCCTGCGTGGAGGAGACCA
Source organism: Acidimicrobiales bacterium (assembly GCA_965115985.1). Classification (GTDB taxonomy): domain Bacteria; phylum Actinomycetota; class Acidimicrobiia; order Acidimicrobiales; family Bin134; genus Poriferisocius. The sequence goes on from OZ220474.1 coordinate 2,877,442, forward strand.
TCGCCACCTGCACCTTCAACAACGCCGAGGGGGCGGTGTACGGGTTCGTCGATCTGGCCCGGGCCCTCACCGTGTCGTCCGACGCGTACTTCTACTACCTGGGCGACACCATCGACCGGGATCACCGCTTCGACCGGGAGAGCATGCAGCGCACCGCCCGGCTCTTCGGCTTCGGGGCCCGGTCCGGCATCGCCCTGAGCGGTGAGGGGGCGGGCCGAGTGCCGTCGCCGTCGACGTCCGAGGCCGCGGGGGAGCCGTGGCGCACCGGCGACTCCATCGTGTTGGCCATCGGGCAGGGCAAGCTGGGGGTCACCCCGCTCCAGTTGGCCAACGGCTATGCCGCGTTCGCCAATGGGGGCACGCTCTACGCCCCCAAGGTGGTGGACCGGGTGGAGAACCCGGTCACCGGAGAGGTGGTACGGCTTTTCGCCGATCGGGTTGCCAACCGCATCTACCTGCCCAATTCCATCCGCCGACCGATCCTCGAAGGGTTGCTCGAGGCCACCAACGATCTGGACGGCACCGCCTACTTCGCGTTTTCCGGGTTTCCCCACGAGGATTGGCCGGTGGCGGGCAAGACCGGCACCGCCGAGGTGGTGGGCAAGGCCGATTACTCGCTCTTCGCGGCCTTCGGCCCCAATCCCGATCCCGAGTACGTGGTGGTCGCGGTGATGGAGGAGGCGGGCTTCGGGGCTCACATCGCCGCTCCCGCGGTGCGTCGCCTGTTGGAGCCCATCGCCACCGACACGGTGCCCACGGTGCGGACCATCGACGATCTCGCCGACCTGAGCCAAACGGTGGAGATCGGCGAGGACGGTGAGGACGATGGGGACGGCGGGGGTGGCGGCGACGATGAGGACGACGGGAACGGCGGGGGTGGCGGTGAAACCGGGAGGGACGGCGAAACCGATGGGGAGGGCGAGGATGGCGAGGACGACGGCGAAACCGATGGGATCGCCGGCGGGATCGGATCGGGGGGCAGTTCCTGATGTCGGTGATCTCGATGGAGGATCGCCGGGCTCGGAAGGCGGATTCCCGGGACAGCCCGTACGCCCCCTGGCTCCATATCGACCTGCTCCTGATCCTGGCCGCGGCGGGTCTGGCCACCATCGGGGTACTGGCCATCTACAGCACCACCCGGGGCCGGGATCCCGAGAACTTCGACACCTTCTTCCTGGACCGGCAGTTGCTCTTCGGGGTGGCCGGGGCACTGCTGATGGTGTTCACGGCCTGGGTTCCCTACCAGGAGCTCAAGAGGTTCGCGGCGGCCATCTACGTCGGGGGCTTTCTGGCGCTGATGGTGGTGCTGGGGCCGTTGGGCCAGGAGGTCAACGGGGCTCGGTCGTGGTTCCGCGTCGGTGACCTCCAGCTCCAGCCGTCGGAGTTCCAGAAGGTGGCGGTGATCGTCGCGGTGGCCGCCTTCTTGTCCCGCTTCGAGGACCACATGAACGTGACCAGGGTGTTTCTGGCCGTGGGCATGGTCGCGTGGCCGGGCCTTCTGGTTCTGCTCCAGCCGGACGTGGGTACCGCGCTGATCTACGTGTTCATCGGATTCGTGATGCTGTTGATCGGGGGGATTCGTTTCCGCCAGGCCATCGGAATCGCCCTGATCGCCACCACGGTCGTGACCCTCATGATCAACTCCAACATGTTGGAGGAGTACCAGACCAACCGGCTCCGGACGTTCGTGGATCCCTCCAGCGACATCACCGAGGCGGCCTTCCAGCAGCGCCAGGCCCAGATAGCCATAGGCAACGGTGGGGTGAACGGCACCGGCTACGGCGAGGGCTCCCAGACCCTGAGCGGCCTGGTGCCCCAGCAGCACACCGACTTCATCTTCACGGTGATCGGAGAGGAGTTCGGTTTCATCGGGGCGGCCATCACCCTAGGGCTCTACGCCCTTTTGCTGGCCCGCATCCTCCAGGCCGCTCGCCTGGCCCGGGACCGGTTCGGCACGTTGATCTGCTCGGGGGTCTTCGCCATGATCCTGTTCCAGATGTTCGAGGCGGTGGGCATGACCCTGGGCATCACCCCGATAACCGGCATCCCCCTGCCCCTGGTCTCCTACGGCGGCTCCTCGGCCATCGCCACCCTCATCGCCATCGGCCTGGTTCTCAACGTCCGCATGCGCCGCTTCGTCTGATCGGCGAGCCCGCGAGCTTGTGGGCGCAACCCCGTGGCGGGGCTCGCAGGCCGCCGCTTCGTCTGATCGGCGAGTCCAACCCCGTGGCGGCAAACCCAGGGCGGCAAACCCCGCGAGTCCAAGCCCGTGGCGGCAAACCCAGGGCGGTAGATTGGTGCCCATGTCCTTGTGGCCGGATTTGGAGTTGGTGCTGCCCGACGTGGCCAAGCCGGCGCGCTACATCGGTGGGGAGGGCGGGATGGTGGTGCCCGAGCACCATCGATCCAAGGCGGCGTGGTTGCTGGTCTATCCCGACACCTACGAGATCGGCCTGCCCAATCAGGGTCTTCAGATCCTCTACGAGATTCTCAACGAGCGGGACGACGCGGTGGCCGAGCGGGCCTACGCCCCCTGGGTGGACATGGAGGCCGAGATGCGGACCGCGGGCCTGCCGCTGTTCTCGGTGGACACCCACCGACGAGCCGCCGACTTCGACGTGCTGGCCTTCAACCTGTCGTCCGAGCTGGTCTACACCAACGTGCTCAACTGCATCGATCTGGCCGGAGCACCGGTGCGGGCCGAGCATCGGGCCGACGACGACCTGTTGATCGGTGCCGGTGGGCACTGCACCTACAACCCCGAGCCGCTGGCCGATTTCGTGGATTTCTTCGTGCTGGGCGATGGGGAGGAGGTGGTTTCCGAGATCAACGCGGTGGTTCGGGACTGGAAGCGGGCGGGCAAGCGGTCGCGTGCCGCGGTGCTGCGGGAGCTGGCCGGGGTCGAGGGCGTGTACGTGCCGTCGCTCTACGACGTGGTCCACGACGGCCCCGCGCTGGTGTCGGTGACCCCCCGTCATCCCGACGTGCCCGCGATCGTGGAGAAGCGCACGGTGGCCGATCTGGCCGCCTGGCCCTACCCCAGGAACCAGCTCGTGCCGCTCACCGAGGTGGTTCACGACCGGTTGAACGTGGAGGTGTTCCGGGGCTGTACCCGGGGGTGCCGCTTCTGTCAGGCCGGGATGATCACCCGCCCGGTGCGGGAACGGCCCGCCGAGCAGGTCCGCACCATGGTGGCCGACGGGCTGGCTCGTTCCGGCTACGACGAGGTGGCGCTGACCTCGCTGTCCACCGCCGATTTCAGCGGGATCGAGGAGGTGGTGGCCACGACCATGGACGTCGGTGGTGGCGAGGTGTCGGTGGCGCTGCCCAGCCTGCGGGTGGACGCCTTCACCGTGGGCCTCGCCGCCCAGATCCAGCGGGCCCGGCGCACCGGTCTGACGTTCGCTCCCGAGGCCGGGTCTTGGCGGATGCGCCGGGTCATCAACAAGCTCATCGACGAGCGTGATCTGTACGGCGCGGTGGAGTCGGCGTTCTCCCAGGGGTGGCGGCGGGTGAAGCTGTACTTCCTCACCGGGTTGCCCACCGAGACCGACGAGGACACCCTGGCCATCGCCGAGTTGGCCGGCAATTGCGTGGATCTGGGCCGGGCCCATGTCAAGAACCCGTCGGTGACGGTGTCGCTGGGGGGGTTCGTGCCCAAGCCCTTCACCCCCTTCCAGTGGTTCGGCCAGAACACGGTGGCCGAGCTGGAGCGCAAGATCTTCTTGCTGCGCGACGACGTCAAGCGGAATCGGGGGGTGCGGATGAAGTGGCACGATCCTCGGGCCAGCCTGGTGGAGGGCATCGCCAGTCGGGGGGATCGCCGGGTGGGGCGGGTCATCGAGGAGGTGTGGCGAGGGGGCGGTACCTTCCAGGAGTGGTCCGAGCATTTCGACTACGACCGCTGGATGGAGGCCATGGCCCGCCACGGTCTGTCGGCGGACTGGTACGTGCATCGCCATCGCACCGCCGACGAGGTCCTGCCCTGGGATCACCTGTCCGCGGGGCTGCACAAGGATTTTCTGTGGCAGGACTGGCGGGACGCCCTCGACGAGGTGGGCCTGGAGGATTGCCGCTGGACCCCGTGCTACGACTGCGGAGCCTGCACCGGCTACAGCATCGAGCACATCGTGGCCTCGGCCACACCACCGGCGGGGGGCAGTCAGGGCACCGGTCAGGTTCCTGCCCCCTACAAGGCCGAGGCCGGCAGCGACGCTCCTACGGCGGGGGGCAGTCAGGGCACCGGTCAGGTTCCTGCCCCCTACAAGGCCGAGGCCGGCAGCGACGCTCCTACGGCGGGGGGCAGTCAGGGCACCGGTCAGGTTCCTACCCCCCGTGAACCTCCGGTCGCGGTGGCGGTGCGGATCTCGGGCCGCAGCCAGGTTCCGAATTGAACCCCAACGAGGCCCCGCGGTTGCGAGTGCGATTGCGGTATCGAAAGGTCGGACCCATCCGGTTCACCAGTCATCGTGACGTGGCTCGCATCTGGGAGCGTTCGCTGCGGCGGACCGGGTTGCCGGTGGCTCAGACCGAGGGGTTCTCCCCCCGGGCCAAGCTGCACTTCGGGCTGGCGTTGGCCACCGGCTACGAGTCGGACGCCGAGTACCTCGACGTCGATTTCAGGAGCGACTCCATCAATGGCGATGAGGTGCGGGAGGCGTTGGTCGGCGTGCTGCCCGATGGGATCACGGTGACCGGGGGGACGGTTCTGGGTCGGGGGGCGACGTCGTTGCAGCAGGCGGTCACCAGTTGCGACTGGGACATCGAGGTGCTGGAGGTGAGCACCGCCGATCTCGTCCGATGGGTGGATCGGGTGAGCGGCGCGGCTACGCTGATGATCACGCGAGAACGCAAGGGACAAAAGATCACCGACGACCTAGCCCCTCAGGTGCAAGCACTGGAGGTCGGGCAACCGACCAGCCGGGGGGTTCGCCTACTGGCCACTCTGGGGACCCAGCCGAGGGCGGCCCGCCCGTCGGAACTTTTGACCGCTCTCGAACCGGCTCACCGTGCTGTGCTGGTTCGGCGAACTCGTCAATGGATTGAGCAGGATGGCGCCCGCTTGGAGCCGCTTGAGGTCGGCGCAGCCCCTGCTCGGCTCACCCTGGTTGGTGAGCAATGAGAAAGGACTTCGGAAATGACCGATTCAGCGGAGCGGACCGTCAAGCAACCTGACAACCGCACTTCACAAGGTGGCCCCAAAGTAGGCGATTCTCGGCCCGCGCCCTCGGGTGATCGGTCGGGGGGTCGTCCCAAGGTGGGCGATTCTCGGCCCGCGCCCTCGGGTGATCGGTCGGGGGGTCGTCCCAAGGTGGGCGATTCTCGGCCCGCGCCCTCGGGTGATCGGTCGGGGGGTCGTCCCAAGGTGGGGGATTCTCGGCCCGCGCCCTCGGGTGATCGGTCGGGGGGTCGTCCCAAGGTGGGGGATTCTCGGCCCGCGCCCTCGGGTGATCGGTCGGGGGGTGGTCCCAAGGTGGGGGATTCTCGGCCTGCGCCCTCGGGTGGCCGATCCGGTTCCGGTGGAGGTTCGGGTTCGGGGGACAACCGATCGGGGGGTGGTCCCAAGGTGGGGGATTCTCGGCCTGCGCCCTCGGGTGGCCGATCCGGTTCCGGTGGAGGTTCGGGTTCGGGGGACAACCGATCGGGCTCGGGCCGGGGGCGGCGGCGCCGTCGAGGCGGCCGGGGTCGAAGGGGCGGTGGTCGTCCGGTTCAGCCGGTGGAGCACCAGGTGCCCGACGGCCCGGTGGAGCTGGACGAGGAGACCATGGAGCGCAGGCGGGGCCGACGGCGCAAGGGTCGGCCGGTGGGGCGCTACATGATGCTCGTGCAGGTCCGTCCCGAGGCCACCCAGATCGCCGTGGTCGAGGGCCGGGCGCTGATCGAGCACTACATCTCCCGGCCTGCGGACGATGTGAACGAGATTCACGGCAACATCTATCTGGGCCGGGTCCAGAACGTGCTGCCCGGTATGGAGGCGGCCTTCGTGGACATCGGCACCCCCAAGAATGCGGTGCTGTACCGGGGCGACCTGGTGTTCGACCCCGACGAGGTGGAGACCACCAATGGGGCCCCTCGCATCGAGAACCTGTTGGAGCCCCGCCAGACCGTGCTGTGCCAGGTGACCAAGAACCCCATAGCCCACAAGGGGGCCCGGTTGACCCAGGAGGTATCGCTGCCCGGACGGTTCGTGGTGCTGGTGCCCAACTCCAAGACCTACGGCATCTCCAAGCGGCTCCCCGAAAAGGAGCGCAAGCGGCTCCGCAGGGTGCTGGACCGCTGCAAGCCGGAGGAGCACGGGTTGATCGTCCGCACCGCGGCCGAGAGCATTACCGCCGAGGAGTTGGAACGCGACGTGCTTAGATTGGCCTCCCAGTGGGAGCAGATCGACGCTCTGGCCAAGCGGGTGCGGGTCCCGGAGTTGATCTATCGGGAGCCGGAGATGGCGGTGCGGGTCATCCGGGAGGAGTTCAACCAGGATTTCCGCTCGGTCCACATCGACGATCCCCGGCTCTTCGAGGAGGTCCACGACTACGTGTCCAGCGTGGCCCCCGAACTGGTCGAGAGGCTTCACTACTACGATGCCGACCGCGGGCATCTCGATTTGCTGGAGCGGCACCACGTTCACGAGCAACTGGTCAGGGCTCTGGACAAGAAGGTGTGGTTGCCGGGCGGCGGGTCGCTGATAATCGAGAACACCGAGGCGCTCACGGTCGTCGATGTGAACACCGGCAAGAACGTCGGCAGCTCCAACCTGGAGGAGACCGTGTTTCGCAACAACCTGGAGGCCGCTCGGGAGATTCCCCGCCAGCTCCGGTTGCGCGACATAGGCGGAATCATCGTGATCGATTTCGTGGATATGGAGAAGCGGGCGAACCGCGAAGAGGTGGTGAAGGTGTTCCGGGAGTCGCTGTCCTGGGACAAGACCCGTACCCAGGTACTGGAAATCTCCGATCTCGGCCTGGTGGAGATGACCCGTAAGCGCATAGGCGAAGGCCTGCTGGAATCGTGCTCATCGACCTGTTCAACCTGCGATGGCCGGGGCCTGCGACTGGACGACCGGCTCATCTCCAAAAGTTGACGCCGAACCGATGGCCCGCCCCGTGGTGCGGGATGGGGTTGACGGTTGGGGTTGGCCCTCGGGGTGGGCCTAGAATTACCCATCGGTCCTGTCGGCTACCGGACCGGCAACTGTCGGCAACCAGGCCGGCAACAAGTGAGTGAGGCGCAAGCAGGTGTATGCCATCATCCGCACGGGCGGCAAGCAGTACAAGGTGGAGGAGGGCCAAACTCTCGATGTGGAGTTGCTGGGCGAGCCCGGTGTCGAGGTGGAGCTGACCCCGGTTATGCTGGTGGACGGCGACTCCGTGGTCGCGGCTCGTGATCAGCTTGGCGGGGCCCGGGTCACCGCCACGGTGGAGGCCTCGGTCAAGGATCGCAAGATCAACGGTTTCACCTACAAGAACAAGAGCAACCAGCGCCGGAGGTGGGGCCACCGCCAGCGCAAGTCCCGCATCCGGATCACGGCGATCACGCCCCGGTCGGGTGCCGAGGGGAGCTGACGATGTCCAAGACCATCCGGATCACGGCGATCACGCCCCGGTCGGGTGCCGAGGGGAGCTGACGATGTCCAAGACCATCCGGATCACGGCGATCACGCCCCGGTCGGGTGCCGAGGGGAGCTGACGATGTCCAAGACCAAAGGTGGCGGTTCGACCCGCAACGGTCGCGATTCCAACCCTAAGCGTTTGGGGGTGAAGGTGTACGACGGTACCCGGGTGACCGCGGGATCGATCATCGTTCGCCAGCGCGGCACCCGTATCCACCCGGGCGAGAACGTCGGCCGGGGCCGTGACGACACGTTGTTCGCCACCGCCGACGGCCGGGTCAAGTTCGGTCATCGGCACCGCCGCAAGCTCGTCGATATCGTCACCGACTGATCGTCGTCCGGCGGTCGGCCACCGCTCGACGCGCCCGAGGTGGGTTGATCGACGATGACCCGGTTCGTGGACGAATGCATCGAGTTGGCCGCCGGGCTCGGAGCCACCACTGACGGTTGATCGGCTATGACCCAGTTCGTGGACGAATGCATCGAGTTGGCCGCCGGGCTCGGAGCCACCACTGACGGTTGATCGGCTATGACCCAGTTCGTGGACGAGTGCGGCCTGAACGTGCGGGGTGGCGACGGCGGGGCCGGATGCGTGTCGTTCCGACGGGAGGCCCATGTGGCCAGGGGTGGCCCCGACGGTGGTGACGGCGGCGGCGGCGGCGGTGTCTGGTTGGTGGCCGATCACAACGTGGCCTCCTTGATCGCGTTCAAGAACCATCCCCACCGCCGGGCGGAGAACGGCCGTCACGGTCGGGGCAAGCGTCGTCACGGCGCGACCGGCGACGACGCGTGGGTCAGGGTTCCGGTGGGCACGGTGGTCAAGGACCAGAGCGGGGAACTGCTGGCCGATCTCGCGGTTGACGGTGCCCGCTGGTTGGCGGCGGCCGGCGGTCAGGGGGGCATGGGCAACTCCCGCTTCTCGACCCGTCTGAACCGGGTGCCCGGGTTCGCCGAGCAGGGAGAGGTGGGGGTGCAGTGCTGGCTGAGGCTGGAGCTGAAGCTGTTGGCCGACGTGGCCCTGGTGGGCTTCCCCAACGCGGGCAAGAGCACCCTGATCTCCCGCATTTCCGCGGCCCAGCCCAAAATCGCCGACTACCCGTTCACCACCCTCGAACCCAACCTGGGAGTGGTGCGCATCGACGACGATTTCGAGATGGTGGTGGCCGATGTCCCCGGCCTGATAGAGGGGGCCGGTGAGGGGCGCGGCCTCGGGCATCGTTTTCTGCGCCACACCGAGCGGGCCCGGGTGCTGGTGGTGATGGTCGATCTGGCCTCGGTGGAGGAGGTGCCGCCGGTGGAGCAGCAGCGGGTGCTGCTCCACGAGCTGGGGTCCTACCGACCGGAATTGCTGGAACGCCCCCGAATCCTGGTGGCGTCCAGGGCCGACGTCGGCCACCTGGACCCGCCGCCCGGAGCCATGATCGTGTCCGCGTTGACCGGTACCGGCCTGAACGAACTGGTCGGAGCCATGGCCGACGCGGTGCGAACCGCTCGGGATCGGGACGATTCGGCCCGAGGTTCCGGGGATTCCGGCGAGGTGGTGGTCCACCGTCCCGTTCCCGAGGGGTTGACGGTGGAGCGGGCCGATGACGGTGCTTTCGTGGTGGTCGGTCGGGCCGCGGCCCGGGCGGTGGCCCTGTCCGATCTGCACGCCCCCGGGGCGTGGGACTTCGCTCGTCGCCGCCTTCAGCGGTTGGGGGTGGATCGGGCCCTGACCCGCGCCGGGATAAAATCGGGTGATACCGCTCGAATCGGCGCATTCGAGTTCGAGTACCACGACGACGACGAGTACTTCGGCGACGAAGAGGGCTAGAGGGATGGGGGACACGCAGTGATGTTGGGCCGAGGGGAGACCGAGGGGGACGCACGGTGATCGTGGTGGTGAAGATCGGCACGTCGTCGATCACCGAGGCCGACGGCACCATCAGGGCCGGGGCGGTGGCCAAGTTGAGCGGTGAGGTGGCCGCGGCGGTGGCCGGCGGTCATCAGGCGGTGGTGGTCAGCTCGGGGGCGATAGGGGCCGGGCTGCCGGTGCTGGGCTTCGACCAGGGTCGCCCCCGGGATCCGGTCACCCTCCAGGCGCTTTCCGCGGTGGGCCAGAGCAGGCTGATGGCCCTGTATCAGGAGTGCCTCGTTGGCTACGACCTGGTGTGTGGACAGGTGCTGCTGGCCCCCCGGGACTTTCTGGAGCGCTCCCAGTATCTGCACGCCCAGCGCACCCTCGCCCGACTGCTCAAGCTGGGGGTGATTCCCATCGTCAACGAGAACGACGCGGTGGCCGACGACGCCATTCGCTGGGGGGACAACGACCGCATCGCCGCCCTGGTGGCCCACATGGTGGGGGCCGAACTCCTGGTGCTGCTGACCGACACCGATGGGGTGCATACCGCCGATCCTCGTACGGACACCGAGGCCCCGATCGTGGAGGACATAAGCGATCTGCACATGCTGGGCGAATTGGCCGCCGCGGCCGGTGGGGCCGGCACCGACCGGGGCAGCGGTGGTATGGCCTCCAAGCTGGCGGCCGCCCGTATCGCCAGTTGCTCGGGGGTCAGGACCGTCATCGCGGCTGCTCACCGTCCCCGAGTGGTGGACGACGCTCTGGCCGGTGTGCCGGGCGCGGGGTCCACGGTGGCGGCTCAGCCCCGCCGGTTGAGCGCCCGCAAGCTGTGGATCGGGTTCGCCATGGTCCCCTCGGGAACGATCCGAGTGGATGCCGGTGCTCGTCGGGCGGTGATGGAGCGGGGGGCCTCGCTACTGGGTATCGGGGTAACCGGTCACGAGGGCAGCTTTCAACCCGGCGACGCGGTGGACGTGTGCGGCCCCGATGGCCAGGTGTTCGCCCGAGGTCTGGTGGAGGTTTCGTCGGACGAGATGCACTCGGTGATCGGCCTGCGCACCGAGGCCATGCCCTCCGGTTGTCCCGAGGAGGTCATTCACCGCGATTCCTTGACCGTCCTGGTGTGAACAGCTTGCCCGTCCGTAGCAGCATTGTCCTCAATATCGACCCGAGGCGACCCAGGATCTGCTCGATCAGCGCGGCGGCCTCGTCGGCGGCGGCCACCCCCGCGCCCCGTCCCAGAACCACGTAGACCATCCCCACCACCATCAGCGCCAGCAGTGCGCCGATGGGGGCGGGCAGGGGGTCCAGGCCCCAGGCCAGCACTCCGCCCAGCACCGCCGAGGTCAGGACCGCGGGGGCCAGTCGTCGAGCCGGCCCTCGCAATGGCCGACGGCCGGCCAGCATGCGGCGGACCCGGTGGCGCAGAATGCCGTACTCCACCCAGGCGGCCACCGTGCTGCCCAGGGCCAGCCCCACCGCCCCCAGCCTCACCGCCCGGTCGGTCCGGTCGGCGTCCGGCACCGCCGAGAGCACCCGGAAGTCCCCCAGTTGCTGCACGTGGCCGTCGACCACCGCGTAGGAATCGAAGCTGAACATCAGCACCAGCCCCACGGCGGCGGCCAGCACCAGCCGCACGACCGCCACCCGGGCCGGGCCCTGGGCGTCGCCGGCCGCGAAACAGGTGTTCTGGAGCAGGCGAGCCGACGCCGAGGCCGCCAGTCCCAGGCTGTAGGCCGCCAGAATCCACCACACCTGAACCGTCTGGTCGGCGTTGAACTGTCCCCGCTCCAGCAGTGCTCCCACGATCAGCCCCCCCAGGGTGACGAACGCCACCGCGGAGAACAGCACGTAGAACCCGATGCGGTCCAGCCCGGTTCGCAGCCGCCGCATCAGCGCCTCGGGATCGTTCTGCTCGCGAGCCATCTCCGGCAGATCGCTGGCCGCCACGCTCATGGCGAACAGGCTGATGGGCAGGAAGTAGATCACCTGGGCGAATCCCAGGGCGGCGATGGCCCCACCGGCCAGCAGACCGGCCAGGATCAGATCGATATAGGCCGACATCTGCACCACGCCCCGGCCGACGAGGGCCGGTGCGAACCGTTTGAGCACGATCCGCACATCGGGCAACCGCCGGTTCAGGCCCAGGCGCAGCGACGGGACCAACCGCAGCACCAGCGGCACCTGAACCAGGAACTGGAGGGCCCCGCCCACCACCACGCCCCAGGCCGCCATCCGGGCCACGTCGGAGGCTCGGGTTGTCGGGTCCACGGTGTGCCACACGGCCCAGGCCCCCACCATGAATGCCACCTGGGAGGCGTTCCAGATCACCGGGGCGGCGTAGGACAGAAAGAACCGGCGGTGGGCGTTCAGCACCCCCAGGGCCCAGGCGGCCAGCACGATGAATCCGATCCCGGCGAACATGATCCGCACCAGCTCGACGGTGAGGTCGGCGGTGTCGTCGGGCAGCCGCCACAGCAGCAGCGACACCAGCGGGCGGGCGAGCATCCATCCGGCCAGCACCACCAGGCCGGTGACCATGGCCAGGAGTCCGAAGACCGCTCCGGCCAGCCTGCCCGCCTCCCGATGCCGCTTCTGCTCCACCAGTTGCGAGTAGATCGGGATGAACGAGGCCGACAGCACCCCCTCGCCCAGCAGGTTTTGCAGTAGGCGGGGAATGGTCAGGGCGGCCCGATAGGCGTCGCCGGTGCGCCCCGCGCCGATGAACGCGGCCACCGCCGACTCCCGGCCGATGCCGGCCAGCCGGGACAGGAATATCCCCGCGCCCACCAGGATCGCCCCCCGCCCACTGGTTCTGCGTTCGTCGGAGGGAATGTCGGGGCCTCCGGCGGGTGTTTTCGTGCTGTCGGTTGTGCCGGTTCTGCGTTGGTCGGGGGGAATGTCGGGGCCGTCATGGCGGTGGCCGGCAGGCCCGCCGGGGTTGCCACTGGTTCTGCGTTCGTCGGAGGGAATGTCGGGGCCTCCGGCGGGTGTTTTCGTGCTGTCGGTTGTGCCGGTTCTGCGTTGGTCGGGGGGAATGCCAGAACACGCTACCGGAGCGGTTGGTTGCCGGTGGTAAACCGCGTGCCGGCGTTCCCAACGGCTTGGGAATGCCGGAACACGTTGCCGAAGCGGTTGGTGGGGTCGGGTACGCTCGTGGGGTGATTACCGGCACATCCATGGCCGAATTGGCCGATCGAGCCAAGGCCGCGGCCCGGGTCATGGCCACCGTCGAGACCGAGACCAAGAACCAGGCGCTGCTGCTGGCCGCCGATCGACTGGAGCAGGCTCGGGAGCATCTGCTGGAGGCCAACCGGGTCGATGTCGAGGCGGCCGCGGCGTCGGGCATGAGCACCACCCTGGTGGATCGTCTCCGGCTGACCGACTCCCGGCTGGGGGCCATGGCCGGGGGTTTGCGCCAGGTGGCCGGCCTGGCCGATCCGGTGGGGGAGATCGTCGGCGGCTGGGTGGTGCCCTCCGGTCTGCGGATCAGCCAGGTGAGGGTGCCGCTGGGGGTGGTGGCCATCGTCTACGAGAGCCGCCCCAACGTGACCAGCGACGCCGCCGGGCTGTGTCTCAAGTCGGGCAATGCCGCTTTTCTGCGGGGATCCTCCAGTGCGCTGAACTCGAACCTGGCCATCGCCGAGGTGCTGCGGGACGCGTACCATCGGGCCGGGTTGCCCTCCGACGCCCTGGTGCTGGTGTCGGACACCAGTCACGCCGCGGCCGCCGAGTTCATGCAGCTCCGGGACAGCATCGACTGCCTCATTCCCCGGGGCGGTCCCGGTCTGATCGCCTCCATCCTCGAGAACGCCACCGTGCCCTACGTGATCGACGGCGACGGCAACTGCCATGTGTACGTGGACGCCTCGGCCGATTTGGACATGGCTCGAAGAATCGTGGTGAACGCCAAGATGCAGCGGCCGTCGGTGTGCAACGCGGCCGAGTCGCTGGTGGTGCATCGGTCGGTGGCCCGGGAGCTTTTGCCCCGGCTGGCCGACGATCTGGAGGGGGTGGAGCTGGTGGGCGACGAATCCGCTCGGGCCATCCTGGGGTCGGATCGCATCGGGGAGGCCACCCCTGCCGACTACCTCACCGAGTTCTTGGATCTGAAGCTGTCGGTGAAGGTGGTGGACAGCCTGGACGAGGCCATTGCCCATGTGAACCATGCCGGCAGCGGCCACAGCGAGGCCATCGTCACCGCCGATCTGGTGGCCGCCGACCGGTTCTGCACCGAGGTCGATGCCGCGGCGGTGCTGGTGAACGCGTCCACCCGGTTCGTGGACGGCGAGGAGTTCGGTTTCGGGGCCGAGATCGGCATCAGCACCCAGAAACTGCACGCCCGGGGCCCGATGGGCCTGCGCCAGCTAACCACCACCAAGTACGTGGTCCGCGGCGACGGCCAGATACGGGGCTAGCGCCACGATGGTGTTTGGCGCGGTGTTTGGCGGATGAGCGATGCCACGATGGTGTTTGGCGGGTGAGCGCCGGCATTATGGCCGCCACGATGGTGTTTGGCGCGGTGTTTGGCGGATGAGCGATGGCACGGTGATTTCGGGACTCGACCGGGCCGCCCTAGCCTGCCTCCATGAGTTTTTTCTTCGCTGACGTCGCCGCGGTGCGCCAGGGCCTGGGCGATGTGCAGTATCTGGCCGACGACGGCATCGCCGGGGTGGTGTATCTGGCCGAGCGCCTGGAGAAGCCGGTGCTGGTGGAGGGTCCTGCCGGTACCGGCAAGACCCAGCTTGCCAAGAGCGTGGCCGAGGCCACCGGGGCCCGACTCATACGTCTCCAGTGCTACGAGGGGTTGGACGAGTCCAAGGCGCTTTACGAGTGGAACTACAAGAAGCAGCTTCTGCGCATCCAGGCCGAGCGCCAGAGCGACGACATGTGGGAGCAGATCGAGGACGACCTGTTCTCCGAGGACTTCCTTTTGACCCGGCCCCTTCTCGAGGCCATCCACTCCCCGGACCCGGTGGTGCTTTTGATCGACGAGGTGGATCGGGTGGAGATCGAGACCGAGGCGTTGCTGCTGGAGATCCTGTCCGACTACCAGGTGTCCATCCCCGAGTTGGGCACGGTGTCGGCCCGCCGGATACCGCTGGTGTTCCTCACCTCCAACAACACCCGGGAACTGTCCGAGGCGCTCAAGCGGCGGTGCCTGTTCCTGCACATCGACTATCCCGACCTGGAGCGGGAGAAGGAGATCGTGCTGGCCAAGGTGCCCGGTGTGGGCGAGAGCCTGGCCGATCAGGTGGCCCGCATCGTTCGGTCGGTCCGCCAGATCGAGCTGAAGAAGGCACCGTCGGTGTCGGAGACCCTGGACTGGGCCCGAACCCTGGTGCTGCTGGGCGTGGAGCACGTGGATGCCGACACCGCGGCCGAGACGGTCAACATCTTGTTGAAGTACCGCAGCGACATCGACAAAGCGCTCAAGGAGTTCGCATCCTCCGACGAGAGCTTCGCCACCCCGGCCCCGGCCTCATGACGCCGGTTGGCTGACCTTTCCATGAGCGTGGAACCCCCGACCGCCGGTTGGCTGACCTTTCCATGAGCGTGGAACCCCCTACCGCCGGTTGGCTGATCGTCCCATGAGCGTGGAACCCGCCGATTCGCCGTTGCTGGGGCTTCTGGCCGGGTTCATCTCCGAGTTGCGGGCGGCGGGGTTGCCGGTCAGCCTCACCGAGAACCTGGACGCCATGGAGGCCATCCAGCACATCCCCATCGAGGATCGGGAGGCGTTCAAGTACGCCCTGGCCGCCACCCTGGTGAAGAACCACGCCCACTGGCGGGCGTTCGAGACGGTGTTCGAGGTGTACTTCTCGCTGCGAGGCCCCGAGTACGGCCTGGTGGACGGCCAGTGGCCCGACGGCTTGGACCTGTCCGACCTGGTGGACGGGATGGACGGGCAGAGCCACCGCTCGGGAGGCGGCGGCGAGTCGATGTCGGCCGAGCAGTTGGCCGAGATGCTGTTCCAGGCGCTGATGCGGGGCGACGACGCCCTGATGCGGGCCATTGCCCGCCAGGCGGTGCAGCGCTACGCGGGTATGGAACCGGGACGGCCGGTGGGGGGCACCTACTACCTGTATCGCACGTTGCGGAACCTCGATCTGGACGGGGTGCTGGAGCGCCTGATGGATCAGGCCCGCCAGGATGCGCCCGGCGAGCTGACCCCGCTGGAGGAGCGGCTGGAGCGTGACGAGTTCGAGGCCCGGGTGGATCAGCTCCGCAAGGAGGTGGAGGCCGAGATCCGCCGCCGCCTGGTGGCCGACCGGGGGGTGGAGGCCATGGCCAAGACGCTCCGCAAACCCCTGCCCGAGGACGTGGACTTCATGCACGCCAGCCGGGAGGAGATGCTGGCTCTGCGCCGGGCCATCTACCCGCTGACCCGCAAGCTGGCCGTGCGGTTGGCCCGCAAGCGTCGTCACGGTCGCAAGGGGCCGTTGGACTTCCGCAGCACCATGCGCCACTCGCTGTCCTACGGGGGGGTGCCGGCCGAGCCCAAGTTTCGCTATCCCCGCCCGGCCAAGCCCGAGATCATGGTGGTGGCCGATGTGAGCGGGTCGGTGGCCGCCTTCGCCCGATTCACCCTGCATCTGGTGTACGCCATCAGCAACCAGTTCTCCAAAGTGCGCTCGTTCGTGTTCATCGACGGCCTCGACGAGGTGACCGGCTTCTTCGAGGGGGTGGACGACATCGGCGAGGCCGTCCACCGGGTGAACGCCGAGGCCGATGTGGTGTGGGTGGACGGTCACTCCGACTACGGCCACGCCTTCGAGGTGTTCTGGGAGCGGTACGGCCGCGACGTCGGCCCCAAGACCACGGTGATGATCCTGGGCGACGCCCGCAACAACTACCACGCCTCCCAGGCCTGGATCGTCAAGGAGATCGAACACCGGGCCCGCAAGGTGTTCTGGCTCAACCCCGAACCCGGTGCCTACTGGGACACCGGCGACTCCATAGTGTCCGAATACGGTGTCCACTGCCACGGCGTCTTCGAGGTCCGCAACCTCCGCCAACTAGAAGCCTTCGTCGAGAACCTGGTCTGACCCCCCGGCGGCTCGACCATCAGGGGCCTTCACCGCCGTAGATCAGCTCTCGTAGTTCGGGCCAGGCGAAGCACTCCAGTGGATCGTCTGCTTCGGGATTGCCGGCGCGGAGATCCTTGAGGGTGTAGGAGGGAGGAGACACCGGCTCGGACATAACTTTCTTGGGGGCACAGGACATAGGCTCTCTCTTCAAAGAATCGAAATTTGGTCATTGTAACGATGTTTGGTGTTGCCGATAGATCGACCTTGTAGATTTCGTATATCTACTACTGCACCGAATGGTGTGAATATATTGTCAAAGCAGTCGAACCTGTCTCCCCAGTATATCAACGCGCAGGACATGGGAGCACCTTTGCCTTCTTCAAGGCCATTTATCAAGAATTTTAGTCTGGTATCGTATAGAAAGGATATGGCACATGCAGAACCAAACACGTTCTCCTTCCAATGGCGTGTGTTTGTTGCCACTGGGACAAGAGCTATGACTTCTGAGTTGAATATATGATGTGAGTTAGAGCACTTCTCCAACCACATTCTGATATTGGTTCCGCGTACTTTATCTCTACCATAAGGAGGATTAACGTATATGGTGGGGTAGTTCCAAGATGCTGATAGACCATCGACCTCAGGCAAAGAATATTCAGTTTCTGCATTCACAATTGAATACTCATTTGAGCAGGGATCTAAAGATATTATTCCCCCAAAAAACTGAGTGATAGCTTCGACATATTTTCTTGGAGTACACCACTGCTGGCTTATAGCCTGGGTGTTAGTTCGACCGGCAGTCATAAATTTATGTCCTTTCTTTTAGCGCGAGAGAATAAAGGTCGTGTTGTAGTTCATCAATCGAACCATTGCTCGGAGAGATCACATTATACCACTCAGTAATGTGAGATTTATTATCCTTAAAATAGCGGAGCAGCGAATCGTCAGCGTAAGAGCAGATTTTGACTTTTGTAAATCTATTCGGATTTGAACCGCGAGGGTAGCTGGCAAGAAAAGCTGAACGAGCGTCTTCAAATCCTGGTTTCGGATTCAGCAGTAGCTCTTCAATGAATGTTGAAAGCCCCTCATCTGTTAGGAACAGGAGCCAGTCATAGGACTGTGCTAGAACTTTCAGTTCTTTGTTTTGATGATCTGTGGTGAACCAATTCCCATGGTTGCTGACCACTCCGATTGTCAATATAAAACCTTCATGCTCCCTGGCAGGCATGACATTAATGATGTCATGGAGAATATCGTTGTATTGCTCAATTCTAAGTGTGCCGTCGTTATTTTCCAGAATACCTTGCATGACACCGTTTCGTAACCTAATCTTTTGAAGAGATGAAACCGACATAGAAACGTAGGCACCCTGTTTAGCTTTTTCTATAGTCTGTGGCCCTTTTTTCATTCCCCCCTCTACTCCAACCCGTTTGCACTCTACAATAGCAAAAGGATCAGAATATAACTCACACGCAGTGGCAATTTGAGAATTAGTGTCAAGGTTAGCGACTACTAAACTAGATTCTGTATCAGAGAGTAAAGCTGAGTTGCGCTTCAAAAAGTTACTGCTAAGCAAGTGCGAACCTGCTTTTATTTCTTTTTCTTGTATAAATGCTATTTTTTTGCGAATTTTGGCTGGGGTTATAGGCAGTTCTAGGTCAGCTACACTTGTCTCATGGCTTTGAATTATATTATGTAGAGAGAATTCAACATTATGGACAATATCAGGATTTGCAAATTCTGGTACTGAATGTTCAATAACTATATGATCTCTTAGGCCCCATGATACCAGAGTATAATAAGTGATGATCTCAATCAGCGTGCCCAGTGCCCTACCAGCAGCCTTCTTTTGATCTCTGGCATACGAGAAGACTGTATCAGCCAACATCTTTTGCAGCGCATCTACAGAATCATAGCTCATTGAACACGAATCTCCTTTTGTTCTCGAACACTGTTCAACGGATTGTACGGCCACCAATCATCAGTGAACATCGTAGTCCATCTCTCGGTACGCTCTGAGGCAATACCGCTTAGGGTGGGAGCATCAGTTCGCCCTACAACCTCGGCGTACTCATAGCTCATCTCCTGGTCTCTTATTCTGGCAACCACCTTCTTGCCGATCGAACCGTGTTCACAACGGTCACGCTGCTGCAATCCGACCGACACCCTGAGCCTATTCGGCCTCTCGGATGTTAGATACGTTGTCAACTTGTCCATCCTGTCATTCTATCGACGGCTGTGACAGTACATTATCAGTAACTTTCCATGCATATTGACCTCACTTCTGGCTGCTCAAGGTATGCATGACCGAATTGTTCTCACAAGCATAACCAGAGTTGGAGACACTACGAGCGGACTCAACAACATGTTCTCAGTCGTGGCTGGTGGCTCCGCCGTCGACGATGAGGGTGGTGCCGATTATGTAGCCGGCCTGGTCGGACATGAGGAAGCGGACGGCTTTGGCGATGTCCTCGGGAGTGCCCACTCGGCCCAGTGGGGTCTTGGCCTCGAGGGCGGCCTTGCTCAAGGGGTCGTCCATGACCGCGGCCATCATCGGGGTTTGGATGTAGCCGGGGCACACGGCGTTCACCCGGATGCCGTCGGTTCCGAGGTGGTTGGCCAGCGACTTGGTCAGTCCCACCACGCCGTGCTTGGAGGCGGTATAGGACGGGATCGCCGCGTTGCCCACCACCGACATGATCGAGCCGATCCCCACGATCGCCGATTTCTCGTGGCGGCGCAGGTCGTCCAGCAGGGCCTTCACCGTGAATACCTGGGCCCGCAGGTTCACCCTCAGCACCGAGTCCCAGACGTCCTCGGTCAGATGATCTATGTCCACCGCGGTCACGATCCCGGCGGCATGGACCAGCCCACCGATGGTGCCCAGCACCTCCCGCGCCTCGGCTGCGGTGTCGGCCACCGCGTCGCCGTCGGTGACGTCGATGCCCGCCGAGTGCGTGGCCACCCCGCAGTCGGCGGCGATGGACGCGGCTGCTTTGGCCGCCCCCTCGCCGTTGAGGTCCCACAGCGACACCGGCCGCCCGACCTCGGCCAGCGCCCGGGCGCAGGCCCTCCCTATTCCCGAACCGCCTCCGGTGACAACCACTCCCGTGGTCGGCGACATCTCCAAAACCGACGTACCCCAAACGGACATGTCGGTAACCCTACGTGGTATGGAGTGGCCCCGGCTTGGATGGGCGCCTGATTCTGGGGAGTGCCCCCTGGGGGCCTGACCAGGGTTGTCATCTCCGTACCAGTCCGCTAGGGTGCGGGGTGGACCTAGGGGGACTCGAACCCCCCCCGGTAACGTGTTAAGTGTCAACCGGCCCGTCCTGCGAGTAGGCCCGTATAACAGAATACTCGAATCTGTTACGAAAAGCACCGAACTTCCAGGTTCGGTGCTTTCTCGTGTCGTCAAACGGTTCGCGCATGATCTGCTGCCCACGTGGCGTGGCCCCGGCTTGGGCGGGTACCTGATTGGGGGGTGCCATGGGAGAAGGGTGGCCTGACCAGGGTTGTCATGTCGGGACTGGTCTGCTAGGGTGCGGGGTGGACCTAGGGGGACTCGAACCCCCACGGCGACATGTCAAGCGTACACCGGCCCGTCCTGCGGGTAGGCCCGTATAACAGAATACTCGAATCTGTTACGAAAAGCACCGAACTTCCTGGTTCGGTGCTTTCTCGTGCCGGGGCTTGTGCGCCTGCTTTCCATCGGTGCGGAAAGAGTGGGCAGGTTGGGACAGGCGGGAAGGCCTGGACACCCGTGTGGTCGGTGGGTTGAGTGTTATGCGGGGCCTGGTTCGGGATTGGGGTCCGGTTCGGCAGGTGCGGGAACGTCGAGACGGGTTTCGATGACTGCTACCCGCGTGACCAGCTTGCTGATCTCCCGTCCGTTGGCTTCGATCTTGGTGTCGAGCCTGCCTACCAGCTCCCTCATGTCCGATCTCAGTTCCCCTATGTCAGAGCTGATTTCCCCCAGGCGGATGGTGAACATCCTCATGATGACCAGTAACGTGGCGATGAGCCCACTGCCCAGCACGCCGATCAGCGTTGCGTAGATCACTGTTTCCACAAGCCTTCTCCCTTGTTGGTCGCTCAGGGGGTACATGACGACCTGCTGTAGCCAGTATAACCAGGGTGGGTGACACTGGGCGCAGTATAACCAGGGTGGGTGACACTGGGCGCAGGGCGCAGCCACGTGGTCTCGGCCTCGAGTCGCCTCGGCTTGGTGAATACCTGGTTCTGGTGGGGTGCCTCCTGGGGGAGGGGCCTGACCAGGGTTGTCATGTCGGGACTGATCCGCTAGGGTGCGGAGTGGACCTAGGGGAACTCGAACCCCCCCCCCCCCCCGACGACCTGTCAAGAGTGCATCGGCCCGTCCTGCGGGTAGGCCCGTATAACAGAATACTCGAATCTGTTACGAAAAGCACCGAACTTCTAGGTTCGGTGCTTTCTCGTGCCGCCAAACGGCTCGCGCATGATCTGCTCCGCACGTGGGGTGGCCTCGGCTTGGGTGGGCACCTGATTGGGGTGTCCTGAGGGAAGGGCGGCCTGACCAGGGTTGTCGTGTCGGGACTGGTCCGCTAGGGTGCGGGGTGGACCTAGGGGGACTCGAACCCCCCCCCCGACGACGTGTCAAGTGTGCATCGGCCCGTCCTGCGGGTAGGCCCGTATAACAGAATACTCGAATCTGTTACGAAAAGCACCGAACTTCCTGGTTCGGTGCTTTCTCGTGTTGCCAAATGGCTCGCGCATGAGCTGCTTCCCACTTGGCGTGGCTACGGCTTGGTGGCCACCTGGTCGTGGGGGGGGGGGGGGGTGGTAGCCCACCCGTCTGCATGGTGGCCCAGTGCCGTGGGACGGCGGGAGGTGTGGTGTCGTAACCGGTTGGTTAGGGCCAACATGAAGGTGTAGCGGCTGATGCATTCCACTGGGATGGCTGTCGCTGCTCGGTTGCCTTGACCGAAAACAGCTTCTGCTCAACCGCCGGGTGATCTCGGCCACTCCAAGACCTACTCTTGCGCTTGAGTTGCATGATCGGTACAATCCGGCCAAACAACGCGTCCACCAAGCTGGAGGAACTCCGGCCATACCAAAAAGAGGTCGTTGTTATGCTCAAAACTAAATTGGCGAAGGTTTGGTCTGATGCTTCGGGGGGGGGGGGGCATGAAAACACATGGAGTCCAACCCTTTTACTTGTTTATAAGCAAGAAGCATCTGATCGTCATGGTCGCGCTGGTGCTCATGGTCTGGTCGGGTGAGGTCATCCTGACGAGCGGAAACACTGCATTGGCGCAGCGCCCTCCTCAGGGGGGCGAGAGAACTATAAATGTATCTCCGACAACTGTAACATCAGTAGGTACACATACATTCGTTGTTAGCAGTACAGGCTGGACTAGTGCAGCAGGAACAAATGTTATTTTGATTGCATGTGATGCCCCCCCCGAAGGTGATGTAGATCAGTTGACTACTCAACATTGTTTAAATGCTTATAGTGATGCCAGTAGAGTTATGAGCGTTGAAATTAAAAGTGATGGCAGTTGGACAACAGATAACCCAACAACTACTGATATAAGGGAAGGCTTTACATTTAAAGTGCCAGCAGAAGGTATAGCTATATCAGCCGCTGTATTAGATAATCGACTTAACCCTTTGGAGGCTGGTGCTTTTTTTGTAGGTGTTTCACCTCCTAAACAGTTAAATATGCCGTCAAGTATGGCAATAACTGAGAGTACCAATGCGACTATTACTGTTAGTATAGGCGAGGCATTTGGTGAAGAAGTGACGTTGAATGTTGCTTATATCGATGATACTGCTACGGGTCATAATAATCCGGCTAGTGGTGATTATGATAATGATGCTGTGACGCAGGTGGTATTCAGTAGCACCGATACATCAAAGGATATTGTGGTTCCCATTACTAATGATGGTTTGGATGAAGAAACTGAAACTTTCACGGTGACAATCACTCCGACAGAAGATTTACCAGATGGGTATACGCTGGGCAATGCTTCGACGACAATTACCATTAATGATGACGACAACTCCCCAGAACTAACCGACCTTTCTGATGTATCAGTCGAAATTGATCAGGAAGTAGATATTACGGCTTCGGCTACGGACGCGGATAGCGGTGATTCGATCACTTACTCTTGGGCTCGTGACGCAAGTGAAACCACACCAGCTTTACCAGATACTACGTTGAATGCAGCGCGATTGAGGTTCACTCCGACTGAGGTAGGTACTTATACTATGACAGTGACCGCTAGCGATGGTAATGGTAACACCGATAGTGAGGAGGTGGTTATAACTGTTACTAAAGTTGCGGTGTCAGTGCCGGAAACACTATCGGTGGCTGAGGGAAGCAACGCAACGGTGACGGTCAGTACATCTCAGGCATTTGGGGAGTCGATAGTGTTTAATGTGACTTATGGTGGTACTGCTACAGGTCATAATAATCTGGCTAGTGGTGATTATGATAATGATGTTGTGACGCAGGTTACATTCAGCAGTACCGACACATCTCAAGATATTGTGATTCCTACAAGTGATGATGATATAGACGATGACTCGGAGACGATAACGGTTACCATCGCGCCATCTACAGCGTTACCATCAAAGTTCGAGTTGGGTAATGCAACTGCGACAGTTACGATTACTGACGATGACCACTCCCCAGTCCTGACTGTGCCTTCTAGTAAGTTGGTGAACCCTAATCAGCTAGTAGATATTACAGCTTCAGCTACAGATGCGGACAACGATCCGATCACTTATGAGTGGACTCGCAAGACAGGTGAAACCAAACCGCCATTGCCGGAAGGCACTACATTGAACACCGCTCGGTTGAGGTTCACCCCAACCACCGCGGGAACTTATACGATGACAGTGACTGCTAGCGATGGTAATGGAAATACTGATAGTCAGACAGTAGTAATTACTGCTAGTTCTGCTCCTGCGATAACTTTCACAAATCAGATAACTGTTAATCCACCTACAGTTTCACAAGCAGGCACACACTCTTTCAGTGTGACTGGTTCGGGATGGACCGGTGCTTCATCTGTTGCAGTAGCAATATGTCCTATGCCAGCTTCTGGCGTTGCAGCTGAAATAAAGACAGACTTTGACAAGTTTAGATGCTATAGCCCTGGAGGTTTTTTAACAGCGGCAGTCAGTAGTGGTAGCTTTACCGTTGCTATAACTAATATTTCTGTGCCAGCGGCTGGGATAGTCGTTTATATTTTGGCCGGTAATTTCGTAAATCCCAGTCATAGGGCTGGGTTTGCTGTCCGCGTCGTAGCACCTACTCCTACCCCCACTCCCACCCCTACCGCGACCGCTACTCCCACCCCGACTCCTACTCCGGCTGTGGTGGCGGTGCCTGCTACGGTGTCGGTGACTGAGGGGTCGGATGCGGAGGTGGAGATTAGTGTGGGTCGGGCGTTTGGTAGTTCGGTTACTTTTAGTGTGTCTTATGCTGATGGTACTGCTACGGGGGCGGCTAATCCTTCCGATGGTGATTACGATAATGATGCGGTGGACGAGGTGGTGTTCGGTTCGGGTGATACGTCGCAGACGATATCGGTTCCGACTACTGGTGATGATTTGGATGAGGACAATGAGACTTTCACGGTGTCGATCTCCGCGACGTTGCCGTCGGGGTTCGAGTTGGGTAACGCGTCTACGACGGTGACGATCACCGATGATGACGAGTCGCCGGAGTTGGCTGCTTTGGATGATGTGTCGGTGAAGGTGGGGCAGGATGTGGATATAACTGCGTCGGCCACCGATGGTGATGGTGACACGGTTTCGTTTGCCTGGACTCGTGATAGTACTGAGACTTTGCCGGCATTGCCGGACAATACCGCGTTGGACGCGGCTCGATTGAGGTTCACGCCGACGGAGGCGGGTACGTATACGATGACGGTTACCGCGTCGGATGGTAATGGTAATACCGACACCGAGAGGGTGGTTATAACGGTTGCGGCCAAGGCGACGGTGGCGGTGCCGATGGCGGTGGCGGTTACCGAGGGATCCGATGCGACGGTGACGATCAGCGTGGGGGATGCGTTTGCCTCGCCGGTGACGTTCACGGTCTCCTACACCGATGGTACTGCTTCGGGGGTGGCCGTTCCGGCGGATGGTGATTTCGATAATGATGCGGTGACCGAGGTGGTTTTCCCGGCATCGGTGACGTCGAAGTCGTTCACGGTGCCGATCACCGATGATGATCTCGACGAGGCGGCGGAGACGTTCACGGTGGCGATCGCCGCGAAGACTTCGTTGCCGCCGGGGTGGGTGATGGGTAATTCGTCGGCGACGGTGACTATTACCGACGACGACGAGTCGCCGGAGCTGGCGGGGTTGAGCGCGGTGTCGGCCAAGGTGGGCCAGCAGGTGAACATCACCGCGTCGGCCACCGATGCCGATGCTGACACGGTTTCTTATTCGTGGGCTCGCAAGGTCGGCGAGACCGATCCGGCTTTGCCTCAGGATGCGGTGTTGAGTGGGGCCAAGTTCCAGTTCACTCCCACCGAGGCGGGTACGTACACGATGGTTGTCACTGCCTCCGACGGTAATGGCAACTCCGACACCGCCACGGTGGTGATAACGGTTGCCGCCAAGACGGCGGTGGCGATATCGACGGAGGTGGCGGTGACCGAAGGGTCGGATTCGTCGGCGTCGGTGACGATCACCACGGCCGAGGCGTTCGGGCGGCGGACGGTGTTCACGGTGTCCTATGTGGATGGCACCGCTTCGGGGGCGGCTGTTCCTTCTGATGGTGATTTCGATAATGATGCGGTCACCGAGGTGGTGTTCGGTGCTCGTCATACGTCGAGGACCTTCATGGTGCCGATCACCGATGATGACGTCGACGAGGAGGCGGAGTCGTTCACGGTGAGGATCGCGCCGAAGAAGCCGTTGCCGTCGGGATTCACGTTGGGTAATTCGTCGGCGACGGTGACGATTACCGATGATGATTCGTCGCCGGTGTTGGCGGGGTTGAGCGCGGTGTCGGCCAAGGTGGGCGAGCCGGTGAGCGTCACCGCGAAGGCCACCGATGCCGATGGTGACACGGTGTCGTTCTCGTGGGCTCGGGACGCGTCCGAAACGGCTCCGGCGCTGCCCGGTGGTACCAGGTTGAACCGGGCCCGGTTGCGGTTCGCTCCCACCGAGGCGGGTACTTACACGATGACGGTGACCGCATCGGATGGTAACGGCAATTCTGATTCCAAGACGGTGGTGATAACGGTCGCGGCGGCGACGGTTGTGGCGATACCCACGGCGGTGGCGGTGACCGAGGGCAGCGATGCGACGGTGACGATCACCACCGCCGAGGCGTTCGGCACCGGGGTGGTGTTCGCGGTGTCGTATGCCGATGGTACTGCGACGGGCGCGGCTGCTCCCGGCGATGGGGATTTCGACAACAACGCGGTGACGGAGGTGTCGTTCGGCGCTGGTGACACGTCCAAGTCGTTCACGGTGCCGATCACCGATGACGACCTGGACGAGGCGGCCGAGACGTTCACGGTGTCGATTGCCGTCGATGAGGACTCGTCGTTGCCGTCGGGGTTCGCGTTGGGCAACAAATCGGCGACGGTGACCATTACCGATGACGACGAGTCGCCGGTGTTGCCGTCGTTGAGCGCGGTGTCGGCCAAGGTGGGCCAGTCGGTGAGCGTCGATGCCACCGCCACCGACGGTGACGGCGACACGGTCACCTACGCGTGGACCCGCAAGAACGGCGAGACGGCTCCGGCGTTGCCCGACGGCACTGATCTGGATGTCGCGACATTGAGTTTCACTCCTGCTTCTGCGGGTATTTACACGATGACGGTTACCGCGTCGGATGGTAACGGCAACTCCGATACCGCGACGGTGGTGATTACGGTGACCACCGCGACTCCGGTGTCGATACCGTCGACGGTGGCAGTCACCGAGGGTTCCGATGCGACGGTGACGATCACCACCGGCGCGGCGTTCGGCGAGGCGGTGTCGTTCACCGTGTCCTACACCAACGGCACCGCTACCGGTGCGGCCAATCCCTCCGATGGGGACTTCGACAACGACGCGGTGACCACGGTGTCGTTCCCGGCGGCGGGTACCACCAAGTCGTTCACGGTGCCGATCACCGACGACGATCTCGACGAGGCGGCCGAGACGTTCACGGTGACGGTCACCGCGACGTTGCCGTCGGGGTTCGTTTTGGGTAATTCGTCGGCGACGGTGACGATCACCGACGACGACGAATCGCCGGTGCTTGCCGAACTCGACGATGTGTCGGTCAAGGCGGGCCAGCCGGTGCGGGTGGTGGCATCGGCGACCGACGGCGACAGCAACGACGGTGAGGATGGTGGTGGGGACACGATCACCTATTCGTGGACCCGTAAGAGCACCGAGACGTCCCCGGCGTTGCCCGACAACACTGATTTGGATGCCTCGGTGTTGAGTTTCACTCCAACCGAGGCGGGTACTTACACGATGACGGTTACCGCGTCTGATGGTAACGGCAACAGCGATACCGAGACGGTGGTGATAACTGTGTCTGCGGCCTCGGTGGTGGCGGTGCCGACCGCGGTGGCGGTCACCGAGGGGTCGAACGCCACGGTGACGATCACCACCGGCGAGGCGTTTAGCGCGCCGGTGTTGTTCACCGTGTCGTACACCGACGGCACAGCCACGGGTGCGACCAATCCGTCCGATGGGGATTTCGACAACGACGCGGTGACCACGGTGTCGTTCCCGGCCGGCGACACGTCCAAGTCGTTCACCGTGCCGATCACCGACGACGATCTCGACGAGGCGTCCGAGACGTTCACGGTGGCGATCGCGTCGGCGGCGTTGCCGGCGGGGTGGGTGCTGGGCAACTCGTCGGCAACGGTGACCATCACCGACGACGACGAATCACCGGTGCTTCCGTCGTTGAGCGCGGTGTCGGTCAAAGCCGGCCAGGAGGTGAGCATCGATGCGACCGCCACCGACGGCGATGGCGACACCATCACCTATACCTGGGTCCGCAAGACCACCGAGACCGCCCCGGCGCTGCCCGGTAGCACTGCGCTGAACGCCGCCCGGTTGCAGTTCACTCCCACCGAGGCGGGTACCTACACGATGACGGTCACCGCGTCCGACGGCAACGGCAACCGCGATGCCGCGACGGTGGTGGTTACGGTGGCGGCCAAGACCGTGGTGGCGGTGCCGACCGCGGTGGCGGTCACCGAGGGCACCGATACCGCCGCGACCATCACCATCGGCACCACCGGCGACGTGGCGTTCGGCGAGGCGGTGACGTTCAACGTGTCCTACGCCGATGGCACCGCCACCGGAGCCGGCAACCCCGCCAACGCCGATTACGACAACGACGCGGTCACGACGGTGTCGTTCGCGGCCGGCGACACGTCCAAGTCGTTCACCGTGCCGGTAACCGACGACGACGCCGACGAGACCGCGGAGACGTTCACGGTGACCATCGCGGAGGCCAAGGCTCTGCCCGCGGGGTTCACGCTGGGCAACTCGTCGGCGACGGTGACCATCACCGATGACGACGAATCGCCGGTGCTCGCCGAGCTGAGCAACGTGTCGGTCAAGGTAGGTCAACCGGTGAGCATCACCGCGTCGGCCACCGACGGCGACGGCGATACCGTCTCCTACTCGTGGGCCCGCCAGACCGGCGAGACCGCACCGGCGCTGCCCGCCGGCACCGCGTTGGGTGCCGCAGGGTTGAGCTTCACCCCCACCACCACCGGCACCTACACGATGACCGTTACCGCCTCCGACGGCAACGGCAACACCGATACCGAGACCGTGGTCATCACCGTGGCTACGGCCACGGTGGTGTCGATACCCACCACCACGGCGGTCACCGAGGGGTCGAACGCGACGGTGACCATCACCACTGGCGAAGCGTTCGGCAAAGCAGTGACCTTCGCCGTGTCCTACACCGACGGCACCGCCACCGGAGCCGGCAACCCCACCAACGCCGATTACGACAACGATGCCGTCACCACGGTGGCGTTCGCGGCCGGCGATACTTCCAAAACCATCACCGTGCCCATCACCGACGACGACCTCGACGAAGCGGCCGAGACGTTCACCGTGGCGGTTGCATCGACGACGCTGCCGACGGGGTGGGTGCTGGGCAACAAGTCATCGACGGTGACCATCACCGACGACGATGCATCACCGGTGCTCGCCGAGCTGAGCAACGTGTCGGTCAAGGTCGGCCAACCGGTGAGCATCACCGCGTCGGCCACCGACGGCGATGGCGACACCGTCTCCTACTCGTGGGCTCGCAAGGACGGCGAGACTGCCCCGGCTTTGCCCGGTGGCACGGCGTTGAACGCTGCCGGGTTGAGCTTCACCCCCACCACCACCGGTACCTACACGATGACGGTCACCGCCTCCGACGGCAACGGAAACACCGACACCGAGACCGTGGTCATCACCGTCACCGCGGCCACGGTGGTGTCGATACCCACCACCACGGCGGTCACCGAGGGGTCGAACGCGACCATCACCATCACCACCGGGCAGGCGTTCGGCAAAGCAGTGACGTTCGGCGTGTCCTACGCCGACGGCACCGCCACCGGTGCCGGCAACCCCTCCAACGGTGACTACGACAACGATGCCATCACGACCGTGGCGTTCGCGGCCGGCGATACCTCCAAGTCGTTCACCGTGCCGATCACCGACGACGACACCGACGAGGCGGCCGAGACCTTCACCGTGACGATTGCGTCGACGACAATGCCGGCGGGGTTCACGCTGAGCAACGCGTCATCGACGGTGACCATCACCGACGACGACGCGTCGCCGGTGCTGACCGCGCTGAGCAACTTCACGGTGAAGGTCGGCCAACCGGTGGACGTCACCGCGTCGGCCACCGACGGCGACGGCGACACGGTTTCCTATCAGTGGGCTCGCAAGCCGGGGGAGACCGCACCGGCTCTACCCGGTGGCACCACGTTGGGTGCGGCCCGGTTGCAGTTCACCCCCACCACCGTGGGTACGTATTCGATGATCGTTACCGCCTCGGATGGTAACGGCAACACCGGCACCGCTGCGGTGGTGATTACGGTTGCGGCCAAAACGGTGGTGTCGATACCGGCCACGGTGTCGGTAACCGAGGGCACCGACGCATCGGCGGTGGTCACGATCGGGATGGACGAGCCGTTCGGTAAGGCGGTGACGTTCAATGTCGCTTATGCCGATGGTACCGCCACCGGTGCCGCCGACCCCACCAACGGTGATTACGACAACGATGCGGTGACCACGGTGGCGTTCGGAATCGGTGACACGTCGAAGTCGATCACCATTCCGATCACCGATGACGACGACGAGGAGGACGTGGAGACGTTCACGGTGACGATCTCGTCGGCGACGACTCTACCGGCGGGGTTCGAGTTGGGTAACGCCTCGGCGACGGTGACGATTGCCGATGACGACAAGGTCGTGTCGGGTCCGGCCATCACCGTGGTTCCGGCATCGGTGGCCGCGGCCGGCGAGCATACGTTTACGGTGGTTGGTTCGGGTTGGGACATCACCCCGATCGTGCTGCCGTGCTCCATACCATTGAGCGGCGACGTGTTGGACGTCACACCGAGCCTGTGCGTCATAACCAATCTGGTTCCGGCTTCCCCGGACAGCCAGGGCCGGTTCACCGTCACGATCACCATAGACGTGCCGCAGGCGGGGATCATTGTTGCCGCTGGTGACGCTGCACAAACCGAGGTGGCTGGTTTCATTGTTCATGTCGATTCCAATGATGTGGTCTCGGTTCCGACCGCGGTGTCGGTGACCGAGGGCACCGATGCTTCGGCGCAGGTTACGGTCACCACGGAGGAGGCGTTCGGTGAGCAGGTGACGTTCGACCTGGTCTATACCGATATAACCGCTACTGGTGCCGGTGATCCCATCAATGGTGATTACGACAACAATGCGGTTACTTCGGTGGTGTTCGGGGCTGGTGACACCTCGAAGACGGTCACTATTCCCATTACCGACGACGACGTGGTGGAACGTGCGGAGACGTTTTCGGTGAGGATTCTACCGGCCGCGGCGTTGCCCTCCGGGTTCAGGTTGGGCAACACCACCACGACGGTGACCATTGCCAGCGACGACCAGGCCACCGGCGAGGTCGGGCCGGTTCTGGTGGCGGTCAAGGTTGGTCAAGAGGTGAATATCGTTGCTTCGGCCGGCGATGATGGGGATGGTGGCCCGGTTTCTTATACGTGGGCCCGACAGGAGGACGAGTCGTGGCCGCCGTTGCCCAGGGATACGGTGTTGAACCGGGCCCGGTTGAGGTTCACTCCCACGATTCTGGGTACCTACACGATGACGATAACCGTCACCAACCCCGACGGAACCACCGATACCGAAACGGTGGAGATCACCGTTGTTCCGCCTACGCCGGTGTCGGTACCGGGATTGGTGGTGGTAACCGAGGGGACCGATGACGTCGCGACGGTAATCATCTCCACGGACGAGCCTTTCCATGAGGAAGTGGCGTTCAGCGTCAGCTACACCGACGGTACCGCTATCGGCGGTGGCGACCCCGGTGGTGAGAGCGACTACGGCGACTACGGGATCACGTGGGTGGTGTTTGAGCCCGGTGATTCGTCCAAGGCGATAACGGTTCCGATCTTCGACGATGATACCGATGAGGAGACCGAGTCGTTCGTGGTGCGGGTGGTTCCGGTCGGGGGGTTGCCCGATGGGTTCGTCCTGGGCAATACCACCGCGACGGTGGCGATCGTCGATGACGATCGCTCGCCGGTTTTGGAGCCATTGGACGATGTGGTGGTCAAGGTCGGTCAGGTGGTGGACGTGACCGCGTCGGCCACCGACGGCGACGGTGATCCGATCACCTATGTATGGGATCGTCGTGATGGGGAGGTCACGCCGCCGTTGCCCGAGGCCACCGAGCTGGATCGGTCCCGGTTGCGGTTCGCCCCGACGGCTACCGGTACCTACACGATGACGGTGACCGCCTCGGACGATCATGGCAACACCGATACCGCCACGGTGGTGGTGGCGGTGGTGTCCACCTTGCGGTTCGGTGCCGACGACACCTCGGTGGATATATCGGTCCCGATTCCCGACGACGACCTGTACGAGGACGTGGAGACGATCACGGTGGTGATCGAGCCGGTTTCGGGTTTACCGGGTGGTTTCGTGTTGGGCAACGCCACCGCCACGGTAACGGTTCTCGATGATGATCACCCGCCGGAGTTGGAACCGATCGGCGATGTGAGGGTGAGACCCGGTCGGCCGGTGGACGTCACCGCGGTGGCCACCGACGGCGACGATGAAGATACGGTCACCTACACATGGGCTCGGGCCGACGGTGAGGCCGAGCCGGCTTTGCCCCAAGGCACGGTGTTGAACCGGGCTCGGCTGCGGTTCACTCCTGTCGAGGTGGGGGTGTACACGATGACGGTGACCGCGTCGGACGGTAACGGCAACACCGATAGTTGGACGATGGTGATCACCGTGGCTTTCGACGACACCCCCGCAACAACCGGGGGCACCGGCGCGGCAACCGGCGGCGCTGGCGGCGATGGCGGTATCGGCGACGACACCAGCGGCGACGGTGACGATGGTGACACCGACAACGACGACACCAGCAACGATGGCAGCGATGACGGCAACGACGGCGATGACGATTACGAGGAGGAGGACGCGCCGCCGGTTCTGTTCCCGATCAACGACGTGACCGTCGAGGTCGGCCAACGGGTGGACGTCACCGCCTTCGCCTTCGACCCGGAGGGGGGCGCGGTCACCTACGGGTGGACTCGCGCCGACGACGAGATCGAGCCCGCCCTGCCCGAGGACACCGCGCTGGACACCGCCCGGTTGGCGTTCACCCCCACCGAGGCGGGGGTTTACACGATGACGATTACCGCCACCGATGCCGCCGGCAACTCCGCCAGCCGGACCGTGGTGATAACCGTGGTGACCGACAGTGTGGTGGCGGTGACGGACGCGGTGACGGTCACCGAGGGGACCGACACCACCGCCACGGTCACCATCACCGTCCCCGAACCGTTCGGCGAGACGGTGGCGTTCACCATCCGCTACGCCTACAGCTACGACTGACCGGTTCACGGGCAGCACCGCTCAACTTGTGGCGTTCACCATCCGCTACGCCTACAGCTACGACTGACCGGTTCACGGGTGGCACCGCTCAACTTGTGGCGTTCACCATCCGCTACGCCTACAGCTAGGCCCACCTTCTGTCTCGACGGTGAGAAGGTGGACGACGGGCTCCCCTAAGACGGGCTCCCCTAAGACGGGCTCCCCTAAGACGGGCTCCCCTAAGACGGGCTCCCCTAAGACGGGCTCCCCTCAGGGGTGCTCGGCTAGGTGTGGAGGCCGCACTCGGTCTTGTCGGAGCCGGCCCAGCGGCCGGAGCGGGGGTCCTCGCCGGGGGCCACCGGCGAGGTGCAGGGCATGCAGCCGATGGAGGGGTAGCCCCGATCCAGCAGGGGATTGAACGGCACCTTGTGCTCGGCCATGTAGTCGGCCACCCGTTCGTCGGTCCAGGTGGCTATGGGGTTCAGCTTGACCAGGCCTCGCAGGTCGCGCACCACTATGGGGGCGCTCACCCGGGTGACGGCCTCGACCCGGCGCAGGCCGCTCATCCACGCGGCCTTGCCGGCCAGGGCTCGGTCGAGCTGGCCGGCCTTGACCGCGGAGCAGCAGTTCTCCGGGTCCATTTTCCACAGCTCGGGGTCGTGGCGGGCCACGGTCATCAGCCGTAGGTTGAGGCCGTAGTGGCGGCGGACCCGCTCCACCGTCTCCAACGTCTCGGGGAAGTGGAAGCCGGTGTCGATGAACACCACCTCGATGGCCGGGTCCACCTTCACGGCCAGATCGATCAGGACCGCGTCGGTCATGGATGCGGCCAGCGACAGGTGGGGGGAGAAGTTGTCCACCCCCCACTGGATGATCTTCTCGGCGGGGAGCCGCTCGAACTCCTCGTTGAGGGCGGCCAGCTCGGCGTCGGAGAAGGAGGGGATGGTCAGGTTGCGCATTCGGAATCACCAATCACGACTTCGTAGGGACCGGTCTCGTCGTAGTCCACGTAGTACTCGGGGCCCACCTCGGGGGTGGGGAACTCGTCCAGGTCGGCCAGATCCTGGCCCACCGCCCGCGGCCCGCCCCGGCGCTCGAGCCAGTGGCGGAACTCCTCGCCGGCCTCCCGTTCGGCGGTGAACCGGCGCACCACCCGCACCACCGCCTCGGGGGCGTTGCGGGCGGGCAGACGCAGGGCCTTGGTGCCGAAGTGGATCCGGGTGTCGCCCACGTAGCCTCCGAGCAGCATCTGGTAGCCCGGTGCGGAGCGGCCGTGGGCCCGGCGCTCGGCCCCGAAGAAGCCGATGTCGGATGCGTGGTGCTGGCCGCAGGAGTTGGTGCAGCCCGAGATGTTGATCCGCAGCCCCCCAACCTCGGCCAGCCCCTCCTCCTCGAGACGGTTGCCGATGGCGTCGGCCAGTCCTCGGGACTGGGTCACGGCCAGGTTGCAGGTGTCGGCCCCGGGGCAGGCCACCACGTCGCGCAGCAGCTCCGCGCCGGGCTCGGCCATGGCGATGGCCGACAGGCTCTCGAACAGTCGGGGGAGATGGTGCTCGGC
The DNA here is from genome assembly GCA_965115985.1 of Acidimicrobiales bacterium. Classification (GTDB taxonomy): domain Bacteria; phylum Actinomycetota; class Acidimicrobiia; order Acidimicrobiales; family Bin134; genus Poriferisocius. The sequence goes on from OZ220474.1 coordinate 2,911,551, forward strand.
CAGGTCGCGAAACACGATGTTCTGGCGGTTGGTCACCCGGCACTCCGCTCCCAGCTCTCGCTGGATGGCGGCCAGCGAGTCGAACTGGTCGGCGGTGATGTCGCCCAGACGGGCCCAGGCGTAGGCCGAGACCGTGCCCTTGGCCGCCCCCCGCACCACGTTGGCCTGCTCCCACCGCTCGTAGGGGGCCCGGCCCCCGATGGTCACCGGCACACCCTGGCCCACCGGGGTGGCCTCGACCCCGGCCCGGCGACCGGCGGGGGCGTCGCCGTGGACCTTGACCAGATCGGGGATGCCGCCGGCCCAATCGGCCGAGGCGGGCAGGAACTTGCGCTCCCGGAGTATGCGGCGCTGGAGCTCCTCGAAGCCCAGGTTCTCGACCAGCCACTTCATGCGGGCCCGGAGCTTGTTGTCCCGGTTGCCGTCGTGGTCGAACACCCGCAGGCAGGCCTCGATGGTGGGCAGCAGCTCCTCTCGGGGGGTGAAGTCCTCCAGGGCCAGCGCGGGGTGGGGATTGGCCCCCAGGCCGCCGGCCACGAACACCCGGAATCCGGCCTCGGTGCCGCCGGGCACCTCCCGGGTGGCGGCCACGACGCCCACGTCGTTGAACATGGCCTGTCCGCAGTCGGTGGCGCACCCCGAGAAGTTGATCTTGAACTTGCGGGGCAGCCGCTGGGCGTAGGGATGACGGAGAAAGTGCAGGGCGGTGGCCCGGGCCCAGGCGGTGATGTCCAGCACCTCGTGGGGGCAGGCACCGGCAAGATGGCAGCCCTGCACGTTGCGGACGGTATCGCCGCAGGCCTCCCGGGTGGTGAGCCCCACCGAGGCCAGCACCCTCATCACCTCGGGAACGTCGTCCAGCTCCACGAAGTGCAGTTGGATGTTCTGACGGGTGGTTATGTGCCCCCAGCCCCGGGAGTAGGTGCGGGCGATGTGGGCCAGGGCCTCGAAATGTTCGGGATGGATGATGCCGGCCGGTATCTTGACCCGCACCATCTGGCGGGTACCGCCCTGGCGCTGACCGTAGATGCCGTTGTTCAGGCGGAACACCCGCATCACGTCCTCGGGTATCTCGCCGGTCTTGTAGCGGGCCAGCATCCGCTCGAACTTGTCGATGTCGGCTTGCTGGGCGGGGTCGATCACCGCGGTGTTGTCGAGTTGAACCGTGACCATCGCGCCTCCTTCTCATGGGGGCGTATAGGGATATGGGGGGTAAGTGGGGCCAGGACTAAATCGGACTACTTTGATCCGATTACTTGTCTATCAGCTTCGGGCCCCGAAAGCAAACGCCGGGGTCAATCGCCCAGCCGCCGGGTCAATCGCTCAGCCGCCGGGGTCAATAGGTCGAAGGCCGGGGGTCAATCGCCCAGCCGCTCGGCCAGCCGGAAGGCCAGCTCCAGGCTCTGGGTGCCGTTCAGCCGGGGGTCGCACATGGTCTCGTAGCGCCGTTCCAGGTCGTTGTCGTTCAGGGCCTCGGCCCCGCCCACGCACTCGGTCACGTCGTCACCGGTGATCTCGACATGGATGCCGCCCGGCCATGTGCCCGTCTCGGCGTGGGCCCCGAAGTAGCCGTTGATCTCGGTCACCACGTCCTCGAAGTTGCGGGTCTTGCGCCCGCCGGAGGAGGTGTAGGTGTTGCCGTGCATGGGGTCGCACTCCCACAGCACCGGATGATCGGCGTCGCGGGCCGCGGCCAGCAGGGGGGGCAGGGCGTCGGACACCCGGTCGGCACCCATGCGGCTGATGAGGGTGAGCCGGCCGGGGATGCGGTCGGGGTTGAGGGCCTCGCACAGATCGAGGACGTCGGCCGGGGTGGCCGCCGGACCCAGTTTGCAGCCCACCGGGTTCTTGATGCCCCGCATGAATTCCACATGGGCACCGTCCGGGTTGCGGGTCCGCTCGCCGATCCACAGCATGTGGGCCGAGCAGTCGTACCACTGGCCGGTGATGGAGTCCTGTCGGGTGAGGGCCTGCTCGTAGTCGAGCACCAGCGCCTCGTGGCTGGTGTAGAAGTCCACCTGGTGCAGTTCGGGGGCATCGGGGGGGATGCCGCACGCGGCCATGAATCGCAGGGCGGCATCGATGCCCTCGGCCACTCGCTCGTAGCGTCGTCCCTCGGGGCTGGACGCGATGAAGTCCTGATTCCACCGATGGACCTGACGGAGGTCGGCGTAGCCCCCCTTGGTGAACGCCCGCAGCAGGTTCAAGGTGGACGCCGATTGGTGGTAGGCCCGGATCAGCCGCTCGGGGTCGGCGGTGCGGGAGTTCTCGGAAAAACCGACGTCGTTGATCATGTGCCCCCGGAAGGAGGGGAGCTCCACGTCGTCGACCACCTCGGTGGACGAGGACCGGGGTTTGGCGAACTGTCCGGCGATCCGGCCGATCTTCACCGTGGGCACTCCGGCGGAGAACGCAAGAACCACTGCCATTTGCAGGATGACCTTGAGCTGATCCCGGATGCTGTCGGCGGTCATCCCCTCGAAGGACTCGGCGCAGTCACCGGCCTGGAGGACGAAGGCCCGTCCCGCGCAGGCCTCGGCCAGCTTGTTCTGGAGCAGGCGAGCTTCTCCGGCGAACACCAGGGGGGGCAGCTTGGTCAGAATCCCGCAGGCTTGTTCCAGTGCCGCCCGGTCGGGCCACTGGGGCTGCTGGGCCGCGGGCCGATCCCGCCACGAGGAGGGGTGCCAAGTGGTCGGGGTCGGGGTGGTCGTTTCAGCGGGGGCGGAACTCATGGCAAAACTCAGGGGGAAAACTATGGCGAAATCGAACCATGTCGAAATCGTTCACGCGGTGTCCATGCGGCATCGATGTCGAACGGTTCGGTCCATGCGGCATCGATGTCGAGCAGCTCGGCCCATGCGGCATCGATGTCGAGCGGCTCGGTCTATGCGGCATCGATGTCGAGCAGCTCGGCCCGGGCCCGCACCTTGTCCAGCGATCGTCCGATGATCCGGCGGATGGCCTCGGAGGTCAGACCCAGAGCTTCGCCGATCTCCCGATAGCTGTGCTTTTGGCGGTCGATGAGCCCGTAGCGCATCTCCACGGCCAGGCGAGCCTTGTCGTCCAGTTCGTCCAGGAGCAGGGACAGGGTCTCCATACGGTCGGCGGTCAACGCGAGATCCTCCGGTCCGGGACCGGTGTCGGACTGGAGATCCATGAGCTCGCTGCCGTTGTCGTCGCCCACCGTCATGTTGAGGGAGGTGAGTGAGGTGAGCCGGTGGAGCAAGGCGTGCTCGGTATCCAGATCCTCGCCCCCGCTGGAGGCCTGGCGCACCGCCGCCCGCAGGCCGGCCGCCCGTTCCCCCGGCAGTCGGATCATGTTGGCCTTCTGGTCCAGCGCCCGACCGATGGACTGCCGTATCCAGAAGGTGGCGTAGGTGGAGAACTTGAACCCCTTGCGCCAGTCGAACTTGTCCACTGCTCGGTCCAGCCCCAGGTTTCCCTCCTGGATCAGATCCAGCAGCTCCATCCCGGGGGGCAGGGGGTACTTCTTGGCCACGCTCACCACCAGGCGGAGGTTGGCCCGAATGAAACGCTCCTTGGCCCGAGCCGCTTCCCGGACCTGGGCCCGCAGCCGGGAGCTGCGCCGGCCGGCATCCAGGCGGGCCTGGGCTTCACGTCCCTTCTCGATGGTCTGGGCCAGTTCCCGCTCGTCCTCCTTGGTCAGGAGCGGCACCAAGCCGATTGCGTTTAGGTAGTGGCCGGTTGAATCGTCCATGTGTCCCTGTCTTGTCGTCCACGTGTCTTGTCGTCCGTGTGAGCTGCAACCATTTCACCCCGTTCTTTGTTCCCGGTGGCGGCTCACCGTTGTTCCCTGAAGCCGCTTCGTATGAAGTGGCCTCAGGAGGTTGCCCCATGAAAATACCCATATTGACCGTCGATGTCGCATGAATTAATGGTCGGGATGTTCGTACACTGCGGGCAGTGAGTCGTGTCGGGATATTCGGGGGTACGTTCGACCCCGTCCATGTGGGCCACCTGGTGGTGGCGGTGTGGGTGCGGGCCGAACTGGAACTGGACACGGTTCGCCTGGTGGTGGCCAACGAGCCGTGGCAGAAACTGCACCGGTGCGAGCTCAGTCCGGCTCGGGATCGTCTGGCCATGGTGGAGGCTGCGGTTGACGGGATCGACGGGGTGGAGGCTTCGGGGATGGAGATCGATCGGGGTGGGCTCTCCTACACCGTGGACACGCTGGAGGCGGTCGGCGCCGGCGATCCCGACGGGTCGCGGTTCCTGATTATGGGCAGCGACGCCGCCGTGGGACTGACCACCTGGCACCGCTACCCGGAGATCACCGGGATGGCCGAGATCGTGGTGGTGGATCGGCCCGGTGCAGTGGGGGAGCGTCCGCCGGTGGCTCACCGGGTGGTGGACTGCCCGCTGCTCGATCTGTCCAGTACCCGAGTGCGGGAGTGGGCCGATGCCGGCCGCCCGCTCGACGGTCTGGTCCCCCCGGCGGCGCTGGCCTACTGCCGCGAGAAAGGCCTGTACGGGTGAAGTGGCGGTGGGGGGTGAACTGCTGAGTGGGTAGGACGGCACCGCGAGTTGATGCCGGGGCCCCGGCCCGGTTCTTGCCGCGCCGGTGGCGGTGGGGGTGGCCGGTGATGCTGCTGGGGTTGGCGGTGGCGATCCCGCTGCTGGTCTGGCTGGGATGGTCGGCCATATCCGGGAGCAGCGACGGCACCGACGTCAGCGCACCGGTCGATCCCCTGGCTCCCGGCTACCAGGCGTTCGTGGACCCGACACCCACGTTGCTGCTCATCCACGGCGACGACGATGGCCTCGATGGGGTGTCGCTACTGGCGCTCACCGATGCCGGAGCCGAGGGAGCAGTCCTGTTCATGGCTCCCGAAACCATGACCCCCGATGGGAGGCTGGGGGCTCGATGGGCCGAGTCGGGCCGAGCAGGGGTGGTCGAGGCGGTCACCGGGTTGCTGGGTATCCGCGTCGGCGAGTCCCAAGTGGTGGACGATCGGGGGTGGGCGGCCATGGTGGCCGCGGTTGCCCCCATCTCGTTCGACAACCCCGATCCGCTGGTCTCGGTCACCGGGGAGCGGCGCTTCGGGTCGGGGGCGCTGAGCCTGGCCGCCGACGACGTCGGGCCTTACCTGGGGTGGCGCAACCCGGGTGAAGCTCCGGTGGCGGCTCTGTTTCGCCATGAACTGTTCTGGGAGGCCTGGCTGAAACAGGTCGCCGGGTCGTCGGGGACCGTGATCCCCGGCGAGACCGACCGGGGTATGGGCCGATTCGGGCGGGACCTGGCGAGGGGACGGGTTCGCCTGGAGACCGCGCCCGGGGTGGTGGACGAGAACGGGGCGGTGGTGCTGGATACCGCCGAGGTCGGCGAGTTGGTGGAGGAGGTCGTTCCGTTCCCGATCTTGGCCACCGACAACGGTCGGCCCCGGGTACGTCTGCTGAACGGGGTCGGCGATCCCGATCTGACCAGGACGGCCGCTCGATCCCTCAGCCGGGCCGGAGCCCGTATCGTGCTCATCGGGAACGCTTCCGAATTCGGTTGGGAGACCACCAGGATCTCCTACCACGACGTCGGGTTCGCCGCCCCCGCCCAGGCCTACCGGGACGCACTGGGCACCGGGTCGGTGACCGTCGAGGAGCACCCGGATTCCGCCATCGACGTCACGGTGACTTTCGGGGCCGATTTTTCCCGACGGTTCGCAGGAGAGGGCTAGAGTGTGGTGGTGGTCTTGGCATGAGCACGGTTTCCACCCTCCGGCAAGCAAGACGGGCAACGAGGGCCGCGGTGTGACCGGCGCATGAGCGTCCACGCCTCCGATGCACCCGAGATCACACGGGCCGTCCGGGTGGGCGACGGGTGACCGGCGCATGAGCGTCCACACCTCCGACGCACCGGCTGTCGTGGGCTGGGCCCGGGCCGCCGCCGAGGTGGCCGAGGAGGGCCCCGGTTGCGACACGGTGATAATCGACGTCGGGGATGTGCTGGTCATAACCGAACTGTTCGTCATCATCAGCGGTGCCCACCGTCGGGCGGTACGGGGGCTGACCGAGCGGGTCGAGGAAGCGGTGGACGCGTGCGGTGGTCCCAAGCCGATCCATATCGAGGGGCTCTCGGATCACGAGTGGGTGCTGATGGACTACGGCGCCCTCGTGGTCCACATCTTCACCACGTCGGCCCGGGACCACTACGCCCTGGATCAGCTCTGGAAGGACTGCCCGGTTCTGACCGCCGATGCCCGGCCCTGACCGTGTACCGGGTGGTCGGCAAACTCCACCGGTGGTCGCCGTCCCCTCGGGCATCGCCGGTAGCCGCGTCCGATGAGTGGATCCGGGGGGTAAGCAGGTCGGCTCCCTCGGGCACCGTCGGTAGCCGCGTCCGATGAACGGCGATGACGCGGGTCGGGTGGGGATGCCGGGGGCTCGAAATCGTCGAGCGTGGGGGCGGCGGGTGCGGGTCGGGGGGTCGGGTGTGGGACGCTGGGGTCATGTTGGAATCGGTCGAGGCCCGTCTGGCGGCGCTGAGCACTGCGGAAAAGGCCGATCTGGTCGTCGGCGAAGGGATGTGGACCACGAGAGGGTTCGAGCGGGTGGGAATCCCGGAGATCGGGGTGACCGATGGGCCCAATGGTGCTCGGGGTGGCGGGCTTTTGGGTACCGGCACCCCGACGGCCTGCATCCCCTCCGGGGTGGTGCTGGGGGCGACGTGGGATCCCGATCTGGTGGAGGAGCTGGGCCGGTTGCTGGGCGACGAGGCCCGGGCCAAGGGGTGTCGGGTGCTGCTGGCCCCCACCATCAATCTGCATCGCAACCCGCTGGGGGGACGCAACTTCGAGTGCTACAGCGAGGATCCGATCCTGTCCGGCCGACTGGCCGCGGCCTGCGTGCGAGGGGTGCAGTCCCGGGGCGTGGCCACCACTCCCAAGCATTTCGTGGCCAACGATTCCGAGTTCGAGCGCAACACCATCGATTCCCAGGTCGATGAACGTACGTTGAGGGAGGTCTATCTGGTGCCGTTCGAGCACGCGGTGATCGACGGCGGGGCGTGGGGAATCATGAGCGCCTACAACCGGCTCAATGGGACCTTCTGCTCGGAGAACGAATGGCTGCTGACCCGGGTTCTGCGGGAGGAGTGGGGTTTCGACGGTTTCGTGATCTCGGATTGGTACGCGGCCCGTTCCACGGCTGCCTCGGCCCGTGCCGGCCTGAGCCTGGAGATGCCCGGACCTGGCCGGTGGTACGGGAGTGGACCGATCGGCGAGGCCCTGGAATCGGGGGAGATGGACGAGGGGCATCTGGATCGGATCGCCGCCGACGTGCTGCGGTTGCTGGAGCGCACCGGGGCCCTGGACGGCGACGACGGGTGCGAGCCCGGTCGGGAGCACCCGCTCGACCGCCCCGAGGATCGGGCCCTCGTCCGGCGGGCGGCGGCGGCCGGAACGGTGATGGTGGCCAACGACGGGGTGCTGCCGCTGGACGCCGACGGGTTGGGATCGGTGGCGGTGATCGGTCCCAACGCCCGGGAGGCTCGGATAATGGGTGGGGGGTCGGCCGCCGTCCGGTCGTATCGGGGGGTGGGTCTGGTGGAGGCGTTGGACGACGAGTTCGATCATCTCCAGGTCGACTACGCCCAGGGCTGCGACATCGAGCGCTCGCTGGTGGCGCTGGGCCCCCCGATGCTCAAGGGCGAGCTCGATCTGGAGTATTTCAACGGCCACGACTGGTCGGGCCCGGTGGTGCATACCGCGGGGTCGGCGACGGCCGAGTTGGTGTTCTTCGGCCCGCCCGGGCCGGGGGTGGATCCCGAGGCGTTCTCGGTGCGGGCGTCGGGGGTGCTCGTACCGGAGGAAACCGGCGAGTACCGCCTGGGACTGGTACAGCTCGGACGCTGCCGGGTGCTGCTCGACAAGAAGGTGGTGCTGGACGCCACCGAGGGAGACTACGACCGGGGCGACGACTTCTTCGGAATGGGATCGGAGGTCGTCTCCACGATGGTTCGCCTCACCGCCGGCCGGGAAACCGCCATCGAGATCGAGTACACGAGCCGGGACAGCTTCATGTTGTGCGGGGCCCGGGTGGGGCTGAAGGCGCAGGTGGAGCGGGATCTGATCGCCGAGGCGGTCGAGGCGGCAGCCGCCGCCGACGTCGCGGTGGTCGTGGTGGGCACGAACGCCGATTGGGAGACCGAGGGGCGTGACCGGAGCTTCTTCGACCTGCCCGGGGATCAGCCCGAGCTGATTCGGCGGGTGGCCGAGGCCAACCCGGCCACCGTGGTGGTGGTCAACGCCGGCGGGGCCTGCAACATGGATTGGGCCGACGGGGTGGCCGGGGTGCTGCTGGCCGGTTTCGGGGGCCAGGAGATGGGCTACGCGGTGGCCGATGTGCTGTTCGGCCGGGCCGATCCCGGCGGTCGCATGCCGATGACCGTGCCGGCCCGTTACGAGCACAGCCCGGCCTATCTCAACTATCCCGGTGAGAACGGGGCCGTGCGCTACGGGGAGGGCCTCCATATCGGGTATCGCTGGTTCGACGCCCGAGCCATCGAGCCGGCGGTACCCTTCGGCCACGGCCTGTCGTACACCACCTTCGAGTGGTCGGAGCCCAGGGTGTTGGGAGGGGGAAGCCCGGGGGAGGATCGTGTCGCGGTGCCCGATCCGGTGGTGTCGGGGGGAGCCCGTGTCGGGGCGCCCGATCCGGTGGTGTCGGGGGGAGCCCGTGTCGGGGCGCCCGATCCGGTGATTGTCGACCCGGTGATCGTGGAGGTGGATGTTGTCAACGTCGGTGACCGGGCGGGCAGTGATGTGGTGCAGGTTTATGTGGAGCCGCCCCCGTCGGTTCTCCACCGGCCCAAGCGGGAGCTGAAGGGGTTCGCCAAGGTCCATCTGGCCCCCGGCGAGCGCACCACCGCTCGGATCGTGCTGAACCGGCGAGCCTTTGCCTATTACGACCCCGGCGACCGATCCCCGGTGGAGCCCTCCTCGGAGGGGGTGGTGCCCGCGGGGGCCGCCCCCAGCCGCACCGACCCCGGTTGGTACGTGGATGCCGGTTCCTACACCGTGTGGACGGCCCGCTCGAGCGCCGACCTGGTTCATGCCGTCGAGGTTCGCCTCCCCGCCGGGTAGGCCGGATTCGACGAGCGGAGTCGGCGTGTGGAACCAACTATCGAGAGCAACCGGGATGGATTGGGCCGGACCGCGACGGCCCACCGTGGAGCTGATGGGACTCGAACCCACGACCTCTTGCATGCCATGCAAGCGCTCTAGCCAACTGAGCTACAGCCCCGTAGAAGTGGTAACTCTACCAGCGACGGAGGTGCAGTCCCACACGAGACGGCGGCAAGATCCCGTCGAACCCGTCGTCGAGCACGACGCTCGACGATGCAGCGGTGCAGTCCCACACGAGACGGCGACAACATGGCGACGAGGGGGTGGTTGTCGACCGCCGCCGGGGGCTGGGTAGATTGAGCGGCCATGGACGGCTATGACCCGGCGGTCATCGAACCCAGATGGCAGCAACGCTGGATCGACGACGCGACCTACGAGATCGACAACGACGATCCCCGGCCACCCTATTACGTGCTGTCCATGTACCCGTATCCCAGCGGTCCGGCCCACATAGGCCATGTTCGCAACTACACCTTCGGCGACCTGCTGGTCCGTTACCGCACCATGCGGGGGGACGGTGTGCTTTCGCCCATCGGGTTCGACAGTTTCGGCCTGCCCGCGGAGAACGCCGCCATCAGGACCGGCACCCATCCCCGGGTCCACACCGACGCCAACATCGAGAAGTTGTCGGCCTCGCTTCGCCGCATGGGTGCGGTCTACGACTGGCGGCGAACCCTCAGCAGCCACGATCCCGACTACATCCGCTTCACCCAGTGGATCTTCCTGAAGTTCTACGAGGCCGGCCTGGTGTATCGGGCCACCGCCCCGGTGAACTGGTGCCCCGGCTGTCGGACGGTGCTGGCCAACGAGCAGGTGCTGGCCGACGGCACCTGCGAGCGCTGCGGCGACCTGGCCCAGCAGCGTGAGCTGGAGCAGTGGTTCTACCGCATCACCGCCTACGCCGAGGAGCTGCTGGACGGCCTGGACGGCCTGGACTGGCCCAACCGGGTCAAGACCATGCAACGAAACTGGATCGGCCGCTCCGAGGGGGTCGAGTTCACCCTGCCCATCGCCGACCACGACGGCCACCCCCGTGAGGACGTCGACGGGGTCGCGGTGTTCACCACCCGACCCGACACCAGCTTCGGCATGACGTTCGCGGTGATGTCCCCCGAGCACGCCCGGGTCCCCGAGCTGGTGGCCGACCACTGCCGGGACGAGGTGGAGGCGTTCGTGGCCGCGGTGGCCGAGCGCAGCGAGATCGAGCGCCTGTCGGTGGCCGGCCCGGCCGCCAGGCGGGGAGTGGACACCGGCACCCGGGTGATCAATCCGTTCACCGGCCGGCCCATACCGCTGTTTCTGGCCGACTACGTGCTCACCACCTACGGCACCGGGGCGATCATGGCCGTGCCCGGGGAGGACCAGCGGGACTGGGAGTTCGCTCGGGCCCACGACCTGCCCATCATCCGCACCGTCCAACCTCCAGAGGATTTCGAAGGCGAGGCCTACACCGGCGACGGTCCGGCCATCAACAGCCAGTGGCTGGACGGCCTATGGATGCAGGAGGCCAAGGCCGCGGCCATCGACTGGCTGGAGGGCCGGGGCATCGGCCGACGCAAGGTGAACTACCGGCTCAGGGACTGGTTGTTGTCCCGCCAGCGCTACTGGGGATGCCCCATACCCATCGTCTACTGCCCGGAGTGCGGTGCCCGACCGGTGCCCTACCAGGATCTCCCGGTGGGGCTGCCCGACGACGTGGCCTTCATGCCCACCGGTCGCTCCCCGCTGGTGGACCACCCCGGCTTTTTGCACACCGAGTGCCCCGGTTGCGGGGGACCGGCTCGGCGGGAGACCGACACCATGGACACCTTCGTGGACTCCTCCTGGTACTTCCTGCGATTCGCCGATCCCGACAACCGGGAGCTGCCCTTCGGCCCGGAGGCGGTGGAGAGGTGGTTGCCGGTGGATCAGTACATCGGTGGGGTGGAGCACGCCATCCTGCATCTGATGTACGCCCGGTTCTTCACCCGGGCTCTCTCCGATCTGGGGGTGGTCCCCGCGGGGTTCAAGGAGCCCTTCCAGCGGCTGTTCACTCAGGGAATGGTGCGGATGGGGGGAGGCAAGATGTCCAAGTCCCGGGGCAATCTGGTGGCTCCCGAGGACATCATCGACGTTCACGGGGCCGACGCGCTCCGGCTGGCCATCCTCCAGGTCAAGCCGCCCACCGAGGACGTGGACTGGGAGGATTTCGGACTCGAGGGCTGCGCTCGCTTCCTCGGCCGGCTGTGGCGGCTGGCGGCCGGCACCGCGGAGAGGGCCAACCCGGCCCGCTCCGGGTCGACCACGGCGGCCGACCGGACCATCGAGACCGCCACTCATCGACTCGTCCATCGCATCACCGGCGAATTCGACCGCTGGTCGTACAACACCGCGGTGGCCGGTTGCATGGAGTTCACCAACGAGCTGTACCGCTACGTCCAGTCCGACGACGGCCCCCACCACGACACTCTGGCGGCGGCGGTGGACGCCCTGTTGCTGGTGATGGCCCCCATGGTGCCCCACATCTGTGCCGAGCTGTGGGAGAGGCGGCGGGGTGGCGACGTCCACCGCCAACCGTGGCCGGTGGCCGACCGGACCCGGTTGGTGCAGGACACGGTGACGATGGTCGTGCAGGTGAACGGCAAGGTGCGCGACCGCATCGAGGTGGCCGCCGACGTCTCCGAGGCCGAGGCCGAGGCGCTGGCCCTGGCCTCGCACCGGGTTCAGCAATACCTGGCCGATTCCCACCCCCACCGCATCATCACCCGCCTCCCCAAACTGGTCAACGTGGTGGTCTAGACCAACATGGCCGCTCGTCGTGGCACTCGGAGAATGGAATTTTGCGGGCAGAGCCACGATCGGGGAGTTCGAGGTCGTATCCCCTTGGCAAGTTCTCGATGAGCCAGTGGCCCAGAGGTAGTGATGGGGATGCTCCGCCCTCCCACAGGTGCCTAAGGATTATACCTCCGGCGAACGGTCGGGGATGGAGCGGAGGGCTTCTCGTACTTGGGGCCAGGGGTCGTCGGGTCGGGTTCCTAGGCCGAAGGTCAGGCGGTCGATGAGGCCGCGGTGGCCGGCGGCCACCGCTTCGGCCAGGCGGTCGGGTTCGGCCACCACTGCGAAGGTGTTGAGCATTTCGTCGTCGATCACCTCGGCCATCTCGGCCCACTGCCCCTGCTTGGACATGCGGTTCAACTCGTCCTGGGCCTCGCCCCAGCCGTGGTGCTCCAGCACCGGTCGGTAGGCGGGGGTGGATCCGTAGAACGAGAGCTGGCGACGGGTGGCGGCCGCGGCGGCGGTCATCTCCTCCTCGGTGGTGCCGGTCACGATGAACAAAGGGATGGACACCTGGATCGACTTCGGGTCCCGCCCGGCCCGGGCCGCCCCTCGGGCCAACGCCGGCAACGACACGTCCTTCAGGTACTCCGGGGTGGTGAAGGCGTGGCTGATCCAGCCGTCGGCCGACTCGCCGGCCACCTCGGTCATGCGGTCGCCCACCGCGGCCAAAAATATCGGCGGCGGCCCGAACGGGTTGGGGCCGGGGCTGAACATGGGGGTCATCAACGTGTGCTGGTAGAACTCGCCCCGGAACGACAGGCGCTCCCCGGTGGCCCACGCCTCCCAGATGGCTCGTATGGCCGCGATCATCTCGCTCATCCGGTCGGCGGGTCGGGACCAGGGCATGGAGAACCGTTTGGTGATGTGGGGCCTGATCTGCGAGCCCAGGCCCAGGACGAACCGGCCCCGGGACCACGCCTGAAGATCCCAGCCGGTGTTGGCCAGCGTCATGGGGTTGCGGGCGAACGCCACCGCTATGGCGGTTCCCAGCTCGATCGTCTCGGTGTGCTCGGCCGCCAGCACCAGGGGAAGGAACGGATCGTGGGCCAGCTCGGCGGTCCAGGCCCTGCTGTAGCCGGCGGCCTCCAGGGCGGCGGCGTCGGCGGCGGTCCTCTGCATCGAGGTTTCCGGCGTCGAAGGGGGGCCGGCTTCGCCGGTCGCGAAGTGCATTCCGATACCACCGTCCAGCTTCATTCCTCGGTCCTTTCAGATCTCTTGGGTTTTCAGGTCTCTCTTTGGCTTTCAGTCTCTTGGGTTTTCAGGTCGTCGTCTCGATCATTGGGGCTCGTCCTGGTCGCGCAAGAAGCGCTCCAGTTCGGCGGCCAGCTCGTCGCCGCTGGGGATCTCGGCGTCCTGAGCCCCCGCGCTGGCGTCGAAGGCGCTCTCCAGGCGGCTGATCAGCCGTTGGTGGTTGGCGTTCTGGGCGATCATGGCGTCCAGTTTCCGGGACACCTCCAGTCCCTCGCCGATCAACGGTGACGGATCGAACCGCAGATCGGCCAGGGCTCGCAGCCCCTGGAACAGGGCGGCACCGGCGGCCGGGAACGGTGAACCGGCGGCGTAGTGGGGCACCTGGGCCCACACCGTCACCGATTCGATCCCCGCGGCCTCGAATCGCCGGCCCAACGGAGCGCTGATCCCCGCCGGCACTTCCAGATACCCCTGGGGAGTGCCGAACCGTTCCACCAGGTTGGGGGAGGTGCCGGTGGCCGACAGCCGCACCGGGCGGGTGTGGGGCACGGCCGCGGGATACGCCCCCAGGGTCACGGCCCGGCTCACTCCCAGTCGTTGCACCAGGTTGTCGACGGTGGTGCAGAACTCCCGCCAGCAGAAGTCGGGTTCGGGGCCGTGGAGCATCAGGAACTCCCGCTGGTCGAGATCACGCAGCACCCGCAGGGTGATGGTCGGCCAGCTTATGTCGTCGATGTGACCGTCCCGCACGGTCATCGTCGGGCGACGGGCCCGGTAGTCCAGCAGCCGATCGGTGTCGAAGTCGGCCACCAGCGGGCAATCATCGTCCGGCCCGGTGCCACCGTCCGGCTTCGTTCCCTGGTTCTTGTCGCCCATCATGATCTCGGTGGCGTCGCGCACCCCGTACCCGGCGTCCACCCATCCGTCCAGGGTGATCACCAGCACGGGATCGGCCAGGTCGGGTTCGTGGTGGATGGTGATCATGTCGTCGCTCATGGCACCCGCTCGCCATTGTCGCCCGTATTCGGTGCGAGCGGCTGGTGGATGGTGATCATGTCGTCGCTCATGGCACCCGCTCGCCATTGTCGCCCGTATTCGGTGCGAGCGGCTGGTGGATGGTGATCATGTCGTTGCTCATGGCACCCGCTCCGTGGCGGTGGAGGCCATCCTGGTGACGGCGTCCACCCGGGCGGCGAAGCTCTCCACGCCCCGAGGGGGGACCTTGTCGCCCATGGCTCCGTTCACGTACCTGCTGTACACGCCCTCAAGGATGCAGGCCAGCTTCCAGTAGGCGAAAGCGATATAGAAATCGATGTCGTCGAGGCTTCGGCCCGAGGCCTCCCGGTAGCGGTCCAGCATCTCGGCCCGGTCGGCGAATCCGGGTGCTGCGGTGGGCGGGTCGTCCAGGGCGAAATCGGGGTCGTCGGCCTCGGCCCAGTACACCAGTAGCTGGGCCACGTCGGCGTTGCGGTCGCCCAGGGTACACAGCTCCCAGTCCAGCACGGCCCGGACCCGGCCGTCGTCGCCCAGGATGCAGTTGTCCAGCCGGTAGTCGCCGTGAACGATGCCGGCCGCCCCCTGCTCGGGGATGCGGTCGGCCAGATGATCGTGGACCGCGTGGATCTCGGGGCGGTCCCTGGTTCTGGATTCCTCGAACTGGCGGAGCCAGCGCCGGAGCTGACGGGCGATGTAGCCCTCCTTGCGTCCCAGGTTCGCGAGCCCCACTTGGTCGACGTCCACCGCATGGATGCGGGCCAGGGTATCGGCCACCGAGCAGGAGGCGGCCCGGCGCAGCTCCGGGGTGATCTCGGCGGCCTGGTCCTGGGTGCGCACCACCCGTCCCTCCACGAAGTCCATGACGTAGAAGGGGCGCTCGTTCACCGCCTCGTCCAGGCACAGCCCGTACGCCCGAGGTACCGGAACGTCGGTGCCGGCCAACGCGGCGATGATGCTGTGCTCCCGGCTCATGTCGTGGGCGGTGGACAGTACCTGATACAGCGGGGGTCGGCGCAGCACATAGGTTCGGCCGTCGGCTCCGGTCACCTTGAAAGTGAGGTTGGAGTGCCCCCCGGCGATCATCTCGAACCTCAGAGGCAGGGCGGCACCGGCCACATGGGTGTCGAACCATGCACTGACCTCGTCGTGCCGGATGCCTCGGATGGGGTCCATGCCGAAGGTCACGCTAGCTTTCCTTGCGACCCGATGAGAGGCTGCCGGTGATGTCGTTTCATGTCGTTGCCCCCGATGGGGGGCTGCTCATGATGTCGTTTCATGTCGTTGCCCCCGATGAGAGGCTGCCGGTGATGTCGTCGTTCTCGATGAAAGGTCGTTCATGGCAGACGTGACCGATGCGATGTTCGCCACTGCGGTGGTGGAGAGATCCCGCACCGTGCCGGTGGTGGTGGATCTGTGGGCTCCGTGGTGCGGGCCGTGCAAGACGCTGGGCCCGATTCTGGAGCGGGTGGTGGCCGCCACCGGTGGCGCGGTGGAGCTGGCCAAGGTCAACGTGGACGAGAATCCCCGGACCGCCCAGGCCTTCCAGGTGCAGGGGATCCCCGCGGTGTACGCCCTGCGCGACGGCAAGGTCGTGGATGGATTCGTGGGGGCCCAGGGCGAGGCTGCGGTGACCGAGTTCGTGCAACGGCTGCTCCCCACCGAGACGGAGAGCGAGGTGGAGACGCTGGTGGCGGCGGGCGACGAGGCCTCTCTCAGACGAGCCCTGGAGCTGGATGCCGATCATGCCGGGGCCGTGGTGGGTCTGGCCGCCCTGCTGGTGGATCAGAACCGGCCCGACGAGGCTCTGGAGCTGCTGGAGCGGATTCCCGAAACGGCGGAGGTCCGCCGGGTGGCGGCGCGGGCCCGTACCCAAGGCGGGGCCGATGGCGACGACATCGAGAACCGACTGGAGGCCCTGCTCGGCCGGGTCAAGACCGACCCCGATGCTCGCCAGGAGTTCGTGGACCTACTGGAGCTGATGGGTGCCGACGACCCCCGCACCGCCTCGTACCGCCGCCGCCTCACCGCTCGGATTTACTGACGAACGGCAATGGGGGGGGGTGGGTGGGGAGCTGTGTCGGGCTGTCTACCGGCTTGCGCTTTTAGTCGGGGGAGAAGGTGGGGTCGGGGGTGATTACCCAGAAGACGGCACCGGTGTCGTCGACGAGTTGGGCCATGCGGCCCGGTGGGGTGTCCATTGGGGGTACGATCACCTGGCCGCCGAGTTCTTGGCACAACTCGGTGGTGGCGTCGCAGTCGTTCACCGCGAAGTACACCTGCCAGTGGGAGGGGATGCCCGGTGCGGGTAGCGGGCCGGCGCTGGCGATCATCTCGCCCTCCAACGTGATGCCGACACCGCCCTCCATGTCGAGAGGGGTGGATTGCCATCCCAGAATCTCCGAGTAGAAGGCCAGGGCCGCCTCCACGTCCGACGAGACGAGTTGGTTCCAGCAGAGCGTGCCGTGGGCTCCCTTGATGGCGGCACCGTCCTGGCCGATGGCCTCCCAGAGCATCACCACCGCACCGGAGGGATCGGCCACCACCGCCATCCTGCCCGCCCCCGAGGGTTCCATCACCGGCCCCATGGGGGTACCCCCCGCCGCGGTCACCTCGGCCAGGGCCTCGTCGGCGCTGTTCACCGATATGTAGGTCTCCCACACGTTGGGAATGCACTGCTCGCGCATCTCCTGGGGCTTTTGTAACAGCCCCAGCACCGGCTTGTCGTCCTTCAACCCCAGGGTGTAGACCACCTCGTCGCCCTCGAGCTCGTCGCGAAAGGTGAGTCCGAAAAGGGCCGAGTAGAAGTCCCTGGCCTTATCGGTCTCCTCGGTGGCCAGGTCCACCCAACTGAACTCCCCGTGGGTGTAGCTGAGTTGCTCGCTCATGGCTGTGTCCCTTCGCTAACGACTGCGGCTCGATACTGATGATCCAGCATGAAGCGGTGGTGGCGACTCAGCCTACCTCGATCCTGGCGACCCAGCGTGAAGCGGTGGTGGCGACCCAGCCCACGAGGTTAGATGGCGTCGCCCACCCCCGTGCGGCGGGCGGCTGAGGCCCATATCAACAAGGACAGGGTCATCAGCGGATCCAGCACCCGCCAGGCATCATTGATGTGGCCGAAGAACAGGGACACTATGAGCACCGTCGTGCCCATACCCACCGCGATCGTGGTGGCCGGCAGGGTGAAGGGGTTGGGCGCCCCCAGGCCTTGGCGTTGCGACATCATCCGGGCGTATCCGGTGATGGCGGCCACGCTGGCGCAGGCGATGAACAAGGGGTTCATGGTTCTCCACAGGTTGCCGCTGTCGTTAAGGGTGTCGGTGTAGTGGTTCACGAGGTAGGCCGTGGCCAGGGCCGATAGGCAAAGGGTGCGCACCCAGGGCACCTTGGAGGTGTTCCGCCACAGCAACCACACCCCGATCAACGAGAGCAACAAGGCCCCCACCTGCCAGAGTCGCCACTGCCAGGTGCCGGAGTCCCCGGCCACCGATTCCGAGGGTTCTGCCCAGCCGAACACCGCCACCACCACGATGCCCGCCCCGATGAGAGCGTCAATGACCCCCAGGTGTCGCCGCCGGAAGATGAAATCAATCGTACTCATGGTTCATATTGAACACCCTGAGGGTGCTCTCCCGCAGGCATTGGGCCAAATGGTCCATCCCTTGCGATCATCGGTGGAGTTCGCTGCTTGTTTTCAGGTGTTTCTGGTACAACTTTCAGCTATTTCTGATATAGTCGATCTGCTTCCCTGTCGTAGTTCTAGCGGGTCGCGCTGAGAAAGGCTTGAGTATTCAATGGAAGATTCCCCGCTGCCTCCTCCACGGTTGACCCCTGGGGAACGGGTCCGGGAGATCTGGGACGACTACCGCTACCTGATCACCGGGCCCCGGTTGTTGATGGTCGGGGTCGGGGTCCTGGCGGTGGTGGGGGTGGTGGTCTACTTGACGGTAGGGACCAACGGGACGGCCCGACCCGAGGTGGTGATCCCCCGGGCCACGCCGCTGCCGGTTACGCCCTCTCCCGAGCCGGTGCCGGCTCTGGTTCTGGTTCATGCCGCCGGTGCGGTCAAGGAGCCCGGGGTCCATCCCCTGCCCGGTGGGGCCCGGGTCATTGATCTGGTCGAAGCGGCCGGAGGGCTGACCGCCGACGCCGATCTCGACCGGGTGAATCTGGCCGCCGAACTGTCCGACGGGCAGCGCATCTACTTTCCCCGGGTGGGTCAGGACGTCGTGCCCGTCCCCATAGGGGGCAGCAAGTCGGCCGGCGGTGGGGCCAACCCGGTGTCCGGTCCCCTGGATCTGAACTCCGCCACCGCCGAGCAACTGGAGTCCCTGCCCGGGGTGGGCCCGACCATTGCCGCCGCCATCGTCGAGCATCGCCGTCGTGTCGGCGGGTTCAAAACGGTGGACGGACTGCTGGCCGTGTCGGGCATCGGCCCGGCCAAGCTGGAGGCGATCCGCGATCTGGTAGTGGTGTGATCGGTGGGTGGCGGTGGTTCTCCTGCCGCGGGGCTGGAGGCGATCCGCGATCTGGTAGTGGTGTGATCGCCACGCGGCGATGAGCGACCGCCAGGTGGTGGCGTTGGCGGTTGCCGCCATTGTCGGGGCCTGGTGGGCGGCGGCGGTGCCGCTGATCCCGGCCATTGCCCTCGCAGCGGTGGCTCTGGCGGTTCGCAAGCCGTGGTTGCTGGTGGCCGCGGTGGTGCTGCTGGGGTCGTCGCTGGGCGCGAGGGCCTGGTCGGGACTCGACCCGGTACCGCCGGCGGCCTTCGAGGGGGAGGTCGCCCTGGTGGCCGATCCGAACCCCGTCGGGGTCGGGATGCGGGTGGACGTGAGGGCCGACGGGCGCCGCTACGAAGCCTGGGCCTATGGCCGGGCGGCCCGCGACCTGAGCGAGCGCCTGGCCGGGGATCGCATCGTGGTCACCGGCAGCGTTCGTCCGATCCAGCCGCTGCCGGTGTACCTGGCGGCCCGCCACATCAGCAATCGGCTCAGCATCGATCAAATCCACGGTTCCCGGAGCGGATCGCCGCCCTACCGGCTGGCCAACTGGCTGCGCCGTACCATCGAGCGGGGGGCGGAGTCGCTGGACAGCGACGAACACGCCCTGTTCACCGGGTTGTCCTACGGCGACGACCGCTACCAGTCGCCGGTGCTGTCCGACGACTTCCGAGCGGCGGGCCTCACCCATCTGTTGGCGGTGTCGGGCCAGAACGTGGCCTTCGTGCTCATTCTGGCCCGTCCCCTGATCGAGCGCTTCAACTACCGGGGCCGTTGGGTGCTCACCCTGGGTATGATCGGTTTCTTCGCCCTGGTCACCCGGTTCGAGCCCTCGGTTCTGCGGGCAACGGCAATGGCGGCCATCGTCGCCACCGCCACCCTTTTGGGCCGCGAGGTGTCCAGCCGTCGAGTGCTGGCCCTGGCCGTGGCTCTGCTGGTGCTGGTCGATCCGCTGCTGGTTCATTCGGTGGCCTTCCGGTTGTCGGTGGCGGCCTCGGTGGGCATCATCGTGGGGTCGGCCCGTCTGGCCGAGCGCCTGCCCGGTCCCCGGGTGCTGGCCGAGGCCCTGAGCGTCACCGTCTCGGCCCAGTTGGCGGTGGCTCCTCTGCTTATCGCCACCTTCGGCGGGGTTCCGGTGGCCTCCTTGCCGGCCAACCTGCTGGCCGCCCCGGTGGCCGGTCCGATCATGATGTGGAGCCTTTCGGCCGGGGTCGTGGCCGGTCTGATGGGTGGTCCGATGGCCCAGTTGATCCACTGGCCCACCTCGGTGGGCGTGGGTTGGATCCAGGCGGTGGCCGGTTGGGCCGCTTCGGCCCGCCTCGGCGAGTTGGGGGGTCTCCACCTGGTGATCGCCGTGGTCGGCATGGGTATCTGGTGGCTGGCCCGGCGGCGACTGCTGCGGGCGGTGGCCGTGGTGGGGTTGGCCATCGCGCTCTTGGCCCCGGCGCTGGCCCTGCGGGTCAACGATCCGCCGTTCCACGTGGTGCTCGATTCCGGGGTCGAGGTGTGGCGCTACGACCGAGCTGTGGTGGTGATGCTCGGAGCCAACCGGTCGACCGGAAGGCTGCTGGAGGATCTGCGCCGCGCCGGGGTCGAGGCCGTCGATCTGGTGGTGGCCGACCGTGGCGGGCGCACCCAGCGCGACCAGATCTGGGCACTGCGGGAGCGGATGGGGGTGGGGGAGGTGGTGGCTCCGCCCGACCACCGGATAGGTGGGGCCGTCACGGTCAGAACCGGCCGGCGTGCGTTGGTCGGCGGCCTGGAGGTGGAGGTAGTGTCCCACGATCCTCACCTGGAGGTCGTTGTCGTCCATGCACGCGCCGCCGAGCCGGGTTGATGGGCGTGGGGGTTCGGGGTGGTGGCATCGAGCCGGGGTGGTGACGGTGGGGGTTCGGGGTCTGCGGTGTAGCGTCGGGGGCGTGATCGTGGAGCTGGGGGATCGCAGTTATGACGTGTCCACCCGGGCCCTGGTCATGGGTATTCTGAATCGGACTCCCGACTCGTTCTACGATGCCGGCCAGTACTGGGATTTCGATGCCTTCCTGGCCCGGGCCGAGGGGCTGGTGGCCGAGGGGGCCGATCTTCTGGACGTGGGGGGGGTGAAGGCCGGGCCCGGCCCGGAGGTAACCGAGGCCGAGGAGATGGATCGGGTGGTGCCCGCCGTCGAGGCGCTGCACCGGCGTTTCGACCTGCCGATCTCGGTGGACACGTGGCGGGCTTCGGTGGCCCGGGAGGGTTACGCCGCCGGAGCGGTGATGGGCAACGACATCAGCGGATTCGCCGATCCCGACTTCCTTTGGGTCGCGGCCGAGGCCGGGGCCTCGGTGGTGGCCTGCCACGTGCGCCTGGCCCCCCGGGTGGCCGACCCCGAGCCGGTGTACGGCAACCTCGTGGAGGAGGTGAGTCGGTTCTTGTCCGAGCGGGCCCGGTGGGCGGTGGACGCGGGGATTCCGGCGTCGCGGGTAATGCTGGACGCGGGCCACGACCTGGGGAAGACCCCCCGGATGTCGGCCGAGCTGCTGCGCCGAGCCGACGAGCTGGCCGATCTGGGTTATCCCCTGCTGCTCTCGGTGTCCAACAAGGGGTTTTTGGGGGCGTTGACCGGTACCGAGGTGGGGAACCGGCGGGAGGTCACCCTGGCCGCCCACGCCCTGGGAGCAGGGCTGGGCTGTCGGATCCTGCGGGCCCACGATGTGGCCGGCACCCGCCGGGTGGCCGATCTGATGAGCGCAATCCTGCAATTCGTGGACGATCCGCCGTGAGCGCCACGGTGATTTTGTTGCCTCTTGAACCAGGTCGGCCCAGGACGACCGAGGATCCGCCGTGAGCGCCACGGTGATTTTGTTGCCTCTTGAACCAGGTCGGCCCAGGACGACCGAATATTCGCCGTGAGCACCACGGTGATTCTGTTGCACGGTGGCGACGATGTGTTGTTGTCCGCCGCGGTTAGGGATCGGGTGGCCGGGTTGGTGGGTGACGGCGACCGGGAGCTGATGGTGGCCGAG
The DNA here is from genome assembly GCA_965115985.1 of Acidimicrobiales bacterium. Lineage (GTDB taxonomy): Bacteria > Actinomycetota > Acidimicrobiia > Acidimicrobiales > Bin134 > Poriferisocius. Next base: position 2,933,196 of record OZ220474.1, read on the forward strand.
CTGGTGGAGGCCGCCTACCTGGTGGGGGAGGAGTACGAGATAGCTCCGCTGGTGGACGCGGCCCAGACCCCGCCGTTCCTAACCTCCCGGCGGGTGGTGGTGGGTCGGGAGCTGGGTCGGTTCTCCACCGCCGATTCCCTCGGCCCCCTGCTCGGCTACCTGGAGAACCCGCTGGATACCACCGATCTGGTGCTGGTGTGGGAGAAGGGGCCGGCGCTTGCTCGGCTGGGAGCGGTCCCCAAGTCCTTGTCGGCCGCGGTGACCGCCGCGGGCGGGGAGGTGGTCGGTGCCGGGGTTCCCCGGGGGCGCGACGGGACCGCCCAATGGGTGGACGACCAGGTCGCGGCGGCGGGGTTGCGACTGCGGGCCGGGGCTAAGCGGTTGCTGGTGGATCGGTTGGGGGAGGACATGAGCCGCCTGCCCGCGGTGCTGGCCACCCTGGCCTCGGCCCACGGTTCCGATCGGGCCCTGGAGGCCGACGACGTGGCCCCGTTCATCGGGGAAGCCGGATCGGTGCCGCCCTGGGAGCTCACCGACGCGGTGGCCGCGGGCCATATCCCCGATGCCCTGGAGAAGCTGCACCGCATGCTCCATGGCGGGCAGAGGAACGAGATGCAGGTGTTGGCCACCCTGCACAATCATCACGCCCGGTTGCTGAGGCTCGACGGTTCCGGGGCCGCCGACGAGAAGAATGCGGCCGAGCTGCTGGGCATCAAGGGCTCCACCTTCCCGGCTCGCAAGGCGCTGGGCCAGGCTCGCAAGCTGGGGTCGGCAAAGGTGGCCCGATCCATCGAGCTGCTGGCCCGGGCCGACCTGGATCTTCGGGGGGCCACCGCCATGTCGTCCGAGACGGTGCTGGAGGTGCTGGTGGCCCGCCTGGCCCAGCTCAATCGGTGATCCCGGGTGCGGGCGGCTCGGGTCGATACCCCAGCCCCGCCCCCTCGGTCATGAGTGAGTCGGCCCGGCCGGATGGATCGCGGGCAACGGGGCCCGGCCTCGGCCGGGGATGATCTTCAGGTCGCGGGTTGCTCGGCCCGCCCGGGTGGATCGCGGGTGGGTTACTCGGCCTGCAACCGGGCCAGGTGCTTCATCAGGCGGGACTTGCGCCGGGCGGCGGTGTTGGGGTGCAGGACACCCTTGGCGGCGGCCTTGTCGATGCGCTTGACGGCCATACGAGCGGCCTCGGCGGCCTCCTCGTCGGTGCCCTCGGCGGCGGCGGTCACCGCATTGCGGGTGCGGGTGTTGATCTCCGAGCGCACCGCCCGGTTGCGCTCGCGACGCTTGACGTTCTGGCGGTTGCGCTTTATCTGGCTCTTGATGTTTGCCACAGAAGAGCAACTCTACCGTTCCTCGATCCCGGTAACCACCCGGGGGAACCACCTGGGGGTCGCACGGGGTGATGCATCGGTCGTCCTCCCCGCGGGCCGGTTGGCAGTCGCACGGGGTCGGCACCCGAGGGCCGCACGGGGTGGGCGATAACCGCATAGGAGGGCGGCGGAAAAGGGCGGTAGCGTTTCGCAGTGGCGTTTTGCATCAATGTTCCGCGGTAGCGTTTCGCAGTGGCGTTTTGCATCAATGTTCCGCGGTAGCGTTTCGAGTCATTGTGGCCGTACCGCTCTCTCGCATCCGCAACACGTCGATCATCGCCCACATCGACCACGGCAAGTCCACGCTGGCCGACCGCATGCTCGAGTTGTGCCGGGCGGTGGACCCCCGGGAGATGCGGGCCCAGTACCTGGACTCCATGGATCTGGAGCGGGAGCGGGGTATAACCATCAAGCTCCAGAGCGTGCGCCTGGACCACGACGGTCACGTGATCAATCTCATCGATACCCCCGGCCACGTGGATTTCGGTTACGAGGTGAGCCGCTCCCTGGCCGCCTGCGAGTCGGTGATCCTGCTGGTGGACGCGGCCCAGGGCATCGAGGCCCAGACGTTGGCCAACTGCTACCTGGCCATGGAGAACGAGCTGGAGATCGTGGTCGCTCTCAACAAGATCGACCTGCCGGCGGCCGAGCCCGAACGTCACCGCGCCGAGATCGAACGAGTGCTGGGGATCCCCGCCACGGACGTGCTGTCCATCAGCGCCAAGACCGGCGAGGGGGTGAGGGAGCTGCTGGACGCGGTGGTGAATCGCACCCCGCCTCCTGCGGGCGATCCCGACGCCCCGCTCCAGGCGCTGATATTCGACTCCCATTTCGATCAGTACCGGGGCGTGATCAGCTCGGTGCGGGTGATGAACGGACACCTGCGTTCGGGGGACGGGATCAGGTTCATGCAGGCCCGTACCGAACGGGAGGTGGACGAGATCGGGGTCTGGCGGCCCCATCCGACGTCGGTGGAGGAACTGGGGCCCGGTGAGGTGGGTTATCTCATCGCCGGGATGAAGAACGTGGCCGAGGCTCGCTCGGGCGAGACCGTCACCACCACCCGCGGCGGGGCGACCGAACCCCTGGCCGGCTACCAGGAGCCCAAGTCCATGGTGTTCTGCGGTCTCTACCCCATCGACGGGGACGAGTTCGCCGCGCTGCGCGACGCCCTGGAGCGGCTGCGGGTGAGCGATTCCAGCTTCAACTATCAGCCGGAATCCTCGGGCGCGCTGGGTTTCGGCTTCCGCTGCGGCTTCCTGGGCCTGCTGCACATGGAGATCGTGCGGGAGCGCCTCGAGCGGGAGTTCGGCCTCAGCCTCATCGCCACCGCCCCCTCGGTGGCCTATCGGGTGCATCTGGACAACGACGAGGTGGTGGAGGTGGACAACCCCTCGGCCCTGCCCCCGGCCGCCGAGGTCCGAGCCATCCATGAACCCATGCTGGTGGTCACCGTCATCGCCCCCGCCGAGTACACCGGTACCCTCATGGAGCTGTGCCAGGGCCGTAGGGGGGAGATGCAGAAGTTGGAGTACCTGTCGCCCGAACGGGTGGAACTGGTCTACAAGCTGCCGTTGGCCGAGGTGGTGGTGGACTTCTTCGACCAGCTCAAGAGCCGTACCCAGGGTTACGCCAGCCTCGACTACGAGCCCGCCGGTTACGCCCCCGCCGATCTCACCAAGGTGGACATTCTGCTCCAGCACGAGCCGGTGGACGCCTTCAGCTCCATCGTCCATCGGGACGCGGCCTATGGCTACGGGCGACGCATGACCACCAAGCTGAAGGAGCTGATTCCCCGCCAGCAGTACGACGTTCCCATCCAGGCGGCCATCGGCGGCAAGATCATCGCTCGTGAGACGGTTAAGGCCTTTCGCAAGGACGTCACCGCCAAGTTGTACGGTGGTGACGTCACCCGCAAGCGCAAGCTGCTGGAGAACCAGAAGGCCGGCAAGAAGAGAATGAAGGCCATCGGCCGGGTGGACGTGCCCCAGGAGGCGTTCATCTCCGCCCTCCGTCTCGACGACTGAGCGGCTTGAACGCTTGAGCGGTTGCCGCCCCGATTGTTCGGGTTCGACCGCGGGCGGGTCGGGTGGGGCCATTAGTATCCGAGGTTCGATGACCAAGGACGGCGAGACGCTCTCCGCCCGCAAGGCCGCGGTGCTGCGGGCCGTGGTGGAGGGATACATCTCCACCACCCAGCCCGTGGGATCCACCCAGGCCTCGGAGATGGCCGACCTGGGGGTGTCCTCGGCCACGATCCGCAACGAGATGGTGGCTCTGGAGGAGGCCGGATATCTGAGCCAACCCCACACCAGTGCGGGCCGCGTCCCCACCGAGAAGGGCTACCGACACTTCGTGGACTCCCTCACCGACGTGTCCGGCACCCTGAGTCGCAGCGAACGTCGGCAGGTGCGGGACTTCTTCGACACCACCCACAGCGAGTTGGAGAAGATGCTGGCCGACACCAGTGCGTTGCTGGCCGACCTCACCGCCTACGCCGCCCTGGTGGTGGCCCCCCGGCATTCCACCGCCACCATCCGGTCGGTGAACCTGGTGGACCTGTCGGAGCGTCAGGTGCTGGCGCTGGTGGTGTACGAGAACGGGTCGGTGGACAAGCGCACCATCGAGATGGACCGTCCTTTCGACCACGTGGAGCTGGCCCGGGCGGCCATGGGGTTGACCGAGTTCCTGGTCGGTCGGCCGGCCACCGCCCTGCGGGAGCACGGCTCCCCGCCCCCGCCCTGGTTGTCGCCGCTGGCGGTGCGGGTCATGGACTCCCTGGCCGACCTGAGCGACACCGAGGAGGATCTCTACGTGGGGGGCGCGGCCAGTGTGGCCGGTCTGTTCGACGCCACCGACACGGTGCGGTCGGTTCTGGGAATACTGGAGAAACAGTTGGTGGTTGTGTCGTTGGTGAGAGACGTGCTGGATCGTGGCCTCACCGTGGCCATCGGTTCGGAAACCGGTATCGCCCCCCTGGCGGAGTGCTCGCTGATCGTGGCTCCCTACGAAGTGGCGGGCCGGCCGGTGGGGTCCATAGGGGTGCTCGGTCCCACCCGCATGAACTATCCCCAGGCCCTGGCCGCGGTGGCGGTGGTGAGCCAGAAGCTGGGTGATCGGCTGTCCGTCCCGTAGATCATGGCCGCCGATTTCTACGACCTGCTCGGCGTGGGCCGGGACGCCACCGAGGCCGACCTCAAGAGGGCTTTCCGCGGTATGGCTCGCCGATACCACCCCGATACCAATCCCGACAACGCCGAGGCCGAGGCCCGGTTCAAGGAGATAGCGCTGGCCTACGAGACGCTGAGCGATCCTCAAAAGCGGGCCCACTACGACCGCTTCGGCACCGCGCCGGGGACCGCGGGAGGGGGCGATCCGTTCTCGGGCATGAACCTGGGGGACATTTTCGACGCCTTCTTCGGGGGGAGCTCGTTCGGGGGCGGCCCGTTCGGCAACACCACCGGGCGGGCCCGGACCGGTTCCCGGAAGGGGGCCGATCTGGAGACGGCGCTGGTTCTCGATTTCGAGCAGGCGGTGCTGGGGAGCGACGCCGAGGTGACGGTGCGCACCGCCACGGTGTGCGAGCAGTGCGAGGGCCGGGGCGCGGCCGAGGGTGTGAACCCGGTGAAGTGCGGCACCTGCGACGGTATGGGCCAGGTGCAGCGGGTGCGTCAGTCGATCCTGGGTCAGATGGTCACCCGGACGGTGTGCGAGACCTGCTCCGGTTCCGGTGAGGTGATTCCCGACCCGTGTACCGACTGTGGGGGCGACGGCCGGGTGGTGGGCGATCGGGACTACACGGTCACCGTTCCCGCCGGGGTGGATCATGGATCCACGCTGCGAGTCGTCGGCCGGGGAGCGGCCGGGCCCCGGGGCGGCCCTCCCGGTGATCTGTACGTACACATAGAGGTACGTCCCCACCCCCGTTTCGAGCGCGACGGCGACCACTTGCTGGACCAGATCCACCTGACCATGACCCAGGCCATCCTCGGCACCAACGTCAAGTACGAGACGTTGGACGGCGTGGAGGATCTGGATGTTCCCGCCGGTACCCAGAGCGGGCGGGTGTTCCGGGTCAAGGGTCGGGGCGTGCCCCGACTGGAGGGTAGGGGCCGGGGCGACCTGCTGGTGCAGGCGGTGGTGGAGACCCCCACCGGGCTGAACGACGAGCAGACCGACCTGGTTCGCCGACTGGCCGAGCTTCGGGGCGAGGATGTGGCCTCGGCCACCCGCAGGAAACGACGTCGCCGCGAGCCTCGGCGATCCTGACGGTCTTCGGTGGGTGAGCCGTGAGGCCCGATGGTACGGGTGGCTCGTCCCGACTGCCGGTGGGTGAGCCGTGAGGCCCGATGGTACGGGTGGCCCCCATGTCTTTGTGGTCGATCTGGAGCATCCCGAGCTGCGGGCCGAGGATCGGCGGCATCTGACCAAATCCTTGCGGCTGGGGCCGGGCGATGCCTTCACCGTCTCCGACGGCGCGGGTTCGTGGCGGGCCTGCCGTTTCGGGTCCGATCCGGGTTGCGAGGTCGAGCCCGACGGTCCGGTGGTGTTCGTTCCGGCCCCCCGGCCCCCCGTCACCATCGGCTTCGCCCTCATCAAGGGAGGTCGTCCCGAGTTGGTCGTCCAGAAGCTGACCGAGCTGGGGGTGGACACCATCGTGCCGTTCGTCGCGGAGCGCAGCGTGGTGCGCTGGAAGCCCGACCGGGTGGCCCACCACACCGAGCGGTTGCACCGAGTGGCTCGGGAGGCGGCCATGCAGAGCCGCCGGGTACGGCTTCCCGAAATGGGGGGAGATGCGGCCATGCAGAGCCGCCGGGTGGAGCTTCCCGAAATGGGGGGAGATGCGGCCATGCAGAGCCGCCGGGTGGAGCTTCCCGAGGTCGAAGGAGTGGCCCACTATGTCGATCTGGCCGCCCTGCCGGGGGCGATTCGGGCCGACATCGGGGGCGACCCGCTCACCCTGGATCATCCCGTTGTCTTGATCGGCCCCGAGGGGGGTTGGTCCGATGCCGAGCGGAGCCGGCTCGGGGCGGTGCGAATCAGCTCCTCGGTTCTACGGGCCGAGACCGCGGCCATCACTGCGGCCGCGCTTCTCACCGCCCTCCGCGACGGCCTTACCGTCGCTGTCCGGTGATGGGCCGAGCCGGGGTCAGCGTTGGTTGATGGGGATGTCCGGTGATGGTGTCCAACCCGGTGATGGGCCGAGCCGGGGTCAGCGTTGGTTGAGGGGGATGTCCGGTGATGGTGTCCAACCCGGTGATGGGCCGAGCCGGGGTCAGCGTTGGTTGAGGGGGATGTAGCGGCGTTCGGTGGGGCCGGTGTAGACCTGGCGGGGACGGGCGATGCGGCTGTCCTGCTCCAGGAGCTCCACCCAGTGGGCCAGCCAGCCGGCGGTGCGGGCGATGGCGAACAGCACGGTGAACATCTCGGTGGGGAAGCCCATGGATTGGTATATGAGCCCGGAGTAGAAATCGACGTTGGGATACAGCCTGCGACTCACGAAGTAGTCGTCGGCCAGCGCCACCTCCTCCAGCTTCAGGGCTATGTCCAGCAGCGGGTTGGAGCCGGTCACATCGAACACGTCGTGGGCGGCCTGCTTGATGATCCGGGCCCGGGGGTCGTAGTTCTTGTACACCCGGTGGCCGAATCCCATCAGGCGAGCCTCGCCGTTCTTGACCGCCTCGATGAACGGATCGATGTTCTCGTAGCTCCCGATCTCGTTGAGCATTTCCATGACGGCCTGGTTGGCCCCCCCGTGGCGAGGGCCGTACAGGGCACTGGCCGCGGCGGCGATCACCGAATAGGGGTCGGTGTGGGCGCTGCCCACCACCCGGGCCGCGCTGGTGGAGCAGTTCTGCCCGTGGTCGGCGTGGGTGATGAGCAACATGTCGAGCGCCCGCCGGAAGGTCGGGTCGCATTCGTAGGTGGGCTCGGCCACCTTGAACATCATCGAGAGGAAGTTGCTGGCGAAGTCCAGGTTGTTGTCGGGGTAGACGAACGGCATGCCGGTGCTGAACCGAGCACTGGCGGCGGCCACGGTGGGGACCTTGGCGATGAGCCGCACGATCTGGTGCATCCGGTTCCGGGGGTCCTGAATTTCCTTGGCCTCGGGGTAGAAGGTGGACAGGGCGGCGATGGTGGACACGAACATGCCCATGGGGTGGGCGTCGTGCAGGAACGACTCCATGAACCGCTTGCGGAAGCGCTCGTGTATGTAGGTGTGGTGGGTGATCTCGTCCACCCATACGTCGTACTGGCCCGGGGTGGGAAGCTCGCCGTGGAGCAACAGGTAGGCCACCTCCAGGTAGGTGGAGTGCTCGGCAAGCTGTTCTATGGGATAGCCCCGGTAGCGCAGGATTCCGTTCTCGCCGTCCACCTCGCTTATGGCGCTGGTGGTGGCGGCGGTGGTGCTGAAGGACGGATCCAGGAACCACACGTTGGGGAGCAATCCGCGCCAGGCCGAGGCGTCCACACCGCCATCGACAATCGGAACCTCCACCGACTCACCGGTCCGGTTGTCGGTGATCGTTATGGACTCAGGCACGCACGGCTCCTTTCGCATCTCCCTCCGGGCGGTCGCAGCTTACCCCAGAGCACCCCGTCGGCCCAGAAAAGGTGATCGTCGGAGGGGGCTGTCGGCCTGGATCGTCGCCGGTGGAAGCTCTTAGAGGGGGGTGTTGTCGTGGCGACGGTGAGGAAGGGGCTCCCGTTTGGATTCCAGCAGCTCCAGGGCGGCGGCCACCTCGGCCCGGGTCTCGGCCGGATCGATCACCGCGTCCACCGAGCCCCGCTCCGCGGCGATGTAGGGGTTCAGGTAGTGCTCCTCGTAGGCGGCCTCGAGATCGGCCCGCTCTTCGGGACCGCTCCGGCGATTGAGGATCTCCACCGCTCCTTTGGCCCCCATCACCGCGATCTCGGCCGAGGGCCAGGCCAGGGCGACGTCGTTGCCCATGTGTCGGGAGTCCATCACTATGTAGGCCCCGCCGTAGGACTTCCTCAGGGTCACGTTCACTCGTCCCACAGTGGCTCGGGCGTAGGCGAAGGCGAGCTGGGCCCCGTGGCGGATGATGCCCCGCCATTCCAGGTCCTTGCCCGGTTGGAAGCCCGAGGTGTCCACGAAGGTGACCAGCGGGAGGTTGAAGGCGTCGCAGAAGGTCACGAACCGGGCCCCCTTCTGGCTGCACGAGATGTCGAGGGTTCCGGCCAGGCTCTGGGGCTGATTGGCCAGGATCCCCACCGGCCGTCCGGCCACGGTCGCGAAGGCGCATACCAGGTTGGTGGCCCAGTCGGCCTTGTACTCCAGCAGATCGCCGTAGTCGGCCACCGCCCGGGCCGCCTCCCGCACGTCGTAGCTGCCCTGTGGGGAGTCGGGCAGCAGGTTGCGCAGTTCCGGGGTGGGGCGGTCGGTCGGATCGTCGGTCGCCCACCGGGGGGGCAGTTCGTCGGCGTGGGCGGGCAGAAGGTTCAAAAGGGTGCCCAACAGCTCGAGGGCACCATCCTTGTCGGCCACCAAAAAGGCGGCCAATCCGCTGCGCCGGGAGAGCTGGTCGGCACCCCCCAGGGTCTGGGTGCTTATCACCTCCCCGGTGTACTGGCCGACCATGCGGGGGCCGGTCACGAAGGCGTAGCTGTCCTCGGTGACGATGGCCATGTCGGCCAGACCGAGCAGCAGGGCGGGGCCGGATACCGCCGGGCCGGTGGCGCAGAAGATGGTGGGCACCCGACCCGAGCAGCTCACCACCGCCCGGGCCATTCGCCCCCAGCCCATGGTGGCCGCCACCCCCGAGTCGATGTCCGCTCCCGAGGAGGCGATGAACCCCACCAGGGGGAGGCGGCGACGAAGGGCCTCGTGGGCCGCCCGCTCCAGCGTCTCGCTGTCGGCCGGGCTCAGGGCCCCCCGGTCGGTGTCGTTGTCCTCCACCTCGAAGGTCACGCATTCCCGGCCGTCGTAGGCGTCCAGCCAGGCTCGAGCCGATCCCGAGGATCGGGCTCGCAGTGGAACTCGACCCGGTCGGGGGCCGGAGGCGGTGGTGGCGTCGGTCATGGTCGGGGGCCGGGGGCGGTGGTGGCGTCGGTCATGGTCGGAGTGGTTGGTTTCCCGTCGGGCTCAGCTCGGGTACACCCCGGCCTGGTCGTAGCCGTGGGTGCTCACCACGTCGAAGATTACATCGCGCACCGCCCGGGTGACGGCCGAGGGGGCCACCCGGCGGCTGACGATCAGTCCCACCGACCGCCGCACCAGCCCGGTGATGGGGATGCGCCGCCACGGGCCGGGGTCGGGGGTGGCGGTGGCCGGCAGGATGGCCGCGCCGTACCCGGTGAGGACCAGGGTGGCGATCATCCGCATGCCGTCGATCTCGGCCCGGGTGGTGAGCTGCACCCCCTGGTTCTTCAGCTCCCAGTCGATCTCGTCCCGAAAGGCGGTCCCGGTGGGGGGCAGCAGCAGTTCGTGGTGGCTCAGCTCGGCCGGGGTCACCGACGACTTGTGGGCCAGTGGGTGATCGGGCGGGGCGATCAGCAGGCGGTCCTCCTCGAACAACTCCTCGGCTCGGATTCCGGGGTCGCGCAGGGGCAGGTTGACCACCGCGCTGTGCAGGTGGCCCGCCACCACCTGGGGAAGAAGGCTGGTGGTGGTGGCGGTGAGGATCTCGAGGCGGATGTTGGGGTACCGGGCCTCCAGGGCGGGAAGCACCATGGGGATCAACCATCGGGCGGTGGAATCTATGGTGCCCAGACGGGTGACGCCGGAGATGTCGTCGCGCATGGCGGCCATGTCGTCGACGATGGCGTCGGTCTCGGCCCGGATGCGTCGGGCTCGGGTGGCCACTGCCTGTCCCTCCTCGGTGAGGGTGCCGGTGTCGCGGTCCACCAGGCGGGTACCCAGCTCCTCCTCCAGTCGGGCGATGTGCTTGGACACGTTGGACTGCACGGTGTGCAGGGATCGGGCCGCGTTGGAGAAGGTCTTGTGCTCGGCTATGGCCAACAGGGCGTCGAGCTGGCGGATGTCCACGGTGGCTCGCGGTGGCCGGTGACCGGTCTCAGCCCTGGGTCCGGCGGCGGATCAGGTTCAGCGCGCTGCCCGCCCGGAACCATTCGATCTGTTCCGGCGACAAGGTGTGGTCGGCGGTGATCGCCAGGATGGTACCGTCGGGGCCGGTCACCCGGATGCGCACCGGCACGCCGGGGGCCAGATCGGCCAGACCCGGTATCGAGATGCGGTCGTCCTCGCCGATGCGGTCGTAGTCGTCGGGATCGGTGAAGGTCAGCGCCAGCACCCCCTGCTTCTTCAGGTTGGTCTCGTGGATGCGGGCGAACGACCGGGCGATCACCGCGGCGCACCCCCGGAATCGGGGCTCCATGGCGGCGTGTTCCCGCGACGAGCCCTCGCCGATGTTGCGGTCGCCCACCACCACCCAGCGCCGACCGGCGGCGTGGTAGGCGGCCGCGATCTCGGGGAACGGCCCGGTGGAGCCGTCGAGCTGGTTCTTGCCCTCGCCCACCGCCCCGGTGAAGGCGTTCACCGCCCCCAGGTAGAGGTTGCCGGAGATGTTCTCGAGATGGCCTCGGTAGCGCAGCCACGGGCCGGCCATGGATATGTGGTCGGTGGTGCATTTGCCCAGGGCCTTGAGCAGTATCGGCAGGTCGTGGAAGTCCTGGCCGTCCCAGGCCGCGAACGGCTCGAGCACCTGGAGCCGTTCGGAGTCGGGCGACACCCGGACGTCCACCCCACCGCCGTTGTCGGGGGGGGCCAGGAAGCCGCTGGAGCCGGGGTCGAACCCCTGGGCGGGCAGCTCGGTGCCCGGGCCCACGGCGAGCGCCACCTCGGTGCCGTCGGGGGCGGTGAGGGTGTCGCGGGCCGGGTCGAAGTCGAGCGTGCCCGCCAGGGCCAGAGCCACCACCGTCTCGGGGGAGGTCACGAAGGCGTTGGTGGAGGCGTAGCCGTCGTTGCGCTTGGGGAAGTTCCGGTTGTAGCTGGTGACGATGCTGTTGGGGGTGCCGTCGGCCACGTCGTCACGCTTCCACTGGCCGATGCACGGACCGCAGGCGTTGGCCAGAACGGTGGCCCCGATGGACTCCAGGTCGGCCAGGAGCCCGTCGCGGGCGATGGTGGCCCGGACCTGCTCCGAGCCGGGAGTGACCATGAGCGGGGCCTTGGCCCTCAGCCCGCGGGCCGCGGCATGGCGAGCGATGCCGGCGGCGCGGGTGATGTCCTCGTAGCTGGAGTTGGTGCACGACCCCACCAGGGCGGCGCTCACCTCCAGCGGCCAGCCGTTCAGCTTGGCCTCCGCCCCCAGTTCGGCCACCGGGCGGGCCCGGTCGGGGGTGTGGGGGCCGTTTATGTGCGGTTGCAGGCGGGACAGGTCGATCTCCACCACTCGATCGAAATGGCTACCGGGGTCGGCCAGCACCTCGTCGTCGGCCCGCAGGTTGTGGGCCACCGCGGTGGCGGCGTCGGCCACCGCCTCCCGGCCGGTGGCCTTCAGGTAGCGGGCAACGGCGTCGTCGTAGGCGAACAGCGAGGTGGTGGCGCCTATCTCCGCGCCCATGTTGCAGATGGTGGCCTTGCCGGTGGCCGACAGCGAGGCCGCCCCCGGCCCGAAGTACTCCACGATGGCCCCGGTGCCCCCGGACACGGTGAGGATCTCGGCCACCTTCAGGATCACGTCCTTGGGGGCCGCCCAGCCGTCCAGCTCGCCGGTGAGCCGCACGCCGATGAGATGGGGCCAGCGCACGTTCCAGGGGAAGCCGGTCATCACGTCCACCGCGTCGGCCCCCCCCACGCCCACGGCCACCATGGCCAGCCCGCCGGCGTTGGGGGTGTGGCTGTCGGTGCCGATCATCATGCCGCCGGGGAAGGCGTACTGCTCCAGCACCACCTGGTGGATGATCCCCGATCCCGGCTTCCAGAACCCGGCTCCGTATCGGGCGCATACCGACTCGAGGAAGTCGTACACCTCCTGGTTGCTGTCCAGCGCGGCGGCCAGATCGCTCCGGGCATCGACCCGGGCCGAGATGAGGTGATCGCAGTGGGTGGTGGTGGGCACCTGCACCCGGTCGAGCCCGGCGGTCATGAACTGGAGCCACGCCATCTGGGCGGTGGCGTCCTGCATGGCCACTCGGTCGGGCCGCAGATCCACGTAGGAAGCTCCCCGGTCGGGGGTGGTGGCCGGGTCGTCGAGGTGGTTGATCAGGATCTTCTCGGCCAAGGTGAGGTTGTGCCCGAAACGTTCCCGGGCGGCATCGACCCGCTCGTCCAGGTGGGCGTACACGTCGTTTATCAGCTCGATGGGGGTGGAGGCGGCTACCGGCATGCCTTCGATCCTACGAGTTGTCTTGAGGTTTGGCCTTGTCGCGGGTGGTGGGGCTGGACATCACTCCCCGACAGGTGGTGGTTCTACGAGTTGTCTTGAGGTTTGGCCTTGTCGCGGGTGGGGATGGGGGGACTCGGGGTTCGAGGCTGGGGGTGGGGGCTGGGGTTTCGGGGCGGTTGGGGTCAGGGCCAGCGGCGGTGTTGGCGGCGGGATCGGGGGGAGCGGTCGCCCAGGGCCCAGGCCCGGCGCCAGGGGGAGACGTCGGGGCCGGTGAGGCCGGGGGTGGCCCCGGCGTGGGCTCGGCGACGGGCCTGGTACCAGTCGGTGGCGCACTCGTCGGCCAGGGTGGCCACCGCGGTCTCGATGCGGGCCGCGAACCGCCGGGCGTTGTCCCCCTCGGCGGGGACCAGGGGGTTGCCGAAGGTGATGGTGGTGGCCGACACCTTGGGCAGGCGACGGCCCTTGGGCAGGATCCGGTCGGTGCCCTCCACGTGTACCGGTACCACCGGCACGCCGCAGCGCACGGCCAGGTAACCGGCCCCGCCCAGGAAGGGTTGCCCCCAGCCGTCGGGGCTGCGACCACCCTCGGGGAACACGAGCAGGCTCCAGCCGTCGCCGATCAACGACGCGGCCAACCGGGTCGAGCGCCGTCCCACCTTGGAGCGCTCGATGGGGATGGCCCCGATGACCAGTGCCGATACCGCCGACTTGAGCGCCCCGGTGAAGAAGTAGTCGGACGCCGCCCCCACCACCAGCTTCTTCCTCCATCGGGAGGGGATGGAGGTGAGCAGCAGGGGGGTGTCGATGTGGCTGTGGTGGTTGGCCGCGAAGATCATCGGCCCCTCGATGCGATCCAGCCGATCCAGACCCTGGTGGCGGGGGTGGGCCAGGGCGGTCACCGTCGGGCGCACGACCGTTTCGGCGATGACCCGCCGGGCGACCCGGGCCGCGGGCTTGCGGGCCCAGTCGGTGTCGTAGTTCGCCCCCCGGTTCCTGGTCGAGGGCGCAGGAGGCACCCCCACCGGCGGTCGGGCCGCCCGGTAGGGAAACTCCAACTTCGAGATCGCCCGTCTAGCTGGCATCGGTCGTCGGTTTCGAGATCGCCCGTCTAGCTGGCATCGGTCGTCGGTTTCGAGATCGCCCGTCTAGCTGACATCGGCCATCAGGATGGGGGGGTTGTGGAGGTGGGTGATGGTGGGTTGGCGGCCCACGGTGTCGCCGGCGATCTCGAGGGCGTCCTGGAGGGTGGACGCGGGGCGAAATCCCATCCGCTGCACCGCCCGGGTATCGCCGCCCACGATGATCACCTCTCCCAGGTGCTGAAGGGCATGGGCCCCCCAGTACCACATGTAGAAAGGGTGGACCCCGTGGTAGGCGTAGGACGTGCGGTACAGGTGGCGGTACCACTCGTCGGTGGCGAACCGGTGCTCGTAGCGGGCCTCGATCTCCACCGGGTCGGTGGTGTCGGCCAGCACCTGCTCGAAGAAGTCGATGTAGCTGGGGTGGTGAACCGGGTGGAACTCCCACCGGGTGGGGTGGCCCATGATGACCACCCCGCCCGGTCGCACCAGCGGGCGGCCCCGGTACAGATTGAAGAAGTAGCCCAGCCCCAGGCACATGACCAGAATCGGGTTCATCACCGAGTTGACGTTGTAGGGGCAGATGTAGGGCAGGCCCATGGTCAGGATGTCGGTCTGGCCCTCCACCGGCACCAGGTGCTGGGCGTACACGTTCTCGGTGGTGGTCCGGTGGACCGCCTCCACCTCGCCGGCCTGCACCGAGGTCAGCTCGTAGGGGGCCCGCCAGGATTGGAACATCCGTCGGGCCATTCGGGGCGGGGTCCGCCTCAGGGCCGTGGTCATGGCGACGAACGAGGCTCGGTCCCGGGCCGTCCACTCCCACTCCCGTTTCTGGAGCATGGCCAGCGGGCCGTCCACCCCGAAGGTGTTGTTGTTGACCGTGGTCTCGATCTGGAAGATCCTCACCCCGGCGTCCCGCAGCACCTTGCCCATGCGCCAGTTGGAGGCGTGCAGCTCGGAGCGGTGCTGGTCCATGAACGACCGGGACTCCTGCATGGTCCGCACGTTGTGGTGGTGTCGCAGACCCTGGTAGCCGGCCAACCCGGTGGCGGTGCTCTTGTGGCCCCCGTCCATGGCCACCAGGTTGATGTTCACGTACACCACCAGGTCGCTCTCCGCGGCCCGGCGGCTGAACTGCACCTCCTCGCCGTGGGGGGTGGTGCCCAGGATCACCATGTTGTCGGGGTCCTCGGCATCGTGGTTGTAGAGGCAGCCGGAGGGGGCGAAGGCGTCGTAGATCCGGTCGCCCACCGCGTGGCGCAGCTCGGCCTCGGTCATGCGTCGGTGCAGGGCCAGCGCGGCGATGACGTGGATGTCGTCCACCCCGGCGGCCGCGGCCATCTCCAGCACCTGCTCGATGACCATCTGGCGGATGTCGGGGCGACGCATCGGGGGCAGGGGCAGGGATATGTCGTCGAACGCGATGGTGAGCTTCATGCCCGGGCGGAGTTGGGCGGGCAGGGGGTCCTGATCCAGGGGGTCGAGCAGCGCCCGGTGGATGGCTCCCTCGGGGTCGGACAGGCCCAGCAGCGGCTCGGCCGGATATATCACCCGACTGCGCCCGGCGGGGAGCCGCTCGGTGCGGAACCCCTCGCCGTGATGGAACACGATCGGAGGGGTGGAGCGGTCCACCTCCAGCACCAGACCCGGACGGGGGGTGGGGCGGACGCGGTCCTTCATGGCGTGTCCCCAAGCATCGGTGCCCCCAGATTCTCCTTGGAGTCGGGGCGGACGCGGTCCTTCATGGCGTGTCCCCAAGCATCGGCACCCCCTGGCGGGATGCGATGGGCAGCAGTTTGCGGGGGCCGCCCGGTGCCTTGTCGAAGTTCTCGATGAGCCAGCCCCGCTTGCGGGCCAGCATGGCCAGCTTGGGCTCGGGGTTGACCGCCACCGGATAACCCACCGCCTCCAGCAGGGCCAGATCGCTGGCCGAGTCGGCATAGGCCACCGACTCCGACAGCAGCAGGCCCTCGGCCCGGGCGAAGTCGCGCAACACCTCGGCCCGGGACTCGCTGGTGGGGGGAACGGCCGCCAGTTGGCCGGTGTACACGCCGTGGGACTGGTCCAGCTCGGCGCACACGATGTGGTCGAACAGGGGGCGCAGCGGCTCCACGATGAAGTCCAGCGCCCCGGTGATGAGCACGGTGGTGTGTCCGGCGGCTCGGTGGCGGCGCACCCGGCGGATGGCCGCGGGGAAGGCCTGGGCCAGGATCAGGTCGCTGAACATCTCCTGGGAGTCCTCGGCCATCTGCTTCACCCCCGCCCCCTCGTAGCGGCGGTAGAAGTGCCGGAGGAAGTCGCTGCGGTCCCGATGGTCCAGCGCCAGCAGCGATGGTGCCTCCAGCAGGACCTTGACCACCAGCCGGATCCGGTCGTCGAGGGGCAGATGACGGGTGGCCAGCCAGCCGTAGGCCATGACCACGTTGGCGGCGATGAGGGTGTTCTCCAGGTCGAATGCCGCCAGGTGTCGGTCGGGGGAGAGCACCTGGGCTCGTCGGCGGTCCTTGCGGGAGGGATCAGACCGTCCCGAAGAGGCCGTCTTGACCCGGCCCTGGGCCACCACCGTGGGTAGGTGGATGTCGGTCACGTAGTGGGGCCAGTCGATGATCCGGGGGTCGAAGCAGAACGCCCGCCGGTCGGGGTCGTCGAGGTCGGCCCACAGCTCCAGCAGGCGATCGACCCCGAACAGCGCCTCGCACTCGGTGTAGGCCCCGTACAGCTCCACATAGCCCAGCGCCCGTTCCACCTGCTCGCGGTGCTCGTCCAGGTCGGCGGTGATCTCGGCCCGTTGCCCCCGGATGGGCAACCGCCCCAGCACCCGTTCGCCGGCGTTCAGGCCTCGCTGTAGTCGCTTGAGCTGGCGCACCACCCGGCCCCGCCCCGGATAGGTCCAGTTGGGTGGGGGTATGGGCTGGTCCCGGTCGTCGTAGATGGGGTTCTCGCTGAACCAGCCGTGGGCCAGGTCGACCAACTGGTTGAGCCGGAACGGGTTGATCGCCCCCGACGCCACCTGGATGACCGGACGGTCGGGGTCGTGGCCCCGGGCGGCCACCGCGCAGATGGCCGCGGCCACCAGATCCACCGGGATCACGTCCAGCACCCCCTGGGGGATGCCGGGGAAGTCGGTCAGCAATCCTCGCCCGTAGCCGATGATGATGGGCTCGGCCATGCGGAACCCCCGAATCCATCCGGGATGGGGCTCGGAGTGGGCCGATTCGATTATGGACGGCCGCACGGTGGTCACCCCGAGGTCGCCCCTGACCTCGGCCAGGGCGGTCTCGGCCAGGGCCTTGGTGAAGGCGTACGCGTCCGGGAACCCCAGCGAGGCGGCTCGCGACCGTCCCGCCTCCACCATCTGATTGTTGACCCAGCGGCTGCGGATCCGTTCGGTCTTGGCGGCCAGTGCCGGGGTGCCGGCCGCGCCCAACTCGTGGCGGGCCCGGTTGCGGAACTCGGCCAGGCGGCCGGGGTCGCGGCTCTCGGTCTCGGTGGTGATGCGCCGCCGCCGGCTGGCCTCGGCCTCCTCCTGCCACGACACCGGCACGTACATCGGCCCGTCGATCAGGGGTTCCTCGGGGGCGTTGCCCCGACGGCTGCCGGCCACGTAGCAGGTGGACACCGCGATCAGGTGGGGGGACGCCCCCATCTCGTTCAGCATCCGGGCCAGACGTACCGGCCCCAGGAGGTTGACTTCCACCGCGGTGTCCAGCGGATTGTCGAACGCCACCGCCGCGGCCGAGTGGATGACGATGTCGCAGCCCGCGATCAGCTCCCTACCGGCGTCGTCAAGCCCCAGTCCGTCCACCCCGACGTCCCCGGCCACGCCGGTGATCCGTTCCCGGCACAACCGCTCGAAGCCCTCGTCGCCCATCTGGTCGCGCAACCGGTCGAACGCGTCGTTGCGGATGATCTCCCGCCGGATGCGCTGCTCCACCCCCCGGCGGCCGGGGCGCACCAGCAGCACCAGCTCCACCTCGGGCACGCATCGCAGCAGCTTCTCCACCAGGGCGGTGCCGAGGAACCCGGTCGTGCCGGTTATGGCCAGCTTCTTGCCGGCCAGCGCCTCGGGGATCATGGCAGTGTTCTACCAAACCCCGGTGACATTCCCCGAATGCTCGAGCCCGGACCCGGTCGGCCTCGTTGCCGCCTGACGGCCATGGAGGAGGGGCCTCAGGGGTGACGACGGTGGCGGCGCTGGAAACGTTCGACGGCCAGGTCCACCAGCCGGTTGATTAGCTGGGGATAGGTGAGGCCGGATACCTCCCACAGCTTGGGGTACATGCTGATGGGGGTGAAGCCGGGAATGGTGTTGACCTCATTGAGCAGCATCCCCCGCCCGGCGGCCTCGTAGAAGAGGTCCACCCGGGCCATGCCCTCGCACCGCAGGGCCCGGTAGGCCAATGCCGCCAGCTTTCGGGCCTCCCGGGCGGCCTCGGGCGGGATCCGGGCGGGCACCAAGAGCTGGGCCCCATGGGTGAGGTACTTGTCGGCGTAGTTGTAGAACTCGGCACCGGGCACGATCTCGCCGGGGATCGACACCTCGAGATCTTGGTTGCCCAGCACCGACACCTCGATCTCCTGACCGACGACCGCCTCCTCGATCAAAAGCGTCTCGTCGTACTCGGCGGCCAACTCCAGCGCCTTGATCGTCTCCGCCTCGGTGGTGGCCCGGCTCACCCCCACCGACGACCCCATGTTGGCCGGCTTCACGAACAGGGGCAGTCCCAGATCGGCGACGGCGGCCTCGGCCACGGTCACGGCCCGGTCGTCGGCCGATGCCGTCCGGTAGCGGCATTGGGGCAGCCCGTGGTGGTGGGCGACCAACTTGGTGGTGGCCTTGTCCATGCACATTGCCGAGGCCAGCACCCCCGACCCCACGTAGGGGACGTCGGCGATCTCGAGCAGTCCCTGGAGGGTTCCGTCCTCGCCCATCGGGCCGTGGATCAGGGGGAACACCACCGTGCCGGGCTCGGCGAAGATCTCGGCCGGGGCCACGCCGGGGCCGTGGGTGTCCAGGCGGTCGGGCAGCGGGTCGGGGAGTTCGGCCAGACACCACTGCCCCGACCGGGTGATGCCCACGGCAACCACCTCGAAACGGCTCCTGGCAATGGCGACCACGTGCCGAGCCGATACGCAGGAGACGTCGTGCTCGGCCGATCGTCCGCCGAACAGAACAACCAGTCGGTTACGGGTTCCCACGAAGTGACGGTACCCCACCATGCCCACCGAGGGTGGGAAGTGGTGGGAAGCCGGATGGGTGCAACCGGCCCGGTGGCGGTGGGAAGCCGGATGGGTGCAACCGGCCCGGTGGCGGTGGGAACCCGGGTGGGTGCAACTGGCCCGGTAGCGGTGGGAAACTGTACGGGTGGAACTGGCCCGGTGGCGGTGGGAACCCGGGTGGGTGCAACCGGCCCGGTGGCGGTGGGAAACTGTACGGGTGGAACTGGCCCGGTGGCGGTGGGAACCCGGGTGGGTGCAACCGGCCCGGTGGCGGTGGGAAACTGTACGGGTGGAACTGGCAGCGTCGGAGGTGGCCCGAGCGGTGGGGGGGCGGCTCGCCGGTCCCGACGTGGTGGTGTCCGGGGTGTCCATCGACTCCCGCACAACGGTGCCGGGCCAACTGTTCGTGCCGGTGGTGGCCGAGCGGGACGGTCACCATTACATCGACGACGCCCTGTCGGCGGGCGCGGTGGCCTATCTCACCTCGGCCCCGCCCCGGGGAGCAACGGCGGTGGTGGTGAGCGACACCGCGGCGGCGCTGACCGAGCTGGGCCGCCACGCCCGCAGCGGTTTCGACGGCCCGGTGGTGGGCATAACCGGGTCGGTGGGCAAGACCTCGGTCAAGGACATGACCGCGGCGGCCATCGGGGCCGACCGTCCGACCCACGCCAGCCCCATGTCGTTCAACAACGAGCTGGGGGTACCGCTCACTCTGGTCAACCGCCCGGTCGAAGCCGAGGTGGTGGTTCTGGAGATGGGGGCTCGGGGCCGGGGCCACATCCGCAGGCTGTGCTCGGTGGGCCGCCCCACCGTGGGGGTGGTTACCGCGGTGGGCGCGGCCCATATCGAGCTGTTCGGCACGGTGGAGGTGGTGGCCGAGGCCAAGGGTGAGCTGGTGGAGGCCCTGGATCGCTCGGGCACGGCGGTTCTCAACGCCGACGATCCCCGGGTGGCGGCCATGGCCGGGCAAACCGAGGCCCGGGTGCTGAGCTTCGGTCGGTCCCGCGGGGAGGTACGGGCCACCGCGGTGGAAATGGACGACGGCCTGAGAGCCCGGTTCTGGTTGGAGACGCCGAGCGGTCGGGCCGAGGTGGCGTTGGCGGCATCCGGCGAGCACATGGTGACCAACGCCCTGGCCGCGGCGGCCGCCGCGCTGGCAGTGGGAGTGGGGGTGGAGGCGATCGCCGCCGGTCTGGGCTCGGCCCGGTTGTCGCCGTGGCGAATGGAGGTGACCACCCTCAAGTCGGGGGCGGTGCTCATCAACGATGCCTACAACGCCAACCCGGTGTCCATGGCCGCGGGGCTGAGGGCGCTGGCCACGGTGGATCGCCCCCGCCGGGTGGCGGTTCTGGGGGCGATGGCCGAACTGGGGGAACAGGCCGCGACCGAGCACGCGGCCATCGGGTCTCTGGCTCGAGAACTCGATATCGAGGTGATCCCGGTGGCGACCGCCGACTACGGGCCGCCCCCGGTGCCCGATGCCGCCGCCGCGGTGGCCGCCCTCGGCCCGCTGGACCCCGACACCGCCGTACTGGTCAAAGCCAGCCGAGCCGCCGGCCTGGAGGCGGTGGCCGCTGTTTTGGTCGGGTGATGAGGGGTTTCGATTCTCCATACCCGTCTCCGGCGGTAGTGTCGGGAGTGTCGGGGTCCCGGTGTTGGAGGAGCAGTGGATGGATTTTCGTGAGCGGTCGGTGCAGGAGTGGGCCGGGGCGGTACGCAGCCGGGAGATGTCGGCCCGGGAGATGGTCGAGGCTTCGCTGGCCGCCATTCATGCCGATGAGGATCTGAACGCCTTCGTGGCCACCGATCCCGAGCGGTCGCTGGCCGAGGCCGAGCGGATCGATGACCGACTGGCCGCGGGGGACGAGGTGGGGCCGTTGGCCGGAATCCCCATCGGGGTCAAGGACCTGGAGGACGCCGCCGGATACGTCACCTCCCATGGATCGAAGCTGCACGCCGACGATCCCCCCGTCGCGGCTGACAGCGTGCTGGTCGGGCGGCTCCGGGCCGCGGGGTGCGTGGTGATGGGCAAGACCAACACCCCCGAGTTCGGTTGGACCGGCGACACCTACAACCCTGCGTTCGGCCCCACCGGTAATCCGTGGAACCGACGGCGTTCCCCCGGTGGGTCGTCGGGGGGAAGCGCGGCCGCGCTGGTTGCCGGTCTGGTGCCGCTGTGTACCGGCTCGGACGGGGGCGGGTCGATCCGCATTCCTGCGGCGGCCTGCGGGTTCACCGGGTTCAAATCCAGTCTGGGTCGGGTACCGGTGGAGGGGTCGTCCCGCCTCTGGCCCATTTCGGTCCACGGACCCATGGCGCTGCGGGTGACCGATGCCGCGTTCGTGCTCGATCTGGTGATGGGGCCGTCGCCCTACGATCTCGACTCGCTGCCCCGTCCCGACCGGTCGTGGCGAGGGGCGCTGGACGAGGGCCGACAACCCCGCCGGGCGGTGTGGTGCCCGTCGCCCGACGGCAAGCCCTCCGATGCCGAGGTGGTGGCGGTGTGCGAGGCCGCAGTGGCCCGGTTGGAGGAGGCCGGGGTGGCGGTGGAGGTGCTAACCGAGCCCTTGTTCGCCGACCCCATCAGGGAGTACGTTTTGTTGTCGGGCACCATGATGACCGGGGATATGGGTGAGACGACCCAGGATCGCCGGGATCTGGTCACCCCCGGTCTTCGTTACTACCTGGATCTGGCCTCCGAACCCCGGGTGGCCGATTTCGTCCGGGCGGTGGACCTCTTCCAGTCCATGGCCATCACTCTGGCCGAGGTGACGATCGGTGCCGACCTGTTGATCACCCCCACGGTGGCCGGCCAGTTCCCCGAGTGCGGGGGCAAGGGTCACATAAACGGTAAGCCCACCGATGCCTGGGTGCGCCACACCTACCCCTACAACCTGACCCGACTGCCCGCGGGCAGCGTCCGGGCCGGTTTCACCGCCGACGGCATGCCGGTAGGACTCCAACTGGTCGGCCGCCAACACGGCGATGTGGAGGTGCTCCAGGCCCTGGCCTTCTGCGAGCAAATCTTCGCCCCTCCCATCTGGCCCGCGCTATCCTGAGCACCCCCCGGACCGTTAGCTCAGATGGCCAGAGCGCTCGCCTCACACGCGAGAGGTCACTGGTTCAAGTCCAGTACGGTCCACCCATGGCTTCCCGAGCAGGAGTCAAAGGTGCAACCGTGAGCATCGTTGTCGCCACCCTGTTGCTCAGCGCCTGCACAACCGACAACCCACCCACCACCCCCGAATCATCCCCCTCGCCGGTAACCTCCGCCCTCTCAACCACGCCCACCCCGCCGCCCGAGGCCACCCCGGTCACCCCCACCCCGGTCACTCCCACCCCGTTGGTAGAGGCCACTCCGCTGGCAACGCCGACTCAATCATCTGCCCCGGCTTCTTCGCCAACGCCGACTCAATCGCCCACACCACCCCCAACGCCGATGCCGACCCGACCGCCCTCTCCCGTACCATCGGCAACCCCGAGCCCATCAGCCTCACCCCCACTCTTCCTGGGTGGCACCGATGACATCACGTATCAGGTTCTCGAACTTTTTGTCGGCACCCCGGCGGCCGAGACCATGCTCGACCTCGGCCTGATGATCGCCCAGGCCCTCTTCCCCGAAGACGAAGACGCCGAGGGCTCGCTCCGCTTCTCAATCGTCGGCGATCCGGTAGTGGGCGACCTCGGTGAAATCACCGTTGACGTCGTGGGCCTGCCCGACGACTCGATTCACGGCCACCGCCTCCACGTATTCGCCACCCCCCACGAGAGCGGCGAGGCCTTCACCCTCAAGAGCGTCGAACGCACGCTCCTCTGTGCCCGAGGAGTCAGCGGCACCCTCTGCGTCTAGCAGCAGCGACTGGGTATCAAGCCCCTGGGGAGATGCGAGGAGCCACCGGCGATCTTTGTGCCTAGCAGGTGGGTTTGTCGCGGGCTACGCTGACCACGTGGCCAAAACGCTGTGGTTTGTATGCGCGACTACCCAAAACACTGTGACCAGGTGAAATGAGTCTGGTAGGAACTGTCACTCCCATCGGTATGGTGGATGGCATGGATCGTTGCTGGGAGCGTGGGGAAGCGCCGGGCAGAGCAAGTAATAGTACTTTCGCAGGGACGTTCACTGGCTTGGTCACTGGCTGCGACGACCGGTTCGCTACGGTACTCACCGGTGAGGCACCATACTATTTGTCGCTCACCGAGATGGGCTACGATCACCGGACGGTGAAGTACTCTACGGACGAGCACGTCAATGGTATGACCCAAACAAACGTCATGGAGTCGTTTTGGGCGACCATCACACGCGGCTACCACGGGGTGCGCCGCCAGGTGAGCTATGAGCATTTGCATGGATACATGGAGGAGTTGATACCATGACCCCGATTGATAATGTGACCACATCGTTATCAGAAGTTATGTTTCGCTACCAAACTGATTTCTCTCAGAAACAATATGCTGACAACCTAGATAATACAGACGTATTGATGAGTGCTTTTGGTATAACGCAATCATTAAAAAGGGAAAATAAACAATACTGGGGTAGACAATTAGGAAAGTGTTGGGAAATGTTAGTAGTTTCTCTTTGCGAAAAGTTATGCGATGATTTCCAGCCACCTTTGCGTGCAGGAAGTGATGTACCCTGTGACCTAATACTGGGCCGTGATGCTATAGATACCAAATACCGAATAGGGTCTGGTGATTCTGGCACTTTGAAAAAGCTAAAAAATTACGCTCAATTACTAACTGAACGCGGATTCAATCCTGTAATGTTATTCTTGCGTGAAAATAATTTACCGGCTGCAATGACTGCTGTCAATACTGGCGGTTGGGAAATACTTACAGGTCAAGATACGTTTGACTATATTTATCAACGAACCAATTTTGATATGCAAGCATGGTTGGAATATCATACACAACAGCAAACATTCTTTATCAACAGAGGAAGTGATTGAAATGAAGTATGAAGTACTATGCGGCGATTGTATAACTGTTATGGAGGACATTGCGAGTGACAGTATCGCAGCTTGCATTACTGATCCTCCATACAATTATGAGTTCATTGGTCGAGAGTGGAATGCAGATGAAATTAACAGACGAGTTAGCAGGATTAAAAACGGAAGTACACTAGTTAAAAATATCCCATATGGTAGTGGTTTAGCAGGTGGCGTGAGAAACAAGCGATGGTATGAACGTAATCGTCAAAATACTCAAGATTATACTGCTTGGTGTACTTTATGGGGGCACCAACTATTTAGATTATGTAAAGCTGGCTCACCTGTAGCAGTTTTCAGTAGCACAAGATCAGCAGCACATATACAAATTGCACTAGAGAGTGCCGGTTTCTACACGCGTGATGTACTTGTATATCGTAGACAGTCTGGTATTCCTAAAGGGTTGAACTTAGGCGCAAAATTGGAAAAGTTAGATCACCCTGATGCTAGTAAATGGAACGGATGGCATTCTTGTTTCCGTAATGAATGGGAGGCTATAGTATTGGTTCAGAAGCCACTTATTAATAACTATTGGAATACTGTTAAAGAAACTGGTGTTGGTGTATTCAACACAATTACTAGAGATGGGTCATTTCAATCAAACATTTTAGAAGGGTATACAAAAGCTGCTAATGAGAATAAATATGAACACTGTACTGTGAAACCGCTGTCACTAATAAAGCGCCTAATCGAATTGCTTGTCCCTTCTTCTGAAAATAATATTATACTGGATCCATTTGCTGGTAGCGGTACAACTTTAGTAGCTGCATATGAATTAGGGTTTCCTTCTCTAGGAATTGAAATTGAGCCTCAATATGTAGATACACTTGTAGAAAGAATGAAACAAGCAGAGCAAATAAATAGACTGCCTATATAAGGGCTATTCAACATAGATGCTGTGGTTAGGTACTGGAACTATGGCGTAAAGCTTAAGGATCGAGTATCTCGGTAGGGTGAGAGCTAAATCGAGGGGTATTTGGCGGAGGTGTTTGCCGAGAGTGCCCGCCAGAGCAGCAATCGTGAGGTTACGGGGATGTTCAGGGCGCGGGTCTTGAAGTCCGCGGGAAAGGCATCAGTCGATGTGAAAACGGCGATAGCGTTGTCGGACAGTTTTCCTGCTATTTTGGAGGCATTGGTGTCGGGGGAGGTCAACTCCGGTCATGCCCGGTTGATGGTCCGGGTGGCGGACTAGCCCAACCATCGCACCAGCATCGCTTTTGATCATTGCCGAATATGACACTGACAAGGGTAAGCTGTGCCCGTTCCGTTCCGTCTTGACAATGGTTAGTCGGTGCCCCCGGAGCTTTTGGACAGACTGCTCGCTAACATCGAGGTGTACGCCGCGTTTGTCGATGCCCAGGGGCAACTGTTGTGGCTGGGGTGCTCCCGGAGATCGGCTTCGCTGGCGCAGTGGTTGATGCTCGCCGCCTGAGACCGGGGCTGTATTGGTTGTGTAGCCCCCGTCGGAGCGTTGCGAGGCTCATCACATCAAGCACTGGGCGGCCGGTGGGGAGACTAACCTGAACAACCTGGTACAGCTATGTCCGAGCTGTCATCATTTGGTTCACGAATGCGACTGGCAGATCAAACGGAACCCCAAGGGCCGATACCGCATTGAGGTCCCGCCCAAGGCTTGCCCGGGGAACGGAACGGTTGCCCACCACCGGACTCAGCATAATCCTGTGCTACGGAAATGACCTCCACCAGGGGTGCCCGAGAATATGTGGGTGGTGCCGGAAACCGGCTGGCTTGGCTGGCACCTCGCGATCGCCGGTGGAGTGCATCCACGAAGCAAAACCCCTGGTCAGAGATTGTTTGATTAGTATCATAGGCAGCCCCCGTGGTGAACTGGGGCCTGTCGGATCCTGCGGGCCTTGTGTTTGGCTAGCATGGTGCCCGTGGCGAACCAGGGCAAACTCTATTGGTGGTCGCGACAGAGTTCATCGTAGGCGGTTTGGGCTGGTTTCCAGTTGTGGAGTTTGCGGGGCATGGTGTTCAGTTGGTCCTCGATGATGGCGAGGTGTACCGGGTTGACGTCCAGGTCGGTCGATTTCGGCAGCCGGCGTCTTATCAGCCCGTTGGTTTGTTCGTTGGTGGCTCGTTGCCAGGGCGAGCGGGGCTCGCAGAAGTAGACCTGGATTCCGAGGGTGTTTTCGATGTCGGCCCATCGGGCCGTCTCGGTGCTGTGGTCCCAGGTCAAGGTCTTGACCATGGCTGAGGGTTGGCGGCCCAGCGCCGCGGTGACGGCCCGGGCGGTGTTGTTGGCGTCGTAACCGTCGGGCAACGCCACCAACACGGTGTGGCGACTGGCTCGTTCCACGAGAGTGGCGATGGCGGTTCGGTTGTCGCGGCCGATGATCAGATCCCCCTCCCAGTGGCCCGCCTCGCGGCGGTCTTCGACCTCTACGGGCCGCTCGGCCAAGCGACGGTAGTCGCCCAACGCGGAGCGTTTAGCCTGTTCGCAACGGCTCCGGGGTTTGCGCTTTCGTCGTTGACGGGGCAAAAGCTTCCAGGTGTCGGCGGCCAGGCCGCTTTGACCGCTGCGGTCGTAGCACGCCCGGTAGATCGTCTCCGCGCACACCCCTGGACCCGCGTCCCGCAGACCCTCGGCGATCGCATGAGGCGACCACCGCTGGGCCAGCCCTTCGGCCACCGCGGATGCCAACCCCGCATCGGCCACCAGCTTCGACGCCCTGGGACGACGCGCCCTGACAACCGCGGTCCGCTGCGCCGTCTCGGCCCGATACCCGCACCGGCCGCCGTTGCGGGCGACCTCGCGCCACACCGCGGAACGGCTCCGCCCCAACCGTCGGGCGACCTCGGCCACAGAGCATCCCACCCCGACCATCGCCTCGATCCGAAAACGCTCATCCGCACCCAAACGCCGTGCCATAATAAAAACCTCCACCGTTTGGTCGTCGATACTTGCAATCGACCATTACGGCCGACCCGTCGCGACCACCGGTGGAGTTCGCCCAGGTATAGGCGAGGATGGTGCCGATTCAACAATGCCGCGATTGTAAAGTGCTTACGTTCGGCTAAAGTTGCATATCAGCCCCAGAGTTTTCGTAACAGCATCAGGAGAGCAACATGATGAGACCACTGACTTGGAAAACCGTCAACCGTGTTTGCCGGAACATCCGCAGGTATCTGTCCTTGCCTCTGACGATCGTGCTTTTGTCCTACGGGATCAGTACATCCAGTGTGGATGCGCAGGACTCAGAAAATCCGCAGCCAACGCTCGATGGATCATCAGGACAAAGAAGCGGGCTGGAGGAACTCTTAGAGCCAGAAATGATTGAGACGACTGAGTCTAAGGCTACCACCGATGAACAGAAGAGCGGTAAAGGTGATAGCACTTCACCTCATTCCAGTATTATCAGGGATCTTCTAAACAATAATCTTGATCTCAGTAGAGGAGGCAGTATACCAGTTCTTGCGACAGAGGCAGTTACTGTAGGCATGACTTCTGGTAGTGCTGTGAAGATTGAATTGCCTGATGAAGCATCGCTAATACCCGGAGGCGCGCGGCGTGGATCTTCCGAAGTCATATATAACAGTCGAAAAGAACTTCAGGTTGAAGTGGCTGCGATAGATGGAAACGGAATTCGCTTTATAATAGTGATTGAAGGGCCGAATGCACCCACTACGTATACATACCCGCTAAGCCTCCCTGAAAGCATTAGGCTAAAAATAAAAAAGGGTGCTGGAAATGCACTGTTAGTCAAAATTGACGAGGATGGTAATGAACTACCCGTTGGGTATATAGATATTCCATGGGCCATTGATGCTGAAGGCAAGGATATACCTGTGTCTCAGATTATCACAAAAACTAAGATAACTCTTACGATAAACCACCGCAATGCTGTATACCCTGTGTACGCAGATCCGACATATTATAATATTAATTGTTCTATTGCCTATGGCAAAAATATATCCCCTGTGTCAAGGTATATATATGAAAACGGTATTTGCCCGTTTCTTAGTTTCTATGATTCTAAGGGGTACTGGCCAGTTGGTACTACATATATGGGACCACACAGAACAGTTGAACAGCACGGAGAATGCAGTAAGTACCCAGATACATTTTGGGCACACGATCATCAAGTTCCATGCAAAGCCCATGATTACTGCTATGACTTAGCTCGTGAACAATATACTTATGCTACAAAAAAATCGTGCGACAATATTTTTCAAGACGACCTTTATATATCTTGTAGAACTTATTCATGGTGGGATGTAAGAAGATATGCTTGCCTTTCGGACATCCCTGGAATAATGGCGATCGTCAGAACCTGGGGGAATCTATAGATATGACGGAGAACATAAAAACCAGATTTTGGGTAGTTTTTGCTGCAATTGGAACTCATCCAGTGTTGATATACATTATCAATAATGAGTTTGGTTGGTATGAGGCCAGCCAAGTTTTGCTGGTACCGATATTAACATGGTTATTTCCTTTTCTGCTTTATTTACTCGTATTGCAATCTCGATTAACCACTTTTTTAGGTGCATGTGTTATTCTAGTTGGATATCCAACTAATGTCGCAATAGTCAACCTAAGCGAGGATGGTACAGCAGCACTTGCATTCATTTCAATCCCTGCTTTGATAATATTTCCTGCTCTTATTTTTGTGGCAATTTTGGATGTTTTTGTTGAGTGGGTTGCCTCTAAATGGTTCAAGCCGCGCTGTCCAAGTTTTTGGAGGTGTTGGTTCGAAGGGGGTCAACTCGAGTCATGCGAGGGTGATAAAGCGGGTAGCTAGCAAGCCTAATTATCACAATGAGGAGACGGTTTTGGGTTCGGTTCGGGAGGTGCCCTCGGATTTGTTGTCCCGTTACGTGCTGCGGTGGGCACCGATCGATACCGTATCGAGGCCCTGCCCAAGGCCTGCTCCGACAACGGAACCGTTGCCCACCACCGGACTCAGCATCATCCTGTGCTGCGGAAATGACCCCCACCAGAGGTGCCCAAGAATATGCGGGTGGTGCCGGGAACCGGCTGGTGTGGTCGGTGCCTCGCGACCACCCGGTGGAGTGCATCCACGAGGCAAAACCCCAGGTCAGGGGCTGTTTGATTAATATCATATGCAGATCCTGCCTGTCAGCTAGGGTTGGGAAGCGAACTGTTGAAAGGTAGAACCGTGCGCAGACTTTTGAAAAGCAGCAGACTTGTAGGGGTCATGCTTGCCGGCGCGTTGATTTTTGGTGCTTGCGGGAGCAATACCGATGATGGCACTGGTTCATCCGGTGTGGTGTCGGAACCAGATTCGGTGTCGCCCACTTCTGTTGTTGTGGAGACAGCTACTCCAACCGAGCAACCTCGCTCAGACGTGGGCAATGAGCCCATGGGAGATGACGGCATGGGCGATGAGCCCATGGGGGAGATGAGCGACGAGCCCATCGGTGACGACGACATGAGCGACGAGCCCATGGTGGAGATGAGCGACGAGCCCATCGGTGACGACGGCATGGGCGATGAGCCCATGGGGGACATGGGTGACGACGACATGGGA
The DNA here is from genome assembly GCA_965115985.1 of Acidimicrobiales bacterium. Classification (GTDB taxonomy): domain Bacteria; phylum Actinomycetota; class Acidimicrobiia; order Acidimicrobiales; family Bin134; genus Poriferisocius. The sequence continues at coordinate 2,962,678 of OZ220474.1, forward strand.
GACGAGTCCATGGTGGACATGGGTGACGAGCCTGTGGGTGACGACGACATGGGAGACGAGGATGATGATGAACTGACTAGTCTTTTGGCGAGCATATTCAATAATGAAGATGATTATATGGTCAGCGATGATTTAGTGCCCTCTTTAGGTTTGCTAGATATCTCAGGAGCAACTATTGAGTGTATGCGTGCTGGAATTGTAGAGGTAGTAGGTTTAGAACGAGAAACTGAAGTTATCAATGCATTAGTTTGGTACAGCAGCCTAGAGGAATATAGTTTATTATTAGAAACAAGTGCTGACCATCCTTTATCAGTAGATGAACACAATGAGGTAGCTACTATATTGGCTATTTGTATAGCACCCGAAGTGTTAGAGCAATTTACCGGTCTCGAAGGCATATATACTGAGGCTGAGATCGATATGTTGGAGTGTGTTATTCAAGATCCAGGTATAGTTGACAATTTTATAGTTCCATCAATACAAGCAACCCTTTTCTGAGATGACATAAGTATGGCTTCTATAGTTAAATATATGGGAGACATTTGTTATGGAGAGTTTTTGGATAGCTTAAGAGAGGTAATGATTGCTGACCCTGAGGTAGACCTGACGGATGAACAAGCAGATTGTTTAGTCCCAGAGTTGTTGAATTTATTGCTTGATAATGTAGAGTTATTTTATGCATTTGGAGTAGCTGATGGTGATCCAAGCACTGATGATGAGCCAGATTTATCTATTGAACTAGCAATAAAAATGCTAAGAATATATGAAGAATGCGGGGTTGGCCTAGACGCTTTTGGTTAAGCAATTCGGTGGTCCATTGTGGTGCTGCTGGTTATGTTGTTGCTAATAAGAGAGCGGTTTGTGTTTCTCGTTTGAGGGTGGGTGGGGTGTCGTTGTCGGACCATCCTCCTTGGAGGAGTGCGACCCCACGAAGGATCAGCAGCCGCGTCGGGACGGGGGGGGGCGACGATCACCCGGGAGCCGGAGGGGGGCGTGGAGGCTGGCCGGGTGGGCCAAAATGTCGGGGCGGTTCAGCCTGGGAGGGTTGGTTGGGCCAGACTGGGGGTATGGCCACGATCACCACCAACGATCTGAAGAACGGCATGGCGCTGAACCTGGACGACGGTTTGTACAACGTGGTCGAGTTCCAGCACGTCAAGCCGGGCAAGGGCGGGGCGTTCGTGCGCACCACCCTGAAGAACGCTCGCACCGGTGCCGTTCTGGAGCGCACCTTTCGGGCCGGGGAGAAGGTGGAGCGGGCCAACATCGACCGGCGGGAGATGCAGTACCTGTACTCCGACGGCGACAACTACGTGTTCATGGACAGCGAGACCTACGAGCAGCTTCACGTGAGCGCCGACGTCCTGGGCGACGCGGTGAACTACCTGGTGGAGAACAACTCGGTCATCCTGGCCATGTTCGGTGCTGAGATCGTGGGCACCGATCTGCCGGCCGCGGTCGAGCTGGACATCGCCCAAACCGAGCCCGGCATCCAGGGCGACCGGGTGTCGGGGGCCACCAAACCGGCCACCTGCCAGACCGGTCTGGTGGTGCAGGTTCCCCTGTTCCTGAATCCCGGCGATCGCGTCAAGGTGGACACCCGCACCGGCAACTACATCAGCCGGGCGTGAGTCCTTGGACACCTGGTGAGGGCTCCGGACGTGAGTGCTGGGACATTTGGTGAGGGTGCCGGGCGTGAGTCCTTGGACACCTCATGAGCATCGGGCGTGAGCGCTTGGACACCGCATGAGCGCACCGCATCCGTTGGTGGCGGGGTCCCGGCGCCATCAGGTTCGGGAACGGGCCCTGGGGCTGCTCTACGAGGCTGAGACCAAGGGTGTGGGGATGGCCGAGCTGCTGGCCGCCCAGGAGTTGCCCCTCGACCCCTACGCCCACACTCTGGTGACCGGCGTGGCCCACCACCAGGAGGAGATCGACGCCTGTTTGGAGGAGCTGTCCGAGCGGTGGCCGGTGGACCGGATGCCGGTGCTGGACCGGGCCATTCTGCGCATGGCCAGTTTCGAGTTGTCCCACAGCACCGACATCTCGGTGGCCATCATCATCAACGAGGCCTTGGAGTTGGCCCACGAGTACTCCACCCCGGCCTCCGCCGGTTTCATCAACGGTCTGCTTTCCCGAGTGGCCGCCATCGTCCGTCCGTGGTTGTATAGTTCTCCAGGAGAGCCGTGAAGCGGGTCCGGTGAGGCCCGAACGGATATGGAGGAAACCGGATTTGGCAGAACGTGAACGCCGGAGAACGCCCCCGTACGGGGGCGTTTTTGTTGCTCGCACCCGGGTGATGGGGGCCGAGGACCTCAACCGGGCGATCTGGCGCATGGCCCACGAGATCATCGAGCGCAATCACGGCCTCGATGGTGTGGTCCTCGTGGGACTGCAAACCGGAGGGGTGTGGCTGGCGGAGCGGATCGCCGGTTCCCTGGGTGACATCGAGGGGGTCGAGCTCCCCCTGGGGACCTTGGACGTGGCCTTTCATCGCGACGACGTCGGGTTGCGGCCGCTGTTGCCGGAGGCTCCCACTCGCATCCCGGTCGATCTCGACGGCCGAACCGTGGTGATCGTGGACGATGTGCTGTACACCGGTCGCACCATCAGGGCCGCGCTGGATGCGCTGAACAGCTACGGGCGGCCCCGGGCCGTGCAACTGGCGGTGATGGTCGATCGGGGCCACCGGGAGCTGCCCATCCGCCCCGATTTCGTGGGCAAGAACCTGCCCACCCGACGAGACGAGATGGTGGACGTCCACCCCGAGGGCGTGGACATCGGCGAGGTGGCCCGGTGAGGCGTCTTTTGTCGGTGGGCGATCTCGGCGCGGAGGGGATTGTTCGGTGAGGCGTCTTTTGTCGGTGGGCGATCTCGGCGCGGAGGGGATTGTTCGGTGAGGCATCTTTTGTCGGTGGGCGATCTCGGCGCGGAGGGTATCGACAGGGTGTGTCGGTTGGCCGATGATTTCACCGAGGTGTTGCAGCGGCCCATCCCCAAGGTTCCCACCCTGCGGGGGCGGACGGTGGCCATGTTGTTCTACGAGGATTCCACCCGCACCCGGCTGTCGTTCGAGGTGGCCGCTCGGCGGCTGTCGGCCGACGTGATGGGCTTCAGCGTGTCCGGCTCGTCGGTCAACAAGGGGGAGTCGGTGCGTGACACCGTGGCCACCATCTCGGCCATGGGCACCGATGTCATCGTGGTGCGTCATCGGTCGGCGGGGGTGCCCCATCAGGTCGCCGCCTGGACCGACGCCGGGGTGATCAACGCCGGCGACGGCGGGCACGAGCACCCCACCCAGGCCCTGCTCGACTGCTACACCATCCGTGACCGGCTCGGCTCGGTGGCCGGGCGACGCATCGTGATCCTGGGCGACGTCAAGCACTCCCGGGTGGCCCGCTCCTGCGTACTGGCGTTCACCGCGCTGGGAGCCAAGGTCACGCTGGTGGCTCCCCCGACGCTGCTGCCCCCGGCCCCGGACTCCTGGCCGGTGGACGTCAGCTTCGACCTCGACGAGGTGCTCGACGACTGCGACGTGGTGTACGGCCTACGAATGCAAAAGGAGCGCCAGACCGAGGCCCTGTTGCCGTCGCTGCGGGAGTACACCGCCCGGTGGGGGCTCACCATGGATCGGGCCGCCCGGCTGCGGCCCGATGCGCTGGTCATGCACCCCGGTCCGGCGAACCGAGGGGTGGAGATCGCCTCCGAGGTGCTGGACGGCCCCAACTCGACCAAGAACGAGCAGGTCCGTCACGGGGTGGCGGTGAGGATGGCGGTTCTGTATCTCGTGCTGGGGGCCGACTCCCCGCCGGGTTCCGAGAGCCCCGGGGGCGAGGGCGCATGAACGGCGAGGCCGTATGCCCGCCTCCGCCCCGGTCTACGTCCACGGCACCGGCTGATCACCGGGGGCGAGGGCGCATGAACGGCGAGGCCGTATGAGCAGCGAGGGCGCATGAGCATCGTCGTCAAGGGAGGTTCGGTGATCGACCACACCGGGGAGCGCACCGCCGATGTGGTGGTGGACGAAGGTCGGATCGTCGCCGTCGGCCCCGATCTCTCCGGTGATCGGGTCCTGGACGCCTCCGGGTGCGTGGTGGCCCCCGGCTTCGTGGATCTGCACACCCATCTGCGCCAGCCCGGGGCCGAGGAGGCCGAGACCATCGAGACGGGGGGCTGGGCCGCGGTCCGGGGCGGATTCACCGCGGTGGTGGCCATGCCCAACACCGATCCACCCATCGACTGCTCCGCGGTGGTGCAGGAGGTGCTGCTGCTGGGCCGCCGAGCACCCTGCGACGTCTACGCCTCCGGGGCCATCACCGTGGCCCGGGCGGGAGCGCGGCTGGCTCCCATGGCCGAGATGGCGGCGTTGGGGGTGCGCCTGTTCACCGATGACGGCAACGGCGTCCAGGACGCCGGGCTGATGCGTCGGGCCCTGGAGTACGCCGGGGGGCTGGGGGTGGTGCTGGCCCAGCACTGCGAGGTGGATTCGCTGGCCGCGGGGGGTCACATGCACGAGGGGGAGTGGTCCGGCCGCCTGGGCATACCCGGGGTGCCCGCCGAGGCCGAGGAGCTGATGGTGATGAGGGACATCGCCCTCAGCCGGTTGACCGGTGCCCCCGTCCACTTCCAGCACCTGTCCACCGAGGGGTCCATGGCCATGGTCCAGGCCGCCCGCCGGGCCGGTGTCGCGGTGACCGCGGAGGCGGCCCCCCACCATTTCACCCTCACCGACGAGGCCTGCGCCGCCTACGACCCGGTGTTCAAGGTCAATCCGCCCCTGCGCACCGCCGATGATCGCAGAGCGGTGCGGGCCGGTCTGGCCGACGGAACGGTGGACGCCATTGCCACCGATCACGCTCCTCATCCCATCGAGGCCAAGGAGTTGCCCTTCGATCAGGCCCCGCCGGGGATGCTCGGCCTGGAGACCGCCCTGGCCCTGGCCCTGACCGAGTTGGATCTGCCGGTGTCCGAGGTGGTGGCGCTGCTGAGCCGGCGGCCGGCGGCCATCGCCGGGCTGAGCGGAGTCCACGGTGGGCCTATAGCCCCCGATGCGCCGGCCAACCTGTGCGTGTTCGACCCCACCGAGGAGTGGATCGTCGATCCCGACGACCTGGCCAGCCGCTCCCGCAACACCCCCTACGCCGGCCGCCGGGTACGGGGCCGGGTCCGCCACACCATCGTGAGGGGCCGGGCCGTGGTGGTGGACCAGGAGATGCAGGAGATGGGGCCATGAGCAGGATCCAACCGTGATCGCGGCGGCGGCCGGCGCGGCGACGGCTCCGGGGATGCAGACATGATCCGGGCCGCGGCTCTGGTGTTGGCCGATGGCGAGGTGTTCGAGGGGGAGGCCATCGGGGCGGAGCCTGCCGGTGGGATCACCTCGGGCGAGGTGGTGTTCAACACCGTGCTCACCGGTTATCAGGAGGTGATCACCGATCCGTCCTACGCCGGGCAGATCATCACCTTCACCTATCCCCACATCGGCAACTACGGGGTCACCCCCGCCGACCACGAGAGCCGTCACCCGTTCTGCCGGGGGGTGATCGTGCGGGAGATGGCCCGTCGCCGGTCCAACTGGCGAGCCACCGGCGATCTGGAGGCCTTCCTGGTCGAACAGGGCATTGCCGGCCTCGCCGGAGTGGACACCCGGCGGCTCACCAACCACATTCGCGACGCCGGGGCCATGCCCGGTGCCTTCGGGACCGCGTCCGAGTCCGATCTGCGAGTCGCCGCCCGGGCCGAGCCCGGCACCGACGGGGTTGACCTGGTGGCCACCGTGACCCGCCCCGAGCCCGAGCACTTCTCCACCACTCGGGGCGACGGTCGCCCCGCCCATCGGGTGGTGGCCCTGGATTTCGGGCTGAAGGCCACCATCGTCCACCACCTGCGAACCATCGCCGAGGTGGAGGTGGTGCCGGCCGGTACCACCGCGTCCGAGATCCTGGCCCGCCGACCCGACGGGGTGTTCTTGTCCAACGGGCCCGGTGATCCCACCGCGGTGGCCGGTGCGGTCGATACCATCTCGGACCTGCTGGGCGAGGTTCCGATTTTCGGCATCTGCCTGGGCCATCAACTGCTGGCCGCCGCCCTGGGTGGGCAGACCTACAAGCTTCCCTTCGGTCACCACGGCGGCAATCATCCGGTGCGCAACCTGGCCACCGACACGGTGGAGATCACCAGCCAGAACCACAACTTCTGCGTGGCCGACGCCACCATCGAGGGGGCCGAGGTCACCCACGTCAACCTGAACGATCACACCGTGGAGGGCCTGCGTTGCCCCGACCTGCGGGCCTTCGGCGTGCAGTACCACCCCGAGGCCGGCCCCGGCCCCCACGACTCCCGCTATCTCTTCGCCCAATTCGACGATCTGATGACCGGGGCCCGATGACGGTGCTTGAGCGGGCGGGAGCACGAGCGCCCCTCGGGGGCGAGCCGATGGCCGGGGGTGCCCGTGCTTGAGCGGGTGGGAGCACGAGCGCCCCTCGGGGGCGAGCCGATGGCCGGGGGTGCCCGTGCTTGAGCGGGTGGGAGCACGAGCGCCCCTCGGGGGCGAGCCGATGGCCGGGGGTGCCCGTGCCTAGGCGGGCGGACATCGAGTCGATCCTGTTGATCGGGTCGGGGCCCATCGTGATCGGGCAGGCCTGCGAGTTCGACTACTCCGGCACCCAGGCCTGTCGGGTGCTGCGCGAAGAGGGGTATCGGGTGGTGCTGGCCAACTCCAACCCGGCCACCATCATGACCGACCCCGAGTTCGCCGACGCCACCTACGTGGAGCCGCTCACCGCCGAGGTGCTCACCGCCATCATCCACGAGGAGCGGCCCGACGTGCTGCTGCCCACCCTGGGGGGGCAGACCGCGCTGAACCTGGCCATGGAGCTGATCGAGTCGGGGGTGGTCGACCGATACGGGGTGGAGGTCATAGGGGCCGACCAGGAGGCCATCTCCACCGCCGAGGACCGGGCCAAGTTCCGCCAGGCCATGATCGACATCGGGCTGCCCGTGCCCCCGTCGGCCACCGCCCACACCCTGGACGAGGCGATGGAGGTCATGGAGCGCATCGGTTTGCCGGTCATCATCCGACCGGCCTACATCCTGGGGGGCACCGGCACCGGAATTGCCCACACCCCCCAGCAGGGGCGGGAGATGGCCGCCCGGGGACTGGCGGCCAGTCCCATCACCGAGATCCTCATCGAGCAGTCGATCGCCGGGTGGAAGGAGTACGAGCTGGAGGTGATGCGCGACCGGGCCGACAACTGCGTGGTGGTGTGTACCATCGAGAACCTCGACCCCATGGGGGTCCACACCGGCGATTCCATCACCGTGGCCCCGGCCCAGACCCTCTCCGACGTGGAGTACCAGACGTTGCGGGACGCGGCCTTCGCCTGCATCCGCCGGGTGGGGGTGGAGACCGGCGGCTCCAACATCCAGTTCGCGGTGAACCCCGACAACGGCGAGTTCGTGGTCATCGAGATGAACCCCAGGGTGTCCCGCTCCTCCGCGCTGGCCTCCAAGGCCACCGGCTTTCCCATCGCCAAGATGGCCGCCCGCCTGGCCGTGGGCTACACCCTCGACGAGATCCCCAACGACATCACCCTGAAGACCCCGGCCAGCTTCGAGCCGGTGATCGACTACGTGGTGACCAAGGTGCCGCGATGGGCGTTCGAGAAGTTCTCCGGGGTGTCCGGGGTGCTCAACACCCAGATGCAGTCGGTGGGGGAGGTCATGGCCATTGGTCGTACCTTCACCGAGTCGCTGCAAAAGGGCCTGCGTTCACTGGAACTGGGCCGCAACGGTTTGAACGCCGACCCCGCCGAGGCGGCCTACGACCGTCTCGACGACCACGAGCTGCTGGCCGCGGTGGCCGTGCCCACCCCCGAGCGGATCTTCCAGCTCGAGGCCCTCCTGCGCCGGGGGATCACCGTCGAGAAGCTGCACGAGGCCACCGGGGTGGACCCGTGGTTCTGCGATCAGATTCTTAGGATCACCGAGGAGCGGGCCGAGTTGGTCGAGTGCGGCTTTCGGGCCATGACCACTCGATCCTGGAAGCGGGCCAAGCAGTTCGGGTTCTCCGACGAGCAGCTCGGTTATCTCTGGGGCGTGCCCGCGGCCGAGGTCCGGGCGGCCCGCAAGGCCGCCGGGGTCGAGGCCACCTTCAAGACGGTGGACACCTGTTCGGCCGAGTTCGAGGCCGAGACCCCGTACCACTACTCCACCTACGAGGACGTGGGCGAGGTGGCCCCGTCCCACCGGGACAAGGTCATCATCCTGGGATCGGGCCCGAATCGGATCGGCCAGGGCATCGAGTTCGACTACTGCTGCGTGCATGCCTCGTTCGCCCTGTCGGAGACCGGTTACGAGACGGTCATGGTCAACTGCAACCCCGAGACGGTGTCCACCGACTACGACACCAGCGACCGCCTTTACTTCGAGCCCCTCACCGAGGAGGACGTCCTCGATGTGATCGATGCCGAGACGCGGTCGTCGCAGGCGGCCAACGGCGGCCGCATCGCCGGGGTCGTGGTGTCGCTGGGGGGTCAGACGCCGCTGAAGCTGGCCGGGGTGCTGCCCGAGTACCTGGTGGTGGGCACCAGCCCCGACAGCATCGACCTGGCCGAGGATCGGGAGCGGTGGAACGCACTGTGCGCCCGCCTGGACATCCCCCAACCCGCCGGGGGCACCGCCACCACCGCGGCCGAGGCCCGGGCGGTGGCCGACCGCATCGGCTATCCCGTGCTGGTACGACCTTCCTACGTGCTGGGCGGTCGGGCCATGGTCATCGTGTACACCGACGACGATCTGGCGGGCGCCATGGCCGAGATGGCCGCCTCCGGGTCGTTGGGTCGGGAGGGGGGTTTGTCGGCCCAGCGACCGGTGCTGATCGATCGCTTCCTGGAGGACGCCATCGAGGTGGACGTGGACGCCATCCGGGACATGGACGGCGAGCTGCTCATCGGCGGGGTCATGGAGCACGTGGAGGAAGCCGGGGTCCACTCCGGCGACAGCGCCTGCATGCTGCCGCCGATCAATCTGTCCGGCGACACCGTGGCGCTGCTGGAGCGCCATGTGAGGGCCATTGCCGACGAGCTGAACGTGGTCGGTCTCATCAACGTGCAGTTCGCGGTCAAGCGGTACGGCGAGGGGGTGGCCGATCAGGTGTTCGTGCTGGAGGCCAACCCCCGGGCGTCTCGCACCGTTCCGTTCGTGGCCAAGGCCACCGGGGTGCCCCTGGTGAAGGTGGCCACTTGGGTCATGATGGGATCCAGCCTGGCCGAGCTGCGCCGAAAGGGGCTTTTGGGCCGACGGGTCGAGGGCGATCACATCTCGGTCAAGGAGGCGGTGCTGCCGTTCAACCGATTTCCCGACGCCGACGCCATTCTGGGTCCGGAAATGAAGTCCACCGGCGAGGTCATGGGTATCGACCTGCGCCCCGGTCTGGCCTTCGCCAAGAGCCAGATCGCCGCCGGGGCCCCGCTGCCCACCCGGGGCACGGTGTTGATGTCGCTGGCCGACCGGGACAAGGAGGCCGGCGTGGAGATGGCCCGGATTTTCACCCGGTTGGGTCTGTGCGTCGTGGCCACCTCGGGCACCGCGGCGGCGTTGTCCGGTGCCGGGGTGGAGGTGGCCGAGGTGGTGGTCAAGGTGGGCGAGGGGAGCGAAGGAGGCGAGGGGAGCGAGGGGGGCACCGACGTGGTCGAACGGATCGAGAGTGGTCGGGTGCAGCTAGTGGTGAACACACCCAGGGGGCGGGGGTCGCGCGCCGACGGCGACCACATCCGCCGGGCGGCCAGCCGTAATCGGGTGCCCCTTTTGACCACCGCCTGGGCCGGTTTGGCCGCGGCCGACGCCATGTACGACTGGTCCCGCCATGAGCTGAGGGTCCGCAGTCTCCAGAAGTACCACCAGGGGGTGGCCAGCGATCAACTCACCCTAAGGCTGTGATCCGGAGTCGGTGTCGCGGGCCGGCCGGATGTTCCCGGATAATCCGGGGGTTCATCGGCCGATGAGGTTGGATAGTCGGGGGGTTGATCGGGCGATGAGGCTCTAGTGGGGGGCGGTCGGAAACCGACGCTGGGCACCACCATCGGCTCGGTGCGGTTGCCCAATCCGGTGATGACCGCCTCGGGCACGGTCGGCCACGGCGGGGAGTTGGCCCGCTATCTGGACTTCTCGGAGCTGGGCGCGGTGGTGGTCAAGTCGCTGGCCCCCTACGAGTGGTCCGGCAACCCCGCGCCCCGGGTCCATCCGGTGGCCGGAGGGATGATCAACAGCGTCGGTCTTCAGGGTCCGGGCCTGTCCCGCTGGCTGGCCGAGGATCTGCCCGGGTTGGCCGGTGGGGGAGCTCGGGTCGTGGTGTCGATCTGGGGGCGCACCCTGGACGACTATGCGGCCGCCGCTGCGCTTCTGGCCGCGGCCGGCGACCCCGCCCTCGAGGCGGTGGTGGCGGTGGAGGTGAACGTCTCCTGCCCCAATCTAGAGGATCGGGGACGGATGTTCTCCCACTCCGCCGACATGACCCGGGCGGCGATGGCCGCCACCGCATCGTGCGGCTTTCCCCGGTGGGCCAAGCTCAGCGCCACCGGCGACCTGATCGAGGTGGCCGCCGCCGCGGTGGAGGGCGGGGCCGAGGCCCTGGTTCTCATCAACACCCTGCTGGGCATGGTCATCGACGTCGAGGCTCGCAGACCCGTGCTGGGCGGGGGCGGGGGCGGGGTGTCGGGCCGGGCCATGGGCCCGGTGGCGGTACGGGCGGTCCACGATGTCTACGCGGCCAGGCCCGATGTCCCCATCGTCGGGGTGGGTGGGGTCGCCACCGGGGTCGACGCGGTGGAGATGTTGCTGGCCGGGGCCCGGGCAGTGCAGGTGGGTACGGCCACGTTCGCCGATCCTCGGGCCCCGGCCAAGGTGCTTAGAGGCCTGGCCCGGTGGTGCGCCTCCCACGGTGTGGATCGGGTGGACGAGCTGATCGGAGCGGCCCATGAATGAAGATGTTTCCTCCATGTTCGATCCCTCGGGGTTGGATCCCTCGGAACTCGATCCTTTCGGGCCCGATTCCCGGTTGGCCATCGCCTTGGACGTGGACGACCTGGACCGGGCCTGTTCGATGGCCGAGGCGGTCCGCCCCTGGATGGGAGTGGCCAAGATTGGTATGGAGTTGTTCGCAACCGCCGGTCCGGCCGCGGTGGAGGCCATGATCGACTTGGGTTACGAGGTATTCGTCGATCTCAAGTTCCACGACATCCCCACCACGGTGGGGCGGGCGGCCGCGGGAGTGGGCCGGATCGGGGCCCGATGGCTGACCGTCCACACCGCCGGCGGGGCCGACATGCTCCGGGCCGGGGTGGAGGGTCTGGCCGAGGGCAGCGACGGCACCGCGGAGGTTCTGGGGGTGACGGTTCTGACCAGCGAGCGGGACCGGCCTCGGGGTCTGCTGGTCGAGAGGGTGGCGGTGGCCCGCGACACCGGTTGCGGCGGGGTCGTCTGCTCGGCGGCCGATCTCGCGGTGGTCAAGCAGACGGCTCCCCGACTGGCCCGGGTGGTTCCCGGCATCCGTCTGGTGGATACGGGCCACCACGACCAGGCTCGGCCGGTCACCCCGCAAGCGGCCATCGCCGCGGGGGCCTCCATGCTGGTCGTCGGCCGAACCGTGACCGCCGAGGTCCAATCCCAAAGGGCCGGGTCGGAGCAGTTGGAGGAGGCCCTGGCCCGAATGGCCGACCGGGCTCGCCGGCTCGCCGCCGATATTGGCCGCCTCCGGCCCCCGGAGCCATCGGTCGGTTCATAAGGCCGTACCGGACCTTTGGGCATGCCGGTAACCGCGGAGGTTCAGGCCCCCGGAACCACCGGCCGGTTCATGATCCCCGACCGGACTTTTGGTACAAACTAGAATGTTGCAATGGCAGAACCTCCACAATTGACAGCAGAGCAGCGCCAGGCGGCGCTGGCCAAGGCCGGAGAGGTGCGCCGTCGGCGGGCCGAGATCAAGGCCAAACTCAAGATGAAGTCGCTCTCGCTCTCCGAGCTGTTCGAGCAGGCCGAATCCGATGAGGTCGTGGCCGGCACCAAGGTGCTGGCCGTGCTGGAGTCCCTTCCCGGTCTGGGAAAGGTTCGGGCCCGCAGGATGATGGAGGAGGTCGGTATTGCCGACAACCGCCGCGTTCGCGGGTTGGGGGATCAGCAGCGGGCCGAACTGCTCGAACGCTGCGGCGACTAGATCAGCCGCTGATAATCGTCTTGTCCGGCCCCGGCGGGGTCGGTAAGGGAACTCTCGCGGCTGCTCTGGTGGCGGCCGACCCCAAATTGTGGCTCAGCCGATCGTGGACCACCCGACCTCGTCGCCCGGGGGAGGCCGAGACCGCTTACGTGTTCGCCGACGAGGCTGCTTTTGAGCGAACGGTGGCCGAGGGCGGCTTCGTGGAGTGGGCCGAGGTCGCCGGCAACCTGTACGGCACCCCATGGCCCGATCCGCCCGAGGACAGCGATGTTCTGCTGGAGATAGACGTTCAGGGCGCGATCCAGGTCCGGGCCCGCCATCCCGACGCCCTGTGCATCTTCGTGGAGGCCCCGTCGGTCGCGGAGCAGGAGTCCCGCCTGCGGGGTCGGGGCGATTCCGAGGCCCACATTGCCCGAAGGCTGGCCATGTCCGATGCCGAGCGGTCCCTGGCTCGCGATCTCGATGCCGTCCTGGTGGTCAACGACCGCTTCGACGAGGCGGTGGCCGAGATCGCCTCGATTATCGATGAGGCCCGCCGGGGACGGGGGGACGACCCGAGGACCGCAGGATGAAGTCGGGAACGACGACGAATCGGAGTGATGGCTGAATAACGGATCCGTCGGTCGGCCTTGTTATCATCTACCTGCTCTCCCGGTACCGCCAGGAGGAGGGCTGCTCATCGGAAGAAGGCCGTACAGATGACCGAACAGCACGACACCATGATGTATCCGACCATCGAGGAGCTTCTGGGACGTACCGGTTCCAAGTTTCGCCTGGTCACCCTGGGGGCGCTGCGGGCCTGCCAGATCAACTCGTACTTCGGCCAGCTCGGCGACGGCCTGGGAGCCATGGTTCCACCCCAGGTGATGACCACGTCCCGCAAGCCCTTGTCCATCGCCTTCGAGGAGGTCGCGGCCGACAAGATCGTCGCGGCCGATCCGGTGGAGGCGTCGGAGCCGGAAGAGGCAATCCTGCCCGGTGCCATGATTCCCACCGGTGAGGCCGTTCTCGGCGGCGATGCTTCCGACACCGCCGATGAGGACGGATCCGGCCTCGACCCTGCATCCTGACCGAAGCCATGTCCGCGGTTGCCGGCAAGCGCATCGTGCTCGGTGTGAGCGGGGGCATCGCGGCTTACAAGGCGATAGAGATCTGCCGGCTGCTGATGGACGGCGGGGCCCACGTGATTCCGGTGCTGACCAGGGGAGCCACCCGGTTCGTGGGCCGGACCACGTTCGACGCCCTGGCCTCCGAGCCGGCCCGCACCAGCCTGTTCGACGAGGACGATCCCATTCCCCACACCACCCTGGGGCAAACCGCGGACTGCATGGTGGTGGCTCCCGCCACGGCCAGGGTGATCGGTGCCCACGCCGCCGGCATCAGCTCCGATCTGTTGACCGCCACTCTTTTGGCCACCCGGGCTCCGGTGGTGATCTGCCCGGCCATGCACGCCGAGATGTGGGAGCACCCGGCGGTGGTCGCCAACGTGGCCACGCTGGTGGAGCGGGGCGTCCACATCGTCGGACCGGAATCGGGCCTGCTGGCCGGTGGCGACGAGGGGGTCGGGCGCCTGAGTTCCCCGGAGGAGGTCGTGGCCGCGGTTGGTCGAGTTCTGTCTCGGGCCGAGGGCCCGGGCCCCGGGGCTCGCGATCGTGATGCCGAGGGCCCGGGCCCCGGGGCTCGCGATCGTGATGCCGAGGGCCCGGGCCCCGGAGCCCGCGATCGCGATATGGCCGGACTGTCGGTGGTGGTGACCGCCGGTGGCACCCGGGAACCCATTGATCCGATCCGCTACATCGGGAACCGGTCCTCGGGCAAGCAGGGTCATGCCTTCGCCGACGAGGCCGCCGGTCGGGGAGCCGAGGTGACCATCGTCACCACCGTGGCCCGTCCCGGGCCTCCGGGCGCGACCGTGGTCGTGGTGGACACCGCCGCGGAGATGGCCGCCGCCACCGCCGGGGCCGCCGCCGATGCCGACGTGGTGATAATGGCGGCCGCGGTGGCCGATTTTCGCCCGGTCGATCCGGCCGGCGTGAAGCTCAAAAAGCGCGATGGAATGCCGACCATCGAGCTGGAACCCACTCCCGACATCCTGGCCTCGCTGGGGGCGTCGAAGCCGGAGGGACAGATTCTGGTGGGTTTCGCGGCCGAGACCTGCGACCTGGCCGCCAATGCCGTCGCGAAACTCAGCGGCAAGGGGGCCGACTACATCGTGGCCAACGACGTGACCGCCGAGAACGCCGGTTTCGCCGGTGACACCAACGAAGTCCTGGTGCTGGCCTCCGACGGTCGCAGGCACCCGGTAGGTTTGCGCTCCAAGCGGGAGGTGGCCCGAGCCGTCCTCGACCTGGTGGTGGCCGACCGGAGTGGCCGGGGCGGATCCAATACTGGTAGCTAGGAGATTCAATGAGCCGAGGTTCCGACAGCCGGTACCGTTTCACGTCCGAATCGGTGACCGGCGGCCATCCCGACAAGATCGCCGATCAGATCTCCGACGGGGTGCTGGATGCCCTGATGGAGGCGGACCCCACCAGCCGGGTGGCGTGCGAGACCCTGGTCACCACCGGTTTGGTGGTGGTGGCCGGGGAGATCACCACCGAGGCCTACATCGACATCTCCCGGGTGGTGCGCGACACCATCACCGGGATCGGCTACGACCGGGAGGACTTCGGTTTCGACGGCAACACCTGCGGGGTCATGCTGTCCATCGACGACCAGTCCCCCGACATCGCCCAGGGGGTGGACCGGCCCGACCCGGGAGAGCAGGGGGCCGGCGACCAGGGCATGATGTTCGGCTTCGCCTGTGACGAGACCCCGGAGCTGATGCCCCTTCCCATCCACGTCGCCCACCGGATGGTGGAACGCCTCACCGAGGTTCGCCGCTCGGGGTCGGTGCCCTACCTGCGGCCCGACGGCAAGAGCCAGGTGACGTTCGAGTACGAGGGAAACCGGCCGGTGGCCCTCGGCACCGTGGTGATGTCGGCCCACCACCGCGACGGGATCACCATGGAGGAGATGAGGGACGACCTGAGGGAGCAGGTGGTCGATCCGGCGGTGCCCGAGCGGTTCCGGGGGGACGGCTACGAGGTTCTGATCAATCCCACCGGCAAGTTCGTCAGGGGCGGGCCGGTGGCCGATGCCGGGCTCACCGGGCGCAAGATCATCGTGGACACCTACGGGGGCATGGCCCGTCACGGCGGGGGGGCCTTCTCGGGCAAGGACCCCAGCAAGGTGGATCGCTCCGGGGCCTACGCCGCCCGCTGGGTGGCCAAGAACGTGGTGGCCTCGGGGGCGGCCACCCGGTGCGAGGTTCAGGTGTCCTACGCCATAGGCGTCGCCGACCCGGTGTCGGTGATGGTGGAGACCTTCGGGACCGAGACGGTGGATCCGGCCAGGATCGGCCACCAGGTACACGAGATCTTCGACCTTCGACCCGCGGCCATCATCCGGGACCTGGATCTGCTGCGGCCCATCTACCGGCCGACCGCGGCCTACGGCCACTTCGGGCGCAGCCCCGAGAGCACGTTCACCTGGGAACGCACCAACCGGGTGGACGATCTCCGCGCCGCGTTGGGGTTGTCCTAACCGCTCACCGGAAAATTGCATGTCCGGGTCCTGCCCGATGTCGTCGCCATAGATCGCGAGTTCACCTACACGGTTCCCGAGGGCTGGGACGACGACCCCCGCTTCGGGGTGGGATCCATGGTCCGGGTGATGCTGGGCGGTCGCCGGACGGGGGGGTGGATCACCGCGGTGGACGTGGAACCGCCCGAGGGGGTGGAGCCGGTGCCGCTGGCCCGGTTGAGCGGGTTGGGGCCCGACGGGGGGTTGATCGATCTGAGCGGGTGGGCGGCTTGGCGCTGGGCCGGCCGTCGGGCCCACTTCCTGCGCACCGCCTCGCCCTCCCGCATGGTGGCTGCCCGTCCCCGCCCTCGGCGCTCCCGGTTGGTGGCCTCCGACGACCATGCCGACCTGTTCGCCGGCGAGGGTTGTGTTCTGCGGTCGGGGCCCTCGACCGATCTTCTGCCCATCGCCGTGGCCGCGGCGGCTCGGGGCCAGGCGTTGATCCTGGTGCCCGACCACGAGCGGGCCGATCACCTGGTGCGGGGTCTGCGTCGGGCCGGGGCGTGGGCCGTGCGCCACCCCGAGGGTTGGGCCTCGGCCTCGGCCGGGGCCACCGTGGTGGGTACCTTGTCGGCGGCGTGGGCTCCCGCTCCCGAGTTGGCCGCGGTGCTGGTGGTCGACGAGCACGACGAGTCGTACCGCTCGGAGTCCGCCCCCACCTGGAGCGGCCGGGACGTGGCCCTGGAGCGGGCCCGCCGGGCCGGTGCTCCCTGCGTCATGTTGTCGCCGGTGCCCAGCCTGGAGGCGCTCCGGTCCCGCCGTCTGCTGCGGCCGGCTCGGGGCGTCGAGCGCGACGGTTGGCCGCGGGTGGAGGTGGTGGATCGTCGCGGCGAGGATCCGGTGCGGGCCGGTCTCTATTCCCCGACGTTGGTTCGGGCGCTGCGGGAGGGCACCCGGGTGGCGTGCGTGTTGAACCGGCTGGGACGTTCGGTGCTGCTGGCCTGCCGGGTGTGCGGCGAGCTGGCGGTATGCACCGAATGCCGGTCGTCCATGCGTCAGACCGACGACGGGCGGTTGCGGTGCCGGACGGGGGATCACACTCGCCCCCAGATTTGTGCCGACTGCGGCAGCACCGGGATGCGTAACCTTCGGGCCGGGGTGAACCGGGTCCGTGAGGAGGTGGAGGCGCTGGTGCGCTCCCCGGTGGCGGAGGTCACCGGTAGGGGCTACGACGGCGCGCCCACTGCTCGGGTGGTGGTGGGCACCGAGGCGGTTCTGCATCTGGGCCGCCCGTTCGACCTGGTGGCTTTTTTAGAGTTCGACCAGGAGCTGCTGGCCCCCCGGTTCCGGGCTCGGGAGCAGGCGCTGGCCCTCATGGCCCGGGCGGCCCGGGTGACCGGCCCCCGTGCCACCGGCGGGCGCATCCTGGCGCAGACCCGGCTCCCCGACGACCCCGTGGTGGTGGCCGCGTTCCGAGCCGATCCGGCGATCCTGGCCCGTTACGAGCGGGACCACCGCCAGGAACTCCGTCTGCCTCCCTACGGGGCCATGGCCGTGGTGTCCGGCCCGGCCGCCGGGGAGTACATGGAGCGCCTCGGCAACCCACCGGGCCTCCGCACGGCCCCCGGCCCGGACGACCGTTTCTTTCTGCGAGCCCCCGACCACGACGTCCTGTGCGACGCCCTGGCCTCGGTGGAGCGCCCTTCCGGCCGTCTCCGCATCGATGTGGATCCCGTCAGGGCCATCTAGCTGGTCGGTACCGTCCCGCTCGGAGTCGGTGCGGATGTCGGCATCGATGTGGATCCGGTCAGGACCATCTAGGTATCGGGGTTGAGGGGTGTTTTGGGATGTGTTGTGCCCCCCGGGGGGACCCGGGGGGCACAACTGTTTGGGTTTGGGTTTTGGGATCTTGTTATGGGCCGCAGACGTCGGCGGCTAGGTCTGCGGGGGTGTCGCCGTAGTTGGTTCCTTTGAGGCGGCGGCATTCCTCGGTGAGTGCGGTTTTGAACTCGTCGTGGTGGATGGCGGCGAGGGCGTCGCCTGCTTTTTGGCGGGCTATGGCTTCGCGGCGGGTGTAGGGCAGCGAGCAGACGTCGGCCACTCCGTCGCGGTCCGAGTCGAGGGGGTAGGTGGTGGGCCCGCCCAGGGAGCGGTTGGTGCAGTAGCCGGGGCCGGTGATGGTGCCCGAGTAGTAGGGGCCGCCGTCGTTGATGGGCGCGTATCCCGGAGCGGCCAGCGTGTCGCCGCCGCAGGCCTGGTCGCCGTCGGGTTCGGCGGCGCAGGCGGCGTTGACCAGTGCTCGGTATTGGTCGGGGTAACGGTTGGCCAGGGTGATTACCGCGTTTTGGCGGGCTATGGCTTCGCGGCGGGTATAGGGCAGCGAGCAGGTGTCGGCCACGCCGTTGCCGTCGCCGTCGAGGGCGAACAGGCGGGCTCCGCCCAGGGATCGGTCGGTGCAGAAGTCGGGGCCGTCGACCACGCCTGAGTAGTAGTCGTCGTTCACCGGTGGGGCCGAAGTGGGTGTCACCGGGTCGGAGGTGGTGACCGCGCCGTCGCCGATGGCGTTGGTGGCTCTGACCTCGAATGTGTAGGCCACTGCGCCGGTGCCGGTGTCCAAACCGGTCAGGCTCGCCCCTTCTGCGTCGGCGGCCATCATGGTCCACTCGCCGTAGTCGCCGACCCCAACTCGCATGCGGTAGTGCCAGCCGGTGATTTGTGAGCCGCCGTCGCCGGTCGAGGCCCATGACAGGGTGATTTCCCCGTCGCCGCCGGTAACGGTCACCGTCGGCGCCGACGGTACCGTCGCCGGGGTGGCCGATTCGGTGGTTACCGCGCCGTCGCCCATGGCGTTGGTGGCTCGTACTCCGAAGGTGTAGGCGGTTCCGTTGGTCAAGTCGGAAACGACATGGCTAGTGGCATCGGCGGCGAGGTCGGCCCATTCGCCGTCGCCGGTTCGCACGTGCCATCCGGTGATCGCCGAACCGTTGTCGCCGTTGGAGGTCCACGACAACATCACCATCATGTCGCCGGCCTCGGCGGTCAGCGTCGGCGCCGGGGGTGTTCCTGCGGGGGTGGCCGACGCGGTGGCGGCCTCGCCGGCACCGACCGCGTTCACCGCCCGCACTCCGAAGGTGTATGCGGTTCCGTTGTCCAGGTTGGATATCGACACGGTGTTGGTCGCGGAGGTGGTCAGATCGGCCCATTCGCCGTCACCGGTTCGAGACTGCCAGCCGGTGATGACCGAACCGCCATCACCGTTGGGGGTCCACGACAGAGTGACCGCCATATCACCGGCTTCGGCGGTCAGCGTCGGCGCGGGAGGCACCACCGCGGGCGTGGCCGAATCAGACCCGGCTTCGCTGGCTCCCATGGGGTTTATCGCCCGCACCTCGAACGTGTAGGGAACACCGTTGGTCAGATCGGTGATGGTGTGGCCGGTGGTGGTGGCGTCGCTGTCGGCGATGTCGGTCCACGTCGCGAAGGCGCCGTCGCCGGTTCTCGTGCGGTATTGCCAGCTCGTGGTGGGCGACGCCCAGGTGGGCTCGCCGGGTGTACCGGGGGTGCCCGCGGTCCATGTCAGTATTACTTGGCGGTCGCCGCGAGAAGCGGTCACCTGGGCCGGTTGGGGCGGTGTGGTGGACGGGGTGACGGTGTTTGACTCGAACTCGAATCCTTTGACCTGCTGGTTGTTGGTCACTGCTCGTACTGCGAATCGGTAGCCGATCCCGTTGGACAAACCGGTCACGGTATGAGAGGTGGTGGCGGGGCCGCTGTTTTCTATGTCGGTCCATGCTGCGTAGCCGCCGTCGTCTTGGCGTTGGCGGTATTGCCAGGCGGTGATGGTGCTGCCGGCGGAGGCGGCTCCGGCCCATGACAGCATGACCTGGGTGTCGCCGGCTCGGGCGTTGAGTGTTCCTGCGGTGGGGGCGCCGATGGGTATCACCGCGGAGGTCTCCAGGTGGGGGCCTGGCCCGTAGGTGTTCACTGCTCGTACTTGGAAGGTGTAGCTGACGCCGTTTTCCAGGTTGCGTATCACCGCACCGGTTTCTGCCGAGGGGCGGTCCGTTTTGAAGTTCGCGGTCTTCGGTATCGTGGTGCCCAGAGTTTCCCAGGCCTCCCAGGGTTCGCCGACGCGTTTTTTGCGAACCTGGTATCCGGTCACTCGGTCGCCGCGAACGGTCGCCGATTCGTCCGAAAGCGCAAGCAGCGATGGTTTGGTGACCCTGAACGTGACCTGGGCGTCGCCGGCCTCCACCAGTGCTCGTACCGGTGGGTTGGGTACTCGGCCCGGGGTGACGGGCAACGTCTGGGCGGCGGCTCCGGCGCCGATGGCGTTTATCGCTCTGATCCTGTAGGTGTAGGCGGTGCCGTTGGTCAACCCCGACACGATCGCGGAGGCGGCGGCGGGGTTGCGGCCGGGCACGTCGGTCCAGTCGTCCGCGGCGTCGCAGTCGGTGGAGAAGTCGCAGTACTGCCACTTGGTGATCGCCGGGCCACCGCTGCCGGCCGACGTCCAGGTGAGGGTCACCTGTCGGTCGCCGCCGGTCGCGGTCAACCCCTCGGGGGCCGGAGGAGGGACTCCGGGGGTGACTGGTTTGGATTCCATGGTTATGCCGGGCAACGAGCCCAGTACGGCGCGGATTCTGAATTGGTGGGCCACGCCGTTGCCGAGGCCGTCGATTTCGAGTTCTTGGCTGTTGTTGAACTGCAAGCCGTTGTTGACGAACGTCCACTCTCCCCAGTCGCCGTCGGCGATCTTGTAGGAGTACTCCCAACCGATGGTGCCGCCGAGGTTTTCCATCTGGCTCCTGGTCGAGATCGCGGAGTTGGCCGCGGCGGTGTCCCTGAGGCTCAGGATCGCTTTGCTGGTCCCCGCCTTGGCATGAAGAACCGGAAGAACGAAGGTGCCGGCGCCGGTGGAGCCGCCGGCCGAGCCGAGCATCGCGCCGCCGCCGGGCAGGGGTGGCCCGCCGTAGACGAACGCGGGACCCTCGGTGGCCAGACTGGGACCGTTGTCGTTGTAGTGGCGCACTCTCACTTGGTAGGTCTCGCCTATTTTGAAATCGGTGATTGTCGTGCGTTGGTCCAAGGTGCTGGCCACGGTCCACGGACCCCAGGGACCGTCCCCAACCTTCCAGGAAACCTCGTCCCCAACCTTGCCTGGTCCACTTCCTCTGAAAACTCGAGGTTTGCCGCCGTTGCTGGGAGAGTCCACATAATAAGCTATGGTCACCCATTTAGGTGCCCCCGGTGGCCGCTCGTCGCCATGGCCTTTTACTTTGACGACCGCGGACGAGAAACCTTTGCCGAAACTGTTTTCCGCTCGCAAAACCAGGTAACGATCGGAAATATAACCTAAAGTAATGCCATCGGGGGCTTGCCCGTTCGCCAGGATGCGGGGCAAAGTGATAGTGTTCAACCCGGCGCACTCCTGTGGGTCGGTGATGTCCACCTGGTCGTCGCTCGCGTCCTGCGTGCTGTCGCACAACGGAATCCATTTGGTCTCGGCCGCCAAATCCTCCACGGAACCGTCATGCTTGTACTCCCAGGCGGTGATCGGAGAACCACCATCGCTGCCAGGGGTCCACGACAAAGTAATCCTCGCCGACCCATTGCGCGCTATCCAGTCGGCCTCCCCGGAGAAGTCCAACGGGGCCGCAGGCACCGTACCCGGGTAAAGATCCTTGGGGGTCTCCACATAGGGGCCGGGGCCGATACGGTTCACCGCCCGAATCCTGAACCGGTAGGGTGTGCCCGCAGCCAAACCGGGGACCTTGTACGCCCTGGACCCTGTCTTATCCACCTTGGCCAACTCGGTTAAAATTTCTCCGGCTGTCCCGTTGGTTAGGAATGTTTGGTCGGCGGGGATGGTCATCCACTGGCCCCACTCGCCATCACCGGTCTTTTGCTGGTACTCGTAACGAATCAAAGGGGAATCCCCATCGTTCATGCGCGTAACACCTCGAGGTTCTGCCCACTTCAAGGTGATCGAGTCCTCTCCCGGATCCTGCCGGAACCAAGTGGTGTCCCCAGCGGGCGCACCGGTGGGTACGGCACCGGGAACGCTGCCGGGATCGACAACGGGGGTCACGGAGGACTCGGTGCCCGCACCGTTGATGTTCACCGCCCGAACCTGGAAGCGGTAATTCTTGGTGTTGTCCAAACCGGTCACCACATAAGAAGTGGTGCCCGCGCCGCTGCCGGGGATCCTGGTCCATGGTGTGTCGGAGGGAATCCTCCCTCGGTACTCCCATCCGGTGATCGGCGAACCCCCGTCGCTGCTCGCCACCCACGACAAGGTGACCGACTTGTCTCCCGGTGTGGTTCTGAGGTTCTGGGGGCGGCCCGGTTTGCCCGAGGCCACCACCGGTCCCACCTCGGCGGCGGGACCCGCACCGTTGGCGTTCACGGCTCGAAGCCTGAACCGATAGGTCACCCCGTTGGTCAAACCCGTGACCTCGAAATCACCGGAATACTGGTCGGAGCCGGGAACGATGTTCCAGGAGGTCCAATCCCCATCACCGGTCTTCTGCTGATACTCGTAGCGCACCGGGTCAGTCCACCCGGTCTCCACGCTGTCGAACTGGGGCAACGTCCAGTTCAGGGTGATCTTCGAATCATCTGGAGTGGCTCTCAACCCGCCGGGAGCCTGCGGCAAGCCAGTGATAGTGACCCGTTCGATCCTGGTCGCCAGGTTGCTGTCGCCCTTTTGGCCCGCGGCGTTCACCGCGCGGAGCTTGAAAGTGTAGGAGTAACCATTGCGCAGGCCGGTGACGGTGTAGGAAGTGGTGGAGCCGGTGCTTCCCGGGATCGGGTACCACACTCCCTTGTCGGTTTGGGTGGATCCAAAAGGGCCTACCAAATAGGTGTACTCGTATCCCACGATCGGACTGCCACCGTTGTCGGTCGGGGCACTCCACGTCAATGTCGCCTGCCTGAAACCGGCCACCGCAACCGGCTTACTCCTATCACCACCACTGGGCCCCAGAACTATCGACGGCCCCACCTGCTGCTGCGCACCAACACTACCAACCGGCACCAAAACCGCAGCCAACAACACCCCGACAGCGGCCCACCCACCAACAGATCGCCCGGTGGAACCGCCCATCGAAGTCCTAGCAACCCGCCGGACACGGCCGACGGCACGGCCCCAAAACCTGGATTCAATCATAGGGGCGAGTATCGCCCCCCCCCCCCCCCCCGTCAAGTCTCTGGGCAAAAAGTTCTAGGGTTTAGAGTGTTGCCCCCGGCGGGCCCGGAGGCGACAAAGGTCCAGATACCCGAGCCAAGAAACGCTTCAGGAAGTGGAGTCGCCCCGGGAGGGCTGGAAGCCCACCCGGCTGGCTAACGTACCTCCAGGATTCGGTAGCCCCGGCGGGATCCGAGCCGGGTGGTGGGGTGGCCCTGCTCCTCCAGCCATCGGGCCAGCGAGTCCGAGCCCAGGTTCTTGTTGACCACTAGGTAGGCCCGCCCTCCGTCGTCCAGCCTTCCCAGCCAGGTGGTCAGCATCCGGTGGAGGGCGACCTTGCCGATACGGATGGGAGGGTTGGAGTAGATGGCGGCGAAGCGAACATCGGGAGGAACCTCGTCGGGCAGGCATGCGGTGGCGGTTCCACCGGCGTGGCGATCCAGGTTGGCCCGGCACAACTCCAGCGCTCGAGGGTTGACGTCCACGGCCCACAGCGGTACCTGGGGGGCCCACCGGCTCAGTGCCACCGCGATCGGCCCGTACCCGCAGCCCAGATCCAGCAGCGGTCCGGTTCGGGGTGGGCGAGGGCCCTCGGCCAGCAAGTACCGGGTTCCCCAGTCCACCTCGTCGGCCGCGAACACTCCCCGGTCGGTAGCCAGCTCGACGTCCAGATCACCCACCCGCAACTCGACCGTCCCCGCCCGCCGCCCGCTCTCCGGCCCGGTGCTGAAGTAGTGGGAGTTGCTCACACCTCGACGGTACCCCGTCCGGCGGTCCTGCCCGCCCATCCGGCTCGGAGGCCTGCTGGGTGGTTCCGCCCGCCCATCCGGCTCGGAGGCTCCGTCCGGTGGTCCCGTCCGCTCATCCGGCTCGGCTGCTTGGGTGCGGGCCTTCCATCGGTTGGCGGTAACCTGCGGCCATGGCTCCGCTGCGGATACGAGTGTACGGCGACCCGGTGCTGCGGCGGGTGGCGGCGGACGTCACCGACATCGACGGGGCGATGGCCGATCTGTGCGGTCAAATGTTCACCGCCATGTACGAGGCCCCGGGCATCGGTCTGGCCGCGCCCCAGGTGGGGGTGTCCCAGCGGTTCTTCGTGTACGACATGGGTGAGGGGCCCGAGGTTCTGGTCAATCCCGAGATCGCCGACCGTGACGGCGAATGGGTCTACAACGAGGGCTGCCTGTCGGTGCCCGAACTGTCGTGGGAGATCGTCCGGCCCCGCCGCATCCACCTGAGGGCCCACGATCTGGACGGCAACGAGGTGTCCATCGAGGCCGAGGACCTCCAGGCCCGTCTCTTCCAGCACGAACTCGACCACCTCGATGGCAGGATCCTGCTCGACTATCTGGACGAGGATCAGCGTCGGGAGGCCAAGCGCATCCTGCGGCACCGGACGATGGGCGACCGCAGCCGTCCCCCTGGCCGCGGATTGTCGTTGTAGTGATCGACCCGCCGGTCGAGGTCCACCGGCTCGTATACCTCGGCACCCCGGTGGAATCGGTGCCGTTCCTGGAAGCGCTGGTCGAGGCCGGTTTCGACGTGGTCCTGGTGGTCACCCGGCCCGACAAGCGCCGGGGACGGCGGACTGCTCCCACCCCCAGCCCGGTGAAGGCCGCCGCCCGGAGGTTGGGGGTTCCCACCACTTCCGAGGTGGACGACGTGCTCGACGTCGATGCCGACCTCGGCGTGGTGGTGGCCTTCGGGCGGATCATCAAACCCCATGTGCTCGACCGGTTGGCCATGGTCAACGTCCACTTTTCGCTACTGCCCCGTTGGCGGGGCGCGGCCCCGGTGGAGCGGGCCATCCTGGCCGGTGACCGGGTGACCGGGGTGGGCCTGATGGAGGTGGACGAGGGACTCGACACCGGCCGGGTGTATCGCCAGGTCGAAGTGCCCGTGGCCCCCGATGCCACCGCGGCGTCGCTGCGGGCCGACATGGTGGAAGCCGCCGTTCCCATGCTGATCGGGGCCCTCCAGGATGGCCTGGGCAGGCCCGAGCCCCAGCGGGGGGAGCCGGTGTACGCGGCCAGGATCACCCGTGACGAGCTTCGCCTCGACTGGGAGCAGCCGGCAGCGTTTTTGTGCCGGCAGGTCCGGGTCGGTGGGGCGTGGACGACCTGGCGAGGGAAAACCCTGAAAATCTGGTCGGCCCTCTCGGTCGGGGGGTCGCAACCGGTCGGCCGGATCGACGGCGATCTGGTCGGCACCGGCGAGGGACGGTTGCGGCTGCTGGAGGTTCAGGCCGAGGGCGGCCGCCGCCAGGCCGCCGGGGACTGGTACCGGGGGGCCCGCCCGACCCCCGACGACCGCCTCGGGCCGTGAACCCCGCCGGCGGAGGGCGAAACGCTCGGGCCGTGAACCCTACCGGCGGAGAGCGAAACGCTCGGGCCGTGAATCCTGCCGGCGGGGAGCGAAACGCTCGGGCCGTGAATCCTGCCGGCGGGGAGCGAAACGCTCGGGCCGTTGCCGCCTCGCTTTTGAACCGAATCGAGGGCGATGGGGCCTACGCCAACCTGGTGCTGGCCTCGGCCGACCTGCCCGAGCGTGACGCGCCTTTCATCACCGAGCTGGTCTACGGGGTTACCCGCATGCGCCGGGCCCTGGATTACCTGATCGACGGTTTCGTGGCCGACCCTCCCGACCTCGGCACCCGCAACCTGCTGCGGATCGGGGCCTACCAGCTCCACATGATGGCCACCCCGGCGTATGCCGCGGTGAGCGAGACCGTCCAAGCCTGCCCTCGTCGCCGCCGGGGATTCGTCAACGCCGTCCTGCGCCGGGTGGCCGAGATGGACCCGGTATGGCCTTCAGATGCGGTCCGATTGAGCTACCCGGATTGGATGTTGGAGCAACTGGAGGGCGACCTCGGACCGGCTGATGCCCACGCCGCGCTGGAGCGGATGAACCAGCCGACCGCGGTCGCCACCCGATCCGACGGCTATGTCCAGGATCGGGCGTCGCAGTGGGTGGCCGAGCTGGTCGATCCCCAGCCGGGGAATCTGGTTCTGGACATGTGCGCCGGTCCGGGAGGAAAGGCCACGGCCATGGCCGGGAGATCGGTGATTTCGGAGAGCCCAGCCGAAGCCGGGAGATCGGCAACGGCAAAGAGCCCAGCCGAAGCCGGGAGATCGGCAACGGCAAAGAGCCCAGCCGAAGCCGGGAGATCGGCAACGGCAAAGAGCCCAGCCGAAGCCGGGAGATCGGCAACGGCGGAGAGCCCAGCCGGAGCCGGGAGATCGGCAACGGCGGAGAGCCCAGGAACGGCCAAAAGTCCGCCCATCGTGGTGGCTGCCGATCACCGCCGTCATCGAGCATTGCTGGTGGCGAACAACTCCATCCGCTCCGGTGTCCCCCTGGCCGGTGTGGTGGTCGCCGACGGCCGTCAACCGCCGTTTCGCTCCGGTTCTTTCGACCGGGTGCTGGTGGATGCCCCCTGCTCTGGTCTGGGGGTGCTGGGGCGTCGGGCCGATGCCCGCTGGCGGGTGGGTCCCGACGACGTGGAGGAGCTGGCCCGTCTCCAGTCCGAGTTGGTTCGGACCGCATTTCGTTTGGTCCGTCCCGCGGGAGTGGTGGTGTACAGCGTCTGCACCATGACCGTGGCCGAGACGGTGGCCATCGACGACATGGTGGCCCGGGAGCACCCGGATGCCGTGCCGGTGGTCATCGACGACATGGTGGCTCGGGAGCACCCGGACACCGTGCCGGTGACCATCGACGACACCCGCTGGCGGCCCTGGGGCCGTGGAGCCCTCGTCCTCCCCCAGGACCACGACACCGACGGGATGTTCGTCGCCATCTACATGACTCCCGCAGGCTGATTGTCCTTGCATCGGTCGGGTGGGTGGGCCGGTACCCCGGTTGTCGAGTCGGCCGGCCCACTCGCCCCCCAGCCGGTCGGGTGGGTAATCTGGGCGGCGATGACGGATCGGGACACCGCCGGATTGGTGGCCAGAGTCCTAACGGTGTCCGACGGGGTGATCGCCGGTACCCGAAAGGACGAATCGGGTGATGCTCTGGTGGAGCTGCTGGTTCGCGAGGGATACCGGGTGGACGATCGCCGAGCGATCGAGGACGGGGTCGAGTCGGTGCGTGATGCCCTGGTGGACCTGTCCAGCGGCTTCGCCGGGCTCGTCGTCACCACCGGAGGGACCGGTTTCGGGCCTCGGGATCTGACTCCCGAAGGCACTGCCGCGGTGGTGGAGCGGCGGGCCGACGGCCTGGCCGAGGCCACTCGGTTGGTGACCCCGTTCGGTCGTCTGTCCCGAGCCATCGCCGGCACCAGGGGCACCGCGCTGATCGTGAACCTCCCCGGATCACCGAAGGGGGCGGTGGAGTGTCTGGAAGCGGTGCTCGACGTCATCCCCCACGCACTGCGCCTGCTGGCCGACCAACCGACCGAGCATTGACGTCGCCCCCCGGTGGTGAGGAAGGGGGCCGGGGCTGATGGGGCGGCGGGGTGCCTCCCGGCCCGAGTCGCCCCCCGGTGGTGAGGAAGGGGGCCGGGGCTGATGGGGCGGCGGGATATCTCCCGGCCCGAATCGCCCCCCGGAGATCAACGGGGCCGGGACGACCGGATGATGGATCTGGCGCTGGAGGCGGCTCGCTCCTGTCGGCTCGTCACCTCGCCCAATCCGTGGGTGGGAGCGGTGGTGGACGCCGGCGGGAAGCAGTTCACCGGGGCCACCTCGCCGCCGGGCGGCAACCATGCGGAGATCAACGCTCTCGGAGCCGCGGGGCCGAGAGCCGAGGGGGCCGATCTCTACACCACCCTGGAACCTTGCGATCACCGAAGTCGCACCGGACCCTGCACCGAGGCCATCATCGCCGCGGGGGTTGCTCGGGTGGTGGTGGCGGTCGAGGATCCCGACCCGGCGGTCCGGGGGCGGGGCATCTCCGCCCTGCAAAGAGCGGGTATTACCGTAAAGATGGGGGTGCGAGCCACCGATGCCGCCGAGCTGCTCGCCCCCTACCTCAAGCACCGTCGTACCGGACTTCCCTGGGTGGTGCTGAAGCTGGCCGCATCGCTGGACGGCCGCATCGCTGCTCCCGACACCACCAGCCGCTGGATCACCGGACCGCAGGCCCGGGCCGACAGCCACCGGTTGCGGGCCGAGAGCGATGCCGTGCTGGTGGGGGCGGGTACCGTGAGAGCCGACGATCCGGCACTCACCGTGCGTCGCTGGCAACCACCCCCGGGCGTGACCCCCGGCATCGACCAGCCCCTCAGGGTGGTTCTGGGCGTCGCTCCCCCCGGTGCCCGTGTTCACCCGGCATTGGAGATGGACGGCCCGCTCGAACAGGTGCTTCGGGAGCTGGGGGAGCGGGGCGTGATCCAACTCCTGGTGGAGGGGGGCGCGACCACCGCCGCCTCCTTCCACCGAGCCGGCTTGGTGGATCACTACGCCGTCTACCTGGCTCCCGCCCTGTTCGGGGGCGACGACGGCCTTCCCCTGTTCTCCGGTCCGGGGGTGGCCACCATCTCCGATCTGTGGCGGGGAGAGATCGCCGATGTGTGCCGACTGGGCCCCGACCTGCGCATCGATCTCCGTCCTGGCTGAACCCGGGTATGGGCTCGACACCGACGAGGACGCGCACCTCGTCGTCACGTCGCATTGATCTCCGTCCCGGCTGAACCCGGGTATGGGTCGCATTGCCCCCAGTCCCGGCTGAACCCGGGTATGGGTCGCATTGCCCCCAGTCCCGGCTGAACCCGGGTATGGGTCGCAGCCCTGAACCGTTGATTCGGTAGCGTGGGGGCATGCTCTCGTTGGTGCTGCCCAAGGGGTCGTTGGAGAAGGCGACCATGGATCTCTTCGCTGCCGCCGACATTCCGGTAAACCGCAGTTCGGATGTGGCCTACAAGGGGACGATCGACGACCCCCGGGTTGACCAGGTTCGCATCCTTCGACCCCAGGAGATCCCCCGGTACGTGGCCGATGGGCTGTTCGATCTGGGTATCACCGGGCGGGACTGGGTGGTGGAGACCGGCAGCGAGGTGGTGTCGTTGGGCGAACTCCGGTACTCGAAGAACACCTCCCGGCCGGTCCGGGTGGTGCTGGCCGTCCCCGCCGATTCGCCGTGGGACGCCGCCGAGGACCTGCCCCAGGGGGTGAGGATCTCCAGCGAGTATCCCGCCCTGACCAAGCAGTTCTTCGACGGCCTGGGCATCGAGGCCGACGTCGCCCTGTCCTACGGGGCCACCGAGGCCAAGGCCCCCGACATCGTGGACGCGGTGGTGGACGTCACCGAGACCGGTCGGGCGTTGCGGGCGGCCGGGCTCAGGATAATCCACACCATCCTCACGTCCT
Organism: Acidimicrobiales bacterium; assembly: GCA_965115985.1. GTDB lineage: Bacteria > Actinomycetota > Acidimicrobiia > Acidimicrobiales > Bin134 > Poriferisocius. Next base: position 2,991,953 of record OZ220474.1, read on the forward strand.
ACACCGAGTTGGTGGCCAATCCGATCAGTCACGCCGACTCCGAGCGTCGCCACGCCATGGAGCAGATCCGAACCCTGTTGAGCGGGGTGCTGGAGGCCAGGGGCAAGGTGCTGGTGAAGATGAACGTGTCGGCCGGCAGTCTGGACAAGGTCATCGACCTGCTGCCGTCCATGAAGGCCCCCACGGTGAACGAGCTGTTCGGGGGTCACGGCTACGCGGTGGAGACCGTCGTGCCCAAGACCGACATCAACATCTTGATTCCCGACCTGCGCGACGCCGGGGCCGGCGACATCATCGAGCTGCCCCTGGCCAAGATCGTCCATTGATCCCCACCGGCCCCGGCGTTCTGCTCACCGGCAGCGTGACCGGTTTCGACGACGCGACCGGCTGGGGGTGGATCACCATCGGCGACGGCACCGGCTACCCGTTCCACTGCACGGCCATCGCCGGTGGGACCCGCACGATCGAGGTCGGCACCGCGGTGGCGTTTTGGCCGTCGCCCGGTCACCGGGGCGCGTGGGAGGCGGCCGGGGTTACTCCTCGCTAGGTTCCTCGACGGCCCTGGATACCTGCACGAACACCATGCGGATCTGGTGGAGGGCTTCCTTCAGGGTGGCTTCGTGCTCGCCGAGGCGACCCTCCAGTTCCCCCACCAGCGCTCCGAGGGCGTCTATGGCCAGCCGGGCCTCCTCCAGGTTGGGCGGCTGCCGGCTGAGGTGGATCGCCCCCAGTTCGTACAGACCCATGGCATGGTTGCCCACCACCACCGAGGCCGGGGTGCCGGCGATCGCCTCCCGGGCCTCGGCCAACTGCTGGGCCATCTCCTCGGCCTGGGCCCGCTCCTCGTCGCTCAGCCCGGCCAGGGGATCCTCGGGGGTCTCGGGTTGGGCCCGCGGTGGAGGGGGTGCCGGTTGCTCGCGGCCGCTTCCCACCGGCACTTCGCCTCCTGGTGTCCACAGTGTGCTTCCCGTCATCGTCGGCTCCCTTTTGCCTCGTCTGGCGTGTTTGTCCCCGAACGCTGATATTGTTACCCCGCAACTTCGGTACGCAAGTGGGGGTGATCCATCCCCGCGTGCCGGCCCCCGTAATCGAGAGAGAGGAACATGCGCATTGCAGAGCGGTGATCAGCCATAGCCTCGGCGGACGCCGAGCCCCGGATCAACGACCGGATCAGGGCCCGAGAGGTGCGTCTCGTGGCTCAGGACGGACAGCAGGTGGGCATTCGCCTACTGACCGAGGCGTTGGCCATGGCCAGTGAAGCCGGCCTGGACCTGGTGGAGGTTGCCGAAAAGGCAAACCCGCCCGTGTGCCGGATCATGGACTACGGGAAGTACAAGTACGAGGCCGCCCAGAGAGCCAAGGAATCCCGAAGAAACAGCACCAACATCATCGTCAAGGAGATGAAGTACCGGCCCAAGATCAGTTCCGGTGACTTCGAGACCAAGACGCGCAAGGTTCGGAGTTTTCTGGAGGAAGGGCACAAGGTCAAGGTCACGATCATGTTCCGCGGCCGTGAGGTTCAGCATCCCGAGTTGGGTCGTCGCATCCTCGACGGCATTGAGGAGGAGGTGACCGACGTGGCCAAGGTCGAGGTCTATCCGAGACTGGACGGTCGCAACATGGTCATGGTGCTGGGACCGGCCAAGCGGAAGTCCCGCAAGCAGGCTGCTCGGTCGGCCCGTCCTCCCGAGGAGGCGGCGGAGGCCGAGGCTGCTCCCCAGAGCGCAGGTAATTGAAATGCCCAAGATGAAAACCCACCGAGGCGCGGCCAAACGGTTCAGAACCACCGGTTCCGGCAAGATCCGTCGCCGGCGCGCCTACAAGAACCATATCCTTGAGAAGAAGGCCCCCAAGCGCAAGCGTCAGCTACGCGGTTCCGCCCAGGTGTCGGACGCCGATGCCCCGGCGGTCAAGCGCCAGTTGGGCCTCTAGTCACGGATTCGAGTCCAGGGAGAAGACACGATGGCCAGGATCAAGCGCTCCGTTCCCGCCCGTAAGCGCCGCAAGGCGGTTCTCAAGCGGGCCAAGGGGTACTACGGCAACAAGAGCCGGACCTTTCGAGCCGCCAACGAGCAGTTGCTGCACAGCGGGCAGTACGCCTTTCGGGATCGCCGGGCTCGCAAGGGTCAGTTCCGCCGCCTGTGGATCCAGCGCATCAACGCCGCCTGCCGCCAGAACGGCACCACTTACAGCCGGTTCATCAACGGCCTCAAGCAGGCCGATGTGGAGGTGGACCGCAAGATCCTGGCCGAGTTGGCGGTCAGCGACCCCGCGGCCTTCGCCGCGCTGGTGGAGGTTGCCCGGGCCGGGGTCGGAGAGGGAACCGGTGCCGAGGCGGCAGTGGCCGAGGAGTCCGGCCCCGAGGCGGCAGTGGTCGATGAGGCCGACGTTGTAGAAGTCCCCGACGGGGAAGAAACCGTCCCGGTGGGGTAGCCGAGCTGCTCGGCGCGCGCAACCCCCGGGTGGCGGAACTGCGCCGCCTGGTGAACCGACATCGTGACCGGGCGGCAACCGGAAAGTTCGTCGTGGACGGCCCCCGGCTTTTGGCCGAGGCGGTGGACGCGGGGATCGAGCTGGTCGATGTATTCGTCGAGCCGGGGGTCGATCCCGGTGTCACGGTCGACGTCCCCGTCCGGACGGTGGGCCACGGCGTTCTGGCCAGGGTGGGCTCGGTGGTCACTTCCCAGGGGGTCATGGCCACCGCCCGGATCCCCCGGTTGCCCCCTCCGAAGGACGGCGATTTCGTGGTCGAGCTGGCTGGGGTGGCCGATCCCGGTAACGCCGGCACCATCGTTCGCAGCGCGGTGGCGGCCGGTGCTCAGGCGGTGGTTTTCGGTCCCGGTTCGGTGGATCCGTGGAACCCCAAGACGGTGCGGGCCGCGGCCGGTGCCCTGTTCCGAATCCCCCTGACCGTGGCGGCTCCCGTGGGGTGCCGTGTCGGTGCCGACCCCCATCGGGGCGATCCCTGCGATCAGGTCGATCTCACCGGCCCCCTCACCCTGGTGGTGGGCAACGAGTCCCACGGCCTCGACCCATCGGCCGCCGATCGCTGGGTGTCCATTCCCATGTCGGCCTCGGTCGAGTCCCTCAACGTGGCCTCCGCCGCCGCGGTGCTCTGCTTCGAGATCGCCCGCCAGCGCCGCCCATCCATACTCGATTGAACCGAGTACTGAATACTCCATTCAATGGAGTACTGAATACTCCATTCAATGGAGTCATACCCGAGGGGCTCTCGCCGATGGAACCCGGGGGGCTCAGCCGACCGCCGGGCCGATGGCGGGGGGTTGGGCTCGGAGGGCTTCGAGTTCGGCGGTGGCTTCGGGGGAGAGTTCGTTGATGCCGATGAACTCCTCCAGGTTGTAGTGGAGGTTGATGATTCGCATCTCCTCCCGGCTCAGAACGATGTGGTCCAGACCGGGCTGGTGCAGGCCCCGCTGGGCCCGCTGGAGGTTGGAAAGATCCTGGTCGAACACCAGGTTCAGCGAGGCGTCCTCGGGGGCGATGGTGGCTTGCACCGGTCGGTCCCGGGCGCTCCCCGGTGGGCGGCGGTCGAGGTGGAGGACGTCCATGAGGGCGTCGTCGGGGGTGGCACCGGGTCGAGCTCGCAGCACGGTGACGCTGTCGCACATAACGATCACGGTGATGTTGGGGAACAGGTTGAACTGGAACAGGTCCAGCACCTGGGACTGGTCGAGACCGTCCAGGTCGAGGCCCTTCTCGGCGGTGTGGGTTCTTAACAAGGTCTCGAGCACGTCCCGCACGCTGCCCCCCTCGGGGATCGGGGGACACGGCCCCGGGTTGGCGGAGTCCTGGCCGTAGCGGGCCCCCTGGGTGGTGATGATGGAGTCCCAGATCTGCTGATCGGTGGCCCCGTCGCGCAGGCGGGGACTGGGCACCCCGTAGGGCTGGTGCAGTGATCCGTGCCGGCCGTACAAGCGGTTCACCGAGTTGACGTCGTCGCAGCTCGGCAGCATCTCCCGGTGTATGCCCTGCACGTGGTAGGTCTCGCTGAACGCCTCGATGAGCGTCTTCCAGTTGCACGGCAGCGGCACGGTCAGGTCGTAGGTGCAGGCGTACTCGTCCAGGTGGGCCCATTCCAGCAGGTCGGGGACGGCCTCCAGATATTCGTCCAGCGGCTCGGTGTTCGGGTCGAGGTTCACGAACACCATCGGCCCCCAGGTGGCCACCTGCACCGGAAAAAGAGGGTAGTCGTCGTTGCGGAGCGCTCCGAAGCCCCGACGCGACGGTACTTCTCGCAGTCGGCCGTCCAACGTCCACGACCACCGGTGGTAGATGCACCGCAACTCGCTCAGCCCCGATCCCGACCCGGTACACAGCACGTTGCCCCGGTGGCGGCACACGTTCTGAAATCCCCGCAGGACGCCGTCCTCGTCCCGCACCACCAGCACCGACAGCTTGCCCACCGAGTATTCGAACCAGTCGCCCGGCGAGGGCACGTGGTCCACGGTGCAGGCCAACTGCCAGACCCGGGGCCACACGTGGGCCATCTCCAACTCGGCCCACTCCGGGGAGATGTACCGGTGGGTGGGCACCCGAACCGGCGTGCGCCGGGGCGGGACCGCGCCGATGGCGGTACCCACCGGGGCGTCATTGGTCAGCTCGGGTCCGATCTCGACCGTGGTCATACCCGGGCCTCCCCCGGGGCGACGGGCGGAGTCGGCGGGCGGCCCTCCCCCGGGGCCGCGATCAGAGCCGGCGGGGGCTGGGGGTGCGGGGCGGTTTTCATGGCTGAACAGTAGTGGTAGCCACCGGCAGGGTGTCGGGGTTACCTAGGCTTGAGCGGGTATGAGCTGGGTGGAGGGGATCGTGTTCACGGTGGGGGCGCTGATCTCCCTGGGCACGCTGCTGGCCGCGGTCCGAACGGTTGTGGTTCCCCGAGCCGAGCGGAGCCTGCTGATCCGTTTCGTCTACGTCGGCGTGGGGTTGCTGTTCTCGTTGCTGGCCCGGCACCGCAAGTCCTACGAGTCGCGGGACACGCTTCTGGCCCGCTACGCCTCGACCACGCTGATGATGCTGCCGTTCGTGTGGGCCACCGGGATCGTCTACGGGTTCTCGCTCATGTTCTGGGCCAACGGTGTGCGCCCGTACCGGGAGTCCTTGATGTTGAGCGGGTCTTCGCTGGCCACGTTGGGTTTCCGGGAGAAGAACGACCTGGTGAGCCTGATGCTGGCCATAATCGAGGCGCTCATAGGCCTGGGCATCGTGGCGCTTTTGATCAGCTTTCTTCCCGCCATGTACAGCGCGTTCAGTTCTCGGGAGGCCGCGGTCGCCCGACTCGAGGTCAGGGCCGGCACCCCCCCGACGCCGGAGGCCATGATCATTCTGGCTCACAAGCACGGGGCCCTGGAGTCCATGGGCGATACCTGGACCGAGTGGGAGCACTGGTTCATCCAGATCGAGGAGACCCATCAGATCTTCCCGGCGCTGTCCTTCTTCCGGTCGGTCCGCTCCGACCGATCGTGGGTCGTCGCCGCCGGTGCCGTCCTGGACACCGCGGCCATCATGTTGTCCACGGTGGCGGTACCTCACTCGCCGACGGTGCCGTTCATGATCCGGTCGGGTTATATGGCCCTGCGGCACATCGCCGACTTCCTCGGTATCGACTACGACCCCGATCCGCGGCCCACCGACCCGATCACCGTGCGCCGCCACGAGTTCCACAAAACCTACGAGACGTTGAAAAACGCCGGGGTGCCGGTGGTGGAGGATCGTGACCAGGCGTGGCGTGACTTCGCCGGTTGGCGGGTCAACTACGACGATTGTCTGGTAGGGCTGGCCTCGATCACCTCGGCCCCACCGGGCAAGTGGAGCAGCGACCGTCCGTCCCCCTACCACCGACTGCCATTGCTCCACCGCCCCCGACACCGCCCCCGGACTCCCCTGTTGCGCCAACTCCTGCGCCGATCCGACGATTCGGCGAGGCGGCGGTGATTTCGTGGGAGCGTGCGGTTCGGCGAGGCGGCGGTGATTTCGTGGGAGCGTGCGGTTCGGCGAGGCGGCGGTGATTTCGTGGGAGCGTGCGGTTCGGCGAGGCGGCGGTGATTTCGTGGGAGCGTGCGGTTCGGCGAGGCGGCGGTGATTTCGTGGGAGCGTGCGGTTCGGCGAGGCGGCGGTGATTTCTTCGGGATGTCGGCACCGATGAAGCTGGCGTGATGAAGACTCGGATTACCGAACTCCTGGGCATCGATATACCGGTCGTGCAGGCCCCGATGGGCTATATCGCCCGATCCCGGTTGGCCTCGGCGGTGTCCAACGCCGGAGGCATGGGCATCATCGAGACCTCCTCGGGCCGGCTCGACGACATCAAGGGGGAGATCGCCCGGATGCGCGACCTCACCGATCGCCCGTGGGGGGTGAACATTGCCCAGCTCCTGGTGCCCGACGCCACCGTCATCGATTTCGTGATCGAGCACGGTGTGAGGTTCGTGACCACCTCGGCGGGCGACCCCGGCCGGTTCACCACCGTGCTGAAGGACGCGGGAATCACCGTCTTCCATGTGGTGCCCACGCTGCGAGGAGCCCGCAAGGCGGTGGACGCCGGGGTGGACGGCCTCGTCGTCGAGGGGGTGGAGGGGGGTGGGTTCAAGAACCCTCATGGCGCGTCCACCATGGTGCTCGCTCCGCTGGTGCGGGCCTCGGTGGAGGTGCCGATCATTGCGGCCGGGGGGATATGCGACGGGGTGTCCATGGCGGCCGCTCTGGCACTGGGTGCCGATGGCGTGCAGATGGGCACCCGGATGCTCTCGGCCGCGGAGTCGCCGGTACACGACAACTGGAAGCAGGCGGTGGTGGAAGCCGCCGAGACCGACACCGTGGTGCTGAACCGGTTCGGTCGCCCCGGAATGCGGGCGCTGCGCACCTCGCTGACCTCCGAGATGGAGCACCAGGATCAGGTATCGATGCCCGGTCTGGACCGGCTCATGGATCAGTATTTCGGCGGACGGATGGACGTGGCCGTTCCCTTCGGGGGCCAGGTGATGGGGCGCATAGACGAGGTACGTCCGGTGGCCGACATCCTGGGGGAGGCCTGGGAGGAATGTCGCCGTCGCCTGTACCGACTGGGCCGGGCTGCTTCGGGATAATCGGGGCGATGCCGCCACTCGTCCTGCGGTTGCCCGTTCGGGTCTCGGTCGGGGAACCGGGCTGATGCCGTCCTTCGTCCGGTCGCCCCTGGCCCGGCTGCTCGGTCCCGATCCGAGAGGGGTGATCCAGTCGTTGGGGGCGCTGTGCGCGCTCGCGGTGACCAGCGTGGTTGCCGGGGTGGTGCTGGGTCGCAGCCACCAGCGACTGGCCGAGCTTCCCGGCCTGCTGCTGCTGGTGCCGGCGGCCATCGCGCTGCGGGGCAACATCTTCGGGGCGCTGGGCAGCCGGCTGGGAACTGCCATTCATGCCGGCACGTTCCGTCCGTCGCTGCGGTCGTCGAGCGTGGTGGGTCGAAACGTCTGGGCATCGATGGTGTTGACCCTGGCCCTGTCGCTGGCGCTGGCCCTGCTGGCCTCGGCGGTGGCGTCCGGTACCGGGGTGGAGGGGGCCATCGGCGTGGCCGACTATGTGGTGATATCGGTGGTGGGGGGGACGCTGGCCTCGGTGTTCGTGCTGCTGGTGGCGCTGGGAATGGCCACCGGATCGGTGCGGTGGGGTTTGGATCCCGACAACGTGACCGCGCCGATGGTCACCGCCGCCGGTGACGTGCTGACCGTGCCGGCGCTGTTCTTGGCCTCCTATCTGGTGCGGCGCGACGTGGTGACCCCGGTGATCGCCGCCGCGGTGGCTGTGATCACGGTGATCTCGCTGGTTGCGGCCGTCCGGTCCGGGGGGCCCCGGTTGCGGGTCGTCCTACGGGAGTCGATCCCGGTTCTGGTGCTGGCCGGGGTCCTGTCGCTGATGGCCGGGGTCACGGTGGAGAACCGGTTCGAGGTGTTCGTCGCCCACCCGGTGCTGCTGGTGATGGTGCCCGGTTACCTGGCGGTGGCGGGAGCGTTGGGGGGAATCCTGGCCAACCGACTGTCCAGCAAGCTGCATCTGGGTCTGATCGGTCCCTCGCCCCTGCCCCACCGGGGGGCCCGGGCCGACGTGGGGGTGACGTTCGGGTTGGCCGTGCCGGTCCTGGGGTTGGTGGCCCTGGTGTCGCAGTGGGGTGGGTTCCTGTTCGATCTGGCCGGGCCGGGAACGGGCCGGTTGGTGGCGATTGCCCTTATCGGTGGGGTTCTGTCGGTGGTGGTGGCCGTCACGGTGGCCTACTACGGGACGATCGCCGCGGTGCGGTTCGGGGTGGATCCCGACACGGTGGGCATTCCGCTGGTGACCGCGGTGCTCGATCTGGTGGGGGCTCTCACCCTGGTGTTCGCCATAGCCGCGGTAGGGGTGGGATGAGCCCGGCGGCCGATCGGCTCGGTGGGCCAACCCGAACCGCCCCACCTACACGATTTGGACGTAGGGGTGGGATGAGTCCGGCGGCCGGGCCCGACGGCGGCATGAATGACTAACTTGGAGGGACTCCACGATGGACGATAAACCCCGCAATCTCCGGGCCATGCTCGCCGAGGCCAAGGATCTCTCCGAGCTCATGGTCGACCTGGCCTATGCCGCCCTGTACTTCGGTGATCCCGATATGGCCACCGAGGTGGACAACCTCGAGATGCGCATGACCGAGCTGGTCCAGGACATGCGGGCGGTGTGCATCATGGCGGTGCGCCACCCGAGGGAGGCCGAGGGCATGTCGTCGGTGCTCCAGGTGATCAGCGCCATCGAACGGATCGCCAACGATGCGGTGGACATCTCCCGGATCGTGACCCGTCGGCTGGGAATCCCGGCCGAGCTGGTGGCCGACATGTCCAGCGCGGAGGAGGTCTCGCACCGGCTGGTGGTGCGGGAGGGGTCCCACATGGCTCGCCGTCCCCTCGGGGATCTGGAGTTGCCGGTGGTGGCCGGGATGCGGGTCATGGCAATCCGGCGGGATCGGAGCTGGATCACCGATGTGGGCGGCACCCAGCTCATGATGCCCGGCGATGTTCTCTTCCTGCGGGGTTCGCCCGCGGGGATCACGCGACTGCACCAACTGGCGGCCGCGCCCGGGTGGGAGGAGCCGGTCGCGCCCGAGGATCCATGGATCTCCGATCTGGATCGGGCGGTGGACGCCTTGGTGGAGATGAAGGATCTGTCGGAGGCCGCGGTGGGGCTGGCCTACTCGACGCTGGTGCTGAACGACCGGGGTCTGGCCGTGGAAGTGCGGCACCTGGAGACCCGGCTGGACGAGATGAAGCACCAGTTGGAACTGTGGGTACTGCGGGCCGCGGCCGACAACATAGATCCCGCCCCCCTGCGAGGACTGCTGCACCTCGGCCAGGCGGCCGAGGACATCGGGGATCAGGCCCGCCAGATGGTCTCGTTGGTGGAGCAGGGGGAGGACGTGCATCCGATTCTGGAGATCGCCCTGGGGGACTCCGACGAAGTGGTGGTGGATCTTCCGGTGGCGTCGGGCAGCGAAGCCGATGGCGCCTCGCTGCGGGATTTGGCGCTGAGCATCGAACCGGGCTTCACCGTTCTGGCCATCCGCAGGGCCGGCCGCTACATCTACCACCCCCGGAGCCGAGCCGTGCTGGCGGCCGACGACCGGATCATCGCCTGCGGCCCCGACGAGGGCCGCGAGGCCCTGTCCGCCCGCCTCGGTTGGAACCTGGTGCGCGAGGAGGAGGGCCTGGAGGACGAACTCCAGCCCCTGGAATCCTGAGCCGACTGCCCAGCAGTAATCTCCATCAGCAGGTCGAGCGGTGCCGCGTCAAAAGTCCGGGGCCGGTAATTTCACGATGTGAGCGACGTCGCCCCTGCCTCCACCACCGGGGTGTTCGCGTCGCTGTCCAATCGGAGCTACGCCATGTTGTGGTGGTCGGGGTTGGTGGCGTTCCTCGCGGTGGGCATGCAGATCCTGGCCCGGGGTTGGTTGGCCATTCAGCTCACCGACAGCAACTCCAGCTTTGCCCTGGTGCTGCTGGCTTTCGGCGTGGGCATGGTCACGGTAACCCCGTTCGGGGGGGTGGCCGCCGACCGGTTTCCCCGCCGGGCGCTGATACTGGGTTCCCACGTATCGCTGACCCTCAGTGCGGTCGGGATCGGGGTCATGGTGGTGCTGGGGCAAGAGCAGTTCTGGATGCTGCTGCTGGTGTCGTTCGTCCAGGGGGCGTCGTTCGCGTTCATGGGCCCGGCCCGGGTGGCCATGACCGGAGAGGTGGTGGAGCGCGAGCTTTTGTCCAACGCGATATCGCTCACCCAGCTCACCGTGGCCAGCACCCAGACGATCGGCCCCGCCCTGGCCGGAGTGCTGGCCGACACGCCCGGCTTCGGGCTGTCGGGGGTGTATCTGCTGAGCGCGGGCCTCACCGCGGTGGGGACGATCCCGGTCATGCTGCTGCCGGTGTCGCGTCCGAAGCAGCGAGAGGCTCGCAGCCCCTTCGAGGAGATCGCCGACGGGGTGTCCTATGTCCGACGGAAGCCCTATTTGCGAGTGGTGGTTGTCTCCACCGCGCTGATGATCATCGCCGCCCTGCCCTATCTGGCGTTCCTCCCCAAATTCACCGAGAGCGTGTTCGGAGTGGGAGCGCTATGGCTGGGCATCCTCCAGGGGGCCAACGCTCTCGGGGGCACGGTCACCGCGCTTCAGGTGGCCCGGATGCGGGACAACACCAAGCTCTGGCGACTGCGGGTCACCAGTGGGATCGCGGTGGCCGGCGGCGTGGCCGTCCTGGCCGTCACCCCCAATCATCTGGTGGCGTTGGTGGTGTTGTTCGTGCTGGGGGGCGCGGCCACCACGTTCCAAACCGCCAACATGTCGATGTCGCTGCTGCTGTCCGAGCCGGTCTACCACGGCCGGGTGCAGAGCCTGCTGATGATCGCGTTCAGCGCCCAGAGCCTGATCGCGTTTCCGCTCGGCGTTCTGGCCGATCGGATCGGGTTGCGGGAGATGCACGGATACATGGCCGCGGCCACCGTCCTGGTGGTGCTGTGGTCGGTGGTTGCCGGCCGCACGGCCCGCCGTCAGACCCGGGCGGCAGCCAGGGACCGGACGACGGGGGCCGGTGGTTAGGCTCGGGCGTTGACCGCCGTCAGACCCGAGCAGCCAGGGATCGGACGACGGTATCGGGCTCTTAGGCTCGGGCGTTTACCAGCCAGGCGGCGGCGCCCATGACGATGCCGTCGGGAGTCCGACGGCGCTCGACCATGGTGCCGAGGGCGGCCTTGATCCGGTCGATCACGTGAACCTCGGCGTTCTCGGGGATGGTCGTGGCCGGCAGGAGGTCGATGTAGTAGCGAACCAACTCGTCGGTGGTGCCGTCGCCCACGGTCACCGGAAGGTCGTGGGGGGTGATGTCGATGTCCACCAGCCCGGCCTCGGTGAGGGTCGAGACGATGCGGTCGGCGGAGGCCAGCGAGAACGGCCCGGGAGCATCGGGATCCATCGGCTCGGGTGGCCCCAGCACCTCGGCCACCACCCGTCCCGGCTCGGTCACCCAGGAGTTCTCGTCGGGCGACCGCCAACATATGAAGCTCAGCCGCCCACCGGGTTGCAGTGCCCGCCTGAGGTTGGTGAATCCCGCCACCGGCTCGGCGAAGAACATGATTCCCATTCGTGAGAAGGCGGCGTCGTGGCACCGGGGCTCGAACTCGTGGACACTGGCGTCGGCCACCACGAACGACGTGTTGGCCATCCCGGCGGCCTCGGCCCGGCGACGAGCCTCGGCCACCATGGGTGCCGACACGTCCACCCCGGTCACATGGCCGCCCCCGCCCACCAGACGGGCCAGTTCCAGGCTGGTGGTGCCGGTACCGCAGCCGATGTCCAGCAGATCCTCGCCCGCACCGGGGTGCAACCGGGCGATGGCGGTCTCCCCCAGGGGGGCGAGCATGGAATCCAGCCTGTTCCGGTGCTCCACCCACACCCGTCCCCGATTGTTCCAGTAGTTGCGCAGCGCCTCGGCCTGGTCGGGCATCCCCCCAGTCTGTCAGACCACCGGTATGGGTGGGTACGTGTACCGATGCTCCAACACCGGGGCCGGTGGGTACATGTACTGGGTACTCCAGGACCGGGACAAGTGGGTGCGTGTACCGATACCCTGTAGCGGGATTGGTGGGTGCGTGTACCGATACTCCTGCGAACCCGAGGGATGGTCGGGCTACAGTCGCTCCCAGTGAAACCTGCTTCTTTTGAATACCACGCTCCCGAGACGGTGGCCGATGCCGTCTCCCTGCTGGCCGAGCACGGTGACGAAGCCAAGCCTCTGGCCGGCGGCCAGAGCCTGGTGCCCATGCTGGCCATGCGCCTCACCCGCTTCGAGCATCTGGTGGACCTGAACCGGGTGGACGAGCTGTTCGGGGTTGCATCGGTGGACGGCGGCGTGCGCATCGCGGCCATGACCCGCCAGGCCGACGTCGGAACCGATCCCGTGGTGGCCGAGCGGGTGCCGCTGCTGCGTCTGGCCACCCCCCACATCGGTCATTTCCAGATTCGCAACCGGGGCACCATCGGCGGCTCGCTGGCCCACGCCGACCCGGTGTCGGAGTATCCCGCAGTGATGCTGGCGCTGGACGGCACCGCGGAGATCGCATCGGCGTCGGGCACCCGGGAGGTGCCGGCGGTCGAGTTCTTCGAGTCCACGTTCGCCACCGCGGTGGCCGCCGACGAGCTGCTGGTGGCCGTCCGGTTCCCGGCCTGGGACCAGCCGGCCGGGTTCGCGTTCGACGAGATCGCCCGCCGCAGCGGCGACTTCGCGTTGGCCGGTGCCGCGGTGGCCATGGGTCTGGACAGCACCGGCCGCATCGACCGGGCCGCGGTGGGCATGCTGGGGGTTGGTCCCACCCCGCTGAGAGCCCCGACGGTGGAGGCGGCGTTGATCGGCCTGACCGTGGCCGATGCCGACCCCGCCGAGATCGGGTCCCTGGCAGCCGACGACATGGAACCGGTGGGTGATGTGCATGCCGGGGCCGACTACCGCCGCCGGGCCGGGTCCACCCTGGTGGGCCGGATCCTGGCCGACGCTCTCGCCCAGCTATCCCAGGAGGCAAACGGTGGCTGATCCCGTCCCCCTTTCCATGACCGTCAACGGTCGAACCCGGCGAGGGTCGGCCGAGCCCCGGTTGACACTGGCCGACTTCCTGCGGGAACAGGCCCTGTGTACCGGGGTCCACCTGGGCTGCGAGCACGGGGTGTGCGGCTCTTGTACCGTGCTGGTGGACGGCCGGGCGGTGCGCTCCTGTCTGCTGTTCGCGGTGCAGGCCGACGGGGCCGACGTCACCACCGTGGAAGGGCTCGCTCCCGACGAGGAGACGCTCCATCCGGTGCAGGAGGCGTTTCGTGACTGCCACGGCCTCCAGTGCGGGTTCTGCACCCCGGGTTTCGTGATGTCGGTGACCGCCTTCCTCCGGGCCAATCCCGACCCCTCCGACGAGGAGATCCGCCACGGCATCGCCGGCAACCTCTGCCGCTGCACCGGTTACCAGGGCATCGTGGCCGCCACCCGCCAGGCGGCCGCGACCATGAGGGGAGACAGCCATGAGTAGGGGAGACAGCCATGAGGCCAGGCGGCCGCGACCATGAGGGGAGACAGCCATGAGGCCAGGCGGCCGCGACCATGAGGGGAGACAGCCATGAGTAGGACGGCCGCGGCCCGCTATGTGGGGCAGTCGGTCAAGCGCATCGAGGATCCCCGGCTGGTCACCGGGCACGGCCGGTACGTGGACGACGTCGTTCTGCCCGGCATGGTCCACGCCGCCTTCGGGCGCAGCGACCTGGCCCGGGCGACCATCACCCGCCTCGACACCTCTGCGGCCGAGGCCCTGGAGGGGGTCCGCGCCGTCTTCGTCGGCACCGACCTGAACCCCCACAACGACTCGCTGCGGGCGTCGCTGCATCCACCGGAGTCGCCCGCCCCACCGGCCAACATGCTGGCCGACGGCGATGTCCGTTTCGTGGGCGACCCCTACGTGATGGTGCTGGCCGAGAGTCGCTACATCGCCGAGGACGCCCTCGATCTGGTCGAGGTCGAGTTCGAGCCGTTGGCCCCGGTGGTGGATTACGAGGTCGCCGCCGACGCCGACGATCACGTTCACCCCGAACTGGGCGGCAACCTGGCCCATGATTTGGTCGTGCCCAACCCGGCCCTGGAGGAGGCCTTTGCCTTGGCCGCTCATGTCGTGACCGAGACCTGGCACCAGCACCGCCAGACCAACGTGCCCATGGAGACCCGGGGGATCGTGGCGTCCTGGCAGCCCCATGGCGGGGTGATGGAGGTATGGGCGTCCACCCAGAGTCCCCACGAGATCCAGCACACCGGGGCCCGGGTGCTGGGCATCGGCGAGCACAAGATGGTGGTCCACTTCGGCGATGTGGGGGGCGGGTTCGGCCAGAAGATGTTCCTGGGGCGCGAGGACATGGCGGTGCTGGTGGCCGCCCGGCTCCTGGGCAGCCCGGTGAAGTGGATCGAGGATCGCAGGGAGAACCTGCTGGCCTCCAACCATGCTCGCATCGAGCAGGTCACCGTCAAGATGGCGGTGGGGGAGGATGGTGGTTTCCTGGCCGCCGATCTGGACCAGCTCGAGGACGACGGGGCCTACCCCCTGGGCGGGCCGGCCACGCCGGGGGCCATGACCGCGATGCAATTCCCCGGGCCCTACCGGATGGGGCCGGTGAGCTGGCGGGCCCGCACGGTGTACACCAACACCTGCGGCCGGGGGGCCTACCGGGGGCCGTGGCAGATGGAGAGCGTGGCCCGGGAGCAGATGATCGACCGGGTGGCTCGGGAGATCGGCATGGATCCGCTGGAGCTGCGCCGTCGCAACGTGCTGACCCCCGACGACCTGCCCTACCAGGGGCCCACCGGCCTGGCCTACGAGACCACCATCTCCCCCGATCAAACCCTGGAACAGGCGGCCGAGATGATCGGCTACGAGCGGTTCCGGGTCGAGCAGGCCCAGGCCCGGGAGCAGGGCCGCTACCTGGGGTTGGGCATCGCTCTGTACATCGAGCCCACATCCATGGGAATGGGGCCGTTGGGTACGGAATCGGCCATGCTCCGGGTGGAGGTGGACGGCCATGTCAACGTGTTCATGGGCACCGGCTCGCACGGCCAGAGCCTGGAGACCACCATGGCCCAACTGGTGGCCGACGAGCTCGGGGTGCGCCCCGAGGACGTCACCCTCCATCAGGGTCACGGCTCGGGCTACGGGTTCGGTACCGGGGGCAGTCGCTCGGCGGTGATTGCCGGCAGCGCGGCCCGGGCCGCGGCCGCAGGGGTGAAGGAGAAGGTGGTCGCCATTGCCGCCCACCTGATGGAAGCCTCCGCCGACGACTTGGAGGTGGCCGACGGGGTGATCTCGGTCCGGGGCACACCGGCGGCCTCGACGACGCTGGCCCGGGTGGCGGCCACCGCTTATCAGAACTCCGACGCCCTTCCCCCCGGCATGGAGGCCGGACTGGAGCACACCGCCCGTTACAAGGCCCCGCCGACCACCCACTCCAACGCCTGCCACATATGCACCTGCGAGGTGGATCCGGGAACCGGCAAGGTCACCCTCCTTCGTTACGTGGTCAGTGAGGACTGCGGGGTATTGATCAACCCCATGGTGGTGGACGGCCAGATCGCCGGAGGAGTGGCCCAGGGCATCGGCGGTGTGCTCTACGAGCATGCGGTGTACGACGAGAGCGGCAATCCACTGGCCTCCACCTTCCTCGACTACCTGGTGCCCACCGCGGCCGAGGTGCCCGAACTGGAGTGCGGCCACGTGGTGGTGCCCTCCGACACCCCCGGTGGGCACAAGGGGACCGGGGAGGGCGGTGCCATCGGGGCCCCTCCGGCGGTGTTCAACGCGGTGGCCGACGCTCTGGCCCCCTTCGGGGTGCATCCCAACCGTCAACCGCTCGACCCCGATGCCGTACTCGATCTGATCGCTTCGTCCACCAACTCCTAGAAGCCTCCCCACCATCATCAGTTCGCCATCTTCGGGAGAGTCCGAACCAGCAACAGGAGCGACCGGGGCCTCGTCGCCCGGAGCCGGCCTGGGGCTGGGAATGTGGGCGGCCATTGCCGGCATCTTCCTGTTCAGTTGGGGTCCGATACTGGTTCGCGACAACGAGTTCGGGGCTCTGCCGTTCGCGTTCTGGCGACTCATCGGCGCGGCCACGTGGGCGGTGGCCGCGCTCCACCTGCGGGGAGGACGTCTCGACCGTCGGGTGTTGCGCCACTCCCTGGTCGGTGGGGTGGTGTTCACCATCAACGGAGCCACGTTCTTCACCGCCATCAAGACCACCACCATCGCCAACGCCATGGTCATCGGGGCCACCGCTCCCATCTGCCTGCTGTGGATCGCCGGCCGGGTGTTCGGCGAGCGGATAAGCCCCCGGGTGGTCCTGGCCACCCTGATGGCCATCGCCGGGGTGGCTCTGGTCTTCCTGGCCCGGCCCGGCGGGATCGGCGGCGGGTCCCGTTCGGGGGATGTGCTGGCGGTGGTGGCCATGCTCTCGTTCGCCGCCTATCTGGGGGCCTCCCGCATGGCCCGCAACCATCTGAGCGCTCTGGAGTACCAGGCGGGGTGGTCCACGATCGCCGCGGTGCTGATGCTGCCGGTCGCGCTCTTGTCGTTCGATCCCCTGGTGGTCGGGGACGGCCGGAGTTGGGCGGTGGCCGCCATTATGGCGGTGACCGCCGGGATGGCTCACCTGATGGTCAACTACAGCCACCGGTTCGTGCCCCTGCGGGCGATATCGCTGTTGAACATCGCCGCTCCCGCCCTGGCGGTGGTTTGGGCCTGGTTCCTGTTCGACGAGCAGCTCGGCGGCTGGCAGTGGCTCGGCGTCCCCCTGGTGGTGGTATCGGTGGCGGCGGTCGTACTGGATCAGTGACCCGACCCGCGGGCGGGGTTGACCGGCGGAGCAAGGACGAGCGTTTCGACCTGCGCCGCCATGTCTGGCACCGGTACCAGCGTCGAGGGGTGAGCCGGCGGAGTAAAGATGAGTGATCCGACCCGCGGGCAGGGTAAAATTGCCGGTCGATCCGGGGTAGCTCAACCGGCAGAGCAAGCGGCTGTTAACCGCTAGGTTGTGAGTTCGAGTCTCACCCCCGGAGCCCACATCCAAAACGGTGCCCATCCCCGGAACGCAACGACCGGGCTGTTGGCCGATTGGATCGGCCGACGGGATAGGCCGTTGGGATATCGGGTGGTTGACCGATTGGGTAGGCCGTTGGGATATCGGACGGCTGGCCGATTGGGTAGGCCGTTGGGATATCGGACGGCTGGCCGATTGGGTAGGCCGTTGGGATATCGGACGGCATGCCAACAGGGCCGGCCAATAAGATGTGGCCGGGCCCGTAGCTCAGTGGTCAGAGCAGGCGACTCATAATCGCTCGGTCGCGGGTTCGATCCCCGCCGGGCCCACCACGCACCACCAGGGTGCCCATGCACCGCTGGGGGGGATGGCCGGAGATAATCCGGCGGGTTCTGCTATTAGTGACGGGCACCATAAGGGTGCCCATGCACCGCTGGGGGGAGGGGGGGATGGTGCCAGGGGGCTGTTCGGTTGAGGACCGGTCCGGTGTCCCGGCTACGGTGACGACGGGGGCGCACCCTCGGGGTTGCACCTTCGGGGTTGTTATGAGCCAAACCGAACTAGATGCCCGCATCCACCAGGTTCTCTCCGAGTTCCGGTTGGTCGGGCCCTTCTCCGCCGGGTACCCCGTCAACCAGAGGTTCGACTACTCCGCGCTCTACCCGCTCCTGGACTTCGCCGCCAACAATGTGGGTGACCCGTTCGGCTATTCCCGCTACCAGGCCAATACCCACGAGACCGAGCGCGAAGTGGTACGCATGGTCGCCGAACTCCTGAAGCTGCCCGCCGACCAGGCCTGGGGTTACGTCACCGCCGGCGGCACCGAGGGCAACATGTATGGTATCTACGTGGGGCGGGAGATGCTTCACGAGCCCATCGCCTACTTCTCCCAGGACACCCACTACTCGGTACTCAAGATCCTCCACATTCTCAAGATTCGCAACATCATGATCCGCAGTCAGGACAACGGCGAGATCGACTACGACGACCTCCGCGAATCGATCAGCATCAACCGCGACACCCCGGCCCTCATCATCGCCAACATCGGGACGACGATGAAGGGTGCGGTCGATGACCTGGACCGCATCCGCGGCATCATCGACGACCTCGCGCTCACCCGTTACTACATCCACGCCGACGAGGCCCTCAGCGGCATGATCCTGCCCTTCGTCGACGACCCTCAGCCGTTCGGATTCGACCGCGGCATCGACAGCGCCGCCGTCTCCGGGCACAAGATGTTCGGCTCCCCGGTGCCCAGCGGGGTGGTGGTGACCAAGCGCGAGCACACTGCTCAGATAGGTCGGGCCATCGAATACGTCGGAGCTCTCGACACCACCCTTCTCGGTTCCCGGAGCGCCATAGCCCCGGTGATTCTCTGGTACTCCCTGACCAAGCACGGCCGTGACGGCTTCCGCGAGATGGTGGCCAACATGCTCGACACGGCCGAGTACGCCGTGCAACGGTTCAACGCCAACGGCATTCCGGCCTGGCGGAACAAGAACAGCCCCACCGTGGTCATCCCTCGTCCTTCCCCATACGTTCTCTTCCAGTGGCAGCTCGCCCCCCTCGACGACCTCGCCCACCTCATCACCATGCCGCAGGTCACCCGAGAGATGATCGACGCCATCGTTGCCGACTGCGTGGAAAGGCCGCCAACCGCCCAATGAGCCAGACCCCCCCATCCAACCGAACCGACGGCCAGGAAGCACCCGACTCCCGTCTGATCGTCGTCGTGCCCCATGAGCCCGGGCAGCTCGCCCACGTCGCCGGCCTGTTGGCCGAGGAGAACATCGACGTCGAGGCCATGGACGGGCACCTCGTCGGAGAGCTCGGTGTCCTCATGCTCAGCACCAGCGACGACGACACCGCACTCCATGTCCTGCTCAAGGCCAACCTTCGGGCCGTGACCTCCGACGCTCTCGTCTTCCACATGCTCGACCGTCCCGGTGCCCTGGCCGGCGTTGTGCAGTTGTTCGAGCAGAACGGCCTCAACGTCCGTACCATCCATATCATCCACCGCCATGCCGGCTCTGCCGTGGTCGCCGTCTCCACCGACAACGACGACCTCGCGCTCACCCTGCTCGACCGCGATTCCCTCCTCTAGTGGTTCCTGCCGGTAGCCGCAGCCAAAGCTGCTCGACCGCGATTCCCTCCTCTAGTGGTTCCTGCCGGTAGCCGCAGCCAAAGCTGCTCGACCGCGGCTCTCTGCTCTGTCTGTTCCTCCCAGCAACTGCCGGGATCTCCTCACCCGGTGATGGAACCACCGGGAGTTCGCTCAGGTCAGGAAGTGGTCGGTTCGGGGGCCAACGGAGCCTGGTTGCCCTCGGCCGGTGCATCTTGCGGCTCTCGCCAACTGCGGGTGAGCCAGCCCAGCCGGTGGGCGGCGTAGAGGCCGATCAGGGCCAGCGCGGTGCCCACAAAACCGTCGACCACCCAGTGATTGCCGGTGAGCACCACCGCGATCGACATCAGTATCGGGGATGTGACCGCGAACACCCGAACGACGACCGACCGGGTGCTGCGGAACAGCACGACCCCGGCGAGCACGTTCCACCCCACGTGGAAGCTGGGCAGAGCGGCGTATTTGTTGATCACCGACGGGGGTTGAAGGTACTTGTAGGAGGTGGACAGCTCGGTGACCGTGTCGGTGAAGCCGTCCAGGAAGCGGGGCGGGGCCACCGGAAAGAAGGCGAAGAACAGCAGCCCCAGCGCCCCGGATATGAGCATGGCGTTGCGCATCAGCGTGTAGCGGTGCCGGTTGTAGAAGTACAGCAGAAGCAGGGCCCCGATGATCATCGGCCAGTGCAACCAGATGTACACCCAGTTGAAGAAGGTCACCACCCAGCGGTAGTCGAGCACTGCCGATTGGGACCAGGCTTCGAAGTCCAGTCCCAGGGAGGCCTCGAAGGTCAGCAGGTCGTAGGCGTTGCTGAACGCGACGGCCTCGGCTCCCTCGGTCAACATCCGCACCCCGAAGTAGACGAGTGCAGCCAACGTTATGATGCCGATCTGGCCCGGGAAGCCGCGCCATCCCCGGCTGCCGAAGATATCCGGTGCCAGTACCTGCTTCAGCCGTCGACCCATGAGGTTCGCATTCTACCGGGGGTTTGTCGGTCCGTCGTTGCGGGTTGACCGGGCCGGGATCGTGGAACGGGTTCTACCGGGGGTTTGTCGGTCCGTCGTTGCGGGTTGACCGGGCCGGGATCGTGGAACGGGTTCTACCGGGGGGTTGCCGGTCTGTCGTCGCGGGTTGACCGGGCCGGGATCGTGGATCGGGTGGGTTAGGCCAGGCCCTCCCCGAGCCAGGCCGGAGCCCGGTCCAGGAGGAACTCGCTGATTTCCGCCACCTTGGGCAAGGCTCCGCCCAGGCATTCCTCGCCGGTGAACATGCCGCTGATCGAAACCTCCACCCGGGCCGAGATGGTGATGCTCCGCTGGGGAGCGTCGGTAACCGCGGCATAGGCGTCCATGGCCGATACGTCCAGGGGCAGGTCCATGCCCCCGATGCCCGCCAGTTCGGTGGCCAGCAGCAGAAGATCGGGGCCGTCGGTCAACGGGGGAAGGCTCCACGACACCACCATCGGCAGCTTGAAGTCCTCGGTGGGGTCCGCTCCTTCGGGCAGTTCCATCACGTGGTCCTCGAAGCTCAGCATCACCCGGGGATCGACCTCCAGCGCGATGTGTACGTCCAGAGGTCCGCCGCAGGCGTTGGCGGGGTGCAGATCCACCTCCCAGGCCTGGCGCATGGAGTAGGTCTCGACGAAGTGGCGGTCGTCGTGGATGTGGAAGCCGAGGTCGGCGGCATGATCCTTGAGGTCGGCGATGAAGGTTGAGATATCGACGATGGCCAAGAGCCCTACACTGCCACGCCGGAGCCGGTCATTGCTATCCGCGGGGTGTGGCTATCCGTGAGTTCTGGCTATGGGCGGGTTCTGGTTATCCGCGGGTCTCGTGGCTATCGGCGGGTTCTTGCTATCGGCGGGTTCTGGCTCGCGGTTAGGGCTATCCGGTGGAGGTCGGCAGCGGGTAGTTTCGCCTCGGTGGATGGTGACCAGATCATGGCGGTTCTCGACCGGGCGGCCGGGGCGGTGGCCGCGGCGGTCGCCCGGACCAAGGGTGGGGAAACGACCGGGATGCGGGAGGGCCAGTACGACTTCGACGTGGCCGCCGACGAGGCGGCCCTGGCGGTACTGACCGGGGCCGGCTTCGGGGTGTACAGCGAGGAGTCGGGGTGGCACGACGCCGACCGGGAGATGGTGGTGGTGCTCGATCCGGTGGATGGCTCCACCAACGCGGCGCGCGGTCTCCCCTGGGTCTCCACCAGCCTGTGCGTGGTGGACTCGGAGGGAATGCTGGCCGCGCTGGTGCAGAACCTGGTGAACGGCCGGGCCTACCGGGCGATCAGGGGCCGGGGTTCCACCGTGGACGGCCGACCGCTGGTGTCTTCGGCCGGACCGGGTAATCCCTGGGGCTCGGGCCCGTCCGCCCAGGTGTCTTCGGCCGGACCGGGTAATCCCTGGGGCTCGGGCCCGTCGGCCCAGGTGTCTTCGGCCGGACCGGGTAATCCCTGGGGCTCGGGCCCGTCGGCCCAGGTGTCTTCGGCCGGACCGGGTAATCCCTGGGGCTCGGGCCCGTCGGCCCAGGAGTCGTTGGCCGCGGCCACCGTGGGGTTGACCGGCCTGCCACCCCGGAACCTGGGGTGGGGGCAGTACCGATCCATGGGATCCATCGCCCTGGATCTGTGCGCCGTGGCCGAGGGAGTGCTGGACGCCTACATCGACTGCACCCCCGAAGGTCATGCCACATGGGACTATCTGGGCGGCATCCTGGTGTGTGACGAGGCCGGGGTGGCGGTGGACGAGGCCCGGGGGTGCTCCCTGCTGCCCGACGACCTGGCGGAGCGCCGCCTCCCCGTGGCGGCCGCCACCGACCCACTGCTCTTCGAGGTTCTGGTTCAGCGCCGCAAGTTCTAAACTCCGGTTTCGGTCGGGGCGCGTAGCTCAGATGGCAAGAGCGCTTCCCTTACAAGGAAGAGGCCGGGGGTTCAAGTCCCTCCGCGCCCACCTCTCCGGGCGGAATACGCCTCGATGGAATGTCCGCTTTCGGGCGGGATACGCTCGTAGGCAATGGGGTACGCCTCGATGGAATGTCCGCTTTCGGGCGGGATACGCTCGTAGGCACGCCGGATATCGAGGGGGAACCGACCCATGCCCAGCCCAATGGTAGACGTTGACCGGAGCAACTCTCCCTACGTCATCGTTTCGTCCGATACCCACGCCGGATTGTTCGTCGAGGATTACCGGGAGTACCTCGAGTCGTCGGTCCATCCCGAGTTCGACGAGTGGCTGGTCACCCGCCATCGGCACCGGGCAATGGTGGAGGAGGTCAACGGCGAGTACGTGGAGCAGTGGGAGCGCGACAACGAGATCGGTCTGAAGGGGGCCTACGATCCCGAGATTCGTGACAAGACCCTTGACGCCGATGGGGTCGCGGGCGAGATCATCTTTGCCGACGGCGACGCGGTCACCGGTATGGAGTCCCCGCCGTTCGGAGCCGGTCTGTCCGCCGGGCAGATAACCGATTCCCGGCTCGCCTGGGCCGGAGCCCGGGCCCACAACCGTTGGCTGGAGGAGTTCTGCGCCACCAACCCGCCGCGCCGGGCCGGTGTCGCCCTGGTGCCGGTGACCCACGGGGTGGAGGAGTCGGTGAGGGAGATCGAAGCACTGGCCGGCAAGCCCGGCATCAGGGGCATCATGATCCCGACCATGTGGCACGAACACCCGTCCTACGGTCACCAAAGCTATGAGCCGGTGTGGGCCGCCTGCGCCGAGGCCGGTCTGGTGGTCCACACTCACTCGGGCGAGGCCGACACCCCGTCGTACAACGAGAACATGGCCCAGTACATGCTCGAGGTTGCGTTCTGGACCCACCGCCCCTTGTGGCAACTGTTGTTCTCCGGTGCCTTCGACCGTCACCCCGGCCTGCGGTACGTGCCGGTGGAGTGCGGTTCATGGTGGCTCGGTGATCTGCTGTTCAAGGCCGACGCCATGTTCGGGGGACGCAACTGGAAGGTGAAGAAGATGAGCTCGCGCACCCGGGGCCTCATCCGGCGTCTGCCGTCGGAGTACATCGGCACCAACGTGTTCATCGGAGCCTCCACCATGAGCAAGGTGGAGCTGCGGAGGCGCTACGCCAACGGTGTGGATGCGCTGATGTGGGGTACCGACTACCCCCATCCCGAGGGAAGCTGGCCCAACACGGTCGAGCGTCTCGAGACCGACTTCCAGCAAATCCCGGTCGAGGAGACCCGCCTCTTGCTCGGACTCAACGCCGTGCGCTGCTACAACCTGGATATCGACGGTTTGTCGATCATCGCCGACCAGATCGGCCCGACCCCCGAACAGCTCAACCAGAACCTCGATCTGCGAACCGACCCCAACGCCATCCGCGAGGCCCGGTTCTGGTTCGACGACTACAACATCGACTGGCCCGGCTGAGCATCGACTGGCCCGGCTGAGGGTCGGTTGGTTCGGCTGAGCATTGCACGGGACTGGCCTGCGGTAGTGCCTGATACATTCTGGTTGTGGAGATTCGGCGATTGGGCGGAGCGCTGGGTGCGGAGGTGGTGGGGCTCGATACGGCTCGGGAAGTGGACGGCGATGGGTTCGATGCGGTACGCGACGCTCTCCATCAGAATGGTGTGATCTGCATCCGGGATCAGGGGGCGATGACCCCCGAGGAACAGCTTGCCTTTGCCGCCCGATGGGGGCCGATCTCCATCCACCCCTACGTGCCGTCGATCGAGGGGCATCCCGGGATCATGAGGATCTACGACCCGAACCCCATCACCCAGACCTGGCATTCCGATTCGACCCACATGCGCGAACCTCACGCCTACACCCTGTTGCTGGCCCGGACTCTGCCCGAGGTGGGGGGCGATACGATGTTCGCCAGCGCCACCAAGGCGTTCGAGTCGCTTTCGTCCGGGCTCCGGTCGATGTTGCGCTCCCTCTCGGCCGTTCACGAGGGCACCGATCGAGCCGCTGATGCCGGGTTGGACCACGATTCGGTGGTGGCGATCCATCCGGTGGTGATAACCCACCCGAGTACCGGGGCCGAGGCGCTGTTCGTCAACGACAACTACGTGACCCGCATTGATGGGTGGACCCCCGAGGAAAGTCGCCCGCTTCTGGAGTACCTCTATTCGGTGGTGGGGCGTTACGAGAACACCTACCGGCATCGCTGGCGCGAGGGCGATCTGGTTGTCTGGGACAACCGATCCACCCAGCACGCCGTGGTCGGTGACGTCGGTGGAGCCGAGCGGGTGCTTCATCGGGTCACGATTGCCGGGAGTGCTCCTGTTCGATCCGCTGCCTGATCGGTCCGATCGGTTCATCGGGTCACGATTGCCGGGAGCGCTCCTGTTCGATCAGCAGCCTGATCGGCCCGATCAGGTGGTCAGGTCGGCCAAACGCTCCAGGTGCTCGGCGGTTGTCCCGGCCCTGCTCTGGGCGGCCCACGCCCATTGGGCATAGGACGCAAGGACGTGGTCGGCGTAGTAGCCGTCCGCGCCGTGCAACTGGTGAGCGTCGGCCACGATGTTCAGCAAGTGTTCGTTGGCAACCACCTTGGCCCCTGATGCCAGGTAATCGTGCTGGGGTCCGGGAGGGGTTCTCGCGGCCTCCATGGCGGTGAGCTCCATGGCTTCGACCGCTATCGCCATATCCACGAATCGGTGGCGAGCAGCCTGAAAGTCCCCCACCGTCCTCCCGTACAACGGGCGCTGAAGGGCGTGGCGGGCGGTAACGGCCAGGATCCGCCGGGCGTGCTCCGCCATTGCCGCGCACTCAGCGACAACCGGGTCGTCACCCGGCGCGGTTGGGGCAGTGGCGGTCGATGGGTCGGCATCGGGGTCGAGCAGGGCAGTGGCGATCATGTCGCGGTGGGTCTCGTTGGCACCGACGGAGATGGTGGGGTGGATGGCCTCGAGGGCGTTGTACAAGTAAGGCGGGCCATCGCCGAACATCGGCGCCCACTCGGATTCGCCGGCCCCGACCGCCGAGAGCGCACTCCGAGCGATGGTTTGGAGCAGCTCGGTGACGGTCACCTTGACCACCGAAGCCTCGTAGCCCACCGGTCGCCCGGTCTCCTCGAGGTCGATCAACCGTTGGCAGAAGGCCCGGACGCAAACCGCGTGCGCGTGCAGACGGGCCCGGTCCCGGGCCGGCAGGCCGGGGGGAAGCCTCTCCAACCAGCGCTCGGCCCACCCGTAGTGGGCCAGCGACCCCCTCTCGGTGGCCACCGCGGCCATTACCTGGGACCATCCCTCGCCCACCCGGCCCAGCACGCAACCATCATCCAGGCGTACCTGGTGGAAGGTGATCTCGTCCAGGGTCCACCGGTTTATGGTCGGCCTCCGGCGGACCCGCACCCCCGGTGCATCCAGCGGGACCAAAAACATGGTCATCGACGAGCGGGGACTTCCCCCCGGGTCGGTCACCGCCAGCACCACGGCCACCTCGGCCTTGTGGGCTCCGGTCACATGGGCCTTGGTGCCGGACAGTTCCCACCCGTCGGAGTGGCGCGTCGCGGTGGTCGAGATGGCGGCCAGGCTGTTGCCCGCACCGGCTTCGCTGTAGGCAATCGCCCCCAGAATGTCCCCCGAAACCATGGGGGCCAGCCACCGGCTCTTCTGGGCCGGGGTGCCGAAGCGGGAGAGCACGGATCCGCACAGGGTCACTCCGGTGTCGATGGACGGCGCACCGTGGTAGGCGGCTTCCCGATCGAACACGTGTTTCCAGGCCCGTGAACGTCCGCCACCGCCATCGGCGGTCGGCAGCGACACCGCCGGCATTCCCCGGCGAGCGGCCTCTTTCTGGTGACGCAATTCGAAGGTTCGATCCAGTCCGGTGAGGTCGGAGGGATCGGTGTGCCCGGCCACGTTCCCGGGTTCCATCTCGGTGCCGAGAAAATCACGAACCTCGTCGCGCCACCGGGCCAGTTCCGCCCCCAGTCGGAGTTCAGTGAGTCGCATCGCCGACCAGGGGATCAGGCGGCCACCGCTCAGCAGTCGGCGCAGTGGCCGTGGAGGTCAAGGCTGTGGTGGGCGGGGGTGAACCCGGTGCGCTCGGCGATGTCGTCCAGGCTCCGGTGAACGAGATTCTCAAGATCGTTCTCGAGATGGATGTCCTCGATGGTGCCGCAGCCGATGCAGATCATGTGATGATGGTGCCCCAGCAGGGGCTCGGCCAGTTCAAAGTGGACCCGATCCCCCCCGGAGACGATACGACGGACGACCCCGCTGCGAACCAGCAGATCCAGATTGCGGTACACCGAACTCGGGGCCAAATCCGGGTCGGCCGCCACGATGTCGGGCAGGGTCATCGGCTGGTCGGAACCGTGGATCACCTCGATGAGCTTCCTCCGGCCTTTGGTGTAGCGATGATCCTGGCGGGCCAGCTTGGCTCCTACCTGTAGGTGAAGTTCGTTCAAATAGCTTCTCATATGAGGGTATTCGAGGATTTGACCGCCATCCATGCCCAGTATTTCACCTGGGCCTGGCTGGTTGCGTCCATTGTTCGACATTTGTATAATAATGAGAATGATTACTAATATCAAAAAGGCGTTGGCCGGTGGCTTTGCTGCTCTGGCCGTTCTGGCCCTGGTGGCATCGGGTTGCGGTAACGATGACGATGCCGCCGACGGCCAAGTATCGGATGATCGGCCGACGGTGATGGCCACCACCTCAATCTGGGCCGATGTGGTGACCAACGTGGCTTGTGACGGGCTGGCCGACGTGGTGACGCTGATTCCCCCGGGCGGGGATCCTCACGCCTTTCAACCTTCCTTGCAGGACCGGGGCCGCATGGACGATGCCGTCATGATCGTGGCCAACGGTCTTGACTTGGAGGAGGGTGTGATCGACACCATCGAAGCGGTTGAGGAGGCCGGCACGCCGGTATTTCACGTAGCCGATCACGTCGAGACCATCGGATTCGCCCCCGGTATGGAGTTGGACCACGACGACGAGGACGATCACGGCGACGATCACGGCGACGAGGACGATCATGGCGACGAGGACGACCATGGCGAGGAAGATGGTGACCACGGCGAGGAAGAGGCTGACGATCATGGCGACGAGGACGATCATGGCGACGAAGATGGTGACCACGGCGAGGAAGAGGCTGACGATCATGGCGACGAGGACGATCACGGCGAGGAAGAGGCTGACCACGGCGAGGAAGAGGCTGACGATCATGGCGACGAGGACGATCACGGCGAGGAAGAGGCTGACGATCATGGCGACGAGGACGATCACGGCGAGGAAGAGGCTGACGATCATGGCGACGAGGACGATCACGGCGAGGAAGAGGCTGACGATCATGGCGACGAGGACGATCACGGCGAGGAAGAGGCTGACGATCATGGCGACGAGGACGATCACGGCGACGAGGACGACGGCCATGGGCACGACCATGGGGCGGAGGACCCCCATATTTGGTTCGATCCGGTGAAGGTGGCGGGCGCGCTGCCTGCGCTCGGCGAGGCTCTGGGGTCGGCTGCTGGTCTGGATGCTGATGCACTGGATGCTTGCGTGGCGGCATACCGGGAGGAACTGATGGCCCTCGACGCGGAGGTCGAGAGAATCCTGGAACCGATTGCCCAGGAGGATCGCCTGATGGTCACCAACCACGATGCCCTGGGATATTTCGCCGACCGCTACGGATTCCGGCTGATCGGGACGGTTATCCCCGGCGGCTCATCCATGGGCACGGCCAACCCGGCCAACCTTCAGGAGCTGGTGGAACTGATCGACCAGACCGGAGTGCGGGCCATATTCGCCGAGTCCACGCACAGTTCCCAGGACGCGGAGGCTCTGGGCCGGGAGGCCGGTGTGCAGGTTGTGGTGCTGGATACCGGGTCGCTGGGTCCCGCGGGCAGCGATTCGGGCACCTACATAGGCTTCATGCGGGCCAACGCCCATAGGATCGCCATCGGCCTCGGCTGACCGAATTTCCGGGCAAGCTGCGGTAGGTTCGGGAGATGGAGTTCTTGACCAACCCGGTCGAGTGGTGGGTCGAGCCCTTCATCGACAACATCTTCATGCGCAATGCCCTGTGGTCGGGACTGCTGGCCGTTTTGACCACCTCGACGGTCGGAACCTGGGTGGTGCTCCGAGGGATGAGCTTCTTGGGCGAAGCTCTGGCTCACGGGGTGCTGCCCGGCCTGGCCATCGCTTTCATCATCGGGGGTGATACCACCATTGGTGCGTTGGTGGCCGCCCTGGCCATGGTGGGCGGCATCAATATCGTTCGTAGTCACTCGCCGCTGCCCGACGACAGCACCATCGGGTTGCTCTATGTGGGATTCCTGGCCACGGCGGTGGTGATCATGTCCACCAGTTCGGGGGCGTACTCCGGTGAGCTCACCCGGTTCCTGTTCGGTTCGATCACCGGGGTGACGGACAGTGATCTTGTCCGCCAGCTCGTCATTGCCGGGATCGTGATGGTCGGGGTGGTGGTGCTGCACCGGGCGTTTCTGGTCTTGACCTTCGACATGGTCCAGGCTCGCCTCTTCGGATTCCGCCCCCAGTTGACCCACGCCGCTCTGCTGGCGCTTCTGGCCATCTCGATCGTGGCGTCGTTCCAAGCCGTCGGAAATCTGCTGGTGTTCGCGTTCTTGGTGGCCCCTCCGTCGGCCGCGGCCATGCTGGTGCGCCGGATCCCGGCAATCATGGTCGTCGCAGTTGGTCTCGGTGTGGTCTCGGTGGTGGTCGGTCTGCTCATCAGCTACCACCACGACACCGCGGCCGGTGCCACCATGGCGCTGGGGGCGGTGGTGCTGTTCCTGGTCGCTATTTTGATCCGGGCCTGCTTGGGGTCCTACAACGTCAGGTTGGCCACCTAGCTCGGGGGTTCGTCACCTGATCAGGGGGATTGGCCACCTAGTTCGGGGGTTCGTCACCTGATCAGGGGGATTGGCCACCTAGTTCGGGGGTTCGTCACCTGGTTGAGGAACTGGGTGCCGGGCCGTCCAGGGCGGGGCCCATCACCGGGCAGAGCCCATCGCCAGGGTGGCGGTCCCGGCCAGCACCGGGTGGGTGCCGTCACGAGCCAGCCAGACGTCGCACTCCACCGTGCCGTCGTCGCCCACCGAGGTGACCGAGCCACCGGCCTCCAGGCGATCACCGGCGAACACGTTGTCCAAGAAACGCACCCGTATCCGCCGGATGTGCTCGGTACCACCGGCCCAGTCGGCCAGCATGTTCATCACGTAGGCCATGTTGTTGGGTCCCTGGTTCACGGGTTGATCCCCCATGCCCAGTTCCCGCACCGCCTCGACGTCCCAGTGGATGGGGTTGGGGTCGCCGAGCAGGGCGGCCATGGTCTTCATTTTCTCGGCGTCCACCGACTCGATCACCATCCGGGGCAGATCGTCGCCCACCGACGGTGTCGGCCGCTTCGACGCACCGGGCGCAGGCGACCCGGACGGGGCCGGCCGGGACGGATCCTCGCCCACCGACGGTGTTGATACTGCGCTCATGTCGATCTCCGAGGATAGATGAAGGAGTTGGACACCACTCCGGCCACGTCGCCGTCGGGGGCCACCACCTCCAGCCGGAAGGCCACTATGTCGAAGGTGCCGGTCCGGGTGCCCTGCTTGCGCACCGCGCTGGTGATTTGCCCCCGCACGGTGTAGGTGGTGCCGACCTCCAGGGGGCGGAGTTGGCGGAGGTCGGATTCTCCGAACATGGGGCCGTCGTCGGCCGACGCCCGGCACAGGGTGAACAGCTCGTCGATGCTCAGGCCCATGCC
The DNA here is from genome assembly GCA_965115985.1 of Acidimicrobiales bacterium. GTDB lineage: Bacteria > Actinomycetota > Acidimicrobiia > Acidimicrobiales > Bin134 > Poriferisocius. Next base: position 3,021,881 of record OZ220474.1, read on the forward strand.
GGCCATGGCCGCGTAGTAGCAGAACATGGGGTGGGCGATACCGTCGGTGTGCTGGGGCGCACCCACCACGTCGTTGGTCAGCCATACCCGCCAGGGCTCGACGGTGTAGGTACCGCCCGGGAACTGCCACCCCACCAGGGCCTCCAGTTCCTCGACGGTCGGAATTGCGGGTAGATCGCTCATCGGTTCACCACCGGCAGGCCTCGGGGTGGATCGCTCATCGGTTCACCACCGGCAGGCCTCGGGGATGGCCGGATGGTCGGGGGCGGGGTACTTGCGGTGCAGAGGTTGTACCACCTCCTCGCCGAATCGCTGGATCTGCTCCCGGGTGGCCTCGAAAGAGGGGCCGGTGACCATGCGGAACTGCACGGTGAAGTATTGCACCCCCAGATCCTCGTGGTACTGCTCCAAGCGCTCCCGGCACTGGGCCGGAGAACCCACCACTATGTGCTCGCGGGCCGATTCGGTGGTGATCTTCTCCGGGGAGTCGAACTCGGGATGGTGGGCCAGGATCCCCTGCTCGCAGTAGAAGCGCATCTCGGGTACGTAGTGGGTGCCGTACTGCTCGGCGGCCTGCTCGAAGCTGTCGGCCACCCACGCCTTGCGCATCAGGACTACGAACGGCTCCTTGCCATGTTCGATGGCTCTGGCCCGATAGGCCCCGGCCTGTTGGTCCCAGGTCTCCTTCAGGATGGGGAAGTCGTCGCAGGTCCACGACTCGGCGTATGCCCCGCACCGCTCTATGGCGGCGGGCAACTGGCCACCGCCCCAGAACGGGAATCGGGGTTGCTGGTAGGAGTTGGGCGACAAAAGGCCGTCGCTCACCCGGTAGAAGTCCCCGTCCCAGTCGAACCGCTCGCCCTTGGATTGCAGGGCTTTGTCGATGATGGCCACGTTCTCCAGGTAGCGGCCCAGCATTCGCTCGGGCGGAACCCCGAACTGCCCCCAGTAGCCGGCGTGGAAGCCCCGGCCCCAGGTCATGTACAGCCGACCCCGGGAAAGGTTGTCGATGATGGCGCACTGCTCGGCCACCTGCATGGGGTGGTAGAGGGTGTTGACCAGGCAGTAGGAGCCGATGGCCACCCGAGTGGTCTCCCGGGCCAGGATCATCAGCAGATTCAGCGGGGAGCCGAAGTAGGACTCGGTTCGACCGTGGCGGTCGGGCACCTGGATGGAATGAAACCCCGACCGCTCGGCCAGTATGCCCTCCTCCACCATGGCGTCGAGGACGTCGGCGGCGTTGTCGGGGGTGGGCAGGGGCTGGTCGTAGGACCCGTGGTTGGTGTCGATCAGATAGCCGATGCGCAAGAGGTACTCGCTTTCGATGGATGGTGGTCGCCGGTCATCCTCCCCACCTTATTGGTCGCCGCCCGTGGATGTCTCCGGCACTCGGCCCAAAAGGCAGTAGCCGCCGCTCCCTGGGCCTACGCTGAGCCTCGCGTACAATTCGAGTCGGGCAAAGGAGTACACGTGGCCATTCACACCGAGATCGATGGGCAGGGCATTGCCGTGGTCACCATGGACAATCCCCCGGTGAACGCCCTCAACATCGCCGACACCTACAAGCTGGCCGAGGTCTTTCGCGGTTTCAAGCACGATCCCGAGGTGCGGGTTGCGATCCTGACCGCGGTGGGACGGGGGTTCAACGCCGGGGTGGACATCAAGGAGATGCAGGCCATGGAGGGCTTCGAGGGCGTTCTGGGCACCGGCGACGCCTGTTACGAGGCCTTCGGCGCGGTGTACGACTGTGCGGTGCCGGTGGTGGCGGCCGTTCAGGACTTCTGTTTGGGTCTGGGCATCGGCTTGGCCGGCAACTGCGACCTGGTGGTGGCCGCCGAGGGAGTCAAGTTCTCCATGCCCGAGGTGGACAATGGTGCCCTGGGAGCAGCCACCCACACCGCCCGGCTGGTGCCGGAGAAGGTGATGCGGTGGATGATGTACAGTTGCCAGCCGGTGGCCGCCGAGGACCTGCACCGGTGGGGAACCGTGCTGAGCGTGGTTCCCGGCGACGAGCTCATGGCCGAGGCCCGGCGAGTGGCCGGGGTGATCGCGTCGAAGCCGCCCGGTGTCATCCGCAAGGCCAAGTGGTCGATCAACGGGATCGACCCGGTGGACGTACACCGCAGCTATCGCTTCGAGCAGGGGTTCACCTACGAGCTCAACCTCATGGGGGAGGGCGACAAGGCTCGGGAGGCGTTCATCCGGGGAGAACGGGAGTCCAACAAGGCAGCCGGATAGGGCTTGAGCGCAGACATCGTAATCGTGGGGGCCGGTTCGGGGGTTGGGGCATGAACGGGGCGACGGCCTCCCAGCCGGTCGATACCGTCGTCGTGGGGGCCGGTTCGGGGGTTGGGGCATGAACGGGGCGACGGCCTCCCAGCCGGTCGATACCGTCGTCGTGGGGGCCGGTTCGGGGGTTGGGGCATGAACGGGGCGACGGCCTCCCAGCCGGTCGATACCGTCGTCGTGGGGGCCGGTTCGGCGGGGTCGGTGCTGGCTGCCCGGTTGTCCGAGGATCCCGCTCGCCGGGTGGTGCTGCTCGAAGCCGGTCCCGATCATGGTGACCGCCCGCCCCCGGAACTGGCCGACGTCACCGAGTCGTCCCACCCTGATCATGATTGGGGCGATGAGGTGCGTCTGCCCGGGGGTCGAACCCAGCACTATCCCCGGGGACGGGTGGTGGGCGGCAGTTCGGCGGTCAACGGCGGCATCGCCGTCCGGGCCATGCCCGCCGATTTCGATGCCTGGGGATTTCCCGAATGGCGGTGGGAGGCGATTCTGGATGGCTTCCGGCGACTGGAATCCGATCCTGACGGCGAGGATCGCTGGCACGGTCGAAACGGCCCGTTGCCCATTGTCCGCACGCCCGAGGCCGATCTCCACCCGGTTCATGTCGCCTTCTACGAGGCGTGCCGGTGGGCCGGTCACGGCTTTGTCGCCGATCACAACGCCCCGGATTCCACCGGTGTGGGTCCGCTGCCCCGCAATCGCCGGGGTCGGCAACGGGTATCGGCGGCGGACGCCTACCTGACTCCCGAGGTCCGGGGCCGCCCCAACCTGGAGGTTCGAGGCGGTTGCCCGGTTTCGTCGGTGCGGTGGAGCGGCCGCCGGGCCGTGGGGGTAAACGTGGCCGGCAGCCACGGGCTGGAGGCCGTCGTCGCCGGGGAGGTGATAGTGGCGGCCGGGGTGGTGCAGTCCCCGCTGCTGTTGTGGCGTTCCGGTATCGGCCCGGCCTCGGAGCTGGCCGGTTTGGGGCTGGACGTCGTGGTGGACCGCCCCGGGGTGGGGGCGAACCTCTCCGATCACCCCGCGATCTATCAGTTCGCCGTACCCAAGCCCCGGATGGTGTCCCCGAGCGACGTCACCATCCAGACCCTATTGCGGTTCACCAGCTCGACCGGCCCTACCAACGATCTCCAACTGTTCCCCGTAGGGGTGATCGACCTGTCGGCCAACCCCCGGCGGCGGGCCGAGGCCGGCGGAGTGGACACCGTCTTCGCGTTGGTGGCGGCCCTGCAACGGGTGGAGAGCCGGGGGTCGGTGCGACCGGTATCGGCCGATCCCGGGTATCCGCCCGCCATCACCTATCCGTTCATGGCTCACAAGCCCGACCGGGATCGACTGGTCGAGGCTCTGGAGCTGGGGCTGGAGCTGCTGGGCTCGCCCCCGTATCAAAACGTGGCCGACGGTCCCTTGTTCCTGCCCGACAAGCTCGACCGTGACGAACTGTCCGCCCATGTGTTCGCCAATCATGTGGCCTTCTATCACGGAGCGGGCACGTGTGCGATGGGCTCGCCCGACGATTCCGGCGCGGTGGTCGGCCCCCACGGGCAGGTGTGGGGCACCGAGGGGCTGCGGGTGTGCGATGCCTCCATCATCCCCGAAACCCCGAGAGCCAACACCAACCTGAACGTCATCGCCATCGCCGAGCACATGTCCGACCTGCTCCGAAAGGGTGGGCCATAGCTGGGCCATATCCACGAGGGTGGCCCAGGCCGGGGAGATTGTCGGTCCGGCGATATAACGTCGGGGTATGACTGCGGCGGCCCGGCATGCCTACGACACCCATGACGACCTGGTGGAGGACTACTACGAGAGGGGGTGGACCGACGGGTTGCCGGTCGTGGCTCCCACTCCCGACAAGGTGTCCGCCTTCCTGGAGCACGCCGGATTGCCGGGAGACGAGGTGTTGGGGGCGGTGCCCACCCGAGAGGTGATCTGCACCGCGGAGCAGGCCGCGGTCAACGCGGTCATGGCCGGCTGTCTGACCGAGTACTTTCCCGCAGTGGTGGCGGCCGTGCGGGCCCACCTCCACCCCAAGGGGAACTGCCACTCCACCACGGGCACGTTGTCGGGCGCGGCCCAGGCGGTGATAATCAACGGCCCCGTCCGCAACCGGTTGGGGGTGGTCTCGGGAGCGGGTTGCTTCGGGCCGGGGTTCCGGGCCAACGCCACCATCGGTCGGGCGCTGCGGCTGGTGATCCGCAACGTGTGCCGAGGCATCCCCGGGTTCTTGGACCGGGCCAGCTTCTCCACCCCGGCCCGCTACTCCTTCTGCTTCGGGGAGAACGAGGAGGCCTCCGACTGGTTGCCGCTGCACGTGCAGCGGGGGCTGGCTCCCGACCGGAGCGCGGTGACGGTTCATTCCCTGATGAAGATGGTCGAGGTCACCGATTTCATCAGCCGCACCGCCGAGGGGGTGTGCAACTCCCTGGTGACCCAGATACGGGCCAACGGCATTACCGGGGACTCCTGGCTGGGCGAGGACGGCAACGTGGTCGTGGTGGTAGGTCACGAGCACCATCGGTTCTTCATCGAGGAGGGATGGTCGAAGGCCGACATCCAGGATTATCTGTGGCCCCGGCTGAACGCCCCCGCCACCAGCGCCACCGACCGCATGGCTCGCATCGGCAAACCGGAGGGCATCCTGATCGTGGCCGCCGGGGGAGCGGGCATGGGGGCAAGCTGGCTGTTGCTGCCCCACCTGGCTCTGGCCATCACCGAGCCCATCGTCTGAGCGCCGGCTAGTATTGCCTCATGTCAGCTCTCATTGGTCTTGATCCCACATCCGGCCCCCTCGACAGGGTCGGCGATCATGATTTCGTCCCCCGACCGGCCAGCCTGGATGGGGCGGTGGTCGGTCTGGTGGCCAACGGCCTCGGCGAGGGGGAGATCTTCCTGGATGCCCTCTACGACGAGTTGGCCGGGCTGAGCGACCTGAAGGCCCCGCTGAAAGTGGTGAAGGGCTCGGTGTCGATCCCGCCCGATCCGGGGGATTGGAGCCGTCTGACCGAGGAGGCCACGGTCGCCATCACCGGCTTCGGCGGTTGAGGAAGCTGTAGTGCCCGCAGTTTGCGGGACGCAGTGGAGCTGGAGTGGGCCGGTGTACCCAGCGTCGCCATAGTCCACGAGCAGATGAGGGGCTCGGCCCAGGCCATCGCCCGGGTGAGCGGATGCCCCGACTACGAGTTCCTCGCCGCCGACTATCCCTGGATCCCCACCGCCATCTGGTCCAAGGAGGAATGCCTGGAACTGGCCGAGATCATGGCCCCCAAAGTTCTGGCCACCCTCACCGGCCGGCACTGATACTCACCCACCCGGCAGGGAGGCCGCTGCCGCAGGGAAGCACCAACCGCAAGACAGCCGAAGCATCCTAATTTCGCCTATCTCCACTCTGGTCTATGTCCACTCAGTTGGTGAAGGCCGCGGAGGATGGGCGGACGGCGAGGGCTCCGAGTACGCCGATGGTGGCGATGGCCATGCCTACCCAGAAGCCGTTGGCGAAGGCGGTGCTGGTGCTCTCCTCTCCTTTGGCCAGTACCAGCACCTGAATACCCACCGCGGTGCCCAAGCTGGTTGACATTTGGAACATGCCGGTGGCTGCGCCCAACTCCCGCAGGGGCACCGTACCGGCCAGTGCCACTTGATAGGCGGGGCCGGCGGTTCCCAGTCCGGCTCCCGAGAGGCCGAGGCCCAGGATCACCAGGGCCACCGCCGAGGTCAACGCACTGCCCAGGAATGCGGCCATGGCCAGTACCACCAAAAGGGTGCCGACCATGACCGGGAAGCGTTCCCCCCGGGTGCGGGCCAGAAATCCGCCCACCGGCGAGGCCAGGGTGAAGCTCAGCAATCGGGTCACCAGAACCATGGTGGCCGCGGTGAGGGAGTAGCCGTATCGTTCCTGCAACAGCAGCGGGGTCAGCACGAAACCGCCCATGTAGGCGGCGTTGGAGGCGGCGGAGGCGACGATCGGGCCGCTGAAGTTGGGCAGTCCGAACCATTCCAGCGGGACCATGGGGTGGGCCGAGCGACTCTCCACCGCCACGAAGGCGGCCACTGCGACCGGAGTGGCCAACAGCAGGCCCAACGGCAGGGGATGGGAGAAGCCCCGGGCCGTCCCCTGCGACAGGCCCAGCATGAGGGCGACCACTGCGGTCACCAGGGTGGCCGCGCCGGCCATGTCCAGTGGCTTGGGCTCGCTGCGGGTACCGGGTCGCACCACCAGAACCACTGCCACCAGCCCCAGGGCGGCAATCGGGGTGTAGACGGCGAAGACGGCCCGCCAGCCGAGGGCGTCCACCAGGGCCCCGCCGGTGAACAACCCGAAGGTCGGGCCTCCCACGGCGGCGAACTGGAACCACCCCATGGCCCGGGCCCGATCCCGGGGGTTGAACGCGGCCAGCATCAAGGCGTTGCCGTTGGGGAGCATCATCGCCCCGCCGACCCCCACCAGCAGGCGGAACACGATGAAGCTGACCGCGTTCCAGGCCAGCCCGCTGAGGCCGGTGGCCACGGCGAGCAGTGCCAACCCGATGATGAGCATCCGCCGGTGGCCGTACATGTCGCCCAGCGATCCCGACAGGGTGGTGCCCGCAGCCAGACCCAGAAACGGAGCGGTGAGCGCCCAGGACAGGGTGGCTTGGGTGGTGTCCAGCGCCTCGGCGATCTCGGCCAACGAGGCCCCGATGATGGTCATGGTCGAGCCGAACACCACCGAGCCCACCAGCACGATGCGCAGCAGACGCCATGCATAGGCGGGGTCGTTCGGGCCGCCCGGCTCTGCCGGGGGTGAGGCGGTCACCGTTGGATCGGGATTGGGGCTGGATCAGGGGATCAGGATTGAGGCCGAAATCAATCCTTCAGCTCAACGAGAATTTCGTAGTAGGGCTCGGTGCCGGTGTTGACCGCGGTCTCGATGCCGCCGCGGGAGATGAACATCGTCTGGCCGGGGATCACGTCGCCCTCCACCGAACCGGAGAACTCCCCGGCGGTGTCGGGCTCGAACTCGCCGGTGATCCTGTCGCCGGCCACCTGCACGAGCACGTAGTCGTGATCATGGCGGTGAAGGTCGGACCGCTGGCCCGGGTCCAGGCGCATCTCCCAGATGCGCACCCGGTCGTTCTCCATCAGCAGCTTGGTGGCCACGTCTCCCAATGCTCTTTGTGCGCTCATGGCTGCATCGTAGGCGATTGCGGGTTGCCACCGGAGCGCCGCCAAAGGACTTGCAGGGCCGCCCCGTCTTTTTGCTTCTGGCGGCGCGGCGGCGGGTTGCCACCGGAGCGCCGCCAAAGGACTCGCAGCGCTTGTGCGGTCAGTCGGGGTTGTTTAGAGCCCTTTGGGCTCCGGGTGCGGTGATGTGGACGGCGGCGGTCAGCCCGGCGAGCGTGGCCGCGGCGATGGTGGCGGCGGCGATCACCGCCGAAGGGGCGTAGTTGGGAGGGACCGACCCGTCCACCAGGGCATAGGCCACGGCGCCGATGGTGCCCACGGCGGTGCCGCCGAGGCCGACGATGGCCACCAGCGCGAACGACTCGGCGGCGGCCAGACGGCGAATGGTTGCGAGTTTGGCTCCCAGGGCGATGAGGCGTAGCCGGGTTCTGGCCGATTGCGAAGCGTTGGTGGCAACCGACAACAACAAGGCCGCGAACGCACCGACACCGGCGATCTTGAAAGCGGCGAGAATCCAGGGAACCGCCCTGTCCTCCTTCTGCACGCCGTCGGCCGGGCTCCTCACCGAAAGGTCGGGGCCTGCACGGTTCACCACGAATTTCCGGACGACCCGTTCCGCCCTCAGCTCATCGGGGGCGACCAGGAGGCGGTAAGCGAACCTTGTTGCGGCCGGTGGGGCGGTGGAGCCGGTTCCATGCTTGGCGAAAGCACCGGCGGCTTCGGGGGCCACCATGATCCCATCCGGCCCGCATTTTTCGAACTCCACGTACCGACCGAGGCTCGAGCAGTCGCCAACCCAGGTGAAGGTCGGGGCGGCGTTGCCCATGGGTTCGGTTCGGTAGACGTCCAGGAAGTCGCCACCGGCTTCGGTTTCGAGCCATCTCAGCTCGGAGTTGTCCAGGTCGCCGTTGACTATGATGGCCGCGACGGTCGATTGGGGTGGTTCGTCGTCGCCTTGTCGGGCTACCGCGATGTAGGACGCGGCGACCGGGATGAGAACGGCGACACCGGCCAGCGCCATGAGCGAACGGGCCGAGGTGGCCGCGTTCCAACTCAACCGCCGACCCACCAGCTTGGCCAGAGGGGAGGCTCCTTTGGCGATGGCGGCTCCGAGGTGGTTGACAATGACGGGCAGGGCGAAAGTTACGCTCAGCGACGCCGCCAAAAGCCAGGTGAGCAAAAGACGCACTGCGGCTTCGCCCGATTGGGTGGTGGAGTAGAGGATCAGGCCGATCGAACCGGCCAACGGCAGAGCCCGCCACAGAGCCGGGGATTGCGGGATTCGAGACGTTGGGCGCGACCCGACTCGGCTGCCGAGATGACGAAGACCGAGCAAACCGGCAAGCACGGTCACAACGGCTGCGGTGACCGCGACGACCCACAGAGGAACCGCCATATCACCCCTAAACACTCGCTCGCCCACCAGCGGGACCGATGAGAGCTTCGGCGCGACCCAGTACCAGGCTCCCGCAGCAAGGACCGCGCCCGGTAACGCCACCACGGCCGTGCTGAGAACAGAGAGGCGAGCCAGCGTCAATCGAGGGGCACCAAGAAGGTGCAGTACCTGGAGTCGGCGCTCCAGCCCGATGGAGACCGGCCCCAGCGCAGCCCGCAAAAACCCAACACCGATGACAAGGACCAAACCAAAAGTGGCCAGAGCCACGGTCGGGGCCCCAACAGCCGACTTGATCCCGGACCACTCCGAACCGCTTTCTGCGGTTCGGCGCGTTCGCAGGGGGACATCGGGGCCGACAATACGATATGCGAGAAGCTCGTCGGCGGCACCGATACCGGCTTTCGCGATAACACCGGGGTTGTCACCGAAGCGGCCGGTCAACACCGGTTCGGTGCGTATGCGACGGTCAAGCTCGGGGCTGACGAACCAATCTCCTACCTTCGCGGTGGGCGGCACCCCCGGAATCAGTGCCCCGGGGGTCTCTATGCGCCAGTAAGTGATGGAGATGGACTCACCGTTGACCGAATCGTAGTTGAAATCGGAGCTGAAGGCCGCAGGCTCGCCCTCGACAGCATGCCTAAAAGTGCGGCCGATTGCCCGATCGTCAATCCGTTCGGCGAGCAGGGTGGCACTGACTCCAGCCAAAGCGACCACGGTCACGACCGTGGTCGCAGCCGCGAGCACCAGGCTCTTGAGCCGGTTTGTCCAGCCCCCGCCCCAACCGGCAGCCAAAGCGATGGACCAGATCACCGGCTACGTCGCACCAGACGGCCGTGGGCAAGGTCATATACCTCTCCCATCTGGTCGGCAACCGACTGGTCATGGGTGGAAACCACCAGAGTGGCCCCGGAATCGGCAGAGGCAATCCGCAGCACCGACATCACTTGTCGCGAACCGGCCTCGTCGAGCGAACCGGTCGGCTCGTCGCACAAGATTACTTCGGGGCGAGTAACCAGAGCTCGGGCCATTGCAACCCTTTGGGTCTCACCCCCGGACAACTGAGCCGGCCACGCCCTCGGATTGTCGAAACCAACAGCCTCAAGCGCATCATTTACGAGATCGGCCGAGGGCCTATCACCTCTAAGCAACAGCGGAAGCACCAGGTTCTCACCAACCCTTAATTCCGGCAACAACTCACCGAACTGGAAAACCATCGAGAGCTTGCTCTGGCGCAGAACTGCCCTGTCTTTTGCATGAGCTCGTAGAAGATCCAAACCGGCAACGCTCACCCGACCACCATCGGGAACAATGATCCCCGCCAGAATGTGCAACAAGGTTGTCTTACCCGACCCACTCGGACCCATAACCGCTACCTGACTCCCCCTCGGAGCATCCCAGCAAAGCCCATTCAACACCCGCCGCTCCCCAAAAGAGAGAACAATGTCCACACACGAAATGGCGGAATTCGGGGTGGCGTTCATAGGATTTCTGCTCTCGAGCTTATGCAAAGACTCGGACTGTCGGTGAACCTACGTCTGCGATCGGGGGTTGTCAACCGAATGGTCTTTCAAAAGACGACAAATTTTATGTCCACTTTTGAAAATCAGCGGGGCACGACATAGCCCGATTGTTCCCGGTCCCAGGTATCGGGGGTGATGCCCTGCTCGCGTAGTTTGAACTTCTGGACCCGCTCGGAGGGGGTCTTGGGCAGTTCGTTCGCCCAGCGTACGAAGCGGGGTACGGCGAAATGGGCCATGCGGGGCACGCAGAAGTCGAGCAGGGCGACCTCGGAGAGCTCGTGGTCGGCCTTGAGCACCACCACGGCCATCACCTCCTCCTCGCCCAGCTCGGAGGGCACGCCGATCACCGCCGACTCCAGTACCGCTTCGCAGGTGTTGATCACCGCCTCCACCTCGTAGGAGGAGATGTTCTCCCCCCGGCGGCGCACGCAGTCCTTCATACGGTCGATGAACGTCAGATAGCCGTCGGAGTCCAGGCGGCCCCGGTCGCCGGTATGGAACCACAGGTTGCGAAACGCCTCCACCGTGGCATCGGCCATGTCGAAGTAGTGGTCGAACATGACGTAGGGCTTCTTGGGACGCACCACGATCTCGCCCGCGGTGCCGGCGGGAACGGGGCGGTCCTCGGAGTCCACCACCGCCACGTGATAGAGGGCCGATTCCCGCCCGGCGGTGCCGATCCTGCGCACTCCCCGGCGGTTCTCGGTGGCGATGGCTGCCTCGGTCATGCCGTACACCTCGGTCAGGTGGACCCCGAAGCGCTCCTCGAACCGCTCCCATATCTCCACCGGGCAGGGGGCCCCGAAGCCGTTGCGCACCGGGTTGTCGGCGTCGTCGGGCCGCTCGGGCTGCTTCCACAGCATCATCAGGAGCCCGCCCTGGTAGTTGAACGCGGTGATGCCGTCGGCCCGGCAGCGGTCCCAGAAGCGGCTGGCCGAGAACCGCCGGTCCATCACCAGTCGGGCGTCGGCCTCCATGGCGCACATCACGCTGGTGTACTTGGCGTTTATGTGGAACAGCGGGAAGGCGGTGTAGAGCACGTCGTCGGCGTGGTAGCCCACCAGATCGACGGTGTGGCGGGCCAGGTTCAGATTGGCCTCGTGGCTCAGCATCACCCCCTTGGACGGGCCGGTGGTGCCCGAGGTGTACAGGATCACCGCGGTGTTCCGGTAGTCGATGGCGGGCTCGGGCGGCGAGGAGCCGAGGTACAGATCGGCCAGCTCGTGGACGGTGACATGGCCGGGAAACTCGGGGGTGCCGGTGGCGCTTCCCCCACGCCCGTCGGCCCGGGTGGGGGCACCGCCGGTGACATGGCCGGGGAACTCGGGGGTGCCGGTGGCGTTCGGGCCGGGCGGCCGATTCACCACCACGTGCTCGAGGTCGGGCAGGCTCCTGGCCGCCTCGGCGATGCGGTCCAGGTACTCGGCGTCGCACACCACCGCCCGCGAGCGGGACTGGGCCACCAGGTATTCCAGCAGGTGGCCCCGGTAGGCCTGGTTGATGGGCACCTCCACCACTGCGGCCTTGGTCATGGCGAACCAGGCGTCTATGCACTCCAGCGAGTTCTGCATCATCAAGCACGAACGGTCGCCCGGCTCCAGCCCCAGCGAGACCAGACCGGCCGCCAGCCTGTCCGAGTCCAGATGAACCCCGACGTAGGACTTGTCCCGCCCCTCCACGGTCAGCGCCCGCCGCTCGCCGTTCACCTCCGCCTTGTGGCGAATCCAAGCCCCGATGGTGGGGGGATCGTCGGGGGTGCCGGTCGAACTCATCGAGATTCCCTGCCGCCGCCGACCCGTCTCAGCCCAGAACTTCGGGAGCATCGCGCAACAAACGCCGAACAGCCCCCTCCCAGTAGTACCGCACGGTCATGTGGTGACTGTTGATGGCCGCCTTGAGCGGGGGGCGCTGCTCGGGAGGCACGGGCACCGGGGTTTGCCCGGCGATCATGGCATCGTGGTTGAGCCTGCACACCCGCTCGAAGTTCGATGCCCGATAGACGGCCTGCTCGGTGGTCTCGCCGGTGATGAGCACCCCGTGGTTGGCCAGGATCACCGCGGTGGCCTCTCCAACCGCGTCGGCCAGGTGCCGTCCGCCGGAAGCGTCGTCCACCCCACCGGTATAGGTGCCGAACAGGGCGATGTCGCCGTCGAACATGCAGGCCTGCTGATCGGTGATCTCCGGCAGTCGGTGCAGGGTGGAGAGCAGGCTCCCGTAGTAGGGGTGGTTGTGGATCACCACCCGGGCATCGGGGCGGGCTCGGTGCAACTCGGTGTGAATGAACACCGCCGGGGTCACGTCCCAGCGGCCCTCCAACACCTCGCCGTCGGCATCGATCACCAAAATGTCCGATGCGGTGATCTCGCCCCACCACAGCCCGTAGGGGGTACACCACATGGAGCCGTCATCGGCCTCGTCGCGGACCACGGTGATGTGGCCGGCCACATCCAGGGCGTATCCCTCGGCATCGAGAATCCGGGCCGCACAGGCCATCTTCTGCGGCACGGTCAGGGAATGGTCCAGGCCGGGCATCACCCGGGGAAATGCGCTCTGCCCGGCGATGGCGGCATCGAGCTTGCCCATACCCTGTTGGATAGCACATCGAGCCGATCCCCGAGGAATGTTCGGACACCGGCAGGGTCGGCCGATAGCCTGAAGCGGGCAGGAGCGAGGAAGGTGGGCAGGCATGAGCAATTCCAACGAGAGGCGTAAGTTGTGACAAGCAAGCTGAAGGACAAGCACCGCGAGGCAATTGTCACAATAATTTCTGCCAATGACCGAGTGGAAAAAGCGGTGCTGTTCGGATCCAGGGCGACCGGAACGAACACCGTGTCGTCCGACGTGGATATTGCCTTGTTCGGCAACTGCTTGACTTTCACGGATCAGGCCCGTATAAGCGCCGCTTTGGAAGCGCTCCCGATGGTCCAGTCGGTAGATCTTGTGTTGTACGAATCAATACAAAAGGAAGCCTTGAAGGGGCACATCCGAAAACAAGGCATCACCTGGTACGAACGACCACCTCACGAACAGAGCTTGGGTGGGCGGGGGTCAGAGGCCGAGTTCGGCGCGTAGTTTGTCGGCCAGGCGGAACTTCTGGATCTTGGTGGCGGACAGGGGCCATTCGTTGGGGGCGACGAAACGGATGTGGTGGGGGATCTTGAAACTGGCAATTTCGCCCCGGCAGAACTCGATCAGCTCGTCCTCGCCGACCTCGGTGCCGGGCTTCAGCTCGCAGAAGGCGGCGGGCACCTCCTGGTACTTTTCGTCGGGCAGGGCCACCACCTGGGCGATGGCCACCGCCGGGTGGGTCTGGAGGTAGCTCTCTATCTCCACCGCGGCCACGTTCTCGCCCCCCACCTTGAGCATGTCCTTGGTGCGGCCCAGGTAGCTGATGCGCCCTTCGGGGTCGAGCGAACCGATGTCGCCGGTGAAGAACCAGCCCTCGTCGTCGAAGCACTCGGCGTTCTTGGCGGGATCCTTGTAGTAGCCCTCGAACAGGTTGTAACCCCTAACCCAGATCTCGCCCCGCTGGTGGGGTTCGGTCAGCGTTCGGCGGGTATCGAGGTCCTTTATCCTGATCTCGATGCCCCGGAACGGGCGGCCCGACGACACCGCCCACGTCTCCGGCGGGTCCTCGGGACCGGAGAAGGCCACCACCCCGCCGCACTCGGTGAGGCCGTAGGCGTTGATGTGACGAGCCCAGGGCAGCAGGGCGTGTATGGCCCGTAGCGCATCGGGGGGAGCCACGTTGTTCATCAGCCGAATACGCTGGAACTCGTCGGCGTCCCAGTCGGGGTGATTTATCATCGCCTGGGTCACCGGCGGGAAGGTGGAGAAGCACACCGTGGCCTTCTCCTCACGCATCTGGGCGATGGCGGCACCCGGATCGAAGTGGGTGAGCGTCACGTACGACGACCCGGCGTCGAGGCAGCCGATGAGCGGCAGGATCGAGCTCATGTGGAACAGGGGGAGCGGATCCCAGAACACGTCGGTGGCGGTCAGCTCGAACCGGGTCCGACAGGCGGTAACCGCGGTACGCACCAGAGCCTCGTGGTTCAGGGGACAGCCCTTGGGCTCGGCGGTGGTGCCCGAGGTGTAGATCATGAGCGCCACGTCCCGAATGGCCACCCGGGAACGGAGCAGCTCCACCTCGTCGTCGGTGACCTGGTCGGCACAAGCCTCGAATCCGGCCCGGTCCACCATACCGGTGGGGGTGGTGCTGCCCAGCAGCACCACCGACTTGAGCTCGGGAGCGACGTCGAGATCCAGGTCGGCGGGATCGGGGGCATCGGCCAGGCCGGGGAGGCAGTCGTGGAGAATCGCCACGTAGTCGGTGTGCTGGTCGATGATGTCGCTGGTGACCAGTACCCTCAGATCGGCGTTCTCGGTGACGTAGGCCAGCTCCCGGCCCTTGAAGCGAGCGTTGATGGGAACCGGGGTGGCACCGATGAGGGCGGCACCGAACATGACCTCGATGAAGTCCATGCAGTTGGGCATGAGGATCCCCACCCGGTCCTTGGGCCCAACTCCCAGCCCCAGCAGCGACCGGGCCGACCGGCGGGCCGCCTCCTCCAGCGACTCGAAGCTGTGCCGATCGTCGGGGAACACCACCGCGTCCCCGCCCCCGTACAACGCCGCGGCCCGCACGACCAGGTCGCCGAACGTGGTGACGTCAATCCAAGTGCTCATCCCCGTAGCTTCGCGCACCCGAGCGGGGCGATGCCCGACCCGCAGGTGTACCAGTGGGAAACTGCCACTGGATGTTCATGCACCGCCCGCCCCCATCGTTTTCGACCAGCCGGTCGGTTCCGGCCCAGTGGGAAATGCCGTTCTAGTGGGAGTGGGAGAAGAACTGGAGGATCTTGGACTTGTGACGGATTTCCTTCTCGGTGGCCAGGAGATGATCCACATGGTGGTTCTCGTTGCCGCAGTCGTCCACCGAGTGCTCGAGCTGAATGGTGGAGTGCTGGATTCCGTACCGACTGGCGATCGAGCGAATCCGTTTTAGCTGCGAGTCGGTTCCGCCCTCGTACTCGTAGTCCGGGTCGGCCAGAACGTGGGCGGTCATCGACAGATACCCGGAGGTGATGGTTCGGACATGTACGTCGTGGACGATGGTTACGCCCTCCACGTCTTCGATTTCGGCGCAGAGCTTGAACACGTCCACGTGCTCGGGAGTTCCGTCGATCAGCACGTGGAACACCTCGGTCACCAGATTCCAGGAACTCATGAGGATCAGCAAGCCAATGACCATACTGAGGATCGGGTCAACGACGTCCCAGCCCAGGCTGAGCACCACGACCCCGGAAACCACCACGGCCACCGACCCCAGCAGGTCGGCCAATACATGCTGGAAGGCACCCTCCACGTTCAGACTGTGCTGGGACTGCCGATGGAGAATCCAGGCCACCAGGACATTGATCAACAGACCGGCGGCACCGACGATGAGCATGAGCGCGCCCTCGACTTCGGCCTCGTCGCCGATTCGGTGGAAGGCCTCGTAGAAGATCCAGGCCACGATCACCCACAGGGACAAAACGTTGAACAACGCGGCCAGTATCTCGGTTCGATAGAAGCCGAAGGTCCGGTGGGTCGAGGGCGGCCGGTCGGCGGCCCACATGGCGAACAGCGCCAGCCCGATGGCCGCGCTGTCGGTGAGCATGTGCCCGGCATCGGCGATAAGCGCCAAGCTGCCCGAGGCAATACCGCCGATCACCTCGATCACCATGAAGGTGGTGGTCAAGGTAACCGCCAGAATCAGACTGCGGCGGCTGGCCTCCCGCAGGTCGTGATGGTGGTGCCCGTGATCGTGGTCATGGTGGTGGTCGTGCCCATGATCGTGGTCATGACTGTGGTCGTGACCATGGTGGTGATCGTGCTCATGACTGTGGTCATGCCCGTGATTGTGACCATGGCCACCACCATGATCTTCCTCGTGACCATGGTGGTGATCGTGCCCATGCTCATGGTCGTGACCACGATCAGATTTTGCCACTAGGCCGCTTTACAGCACTCGTCGGTGTGGACGTGTACTGGGATGTTGCAGTGGTCCTCGTGGTCGGCATGGGTGTGCTCACCGGCATCGCAGTGAGCAGAGTGATCGTGACTGTCGTCACAGTGATCGGCGTGGTTGTGCTCCACCTGATCGCAGTGATCCTCGTGGTCGGCGTGGGTGTGCTCCGGGTGGTCGTAGCACGAATCGGAGTGGACATGATCTGACATGATCTGGCCTTTCTGATGGTGGCTGGCACCCACTTGGTGCCCGGTATCGCAAACGATAATCACCACTGTCCCCCAAGTCAATAGCCTTGAGTCAACGGCTTTGGAGCTTGGGTTTTTCGCTACCGCAATCATCCACGGCGCTGTCAACGGTCTTCGAGTCAACGGCTTTGGAGCTTGGGTTTTTCGCCTCTTCAGCCGTTGGCGGCGGCCGTACCGGCGGAATGGGCGGCGACGAGGATGGGGCCTATGGTCCCACCGGCACCGGGGTAGGCCGCGCCCAGGGGGCTGGCGGCGGCGTTGCCCACGGCATGGAGACCCTTGACGAGACCACCGCCCTGATGGCGAACCCGCCCATGTATGTCGGTGCGAGGCCCACCCTTGGTGCCCAGGCAGCCGGGATGAATGCGAACCGCGTAGAACGGCGGCTCGTCCACCGGCCCCAACGTGGGATGGGCCGCGGTGGAGTCGCCGACGAAACGGTCGTAGGCCGACCGGCCCCGGCCGAAGTCGGGGTCGTCGCCCGACTCGGCGAACCGGTTGAACCGGGCCACCGACGCCGCCAGATCATCGAAGTCCACGCCGATGGCGTCGGCCAGTTCGGCCAGGGTGGCGGCCCGGAGCAGCCACCCGGGATCGGGGTCGCTCCGGCGCAGTGGGCCGAGGTGGTAGCGGTGGCGATAGCCGGAGTCGAACACCAGCCATGCCGGGGCCGCCGGGAACCGGAACCCGGTGGGGTCGAAGGCATGCATCGCCCGGCCCACATCGTTGTAGTTGCGGGCCTCGTTGGTGAACCGCCGGCCCCGGGAGTCCACCATCAGCGACCGGGGCCGGGCCCGTTCGGTCAGCACCAGTCGGTGGAACGGCTGATCGTCGATGGTCTCGGCGGGTACGGTCATGGCCGGGCACCACCAGGCCTCGGCCATGTTGCCCATCTCGGCTCCGGCGGCCAGCGCCAACCGCAGAGCGGTGCCGTCCAATCCGGGAGCGCCCACGGGCCCGGTCATCGGTCCTCGCAGAAACGTCCGAACCAGCGCGGGATTCCGCTCGAACCCGCCGGAGGCCAGAATGACCGACCCCTCCAGCACCTCGCCACCCATCCTCACTCCGGTCACCGCGTCCCCGGAACGTACCAAGCCCTCCACCCCCGTCCCGGTATGGATCACCACCCCGGCGGTCTCGGCCGCCTCCACCAAGGAGGCGATCAGGGATCGACCCATGGTGACCACTCCTCGACGAACCCGGTCGTCCACCTCGGCCCGGTCGAAGGTGCCGGTGGCCAACTCCCGGTAGGTTATCGGCGCGGTCACGTTGGGGGCGGTGCGGATGCGACGATCCAGCCCGGGCGGGACCTCTCGGGGTCGGGGTTCCAGGGAGCGGTGCCCCTGCCTGCCGCCGGGCAGTTCGGGGTGGTAGTCGGGATAGGGGACGGTCTGCCACTCGACCCCGGTGGCCGACTCCATCCAATCGGCCACCCCCGCGGCCCGATCCACGAAATGATCCAGCAGCTCATCGTCCACGTCGCCCAGCCGCAGAGCCCGCAGATACCGCCGGGCCTCGACGGCCGAGTCGTCCACCCCCTCGCCGGCCATCCACCGATTGGCCGGCATCCACGCCAGCCCACCCGACAAAGCCGTGGTACCGCCCAAAACGTGGGCCCGCTCCACCACCGTAACCCCGGCCCCGGTCATGGCCGCAGCCAGCCCCGCAGCCATCCCCGCCACCCCGGAACCAACGACGACTACCGAAGCCATGTCGGACCAGTTCGAGTTACCGCTGAATATTTATGGCACAATGCGCCCGGTAATATCGCCCCAACATTCGATGGAGCCATCGGATCGAATTGCACAATAACTACGATAACCGTAAGTAATAAATGTAAACTTACCTTCTGGGGCATATTTTTTATCATCATAGTCGCTCCAACATTTGATGATGCCATCGGTTCGAATCCCACATGATCCGTTGGTTATGGTAACAAATTTACCTTCTGGTGCATATACCTCTTCACCTCGCGATCTATTCCAGCATGAAATGGAGCCATCGGTTCGTACACCACACGCGTACCAACTTGTACTGTTGATTGCAGTGAATTTGCCCTCCGGGGTATATGTTAGGTAACCACCACCCCAACACTCTATAGTGTCGTCGGTACGTATCCCACACGAATAGTTGATGGAGGTGAATTGCCCCTCCGGTGCATCAGTCTGACCGTAGTCGTCGTCACCCCAGCAGACAATGGTTCCCCCTGTACGTATACCACAAGTGTGGTAGACATTGGCAGTGATGGTGGTGAATTGCCCTTCCGGCGCATCAGTCTGACCGTAGTAGTCATCGCCCCAGCAGGCGATGGTGCCGCTGGTACGTATGCCACAGGTATAATTATAACCAGCAGTGATGGTGGTGAATTGCCCTTCCGGCGCATCGGTCTTGCCGTCGTCGTTATCGCCCCAGCAGGCGATAGTGCCCCCTGTACGTATACCGCAAGAATGCCTAGTACCAACCGTGATGGCGGTGAATTGTCCTTCCGGTGCATTCCCTTGGCCGTTGTCGTTATTGCCCCAGCATTCGGCGGTTCCGTCGGAGTGGATACCACATGCATGTTCGTACTTGACCGCGACGGAGGTGAAGGATGTGCTTGGACGGGTAGGTGTGGACTGGAGAGTAAGTGCTGTGCTTGTCAGCCAGCGACCGGGGGTTGAGTCGGCGGGGAAGTAGCGACGTTGTGGGTAGAGTCGATCACCCCATGAGTCATCGGCTTGGCGCGGCTGAAGAGCAAACTCAATCCTGCCATTGGCCAGCTTGCGGGCGGCAATACGAACCGTGCGATTATTGAGTTCGAGTGCTGTGCTTGTTAGCCAGCGACCGGGGGTTGAGTCGGCGGGGAAGTAGCGACGTTGTGGGTAGAGTCGATCACCCCATGAGTCATCGGCTTGGCGCGACTGAAGAGCAAACTCAATCCTGCCATTGGCCAGCTTGCGGGCCGCGATCCGCACTTCAGGTTCGTTGTCATAATCGGCATCATCTGATAACGAGGCCATCTGATGGTTGAGGGTAACAGTTTCTCCCGAAGGTATGGAAAGGTTATTCACAATTGGAACTTCAATTGACTCTGGCCAGCAAACTCCCACACCATCGGCTCGAATCGCACATGATGCTCTTTCACGAGCGGAAATGGAGGTGAATTGCCCGGAGGGAGCTGTTGCTTGGCCTCTACCCCAACATTCGATAGTGCCATCTACACGTATGGCGCAAGTATGGTCAATCCCGTAGTTAGTATTAGAGCTAGAGCTGCCAATAGCGATGGAGGTGAATTGCCCGGAGGGGGCTATTGCTTGGCCTGAGTTGTTTCTACCCCAACATTCGATAGTGTCATCTACACGTATGGCGCAAACATGACCGCTACCAACGGTCATAGAGGTGAATTGCCCTTCCGGTGCTTCTGTCTGGCCATAGTCGTTGTTGCCCCAGCATTGAATCGTGTCATCTGTACTTATTGCACATGAAAAGTCGCCACGATCATTGGCAGCGATGAAAGCGAATTGCCCATCCGGTGCATCGGTCTGGCCATTTTCATTATTACCCCAACATTCGATAGTGCCGTCAATACGTATGGCACAAGCATGACTGCTGCCAGCAGCGATGAAAGTGAATTGCCCATCCGGTGCATCGGTTTGGCCATTTTCATTATTACCCCAACACTGGACTGCCTCATCAGTATCTATGCCACAATAATGTATTCTATAGTCCCCGCCGGCAGTGATGGCAGTAAATTGTCCTTCGGGTGGATCATTCTGACTACCGTAACTGTATCCCCAGCATTCAATAGATTTGTCAGTACTAATACCACACGAGCGAGCTATGAAAATAAATTGTCCTTCGGGTATATTTGTGTATGTATCACCCCAACATTTGATATTATCAGCAGTGTCTATTCCACAGTTAGCACCATAAATGGACTTTAGACTGAGTAGTTGACTCGAGTATGTGCTAGATGGATCCTTGAGTGTTATTTCCCACTTATCGCTGGCTACTATGCTGCTGGTCAACAAGTTATATGCTTCATAATACCCGTCTTCGCTTGTAGTTATGTTGAATCGGGTGCTACCGGTACCAAATGGGGAATGGGGATTGTTGGTGCAGCAGCCGGCTAATTTACCGGACACCTCTATCCCGCCAAGGCCGCGGCCAGCAGGATCAGTAATCGTGCCCTTTAGGGTACTCGGAAGCAATAGTGTGAATGTTCCAACATTCTTGGTTTGATCTGGAGCAACTTCAACATCTAACACGCCATTGTTTGATAGATACTTGCCCTCAAGGTCTCCATATACAATACGATGTTGTTCTGGCGAGAGGACCGGTGATGTAAATTGTCCGGTTTCTAAGTTTACGCTCATAAAAGTACCATAAATTGTATCAGATAATTGATGCACTGTTCCATATTTGCCCGATGGCAGTGACCCTCCATCGGGGTTGACAAATTGGCCAGCAATTCGACCCCCTACTGATAGTTCTATATTTATACTATCTTTCGAGGTCTCGCTTTCTGTATCTATAGTATGACCTGTATTTTCGTCGTAATATATATTTTCGTAGTGTACCGCGAGCTTGTCGTTCCGGTCCCAAACCATGGCATGCAAACTCCAGTTAACCAATGATACTGGAATGGTTATCGACCAATTGCCCTGCCCATCAACCTGGGTCTCCCCGAGTAGTTCCAATGATTCGGAGCTCATTGGCCGTGGACGTTCCGAAATGTCGGTGTGCGAACTCACGCCCTCACAGGTTGGTGAGCACCGGCCGAGCACGGAGACCATTACCCCTTCGATTGAGGCATCGTTCTCGGCGGTTATGGTACCACTTAAAGTGAAGGAATCGCTTTGTGCGGCTACTGGGGTAGAAGCAACCGAAGAGGCTAGAGAAGTCAACAACGCCAATACGGCGAGAATCGCTAGTTGCCTAGTAGCCCCTACGACTCCTGTGGCATCTGCTGCGGATTGGGGGGGGGGGGGGGTTGTGCATTTCAGAATGTTGGCTCCTCATGGGACGTTCCCTCCAGTTGCTTGGTGATTGAAAAGTTATTAGGATATATGTTTTGCTTTGCTAGCAGGAGAACCCTACCACTGTCAGTCCTCGTGGGCCAATTGGGAGCGCAGAGCCTTGAGATTGTTCGAGGGTGTCTCATCCTCCGGCAATAGCCATGCCGCTTGCTGCCAGTCGCTCTCGGCGGTTTCCAGGTCTCCCAGATAGTAGGCCGCTACCCCCCGTTTGAGGTATGCACCGGCATTGGTGGGTTGACTCCGCAGTATTTCGTCGAGACCCATCCGAGCCCGAATGGCCCAACTTCTGTCCCCGGAGACACGCGAGGCCTGTAAACGCACATCGGCCAGGGCGAGGGAGATTAGTTCGTTGCCCGGATTTCGCGATCGCCCACGGTTTATCTGCACCTCGCCCGCGGAGATGAAAGTCATGTCATCGACGTTTTGAAGCAGGGCTCCCATCAAGATGTAGGGCTCGTCGTCGAACGGGCGCCGCTCGACGGCCGCGGAGAGATGGCCGTAGGCGGCTGCGTATGACCTGGCCTTGACGGCTCGCTCGAAGTCGTGGTCGTTGCGAACCGCGGACCACGAGTTGAAGGCCGACCCCAGCACGATCAGGGTCAGCGTTGCTGCTACCCACCTCGAACGGATGGGCACTGCCCTTGGGCCGACGGCTGCGGCGAGAACTCCGACAAGAAGCCAGAACACCGCATCGGTTGCCGGGTGAGGGAAGAACACCTGTTGTTGCAATACGTAGGCCATGAGCCCAAACCCCAGGGCCGCGGGAACCCACCGCCGTGAGGCCATTGCTCTCAACGCGCCAATCCCAATTGCTGCCAGCACTGCCAGGTAGAGCACGGCTGCCGGGGTGCCGAAAGAGACGGCAAAATCCAGCAGTCCGCTGTGGGCGCGATCAACCGCCCCCGACCGGCCGAACTCCCGCACGGTCTCGGCGCTCACTCTCTCCGAATACTCCACCACGAACATCTCCGGCCCAAAACCCAACCAAGGTCGATCGGCGATGGCTTCGATGGCCACTTCCCAGATGGCGACTCGTCCCCTCAAACCAAACCCGACGTCGTTCCACCGTCCGACGAGCGCGGTTGCGCCGAGGGTCGCCACCACTCCGGCAACCACCCACAATCGCAATTTCCACGACGCTCGTACTAGGGCGAACACCATGGCGGTGATCACAAGAGCGGCAATCGCGCCCCGAGTCTGGGTGCCGACCAACGTGAACCCGGCCAGGCCGCATGCCGCCAGCGCGGCCCACCGCCAGTACCCCGTTGAGGACACCGCGGACGCACACAATGGGCCTACCAGCACCACGAACCCGGCCAGCACCGATGGGTTGCCCAATGTCGAACGCAGTCGCCCGTCGAACTCCAGGGCTCCAGGATCCCAATCCACACCCCCGGCCTCCAGCACCGCAAGAATGCCCACCACCAGCATGGCGATCACACTCAGGCGTGAGATTGCCATTTCCACCGATTCGCCGCGCCGGTGCCGCAGGGAGAAGCCCGCCACGAACGCAACCGCCAGGCCCAGCCACATCAACAACCCGCTCAACCGCTGGGGGGCACCCAGCAGGGAGCGTTCCCATGTCGAACTGGTCAAGGTCGCCGCGGTCATTACCACCAGACCCACTCCGGCTGCGGCAGCCACCTTGCCCCCCGGTAAAACTGCCGCTCTGCTCCACCCCAAAAAAGCACAGAGCAAGCCAACCCCCAGGCTCGCGGCCAGGACCTTCACCGCCAAGTACCCAGAATGGCCAAGAGGGTCGACAATCACCGGGGCCACGACCAGCAACAGCCCGAGGCCGGCAAGCTCTATTCCTCCCAGAGAACTCCCGGATGATTTGTTTGCAAGCAGGGGAGCAGCGGAAGAGCGATGCCGGACGGTGAACCCCACCCGTCGCTCAGCCTCGGAGCATGGCGCTCAGGGCCGCGGTGTCGAACCATTGGGAGAGGCGGCGGATGCGGCCGTTCTCCACGTCGAATACGTCCACCGCGTCGAAGGCCACCTCGATGCCGTCGGGGGTGGCACCGGTGAAGGCGATCTCCACCACCACGATGCCGCCCGCGTCGAGGAAACGGGTCGGGTTGTCGTTGTGGGCCGGGAAACGTTGGAACACCTTTTGGAAGAAGGCGATGGCTTTGTCCGATCCGGTGCGGGGGCGTGATCCCACCGGTATCAACTCGACATCCGGTGCCAGCACCGATGCCATGAGGTCCCAGTTCTCGGTGTTGAGGGCCGTGAAATAGCCCTCCACAATCGCCAGGGGGCCCTCGGGTGCCAGGGGGCTCTTGGGCACCAGGGGATCTTCGACCGCCAGGGGGGCTTCGGGTTTCAGGGGATCGTCGGGTCGCCGTGGTTGGCTCATGGGTCGGCCCGGAGGATGTCCTTGACCTCGCGCATGGCCCTAAACGACCAGCCGGCCAGGTCGGGATCGCCGAAAGCGGTCACGTTCCACATGATCAGGTGGCGCAGTCCGGCCCGGTAGTAGGTGCGGACCTCCTCGGCAATCTGCTCGGGGGTGCCGCAGAAGCAGTAGTAGTCCACCACCTTGGGGGGGATACCGGCGATGATGGCCTCGGCCTGCGCCCGGGGCACCGACGCGGGGATCAGCTCGTGGAACCCCTCGGGGGGCTCCACTCCCAACTGACGGAAGATCTGCGGGGGCAGCATCACCATGATGGCCCGGAGCAAGGGGGCCTCCTGCATCCGCCGGAGGGTGGCCTCGTCGGGAGCGGCCAGCACGTAGGCCAGCAGTCCGGGGGTGACGGCGTCGGCGCTTCGGCCGGCCTCCACCGAAGCCTGGCGGATGGTGGCCAGGGAGTCGGCGTAGACGTCGGGGGCCAGTTTGGTGGGCAGCCAGCCGTCGGCCAATCGTCCGGTGATCCCCAGCATCCGGGGACCGTGGGCCGCAGTCCATATCGGCGGGGGAGCGGAGCCGTAGGGGGACAGGCCCAGCACCGCCCCGCTCAGCTTGTGGTACTTCCCCTCGTGGTCGATGGGGCCATCGGCCGCCCACAGTGCCCGGATGATCTCGATGCCCTCCTCCAACCGACCCACCGGGTGATCGAAGCCCATGCCGTAGGGGGTGATGTTCATCATCTCGCCCGAACCCAACCCCAGGATGGCCCGGCCCCGGGTGAGGTGGTCGAGAGTCAGAGCCATGTTGGCCACCATGGCCGGATGACGGCGGATCAGGTCGGTCACCACCGCGCCCACCCTGATGGTCTCGGTCTGCGAACCCACTGCGCTCATCATCAGCAACGGGTCGAAGTACACGTGGGAGTTGGGCTGCACCTCGGCCAGCGGGCTCATGTCCGGGGTCCAGATCGAGTCGGGGTGCCAGCCCATGAGATGGCAGGGCCACCACAGGGCGTCGAAACCATCGGCCTCGGCCCGCCGGGCCAGATCCACCGCCCGATCCGCCGGGGGCATGATCTGCCCCGGTACGCCGATTTCCAGGTCTCTCATTTACCGAACTCCCGACACCCCGAAACCCCCCGGGACACCATGGCGACCTCGAGATCCCTCATCGACCGAACTCCCGGCGGCGCATTCCATCGGGGTCGATGACGTGGCGGATCAGCCGTACCTGCTCGGTGGTGGGCACCGCGGTGGTGGGGATCGGCCCCTCGGGAGCGGGCAGCTCGAAACCGGTGGCTTCCTGGACCTGCTCGAACGACACGCCGGGATGCAAAGACGACACCCGCATGTGGCGGGTATCGGGGTGGAAGTCCAGAACGCAGAGGTTGGTGATCACCAGCTCGGGCCCACCCTCCAGACCGGCATCGGCCCGCTCGGAGCCGCCTCCCAGGTAGCCGGCGCAGGACACGAAATCCACCTTCTCCACCAGCGAGCGGGGGTTGTGGTTGGGGTTCCAGTAGTAGAGGTGCTTGCCGATGGATCCCATGTCGCCCAACCCGGCAGTGCCCGGCAGTCGCACCCGGGGGGCGTGGTAGTCGGTGCCGATCACCGAGTTGTTGCCGTTGCCGTAACGGTCGAGCTGAGCCGCCCCCACGCAGAACTTGGTGAGCCAACGGCCGTTCAGCGCGAAGGTCCAGAAGTCGCCGTACTGCTCCACGTACATGATGGAATCCCGCCACAGCGGGGCCTCCAGGGTGGAGGCCGGTACCCGGTCGGGCCGGGGTTCCAACCCCACCGCCCCGGCCAGCCACACCAGGTCGGGGGCGTGGGTGAGCCGGGCCAGCCAAAACGCGCTCACCGGTATGAACGAGGCCATGCCGTTGCAGGCCTGGTCGCCATCGGCGAAGCAGGCGGCCAGCCGGGCGATCATCAGCTCATCGATGCTCCAGTCCTCGGCCTCGGGGCTGTTTTGCCATTCGGTCATGTCTGCTCCCATGTCCTTGTGGCTTCGGGGCTGTTTTGCCATTCGGTCATGTCTGTTCCCATGTCCTTGTGGCTTCGGGGCTGTTTTGCCATTCGGTCATGTCTGCTCCCATGCGGCCAGGGCGGACAGCGTCTCGGCTCCTCCCACCGTCTCCAGGTATTGGGGGTGATCGGCGGGGCCGAAGATGTACTTGTCGAAGAACTCGGCCACTGCTTCGTCGCTTCCGGTGGCTCCGACCCACTCCATGTGCATGGCAGTGTCGTAGCCGTATCGGGGATGGAACGACGTGGGGTGGGCACCGTGGGGAACCTCCACCACCGCATCCACCATGAAGCCGGGGAGCACCGTGCGGTCGGGATCGGCCCGCAGCACCTCGGAATCCACGATCTCCTCGACGGTGACGACCACCGTGGTGGCCGCCTTGGGCATGATGCCCAGATCGGGCCACAGCGCGGTGAGCTCGTAGCCGATGTTGCCGAACCGGTCGGCCTTGTGGGCATGCACCAGGGCCACATCGGGAACCAGCGCCCGACAGGCCACCACCGGAGGTCCGCCGAACGGGTCGTCCACCATCATCAGGTTGTCGTTCACCCCGATCAGATCGGTGCCGATCAACCCCCGGGTGGGCAGAAACGGCAGATTGCGGGCCCCGGCCCCGAGCCGGGCGTTCAGGGCGGTCTCCGACAGCTCCTCCACCCGGATCGCCCCGGCTTCCACCGCCCGGCGATAGCACCGGCACAACCCGAACTGCTCCATGGACACCGCCGCTCCCACCAGACGGTTCATGGCCCCGGCCGCGGCCAGCCAGTCCACCGGGATACCACCCACCAGGCAAACCACCCCGAGCTCCCGCCGTCCCTGGCGGATCAGCTCCCGAACCAGCGCCATCGGCGCAGCCTGGGTGGCCATGTTCTGGATGGCCACGTTGTCGCCGTCGCGTACCAACTCCGCCGCCGCCGACAACGTGGTCAACTTCTCCGCGCTCACAGCAACCCTCCGCTCATAGCAACCCTCCGGTTGGAGTGTTCCGCGCTCATAGCAACCCTCCGCTCATGGCAGCTCTCCGGTTGGAGTGTTCCGCGCTCATAGCAGCTCGACCATCTCTCGTCCTCCGTGCAGTTCGATCACTTGACCGGTTGCATAGTCGGCATCGGGTGATGCCAGCCAAGCGCAGGCCCCGGCCACGTCCTCGGGGGTGCCGGCCCGACCGATGGGGATTTGGGCCTCGATGCGCTCGATCACCGCCTCGGGGATGCCCAGACCGGTGTCGTCGTCACGGGTCCCGGTAAGGCGGGTTCCGGCGATGTAGCCCGGTGCCACCGCGTTCACGTTGATCCGGTGGCGGGCCCACTCCCGAGCCAGCGACTTGGTGAGGGCGATCACCCCACCCTTGGCCGCCGAATAGTTGGCGTTGCCGGCGATTCCGTAGATCCCGTTGATGGAGGCCATGTTGACCACCTTGCGATGGTGGGTCGGCGGGTTGTCCCGACTGCCCCGCAAGAGGGGGGCGGCGGCCCGGCACAGGTTGAACGTCCCCCGCAGCACCACGTCGCACACCAGGTTCCACTGCTCGTCGGTCATGGTGTGGATCATCGAGTCGGCGGTGATCCCCGCGTTGTTCACCAGGATGTCCAGCCCGCCGAACGACTCGGCCGCGGTGTCCAGCATGGCGGCCACGGCGTCGTGATCCACCACCGACCCCGGTACGACCACCGCCCGTCCACCGGCGGCGATGATGGTGTCGGCGGCCTCGACCGCGGCTTGCCCGTCGAGGTCGTTCACCACCACCGCGGCCCCGTCCCGAGCCAGTCGGGCGGCCACGGCCAACCCGATGCCCCGACCGGCCCCGGTGATCAACGCCACCCGACCATCCAGGTTCCCCCTCACTAGAACCCACCCACCGGAAACCGTCGGCCCACCGGAAACCGCCCCACTAGAACCCACCCGCCGGAAACCGCAGGCCCACCGAAGACCGCCCGATCCGAAACCGCCGGCCCACTAGAAGCTGCGGGGTAGGCCGAAGGTCTCGGCGATGCTGTTGCGGGCCATCTCGTTGGTGATGGGGCCGATCCGATACAACCGGCTGTCCCGCCAGTACCGTTGGGGGTGGGTCTCCAGGGCATAGCCCATACCCCCCAGCACCTGGATGGCGATGTCCGAGCACTTGCCGGCGTACTCGGAGGCCACCACCTTGGCCATGTTGGCCTCCCGGCCGCAGTCCTCGCCCGACTCCGACTTCCACGCCGCGTAGTAGGTCATCAGCTCGGCCTGCTTCTGCATCATGGCCATGTCGGCCAGGTTCTGGTGCCACACCTGGAAGGAGCCGATCTTCTTGCCGAAGGCCTCCCGCTCCATCAGGTAGCTCAGGGTCTCCTCGATGCAGCCGTCGATGATCCCGGTACACAACGCGGCCACCATGATTCGCTCGTTGTTGAGGGTGGACAGCATCTCGTAGAAGCCCTGGCCGGGGCGGCCCACCACGTACTCGTCGGGCACGAACACGTTGTCGAGGAACACCTCGCACGACCCCACCGACCTCATGCCCACCTTGGGGATCTGGCGGCACTCCAGGCCCTCGGAGGGGTTCTTCACCAGGAACAGGGTGACCCCCCGGGCCGGCTTGTCCACTATGTCCTCGCTGCGGGCCATCAAGAACAGGTAGTCGGACACATGCGCCGCGGTCGACCAGATCTTCTGGCCGGTGATGCTCCATCCACCGTCCACCTTGGTGGCCCGGGTGCGCATGGCCCCCATCAGGTCGGTTCCCCCGGAGGGTTCGGTCACCGCGATGGCCACCCGCATCCGGCCCTCGGCCAACTGGGGGATCAGCTCCTCGCGGGCCACGTCGGAGGCGAACTTGTTGATCGACTTGGCGCAGAACGAGGAGATGCCGAAGATCCAGGTGAGTCCGGCCAGCGAGCGGGCCAGCTCCCGGGTGAGGATCATCTGGGTGACCACGTCCCCGCCCTGGCCGCCCAGCTCGGGGGGCAGGCCGATGGCGTGGAACCCGGCCTCGGACATCTTGTCCCACAGCTCGAAGGGATACTCGAACTCCTGGGCCTCGTAGTCACGGGCCGCATCCTTGGGACATTCCTTGTCAACCCAGTTGCGGACCATCTCGCGGAACATTTCCTGTTCCTCGGTGAGGGTGAACTGCATGTGTATCGGTGCTCCTGTTCCTGTATTTGTGTTTCCAAGTGGGTATCGCCGATGCGGCTATTGGTCTATTTCCAAGTGGGTATCGCCGATGGGCTCGGTCGGGTCGTGGACGGGGATGCTCAGTAGCGCCAGCCCTCGCCGAAGGTGGGGATGCGGCGGCCCAGAATGTCCTCCACGCAGGTCAGGGCGGCCCGGGCCGACCGGTCGGTGCCGATGCCTCGGCTGCGGAAGGTCTCGCTGGCAAAATAGAGGCCATCGACGGTGGGTGCTCTCCAATGGGGACGGAACTTGCCCACCAGCATGGGTTTTTGCACCACCCCGAAGGCCGGGTCGAACACCAGACCGCGCCGCTTCCACACGTGGTCGGCCAGGCCGGGATACATCACGTAGAGGCCTTGTTCGATGCGGTCGTACATGTCCTCGACGAAACGCCGGTCGCGACCCTTGGACCCGGGCACGATGCCCGCGGTGCAGTAGAGGTGCATTCCGTCGGGGATGCCGTTGGGGTCCATCGCCGCCTGGTCGTACATGTAACCCGGTGTGGGGCTGTGGGGGGTGGCCAACCAGGTGGCCAACTCCCGGGGGTCGAACATCGTCACCGGTGACTCGGTGGCGAAGTAGAGGTTGAGCATGGTCACCCGGTACTGATCCTGGGCCAGGTAACGGATTTGATTGGTGTACCAATCCGGTAGTTCCCACTCGGGCACCACGTTGAACACGTTCCACACCGGCAGGGTGGATATCACCGCGTCGCACTCGATCACCTCGCCCACGTCCCAGTCGTTGGGCACGTTGGGTTCGTGGGGGATGGACACGCCCACCACCGACCCGTTCTCGATCAGCACCCGACCCGCCGGGGTCTGCATCCGCAACTCGCCGCCGTGCTCGGTGAACCCGTCGGCCAGGTCCTGCCACATGCCGTCCCAGCCCTGGCCGGGCCAGCAGGAGTAGGCGGCCATGTGCCGCTCCTCGTAGTGCAGCTTGCGGACCCACAGGTTGTCGCTGGCCGAGTGGTCGTACCACTCGTCGGTCATGCATTCCAGAACGGCGATGAATTCGTAGAGGTCGAACACTCCCTGGTCGGATGTGTGCTGCATCAGCCACTCCCGCAGCGGGCGGTCGTCCCACTCCTCGAGTTCGTCCCACGAACTTTCGGTGATGGCCTTGATGACCTTCTTCACCTCGGTCTTGTCGGGGTAGCGGTCGCGGATCGAACCCCACTTGCCGGTTTCGTTGTCCCAGATCGGCATGTCGTGGGACACCTCGCCGTGGATCAGCTCCTTGCCCACATGCTCGAACACCTTGGTGAGACCCGAACCGGGGTCCTCGATGAGGTGTCCGCCGAGGTTCACCTTGAACCCCTCGTCGTCCACCGCCAGTGCCCGGCCGCCCAAGAAGCCGGATCGTTCCAGAATCGTCACCGAGCGACCCTCGGCGGCCAGAAGGGCCCCGGCGCTCAGCCCGGCCGCCCCCGCGCCGATGACGACGACATCATGTTTGGTCATTTCCGAAGTTCTCCTTGCTGCCCGTTCTGCATCATCGCTCCCTCGGCGTTATCACTGTCACCGTTGCCCGTCCTGCATCGTCCGTTCTGCATTATCGATCATCCGTCCTGCATTATCGCTCTCAGGGTGTCCACCGTGGCTCGTGATTATCGCTCTCAGGGTGTCCACCGTGGCTCGTGATTGTCGCTCTCAGGGTGTCCACAGTGGCTCGTGGCCCGACATCGTCGCCCACATGGGCACCGGTCAACAAAACCACGGGCAGATCCACGCCCACGCTGCGGTAGGCGGCGATCCGCTCGGCCAGGGCATCGGCACCCAGGGCGCACTGGGCCAGCACGGCCTCGTCGGGCACCATCGACAGAGCCCGGGCCCGGTCGCCCCGCTGCCAGGCCTCGGCGGCGGCGGACAGTTTGTCGAAAGTACCGGCGAAGGCGGGTTGGTGGGTGGGGACCATGGCGTAGGCCAGAACCAAGCGCCGCATCCGTTCCAGGGCCTGCTCGGGGTCGGGGCCGGTGTAGGCCCAGAACGACAGCACGGTGGGGACGTCGGCCGGGTTCCGCCCCGCATCGGCCGCGGCACCGTCCACGACGGCTCGCTTGGCGGCCACCTCCGAGGGCGGGCACCAGGTCATGAACACGGCATCGGCCACCTCGCCGGCCAGGGTCAGCATCCGAGGGTTGATGGCCCCCAGCCAGATGGGGACTTGCACCGGGGGCAGGTCGAGGCGAAACCCGTTGGACCGGAACCGGGGCCCGTCGTGGCTCAGCTTCTCGCCGGCCAGGGCGATCCGCAGCAGGTGGACGAACTCCCGCACGGTGGCCAGGGGACGTTCAAAATCGCCGCCGTGCCAACGTCCCACCACGATGGGGCTGCTGGCCCCGATACCGGCGATCACCCGGCCGGGGGCCAGCGAGGCCAGGGTGGCGAAGCCCATGGCCGCCAACGCGGGGGAGCGGGTGTAGGCGGCCACGATGCCCGAGCCCAGCTTGATGCGCTCGGTGCGGGCCGCCATCGCCCCCAGGGTGGCGAACACCTCGGGACCGGCCACCTCGCCCACCAGCGCGGTGTCGATTCCGGCCCGCTCGGCCTCCACCACCAGGTCGGCCAGCCACCCGATGGGCAGGCGATCCTCCACCGGCATGGTTATCGCCACCGGGGGATTGGTCATTGCGGGAGCGGGTTCGTCGTCGATGGCTTGGGCTAGCCGGCGTAGCGCTCGTGGAGTTCGTCGGCCAGGGGCTGGTTCTCGGCGTTGTCGGGGTGCGGCAGCCACTCCTGGCCCACCGACAGGTAGCGGGTGGCCAGCTCGATCAGCGGTCCGTGGGCCTTGTCGGGAGGGATGAAGTTCCACTTCAACCAGGGTTGGGTGTCGGGATGGCTGGGGGCATCCATCACCAGCGGGATTCCGGCGGTTCGGGCGTCGTCGATCATGGTGTCGAAGTCGTCGGAACAAAAGGCGATGTGATGGACGTACTCGCCCCGCTTGGCCAGAACCTTGTCGGGCCAGTGTCCCGGCTCGGACGGCGACCAGAGCTGGATGGACACCCCGGTGGGATCGGGATTCTGGAAGGTGACCCACTGCATGGGGGTGCCGTCCATGTCGTCGGCTCCCGATCCTCGGGTCACCTTCATGGTGTGGCCGGGGGACAGCACTTCCAGGATCTGGTGCCAGTCGGCCTCGGCCTGGTCGAGGTCCTTCACCAACAATGAGATGTGGTCGATGTGAATGCCCATGTTCGTTGTTTTCCTTTTAAGGGTTGTTTATTGAATCGGTGCTGTTTGTCGAATCGGCGATGTCTCGTAATGCGATGTCTCTTGGCTCGGTGTTGTTTGTCGAATCGACTTGGGCGCGGCTCAGGCGGCCAGGTTCTCGATGATGGTGGCGTTGGCCAGCCCGCCGCCCTCGCACATGGTCTGGAGACCGTAGCGAATGCCGGAGCGTTCCAACTCGTTCACCAGGGTGGTCATGATCCGGGCTCCGCTGGCCCCCAGTGGATGGCCCAGAGCGATGGCCCCGCCGTTCACATTGACCTTGTCCATGTCCACGCCGGTGTCCTTGGCCCAGGCCAGCACCACCGAGGCGAAGGCCTCGTTGCACTCGAACAGGTCGATGTCGTCCAGCGCCAGGCCCGAGCGTTCCAACACCTTGGCGGTGGCCGGGATGGGGCCGGTGAGGATGAGCACCGGGTCGCTGCCCACCACGGCCATGGTGCGAACCCTGGCCCGGGGCACCAGATCGTGCTGGTTCACCGCCTGCTCCGAGGCGATCAGCAGCGCCGCCGACCCGTCGGTGATCTGGCTGGAGTTGGCCGCGGTCAGCGGGCCGTGCTCGGAGAACGGGCGCAGCTTGGCCATCTTCTCCATGGAGGTGTCGGGGCGGATGCCCTCGTCGCGGGCACAGTCGCCCACCGCCAGAACCTCCCGCTCGAACCGACCCTCCTCCCAGGCCCGGGCCGCGTTCCGATGGCTGCGCAGGGCCAGGCCGTTCATGTCCTCCAGGGTCACGTCCCATCGCTCGGCGATCAGGTTGCCCCCCCGAAACTGGTGGACCTCCTCGTCGCCGAAACGGGTGGCCCAGCCCTCGCCGTCGAACGGGTAGCGCATGCCCAGGTCGGGCCCCACGTCGCCCTGGCTGTTGAGGGTGACCAGGCTCATCACCTCCACCCCGCCGGCCACCACCAGATCCTGGGTGCCGGACATGATCGCCTGGGCCGCGAAATGCACCGCCTGCTGCGACGACCCGCACTGGCGGTCGATGGTCACCGCGGGCACATGCTCGGGCAGCCCGGCCGACAGCCAGGCGTTGCGAGCCACGTTGAACGCCTGGGCACCGATCTGGCCGACGCAGCCCATGATGCAGTCGTCCACCGCGCCGGGATCCACACCGGTGCGCTCCAACAAGCCGCTCAGAACATGGGCCCCGAGGTCGGCCGGGTGCAGATGGCTCAGACCGCCGCCGAAGCGACCCATCGGTGAACGAACTGCGTCGATGATGTAGGCATCAGCCATGTCTGTCCTCTTTTGCTCTCCTGCTCACTTTTGCTTCCGGTCGTCCCTGGCCCCGTTGACCGGGCCCCGGTTGGCCTGCCACCACTTTCGCGCATGGCCAGGCCCCGGCTCAGCCCGAGTCCATGGTCCGCTCGGCGGTGGCCACGGTTTGACCATGAGCATGGTACGGGTCGGAGCCCCCACCCCGCCGAATCAGGTGTCCACCGAGCCGGGGCCGCTCCGTTCCGGTGGGCGAGTCGTCGCATCGCGGCGAAGTACGGTGGAGCAAGGCTATGGTGCGCCCCATGAGTGATCTGGAGGAGGCCCTCAAGAAGTTCGAGAGCGACATTCTTGCCGAGCTTCTTGGTATGACAACCTTTACCACCGCGCACTACCTGGAATCGGACCCGGCCTACCCTCCCGAACTTCAGGAAGCCGTTCGCCGCGGACGTATGGTTGATATCTGCTTCAAGGCGGCCATGGTTATCGAGAAATCGATCAAGAATTTGGCAATGTGGCACAGCGACCCTAAACCCACCGTTGCCGAGCGCCGCCACGCAGGCCACGACATATCGGCATGCCTCAAGTTGCTATCACCAGGTTTGCGCTCAAAGGTCGCCGACCGGCTGCAAAAATTGAACCTCGACCTGGCCACGATATCTTCGTGGTGGATCCAAAGCGCCTACCCCGACGACGTAGAAGTGCTCCGGGACACTGCCGACGAGTTCGCCGACCGCTACATCGTCGCAGCCATCGAACTCGCGGGCATTCTCTACTCAGACCTGGCCTCAGCCAGCAACCCCGACAACAAGACACTGAACACCATCACAACCACCTGGCAAAACCTCACATCAAAGCTCGCCAACCAAGACGTTCACACCGGACAGATTTGCTGACTCGATCTAGACCTCGAACTGTAACACCCTCAGCCAACCCGAAATGGCAAAGCTCAGTGCTCACAAAAGTCGAGGACGCGGGATAACTCCACCGGCGGTCGCGACGGGTAAAAATGGTGGTGGTTATTTTCTAGTTCAGATTATTTCTTGAATTATTTTCTCAATTATTTGGTTCATTCAGTTGATACTGTCACCGGTGTCAGTATACTGTTGGTTATGGATATTGATTCCGAAAGTCGGAGACCCGGAACCGGAGATACCGAGCCGATGGGCGACCGGGAGTGGTTGGGTGTCGAGCGGGTGGATTGCTCCGAGATGGGTGCCGACGAAGTGCTGGGACGGATGTACGAAATCGATCACGTTTGCCGCCAACTGGGCGGCTACATGATGACCATGCTGGCCCGGTTGGGCGAATTGAAAGGCGACACCGCGGTTCGACAGGCGTGCAACGAGTTCGGCCTGAGCCAATACCACGCCCGCCGCGAAGCCAAAACCATCGAGGAACTCAAGGACCTGCCCCAAACCCTGGAAGCGGTGAACGGTGGTTTGATCACCACCGAACACGTCCGAGTGATCAGCGACTCCCACCGGCGGGAACGATTCGGCCCTGCCCAGGAACAAGAACTGATCTGGGCGGCAATGTCGGAAGACTTCGACGACTTCAAAAAGACGGTCGCCCGCCACGAACACAACCGAAGTGAACACAAAGCCGAGAAAAAGACGGAGCGTCAGCGTCGCCGCCGCAAGGCCGCCCTGTTCAACGGCGACGACGACATGGTGATTCTTCACGCCGAACTCGATCCCGTCTCCGGCGAGCGGGTGAAGACCGCTATGGACAATCTGTGCGATCGTATGTACCGAGACGACTTCCAGGTGGGCAACGACCGCACTCACCAACAACGGTGCGCGGACGCGCTGGTCAACCTGGTTACCCAAACCCCGAAGGGAACCGATGCTACGACGGATGAGGGCAACGAAGTGGCTGTCCAGGCCACGACGCTTTTGGTGAAGGTGGACTACGACGTGCTTACCGGGCGGCTCACCAACCCCGGGCTCATGGACGACACCCCCATCGACTTGGACGAGCTGCGCCGTATCGCTTGCGACGCCGGGGTGATACCGGCCATCTTCAATGCCGAGGGGTTACCGTTGTATCTGGGCCGCAGACAAAGAGCGGCCACCCAAGCCCAGAGACTGGCCCTCCAGGCCCGGGACAAGCACTGCGTGGGCTGCGGAATCAGAGCCACCGCCTGCGAATCCCATCACATCTTGTGGTGGGAGAATGGCGGAACCACCGACATCACCAATCTGGTGCTGCTATGTCGGAGTTGTCACACCAAAGTCCACAAACACAGCCACACACTGGCTACCGACTCCCAGGGCAAATACCGACTCGAACCCCCAACCCAGCTACGGATCAACCACCAAAACGTCCATGATTGACCATGACCCGCTGCTTTAGTGCATGACCGCACCCTGGCTCAGACCGAGTTTGTGCTCCGTTCGGCGGCGGACACGGTGTTGGACATGAGCATGGTGCGGGTCATGGGGCCGACTCCGCCGATGCGGGGGGAGAGCCAGCCGGCGACTTCGACCACCTCGTCGTCCACGTCGGAGACCAGCTTGCCGTCGGAGAAGCTGACTCCGGCGGCCACCACTGCGGCACCGGGTTTGACCATGTCGGCGGTCACCATGCGGGGCGATCCGGCGGCGGCGACGAGAATGTCGGCGGTGCGGGTGTAGCGGGATATGTCGCCCGCTCCGGTGTGAACCACGGTGACCACGGCGTTGGCGTTGGGGCGCTTCAGCACCAGCAGGTTGGCCAGGGGGCGGCCGATGGTGAGGCCCCGACCGATGATCACCACGTGTTGGCCCGCTATGGGAACGTCGTAGCGCTCCAGCATCAACTGGATGCCCGCCGGGGTGCAGGCCAGCGGGGCGTCCACCCCCTGCACTAGCTTCCCCAGGTTTACCGGATGCAGGCCGTCGGCGTCCTTCTCGGGCCGCACCCGCATGAGAGCGGCCTCGTAATCGAGGTGGCCGGGAAACGGATACTGCATTATGTAGGCATCCACCGCCGGGTCGGCGTTGAAGTCGTCCACCACCGCGTCCACCTCGGCCGCGGTGGCATTTCCGGGCAGGTGGATCTCCCGGGAAAGCATCCCGAGCTCCTGGCAGTCGCGGTGCTTCATGGCCACGTAGTTGGCCGACGGGCCGTCGTCGCCCACCAGCAGCGTGCCCAGGCCCGGAGTGACGCCTCGTTGGGCCAGAGCGGCGATTCTCTCCCTCAGGTCTTGTTTGATCTCGGAGGACAGCATCTCGCCGTCGAGTTCGATGGCAGTCATCACACGTAGTTCCAGCCGAAGCGACCCTTGATGCAGAGGTTGCCCCGGGTTATGTCGTGGTCGTCGGGGGAGGTGCATTTGACGATGCGATTGTCCTGCACGTGCAGCTCCAGGTTGCAGCCCACCCCGCAGTAGGAGCACACGGTGCGGGTGACGGTCTGGTCGTCGGGCCGCCAGTCGTCGGCTTGGCGCAGGTCGTACTCGGTCTTGAACTGGAGGGCGTTGGTGGGGCACACCGCCACGCAGTTGCCGCAGTACACGCAGGCCGAGTCGGGCAGGGCCACGTCGAACTCGGTGGATATGCGGGCCCCGAACCCCCGACCGGCCACCGCGATCGCATAGGTGTGCTGGGCGTCGTCGCCGCAGGCCTCCACGCAGCGGTAGCACAATACGCACTTGTCGTAGTCGCGGATGTAGAGATCGTCCTGCACCCGCACCGGCTCGTTCATCCTCTCGCCGCCGGGGACGTA
Organism: Acidimicrobiales bacterium; assembly: GCA_965115985.1. GTDB lineage: Bacteria > Actinomycetota > Acidimicrobiia > Acidimicrobiales > Bin134 > Poriferisocius. The sequence continues at coordinate 3,059,230 of OZ220474.1, forward strand.
GCGGTCGGGGTCGGCCCCGTAGTGCGCGCCCCATCGTTGGAGCTCGTCGGCCTGCGACAGATCGACCCCGGTGGCCAGGAACTCCAGCACCATCCGGCGGCTGTGGCGAACCCGCTCGCTGTCGGTATGCACGACCATGCCGTCGTCCACCGGTCGGGAACAGGAGGGCACCAGGGCCCGACTGCCCTCCAGTTCCACCACGCACAAACGACAGGCGTTCACCGGCGTGAGGGTGTAGCCGTAGCAGATGGTGGGGGTCTCCACGCCGGCGGCGTTGCAGGCATCGAGAATGGTGTCGCCCGGGCGTGCTCTAATCTCCTGGTCGTCCACCCGGATGGTGACGGCGGTTTCGGCATCGGTGGCGACCACGGAGCTCACGGGTTATTTCCTATCACGTTCCCACCGGGCCCAGGGTCGGAATCCCGGCCGGTCGTCGCTCGGGCGGGCAAAGGTAACGTTCCCACCAGGCCCAGGGCCAGGGCGGAGCGCACCGCCGAGGAGGCCGTGTGGCCCAGACCGCATATGGAGGCATCCTCCATGGCTAGGGCCATGTCGTCGATCAGCTCGGCTCGGGGCGGCGACAACGGCCCACCGGACCGGCGCAGCTCCACCAGCACTTCGTGCTGGCGCACCGTTCCCACCCGACAGGGTACGCACTGCCCGCAGGACTCGTGGCGAAAGAACTCGGTGATGCGCTCCACCACCGCCCCCATGTCAACGGTGTCGTCGAACACGGTGACCGCCCCCGACCCCAGGGTGGCCCCCGCGGCCCGGGCGTCCTCCAGGCTGAGCGGCATGTCCAGGGCGTCGGGGCCGACGAACACCCCGGCTGCGCCCCCCAGCAGCACCGCGGCCAGACGACCTTCTGTTCCACCGGCCAGGGCCAACAGCTCGCCCAACGTGGTGCCGAAGGCCGCCTCGTAAAGGCCCGGAACCCTCACGCGGCCCGACAGGCAGAAGAGCCGGGTGCCGGGCGAGCGCTCGGTACCCACCGAGCGGTAGGCCTCGGGGCCCTTCGAGACGATCTCGAGCACGTTGAGCAGGGTCTCGGGATTGTTGACGACGGTGGGTTCCCCGAACAGACCGTGGGTGGTGGGATAGGGGGGTTTGTTGCGGGGCTCGCCCCGGAACCCCTCGATGGAGTTGAACAGAGCGGTTTCCTCGCCGCAGATGTAGGCCCCGGCCCCCTGGCGCACCTCGATGTCGAAGCTGCGCCCGCTACCGGCCACGTCGTCGCCCAGCAGTTCGGCGTCCCGGGCCTGCTCCACGGCCCCCATGAGCTCGGCGGCGGCCCGGGGGTACTCGCCCCGGATGTATATCCACCCGCATTCCGCTCCGGTGGCCAGCCCGGCAATGGTCATCGACTCGATCACCGAGAACGGGTCGTGCTCGCAGACGATGCGATCCTTGAAGGTGCCGGGTTCGGATTCGTCGCAGTTGGCCACCACGTGCTTGTCGGTTCCGGGCTGGTCGGCCACCGCCCGCCACTTGGCCCCGGTGGGAAAGGCGGCTCCGCCCCGGCCGCTCAACCCGGCCCTGGTGATCGCCTCGATCACCGCATCGGGCCCCATCTCCACCGCCCGGGCGAGCGCCCGGTAGCCGCCATGGGCCCGGTAGGAATCCAACGAGCACGGATCCACCACCCCCACCCGGCGAAGCACCCGAAGCTCGGGCCGGCCATGCTGGGGAAGCCGGAACTCCTCGTCCTCGTCCACCAGGACACGATCCGCCGTCCTCACCCCCTGGTCGAACCGGGCGGGGGCCCGGTCGCACTGGCCGAGGCAGGCACCGGGGCGCACCCAGGCCCCGTCGTCGGCCAACGAGGCCAGCAGCTCCGCGCTACCCGCCATCGAACACGCCGGATCGACGCACACATGCACCTCCTCACTGCGGTCGCCGGGGTCGGTGGTGCGAAACATGTCGTAGAAGGTGACCACCCCGTAGGCCTCCGCGGGCGGCACCCCGAGCCGTTCCGCGGCGTAATTGAGGCCACCGGGGCTGATCCAACCGACCTCGAGCTGGAGGTTGTGCAGCACCGGCAGAAGCAGATCCCGCAGACCCAGTCGGCGGGACCGGCCCCCCCGCACCAGCCGTTCGGTCGTGGACACGACCGCGGCCTCGGACGGTGGAACCATCACGTCCACGGCGTCTCGCTCGGCTCCGGTGGGGCGGTCGGCGCCGAAGTGCAGATCAGCCAAGCGATCCGCTCGTTTCCGCAACCGCCTCGAGCAGTTCCACCCGCACGGCGGCCGCCTTGAACTCGGCCGTGCCCGACTTCGGATCCCAGGCCGGGTTGGTGAGCACGTTCACGTCCACCAACTCGGGGTGATGCAGGGTGGTGAAGGTCAGGCCCGAAGGCAGGCTGGACGACAAACGGGCGTTCATCTCCACCGACCCCCTCGGTGAGCACACCCGCACCCGGTCGCCGTCGGCGATGCCCAGGCCGGCCGCGTCCGCCGGGTTCAGCTCCAGGCCCACGTATCGCAGGGGGGAGGAGTACCGGCTGGATTGCACGCCGGTGTTGTAGGAATCCAGCGCCCTGCCGGTGGTCAACCTCAGGGGGAACTCCTCGCTCAGCTCCTCGACCGGCCCGGAGTGTTCGAGCACCGAAAACGGTACCGGGGCCCGACCCTCCAGATCGTCGGCCCACAGCCAGCCGTGGAGGTAGGGGCTTCCGGGATGGTCATCGTCGGGGCAGGGCCATTGGAGCCCACCGGACGCCTCCAGGCGGTCCCAGCTCATGCCCCGATGGATGGGGGACAGGGTTCTCAGCTCGTCCCACACCGCCTGCGGGTCACGAGGCCCCAGGGATGCGCCCATCGCCTCGGCCATGTCGCAGAGAATGTCGATGTCGTGACGGGCCCGGCCGGGCGGCGACACCGCGGGCCGCACCCGCTGCACCCGGCGCTCGCTGGAGGTGACGGTGCCGTGGCTCTCGGCCCAGGCCACCGAGGCGGGCAGCACCACGTCGGCCATCTCCGCGGTGTGGGTCATCAAGATGTCCTGCACCACCAGGACGTCGAGGGACTCGAGTTGCGCCCGGGCATGGGTTGCGTCGGCCTCGGAGTCCACCGGGTTCTCGCCGATCACGTAGAGCGCCCGCAGATCACCACGTTCCATGGCCTCGAACATCAAGGTGAGGTGCCATCCGGGGGTGGGGTTGAGGGAACGGCCGTACACCGTCTCGAAGCGGGCGCGGTGGGAGGGGTCGTCCACCCCGGCGAATCCGGGGAACTTGTTGGGAATGGCCCCCATGTCTCCGCCGCCCTGCACGTTGTTCTGCCCCCGCAGCGGCACCAGACCCGAACCCCACCGACCCACGTGACCGGTGAGCAGGGCCAGATTGCAAAGAGCCAGCACGTTGTCCACCGCGTTGTGGTGCTCGGTTATGCCCAGGGTCCACAAAATCTGGGCCTTTTCGGCGGTGGCGTAGGCGTGGGCCATCTCCACCACCACCTCGGCGGGTATACCGCAGATGGCGGCCACCGCCTCGGGGGTGAAGGATTCCACCGAGGCGGCGTAGGCCTCGAACCCCCGGGTGGCCCGGGCCACGAAGTCCTGATGAACCAGGCCGGCCCGGATGATCTCCCGGCCCATCCCGTTGGCCAGGGCTATGTCGGTGCCCACGTCGATGCCCACCCATGCATCGGCGAAGCGGGCCGACGAGGTGTAGCGGGGGTCGATGCAATACATCCGGGCCCCACCGTCGAGCCCCTTGAGCAGGTGGTGGAAGAAGATGGGATGGGCCTCGCGGGCGTTGGAGCCCCACAGCAGGACCACGTCGGTTTCCGCCACCTCCCGGTAGGAACTGGTGCCGCCCCCCGCTCCGAACACTGTCGCCAGACCGACGACCGAAGGAGCGTGTCAAGTTCGGTTGCAGGAATCGATGTTGTTGGATCCCACCACCGTGCGGATGAACTTCTGGGCCATGTAGTTCATCTCGTTGGTGGCCTTGGAGCAACTGAACATCCCGAACCCCTGCGGCCCGTGCCGGGATATCACCCGGTTGAACCCGTCGGCCGCTCGCGACAACGCGTCCTCCCACGTCGCCTCTCGCAAACGCCCTCCGTCCCGCACCATCGGTACCGTCAACCGCTCCCGCAACCGCTCCCGCCCGACCATGTGCAACCCCTTTCCCCCGGACGCACTCCGGGGCGATCCACGAGCCTAGCCGCGGCTCGGGACCATCAACTCAGCTCGGGGCCATCAACTCAAGCCGACGATTTCTCCGTTCTCGTCGAGGTCGATACCCATGGCGGCCGGACGGCGGCCGAGACCGGGCATGGTCCGCATGTCGCCGCATATGGGGTAGACGAAGCCGGCTCCCACCGAGGCCCGAACCTCCCGCACCGGCAGCGTCCAGCCGGTGGGAGCACCCTTCAGGGAGGGATCGGAGGAGATGGACAGGTGGGTCTTGGCGATGCACACCGGAAGGTGGCCGAAACCGGCGGCCTCGTAGGTGTCGATCTGGCGGTCGGCCGCGGCCGAGTACTCCACGCCGTCCGCGCCGTACACGGTGGTGGCCACGGTGGCGATCTTGTCCCGCAGGGGCAGCTCGTCCTCGTACAGCACTCCGAACGAGCTGGGCTCCTCGCAGGCCTCGGCCACCGCCTCGGCCAACTCGGCTGCGCCCGCACCCCCGTCGGAGAAGTGGGTGGTCACCGCACAACGGGCCCCGTACTCGTCGGCAATCTCGGCAATGGCGGCCAGATCGGCGTCGTGGTCGCCGGGAAAGGCATTGATGGCCACCACCGGGGTAACCCCGTGGGCCGCCATGTTGGCCAACTGCTTGCGCAGGTTGTCGCCCCCGGCGTGAACCTCGTCGGGATTCTCGGCCAGCAGCGCCTCGGGCAGCGGTCTGCCGGCCACGATCCGGTGGTTGCCGGAGTGGGCCTTCAGCCCCCGCACGGTGGCCACCATCACCGCGGCGTCGGGTTGCAGGCCCGAATAGCGACACTTGATGTTGAAGAACCGCTCGGCCCCCATGTCGGCCCCGAACCCGGCCTCGGTGACCAGGAAGTCGCCGGTGCGGATGGCAATGAGGTCGGCCACGATGGAGGAGTTGCCGGTGGCAATGTTGCCGAAAGGCCCGGTATGCACCAGGGCGGGGCCACCCTCCAGGGTCTGCATCAGGTTGGGCTTGAGAGCGTCCTTCAACAGCACGGCCATGGCCCCGGCGGCCCCGAGATCCTCCGCGGTCACCGGATCGCCGGCCTTGGTGTAGCCCACCACGGTACGACCCAATCTGCTCCTCAGGTCCGACAGCGAAGAGGCCAGCGCCAACGTGGCCATGACCTCGGACGCCGCGGTGATGTCGAACCCGCTCTCCCGGGGAATCCCGTCCAGGCGCCCGCCCAGGCCCAGCACGACGTTGCGCAGTGCCCGGTCGTTGACGTCCAGCACCCGCCGCCAGGTGATGTTGTGCAGGTCGAGGCCCAGATCATTGCCGTGGTACAGGTGGGCGTCCAGCATGGCCGAGCACATGTTGTGGGCCGCGGTCACCGCGTGCATGTCCCCGGTGAGGTGCAGGTTGAACAGCTCCATCGGCACCACCTGGCTGTAGCCGCCCCCGGCCGCCCCGCCCTTTATGCCGAACGTCGGCCCCAACGACGGTTGGCGGATGGCAATGGTGGCCCGCTTACCGATGCGACCGAAACCCTGACCCAGTCCCACGGTGGTGGTGGTCTTGCCCTCGCCCAACGGGGTGGGGGTGATGGCGGTCACCACCACGTAGCGGGCCCGGGGTCGGTCGGCCAGCGCTTCCATCGCCTCCAGGCCGATCTTGGCCGCCCCCGTCCCGTAGGGCTCCAGCATCTCGACGGGGATGCCGGCATCCGCGGCGACCTCGGTCAGTGGGCGAAGACTGGCGCCGCGGGCGATCTCAAGGTCGGAGGGAAACGACATGTACTCGCCTTTCGGGCTGGTTATCCGGGGGCAATCCTCGGCATCGTAGTTGATCCATCGGGCTGGTTATCCGGGGGCAATCCTCGGCATCGTAGTTGATCCATCGGGCGAGGACAGGGGGGTTCAGCGGGATGGCGGCATGAACAACAAGCGGGGGGAACGATAAACGGGTGGGTCGGCGAGGAGGGGACTCGCCGACCCACCCGTAGTGGGGGGTTCAGACAGTTCTGACGAACTCTCGACCGGAAAAGTTCCTCACCCGGTGCGGGCGATGAACCAGCGGGGAGACTGGCCCATGGAACCGTCGTCGCTGCCGGTTCTTTCGTAGGTCTTCACCCGAGCGATCACGAAGTTCTCGCCCACCGCCAGTCTGACCTGGGTCAATCTCTTCTCGAGGTCGGTGGTAAAGGACAGGCCGAAGGCGTCGGACAGGGCCTGCCATCCCCAGTCCTGGCCGTCGTCCGACCAACCCACCCATTGATCGAACACGCCGCCGGTGGCACCCGGGAGGTTCCCATCGTCGTCGGGGGGTTCCAGATCATCCATGACGAACGTCACCAGATCCTCACCGGTATCGGGGTCCTCGAACACCAGACCCTCGGTGTCGCCGTCGTCGGCCGGGATTTCCCTGATGCTCTCGGGCAGGGTTCCGAGCCCTATGTTCGCGGTATCGAACTCGCGAACGACGACACCGGCATCCAGGTCCCGCAGAACGATCCTGCCCTCCAGCAGGTCGTAGCGGAGCTCGTAGCCGTCCTTGACCCCTCGAAGCTCGGTGATGGTACTGGCAGCCGATGAGGGTTTCGCACCGGCCACGACCGCGGTGCCCGCGGGGCCGACTCCCACTACGTCGGGGCCTGTCACCCCGTCGGGCAATTCGGTGATCAGCACCGGGGCGTAGATGCCGTCGAAACGCTCGAACCGGTGATCGTCGCCCGGCCGGTCCAGCATCCAGATCGTTTCCCCGGCGGTCTCGTAGTACCCGAAAAAGCGACCCATGGAGACGCCGTTGCCGTCATCCGATGACGTCTGCCCTCGCTGGCGGACGGGATGCACCAGGGTGGTGATCCCTATTGTCCAGTTGCCGTCGTCCAGGGATGCCTCCTCCCATTGGCGGCCGTCGGGAGAGGTGACCAGTCGCTCCGCCCAGATGTCATCAGCGGCCCGCAACGTGAGGTAGAAGCCGTCGGCCGTGCTGTAGCCCGTAATCTCCTGGGCCTGGTACTCGGCAACCCGCTCCGCGGGACCGCCATTGCTGTGGTAGACGTGGGCATCCACCTGGTCGCTCCCGGGAGGGGAGACCTTCACGGCGATCACCATGTTCTTGCCGGACACCATCGCCACGCTTCCCGACAACAGCTCACCGGAACCGCCGGTGTCGAGGGTCACACCGGTCCAGGTGGTGCCCTGGTCGTCGGAGAAGAAGGCCCGGTAGTCGTCCAGGGGGTCGGAAGCATCGAGGATCCATCCCGTGGCCAACCAGCGGTCGCCGGTAAGGTCGATGCGTTCGAGGTCGAGATCGGGCGGCAACGAGACCTTGGTCCAATCGGTGCCGTTCCGAGAGACCAGAACCCGGCTCCCGTCGGGGCCGCCCAGGGTCTTGACCAGCACTCGGCCGTCGCCGACCGACGCGATGTCGTAGACGTCCAACGTACCGTCGATATCGGCACCGAATGCCTGGACGGGGTCGAACTCCGTCCACTCCAGTGCCTTTCCGGTGGACAGGCCCGCCGGGGTGATCGGCCCGGTATCGGCTCCGGCAGCGGGTTGGGGAAGACCCTGGAATCCGTCCGGCGGCTCGCCCGCCGCCGCTGCGGTCGGTTCGGGTCCCGAGGTGGGGGACGGATCGCCGGCCACCACCGTCTCGGTTGCCCGATCACGGTCCACCGCGTTCCAGGCGACGATGCCCCCGGCAATCAGGGCGAAGGAGGCGGCCACGCCCATCACCGCTCGACGGGTGGTGCGGGTCCGGGCATAGGCAGCGGCCCGCTCGGCTATTCGATCCGCCGGCGGCTGGACGGTGGGGGCCTCCACCCGTCGGTGCAGGGCCGCACCCAGGGCGGCACCCAAGCTCCGCTCGTCGGCACCCGGAGCCTGCTCATCGGCACCCAAGCTCCGCTCGTCGGGGCCGGTTGGATTTTCGGGGTTGGATTTCTTGTCGTTCATGGCTCTATCACTTTCCTTAGTTCGGCCAAGCCTCGGGATGTGGTGCTTTTCACCGTGCCGGGGCGTACACCCATCGTGTGGGCGATCTCCTTTTCGGTCATGCCGGCGTAGAACCGCAGCACCAAGGCAGTCTTTTGACGGGGGGACAATCGATTCAGGGCGTCGAGCAGGTAGTCCTGCTCCTCGGGAGCCGGATCATCGAGTGATCGCAGACCGACCCGTCGCCTGATCTGTCGCTTGCGAAGCTCGCTACGGGCGTTGTTGACCACCGTGGTCCGCAGGTAGCCACCGGGATTGTCGAGGCGGTTCCAGCGGTCGAACACCTTGATGAAGGCGTCCTGCACGATTTCCTCGGCGGTTTCCGACAGGTCCACCAGCCCTCTGGCCAGCCGAACCATCGGTTCGTACTCCTCCCGGTACAGATCGTTGAACCCGACCAGCAGGACGATCCTGCTGGTCGGGTTGGATTCCTGAGAAGCCGAGAGGTTCTCGCCGTCAACCCCTGCGTCCTTCGCTGCGTTCACCGATAAAGTCTCCACTGCCCCCCAACGACGCACGACCACGCCGATGGGTTCCCCTTCCCGCGGTGGGTGCTCTTCCACCCCCTCCACGTGCCGTCCTCGGCCCTGGTCCCCCCTCGGTGTGCGCCCCCCAGGTGGAACCGTCCGCCCCTCAGGCGGTCTTTATTGTGGTGGAAGATCCGACGGTGGCGGCCCGCCGCGGGGTCGGGGGGCGGCGGGGTCAGGCGGCGATGGTGTTCTTGAGCAGGGCCTCGTTGGGTTCGGCGGGGAGCTCGGCGAGGGGGACGGAGATCTCGGCATGGGTCGGGCCGTGCTGGGCGGCCAGCGGGGCCAGGGCATCGAGATCGAAGCCGTACAGGTCGGCGGCGGTGCCGGCCAGGATCTGCTGGAGTTCCACCGGGTCGGTGTCGCAGAACACCTGACGCAGGTGCTCGCGGGTGTAGGGGCCGGTGCCCTCGTTGTGGGGATAGTCCGATCCCCACATAACCTTGTCGACCCCCAGCACCGCCCGGGCCGCGGCATCGTCGTGACCGGGCTGGCTGATGCCCACCCAGCAGTTCTGCTGGAAGTACTCGGTGGCGCTCCGGGGAAGTATGTGGCTGTCGTCGTAGCGCATCTCGCCCATGCGGCCGGTGTCACGAATCTTGGCCAGGGTCTCGTCCATTTGGGCCAGCGCCCCCACCAGCCAGGCGCAGCCTTGTTCGGTCATGACGAACTTGAGCCGGGGAAAGCGCTCGAACACCCCCGAGAGCAGGAGCTGGTAGAAGGGCCGGTGGGAATAGAAGCTCACCTCGGTGATGAACAGCAGCTCCGACACCGAGTACTTGCCGTAGTTGGGGGCACCAGTACCCCCGTGGCTGTTGACGATGACCCCGAGATCCTGGCAGGCGGCCCAGAACGGGTCGTACACCGGATCGTACAGGGGGGCCAGGTCGGGGCAATCGGGGGGAATGGCCGAGATGAGCACGCCGCCCCGCAGGTTGTTGGCGGCGATGAACTCCACGTCGGCGATGGCCTCGTCCACGTCGTTCAAGAAGGTCTGGCCGATGCCGGCTCGCTGGTGGGGGTACTCGGCGCACCAGTCGGCCAGCCAGCGGTTGTGGGCCCGGATGCCGGCCAGTCGGTGCTCGAGCTGGTCGGATCGGGGCGGGCGGGCGAAGAGGATGAAACTGGGGAAGAAGGGGGGCACGGTGTTGGGAAACACCACCTCGCCCACCTGGCCGTCGGCGTACAGGTCGCCGAGCCGACGCTCGTTGTCCCAGTTGCGGACCCGGCCTCCGTCCTGAAGGTCGCGAAACGGATTGCGATACTTCTCCCGCCAGGCGTCGAAGTCGTCCAGGTACTTGGATTCGAGATACCCTCGGTAGGTCTCGTGGTTGGCACCGGCGTGGCAGTCGGCCGATATGATGGTGTAGCGATCGCTCATGGGGCTCTCCGGGTTGGCGGCAGGGGCTCGAAACACAATACCCGCCCCACGGCCCGGCTTCTCCCCGAAGCCCAACTCCGAGGGCCGTCCCACCAGGATTCCGGGAGGGAGAACGCTGAGCGCAGTCCTTTTGTCGCTTCGGTGCGCTAGGTTGCCCCCATGGGTTCCTCACCGGGCATCGTGGAAGGGGAGTGGGACGACCAGCCCCGAAACTGGCGCACGTTTCTCAAGCGGTGGCGGCGCAGCAAGGAGCCGTTCCGGTTCGAGGTGGTCCGCACCGAGGCCATGTCGGCCGAGGCCTTCTTCGTCATCGGCCGAACCATTACCGGCCGGGTCCGGCAGGGCGACGGGCTGGTGGTCGAGGTGGGCGACGAGGCGATTCCCACCCGGGTGGCCTCCATCGATCACACCGTGGCGGACGACGACGAGTTCCGCATGCTCATGGCCCTGCGACTTGACGACATCGACTCCGACTCCGGCGTCCAACCCGGCACCGTCATCCGTGGTTCGGACTTGTAGTCGGATCGATCAACCGGCCGGGCTCCGGCCCCACCAAGCCTCAGGGTTGCTGCTTGGATCAGTGAATTACGGAGTCAGCAACCGGCCGAGGCGGCGGTTGACGATGATGGCACCGATGGTGGTGAGCGCCATCAGGTAGGCGACGTGGACCAGCAGGCCCCAGCCGACGTCGCCGGTGATGAAGGCCCGCTCCAGGGCCACGCCGTGATAGAGCGGGGTGGCCTGCACCAGGAACTGCACCGCTCGGGGGTAGGTGTTCAGTGGGAAGAACGTGGCCGAGAACAGGAACTGCACTATGAGCGGCACGGTCACCAGGTCCAGATCGTTCCAGCTCCGCATATAGCTGGTGGCGGCCATGCCCAGAGCGGCGAAAGTGAAGCCGATCAGGGTCGCTCCCGGCAGGGCGGCAATCGCCCACGGCGAGTCCACCAGTCCGAATCCGGCCATGACTCCCAGGAATCCGGCCCCGTACAGGCTGGCTCGCAGCACCGACCAGCTCATCTCGCCCAGTGCTAGATCGGCCACCCCCACGGGGGTGGCCAGCACCGCGTCGTAGATCTTGGCCCAGGTGAGCTTGTAGTACATGTTCATGGTGCTGTCGTAGAAGGTCCCGTTCATGGCCGAGGTGGCCAGCAGTCCCGGCGCGACGAATGTGCGGTAGTCGATCGTCCGGCCCCCGACGGTCACATCGCCCACCAGTTCGCCGATGCCGATACCGATGGACAGCAGGTAGAACACCGGCTCGAAGAACCCGGTCAACAACACCACCCAGGTGCGGCGGTACACGGTGATGTTCCGCTCCACCACTCGGGTGAACCGCCGGGACGCCAATATGAGCATCACTCGCACAACCCCCGGGGCATCACTCGTACAATCTCCGGGAGATCATTTCGCACAACCTCAGGGGCATCACTCGCGCAACCCTCGGCGGATCATTTCACGCAACCCCCGGGGCATCACTCGTACAATCTCCGGGAGAAGGTCCGGCCGGCGGCCAGAGCCCCCACCAGGATCAGCACGACCAGGTAGGCCGCGTGACCACCCATCTCCCATCCCAGGTCATCGCCGGTGGTCAGTGCCCGGCACATCCGTACCCCGTGCCATACCGGGGTGAGCCAGGCGATCTGCTCCAGCCCCACCGGAAGCTGTGACACCGGGTAGAAGATGCCCGAGAACAAGAACATGGGCATGATCACGAACCGGGTGAAGGTGCTGAAGTTGTCGGCGTTTACCCGGGTGGCCACGAAGGCCGCGGTGGGGGTGGCGAAGGCCAGGCCGCACAGGGTGGCACCCACCGGGGCCAGCACCGCCAGCGGCGACGACACCGCGCCGAACGCGGCCATCACCGCCAGGAACACGAAACCGGCCAGCCCGATCCGGAACCCCATGTAGGCGAAATGACCCCACAGGATGTCCCGGTCCCGCAGGGGGGAGGCGGCCATGGCCAGATAGGTGCGGTACCACTTGAAGCCGCCCATTACCGGGTAGGTGGACTCGTTCACCGCCAACAGCATGGCGTTGCCGGCCAACAGTCCGGGGGCCAAGAAATCCAGGTAGCCCAACCCACCCAGGTTCTGCCCGGAACCCACCTGGGCGTCCACCAGCGAGCCCAGCCCCAGCCCCATGGCGGCCAGGAACAGAATCGGGCTCAGGAAGCTGGTCAGAAGCGACCCCTTCCAATTGCGCCGGTAAGCCACCAACCAGTACTCCAACGCCAACCATGGGCCGGGGTTCGGAGGGCGCGTCATGCCGGAACCACCGGCCGAGGGGCTGGGGGTCGGGGGGCGCGTCATGCCGGAACCACCGGCCGAGGATTGGGGAACGCGGTGTGGGGCATCAATCAACCCGTGGTCAATCGACCAATGATCGGCCGGTCAGGTGCAAGAACACGTCCTCGAGCGTGCTGCGGCGCACCAGCACGCTTTCGGGCTTGACCTCGCCGAGTTGGGCCACCACCCGCTCACTGTGATCGGTGTACAGCAGCACCCGGTCGGGCAACTCCTCGATCCGCTCGTACAGGGGGTCGCCCCGATCATTCGAAGAGACCAACTGCTCGTACAGGGGATCGCCTCGGAGGGGCTGGGGCCGTTCTCCTTCGGAAGTTCCCTCGATCCTCTCGTGCAGCGGTTCGCCCCGATCGCCCGAAGAGACCAACCCGTCGGTGAGCGCCGCCGTGCGGTCGTGGGCCCGCAGTTCCACCACCTCCCGGGTGGAGTAGCGCTCGATGAGTTGGCGGGGTGATCCCTCGGCCACGATCCGGCCCCCATCCATCACCACCAGCCGGTCGCAGAGCTGCTCGGCCTCGTCCATGTAGTGGGTGGTCAGAACCTGGGTGACTCCCCGGCGCTTCAACGTCCACAGCCGTTCCCACACCACATGGCGGGCCTGGGGATCGAGGCCGGTGGTGGGCTCGTCCAGCAGCAGCACCTCCGGGTCGCTGATCAGCGCCCGGGCAATGATCAGGCGACGCTTCATGCCCCCCGACAGCGGCTCGACATGATCGTCGGCCCGCCCGTCGAGCTGCACGAACTCCAGCAACTCGGATATGCGGGGGCGCAGCACCGACCGGGGCAGGTCGAAGTACCGCCCGTACACGTACAGGTTGTCGGCCACCGACAGTTCCTCGTCCAGATTGTCCTGCTGGGGCACCACCCCCAGGCGGGCCCGGATGAGGGTGCCCTCCCGAGCCGGATCCATGCCCATTATGCGCAGTGCCCCTCCGGTCGGGTTGGACACGCAGCCGATCATCCGCATGGTGGACGACTTGCCCGCGCCGTTGGGCCCCAGGAAGCCGAACACCTCGCCCCGGTCGACCTGGAAATCGATGCCGTCAACCGCGGTGAAATCACCGAACCGCTTGGTCAACCCCCATGCCGCAATTAAAGACACCCAGGGACAATACGCCTGCACCGGTTCAACCAGCGGTTCTTATTCAGATCGTGTCCTGCACCGATCGAATCCTGCCCTGGTCGATCAACCGCCCCGGTCGAATCCTGCCCTGGTCGATCAACCGCCCCGGTCGAATCCTGCCCTGGTCGATCAACCGCCCCGGTCGATCCCGATCCGTGTCCTGTCCGAGTCCTGCCCTGGTTGGTTCCCATGGGCCATGATTGGGCCATGAACTACGAGCATCTGCTGTCACCGGGGCGTATCGGCACCCTGGAGTTGCGCAATCGGCTGATCATGGCCCCGATGGGCGAGGAGTTGGGCGACGAGAACGGCGAGGTGTCCGACGACCAGGTCGCCTACCTGGAGGCCCGGGCCCGGGGTGGCATGGCGATGGTGATGCTGGGATCGGTGGCGGTGGCCTTCCCGGTGGGCTGCTCCAACAAGCGTCAGACCGCCATGTCCGACGACCGGTTCATCCCGTCGTGGAAGCGAGCCGCCGACCGGGTCCACGCCCACGGCGGCAAGATCGCCATGCAGCTCACCCACGCCGGCAAGATCGCTCTCCAGGACACCATGGCCGGCCGCCCCCTGTGGGTGCCGTCGGTGCCGGGGCCGGCCACCGTGGATCCGTTGTACGCGATGGTCACCGGCGACGAGGGGGCCATGATGGCCGAACCGCTCGTCGCCCCCACCGCCAAGGTCCACTACCGGGTGATGGACCACGACGACATCGCCACCGTGGTGGACCAGTTCGCTTCCGCCACCGTGCGGGCCCGGACGTCCGGGGTGGACGGGGTGGAACTGCACGGCGGCCACGGCTACCTCATCGATGCCTTCCTGTCGCCCACCATCAACACCCGCGACGACGAGTACGGCGGATCGGTGGAGAATCGGGCCCGGTTCCTGGTGGAGATCCTGACCGAGATTCGCCGGCGGGTGGGCGACGACTACCCGGTGTGGGTGCGGCTCAACAGCACCGAGACGAACATCGACGGCATCGTTCTGGACGACGCCGTCCACAACGCCCGCCGGGCGGCCGCCGCCGGGGCCGACGCCATCCACGTGTCGGCCTATCACGACCCCGGTATCGCCACCGGCCCGACCGACTCCTACGCCCCCCACGTGCCCGAGCTGCTGGTGGCCAACACCGCGGCGATCAAGTCCGAGGTGGATGTGCCGGTCATCGCGGTGGGGCGGATCAGCCCCGAGGCCGCCGACGGCCACATTGCCGATGGTGTCTTCGACTTCGTGGCCATGGGCCGCAAGATCCTGGCCGACCCCGACCTGGTCAACAAGCTGGGCGAGGGCCGGCCCGAGGACGTGCGTCCGTGCGTGTACCACTACCGCTGCATCGGCAACATCTTCCTGCGCAAGGGCACCCGGTGCGCGGGCAACGGATTTCTGGGCCGGGAGGATTCCCTCACCGCGGAGGCCGCACCATCGACCAGGAATGTGCTGGTGGTGGGGGGCGGGCCCTCGGGCATGGAGACGGCCCGGGTGGCCGCCCTGAGGGGTCACGAGGTGATCCTGGCCGAGGCGTCCGACCGGCTTGGGGGACGGTGGGCGCTGGCCTCGGCCACCAGCGATGTGAACGCGGAGCTCCTGGGATGGTTCGAGCACCAGCTCGACCGGCTGGGGGTCGACGTCCGGCTCGGCACCCGTCTGGATGCGGACGGTGTGAGTGCGCTGTCGCCCCATGCGGTGGTGGTGGCGGTGGGGGGCCGGTGGGGCCGGCCCGCGGTGGACGGCATCGACGACCCCCGGGTGTGGGGGGTTGACGACCTGGCCCCGTGGCTGCTCGACGATGCCCCGCTGGATGCCGCCCGGGTGACGGTGCTGGGCGGCGACCTGCCCGGCCTCGGGGTGACCGAGGCTGCCCATCGCCAGGGTGCCGAGGTCACCCTGATCGAATCGGGCCCGGCCTTCGGGCGCTCGCTGGGGTTGCCCGGCCGCTGGCGAGCGGTACACGAGTTGGACCGAGCCGGGGTGAACCTGGTTGCCGGGGCCGAGGTGGTGGCGATCACCGGCGAAGGGGTTGTGTGGCGCAACAACGGCACCGAGGAGACCACCCCCACCGATCGGGTGGTGGTTACCTCCGAGTTGGTGGCCGACCGGTCGTTGGCCGATGAGCTGAGGGCCGCCGGGGCCGAGATCCACACCGTGGGCGACTGCGCCCAACCCGGATTCCTCGAGGGGGCGATGCGCTCGGCGGTCGAACTGGCCGCGACCCTGTAGCACCGGTGGATGCGCTCGGCGGTCGAACTGGCCGCGACCCTGTAGTGCCGGTGGATGCGCTCGGCGGTCGAACTGGCCGCGACCCTGTAGTGCCGGTACTTGTAGCACCGGCGGAACGGACATCCGCACCAACCACCACAGGGCCGGAAACCACCGCAACATCAGAAACCATCAGAAGGAGATCGCCGTGAGCTTTCGGCTGGCCAATCACGCCGGTGAGGCGGTGCTGCTGGAGGGCCAGGACTACTGGGGGCTGGGAATCCACCCGATGGAGGCCCTGACCCGCATGGATGAGCTGCACCGTCGCTGGGCCGGTCGGGGGGCTCCCGATGGCCGGGCCGACCCGACCGAGCTGGGACCACCGATTCCCGCCCCCCGGCAGGTGTTCGCCTACGGCCTCAACTACCGCGACCACGTGCGGGAGATGGACGAGGCGAACTACCTGGGCCGGACCACCAGCGAGGCCCCGGTGGTGTTCACCAAGTTCCCTAGCTGTCTGACCGGTCCGACCGGCCCGGTCAAGCTGGTGGGGGATCGTTGCGACTACGAGTGCGAGTTGGTGGTGGTGATCGGCGCGGAGACCCGGGCCGTGGACCAGGATCAGGTCTGGGACCGGGTGGCCGGGCTGATGATCGGCCAGGACATCTCCGACCGGGCGTTGCAGATCGCAGCCACCCCACCCCAGTTCTCCCTGGGCAAGTCCCGAGCCACCTTCGGCCCCACCGGCCCGGCGCTGGTGAGCCCCGACCTGGTCGACGACCCCGACGATCTGGCCATCTCCTGTCGCGTCAACGGGGAGCTGCGCCAGAACAGCCGTACCAGCCTGCTCATACGCCCGGTTGCGGAAATGGTGGCCCATCTGTCGTCGATCCTGACCCTGCATCCCGGCGACCTCGTCTTCACCGGAACCCCCGGCGGAGTGGGTCAATCCCGAGGCGCATACCTGAAGCCCGGCGACCGGATCACCTCCGAGATCGAGGGGCTCGGCTCCCTGGACAATGTCTGTGTCTAGCCACCCGTGCCCGGCGGCAGTGCCGGTGTCCGGTTGATCCGTGCCCAGATCCGTATCCACCAGGTCCGCATCCGGTCGTGCTCGCCCCGGCGGTTCAGGGCAGCTCCAGCATCTCGGCCGCCTCCGTGCAGCTCGCCACCGGACGACCCACTTCGGCGCACAGCGCCACCGCCTCGGCCAGTAGCTCCTGGTTGGTGGGGGAGCGGTCCGGGTCGTAGAACTCCTCGATGCCCACGTGAAGATGGCCGCCCCGTTCCAGGGCCAGACGGGGCACCGGGGTGGCCATGAGATCGCCGCCCCACACCGACACCGACCAGGCAATGCCGGTCCCCTCCAGCATGTCCAGGTAGGCCAGCAGGGCGTGCCTGGTGGGCGAGAGGCCGAAGGTCACCCCTTTGGCCCGGCGGGTCAGCCCCCACTCGCCGCCGAAGTAGAGCTTGGCCATGGACCCGGCGGGCAGGCGTCCGGCCCGGTGGTACGACAACACGCACTGCAAGAAGCCGGGCTCGTAGATGGCCAGTGCCGGCCCCCAGCCCCGGTCCCGGCACCGATCGAAGCTGGCCCGGATGTCGGCGTAGTCGTTCTTGTAGGTGCCCCCCACCGGCAGGCCGTCGGGGCCGGCCGTACCGATGTTGGTGGAACCGGGGTCGACCACCGCCATACGGAGGGGCACCTCGGCGGCGATCATGTCCAGGTGGGCGTTGCGGGCCTGGTGGTCGGCCCCCGAGGTGAGCGTCGGGTACCACAGGGCGTCGGGGCGGGCGGCCAGCACCGGAGTCATGGCTTCGATGTAGGGACCGGCGGCGTCGGCTCTGGTGAGGCCGATGTCGTGATTGTGGGTGTGGACGATGGCCGCGCCCCCCTCCAGGCAGGCCAGAGCATTGCTGCCGATGGCCTCGGGGGTCAGTGGGACGTTGGGATTTATGTCGGGGGTGGTGATGCCGTTGATGGCCACCTCGATGATGACCGGAGTCTCCCCGGATGCAACCGCTGCCATGACCCGACCCTACTGCCGCCATCGGGTGGAGTTGCCGGTCGCCTCCTGTTTTCGCCGGCAACGCGGGCCGGGCCGAGGCCCGCCGTCGAAAACTATGCGAGACCGACGGCCACCACGGCTCCCACAACCGCCACCGCGAAGCCGGCGACCGCGAAAATGACCGTACGGAAGAGGTTGGCCATCTGAAGCAATAGATCCCCCCGCAGTTCCTTCATCTCCCCGCGTAGCTCCTTGAACCCGGCGTTCATCTCGATGCGAAGTCGTTCCTCGGAGGCCCGTATAGCCTCCCTGGTCACCCGTATGTCCTCCCTGGTCGCCAGACGGTCCCAGGGCACGGGTGGAAGGGAATCCATCAATGTCCACGCCTCCTCTTCTCCCAGAACCTCGGTCAGACGACTCAACAACGCAAGTCGCCTGCCCTCGCCAATGACATCACCCTCCGGCATTGCCGGCCTCCTCAGTTGTAGCTGTCGGGGGGAAGCAAAAATCACTGCCTCCGAGTGAATTGCCCCACCATACCCCCCGCACCCGCCGGGAGCAACAACCGTTCCGTGGTCGCCGACGGCACCCGGTCGCAGTGGTCGGCGTGGTTGCATCCTTTCCGAAAGTTGCAGCCATTGGAGACTGGCCTGTCGCGGTCGGCGTGGTTTACTGCGGGGCGTGGTTGCACCGGCAGGGGATGGCCCGTGGTTCGAGGATTTCACGGTGGGCATGCAGCTCGACCCCGCCCCGGCCATCACCATCGGGCCGGGCGAGGCCGCCGTCTACCAGGCCATCTGTGGTGATCCCCTGGCCGTGAGCCTGAGCCGGCCCCTGGCCGAGGCGGTCACCGGTCGCCCCGGCGCGGTGGTCAACCCCGCGCTGGTGCTACAGGTGGCCATCGGTCAGTCCACGGTGGCCACCCGCAAGGTGGTGGCCAATCTGTTCTACCGGGGGGTGCGCCTGCTGCGAACCGTGCGGGTGGGACGGACCCTCACCACCACGGTGACCGTGCTGGGCCTGCGGGAGGCCTCGGCCCGCCCCGACCGACCCCCCCGGGGCCTGGTTCTGCTCGGCATCCGTACCGTGGACGACCACCACCGCCGGGTGCTCGACTTCGAGCGGTGCGCGCTGGTCCACCGTCGATCCGATAACCCCACCGGCCACGACGACGAGCTGGGGGACGCCCGGGGGGCGCTCGACATAGCCCCCTTGGCCGAGGTCGCCCCGATCGATTGGGACCTGAGCCCGCTCGGTGCTCCCCAACGGTGGCCGGTGGGAGAGACTCGTCGGGATTCGCTGCGGGACACGGTTACCGATGCCCCCGCGCTGGTGAGGCTCACCCAGAACCTGGCCCCGCCCCATCGGGACGCGACCCTGGGCCAGGAGGGCAGGCGGCTGGTCTACGGCGGCCACACCATGGGCCTGGCCCAGGCGGGGCTGGTACGTCTGCTGCCCACCGCGGCCACCGTGGTGGGCTGGCACCGGTGCGACCACACCGGCCCGGTCTTCGAGGACGACGTGGTGGAGGTGATCGCCACGCTCGATGCCGGCCATCCGGTGGCCAACGGCCGTCTGCTGGCGTTCACCGTGATCGTGCAGGCCGAGCGGGACGGCAACCCCCCGGTGCCGGTGCTCGACTGGCGACCGGTGGTGCTGGCCCCATGAACGAGGCACCATCGACCATCGAGCTCCCGTTCCGGGGTCACAGCGGTCTCCTCGTGGTGCCGGCCCCATGAACGAGGCACCATCGACCACGGAGCCCGATGATCACGAGCTGGCCCACTGGTTGGCCCAGCAGGCCGGCGACCACCTCCAGGCCCTGCGGGAGGAGATGGACGAGTCCGGCGTCGGCTATCTCCAGCGGGAGCTGGCGGGCGACCGGATCAGCCATCGCTATCTCACCGGGGCGCTGGCTCGGCTGAGACCCGACGACATGGTGCTTTCGGAGGAGGGGCACGACGACGGGGCCCGCCTGGACGCCGAGCGGGTGTGGATCGTCGATCCTCTGGACGGGTCGTCGGACTTCGCCGACCAGTGGAGCAACACCTGGGCGGTTCATGTCGGCCTGGCGATGAACAGCCTGCCGGTCGCCGGGGCGGTGGCCGTTCCGGCCTGGAGTCGCACCTTCAGTACCGCGGCCCGTGGCGGTTTGCCCGACACCGGTGGGCGGCGGCGGCCGGTGGTGGTGATGTCCCGCTCCCGGGTGCAGTGGGACGGCCATCGGCTGGCCCGTCACCTGGACGCCGACGTCTACGGCGTGGGTTCGGCCGGGGTGAAGGCCATGGCCGTGGTGACCGGCGAGGCCGATGCCTGGGTCCACGCCGGCGGACTCTACGAGTGGGACACCTGCGCCCCGGTGGCGGTGGCCCTGGCCGCGGGCCTGCATGCCTCCCATCTCGACGGCTCCCCCCTGCGCTACAACCGCCACGACCCGGCCCAGTGGGGCATCCTCGTCTGTCGTCCCGAGCTGGCCGCCGACCTCCAGGCCGCCTTCGCCGCGTAATCCGGCATCCTCGTCTGCCGTCCCGAGCTGGCCGCCGACCTCCAGGCCGCCTTCGCCGCGTAATCCGGCATCCTCGTCTGTCGTCCCGAGCTGGCCGCCGACCTCCAGGCCGCCTTCGCCGCGTAGTCTTCGGCCATGCGCATCGGAATGTTGGGGGCAGCCTGGATCGGACCCATGGCCCTGATCGAACCGGCTCGGGAGTTGGCCGGGGTGGAAGTGGCCGCGGTGGCCGCCCGCGACCGGGAGCGGGCCCGGATCTATGCCGCCGAGCACGACATTCCCCGGGTGTACGACGGCTACGACGACCTGCTGGCCTCCCCCGAGATAGATGCGGTGTACAACCCGCTGCCCAACTCCCACCACGCCCGCTGGACCATCGCCGCGCTGGAGGCGGGCAAGCCGGTACTGCTGGAGAAGCCGTTCACCGCCAACACCGACGAGGCCCGCCGGGTGGCCGAGGCCGCCGATCGCACCGGGCTGGTGGTGATGGAGGCGTTCCACTGGCGTTTCCATCCCCAGGCCGACCGGGCCGTCGAGCTGGTGGCCGCCGGAGCGGTGGGCGAGGTCGGCCATGTCCGGGCGGAGATGGTCTTTCCGTCCATGCATGGCCCCGGCGACATCCGCTACCGCTACGACCTGGCGGGCGGGGCCCTGATGGACACCGGTTGTTACGCCCTCGGCAATCTGAGGGCATTCGGTGAGCTGGACGTGGTGCGGGCCGAGGCCGAGGAGATGGCTCCCGACGTGGACGTCCGCACGACCGCGGAGCTGCGCTATCGCGACCACGGGGCCACCGCAACCATGGTCTCGGCGTTCACCGGCACCGAACGAAAGGCCGAACTGGGCGACCCCGAGGCGGTCGACCCCGATGAATTCGGTTTCGAGTTCCGGGCCGAGGTCGAGGTGACCGGCACCCGGGGTCGGCTGCACATCGACAACCCGCTGGCCCCCATGTGGGGCAATGGTCTTGCCCTGACCGATGCCGATGGCGACACCATCCTCCACGAAACCGCCGAGCCGGTGGCCACTTACACCTGCCAGCTCCGGGCCTTTCGAGCCTGCGTCGAGGACGGCGGTCCCAACCCGTACCCACCGGCGGAGTCGATCAGAACCATGGAGTTGATCGACGCGGTGTACCGGGCTGCCGGCCTCCCGGTGCGGATGGGGGTGGGGGTCTAACCGCGGCATTCATCTCGGCCTGGCCGGCGAGGTGGGGCTCCCGGTGCGGGTGGGGGTGGGGGTCTAACCGCGGCATTCATCTCGGCCTGGCCGGCGAGGTGGGGCTCCCGGTGCGGGTGGGGGTGGGGGTCTAACCGCGGGCCTGGTCGTGTACCCGGCGAGCGGCATCGCCGAGCAGGAGGGCAAAACCCTCGGGCCCCAGTTCCCCCAGACGATCACCGTCGAACACCTCCAGGGTGAGGGGGGCCCGGCACCCGGTGTCGCGGATGACCCGGAGTGCGCCCGGTAGGTCCATCGCTCCCTCGCCGGGTACGGCGCGCCGGTAGCGGGTGGCCCAGTCCAGGTCGTCGGGGAACTCGGCGGGGGCGTCGTTGAGCTGAAGGGCTCCGATCAGATGACCGGGGATCCAGGCGAGGTCGGAGAAGTCGCCGGGGCCGTAGTACACGTGCCAGAAGTCCACGGTGAGGCCGCAGTTGGCCCGGCCGGTGGCGGCCACCACCTCGGCGCTGGCTCGAGGGTCGGGAACGGGCCGGTTCCGACTGAACTCCATGTACACGTTCATCCCGATGGCGGCTCCCTGGTCGGCGAGGTCGGCCATGGCCTCCACCACCTGTTCCCGGGTGGTGGATCCCCGACGGACCAGCAGGGCATTCACACCGGTGGCCCCCAGCGCGGCGGCGGTCTCGAACACCACTTCCCGAGGAGCCTCCTCGTAGTACGGCCCACCGGGATCACCGGGACCCACCCACACGATGGCGGCGTCCATGTCCACCACGGCCAGCCCGGCGTCGCGGATGCGCTCGCCCATGGCCGGATCGGGCGGATATGCCGCGGGCCACAGGGTCAAACCGGCGAACCCGCCGCCCACCGCGGCCTCCACCAACACCTCGAGCGGAGGATTGTCGAGCGAGCCGGAGCTGAGCACCAGATCGTCAGGCCCCAGAGTCATCCTCCATGGATAGCACGACGTTCCTGCCCTCGACACCCCTGGCCGTGAACCCCGCGAAGCGTCGCTACGTTGACGGTGGAGCGGGTGATGGGTAGGTCGGTCTCGAAACCCCTGTCCGTGGACCCCGAAGCGTCGCTCAAGCCTTAGCATGACGTACATGCCCTCCGACCACGCCGCCCACCCCGACGACGAGTTCCATCCCCCGACCTCCGACGACCCCTACTGGACGGAGACCTGCTGGTTCACCTTCGCCGCGCCCGAGCACAAGCTGTCGGGTCAGCTCTACCCGTTCTTCCGGCCCAACCAGGGGGTCACCTCCGGCGGGGCGTTCTTCTGGGACGACCGGGGCGACCAGATCTGGAACTGCCGCTACGCCAAGAACTTCTGGCACCTTCCCCTACCCGACCAGCCGCTGAGCCGCATCGAGCTGCCCAACGGCATCCGCTATCGGGTGATCGAGCCCCTGAAGCAGTATCGAATCGGCTTCTCGTGTCAGGACAGCGGCGAGGTCGAGGTCGATCTGGAGTTCACCGGGGTGGCCCCGCCCAACTACCTGGGCGACGCCCATCTGGACCAACCCGGCCGCTACCGAGGCACCATCCGACTGGGCGACGACCGGTACGAGGTGGACGCCTACGGGATGCGGGATCGGTCGTGGGGGCCGCGCAGCCAGTTCGGCACCACCATGCACGGGGCCGTCCGGGGTGGTTACAGCTACGCCACCGCGTCGGACGACGACGGCTTCCATGCCCTGACCATGGCCTACGGCGAGGGCGACGACCCCGACTGCATCGTCATCCATGGCTATTACCGCCAGGACGGCGAGTACGCCCGCCTGGTTCCCGGTCAGGGACGGCGCGACGTGTTGGAGCGGGATCCGGGCACCGGTGCGCCCACCGCGGTGCGCATCGTTGCCACCGACGAGTTGGGCCGGGAGCTGAACGCCCACAGCCGGGCGGTGAACCGAATCGGTGTTCACCTCAACCCCAACATATGGACCTGGAACTGCCTCAGCGAATGGACCTTCGGCGAGGTCACCGGGTGGGGCGAGGATCACGACAACTGGAGCGCCGCCGGTTACCGCCGGTTCGCCCGCCACCACCTCGGCCTGGAATGACCCGGGGTAATCCCGACCGGCGGCCCCGGGGTAATCCCGACCCGGATCGAGCCGGGGTAATCCCGACCGGCGGCCCCGGGGTAATCCCGACCCGGATCGAGGCGGGGTGAGCCGACCGGCGGCCCCGGGGTAATCCCGAGGCGACCTTGGGCTCAGTCGGTTTCGCCGTAGGTGATCAGGCCGATGCCGATGTGGTCGGCAAACTCGGGGTTTATGGGGGCATCCACACCGGCCAGCACCGTGAGGAAATGGGATGCAGCCAGGTGGTTTAGCGCCGCGAAGGTCAGGGCCGGATCGGCGTAGTCGGGGGTGCAACCATCCTCGGCCCGGGCCACCTGAGCGGCTCCCAGCAGCGGTTCCAGGAGGCCCAACCCACCCATTTCCAGGATCTGGGGGCAACTGTCGGTGAAGCTGTTGTGCCCCGCCCGGGCCAGCTCGACGAACCGGCGTGGCCCGGTCAGGGCCTCGTAGAGCTCCAGGCTGGTGGAAACCGGCACCACCTGGTCCAACTCGGCCGCGATCACCAGCACCGGCTTGCCCCGATCCTCGACGGGATCTGAGCCCCCTCCCGACAGGGATACGGCAGTGAGCACCGAGTCGTTGGCCAGGGCGTCGATGGCGGTGAAGGAACCGGCGGAATGGCCGATCACCCCGGTGCGGGAGGTGTCGGCCGTCCCGGAGAGATCGGTATCGAGGGCGGCCAGGGTATCGGCGATATCGGCTCGGTCGGCCTCGGGATCGAATCGAGCCTGCCCGGTGGTCTGAGCGGCCAGGTTCCGGTGGGTGTGCTCGATGGAGGCCACCACGAACCCCCAGGAGGCCAGGTGAACGGTGTGGAAGATGGCCACCTTGTTGTGCCCACCGTAGCCGTGGCTGTACAGCACCACCGGGTACTCGTCGGGGGCAACGGGGGCGTCCCGGTAGGCGTTGGTCTCCACCATGCTCTGCAACTCCGAGGGCAAAAGGCTGCGGAACGCCTCGGGGATGGCACTACCGGAGTCGAACTGCTCGGTCTCCAATCCGGCCACCGCGCCGGAAGTGGTGGGATACCACACCTCCACCAGTCGCCCATCGGCCTCGTCCCCCAGAACCAGGGTCATGACCCCCACCGGATGGGGACCGACCTCGGTGTACATCCGAGGCTCCGGCTCGCCCCGATCCCCCGGAACCGAAGTAGCAGTCGCGGTGGTCGGGACTTCGGTCGGCACCGCGGTAGTCGTAGTCTCGGTCGGCACCTCGGTCGGCACCTCGGTCGGTGTAGTGGTTGTCCCCGCGGTGGTCGGCACCTCGGTCGGTGTAGTGGTTGCCCCCGCGGTGGTCGGCACCTCGGTCGGCGCGGTGGTTGGAGCCCCGGTGTCGTCGTTGCTCGATGAGGAGCAGCCGGTGGCGGCCAGACCCAGGGCCAGAGCCAACCCCAGCACGGCTCGAACCCTGGTTGATCGGGTTTTCGTTCGGTTTTTCATCGGCCCTCCATTTTTCAGTTCGGCCCGGCAGGCATACACTTCGATCATGGGTCGAAAGTACAGGGTCATCAGCTCAGACGGGCATGTGGAGACACCACCCGACTTCTTCGTCAAGTACGTGCCCGAGAAGTGGAGGGATCGGGCCCCCCGCCTGATCCATCTGCCCGAGGGCGGGGAGGGGTGGTTGATCGAGGGTCAGCCCATGCTCCGCAACGGCCAGAACATCGCCGGGCGGGACAAGGTGAAGTTCTCCGGCGGCACCTACTACAACGCCGACGGCAGTCCGGCCGAGGGGGCCGGCCCGGCCGAGCAGCGGCTCAAGGAGCAAGACCTCGACGGCATCGATGCCGAGGTGCTGTTCCCGCCGGTGTTCGCCAGCCGCTTCTTGGAGGGCATCAAGGACCCCGATGTGTACCGCTCGATGATTCGGGCCTACAACACCTTCCTGGCCCACGACTACTGCTCGGTGGCCCCCGATCGTCTCATCGGCAACGCGGTCATCCCCATCAGCGGCATAGATCACGCGGTGGAGGAGCTGGAGTTCGTAGCCGAGGCGGGCCTGCCCTCGGTGGCGTTCTACAACTTTCCCAACGGCACTCCCTACGCCGATCCGGTGGACGACAAGTTCTGGGAGAAGAGCATGGAGCTGGGCCTCAAGCTGGCCCCCCACTTCGGCTTCGGGGCCCGAGAGGCACCACCCCAGTCGGCCGCCACCGGTACGGCCAACAGCCCATGGGCCAGCGCACTGGTGCAACGGGCCGGCAACCACGCCCCGGTGTACTGCATGGCCCAGCTCATCGCCGCCGGTGTGCTGGATCGGTTCCCGGGGATCAAGTTCTACTTCGCCGAAACCAACGCGAGCTGGTTGCCGGGAACGTTGTACTTCCTCGACGACAACTACGACCTGTTCAGCGACTGGTTCAAGGTGAACTACGACCGCAAGCCCAGCGAACAGGTGGTGGACCATTTCCACTTCAGCGTGATTCGGGACCCGGTGGTGTTCGACATGGCCGATATCATCCCGTGGGACAACATCATGTGGGGCTCCGACTTCCCCCACTCGGTGGGCTCGTACCCCGACTCCCAGGAGTACATCGCCGAGCACTTCCCCAAGGTGGACGAGGCCATCGCCCGCAAGGTGCTGCTGGAGAACCCCGCCAAGTACTTCGACCTCGACCTCGACGCCGACATCACTGAGACCCCGGCGGGCTGAGCCCCTGCTCGGGCTGAGCCTCGATCAGCGCCGAACCTCGGCTCGGGTCGAGCCTCGATCAGTGCCGAGCCTCAGCTCAGGTCGAGCACGCCGCGGGCCAGTTTGCCGGTTTCGAGGTCCTCGAACGCCCGATCCAGCTCGGCCAGGTCGTAGGTGGCCGACACCAGCTCGTCCAGCAGCAACCGGTTGTCGAGGTACAGATCGACCAGTGCGGGAATATCGAAAGCGGGCCGGGAGGAGCCGTAGCGACATCCCATGATCGACTTGTCCTGGTAGAGCTGGAACGGGGCTATGGTCATCTCGGCCTCCATGCCGGCCACCCCCAGGATTACCATCCGGCCGCCGGGCCGCAGCATCTCCATCGCCTCTCTCATCAGGCTGGTGTTGCCCACGCACTCCACCGAACAGTCCACCCCGCCGGGCGATACGTCCTGCACCGTATCCACCGCGGCCACCTCGCCGGCATCCATGAAGTGGGTGGCCCCGAACCGGCGGGCGAAGTCCTCCTTGGCTGGGTTGTTGTCGATGGCGATGATCCTGGTCGCCCCGGCAATGCGAGCGGCCTGGATCACGTTCAGGCCGATTCCGCCCACCCCGATCACCGCCACGCTGTCACCCCGATAAACCTTGGCCCGGTTGAAAATGGCACCGGTACCGGTGAGCACCCCACAACCGATGAGGCAGGCGCTGGTGAACGGCACCCGTTTGTCGATGGCCACCACTTGGCCCTGACCCACCACCACCTCCTCGGCGAACACCCCGGTGTTGGCGAAGCCGAGGATCTGTTCGCCCCGGTAGGTGAAGTAGGCGGGCAGGTCGCCGGGGCCGGGCTCCTCGCCGGTCTCGTTGCGCCGGGCAATGGCCGCCCCCAGCTTGGAGAACTGGCACAGGGTGGGATGACCGGTGACGCACACCGAGCAGCGGCCGCAGTTGTCGATGGTGGCGATCACCACATGGTCGCCCACCGCCACGGTGGTAACGCCGCCGCCCACCGCCACGACCTCGCCGGCCCCCTCGTGGCCCATGACGAAAGGCGGGGAGAACATCGAACCGAAGGTGCCGTTGATCACCGACAGGTCGGAGTGGCACACTCCGGCCGCCCCGATCCGCACCCGAACCTGGTCGGGGGCCAGATCGGCGACCCCGAGTTCGTCGGTCACCATGGCCGTCCGGCCGTCGAAAAGAATGCCTCTCATGGTTGTCAACCCCGGTCCATCGCTCGCGTGGTCATGGCCAGGACACTACCCCGGAGTCCGACGTCAACCGACGACTACCACCACACCGATCAGCACGATCACCGCCACCACCACCAGTAGGGCCAGAAGCATGGCACCGGGAAGCCGCCGACCGAACAATCGGATGGCCCGCCGACCGGGAATGGGAGATGCAGGCTCGTTGAAGGGAACTCCTTGAGGGGTGGTGGTGATGTCGGGCGGATCTATCGAGATCCGGTCCCCGTCGCGGACCTTCTCCGTCCATTTCTCGCCGTTCCACCAGCGAAACTCGTGCTGCCCGAACGGGTCGGCGTGCCAGGATTCCTCGGACTCGGGGTTGGTAACCACCTCGTGACCAGTCTAAACAGTGGCAATCCAATTTGGTGGCGCGACCCTTCCAAGCAGCGTCGTACTCGCAGCAGGGTCGTACTCGCAGCAGCGTCGAAGTGGTCCGGCAAATCGGGCGGCGGCGATGCACAATGGTCGGTGTGGATCCAACCAGGACGTCCGAATCCCGAACCCAACTGGTCGAGTTGATGGCCAAACAGGAGATCACCGATCTGTTGCACCGGTACTGTCGGGGGGTGGACCGCCTGGACATGGAGATGGTGCGATCGTGCTATCACCCCGATGCCACCGATTCCCACGGCAGCTTCCACGGCTCGGTAGAGGAGTACCTGGAGTGGAGCGAGCGCCTGCTGCGTCGCTACACCGCCACGATGCACACACTGTCGAACATCCTTGTCGAGGTCGAGGCGGCTTCCGGGGCCGCGGTGCGGTGGGCCCGCTCGGAGTCCTATGGCGTGGCCTACCACCGGACCGACGGCGGCCCTCCCGAGTTGAACCTGACCGTGGGCTTCCGGTTCATCGACGATCTGTGCCGTCGAAATGGGGGTCCGTGGCTGATCCACCACCGGGTGGCCACCACCGAATGGGTACGCGAGGAGCAGCACCGCCCGATCGATCCCCGCTTCTTGTCCGGCAGCCGGGACCGATCCGATCCACTCTACATCGACCGACCCGGCAATTAGAACAGCATGCACACCGTTATCACTGCATGAACAGCCGTGGGGTTGGACTGCGCAAGTGGTGAAACAATTTCCCGCAGGGCACCCGAATTCGGGGGGGGGGGGGGGCAGCTCGTCGGTAAATTGTTCCTTTCACCATAAGTGACTTGAATTTGTGCCTAAGTCAAGGTAAAATTACCCCCATGGGTTTTTCGAGAAGTTCGTCCGCGCCCCTGGTTGTACGAAAGAGGCATCCCAAGCTCATGCCGATGGGTCTCGCTCGGGGCCTCGGGGGGAAGGTGGCTGTAGCGGCCGTTCTGGCATTGTTGGTTACGTTGTTGGTGCCGGTTTCCGGTGCCGGTGCGCAGGACAGCGAGCCGTCGGAGGTTCAGTCGCTGATGGCGGTGGCCGGTCGTGGGCAGGTGACGTTGTCATGGTCCGCTCCGACCGATGACGGTGATAGTCCGATTGTGGGGTACGAATATACGTATGCGAAGGGTGATACGGGTTCTGAGGAAGACGTGGGTGTGTGGTTCCCAGTTCCTGGCAGTACTGGTTCTACTTCCTCGTATACGGTTACTGATTTGCAGAATGGTAAGTCCTATATTTTCAAAGTAAGGGCTGTGAACGCTGCGGGTCGCAAGGGAAGCAGCACTAATGCCAGCGCGGTTACGCCGACCACTATTCCACAAGCTCCTGGTGGTTTGATGGCTGAACCGGAGGATTCAAAGGTCACGCTTAAATGGGTTCAGCGCAGTAGTTTGACCGCGGAGGTGGGATGGACGGACATAATACGGTACGAGTACCAGCAGAAGACCGGTGACGGGGATTACTCTCCCTGGAGCATGATTCCCAGTTCCACCAAAACTTCACAGAAGTTTGTTATTTCAGGTTTGACTAATGGTGTCACACATCAATTCCGGGTTCGGGCGGTGAACATCAACGGTGCTGGGCCTCATGCCGAGACAGGGGTGGTCGTGGTCTCGGGTAAGCCGGGTCGGCCTCGTTCGGTGACAGCGGTACCAGGTCATGAGTCGGTCACTTTGTCATGGACTTCTGTCGGCGATGGCGGCTCCCCGATCATTGGGTGGGAGTACCGTGGTAACACAAGTAGGAGCATGAGAGGCATTCCATGGACTAGGATTCCTGGTAGCAGTGCTAGTACCACTACTTTTACAGTGACCGGTTTGAGTAATCATAAGATGAAGACCTACTATTTCGAGGTTCGGGCGGTCAATGCCAATGGTAGTGGCAGACCAACTATGACTCTTCGAGTGGATCCCGGCAGAGTCCCCCCTCCCCCTACCGGATTTAAGGCGGCGGATCCTGGAGAGAACTCCATCACCTTGATATGGGGATCCCCTAAAAACAACAATAATAATTTGGATACTGGAGGTTCTCCACTTATTCGATATGAATATTCCCAAAAAACTGGTGCTGGTGAATGGAGTCAATGGAACATCATCCCGAACGATAAAACTTATGGTACAGGTAACCGATCAGATGTTCTAATTCGACTTGACCAAAGACATGAAAGAATGTACAAGGTTACTGGTTTGACCGCGGGTACGGCTTATCGGTTCAGGGTTCGTGCGGTTAATCGTATTGGTGCCGGTCCTTATGTTGAGACTCCAGGGGATACTTATCCGGGTACGGTGCCTTTGGCTCCGTCCAGTTTTGCTGTTCGGCCCAATTGGGATACGCGTGCGGGTGTTGGGAGGGTTGTTTTGTCATGGACTTCTGGTGGTGATGGTGGTTCTCCGGTAACCAAGTGGCAGTACAAGCGTGCCAATGATGCCGCGGGGTTGAGTAGTAAGACTACGTGGACGAACCTGTGCGATAATACCGAGGGAGCGGAACCGGGTTGTGCTTCCTTGAGTTCTATAACGATTCCTCGTGTGCCGCCCGATGGGTCGTTGCCCGATGAGGGTTTTGAGGGTTATGTCAAGTTGGAGCAACTTTTCATGTTGCGGGCGGTCAATAGTTTTGGTGATGGTTTTCCCTCGTCCATAGTCAGAGTCAACTTTGGGCAACAGACTCCGGGTGCGCCTAGGTTCGTTACTTTGGAGGCTTATAACAGTGATCCAACTTCTGACGGTAGGCCTATGATTGGGTTTGGGAAAGGCCGTGACCACACTAGGACTTCTGAGCAAGCAAATTTTTTGGCTACCAAGCATCAGTATTCTTGGAGAATTGGGGATGGTTCTTGGGGTCCGTGGAGAGATCATGATGGTGATCCCGAGCTTTTCGACGAGATCAATTTCAAGGTTGGCGAGACCTATCAAGTTAGGTATCGGCATGTGAATGACAACGGCACAGGTCCTAGCACTGAGAGTCCCAAGTTTGTTTTTGGGGGACCGCCAATACCTGGTGGAAACGAAATGGATGATTTTTCGAATGCTGTTTTCACTGCTAGGGATCATTATTATCCCGTGCTCAAGGTGGTTGCAGGAACGAGTCAGGTGACTTTGAGCCTCGTGCAGGCGGCCGTGACCGGTGGTGGTGCGGCCACGACCGACATGACTGGTTTCACTCCGACGAGTGCCATACGGTGGGAGTACTCCTACAAGGTGGGTTCCGGCGAGTGGGGCGCGTGGACGTTCGCCAACCACGGTGAGCAGTTCAACAACGGCAACGCCGATTTCGTGGTCGATGGTTTGACCAGCGGTGTGGAGCACCGGTTCAGGATTAGAGCCGTTTTCAATTCACTGCCCGGTGTGTCTCTGGAATCGGCCCCGGTCACCCCGGGGGTCGCGCCGTCCGCTCCGGTGGGGTTGTCCGCGGCCGGCGGTGATCGACAGGTGACCCTGACGTGGGCATCGGGCGGCAGCGGCGGCCCGCCGATCACCAAGTGGCAGTACTGCCACTTCTCCTCCTCCTCCGAATGCGATGCCGAGGGCGACTGGAAGGACATTGCCGGCAGCAACGCCGACACCACCTCCGCCACCATCCGAAGCCTGCCCGATGGCACAAGCCTCGCCAATGGGACCCCGTACACCTTCAGGCTTCGGGCGGTGAACGCCATAGGCAGCGGGGCTGCGGCTCAGACGTCGCCGGTGACACCGGGCCGAGTGCCCTCCGCTCCGGTGCGGGTGCTGGTCGAGGCCGGTGATGGTCAGGTGACGTTCAGGGTGACCAAGCCGGCCCAGAACAACGGTACTCGGGTGGTGGGCTACGAGGTTCGCAAGAGGCAGGCCGGCGGGGTCTACGACACCTGGGAAGCCTTGGGTACCACGGTGGCGGCTAGCGCGGATGTGACCACGGTGCGGCCGTCGGCGGAGACGACGGGTGCGGTGGTGCGCAATTTGGAGAATGGTGTCAGTTACATGTTCCAGGTTCGGGCCAAGAATTCCTATGGGTCCGGTGCTTATTTGGAGACTTCTGCGGTTGTTCCGATCGGCCCTCCGTCCGCTGGTAGGTTGAGCGCCCGGGCCGGCGATGCTCGGGTGGTGCTGTCGTGGTCCGGCACCGGGTCCGGTGGCAGCACGATCGCCGGGTGGGAGTATCGTCAGCGCCGGGGCGACGGTGGTTACGGTACCTGGACCGGCATTGCCGGTAGTGCTCCGACAACCCGGTCCCATACCGTGACCGGCCTTTCCAATGGGATCGTTTATCGGTTCGAGGTTCGGGCGTTGACCACCAACCCGCAGTTGCCGGGGTTCGCGTTCGAGTCGGAGTCGGTGGTGCCGTCCACGGTGCCGCCCCGACCGGTTTCGGTCGTGGCCGCTCGTGGTGATGGTTCGGTGACCCTGTCGTGGGTTGCGGGTGCTTCGGGTCGAGCCGGCGAGGCGACTTGGGCATCGATCACCACCGGCTGGCAGTACCGTATGAGAACCGCGGATGGAACCTACGGGGATTGGGCGGCCATCGCCGGTAGCGACGCGGCCACCAACAGCCATGTCGTCACCGGTTTGGCCAACGGCGTTTCCTATGGTTTCGAGGTGCGGGCGGTGAATGCCATGGGTCCGGGTCCGGCGGCCTCCGACTCGGCCACCCCGGCAACGGTGCCGCCGGCCCCCGAGGTGACCGCGCGAGCCGGTGATGCGGAGGTTACCTTGTCGTGGACCTCCAACGGCGACGGGGGTTCGGCGATCACCGGTTGGCAGTCCCGGACCGGCGACGGCGAGTGGAGCGACCTGGCCGTGTCGGGCATCAACACCGTGCTGTTGCCCAACCTGGACAACGGGACGGCCTATGTCTTCGAGGTGCGGGCGGTCAACGCGGTCGGCGAGGGTTCGGCCGGTACCACGTCGGCCACCCCCGCGGGAGCACCGCCGGCCCCCGAGGTGACCGCGCGAGCCGGTGATGCGGAGGTGACCCTGTCGTGGACCCCCAACGGCGACGGGGGTTCGCCCATCACCGGCTGGCACGTGCGGACCGACGACGGCGAGTGGGTCGATCTGGCCACCATGGGGCTGGGTGCCGATGCCTCCAGCCATGTTGTTTCCGGGCTGACCAACGGGACGGCCCACACCTTCGGGGTGCGGGCGACCAACGCGGTCGGCGCGGGTTCGGCCGCTTCCGTGTCGGCCACCCCGGCGGCCCCCCCGGCGGCCCCCGAGGTTACCGTCACCGGCGGTGACGAGGAGATCACCCTGACGTGGGCCTCGGCCGGTGACGGCGGTTCGACGATCACCGGTTGGCGGTATCGTATGAGGATCGGGGTCGGCGATTACGGGGAGTGGGTGGATCTGGCCGCCGACGTCACCAGCACGAGCTTCACCGGGCTGGACGGCGGCACCGGTGTGGTGGCCTACGTCTTCGAGGTGCGGGCGATCAACGAGATCGGCGCCGGTGCGGTGGCCACCTCCGATCCGGTGACGCCGACCGCGGCCTCCGCGGTGGGTGACGATTATTACTCGGGGGTGGTTACCGGGCCGAATTTCTGCGCCGATCGGTCGTTGGGCGGGGCCCGCTTGTTCGCCCTGGACGGCGACGGCGACGGCGTCGCCGACACCTGTTCGTTGCCCTACACCCGGCGTGAGGCCATCGCCCGTCAGAACGCGGTGATCACTTTGGCCAACCGTTATCCCGAGCGGTACAAGGCGTTGGTGAACGCGGCGTGCGCGGAGGTAGCCGGTAATCAGCCCTGTGGTGGCGAGGAGTTGCGCTCTCCGGGATACGCCCCGGTCAACAATGGTGGCCCCTACTACTCGGGGATCATCACCGGCCCCAGCTATTGCGCCAACGCCTCTTTGGGCGGGCCCACCACCTACCCGCTCGACAGCGACGGCGACGGCGTCGCCGACGTCTGCTCGTTGCCCTACACCCGCCGCGAGGCCATCGCCCGCCAAAAAGCCGGCGACGCCCTCGCCGCCATGCATCTCGACGAGTTCAAGAGCCTGCTCGGCGAGGAGTGCCGCCGCCTACACGGCACCGGCTACGGCGACACCCCCACCGCCCTCACCACCGACACCTGCGCCCGCTGACACATAGCCAGGAACCCATCTGGAACCAACCGCGCACCCCGGCAACCCCCCCGGGGTGCGCAGCAGTGGGAACTGCCGACCGTCGAAACCGCCGAGTTGCTGGACGACGAGACCAGAGCACCCCGACCGTTCACCGTCGAGCCACCGCCCGGGCAACTGGTGGACACCGATATGGCGACGACCGACAGGTCGCAGGTACCGCAACCCCGCCTCGCCTGGGACCGCCAGGGTCGTACCTCTGCCGATGATGGGATGCGGGAGTTCTACCAAGCTGGGCGAGCCCGGCATAGAGTGCGAAACCACCAAATACCGTGGCAGTAAAAACCATCACCCGCACCGGAGCGGAGATGACCACCACGGTCTCATTGATCTGACCAGGTTGGATGCGGTCTACGACCGTGAGGAGCCGTTAATCATGGATGGTTTGGTGATTGATTCGTAGCTGGGTTGGGGGTTGGAGTTGGTATTTTCCCTGGGGGTTGGTGGTGAGGGTGTGGTTATGTTTATGGATTTTGATATGACAGCTCCGACATAGCAGCACCAGGTTGGTGATGTCGGTGGTTCCGCCGTGTTCCCACCACAAGATGTGATGGGATTCACAAGCGGTCGCTCTGATTCCGCAGCCGACGCAGTGCTTGTCCCGGGCCTGGAGGGCCAGTCTCTGGGCTTGGGTGGCCGCTCTTTGCTTGCGGCCCAGATACAACGGTGCCCCCTCGGCGTTGAAGATGGCCGGTATCACTCCGGCATCGCAGGCGATGCGGCGCAGCTCGTCCAGGTCGATGGGGGTGTCGTCGATGAGGCTGGCGTTGGTGAGCCGCCCGGTGAGCGCGTCGTAGTCCACTTTCACCAAAAGCGTGGTGGCCTGGGCGGCTACTTCGTTGTCGTCATCGCCGATTGCGGCATCGGTTCCGCCGGCTTGGTTGGCCCCGTTGGGGGTTCGGGTTACCAGGTTCACCAGCGCGTCGGCGCATCGTTGTTGGTGGGTGCGGTCGTTGCCCGCCTGGAAGTCGTCTCGGTACATACGGTCGCACAGATTGTCCATAGCGGTCTTCACCCGTTCGCCGGAGACGGGATCGAGTTCGGCGTGAAGAATCACCATGTCGTCGTCGCCGTTGAACAGGGCGGCCTTGCGGCGGCGACGCTGACGCTCCGTCTTTTTCTCGGCTTTGTGCTCGCATCGGCTCCGTTCATGGCGAGCGACCGCTACTACCAACAATGCCAACAACGAGGCAAAACCAAAAAAGAAGCCGTCCGAGCCCTCAAACGCAAAATCTCGGACCGCATCTGGGCCACCCTCCAAACCATCCCGAATTGACATAGGAGCTCACCTAACCCTCCACCTCACGCCTAACTGTCGGGGGCGTATTGTCAGTGACAGGCTCACCATCGCTACCTAACAGCTCAAACTTGAGCTCGGCTGCTTGTACCCTTGATCACGGTTATAAACGTCATAAAGCTTATTGTGGCCCGTCTGGGGGGCGATAGCAAGTGTCTAATGTGCCACCGGGCTACCCATTTTTAAGGATGGGTAGCCCTACCCGTGCTGTTAACACGCAGCCGCTACCGGCTGCCATACGCCGGGGGCCGCTGTCTTTTGTCAGCAACACTTAAATACTAGTCGTACTCAATGTTACCGGGTTCTACCGGCCCTGCCCCACACACCCGGCATAGCCCCTGACCTGCGGCTTCCTCAACCAGACTCTCTATCCTATCTATCAACTTGTCATCCGCATAATCGTCGGCCAAATACCGTATCCAATCGGTATCACCGTAACCATCTGCCTGGGCTGCTGCTAAGTAAGCTTCATAATAAGGCGGAATATGAATCCTATAATGAGGCGGAATGTCACGCTTGGCCTCATTACAAGTCATACAAAAAAATGGGTACGTTTTTGGATCACTGTAATTATCTGCCCTAATAGTACCAGGAGAATAGGCTGTAATGCGATCACCTATACGACCCCACCCTCCAATGCCAGGTACGGTAGGCGTATACTCGCAACGGCAAATATCGTTTTCCCAATCATCAATTAACTTATCAGCTGTCAAGCACCATTTCTCGCGCAACCAATCGGGAGTATCATCGGCAGAATGTAGTTCTAACATTTAATGTCCTTACTTGTTTGCTTGGCTGCCCGGCAAACAAGTAAATTCGGACAACCACTAGACAGCATATCAAAACTCACGCTTGCCGTCAAACTTTTGCCGTGTTAGGTATAAATGAGAACTCCCGAATATCACGGGCTAACGGGCCGAGGCGATAAGCTAAACAAGCCCGGTAGGGTTATCGTCTTAGTTTCTGCTAGCGCATATTGGGGATACCACCGACCCCCAAAACGGTCAGCTTGTAGGGTTCTCTAGCCCCCGTCTGGGCCCTACCGGGCTATCTACCGGGCTAGCGTAGGGCATAGTCGCAGGTCAGGTGGTATGTCTACCGAGCTACCGGGTAGTTAAGTGTATCTCTACTAGGAAACGATATTAGGGGGGCGTAGCGAGTGGGTAATACTAGGGATAGTGTAAGTGTCTGGTAGCCCGGCATTCGGGGGTATAGTCGCAGGTCAGGTAGTGTACCGGGCTCTCGGATAAGCCTGGTAGCTGCCCGGTAGCCCGGTATCCAGCTAGCGGGCTGGGGCAGCCACCGTCGCTGCCCGTTCTCGCGTATTTGCTTCCATCCGTGGGCTTCCAGCGCGGGGCGGTACCCCTCACCTTCATCGAAGACCAGTTCAACACCATGCTCCACAGACCTCCGCAACTGGAAACCAGCCCAAACCATCTACGATAAACTCTGTTGCGACCACCAATTGAGTTCGCCGTGCATCTAAACCAGTTTGACTTCAGTTATACAACTGATGATGATAGTCATAATTTTTTGAATCGTTTGCTCATTGTTTGGTTTATTTGGTTGATACTGTCACTGGTGTAGATATACTGTTGGTTATGAATTTTGATTCCGAAAATTGGAGACCCGGAACCGGAGATACCGAACCAATAGACGACCAGGAATGGTTGGGTATCGAGCGGGTGGATTGCTCCGAGTTGGGTGCAGATGAATTGTTGGGGTTGATGTACGAAGTCGATCACATCTGCCGCCAACTGGGCGGTTATATGATGACCATGCTGGCCCGGTTGGGCGAGTTGAAAGGCGACACCGCCGTTCGACAGGCGTGCCACCAGTTCGGGTTGAGTCAATACCATGCTCGTCGCGAGGCCAAAACCATAGATGGGCTCAAGGGTCTGCCCCAGACGCTGGAAGCGGTGAACGGTGGTTTGATCACCACAGAACACGTTCGGGTGATCAGCGGCTCCCACCGGCGGGAACGGTTCGGCCCCGCCCAGGAACAAGAACTGATCTGGGCGGCAATGTCGGAGAGTTTTGACGACTTCAAAAAGACCGTCGGCAAACTCTACTGGTGGTCGCAACAGAGTTCATAGTAGGTGGTTTGGGCTGGTTTCCAGATGTGGAGTTTGCGGGGCATGGTGTTGAGGTAGTCCTCGATGATGGCCAGGCGTACCGGGTTGATGTCCAGGTCGGTTGATTTGGGGAGCCAGCGTCTTGTCAGCCCGTTGGTCTGTTCGTTGGTGGCGCGTTGCCAGGGGGAGCGGGCCTCGCAGAAGTAGACCTCGATGTCGAGGGCGTTTTTGATGTCGGCCCATCGGGCCATCTCGGTGCCCTGGTCCCAGGTCAAGGTCTTGACCATTGCCGCGGGTTGGCGGCCCAGCGCCGCGGTGACGGCTCGGGCGGTGCTGTTGGTGTCGTAGCCGTCGGGCAACGCCACCAACAGTGTGTGGCGGCTGGTTCGTTCCACCAGGGTGACGATGGCGGTTCGGTTGTTGCGGCTGATGATCAGATCGCCCTCCCAGTGGCCCGCCTCGGCGCGGTCCTCGACCTCGCCGGGTCGCTCGCCCAAGCACCGGTAGTCGCCTAGCGCCGAGCGTTTCGCCTGTTCGCAAAGGTTTTTGGGTTTGCGCTTTCGTCGCTGGCGGGGCAGCAGTTTCCAACTGTCGGCGGCCAGACCGCTGCGGTCGTAGCACGCCCGGTAGATCGTCTCCGCGCACGCCCCGAAACCCGCGTCCCGTAAACTCTCAACGATCGCATGGGGCGACCACCGCCGGGCCAGCCCCTCGGCCACCGCGGATGCCAACCCGGGATCACAGGCTAGCTTCGAAGCCCTGGGACGACGCGCCCGAACGGTCACGGCCTGCTGCGCTGCCTCGGCCCGATACCCGCACCGGCCGCCGTTGCGGGCGATCTCGCGACACACCGTGGACCGGTTCCGACCCAACCGTCGGGCGACCTCGGCCGCCGAGTGCCCCAACCCGACCATCGCCTCGATCCGAAACCGCTCACCCGCGTCCAAACTCCGTGCCATAATAGAAACCTCCATCGGTTGATCGCCGACACTTGTGACCGGCCATTATGGCCGACCCGTTGCGATCACCGGTGGAGTTAGCCGGTTGATGCCCAAATTGCTGGCAGTACCTCAGGAGGGGTCGCCGGTGGGGATGGCGATCCGTTCGTCGTCGAAGACGGCAACCATCTCGAGGCGACCGCCCATACTCTCCACGACAGAGCGCCACGTGGACAACAGGTTGTCGTCGGCATTTTCCATCGCCGAGATCGAGGCCTGAGCTCGCTCAAGCCGATCGGCGAGCTCGACTTGCGTGATGTGGCGGTGCCGGCGCAGCTCGGCGAGGTTGAACGCCACGGTATCCGCCCGATACTCATCCTTGATGGAATCAATCCGGGCGCGACGCTCGGGGCTCATTTCGCCGACGATGTCGGTGAACCTGCTGTATCCCATGGTTCAGGCTCCTCCTTTTGTGACTCTATATCGAGTCAAATCTATATAAGGCGGTGGGGCGGCCGCAGTGGGGGTGAACTCCACGTGGTCGAATGGGCGGCACGGCGGCACGGCCCAGCGCCACGGCCTTGATGTCGGTGCGGGCGGGCAGGCTAGGCCCGTGGGTTCCGGTGGTGACTACTATCTGAGGGCATGCAAACCGAGAATGTGGAGCTCACCACTGCCGACGGCCCGATGAGGCTGTACGTCGCCCGGCCCGAGGGCGAGCCGCGGGCCGCGGTCATCGTCGTCATGGAGGCGTTCGGGTTGAACGGTCATATCGAGGACGTGACCCGGCGGATGGCGGCCGAGGGCTACCTGGCGGTGTCGCCCGACCTCTACCACCGCTACGAGACCAAGCTGGCCGGCTACGACCAGATGGCCGAGATCATGGACATGATGGGGCGGCTCACCGACGACCACTCCCTCATGGACGTGGACGCCGCCCTCGACTACCTGGCCGTGCAGGGCTTCCCCGCCGTCAAGGTGGGCATAACCGGATTCTGCATGGGCGGGCGGGTGACCTTTCTCACCGCCATCAGCCGACCGGTGGGCGCGGCGGTGACCTACTACGGCGGAGCCATCGTCACCGACGGGTTCACTGCCGGCCAGCCCAAGCTGTCCGACCGCCACGGCGATCTCCGGTGCCCGTGGCTGGGTCTGTTCGGCGACCTCGACGGCATGATCCCCATCGAGGGTCTGGAGCAGCTCCGGGCCGACCTGGAGGGCAATGCCCAACCCACCGAGCTGGTGCGTTATGGCGATGCCGATCATGGTTTTCTGTGCGACGAGCGCCCGTCGTACAACGCCGAGGCCGCCACCGACGGCTGGGCCCGCACGGCCGCCTGGTTCGACGCTCATCTGTCGTGAGCCCGACGGACCATCCTGGAGCGGACCCGGAGCACCAGGAGCACGCCGAGCGGATCGGGGTCATGGGTTCGGGGGTGATGGGCTCGGGCATCGCCCAGGTGATGGCCATCGCCGGCCATCGGGTGGTGGCGTTCGACATCGATCCCGATGTGGTGGCCGCTGCGGCCGAGCTGGTGGTTTCGGGACGATTCGGCATCCAGGGGGCGGTGGCTCGGGGCAAGCTGACCGAGGCCGAGGGCGAGGCTGCCCGGGTCCGGATCCACTTCACCACCGATCGGGACGCGGCCGCGGCCACCGATGTGATCATCGAGGCGGTGCCCGAGCGGCTGGACCTCAAGATCTCGCTGTTCCGGGAACTCGACCGGCAGTGCCCGGAGCACACCATCCTGGCGTCCAACTCCAGTGGCTATCCGGTGCAGGCCCTGGCGGCGGCCACCGACCGTCCCGATCGGGTGATCGGCTGGCACTGGGCTTCGCCGCCCCCGGTGATGAAGCTGGCCGAGATCGTGCGAGCCCCCCAGACCTCCGACGAGACCACCGAGACCATTTGCCGCCTGGCCGCCGCCGCGGGCAAGAACCCCATCGTGATCCAGGATTCGGCCACCAACTGGGGCTATGTCACCAACCGGGTCTACGGGGCCATGATCCGGGAGGCCAACGCAGTGGTGGTCGAGGGAGTGGCCGACCGGGCCGCGGTGGACCAGCTCATGGTGGACTGCTTCCGGTGGCCGTCGGGGCCCTACGGCATGGTTTCCGGGGCCACCTCGGGCTGGAAGGCCGGAAGAACCGAGAAGAACTGAAAACCGAGACCCGGAAAAGATCGACCCCAGAAAAACAAGCCACAAAACCTAATCAGAAAGCGGACATCCATGAGAGCAGCCCTGCTGGCATCGCCGGCCACCCCGCTGGTGATGACCGATATCGACTGCGCCGACCCCGGACCGGGGCAGGTGCGGGTGCGAGTGACTCATTGTGGCCTGTGCCACTCCGATCTGACCATGATCGACGCCACCGAGAGCCTCACCCCCATAATTCTGGGCCACGAGGCCGCCGGGATCGTGGACGCGGTGGGTCCGGGGGTGGACACCCTGGCCGAGGGCGACCATGTCATGTTGTCGCCGTTCGGGCCGTGCGGGGTGTGCTACTGGTGCGTGCGGGGAGAGATGACGCTGTGCGCGTCGGCGGCATCCATGTTCATGGGCACCATGCCCGACGGATCGGTGCCGTTCTCCCACCAGGGTCGACCGGTGTACCGGGGGCTGGGGGTGGCCGGCTTCGGTGAGCTGACCGTGGTGGCCGCCTCCGCCGCGGTGAGGATCGACCCCGATGTGCCGCTGGAGGTGGCCGCGGTGATCGGTTGCGCCATCCAGACCGGCGTGGGGGCAGTGCTGAACACCGCCCGGGTGGAGGAGGGAGCCACCGTTTTGGTGATGGGCCTGGGAGGCGTGGGCATGTCGGTGGTCCAGGGGGCCCGCCTGGCCGGCGCGTCCCGCGTATTCGCCTCCGATCCGGTGGCCGACCGCCGCCACGCCTCGGTGGCCTTCGGGGCCACCGATCTGCTCGACCCCACCACCACCGACGTGGTGGCCCATGTGCAGGAGGCCACCGGGGGAATAGGGGCCGACTACGCCTTCGACGCCGCCGGGGCCGGCCCGCTGGTCGAGGCCGGGCTGGCCGCCACCCGAAACGGCGGTACCACGGTGATGGTGGGGGCCCCGGCCCTGGAGCACACCGTGACCATCAACCCGGCGGTCATGTACCTGACCGGGGGCAAGAAGCTGCTGGGTTGCCTCTACGGCGACTGCAACTCCCAGCGGGAGGTGCCCCGACTGCTGGCTCTGTGGCAGACCGGCCGCCTCGACCTGGAACCAATGATCACCGCCCGCCGCCCCATCGACGAGATCAACGCCGCCCTCGACGACCTCCGAGCCAGCATCGGCATCCGCACCGTGTTCGATCTGGGGGTTTGATCGGGGGCTGATCCGCACCGTGTTCGATCTGGGGGTTTGATCGGGGCCGGGCGGTTCGCCCCTGGGGCGACCCCGTCGGCTCGGCACTCGTGGCGCAAGGTGAAGCCGAGGCGGGGAGCCGTGGGGGTGGGTGGGCTCAGCCCTCGGCGAGAAAACTCAGAATCGTGGGGTAGGCAGAGGGGTCCTGCATCAAGAAGATATGGCCGCCGTCGAAGGTGGCCAGTCGAGCATCGGGGATGCGGTCTCGGAGCAGCTCGCTGTTGCCCAGGGGAGCGATGCCGTCGTGGATGCCTGCGTACACCGGGGACACGGAGGATCAGACGAACGCCGAGGCGAACACCAGGGACACGATGGTCATGACCTTGATGA
This sequence comes from Acidimicrobiales bacterium, assembly GCA_965115985.1. Lineage (GTDB taxonomy): Bacteria > Actinomycetota > Acidimicrobiia > Acidimicrobiales > Bin134 > Poriferisocius. Next base: position 3,101,005 of record OZ220474.1, read on the forward strand.
GGATGTTCATGGACGGCCCGGAGGTGTCCTTGAACGGGTCGCCCACGGTGTCGCCCACCACGGCGGCCTTGTGCGGTTCGGAGCCCTTGCCTCCGTGGGCACCGGCCTCGATGTACTTCTTGGCGTTGTCCCAGGCCCCGCCGGCGTTGGCCATGAAGATGGCCAGGGCGAAACCGGTCACCAGGGCACCGGCCAGAAAGCCTCCCAGGGTGTCCACGTCGATGAACCCCAGCACCAGCGGTACCACCACCGCCAGGGCACCGGGAGCCAGCATCTCCCGCAACGAGGCCTGGGTGGAGATGGCCACGCACCGGGAGGAGTCGGGTTTGACCCCCTCGGCCCCCTCCCGGAGACCGGGTATCTCCCGGAACTGGCGACGGACCTCCTCGATCATCCGGTTGGCCGCCCGCCCCACCGCGTCGATGGTGAGGGCCGCGAACAAAAACGGGAGCATGGCCCCCAGGAACAGCCCGATGAACACGTCCACCTTCCCCACGTCCAGCGAGAGCACGAAGTCGGGGTCCTCCAGTTTCAGGGCCACCTCGAAGGTCTTGAACAGGGCCAGGGCGGTCAGCGCGGCCGAACCCACCGCGAACCCCTTGGCGATGGCCGCGGTGGTGTTGCCCAGCGAGTCGAGGGCATCGGTCACCTCCCGCACCTTGGGATCCAGCTCGGACATCTCGGCGATGCCCCCGGCGTTGTCGGCAATGGGGCCGTAGGCGTCCACCGACACCACCACCCCGGTGGTGGCCAGCATCCCGATGGCCGCCACCGCAATACCGTATATGCCGGATGCGGCGTCGTCGCCCACCAGAGTCTGCTGGCCGCCCCAGTAGGCCACCAGCACCCCGGCCCCGATCAGCACCACCGAGGCGGCCACCGACACCATGCCCGCGCTGATGCCCGACAACACCGTGGTGGCCGGGCCGGTCTCGGACTGTCGAGCGATCTTGCGGACGGGGGAGTAGTGGTCGCTGGTCCATATCTCGGCCACCTTGCCGATGGCCCAACCCACCAGCAGACCGCCGATCACCGAGACGGGCAGCCCCCACCAACGGTCGAACTCGTCACCGGAGAACAACCACAACCCCACCACGATGGTGCCCACCACGGTGAGGCCCATGGCCACGTTGGTACCCATGTGGAGCCGGCGGGACAAGCTCTTGACGTCGGCTTGGTCGCCGCCCCGCACCGCGAACGAGCCGACGATGGCGGCCAGCATCCCCACGAACGCCACCGCCAGCGGGAACATGAGTTGGGCCAGGCCGACGTCGTGGCCGGTGGCCTCGATACCGGACACCGCGAACGAGAACGCGGTGAGGGCGATGGGAGCGATGATCGACCCGCTGTAGCTCTCGAACAGGTCGGCCCCCATGCCGGCCACGTCGCCCACGTTGTCGCCCACGTTGTCGGCGATGGTGGCCGGGTTGCGAGGGTCGTCCTCGGGGATGCCGGCCTCCACCTTGCCCACCAGATCGGCCCCCACGTCGGCGGCCTTGGTGTAGATGCCGCCACCCACCCGGGAGAACAGGGCGATGGAGCTGGCCCCCAGTCCGAAGGCGGTGAAGATCTCGAACGGATCGTCCACCCCGAGCCATTCCACGAACAGCAGGTAGGTGAACGCCAGACCCAGAAGGCTCAGCCCGGCCACGGCGAAGCCCATGACCGCACCGCCCCGGAAGGCCAGCGGCAGGGCCTTGGCCGGTCCCTCGGTGGCCGCCTGGGTGGTGCGGGCGTTGGCCATGGTGGCCACCGTCATGCCCACGTACCCGGCTCCGGCCGATAGCACCGCGCCCAGGATGTAGCTGACGAAGGCCAGCGGCACCCCGGTGAGCACGGGAATGAGCACCGCCATGATCACCACGAACCCGGCCACCCAGGTGTACTCCTGCTTGAGGAAGGCCCGAGCCCCCGACTGGATCTCGGTCATCAGATCGACCATGCGCTCGTTGCCCGGCGGGGCGGCCCTGACAATCCTGAAGTAGAAGAAGGCGAGCACCAGCGCGGCAATGGCACTCAGCCCGGCAAGATAAGGAACAGCGTCCACGTTGACCCCCTGAATTAGACAACTGGGCAATCCGACAGCCCCGCGAAGCTACCCACCAACCGAGCCCCTTGCCAAAGCCGCGATGCTCCCGGAAACGATGTACCGGATGTTTCGTCCACCCCAATTCCGGCCAGCACCTTGCCAAAGCCGCGATGCTCCCGGAAACGACGTTCGGACGTTTCGTCCACCCCAATTCCGGCCAGGCCCTTGCCAAAGCCGCGATACTCCCGGAAACGACGTATCGGAACTTCGGAGGCGATACTCTGGGGCGGTGGTCAGCCTTAGCCGGTTGCGGACCGAAGCCCGCAAGGCCCGCCGCTCCCATCCCGACCCCCAGGGCGCGGCGCGGGCGGTGAGCCGCGCATTGGTGGCTCTCGGCTGGTTGGACGGAATCCATCGGGTGGGGGCCACCCTGGCCGACGACGGCGAACTCGATCCGGCCCCGGTGGTGTCCGCCTGCCGGGAGCGGGGCGTCGCCGTGTACTACCCGGTGCTGCGCGACCCCGATCCCATGGGGTTCGCCCCGGCCGACCCCGACACCCCCATGGTGTCCAACCGCTACGGCATTCCCGAGCCCCGTACCGACTCCGACCAGCTCGTGTCGGCGGGCCGGTTGGATCTGGTGCTGGCCCCGGTGGTGGTGTTCGACGCGACCGGTCGGCGAGCGGGCCGGGGCCGGGGGTACTACGACCGGGCCCTGGCCTTTCTGCTCGACCGCCCCCGGCCGACCAAGCCTCGGGTGGTGGGCCTGGCCTACGAGTGCCAACTGGTGGACGCGGTACCGACCCACCCCGGTGATGTACCCATGGACGCGGTGATCACCGAACGACAAGTGCGGGTGTTCGGCACAATCCAACCAGGACGAATCCAACCAGCATGAACATCACCCCAACCAGGGCGAATCCAACCAGCATGAACATCACCCCAACCAGGACGAATCCAACCAGCATGAACATCACCCCGGCGGGGACGAATCCAACCAGCATGAGGAGATCGGCAAGGATGGCACAGTGCATGTCGTGGTAGTGGGTGCCGGTGAGGTGGGCTCCCATGTTGCTCAGATCCTGAGCAAGAAGGACGAGAACAACACGGTGGCCGTGGTGGAGGTGGACGCCAAGAAGCTGCACCAGGTGGCCGAGGAGATGGAGGTCGTGGCCGTCAACGGCAGCGGCACCCACCCCCACATCCTGCGCGAGGCCGGTGTCAAGGATGCCGACCTGCTGGTGGCGGTCACCGCCAACGACGAGGTCAACCTGGTGGCTTGCCTGCTGGCCAAGCTGCACGGGGCGAAGCGCACCATCGCTCGCATCCAGGCCCGCACCCTTAGGGAGAAGGACGCCCGCGAGCTGCGGAAGGCGATGAAGGTGGACACCATCATCGACCCCGACGAGGAGACCGCCCACGAGATCATGGATCTCCTGTTGTACCCGGGGACGACCGACGTGGCCATGATGGGCGACCGCAAGGTGGTGGTGGTGGGGGTCGAGCTCGAAGCCCATGCCCCCTGGGCCAACCGCCGGTTGTCGGACATCGCCGAGGAGTACGAGCCCGACTGGAACTTTCTGGTGGCGGTGCTCACTCGGGACGGCGAGACCCGGATACCTCGCAACGACACCACCCTGGCCCCGGGCGACCTCCTGCGGGTGGTGTGCAAGCCGGAGGCCCTCAAGACGTTGTTGCCGCTGCTGGGACTGTCACGGGGCACCCACCGCCGGGTGATGCTTCTGGGAGGGGGGCGGACGGCCGAGATCGTGGGCCAGCGCCTGGCCGAGCGCCATTCCGAGGTGGTGCTGGTCGAACGCAACCTGGAGCGGGCCGAGAAGCTGAGCGAGAACCTCGACGGGGTGCTGGTGATCCACGGCGACATCACCGACACCGAGTTGCTGGAGTCCGAGGGTATCGGGGAGTGCGACGCGGTCATCGCCCTCACCGGCAAGGACGACGCCAACATTCTGGCCTGTCTGTACGCCAAGTCGATGGGGGCCCGCGAGACCATCGCCGTGCTCCACAACCTGGCCCTGCGCGACCTGCTGAGGGACGTGGGCATCGATGTGGCCCTGTCCCCCCGCACGGCCAGTGCCAACGGCGTGCTGCGTTACGTCCGGGGCGAGGTGGCCCAGGTGGCCACCTACCTGTCGGGCCACTTCGAGATCATCGAGGTCGAGGTGCAGCCGGACTCCTCGGCCATCGAAAAGCCCATAGGCAAACTGGGCCTGCCCAAGGAGGTGCTGGTGGGCGCGTACGTGCGCGACGGCAAGCCCTATATCGGCCGGGGAGTCAGCGAGCTGCGCTGCCGCGACCATGTGGTGGTGTTCGCCCGCCCCGACACGGTGGACGAAGTAAAGAGCTTCTTCGGGTGAAACCCCATGGCCCGGATGATGTTGCCGATCGGCCACCTGACGTGGACGAAGTAAAGAGCTTCTTCGGGTGAAACCCCATGGCCCGGATGATGTTGCCGATCGGCCACCTGACGTGGACGAAGTAAAGACCTTCTTCGGGTGAAACCCCGATGAGCGGCCCGACCCGGGTTCGCTTTCCCTGGCATCGCTCCGCGGTCAGGGTGCTGACCACCGTCGTGGGCGTGGCGGTCGGGTCGGTGATGGTCTCCACCGTGGTGTACTGGGCCTCCGGGGAGGTGAACCGCGTCGACGACGCGCTCTTCGAGTCGGTGGCCGGATTCAGCACCACATCGCTCACGGTGCTCGATCCCGAGTCGCTGCCGGCCTGGTTGCTGGGATGGCGGTCGCTCACCCAGTGGTTGGGGGGCGCGGGCGCGCTGGTGTTCACCCTGGTGCTGGTGCCCACGTTCGGAGGTCAACGGCGGCTGAGCAGGGTGGCCGAGGGGCAGGGGAGAAGAGCGGTGCTGGCCGGAACCACGTCGCACCTGCTCGGGCGGGCGGTGCTGGCCTATGTCGGGCTGACCGCGGTGGCGATGGTGGCCTATGCGGCCGCGGGGATGGGCCCGTTCGACGCCGCCACCTTCGGGCTCACCACCGCGTCCACCGGCGGGTTCGCCAACTACCGGGACTCGTTCGCCCACTTCGACTCGGCCGCCATCGAGTGGGTGGGGGCCGGGATCATGGGGGTGGCCGGCTTCTCGGTTGCGGTTCTGGTGTGGATCGTGCGGGGGCGGGCGAGGGCCCTGGCGAGATCGACCGAGCTGAAGCTGTATCTGGGCCTGATGCTGGTATCGACGCTGTTGGTGACCGTCTGGACCTGGCAGGACACCGGCGGGGGAGCCGACACCATCCGGCGGTCGTTATTCACGGTGACCTCGGCCATGAGCACCACCGGCTACCGGGTGACCGATTGGTCGGGATGGATCCCGGCGCCGCAAGCCCTGCTGCTGGTGCTCATCGGAGTGGGCTCGATGGCCGGCTCGGCGGGGGGCGGGTTCCAGATGCTCCGGGTGATCCAGATCCTGGGGGTCATCCGGCGGGAGTTGGTGCTCCAGCTCCATCCCCAGGCGGTGGTGAGGGTGAAGGTGTCGGGGGTGGCGGCCTCGGAGGCGTCGCTCACCCGGATGCACAATTTCCAGATCCTGTGGGTGCTGGCCGCGGCGGTGGGGGTGTTCGGCATCGCCTCGCTGGGCGGCGACCTGCCGACCGCGATATCGGGGTCGATCTCCGCGCTGGCCACGATGGGTCCGGGCCTGGGCGATTTGGCCGGATTTTCCGACGCCACGGTGTTGGCCGCCCCGGCCCGGGCGGTGCTCATGGTGCTCATGTTCCTGGGCAAGCTGTCGATATACCCGGTGGTGGTGGTGATCGGCTGGGGGGTGGGCGAGGTTCAACGCATGAGGCTGCGATGACCGGGGCGGCCGCGGGGTGGACCCGGATCCGAGCAACCGTGGGAGCAATTTTCACCGCGGGGTGGGCCCGGATCCGAGCAACCGTGGGAGCAATTTTCACCGCGGGGTGGGCCCGGATCCGAGCAGTGGTCGGAACAGCCGTCGAGGGGGCCAGAGGGGCAATGGCCAAGCTGTTGGAGGACCGGCGGTGGAACGTGACCAGCCGGGTGGGGTTCGTGGTCGGGCTGGGCCTGCTGTTCCTGGTTCCGGGGATGCTGGTCGCCACCCTGGTGGAGTGGGGCTCGTCGAGTTCCCACCACGAGGTGGCCCTCGGACTGGGGGCGTTGGTCACGCTGGGCGCAGCCGTTCTGCTGCTGGTCTTCACCCGACTCGATCAGGACATGCCCCCGGCGTCGGTGTTCGCCGCCGTGGCCTGGACATGGATCGGTTCCTCGCTGGCCGGGGCGCTGCCGTTGTGGTTCTCGGGCGAGCTGGGCAGCTTCGACAACGCCCTGTTCGAGTCGGTGTCGGGCTATACCGCCACCGGCTCCACCGTGCTCAGCCCCATAGAGGGGGTGGGCCGAGGGGTGCTCATGTGGCGCCAGATCATTCAGTGGTACGGCGGCATGGGCATGGTGGTGCTGGCCGTGACCATCCTCCCGTTTCTGGGAGTGGGCGGGCTGAGCCTCGTCTCGGCCGAGGCCCCCGGCCCCACATCGGATCGCCTGGCCCCCAGGGTGAGCTCCACCGCCCGGCGGCTGTGGGCCCTGTACGGCGGCTTCACCGTGGCGGTGGCGGTGGCCCTGATGATCTCCGGGCTCGGCCTGTACGACGCGGTGGCCCATGCGCTCACCACCGCCGGCACCGGGGGCTTCTCGCCCTACGACTCTTCCATCGGCCACTTCGACAGCTTGGCCGTGGAGGCGGTGATCATCGTGGGGATGCTGATCTGCGGGGCCAGCTTCACCCTGCACTGGCGGGCCGTCTCCGGCAATCCCCGGAGCTACGGGCAGTCGTCGGAGTTCCGGGTGTACCTCATGGTCATTCTTTTGGCCGCGGTGGCCACCACCGCATTGAACCGGCTGTACGGAGTGTCCGATATCGCCAACGGCATCCGCAACGGAATCTTCAACGCGGTCACCCTGGGGACCAGCACCGGGTTCGCCAACGCCTCGGGAGCCAACCCGGGCGGAGACTTCGCCGGCTGGACACCGGGGGCCCAGGCCCTGCTGCTGCCCCTCATGGTGATGGGAGGGATGACCGGGAGTACCGCGGGGGGGTTGAAGGTGCTGCGGGCCCAGGTGATGGCCAAGTACATGCGGGTGGGGCTGCTGCGGGTGAAGCACCCCCAGGTGGTGGCCCGGGTGAAGCTGGGAAACCGGGCATTGTCCGAGCCGGTGCTTCAGAGGGTTGCCGGGCTGGTGGCGCTGTACGCGCTGACCGCGTTCGTGGGCACCATGGTTCTGTCGGTGCTGGGACAGGACCTGATCACATCCTCGTCGGGGGCCATCAGCGCGCTGAGCAACATGGGACCGGCTCTGGGTGATGCCGGGCCCACCTCCAACTTCCTGGTGTTCCCCCGTCCGGCCCGGGCGGTGCTGATGACGATGATGCTCATCGGGCGATTGGAGTTCTTCGCCATCTTCCTGGTGGTGGTGGCGGCCTACGAGCGGACTCGCCGGGTGACGAGGGTCAAACTGCGCCGCTGAGAATCAAGCCGGGCCCTTGAAGAATGCGCCGCTGAGAATCAAGCCGGGCCGTTGAGGAATGCGCCGTTGAGAATCAAGCCGGGCCCTTGAGGAATGCGCCCAACGCCAGGGCCAGGTCGAGGGGATCGGAGGCACCGCACATCTCCCGGGCGGAGTGCATGGATAGCTGGGCTATGCCCACGTCCACGGTGGTCACCCCGGTGGCCGCCGCGGTCAGCGGTCCAATGGTCGAGCCGCAGGGCATGTCGCTCCGATGGACGTATACCTGGTGGTCCAGCCCGGCCTGCTCGCAGGCGGCCACGAACGCGGCCTCACCCACCGCGTCGGTGGCATAACGCTGGTTGGCGTTGCGCTTGATCACCGGACCGGCCCCCATGGCTATGTGGTGGTTGGGCTCATGGAGCTCGGGGTGGTTGGGGTGGGTGGCATGGGCACCGTCGGCCGACACGCACAGCGATCGGGCCAGCATGGGATGCAGTGCTTCGCGGCTGCCGGCGATCCGCTCCAGCACGGTGGCCAGCAGCGGCGACCCGGCCCCTTGAGCCGACACACTGCCCACCTCCTCGTGGTCGAACAGGCACAGCACCGCGCTGGGGGTGGAACCAGGGATGGCGGCATCGGCGGGAGCGGCATCGGCGGGGGCGGAACCAGGAGTGGCGGCATCGGCGGGGGTGGAATCAGGAGCGGCGGCGTCGGCGGAGGCGTCCAGCAGCGCCTGGAGGGCGGCCCAGCAGGACGCCTGGTTGTCGATCCGGGGGGCGTGGATGAACTCGTCGTCGATTCCGGCGATGGTGGAGGGGGTGAGGTCGTGGAGCATGGCGTCCCAGGCCAGCACCTCTTCGGGATCCAGGCCCATCGCCTCGGCCACCACCCCGGCGAACCCGTCGGCGGTGGGCCGCCCCAAACCCCACACCGGTGTCATATGGGTCTGCGGGTTTAGCACCAGCCCCTTCCGGTTGACGTCCCGGTCGAGATGAATGGCCAGTTGCGGCACCCGCAATACCGGCCGGTCGATACGGAACAACCGGGTACCCGCCGGGGTGACCACCCGGCCGGCCACCCCCAGATCGCGGTCGAGCCAACTGTTGAGCAACGCGCTCCCGTACACCTCCACCCCCAGTTGGCGGTATCCGAAACCCCCGGTGTCGGGTCGGGGGGCGACCCGCAGGTTGGGGCTGTCGGTGTGAGCCCCGACGATGCGAAAGCCCGGTGCGCCCGGTCGGTGTCGCCAGGCCACCAAGCTCCCACCCCGGCACACGAACCGGCAGCCACCGGCATCGCCCCAGTCCTCGCCCGGATCCATCCGAACGAACCCTGCGGCCCGCAGCCTGCCGGCCACCCGATACACCACATGAAACGGTGTCGGACAGGCATCGATGAAGCCCAGCAGCCCGGCCGTGGCGTTCTCATCGAAGCCCGGCAGCCCGGCTGTGCCGCTCTCATTACCGGCTTCGTTGCCGGCCTCGGCCGCTCCGGTTTCGTCCTCGACCGGTGAATCCACCTCGTAATCTTGCATCGCCGTCCTCCGGCACACGAAACAGCCCCCCTAAAACCCGCCCCCGGCAAATGCCCCCGGCAGCGGACTTGGTGGGTCGGTGGGTTGTGGCGGGAACCGCCCCCGGCATAGGCCCCCGGCAGCGGACTTGGTGGGTCGGTGGGTCGTGGCGGGAACCGCCCCCGGCATAGGCCCCCGGCAGCGGACTTGGTGGGCCGGCGGGTCGTAACGGTAAAATTGCGGCCCTGCCGCTGGCCAAAGTCGTCTCGGCGCGCACGGCAAGAACGCTGGAAAGGACGGAATGAGCAACCAGCCGCGGATACCCGATCTGCCATCCCCGCAGGGTCTCTACGATCCGGCCAACGAGCACGACGGTTGCGGGGTCGGATTCCTGGTGGACCTGAAGGGCCGGCCGCGCCACGAGATCGTGTCCCAGGGTTACGGTGCGCTGTGCAACCTCCAGCACCGGGGAGCCTTGGGAGCAGAGGCGAACACCGGCGATGGTGCCGGGCTGCTGATCCAGATCCCCGACGACTTCTACCGCCAGGTGTGCGACTTCGATCTGCCTCCGGTGGGGGACTACGCCACCGGTATCGGCTTTCTGCCCGACCATCCCGAAGCCGCGGCCCACGCTCGGGCGGCCATGGACGCCATTGCCGGCCAGGAGGGGCTGACCCCGCTGGGATGGCGGGAAGTGCCCATTCGCCCCGACGAGTTGGGGGCCGGCGCGCTGGCCACCATGCCGTCGTTCTGGCAACCGTTCTACCGGGGTGACGGTCTCGACGGCGACGGGCTTATGCGACGGGCCTACATCGTGCGCACCCGGATCCGCAACGAGGTGGACTACGAGACCGACGACCAGGCCGACGCCGGTGCGCTGGGGTCCAAGACCCGCAAGCTGACCCACGGATACTTCGCCAGCCTCTCCAACCGGACCATCGTCTACAAGGGGATGCTCACCACCCCCCAGCTCGGCGGGTTCTACCCCGACCTGGGCGATGACCGGGTGACCAGCGCGCTGGCCATGATCCACTCCCGGTTCTCCACCAACACCTTCCCGTCGTGGTCGCTGGCCCACCCCTACCGATTCATCTCCCACAACGGCGAGATCAACACCGTGCAGGGCAACCGCAACTGGATGCGGGCCCGGGAGGCGCTGCTGAGCTCGCCCCATCTGCCCGGCGACCTGGAGCGGCTGTTCCCGGTGTGCGCCGAGGGGGTGAGCGACACCGCCACCTTCGACCAGGTGCTGGAGCTGCTGTACATGGGCGGCTACTCGCTGCCCCAGGCGGTGCTCATGATGATCCCCGAGCCGTGGGAGAACCACGAGTCGATGTCGCCGGAGCTGCGGGCCTTCTACCGCTACCACGCCTCGCTGATGGAGCCGTGGGACGGACCGGCCGACATCGTGTTCAGCGACGGCGTGCTGATCGGGGCGGTGCTCGACCGCAACGGCCTGCGCCCCTCCCGGTACTGGGTGACCGACGACGACCTGGTGATCATGGCCTCCGAGGTGGGGGTCATGGACGTGGACCCGGCGGCCGTCGTGGAGAAGGGCCGCTTGCAGCCCGGCCGCATGTTCCTGATCGACACCGCCGAGGGGCGCATCGTGAGGGACGGGGAGATCAAGGCCGAGCTGGCCGGTGCCCACCCCTACGGCCAATGGCTGGCCGAGAACCAGGTACACCTGGACGATCTGGCTCACCGCCCCCTGCCCGACCCCGAGGACACCCCGCTGCTGGTGCGCCAGCAGATGTTCGGATACACCCACGAGGAGTTGAAGGTCCTTTTGGCCCCCATGGCCCGGGACGGCAAGGAGGCGCTGGGCTCCATGGGCACCGACACCCCGGTGGCGGTTCTGTCCTCCCGGTCCCGCCTGCTGTACGACTACTTCCAGCAGATCTTCGCCCAGGTGACCAACCCGCCGTTGGACGCCATCCGGGAGGAGATCATCACCGCCACCTGCGGGTGGCTCGGCCCCGAGGGCAACCTGCTCGACCCCCGGCCCGAGTCCTGCCGCCAGATCTTCACCCCCCACCCGGTGATCACGAACCAGCAGCTCGCCAACCTGGTGGAGGTGGACGGCCCCGGTGGCCACGACCACTGGCACACCGAGGTGGTCCCGTGCCTGTACGCGGTGGACGACGGCGGATCGGGGCTCAGGATCGCCATCCAGCGCATTCGGGAACAGGTCGGCCGGGCCATCGAGGCGGGCAAGAACATCATCGTGCTGTCCGACCGGGGGGGCGGCCCCGATGCGGCCCCGATCCCCGCGCTGTTGGCCACCGCGGCCGTCCACCACCACCTGGTGCGGAGGAAGACCCGCACCCGGGTGGGGCTGGTGGTGGAGACCGGGGACGCCCGGGAGGTCCACCACGTCTGCCTGCTGCTGGCCTACGGGGCCACCGCGGTCAACCCCTACCTGGCGTTCGAGACCATAGATCAGATGATCGACGAGGGACTGCACGGCTTCTCGCCCGACCACGACAGGGCGGCCGCCCACCGCAACTACATAAGGGCCTGCGACAAGGGCGTGCTCAAGGTCATGTCCAAGATGGGCATCTCCACGGTGAAGTCCTACGTGGGGGCCCAGATCTTCGAGGCCATCGGCCTGGGTCATCCCATCGTCCAGGAGTGCTTCACCGGCACGGTCAGTCGGCTCGGGGGCATCGGCTTCACCCAACTGGCCGAGGAGGTGCGGCTGCGGCACCGCATCGCCCATCCCGAGAACCCCGACGAGCGGGCCCACCGCACCCTGGATGGGGGAGGGGAGTACCAGTGGCGACGGGAGGGCGAGTACCACCTGTTCAACCCGGAAACGGTGTTCAAGCTCCAGCACGCCACCCAGAAGGGCCGCTACGACGTCTTCAAGCAGTACACCGAGCGGGTGGACGCCCAGTCGGAGCGCCTGGCCACCCTTCGGGGGCTGTTCCGGTTCCGCACCGGGATCCGTGAACCGGTGCCCATCGAGGAGGTGGAGCCGGTGGCCGACGTCGTCGCCCGGTTCTCCACCGGGGCCATGTCCTACGGGTCGATCTCGGCCGAGGCCCACGAGACCCTGGCCATCGCCATGAACCGCATCGGCGGCAAGTCCAATACCGGGGAGGGGGGCGAGGATCCCCGCCGTTACCGGCCCGACCCCAACGGCGACCTGCGCCGCTCGGCCATCAAGCAGGCCGCCTCGGGCCGATTCGGGGTGACCAGCGAGTACTTGGTGAACAGCGACGACATCCAGATCAAGATGGCCCAGGGGGCCAAGCCGGGCGAGGGCGGCCAACTCCCCGGCCACAAGGTGTGGCCGTGGATCGCCGAGGTCCGCTACTCCACCCCCGGGGTGGGGCTCATCTCCCCGCCGCCCCACCACGACATCTATTCCATCGAGGATCTGGCCCAGCTCATCCACGACCTGAAGAACGCCAACCCCACCGCCCGCATCCACGTCAAGCTGGTGTCGGAGCTGGGCGTGGGCACGGTGGCCGCCGGGGTGTCCAAGGCCCACGCCGACGTGGTGCTCATCTCCGGCCACGACGGCGGCACCGGAGCGTCGCCGCTGACCTCGATCAAGCACGCCGGCACCCCGTGGGAGCTGGGCCTGGCCGAGACCCAGCAGACGCTTTTGTTGAACCGCCTGCGGGATCGGATCGTCGTGCAGACCGACGGGCAGCTAAAGACCGGTCGGGACGTGATGATCGCCGCCCTGCTGGGGGCCGAGGAGTTCGGGTTCGCCACCGCGCCCCTGGTGGTGATGGGGTGCGTCATGATGCGGGTGTGCCATCTGGACACCTGCCCGGTGGGGGTGGCCACCCAGGATCCCGAGCTGCGCAAGAAGTTCACCGGTCGGCCCGAGTTCGTCATCAATTTCATGGAGTACGTCGCCGAGGAGGTCCGCGAGCTGCTGGCCGTGCTGGGCTTTCGCACGCTGGCCGAGGCCGTCGGTCGGGTGGACTGCCTGGACGTGAGCGACGCGGTGGACCACTGGAAGGCGGCCGGACTCGACCTGTCGCCCATCCTGTACGCCCCCGAGATCGACCCCGGTGCCGCCCGACACTGCACCCAACCCCAGGACCACGGCCTGGACCGGGCGCTGGACCAGCGGCTCATCGCCCTGGCCGCCCCCGCCCTGGAGGACGGCCACACCGTGGAACTGGACCTGCCCATAAGCAACGTGAACCGGACGGTGGGCACCATGCTCGGCCACCAGGTCACCGCCAAATGGGGAGCCGAGGGTCTGCCCGACGACACCATCCGCATCAACTTCACCGGCTCGGCCGGCAACAGCTTCGGGGCGTTCCTGCCCCGGGGCGTCACCATGAAGTTGGCCGGCGACGCCAACGACTACGTGGGCAAGGGCCTGTCGGGCGGGCGCATAATGGTGACCGTCCACCCCGAGGCCCGGTTCGTGGCCGAGGAGAACGTGATTGCCGGCAACGTGATCGGCTACGGCGCCACCGGCGGCGAGCTGTTCCTGCGGGGGCTGGTGGGGGAGCGGTTCTGCGTCCGCAACTCCGGGGCCGTGGCGGTGGTGGAGGGGGTGGGGGATCACGGTTGCGAGTACATGACCGGAGGCCGAGCCGTGGTGCTCGGCCCCACCGGACGGAACTTCGGGGCGGGCATGTCGGGGGGTATCGCCTACGTTTACGACCCCGAGGGGGTGTTCCCCCCCAAGCTGAACCGGGAGATGGTGGATCTCGATCCGCTGGACGACGACGACCGACAGTGGCTGCGGGACCGCATCGCCCAACACATGATGAACACCGGTTCGACGGTGGCCGAGCGGATCCTGGCCAACTGGGCCACCGAGGCCGAGCGGTTCGTGAAGGTCATGCCCCGGGACTACAAGCGGGTGCTGGAGGCGGTGGCCGAGGCCGAGCGGACCGGTGCCGATGCCGGAACCGCCGTCATGGCGGCTGCCCATGGGTGACGTCCGGGGGTTCATGAAGCACGACCGGGAGCTGCCCACCCGGCGGGCCGTACCGGTGCGGATCAAGGACTGGCGGGAGGTGTACAAGGACTTCGACCCCGAGTCGGTTCGGGTCCAGGCGTCGCGCTGCATGGATTGCGGCATCCCGTTCTGCAACGACGGCTGCCCGCTGGGCAACCTGATCCCGGACTGGAACGACCTGGTGTACCGGGATCATTGGCGGGCGGCCATCGAGCGGCTCCACGCCACCAACAACTTCCCCGAGTTCACCGGGCGGCTGTGTCCCGCGCCGTGCGAGGCGGCCTGCGTGCTGGGCATCAACGAGGACCCGGTGACCATCAAGCAGGTCGAGGTGGAGATAGTGGACCGGGCCTGGGAGGAGGGATGGATCACCCCGGTGGTGTGCGACGACCGCACCGGCCGCTCGGTGGCGGTGGTGGGGTCGGGACCGGCCGGGCTGGCCGCGGCTCAACAGCTTTCCCGGGCGGGTCACGACGTGGTGGTGTTCGAGCGGGCCGACCGCGCCGGCGGGCTGTTGCGGTACGGCATCCCCGAGTTCAAGATGGAGAAGCGCCATCTCGACCGCCGTCTGGCCCAGATGGAGGCCGAGGGCACGGTGTTCAGGACGGGGGTGGACGTCGGGGTGGACGTCGGAGCGTCCGAGCTGACCGAGCGGTACGACGCGGTGGTGCTGGCCGGTGGGGCCACCCGGTGGCGGGACCTGCCCATTCCCGGCCGGGAACTGGAGGGGATCCACCAGGCGATGGAGTACCTGCCACCGGCCAACCGGGTGCAGGAGGGTGATCTGGCCGAGCACCCGTTCTCGGCCGCGGGCAAGCACGTGATCATCATCGGCGGGGGCGACACCGGTGCCGATTGTCTGGGAACCGCCCATCGCCACGGGGCGGCCTCCATCCACCAGTTCGAGATCATGCCTCGCCCGCCCGACGAGCGGGCCGACTCGACCCCGTGGCCGACCTGGCCGCTCATGTATCGGTCGTCGTCGGCCCACGAGGAGGGCGGCACCCAGATCTACGCCATCAACACCGTGGAGTTCGTCGGGTCGAACGGTCGGGTGGAGGCGTTGCGGACGGTGGACGTGCAGCAGTCGTTCGAGGACGGACGCATGAGCTTCACCCCCGTCGAGGGCACCGAGCGGGAGTTCAAGGCCGACCTGGTGCTTTTGGCCCTGGGGTTCACCGGTGCCGAGACCGGGGGGCTGCTGGACGACCTGGGGGTGAGGATCACCGACCGGGGCAATGTGGCCCGCGACGACAACTGGATGAGTTCCGTGCCCAGCGTGTTCGTGGCCGGCGACATGGGCCGGGGCCAGAGCCTCATCGTATGGGCCATCGCCGAAGGTCGGGCCTGCGCCGCCGCCGTGGACCAGTACCTCACCGGCGACACCCTGTTGCCGACCCCACTGGTGCCCACCGCCCAGCAGCTTCGCTGAACTGCTCGGTTCCGCGGCGGGCGGGTCTGGAACGGGCGGGGGGCGAACCGAGAACCATCGCCGATCACGCCACCGAACGGGTGGGAACGGGCGGATCTAGAAGGGGCGAGCGTCGAGGAAGTCCAGGGCGGCGTCGATGAAGGCGAACGACTTCGGGGTGGCGAAATGATCGACCCCTCGCAGGGTGACGAGGCGGGCATCGGGTAGGGACTCCACCAGCCGGTCACCGGGGGCGGCGAAGTCCTGGTCGCCCAGAACCACCAGCACGGGCACGGTGACGTCGGCCAGGCACTCGGTGTCGAAGGCAGTGCGGCCGGCCAGAAGCGCGGCCAGGGCCGACCGATCGGCCTCGGGGTCGTCGGCCAGGGTGGAGAAGTGGAGCGCCTCGGGGTTCTCGGGGTCGGGCTCGCCGGTGATGGCCTGCACGATCATGCGGCCGTGGTCCTCGTCCCGCTCGAACAGGTTCTCGCCCACCCCGGCCACCACCAGCCTATGGAACCGTTCGGGCATTCGGGAGGCGATGGACAACAGGGTGTAGCCCCCCAGGGAAAAGCCGATGGCGTCCACCGGCTCGTCGGGAAGGTGGTCGATCACGTGCTGGTCGAAACCGGCATACCCCTCGGGGTGGTGCGGTTTGGGGGCCGTGCCGTGACCCATCAGGTCCACACCGATCACCTCCCTGCCGGCATCGGCCAGCAGGTCGAACCAGGCGTTGTCCCCCCAGGTCCGCCGGGCCGACCCGGCCAATCCGTGCAACAGCACCACCGCCGGTCCGCTCACGAGGCTCACTCTACTGTCACCGGGACCGGCCCCCGAGGCCGATCGCCGTGGGTGAGGCCGCCGGTCCGCTCACGAGGCTCACTCTACTGTCACCGGGACCGGCCCCCGAGGCCGATCGCCGTGGGTGAGGCCGCCGGTCCGCTCACGAGGCAAAGAGGTAAAGGAGTAGGCCCCGAGTAGCCTCCCGGTGTGAACCGGTCAACTTCTCGGGGCCTTCCCTTACGGTCCCGGCACTCCGTTTGGCTTGCGCCCTCCGGTTCCCCGGGCCCTCCCTCCCAGTTCCTCCCGGCACCTGGCCTCCTTCCCGGCCCTCGGCTTTCAGTGGTGCCACCGACTCCCTCGGCCCGTTCCGGCGGCCCGGTGGGCTCCGCTCGGTTCTGGTTGGTGTGCCCACCATAGCCGCCTGAAAACCCAGGTCAAGGGGAAAAACAAAATCCACAGGGTTTTCCACCGGTGTGAGTTGAAATCCCCAGGCAACCTGGAGTTAACCACAGGAAAATGGTCGTGCTTCGGGTTCGGGCTGGGGGTGCAGGCGTTGTTGGCGACTGGTTCAGCCCTGGCTGGTTGTGGTTCAGGTTCGGGTTAGGGCGGCGCAGGCGTCGTTGGCGAGGTCGGCGGGGTTGTCGCCGTGGTTGGCGTTGGCGAGGCGGCGGCATTCCTCGGCGAGTTCACGGTCGAATTGCTGGGGGTGGGTGGCGGCGAGGGTGTCGCCGGCTTTTTGGCGGGCTATGGCTTCGCGACGGGAGTAGGGCAAAGAGCACGTGTCGGCGACGCCGTCGCCGTCGGAGTCCAATGGGTAGGTGGTGGGTCCGCCGAGGGATTGGTTGGCGCAGTAGGAGGGGCCGGTGATGGTTCCCGAGTAGTAGGGCCCGCCGTCGTCGATGGGCGGGTATCCGGGTGCGGCGAGGGCGTCGCCGCCGCAGGGTTCGTCGCCTTCGAGGGTGGCGCAGGCGGCGTTGACCAGTTTCCGGTATTGGTCGGGGTGGCGGTTGGCGAGGTTGGTGATCGCGTTCTGGCGGGCGATGGCTTCTCGGCGGGTGTAGGGCAGCGAGCAGGTGTCGGCGGTGCCGTCGCCGTTCGAGTCGAGGGCGAACAGGCGGGCGCCGCCCAAAGAGAATCCTGCGCAGAAGCTCGGCCCGGTGATCGTCCCGGAGTAGTAGTCGTCGCCGACGGTCGACGCTTCGGTGGGGGTGACTTCCTCGGAGACGGTGATCGCACCGTTTCCGACCGTGTTTTGGGCTCTTACGGCGAAGGTGTAGGCGATGGTGCCGGTGCCGCTGTTCAGGCCGGTCAAGGTGACGGTCGAAGCGTCGGCGGCCATGGTGGTCCACTCCCCCCAGTCGCCGACGCCGATGCGGGTGCGGTGCTGCCAGGCGGTGATCGCCGAACCCCCGTCACCCGTCGAGGTCCACGCCAGGGTGATCTGCCCGTCGCCGGCGGTCACGGTGACCTCCGGGGCGGACGGCACCTTGGCGGGGGTGGCCGACTCGGTGGCGACCGCGCCGGTGCCGGCGGTGTTGGTGGCTCGAACCTCGAAGGTGTAGGCGACCCCGTTTTCCAGGTTCGGTATTGGCATACCGGTGGTGTCGGCGGCCATCGTTACCCATGCGCCGCCGGTGGTGCGTACTTGCCAGGCGGTGATCGGCGAGCCCCCGTCGCCGGTCGGGGTCCATGCCAGGGTCACCATCGAATCACCGGCGGTGGCGGTCAGTTCCGGGGCGGGTGGTGTTCCTGCCGGGGTGGCTTCGGCGGTGCCGGTCGCGCCGGGTCCGACGTCGTTGGTGGCTCGCACCTCGAAGGTGTGGGCGACCCCGTTTTCCAGGTTGGGTACCGGCACGGTGGTCGTGGTCGGGTCGGCCACGTCCGTCCATTGGCCGCTGGTGGTGCGGTGTTGCCAGGCGGTGATCGGCGAGCCCCCGTTGCCGGTGGACGCCCATACCAGGGTCACCATTTCGTCGGCGGCCGTCGCGGTCACCGTTGGTGCCGACGGCACGGTGGCGGGGGTGGCGGACACGGTGCCGGTGGGGCCTTCGCCGATGGTGTTGGTGGCTCGCACCTCGAAGGTGTAGGCGACGCCGTTGGTCAGGTTCTCGACGACGTGGCCGGTGGTGGTCGCACCGCTGTCGGCGATGGTGGTCCACGCTCCGAATTCGGTGTCGTCGGTTCGGGTTCGGTACTGCCAACCGGTGGTCTCAGACGCCCAGGTCGCCTCGCCGGGCGCGCCCGGGGTGCCGGGGGTCCACGACAGGGTTACCTCGCCGTCGCCGCGGGTGGCGCCCACCGATTCGGGGGCGGGCGGCACCGCCGAGGGCGTCACGGGGTTGGACGCGAACGGGTCGCCTTTGATCTGCGGGTTGGCGGTGGTGGCGCGAACCTCGAACCGGTAGGCGATCCCGTTCGACAGGTCGCCCACGGTGTGGGTCGCGGTGGCGACGGTGCTGTCGGCGATGTTCGCCCATGGGCCGTAGCCGCCGTCGCCCTGGCGTTGGCGGTACTCCCAGCCGACGATGGTGCTGCCCGCCGAACCAGCAGCGGTCCACGACAACACCACTCGGGCGTCGCCGGCGGTGGCGACCAGGGTGCCCGGAGCCGGCGGGCCGATGGGGGTCACCGCCGAGGTCTCAACATGGGGGCCCGGCCCGTAAGAATTACGAGCCCTCACCTGGAACGTGTAGGTGCGCCCGTTCACCAAATTACGAACCACCGCCCCCGCTTCCGCCGACGGCCGCGTGGCGGCATCCGCGGTGGCGGCCACGGTGGTGCCCAGGGTCTCCCACGCGTCATAAACCCCGCCGGTGGTCTTCTTGCGCACTTCGTAGGCCACCACCCGGTTCAAACCCAGCCCGGGTTGGGCGGGTTTGGCGACCCTGATCGTCGCTTCGCCGTCGCCGGCTTCCACCAGTGCCCGCACCGGAGCACCAGGTGGGCGGCCCGGAGTCACCGGTAGTGCTTCGGCGGCGGCACCGGCGCCGATGGCGTTACGGGCTCTTACTCGGAACGTGTAGGAAGTGCCGTTGACCAACACGGTGTCCGCGGCGACACCGGCAACGGCGAATTTCGTCACCGTCGCCGTGGTGGTGGCGGCATGGCCGGCGGCCACCTTTTTCCAGTCGCCCTCGGCGTCGCAGGCCGTGGTGGTCTCGCAGTACTCCCAACCGGTGATCGCAGGGCCGCCGTCACCCGCGGAGACCCACGACAACTCCACGCTGCGGTCGCCGCCTTTTGCGGTCAGGTTCAGCGGGGCGGGCGGGGCCACCCCCGGTGTCGCCGGGCGGCGGGACTCGATGATCTGCCCGTACCACGCATCGTTGTCGGTGTTGTTGGTCGCCCTGACCCGGAACCCGTAAGCGACGCCGTTGTCCAAGCCGTCGACCACGTAACCATCGGATGAGCCGCCGGCGAATTGTTCGCCGACGCCGATCGCCGTCCACGGCTGCCACGCTGCGTCGCCGACCCGGTGGGAGTACTCCCACACCGTGTCGTCATAGGTGCCCTCGTCGTCGGTGCTGGCCGCGACCAGCGCGCCCCCGGCCGACGGCTTGTACTGGAGCTTCAACGTGGCCCGACTCGTGCCGGGTTCCACGCTCAGATAGGGGGGCTCGTTGGAACTATCGGGGTTGGCGGCGCCGGGCAGCGGTGGCGCTCCCCACACGAACCTCAACTCGCCGGAGGCACCCGCGCCCAACCGGTTCACGTGGCGGTATCTGATGGTGTACTCGACACCGAGTTTTTTGGTTACGTCGTGGAAGGGCTTCCAACCGACGGGATTGTCGTCGCCGTCGAAGCGATGCCAGATGCTCCACGGCCCGTCGCCGGTTCTGAACGAGTACTCGTCCCTCAAACGAGGATGACTGTCGTCGGCGTTGTCGAGCCTGTCGCGGTAAACATGAAAAACCGCCTCCGCCCCCGCCGTTTTGGGGTCGGCGGAGTACCCGGCGTGGATGAAACCATCGGGAGCGCGCGGGACGTGGGCCTCGATGCGGGCATGGGCCACCGCGGAGGGCAGGCCCCCGGTGTTGACGTCGTCGTCGGAGCGGTGGAAGGCGTTCAACGCCCGCACCACCACGTAGAAATCCCGGTTGTCCTCGAAAAACGCGACACCATCGGGCAACGACCCGTCCGCACCAGGGGGGCGAGGGATCGTCACCGACACCATCGACGCGCACCCCGGCACCACCGTCGCGTCGCAAATCGTTTTCCAGTCGGTGGAACCGGCCAAAGCGGTGGTGGTCTTGCCCAGTTTGTACTGCCATTTCGTCACCGGGGAGCCGCCGTCGCCGCCGGCCGCCCACGTGATCGTGATGCGGCCCTCACCGGATTCCGCGTCGTAGGCCGGTGTCAATACCACGTTGGTGGGAGCGGCGGGTCTTTGGCCGGGGTAGTGGTCCTGCGTGGTCTGCGCATAGGCGCCGCCGCCGGTGGCGTTGGCCGCCCGCACCCGGAACCCGTAAGCGGTGCCCGCCGTCAAGCCCGACACCATATAGGTTTGTTCGTCGACGGCGGTGATGCTCGCGCCGGTGGTGCCGTCGCTGGTGGCGGTCACCGGGATCGCCTTCCACTCGCCCCACTGGCCGCCGGCGGCTTTTTGGGAGTATTCGTATCCAACGATGGGGGAGCCGCCGTCGTTCAGTTCCCCGCTCGTGTCGAGGGGGGGTGTCCAGCTCAGCGTCACCGAGTCCTTGCCCGGCGTGCCCGCCAGGGCGGTGGGCGCGCCGGGAACGTCGCCGGGGTTCACATCCGCGCTGGTGGCCGGGGTGCCCGCACCGTTTTTGTTGGTCGCTCTCACCTGGAAACGGTAAACCCACTCGTTCGCCAAACCCACCACCACATAACCCCGAGTAGCCGCGCTGCTGGCGGGAACCGCCGTCCACCGATCACCATCGACAAAAGCCGGAATGGTGGAACCCTCGGCCGCGCCCTTGAGGCGATACTGCCAGCCGACGATGGGCGAGCCGCCGTCGCCGCCGGGTTGCCACGACAGCTCCACCGAACCGCTCGATGGCGTCGCTTCCAGTCCTCGGGCCCGGCCGGGCACGCCCGAGGCCACCACCCCGGTCGCTTGCGAGTGGGGGCCCGCACCGTTCGCGTTGACCGCTCGCACCCGGAACCCGTAAACCGTGCCGTTGGTCAAACCGGTGACGGTGTGGGAGTCGTAGGCGTTGTAGGCGCCGCTGGTGAAATCCAAGAACCCCGAAGCCGCCACCATGATCGTCCACCCCGACCAGTCCCCCCCACCAGTTTTGCGGGACGACTCGTAACGCAACACCGGCGAAAAACCATTCGCCTCGACCGCCGCGTCCCTGCGGTCGGCCACCTTCGACCACGACAACGTGACCTGCGCATCCCCCGCCACCGCCTCGAAACCCGCGGGAGCCGCCGGAACCGAACTCACCCGACCCGCACCGGTGAACCCGAGCGCCGCCCCCGCCACGCCGTCGGCGTCCACCGCCCGCACCTCGAAACCGTAGCGTTTGCCCACCGTCAAACCCGTCACCGTGTGGGTCGTGGTGGAACCGTCGCTGCCGGGAACCGGCAACCAGCTCGACACCGTGGCGTCCTTGTCGCCCATCACCCAGAACGAGTACTCGTAGCGCACCACCGGAACACCACCGGAACCCGAAGCGGGACCCCACCGCAACGTCGCCGAACCATCACCAACGACCACCGCAGGCACCACCGAAACAGGAGCACCCGGCCCACCACCAACCACCACAGTCGCAGTCGCAGTAGGCGTAGGCGTGGCAGTAGCAGTAGCAGTGGCAGTGGGCGTGGCCGTGGCAGTGGCAGTGGGCGTGGCAGTGGGCGTGGCAGTGGGTGTCGGTGTGGGAGCGGCGCCGGTGGTGAACACGCTGGAGTACCGCACGGGGCTCTGGGTCGGGGAACACGAAGCGGCAGGACCCCTGGAGCGGACACCAACCCGATACCGGGTCGAAGCGCTCAAACCACTATAAGAATACGACCTGGCAGACGTTATGGTACGACTGCTTCCAGCCACCTGATTCGTCGAAGAACCCCTGTACACGGCAACGGTGTAACTCGTCGGCGTGCAACCACTCGCCGCCAAATCCCAAGTCGCAGTAACAGAATCACGAGTAGGAACAACCCGAATATTAGTAGGCCGCTTCGGAGCAACCAACGCAGGAGTAGCCGTAGCCGTAGCCGTCGGTGTAGGCGTAGCCGTCGGCGTGGGCGTGGGCGTGGCAGTGGGCGTCGGGGTGGGGGTGGCAGTGGTCGTGAAATCGGTTTTCACCTCGACGCTGGCAGTGGTGGAGCAGTCGGGGTTGACCCCGACGACACCCACCTTGTAACCCCTGGAAGCGACCAGATTGGAGAAAGTATAGGTCGTAGCAGTTACAGGGACCTCGTCGCCGAATTGAACACCCGCAGAAGTGTAAATGCGAAGTATATAACTCACCGTCGCACAAGAACCAGCAGGCCCGGCCTGCCAAGTAACAACAGCATCCCAAGTATCATTAGCAGAATTATAAGCAGGAGCCACCACAACATTGGTCACCGGACTCGGCCTCGTCACAGCCTTAGCAGTAGCAGTAGGCGTGGGCGTGGTTGTGATCTCGGGAACAGTGATGACGTCTATCCGTTCCTCTGGGCTATTAGTGGTGTCACAGGAAGCATTGAACCCTCTGACACCAACCTTGTACGAGGTACCAGCGTCCACACCGGTGATGGTATAGCTCGTAGAACTCGCACTGAGATTTATTTTGCCCGGTACTTGAACGCCCGCAGAAGTATAAAGGCTTACCTTATGACTCGTCGCCGGACACGAAGCACTTGTCCCAGCCTCCCAAGTAACATGAATAGTACTACTAGTAACACTAGCATCAACATTAGTAGGAGCCGGCGGAACCGTCTGAGGATCAGGCGCAACAGTAGCAGTAGCCGTGGGAGTAGCAGTAGGCGTCGGCGTAGCCGTGGCCGATGTGCCATCGTCGTCGGTGATAACAAACCTTATATAATTTCCACCCCAACCGTAACTTTCTGGTGAAGGATGATTACTCCCAATGCCTGGTCCAATTATAACAGTTTCATCCCCTTCGTCTCTGGTGTCGCCAAGAATACGTACCCTGAAAGTTTTTGTTTTCGTACCGGCAGCTACCAATATATCCTCACCATCGGGGAGACATATGTCCGCGTCACTGGGTGAAATATTGCTACAACTATAGCTGAGCTTCGCTGACTGAATATCATAGGCAACATCAAGACGAATGTTAAATCTGGGAGCGTTATCTGATAATGTCATGGTTATGGTCATGTCGGTGTGGCCAGAGTCGCCTTCAGCAATACTGGGGCTGGAAGAAAATATTATATTCGAGTTGCGTATAATTTCGCATCTATCATTAGATGCTGGCCCGTTACCATTTGCATTCACTGCACGTACCTGTATGCATATCTGTGAATGTGGATAGTCGGTCAAAGTTAAGCTGTTGGTGGTTGCATCCGAACCGGGCACCGTTGTCCAAACAGTCTGCCACGCACTACTTGTAGTTTGCCTATATCGGTACTCCCACCTGGTTACCGTACTGTCGCCCGGATTTTTCCAGAATACAACCACGTCCGGGCTGGTCCCTATAGCGAAGCTTGCCGGTTTCGCCGGAACCGCACCCTGGCCGGCGACCGTGGCGGGAACCAGGACGAGACCCGCCGCCAAAAGACCAACCGCTACCAGCAGCCCCCAGCGTGGGAACCGGGACCTACCCATGCCAACACCCTGGGGGGGGGGGGGGGGGGCGAAGCGATCATCCCGGTCCCGGACCGCGAACCACTACCATCCATCATCGATCACCTCTCAAGCACAGGGGCCAACCCGACCACAGGTCGGAACCAGCACAACCGACATCAAGACCCGAACAATAACCGGCCCACCAACCGGGAACAACCATTTCCACCCCCGTCCACAACCCGAAACAACTACTTCCGCAGGCCGGGTCGGCGGATGCGGGGCTGCGACACGCCCATCCGGGCGGACGTATGAGCCACGGGCGTCCCCGCCTAGGGCCAACAGCCGCGCGCCCGGAGCACCTCCCGCAGAACCGTGGGGCGGTCGGTCATGATCCCGTCCACTCCGAGGTCCAACAGACGATTCATCTCGCCGGGGTCGTCGATCGTCCACACGTGTACCGCCAGTCCCCGGGCGTGGGCCGCGTCGACGAATCGTTGATGGACCACCGGCACCCCCATCGCCGTGGGGGGCACCTGGGCACACGCCCCGGCTTTGATCCGTACCGGCCAGCCGACGGCCGCCGCTTGGAGCCGGCCGACCTCCACCGGGCCGAGGCCGGTACACAACCGGGGTCCGCCCAATCTGCGGGCCGAGGCCAACCGGCGGCCGGAGAACGACCCCACGCAAACCCGGTCGATGGCATCGGCCCGCAACAGAGCGCCGATCAGCGGCGCGGTGGCCCGGTCGTGCTTGGGATCCACTGCAATCCTTATCTCGGGCCAGGCCTCCAGAAGTTCCTCGAAACGGGGAATGACCTGTCCGCCCCCCACCCGAACCGTCTCCAAGTCTCGCCAGGTCAAGTCGGCAATGGATCCGGTATGTCCGCTGAGTCGGTGCATTCCCTCGTCGTGGAAAGCCACCAGCACCCCGTCCCGGGTGGAATGCACGTCGGTCTCCACATAGCGGTAACCCAGGGTGATGGCCGCGGCGAACGCCGCCATGGTGTTCTCCGGTGCCTCCCCGGCCCCACCCCGATGGGCGATGGCCACCGGGCCGTCATGATCCAGGAACGACCAGAAGGACACCGCCCGATGATAGGTGCCGGGCAGCAGTTGGCGAGGTGGCGGATTATCGGTGCCGGGCATCGGTTGGCGGGGTGGCGGATTATCGGTGCCGGGCATTGGTTGGCGGGATAGATTGCCGGGAGATGAACCGTGTGCTGGCCGAGAGGTTCGGCCTGCTGATCGAGCGCGAGGAGTTCCCCGTCCACGAGGCTGCGCTGTGCATCGCGGGCCACGCCTGCCCCGATATGGATTTCGACGCCGAATTGGACCGGCTGGACGCACTGGCCGACCGCTGCAATCGGACCGACCGGGATCTCATGTTGCACTCGGTGTTCGGCGAACTTGGCTTTCACGGCAACCGGGTGGACTATTACGACCCCCGCAATTCGTTCCTGAACGAGGTGATGCGTCGCCGCACCGGGATCCCCGTCAGCCTGGCCGTGCTCACCATGGCCATAGGCCGACGCACCGGCTTCGAGTTCGAGGGAATCGGAATGCCCGGGCACTTCTTGATCCGGGATCGCAACGAGCCCAGTACGTTCATCGACGTGTTCGCCGGCGGCATGCTGCTCGACGCCCGGGGCTGCGCGGAACTGTTCGACCGGATTTCGGGGGGACGACAGGGATTCCACCCCGCCTACCTGTCCCCGGTGAGCCATGCCTCCATCATGGATCGGATGCTGGGAAACCTCCGGGCCATCTACGGGCAACGCCAGGACTACGCCAATCTGGAATGGGTGCTGGAATTGCGGGCGATGTTCCCCACGTTTCGGGGTGGCGAGACCAAGCAGCTCGGGCTGATCAACATGAAACAGGGTCGGTTCGTCGAGGCGGCCCGCCGGTTCGAGGCGCTGGCCGACACCGCCGGGGACAACGGGGACAACGGGGGCCAGGCCGAGGAACTACGCCGCCTGGCCGCCCTGGCTCGGGCACGGCTCAACTGACGAACGACAGAACCAATCGTTGCTCCCGGACCGGATTGCCAAGCCGCGACAAACCGGGGGACGGGCAGTAGCGTTGGGGGCCGTGTCTCGTCGTACCAAGATCATCGCCACCATAGGCCCGGCATCGGAGTCGCCGGGGACGCTGCGAGCCATGGTGGACGCCGGCATGGACGTGGCCCGCATCGGGTTGGCCCATGGGTCCCTGGAGGAAGCTCTGGGTAGGTTCCACCAGGTGCGCACGGTGGCCCGGGAAGCCGGACGGCGGGTGGGGACTCTCGTCGACCTGCCCGGGCCCAAGGTGCGCACCGCCGGTTTCGGCACCGAGGGGGTGGAGCTGCGAGTCGACACCGAGGTGGAGATCCGAGTGGGCGACCACCGCAGCACCGCCGAGGTCGTGGAGGTGAATTACGAGAATCTCCTGCACGACCTGGCCGAGGGCGACCAGGTGGCCCTGGGCGACGGCCAGGTTCTGCTCGAGATAATCGACGCCGGAGCCGACCGGGCCCGGGCCCGGGTGCTCCACGGCGACATGATCCACGGCCGCCCCGGATTCCGCATCCCCTCCGATCGGCTGAGCCTGTGTACTCCCACTCAAGAAGACCTGCGAGCGCTGGACGCCTTCCTGGAGGAGGGGGTGGACATGGTGGCCCTGTCGTTCGTGCGCTCGGGCCACGACGTTCGCCGGATAGGGGTGGAGCCCCACCCGGCCGGCCCGTTGGTGATCGCCAAGATCGAGACCCGGGCCGCGGTTGACAACCTCGCGGGCATCATCGACGCGTCGGCGGGGATAATGGTGGCTCGCGGCGATCTGGGTACCGAGTGCCCGCTCGAGGAGACCCCCCATCTTCAGAAACGGATCATCCGGGAGTGCATCGCCGGGGGGCTGCCGGTGATCACCGCCACCCAGATGCTGGATTCCATGGTCCAGGCCTCCACCCCGACCCGGGCCGAGGTTTCGGACGTGGCCAACGCGGTGTTCGACGGCACCAGCGCGGTGATGCTCTCGTCCGAGACCGCCATCGGCACCCACCCGGCGGCCACCGTGGCCACCATGGCCCGCATCGCCGAGCGGGCCGACGAGGAGTTCGACTACGTCCGGTGGGGGGAGAGCATTCGCCGGCTGCGGATGACCGATGCCGATGCCCCCACATCGGTCACCGACGCCATGACCGGTGCCGCGGCCAACGCAGCCAGCGAGCTGAACCTGGCGGCCATAATCTGCATATCGGCGTCGGGCTTCACCGTGCGGTCCATGGCCCGATTCCGCCCCCAGACCACCATTCTGGGCTTCAGCGCCTCCGACCGGACCGCTCATCAGCTCACCCTGAGCTGGGGCGTTACCCCGATGCTGGCCCGGAACAAGAGCAGCTACGAGGATCGGGTGGCCGATGCCCTGGATCAAGCTCGAAAGGCGGGCTACGTACGCTCGGGCGACCTCGTGGCCGTACTGGCCGGTATGGCCCATGCCACCGATGTTCTGCGCTTGGTGCGGGTGAGCTGACCGTACAAGGATTATGCCCCGATGTTCTGCGCTTGGTGCGGGTGAGCTGACCGTGTTGGACCCATGCCACCGATGTTCTGCGCTTGGTGCGGGTGAGCTGACCGTACAAGGATTATGCCCATGAGCGATGCACCGGTGAGTCTCAGCCGATCGGGGCCGCCGGAAACCATTCTGGATCCCGAACCACCGGCGGCAGTGGCCGCCCTGGAGGAGGCATTGGCCCAGCCCGAGCCCCTGAGGAGGGACGCGGTCGCCGAGGTGGTGGTCGGGTTTCCCCGCATGTTGGACGGTTGGGCCCGAATGGGGTTGCAGGCCCGCGACGCCGCCGAGGCCTATGCCGCCTTCCGGGTGGGCTACCACCGGGGGTTGGACCGACTGCGCCAGAACGGCTGGCGGGGATCGGGATACGTGCGTTGGGAGCACGAGGTCAACCGGGGCTTCCTGCGGGCCCTGGCCGGATTGCAGGCCACCGCGGCCGCCATCGGGGAACACGACGAGAGCGAGCGCTGCCTGCACTTCCTGCACCAACTCGACCCGTCATGGCCCCCGCCGGATTGGCGGGTCTGAGCGTGGCTGCTCCGGGAGAAGTCGTGCTCGGTGGATCAGCCCCCCCGCCGGATTGGCGGGTCTGAGCATGGCTGCTCCGGGAGGCACCGGGCCCATCGGTCCCTTTCCCGAGCGGGTGGGCGACGATCCCCAGGCCCAGGACGACTACGACCGGCTACGACGGCGGGTGCTGTGGAGCCTACCCTACGGGCTGTACGTGGTGGGATCGCGGGCCGGGGAACGGCGCAACGCCATGACCCTCAACTGGGCCACCCAACTGGCCTTCGATCCCAAGCTGGTGGGCATAGGGGTGGAGCATCCGGCCTACACCCACCAACTCATCTCCGAGGGCGGGGTTTTCAGCCTGTGTACCGTGGCCCGCGACGACCGGGCCATCGTCCGCAAGTTCACCAAACCGGTGGAGGTGGATGCGGTGGGCATGACCCTGAACGGCTTCGCGTTTCACGACGGGGTCACCGGGGCCCCCATCCTGGATTGCGCCCCCGCCTATCTCGACTGCGAGGTTAGGGAGGCGGTGGTGACCGGGGCCCACACCCTGTTCATCGGCGAGGTGGTGGACTGCGGCTTCCAGGCCGATGAGGACACCCCCGTGCTCCGCATGGAGGACACCCGCATGAACTACGGGGGCTAGAGATCGCCGCAGCATTCACTGGCGCGGTGCTGGCCGGGGGGAGAAGTCGCCGGCTGGGCACCGACAAGGCTTTCGTGGAGGTCGAGGGTCGGTGGCTGATAGGCCACGTATTGAACGCCCTGGTCGGTGCCTCGCAAACCCTGATCGTCGGAGGCCGCGACCCCCGACTGCCCGAGGTCGCGGCCGATGCCGACGCCGTTCACGTGCCCGACCGGTGGCCCGGCGACGGACCCCTGGGGGCGGTGATCACCGCGCTGGGCCACGCCCGGCATCCGGTGACCGTGATCCTGCCCTGCGACCTGCCCGGCATATCCCCGGCCGACGTGGCTCTTCTGGTCGATACGGTTCTGGTCGATACCGTCGATACGATTGATCGGGCCCACTCCCAGCCATCTCCGGGATGCCACGATCGGGCCCACTCCCAGCCATCTCCGGGATGCCACGATCGGGCCCACTCCCAGCCATCTCCGGAACCCAAACCGGTGGTTGCCGTGTTCACCGATCGGTACCGGCATCATCTTCCCCTGGCCATCACCACCGGGGCGGTCGCATTGGCCGAGCAGCAGTTCGAGTCGGGGTCGCGGTCGGTGGCCTCGCTGCTGGATCGGGCCTCGGTCATCGACCTGCCCGCTCCACCATCGGCCGTCGCCGACATCGACACCCCTGCCGACCTCGACCGGATCGGCGACACCCCTGCCGATCTAGACCGGATCGGCTACATCTCGTAGGACGACATTGACCTTGACATCGACCGTAGAGCGACATTGACCGACAAGTCCCCCCCACCCGAACCGATCACCTCCCCCCACGAGCTGGCCGAGATGGTGGCCGATGCGGCCGCCGCCGAGGCCTATGCCCTCGACACCGAGTTTCACCGCGAGCGCACCTACTACCCCCAGGCGGCCCTGATCCAGGTGGCCTGGCGGGATCGGCTGGCCATCATCGACCCGCTGGAAGTGTCCATCGCCCCGCTGGCCGAGTTGCTGGAGGGCGACGGCCTGGCGGTGCTCCATGCCGCCGATCAGGACCTGGAGTTGCTTCGACACGAATGCGGCACGCAACCCAGCCGCATCTTCGACACCCAGATCGGGGCGGGGTTCATCGGGTACCACACTCCATCGCTGGCCACGCTCCACCAGCATCTACTGGGGGTGGACCTGCCCAAGGGGGCCCGCCTCTCCAATTGGCTCCAGAGACCACTCACCCGGTACATGCTGGAGTACGCCGCCGCCGACGTGGAGCGCTTGTTGGAGATCAGCGACCTTTTGCACGGGGAACTGCGAGCCAGAGGACGCCTCGAATGGGCCGAGGAGGAGTGCGCCCTCCTCCTCGAGCGGGCCGGTAGGGAGCGAACCCCCGAGAACGCATGGCTCAGGGTCAAGGAGATTCGCACCGTGAAGGGCCGGGCCCGAGCCCTGGCCCAGGCCGTGGCTCGGTGGCGGGAGGAGTACGCGGCCCGCAAGAACCAGCCCGTTCGCCATGTCTTGTCGGACTCGGGAGTGGTGGCGGTGGCTCAGCGCCTCCCGCGAACCCTCGAACAACTGCGACAGGTTCGAGGCGTGGAGCCGCGCAACCTCCGCCGCGGGGCCGACCGGGAACTGCTGGACTTCCTCGACCGGATTCGGGATGCGGAGATCGAGAGCGGACCCCGCAGCAGCCCGCCCAAACTGGACTCCTCGCTCAAGCCCGCGGTCAACCTGATCACCTCGTGGGTGGCCCATCACGCCGCGGAGGCCGACCTCGACCCCATGCTGCTGGCCACCCGCAGCGACGTCGAGGCGCTGCTTCGGGGCGACCCGGACTGCCGGGCGCTCAAGGGATGGCGCGCCGCCATGATCGCGACCCCCGTGCAACAGCTACTGGACGGAACCGCCGCCATAGCCTTCGACGACTAGGGAAGACTGGTTCTGGAGGAACGCTCCCGGTGTCCGATCCCACCGGGGAAAGCCTGAGGGAGGCCCGAAACGTTCCCGGTGTCCGATCCCACCGGGGAAAGCCTGAGGGAGGCCCGAAACGCTCCCGGTGTCCGATCCCACCGGGGAAAGCCTGAGGGAGGCCCGAAACGTTCCCGGTGTCCGATCCCACCGGGGAAAGCCTGAGGGAGGCCCGAAACGCTCCCGGTGTCCGATCCCACCGGGGAAAGCCTGAGGGAGGCCCGAAACGCTCCCGGTGTCCGATCCCACCGGGGAAAGCCTGAGAAGTGCGGCGTGCGGGGGCCACAAATGTGCGAAAGCCGGCAAATGTGCAGGATGCGGCAAATGTGCGGAAGCCGGCCGAAGCGTGGTTATACTCGCCCCCATGAAGGGTTAGGGGGGCGGAATACCCCCTACTGCCGGTGCCTAGTAGCAGCCGGCTCGACATTGTGGAGCCGCCCATGAAAAAGGGACGCCACCGTCGTTACGAGGAAGCTCGCGCACTGAAACACACGAGCGACGACTTCGACGTTATGTTCAAGGAGAACGAGGACCCGTGCGTGGAGTGCGGGGCGATTCCCGGGGAGGAGTGCCGCCTGGTGAAGGTGGGGGCCAAACCCTGGTGCGAATACCGGGACACCCCCGCCGACGACAGCGTTGACGAGCTGTTCCCCGACTAGCCCCAGCCGCCCCTGTCCGGTACTGCCCAATCCCGACCGGCCCCGAACGGCACTGCCCGGCCCTGTCCGGCCCTGCGGTAATGTCGTAACCCCTGGTCACACTCCTTCGGTCTCGTCCAGGATCTCGTCCAACCGGAGGACGTCGTCGGCGCGCACCACCCCGATGAACGTGCCGTGGTCGTCGGTCACCGCCAGTTGATCGGTGTCGTTGGAGTCCATCTGGGTCATGGTGTCGCGCAGCGTCCACGACGGTCGGGCCGTGGGTAGGTCGCGGCGGGCGATATCGACCACCAACGTGGTGTCCCAGGCATCGCGCTCCAGGTCGCTCATCTGTTCCAGGCCGCACATTCCCAGGTACTCCCCGCCGTCCACCACCGGCACCTCCCGTTCCCTTCGCCCGATGAGGTGGATGTGAACCAGCTCGCTCACCGTGGCGTCGGGGGGCACGGTGAGCGTATCGGTGGTGAGCGCGGAGGTCAGGGGTAGACCGAGCCTGCGTTCGACCACCCCCTCCCGTTTCTCCAACTGGTACGAGGCCACCGAGCTGGTTCCGGCCACCAGTTGCGATACCGCCGCGGCGATGAGCGCAGGAACCACGAACGCCGATGTACCGGTGCTCTCGGCCACGAACATCACCGCGGTTATGGGCGCCCGGTAGCCGGCGGCCAGGAAGGCGGCCAGTCCCAACGTCCGGTACAGCCCGA
This sequence comes from Acidimicrobiales bacterium, assembly GCA_965115985.1. Taxonomy (GTDB): domain Bacteria; phylum Actinomycetota; class Acidimicrobiia; order Acidimicrobiales; family Bin134; genus Poriferisocius. Next base: position 3,132,882 of record OZ220474.1, read on the forward strand.
TCTCGGCCACTCCCAGGGCCTGGCCCAAAAAGCTGCCCACGATCACGCCCTGAACCGCCAGGGGGATGAACAGCCCGCCCGCGCCCCCGGCACCCACCGTGGTGAGCGTGGCCACCACCCGAAACGCCAGCAGGGCGGCGACCAGCACCAGCGTGTGCTCGCCGTCCCGTAGCCATTCGGTGGCCTCCACCCCCGGTCCGAGGCTCAGGGGGTGGTCGAACACCGCATCGGTGGCCACCACCAACCCGGCCAGCACCATCGCCCCCACCAGGATCCGTACCCCGATGGGGAACCGGTTCTCCAACCCCTTGGCCCGGCGCACCAACCAGGCGAACCCTCGCCCCCCCAGACCGGCCACCAACCCCAGCAGCGCCCCCCCGCCCAGGTGGATGATGCTGAGATCCACGTCGTGGCTGCCCAGGTCGATGACCGGGGCCGTCCCCAGCACGGCCACGTAAACCAGGTATCCCGAGGCCGAGGCCAACAGGGCCGGCAGCAGGGCCCGCCGGGCCACGTCGTCACGATAAGGGGCCTCGAGGGCGAAGATAACCCCGGTGGCCGGGGTCTTGAACACCGCGGCGATGCCGGCCGCCGCCCCCGCGGTCAGCAGCATCCTGGCCTCCTCCCGCCGCAGCCAACGTCCGAACAACCCCTGGGTGCCGTGGCCCACGGTGGCACCGGCGTACACCGACGGGCCCTCCAGACCCACCGAGCCCCCCAGCCCGATGGTGGCCACCCCGGCCAGCAGCTTGGCGGGTAGTTGGGAGACGGGCAGCCTGGGGTGGCGCTCGTGGAACGCCCGCACGTACTCGTCGGAGGTCGATGGCGTCGCTCCTCGCCCCACGAAGCGCAGGATGACCACCGCGGCCACCAACCCGACACCCGGTGCCACCGCCTGCCACCACAGTGGGGCGGCCAGGAGCCGCTCCAGCAGTATCTCGACGGTGAGCTGCTCGAACCCGGCCACCAGAATGCCCACCAGCGCACCGGTGGCGACCGACAGCAGCAGCACCACCGGAAAGGCTCGGCGGGCCGGTCGATCACCACCACGGTAATCGACCACACGCCCTGTCCAGCTCACTGCCGGTATCCTACTGTCCGGTGAGCATTCGAGGGACCAGGGCCAAGGACCCCCTGATACGGGATCTCCGCCGAGTGCTGCCCGCCGATCGGGTGCGGGTGGCCCCGCTGGAGCAATCGCTCATGGGTCGGGATGCATCGATCTTCGAGGGGGGCCGGGCCGGGCCGGTGTGCTTTCCCCTCGGTACCGAGGAGGTGCAGGGCTGCGTGAACGTTGCTCGCGATCATGGGCGGGCGGTGGTTCCCCGGGGGTCGGGAACCGGATTGGCCGGGGGAGCGGTGCCCCTGGACGAGCCGGTGGTGGTGGTCACCACCAAGATGAACCGCTTGTTGTCGGTCGATCCCGAGCGGCGGATGGCCTGGGTCCAGCCCGGCATGATCAACCTGGATCTCAGCCGGGCCACCGCGGGCCATGGCCTGCACTTCGCCCCCGATCCGTCCAGCCAGCAGGTGTGCTCGCTGGGGGGCAACGTCGCCACCAACTCCGGCGGGCCCCACTGCCTGGCCCACGGGGTGACCAGCGCCCACGTTCTGGCGGTGGAGGTGGTGCTCATGTCGGGCGAGGCCGTGGTTCTGGGCGACCCCGACGGCTTCGCTCCCGGCCTGGACCTGCGGGGGGCGTTCGTCGGGTCGGAGGGGATGCTGGGCGTCGCCACCGCCATCGCGGTGCGGCTCATGCCCGATCCCCCGGCGGTGCAGACCCTGCTGCTGGCCTTCGACACCGTGGACGCCGCCGCCCGGACGGTGAGTGCGGTGATCGCCGACGGCATCGTTCCCGCGGCCATCGAGATGATGGACGCCAACATCATCGCCGCGGTGGAGGAGTACGTGGGGGCCGGGTTCCCCACCGACGCGGCCGCGGTGGTGATCGTGGAGGTGGACGGCCTGCCCGGCGGGGTGGAGGCCGAGGCCGGTCGGGTGGCCGAGCTGGCCGGCGAGCAGGGCGGCAAGGTTCGCCGGGCGGCCGACGACCGGGAGCGGGCCCTGCTGTGGAAGGGGCGCAAGAGTGCGTTCGGGGCCATTGCCCGGATCAAGCCCAACTACTACCTGCACGACACGGTGGTGCCCCGCACCCGCCTGGCCGAGGTGATGAACCGGGTGTACGAGATCGTCGAGGAGCACCGGTTGCTGGTGATGAACGTGTTCCACGCCGGCGACGGCAACCTCCACCCGCTGTTGTTGTACGACCGCCGGGAGCCGGGGATCATGGACCGGGTCCACGCCGCCGGGTCGGCCATCATCGAGGCCTCGCTGGCCGCGGGCGGGGTGTTGTCGGGCGAGCACGGCATCGGCATCGAAAAGCGCGATTTCATGCCGCTGATGTTCGGCGAGGCCGATCTGGACGCCCAGCGGCGGCTGCGACGGGCGTTCGATCCCGACGCGATGGCCAACCCCGGAAAGGTCCTGCCCACCGGTGCGAGCTGCGCCGACGTCAACGCACTGGACAAGCTGCCCGAAGGGGTATGGGGGTGAGCCGCACCCCGGTCGGAGGGCAACCACGGATTGTCATGGGCGATGGGTATGGTCGCGAGGGGTGATTAGCACCCCGGTCGGAGGGCAACCACGAAATGCGCAGAGCTGAACCCAGGGCCGAGCTGGTGTCCTTTGCCGCCGAGGTGGGGGCGGATGATCCGGTGGCGGTGGTGGGGGGGCGCACCCACTGGGGGATCGGGGGGACGTGCCCCGATCACACCCGTCTGGTGCGGGCTCCGGTCGGGGTGTACTCGTTCGACCCGGCGGAGATGACCGTGAGGGTGGGGGCGGGCACGGTGGTGACGGAACTGGATGCGGTGCTGGCCGAGGCCGGGCAGCGGGTCAACCTGCCGTCGGAACCCGGGTCCACGGTCGGCGGAGCCCTGGCAGTGGGTCGTGACGGGATCCATGCCCTGGGCCGGGGCCGACTCCGCGACGCCCTGCTGGAGGCGATCTACGTGGCCGACGACGGTCGGTTGGTGACCGCGGGCGGACCGACGGTGAAGAACGTGTCGGGTTTCGACCTGTGCCGCGTGCTGGTGGGATCGCTGGGCACCCTGGGGCTGATGGGGGAGGTGGTGCTGCGCACCTGGCCCCGATCGTCCACCAGCCGGTGGATGGCCGGGGAGTGCGACCCGGTGGCGCTGCGCCACCGCCTGTTCCGGCCGTCGTCCATCCTGTGGAACGGTTCGACGACGTGGGTACACCTGGAGGGCCACGAGGCGGATGTGGAGACCGAGGCCGAACTGGCCCGGTCGCTGGGATGCGCACCGGTGGACGGCCCGCCGCCGCGGCCCCCCCACCGGGTTCCCGCCGCCGCGGTCACCGACGGCTGCCGGGGCGAGTTCCTCGTCCAGGTCGGTACCGGCTCGGCGTATGGGTACGAACCCGGCCCGGTACCCGATCCCGCTCCGACGGTGGTTGCCCTGAACCATAAGCTGAAGGCCCAATTCGACCCCCGTGGTCGCCTCAACCCGGGCCGCAACCCGTTGACGGCATGAAGTGGCGGCAACATGAGGTCGAGGGCGGCATGGGGTTGACGGCGATATGAGGTCAGCACCCGAGGTCGGAGCTTTGGGCATAGAGCCCGAGGATTTGGCCGCGTGCGTGGGCGGTGGCGGCCAGCATGGCCGGCTGGGCATAGAGCCCGAGGATTTGGCCGCGTGCGTGGGCGGTGGCGGTGGCGGCCAGCATGGCCGGCTGGGCATAGAGCCCGAGGATTTGGCCGCGTGCGTGGCCTGCGGGCTGTGCCTGCCCCACTGTCCGACTTTCCGGGTCACCGGTGAGGAGTGGGCCTCGCCCCGGGGACGTATCAGCGCCATGCGCCAGGTGCAGGACCACGGCGCACCGGTGGACCGGGCGTTCCGGGAGTCGATGGAAACCTGCGTGCAGTGCCGGGGCTGCGAGCCGGCGTGCCCCTCCGGCGTCCCGTTCGGCTCGATGATCGAGGCGACTCGGTCCGAGTTGAACCGGCGGAACCGTTGGAGCCCTCGGCGGTGGGGACTCCGGGTACTGGGCCGTCCCCGACTGCTGATCCTTTTGTCGCGGCTTCTGGCCGTGGCCCAGCGCCTGCGGATGGTGCCGTCCAAACGTCTGGGACTTCCCCGGTTGCCGCTGCGACAAGAACGGCTCCGGGCCTCGGGCGACGACGTGTGGCTGTTCACCGGATGCGTGATGGACGCCTGGCAGCGATCGACTCATGGCGCGGTCAAGCGAGTGGTGGAGGCAACCGGTGTCGGGGTTGCCCTGCCCGGCCCCGGTGCCGGGTGTTGCGGAGCGCTGTCGCTGCACGCCGGGCTGGATGCCCACGCCCGCACCCTGGCAACTCGCACGATGAGGGCACTGGGAGGTCACGCCCCGATCCTGGTCGACTCGGCCGGTTGCGGAGCGGCCCTCAAGGAGTACGGGAGGCTGCTGGGAACCCCGGAGGCAACCGTCTTCGGCCGCCGGGTGATGGATGTCCACGAGTGGTTGGCCGCCCGGGCCGACCGATTGCCCCCGGCGAGGAAGCAGGACGGGGGAGTGGCGGACAGGGGAGTGGTGGTCGCGGTTCACGACCCCTGCCATCTGCGCCATGTGCAGCGGGCCCACGAGCCGGTGGTCGACGTGCTGGGCCGCTACGTCTCGGTGGTGGCTCTGGACGACGACGGGCTGTGCTGCGGTGCGGGTGGGGCCTACGCGGCGATGCAGCCGAGACTGGCCGCCGCCATCCGGGAGCGCAAGCTGGAGGCCATCGGTCGCTCCGGGGCGACGGTGGTGGCCAGCGCCAACCCCGGCTGCTCCATCCACCTGGCCAACGCCGGGGTCATGGTGCGCCACCCCCTGGAGATCGTCGAGGAGGCCATGGACCATGGACGCTGAGGACCCGTGGGCCATGGACACTGAAGACATTCATGACTGAACACGTTTATGAAGATATTTGCGCGCAACTCGAAGCCATCGCCGAGCAGTTGGGCGACATGGCCATGACGGCTCTGCGCGACGCGGTGGAGGAGGGGGCAACGTCCCGGCCCGAGGAGGAGAAGAGGTTGATCCGCGCCCGACGTTCGATAGAGAAAGCCATCTCGATACTGGAGGATCGGGGCACCCGGAACTGAGCACCAGTACTCGTGCAAACGTCCTCGCGTGCCCGCTTCCGTAACGCAAAGATCTTCGCGTGCCCGCTTCCGTAACGCAAAGATCTTCGCGTGCCCCCCGCTTCCGTAACGCAAAGATCTTCGCGCGCCCCCCGCTTCCGTAACGCAAAGATCTTCGCGCGCCCCCCGCTTCCGTAACGCAAAGATCTTCGCGCGCCCCCCGCCCCCGTGAAGCTTGTGCTAGCTTGCCGTGGAACTATTGGCGGTAGCCGTGGGTACGGCTCGGCTCAAGGAGGATTAATGATACGAAGCCGATTGGAAACGATGTCTTCGACGGTGTCTTCCACCAGCAACGGGGGATGGTGGCGACGGCTGGTGGGAGTCGCCGTGGTGGTGCTGTTGGCAGTGGCGGGGACCGCGTTCGTTTCTTCCGCGGCCGCAGCCGAGGACGCTCCTGAGCAAACTGCCGGCAGCGATGAGGGTGCGGTGGAGGTCCGCATCGTGGCCCGCAAGTTGGCCAACGGCAAGGTCGAGTTCGGTCTCCAGCCGACCGATCCCGACGGCTCATGGGGCAACCGTCTCCGGCCTCAAGCCCGCTACTTTCCCACCGACGCTCCCACCGGCCGCTGGCTGACCAGCTCCCCGCTCACGGTAGGAACCGCCAAGGCTCGCATCGTGGCCCGCAAGTTGGCCGACGGCCGGATCGAGTTCGGTCTCCAGCCGATCGATCCCGACGGCTCATGGGGCAACCGTCTCCATCTCCGGGCTCGCTATTTTCCCACCGATGCTCCCACCGGCCGCTGGCTGGTCAGCTCCCCGCTCACCCTCCAGCCAGCCGCGGAGTACACCGCAGTGGCCACCGGCGACTCCCACGCCTGCGGCTTGCGCACCGACGGCACCATTGCCTGCTGGGGCAACAACCACGACGGTCAGTTGAACGTGCCCGAGGGCCGATTCAGCGCGGTATCCGCCGACGTCCTGCATTCCTGCGGCTTGCGCACCGACGGCACCATTGCCTGTTGGGGCAGCAACAACGACCTGGCCGGAACCCACGCCGGTCAGTCGGACGCCCCGGACGGGCGGTTCGACGCGGTATCCGCCGGCAGCTTCCACTCGTGCGGCTTGGATACCGACGGCACCATCGAATGCTGGGGGTCCAACAACTTCGGCCAGTCCACCGCACCCGAGGGCCGCTTCAGCGCAGTGGCCGCCGGCGGCTACCACTCGTGCGGCTTGGGTACCGACGGCACCATCGAATGCTGGGGCAACAACTTCTCCGGCCAGTCCACCGCACCGGAGGGTCGGTTCAGCACCGTATCCGCGGGCGGCTTGCACTCGTGCGGTCTGCGTACCGACAACACCATCGAATGCTGGGGAGCCCGCAACTTCGGTGACTACGGCCAAGCGAATCCGCCGGGGGGTCGGTTCAGCACCGTAGCCGCGGGGGGCTTCCATACCTGCGCTCTGCGCACCGACGGTTACATCACCTGCTGGGGCAACGACCACTACGGCCAGTTGGATACCCCGGCCGGTCGGTTCAAGTCGGTGGCGGTTACCTACGACAGTTCGTGCGGTTTGCGCACCGATGGTGTCATCAGATGTTGGGGGGGCAACGACTCCGGCCAGTCGGATGCCCCCGACGGTCGGTTCGGCACCGTATCCGCCGGTACGTCCCTTTCGTGCGGACTGCGCGCCGACGACACCGTCGCCTGCTGGGGAGACGACCACGCCGGTCAGTTGGATGCCCCGGCCGGCCGATTCGGCGCGGTGGCCGCCGGCGGCTTCCATGCGTGCGGTTTGCGCACCGACGGCACCGTCGCCTGCTGGGGCGACAACATCTACGGCCAGTCGGACGCCCCCGACGGTCGGTTCAAGTCGGTGGCCACTAACTACGACATATCGTGCGGTTTGCGCACCGACGGCACCATCGAATGCTGGGGCAACAACAACTACGGCAAGTTGCAAGCTCCCGAGGGCAGTTTCAGCACCGTATCGGCCGGTTTTGAGAATGTGTGCGGTTTGCGCGCCGATGGCACCGTCGAATGCTGGGGCAACAACCGCGACGGTCAATCGCAAGCTCCCGAGGGCAGCTTCAGCGCCGTATCCGCCGGCGGCTTGCATTCGTGCGGTTTGCGTATCGATGGCAGCATCGTCTGCTGGGGCAACAACCGCACCGGTCAGTTGGAAGCACCCGAGGGCAGCTTCAGCGCAATAGCCGTGGGCCAGACCCATTCGTGCGGTTTGCGCGCCGATGGCACCGTCGAATGCTGGGGCAACAACCACTTCGACCAGTTGGATGTTCCCGAGGGCAGTTTCAGCGCAATAGCCGCCGGCTTTGACCATTCGTGCGGTTTGCGTACCGATGGCACCGTCGAATGCTGGGGCCGGGGCAAGTTCAACTAACGCTTTGGCTCCCATGGAGCCCTTGAACCTACGAGTGGCTGTGGTTCCGTCGTTCGGGCTCCATGGGAGCCCGACGGTTAGGCGGGCACCGGGTCGTACAGCGTGGTTCTTTGGCGAAGGGAGCGTCCCAGCGGGGTACAAAGGGCTCGGAGGTCGTCCTCGGTGACCTGCTGGCCGTGGGACGCCCCGGCGGCCCGGGAGATGTTCTCGTCGATGAGGGTGCCTCCCAGGTCGTTGGCCCCGGCCTGGAGCATCCGGGCCGCTCCGGGTAGACCCAGCTTCACCCACGAAGCCTGAATGTTGGGAATCCAACCGTGGTAGGCGATGCGGCCCACCGCGTGCATCAGCAACGCCTCCCGAAAGGTGGGGCCCCGCCGGGATCGCCGCTGGAGATAGATGGGCGCAGCCATGTGAACGAAGGGAAGGGGCACGAACTCGGTGAAGCCGCCGGTCCGTTTCTGGAGTTCACGGGTGCGGACCAGGTGGCGGGCCCAATGGACCGGCTGCTCCACCGTGCCGAACATGATGGTCACGTTGGACGCCAGTCCGAGTTCGTGGGCGGTGCGGTGGGCCTCCAGCCACTGGTCGGTGTCGATCTTGTCGGGGCAGATCACCGCCCGAATCTCGTCGTCGAGGATCTCCGCGGCGGTACCGGGCAGCGAGCGAAGGCCGGCATCCATGAGCCGACCCAGATAGTCGCTCAGCGGTTCCTCCAACCGTCGGGCCCCCTCGGTCACCTCCAGCGCGGTGAAACCATGCACATGGATACCGGGCACGGCGTCCTTGACCGCCCGGGTGACGTCTATGTAGTAGTCGCCGTCGAAGTTGGGGTGGATGCCGCCCTGGAGGCAGACCTCGGTGGCCCCGGCCTCGGCCGCCTCCACGGCCCGGTCGGCGATGTCTTCCAGGCTCAACAGGTAGGGGTCGCCGCGTAGGTTGAGCGACAGGGGGCCCTTGGAGAAACCGCAGAACCGGCACTTGAACGTACACACGTTGGTGTAGTTGATGTTGCGGTTGGAAACCCAGGTGACGTCGTCGCCCACCGCGCTCCGGCGGAGATCGTCGGCCAGGCGGGCGACCGCTCCGACCTCGGATCCCCGGGCCCCGAACAGGGTGACGATCTCGTCCACCCCCACTTCCCGACCGTCGCGCACCCCGGCGATCACCTCGCCCACCGCGCTCTTGGCGGCCGCGAATCCACAGGGGGCCGCGACCGCGGCCAACTCGGCCTGTTCGGATTGCCCGGCCTGCCCGGATTGTTCGGCCTGTTCGGCCTGTTCGGATTTCCCGGATTGCTCGGCCTGTTCGGATTGCCCGGATTGCTCGGCCTGCCCGGATTGCTCGGCCAGTGGCATCGGTGGTGGGACGTCGGCACCCGAGTACCAGCCGCCGTCGTCGGTCCGTCCCAGGCCCTCGGCATCGCTGTGGTCGAGCACCGGGAACCTCATGTCGTCGTCGAGCCACCGTTGGGGGTCGAGGGCGTACTCGGGATACACGGTGAGCCGGGGGGCCAGGACGAATCCCCGGGCCTCGGTGACCTCCCGCAGACGGTCGATGTCCGGCCAGGGGCGCTCGGGGTTCACGTGGTCGATGGTGATCGGGGACACCCCGCCCCAGTCGTCGATGCCCGCGTCGAGCAGCACCCCGAAATCGTCGGAGAGGTTGGGCGGGGCCTGGAGGTGGATCTCGGCGGGCAGGATCAGGCGGGCCAGGGCGATGGCCTCCAGGTGCTCGTCGTAGCCGCATGCCGGGTTGGTGTGCATGGCCGTGCCCGGCTTGGGCAGGAAGTTCTGGACGATCACCTCCTGGACATGGCCCCAGCACCGGTGGGACTCGGCGATGGCCTCCAACGCATCCACCCGGTCGGCTCGGGTCTCGCCGATGCCCACCAGGATGCCGGTGGTGAACGGGATGGCCAGTTCGCCGGCGGCGTCGAGGGTGGCCAGCCGCCGCTCGGGGGTCTTGTCCGGCGACCCCCGGTGGCAGTCCAGTTCGGCCAGCGTCTCCAGCATCATCCCCTGCGAGGGTGCGGCGGTGCGCAAAAGGGCCAATTCCTCGAGGCTGAGCGCTCCGGCGTTGATGTGGGGCAACAGCCCGGTCTTGTCCACCACCAGCCGGGCCGCGTGGGCCAGATAGTCCACCGTCGAGGCGAAGCCGTGGACCTCCAGCCACTCAGCGGCATCGGGATAGCGCAGCTCGGGACGCTCGCCCAGGGTGAACAGAGCCTCATGGCAGTTGGCCGCCGCGGCCGATTCGGCGATGGCCAGCACCTCGTGCCCGCTCAGGTAGGGCGACTCCAACCGGGCGGGGGGCTGGGCGAAGGTGCAGTAGCCGCATCGATCCTGGCACAACATGGTGAGGGGGATGAACGATTTGGGGGAGTACGTGACCCGGTTGCCGTGGGCCTCGTCCCGCACCGCCCGGGCCCGGGCCATCAGGTCGGGCAGGCTCAGCTCCAGCAAGTCCCGGCCGGCTTCGGCCGCGGGTTGGGCCGCGACCGTCATCGGGCGCTCCCCATCAACCGGTCGCCGGTGGCGGCCAGGCTCACCAGCAGATCATCGAACGACTTCACGAATGCCGATACCCCCTCGTTCTCCAACCGGTCGGCCACGGCTTGCAGATCCACACCGGCATCGGTGACTCTACTCAGAACCGCCCGAGCCATGTCGGGATCGACGTCCACGGTGCGGGCCGGCGTGCCGTGATCCATGAACGCCTCCAAGGTGGTGTCGGGCAAAGTGTTCACCGTGTTCGGGCCGATGAGCCGATCGACGTACATGGTGTCGGGATAAGCCGGGTTCTTGGTGGAGGTCGAGGCCCACAGTGGCCTCTGCGCCCGGGCCCCTCGAGCGGCCAGGGCCTCCCAGCGGGGTCCGGAGAACTTCTCCCCGAAGATCTGATAGGCCACCTGGCCCTGGGCCACCGCGGTTTGGCCCCGCAGGGCCAGGGCCTCGGGGGTACCGATGGCCTCGAGCAGGCGATCCACCTCGGTGTCGGTGCGGCTGATGAAGAACGAGGCCACCCCCGACACCGCCGACAGGTCGCCCTCGCAGGCCTCCAGGCCGCAAAGATAGGCCTCGACGACCTCGGCGTAACGGCTCAGGGAGAACAGCAGGGTCACGTTGACGCTGCGACCCTCGGCGGTCATGGCCCGAATGGCCGGAAGTCCCTCGGCGGTGCCGGGGATCTTCACGTACAGGTTGGGGCGGTCCACCCGCTCGTGGATGGCTCGGGCCGCGACCAGGGTGCCCTCGGTGTCGCGCGCCAGCGTGGGATCGACCTCCACCGAGACGAAACCGTCCACCCCGTCGCTGGCCTCGTGTACCGGGGCGAGCACATCTAGGGCCCCTACGATGTCGGTGAGCACGAGTTCCCAGTAAGCATCGGTCACGCTCAGTCCACCGGCCAGAAGCTCGACCAACTGATCGTCGTATTCGCGCCCCGAGGTCATGGTTTTCTGGAAGATGCTGGGATTGGAGGTGACTCCCCGCACCCCGCGCTCCACCCAGCGAGCCAGCTCCCCGTTGTCTATCCAGTCCCGACGCAGATTGTCCAACCAGGGGCTCTGGCCGCAGTCACGGTAGAGGTCGTGCAGATTGCTCATGGTCGCCCCTTGCCTTTTCAACTTCTGATCAGATCCATGGCCCGGGCGGCCACGTTGTCGGGGTTCATCCCCAGCTTGTCGAGCACCACCGAACCCGGTGCCGACGCCCCGAAGCGGTCGATGCCCATCGGGAGGTCGACCCACCGCTCCCAGCCCAGGGTCACCCCGGCCTCCACCGAGAGCCGGGCCACTCCGGCCGGCAGCACCTCGGCCCGGTAGGTGCGATCCTGCTGCCCGAACAGCTCCCAGCAGGGCATGGAGACCACTCGGGCCGCCACCCCCTGGTCGGCCAGGGCGGCCGCGGCCGCGACGCAGACCGACACCTCGCTGCCGGTACCCACCAGGATCACCTCGGGGTCGGGGACATCCACCAGGACGTATGCCCCCCGAGCCACCCCGGCGGTCGTCGCGGTCCCCTCCAGGACGGGTACGTTCTGGCGGGTCAGGATCATGGCGCTGGGGCCGTCCAGATCGACGGCCAGTCGCCACGCCTGAGCCACCTCGTTGGCGTCGGCCGGCCGGAACACCCTGAGGTCGGGGATGGCCCGCAGCGACATGACGTGCTCCACCGGTTGATGGGTGGGACCGTCCTCGCCGACCCCCACCGAATCGTGGCTCCACACGAAGATGCAATGGGCCCGGGACAAAGCGGCCAGCCGGACCGCCGGTCGCATGTAGTCGCTGAACACCAGGAAGGTCCCGCCCACCGGAACCAACCCGCCGTGCAGGGCGGCCCCGTTCATCAACGCGCCCATGGCGTGCTCACGCACGCCGAAGTAGAGGCGACGACCGCCGGGATGGGCCGGGTCGAGCGGATCGGCGTTTGACAGATCGGTACCGGTGTTGCCGGTGAGGTCGGCCCCGCCGGCGACCAGGCCGGGAACCACCCCGGCCATGGCGTTCAGACAGGCCGAGCTGGCCTTTCGGGTGGCCACCGACTCGCCGGGAGGCCACGACGGCAGATCGTCCTCCCACCCCGGCAGACCCCGACCGGCTCGGCAGGCCTCGTACTCCGAGCGGCGGGAGCCGAGGGCCTCCACCCGCTCCAGCCAGGCCGATCGCTCGGTGGCGCTGCGGCGTCCGGCGGCCCGGTAGGCCTCGACCACGTCGGCGGGGGCGTAAAAGGACTGGTCGGTGGGCAACCCCATGACCGCCTTGGTGGCGGCGATCTCCTCGTCGAACAGCGAGTAGCCATGAGCCTCGTGGTTGTCGGTCTGGTCGGGGGAGGGGTGGGCCACGTGGCTGCGCACGATGATCAGCGAGGGGGCGTCGTCGACCGCCATGGCCGTCCGGATGCCCGATTCCAGGGTGTCGAGGTCGTCGGCCGCCTCGCCCAGGTCGAGTACGTGCCAGCCGTAGGCCGCGAACCGTTGGGCGGCGTCGTCGGACAGCGACAGGTCGGTGGGGCCGTCGATGGTGATCCGATTGTCGTCGTAGAAACAGATCAGCCGATCCAGGCACTGGTGGCCGGCCAGGGAGGAAGCCTCGTGGCTTATCCCCTCGGAGAGATCGCCGTCGCCGCACAGGGCGAACACCCGATGGTCGCAGACGTCGGCACCGAAGCGGTGGCGCAACCAGCGCTCGGCGATCGCCATGCCCACCGCGTTGGCGATCCCCTGGCCGAGAGGGCCGGTGGTCACCTCCACCCCCGCGGTGGGCCCGACCTCGGGATGTCCGGGGGTGCGACTGTCCCACTGGCGGAAGTCCCGTAGGTCGTCCAGGGTCAACCCCTGACCGGTGAGGTAGAGCATGGAATACAACAGGATGGAGGCGTGGCCGGCGCTGAGCACGAACCGATCCCGGTCGGGCCATGCCGGATCGTCGGCGTCGTAGCGCAGGATGCGGGTCCACAGCACATGGGCCAGGGGAGCCATGGCCATGGCGGTTCCCTGGTGCCCGGAGCGGGCCCGGTGGGGAGCGTCCATGGCCAAGCCCCGGATCACGCCGATGGCTCGGGCTTCGAGAGCGGCGGGGAACTCGGCCATGGAAGAACTGATCCTTTCAGATTGTCACGGGAACAGCACCACCGAGGCGGTGAACCCGTGCAGGAAGTTCCGGGCGAGCATCACGGGAACAGCACCACCGAGGCGGTGAACCCGTGCAGGAAGTTCCGGGCGAGCATCACGGGAACAGCACCACCGAGGCGGTAAACCCGTGCAGGAAGTTCCGCCCACCCACCGGGCCGAGTTCACCGGCGCAGAACATGCCCGCCAACGGGGCCCGGTCGAGGGCCTCGTGGACCACCGAGGCGTCGTGGTTCGGTCCCTCGAACAGATGGGTTCCCCGGCCGTTGCAGGTGAAGACCAGGGCCGATCCGGCGGCGGCACCGGCCATCAGCTCGCGCAGGTCCTCGTCGGCGGTGGCCGCATCCCGCACCTGGAACTGAACCGTGGTCCCCACCTCCACGGAGTCGCCGACCGCCAGCGCGCCGGCTTCCTGGTCGGCCCCCACCAGGGCCCGGATCAAGAAGTCGCCCCGGCCGAACTCCGACTTGTGCTCGTCGATGACTATCCCCAGATGCAGGCCCCTGGCGACCAGGGCTCGTTCGGCCTCGCCCAACCCCAGCAGGGTCTCCCGCAGCCGGTCCACCGCCGGGCGACCGCCCATCTCGGAAACCACTCGGCCCTGGGCCGCGGTCACCGTGTAGGGCCGACCGATGGGCCGACACCCCTGGGACACGACGGTGCGAACCTCGACCCGGGAGTCGAGGAGGACCCCCACCGCCCCGTCGTCGAACACCTGGTGTCCCAGTACCAGACGATTGCTCCCCGGGCCGCCGGCCGAGGCCAGCCCGCCCACCACCGTGATCGCCGGCCCCGCTTCCAGCAGGACCTCGCTGGGAAAGGTGTACGGGTCGGGGAACACCAGCAGGGTTCCCTCGGCATCCACCGGCAACCCGTCCACCGCCCACCCCTCGGGGGCCTCTGTCGCCTGGAGTCGAACCGGTCGAGCCGGACACCGAGCCGCCGCCCAGAGGGACAGGGCCGGGCGATCCTCCACCTCGAGGGGCCCGCCGATCACCGATACCGCAGTGGTTCCGATCAGAGCCGCCGGAGCCAGAACCTGGTGGATGGCATCGGCCATCTCCTGGATCGTCTCACGGTGGGAGGCCGATGTGAACAGCACCGCCAGGTCGGGCGAGGGCCCCACCGCCTCCAGGATCTCACCAATGACCTCGCCGACCGCGCTCGCCGAGTCGGGATGCTCGGACAACGCGGCCCCATACATGCTCACCCGAAGCACGCTACTCGCCACCGGCGACAACCGAATGGATCAATTCGATGCGTCGCCGTGCGGTTCTCCCGGTTCCCTCCGCCTCGAGCCGTGCATGGGGATCTCGGGGCCATCCACCCCCAGGGGTCGTTCCCTGTCATAGGCTTTGGGCCGCATAAACAGGCAAACCCAGGGGGAGCTCGTGTCGGAAGACGCCACCACCGACATCGCCGGTGAAGCCGGTTCCGTCCTCGACGATGCCCGGGCCAGGCTCGAAGAAAACGCGCCGCAGCAAACCGATGGCCGCTGGTTGGAGGATCTGACCGTGGAGGTGGCCCCGCACATACTCGACTGGAACGTCGAACACTGTTGGCGGTGGGAGGACTGGCCCGATCGAGACGAGGTGATGCCCGAGGGCACTCCCGCCACCGATGTCGGGATCGACCTGGTGGCCCGCCGCCGTGACGACCACCGGTGGATCGCGGTTCAGGTCAAGGCCCGCAGACTCGATCCGCGGGGCGAGGGTGGACCGGTCACCTCGGACGAGATGAACAAATTTCTGGCTGCGGCGGCGAACGCCGAGGTCTGGGCCGAGCGCTGGCTGGTCGTCAACGGCACCGTTCCTTTGGGTGGACATTCTCCCGGCAAGGTCAAGATGTCGGGAGCGACGGTGAAGGTGGTGAACGTTGCCCAGGCCGTCGAGTCGCAGCGCGCCGTGTTGGCGGCGGGGGTCGAGAACGACCCGTGCCCGCACTGCGATGCCGGTATCGGCACGGCTCGGATGGACGACCAGGAGCCTCCCGCGCAGACCCGCTCATGCATGCAGAACAAGGCGGTCGAGACGGCCGTGGCCCGCTTGCGGGCCAACGAGATGGCCGACGAGAAGGGCATCCCCCGAGGCGAGGCCCGTGGTCGCATTGTGCTGCCCTGCGGCACCGGGAAGACGCGCATCGCGCTGCGGATAACCGAGGAGTTGACCTATCCTGGTGAGTTGGCGGTGGTGTTGTGCCCGTCGATCGCGCTGGTCGCGCAGATACGGCGAGAGTTTCTCCAGCACGCCGTCGAGCCGCTGAGGGTGATGGCGGTTTGCTCCGACCAGGGTGTCGCCGACGACGAGGAGAAGGTGGCCAACGCCGATGACGTCACCCTCGACAGAGGCATGACGACGACCGAGGAGATCAAGGGGTGCCCGGTCACCACCGATGCCGGGGAGATAGCCGATTGGATACGGCAACGGCGCCAGGAGAACGCGGTGAGCGTGATCTTCGGCACCTATCAATCGGCGCGGCGCGTCTCCGAGGGGATCAAGCAGGCCGAAGCCGCGGACGCGTTCAAGGTGCTGGTCTGCGACGAGGCCCACCGCACCGCCGGGGTGCGCCGCCGCAGGCGCAGCACCGCCGTCGAGGAGAGGTTGCGCGAGTTCACGCTGTGTCACGACCGCGAAGCCTTTCCGGCCACGTATCGCATCTATCAAACCGCCACCCCTCGCATCTACGGGGACAGTGCCTCATCACAGTTGGCCGGTCGCGCCGACCGGGCCGATTTCCTGGTCAGCCAGATGGACGACCAGTCCATCTTCGGGGTCGAACTGTACCGCCGGTCGTACGCCGAGGCGGTTGGCAACGGCTGGCTGTCGGACTATCGGATCATCGCCATGGCCGTCGGGGGGCAGGAGGCCACCGACATCGCCAACGAGTTGGTTCGCGAGGCCGACGAGGAGGCCGCCCGCGAGACCGAGGCCGTGGCGCGGGCCACGACCGGAGGCGGACGGAAGGCCAAGACTTCCACCCGACGGGCCCACCGTTTGCCGAGCACCGGCGACTATCTCAAGGGCATGGCCTTCGCCCTGGCGATGGGCGGCGCGGCGCGCGCCGCGTCCGGGGGGGGGGGGGGGCGTGTCCCGCTTCGGTCCTGCATCGGGTTCCTGAACACCATCGCCCGCAGCAAGGCGATGACCACGGTGCTCCAATCCGAATCGGTCCGGGAATGGGTCGCCAAACAAGCCGGCGACCCCGCCCCCGACTACCGGCTCGAGCACCTGGATGCGTCGTCGCCGGTGGCTCGGCGCGACGAGGCCAAGCGCAGGCTCGCGGCTGCCGATGACGACAACCCCCACGGAGTGCTGAACGTCGGAATCTTCGGCGAGGGCACCGACTCGCCGTCGCTTTCGGCGGTGGCGTTCCTGGAACCCAGAAAATCACCGATTGATGTGGTTCAAGCAGTGGGTCGGGCCATGCGCCGTGCCGAGGGCAAGGCCCTCGGCTACATAGTCGTGCCGGTGGTCATACCTCCCGGCGTGGATGCCGAACGACATCTGGCGGTGAGCGACAAGCACGAGGGCTGGCGCGAACTCGGCGACATCCTCCAGGCGTTGCGGGCCCACGACCAGCGCATCGAGGACGCTCTGCCGGAGATGCTGACCATCCAACTGCCGCCCGAGCCCCAGTCGGACCTGAATTTGAAGACCGCGGTGGCCATCGGCAGACCCGACAGGACAAGGTTGGAGTACGCGGTGGTGACCGGCAGCCGGGAGCACGCCGAGCACATCGCCCGCATTGCGGTGAAGGACGACCGCCCCCTGCTGGACTACGACGACACCGAGCCCTTCCACGAGGCTCAGTGGCAGGAACTCCAGGACCAACCAACCTCGCTGATAGTCCACACCCGGCGACCCGATGGCAGCACCGCGACCCGCGAGGACTCGGTGGTTCGCCACAAGCCCACGGCGAACCAGCACCTGGGGCCGGTGAACGAGAGGCAGACCAAGCGGCGAGCCGGTCAGGTGGCCAACGGGGAGCGCGGCCGAGACGTGCCCGATCCCGCCGAACGCGACCGGCGGCGAGCCGAGCGCGAGGCCGAGAGGCAGGCCGTGTTCGAGGGCCATGTCCAGGGCGTGCTGCTCGACCTGTCGGACAAGTTGGGTGGAACCATAGCGATGAACCTGCTGGAGAAGTCCGGTCTCGCCGGCCACAAGGTTCAGCGTGATCTCAACCTGCTGGGTGACGCGGTGGGCGAAGCCGCCCGGTACCTGCACGACGAGACGGGCCTCGCCGCCGAGCTGGACTCCCACTTCGGGCTCGACCGCCTGGCTGCTCCGAAGGCGGGCAAGCCCCGAGCCGATGGCGCGACCATCGCCGCGCTGCTGTGGATGAACGCGGCGATGCTGCATCAGCGTGTCCACGCCGGCGGCTGGCTCGGGCACCGGGGCATAGACCCGCTCGCCGAGGTCAAGTCCTCTCCCGAACCCGAAGAAGTGCTTCGTGACTCGTGGAACACGATTACCCGGCAGGACTTTCTGCCCGTCATCGAACCGGCAACCGAGGCTTTGACAGCGGCCCGGCGCACGGGGCGGCTCGGCGGACTGCGGCGCGCCCTGCGACATCTCGCGGCCGAAGCCGAGCTGATCGCCGAGACCTACGCCGATATGGGCACCGACCACGCCGGTGCCCTGTTCAACAAGGTCATGGGCGACCAGTCCTCCGACGGGGCGTTCTTCACCCGACCGGTGGCCGCGGACATCGCCGCCAGGCTGGCGCTGGACGCGTTGGACCCCGACAACGCGCTGGACTGGTCCGACGGCGACGTGTGGCAGCACCACAAGACCGTCGATCTGGCCTGTGGATCGGGGACGCTGCTGGCCGCGGTGATGACCGAGATGAAGCGCCGGGCCGTGCTTCATGGCGCGGACCATGACCGACTGGCGGAGTTGCAGAAGGTCGCGGTCGAGAAGATGTTGAAAGGGCTGGACATCAACCCCGTGTCGCTCCAGTTGGCCGCCACCCAGCTAATGGCGGGGAACACCGACGTTAAGTATCGCAGGATGTGGAGTTCCCCCGGTTTGGTGGACAGGTTGTTTTGCTGGATTGTAGTGGTGTTCATGCGGCTTGGTGGTGGGTGTAGGTCTGGGCGGGGGTGCGGTGGCCGAGTGAGCTGTGGTGGCGTTGGCGGTTGTGGAACACTTCGATGTAGTCGAACAGGATGGTTCGTAGTTGTGTGTGGTGGAGGTGTTCCCAGGGGCCGTGGATGTGGCGGATTTCTTTTTTGAGGGTGGCCCAGAACGATTCCATGGCGGCGTTGTCGTAGCAATCTCCGACGCTTCCCCAGGAGCCGACGAAGTCGGCTTGGGCGAGGCGGTCGCTGAACGCCATGGAGGTGTATTGGGTTCCGTGGTCGCTGTGGTGGATCAGTCCGGGTTCGGGTCGGCGGCGGGCGATGGCCATGGTCAAGGCGTCGACGACGAGGTCCGTGGTTTGGTGCTCGGAGATGGACCAGCCCACCAGGGTGCGGTCGCAGAGGTCCAGGATTCCCGCCAGGTGGACTTTGGTGTCGGCGCAACCGAACGAGGTTATGTCGGCCACCCATTTGCGGTCGGGAGCCTCGGCGGTGAAGTCCCGGTCCAGCAGGTCCCCGGCGGGCACTGTTTTGGCGCCGGGATCGCGGCGACGACGGTGGGAACACGCCCCCACCAGGCGGTTCGCTCGCATCAGGCGGGCCACCCGGTTGCGGCCCACGCGGTGACCGCGGCGGCGGAGCTGCTCGTGGATCCTCGGGGAGCCGTAGGTGCGTCTCGAGGTCTGGTGGATCTCGCGGATCTCGACCAAAAGCTCGGCGTCGGAGGTCTCACGCCTGGACGGGCGTCTTTTGGCCCAGGCGTAGAACCCGGACCGGCACACCCCGGCGACGCGGCACAAATCGGTGACCCGGTACTCGGCTCGGTGGTCGTGGACGAACCGGTAGCCGATCACCGGTTCGTCTCCCTCGCGAAATACGCGGCCGCCTTCCCCAGAATCTCCAAATCGATCTCCTGCTGAGCCACCCGCCTGCGCAACCTCTTCAACTCCTCACGCTCGGACACGCTCAACGCCTCGGGATCGGCCGCTCGCTCGCGTCGCTCACGATCGGCCTTGACCCAGTTCCACAGCGTTCCCTCGCTGATCCCCAACGACCGGGCCACCCCAGCAACCGAACGACCCGACGACACCGCCAACGCCACCGCCTCACGACGAAACTCAGGCGGATACTTCGACACACGACCCATACGAGCCTCCTTCCCCAGGGACCGAACCCCCATAATCAGGTGTCCACCAAACCGGGGCAACTCCAATGGGGCTCCACCTCATGCCCTACGGCCCCCAGCGGGACGGCACCGTAGCGGCCGGGTCGCCGGAACTGTTCGGTTGTGAGGACATCGTCGCCGGTCGTCTGTTCTACGATGCCGCCGACTCCACCAGGGTCAGGACCGGTGCCGAACCCGGCGACACGCTGGACGGTCCCGAGATGGACGACGCCGTGGCCGATGCCCGCGACGCCCGCATCGTCATAATGAACCCGCCATTCACGAATCGAACCAAGATGGGCGAGAAGTTCGACTCGCGCACCCGTCAGGCCCTCCGAAGCAGAATGGACACCCTGGAAGGATTCCTCAAGAGCGCCGACCGCCCCCTTAGCGAGTTCTTGGACAAGAACTCGCTAGGGCCGCGATTCGCGGCCCTAGCGGACCTCTGCCTCAACCGTTCCGAGGGGGTGTTCGCCACGGTCATACCGACCACGGCGCTCACCAACACGTCGGGACTGCCCGAGCGTCTGGAGCTCGCCAACCGGTTCCACGTTCACACCATCCTGACCTGCCACCAGGCCCGTGATGTGGGACTGAGCCAGCACAGTGAGATCAGCGAGAGCATCGTCGTACTCCAACGTCCCGCCCCCCCCCCCCCCCGACCAGATTTGTCTCTCTCGACCGGCTACCTGCCGACCAGGTTTGTTTCCCTCGACCGATTGCCTGCCGACCACAACGAGGCCGATCAGCTTTTCGACGGCCTCGAAAACTGCGATGCCGGGACACTGCCCGACGGCTGGGGCGAAGTGTCGTCATGGCCCGCCGAGAGGATCATCGCTGGCGATTGGACCTCGGCAATATGGCGGTCTCCGGCGCTTGCGGAAGCTGCCGCGCGGTTGGCCGCCGACGATGCGCTGAGGCCACTGGCCACTGTTGGCCTGTCGGGGCACTCGACAGGCCAACAGTTGAGCAACGGCTACGCCTGCTCAACTGTCGGCACGCCGGGGGCTTTCCCGATACTGGACAGCAAGGGTGTGGACGTCCAGCAGCAAATAGAGGGCGCACCCGACGAGCACTAGGTATGGCAAGGGAAAGGCTCAGCCCCCATCCTGTCCAAGGCGGGATACCTGTTCCTTACCACTGGCCAGTACATGTCGGCCACCCGCTTGACCGCGCTGGCCACGACCGAGGCGTATGTCGGCCGGGGCTGGCGGCCGGTCACCGGATCAACCCCCCAGCAGGCACGAGCACTGGCCGTGTTCATCAACTCCACCGCCGGTCGATTGCTGCTGATGCGCCTGGGGGGACGCTTCCTCCACTTTCCCAACTACAACACCGCAGCGGTCAACAGCCTGCCCATACCCGACATCAACGACGACGCGTGCGTGGAGCCCCTGGCTGAATGCTGGCAAGCGACCCGCAGTGAGGTCGTCCCGCAGTTCCGCGACGGCTACACGGAGGTTCGCCGCCGCTGGGACGCCACAGTGTGCGCCGCTTTGGGCTGGGACATCGACGAGATCACAGAACTGGGAGAGATGCTCGCCCGCGAGCCACGCGTCAGAGGGATCGCGTACGGACAGTGGAAAGAATGACCTGCTAAACCCGGGCCGGGGGCTTTAGTTTGTGTTGTCCGCCGGGTTCGGTGGTCACGGTGTGGCCGTGCTTGTGAACATTGGTGTGACAGGTGGGGCATAGCAGCACCAGGTTGGTGATGTCGGTGGGTCCGCCGTGTTCCCACCACAAGATGTGGTGGGCCTCACAAGCAGTGGCCCGCAGCCCGCAGCCGATGCAGTGCTTGTCCCGAGCATAAAGAGCCAGCCTCTGGGCCTGGGTGGCCGATCGCTGCTTTCTGCCCATGTACAACGGCACCCCGTCGGCACCAAATATGGCCGGTATCACCCCGGCGTCGCAGGCGATCCTCCGCAGTTCGTCGATTCCGATGGGCGTACCGTCGATCAACCCGGCGTTCTTGAGCCGCCCGGTCAACGCGTCGTAGTCAACCGTGACCAGCAAAGTGGTGGCCTGCACGGCGACATCCCTGCCAACATCACCACCGCCGGAGGTAGAACCATCGTCGGAGGCAGCATCCCCGCCGGAAGCATCACCCCCGCCGGAGGTAGCACCACTGTCGGAAGCAGCATCGCCACCAAAATCAGCATCCCCACTGGAAGCAGTGTTGCCACCAGAGGCAGCATCGCCGTTGGTGGCAGCGTCTCTGCTGGAGGCAGCACCACTGCCGGTGTCGGCGGGGGTTTGGGTTATGAGCGCGACGAGCGCGTCGGCGTTGCGTTGTTCGTGGGTGCGTTCGTTGCCGGCTTTGAAGTCGTCTCGGAACATGCGGTCGTGGAGGTCGTCCAGCGCGGTCCTCACCCGCTCCCCGGAGAGACGATCCAACTCGGCATGCACGATCACCATGTCGTCGTCGCCGTCGAACACACTGGCCCGCCGACGCTTGCGCTGCTGCTCCAGTCGGCTGGTCCCGTCGTCGCCGCGTCGTTGGTTTTCATGGCGGTCCACGGTTTTTTTGAACTGGTCGTAGTCCTGGGTGATGGCCAGGGCGATGAGCTCGAACTCCTGGTCGTCGCCCAGCGGCACCCGCTGGTGGGACTCGCCCATCAGTCGGGCGTGGTCCATGGGAATCCACCCGTCCTGAACCGCGTCCAAAGTGGTGGGCAGCGCCTTGAGCACTTCCGCGGTCCTGGCCTGCTTGCGGGCCCGGTAGCGACCGAGGCCGAACTGGCGGCACACATCGGCCACCGCGTCATCGCCCTCCAAGTCACCGAGGCGACCCAACAAAGCGGTCAAGTAGCCGTCGAGCCCCCGACGGGCCGCGTCAGCTTGGAAGATGAGCTTGAGCAGATCCTCGGTGCCCAGCTCGGTGGGGGCGACCTGGTTCGCCTTCGAGCAAACACACGAACAAGCACATCCGACCTCTCGGACGGCCCGGCTGGCCTGTTCGGCATCGTCCCTGGTCACAGCATCGATTTCCATACCCCACAGTCTACCGACACCTGTGACAATATCCCCCCTGAATCATCCTCCAGCATAAGGAAATATGGAAAAAATATGAAAATAAATATAGGAATATCTAATATATCTGGATAATCATCTATATGTGCGTCCGCTAAACCTTGACCGGGGAGGAGGAGCGGGAGGCCAGGGCGTCCACGTCGGTGTGGCGAATACGGGCCAGGCCCAGTCGGGAGGCGGCACCGATGAACCACCAGCCCAGGTCGAACTGGTACCAGCGGCGGGAGAAGCGAGCCGAGGTGGGGGCGGCGTGATGGTTGTTGTGGTAGCCCTCGCCGCAGGTCAGCCAAGCCAGCCAGACAACGTTGGTGGCGCTGTTGTCGAACGGGCGGCGGCCGAAGGTGTGGGCCACCCCGTTCACCGAGCCTCCCAGGCCTATGTACCCCACGGTATGAACCACCGCGGCCACCAGACCGGGCACCCACCCCAGCCACCACACCAGGATGGCGACTCCCAGAGCCAACCCTATGACCCCCCGGTTGAGCACCCACCGGTCGGCCACGGTTACCGGGATGTCCCGGGCATAGCGGTCGGTGGTGCGGGGATCCCGGGCCGAGCGACGGTACAGAACCGCGTTGGTCAACTGCACCCGCAGCCACCCCAGTCGGGCGGGGGAGTGGGGATCCTCGACCTCGTCGGTGAAAGCATGGTGCTTGCGGTGGACTGCGGCCCACTGGCGGGCCGAGATACCGGTTGACATCCACAGGAACACCTTGAAGACGCTTCGGAGTGCCGGGTGCAACCGCACCGCCCGGTGGGCCAGATCCCGATGCAGGTACACGGTGGTGGCCAGATTGGCCAACTGAGTGAGGGCAAGTCCTACAACAACCGCAATCACAATCTGCACGGCATCAACTCCAGGGAATCAGGTTTGGGGAATCAGGACCGGCTGCAAGCTCGGCAACCACGAAGTGTGACCCTAGAGCACGGGCAGGGGTTACAAGAGATCATGGGCCAACGGAATCGGGATGGGGCCAGGAGCGTCCGGGCCGACGAAGCCGGGATGGGGGCAGGAGCGTCGGGGCCATCCCAAAATCGGGATGGGGCCAGGAGCGTCCGGGCCGACGAAGCCGGGATGGGGGCAGGAGCGTCGGGGCCATCCCAAAATCGGGATGGGGCCAGGAGCGTCCGGGCCGACGAAGCCGGGATGGGGCAGGAGCGTCGGGGCCATCCCAAAATCGGGATGGGGCCAGGAGCGCCCGGGCCGACGAAGCCGGGATGGGGGCAGGAGTGGGAGTGCGGGTAGTTTGTCGGGGGGATGGGGGCGTTGTCGGAGTTCGATTCCAAGAGGCTGCTGGCCAACCACGGCGTGCCGGTGAGCCGGGACGAGCTGGTTCGGACCCCGAAGGAGGCGGTGGCGGCCGCCGCGACCATCGGGGGTGCGGTGGCCGTGAAGCTGTGCGGCGAGGCTCTGGCCCACAAGAGCGATCGGGGGTTGGTGCGCCTGGGCCTGGACAACCCCGAGGCGGTGCGGTCGGCGGGCGAGGAGCTGCTGGCCGCGGCCACCGAGAACGACGGCGACGTGGGTCTTCTGGTGTCGGAGATGGTGTCGGGGCATCGGGAGCTCATCGCCGGTGCGGCCCTCACCCCGCAGTTCGGTACCGTGCTCATGCTCGGTCTGGGTGGGGTGTTGGCCGAGGCCATCGGGGCCACGGTGTTCCGCCTGCTTCCGGTGGGGGAGACCGATTGTCAGGACATGATCGACGACCTGGGATTTCCCAACCTGCTGGGCCCCCAGCGGGGCGAGCCCGCGGTTGACCGGGACGCCCTGACCGCCACGCTGCTGGCCCTGGCCCGAGCCGCCCGAGAAAACGACGTCGAGACCCTGGACGTGAACCCCCTGGTGATCCGAGACGGGCTGGCGGTGGCGGTGGACGCCCTGGTGGTGACCAGCCGATCATGACCCCGACCCCGTTCGACCTTTTGTTCAATCCCCGAGGAGTGGTGGTGGCCGGGGCCTCCACCCACCCGGGCAAGTTCGGCTTCGTCGCGCTCCACAACGTGCTGGCCGGTGGGTTCGACGGGCCGGTGTTCGCCACCAACCCCGAGCGGGCGACGATCCTGGGATTGGAGACGGTGGCGTCGCTCCACGAAGTGCCGGCCGGGGCCGCCGACCTGGTGATGATCTGCACCCCGCCGCAGGCTTGCGCCGACATCCTGCGGTCGGCCGCCGATCGGGGCATCGGGGCGGCGTTCATCGCCTCCGGGGGGTTCCGGGAGGCCGGTGCCGAAGGGGCCCGGGCCGAGGAGGAGCTGATCGATCTGGCCCGGTCGCTGAACATGGTGGTGGCCGGACCCAACGGGCAGGGGCTGATCTCCACCCCGGCCGGTTTGGCCGCCCAGATCGTGGCCCCGATTCCACCCCCCGGCCCGATCGCGGTGGCAAGCCAGTCGGGCAACCTGGTGTCGGCGTTCATGAACTACGCCACCCACAGCGGGGTGGGCATAAGCCGGGCGGTGAGTGCGGGCAACGCGGCCATGGTGGGAGTGGTCGACTATCTGGAGTGGTTCGCCGACGACTCCTCGACCAGGGCCATGGCCGCCTACGTCGAGGGGGTCGGCGACGGTCGGCATTTCTCCGCCACCATCCGGGGTGCGGCCGAGGCCAAACCGGTGGTGCTGGTCAAGGGGGGAACCACCCCCCGGGGGGCGCGGGCCGCCGCCGGCCACACCGGAGCGCTGGCCACCGACGACCGGATATTCGATGGGATGGTGCGCCAGAGCGGCGCGGTCAGAGCCGCCACCGTGGAGGAGGCCTTCGACACGGTGGCCACCTTCGCCACCCAACCCCTGCCGACCGGCCCCCGCACGGTGGTGCTCTCCAGCGCGGGAGGGTGGGGGGTGATCGCCGCCGACGCGGTGTCGAGATCGGATCTGGAGCTGATTCCTCTGCCCGCCGACCTGGAGGCGGCCATCGACAAGCTGGTACCGCCCCGCTGGAGTCGCCACAACCCCATCGATCTGGCCGGGGGCGAGAGTCGCGACACCATCCCGGAAGCCATCCACCTGGTGGCCGAGCACCCCGAGGTGGACGCGGTGGTCTATCTGGGGATGGGTATCCAGGCCAACACCGCCGCCCACCTGCGATCGGGTCCGTTCTTCGACTCGGCCGAGCTGGCCCGCATCTGCGAGTACCACGAGCGCCAGGACGGTCGCTTCGCCCAGGCCACGGCCGACGCCTCGGTCCGAACCGGCAAACCCATCCTGGCGGCCACCGAGTTGGCCGTCACCCAGCCCGACAACTCCGGGCCGGCCACGGTGGCGGCCGAAAACCGCTACTGCTTCCCATCGGCCGATCGGGCGGTGAGGGCTCTGCACCACCTGTGGTGGTACGCCAGATGGCGCAGGCGCCACCTAGGATGACCCCAGTGCGCCGGATCGTGATGCCCCTGTTGCTGTTGGCGGTCGCCCTCGGGGCCCTCATCGGCTCCAACGTCCTGAGCAACCGACTCCACCAGGATCTGGGTGAGGTGGTCACCGACGAATCGGCTTTGCCCGCAGTGGGCACCCCGTTGGTGTCCACTCTTCGCCTGCGGGACATGCTGGCCCCGTCGCTGACCGAACCCGACTTCTCCACCACCCTGGACAATCTCATGGCCACCGCCTCCTCGGCGGCCTGCCTGACCGTCACCCGTGACAATCGCCTGCCTCCGATCTACGAGAGTGGTGCCAACATCCAGGTGATGCCCGCCGAGGCCCTGATCCTGGCCACCCTGGCCACCGCCCACAAGGTGCTCGGCCCCGATCACACGTTCACCACCTCGGTCCAGTCCACCGTACCGATGGAGGAGGGGGTGGTGAACGGCGATATCTATCTGGTGGGAGGGGGTGATCCGCTGCTGCTCACCGAGGAGTTCCGGGCCACGTTGACCGAGGGCCGGAACCGTCTCCACACCCCCATCGAGAACCTGGCCCAGTCGTTGGTGGACAACGGCCTGACCCTGGTGACCGGGGCGGTGGTGGGCGACGCCACCCGCTACGACGATCTCCGCTACGTTCCCTCCTGGCCCGAGAGCGTCATCGACACCGAGAAGGTCGGCACCCTGCTGGCGCTCCAGTTCGACGACGGCTGGGTGCAGTTCCCCACCCCGGTATCCGAGCCGGCCACCGGTGAGGGCAACGGGGCGTCGGAGCAGACCGGCGAGGGGGTCTACCTGGCCGCCGAGGATCCGCCGTTCTATGCGGCCGCGCTCTTCGACGACATGCTCGAGGCCCGAGACGTGGTCATCCGCCGCAGCCCCCGCTCCGAGGCGGTGCCCGAGGACGACGAGGCCTATTTATTGGCCTCGATCGAGTCGGCCCCGCTATCGGATCTGTATCACCAGATTTTGACCAACCGGGACGTCGAGACCGTCGAGCTGCTGCTCAAGGAGATCGGCCGGGCGGTATCGGGCACGGGCAGCACCCGGGCAGGATTCCAAGCGGTCGGCGACACCCTGAGCGGTGCGGGAATCGACGTCGATCGGTTGCAACTGATCCAATTCGACGGTTCGGGACTCGACCCGGCCAACCTGGCCACCTGCTCGGTGTTCTCCTCGCTGCTCGACAACGAGGAGTTCGCCCCGCTGTTCCACGAACTGCTTCCGACCGCGGCCGAGGCCGGCCCGCTCCGGGAGCGATTCGCCGACGTCCGGGACCCGCAACGCATCACCGCGCTGGCCGGCGAAACGGCCAACGCCACCGTGATCATGGGCTACATCGACATCGGCCTGGATCAGGAAGTGACATTCGTCCTCATGGTCAACCAACCGGAAGGGGCCGACAACCGAGCTACCCAGGATTTGGGGGATCGGATCGTGCGCCACCTGACCACGCTGGAAGCGGTACCGAGCCTCGACGACATCGACCTCGAACCCATCCGCCGCGGCTGAGAATGGTTGCGACTATTTCTCAGTTGTTTCCGGCATGAACAATACGATTATTTCCGTATTTCCGGCATGAACAATACGATTGGTCGTCCGGCCGAGATGGCGATGTTTCCCCTGGGGATGGTGCTGCTTCCCACCATGGTGGTGCCCATTCATGTGTTCGAGCCTCGCTACCGCCGGATGATCAGGGATTGTCTGGACGGCACCCGGGAGTTCGGGGTGGTGCTCATCGAGCGGGGCAGCGAGGTGGGTGGTGGCGACGTCCGGGGCCACGAGGGAACGGTGGCCACCATCATGGATGCCCAGGAGCTGCCCGACGGGCGTTGGGGGCTGGTGGTCGGGGGGACTCGCCGCATACGGGTTTCCCGTTGGTTGGAGGACGACCCCTATCCCCGAGCCGAGGTCGAGGACTGGCCCGATGACGACGACCCCCATGACGACGATGCCGCGGCCGACGATGCCGCGGCCGACGATGCCGCGGCCGGTACCGCGGCTCTGGCCCCGGTGGTGGCCGCGTGGCGGCGGGTGGTGGCGTTACGGACCGAGCTGGGCCTCCCCGGCCCTCCGGTCACCCTGGAAATCTTCGAGGACCCTCGGGCCGCAACCTGGCAGCTCTCGGCGCTCTCGCCCCTGGGGCCGCTGGACCGCCGACAACTCCTGATCGCCGACAACACCACCCAGCGGTTGAACCTGCTGGCCGACCTGCTGGCCGACACCGAGGAGACGCTTCGAGCCCGCATCCAGATGGGATAGCGCCCGGCGGGGAGACGCTTCGAGCCTGGCTCGATTCGAGCCCGCAGACCGCTTTGTAGCGGCATGTCTTGAGCGTTCTTGGTGTCCGGGATCAGTTGGTCTCGATGACAATGCCGTAGCGCTGTTGGACTGCTTGTGCGGAGGTGCCGAGTAGTTCGCCGATACGTTGCCAGGAGAGGCCCGTGGCCCGGGCGGTGGCAACGGCCTCGACGATCTGACGCTCGCCACGAGCGCGGGCGAGGACGGCGCGTTCGAGGAGGTATTCCTCGACGGGGCACTCGTCGTCGGGCTGGGGTTCGTAGTCCTCGAACCGGCGGGCGAGTTCGTCGGCGTGGTCGAGGATCTCTTGAATGGACTTGGGCATCAGTATCTATCAATTTACCTTGATGCGGTGCTGATCTGGTGATCGGCTCGGTTTTCCTCTCGGGAGAAGAGAACCACAATGACCACCACATACCTCGGCGAGAACCGTCGGTCAGCTCCGTCCTGGTCCATGTCGATCCGGTCCGCGGACACATCAAACCGAAGCGGTGCGATCCCGATGGGGTTAACCGTGGGATAGTGCCCGCTGTCGGTATAGGCTGGCATCGCCAGGAGGGAATTGTGTCCGATAGTTCTACCCGCACCCCCGGGAGCAATCCGCCCAGCAAGGTATTGACCGAGCTGAAGGCCCTGATCGTAGGCTATGCCCGACAGGAGATCGTGGTCCCGCTGTCCCAGCTCGGCAGAACGCTGAAGCTGGGCATTCTCGGAGCGCTGAGCATCGGCATCGGGCTGGTTTTTCTGGTCATTGCCGGTTTGCGCCTGCTCCAGACCGAAGCCTCCGGGGTGTTCGACGGCAATATGAGCGCCCTGCCCTACGTGGTGGTGCTGGCCGGGTTGGTGTTGGTGCTGGCCGTAGTCGTAGTGATAAGAACCCGAACATCGGGAGGAGACCGCTCGTGAGCACTGGGGATTCGAGCAGCGGCGACATTGGTGGCGATATCGGCGGCAGGATCGGTGGCGACGTTGGTGGCGATATCGGCGGCAGGAGCAGCGGCAGGATCGGTGGCGACACCGGCGGCAGGATCGACAAGGACGATATCCGGGCCAAGTTCTCCGAGTTCAAGGACAGCCTGGACACCACCGCCGAGGCGGCTCGCACCCCACTGCTGGGCGCGGGCGTGGCCGTGGTGGTGGTTCTGGTGGTACTGGCCTTCCTGCTGGGACGACGACGGGGTCGAGCCGGCCGAACCGTGGTCGAGGTCCGCCGGGTCTGATCGGGTGGGCCATGCCTGATCCCTTGGGCTGTCCGTGCCGGGTCCGATCCGACGAGATGATGCCTGATCCCTTGGGCTGTCCGTGCCGGGTTTGATCCGACGAGATGATGCCTGATCCCTTGAGCCATGCCTGACCCTTTTGGCTATACGCGCCGGGTCCGATCCGCCGGGATAATGCCTGATCCTCTGGGCTATCTGCGCCGACAGGCGGTGGTGAGAGGCCTGCTGGGCGGGCAGCGGGGCTGGCTGATCCTGGGCGGGGTGGTGTGGGGAATCCGTCTGTTGCGCCGGGTGGCCGGCACCGGCAGGCTGCGGCCGGTGCTCACCGAGGAACTGTTGCCCGGTGAGAGCCTGCTCATCTCCCACTTACCCGACGAGCCGCGGTGAGCCGCCGGCCATTCCACTCATCCGACGAGCCGCGGTGAGCCGCCGGCTCTTCCAATCCGGTGATCCGGTTCTGCTGACCGACCGAAAGGGTCGCCACTACCTGATCACGTTGGCCGAGGGTCGGGAGTTCCACACCCATGCCGGAGCGGTGGCCCACGACACGCTTATCGGCAGCCCCGAAGGGACGCGGGTGCGCACCAACAGAAACGCCGAGCTGACCGTTTGGAGTCCCACGCTCCACGACTACGTGCTGAAGATGCCCCGGGGGGCGCAGGTGGTGTATCCCAAGGACAGCGCGGCCATCCTGATGCTGGCCGATGTGTTCCCCGGGGCCCGAGTGCTGGAGTCGGGGGTGGGATCGGGGGCCTTGTCGCTGAGCTTGTTGCGAGCCGGTGCCGACGTGCTCGGGTACGAGATCAGGGAGGACTTCGCCCTAGGGGCCACCGAGAACGTGAATCGGTTCCTGGGCTCGGAGGCCGCCGATCGCTACCGGGTGGAGATCAGGGACGCATACCGGGGGATCGATGCCCAGGAGCTGGATCGGGTGGTGCTGGACCTGCCGGAACCGTGGCAGGTGGCGCCCCACGCGGCCTCCTCGTTGCATCCCGGCGGCATCCTGGTGGCCTACACCCCGAGCATCGTGCAGGCCGCACGACTGCACGAAGCCTGCGAGGCCGGACCGTGGACCGCGGCTTCCACCATCGAGGTGTTGCACCGCCGCTGGCACATCAAGGGCGACGCCATCCGACCCGAGCACCGGATGGTGGGCCATACCGGATTCTTGACCTCAACCCGCCGACTGGCCGACCAGTGACTCGCAACGGGAACGAACTACCGCGGGAGTAGCCGACCAGTGAGTTACAAGAGGAATCAGACCTCGATGAAGATGCACTCCCCGGGGCATTCCTCGGCCGACTCGATGGTGGCCTCCTCCTGCCCCTCGGGAACAATGGCCAGTCCCTCGACGCCACCGGGGTCGCTGAACACCTTGTCCCCCTCCTTGACGTAGGCCAGACCGTCGTCGAGCAACGTGAAGACATCGGGGGCGATCTCCTCACAAAGCCCGTCACCGGTGCAGAGATCCTGATCGATCCAGACCTTCATTTGCATCGGTACGGTAACCCTTTCGTTGGAGACTGCCGGTTGCGGGCATGATAAGCCCTGGCTGCCCGCTCAGTGTAACCGACCGGGACCCGATGCCGGCCATGCGGGGGAAATCTCCCAGGGTATGGGCAGAATTGCTCGGGCACCGACCGGGACCCGATGCCGGCCATGCGGGGGAAATCTCCCAGGGTATGGGCAGAATTGCTCGGGCACCGACCGGGACCCGATGCCGGCCATGCGGGGGAAATCTCCCAGGGTATGGGCAGAATTGCTCGGGCACCGACCGGGACCCGATGCCGGCCATGCGGGGGAAATCTCCCAGGGTATGGGCAGAATTGCTCGGGCACCGACCGGGACCCGATGCCGGCCATGCGGGGGAAATCTCCCAGGGTATGTGTAAGATCGCATAAATATGGCAGACGGGGATGCCGTGTCGGACGGGGGCGGGACGGACGCAGCGGACGAAGAGGTTGTTCCGGCCGAGCGGGTGGCGGCGTTGGAGGAGGAGGTGGTCGCGCTCCGTCAACGGCTGAAGGAAGCCCCCAAGAAGGTCCGCACCCTGGAGGAGCGACTGCTGGAGACCAAGGGGCAGTTGGCCAGGGCCGTCTCCCAGAACGAGAAGCTCACCTACACCCTGCGGGAGGCCCGTGAGCACATATCCACCCTGCGCGACGAGGTGGACAAGCTCACCCAGCCCCCGTCGGCCTACGGGACATTTTTGGACCGCAACGACGACGGCACCGTCGATGTCTTCTCCGGGGGGCGCAAGATGCGGGTCTCGCTGCACCCGGACGTCGAGGCCGACGGGCTGCGCCGGGGCCAGGAAGTGGTGCTGAACGAATCGCTCAACGTGGTGCTGTCCCGGGTGGTCGACGGGACCGGTGAGGTGGTGACCGTCAAGGAGGTGCTGGGCTGCGGGCGACGGGCCGTCATCGTGGGACGGGCCGACGAGGAGTTGGTGGTGAAGCTGGCCACCGAGTTGATCGACCAGCCTATGAACAGCGGGGACGCCGCGTTGATGGATTCCCGCTCGGGGCTTCTCATCGAACGCCTGCCCCGCCCCGAGGTCGAGGACCTGGTGCTGGAGGAGGTGCCCGACGTCACCTACGAGCAGGTCGGGGGGCTCGACCAGCAGATCGAGCAAATCACCGATGCGGTGGAGCTTCCCTTCATGCATCAGGATCTGTTCGCCGAGTACCAACTACCCGCTCCCAAGGGCATTCTGTTGTACGGTCCGCCCGGCTGCGGCAAGACCCTCATCGCCAAGGCGGTGGCCAACTCCCTGGCCGCCAAGGTGACCGAGAGGAGTTCCAACCGGGAGGGCCGCTCCTACTTCCTCAACATCAAGGGCCCCGAGCTGCTGAACAAGTACGTGGGCGAGACCGAGCGCCAGATCCGGCTGGTGTTCCAACGGGCCCGGGAGAAGTCGGCCGAGGGATGGCCGGTGATCGTCTTCTTCGACGAGATGGAGTCGCTGTTTCGCACCCGGGGCACCGGCATCAGCTCCGACATGGAGTCCACCGTGGTCCCCCAGCTACTGGCCGAGATCGACGGGGTGGAAACTTTGCGGAACGTGATCGTGATCGGAGCCTCCAACCGGGAGGATCTCATAGACCCGGCCATCCTCAGACCCGGACGCCTGGATGTGAAGATCAAGATCCAGCGCCCCGACACCGATGCCGCCGCCGCCATCTTCGCCCGCTATCTCACCGCCGACCTGCCCATCGCCGCCGAGATGGTGGAGACGATGGGCGGGGGAGACCCGGACAAGGCGATCCAGGCCATGATCGAACAAACCGTGGTCGAGATGTTCATGGAGGAGGAGCGCAACCAGTTTCTGGAGGTGACCTACCAGAACGGCGACAAGGAGGTCATGTACTTCAAGGACTTCGCCTCCGGGGCCATGATCGAGAACGTGGTGCGGCGGGCCAAGAAGCTGGCCATCAAGCGCTTGATCGCCGGGGGAGGATCGGGCATCCACATCAACGACCTGCTGGAGTCGGTCCACCAGGAGTACCGGGAGCACGAGGATCTGCCCAACACCACCAATCCCGACGACTGGGCCAAGATCTCGGGCAAGAAGGGGGAGCGGATCGTGTTCGTGCGCACGCTCTTGTCCACCGAGGAGTCCAGCCGGGGCGGGCGCTCCATCGAGAGGGTCGGCCCCGGCCAGTACCTGTAGCCGCGGCGATCGCCGTGCCGCCGGGTCGGTCCGGGTCGGCTCCGTTGGCTGTTATGCCGCCGTGCCGCCGTGCCGCCGGGTCGGTCCGGGTCGGCTCCGTTGGCTGTTATGCCGCCGTGCCGCCGTGCCGCCGGGTCGGTCCGGGTCGGTCCGGGTCGGTCCGGGTCGGTTCCGTTGGCTGTTATGCCGCCGGGTCGGTCCGGGTCGGTTCCGTCCGAGCCGCTTCCGTCCGGGCTGATTCCGTCCGGGTCGGCTCCGTCCGGGTAGCGTGCCCCCATGGCCGTTCCCAAGATCTGCGGTATCGAGACCGAGTTCGGGATCGCGCACACCGGTACCGAGGACTCCAACCCGATCACCGCCTCGTCCCTGCTGATCAACTCCTACCTGTCGGAGGCGGAGACCACCGGCGAGGGAGGACCGGCGCCCGGAGTGAACTGGGATTTCGAGGACGAGATGCCGGGCAACGACGTCCGGGGGATCGCTCCTTTGGGGTCGCTGGCCCCGGAGGTCGAGACCCACCTGGTGAACGCCGTGCTCACCAACGGGGCCCGCTACTACGTGGATCACGCCCACCCCGAGCTGTCCACTCCCGAGTGCAGCAACGCCCTGGACGTGACCCGATTCGACAAGGCCGCCGAGCTGATCCTTCGGCGTTCGATGCAGGCCGCCGCCCACGTACTGCCCCCCGGCCAGGAGCTGGTGGTGTACAAGAACAACTCCGACGGCAAGGGCAACAGCTACGGCTGCCACGAGAACTACCTCATGGCCCGCTCCACCCCCTTCTCCCGGATCGTGGTTCACGCCACCGCCCACCTGATAACTCGCCAGATCTTCACCGGCTCGGGAAAGGTCGGCTCCGAGGCGCCGGGGCTGACCACTGCGGAGGTGCCGTTCCAGATCACCCAGAGAGCCGACTTCTTCGAGGAGGAGGTGGGGCTCGAGACCACGCTGAAGCGTCCGATCATCAACACCCGCGACGAACCCCACGCCGATCCTCGGGTATACCGCCGTCTCCACGTCATCACCGGGGACGCCAACATGTCCGAGGTGGCCACGTTCCTCAAGGTGGGAACCACCGCCATCGTGCTGGCCATGGTCGAGGACGACTTCCTGGCCCGGGACTTCCGATTCCTCGGACCGGTCCAGGCCATGCGCCAGGTGTCCTACGACCTGAGCCTGACCCATCCGCTGCCCCTGGCCGACGGAACCACGGCCACCGCGCTGGAGATCCAGTGGGACCTGATGGACCAGGCCCGCAAGTACGCCGACAGCCGCGGGCTCGAAGCGGTGGGCCCCACGGTGGGGGCCATGGTGATCGACCGGTGGGAGCAGATCCTGACCGGGCTGGAGGCCGACCCCATGAGCCTGGCCCACCAGCTCGACTGGGTGGCCAAGTACCGATTGATCCGCGGCCTGGCCGAGCGCCACCACCTGGGGCCCGGCGACGCCCGCCTGGCCGCGTTGGACCTCCAGTACCACGACCTGCGGCCCGAGCGGTCGGTGGCGGCCCGAGCGGGTCTGGAAACGCTGATCCCGACCGACCGGGCCCGAGCCGCCGTCACCGAGCCTCCGGTCGATACCCGGGCCTACTTCCGGGGACGGTGCCTGAAGCGGTGGGCCCCCGACATCGTGGCCGCCAACTGGGACTCCATCGTGTTCGACGTGGGCGGTGAATCGCTCCGACGGGTACCGATGATGGAACCCACCCGGGGAACCGCCGATCAGGTCGAGGACTTGTTGGCCGGTTGCCGCACCCCCGCCGACCTGATCGAACACCTGCGGGATCCGGGCTTGTCCTGAGGCTTTTGCCCCAATGCGTCCCCAACCGGCACCGAGCACGGTATCGTGACCGGCACACCACCGGTACGAGGGGGAAGCGATGGCCGAGAGAGCACGGATCAGGAAATCGGCAGCCCCGCGCGAGCAGACCGAGATCGAGGACGCCCCGGCAAGCTCACCGCAGGGCGAGGAGCTGAAGGCCGAGTTCGACGAGCTGCTGGACGAGATCGACGAGGTGCTGGAGTCCAACGCCGAGGACTTCGTGAAGTCCTACATCCAAAAGGGCGGACAGTAGCGGTAACCTGCCCATCGTGACGCTGCCCCTCTTCCAGGCCGAGGGCGATCCCGGTCCTGATTTCATGGCGCTGCTGCGTTCCCGTGGTTCGGTGCCGCCCGGAATCGACGTTCCCGCTTCCGACATGGTCGTGACCCACGCCACCACGGTGGTGGCCATCCGCTGTCGGCAGGGAGTGGTCATGGCCGGTGATCGCCGGGCCACCGCGGGCCACCTCATCAGCCACCGGACCATCGAGAAGGTCTTTGCGGCCGACCGCCACTCCGGGGTGGCCATCGCCGGAGCGGCCGGACCGGCCATGGAGATGGTGCGGCTGTTCCAGTTGCAGCTCGAGCACTACGAGAAGGTGGAGGGCCGCTCGCTCAGCCTCGACGGCAAGGCCAACCAGTTGGGGATAATGATCCGCAACAACCTGCCGGCCGCCATGCAGGGGTTCGCCGTGGTCCCGCTGTTCGCCGGTTTCGACGGCACCCGGGGGGTCGGACGCCTGTTCCAGTACGACGTGACCGGTGGCCGCTACGAGGAGCGGGAATACGCGGTCGGGGGATCGGGGAGCCTGCACGCGGGCACGGTCATAAAGCTGGGCCACCGGGCCGAGGCCGAGGCCGACGAGATGATCGATCTGGCCGTCTCGGCCCTGTTCCGCACCGCGGAGGAGGATTCCGCCACCGGTGGTCCCGACCTGGTGCGGGGCATCTACCCGGTGGTGGCGGTCATCGACGCCGACGGCTTCGAGCGGGTCCCCGACGCCGATGTGGAGGCCCGGTTTCGGGAGCTGGTGGCCGGCCTGGAGGTTCGAGGCGGTGACGACCGATGAGCATGCCGTTCTACGTCGCTCCCGAGCAGCTAATGAAGGATCGGGCCGATTACGCCCGCAAGGGCATCGCCCGGGGGCGGGCCCTGGCTGCGCTCAGCGTGCGAGAGGGAATCCTGATCTGCGCGGAGAACCGATCCAACACCCTGCGCAAGGTGAGCGAGATATACGACCGCATCGCGTTCGCCGGTGTGGGCCGCTACAACGAGTTCGACCAGCTTCGCATCGCCGGGGTGCGCCACGCCGACCTCAAGGGCTACACCTACAGCCGCGAGGACGTGGAGGCCCGGAGCCTGGCCAACCAGTACGCCCAACTGCTGGGGCAGACCTTCACCCATGAGATGAAGCCCATGGAGGTGGAGATTTTGGTGGTGGAGGTGGCGTCGGGGCCCGACCACGACCAGATGTTCCATGTCCTCTACGACGGTACGGTGAACGACGAGGCCGACTACACCGTGCTGGGGGGAGAGGCCGATTCCATAGCCGAGAGGCTGGGGCAGACCTACGACCGCGACTGGGACGTGGGCGAGGCGATAAGAGCGGCGGCGGCGGCACTGTCGGGGCCGGAACGAACGCTGGTTGCCGACGACCTGGAAGTTGCCATAGTGGTACGAGAGACCGGACGGCGGGCGTTCAAGAGAATCGAGGGCGACGAGCTGGCCGAGTTGCTGAGCTGATGGGTTGAGCTGATGGAACGGCGCATTCTGGGTATCGAGAAGTTGGGCATCGGGGGCCAGTAGCCATGGATCGGCGCATTCTGGGTATCGAGAACGAGTACGGCGTGACCTGTGCGCTTCGGGGTCATCGGCGGCTCAGTCCCGATGAGGTGGCCCGTTACCTGTTCCGTCGGGTGGTGTCCTGGGGCCGCAGCAGCAACGTGTTCCTGGTCAACGGGGCCCGGTTGTACCTGGACGTGGGATCCCATCCCGAGTACGCCACACCGGAGTGCGATTCGGTCTACGACCTGGTGGTTCACGACAAGGCCGGAGAGCGCATACTGGAGACGCTGGCCGCCGGGGCGGAGCTTCGGCTCAAGGAGGAGGGGATCCAGGGCGACATATACCTGTTCAAGAACAACACCGATTCGGCCGGCAACAGCTACGGATGTCACGAGAACTACCTGACCACCCGGCGCGACGATTTCACCGAGTACGCCGAGGTGTTGATCCCCTTTTTGGTCAGCCGCCAGATCTACGCCGGGGCGGGCAAGGTGCTCCAGACCGCCCGGGGGGCGGCCTACTGCATGAGCCAGCGGGCCGAGCACATCTGGGAGGGGGTATCGAGCGCCACCACCCGCTCCCGTCCCATCATCAATACCCGGGACGAGCCCCACGCCGACGCCGAGCGCTACCGGCGACTTCATGTGATCGTGGGCGACTCCAACATGAGCGAGTACGCCACGTTCCTCAAGTCGGGGGCCACCAGCATCCTGCTGCGAATGCTGGAGGATCCATCGGTGGCGCTGCGGGACATGACGCTGGAGAACCCCATCCGGGCAATCCGGGAGATCAGCCACGATCCCACCTGCACCCGCCGCATCCGTCTGGCCGGGGGTCGGGAGGTCAGCGCCCTGGATATTCAGTCCGAGTATCTCGACCGGGCCCTCAAGTACGCCGACAGCCGTGATCTGGATCCCCAGGAGAAGCAGGCCCTGCAAATGTGGGAGCACTGCCTGGTGCGGATCGCCGACGACCCCATGACCCTGACCCGGGAATGCGACTGGGTGATGAAGCACCACCTCATCGAGGCCTACCGGGAGCGTCATGGCCTGGCCCTACGCGATCCCCGGGTGGCTCTGCTGGATCTCCGGTACCACGACGTGAACCGGTCGCGGGGCCTGTTCTACCGAATGCAGGACCGGGGCATGGTCGAGCGAACGTGCGTGGACGACGACGTCGACCACGCGATCGAGAACCCGCCGGCCACCACTCGGGCCCGTCTTCGGGGCGAGTTCATCCGCCGGGCCAAGGAACGCAAGCGGGACTACACCGTGGACTGGGTGCATCTGAAGCTGAACGACCAGGCCCAGCGAACCGTTCTGTGCAAGGACCCTTTCCGGGCCCACGACGAGCGGGTCGAGAAACTGATCGAATCCCTTTGATGCCGGATGCAAGCCCGAGCAGTGGCGAGCTTGTCGGTTCGGCGATGACCGGGCCCGATGATCCTGCGACGGGGAACCTGCCCTGATGCCGGATGAATCCCGGCGCAAGCCCGAGCAGGTGAGGCTGGAGAGGCTGTTGCGGTTGATCGCGGCGCTCATCGACACCCCCCGCTTCTTGTCCATCGAGGATTTGGTCGCTCGGGTGGGCACTGCCCGGGGGAAGGACTCCGCGGGCTATCCCCCCAGCGAACAGGCCGCCAAGCGGGCGTTCCATCGGGATATGAACGAGTTGGCCGACGCCGGCATCCCGGTCATCTCGGGGGCGGTACTCGGACGGGAACGGAGCACCTGGGGATACCAAATCCGCAAGCAGGACTACTCCCTGCCGGAGATGGACTTCGAGCTGGACGAACTGGCCGCCCTGCACCGAGCGGCCACCGCAGTGCGCTTCGACGGAGTGTCGGGGGCCGAGGCGCTGTGGAAGCTGGGGGGCAGGGTGGGGGAGGGAACCGACGCCCAGTTGGCCGCGGTTCCCGTTCTGCCCGCGCTGGTGGACCTCTTCCAGGCGGTAACCGAGCAGAGGGTGGCCGACTTCGACTACAACGGCGAGTCCCGCTCGGTGGAGCCGTGGACCCTGGCCTTCGATCGGGGCCACTGGTACGTGGTGGGCCACGACCGAGGACGCAACGACAAGCGCACGTTCCGGGTGGATCGCATGGAGGGCGACACCACCCTGAGCGATCCCGGTGCCTTCCGCCAGCCGGAGGGGGCCACCGGTTGGGTCCCGATCCAACCGTGGAAATTCGGGACCAATCCGGCGATCACCGCCCGGCTGGGAGTGGATGCCGACCAGGTGGTTTGGGCCGCTCGGTACCTGGGCCAGGAGCCCTCGGAAAGGGGCGACGACGGATCGGCGGTGTTCGAGGTGGCGGTCCGCAACCGGGACGCCTTCCGCCACACCGTTCTGGAGTTTCTCGACCACGCCGAGATTCTCGACCCCCCCGAGCTGCGGGCCGACATGATCGCATGGCTGGAGGAAATCGCCCGATGAGCGCGCGGCTGAGCGCGGGGGTCGCCCGATGAGCGCGTGGCTGAGCGCGGGGGTCGCCCGATGAGCGCGCGGCTGAGCGCGGGGATCGCCCGATGAGCGCGCGGCTGAGCGCGGGGATCGCCCGATGAGCGCGCGGCTGAGCGCGGGGGATCGTCTTCGGCGGATGCTGGAGCTGGTCCCCTGGGTCATGTCCCAGGGCGGAGCGGAGTTGAGCGAGGTGGCTCAGCGGTTCGACTATCCCGAAGCGGAGTTGCGGGAAGATCTGGTCAAGGTGTTGTTCGTGGTGGGCCTGCATCCGTTCACGCCCGACGAGCTGATCGAGGTCATGGGCCTCGACGAGGACGACAACGACGACTGGGTGACGATCAGCAACGCCGACTACTTCTCCCGCCCGCTTCGGCTGAGTCCCGGCCAGGCCCTCGGTTTGATCGGGGCGGGGGAGGCGCTGCTGTCCGATGCCGATCCCGACGGTCCGCTGAGCCGGGGGCTGGCCAAGCTGGCCGCCGGACTGGGGGTGAGCGTCGGGGAGGATCTGGCCGTGAGCCTGGGGGAGTCGGCCGACGAGTGGGTCGAACCGCTGTTGGCCGCAGCCGCCGATCGCCACCGGTTGCGGATCCGGTATTTCAGCTATGGCCGGGACCAGGAATCCGATCGCGTCATCCACCCGTTCCGGGTGTTCTCGGAGATGGGCAACTGGTACGTGCAAGGACATTGCCGACTGGCCGGAGGAACCCGGGTGTTCCGGCTCGACCGGATCAAGTCGCTGGATGTTCTGGACGAACGCTTCGACCCTCCCGAGGACATGAGCACGCCCTCGGTCTTCGAGGCCCGCGACACCGATCCCCGGGTGGTTCTTAG
Source organism: Acidimicrobiales bacterium (assembly GCA_965115985.1). Lineage (GTDB taxonomy): Bacteria > Actinomycetota > Acidimicrobiia > Acidimicrobiales > Bin134 > Poriferisocius. Next base: position 3,172,768 of record OZ220474.1, read on the forward strand.
GCTGGCCCCCGAGGCTTCGTGGGTTGTCGAGCAGTACCCGCTCGACCAGCAGATGCACCTGGACGGTGGGGGGATCGAGGTCACCCTACCGGTGAGCCGAGTCGGCCGGTTGGAACGGCTGCTCCTCCAGCTCGGCCCCCAGGTGGAACTGAGACACGCCGACCCGCCGGTGGCCGCCGACCAGGCTCGGCTGGCCGCCCGACGGGTTCTGACCCGGTACCGGTAGGGGTGGGCCCGAACATGGACAACGAGTCGAAGTCCCGACCCCGGGGGGTAGGGGTGGGCCCGAACATGGACAACGAGTCGAAGTCCCGACCCCGGGCGATGGCCGGGACGGTAGGGGTTTCGGGATACCCGGAAGAGGCGGGGGCCGACCCGGAGATCCAGTCGAAGAAGTCGGCGCTGCGGAGCGTTCTGGAGTGGGTGGTGGTGCTGGGCGGGGCCCTGGTGCTGGCGCTGATTCTGCGGACGGTGCTCTTTCAGGCCTACTACATCCGCTTCACTTCGATGGAACCCACCCTGAGCAACGGTGATCGGGTTTTGGTCAACAAGCTGAGCTACGACCTCCACGACGTCAACCGCGGCGATCTGGTGGTGTTCGAGCGGCCCGGAGGAGTCGGCGGCCCCCAGAACGACGACCTCATCAAACGGGTCATCGCCCTCCCCGGCGAGGTCATCACCTTCGTTGAGGGGGACGTGTACATCGACGATCAGCGGCTTTACGAGCCCTATTTGGAGTCGTCGGGCATCACCACCGGTGGAACACCGTCCGGCTGCGCGGCGATCAGGAACGGCGGTTGCCTGGTCGGGGCCGGGGACGTATTCGTGATGGGCGACAACCGGACCAATTCCACCGACAGCCGGGCGTTCGGCCCCGTCCCCAAACACCTGATCGTGGGCCATGCCTTCCTGCGCATCTGGCCGGTGACCGAATTCGGCCGCCTCTGAGGAGCGATCCGTCCAGCCACGACGGAAAGAAACCCGTCCGGCCGAGGGGCGGCCCGGCCAATTACTTAATCTGACTAATTGTGGTGGTGATCGTGGCCGTGGCCGTGATCGTCGAAGACGTGGATGACCCCATCGGAATGATCGGAGTGCTCGCCGTGGAACAGGCAGTCCTCGGCATCGCCGTGGGCCATCCTCAGACCGAAGGCCTCCTGCATGTTCTTGTTGCTCAGCACTTCGGAGGGCTTGCCCGCGGCCACCAGGCGGTTGGCCAGCAGCAGGACTTGATCGCACAGCTCGGCCTCGTCCATGTGGTGGGTGGAGATCACCACCATGCGCCCCCGGCGGCGTTCCTCGTCGATGATGCTCAGGATCGTTTCCTGGCTGGGCATGTCCAGCCCGGTGATGGGCTCGTCCATCAGCAGTATCCGGGTGTCCCGGGCCAGAGCCTGAGCCACCAGCACCCGTTGGCGCTGGCCGCCGGACAGCTCCCCGAATTGACGGTCCTCCAGGTCGGCCACCTCCAAACGCTCGGCCGCCTCCTTGATGGACTCCCGATCCTCTCCCCTCAGCCGTTTCACCAGGCCCCGGTGGCTGTAGCGGGACATGCGCAACACGTTGGCCACGGTCACCGGCATCCACGTCCGGTTGCCGTGGTACTGGGCCACCAGTGCCACCGAATTCCTTGCCGGCATCGGGCTGATCGTGCCCGCGGACGGCCGGGTCAAACCGCTCAGCAGCCGGAGCAGGGTGGTCTTGCCCGAGCCGTTGGATCCGATGAGCGCCGTGCAGGTGCCGTACTCCAAGCAACAGTCCAAACCGGACAGGACAATGTCCCCGGTTCCGTACTTGGCCTCCACGTTCTTGAAAACGATCGTGTCCGAACCATCGACTCCACTGCCACTCTCGACTCCGGTGGAGCCACCGCTCGTCCTGGTGGAGCTGCCACTTTCTGCCCCGGTCGAGCTGCTGCTCGTCTCGACTCCGGTGGAGCTACTGCTCATCGGTTAGAGGGTAGCAGTCCCGAAGGGCGTCCCTCATGCGATCCACATGGTCGCTGTAGACCGCGTCGATCCCCATGTCCAAAAGCTCCTTGAGCACTCGGGGCTGCTGGGCGTCCCAGCCGAAGCACAAAACCCCGAACCGATGGAACAGGGTGATCAGGCCCCCGGTCCAGTCGCTCTGGTGCAGGTTCACCGCGTCGATCCCGGCCTCGGCCAGCACGGCGGCCCGCCGCTCCGGCCCACCGGTCATGCGGTTCAGCCGAGTGGAGTTGCACAGGCGCACATCGGACCAGCGATCCCGCCAAGCCACCAGGGCGTCCACGTCCGGGTGGCACAGCCACAGCTTCCGCCGGAGTCGAAGACCGGTACGACGGGCGGCAGCATCCACGCCGGCCATCACCGCGACCACGGCCTCGGGATCCTTGAGGTCGAGCGAGAGCTCGAAGTTCGCGCCGCAGGTGTCGAACAGTTCGTCCAACGTGGGGATGTGGTCGGGCAGCTCGTCGCGGCGACAGTCGGAGATGGCCCGCCGTCGCCTCAACCGGCCCGAGCGCACCGACCCGTCGTGGTCCAGCACCACCTGCCCGTCGGCGGTGATCCACGCGTCGCTCTCCAGGCCCGTGGCTCCCATGGCCAACGCCAGGGAGAAGGCCTCCAGCGTGTTCTCCCGTTCCTGGGCTCGGGCTCCCCGGTGGGCGAACCCGGTCGGGGGTACTTGCAGGGGGGAGATCCTGGGGGGCATTCGCGGCAGCTCCGGCTATCTCGTCGAGCAGAATCATTGAGCAAAGCTAGCGGCGGCTGCTCGGTTGGGTGGGTGACACGGTGATGGCAGTCTCCTCGAACATGGCCATTGAGTGAGATCATCGAACAGAACTATCGAACAAAGCTAGCGGTAACCTTCGGATGTGGGGAACCTCGGATGGGCGGAGATCGCGGTGATCGCGGTGCTGGCCCTGGTGGTGCTGGGGCCGGACAAGTTGCCCGGAGCAGCCCGACAGATAGGGCAGGCCGTCCGACTGATGCGCAAGATCAGCACCGGTTTCCAGCAGGAGCTGCAAAACGCCCTGGACGAACCGGTGGAGGCCGAGGCTCGCCGTCGGGGAGAACTGGCGGTGAAGCAGGAGCAGGAAGAGGCCAAGCCGAAGCCTGAAGAGGCCGAGCGGGAACAGGAAGAGGGCGAGCAAGAGCAGGCCAAGCCGGAGCCTGAAGAGGCCGAGCGGGAACAGGCCAAGCCGGAGCCTGAAGAGGCCGAGCAGGAACAGGAAGAGGGCGAGAGGGAAGATCAAGGGGGCGAGCGGGCCCCTGAACGGTGAGCGACACCAGTACGGGCCGATCCCGTTCCGGCGATGGGGATGGGGGCCGTTCCCGTTCCGGCGACGAGGGCCGATCCCGATCCCGATCCTCCAACGGGACCATGCCCCTCATGGAGCATCTGGCCGAGCTGCGGGTGCGGATCATCAAATGCGTTCTGGCCGTGGTGGCCGGGGCCATCGTGTGCTGGGTGTTCTATCCCCAGATCCTGGATCGATTGGTCCAGCCGTACTGCGACGTGGTGCCCGAGGAGGCGGTCACCGAGGAAGCCGCCCGTCAGAACCTTTTCGGGGGATGCGAGCTGTTGGTGCTGGATCCCCTGGAACCCTTCTCGGTGCGGCTGACCGTGGCCGGGTACGGGGGGTTGACCCTGGCCGTGCCGGTGGTTCTGTGGCAGATATGGAGGTTCGTGCAACCCGGCCTCCATCGCCGGGAACGACGCTACGCCGCCGCGTTCACCACGGTCGGGGCCCTGCTCTTCGCCCTGGGAGCCGGACTGGCCTACTGGAGCATCCCCCGAGCGCTGAACTTTCTGGCCTCCATCGGGGGCGAGGATCTGGTGACCGGCTTCTCGCCGGCCAAGTACCTGTCGTTCGTGATCAAGATGATGGCCGCGTTCGGCATCGGCTTCGAGTTCCCCATCCTGCTGGTGTTCCTTCAGATCGCCGGGATCATCCACTACCGCCAACTCGTCCGGGGCCGGCGCTTCGCCATCGTCGGCATCGTGGCCCTGGTGGCGGTTATCACCCCCAGCGGGGATCCGTTCACGCTGATGGTGCTGTCGGTACCCATGTATCTGTTCTACGAGGCGGCCATCGGCTTCGGATGGCTGCGGGCCCGAAGACAACGCCGCCGAGCCGGTGGGGACCAGGCCCCGAAGAAGGCCGGCACCGGTACGACTCCGGCTTCCTAGACTGGTCCACCCATGAGGCAACCGACCCCGGAGAAGGCCGATGCCGATTCGACGGGGTGAGGATTGGGGTGAGCCCGGAGGTCTGGGACCCGATGGCGTGTTGGTGGGCAGCGATTCCGAGGCCCGAGCCCTTGTCGAGGAGGCCCGGCGGGACAACCGGCCGGTGCCCGAACTGGGTCTGCTGGGAGGCGATCTGTGCCGCACGTTGGGGGGTCGGGGCAACCCCGATGCCCTACGGTCGCCCGAGGCCTGGAGATTCGCGGTGGACGTCGGTGCCGTTCTACTGGACGGCAGGCTGTTCTGGTTCTGTGCCCACCTGGTCGCCCGGCGAAGAGGTTGGGGCGGGGAGGTGCTGGTGGCCATGAACGCGGCGTGGCGGGGAAGCTGGAATCTGGGGCCTCGGGCTCACCCCGGTGACGGAGTGCTGGACGTCTATCACGGCCGCCTCTCGATCGGGGACCGGCTGCGAGCCCGACAACGGCTGGGCACCGGGGATCATCTGCCCCATCCCGGTATCCGCCACCATCGCGTCGGTGCCTTCCAAGCAGAGCTGGAGAAGCCGTTGATGGTGGAGTTGGACGGACGGCCGGTTCGGCGAACCTCGAACCTGTCGATCCGGGTGGAGCCGGCCGCGTTGGTCGTGGTGGTCTGAAGAGCAGGCCGTGCTCATCGTGGTGGTCTGAGGAGCTGGCCGCGTTGGTCGTGGTGGTCTGAGGAAGCGGCCGCGTTGGTCGTGGTGGTCTGAGGACGCGGCCGCGCTCACCGTGGTGGTGAGAATCAGTGGTCCGAGCCACTGGATCGGGGCCTAAACCCACATGGGCCAGCCATGCGACAACTAGCATTCGCCCCGTGACCCCCGATGTGGCCAAGCAACGGATAGCCGCGGAGGTGGATGCCCGGGCCCCGGACCTGATCGAGGTCTCCCACCGAATCCACGAGACCCCCGAACTGTGCTTCGAGGAGCACACCGCCCACGATTTGTTGTGCTCCGCCCTGGAGGAGGCCGGGCTGGAGGTGCAACGTTCGGCCTTCGGCCTGGAGACCGCGTTCGTGGGGCGCGCCGGCCGGGGCGGCCCCCATGTGGCGGTGATCTGCGAGTACGACGCGCTGCCGGAGATCGGCCATGCGTGCGGCCACAACGTGATCGCGGCCGCGGGGTTGGGGGCCGGATTGGCGGCGGCTTCGCTGGCCGACGAACTCGGGGGCCGGGTCAGCGTCATCGGAACCCCGGCCGAGGAGGGTGGGGGAGGCAAGTGCCACATGCTCGAGCGGGACGCCTTCGCCGGGGTGGACGCGGCCATGATGATCCATCCGGCTAACCACGAACTCACCCGTATGAACGCCATCGCGGTGGAGCAGATAGAAGCCACCTACACCGGTCGGTCGGCTCATGCCGCCGCCTCTCCCCACCAGGGCCGCAACGCCCTCGACGGCGCGGTCCTCGGATACATGAACGTGGCCGCGCTCCGCCAGCACATACGACCCGACGAGCGAATCCACGGCATCTTCACCCGCTCGGGGGACAAACCCAACATCGTCCCCCACGACGCGGCCGCGCAATGGTACGTCCGTTCCCCCAAACTCGACGGCCTGGACGACCTGCGGGAACGGGTGGTGGCCTGCCTCGAGGCCGGGGCCGCCGCGGCCGGGGTCGACGTCGATTGCCGGCGCATGGCTCCCGTCTACGCCGACATGCTCGACAACCGGGTGATGCTGGGCCTCTACATGGACAACGCCGCGGCAATCGGTCGGATCGTGGACGAGCCCCGGCGGGCCGCGGTGGTGGGCAGTACCGACATGGGCAACGTCAGCTACGCGGTGCCCTCGATCCACCCCATGATCAAGGTCGCCCCCGAGCATGTGGCCATCCACTCCCCGGAGTTCGCCGACCATGCACGATCCAGCCGCGGTGATCGGGCGGTGGTGGACGGAGCGAAGCTCATGGCCATGACGGTGATCGATCTGTGGCTTCACCCCGACTCCCTGGACCGGGCCGCCGACGAGCTGGCCCGGGCCCGGAGCTGAGCACCGGAGCCGAGAAATTGCTGCCCACCGGTGAGCCGACGTCGACCGCGATCTCGGGCGGCGATTTCCGATGAGCCAGTACGCATCGAGGGCGGAACGGATGGTTGGTGACAGGCCCACATCGATAGCGACCGTGGGCGGCGATTTCCGATGAGCCAGTACGTCGCCGAGCAGTTCACCACCGAGGAGGAGGACGTACTACGGCGGTACTTCACCAACCTGGATCAGCCGGTCTTCGCCCTGGTGAACCTGCCGGAGGTGGTCAAGGGGGCCCTCTTCGCCCGCTACAGCCGCTCGCCCAAATCGCTGCGCAGGCTGTTTCTGGACGAGTTCGTCGGGGAGTTGGACATAAGCGGCGACCAGACCATCGACGCCACCGTGGGCCTGAGGAGAGCCGAGGAGCTCTACGACCGGGTGTTCTTCGAGTACGGGGACGACTCGGTGGCCCAACTGGGCGGGGTCCACCTGGCCTGCGAGCAGGCCTCCAACATCTTGACCAAGGTGCTGGAGTGGGGTCGGCTCATGTCGTATCTGGAGCAGTCCACCCGCTACATCGACTACCTGACCCGGATCGGGGGCCGCTATCGCTACTACCGCGATCCCCAGGTGGGCGAGTCGCCCCTGTCGGGACGCTACGTGAGCGACATGGACCGGATGTTCGAGGCCTACGGCCTGCTCCTGCCGACCATGACCGAGTTCTACCGCGACAACACCCCCAAGGACTCCGGGTCCTCCGACTTCGCCTACCACCGGGCCGTCCGGGCCAAGGCGCTGGATACCGTCCGGGGGGTGCTTCCGGCGGCGACGGTGTCGAACGTGGGCATCTACGGCACCGGCCAGTCCTACGAGCTGCTGCTTCTGCGCATGCGGTCCCACGGGCTGCCGGAGGTCCGGGCGTACGCCGATCTGATGCTGACCGAGCTCCGCAAGGTGATCCCCTCCTTTTTGAAGCGGGTGGACCTGGACGACCGGGGAGTGGCCTGGAGCCACTATCTGGGCGACGTCCGGGAAACCATGGAGCTGGTGGCCGACCACCTGCTGCTCCCCGACCTGCCGGTCGATGACGCCCCGACGGTTCGCCTGGTGGACTTCGACCCGGAGGCCGAGGTCAAGATGGTGGCCTCCATGCTCTATCCCTACACCCATTTGCCCGAGGAGCAGTTGGAGCGCGAGGTAAGGGCCATGGGCTCCGAGGACCGGCTGTCGGTGGTACGAGCCTATGTCGGGTCCCGGACCAACCGCCGCCACAAGCCGGGTCGGGCCCTGGAGCGGCCCTTCTACCGGTTCGACGTTTTGGCCGACTACGGGGCCTTCCGGGATCTCCAGCGCCATCGCATGCTCACGCTGGAGTGGCAGAGGCTCACCCCCGGCCATGGGTTCACCCGGCCCGAGGCGGTGGACGCCGCGGGCTGCGGCCCGGTGTTCGACGAGGTCATGGAGCGGTCGGAGACCCTGTACCACCTGTTGAACCGGGACTTTTCCGAACAGGCCGCCTACGCGGTGTGCCTGGCCTACAAGGTGCGGTTCTCCATGAGCCTGAACGCCCGATCGGCCATGCATCTCATAGAACTGCGCACCACCCCCCAGGGTCACTCCGCCTACCGCAGGATCGGACAGGAGATGTGGAGGCTCATCCGGGACGAGGCCGGTCACCCGGCCATCGCGGAGATGATGAAGTTCGTCGATCTCAGCGAGGAGCCTCCCCTGGGCCGGCTGGACACCGAAAACCGCATCGAACAAAAACGCCGAGCCGGCCGACCGGCGTGAGTTCTCGAGGGCGTTGATCCATGCCGAGCCGGCCGACCGGCGTGAGTTCTTGAGGGCATTGATTTATTGGAGCACACATTTCACCCCCGAGGTGTCTATGATCCGCGCGGGTCGAAACATTGAGGAGGGCCCAGGGGAAAATGACTAACCCTGACGAACACAAGGAAGCCCCGGTGGAGGATTTCGACGAGGAAGATCTGGACGGTGATCTGGACGACGACCTCGACGGTGATCTGGATGGCGACCTCGACGACGATCTGGACGGTGATCTGGACGACGACCTCGACGACGACGAGGAGGACGATGACGAGGAAGCCGGCAACGGGTCGAACCGCGGCGGTTCGACCATGTCCGAGGATGATAACGAGGACAAGGAGGACATAGACCCCGACAATGTGGAGGACGATCTCGACACCATCCTGAAGGATCGTCTGGCCGCGGGCGACGACGAGGACGAGGACGAGGACACCCCCGAGCCCCCGCCCGAGGCCGCGGGCCAGGTGGCCCCCAAGCGCGACAACGAATGGACCTGCGAGGGGTGTTTCCTGATCGTCAGCTCCAGCCAGTTCGGGCCTCGCGACAACCCCCGATGCCCATCGGGGGAGGAGCCCTGCCCATCGCTGGATCGGCTGTGAGTTCGACCGGCGACCCCGATTTGGATCGGGATCGGCTGTGAGTTCGACCGGCGACCCCGATTCGGATCGGGAGTCGTTGGACAAGCTGTTGGATGCGCTGGTGTTCGCGCCGCTGGGGCTTTTGGCCGGGCCGGCTCGATCGAACGAGGATCTGGCGGCTCGGGGCCGGCGACACCTGGAAGCCGCCAAGCTGCTGGGGCGCATGGCTCTGGATCACCCCCCGACCTCGCCCACCACCGGCTCCAACTCCGAGCACCCACCCGCCCCGGACCCGGGCTCGAGCTGACCGGTGGGTTCGGCATCGACCTTGAGATCGTGTCCGGTAGCCCCCGACCCGGACCCGGGTTGACCGGTGGCAGTGCTTGTAGACCCTCATGCCCCCGGTAGCCCTCGACCCGGACCCGGGTTGACCGGTGGGTGAGCGGCCGGTCACCGAAGCGGCCAGAACGGCCCGACCCGATGAGGTGGGTCTGGTGGCCGACTTGGCCCGCGAAGCTCGACACGAGGCTTTGCAGTACCGGGGAGGAGAGCGCTGGTTGGCCACCGAAGCAGCTCCCGAACCGCTGGAGGATCGTTTCCGAGAGTCGTTGGCCGATCCCGATGCCGTCCTGGTGGTGGGGGTGTGGGAGGAGTCGGTGGTCGGGTACGGGTGGGCCCGACGGCGGATACGCCTGGATGGATCGCCGGTGGGTCGGATCGAGGAGCTGTTCGTCGCCCCCGATGCCCGGTCGGTGGGGGTGGGGGAGTCGCTGTTCGAGGCGCTGTTGTCGTGGGCCGGCGACCAGAAACTGGTGGCCATGGACGCATTCGTGCTGCCCGGCCACCGCGCCGCCAAGAACTTCTTCGAGACCTTCCGCATGACCGCCCACGGGTTGATAATGCACACCCGGTTGGACCAGGACCGGACCGCATGAGCGGACTAACCGGTCGCCGATGGGGACATACCCGGTTGGACCAGGACCGGACCGCATGAGCGGACCGGAGCTGTGCGTGGGGGCGGTGGTGGTGCGGGAGAGTTCCATCCTGCTCATACGCCGGGGCCATCCGCCGGGGGAGGGGCGGTGGTCGGTGCCCGGCGGCAGGGTGCAACGGGGGGAGAGCCTGACCGATGCCGTCCGCCGGGAGCTACGGGAGGAAACCGGTTTGGACGGGGAGGTCGGCGAAGCCCTCGGCTGGACCGAGCTCATAGGTCGCCGCCGTCACTTCGTGGTGGTGGACTACCGGGTCACCGTGGCTCCCGATGCCCGGGCGACGGCTGGATCCGATGCCTCCGGTGCGGCTTGGGTCGCCTTCGACGATCTCGGTAACTGGGACTTGGTGGACGGCCTTCAGCAGTTCTTGGCCGACCACGAGGTCATTCCCCGGTAGCCGCCGGATTATTCCCCAGTAGCCACGAGGTCATTCCCCGGTAGCCGCCGGAGTTCTGGTGCCCCGGCGCTTGCGCTTGGGGGCGGGGGAGGGCTCCACCCCGAACAGCGACGCGATATGGGGAACCCGGTTGGCCAGTTTCTTCACCTCGGTCAGCAGTTCCTGGTCGGGTTTTTCCGGTATGCCCAGGGGCTTCACCGTCCAGCGAACCGGCGAGAACGCCACCGCTCCCAGAACGGTGATCCACCGCTTGGTCGGAGTGTCGCCGGCCAACTCGGCACTGGCCGCCTCGGTCAACCGGGTGACTATGTCCTGGGGCAGGGGCACCCCCGCTTTTGGGGGCCGGGAGCTGAGCCTCAGGGCCCGGACCATGCGACCGTCGGCCAAAGTGGCCGCCACCTCGGCCAGCCATTCGGAATGCTCCCGATCCACCCGCTCGGTGAGCTTGGCTCGCAATTCCTCGGCCATGGCCTTGGTCTCGTCGTCGTCGGCCCCGGTTTCGGCCGCCACCACCACCGAGCGAAGGTCGCGCAAGTCGATCTCGCCCGCTCCTGCCAATGCCGCCTCCGCCCGATCCCGCCACTCCGCGGCCCGCATCCGGGGAAGCAACTTGCGAGCCACCGCCAAGAAATCCGCGGATTTGTCGGGGGTGGGTGGTTCGTCCTTGGGTGGTTTCTTGTCGGCTTCGGTCGCGGTCTTGTCGGGGGTGGGTGGTTCGTCCTTGGGTGGTTTCTTGTCGGCTTCGGTCGCGGTCTTGTCGGGGGTGGGTGGTTCGTCCTTGGGTGGTTTCTTGGCTGCCTCGGCCGCGTCGCGGGATTTTTTGCGTTGGTCCCGAAGGGCTTGCTCCACCGAGCCGATGCCGTCCCTGACCATCTTCTCGGCGACGGGCTTCTGGTCGTCGGGCAGGCTGTCGATCACCGCTTGACGATGGACCCGGTTGGGGCGCAGGCGTCGGGGTTGGGGACGATCATCCTCACGCCGGGGCTTGGATCGCGAGCGATCCTTTCCGTCGCCGCCATCCCTACGGCCCCGATGATCCCGGTTGTCCCGACGGTCGTCGCGGTTGCGGCGGTCGTTGCGGTCGCGGGTGTCCCTGTCCTTGCGCCCGGACACCAACCGAGTGGTGACCAGCGCCTGCTCCCGGCCCGATCCCAGTATCTCCAACGTCTCGGGCATGGGGCGCTTCTGCTTGGCTGCGAACACCTCGATGATCTCGATGCCGTCCATGTGGAACTCGGCCTCGACGGTCACCTCGTCGCCCACCTCCACCGGGAAGGTGAGCAGGTCGCCCGGGAGGTCGCCCTTGGGTTGGCGAGCCCCGGCGGCCCGCCATGTCCAAGAACCGTCGGAACGCCGGCTGGTCAGCTCAATCTCAATCCTTCGAGACACCGGCGGCCACGCTACCGCACCGATGCCCAATCGTAGAACTGCTGACGAGTTCCGCTGCGGCGCACATCCCTCAGCATCGCTCCAGCACTGCGGCGGCGGGAACGGCGAACCCCCCGAGATCGACGGCGACCGTGGCCGTGGCCGGGGTGAGCCCGATGAGCACCCTGGGGGTCCAGGCGACCCGGGCCGTCACCCGTAGAACCGAAGAGCCGGCGTTCCGGCTCACGCATCCGGCCAGAGCGGTGCCGTCGATGCGGGTGGTGTTCACCGTGTCCGAATCGCAGCCGCGTCCGCCACAGGTGTCGATGAACCGGGCTGCGGCCCGCTCGGCCCGGACCGCGGCCAGGTTGCGGTTGGTTATCAGTTCGCCATGGTCGGCCAGCGAGCCGGTGGTCAGCGCAATCCCTATGCCCAGGGCCAACAGGACGATGGCGGTGTACATCGGCCTAGCCGACGGGTTCGACGGCCACGGCGACGACCCGGTCGATCACCAGCAGCTTGCCCAGATCGACCGGGCACTCGGCCACCGCGGCCACCGAGGCTCCGGCACCGGGCCGGTGGGAAGACGGAGGTTGGGACACCAGGCTGATGCGGAAGCCGGCATCGGTCTGGTCGCAGACCCCGGCGGTGGCGGCCCGCCCGGACTGCTCCACGGTGGCCACCACCTCGCGCCACCGGGGCCGGGCCGACGGCTCGGCCCCGGAAGCAGTGGAGTCGGTCAGGGCATCGGCGGCGTAGGCCGCCGCGGTTTCCGCGAACGTCGAGGTCCGGTGGTTGGCCGCTCCCAACGTTCCCGCGGCGTTGAGCACCACCAAGCCCAGCACCATTACCGGCAGGATGAGCAAGAAGGCGATGGCGTCGCTCATCGGGGTCTCCTCTGCGTGACCCGGCTCAGCGCAACTCGGCTCAGCACGATCCGGCTCCCCTCTGCGTGACCCGGCTCAGCGCAAATCGGCTCAGCATGATCCGGGGACGCTCAGGGCTACGGTGCCGGCCACCGAGTGGCAGGCGGTGGCGGTGGTGTTGAGCACGGATCCCCGAGTGTCCAGCGGGGCGGTGGTCACCGCGACGATCAGGTTGCAGGCATCGGCGTGGACCTCGACGGCCACCGGCTGCACCGCCAGATGCTCGATTCGGCTCAGGGCGGCCTGGGAGGCAGCGGCCACTGCCTCGGGCGGGGGGTCGGACCGGCACTGCCAACCGGCCGCGGAGGCGGCCTGGGCCGCAGCCGCGGCCGCCGACTGGGCCGCGGCCCCGGTGGACAGCTTGGTGACATGGCTCACGTACAAACCGGTGATCAGAGCCAGAAGGAGCATCAGCAGAACCGAGGTGCGCAACACCACCAGAGAGTCGGCCATGGGTGGTTACTACTTGTCGCCGCAACTTCCGGAATCGTCGTCGCCCTTCCAAGTGCCTTTCACCGCATCGCACAACACCTTGCTGGTGATCTTGGTCTTGTCGATGTTCTCGGTGCCGTCCACTCCGGCCTTGGGAGCGTTGGAGCTGAGTTGGGCGTAGACGATGATGGCCACGATGGCGGCGGCGGCGATGCCGACGACGATCAGGATCATCTGGACGATGGCTGACTGCATGATTGGGTTCTCCAGTAAAAGCGGGGCTGCCGGTGGGCTTCAGATCACGAAGATCACGGCAGCCATGACGGTGAGACCAGCGATGGCAGACACGAGAGTGACTGTGGTTCCTATGGCCCGGCCGAGCTGGTCGATGGCCAGGCGCTTCTCGGACTCCAGGGTCCGGATGGATCGGGACAGGGACTTGTCCAGCAGGTCCGAGGAAGCCGCCCCGGCCCGCTCGGCGGCCACCACCGAACTCAGCAATGGCTCGGTGGGTGATCCGGCGATGACCGCGGTTACCGCGGGCAGCGGGTCCCGGCCCACCTCCAGGGCTCCCCCTATGGCTCCCCGAGCCACGGTGAACGCCCGACCGGTCACCGTCAGGGCGGCGTTGACCGCGGCGGCGTTGATGGGCTGGCCCGACGCGGTGAGCAACCGCAGCTTGCGCATCCACTCGAGCATCTTGTGATCCCGCTCGCCGCGGTAGGCGGCCGCGGCCATGAACCGGATCGCCGCCGGTGCCCCCTGCGGCAGCCAGGTCCCGGCGATCACCGCCACGGCCAGACCCCCGGCCCCACCGAACAGCCCCCAGCCCACCGAACCCCCGATGACCACGGCGGCGGCCGACAGGCCCCATCCGGCCACAAAAACCCGGTTGGGCGACCATCCCATTGCCGAGGCCTGAACCATGGCTCGACCCCCGGCCCGAGGAGCGGTCAGCAACAGCAGGGCGATGGCCACAACCCCCGACAGCCCGGCCAGCGCCATCATCGGGCGGCCTGCCATGCCGGGGCGTGTACCCGGGTGCAGAGTGCCGCGGTCAACACCGCCAATAGCATCATTGGGCGGCCTGCCATGCCGGGGCGTGTACCCGGGTGCAGAGTGCCGCGGTCAACACCGCCAATAGCATCATTGGGCGGCCCGCCATGCCGGGGCGAGCACCCGGGTACAGAGTGCCGCGGTCAACACCGCCAATAGCATCATTGGGCGGCCCGCCATGCCGGGGCGAGCACCCGGGTACAGAGTGCCGCGGTCAACACCGCCAATAGCAGCAGGAGTTGCTGGCCGGCCGTCGAGGCCAGCCAGGCTCCCACGTCCCGGGCGGCAAAGCCGGTGATGGCCATCATGGCGACCGCCATCACCACCGTGGCCGCGATCTGGGGCATGAGAGCAGCCACGTGGCGATGGAAGTGGCGAGCGGTTTCGGCGGCCTCGGCGGCCTCGTCGGCCAGGACGCCGGCCAGGGTCACCCACTGCGAGCCCCCGTGGAAAGCCTCGGCCAGCATCGTGGTCACCATCTCGGCCAACGGGCGCTTGATGGTGGCCGCGAACCGGCTGGCCGCTTCCACCAGCCCCCCGGTCTCGCACTCCGCGGCCATCCGCCGGGCGGCGACTCCCACCCGACCCGAAACCAGCGGCGCGGCATCGATGACCGCCTGAACCACCGTCGGAGCCACCAGAGCCTGGTTGGCCAGCGCGCCGGCGAGCTGGGCCAGCTCGTCGGTCTCCTTAAGGGCGCGACGTGAACGGGCCTGCACGGCGAACGCCCATGCACACACCCCGGCCAGCACGGCCGCCCCCATCCCCGTGGCCACCCCGACCAGAACCAGTCCGGCAACGAACCCGGTGATCACCACCGAGGCGGCAATCACCGGGCCGAACCAGGACGATCCCCCTCGGGGCCGTGAGAGAACCGCCATTCCGCCGAGCCGGAGCACCGAGCGACCTCCTGTCGGGGTCGGCCACCCGATCACCGCGCACAGCGCGAGCCCGGCCACTGCGACCACCAGGATCCGAGCAGTCATGGTTTTCCTGCCGCGGGAACCGTGGCCCGGCCCCTTGAGCCCGTGGGGATCATCGTCTCGTTCGTTCGGGTTCCCGGCCCAGGGATACGTTCCTGTGAGCCCGTGGGGATCATCGTCTCGTTCGTTCGGGTTCCCGGCCCAGGGATACGTTCCCGTGAGCCCGTGGGGATCATCGACTGTCGGTTGGGGGGTGGTTCCCGGCCGTCGGCCGACCGGAGCTCGATGCCCACCGACCGGTACAACTGCTCGGCCTGGCCGTGGGGCCAGCCCACCGGGGCGGCCCACCGCCGACCGGGTTGGCGTGTCCACAGGCATCGGGTGGTGATGGTGTCGTGCTCGTCGTCGTAGCTGACGATCTGGGTGACGTCGGAGATCACCCGCTCCCCCTGCTCGTTGCGACCCATCCACACCAAAAGATGAACGGCTATGGCGATCTGCTGGCGGGCGAACCGGGGATCGGCCCCCTCGCTGCACGCGTAGGACACCAGCTTGGCCAGCACCCCCGGCCCCGGCTGGCTGTGGAGGGTGACCAGGCAGCCGTTGAGTCCACTGCTCATGGCGTCCAGCAACGCCAGGGTGCCCTCGCCCCGGGTCTCGCCGATCACCAGCTTGGACGAGTTGGCCCGCTTGGCGTCCCGGATGTGGTCGCTCATGGTCAGCTTGCCCACCCCGTCGTTGTTGGCGTCCCGGGTGAGCCGCTCGAAGCTGTTGGGATGTATGCCGTACTGGGCCAGGCGCAGCTCGGGGGTGTCCTCGATGGTGTCGATCCTCTCCGAGCCGTCCACGGTGGCCAGCAGGGCCTGGCACAACGTGGTTTTCCCACCCCCCATGGCGGCGGCGATCACCACGTTGGCCCTGACCGGGCCGGACACCGCGCCCACCAGGATCCTCCTCAACTGCGGGCCGGCGACGTCGAGGGCCTCGAGGGAGGCCTTGCCGGCCATGTTCGACCTGAGGACCATCGTGGGGGGATGGCACATGAACGCCTCGGCGTGGAGCCGCCACCGATCACCGAGGCGGATGTCCAGGCGGCTGTCCAGCACGTCGAACCGCTGGGGGTGCCCGCCGGAAAAGCTGGCCAGTTGCCGAGCCGTCTCTATCAGTTCGTCGTCGGAGGCGAACGGCGAGTCCCGGCGCTCCCGCTGCCCCTCGGAGCGGTGGACGATCATGCACTCGCCTCCCCTGATCTGGAACTCCTCGACCCCGGGTTCGTCCAGCAGGTCGGACAGCCGACTCTGCGCGGCCTGCGAGGCCGACCAGAGATGGGTCTCGCGGTCGAGAGGATCGAGCCGGCGGGGGGCGACCGCCGCCCACACCAGCCGCCGTCCGAGGCGGCGAAGCCGGCGAAGGTGCCCCCGGGCCGGTTCCGGGGGCACCCACAGGGTGAAGACCCGCTCTCGGCGGGCATTGTCCAGTTCGGGTTGTTCATCGGACACCACCACCGACACGATCGGGGTGGACCGACGCGGCCCGCTGTCCAGCCGGAGCTGGGAACGCACGTCGGTGCTGTCGGCCGAGGTGATCCACAGCACCGCGGCCGCCGAGGCGATGGCCGATTCCAGACGAACCGCCGGCTCGTCGTCGTCCAGCGACAGCACCGTGGGATGACCGGCCGCCGACGCCCGGTCGATCTCCGCCGAAGAGGCGGCCAGCACCACGTCGGCCGCCGCGGCGGTCATCCCGTCCAGCACCCCATCCAGCACCCGTTGGGCGGCCTCGACTCCGAGCAGACGATCGCGAACCGCCAGCAGCATTAGTTGCCCCCCTCGACTCCGAGCAGACGATCGCGAACCACCGGCAGCATTAGTTGCCCCCCTCGACTCCGAGCAGACGATCGCGGACCGCCGGCAGCATTAGTTGCCCCCCTCGACCGGGCATCCGATATCGCCGGGTCCACAGAGCACCAGCGGATCATCCTGGTAGACCTCGAACTCGCACAGGGGCCAACCCGCGGGGGGAGACTCCCATATCCACCACTGCTCGTCGGCCAAAACGGCGGCCAATTCCGGGTCGGCCTCCACCGTCACCCCGGAATCGCCGGCCTCGGTTCCGGCAGCCACCAGGTTGACCAGGGCGACAGCACAGCCCCCGGGGGTGGCCGCGAACACTGCCCGGGCCCCCGCGTACGGCCCGTCACCGGACCACATCTCGTGATTGGCCCCGATCCGTATCAACGTCGTGCGGCGGTTGTCCTCATCGGGTCGGGGGCGCAGCATCGCCGGCGACACCAGGGTGCCCTCGGGCACATCGGTGGTGGCCACGGTACCGTCCAGCTCCGGCTGGGTGATGAAGAGCCCGGCCAGGTCGGCGGGCACGCTCACGGTGGCGTGCCCCCCGGGGGGATACCCCTCGACCCATCGCTCGACGGTTGCCACCACCGGGACCTCGACTGGACCTTCGTCGTTGTCGGACAGGGCGAGAATGGTGACCACGGTGATGACCAGCACCGTCCCCGCGGCCATCAGCCGCCACCGGAAACTCACCGGCCAATCCGCCGGCGACCATTGGTCCTTTTCCGGGCGGGTCACCATGTGGTCACCTGCCATTGGTCCTTTTCCGGGCGGGTCACCATGTGGTCACCTGCCATTGGTCCTTTTCCGGGCGGGTCACCATATCGTTACCCGTTCGGTCAGATAGTCGTTGGGCTCGCGGAACCAGGACAGATCCTCGGCCAGAACCTCGGTGTGGCGATGGCCCTGTTCGGAGGTGTATTCGACTTTTAGCTGCCACTCCCAGAAGCCAC
This sequence comes from Acidimicrobiales bacterium, assembly GCA_965115985.1. Lineage (GTDB taxonomy): Bacteria > Actinomycetota > Acidimicrobiia > Acidimicrobiales > Bin134 > Poriferisocius. Next base: position 3,190,247 of record OZ220474.1, read on the forward strand.
GCCGAGGAATCACCCACCGACATTTCCCGTAACGTTCCCGCCAATCGGTGGACAGGGACAGCACCCCGCCGGTGGGCACGGTCCAGGGGGGCAGTTCCTGGGGCGAGCACCAGACGGTTGCCGGATCGGCCGAGGGGAACGCCGTTCGGAACCATTGCTTGCGCTGCTGATCCATTCGATCCCATAAATCGGCGGCAGCCCGGGCGGTATCGGCCGCGGCCGTGTTCCCCGGTGATCGCAGTTCGGCCAGCTCGGAAGCTACGTAGGGGAGCAATTCCCGCAACGACACCCCCACTGCGGTCGCGGTCCACCAGCACCCGTTCACCGGGTTGTCCAGCACATCGAGCGTCGCTCCCGGTTGCAGGGCCGTCCAGTGACGGACGGGGTTGCCGGGCCCGGAGGCCGCGGTCAAGAACAGTTGCCCACCGGGAACCTCCGGGTGGTGATGGTCGGTGAAGCCGCCGGCGTAGGGAACAATCGACTCCCACCGCACCCGTTCCCGCAGCGACGTCCGGGTTTGGTCGGTCCACCCCGACGAGCAGACCTTCTCCTCGTCCTTCTCCGTCGGGGGCGGCGGCAGGTATGGACGAGGAGTGGAAGTCGGGGGCGGAGGGGGCGGCGGCAGATACGGACGAGGAGTGGAAGTGGGTGGCGGAGGGGGCGGCGGCAGATACGGACGGGGGGTGGAAGTGGGTGGCGGAGGGGGCGGCGGCAGATATGGGCGGGGAGTGGGAGGTGGTGGCGGGGGAGGGGGTGTCGGAGTTGGGCAGGTCTTGGACATGGTTGCGTGTCTGGGGTGGGGGCCGACCCAGTACAAGGTCCGACCCGCCCTGCCCACGCACGACGGCTCCGATCCTGATTCCCGCAAGCAGGTGCTGCTGTGGCCGAAGTGCTTGTGGAACCCCGCCGAACAACCAGGATCAGGTGGCGGTGTCGGCGGCGGGGGAGGGGGTGTCGGAGTTGGGCAGGTCTTGGACATGGTTGCGTGTCTGGGGTGGGGGCCGACCCAGTACAAGGTCCGACCCGCCCTGCCCACGCACGACGGCTCCGACCCCGATTCCCGCAAGCAGGTGCTGCTGTGGCCGAAGTGCTTGTGGAACCCCGCCGAACAACCAGGATCAGGTGGTGGTGTCGGCGGCGGAGGTGGTGTGGGGGTCGGCAGGGCCCGGCAGGTTTTGGACATGGTTGCGTGTCTGGGGTGGGGGCCGACCCAGTACAAGGTCCGACCCGCCCTGCCCACGCACGACGGCTCCGACCCCGATTCCCGCAAGCAGGTATTGCTATGGCCGAAGTGCTTGTGCAATCCCGCCGAACAACCAGGATCGGGCTTTTGTTGCATGGTGTATCGCCAGAAGTACGTCCTCGGTGTCCACCAGTGGCTCCCGGCGGGAAACTCGTACCATGCTCCGGGCGTGTTGGACGCGGGCGGGCTGTGTCCGCACCCCTCGCTGGTACTGTGAACCACGCAGGTGCTGGAGCGAGCACCCCCGGTGGGCCGTGGGCCATAAGGCGTCCCGGCATACTCGATGAACCGGTTGGTGTGGGTGTACTCGTGGATCACTCGCACTCGAGCGGTCCAGCACCACTCACCCACGGATGCGCCGGCGCACGGGGGGAAGTTGAAATTGAACTTCATGTCCGCGGCCACCGGCGCAGCGACGAATGGCGGGGCCAGCAGGGAGATGACGACGACCGTGACGATCACCCTCATGACCCGCCTGCCTTGGGCATCGCCACCATCGGGGTTGACGCGAGTCCGAGTCGACCAGGGCGGCGATTCGGCCGTCCTTTGGGCATCGCCACCATCGGGGTTGACGCGAGCGACGGCCACGTCCGTAGGGTCAACACGTCCCATTGGTGTTCACCCCCACGTGCTGTTGCAATCCGGGCACTGCTCCCGGAGCCTCGGCATTGAGAACCGCGTTCAGGACCCAGTGCTCGGCGCACAACCGGGTCGTTCCCGGAACCGCCAGATGGGCGGCCAGATCGGCCTCGAACAGCGGACAGGTATCGGTGGCGATGGTCTCCGACGGGGAGTGCCCCTTGAGTTCCAAGCCCCGGAGCACGACGTCGCGGCACTTCTCGGCGAAGGAACGCCCATCGAGGGGGGTCGGATTCCCGATGGTGGGACACTGGGTCCAGGAGTTGCCCTCCCCATCGACCACGTCGTAATCGTCGGAGTACGCCCGCTGTACGCACCCGCGATCGGCACCGTAACGCTGCACAGCGTGCTCCATCAGACCGGCGCTGGTCGTGCAGCCCAGCACGGCCTGTGACGCCCGTACCTCCTGTGGCCACGACGAGGACAGCGACGGGTCGGCGTGGTGATTGACGCACCGGCTCATCCAGTCCTCGGCCTCCGGGGGCGGCGGGATCACCCGGAACCCGCCCAGTTCTTCGGCGGTGGCGGGTCGCAGTACCCGGTACTCACCGGGAGAGGTCTCGGTCCACGCGCTTTCCAGCGACTCGGGGGGCGAGTGGTATTCCCCGCCGGAGCTCCCGCCCTCATCGGTGGCACCGGGAGCGACGTCCTTCCAGTCGGGATCCGACTCCGGCGGACCGGAGGCGGGGGAGTGGTCGTGGGAGTGGTGGTCGGCCGAGCTCGAAGCGTTGTCGATGCCGGTGTGAGCGTCCGCTCCCGCCCCGTCCAGCAATTCCTGGTCGGGCGACATCAGCAACACCGCCGCCGTCTCCTGATCCCCGACCGATGAGCTCCCGGACGAGTCTGCACCGGGCCCGCCGCAGCCCGCCAGCACCAGCACAACCATCACCCAGGCTCGGCAGATGGCACCCATACGTCCGCTCCGTTCGAGATGTTTCGACAAGGGCCGATGGGGCCGATAACTCTGGCGCTAGCCAGTGGGAGCACCCTAGCTCTCCAACTTTCAGATGTCAACAGCTATTTTCAATAAATTTTTTTATTTCTGAGCAAGGTCTCGGGACGTCGCCCCCAGCATCAACGCCGACGGTGCCTTGATCGCACTACGCTCGAACCACCCGGTATGGACAGCACCGTCTCCAAGTTCGACTCGGCCCGCATGGCTCGACAGCGAACTCGCGACACCGGGCCCGAGATGGTGCTGCGACGAGAGCTTCATCGCCGGGGCCTGCGCTATCGGGTGAGCTACCCGGTTCCGGGGAATCCGAGGAGGTCGATCGACATCGCGTTCGTCAAGCCTCGCCTGGCCGTCTTCGTGGACGGCTGCTTCTGGCACGGCTGCCCCACCCACGGAACATGGCCGACCAACAACGCCGAATGGTGGAGGAACAAGATCGAGAGGAACCGCAGGCGCGACACCGACACCGATCGCCTCCTTCGAGAGGACGGCTGGGAGCCCCTGCGCTTCTGGGAGCACGAGGTCGCCGCCGCCGCCGACCGCGTCCAGGCCGCCTATATCCAACGCCTCCGGGCGATCCGCCCATAGGCTCTCGGACGGCCATGCCCCGCACCATCCGCCCATGAGCTCCCGAACAGCCATGCCCCGCACCATCCGCCCATGAGCTCCCGAACAGCCATGCCCCGCACCATCCGCCCATGAGCTCCCGAACAGCCATGCCCCGCACCATCCGCTCGATCGACCTGTTCGCCGGAGCGGGTGGCTTGTCGCTGGGGTTCGAACTGGCCAACGAGGAACTGATGGGCATCGGCTTCGAGCCGGTTTTTGCCGTCGAGCACGATCCCGCGGCCGCCCTGACCTACAAGACCAACTTCGGGGTGGGGGTGTACGACGGTGACATCGAGGGATTGGATCCGATCATCTACCCGAACGCGGAGATCGTCATCGGTGGTCCTCCCTGCCAGGGCTTTTCCCCACTCGGTCGCGACCGTGACGACAAGTCCCGTACCCGGTTGAATGCGCTTTGGGAGCACTATCTAGCTGCGGTGGAGCAAGTGAAGCCGCTGGCTTTCGTGATCGAGAACGTCCCCGAGTTCCAAAAATCCTCCGAGTTCGACGAACTGCGCCGGCGGATGGCATCGCACCGCCTGCTTCGGGAGTACGGATACGGGTTCGGGGTGCTGAACGCGGCGGACTACGGGGTGCCCCAAAGCAGGCGTCGGGGCATCTTCCTCGCGGTAAGAGGCCGAGAGGTTCCCTGGCCTCCACCACCCACCCATGGCCACGGCTCCATCGGACAAGAACCGGTCAGGACGGTGCGGGATGCCATTGGGGATTTACCACCTGTACCCACCACCGACCGACCAGCCATGAGAGACGGTTTTCAGGATCTGCACATTCGCCGGAACCCTCGCCCGACGTCACTGGAGCGGTATCGAGCCATTCCCGAGGGAGGCAACCGGTTCGACCTCCAGCGGAATCGTCCCGACCTGACCCCGGCGTGCTGGGCCAACAAGCCAACCGGCACCACCGACGTCATGGGCAGGCTCTGGTGGGACCGGCCGAGCTTCACCATCCGCACCGAGTTCTACAAGCCCGAGAAAGGTCGATATCTGCACCCCTGCGAAGACCGCCCCATAACTCACCGCGAGGCCGCCCGCCTCCAAACCTTCCCCGACCCGTTCATCTTCGAGGGTACCAAGATCGAGATCGCCCGCCAGATCGGCAACGCCGTACCCCCTCTACTGGCCAAGGCCATCGCTCTTCACACTGCAAAACTTCTTGTTTCAAAAAGCGACATAAAATTTGTCGCTTTTTGAAAGGGTTTTTAGACACATTCGTGATTCTCATCATCCTGTAGTGTTGTATATCAACAACTATAGATTTGGCTGGGATGAGGTCAAACAAATTTTATTGGTTCCAATAATAGGGTGGTCCCCTCTTTTTATATTTTATCTGTTTGTATTGCGGTCTCGATTAGCTATATTTTTAGGTGGCTGTGTTCTTCTAGTTGGATATCCGACTACCGTAGAACTGGTCAATTCAAGTATGGATGAAAGTAGCACGGCAGCAATTGGGTTCTTCTCAATTCCGTACTTTATTATATTGCCATCCCTTATCTTGGTGGCAATCCTGGATGCTCTTGTGAAGTGGGCTATCTCCAAATGGATGAGTCCACGACACCCTCACTGACTTCTTTGATCTCCACGCCGATGCTTTGGAACCACAGGCGGGCTTGCTCGAAGAAGCCGACCAGCGTGTCAGCAGTCTGGTCGTTGAGGGCCTCGACGTAGGCGACGCGGCTGTGGTCGTCCTTCGTCGGGGTGCGCGTCGGGTACCGCCGGGGCCGCGACGAGCGATCCCACAACACAATGACACCGGAGGCTCACCCAAAAGCCTCAACAACGTCCATGGACGTTACATCAGGCTGCTACGCTGAAGTGGCGATCGTTGAGGAGGGAGGTGTCTGATGAGCGCCGAGACGCTTGTTCCGTCGTATGAGGATGCTGAGCGGGCGGCACGCGTTCTGGTCGAGGAGCATGGTGTGGGGTCGGTGGTGCTGTTCGGATCGGTCGCCAACGGCACCGCTAGGGAGGGCAGCGACATAGACATGGTGGCCGTGTACGACGATCTGGACTACCGGTTCCGCTACGAGCGTTCCAGAGAGTTGGCGGCGGCGGCTCGTGCGCATGCAGGCTGCGAAGTGGATGTGAGGGTGACGGACCGCCCGGAGTGGAAGCACCGCACCGAGGTCGTGCGCAATTCGTTCGAGAGCGGAATAGCGGATTCCGCGGTGGTGCTGGTTGACCATCCTCCAGGTGAAGTCAACTGGGACAAGGAGATAGGCATGCCGGACTCGGAGCAAAGAGAGATCGACCGCCGGTTGAACGACATCCGAAAAGAGCTAGAAGAAATCAACAGCCGGTACGTAGCTACGCCTGAGGAGGTTGAGCTTCCATCAACTGACCTGCTTTGGTCTTTGCGGCGACAAGACCGTTTGATAGCTGTTTGTGCTCATGGAGCTATGGTTGTGGAGCACGGGTTGAAGGCTTTGCTGGCAATGTACAGTGTACCTCCCCCTCGCACTCATTCCGCAACTGAACTGCTGGATATTATTGATCAACGACTGGACAACGTTCGCCTTGAAATACCTAGGAGCATGCTGAGGCAAATAGGAACATGGAGACAAGCGGGAACATATGGTGAAACTTTCTACGAAATGAATATATCAATAGAAGAATTAAAAGAATTAGCTGCTCAATATTCAGCTATATCAATATCCATTACACGACAAGTAGTAAAGGAATATTCCCAACGCTATACTACTCCTGGAAAATATGTTGACCCCCTGATTTACACTTGCGAGAAACTGGAAAAAACAAGAACAGAGCGCGATCTACTCTCAGGTAGCGTTACTGCAACACGCAAACGGCTTCGTTTGCCTCGAAGGTCCACCAGTTGCATGGCCTTGGCTACCGGTAGAGAGGCCTCCGTCTCTTCGAGCTCGACCTCCACGATCTTCGGCTCCGATGCCGGCTCGGGCGGTGGGGTGAATTCGGGAGGAGGTAGGGCATCAGGCATGCCTCGACATTACCAAGGCGGCCGGGCCTTGCCTTCTCTGATAGCGTTGAGAATATATGTTATGTAAAGTTAATGCCGACCGGGTTCCGCTCAGGGTTGGTACTCGTGCAGAGCCGGCGGCCATCTGTTGGACCGGATCGTGATCATGGAGTTCCCCCGGTTTGGTGGACAGGTTGTTTTGCTGGATTGTAGTGGTGTTCATGCGGCTTGGTGGTGGGTGTAGACCTGGGCGGGGGTGCGGTGGCCCAGTGAGCTGTGGTGGCGTTGGCGGTTGTAGAACACCTCGATGTAGTCGAACAGGATCGTCCGCAGTTGCGCGTGGCAGAGACGCTCCCAGGGGCCGTGGATGTGGCGGATTTCTTTTTTGAGGGTGGCCCAGAACGATTCCATGGCGGCGTTGTCGTAGCAATCTCCAACGGTTCCCCAGGAGCCGACGAGGCCGTCCTGGGCGAGGCGGTCGCCGAACGCCATGGAGGTGTATTGGGTTCCGTGGTCGCTGTGGTGCACCAGCCCGGCGCCGGGTCGGCGGCGGGCGATGGCCATGGCCAAGGCGTCGACGACCAATTCGGTGGTTTGGTGCTCGGCGATGGACCAGCCCACCAGGCTGCGGTCGCAGAGGTCCAGGATTCCCGCCAGGTGGACTTTGGTGTCGGCGCAACCGAACGAGCCTATGTCGGCCACCCATTTGCGGTCGGGCACCTCGGCGGTGAAGTCCCGGTCCAAAAGATCGGCGGCGGGCACCGTTTTGGTGCCGGGATCGTGGCGGCGACGGGGGGAACACGCCCCCACCAGCCGGTTCGCTCGCATCAGGCGGGCCACCCGGTTGCGGCCCACGCGGCGGCCGCGGTGGCGGAGCTGCTCGTGGACCCTCGGGGAGCCGTAGGTGCGTCTCGAGGTCTGGTGGATCTCGCGGATCTCGACCAAAAGCTTGGTGTCGGAGGTCTCACGCTTGGAGGGGCGTCTTTTGGCCCAGGCGTAGAACCCCGAGCGGCACACCCCGGTGACGCGGCACAAATCGGTGACCCGGTACTCGGCTCGGTGATCCGGGACGAACCGGTAGCCGATCACCGGTTCGTCTCCCTCGCGAAATACGCGGCCGCCTTCCCCAGGATCTCCAGATCGATCTCCTGCTGGGCCACCCGTCTGCGCAACCTTTTCAACTCCTCGCGCTCGGACACGCTCAACGCCTCGGGATCGGCCGCTCGCTCGCGCTGCTCACGATCGGCGGTGACCCAGTTCCACAGCGTTGCCTCGCTGATCCCCAACGACCGGGCCACCCCCGCAACAGAGCGACCCGACGACACCGCCAACGCCACAGCCTCACGACGAAACTCAGGCGGATACTTCGACACACGACCCATACGGGCCTCCTTCCCCAGGGACCGAACCCCCATAATCAGATGTCCACCAAACCGGGGCAACTCCATCACATCGAGAACAAACTCCAATCGGGTGTTCATCGCTTTGGTTGGGTTTCGCTAGTTCTTTTGCCCGGACGATGTGTCCGGGGACCGGTGGGTTCCAGTTTTGTGCTGTTCGGGTGGGGTTGAGAGGTTCTGGTGGGTCGAGGATGTAGGGTGGCGGGATGGGAAGTCGTCGGGTCGTGAAGGTGCTGGAGCTTCCGGAGGATATGGCGCACTTCAAGTTCCGGCACGGGTACCATCGTCCGGTGGTCCAGTTCATCATGGACTGGAACGACCAGCCGGAGCGGCGCGTGGAGATGCTCTGCGGAGGGAAGGAACCCGTAGGTAAGGTTCCCAGTGATCTGGTGCTCATCGCTGCGGTCGTCCACGGCCTGTGCGACCGGGACGGGATTGCGGTGCCCGAGTGGGTGGCGTCTCATCGTCTTCGACCCCCGATCACGATGTCTCGTCAACCGGCGGACTCGGAGTGGGGTCGGTGGGTCGTGTCTCAGGCACCACCCGTCTGTTTCGAACACGGGGTCTTCTTCGAGGCCGAGATGCTGTCGGCCACGTGAGTGGTACGGAGGAGAAGTACTTCGACTCCGACCGGCTGATCGAGCTGCTCGGTAAGGTCGATGCCCAACTGGGAGACGGTGAACCGATACGGGTCGTGGCCTGCGGGGGAGCGGTGCTGGCCTTGAGGTACGACTTTCGCATCACCAACGATGTCGACATCATTTCGGAGCCATTCCCCGACGAACTTAAACAGGCGGCGAGGGCGGTGGCGGAGCGTCACGGCCTTCAGGATCAATGGGTCAACGATGCCGCCAAGATCTCGATTCCGAAACTCGCACCTCGGTTCGAGACGATCTACCAGGGTCGAAGACTGGAGGTTCTGAGTCCCGGCCCTCGCTTCTTGTTGGCCATGAAGCTGGCCGCAGGCAGAGACCGTGACCTGGAAGACGCCATACTGCTGGTGAGAGAAATAGGGTACAGCAGCATCGAGGACGTTCTGAACCTGGTCGAGACGGCCTGGGGACACACGCATTTCTCAATGTCGGTGGAGTACTTCACCCGGCAGGTCTACGAACTCGCCCAGCAGGAACAGCCCCATCTGCCGTCGGAGGCCCCCCACGGATTCACCTCACGCCCGGATCCCGGCACCGGGCTAGACACCGGCCCGTAGACCATTCGTCATCGCCTGGCCCGCCCCCCCCCCCCCCCCCGAACCGGTGGCCATCTGTTTAGGGGAGGGAATAATGTGTCTAATATGCATTGAGAGTTATTAGAGGTTGTCAGCAGCTATAGAGCGGCGCGGCCGGTGCTGAGGCCGCCGTCCACGTAGATGACTTGGCCGGTCACGTAGCGGGCGTCGTTGGAGGCCAGGAATCCCACTACGTCGGCGATGTCGTCGGGGCGGCCGGTTCTGCCCAGTGGCACGGCCCGGGCCCTTTGTTCGCCCCGTTCGCCCTCGTGGTTCTTCCTGGTGCCCTCGGTGAGAATCGTTCCCGGGCCGACGGCGTTGGCTCGGATGCCTTTGGGGCCCAATTCGAGTGCGGTCTGGCGGGTGAAGCTCTCCACTCCGGCCTTGGACGCCGGGTAGATGCCCACTCCCGGTGAGTTGGTGTACACCGCGCTCGACGACAGGTTCACGATGGCGGCCCCCGGTCCCATCAACGGAACCAGCGCCTGAGTGCAATGAAACGTTCCCATCAGGTTCACCTGCAACACCCTCTGCACATCCTCGGGGGTCATGGAGTCCATGTCGGAAAAGATCCAGATGCCGGCGTTGTTCACCAGCACGTCCACCCGATCCAGGGACTCGGCCAACGTGGCCACCGAATCGGGGTCGGAAACGTCGCACCGCCGCCACCGGCCACCGAGCATTGCCGCGGTGGCCGCGGCGGTGTCGGGGTTCTGGTCGACCGCGACGACCTCGTGGCCATCGGCCGCCAAACGCTGCGAGATCGCCCGCCCGAGTCCCTGACCGGCTCCGGTCACCACTGCTGTTCCCATGATCCCAGCATGGCAGATCGCTCCCGGCGGGTTGCTACAGTCCCGCCGTGCATCACCAGCATCATTCCTACCGCTGGGTGATGCTTGGCGCTCTGTGGGCGGTGTACTTCTCCTTCGGCCTGACGGTTTTCTCCATGGCCCCACTGGTGGAGACCGTCCGCGAAGACCTCCAAATGAGCAAGGGAGCCATGGGAAGCGTGCTGGGGGCCTGGCCGCTGGTGTACCTGGTGGCGGCACTCCCCTCGGGCACCCTGGTGGACCGGCTGGGACTGCGCCGGTCGCTGGCCATGGCCACGGTGATCATCTCGGCCTCCGCGCTGTTGCGGTCGATCGCCGGCAGCTTCGTCGGAATGTTCGGGGCGGTGGCGGTGTTCGGGCTCGGTGGCCCGCTGGTGTCGGTGGGAGCCCCCAAGCTGATCAGCGTGTGGTTCGACGACCGGGAACGGGCCCTGGCCATGGGCATAACCATGACCGCGCCGGCCATCGGCGGAGTACTCCCCCTCACCACCGCCAACAGCGTGTTGATGCCCGCCTTCGACCAGAGTTGGCGGGCGACACTGATGGTGTACGCCCTGATCACGATCGCGGTGATCGCCATCTGGCTGGCGGCTGCCGTGGCGGGTGGGCGGATCGCTCCCGGCATCGACGGCAACATCGACCCCGCTCCCGGGTTCTCCGGCGCATGGGACCTGCTGAACCGCCGAGCGGTGAGGATCATGCTGGTAATGGCCGTGGGGATGTTCTTCTACAACCATTCCCTCAACGGGTGGCTGCCCACGATAATCGAGGATCAGGGATTCTCCAGCTCGGGGGCCGGTTATCTGGCCGGCACGGTGACGGCCCTGGGCATCATCGGGGCGCTTGTCGGGCCGCGATCAATACCCGAGAACAGTCGGATCGCGGTTCTGGCCCTGACGTTCGCGCTGTTCGGCGGGGCCACCATCCTGCTCGAGGCCGGGATCAGGCCGACCACCTTCATCGGACTGACCCTCATAGGCCTGAGCAAGGGGCTGGCGGTGCCCATCGCCCTGCTGGTGATGATGCAGCTCCCCGGTGTCACCCAACGCAACATGGGAGCAGCCGGAGGGCTGTTCTTCACCGCGGGCGAGGCCGGGGGCGTGACCGGCCCGATCCTGTTCGGCGTCCTGTCCGATTTCGGAGGCTCCACCGCCGGATTGGTGCTGCTTACCGCGGTGACCGTGGCCACCGCGGTGCTGGCCCTGGGGCTCCGCTCGGAAATGAGCCGCTCCCCCTAGTTGGTGGTGCTTCGGGTTCGGGCTGGGACTAGGCGGTTGTGGTTGTGGTTCGGGTTAGGGCGGTGCAGGCGTCGTTGGCGAGGTCTGCGGGGTTGTCGCCGTGGTTGGCGTTGGCGAGGCGGCGGCATTCCTCGGCGAGTTCACGGTCGAATTGCTGGGGGTGGGTGGCGGCGAGGGTGTCGCCGGCTTTTTGGCGGGCTATGGCTTCGCGACGGGAGTAGGGCAAAGAGCACGTGTCGGCGACGCCGTCGCCGTCGGAGTCCAATGGGTAGGTGGTGGGTCCGCCGAGGGATTGGTTGGCGCAGTAGGAGGGGCCGGTGATGGTTCCCGAGTAGTAGGGCCCGCCGTCGTCGATGGGCGGGTATCCGGGTGCGGCGAGGGCGTCGCCGCCGCAGGGTTCGTCGCCTTCGAGGGTGGCGCAGGCGGCGTTGACCAGTTTCCGGTATTGGTCGGGGTGGCGGTTGGCGAGGTTGGTGATCGCGTTCTGGCGGGCGATGGCTTCTCGGCGGGTGTAGGGCAAAGAGCAGGTGTCGGCGGTGCCGTCGCCGTCGGCGTCGAGGGCGAACAGGCGGGCACCGCCCAGGGATAGGTCGGCGCAGAACCTCGGCCCGGTGACGGTCCCGGAGTAGTAGTCGTCGCCGACCGTCGATGCCTCGGTGGGGGTCACTTCCTCGGAGACGGTGATCGCACCGTCTCCGACCGTGTTTTGGGCTCTCACCGCAAAAATGTAGGCGACGGTGCCGGTACCGCTGTCGAGGCCGGTCAAAGTGACGGTCGAAGCGTCGGCGGCCATCGTGGTCCACTCCCCCCAGTCGCCGACGCCGATGCGGGTGCGGTGCTGCCAGGCGTTGATCGCCGAACCCCCGTCACCCGTGGAGGTCCACGCCAGGGTGATCTGCCCGTCGCCGGCGGTCACGGTGAGTTCCGGGGCGGACGGCACCTTGGCGGGGGTGGCGGACTCGGCGGCGACCGCGCCGGTGCCGGCGGTGTTGGTGGCTCGAACCTCGAAGGTGTAAGCGACCCCGTTTTCCAGGTTCGGTATTGGCATACCGGTGGCGTCGGCGGCCATCGTCACCCATTCGCCGCCCGTGGTGCGTACTTGCCAGGCGGTGATCGGCGAACCCCCGTCACCGGTCGAGGCCCATACCAGGGCCACCATCGAATCACCGGCCGTCGCGGCCAGTTCCGGGGCGGGTGGTGCTCCTGCCGGGGTGGCTTCGGCGGTGCCGGTCGCGCCGGGTCCGACGTCGTTAACGGCTCGCACCTCGAAGGTGTAGGCAACACCGTTGGTCAGGTTGGGTACCGCCATGGTGGTCGTGGTCGGGTCGGCCACGACCACCCATTGGCCGCCGGTGGTGCGGTGTTGCCAGGCGGTGATCGGCGAGCCCCCGTCGCCGGTGGACGCCCATACCAGGGTCACCATCGCGTCGGCGGCCGTGGCGGTCACCGTCGGTGCCGCCGGCACCGTGGCCGGGGTGGCCGACACGCTACCCGCGGGGCCCTCGCCGATGGCGTTGGTGGCTCGCACCTCGAAGGTGTAGGTGACGCCGTTGGTCAGGTTCTCGACGACGTGGCCGCTGCCGGCCACAGTGGTCCATCTTCCGAACTCGGTGTCGTCGGTTCTGGTTCGGTATTGCCAACCGGTGGTCTCCGACGCCCAGGTCGCCTCGCCGGGCGCGCCCGGGGTGCCGGGGGTCCACGACAGGGTTACTTCGCCGTCGCCGCGGGTGGCGCCCACCGATTCGGGGGCGGGCGGCACCGCAGAGGGTGTCACCGATTCGGACGCGAACGCGCCGCCCTTGATCTGCGGGTTGGCGGTGGTGGCGCGAACCTCGAACCGGTAAGCGATCCCGTTCGACAGGTCGCCCACGGTGTGGGTCGCGGTGGTGACGGTGCTGTCGGCGATGTTGGTCCATGAGCCGTAGCCGCCGTCGCCCTGGCGTTGGCGGTACTCCCAGCCGACGATGGTGCTGCCCGCCGAACCAGCAGCGGTCCACGACAACACCACTCGGGCGTCGCCGGCGGTGGCGACCAGGGTGCCCGGAGCCGGCGGGCCGATCGGGGTCACCGCCGAGGTCTCAAAATGGGGGCCCGGCCCGTAAGCGTTACGGGCCCGGACTTGGAACGTGTAGGTGCGCCCGTTCACCAGGTTGCGCACCACCGCCCCGGTTTCCGCGGATGGTCTGGTGGCGGTGTCCGCGGTGGGGGCGACGGTGGTGCCCAGGGTCTCCCACGCGTCATAAACCCCGCCGGTGGTCTTTTTGCGTACTTCGTAGGCGACGACCCGGTTCAGGTTCAGTCCGGGTTGGGCGGGTTTGGCGACCCTGATCGTCGCTTCGCCGTCGCCGGCTTCCACCAGTGCCCGCACCGGAGCGCTGGGCGGGCGACCCGGGGTGGTTGGTAGTGCTTCGGCGGCGGCACCTGCGCCGATGGCGTTGCGGGCTCTTACTCGGAACGTGTAGGAGGTGCCGTTGGCCAACGCGGTGTCGTCGGCGGCGCCGGCGACGGCGAATTTCGTCACCGTCGCCGTGGTGGTGGCGGCGTGGCCACCGTCCACTTTTTGCCAATCGCCGGGGGCGTCGCAACCAGTGGTGGTCTCGCAGTACTCCCAACCGGTGATCGCCGGGCCGCCGTCGCCCGCGGAGACCCACGACAACACCACGCTGCGGTCGCCGCCTTTTGCGGTCAAATTCAGCGGGGCGGGCGGGGCCACCCCCGGTGTCGCCGGGCGGCGCGACTCGATGATCTGCCCGTACCACGGACTCTCGTGGTCGGTGTTGTTGGTCGCCCTGACCCTGAATCGGTAGGCGACGCCGTTGTCCAAGCCGTCGACCACGTAACCATCCGACGCGCCGCCCGCGAATTGTTCGCCGACGCCGATCGCCGTCCACGGCTGCCACGCTGCGTCGCCCACCCGATGGGAGTACTCCCACACCGTGTCGGCGTAGGTGCCCTCGTCGTCGGTGGTCGCGGCCACGAACGCGCCCCCCGCCGACGGTTTGTACTGAAGCTTCAACGTGGCTCGACTCGTGCCCGGCTCCACGTTCAGATAAGGGGGCTCGTTGGAACTATCGGGGTTGGCTGCACCGGGGAACGGCGGAGCCCCCCAGACGAACCTCAACTCGCCATGTGTACCTGCGCCGAGCCGGTTGACGTGACGCAACCTGATGGTGTACTCGGTGCCGAGTTTTTTGGTTACGTCGTGGAAGGGTTTCCAACCGACGGGATTGTCGTCGCCGTCGAAGCGATGCCAGGTGCTCCACGGCCCGTCGCCGGTTCTGAACGAGTACTCGTCCCTCAAGCGATCCGGACTGTCGTCGGCGTTGTCGAGCCTGTCGCGGTAAACGTGAAAAACCGCCTCCGCCCCCGCCGTTTTGGGGTCGGCGGAGTACCCGGCGTGGATGAAACCATCGGGTGAGCGCGGGACGTGGGCCTCGATGCGGGCATGGGCCACCGCGGAGGGCAGGCCCCCGGTGTTCGCGTCGTCGTCGGAGCGGTGGAAGGCGTTCAACGCCCGCACCACGATGTAGAAATCTCGGTTGTCCTCGAAGTAAGCGACGCCGTCGGGCAACCCGTCGGCGTTCGGGGGGCGGGGTATCGTCACCGAAGCAGTCGCCGCGCACTCCGGTGTCGTTGTCGCGTCGCAGATCGTTTTCCAGTCGGTGGAGCTCGCCAACGCGGTGGTGGTCTTGTCCAGTTTGTACTGCCATTTCGTCACCGGGGAGCCGCCGTCGCCGCCGGCCGCCCACGTGATCGTGATGCGGCCCTCACCGGATTCCGCGTCGTAGGCCGGGGTCAGCGTCACGTTGGTGGGAGCGGCGGGTCTTTGGCCGGGGTAGTGGTCCTTCGTGGTCTGCGCATAGGCGCCGCCGCCGGTGGCGTTGGTCGCCCGCACCCGGAACCCGTAAGCGGTGCCCGCGGTCAAGCCCGACACCATATAGGTTTGTTCGTCGGTGGCGGTGATGCTCGCGCCACCGGTGCCGTCGCTGGTGGCGGTCACCGGGATCGCCTTCCACTCGCCCCACTGGCCGCCGGCGGCTTTTTGGGAGTATTCGTAGCGAACGATGGGGGAGCCGCCGTTGTTCAGTTCCCCGCTCGTGTCGAGGGGGGGAGTCCAGCTCAGCGTCACCGAGTCCTTGCCCGGCGTGCCCGCCAAAGCGGTGGGCGCGCCGGGAACGTCGCCGGGGTTCACATCCGCGCTGGTGGCCGGGGTGCCCGCACCGTTTTTGTTGGTCGCTCTCACCTGGAAACGGTAAACCCACTCGTTCGCCAAACCCACCACCACATAACCCCGAGTAGCCGCGCTGCTGGCGGGAACCGCCGTCCACCGATCACCATCGACAAAAGCCGGAATGGTGGAACCCTCGGCCGCGCCCTTGTAGCGGTATTGCCAGCCGACGATGGGCGAGCCGCCGTCGCCGCCGGGTTGCCACGACAGCTCCACCGACCCGCTCGAGGGCGTCGCTTCCAATCCTCGGGCCCGGCCGGGCACGCCCGAGGCCACCACCCCGGTCGCTTGCGAGTGGGGGCCCGCACCGTTCGCGTTGACCGCTCGTACCCGGAACCCGTAAACCGTGCCGTTGCTCAAACCGGTGACGGTGTGGGAGTCGTAGGCGTTGTACTCGCCGCTGGTGAAATCCAAGAACCCCGAAGCTGCCACCATGATCGTCCACCCCGACCAGTCCCCATCACCAGTTTTGCGGGACGACTCGTAACGCAACACCGGCGAAAAACCGTTCGCCTCGACCGCCGCGTCCCTGCCGTCGGCCACCTTCGACCACGACAACGTGACCTGCGAATCCCCCGCCACCGCCTCGAAATTGGCGGGAGCCGCCGGAACCGACGACACCCGGCCCGCGTCGGGGAACGCGAGCGCCGCCCCGGCGACGCCGTCGGCGTCCACCGCCCGCACCTCGAACCCGTAGCGTTTGCCGACCGTCAAACCCGTCACCGTGTGGGTCGTGGTACGACCGTCGCTGCCGGGAACCGGCAACCAGCTCGACACCGTCGCGTCCTTGTCGCCGACCACCCAGAACGAGTACTCGTAGCGCACCACCGGAACACCACCGGAACCCGAAGCGGGACCCCACCGCAACGTCACCGAACCATCACCAACGACCACCGCAGGCACCACCGAAACAGGAGCACCCGGCCCACCACCAACCACCACAGTCGCAGTCGCAGTAGGCGTAGGCGTAGGCGTAGGCGTGGGGGTGGCAGTCGCAGTCGCAGTCGCAGTGGCAGTGGGAGTGGCAGTGGGCGTGGCAGTGGGAGTGGCAGTGGGAGTGGCAGTGGGCGTGGCAGTGGGAGTGGCAGTGGGAGTGGCAGTGGGAGTGGCAGTGGGAGTGGCAGTAGTCGTGAAATCGGTCCGCACCTCGACGCCGGCAGTGGTCGTGCAGGCAGTGTTGACCCCGACGACACCCACCTTGTAACCCCTGGAAGCGACCAGATTGGAGAAAGTATGGGTCTTGGCAGTTACAGGGACATCGTCACCGAATTTAACACCCGCAGAAGTGTAAATGCGAAGTATATAACTCACCGTCGCACAAGAACCAGCAGGCCCGGCCTGCCAAGTAACAACAGCATCCCAAGTATCATTACCAGAATTATGAGCAGGAGCCACCACAACATTAGTCACCGGACTCGGCCTCGTCTGAGCAGGCGTAGCAGTCGCAGTAGGCGTAGCAGTAGGCGTAGGTGTAGCAGTAGCAGTAGGCGTAGGTGTAGCAGCAGGATCAGCACTAGTAGTAAAGCTGGAAACCACTATTTCTCCATTACTCGGGGAACATGACGGGTTGACCGAACGGACACCAACTCGGTACGAGGTGGAAGCACTCAAGCCGGAATGAGAATGAGACCTAGACATCACAGTTCTAAGACTTCCGCTTACTATACTATTACCCGAAGAACCCCTATACACCCAAGCAAGCCAACGACTAGCTTCGCACCCGCTCGCCGACAAATCCCAAGTAAAACTAACGGAATTATGAGTAGTAGTAACCTGAATATTGGTGGGCACCTTCGGAGCACCTTGGGCGGTCGCTTTTCCAGGAGCCAGGCCGACGTCCGCGGCCACCAAGCCCGCGGCCACCAAACCGACTACGACCAGCAACCCCCAACCGGAGAACCTACGCCTACCCACACCAGCAACCCTTTTGGGGGGGGGGGGGGGGCGAAGCGATCATCGCGGCCCTGGACCGCGAACCACTACCATGCATCATCGAGCACCTCTCAAGCACATGGCCCGACCCGCACAAGGATCGGAACCAACACAACCAGCATCAAGCCCCGAACAGTAACCAACCCCTCAACCCCAAACAAGTATTTCCTCGGGGGTGGTGCCCCTCGGGAGGAGATCCAGGTGGTCGGCACGAAGCCCCTGGGAACTACGCGCCGCGGCCGGCGATGAGCTGTTGCAGGGCGTCCTCGTCGCCCACCAGCTCCGACACCAATCCCTCGTCCACGTCGGCCACGATTATCTCCCCCACCTCGTCGGACACCGATGTGAAAAAGCCCAGCTCCTTCATGCCCGCGGTCTGGCGGTAGTTGTCGTCGGTGGGGGTCAAATACTGGACCGACACCGCGTTGTAGCGCCGAATCAAGTACAGGTGCATCAGTGCCATCAGCCGCTTGCGGCGTAGAGCCGGGCTGTGGGTGTTCTGGTCCCGTACCGACAGGATGGCCCTCCCCCGCCGATCGTGCAGCACCCCGAACACCACATTGGCCAAGTCCTTGTCGCCGCTGAGCACCACCAGTTGGAGAACCTCGGAACCCGCGGTGTAGGGCCGCAGTCTCACCTTGAGGTCGGCATCAACGTGGTTGTGCAGGGCCCACCGTTGCAACCATGCTTCCAGCTCCCGGGTGGGCACCTCGGTCTGGACGAGGTGCTGGAACTGGGTGGAGCCCTTGCCCATGGCCCGGGTGGTGGCGGTGCGCCCGGAACTGGCCATGAGCGCGGCGTCCAGACGGGGGCCGCCCACCAGGGTTTGCGGGGTCCGGTAGGGGGAGTCCACCAGGCGGAACCTCCGCTGGAGCCGGGCCAGGGCCAGCATCCCGTCCTGTTGGAGGGAGGCGGCGAACTCCTCGCCGGCCATGCCGTCCACCTGGTGGCCGCCGTAGGTGATGAAGTTGAAGACGAACCCCATCCGGCCCAGTTCGGCGGGGAACTCCCGCATCTCGTCCTCGCTCATCCCGGTGGTGTCCCAGTTGAACGACGGCGACAGGTTGTAGGCCAGCATCTTGTCGGGATGCACCGCGTGGATGGCCTCGGCGAACTCCCGGGCGTCGTTCAGGTCGGCGGTCTTGGTCTCCATCCACAACAGGTCGCAGAACGGGGCCACCGCCAGCGACTTGGCCACCGCGTAGGGTATGCCGCCCTGCACCTGGTAGTAGCCCTCGGTGGTCCGGGCCACCTCGGGATCCCAGGTCACGTCGAGGCCGAGCTCGGTGGCTCGGGACCGGGCGGTGGCGGTGTCGACGCCGGCGGCGAAGCCCAGCCACTCCCCCACTCCCATGTCGAAGGTCTCCCCCTCCGATGATCGCAGCGCCAACTGGTCGGCCACCGCCTGGGGATAGGTGGCCAGCCCCGCGGCTCGGTGCCAGGCCTCGGCCAGGGCGTCGGAGACCCGGTCCACCGCCTCGTCGGGCCGAGGATCGGGCGACGCGTGGTAGGCCACCATGGCCTTCTCGATCTCCCGACCGACCCCCGACTGGTCGAGCCAGGCCGAGGCCCGGCCATAGCGGCTCTCGGGCACCGCGTACAGAAGATGACCGTTGACCCCTTCCACCCCGGCCTCGGCGAGACGGCGCAGCACGGCCAGATAGGCATCCTTGTACGAGGGAACCGACGGCTGGGTGGCCCCCATGATGAACGGCTGGTCGCGCTCGTCGGTGCCGCCGTCCAACAGGTTGGCCGCCTCGGCGTCGGTGCGGGCCACGATGATGCCGGCCACCCCCATCACGTCGAGCTGGAACCGGGCCGCGTTGAGCCGCTTGATCTGCTCGTCGCACGGCACCAGCACCTTGCCGCCCTGGTGGCCGCACTTCTTGAGCCCCGGCTTCTGGTCCTCGATGTGATAGCCCGGTACCCCGGCCTCCACGAAACGGCGGATCAGATTGCGGACATGAGGATCACCGCCGTGACCGGTATCGGCGTCGGCGATGATCGTGGGGGTGAAATCGACGATGGGAGTGGTCTGGCGTTCCGCAGCGCTCATCCGGGAGCGGGCGAACCGCTGGTTCCGGTCGGCGGTCAAAAGGGCCCGCACCAACCCGGCCGCCTCGTCGGGCACCATGCTCAACGGATAGCTGGCCAGGTCGGGGCCGGGATCCTCGTGCCGGGCCCCCTTGGCCGACGTGGCCCATCCCCCCAGGTATATGCCCTCGATCCCCGCCCGCTTCATGGCCACCGCCTGGCCCGGCGAGTACGGACCGAACGTGGAGATGCACCGCCCCTGGTCGAAGAGCTCCCTCAACCGACTGTGGAAGCGCTCGGCCGCCACCCGGGCCACGGGGTGGTCCTGGGCGATCACCCCCCGCTGCTCCACCACCTGGCGGGCCGAGTACAGGCGGGTCACCCCCTCGAAACGGGACGAGGCCATCCACTCCCGGGTGGATTCGACCTCGGCATCGAACGAACCGGCAGCGTTGACGGTCATGCTGATACCTCATCTGGTGTGAGACGAAAGATTGACCGCCGACACTAGCAACCGCGCCTCTGCCTCGATCCTCATTTATCGATTTATCGGGGGTTCCCTCTCGCCTTCGGCCTCCGCCCTCCCGGCTGTCCGATGATGGGAGCACGAGCTTCCCTCTCGCCTTCGGCCTCCGCCCTCCCGGCTGTCCGATGATGGGAGCACGAGCTTCCCCCTCGCCTTCGGCCTCCGCCCCGTGGGGTCGTAGCCTGAAGCGGTGCCCGAGACCTATCGGACGTTGGGAAGACTCGAAGTGGCCGACCCCCTGGCGGCCTTCGTCGACGACCGGCTGGCTCCGGGAACCGGGGTGGGTCCCGAGCAGTTCTGGCCGGCTTTCGAGCAGGTGGTGGCCGGCTTCGGGCCGAGAGTGCGGGCCGCCCTCGACGAGCGAGACCGCTTGCAGGCCCGAATCGATGCCTGGTATCGGAGTCGCGGGCCGCACCCGGAAGAACCGGAGGAGGCGGCCGCCTTCCTGCGTTCGATCGGCTACCTGGTGGACGATCCCGGGCCGGTGTCGGTCACCACCACGGGGGTCGATCCCGAGATCGCCTCCACGGCCGGGCCGCAACTGGTGGTACCGGTGGACAACGCCCGCTACGCCCTCAACGCCGCCAACGCCCGCTGGGGCAGCCTGTACGACGCCTTCTACGGCACCGACGCCATCGATGAATCGGGGGGCGCGGGCCGGGCCGGGCCGTACAACCCGGTGCGGGGCCGGAGGGTGATCGACCGGGTTCGCGAGCTGCTGGACGCCCACGTTCCCCTGGGGCGCGGATCCCACTCCGAATCGGTGGCCTATGCGGTTGACGATGGTGGGCTACGGGTGGAGATGGCCGACGGAACCACCACGGGGTTGGCCGATGCCGGGCAGTTCACCGGCCACACCGGAGAGGCCGACGCTCCCACCACGGTGCTGCTGAAAAAGCACGGGCTCGAATTGGAGCTGGTGATCGACCGCCACCACCGCATCGGTCGCGACGATCCCGCAGGCATCGCCGACGTGATGATGGAATCGGCCCTAACCACCATCATGGACCTGGAGGACTCGGTGGCCGCGGTGGACGCCGACGACAAGACCCGGGCCTACGCCAACTGGCTGGGGCTGATGCAGCGCAACCTCACCGCATCGTTCACCAAGGACGGTCGGTCCCTCACCCGCAGTCTGGCCGCCGACACCACGGCCACCGATCCGTCGGGCCGGACGAGAACGGTGCGCCGCCGAAGCGTCATGTTGATCCGCAGCGTGGGCCTGCACATGGAAACCGACATGGTGCGCCTTAACGGCCGGCCCGTTCCCGAGACAATCGTCGATGTGGCCATGGCCGCCTGGTGCGCCCTCCACGACCTGGCGGGGGGCGGCTCGCACCGCAACAGCCTCACCGGATCGGCCTACATCGTGATGCCCAAGCTGCACGGCCCCCACGAGACTGCGTTGGTGCGCGACCTGTTCGCCTCGGTCGAGACCGTGGTGGGGATGGCTCCCAACACTTTGAAGATGGGGATCATGGACGAGGAGCGCCGCACGTCGCTCAACCTGGCCGCCTGCATCGCCGAGGCCTCCGAGCGGGTGGCGTTCATCAATACCGGGTTCCTCGACCGCACCGGCGACGACATCCACACCACCATGGAGGCCGGTCCGATGATTCCCAAGGCGGACATCAAGTCGTGCCGGTGGCTGACCGCCTACGAGGAGGCCAACGTGGCTGCCGGGCTGGCCATGGAGCTGCCGGGGCGTGCCCAGATCGGCAAGGGCATGTGGGCCCGACCCGACGACATGGCCGCGATGCTGGAGGACAAGGCCGACCATCCACGTTCGGGGGCGTCCACCGCGTGGGTGCCCTCCCCCACCGCGGCCACCCTCCACGCGCTCCACTATCTGGACAACGATGTGGCCGCCCGCCAAAAGGAGCTGACCCCACCGGCTGCCGACCGGGCCGCCGTCCGGGCTGTCGCCGAGTGCTCCGCCGCCCCCCCGGCCGCCGCCGATAGGGCCGCCGCCGTCCGGGCCATGCTCACCCCCGCGGTGCCGGCTCCCGACCGCCGCATCTCCCCCGCCGAGATCCAGCGGGAGCTGGACAACAACGCCCAGAGCATCCTGGGCTACGTGACCCGGTGGGTGGGTCAGGGCGTGGGCTGCTCCAAGGTGCCCGACATCAACGGCGTCGCCCTCATGGAGGACCGGGCCACGCTGCGGATTTCCTCGCAGCACATCGCCAACTGGCTCCACCACGGTCTGCTGTCCGAGCACCAGGTGGTCGAGACCATGCGACGGATGGCCTCGGTGGTCGACGGCCAGAACTCCGACGACCCCGACTACGAGCCCATGATCAAGAATTTCCCCACCAGTATCCCGTTCAACGCCGCCCTGGCGTTGGTTCTGGAGGGTCGAGATCAACCCAACGGCTACACCGAAGCAATCCTCACCACCCACCGCCGCCGTCAAAAGGCCTCCCAGCAGGCCAAATGAGCTAGGGCAAGCCCCAGGGCGTCCTCGGTCCATTCGATCTCGGGGACATGCTGATCGGCCAGCGTGGCCGCCGCCCGACCCATCAGCCCAGGGCGTCCTCGGTCCATTCGATCTCGGGGACATGCTGATCGGCCAGCGTGGCCGCCGCCCGACCCATCAGCCCAGGGCGTCCTCGGTCCATTCGATCTCGGGGACATGCTGGGCCATGGCGACATGGTACGGACGACATGGTACGGGGGTAGCCTGCGGGGCGTGAGCAACCGTCCGGCCCCCATTCGCATAGATGACCTGGCAAACCCGGTGCTTGCCCCGGAGATAGCACGGATGATGGAGCAGACCGCTCCGATGGCCGAAAAGATCGAGTTGAGCCCCGAGGCCGTGCTGGCCGAGGCCACCGCCCGGACCGGGCTCGGTGATTTCGGACCCGACGGATTCCGGGCCCCGCTCGAGGTGTTGTGCCGGGCCCTGGACGTCGAGGCCGACCTCTCCCCCATGGGTCGGGTGAGCAGCTTCAACCAACTGAGCGGTTTCGCGGCCAACCGTTTGCGGATCGAGCAGTACGTCAAGGACCATCCCGACGCTCTCGAGGTGCCCATAAGCCGACCCATCGTGATCGCCGGGCTGCCCCGCACCGGCACCACCCATCTGCACAACCTCGTCTCCGCCGACCCCGGGTTGCGCTCGCTGCCCTGGTGGGAGGCCCTGGAGCCGGTTCCTCCTCCCGAGGAGGCCGGAACCACCGAAGGTCGCATCGAACGGGCCCGGGGCGGGCTGGTGATCCACAACACGGCCCTGCCCCACTACGACCGCATGCACGAGATGACCTGGGATCACGTCCACGAGGAGATCCACCTGCTGGGCATCGATTTCTCCACCATGTTGTTCGACTGCACGGCGGTGATGCCCTCGTGGCGGGCGTACTACCAGCAGCACGACCAGACCCCCCACTACCAGTACCTCAAGCGAATTCTCCAGGTGCTCACCCACCAGCGCCCGCCCCGGGAGCGCTGGGTGCTCAAGTCCCCCCAGCACCTCGAACAGATAGGGCCGCTGATGAACGTCCTCGGCGACGCCACCGTGGTGTTCACCCACCGCGATCCAGTGTCGATCACCGCCTCGTTCGCCACCATGATCTGTTACTCGGCCCGCATGAGCGCCACCCATCCGGTGGACGTCCACGGCATCGGCCAATGGTGGGCCCGACTGATCGAGGACATGCTCCGGGCCTGCACCGCCGACCGGAACCTGGTGCCCCCGGAACAGTCCATGGACGTGTTGTTCCACGAGTTCATGGCCGACGACGTGGCCACGGTGGAGCGCATCTACGAGCTGGCCGACCGATCCTTCACCCCCCGGGTGAGGGCGGCCATGGACGGGTACATGGCGGACCATCCCCGGGGCAGGCACGGCCGGGTGATCTACGACCTGGCCGACTTCGGCATCGATCCCGCCGAACGCCGCCAATCGCTCGGCTTCTACACCGACCGGTTCGCGGTGGAGTTGGAGTCCTGACCGCGCCGAGCAAGCGGTGGAGTTGGAGTCCTGACCGCGCCGGGCAAGCGGTGGAGTTGGAGTCCTGACCGCGCCGGGCAAGCGGTGGAGTTGGAGTCCTGACCGCGCCGGGCAAGCGGTGGTGCTGGAGTCCTGACCGCGCCGGGCAAGCGGTGGTGCTGGAGTCCTAGCTACAAATCGTCGATTAGCTGGCGGTTGGCCCGCACGAAGATGCCCTCGGCGGTGGCGGTCACTGCTCCGTCGTGAACCATCTCGCCGGATACGTACAATTTCCGCCCCTCGCTGCCGGCGGGCCAGGCCCGCAGGGCGATGTCGCTCATCAACGGCGTGGGCCGCCGGTAGACCACCTTCAGCGTGCCGGTGTAGCCGCCCCGGTCGTTGACCACGTTGACCACTCCCAGCAGCTCGTCGAACACCTTGGCGATGATCCCCCCGTGGACCAGGCCCGGCGGGCCGGCGTAGACCGCGGACAGGTTCATCCGCCCGTGAACCTCGGTGCCCTCCACCCAGAACTCCGCCGGGGGCGACACCGGGTTCAACCGCCCGATGATGGGGCTGTAGGGGAAGAACGTCATCGGGTCGTGGGACTCGAACCCGGCCTCCAGATCGCCCATGACCCCTTGGCGGTGGTGTCCCTCCACCTGCTCGGCCTCCACCAGGGCTGCGGCCTGTTCCAAAAGATCGGTGGCTCGGGCGACGGCGTCGCCGGTGACCGCAGTGACCCGCACCGCGTTCAACACCCGGCGGGCGGCCCCGGCCAGGGCCAACCGCTCGGCCCCGACCCCGTAGTCGGGGCCCGAAGCCGCGCTGGGGGCCTCCCAGAGAGGTGGCTCGCTCAAACGACTACCAGCACGGGGGACTCAAGGAACCGAGGGGCTCGATGAACCGATAAAGCCGAGGGCTCGGGGACTCGATGAAACTGGGCTCAGGAACCGAGGACTCAAGGAACTGGGGACTCGAGGGGCCGAGGGCTCGGGGACTCGATGAAACTGGGCTCAGGAACCGAGGACTCAAGGAACTGGGGACTCGAGGGGCCGAGGGCTCGGGGGCTGGCAGGGCCGTCAATCGGAGTCGTAACCGTAATCGACCACGAAGTCGGTGCCCGGCAGCCCCGGCGTGACCATCCCCGCTCGCCAGCCGCCGTCCACGCTCAGCTCGGCCCCGGTCACGTACGACGCCTCGTCGCCGGCCAGGAACAGGGCGGCGTGGGCGATCTCGACCGGCTCGCCGATGCGGGGGATGGCCTGGAACTGGTACGGCTCCTTCTCGGCCCGGGGATCGTTGGTGGGGTTGCCCATCGGAGTGTTGACCCCGCCGGGGTGGATGGAGTTGACCCGGATGTCGAACCGCCCCCACTCGATGGCCGCGGTCTTGGTCATGCCCCGAATGGCCGACTTGGAGGCGGTGTAGCTGATGAGTCCGTTCTTGGACTGGAGGCCGTCGATGGAGCTGATGTTCACGATCGAGCCGCCACCCGCCATCCTCATGGGGGCCAGCACCGCCTTCATCCCCAGGAACGTACCCACCTGGTTTACATTGATCACCTTCATGTAATCGTCGAGGGTGGTGTCCTCGATGGCCGCGGGCATGATGATGGCCGCGTTGTTCACCAGAACCCGGAGCGAGCCCATGGCGGTGGCGGTGGCCACCGCCGCGGCCCAGTCGGCCTCGCGGGACACGTCCAGATGCACGTAGCGGGCCCGGTCGCCGATGTCGGCCGCCACTTGCTCGCCCTCCTGGTCGAGGACGTCGCCCAGCACCACCTTGGCCCCCTCGGAGGCGAACAGCCGAGCCTCGGCCTCGCCCTGCCCCCGGGCTGCTCCGGTGATGATCGCTACCTTGCCGTCCAAACGTCCCATCGTGACGAGATCTCCTTAGGTATCGAGGTATGGGCCCACGGCTCCCCGCGGCGGCCGAGCCATCACCCTAGCTGCCCCCATCGAAGCCACCCCAACCTGGGCCGGCCGCAGCCGCGGCCCGCAGCCGGCCTACGAAGCCACTCGGGGCCTTACCGGCCGGTCGCTCATTCGTACAGTGCCCCGCAACCGGCCTACGAGGCCACTCGGGGCCTTACCGGCCGGTCGCTCATTCGTACAGTGCCCCGCAGCCGGCCTACGAAGCCACCCCCGGTCGTTCGTCGCGAAACAGCCGTGGGTCGTAAGGAGCACCGCACCGATCCAGCGCCGCCTGCCAGGCCGGACTGTTCTTCATCACCCGGCGCAGTCCCAGTATCAGAGCAGTGCCGGCCACTCGGGCCCCGGGCACCGCCACCACCCCCAGAACCGAGGCGAGCTCGCGGGGGATGATGGTGACCGCTCCGTTCATCAGCACCTGATAGCCCGCTCGCTGGGCCGGAGGAATCGGGGGTCTCCGCAGAAATCCGATCGCATTTCGCATCCCCGGACTGGGGGCCAACCCGGGATGTCCGGTTATCCAGGCTCGCAGGTCGGCCGCAGTTGTCGGCAGCGGATCGGCTCCCAGCAACTCCCCCACCCTCGTCTGCTCCGTCACGAACCGGTCGGCCTCCCCCACGGTCAGGCGACCTCCGAAACGCTGGTAGGCCTCCAGGAAGGAGTCGGTGAGGGTGTTGTGAACCCAGGCGGCCAACTCCGGGGTGGACGCACTGTAGGGCCGTCCCCGGTGCGATGTACCGCTCACCCCGCCGTGGGCCGACCTGACCTTGTCGATGGCCTCCTTCACTTCGGGCATCGCCCCGTAGGTGGCGGTGGTCACGTAGAACGACGTTCGACTGAGTCGGCCGAGCGGGTCGTCCCGGTAGCGGCTGTGATCCTCGACCCCGGCCACGACCTCGGGGTGGGCGGCCTGGATCAGAAGGGCTCGGATGCCGCCGACGAACACGCTGACGTCGCCGATCACCCGCCAACTGATCGAATCGGGACCGCACAGCCCTGGATCACCCTCGAACTCGCCGGTGCGCAGCAACGGGATTTCGTCGTGGGCGAACATCCCCCTCACCGAGTCGATGACCCGAGTTCTGGCCCGATGGAACATGACCGAACCACCCTACCGTCACCCTCGAACCCCCCGGAATCGCGAATGAACGCCCCCACCCCCCGGTCGTCCCTGCGGTCGCCGTCACCCTCGAACCCCCCGGAATCGCGAATGAACGCCCCCACCCCCCGGTCGCTATTGTCCTCCGGCATGGAGATGCTTGCCCGGCCGGAGCCGTTCCTCGGTGGGATCGATTTCGGCGAAGGCCCCCGATGGCACGACGGTCGCCTTTGGTACTCGGACTTCTACCAGCAGACCGTCAACGCCGTGTCGCTGGACGGCACGGTGGAGGTGATCGTCGATGTGCCGGGCCAGCCGTCGGGGTTGGGGTGGATGCCCGACGGTGACCTGCTGGTGGTGTCGATGCTGGATCGGCGAGTGCTGCGCTACGACGGGATCGTCCTTCGAGAACACGCCGATCTCTCGGCGGTGGCCACCTCCCATTGCAACGACATGACCGTGGACGGCGAGGGGCGGGCCTACGTGGGCAACTTCGGTTTCGACCTGCACGAGGGCGAGGACGTGGCCCCGGCCACGCTGGGGCTGGTGCAACCCGACGGCACCGTGGAGGTCTCGGTCGGGGGGTTGCTGTTTCCCAACGGGGCGGTGATCACCCCCGACGGCACCAGGTTCATCGTGGGCGAGAGCTTCGCGAGCCAGTTCACCGTGTTCGACATAGGAGCCGACGGTCGGCTGGGGAACCGACGGCCATGGGCGGCGGTGCCGGGAACCATCCCCGATGGTTGCTGCTACGACGTCGAGGGAGGCATCTGGTACGCCGACGCGGTGGGGCGCGCCGCCCAGCGGGTGATCGAGGGAGGGGAGATCACCCATCGGGTGGAGACCGAGCAGAACTGCTTCGCAGTCATGCTGGGGGGCGACGACCGTCGTACCCTGTTCCTGCTCACCGCACCGGGGTCCCATCCCGACGAGGTGAGGGGCCGGGGCCAGGCCCGGATAGAAACCGTCCCGGTGGATATTCCCGGTGCCGGGCTGCCCTAGGAGGGCCGGGCCGCCCCCAGCCGGAGACCCCCGGCAAACAAGGGTGGGCAGAAGTATCGAGCAACGGCAGGAGTCAAAGGAGAGGAATATGAGATTCTCGGAAAAGGTGGCCCGCAAGGACGTCCTGGAGAACGGCCAACTCGGGGAGGCATCATGAGATTCTCGGGGAAGGTGGCCCTGGTCACCGGGGCCGGGTCGGGAATCGGCCAGGCCACTGCGGCCCGGCTGGTGGGCGAGGGAGCGGTCGTGGTGGGCAGCGACGTCAGTTCGTCCGGCCTGGAGGAGACCGCGGGGATGATCGATGGGATGGTCGATGGAGCCGGGGGTTTCCATCCGGTGGTGTCCGACGTGCGCTCCCGGGAGGCCTGCCATGAGTTGGTGGCCTCGACCGTGGCCGAGCACGGGCAACTGGACGTGCTGTGCAACATCGCCGGGTTGGCCCGGAGCCATCGAGTGGGCGATGTGGATCAAGGCACCTGGGATCTGATCATGGAGGTGAACGTGGGCGGGGTGTTCTGGATGTCGCAGGCCGCGCTCCCCCACCTGGAGGCCTCCGGGGGGTGCATCGTGAACATGGCCTCCAACGCCGGGCAGATCGGGCAGGCCTACACCGTGCCCTACTGCGCCAGCAAGGGAGCGGTGATCTTGATGACCAAGGCCATGGCCATGGAGACCATCCGCACCTCGGTGAGGATCAACGCCGTCGCTCCGGGTGGGGTGGACACCAACCTGGTGACGTCCTTCGGGTTTCCCGACGACCCGGACATGGAGCTGATGGGGCGATACATGGGCTTTCGAGGAATGGCCCAGGCCGACGACATCGCCTCGGCGGTGGCCTACCTGGCCTCCCCCGAGGCCCACCGCATCCACGGAGCGGTCCTGAACGTCGATGCCGGCTTGACCGCCGGATGAGCTGGGGTCCTGAACGTCGATGCCGGCTTGACCGCCGGATGAGCTGGGGTCCTGAACGTCGATGCCGGCTTGACCGCCGGATGAGCTGGGATCCTGCCGGTCGCCGGGTGTTGGTCACCGGATGAGCTGGGATCCCGCCGGTCGCCGGGTGCTGGTCACCGGGGCCTCGTCGGGCATCGGGGCCGCCCTGGCGGTGGAGTTGGGCCGGGGCGGAGCCTTCGTGGGCCTGGCCGCCCGCCGGGGCGACCGCCTCCAGCAGGTTCTGTCCGAGGTACGGGCCGCGGGCGGCGACGGCTGCTGGTGGACGCTCGACCTGGCCGATCTCGACGAGGTGGCCCCCTTCGCGGCGCGGGCCTGGGCGGAGATGGGCCCCATCGACGTGCTGGTCAACAACGCGGGTGCTCCTCGACGACGGTCGATGAAGAGGCTCACCCCCGAGGAGCTGGACGAGACGTTGGCAGTGAACTTCACCGGCTCGGCCCGGCTCACCCTGGCTCTTTTGCCCCACATGCTGGAGCGGGACTCCGGGGACATCGTGAACGTGTCGTCCATGGGCACCCAGTCGATGGCCTTCAGAACCGGGGCCTACGGCGCGGCCAAGGCCGCCATCAACCTGTTCACCGAGGGCCTGTACATGGATCTGGCCGGAACCGGTGTCCGGGCTCATCTGTTCGTCCCCGGCAGCACCGCCACCGAGTTCTCCACCCCCAAACCGGGCAACGACCGCCCGTTCCCCCAGCCCGAAGGGGCTTCCATGGACCCGGTGGACGTGGCCCGAGCCCTGATCGCCAAACTGGGCACCGACGACTTCGAGGGCTTCGCCGCCCCCGATCTCGAAAAAACCGCCCAAGCCAAACGCTCCGACCCCAACCACTACCTGACACAAATGCTCAACCACCTCTCCCGACGCTAAGCCTTCATCATAGAGGTTATGGGGGTTAGGTAATGCGTGATGCCGCTTTTTATGGACATACCACTGAGTTAGATTCTTGATATTTTATACATCCGTCACTAGGCAAATAAAAGCTAGAATGTGAGCAATAGGCGATCTGATACTTGTTCATCCTCGAGTGTCTCTCCACCACGCTGAAACCTCCGCAATTGAGAGACTCCACAATTAACAAAAGCCTCGCGTTCGAATAATCCATCCGGAAGCTCAAACTCAATAGTTCGTTGTCCAGACTTTTTAGTTCCATCAATACTGAGCAAGACAGCTACACCTCGGTCTTTGCATTCGCTAATTACATGGACCAGACGATCCAGTTTAAAGGTCTGTGCGCCATATAGTATTGCTTGAGTATCGCTATACGGAGGATCGCAGTATACGACATCTCCAGCCTTAGTTTGGCTCATTGCTTCTTCAAAATCACAATTGGTGAAGGTTGTACCAGATACTCGTCTCGTCCAAATATCGACACGATTATCAAAAGAAGCTGGAGTAACCGGATTATGCGGTCCGCACGGTGTAGACATGTAACCATCCGCTTGCCTGAAACGAACGACCCCTCCGTAGCAGGAACGCGTCAGAAATAAAAAATCAGCAGCGTTTGGCTCTGTGTTGTAAGAGGTCTTGATGTCCTCATAAACCTCTAGTTTATTTCCTGCTTCCATTCGATTCCAGCGCTCACGATACCAATTCTTCAAAGTCTCTGGGTCTATTCGGAGTGTCTTCCATATATCAATAAGCGGTTTGAAAGCGTCCGACCCGTAACCAACCTCTGGTGCCAGTGTCCCAAGAACTGCGCCACTGCCCAAGAATGGTTCATGATAAGCATTCCTGTCCTCAGGGAAGTAAGAGACGATCTCATGGGCAAAGCGCTGCTTGTTTCCGATCCACTTCAGTAGTTGTGTCTTGAACGGCCGGATCGCTGGGCGAACGTCGTCGATGTGGAAAGCGAGTTGATGCATGTTCCCGAACCTAGCCGAGCAGTGCGACAACGATGGTGTCCACTCCGTTTAGAGAGCGACTCCCTGGTCATCGTAGCACGATGACCAGGCACGATGGCCGATGCATTGTCAGCGGCGACCTGGTGTGGCCCCGGTTTGGTGGGCACCTGATTCAGGGTGTGGGTGCTGTGACCTGGAGGGAGGATGTCCGTGTGGGTCGTGCGTCCGAGTGCTCGTCGGGGTTCCATCGAGGGACGGCTGGTCAGGCGGCTTCGCTTGTCAGCACCGGGAGTCTCGTTCGATGCGAGCAAACTGCCTGGTAGAAGCACACGCCCGCCGCTGCTGGTCTCGAAGTGCCAGCAGGGTGGATGGTCCAATGAACCAAAGAATCCTGAATTGGGATATCTTAGAATCGGGTCTAGACAAAGGGCGTGGAGAAAAGCATCGGAACCGCAGAGCATGCCGCGCTGGCAGCTTTGCTCCGAAGGCTGCGGGTCGAAGCTGGACTTCGACAATCCGAACTCGCAGAACTTCTTGAGGAACCTCAGTCCTTCGTCAGCAAGTACGAGTCGGGTGAGCACCGACTTGATCTAGTGGAGTTAAGGACAATTGCGCTTCACTTGGGTCTGGATATCATCGAACTATCACGCAAGTTTGAGAGATCTTTGTGAAACCACACGATGAGTTTTTCAACCGAGAGAAGAGTTTCTGGGCGCACGTGCGTGCTATCAGCGAAACAGTTGGCTATACCAAGCGTGGGAGTGGGCTAGTAAAGGCTCCAACGGAGAATGAAATAAAAAGTGCTCTAGACAAGCGCGGTCTAGATGGGTCACGCACTTTATATAATGGCCTAGCTTTGGATTTGTACGCTTACTTCCAATATCGATCGAAAGTTCTAAATGAGGAGGTTGAAGGGCTCCTGATGGATGCTGATGAAGCAGAGAAACTGTTTGAAGAGCAGCACAATCTGCTGAGTCCAACCTGTCCAATCCCGATGAATAAACAAAAGGGCAAGATGAAAAAGCCAGCGTTTCTGACAGGACTTGTCAATATGCTTGTGGAAGCACATATCAATGGAATGCCTTGCGACTATGATCCACGCTCCCTAACAACATTTACCAAAGACGGGGCACCACTTAGGACGCTCGCGAGACGTGTCGACGGTGCGTTTCCTTCTACAGTTAATCCAAAGGCTATTTGGGAGATCAAAGAGTACTACTACACCACTACGTTCGGGAGCAGAGTTGCAGATGGTGTTTATGAGACTCTACTGGACGGAATGGAACTCGAAGAACTTCGGATGAACGAGGGCGTTAAGGTTCATCACTACTTGATGGTTGATAGTTACTACACGTGGTGGGAGTGTGGACGATCCTATCTTTGCAGAATAATAGATATGCTTAATATGGGTCTTGTAGATGAAGTTCTTTTTGGCCGAGAGGTTGTGTCAGAACTGCCCCGTATCGTCCGTGGGTGGCTCACGGAATAACTGTCCAAATATCCACCTCTTGTCACCAGTCGATTCTTGAGAATGTGCGGCCGGGGAACAGGTTCACCACGGGCTTCCAGAGGTGTTCCAGGCGCCGGGCTCGGCGAGCCAGATAGCGGAGCACTTCGACCTCGTGGTCGGGCCCCCAGGACTTGATGGCTTGGTCCAACTCCATCAATCCATCCTTGAGGGTGGTGGCCCGTCGGCCGGTCAGGGTGGCGATCTCGTCCAACTCGACCTCGGCCAGCCGGGGGCCGAGTTGGGTTCGGCGGTCGAGGCACTCCACCAATAATCCGGCGTGCTCCAGGCGGTGGCGGGGAAAGTCGCCGACCACTGCGGGCAGCACCTCGTCGCGCAGGTTGGCGGCTATCACCCCCTCGAGAGAGGGCATCGTCTCGACCTCGGGCAACTCGGGGCGCTCCAGCTCGGTTCCCATGGCGTCGGCGAGCGCCTCGCAGGTGGCCCGTTCGCAGATGTAGCGGTAGGCCCGGTTCATGCCGTTGGGCATCTGGGGGTCGTTGATCTCGGTGATTCGGGCCAGCGACACGATGGAGCGCACGAACTGCTGCACCCGGTAGTAGCGCACCGAGTCGAGACGCACCGGGAAACCCGACAGCTCCTCGTAGCGGCGAAACACCGGGCCGAGGCCCTCCTCGGGGGTCGAGGGGCAGTAGAACTCCCGGGCGCATATGTTGCCCAGATCCTCCATCGGATCGCCGAAATGGGCCCACTCCCAGTCCACGATGGCGCTCACTCGGCCCTGGTGGAACATGAAGTTGGCCGGTCCGGTGTCGCCCTGCAACAGACACACCCGGTCGAGGTGCTCGGGCACGTGGTTCCTCAGCCACTGGAGCGAGAACGTGTACAGCGGATCGACCACCATGTCGTCGAGGAACCGTTCCACGAACTCGACCTCGCCCAACGCGCACTCCGCCGAAGTGGTGGGAACGGCCATGTGGTCGAGACCCAGCGAGTCGGGGGCCAGCGAGTGGAGCAGAACCAACTGCTGCACGAAATCCTCCAACACCGTGGCCTGCTCCTCGGGATCGGCGTTGTCCAGGTCGGCCCGGCCCACCATCCGCTCGTGCAGTGCGGCCTGGAGCTGCTCGTTCCAGGCGCATATGGCGGGCACCTTCAACCCGGACTCGGCCAGTGCCGTCTGCACCTTGGCCTCGTGCTTCACCGAGTGGGTGCCGCTGCCGTCGCCCTCGCGATCCAGCCGCAGGAAGTACTCGGCCACCGAATCATCGGGACGGGTGACGTCCACCACCCAGGCCTCCCGCCGGGCGATGTGGCGCTCCAGCCGGGTGATCCGGCCGCCTCCCGCCTCGGCGATCCAGTCGGTCGTCCCGTCGGGCAGATCGTGATTCAACTCTTCGGCCATCCCGATGGCTTACCACAGCGATTACCGGGTTAGCCGACGGCGAAATCCGGGTTGGGGGTGAACGTGAGCGGCAGCGAGGTCAGGCCCCGGGTGTAGACCCCGGTTTCGACCTGCTGGTAGCCATCGGCGTAGGCGATGTCGTCCATGGCGTCCAGCAGGGCGTCCATGGCCACGGTGAGCTCGGCCCGGGCCAGCATCGACCCCACGCAGAAATGGCGGCCCAGTGCGAACGCGGTGTGGTTGGCCGCGGCGGTGAACGCCTTGTCGAACTCCAGGTCGGAGCGGTGGATGTCGAACCGGTCGGGTTCGCCGAACACCTCGGGATCCCGGTTGGCCGAACCCAAAAGCAGCTCAAGGGTACGACCCGCCTCCACCGTGCCCCCGGAGAACTCCACGTCCTCCTCGGTGTGGCGCATGATCATCTGCACCGGCCCGGTGTAGCGCAGCGTCTCGGCGAAGGCCCGGCCGATGAGTTGACGGTCGGCCCGCACCTCGGCCATCTGGTCGGGGTTGTCCAGCAGGTTCCGCATGGTCAGGGTGATGGCCTTCTCGGTGGTCTCTCCGCCGGCGGTCAGCAAAAGACTGCAAAACCCCCGAATGTCATCGTCGCTCATCCGGACACCGTCGAACTCCTTGGTCACCATGGCGGTGAGCAGGTCGTCGCCGGGGTTGGCCCGCCGCTCGGCGATCTTGGGCATCAGGTACTCCCCCATCTCCTTTCGAGCCGCCATCCCCCGCCGGTTCTTCTCCTCGTCACCGGTGATGTTGGAGACGAAATCCATGATCATCGTGTACCACTGGTGGAATTGGGGCACGTCCTCCATGGGCAGGTCGAGGAGCTGCACGATCACCCCGATCGGGTAGTAGGTGCTGAATCGGCGGCACAGATCCACCTCTCCGTCGGCCAGGAACTCGGCGATCTGGCTGCGGGCCGCCCTGGTGATGGCGGGCACGATGCTCTGCTCCAGGTAGCTGCCCCGAAAGATCGGGTTGACGATGCCCCGGTAGGAGGAGTGCTCCTTGCCCTCCATCTGGAGGATGGTGCGACCGTGGACCGGCTCGGTCTGCCACTCGTAGTTGCGGCTCGAAACCTTGGGGTTGCGGAAGGCTCCGGCCACGTCCTCGTAGCGGCTGATCACGTAGGCCTGGGTGCCCTCGTGCCACATCACCGGGTACTCGTTGCGAAGCACCTCGTAGTGCGGATAGGGGTCGGCATCGTACTGGGGGGACAAGATGTCAGGAGCAGCAGTCATGATCCATATAATATGACGGTTGATGACACTCCGACCGATCGTGCCGGCCGTGCAAGCGCGATCCGAAGCAGGCCACTTCATGTCCTCTGCCCAGCCCACCATTCTCTGGAGGCGGCTATGACCCCCCCCCCCCCCCCCCCAATCAATTGCGGTTGTCAAGCTCGAGTCCGAGGCGACGAATGGTTCGGAATAACCGAACCATCGCTCGCGAGGCACTGTCGCCTTCGCGGTTCCTGGCGCTTGCCGTTGCCTTCCTGCTGGTGCTGACGGTGACCCACGCCGTGTATTCGCCCGAACCCGCCACAGCACAAGCCGCGGTGCCGGTACTCACGGGCACCCCGGCCAATGCCCAGGTGGCCCTGTCCTGGGTCTACCCCACCGACCCCAACATCACCAACTGGCAGTATCAACAGAAGAAAGATGCGGCGGTCTACGGCGATTGGAGCGACATCGACGGCTCTGACGCCGGCACCCGCGGCCACACGATCACGGGCCTTACCAATGGCGCGGTCTACGGCTTTCGTGTTCGTCCTGTGATCGGAAGCACCCCCGGCACCGCATCCAGAGAGATCACGGCCACCCCGCGTGGTATCCCCTCTGCTGCGACAGGCCTCACCGCCACGCCCGGTGACGGGCAGATAACTCTGTCGTGGGACAGGCACCCGGATGCCAGCATCTCAGGCTGGGAGTTTTGGTACAAGCCGACGGATCTCTACCAGGGGGGCAGCTGGGCACCCATAGCTGGTTCTGATGCCACCACCACCAGCCACGCGGTCACTGGCTTGACCAACGGAAGGGAATACGTCTTCCAGATTCGTGCCGCCAACCGGATTGGTCGCGGACCCATATCAGCAGAGGTCAAGGCCACGCCCGTAGCCGCCCGGCCCGCTGCGCCGACCGGTGTCACCGCGACTGCGGGCCATCAGCAGGTGAGCTTGTCGTGGAGCGACCCTGGCCAACCCAGCATCACCCGCTGGCAATATCAACAAAATGACGGTACCGGCTACGGCTCGTGGACGAACATGGCCGACTCCACTGCGACAACCACCAGCTATACGGTGACGTCCCTCACCAATGGCACTGCCTACAAGTTCAAGGTCCGTGCGGTGAATGACAGGGGGGCCGGTACCCCATCAGCAGAGGTTACAGCCACGCCAACACTCCCTCCGCCTGCCAGACCTACGGGTTTTCGAGCTTTGGGATCGGGTCCTATAACGAATCCTGTCACCGGCTACTATGCGGGTCGGCTGACGTTTTATTGGGATAATCCAAATGATCCCACGATCACCAAGCGGCAGTATTACGAGCATGACTTTGGAAGAAGGTGGATAGATCTAGCCAATTCCGGTGCTGATACCACAAGTGCTTCGATTCGAGTGAGCGCAGGTATTGGATTGCCATACAGTATTCGTGCCTGCAACATGGCAGGATGTGGTGCATCTACTGCTCGAACTGGCTTTGTCAGGCCGAATCGACGGGATCCAAGGCCGGCGAAGCCGACCGGCCTTACCGCTACTGAAGTGGGTGATGGATTTGTGACATTGTCTTGGGACAACCTGGGGGATTCCGGCATCGGCTATTGGCATGTTCGGTGGTGGGTGGTTGGGAGCAGTCGCCCGAACTGGGATGCAAGCCTTTCCCAGGTAGCCAGGGTTGATGGCGCAACCAATACCACCTATAAGGTGGAGCGTTTGACGAGTAATGAGGAGTACGAATTTCAGATCAGGGCGTACTATTCCTCGGGAAACAAGGCGAACATTCAGGACTCGGATACGATACGTGCTACTCCGATATCGGCACCTGGTATACCCGGCGGGTTTCGTGCCATAGGTGGGGATACGCAGGTTACTTTGTCATGGAACAAACACAGAAGTTCTGGTATCACCCGGTGGGAATATCAGCAAAGGAAAGAACCAAGTGGAACGGGCAAGTTTGGTGACTGGATTCCCATCCCAGGTTCCGATACTGCTACCACCAGTCACACTGTAACCGGTCTTCAGCAAGGAGGCACATACACCTTCAAAGTTCGTGCTGTGAACCGTATCGGCAATGGTCTAGCCTCAGCAGAGCGTACCACTGTCGCTGAGACAGATGCAGAGGTGCCTTGCAGGGTAGTCCTTTCGGACGCTTTGGGTAGCAATATTAGGAGCGGTCAAATACGGGTTAGTTTTGACATACTTGTTCCGGAAAACTGCGGGAAGATCACCTTTTTTGATTATCAAGCCAAGACTCTCAGCCAAGACTGGGACGATGTGAACTGGCAGCCTGTGACCAATTTCAATGGAGATGATTTCGAGAATATGCCGACCTTTCAAGTACGTAAAAACGCCGCAGAGTCAGATGTATCAGTAACTTCCCCCCAGAATTTGGATGTACGCATTCGGGCAGAAAACTTAGGCGCGCTTGAGGAGGGTCCGCCCTCTGATCCAGTGCGGATTTGGGCTGGGGATGCTCCGGCTGTTACCGGACTCAGGGCGGCAGGCAACGATAGGTCGGTCACCTTGTTTTGGGACCCCAAGCCTGACCGGGGCGTTATACATTGGGAATACGGATACAAGCCTGATGGTGGGAATTGGTCAACTGATGTGCAGCTAGATGCTAAAGCCTCCATGACTCGGGTCTCCGGTCTGGCCAATGGAACCGAATACACGTTCCGTTTGCGGTCCCAGTCAGGGTATAATGGCGTGAAGAGCGATTGGGTTGAAACCACAGCCATACCAACAGTTACACCGCTCGGTGTTACGGTTTCTGAGTCTGAGTTGACCGTGGCGGAGGGCAGCAGTGGCACCTACACGGTCAAGTTGAACGCCGCCCCGTCTGAC
Source organism: Acidimicrobiales bacterium (assembly GCA_965115985.1). Taxonomy (GTDB): domain Bacteria; phylum Actinomycetota; class Acidimicrobiia; order Acidimicrobiales; family Bin134; genus Poriferisocius. The sequence continues at coordinate 3,227,774 of OZ220474.1, forward strand.
GATGTAACAGTTTCGATAATCGGGTCCTCTGGCGATGTGACGGTGAGTCCTCCCAGTCTGACGTTTACCACCAACAACTTCAACAGTGTGCAAACGGTGACAGTTTCGGCAGCCAAGGACGATGATGCAATCATTGACCCTCCGGTGACTTTGACGCACAGTGCCTCTGGAGGGAGTTATAGCTTTGTGGATATCGGTTCTGTATTGGTGAAGGTCACAGACAGGGACACCGCTGGTGTTACGGTTTCCGAGTCTGAGTTGACTGTACGGGAAGGCACCAGTCAGACCTACACCGTGAAACTTGATACACGAGCCCAGGAGAATGTGACGGTTTCGATAAGCGGAGCCTCTGGTGATGTGACCGTGTCACCTGAGAAACTGTTCTTTACCACCAGTAACTTCAACACTGCCCAGACGGTGACTGTGGCAGTTGGAAGTGACTCGGATTCGGTTGACGATCCGCCGGTTACTTTGACACACGCCGCATCCGGAGGAGATTACGGCGGCGTGAGCATTGACTCACTGACGGTGAATATCACTGACTCCAATCCACCTGCGGCACCAACAGGTCTGACGGCAACGTCAGGTGATACGAGCGTTGATTTGTCGTGGAACGATCCCAGCGACCCAAAAATCACCAGTTGGCAATTTCAGTACAAACCCGATGGCGGTAGCTACGGTGGATGGGCGGGGATTGCCAACTCTGGTGCCTCCACCACCACTCACACAGTCACGGGCCTGACCAACTACACGGAATACACCTTCCAGGTTCGCGCCGTCAGTGCCAATGGCGAAAGCGATCCCTCCAACGAAGCTACGGCAACGCCGAAGGCACCACCACCCGCAGCACCAACCGGCTTGACCGCCACTCCCGGTGACGGAGAGGTTACTTTGGGTTGGACCAACCCCAGCAATGCCAGCATCACCCGCTACGAGTATCAGCAGAAGATCGGTACCGGTAACTACGGTGCATGGACGGCGATTGCCAGCTCTGGTGCCTCCACCATCAGTCACACGGTTGCATCCTTGACGAACGGCACTACTTACGCCTTCAAAATTCGAGCGGTGAACTCCACCGGCAATGGTGCAGCCTCAGCCGAGGCAACCGCCAGGCCGCTACCGCCTCTACCTGCAGCACCGACCGGCTTTACAGCTAATCCTCGCGATGGATCGGTACTGCTGCTTTGGTCTGATCCAGGTAATGCCAGCATAACGGGTTATGAGTTTCAGTTGAAGATGGGCAATAACTATGGCCCGGAGTGGGCACCGATTTCAGGCTCTGATGCGCTTACTACCGAACACATAGTCCCAAACTTGAAAAACGGTACTGCCTATACATTCAGAATCCGAGCGGTGAATCTGGCCGGCAAGGGTGCGCCTTCCGCCGATTCGACCGCGACCCCAATACCTGTGCCCGAAAGTCCTAGGAAATTCGAGACTATTGGAAGTGATGAGCGGGTGACCTTGTATTGGGCTAATCCGAAGGATCCCACGATCACGAAGTGGCAGTATCGATACAGACTTTGGACTCTTCAGATCCCCGGTTTTCAGAGTCCGCCGAACCCTTTTGGCGCATGGACGGATATGAGTGGCTCTGATGCCACCACTACAAGCTTCGCGGTTACGGGATTGACTAGCGGTACATTTTATGATTTCCAAATTCGTGCCGTTAACGTCGCCGGTGACGGCTTAGCTTCTAAAGTACTTACGGAAGCGGCAATCGCTAAGCCGGCTAGGCCGAGCGGCCTTACCGCTACTCCAGGTGATGGACAGGTGACCCTGTCTTGGGACGATCCTAAGGATACCAAGATCAGTCATTACCTTTTAAGGTACAAGGCCCCCACTGATTTTATTCATCCACCATGGGTTGAGAGCCATGCGCAGGTATTCAAGGTTGACGGCGCAACTGCTGTCACTTATACTGTGACAGGTTTGAACAATGGTACGACCTATGACTTCCAAATTGTGGCGTACCACATATCAACACCGGGCACTGCGTCGAAGTCGGTGCGTGTTGCTCCCGTGTCACCGGCACCGGCCAAACCCACTGGTTTGACGGCCACGGCTGGTGTGAGATCAGCGATGTTGTCTTGGACTGATCCCAATGACGATTCGATAACCATCTATGAGTACCGTCAAAGGAAAGGCAGCGATAGTTGGGGTGGCTGGACTCTGATTCCTGGTTCGGGTGCTGAGACTACGTCTCACACGGTGTCTGGCTTGGATTATACCGATGATTACCGGTTCCGGATACGAGCCAAAGGCACCACCGGCAATAGCCCAGCATCAGAGGTAGTAACAGTCGCGCCCGCTTTCGGCACCCTGAGCATTGCTGATGTGTCAGCAGATGAAGGCGGCACGTTCACCTTTACCGCGATGGTCAGTGCTGCGCCTCCTGAGAACCTGGATTTCAAGTATACTGTCACGGCAGAAACTGGTGATACGGCTATACCTGGTACGGACTTCACGGCAGTAACCATTGCAACCGCGGCCCGCATAAATGCCACCGAGACCAGCACCACTATCACAGTGACAGTTAACGATGACGGCGTGGTTGAACCTGATGAGACGTTCACGGTCACTCTTTCGGACGTGCCGGAAAGCATAATTTTGGCCGATGTAACCGCGCAGGGCACGATCACCAATGACGACAACACGCCGGTGCTGACTGCGATTGACAACTTCACGATCAAACGTGGTCAAACGGTTGACATAACAGCTTCTGCCACTGATGTGGATGCCTCTGATGCGATCACTTACTTGTGGGCGCGTAAGGCTGGTGAGACTCCTGCGGCACCTGCTGGGATCACTCTTGGCCAAGCACAGTTGACGTTCACGCCGACGGCACTAGGAGCTTACACGTACACGGTTACCGCGTCAGACAACCACGGTAACGAGACTACTGAAGAAGTGATTATTACCGTGGTCGAGGCTGCCACAGTGTCAAAGTCCAGCATCGAACTCACTGAAGGTGCTAATGGCACGTACACGGTGAAGTTGAACTCCGTGCCGAGCGGTGATGTGACGATCACGGTTGGTGGGGCCACTTCTGATGTGACGGTGGACAAGTCCTCGTTGACGTTCACCACATTGAACTGGAGTTCGGCTCAGACGGTCACGGTCACCACAGAGGCGGATGAGGACACCACCGACGAAACGGTCACGTTGACCCACACCGCTTCGGGTGGTGGCTACGTCTCGGCAACCATCGCATCCGTGAGGGTTTCGGTGACCGATACGACGCCTACCTTCCAGCTCCTCACTGATCCGGCTGATGTGACCGAGGGAGATAACATCAGCCTCACGGTCACGTCGGACATGTCGCTTACGGGAACCAAGCAAGTAACCCTGACACTGGCCGCGAGATCATCGAGCACTTTTGATGCTGATGATATTCCAGGCACTCTAGGCCCCAGATCCTTCTCAGCCAACTTTGGGAGCAATCCCAGCAAAACCGGAACCATATCAATTCCTACCAGCAGCGACTCGGACACCGAAGGTACGGAAGCCTACCGAATCACCCTCAATGAAGGGACCGGTTACGCGGCGGGCACGGATAAAAGAGCAGACGGCAACTTGCTCGACCTGGCTCCTCCTCCGACCATCAATTTGAGTGTTGGTGATGTGTCGGCTTTGGAGGATGGGACGTTCACGTTCACTGTGACGGCTAATCCGATACCGACTGAGGGGATCAGTTTCAAGTACAAGGTGACCGCCGAGACCACCGATACCGCTACCGCTACCGATGACTTCACCGCGGTGACCACTGCTACGGCCAAGACCATCGCAGCCAACACTGCTACTACGACGATTGTTGTCACGGTCGTGGACGACGACCTGGACGAAAAAAACGAGACATTCACAGTGACCTTGTCCGACCCGTCCGACGGCGTTACCATCAGTGATGCGACTGCTACGGGTACCATTAATGACAACGATAATTCGCCGGTGTTGACCGCGATTGATGATGATACCTTGTACTTGGGTCAGCAAGTCGATATCAGAGCGACGGCCACTGACGCCGATGCCGACACGATCACTTACACGTGGGCGCGCAAGGCCGGTGAAACTCCTGCGTTGCCTGGTGGTACTGCTTTGAGTGATAGGCGTTTGCGGTTCACTCCTACCGCTACGGGCACCTACACGATGACGGTCACCGCATCCGACGGTAACGGCAACTCCGCCACCGAGGAAGTGGTGATAACCGTTATCAACGCGGCCACCGTGTCGAAGTCCGCGTTGACCGTCGAGGAAGGCAGCACCGGCAGCTACACGGTGAAACTCAACGCCGAACCCACCGGTAATGTGACCGTCACCGTTGGTGGTGTTTCGGGTGATGTGACGGTGGACAAGTCCTCGTTGACTTTTACCACGACCGATTATGCCACTGCTCAAACGGTGATGGTGACCGCTGCTGGTGATGAGGACACCACCACCGATCCGACCGTGACCTTGACCCACACCGCTTCGGGTGGTGGCTATGGTTCCGCGACGATCACGTCGGTAGTGGTAACTGTCACGGAGAACACGCCGACGCTTACATTGGGAAATAATCCTGCCGCGGTGACCGAGGGCGACAATATTTCTCTGACCGTCACGTCGGACCGATCCCTGACGGGAACTCTCCAAGTCTCGCTCACGCTGGCCGATCGAGGATCCAGCGGATTCGACGCTGCTGACATCGCCGGCTCCTTGGGTCCACGAAACTTCACCGCCACCTTCGGCAACACTGCTTCCACCACCGGGACAATCACCATCGCAACCAACACCGACACCAACGACGAAGGCGCAGAAACCTACACCATCACCCTGAACGACGGCACCGGCTACGCCATCGGCACGGACACCACCGCCGAAGGAACCATAAACGACCCCACCCCAACACCCACCCCCACCCCCACCCCAACACCCACTCCTGTTCCTACGGTGTCGTTGAGCATTGCTGATGTGTCGGCTTCGGAGGATGGGACGTTCACGTTCACTGTGACGGCCAATCCGATACCGACTGAGGGGATCAGTTTCAAGTACAAGGTGACCGCCGAAACCACCGATACCGCTACCGCTACCGATGACTTCACCGCGGTGACCACTGCTACGGCCAAGACCATCGCAGCTAACACCGCCACCACGACAATCACTGTAGTGGTGGTGGACGACGAGCTGGATGAAAAAAACGAGACGTTCACGGTGACTCTGTCGGACCCGTCCGATGGTGTGATTATTGGTGATGCGACTGCCACGGGTACCATCAACGACAACGATAATTCGCCGGTGTTGACTGCGATTGATGACGACACCTTGTATTTGGGCCAGCAAGTCGATATCAGGGCGACGGCCACCGATGCGGATGCCGACACGATCACTTACACGTGGACGCGCAAGGCCAGTGAAACTCCTGCGTTGCCTGGTGGCACTACTTTGAGTGATAGGCGTTTGCGGTTCACTCCTACCGCTACGGGCACATACACGATGACGGTCACCGCATCGGATGGCAGCGGCAACTCCGCCACCGAGGAAGTGGTGATAACCGTTATAAACGCGGCCACGGTGTCGAAGTCCGCGTTGACCGTCGAGGAAGGCAGCACCGGCAGCTACACGGTGAAACTCAACGCCGAACCCACCGGTAATGTGACCGTCACCCTTGGTGGTACGACCAGCGATGTGACGGTGGACAAGTCCTCGTTGACGTTTACTACCTCGAATTGGAGTGCGGCTCAGACAATCGTGGTTACCGCAGAGGCGGATGAGGACACCACCGACGAAACTGTCACGTTGACCCACACCGCTTCTGGTGGTGGCTACGCCTCGGCGACGATTGCGTCCATAAGCGTTTCGACGACCGATACTACGCCCACTTTCCAGCTTCTCACCGATCCGGCTGATGTGACCGAGGGTGGCAGCATCAGCCTGACCGTCACGTCGGACATGTCGCTTACGGGAACCAAACAGGTGAGTTTGACGTTGGCGGCGAGGTCGTCGAGTACTTTCACTGCTGCTGATATCGTAGGGACACTAGGGCCCAGGTCCTTCTCGGCTGATTTTGGTAGTACTCCCAGCAAAACTGGAACCATCTCGATTGCTACGAGTAGCGATTCGGCCACCGAGGGTACGGAAGCCTACCGGATCACCTTGAACGATGGTGCGGGTTATGCACTGGGTATGGATAAAAGAGCAGACGGCAATCTGCTCGACCCGACCCCTACTCCGACCATTAATTTGAGCATTGCTGATGTGTCGGCTTCGGAGGATGGTACGTTCACGTTCACGGTCACGGCCAGTCCGATACCGACTGAGGGGATCAGTTTCAAGTACAAGGTGACCGCCGAAACCACCGATACCGCTACCGCTACCGATGACTTCACCGCGGTGACCACTGCTACGGCCAAGACCATCGCTGCCAACACCGCCACCACGACGATTGTTGTCACGGTCGTGGACGACGACCTGGACGAGAAGAACGAGACGTTCACGGTGACCTTGTCCGACCCGTCCGACGGCGTTACCATTAGTGATGCGACTGCTACGGGTACCATTAATGACAACGATAATTCGCCGGTGTTGGTTTCCATCGAAGACGACACCTTGTACCTGGGTCAGCAAGTCGATATCAGAGCGACGGCCACCGATGCGGATGCCGACACGATCACTTACACGTGGGCGCGCAAGGCCGGTGAAACTCCTGCGTTGCCTGGTGGTACTGCTTTGAGTGATAGGCGTTTGCGGTTCACTCCTACCGCTACGGGCACCTACACGATGACGGTCACCGCATCCGACGGTAACGGCAACTCCGCCACCGAGGAAGTGGTGATAACCGTTATCAACGCGGCCACCGTGTCGAAGTCCGCGTTGACCGTCGAGGAAGGCAGCACCGGCAGCTACACGGTGAAACTCAACGCCGAACCCACCGGTAATGTGACCGTCACCGTTGGTGGTGTTTCGGGTGATGTGACGGTGGACAAGTCCTCGTTGACTTTTACCACGACCGATTATGCCACTGCTCAAACGGTGATGGTGACCGCTGCTGGTGATGAGGACACCACCACCGATCCGACCGTGACCTTGACCCACACCGCTTCGGGTGGTGGCTATGGTTCCGCGACGATCACGTCGGTAGTGGTAACTGTCACGGAGAACACGCCGACGCTTACATTGGGAAATAATCCTGCCGCGGTGACCGAGGGCGACAATATTTCTCTGACCGTCACGTCGGACCGATCCCTGACGGGAACTCTCCAAGTCTCGCTCACGCTGGCCGATCGAGGATCCAGCGGATTCGACGCTGCTGACATCGCCGGCTCCTTGGGTCCACGAAACTTCACCGCCACCTTCGGCAACACTGCTTCCACCACCGGGACAATCACCATCGCAACCAACACCGACACCAACGACGAAGGCGCAGAAACCTACACCATCACCCTGAACGACGGCACCGGCTACGCCATCGGCACGGACACCACCGCCGAAGGAACCATAAACGACCCCACCCCAACACCCACCCCCACCCCCACCCCAACACCCACTCCTTCGCCACAAAGTCCACCTGGAACCATGCCCAGCACGCCTACGGGAGTGACCGCCACTGTGGGTGACACCGAGGTCACCATCTCCTGGTCCAGCGGCGGCACCGGCAATGGCGGCACCTGCGCCTCCGACAAGTACTACGTCACCGTCTACGACGCCACCCAGCAGCTCTTCCCCGCGGTGGCCGAGTCGCTGCCCATGATCAGCGGCACGAGTTGGTACATAGACGAACTCACACCCAGCACCCGCTACTACGTCGAAGTGGAAGCCTGGGGCGATGCCTGCGAAGAGTACTCCGAAGAACTCGGCACCGCGTTCTTCACCACCAACGCATCCTCCAGCACCGGCGACCCCAGTGCTCCCGTCCCTCGTAAAAAACGCGCCCCCGCCCCCGTCAGAGACCTGGAGGTGGACACCAGTACCAGCGGGCAGATAACCATCACCTGGAAAAAACCCATCGACATCGGCACCAATCGCAGCAAACGCTGCGCCTACACTGCCGAAGCCTCCGACCACGCCGACCTTTCCATCGAATACAATTACCTCGTCGAAAACCTCTACTCCGGCACCGACATCACCGACTCATACTTCACATCCAACGCGGCCACCCTGTCCAAAACCATTACCGGCATACCCACGGGAACCGGCCACCGCCTACGAGTAACGGTAACCGCCTACTCCGAACAATGCGGCTATTGGTCCAACTCCAGCGACCACACATGGTGGTCTTGATAAACCAAACCACGGCTAAACCAAACCAACGACTAAACGGAAACCCATGAGCAAAACCACCCCACCGGAACAGACAACCCCACTGTCCAAGACGACCTCGTTGGAACAGGCCGTAGCGTCGATTCCCGACGGGGCCACGGTGGCCATCGGTGGGTTGTCGATGAACAGCGCCCCCATGGCTCTGGTGCGTGAGTTGGTGCGCCAGGAGAAGAAGGACTTGAGCTTGGTGGCCATCGTGGCCGGTATGGCGGTGGACTGGCTGGTGGCCGGGGGCTGCGTGCGCCGAGTGATCTCCGGGCTGGTCAGCTTCGAGGGACTGGGCCTGGCTCCCAATTTCAGGGCCGCGGTGCAGTCGGGCCGGGTGGATATAGAGGAATACAGCGAACACCTGCTGATCTGTCGGCTTCAGGCCCAGAGCTACGACCTGCCGTTCGTGCCCACCAGGGCCGGGCTGGGCACCGACGTCCTCGGCCTGCATGCCCAATCGGGCACGGTGCGCGAGGAGACCGACGGCCCCACCGGCGAGCGCTACGTGGCCTGTACCCGTCTGCCGGTGGACGTGGCCCTGGTGCATGCCCACGAGGCCGACGAGCGGGGCAACACCCGGGTACACCCCAAGCTGGTGTGGATGGACAGCGAGATCGTGAACGCCGCGGCCCGTACCGTGGCCTCGGTGGAGCGAGTGGTGGACACCTCGGCGTTCACCGCGGCCCCGGAGCGCACCTCCTATCCTCGATTCATGATCGACACGGTGGCGGTTGCTCCCAACGGGGCCTACCCGTGCTCGTGCTTTCCCGAGTATTCCCATGATTCCGAGTTCTTCGCCGAGTACTCCCGGGCGGCCCGCGACCCGAAGGAGTTCTCGCGGTTCTTCCGTGAGCGGGTGGTGGACCCATCGAGCTGGGAGGACTTCCTCGCCGTCAACCGGGTGACCGTCAACCAAGTACCGGCTGCGGAAGTATCGTCATGAGCACCCCGGTTCCCGGATACGACTGCACCATCGACGAGCTGATGGTGGTGACCTTCTCCCGGGCCATGACCAACGACACCCGGGCGTTCAACGGTGCGGTGTCGTTCATCCCGGTGTGCGGCTACCTGCTGGCCCGGCGCACTCATGCCCCCGAGCTGGTGTGGGGGGCCAGTTCCATCGCCATCGATGCCGACCCCGACGAGATCGGCGACTCCACCCTGTCGGACTCCCTTTGGGGTGGGGCCGCCATGCTGAGCAACTCCCCGTTCGACTTCTGGACCTACGCCCAGGGGGCCCGCTACAACACCTTCGCCTTCCGGGGGGCGCAGATGGACGCCTACGGCAACGTGAACAACACGGTGATCGGCCCCTACGACGCTCCCAAGGTGCGCCTGCCCGGCGGGGGCGGCATGGCCGACCTGGGGGCCATGATCCCCCGCATCTACCTGTGGTCGTCCACCCACGATCCCCGCACCTTCGTCGAACGGCTGGACTTTCGTTCCGGCATCGGCTGGGGCGACGGTGGCGACCACCGGGAGCGTCTGGGCCTGCCCGGCGGGCCGCAATTGTGCATCACCAACCTGTGCGTGTTCGACTTCGAGCCGATCGGCAAGCGGATGCGGCTGGCTTCGCTGCATCCGGGGGTGACCGCCGATCAGGTGCAGGCGGCCACCGGCTTCGAGGTGGCGACGCCCGGCGGTGACGTCCCGGTCACTCCCCGACCCACCGCCGAGGAGTTGCACATCCTGCGCACCGAGGTGGATCCCACCAGTGCCCGCCTCCGGGAGTTCTAGGACATTGGTCGATGCCCGGCGGATGAGCACTGCCTTCCGGCTCGACGACAAGGCCGCGGTGGTCACCGGGGCCACCGGCGGATGAGCACTGCCTTCCGGCTCGACGACAAGGCCGCGGTGGTCACCGGGGCCACCGGCGGATGAGCACTGCCTTCCGGCTCGACGACAAGGCCGCGGTGGTCACCGGGGCCACCGGTGATATCGGCGGGGCCATCGCCACCACGTTGGCCGAACAGGGGGCCCGGGTGGGTCTCGTGGCCCGGCGGGTGGATCGGCTGGAGGTGCTGGCCGACGAGCTGCGGGAGCGAGGCACCGTTGTGGCCGTGGCCGCCTGCGATGTGACCGATCCCGATGCGGTGGCCGCCGCCGCCGAACGGATCGGCACCGAGATCGGGCCGGTGGACGTGGTGGTCAACAACGCCGGTGGAGCTCGGTTCACCGCCCCGGCCATCGACATCGCCGAGCCCGGTTGGTCGAAGACGGTGGCGTTGAACCTGACCGCTCCGTTCCTGGTGTCGCAGGCCTTCGGCCGATCCATGATCGAACGGTCAACCGGCAGCATCGTCAACGTGGGTTCGCTGTCGGGCCTGCGTCATTTGCCCGGCATGGCCGCCTACTCCGCGGCCAAGGCCGGGTTGTTCCAACAGACCAAGGCCCTGGCCCGGGAGTGGGCCCCCCACGGGGTGCGGGTCAACGCCGTGGCCCCCGGTTTCATCGACACCAGCGGCTGGGACAGCTACGACAAGGAGGCGGTGGTGACCGAAGCCGGCATCGGCATCCCTCTGGGGCGGTGGGCCACCCCCCAGGAAGTGGCCCTGCCCGTGGCCTTCCTGGCCTCCGCCGCCGCCTCCTACATCACCGGCACAATCCTCACCATAGACGGCGGCATGCTGGCTTGAAATCTTGCTGAAATGGTCAGCGGGTTACGAGGCGTAGGCCGGCGTCGAGGCGGATTACTTCGGCGTTCAAGAAGGTGTTCTCCATGAAATGAGCCACCAGTGCGCCGACGTCGGCGGGCGCACCCAGGCGATGCGGGAACACGTTGTCGCCGACCAGCTTGTCGATGAAGTCCTGGTTCAAGGTGGCCAGCATGGGGGTGTCCATGGTGCCCGGCGCGATGGTCATGACCCGGATGCCCCTGGAGGCCAGGTCGCGGGCCAGCGGCAGGGTGAGCCCGATCACCGCCGCCTTGGACGAGCCGTAGGCCGCTTGACCCACCTGGCCCTCGTAGCCGGCTATCGAGGCGATGTTCACGATCAGGCCCCGCTCGCCCTCGGCGCCGGGATCGTTGGCCGCCATGGCCGCGGCCGCGTGACGGACCACGTCGAACAGCCCGATGAGGTTGACCTCGATGTGGCGGCGGAAGTGATCCAGCGGCTTGGGGGTGTCGTCGCGGCCCAGCACCCGCTGGCCCGAGCTGATTCCCGCGCAGCTCACCAGTACGTCGATCCGACCGTGGACATCGCGGGCTTCGAGCATGGCCTGCTCCACCTCGGAGGGATCGGTCACGTCCACCGGCACGAACGCCACGCCGTCGCCCAGCTCGGCGGCCGTGTTTTCGCCCGCCGACACCGGCAGGTCCAGGATCACCGCCCGACCGCCCCTTTCCACCAGGGTTCGCACCACCCCGGCTCCCAATCCCGATGCTCCCCCGGTGACCACCGCCACCGAATCAGAAACCTGCATGGACGTTGCCTCCTTTTGAACCGACGGACCTGCTCGCCGAAGCCGGACCATCCATTGCCGTCATAGCGGTTGCCTCCTTGCCGGTCGTCCGCCAGGCCCTATCGCAGGGTCACCGGCAAGTGCTCGAGGCCCCGGCTCAACATGGTGGGTACCCACACCTCGGGGTCGGGCCCCAACTCCAGGTTGGGCAGGCGGCGGACCAGGGCCTCCAGGGCGATGGTCCCCTCCAGGCGGGCCACCGACGCCCCCAGGCAGAAGTGCAGCCCGAAGCCGAAGCCGATGTGGTTGTTGGGCTCCCGAGCCACGTCGAAGCGGTCGGGCTCGTCGAACACCTCGGGATCACGGTTGGCGGCGTGCTGCACCAGATACACCATGTCGCCGGCCGGCAGGGTCTTGTCCCGCATCCGCACCTCCTCGACCAGGGTGCGCACCTCCATCTTGGAGGGTCCGTCGAAGCGGAGGATCTCCTCCACCGCGGGCTTGACGAGCGAGGGATCGTTCCGTAGGCGCTCCAGTTGGTCGGGGTGGTCGAGCAGCACCCGCATGCCGTTGCCGATGAGGTTGGTGGTGGTCTCGTGGCCGCCGAACAAGAACAGCACGCAGTTGGCCACTATCTCGGGATCCTCGAGGCTGTCGTCGCCCTCGGATGCCTCCACCAGGTTGGAGATGATGTTGTCGGTCGGATGGCGGCGGTAGTGGGCCACCAACTCGCCGAGGTACCCGGCCAGCTCGACGAGCCCCTGCTGGGCCCGGGCCCGGCGGTCGCCCACGCCCCGGGCCCCGAACACCAGGATCATCACGTCGTCCGACCAGTCCTTGAACCGGTCCCGGTCCTCGGAGGGAACCCCCATCATCTCGGCGATGACGACCGCGGGTATGGGATAGGCGAAGTCCTGTATCAGATCGAATCGGGCCGTGGTGGCCAGGTCGTCGATGAGGTGGTTCACCACTGCGATGATCCGGTCTCGCCACGCCTCCACCGCTCGAGGGGTGAACGCTCGGCTCACCAGTCGGCGCAATCGGGTGTGGTCGGGCGGATCGCGAAACACCAACCAGTCCATCAAGATGTCGTAGGTCGGCTGTCTTTGGGCCTTCTGCTCGTCGCTCAGCCGGTCGTAGGCCGGGCCTATGCGCTCGGACGAGAACCGCGGATCCTTGAGCGCGGCCAACACGTCGTCGTAGCGGTGAATGAACCAGGCCCGGTACTTCTCGTTCCAACGAACCGGGTCGTCGGCCCGCAGGGCTGCGAAGTAGGGGTGGGGATCGGCGATCCGTTCCGCCGAGAGAACCTCGTCGTCGATCCCGGCGGCCGACCGGTTGTTCATCGGGTCATCCTCCGGTTCCCACTCGCTCCAGGATCGTCACCACGCAGGCGCGACCGGTTGTTCATCGGGTCATCCTCCGGTTCCCACTCGCTCCAGGATCGTCACCACGCAGGCGCGACCGGTTGTTCATCGGGTCATCCTCCGGTTCCCACTCGCTCCAGGATCGTCACCACGCAGGCGTTGCCGTCGATTCCCGCGGTGCCGCCGCCCATGGTCTCCACCGCCCCCAGGCGGGCGTCGGGTACTTGGCGGTCGGCGGCCATCCCCCGCAACTGCCAGACGATCTCCGCGATCTGAGCCAGCCCGGTGGCCCCCAGCGGATGACCTCGCGACAGCAATCCCCCCGACGGGTTGACCGGTTGGGGTCCCCCCCGGGCAGTGTGTCCCGACTCCACCAGCCTGCCCCCGCCGCCCAGCTCGCACAGTCCCAGCGCCTCGGTGGTGATGATCTCGCCGATGGTGAAGGCGTCGTGGATCTCGAACACGTCGATGTCGGTCGCGGCCAACCCCGCGGCGTCGTAGGCCCGGGCCGCGGTCTCGGCCACGATGTCCCAGCCCCAGACCTTGCTGGCGGTGTGATCCCACAGCTTTCCCGAACGCAGTTCGCTCGACCGGATGGCCACCTCCTGGTTGGGATCCCCGGAGCCCCCCAGGGGTCCTACAATTGCGGCCGCGGCGGCGTCGGCAATCGAACAACACTGGAACAAGGTGATGGGGTCGGCCACCATGCGGCTGCCCAGAACCTGCTCGACGGTGACGGTCTTGCGGTGCTGGGCCCGGGGGTTGCCCAGGGCGTGGCGGCGGTTCTTCACCGCCACCAGGGCCATCTGCTCGGCGGTGACCCCGAACTCGTGTTGGTACCGGGTGGCCGACATGCCGTAGATGCTGGGCATGGCGAAGCCCTGGGCCCCGTCGGGGTCGGAGGCGATGGGGCTGATGGCCCCGTCGAAGTGGGCGGTCATGGTCTCGATGCCGAAGGCCAGGACCCGCTCGAAACGGCCGGTGTCCACCGCCGTGCGGGCCTCGTGGAATGCCGAGGTGCCGCTGGCGCAGGCGTTCTCTATGGTGATGACCGGCACCTCGGTGATGCCGATCTGCTGGAGGCAGCGGGTAACCGTGCCCGGATCGCCGAACACCGTGCCGGCGAACACCGCCTCGACCTCGGACGCCTTCAGCCCGGCGTCGTCCAGGGCCTCCACCGTGGCCTGCCAGGCCAATCGGGGGCCGCCCAGCGAGGCTTGCTTGCCGAAGGCCGATGTGCCCACCCCCCAGATGGCCGCGCCGGTGCTGGTCATGGCCGGAGTTCCCCCCAGATGGCCGCGCCGGTGCTGGTCATGGCCGGAGTTCCCCCCAGATGGCCGCGCCGGTGCTGGTCATGGCCGGAGTTCCCCCCAGATGGCCGCGCCGGTGCTGGTCATGGCCGGAGTTCCTGCACCGTCGGGTCGCCGTGGTGGTTCCACCCCGACAGCTTTACCCGGCGGCCGGGAGCCAGAGCCTCGTCGGCCCCCTCGACATGGGTGAGAATACGGGGGCCGCCGTCCATGTCCACGTAAGCCAGGGTGAACGGCGGGGTGCGCCCCGGCACCGGTATCCGCAGAACCGTGGAGCTGAACACCGTGCCCCCGGGGCCGAAGGTGGTGGGAGCCATGGAACCATGGCCGCACACCGGGCATCGAGGTGGGGTCGTGACCATGGGATAGCCACAATTTTCGCATCGGCTCCCCCGCAGCAGGACGAGGCCGTCGCGCATCACCAGTTCGGGGCGGGGGTCGGTCTCCGTCCGCTCGGTCGGGGTGGTGGACAGCACGGTCACGGGGGTCAAATGTACCAACTACCGCTCCCGGCCCGACGATCTTCGCTCGGATCGGCCGCTTCCCACGGCTTCGTTTTACAGTTGCTCGTCCGGGGGCCTACGCTGCGGGCCTTACATCAATCAAGGGGGTATGCATGGGCATCGAAGGACTGCGCTTCGTCATCACCGGCTCGGCGACCGGGATCGGGGCGGCCACCGCCGGGGTGGCGGCGAGCAAGGGGGCCCAGGTGATGGTGTCCGATTTGAACGACGAACAGGGTCGGGCGGTCGCCGACGAGATCAACTCCTCCGGTGGTGCCGCGGCCTACACCCACTGCGATGTGACCGATCCCGGCCAGGTGGAGGCCCTGATGGCGGCCACTGCCGAGGCTTTCGGCGGCATCGACGTGCTCCACAACAACGCCGGTATCCACGAGACCGGGTTGGCCCCGCCCGAGCAGTGCGGCTTGGAGGGCATGCCCCTGGAGGTGTTCAAGAAGGTGGTGGAGGTCAACGCCGTCGCCCCGTGGCTCTGCTCCAAGGCCGCGCTCCCCTATCTGAAAAAGAGCGATTGGCCGTCGATCATCAACGCCGCTTCCACCGGTTCGCAGGCCGCCTATCCGAACAACTCGGCCTACGGCACCTCCAAGGGCGGTATCCGGCTCCAGACCCAGAACCTGGCCGTGGATCTGGCGGTGCATGGCATCAGGGTCAACTGCTACGGGCCCACCGCCATCGCCACCGACATGGTGACCGAATTCGTCAAACAGTCCGACGATCCGGTGGCGTTCGAGAAGTCGCTGATCAATACCTCGCTCATCCCTCGCCTGGGCGAACCCTCCGAGGTGGGAGAATTGGTGTGCTTTTTGGCCAGTAGGGAAGCCGGCTTCATCAACGGGGCCTACATCTTGATCGACGGTGGCTCGCTCGCGTGGCGAGGCACGGTGGACCAACTGGGAATGGAGTGATCCAATGACGAGCGACCAACTGGGAATGGAGTGATCCAATGGCGGACAAACAAGCAGTAACCGAACTGTTGAACCACGCCGGGGTGGCCTACGACGTGGGCGACAGCGACTATCTCATCGGGATGTTCGCGCCCGACGATCCGGTGTTCGAGATGACGATAGCGGGTGGCGATCCGATCACCTTCGAGGGGTCGGCGGCCATAGCCGGGCTGTTCACCGGGGCCATGGAGGAACAGACCGACCAGCGTCGCCACGTGGTGACCAACCTCTACTTCGAGAACGAGACCGAGGATTCGGTAACCGCCATCAGCTATCTGGTGCTGATAACCGTGGAGAACGGTCAACTCTCCGTTCTGTCCAGCGGCGTGTACACCGACGACTGCGTTCGAGTGGGCAACGAGTGGAAGATACAGAAGCGGTTCCTGGCCCTGGACCTGCCCTACTAGGAACCTCGTCGGGGAACTTCATCAGGAGCGGTCGGCCATGAACATCGGCCACATTCCGGCCAAGTGGGCCCGGCAGACACCGGATCGCGAGGCCATCATCGACTCCACCACCGGCCGTCGGGTCACGTTCGCGGCCTTCGACGAGCACGTCAGGAAGTTGGCCAACGGGTTGGTCGGCCTGGGTCTGGAGAAGGGTGACCGGGTCGGCATTCTGAGCCAGAACTCGGTGGAGTACGCCGCCCTGTACTTCGCCTGCGGACGAACCGGCCTGGTGGCTCAGCCCATGAATTGGCGCCTGTCGCCCCCGGAGCTGGCCAAGATCGTGAACAACGGCGAACCCCGGGCCTACATAACCCAGGGGGCCTACACCACCGAGGCCGCCGAGCTCTCGGGATTGGTGGGCAGCGTGGAGCACTGGCTCCAGTACGGACAGGGGGGTGACGGCTCCTACGAGGAGTTGGTGGAGTCGTCGTCGGCGAACGAGCCCGAGGCCTCGTTCGAGGTAGGCGACGACGATCCTTTGTTCATCCTCTACACCGGGGGCACCACCGGGGAGTCCAAGGGGGCGTTGCACAGCCACCGCAGCGTCTACTTCGGGATGCTCAACCAGACGGTGGCCGAGCGCATCGTCCCCAGCGACGTGTACATGCTCACCGGGCAGATGTTCCACATCCCGGTGGTGCTGGCCATGAACTACCTGGCTCACGGCTGTCCGCTGGTGCTGATGAACTTCGACGCCACCCTGGCCCTGGAGCTGATCCAGGCCGAGCGGGTGTCGGCCTTCCTTGGGGTCACCACCATGTTGAACTGGATGATGGCGGTGGACGGCTTCGACGACTACGACATCTCCAGTCTGCGCAACATCCAGTACGGCGGCGGCCCCATGCCCTCCCGGGTCATCACCGAGGCCATGGACCGGTTCCCCTGCACCCTCATCCAGGGGTACGGCCAGACCGAGGGCACCACCATGTGCTTTTTGTCCCAGGAGGATCACATCGGGGCCATCCGGGACGGTTATCGGCCCGAGCGGCTGCGGTCGTGCGGGCGTGAGGGGTTCGTCACCTCGGTGCGGGTGGTCGATCCCGACGGTGTCGACGTGCCCCGCGACGGTAAGACCTCGGGGCAGATCATCGTGCGGTCCGAGGCCAACATGCTGGGTTATTTCCGCCGTCCCGACCTGACCGCCGACACCATCAGGGACGGGTGGATGTGGACCGGCGACGTCGCCACCTGGGACGAGGATCGCTACGTGTTCATCGTGGATCGGGCCAAGGACATGATCATCTCCGGCGGCGAGAACATCTACTCGGTGCAGGTGGAGGAGGCCATCGCCACCCACGACGCCGTGCTCGAGACCGCGGTGATCGGCGTTCCCGACGACACCTGGGGCGAGTCGGTCATGGCCTACGTGGTGCTGAAACCGGGCATGGTTGCCACCGAGGACGAGATAATCGAATCCGCCCGTCGGAACCTGGCCTCCTACCAGAAGCCCCGCTCGGTCGCCTTCGTCGACGAGTTGCCCAAGGCCCCCACCGGCAAGATCCTCAAGCGGGTGCTGCGCGACCCCCATTGGGAGGGCCAGGAGCGCCAGGTCTAGGTATCGGGCCCAGGGCAGCACATCCGGTAACCGCCACCCGTAGTCGTGGGGGATGGCGTCCCCGGGCGTTGTCATACCCGGCCCTGGGTAGTCTCCCCGGGCGTTGTCCCTACTAGGGCAGCACCCTAACTATCTGGATGTGTTGTTCGGGGTCGTAGAGCAGTGCCGCCAGCTCTCCCACGTCGGCCGACTCCAGATCGGAGAGTTCGTCCACCATGCGTCGGGGGGTGGGGAGTTCGTCGTCGTCGGCGTGAACCCGCCGCAGCAATACGTTGATCAGGTCGTAGTTGTTGATCAGGTTGTAGTCGTCGGCCACCACCGATCGGGCATGTTCGAACTCGTCCCGGGTGATGCCGCCGGAGGTGACGTCGGCCAGGATGCGGACCAGGTCGGTCTCGATGTCGGCCATTCTCTCGGGGTCGCCCGACACCAGAACCTGGGACTCGACCATCGGTTCGGGGGTCGTCCGCAGGTCCACTTGCGCCAAAACCGTGTAGCTGTCGCCGAGATTCTCCCTTATGTCCTCGACGAGCCGGTCGTTCAGCAGTACCTCCAGCACGTCGGCCGCCGCTTGGGCGGCAGGGGTCACCGCGATGATGGGGGTTTCGTAGTAGTAGGTCGCCGAGGTCGCCCGGGTGTCGGGTCCGAGTCGGATCTCGCGGCGCACCACCCCGGCGGGCTCGGGTGGCCGACGGTTCACGAAGCCGTCGGCCTCACCGGCGGGCAGGGTGCCCACGTAGGTGCGGGCCATCTCCTCCACCGTGGCCCGACCCACGTCACCGACGACCATGACGACCAGGTCGTCCACGTCGCCGAGGCGTTGTCGGTAGAGGTCGAGCAGCGCCTCGGGCGTGATCGAGTCCAGGGTGGTTCGGGGGGCGATCGGGTCGTACCAGTCGAAGGCGTCCCCGTATCGGGCCTCGAGGTAGGCCAACTGGCTCCGCCAATCGGGGTCGGAGATGGCCAGGGAGATCCTGTTCTCCCCGGTGTTGATCGCCTCGGCGAATGCCTGCCGGTCCAGCCGAGGTTCGGTCATGTACAGGTACAGGAGCTGGAACATCGTCTCGACGTCGCCGGAGTCGGAGGCACCGGCGAATCCCTCGGTGGTCTCCCCTATGAACGGCTGGACCGTGACGTTGCGACCGTCGAGGTACCGTGACAGTTGCGCGGGACTCAGATCGCCCGCACCGCTGTTGCGCACCGCCCGGACGGCCAGGAGAACCTGGGCCAGTGGGAAATCCCCCGACTCCAGGGCCGACCATCCGCCCCAGGAGATCGCTTGCAGGTCGATCTTGTTCTCGCTGATCCTCGAGGGGACGAACATGACCCTGGCCCCGTTGGCGAAGGACCACTCGTAGGCTCCGGGCAGAACGTCCAGCGGGCCGGCGACGTCGGCATCGACAGGGTCGGGGATGGTCAGAAGCTCGTCGGCGTCCGTGGTCGGAGCAGGCAGATCGCCCGGCTCGGCCGCATCCAGCGCCGAGGCCATTTCCTCCTCGGTGGGCAGATCGGCGGGGTCGGCCCCCACCGCGATCAGGATCGGCCCGCTCTCGTCCAGGATCTCCCGGTAGCGGTTGTTCAGGTCGTCGACCCGGATCTCGTTCAACAGGGCACCGACCCGTTCGGCGGTGTCGGTCAGCCTTCCGATGTCGTTGCCGTCCAAGAAGTGCGAGGCGTACTGATCGGCGTAGCGGGCGTCCTGCATCGTGGGTACTGCCTGGACCACGGATCTCAGGTAGGCCCTGATCGTCTCGTCGGCCCGAGCGAGATCCTCGCCGGTGAATCCGTGTTCCTTCAGGCTGAGCAGCAGCGACCAGTAGTCGGTGAGGGCGGTGGCGTAGTCGTCGGCCCGGAGGTTGGTGCCGTAGTACCTCAGCCCCCGAGCGTGGGAGAACGTTGTCCAATGCGTCGGGTCGATCTGGGACAGGTATCCCTGCTCGTAACCGTCCTGCAATCGGTTGCCCACCATTATTCCGATGATCTCCTCGATCCACATCCGACGGTCCCCGTCGATGGTTGTGGGGTCCCAGGACGGCAGGCGGATGTCCAGCGACAGGTAGGAGTACCCCTGTTCGGGCGAGGTGGCCACGTCGAAGACCGGTTCCGGATTCAGCGCCGACCGGTTGTCGGGAGCAGGCGGGGCCTCTCCGGCCGGGATGGCACAGAAGTACTCCTCGACCAGGCCCTCCAGCGTGTCCAGGGGGAGATCGCCGACCGCGATCACGGCCATGTTGGACGGGACGTACCACGTCTCGTAGAAATCCCGCAGTTGGCGGGCGGTGATCGATTCGATGTTGGCCGCCGTGCCGATCGGGGCGCGCCCGGCATAGGGCGTGTCCGTGGTGTACGAACGGTCGAATTGCGATATCACCATGCTCGAACCGGTCTCGACGCCGAGCCGATACTCGTCGCGGACGATGCCTCGTTCCTCCTCCACGTCCTGGGGGTCGATGGTGGCCGCGTGGGCCCACTGGGACAGCACCTCGAAGGCGGTGGCCACCGACCGCTCCTGCTCGTCGATGAGCAGATCGAGTTGATAGACGGTCTCGTCGTAGGAGGTGAACGCGTTGATGTCGGGACCGAACTCGACACCGATGCCGTGCAGTGCCGCGGATAGCTCGTTGCCCGGAAATTTCTCGGTGCCGTTGAACAGCATGTGCTCGAGGTAGTGGGCGATTCCGCTGCCCACAACCGGTTCGTTGAGCGATCCGGCGTTCACCGCCAGCCGCAGGGCCAGGTTGCCGCCCGGGCTGTCGTTGGATCGCAGATAGTAGGTGAGCCCGTTGTCCAGCGTGCCGATCCTCACCTCGGGGTCGATCGGCAGCAGGCCCTCCCCGGTCTCGGCTCCGACGTCCCCAGGGTTCGCTATGCACCCGACGGGTTCTGCCTCCCCGGCCCCGTTGGTTCCGCCTGCGGGCGTGGTTGTCACGGTCTCGTCGGTTCCGGCCCCGGAAGGAGACGTCGGGTCGGTCGGCCCGGCTTCCGGGGTCGATGGGGGGATCGAACCGGTAATCGGCACCTGGGAGTTGAGATGGGCACAGGCGGTCGCCACCAGCGCCATGCTCAACAACACGATCAAAAGCTTCTTCACTGCCGCCTCTGGGGTATCGGAGCCCACCATCGTTCGGCGGACATCAACAGGCGCTCATGGTACTGGCTCACAGTGACAGGATCGTGTCACCGGCAAGCACAACCGCCCGGCCCTCGGTGTCTGGAAGCGGGGCTACCTCGGTGCCCTTGGCGATTGCCGGAGCCTCCGGCCCTCGGTGCCCTTCGCAGTGGCTGGACTGCAAGCACAACCGCCCGGCCCTCAGTGCTGGCTGTAGCAGGCTTCCACTATGGCCGGTTCGGTGACGGCATCGCCCTCCAGTTCGCCGACGATACGCCCCTCGCTCAGCACCAGCACCCGCTGGCACACCCCCACCAGCTCGGAGAACTCCGAGGAGATGAACACCACCGCCTTGCCCTCGGCGGCCAACTCCTCCATGATGTCGTAGATCTCCTCCTTGCCGTCCACGTCCACTCCGATAGTGGGCTCGTCGAAGATCAGCACGTCGGCTCCCTGCTCCAGCCACTTGGCGATCACGACCTTCTGTTGGTTGCCCCCCGACAGCAGCCGGACGAGCTGGCGGTCGTGGGGGGTGGCGATGCTCAGGCGACCGATCCGCAGATCGGCCGTCCGCTTCTCCGACCGGGTGGAGGGGACCGGAGCCCGAGGACGCACCCGGTGGCGGTCGAGGGAGGCCAGGGTGATGTTGTTGCGCACGCTGAAATCCATGATGTTGCCCTGGGTCTTGCGATCCTCGGGCAGAAGCGCCAGACCGGCGGCCATGGACTCCGACGGATGGTGGCCGCCGATCTGAACGCCGTGAACCCGCACCGTCCCACCCTGTCGGTGATCGGCCCCGAACACTGCTCGGACCAACTCGGTCCGTCCGCTGCCCATCAACCCGCCCAGACCCAGGATCTCCCCCTTGCGCACATCGAAGGAGCAGTCGCGCACACCGGTGGTCGCGCTCACCCGGTCCACCTCCAGCACCACCTCGGTATCGGGCCGCCCCCCCACGGCCTGGCTCGCCCTGCGCTCGGTGGCGGTCCGGGCGTGCTCGTGGCCGGTGATGTGGGCGATCAGCGAGGCCCGATCCAGCGACGCGGTGGGCTCGTCGGCCACCAACCGCCCGTTGCGCATCACGATCACCCGCTCGGTCAGCTCGAATATCTCCTCCAGTCGGTGCGAGACGTACACCACGGTGATCCCGCCGTCCCGTAGCCGGCGCACCACCTCGAACAAGTGTTCGATCTCCTCGTCGGTTAGCGACGCGGTGGGTTCGTCCAGCACCAGCAGGCGAGCCTGCTGGGCCAGCCCTCGGGCGATCATCACCAGCCGCTGCTGGGCCACGCTGAGTTCGCCCACCGGTCGGCGGGGATCGATGCCCGCCTCCAGCTTGTCGATGGACTCGGCGGCCCGGCGGTACAACTCGGCCCAGTCCACCAGCAGGCCGAACCGGCGGGGGTAGCCGAGGCCCAGCATCACGTTCTCGGCCACCGACAGGTCGCCCACGTCCTGAAGGTCCTGATGGACGAAGGCCAGGCCCGCGACCGTGGCGTCGTGGGGACGGTGCAGATCCAGCGGCCGGCCGTTCATCCGCAGGTGGCCCTCGTCGGCCCGCTCGGCCCCGGCCATGATCCTTATCAACGTGCTCTTGCCCGCCCCGTTCTTGCCCACCAGCCCGATGACCTGCCCGGTCTCCAACGAGACCGACACGTCGTCCACCGCCAGCACCCCCGGATAGCGCTTGGTCACTCCAAGAACTTCCAGCAAAGGCGTGTGGTTAGCCGGTGCGGGGGTTGTCATGTGATCACCCCGGAGACCTCGAGCAGCGGCACCGGGGCCGCCGGTGATGCGGCGACGGTCATCTCCGTTTCGCTCCCAACTCGGTCAGCAGCATGGCCAATACCAGGATCGATCCTTGGGATATGTACTTAATGTCGGTGTGGTAGCCCAGGATGGTCAGCCCCGACTCCACCGCCTGCAAGAAGATCACCCCGAGCACCGTTCCGGGTATGTTGAACAGGCCCCGCCGGGATGCCGCCGCCCCCAAAAAGGCAGCCGCGTAGGCCGGGAGCAACGTTGAGATTCCCACCTGGGGAATGGAGGAGGCGGTTCGGGCCGTTTGGGACACCGCCGCCACTACCGCCACAAAGCCGACAACCATGAAACCCAGTGCCCGCAGAGCTTTGATATTGATACCGGAAAGGCGAGCGGCCTCCGGGTTCCCCCCTATGGCGTAGACATACCGTCCCAGCTCGGTTCTCGACATAATCAGCCACAGGATGATGGCCAAACCGGCGGCGATCCACACCGGTGAAACTAACTCCGTCCATGGCTCGGGCTTGCCGATGCCGAGATCCCGGTAGAGGTCGGACATGTCGGTCGCGCCGGTGACGTGGCGCCCGTTGCTTATCATGTATTCCAAACCCAGCAGAATCAAAAAGGTGGCCAGTGTGGTGATGAACGACGGCATCTCCATGTAGGAAACCAGCAAGCCGTTTATGGCCCCGATGACGAGCCCGAACACCACCCCCACCAGCACCGCCAACCCCCAGGGCCAGTCGTGGTTCACTATCAGAACTACGATGGCGGCTGCGCTGGCCGATTGCGTGCCCGCTATGGACAGGTCGAAATCGCCCATGGCCAGTACCACGGTGAGGCCGAGCGAGAGCATGAGTAGCGGTGAGGCCAGGCTGAGCTGGGTGCGCAGGCTGTCCACTTCGATGAATTTGCTGTCGATTACCGAGAAGATCACAATGCACGCCACCAGGGTGATGAACACGCCGTAGGTCGAGATGAACAACAGCAGGTCGAAGCTCCGGCGAGGGCCTGCCCCCCCCCGCATATCCGATCCGGTTGACCCTGGCGATGCCGATATGGTGTTGGTGTCGGCCATTGGCTTCCTCCTCTTGGTTGGAACTAGCCGGTGGACGCGATTGAGCCGGTGACAGCAACGTCTGCCACCGGCTCAATCATGGGTTCGGGTGTACCCGTGGGTGCGAGGTCAGGGCCTCAGCAGTTGGGCAGGCCGTCGTACTGGTCGCACCACTTGTTGCGGAAGTACTCCTCGTAGTCGCCGGGGGGATCGGGAGCGGGCACCTCGGTGCTGTCGTCCGGCATGGCGTTCACCGTATCGATGGTCACCACCTGGCGCACCGAGAAGTTGCGGCCGTCGTAGGTGGGTGCCCGCTCCTGACTGGGTTCGGTACCATCATGCAGCCACGCAGCGACGGCATCCACCTGGGCCCAACTCTGCCACTCCAGCTTCTCGTCCACCGCGGCATCCACACGGCCGGCTCGGATGTCGTTGACGGTGGTCGGATTGGCGTAGAACGTCAGTAGCTGTGGACGATCGGGATCGTCGGCCTCGTAGAGGGCACCGATTGCCTGGGCCGCACCGATGGAGGCCACCGAGAAGTTGATCCACACCGCGTCGATGTCATCGAACTGCTGGAGCTTGGTGGTGACATCGGTCTCGGTGCCGGCCACCAGATTGGCCATGTCGCCCTCCCACTGGTCGACGATCTCGATGTTGGTGCCTTCGATTACCGAGTTCAGACCATCGATGCGCTTGTCGCTCCACGCCGCGGGAACCGTCTGTACGATGATGCGCCCCCCGTCGGGGAACTGTTCGACCAGGTAGTTGGCAAGCTGCACTCCGAGGTCGGTGTCGTCGGAGGCAAAGCTGGCGATGTAGTGGTCGCGGGGCTCGACCTCGCCGCCGGCCGAGAGCACCGGAACGCCCTCCTCCGCGGCTCGATCGAGCACATCTTTACCGATTAATGCCTCGGGGATGCCGTCGGTGAGCATCACGTCGATGTCCTTGTCCAGGAGATGGTTGCCGCACACCGGCATTTGGGTCGTAACACTTGCCGCGTCGCAGGTTTCGTAGTTCCACCCGAAGAACTCGACCGCTTCCTTGGCTGCGTCCTCGATCCTCTTGCCGGCCTCGTCGGCGTAGATCCACTGGAGATAGCCGATGGTGATGTCGGAACCCGCGGTGACCCGGCTGGTCATACCGGAGTCCGCGGGCTCTTCGGGCATCTCGGTCGCATCCGAGTCCGCGGGCTCTTCGGGCATCTCGGTCGCATCCGAGTCGGCCGGTTCCGCGGGCATCTCGGTCGCATCCGGGCCCGCAGGCGTCTCGCTGTCGTCGTCGTTGCCGCAGGCTCCGGCGATCAACGTCAACGCCAGCAACCCGGCCAGCAGCTTCCACAATGAGTGTTTCATCGAAGTTTTCCCTCTCCGTCATGGCCCCGCAACCCACTCGATTGCCCGGCCCGATCCAGCGATGCTAGGCAACCGCCCCCGTGCCGTACCAATCCCGCGCCAGTTCCCCGTGCGGTAAGTCCCGTGCGAGTTTCCCGTGCCGTACCAATCCCGTGCCAGTTCCCCGTGCTCCTCGCTCCGCCCGTTCAGTGTGTGCCCGCGGACTCCACCGGGTCGAACTCCACCTGGAGCTCGGCCGGGGCTCGCAGGAACACCCCCACTTCCCGGGCCTCGAAGCCGGGGGCCAACCGGAGGTTCTCGGTGCGGTCCAGCACCATGTTCAGCGCCGTCTCTATCTCGGCCTTGGCCAGGTAGGAGCCCACGCAATGGTGGCGGCCGAAGCAGAACGTGGTGTGTTCGGCGTTGGCCGCGAAGGCGCTGGACGCCGGAAGATCCCGGCGGTTGATGTCGAACAGCTCGGGGTCGGTGTGGGTGTACTTGCGCTCGTCCCGGTTGGCGGCCCCGATGATGCCGGTCACCGTGGCCCCCGCGGGGATGGTGCCGGTGCCCGAGGGCAGCTCGGCCCGCTCGTGGGGCAGGCGCTGGATCCAGTGGGCCGGCGGGCTGTAGCGCAGAGTCTCGGCCACCGCCATGGTCACCCTGGAGCGGTCGTCGCGCACCTGCTGGAGTTGGTCGGGATGCTCCAGCAGGTTCTTGAAGAGACTGGCGATGGCCTTGTCGGTGGTCTCTCCCCCCGCGGTCAAAAGCAGGCTGGTGAACGACTTGACCTCGACGTCGGACAGGCCCTGGTCGTCGATCCGGGCGGTGACCAGATTCGACAGCAGGTCGTTGCCGGGGTGGCGACGACGCTCGGCGATCACCGGCATCATGTACTCCTGGAACTCCACCCGGGTGCGCTCCCCCTCGGCGATGACGTCGGGGTCCTGGTTGATGTTGGACACGAACCGGTTGATCGACTCGTACCACCTCTGGAATCGGGGATGATCCTCGTCGGGCAGCCCCAGCATGGCCACGATCACCTTGATGGGCAGATAACGCGACAGTCCCTCCACCAGGTCGCAACGGCCATCGGCATGCCACCGGTCGATCATGGATAGGGCCTGGGCCTCGATGATGGGCATGAAGTCGTTCTCCAGCAGCGCCCCCCGGAAGAAGGGGGCCACCAGGTTCCGGTAGCGGGAGTGCTCGGCCCCGTGCTTGGACAAGAGCGTGGGGCCGTGGGCCGGCTCGATCATCCATTCGTACATGTCGGTGCTGAACGCCGGGTTCTTGAACACGTGCTCGACATCGGCGTAGCGACTCACGAACCAGGTGTCGGAGGCCTCGTCGTGAAAGCACGGGTACTCGTCCCGGTACACCCGGTAGACCTCGTAGCGGTCCTCGTCGGAGCTGAGCAGATCGGGCGGTGCCATGTCCGCACCCTAGACGCTGCCCGTGACAATTGGTCGAAAGCAACCGCCGGCGGGTGCGGATCGCTGCCCGTGACAGTGCCCGTTGGCGGGTACGGGGGACGGAGCGGCCCGGTCGTTGAAATCCCGCCCGTCCCTGGATCGCTAGCGGGTACAGATCACCGAGGAGCCGTGGCCGAACATCCCGTGGTTGATGGACAGGCCCACCGTGGCCCCCTCCACCTGGCGGTGGCCGGCCTCGCCCCGGAGCTGCCACACCAACTCGCACACCTGGGCGATGGCCTGGGCGGGAACGGCCTCCCCGAAGGCTCCCAGCCCTCCCGACGGGTTCACCGGGATGCGCCCGCCCAGCGCGGTGTCGCCGGCTCGCAACAACCGGGCGGCCTCGCCCCGCTCGCACAGGCCGAGATGCTCGTACCAGTCCAGCTCGTAGGCCGACGACAGGTCGTACACCTCGGCGAAATCCAGATCCTCGGGCGACACCGAGGCCTCCTCGTAGGCCCGGGCCGCGATGTTGTCCTTGAACGTCATGGTCTCGTCGCCGACGGCGGCCCACGAGTCCGACGCCAGATAGGGCAGCTCTATGACGCTGTTGGGATAGGTGGGGCTCACCGTGGATATTCCCGACACCCTCACCGGGTCGTTCACTCCCCGGGCGGCGGCCCATTCCAGGCTGGACACCACCAGCGCGGCCCCGCCGTCGGAGGTGGCGCATATCTCCAGCAGTCGCAGCGGGTCGGCCACCATCGGCGAGTTGGCGACGTCGTCGATGCCGTACTCCTTGGTGTAGCGGGCGTTGGGGTTCAGCGCCCCGTGGCGGGAGTTCTTCACCTTCACCGCGGCGAAATCCTCGGGGGTGTCCCCGTACAGCTCCATGCGCCGCCGGGCGTAGAGCGCGAAGTAAGTGGGGTTGGTGGCCCCCACCAGGTGGAAGCGGAGCCAATCGGGATCGTCGTGGCGGTCCCCGGCGTTGGGGGCGAAGAATCCCTTGGGAGTGGCCTCGGCCCCCACCACCAGGGCCACGTCGCACACCCCCGACAGAATCTGGGCCCGAGCGATGCTGAGAGCGGTGGCCCCGGAGGCACAAGCGGCGTAGGAACTGGCCAACTGGCAGCCGGTGAACCCCAGGGCGTTGGCGAAGGTGGACGCCGATACGTATCCGGGGTAGCCGCACCGCACGCTGTTGGCCCCGGACACGAACTGGATCTCGTCCCAGCCCACCCCGGCGTCGCCCAGGGCGTCGCGGGCCGCCTTCACCCCGTACTCCACGAAGTTGCGACCCCACTTGCCCCACGGGTGCATGCCCACCCCCAGTACGGCGATCTCGTCCATCAGCCTTCTCCGTTCTTGGGTCGCCCGGCCGGGGCCCATTTCCACACCAGGTAGTCGTGGTCGTCGTCGGAGTAGAGCACGTCGAGCACCAACTCCATCACCATGCCCACCGCCAGATCGCTCGCCGCCACCCCGGGGGCCACCTGCCCCAGGACCACCAGCTTCTCCTCGGCCAGCTCCACCGCGGCGATCACGTAGGGCTCGAAGGCGTCGCCGGGAATGACGAACGGAGCCGGAGGGGCGTACTCGCCGGTGGTGAACGACCACAGTCTGCCGGTGCGGCTGAGCAGCACCTCCTCGATCTCGTCCCCCAGACAGGCCGGGTCGGACCCGGCCAGCGCCTGGGGAAAGAAATAGGAACCCCGCCGGTGGGCCCGCCCCCCGATGAGACGAGGCTCCTCGGCATCGAGCGTGAACAACCCCTCCACCGCCGCCACCGATGTCCTCGCCGTCGCAGTCACTCCCCCAGCTTAGGCCTCCCGCACCGACGCCCTGCCAGGCAGGGTGGCGAACGGGTGTTGGTGGGGTGCCAGGGGTGGAGCCTCCCGCACCGACGCCCTGCCAGGCAGGGCGTCGGTGCTTGAGCGCTGCTCCTAGCGGCAGATCGTTCCGCCGTCCACCACCAGGGTGTCGCCCGATACCCATCGGGCCTCGTCGCTGCACAGCCATACCGCGGCTTCGGCCACCTCCTCGGGTCGGCCCAGGCGACCGCCGGGCATTTGGCGGATCACCGCCTCGGCCATTTCCGGGCTGGATTCCCGCCACGACGCCACCATGGGGGTGTCGATCATGCCCGGGCACACCGCGTTGACCCGGATGCCGTGGTTGCTCAGTTCGTCGGCCGCGTAGGTGGTCAATCCCAGGACCCCTCTTTTGGCCGCGGTGTAGTGGGGCTGGCCGGGGGCGGGCACGATGGCCGCTCCCGACGCGGTGTTGACGATGGCCCCGCCGTCGCCCTGGGCCAGCATCTGGATGATCTCGTGCTTCATGCACAAGAACACCGAGGTCAGGTTCACCGCGATCATCTCGTTCCACTGGTCCAGCGTGAGCTCGTGGAACAGTCGGGAGGGATGGGTGATGCCGGCGTTGTTGAAGGCGCAGTCCAGCCTTCCGAACTCGGCCACCGCCGATGCCACCAGCGCCTCCACCTCGGCCTCGTCGGTCACATCTGTGGCGAAGAACCGGCCCCGGCCGCCCTCGGCCTCGATCATGGCCACGGTCCGTGCTCCGGCCTCGGCATTGCGGTCGGCCACGACCACCCGGGCTCCCCGGCGGGCGAACAGCACCGCGGCCGCTCGGCCGATCCCGCTGCCGCCCCCGGTCACCAGGGCCACTTCGTCCTTCATGGCTTGTCCTTCCTGGATCGTCCTTCCCGAGGCTTCGGGGGTCGTTCTCGGAGGTCGTCCTTCTCGGGGGTCCTGGCGTTCACCGGCCGTCCTGGTCGGAGTTTACGCCTTTCATGGAGCCTTGCTTGCTGAAGCTGTCACCATGACGGCATAAGGTAGGCCGAGATCGAACCGGCTCACCAGACGCCGGTCACGAACCAGACATATCGGGCCGGTACACGAACCCAATGCCGGCAGGCGAAAGGACGACGATGGCCATATCCTCATGGGACGAGTTCCCGGTTCACCAGTCCCCCGACTGGATCCGCAACGTCGCCACCTCCGACCGGAACTTCTACGACCGCAACTACTTCTGCCTGCACGGCTCCAGCGACGAGCTGTTCGCCATCTTCGGCATGGGACAGTACCCGAACCTGGGGGTGCAGGACGCCTTCTGCTGCGTGCGCCGGGGCGACGAGCATCATGTGGTGCGGGCCTCCCGACCGCTCACCGACCGTATGGACATGTCGGTGGGGCCCCTGCGCATCGAGGTGGTTGTGCCCCTCCAGAAGGTGCGCTTCGTCGTGGAGCCCAGCGAGCACACCATCGCCATGGACGTGACCTGGGAGGCCGCCATTCGGGCCATCGAGGAGCCCAACCAGTTCATTCGCCAGGAGGGGCGGGTGGTGTTCGACACCCAACGGTTCGCCCAGCTCGGCCGGTGGGAGGGCACCTTGTCGGTGGGTGGCGAGGATTACATGGTCACCCCCGATCGCTGGGGCGGGGCCCGCGACCGTTCGTGGGGCATCCGACCGGTGGGCGAACCCGAGGGCGACGGCATACGCCAGGGCGTCAACGTGATGTCCGGCATGTGGAACTACTTCCCCATGCTGTTCGACGACCATGCCGTTTTGTACATGAACAACGAGCGCGACGACGGTCACCGCAGGCTGGTGGAGGCCAGGCGGGTGTGGGCCGACGGTCGTCCCGACGAGGAACTGGGCCGCCCCGAGCACGACCACACCTTCGAGTCGGGCACCCGGGTGCTCACCCACTCCACCATCACCTTCCCCGAGGCGGGCCTGGAGATCGACTGCCGGCCCCTCCTGGTGAACTTCGTGTCGGTGGGCACCGGGTACGGCATGGATGCCGACTGGCGTCACGGCATGTACCAGGGGCCGGAACTGGTGGTGCAGGGCAAGGTGCTGAGCGTGGAGAAGGAGGTCAAGGCGATCGGCCAGTACGGGGTGGTGGATCACGTGGCCCGCTACAGCTACGACGGCAACGTGGGCTACGGGTTGTACGAGCACGGCTTCTTCGGGCCGTTCCGCCGCTACGGACTGACCGACGCGGCCGCAGTGGCCCCCTGAGCCCGGAGTGAGCAGTGGTGTCGTCGGTTTCGTCTCCTGCGAGCCGGCAGCGGTCAACTTCGGATTGCCGGTAGGAGGTGGCAGTGGTGTCGTCCGTCTTGGCTGCTGCGAGTCTGGCTGATCTGGAGAACCCCGAGGAGTTTCGGGCCCGCCACATCGGGCCCGACCCTCGGGATCGGGCCGCGATGCTGGCCGAGTTGGGTTATCCCAGCCAGGAGGCGCTGGTGGACGCGGCCGTGCCCTCGAACATCCGCTCCGACGGCCCCCTGGAGTTGCCGGCGGGGACGACCGAGGCGGCCACCACCGAGGCCTTGAGGGCTCTGGCCGACCGCAACCAGGTGGTCACCTCTCTGATCGGCATGGGCTATTACGACACCATCACCCCACCGGTTATCCGTCGCAACGTGCTGGAGAACCCGGCCTGGTACACCGCCTACACCCCTTATCAGCCGGAGATCTCCCAGGGTCGCCTGGAGGCGTTGATCAATTTCCAGACCATGATCGCCGATCTGTGCGCCATGGGCATGGCCAACGCCTCCTTGCTGGACGAGGCCACCGCCGCGGCCGAGGCCATGACACTGCTGCGGCGGCTCAACCGCAAGGCTCCTAACGACCGGTTCGTCGTCGATGCCGACACCCACCCCCAGACGATCGACGTGATGGCCACCCGGGCGGAGCCGCTGGGCATCGAGGTGGTCGTCGCCGATCTGGAGCGGACCGACGTCGAGCAGCTCGTGGCCGGGGCGTTCGGCGTGCTGGTCTCCTATCCCGCCAGTTCCGGTCGCATTCCCGACCTGAGCGGGATCATCGCCGCGGCCCACAACGAGAACGCCCTGGTGGCGGTGGCCACCGACCTGCTGGCCATGTGCGTGCTCGCCCCACCGGGGAGGCTGGGAGCCGACGCGGTGGTGGGGTCGTCGCAGCGATTCGGGGTGCCAATGGGTTTCGGCGGCCCCCATGCGGGATTCATCGCGGTGCCCGAGTCGGCGATGCGCTCGCTGCCCGGTCGCCTCGCCGGGGTGTCGGTGGACGACGCCGGAGCGGTGGCCTACCGGTTGACGCTCCAGACCCGTGAGCAGCACATCCGTCGGGAGCGGGCCACCAGCAACATCTGCACCGCCCAGGTGCTGCTGGCGGTCATGGCCGCCATGTACGCGGTTTACCACGGCCCCGAGGGGCTGGCTCGCATCGCTCGGCGGGTGCATCGGCTCACCGCCGTCGCCGCCGACCGGTTGCGCCGAAACGGGTACGAGATCCCGGCGGTGTACTTCTTCGACACCGTGACCGTGCGGGTACCGGGACGGGCCTCGGAGATCATGGCCGCAGCCTTGGCCGAGGGCCTCAACCTGCGACCGGTGGACGACGACGCCGTGGGTTTCTCGCTGGACGAGACCACCACTCGGGCCACGGTGGTTGCCCTGTGGCGGGCTTTCGGGATCAGCGCCGACGTCGCGGACTTCGATGCCCTGGACGCCGCCACCCCCGACGCCCTGCCCACCGACGGCGTCCGGGGCCGCGACTACCTCGCCCACCCGACCTTCAACCGCTACCACGGCGAGACCGAGATGTTGCGCTACCTGCACCGTCTGGCCTCCAAGGACCTGGCCCTGGATCGTACGATGATCCCGCTGGGATCATGCACCATGAAGCTCAACGCCACCACCCAGATGGAGCCGGTGAGCTGGCCCGAGTTCGCCCGGGTGCATCCGTTCGCCCCCCCGGAACAGACCGAGGGCTACCGGGCCCTGATCGCCGAGCTGGAGCAGATGCTGGTGACCATCACCGGCTACGCCGCGGTATCGCTCCAACCCAACGCCGGGTCCCAGGGCGAGCTGGCCGGGCTGCTGGCCATTCGGGGTTATCACCGGGATCGGGGCGAGTCGCGGCGCGACGTGTGCCTCATCCCCGCCTCGGCCCACGGCACCAACGCGGCCAGCGCGGTCATGGCCGGCATGCGGGTGGTGGTGGTGGGCTGCGACGACGACGGCAACGTGGACATGGACGACCTGCGGGCCCGGGTCGACGAGCACCGCGACCGGCTCGCCGCCCTGATGATCACCTATCCGTCCACCCACGGGGTGTACGAGGCCACCGTGGTGGAGGTGTGCGACCTGATCCATGCCTGCGGCGGCCAGGTGTATCTGGACGGAGCCAACCTGAACGCCCTGGTGGGGGTGGCCCGGCCGGGACGGTTCGGCGCCGACGTGTCCCATCTGAACCTGCACAAGACCTTCTGCATTCCCCACGGCGGCGGCGGGCCGGGAGTGGGCCCGGTGGCGGTCGGTGCCCACCTGGCTCCGTACCTGCCCAACCATCCGGTGGTGGCCGGGGCCGGGCCGCCCACCGGGGTGGGCGCGATCTCGGCCGCTCCCTGGGGGTCGGCCGGCATCCTGCCCATCTCCTGGGCCTACATCACCGCGATGGGGGGCGAGGGCCTGACCGAGGCCACCGGGGTGGCTCTGCTCAACGCCAACTACCTGGCCGCCCGCCTCCACGACCTGTTCCCCGTGCTCTACACCGGCGACAACGGCCTGGTGGCCCACGAGTGCATCATCGATCTGCGGCCCCTGCACGCTCTTACCGGGGTGACGGTGGACGACGTGGCCAAGCGGCTCGTCGACTTCGGTTTCCATGCGCCCACCGTGTCGTTCCCGGTGCCGGGCACGCTGATGATCGAGCCCACCGAGTCGGAGTCCAAAGCCGAACTCGACCGCTTCGTGGCCGCCATGGCCGCCATCCGGGCCGAGATCGACCATGTGGCCGACGGGCTCATCGCCATGGATGACAGCCCCCTGCGCCGCGCCCCCCACACCGCGGCGGTCGTCGCCGCCGACCATTGGGACCGCCCCTACGGCCGGGAGCAGGCCGCCTTTCCCCTGCTCGGGGTGCGCAACCAGAAGTATTGGCCTCCCGTCGGCCGCATCGACGGTGCCCACGGCGACAAGAACGTCTTCTGCGCCTGCCCCCCGATCGAGGAACTGTCCCAGCCCGACCCGTCCCAGCCCGACCCGACCTGACCATGTCCGACCCGAACCAGCCCGACCCGACCTGACCATGTCCGACCCGAACCAGCCCGACCCACCCCAACCCACCCCAACCAAGGAGAACTGACCATGCCCGACGCCATTGTCGAACGTGAGGACCAGACCGTCGTCATCACCATGAACCGTCCCGAGCGCTACAACGCCCTGTCGGGGGCGATGATGGTGAGGATGTACGACGCCTACCAGGAGGCGTCCAATGACGACGACGTTCGCTGCATCATCGTGACCGGTGCCGGAGGCAACTTCAGCTCGGGTGCCGATCTGAAGGCCATGAGCGGCAACGCCGGCAACGCCGACCCCGAGATCGACGTGGAGGCTCGCATGGCTGCCGACCCCGAGATCCACTGGAAGGCACTGCTGCGCAGTTACCGGCCCACCAAACCGATCATCGCCGCGGTGGAGGGGGTGGCCATCGCCGGGGGTACCGAGATCCTCCAGGCCATGGACATCCGGGTGGCCGGCGAGAGCGCCCGCTTCGGGGTCTCCGAGGCCCGCTGGTCGCTGTATCCCATGGGTGGTTCGGCGGTGCGGTTGCGTCGCCAGATCCCCTACACCCACGCCGCCGAGATCCTGCTCACCGGCAAGCACATAACCGCGGCCGAGGCGGCTCGGATCGGCCTGGTGGGCCAGGTGGTGCCCGACGGCCAGGCCCTGGCCAAGGCCCGGGAGATCGCCGCCACCATCTGCGAGAACGGCCCCCTGGCCGTGGAGGCCATCCTGCGGACCCTTCACGAGACCGACGGCATGACCGAGGAGCAGGCCCTGGCCCACGAGTTCGAGTACGGCTGGAAGGTGTTCCAAAGCGAGGATTCCAAGGAGGGGCCCCGAGCGTTCAGCGAGAAGCGCAAGCCGGTGTTCAGGCGGAAGTAGGTGTCCGGGCGGAGGTAGATGCTGATGGGCGAACCGGGGTTCGGGCGGAGGTAGTCGTGGACGGCTCGCCGGGTATTTCCGTCTTCGACGTCCACCACCATGTGGGCGACGCCTCCGGTGCGTTGGGGCTGCCCCCCGAGCAGACTCCCGATCCCGAGGCCTACGCCACCCTGGAGCTGGCCAAGCGCATCGAGATCATGGATACCGGCGGTGTGGATCAGGCCGCGGTGATCCCCGGTCACGGTTATCTTCGGCCCAACGGCCACGCCGACACCCGGGCGGTGAACGACCGCATTGCCGCCTACCGCGACGCCACCCCCGATCGCTTTCCGGTGGCCATCGGCATCGTGGAGCCCCGCGACGGGCCGCTGAGCCTGGGCGAGTTGGAGCGAGCCGCCGATCCGCTCGGCCTGGTCGGGATGAGCCTCCACACCCGATTCCAGGGGGTGAGCCTCGACAACCACTGGGTTTCGACCTACGTGGGGGCCATGGGTGAGCTGGGCCTTCTACCGGTGGTCCACGCCCTGGACGAGACCGCCGAGGAGTCCTTGTGGAAGGTGGGCCTGCTCGCCTCCCGCCACCCGGATACAACCATGCTGGTGCTGGACGGCTACTCCACCCACGAGGGCACCAAGCACTGCGGCCACCTGGCCGCCACCCACCCCAACCTGGTGTTCGATTGCAGCCTCTCCTACAACTTCGACTTCATCGCCGACCACGTGCGCCGGTACGGGGCCCACCGCTACGTCTACGGCACCGACCTGTACTCGTGGCCCCTGGGCCGGCGCATCAGCCACGTTCTGGGCCAACTCCTCGAGTCCGACCTTCCCGAGGCCGACAAGGCCGCCGTGGCCGGCGACAACGCCCGCCGCCTACTGGGTCTGGCCTGAACGGGTGGCCCTCGATCAGCGCAGGACGCGTCGGCCCCGCGTTGCCGTAAGAGCCGTAGGCGGTTGTGTCGCCGGGCCGATAGAGGGTGGTACACGCAGGTTCCGCGGTACCGTAGGAGACCGCGATCCAGTGTTTTCCGACCGGTTCAGCCCGGCGGCAGCCCGGCCAGGGAATCGGTAGGGTCGGCCACAGCCGCGGCAGCCGCAGAAGCCCCGGCCGGCGGCAGCCCGGCCAGGGAATCGGTAGGGTCGGCCACAGCCGCGGCAGTCCCGGTCGACGACAGCCCGATCCCCAGAAAACCCTCAATGCGGGCCAGCCGCTCGCCGTTGGTGGACACCCGGTAACTCAACTCATCGAATTTGTTGTCGAACTTGGTTTCGAGGCCGTCGAGCTTGTTGTCGAACTTGGTTTCGAGGCCGTCGAGCTTGTTGTCGAACTTGGCTTCGAGGCCGTCGATCCGACGTAGGTGTTGCCAACTGAAACCCCAAAAACTCACGAACAGACCGGCAATGGCGACGAACATTGCTGTTTCCACAGCTCTACTCTCCCTTTATCCGGCTCGTGGTTGTCCGAGGCCCAAGAACAGCACCTTCACGAGTGGTCGTTCCTGGCCTCGTCCTCTTGCCCTCATCATGTCACGGCCTCCGTCGTCCGACAAGGGAATAGGCGGGCACGGCAGCGGCTAGCCTCTGAGCCATGACCGTCACCCTCGATGAGTTCCGGGAGCGGGCCGGGGAGTTCCTGGCCGCCAATGCCGTTTCCCGCCGGGAGCTGCCGGTGGATTGGACCGAGGCCGGGCTGGTGGCCGAGTGCCGCCGGTTCCATCGGGCGCTGGCCGACGCCGGATTGGGGGGGATCACCTACCCGGTGGAGTACGGCGGGCTGGGACTCGACAAGAGCTACCTGGAGGTGTTCAACCGGGAGCTGTCCCAGTACCAGGCCCCGTTGGTGCCCGCGGCCATCTCCCACGGGATGTGCCTACCGGTGATGAACGACTTCGGCACCCCCGAGCAGCGGGCCCGCCACCAGGCCCGGATCATTCGGTGCGACGACATCTGGTGCCAGATGTTCTCCGAGCCCGGTGCCGGATCCGACGTGGCCTCGCTGGCCACCCGGGCGGTGCGCGACGGCGACGAGTGGGTGCTGAACGGTCAGAAGGTGTGGACGTCGGGGGCCCAGTACTGCGAGTACGGGCTGTGCGTGGCTCGCACCGACCCGACCCAGCCCAAGCACCGGGGACTGTCCATGTTCATCGTCGACCTGTCGTTGCCCGGGGTGGACGTCCGACCGCTGCGCCAGATCAACGGAAGCTCGCACTTCAACGAGATCTACCTGACCGATGCGAAGGTGGGTCACGACTGCCTGGTCGGGGGCGAGGGCAACGGTTGGAACGTGGCCGTGGCCATGTTGATGTACGAGCGGGTGGCCATCGGTGCCGGCGGCTCCGGTGCCCTGGGCGGCACCATGAACAGCACCAAGCTGATCAAGGAGGCCCAGCTCCGCGACCGCGACCGCGACCCGGTGATGCGGGATGCGCTGGCCGACCTCTACATCCGCGAGCGCATCCAGGCCTTCATCGGTATGCGGATCCGCGAGGCCGCCGAGGCCGGACGGGCACCGGGGCCGGAGGGCTCGATCGCCAAGCTGAACGCGGCTCTGATAGGCCGCCGGGCATCCGATGTGGCCATGGAGCTGGTCGGCCCGTCGGGCCAGGCCTGGGAGGCGGGCGATGACGACCGCGACCAGTGGGCCGGAGCGGTCGTAGGAGCTCCGGCCATGGCCATCGCCGGGGGCACCAACGAAGTGCAGCGCAACATCATCGGCGAGCGGGTGCTGGGCCTGCCCAAGGAACCCGACCCCTACAAGGGCCAACCCTGGGAACAAGTCCCCCGCTCCTGACCGGCCCGGGTCGTTCGCCGGCCGGTTGGCTGGGGTTGCAGGCCCATGGCCCGGGTCGTTCGCCGGCCAACCCGGGTTACTCGCTGTCGGGTCCGGGCTGTTCGCCAACCAGCTCGGTCCAAACCTGGTCCACGGCCGCGGCCAGTTCGGAGGGGCTGCCGTCGTTCACGATCACATGGTCGGCCAGGGCTCGGCGCTGGGCATCGGTGGCCTGGCTGGCCATGCGGTCTCGGGCCTGCTTCTCGGTCAGGCCCCGACGGATGAGCCGGGGCAGCCGCACCGCCTCGGGAGCCTCCACCACCACCACCTGGGTATAGCCCCGCCCCGACTCCAGACGCCCCAGGCGGCTCTCGGCCAGAACCGCCATGTCCAACACCACCACCCGGACCTCTCCCCCGTCGGCCAGCTCCTGGAGGCGGCTCTCCAGCTCGGCGTTGATGGCCGGATGGCTGACCGTCTCCAACGCCGCCAATCGGTCGGGGCGACCGAACACCTCGGCGGCCACCTTGGCCCGATCTATGCGACCGTGCTCGTCCAGTATCCCGGGGCCGAAAACGTCGATCACCCCCTGCTCGGCCCGCCCCCCCGGGGCCAGCACCTCCCGCCCGATGGCGTCCACGTCGATCACCACCGCCCCTCGCTCGCCGAACCGTTCCGCAGCAGTGGATTTACCCGCCCCGATACCTCCTGTCAGCCCCACGACCAGCATTTCCCGGAGGTTACTTGTCCCAGGATGGCCCACCCTGGTTCGGGGAGGTCGGGGCCGGTCGGGGGGCTGACCACCCCTGGATGGCCCACTGCGGGTCGGGGCTGGTCGGGGGGCTGACCACCCCTGGATGGCCCACTGCGGGTCGGGGCTGGCACACTGGGGTCATGCGTGTCGAGCTGACCGACGACCAACTGGCGCTCCAGCAGGAGTTGCGGGGCTACTTCTCCGATCTGATGACCGATGAGGTGCGCGAGAGGATCCGCCACACCGAGACCGAGCCCAACGAGCACTACAAGGCCCTGATCCGCCGGATCGGCGGCGACGGCTGGCTGGGGGTGGGCTGGCCCACCGAGTACGGAGGCAAGGGGTTCACCCCCATCGAGCAGTACATCTTCTTCAACGAGGCCTGGGCCGCCCAGGTGCCGGTTCCCTTCCTCACCATCAACACGGTGGGCCCGACCATCCGGGAATACGGCACCGACCGCCAGAAGGACTTCTTCCTGAAGAAGATCCTGGCCGGCGAGATGCACTTCTCCATCGGCTACTCCGAACCCACCGCCGGTACCGATCTGGCCGCGCTCACCACCAGGGCGGTGCGCGACGGCGACGAGTGGATCATCAACGGTCAGAAGATGTTCACCAGCCTGGCCTACGATGCCGACTACGTCTGGCTGGCCGCCCGCACCGACCCCGACGCCCCCGCTCACAAGGGCATCACCATGTTCTTGGTGCCCACCGACGATCCCGGTTTCGACATCCAGCCGTTCGTCACCATGGGCAATACCCACACCACGGCCACGTTCTACGACAACGTTCGGGTACCCGACTGGCTGCGGGTGGGCGAGATCAACGGGGGTTGGGGGCTCATCACCAATCAGTTGAACCACGAGCGGGTGTCGTTGTGCGCCTCCGGGGGCATCGCCAACCTGGTGGACCAGGCGGTGGAGTGGGCCAGGGAGGCCAAGCTGCCCGACGGTCGCCGGGTGATCGACCAGGAGTGGGTGCAGGTGAAGCTAGCCGAGTGCCGGGCCCGGGTGGAGTTCCTCGACCTGTTGAACTGGAAGGTGGCCCACGACAGCACCGTGGGCCACAACGTGAATCCGGCCCTGGCGTCCACCGTCAAGGTGTGGGGCTCGGAGTCGATGCACCTCGTCTACTCGGGACTCACCGAGGTGGTGGGGGCCACCGGACACCTCAAGAAGGGCTCCCCCCATGCCGACTTCTCCCATCGCATGGAGGAGTCCTACCGGGGCTGCTGGGTTCTGACCTTCGGCGGTGGCACCAACGAGATCCAGCGCGACATCATCGGCATGGCCGGCCTGGGCCTGCCCCGGGAGAAGCGCCGCAAGTAGTGGCAACCGGCAGTATCGACCGGCCGACCCGAACAGTCCGAGCGACCCAAATAGCGGGCCGACCCGAACAGTCCGAGCGGCCCAAATAGCGGGCCGACCCGAACAGTCCGAGCGGCCCAAATAGCGGGCCGACCCGAATAGCCCGAACAAGGAGGTAGGAAGATGGATTTCACGTTGACCGAGGAGCAGCAGGCGGTGGCCGATCTGGCCAACCGGATCATGGGCGACCGGCTCGACATGGAGCGGCTGGCGGCCGTCGAGGCCGCCGGGGAGTGGTTCGACCGGGACGTGTACGGTGAGCTGGCTGCGGCCGGGCTGGTGGGCATCGGCCTGGGCGAGGACGTGGGCGGTGGCGGGCTCGACCTGATCGCCGTCGCCCAGGTACTGGAGGCTCAGGGCCGCCATGTGGCCCCGGTACCGCTGTGGAGCGGGATGCTGGCGGCCATGGCGGTGGACGCCTTCGGCACCGCCGAGCAGCGCCTGAGGGAACTACCCGGTTGCGCCGACGGGTCGAACCTGCTGACCGTGGGTCTCCAGGAGTATTTGAACGACGACGTCGCCAATCCCATGGCCCGGGTGGTGGGCGGCAAGCTGGTGGGCACCAAGGAGGTGGTGGAGTTCGCCGCCGAGTCCTCGAAGATCGTGGTGGTGGCGGGCCTCGACGACGGCACCGACAACGGCACCATCAGCGGCACCGGGCTGTTCCTGGTCGATTTGTCCGATCCGGCGGTGACCATGGAGGCGGGCATGTCCACCCGACTCCAGCCCGTGCATCAGGTGAGCTTCTACGGAGCCCCGTGCGAACCCCTGGGCCCGGCCGATGGCGTCTCGGCACAGTGGCTGGCCCAGCGGGCGGTGGCCCTGCTGTGCTCCACCCAGGTGGGAGTGGTGGACCGGGCGCTGCGCCTGGCCGCCGAATACACCTCTCAGCGCGAGCAGTTCGGCAGGCCGGTGGCCACCTTCCAGGCGGTCACCCAGCGGCTCGCCGACCAGTTCATGCACGTCGAGGCGGTGCGTCTGTGTAGCTACGCCGTGCTCTACGACCTGACGACCGGCAACGACGCCTCGCTGCGGCTGCCCATCGCCAAGTGGTACGCCTCCCACTGGGCCCACGACGTGGCTCACGCCACCCAGCACGTCCACGGCGGCATGGGGGTGAGCATCGACTACCCCCTCCATCGCTACACCCTGTGGAACAAGCACATCGAATGCAGTCTGGGGGCGGGCACCCAGCAACTGCGTACGCTCGGATCCCGCCTGGCCGCCGTCTGATCTCGCCCGGCCCCGGCCCCGCCATCCCCCGCCGGAGTTTCTGAGCCCGCCCGGCCCCATCCCCGCGGGAGTTTCTGAGCTCGCCCGGCTCCGGCCCCGCCATCCCCGCGGGAGTTTCCTCGAGGCTCGCCTCTAGGTTCTCCCGGCGATGTAGGCCGCCAGTTCGGCGATGCCGGCCTCGGCTTCGGGGGCGATGCCGGCCATCAGGTGCCAGACGTGGATCATGTCGTCCCAGGGCCGGAACTCAATCTGGCCGCCGGCGGCCTCGATGGCCCCGACCACTCGAGTGCTGTCGTCGTAGAGCACCTCCTCGGTGCCGACCTGGATCATCATGGGGGGCAGATCGTCGAAGGTGCCGAACACCGGGGAGAGGTAGGGGTGGGTGGTGTCCTGTCCGGCGGCGTAGGCCCCGACCATCCCGCTCAGGGAGTCGGCCCCCGAAAGCATGGGGTCGCGATCGGCCCGTTCGGTGATCGAGTCGCCCGAGAAGGTCAGATCCGTCCACGGAGAGATGGGGGCGGCGCACGCCGGGAGTTTCCGCCCCTCGTCCCGCAGCCTCATGCACAGAGCGATGACCAGTCCCCCACCCGCGGAATCCCCGGAGACGGCGGTGTGGGCCGCGTCTCCCCCATTCTCCAAGTGCCACTCCCAGGCGGCTGTCGCGTCGTCCAGCGCGGCGGGAAACGGGTGTTCGGGGGCGAGGCGGTAACCCACGTTCAGCAACCGAGCCCGGGCGGCCGATGCCAGGCGGCTCACCACATGGCGGTGGGTGTTCAGGCTGCCCACCACGTACCCGCCGCCGTGGAGGTAGAGGATGGCCCGGTTGCCCTCGACCTCGGCCGGTGTCACCCACTCGGCGGGAACTCCTCCGGCATCGACCGCCTCGAATCTCACCCCGTCGGGTACGGGCATCGAGCTGTACCCCTCCTCGAAACCGGCCCGGACGGTGGCTATGTCGGGCGGGGGGCCGTCGGTGGATTCCTGCATACGCTCCCGAATGGCCGCCACTTCGGCGACGAAGGCTGGGGATGGCATTTGTTTTCCTCGATTCTCGGTGTTCGGACACCAACAGTAAGCGAGCAGTGAGTGGATCCTCAGTAGCCCCGGTCGGGATCCACCACGTTGCGCAGCGGCTCCTGGGCCATGTAACGCTCCAAATTATCGCAGAACAGTTCCATCAGGGCCTGGTCGTACCCCTCCCGGGCCGTGGAGCAGTGGGGCGACAGGTACAGGTTGGGCGCTTCCCACAGGGGGCTGTTCGCCGGCAGCGGCTCCTCGCGGGTGACGTCGAGCACCGCGGCCCCCAGTTGCCCGGCCTCCAGGGCGGCCACCAGAGCGGATTCGTCGATGAGCGACCCCCGAGCCACGTTCACCAGTACCGCCCCGGGCTTGAGCCGGGCCAGACGCTCGGCGTCGAACAGATCGACGGTCTCGGGGGTCTGGGGGGCGCACAGCACCACCGCGTCGCTGCGGGCCAGCATCTCGTCCAGCCCGTCCGGTCCGTGGATCTCGTCGGCATCGGGGTCGGCATCGCCCGCCCGGGCCGAGCGGCGGTTGGCCAAAACGGTCATCTCGAACGCCCGGGCCCGACGGGCCACGTCGCGCCCGATGGCTCCCAGCCCGACGATGCCGATGGTGCGACCCTTCACCAGCAGGCCCTGGTGCATCCGCCAGAGGTGTTCCCGCTGTTGGCGCTCCAGCACCCGGACGTCCTTCCACACCTCCAGAAGGCGACCGATCACGAACTCGGCGATGGGGGCGGAGGCCACCCCGGCGGCGTTGGTCAGGGTTATGCCCCGGGCCCTCAGCTCGGCCGGTTCGAGCTGGCC
Source organism: Acidimicrobiales bacterium (assembly GCA_965115985.1). Classification (GTDB taxonomy): domain Bacteria; phylum Actinomycetota; class Acidimicrobiia; order Acidimicrobiales; family Bin134; genus Poriferisocius. The sequence continues at coordinate 3,270,189 of OZ220474.1, forward strand.
GATTCCCGCGCCGATCGCCTGCACCCAGCGCAGCCGGGGGCCCAGTCCCTGATGCCCGGGGGCAGGTCGAGGGCCATCAGCACATCGGCCTGGGCGATCACCGCCTTCTGCGCCTCCGACAGGGGCGGCGCGGTGGCCAGGAGCTCGTCGGTCGCCCGACCCTTGGCCTTGGCGTCCCGCAGACCGTGGGGCTCTATGTAGCCGATGTTGTGGAACGCAACCCCGTCGAACCGCCGGTGCAGACCGTCGAGCTCCGACCGGGCCATCGCCGGAGGGAACATCAGCACCGCGCACAGATCACTCACCGCCCGAACCCTAGTCCCCCGGCCCTTCGCGGCCTTACGACACCGGCTTCGGTCGTGTGCAGGCGATAGCGTCGGCCCATGGAAACTCTCGAGGGCAAAGCGGCAGTGATCACCGGAGGGGCCAGCGGTATGGGCCGGGCCATGGCCGACCGGTTCGGTGCCGCCGGAGCCCGAATAATGATCGCCGATGTGGAGGGCCCCGCCATGGACGCCGCGGTGGCCGAGATGAACGACGCCGGAATCGACGCGGTGGGCGTGCTCACCGATGTGAGCTCGGAGCGGGAGATGGACGAGCTGGCCGAGGCCGCCCTGTCCCGGTTCGGACGGGTGAACGTGGTGTGCAACAACGCCGGGGTGGGCGGCGGCGGCTTGATGGACGAGCTCACCACTGCCGACTGGGAGTGGATCCTCGGAGTGAACCTGTGGGGGGTGATTCACGGCATCCGGGTGTTTTTGCCCCACCTGTTGGAGCACGGCGACGGTCACATCGTCAATACCGGTTCGGTCGCCGGCCATACCTCGTATCCCAACATCGGCCCCTACAACGCCTCCAAGCACGCGGTGGTGACCATCTCCGAGACCCTCTACAACGAACTCCAGGACCGGGGGTCGTCGGTGGGGGTGTCGGTTCTGTGTCCCGGCCTGGTGAGAACCAATATCATCAACTCCGAGCGGAACCGCCCCGAGTCGTTGCGCTCGCCCATCATCCCGCCCGACCCCACCGCCGAGGACGAGGAGCGGATGCAGATGATGATGGCCATCTACGAGGACGCGGTGAAGCCGCCCGAGGTGGCCGAGCTGGTGTATCGGGCGGTGCTGGACGACCAGTTCTACATCTGGACCGACTACGTGTACGCCGAGGCCATCATGCAGCGTCACGAGGACGTCCGACTGGGCCGCAACCCCAGCCGTCGGGCCCAGCTCGTCGAGGAGGACCAAACCGTCAAGGGCCCACCCGGGCAGGACTGAATGCCTGGAGAGGGCCGAATGCCTGAGAAACCGGAGCGCTTCGATCTGGTGGTGGTGGGCACCGGGTCGGGCAACAGCGTGCTCACCCCCGATTTCGACGACTGGCGGGTGGTCCTCGTGGAGCGGGACGTCTTCGGGGGCACCTGCCTCAACCGGGGCTGCATCCCCTCCAAGATGTTCGTGTACGCCGCCGACGTGGCTCGTCAGGCCGGTCGCACCGCTCATCTGGGCGTGGACACCTCGCTGGACGGCGTTCGCTGGCCCGAGATCGTGGATCGGGTGTTCGGGCGCATCGATCCCATCGCCCGGGGCGGGGAGGACTACCGCCACAGCCTCGACAACGTCACCGTGCTGAAGGGCGACGCCCGCTTCGTCGGCCACAAGGTGCTGGAGGTGGGAGGCCGCCGGATCACCGGCGACCACATCGTTCTGGCCGCCGGTGCTCGACCGTTCATCCCCCCGATCCCCGGCCTCGACCAGGTGCCCTACCACACCTCCGACACCATAATGCGCCTGGAGGCGCTGCCCGAGCGGTTGGTGATCCTGGGAGGGGGCTACATCGCCGCCGAACTGGGCCACGTGTTCGACGCCCTGGGGGTGTCGGTGTCCATCGTCAACCGCTCCGAGCGACTGCTGCGGGCCGCGGACGAGGACGTGTCGGCGGCGTTCACCGAGATCGTGGCCGGGCGCATGGACACCGCTCTGGGCTCGCCCGTTGTCGGGGTGTCGCGGGCCGGGTCCAGCATCACGGTGCGCACCGAGGCCCGCGCCGTGTCCGGTGACGTTCTGCTGGTGGCCACCGGCCGAGTGCCCAACGGCGAGCAGTTGGGCGTGACCCGCTCGGGGGTGGAGCTGGACGCGGCCGGCTACGTGGTGACCGACGAGTTCCTGCGCACCGGGGTGGAGGGGGTGTGGGCGTTGGGCGACATCTGCCACCCCGTTCAGCTCAAGCACACCGCCAACGAGGACACCCGGGTGGTGGCCCACAACATCGCCCATCCCGACGACCTGCGCCGCCCCGACCACTCCGGCGTCCCCCACGCGGTGTTCGCCCACCCACAAGTGGCCGCCGTCGGCCTCACCGAGCAAGCCCTGCGAACCGCCGGACGCGCCTACGTAAAAGCCGTCCGCCACTACCGCGACACCGCCTACGGCTGGGCCATGGAGGACACCACCAGCTTCGTCAAACTCCTGGCCGACCCCCGAACCCGCCTCCTGCTCGGGGCCCACGTAATCGGCCCCCAAGCCCCCACCCTCGTCCAACAACTCATCCAGGGCATGCAATTCGGCCTCACCACCGACCAAATGGCCCGCGGCCAACTCTACATCCACCCCGCCCTCACCGAAGTCGTCGAACAAGCCCTCCTGGATCTGGCCTATCCATAAACAGCAGGGTCAGGTTTCCTGCATGAGGAGTCGTATGCGATTTCGTATCGCCACTCGGTTAGTGGTCTTTGGTCCAAATAGACCCTGGTAGGAAAAGCCGAAGAACTGTGTTCACGAACTGCCGGAGGATGGAGGATGACTGGCCCTAAACCCCAAAGCGACCGGCTCTATCCCGTGCTCAAGAGGGTCGATCACGATCTGGTATCGCCCCGGTTTCGGTATCTGAAAATCACGCAGGTTTATTATCATGGGCAGGGCCATTGGTTCGCCAGGATCATTATGCGGAGGCACCGGCCCCGTCTGAAACACCGCTGAACACTCCATCAGAAGATGTCTGTCGGCATCCTCGATTCTTATTCTCATCTCCTTGGGGATCTCGGCTTCACTTGAGTCAAGCTCGATCACCAGTGCCAGCAAGGCTTCCATCCCAGAAGGGAACTGGGCCCGCCATAGTCTTGTAATTCCCGCTGACAGAAGGGAGAGCATCCCCTCACGCACATTTGCGGAGTCGCAAAGGGTGACTACCTGGAATCTCATGTCATACTGGAGTACTTAAAGGTACCTGAGTAAATCGAAATTTTGGTCCGCTCTCGGATGTAGATGGCCTAGTAAACATCTCTGCTCCGCTGTGGATTATCGGATCAACGAACTCGGATTCGGAGGATGGTGCCTCTTCTAGGATGAGCCTAAACGACACTTGTACTCCGTCAACGGCTGCCCATTCCTGGACGGTGGCAACCAGGTCATTGAGCCCATCAGCACCCCCGGTGAAACCGGTGTCGCTCTCAGCCCACCAACGAGTGCCGGGAACCTCGGGGTCGGAGTGCAGGCGAATCCGAACTTCATCTTTCATTGGTCACTCCAATATGGGTAGCTGTTCACAATAATTTGGCGATCTCTTCGTTGGTCAGTCCAACCTGTTTGACCAGCAATTTTTTCAGCGCTTGTGGGGGTACATCGGCATTGTCGTGCCAAGCAAAAACCAGCGAGGGTCTGTTGTCGGCGACCAACCAGCGATGAGAACCTTTCTGCCTCTCTACGGTGTAGCCGATGTTCTTGAGCAGGCGCAACACCTGCCCTCCTTTCATCGATGGGAATTGTAGAGCCATCAGGCCCTACTCCTCCCGCTGCCAAGCCCCCAAAAACGGAACGCTTCGGCTCTCATGATGCATTCAGTGTCCCCTGAAAGTGTATCTACTGTCAATGGGGAAATGTCGATCGCGAAACAGGGGAGCCGGCCACACCGGGGCCGGGAGTTGTTCGTCTCCGTGCCGACCAGGGCCCCCATGACCACGCTGGCCCTCCGCCCTCACCGAAGTGGTCGAACAAGCCCTCCTGGATCTGGCCTATCCGGTTGGGGTGGGGTAGAGGTCGTCGATGGTCCAGCAGATGATGTGGCGGGCGGGGTCGGCTACTTCGTGGAACGACGGGGCGAAACCGGCGGCGGAGACGAACCAGAAGGGCGACTTGGGTTCCAGGGCCTCCCGGGCCCGGCCGAGGCCACTGTCGGCCAGCCGTTCCAGGGCGATTACGTGGTCGAGATAGGTTCGGGCCCCGGCGGGGCGGGTGCGGAACTCGACCGAGCCGGTGACCATCGTGCCGTCGAGGGTACGGCCGGCCAGGTCGATCTCCACCTCGCGACGGGATCGGTCACGCCCGACCCATCCGCCCCACTCGGCCACCGCGGGCAGCCCCCGTTCGGGCCCCCAGCGCCGACAGGCTTGGCGGGCCACGTCCTCGAAGACATGACGACCCACGTAGGTGGGAAAAACCTCGGGCTCGATCCGGGTCTGCCAAACAGCCTCGGCCCCCAGCGTGGCCACCGCCGACTCGGCCCCCAGCCCGATGCCGTAGTGAAAACGGGTCGCCGGGTCGGCCAATCGATACCTAACCCCTCGTTGGGGGGAGGCTCCGAAATTCAGCTCGCGCACCAGATACGACATGTCCTCGAGCTGGTCGATCACCCGCTTCAGGGGGGTTCCGGCCTGCTGGCCCATTGTGGATGCGATCTCACCGACCGTTCGGGTCCCGAGACCGATGGCGGCCAGCACTGCCCGGTACCGGGCGGTGCTGCGTAATCCCTCCTCCTGGTCGATCTCGGTCAGCAGACGGGTGCGAACCACCCCATGAGGAGACAGGAGCAACTCGATTATGTTCTCCCCCACCGGGCGGGAGTCGTCCACCACCGCCAGATTGGCCGGCAGACCCCCGAAAGCGCCATAGGCCCGAACCCGGTCGCGAGGCGAGTAGCGGGCCACCATGGAGCCCGCGTCGTAGTAGTCGAACGGCTCCAGCGAGAGCTGAGCATCCAGCCGCCCATAAAGCGGCGAACCGCCCGAAGCCAATGCCCCCAGCGTGCTCACCGCCGATCCGCACAGAACTACCAGCAAGCCTGCGGAGCGCGACAGCGGCGATTCCCATACCGCGTTCAGTTCCGAGGCGACCTCACGCAGCCCGCTCTCGCCATCGGCCAGATACTGGAACTCGTCCAGAACCACCACGACGGGATCATCGGGCCGGAGGTTGAACAGCGAGCGAAAGACCGTGCGCCAGGTGGGGTGATCCTCGGCTCGCAACCGTTGCCCCGACCAGCGGGCGGCCTCCTCGATCAGCACCTGCCGGTTGATCGCCGGAGCAGTTGACGATGCCGAGTAGTACAGCACCTGCTCGGATGCCCAGAGCCGGGACAGCAGATAGGTCTTTCCCACCCGCCGACGGCCGTGAACCAACGCCAACGCAGGCCTGCCCCGGTCGAGCAAACTCCGCAGCCTGGCCGCCTCCGCCTCTCGGTTGACCAGATATCCGCTCACCACGACACGACCCTACGAGAGCTAACCATATTAGTCAACTATTATATTGGTACACTTATATAATAGTTGATTGGCCCGGGGGCTCCTTGCCGACGCTGCCGGTGGGGCGCGGTCCTTTGCCTTGGCGACTATGTGTCACTGCTGATGCATAGAGTTGAGTGAATGTCCAAAGGCAAGAAGCTCCAGCGGGAAGGATGGTTGTGAAGCACCTCAACGAGGTTGAGCCACACACGATTCCGCTTCCGGGCAGCGGCTCGTGGTCTACGGTGGCCGGCGTGGGTGAAGCGCGCCGTCCTGGGACGAACGGCTCGATGAACGTTTTGCTGGCCCAGGATGCTCCTGCTCACGACTGGTATCGCTTCGTGCTGTCCTTTCCGCCGCATCTGGTGCGGGATTACGCCCATCGGTTCGGTCTCGACGGCCGCCATAGGTTGCTGGATCCTTTCTGCGGCACCGGCACGACGCTGGTGGAGGCGAAAAAGCTGGGGATACCAAGCGTCGGCCTCGAAGCAGTCGGGGTGTCCCGCTTCGCTGCCGCCACCAAGGTGGATTGGTCGCCCGACCCCGACGGTCTCGCCGCCCACGCCCGGTTCGTCGCGCAAAGAGCACTGGTCGAGCTGGCCGCGGACGGCATCAGCGACGAACCGATGCAGTCACCGCCGCCCGGTGTGAGACTTCGCTCATTGCCGACACAAACCGCCAAGCTACTTCTCAAGAACTCGATCAGCCCTCTGCCGCTGCACAAGGTACTCGTCTTGAAGGATGTACTGGAGTCGGAGGCGGACGCGGCGTTCGCCTCCCACGAGTTTCTCGCGCTCGCCCGAGTGCTACCCACCGATGTCGGCAATCTCCGGTTCGGCCCCGAGGTTGGCCTGGGCAAGATCAAACAGGATGCCTGCGTGGTGAATAGATGGCTTTCGTGCGTGTTGTCCATGTCCGACGACTTGCGGCACCTGGGAGCGTTGAGCACACCACTTGCCAGGGCAATGGACGGGGACGCTCGAACGGTCAACAAGCACATTGCGCCGAACAGCATCGACGCGGTCATTACATCGCCCCCATATCCCAATGAGAAGGACTACTCCCGAACGGTGCGACTCGAATCGGTGATCCTGGGGTACATCCGCGAGAAGGCCGAACTTCAGGCTATGAAGCGAGGGCTGGTGCGCTCCAACACACGAGGGGTTTATCGCCACGACGATGACGACTTATGGATCAAGGGTGATCCCGAAGTGGAGCGGATCGCCAACGCTATCGAAGCTCGGCGTGTTGCACTCGGTAAGGAGTCGGGTTTCGAGCGGATGTACCATCGGGTCACTAAGCTTTACTTCGGCGGCATGGCTCGCCACTTCGCCTCACTTGGCAAAGTGCTGAGGCCCGGTGCCCGACTGGCATACGTAGTGGGCGACCAAGCCTCCTACCTGCGGAGTTTGCCATCCGCACAGGCCAGGTCCTCGCGGACATCGCGGAACGCGCCGGATACGAAGTCGAAGCCACCGACCTCTTTCGCACCCGCCACGCCACCGCCACCAACGAACAACTCCGCGAAGAAGTACTGCTTCTTCGCTGGCCCGGCACCAAAAACGGCATGCAGCGAGCACCCGCGCGGTTTTATGCGGGGGGGTAGATGGTGACGCGGTGGATGCGGCGTTGGTCGGTGCCGTAGTCGGCCAGGGCGTAGTGCATGGTGCAGCGGTTGTCCCAGAGGGCGGCGTCGCCGGTGCTCCAACTCCACCGCACGGTGTACTCGGGTTGCTCCATGTGGGCGCACAGCAGATCAAGCAGGTGGGTGCTTTCCAGGTTGCTGAGCCCGTTCAGCGACGACGTCCAGCCCCGGTTCACGAACAGCACCTGCTTGCCGGTCTCGGGGTGGATGGTCACCACGGGGTGGTCGGTGAACTCGGTCAGCCCGGTTCGACCGTGGCGGGCGGTGAGCCCTTCTATGACCGCCTTGACGGGGGCGGACAACCCCTCGTAGGCGGCTTGGGTGTTGGCCCACATGGTGTCGCCTCCGCTGGAGGGAGACACTTTCATCGACAGCAACGAGCCCAGGGGCGGGTTGCGGGCGAAGGTCACGTCGGTGTGCCAGAAATTGGCCCGGGAATACGGGTTGGAACTGTCCAGCACCAGGATCCTGCCCTCGTCGTCCACCGTCTCGTGCCGGCGGTGATCGGTGTCGTCGTTGCTCACCGCGGCCAACTCGCCGAACACCGATCCCAGGGCCACCTGTTGTTCGTCGCTCAGGTGGATTCCCGGGAAGAACAGCACCTTGTGGGCCCACAGTGCCTCCCGCAGCTCTGTCGCCATGTCGTCGTCGAGCCGGTTCACGTCCAGCGCCTCCACCGTGGCTCCCAGAGCTGCCGGTAGCGCCGTTACTTCGATGCTCATGGGCCTATGTTCCCAGAACTTTCGGAGAAGTCAATCGAGCCGGTGACAATATCGTGATCGTGACCACAGCCCGAGCCGATGCCGTTCATTTTCCCGCCGGGGTCGATCCCCACTCGGTGGATCTCACCGCCGAGGTCGGCCTGCCCGCGGCCTGGGCCCGTCGCTGGTCGGCGCAGCCATCCGAACCGGTGCTGTGGGACGTCGAAGGCGGTTGGGCAACCGGGAAAGACCTGGCGGAGCGCACCGCTACCGCCGCCGGACGGCTTTATCGGGCGGGTCTGCGCAAGGGCGACCGGATCATCCTCTCGGCGGCCCCATCGGTTGATCTGGTGGTTGCCCACGTGGCCGCGTTGCGACTGGGGCTGATCGTGGTGCCGGTGAACGGGGCCTACCGGCAGGCGGAGCTGGCCCACATCGTGGGCGACGCCGAGCCCCGGGCCGCGGTGGTGGATAGGCCCGCATGGGTTCGGTGGTTGGCCGAGTTGTCCCCGGAGATGCTGGTGGTCGCCCCCCGACTCGATCTCGACGACGGCACCGCCCCCGGCCTCGATCAGCTCTCCGGCGGCGATGCGGCCCTGCTGGGTTACACCTCGGGCACCACCGGAGCACCCAAGGCCGCGGTTTTGACCCACGGCAACCTGCTGGCCGGGGCCGAGTCGGTCCGCATCGCCTGGCGGTGGGCCCCCGACGACCGCCTGGTGCTGGCGCTGCCTCTGTTCCACATGCACGGGCTGGGGGTGGGGCTGCACGGCACCCTGCTGGCCGGTGCCTCCGCGGTACTGGTTGACGGGTTCTCCCCCGATGCGGTGCTGGACGCGGCTGCGGTTCACCACGCCACCCTGTTCTTCGGGGTGCCCACCATGTATTCCCGGCTGGCCCGGTCGTCCCGGGTCGGGGAGCTGTCCAAGCTGCGACTGTGCGTGTCCGGTTCCGCTCCTTTGCCCGCCGATCTGCATCACCGCCTGAACCAGTTGGCCGGGGTTAGGGTGCTGGAGCGCTACGGCATGACCGAGACCATCATGTTGGTGTCGAACCCCCACGACGGCCCCCGCCGGCCGGGTACGGTGGGTTTCCCCCTGCCCGGGGTGGAGCTGAGGCTCGCTCCCGGCACCGGTGAGGTGCAGGTGCGGGGGCCTAACGTGTTCTCCGGCTACTGGCGCAGACCCGAGGCCACCGCGGCGGCGTTCGACCGGGAGGGCTGGTTCGGTACCGGCGATCTGGGCGAGTTCGACGAGCACGGCTACCTGCTGCTGCGGGGCCGGGCCAAGGAGCTGGTCATCTCCGGCGGGTTGAACGTCTACCCCCGGGAGGTGGAGGACGCCCTGCGCTCCCACCGGGCCGTCGAGGACGTGGCGGTGACCGGAACCCCCGACGAGGAGTGGGGCGAACTGGTGACCGCCTGGGTCGTACCCACCCCCGGCGCCTCCCCCACCCTGGAGGATCTGCGCTCCCACCTCGAGGGAGTGTGCGCCCCCTTCAAGCACCCCCGCCGACTGCACCTGATAGCCGAACTCCCCCGCAACGCCCTCGGCAAGGTGCAAAAACACCGCCTGGGCTGACCGGCACCCCAATCAAAACTGCTGCGAGAACAAACCAGCGGCCCAATCAATACTGCCGCTGAGGGTCGCACCCCGATCAGGCGAAGTGTTGGCGGAGGCGGAACTTCTCGACCTTGCCGTTGCCGGTGCGGGGCAGTTCCTCGAGGGGCTCGATGGTGGTGGGCACCTTGTAGGGGGCCAGGGTGTCGGCGGTGTGGGTTCGCAGGTCGTCCTCGGTGGGCGGCTCGCAGCCGTCGGCCACCACGATGAACGCGGCCACCGTCTCGCCCAGCACCGGGTCGGGTCGGGCCACCACCGCGACATCGGCCACTGCCGGGTGGGTGCGCAGCGCGGTCTCCACCTCGATGGTGGACAGGTTCTCCCCGCCCCGGCGCACGATGTCCTTCTGGCGGTCCACGAAGTACAGATAGCCGTCGCCGTCCACGTAGCCGAGGTCGCCGGTGCGGAACCAGTCGCCGGACACCGCGGCCTCGGTGGCCTCGACGTCCTCGATGTAGCCGTCGAACCCGATGCTGGAGCGCAGAAAGCAGATCTCCCCCGGCTCCCCCACCGGAGCCTCACGGCCGTCGGGCAGAAAGATCCTCAGCACCGACCCCTCGAACGGTTTGCCCACCGAGCCGGGCCGGCGGGGTTCGTCCAGCCGGGTGTAGGTGCCCGACCCGGCCTCGGTCATGCCGTACCAGTCCATGCAGGCAACGCCGTAGCGCTCCTCGATCTGGTCGATGATCGGGGCACAACCCAGTGGGATCATCACCCTGAGCGAGTGGGACTTCTCGTGGGGGCCGGGCGGCAGGGTCATCAAGATGTTGACGATGGGCACCAACGTCAAGAAGTAGGTGGGCCGGTACAGATCCACCAGCGACCAGAACCGCGACGCCGAGAACTTGCGCTGCATGACCACGCTGGCCCCCCGGCTCAGGGCCGACATGGCCCCACCCATGGCGTTGCCGTGGAACAGCGGGGTGACCACCAGCGAGCGGTCGGTGTGGCTCAGCCCGAACATCTCCTCGTAGGGCACCGCCCCGCCGGCGAAGAGCTCGGGGCTCATGGGCACCGCCTTGGGCCGCCCGGTGGTGGTGCCCGAGGTGTACAGAACATTGCCCTCCACGAACCCGTCCACCGGGGGCAGGTCGAGGCCGGCCCCCTCGGGGGCGTCACCCATGAGGTCGGCCAACGACAAGGCCCCATCCACCGGCTGGTCCACGCTTATCACTGCGTCCACCCAGTCCATGTCCCTGGTCAGCGCCACGGCTCGCTCGGCTCGCTCGGCCTCGGCGAACACCAGGCGGCATCGGGAGTGGTGAAGAACGAACTCCAGTTCGGGGTCGGACCACTCCGGGTTGATCGGCACGCCGGCCAGCCCGATGGCCTGCATCCCCAGTTGGCACTCGATGTACTCGGGACGATTCCGCATCCAGATGCAGGCCCGATCCCCCAAACCCAGTCCGAACTTGTTCTGGAACTGGTGGGCGATGGCACCGCCGTGGGCGGCCAGATCGCGGTAGGTGCGATGACCGTCCTGCTCGGTCAGCACGGCCAGCTTGTCGGGCCAGGTGCGGCTGAAGTCCCGAACCACGTCGTACAGGGTGGGCATCGCCGAGCAGCCTAACCCCACCTGCTTGTCGGTGCCGTCCCATGGCCGCCGGCTCGGGGCGTTCGACAGCTCATTCGACCGAGGACTTCGCTCACAAGTGCCGTCCCATGCCCGTTGCCGTCTTACCGGTTCACGTCACCACGTCGGCCGCGCCACCGTCGATCCGCAGGTGGGCACCGTGGATCTGGCGGGCCCGATCGCTGCACACGAAGGCCACCAGCTCCCCCACGTCGGAGACGCTGGCGATGCGTCCGGTGAGGGTGGGCATGATCTGGGTGGTCACGTGGCGCTCGATGTCGGCCCAATCGGTGGAGCGGCCGTCCCTTTCGGCCTGGCGGGTCCACATCTCCACCAATTCGGGAGTGGCGATGGCCCCGGGGCTCACGCAGTTCACCGTCACCCCGGTGCCGGCCAGCTCCCGGGCCAGGCTCACCGTCAGGGCCGGCAACGCCCCCTTGGCCGCGTAGTAACCCGGGATGCGCTCACCCGGGCGGGTGGCCCCGATGGTGGACACCAGCACGATCCTGCCCCAACCCCTGTTCTTCATGGCCGGCACCATCGAACGGCTCATGCGCACTGCACTCAGAACGTTGCGGTTGTAGGCCTCGACCCATACTTCCGTACCGTCCTCGTCCCATGTGCTTCCAACGGCGGTCCCGTAGTTGTTGACGAGAATGTCCACTCCACCGCACTGCCGGGCCACCGACTCCGCCCCCTCGTCGGTGCAGACGTCGCCCCAAACCGCCCGGGCGGGAGCACCCAGCTCGTCGATCAGCCAATCGGCTTGACCCCGATCAAATCCGTGTACCACCACCTCTGCTCCCTCCGAGGCCAGCACCCGGGCGATACCGGCACCGGTCCCCCGGTAACTCCCGGTCACCAGAGCAACCCGACCCGCAAGTCCCAGATCCATCCGTTCATACTGACATAGCCCGGGGTTCGTGGCATCCGACTAGGGGGCCGACTGCGAAACCTACCGGGGCAACCGGGTCGGCGGGTTGTCGGTTCGTGGCATCCGACTAGGGGGCCGACTGCGAAACCTACCGGGGCAACCGGGTCGGCGGGTTGTCGGTTCGTGGCATCCGACTAGGGGGCCGACTGCGAAACCTTCGGACTACCCTGGTCGCTGATGAGCAGTACCACCGGGAGGTTGTTCCGGGTCACCACTTTCGGCGAATCCCATGGCGGTGGCATCGGCGCGGTGGTGGACGGATGCCCGCCCCGGTTGGGGCTGACCGCGGCGATGATCCAGCACGACCTGGACCGCCGCCGTCCCGGCCAGAGCCGACTCACCACCCAGCGGGACGAGGCCGATCGGGTGGAGATCCTCTCCGGGGTGTTCGAGGGCCGAACCCTGGGTTCGCCCATAGCCCTGCTGGTGGGCAACACCGATGCCCGCCCCGGTGCCTACGAGCACCTCAAGGACGTGTATCGGCCCTCCCATGCCGATTTCACCACCGAGGCCAAGTACGGCGTCCGCAACTGGCAGGGAGGAGGCCGGGCCAGTGCCCGGGAGACCATCGGCCGAGTGGCGGCCGGTGCGGTGGCCCGCCGGCTCCTTCACACCGCAGCCGGCATCGAGGTGCTGGCCTGGGTCCGTCAGGTGGGCACCATTGTTGCCGAGGTGGACCCGGCCTCGGTGACCCTGGCCGAGGTGGAGGCCGACCCCACCCGGTGCCCGTCACCCGACCAGGCCCGAACCATCACCGAGGCCATCGAGGCGGCTCGTCGCGACGGCGACTCCCTGGGTGGGGTGGTGGAGTGCGTGGCCCGAGGGGTTCCCCCCGGCCTGGGGGAGCCGGTGTTCGACAAGCTGGAGGCCGATCTGGCCAAGGCCGCCCTCTCGCTGCCCGCGGCCAAGGGGTTCGAGATCGGTTCGGGCTTTTCGGCCGCGGCCATGACCGGTCGGGAGCACAACGACCCCTTCGCCCCCGGCCCCGGCGGACGGCCCCGCACCGTCTCCAACCGATCCGGCGGAGTGCAGGGGGGTATCAGCAACGGCGAGGACATCGCGATCCGGGTGGCGTTCAAGCCCACCGCCACCATCGCCTCGACCCAGGAGACCGTCGACCGTCACAACAACCCGGTCACCCTGGCCGCCCGCGGCCGTCACGACCCCTGCGTCCTGCCCCGGGCGGTGCCCATGGTGGAGGCCCAGGTGCTGCTGGTTGTGGCCGACCACTGGCTGCGCCAGCAGGCCGTGGATGTGATCGGCGGCGACGGCTGATGATGGACGGCCAAATGACCGACCCGACGGGTCGAGCCATCACCCCCGAGGATCAGTGCGGGGGCCGGAGCGGTGGCTGACTCAAGCAATGGCCGAGCCGTCACCCCCGAGGATCAGCGCCTGTTGTTCGAGGTAAACGACGGCATCGCTCTCATCACGCTGAACCGCCCCGAGGCTCGTAACGCCATGACCCGGCGAATGCGCAATGACTTGTGCAAGGCACTGAGAGCTGCCGATGCCGACGACCGGGTGAACGTCATCGTCGTGACCGGCACCGACCCGGTGTTCACCGGCGGTGTGGATCTGAAGGAGGTGGCTGACGATGCCCGGTCAGCAACCTCCGGTGGCGGCAAGCGCCAAGCCGAGGACCCGGCCCAAGCCTGTCGGGACACGGCCAAGCCGCTGATCGCCGCCATCAACGGCACTTGCGTCACCGGCGGTCTGGAGATCGCCCTGAGCTGCGACTTCGTCGTGGCCTCCGATCGGGCCCGGTTCGCCGACACCCATGCCAAGATCGGAGTCATCGCCGCCTGGGGCATGACCGCGCTGCTGCCTCGAGCGGTGGGCAAGCGCATGGCCAAGGAGATGACCGCCACCGCCCGCTTCGTGGATGCCGAGGAGGCCCTGCGCATCGGCCTGGTCAACCACATGGTGCCCCACGACGAGTTGTTGGATCGTGCCCGAGACCTCGCCGCCCGGATCGTGTCGGCCACCACCCCGGCCACGACAGCCACCCTTGCGCTTTACGACCGAACCGACGGGCTGAGCTTCACCGAAGCCAAAGCCATGGAGGAGGAGACCATGCGCAACTGGAAGGTGGACACCGACGACATGCAACGCCGCGGCTTCGCCAATCCCGGCTGAGGCCGGCAACGCCGCGGCTTCGCCAATCCCGGCTGAGGCCGGCAACGCCGCGGCTTCGCCAACCCCGGCCGAGACGGCGGCCGTCCGAGCCCGGTTCAGTCTGCTCATCTTCTCCCCCTTATCATCGAGTCAATGAAGAACAGCAGGCGGTCGAATCGTGCCGGGCGTTTCAAACAGGCCCTGGTGGCCACCAGCGAAGTGGCGATCATTGCCGAGATCAAGCGTCGATCCCCGTCCCGGGGTGATCTGAACGCCGATCTCGATCCGGCCGAGATGGCCGTCGCCTACCGCGACGGCGGGGCGTCCTGCCTGTCGGTGCTCACCAACCAGGCCCTGTTCGGGGGTCACGGCGACGACTTGGCCGCCGCATCGAGGGCCTCGGGTCTGCCCGTGCTCCGCAAGGACTTCATCACCACCGCCGAGGATGTCCACGAGTCCCACGACATGGGGGCCGATGCGCTGCTTTTGATCGCTGCCGACCTGCCTGCGGCCAAGCTGGCCGAGCTGCACGAACTGGCCCTGTCGCTGGGCATGGACGTGCTTACCGAGATCAAGTCGGAATCCGAGCTGGCAACCGCCCTCGAAGCCGGTGCCGACGTCATCGGGGTCAACCAGCGGGAGAAACCCAAGAGCGCCGCGTTCACCATGGACTACCAGCGGGCCGAACGCATGGCCGAACTGCTGCCCGACCATGTGGTGAGGGTGGCCGAGTCCGGCATCGCCGTCCCCGGCGGAACCACCCTGGCCGCGGTACGCGCCGCAGGCTACGACGCCGCCCTGGTGGGCGAAGCCCTGGTAACCGCAAACGACCCGGTCAAACGCCTCCAGGATCTACTATCCTGACCCATTTTGCCGGACGGGGTTGATGTCCTCGCCGTTGCTGATGCCCCCCCCTGCACTCCGTCGGATCGGTTGGAGCTGGTCATGCAGTCTGTGATCGATCTTTTGGCACCATTGTGATAATGAGGGATCTGGTTTGCAAGAATGTCGTCCCATGACTTCCTCAATCGGACCATTGGCGGACGCGCGACAGCGTGTTGAGGCGGTTCGCAAATCAGGCCTCACCATCTATGACGCTGTGCTTCCGGAACGTTCTGACCTCTTGTTCTCGGATGAAGAGCTAGATGAGTTGCTTTCTACAGATTTGGTAGGTCGTGGGCTTTCCGGACCGATTCGCACCCGATCCAAGCTGGCAAAACAGCTTGTCGCGGCTACACTCGGGTACAGCGATATTATAAATTTCAGGAAGACAAAACCACGGTTCCCTGGGTAAGATCTCGATGTTTATGTTCAGACAAATGACAATCTCCAGATTTGGAACCAAGAAATCTCACTGGAACGCAGATATGTGCTGATACGGCCGAGTGCAGACGGGTATGTCCAAGCCGTGAGAGTAGTGCGTGGCCAACAGGTAGCTGCCTGGGACAAAACAGGGACGCTTACATCAAAGTTCCAAGCGAAGCGGATCGACAGGAGGTCTGGGTCAACCCTGGTGAGTCCGCTTGACACGACAAACTTTGTGGAGATTTTGAAGCCAAAGTTTGTGCATGACTCAGTTCTTGCTGCTCAAGCTTCAGGTGCATGTCCAGTACCAGGTACTGAGATCCCAATTTCAGAGCTATTTCATCGGCTTGCTGACCTAAGTGGAACAAAACTTGCAACCGTCGGTGCAGAGCAGGATCGGATTCGCGGGGAACTACTACAGAAAGCAGTCACCGATGTACTGGGACTTGGTGAATACAACAATCACGGACGATGGCCCGATATTATGTCACAAGCTCTAGAGGTAAAGCTCCAGACATCACCAACGATTGATCTTGGCCTGGTATTGCCTACAGACGAAAGTCCAGCTACTGCCATTAATCCGAAGCTAAGGCACTGTGATGCCAGGTATGTAGTTGCATACGGTGAGATTGATAGTAAAGGTGGTACGACAATTAACGAGATTGTAGTCTCTACTGGAGCTGACTTCTTCAGTGAATTTGTTCAGTTTGGTGGTCTAGTCACGAACTCGAAGCGTCAGATTCGTCTACCTCCCGATCTGTTTGATTCCAAGAGCTGACCAGATAAGGGAATTGATCTCTTCGATTTGGTCGTCCTTGCGCAACGCACGAATCTCTTCTGCCAGTGCTGATGTTGGTTTTGGGATAGGTAATCGTTCCATATACTGGGTCATGAAACGTCTGCGTCCTGCATAGAGGAAGTTGCCACAGGTTGCATCATAGAACCACGTGCAGAAGGTCGAGTTGCCTACAGCGGTTACAACCTCAGCTAGATCCTCATCTTCGATAACGATCCAGTAGCAATCTCCGTTTACAATAGCCCCAGAACGGTCGATTGCAAAACGTGGAGACGCGGCAATGTCAGGAAATACTACCTTTGGAAGCGACCACAATGCTGGTTTCTGAGGTACCCAGATCTCAAACCATTTCCTACCAGCTTCAATAACATATTTGCGACTCTCGAGGCGGTCGCGATGTTGCTCCAAGTAGATGGATGCCTTAGGAAACCGATCAAGGTCAATTGGAGTGGCACGACCGTTTTTATCCAGATGTGGGTAGAGAATCCGTTCCGGTCCAAAACTTGTAGCCCAAGGTTGAACATTCCGATGGGTGAGGAGTGGGTGTAGAAGTTGGTTCTCCGGACGCTTCTCCTCTGGTAGCTCCAGCCAATTTGAGCGGATGAAGATTGGGTCGGCAGTGGTCTTTACCCCCACCCGTATTTTTCCTATTTTACCAAGCTCTGTCGCTTTTGTGTGGCGGAGTACCTCTAATTTTGACTTTGTCTCCACGTTCATTGGGTTCCAAGGCTGAGTAACCTCAGCCTTGTCATCCAGCAATCCATCTCGAATCATAAATACACGACCAGTATCTTCTATAGTGCCCGATTTTTGATAGGTTAGAGCATCTAAGACTGTTGTTGAGGTTGGAATCTCATCAACCAAATGAGATTTCATCTCGTAGACCGATCGGAACCGAGGTGTGTGTCCATTACTGGTTTTAGGATTTGTACGTGAACCAGATATGATTACAGGAAGGACAGCGGCTTCAAATAGTTTTGTATCCCCAAGATCAACCAGCTCACAAAGTTTGAGTTCCCCCAGTAAGAGCTGCCTCATCGAAGTACCTGCTCTATTTGTCAGAAACTTGTTAGAGCAAAGAAGTCCAATAGCGTCACCGGGTACTAGAGCTTGAATCATCGCTGCTGCGAAAGCTTGGTAAAGGTCAATTCTCCCGGTAAGGCCAAACTGCCGTCCCAGTGCTTGGGCTAAGTTCGAGCCGAGTGTCTGCGTGCGTACGTATGGAGGATTGGAAATAACTACATCGAACTCAAGTCGTTGGAGATGGTCATTGGTATTGAATAAGCTCTGGCACTCAGTAGTTTGCATGGTTAGAGCGATGAAGTCGCCCGAATACAAACTGACTTCATTGATTCCTGCAAGACGCTCAGAAGCTCGATCCAGAGCAACTTGATCAATATCATACCCTACAACTGATTCGACAATTACAGAGCGAGATTTGGCTTCAGCAACAGCAGCAAGCAGGAGTTCTCCATCCCCACAAGCTGGATCAAGAATGCGCACTGAGCCGAAGTTCCCCAGCGCATCGAACGCCTGGGCTGCGAGAAAACGAGCTAGCTTGGGCGGGGTGTAAACGACCCCGCCTGCTTTGGTCGGGTCAGCTTGATGGCGTTCGGTTCGCGTCAGTGCTTCCATCTACAGATCTTCCCATGTGAGTGTGACACTCAAGCGCTCGTGTGGTGTTGCGACAAGAATGTCAAGATTCCTGGTCGAAGCCATGTCTGGCACCGACCTTAGACCAAGGCCGAGGCTCGGTTACGGCACCAGGACGATTTTGCCGAAGAATGCTGAGCTTTCCATGAGCCGGTGGGCCTCGGCGATGTCCTCCAAGGGAAGGGTGGCGGCGATCACCGGGCTCACGAAGCCCTGTTCGATCATCGACAGAAGCCCCCGCATGGTGGTGGCGATCCGCCGATTGTCGGGGCGACCCACTCCCATGAGGGTGATGCCCTTCACGAACAGTTGGCCCAGATGCAACTCGCCCAGGTGTCCGGCGGTGACCCCGCAGGTCACGAACCGGCCCTCGGGGGCCAGTGAGCGTATGGCCGCGGCGAACACCGGGGTTCCCACGTGGTCGAGCACCACATCTGCCCCCCGACCCCCGGTGGCTTGCCTCACGGCGGTGGCGATGTCGTCGTGGTAATGGTCGAGGGCCAGCTCCGCCCCCAACTCCATCGCTTTGGCCCGCTTGCTCGGGGTGCCCGCGGTGGCGATCACCCGGCAACCCATCGCCCGGGCGATCTGTAGACCGAAGCAGCCCACTCCCGATCCCGCGGCCATCACCAGCACGGTCTCCCCCGGTTGGATCCGGGCCTTCTCGACCAGGGCCTGGTGGGCCGAGCGGCCCGCGGTGGGGGTGGCCCCGGCGGCCTCGAAGTCGATCCCGTCGGCCAGCGGGAACACCAGCTCCGCGGTGGCCAGGGCCAGGGTGGCGTGGGCCCGCTCCCCCGAGGCCACCACCCGGTCACCGGGGGCCACCGTGTCCACCCCGGGGCCGACCGATTCCACCACGCCGGCGATGTCCCGCCCGCCCACGTGCTGGGGCCATCGCAGTTTCATCCCGTGGGATCCTTCCCGCCAGTACACGTCCACCCGGTCCATCGAGGTGGCCCTCACCCCGATGAGCACCTCGCCGGGGCCGGGTTCGGGATCGACCAACTCCCCCACGCGCAGCACCTCCAGCCCGCCCTGGGCCTCGTGGTAGGCGGCTCTCATGTCAGCGCACCCGCACGGGGGGCAGCTTGTCGGAGTTTCCCCTGAGGAATGTCAGGAACTCCCCCACCGGTACGGGCTCGGACACGTCGGCGGGTCCGTCGGGGAGCGACTCCCAGAACTCCTGGTAGGTGGGCCAGAACTCGTGCCAGGCTCCCTCGTAGGGCTCCTCACCGGGCCAGCGCATCTTGTCGTCCCCCACCGGTGGGGCGTTCAGGTCGGTGGCGTACCAGTACAGGGGCAGCCGTCGCCGGAAATACCATCGGCCGTCGATGCGCTCGTAATCGTCCCAGTACATCATGGTCATGATCACCCACTCGTCGCCGGTCTCGTGCTCGTTGCGGGAGTAGACCACTCCCCGGGCCCGGTCGGGGGTGTCGAACTCGATGACGTGGTTTCCGGTCATATGGGCGGTGCCGGTGAACTTGCCGCCCATGGTCTCCCGGAACCACTCGGCCAGCGCGGCCCGCCCCGAGCGCCCCCGCCCCACCCGCACATCGGCCGGGAACAGGCCGACCCAGGCCGCGGTGGCCCGCATGTCCAGGGCCAGGCAGTAGCGGGCGGCCAACCCCCTGATCTCCTCGATGGATTCCAATCGCTCCAGCCGCCCCGCCAACGATTCCCCGGTTCCCATGGCCGGCAACCTATCCCGCCGTGCCCATGCCCACTACCCGAGCCCCTTGGTCGTGTTCCGCGAAGCGGTGCTCATGCCCACCACCCGAACCGTGTTCATGCTCCGCAAATCAGCGGATGGCACTAGGGTTCAGCCGAGGAGGAAGTCTCATGGAATACCGCACATTGGGGGCCAGCGGGGTCCAGGTGAGCACCTTGTGCCTCGGAGCCATGATGTTCGGCCCGGCGGGCAACAACGACGAAATCGAATGCGCGGCCATGGTCCACAAATCGTTGGACTTCGGGATCAACTTCATCGACACCGCCGACCGCTACAGCCTGGGCATATCCGAGGAGATCGTGGGACGGGCGCTCAAGGGTCGGCGTGACGACGTGGTCGTGGCCACCAAGTTCTTCGGGCCGATGGGCGACGACGTCAATATGCAGGGTGGCTCCCGCCGCTGGATAACCAACGCGGTGGAACACAGCCTGCGTCGCCTGGGCACCGACTACATCGACCTGTACCAGATGCATCGGCCCGACCCCCGTACCGACTTCGGCGACACCCTGGCCGCGCTCACCGACCTGGTGCGGGCGGGCAAGATCCGCATGATCGGCACCTCCACCTTCCCGGCCGAACTCATAGTCGAGGGCCAGTGGGCGGCCGAGCGCCGGAGCTTGGAGCGGGTCCGCTGCGAGCAGCCCCCCTACTCCATCTTCACCCGGGAGGTCGAGCGGGCGGTGCTCCCCGTCTGCCGGTCCTACTCCATGGGGGTGATCGTGTGGAGCCCGCTCAACGGCGGATGGCTCACCGGCAAGTACCGCAAGGACGCCGAGTGGCCGGATAACTCCCGGGCCACCCGCAACCTGGTCAGCGCCGAACGCTGGGATCGGACCAACCCGGTGGTACGGCACAAGCTGGAGCTGGTGGAGGAGCTGGACGGGCTGGCCGCCGAATCGGGATGCTCGATGGCCGGTCTGGCCTATGCCTTCACCCTGGCCCACCCGGCGGTGACCTCCACCATCATCGGCCCCCGCACCCCCCAGCAGCTCGACGCCGCCCTCGAGCACGCCGACCTGCGTCTGTCCGACGACGTCCTGGACCGAATCGACGACCTCGTTCCTCCCGGCACCGACCTCAACCCCGACGACGCCTTCTACGTTCCCCCCTCCCTCGTCGATCCCGCCCTCAGAAGAAGGAAGTAACTCCCCCCTTTCGGGCGGATCCCCCTTCCGGGTGCATCCCCCTTGGAAGCAACTCCCCCCTTTTGGGCGGATCCCCACTAGATTGTGCGCCACCAAGTTGTGACCGCCAATGCTGGGGGTCGATGCGTCCCGTCCCGGAGGAGGAGCCAGAAGTGGATTTGTCCGACAAGACCATCGTCGTAACCGGGCCGACGGGCATGGTGGGACCACCGCTCTCCAAGACCCTGGCCGCCAACAACCGGGTCATCGCTCTGGCTCGGTTCTCCGACGCCGACGTCCGAAGCGACCTTGAGGCGGCAGGTGTCGAGTGCTACGCCGTGGACCTGGTGGCCCCCGACCTGTCGGTCGTGCCCCGAGAGGTGGACGTCGTTTTGAACCTGGCGGTGATCAAGTCGGGCGATTGGCAGACCGATCTGGCGGTGAACGGCGAGGCGACCGGTCATCTGATGAGCCATTTCCGCAACTCGGACGTCTTCTTCCACTGCTCGTCGGGGGCGGTGTACCAACCCAACGGGGGAATGCCGTTCACCGAAAACAGCCCCTACGGCAACCATCACGAGCACATGATGCCGACCTACTCGATCGGCAAGATCGCCGGCGAGTCGGTTGCCCGGTTCGGGGCCATCGAGTTCGGGTTGCCGACCGTGATCGCCCGGCTCAACGTTCCCTACGGCGACAACAGCGGTTGGCCGTTCTTCCATCTTCTGATGATGCGAGCGGGCATGGCCATCGAGGTCAACCCCGACGGAGCCCGCTACAACATGGTCCACGACGAGGACATTGCCGCCGACCTCCCGGTTCTGCTCGACCAGGCGTCGGTTCCGGCGACCACTCTCAACTGGGCCAGCCCCGAGCTGGTGTCGGTGGCCGATTGGTGCGCGTTCATGGCCGAGATCGACGGCTGCGAACCGCCACGAATCGTCGAATCCGAGACCGCCATTCCCAGTACGGTTATGGACACCAGCCGTATCGAGGCCCTACGTCCCGAACGCTTCGTGAACTGGCAGGACGGGCTCCGCCGCCTGGTCGCGAACAACCCCGCCTGACCGACGACGTTCGTAGTTGGCATATCGTGCTTGGTCGCTTGAGCCCCAGACGCATCATCTGGATTGCCGCGGTCATCGTGGTGGTTCTGGCCGTTCTGGCCGGTGTCGGCATCTGGTGGTTCTCCAAGGACGACGCTCCTGCTCCGGTAAATCTCGAGACCGCCGCGTCCACCCTCACCGACGACGCCTCCGACGGCCCCACCCCCGCCGACGAGACCGTCCCAATGCCGCCCACCTCCACACCCACTGCCGCCGACGAGACCGCCCCGGCATCGACCACTGCGCCCGATGAGACCGCTCCGGTATCGCCCACCGCCGAATCCACTGCGCCCAATGCTTACGAGTCGACTCCAGCTCCGGCTCAAGGTGCTGCCCCCGGCGAGGTGAGCGGTCCGTGGCTCGTCGATACCTCCATAGGGGAGTTCAGCTTCGAGGACTCCACCGGCACCTTCGTCGGCTTTCGCGTCGATGAGGAACTAGCCGGCATCGGATCGACCACCGCGGTGGGCCGCACCCCGGCCATCAGCGGTCGTATCACCATCGACGGCCGGACCGTTACCTCCGGGGCCATCGAGGCCGACATGACCGCCATAACCACCGACGACGGCCGCCGGGACCGCGCGGTGCAACGGGCGCTGGACACCGCCAACTTCCCCACCGCCACCTTCACTCTGACCGAGCCGATCAACCTCGGAATCGATCCTGCCATTGGGCAACCCATCTCCACCACTGCCACCGGCGAGCTCATGATCCACGGCATCACCCGCAGCGTCGATGTTGCCATCCAGGCCCAACTGGTGGACGACACGATACTGGTGGTCGGCACCACCCCGGTGGTCTTCGCCGACTACGACGTGGAGGTTCCCTCCGTCCCCATCGTCCTGTCGGCCGAGGACCACGGCACCATCGAACTCCAACTCCTTCTCACCCGCAGCCCATAACCACGCGCAATCCGTCGTTGTGGAGTTGCCTCGGTTTGGTGGGCCCCTGATTCTGGGGGATCAGTCCCTGGGTAAAGGCCGCGTGTTTCGTGAGAAGCAACGAACTTGTGGTCGGCTACCGAGTCGTCCTAGGCAACTCAGCATCCAAGTACATTGCCGTATCGTCAAGTAGAGAGGCAATAGTTGTTGCGTCGAACGTAGACGGATTGTGGCGGCAAAGGATGCGTGATCGCTCTGGACCTGGCTTGAAGATAATTTCAACCCAACTTCCCACCCACGAGCTGTCTTGTGCTTCTGGACCACCAATACGTGTGATCTCGAGTTTCTTGATTGAGTGTTGTAGTTCTACTTCAGGAATATACTGCACGGCAATTGGAGCATGAGTGAGGCGGTCATAGGAAATAGACCCTTCAACAGCAATTTCGCGAATTGTCTTCGCATTCAGGACATTGTGACGATTTGCTTGAAGTGCCTGGGTTTGAAAAGAGGCTGACATCTCACCTAGAGATTTGCTCGCATCCAGTCGAATCGGAAATGTCAACAACAACAAGCCGATCAATCCACGATAAGCAGGCATTACTCTAGCGTTCTGTGTAGTAAAGGTATACAAGTCACTTGAACCAAGCCGAGTGGACAGAGCTTTCATCAATGCTGCAAAGGGAATGGCATTACGGACACATCTCCAATCGTTGGAAGCTGCACTTAGCCTTTCCATGAATATGGGAGCAAGCTTCTTTTCAGACATCACTAAGTTTCTGCTCTCGCCGTTCGTATCCAAGGATCGATCTCGAGGGAGGGCGGCTTCGTGGGCTCCATCAAAGACTTGCTGCCAATATTCCCGTGCCGCATCAACTCGTGATGGGTCGAAGCTCTTGGCCGCCGTAGTGAGACAATATGAAGCCCAAGTGGCGTTAGTAGGCTCCGGGAGAGGCTCCTCGTTGGACAACGCCTCATAAACATCCCAAAGCTCCGCCATCAAAGCATGCACTGACTCAGCATCCAGTGCTAGATGGTGACCACCGAGGCATACAACAAAATACTCCTTTGCAGCGATATAGACGGTCAGCCCGGTTACGACCCCACCTGCTGCTGCTGGAAAACCAGAAGATATAAAATCCCGAAGGCAGGCTTCTCCCCAAGATTCAATCTCGGTCGGCGCATCCTCCTCTTCTTGCACGGCCCATTGCGGCTCCCGATCAGGGATCAAAAATTGTGTCAATTCCCCGGACTCATTATCATGATTGAATTGAATTTTTAGGACATCGTGTCTCTTCGTGAGTTCGACCAGAGAATCTCGAAGCAATCCGAGATCAAGAGGTCCTCGTACTAATGTCCCAGTGGCAACAACAAATTGATCCCCCAGATAGGTTCCTGGCTCACGTTTGTCGTACTCAACGAAAGCTGCCTGCATCGGAGCTAAAGGCAGGTGTTCAATGGCTAGCTCATCATTGCTCATTGTCGTCATATCCCCATGTCCTCATCGAGCTCCTTCAAGCTTTTGACCTGTTGTGCTAAATCTTCAATATTGTTGGCTGTTAGAATATCGTTGACTGAAATTATGCATTCGAACTGATCTTCGATGGCAAGCGCTAAAGAAATAACATTTATGGAATCGAAACCCTGTTCTGACAGTGGGCGGTCCAAATCAGGATCTGAACCTATCAATTCTGCAATCAGACATATGAGCTGGTAATTCATGTCATCGTGAGTAGGCACTCCTATGTCGTATTGGCTGTTTGTCTGCTCTTGTAATGACACCTGCTGTAGTAGTTGTGAGGCAGCACCTCTATCTGGTTTTCCGCTGTGAAGACGTGGTATTGCTTCAAGCAAGCAATACCGTTTTGGGATCATGTATGAAGGCACCAATTTTTGAAGATGGGTGGTAAAATCCTGTTCCAGCGAGATAGTAAACTCCTCAGTATGAGATGTTGATAGGCAAATTCCTGCGCCTAGTATCTCTCTATCACTGTCTCCAACCAACGTCTCCGAATAAGATACTACAACTACTTGATCTATCAAAGGGTGACTCAGGAGCGCCATCTCAACATCAGCCGGACTAATTCGATAGCCTCGAACTTTCAAGAACTCAGTAGATCGCTCTACAAAACGCAAAATATTCTCCTGATCAAAATATGCCTTGTCTCCCGTATCCAACTCTGTTCCTGTGTCAGCATCGAGATTCCTGAGCCATTTGCGGTCATTTTCTGACACTCCCCCCACATAACTAAGTGCTAAGGGAAGTCCAACTGCTTGTAAATAGCCGGCTTCGCCACTAGGAACTAGATTGCCCATCTCATCTCGCACACTAAGCTGCACACCTTCAACTGGGAGTCCAATCGGCACACGCTCATCGAGTGGAAACTCTTCAGGTACTGTATAGCTTGCCATGAGAGGTGCTTCGGTTGCTGCATAGACATTGTGAATGGATGCTTGGCATCCTGATTGTC
Organism: Acidimicrobiales bacterium; assembly: GCA_965115985.1. Classification (GTDB taxonomy): domain Bacteria; phylum Actinomycetota; class Acidimicrobiia; order Acidimicrobiales; family Bin134; genus Poriferisocius. The sequence goes on from OZ220474.1 coordinate 3,295,335, forward strand.
GCAGCTTCTTTATAATTCCGCCGTCAATTGGTTCTCCGCCGAGCATTAAATGTTTCACGGAACGCCAGATGGGTTCTCTGTCAATCGCTAGAAGAGGTCTCAAGGTACTAGGGATAAAGGAGATGATTGTAACACCAGTGTCTTCGATTAAGTTGCCCAGTTCACGCGGGTCCAAAGGATTCTTTGCTATTACGACCTGTCCTCCTGTCGCGATGGGCCAAATGACCTGCCGTAATATACTTACGAATGTAGGCTCAGCTTTGAATAAATGTATGTCATTTTCATCGAATCCCATCGTTTGCGATAGCCAGTTCAGATAACCCACGAGAGCACTGTGAGGCAGTTCGACTCCTTTGGGTCGGCCAGTACTGCCACTTGTCATCACAATGACCGAGGGGTCTCGTCCAGTGAACATATGGGTATTGCCAATTGCTGAGGATACTTGCTGCTCACTCCATGTCGAGATGTCCAGAGGCACGAGGTTATGTGTTGCAGCAAGGGAGAGATGTTCGGCATCGGCCAACGCGATATCATTGTCGAGGCCGAGATCCGACACATAAGCACGACGTCGAGCTAGTGGATCTGTAACGCTCACTGGGACGGCTACTCCTCCTCCAGTGATTATTCCCAGGAGCGCGATTACAAATTCAAAAGAACGACGAGCAAAAATCGGCACGCGTTGTCCAGGTTCCAAACCCATTGTCCATAGCATCTCACGAACCGCAGATACGGCATCAACCAACTCGGCGTAGGTATGGCACTGTTCGCCATCCCTAACCGCGACAGCACCTGAAAACGCTTCCGCATTCATCTCCAGCAAGCGACCGAGCGGCAGGTCTCCATTTTCTGGAGCACCAATCGCATCGAGTGGAGCTCCTTCGGGCATTGTTGTATTCCGCCCGTGCGGTGGCTCGTTGATCGGAAGTGAAATTACATGTCTGGACATCGGTGACAGTCCATTGCTACTCCGATTTGAGTTATTAATTATACTACGATGCTACAAGCAAAAGCAAGTGACATCGCGGGCTGGAGTTGCCCCCCGCGTGGTGGGCCTCTGATTCTGGGGGATCGGTTCCTGGGGAAGGCGGCCCGTGTGGGTCGTGTGTCCAAGTATCCGCCCGAGTTCCGTCGCGAGGTCGTCGCGTCGGCGGCCCTTGCGGGTCGTGAGGAGGACCGTCCTAGACGGACCGTTGCCCGGAGCGTTCGATGGCCCGGACGTCGGTGCCCAGGTAGGAGGCGATCACCAGCGGGTCGTTGCGGACCTCCTCGGGTGATCCCTCGGATATGACCGATCCTGCTTCCAGGCAGTACACCCGGTCGCTGATGCTCATCACCAGCGGCATGTCGTGCTCGATCACCACCACCGCGGCATCCAGCTCGGCCTGGATGCGCCGGATGAGCGGCCCGAAGGCCTCGCTCTCCCTCTGGGCCACCCCGCCGGTGGGTTCGTCCAGCAGCAGCACCTTGGCGTCCACCGCCAGCAGGCTGGCCAGTTCCACGATGCGCCGGGTGCCGGTGGACAGGTTGGAGATGAAATGGTCGGCGTAGCGACCCAGGCCCACGAAGTCCATGAGGCCGTCCACTTCGGAGCGCTTGCGCCGCTCCTGGCCGGGCGACGGCGGTATTCCCAGTAGCGAAGGCACCAGAAGGGAGCGGTCCCGGGCCTCCATCGCCACCATCAGCGCCTCCCGCACCGTCAGGTCGGGATACAACCTGGCGTGCTGGAACCCCCGACCGAGGCCACCCCGGTGGCGGCGATGGGACGGCAGTCGGGATATGTCCCGTCCCAGCACCTCGACCCGGCCGTCGAAGGGCACGAAACCGCTGATGGCGTTCATCAGGGTGGACTTACCGGCCCCGTTGGAGCCGATCAGCCCGACCAACTCCCCCTGATGGACATCTATGGACACGTCGTTCACCGCCACCTTGCCGCCGAAATGCACCTGCACTCCCCGGACCGCCAGCCACGGACGCCCCGGCTCGGCCTCCACCGTGCGCTCGCTGGTCACCGGCACCGGCTTGGCCGCCGCCGGCACCGGCTCGGCAACGTCCCGGTCGGCCAGGCGCTGGTCGGCCAGCCCCAGGAGGAAGTCGCGCAGCTTGTAGAGGAGCTGCATGATCCCCCCGGGGAAGTACATCAACAACAGCAGCAGGCCCACCCCCGAGGTGAGCAGCCGGACCTCGTCGGAGGCCCCGAAGACGGCGGGGATGCCCTTCACCCACAGCACCCCAGCAAGCGGCCCGGCGATCGACCCCAGCCCGCCGATGATGGCGATGGCGATGACGTTGATGGATTCGTTGGCGTTGAACAGAACCTGGGGGTTGATGGTGGGCTCGCCGGTGATGATGAGCCCCCCGCCCAGGGCGGCCAAACCCCCGGCCAGGGTGAACGAGATCAGCTTGATCCGGCTGCCCGACACGGTGGAGGCCGCGGCCATGTCCTCGTTGTCGCGCACCGCGATCATCATCCGCCCGATCCCGGTACGGCGCAGATGGGCCACCATCCACACGGCCAGGGCCAAAAGCACCAGCACCAGGAAGAAGTACGACTTGCGGGAGGCGGTGAAGTCGAACGGCCCCCACACCGGGGGCACGACCTTCGGCGTGTTGGTGCCTCCCTGGGTGAAGACGTCCTGCACGAAGATCCACGACATGGCGGCGATGGAGAAGGCCAGCGTGGTCACCGCCAGCATCAGGCCCTTCACCCGCAGGGCGGGCACGCCGATGATGAACGCGGTGATCATGCCCGCCGCCACCGCCACCACCATGGCCACCCCCCAGGGCAGGTCGAACGACCAGTCCCACCAGTCGAACGGGATCGGGACGTCACCGTTCTCGGTCAGGGCCACCACGGTCAGGGCCCCCACGCCGGCAAAGGCGAACTGGCCCAGGGAGAGCTGCCCGGCCCAGCCGGTGAGCATCGACACCGACAGGGCGATCAGCGCGAAGCCCAGTATGCGGGTCCAGGTGTAGAGGTTGGAGTTCTTGGTCAGCAGCACCCCGATCAGCACCAGTGCCCCGAACAGGGCCACGAACCCGAACCGGGACAGGTTGCGGACGTACCACAGGCTTTGCAGCCGTTGGGGAATGGCCTTCACCTTGGGCGACAGCGACCAGTCCCCCTCGTCCTCGGTGCCTCGACGGGCGAACAGCACGGTGATCACCAGGATGGCGACGAAGAAGATGATGTCAACCGCATCGCGGACGTCCCCGTCCACGTTGCCCTGGAACAGGCGCTGGAATATGCCCAGGCCGATGCCCGCGATCAGCGTGACCCAAAGCGACCGCATCCGGGCGATCAGCGCCACCAGCAGCACCCGGAGCAACAGGCCGGGACCGAGGCCGGCGGTTCCCGCGGCCGCCGCGCTGACCTGGAAGGGGGCCAGCAGGATCAGGGTCACCCCGGCCAGCGCCCCGCCTATGGTCCACACCATGGTGGACACCCGTCGCACGCTGATGCCGAACAGCCGCCCGGTGTCGGCGTTCTCGGCCGAGGCCCGAATGGCCAGACCGAACCGGGTTCTACCCAGGAACAAGGCCAACAGCACGATCACCAGTGGTACCACGATCACCACCAGCAGCTCCCTGCCCCCGATGCGCAGGTGGTCGGTCACCTCCCACCGGAACCCGTCCTGGACCGAGAGCTTCGGCGGCAGGGGAAACAGGCCCGGCCGGGATACGTCGGGCAGCTCGATGGCCGCGAAGACGGCTAGCTGGGCCACCCCCAGGGTGGCTATGAACAGCACCAGGCGGGGGGCGTTGAACAGTCGCCGCACCACCACCAACTCGGTGATCATGGCGAAACCGGCCGCGGCGGCGATCGACAGGAAGAACGCCAACCAGTAGGGCACGTTGTAGCGGAACGTCAGCATGGCCATGAGGGCCACGCCGAAGCTGCCGATCTCGGCGTGGGCGAAGTTCAGCACCCCGGTGGATCGATAGATGAGCACGAAACCGGCCGCCAGCGCGGCCACTATGAGCCCCTGGACACCGCCCGAGAACAGATCCTGCTGGGATATCTCCCAGCCGATGTCGATCACGCCCCCACCCGCCTCGTGTCAGCTTCCGCACCGGCCCAACCCTCGCACCGGCGCTCTCCCCGCCTCGTCCCGGTCCGTCTCGTGTCAACCACCCTCATGCTCAACCACCCTCGGCCCCGAGGAACACCGCCCTGACCAGGTCGTCCCGCTCGGCCAGCTCCCGGGCCGGACCCTCGAAGCGAACCCGGCCCTTCTCCATGAACACCGCCCGCTCGGCCACGCTGAGGGCGACGTTCAGGGACTGCTCCACGACTATCATGGTCAGCCCGGTGGCCTTCAGATCCTCCACCACCTCCAGCAGTTCCTGCACCACCACCGGAGCCAGCCCCAGCGACAGCTCGTCGATGAGCAGCACCTCGGGCTCGTGCATCAACCCCATGCCGAAGGCCAGCATCTGCTGCTGGCCCCCGGACAGGTCCCCGGCCGCCTGGTTGCGCTTGTCCCTCAGAGCGCCGAACACGTCGTACACCCGCTCGATCCGCCGTCGAACCTCGTCCCGGTCCGTTTTGGTGGACAGCATGGCGGCCAGGAGGTTCTCCTCCACGGTGAGGCCGGGGAACACCCCCGATCCACCCCGCACCTGCACGATGCCCTGCTTGAAGCGCAGCTCGGCGTCGGCGTAGGTGATGGTGCGCCCGTTGAGTCGGATGGCCCCCCGGTCGGGCGCGCCCAGGCCGCTGACGGCTCGCAGCAGGGTTGACTTGCCCGCGCCGTTGGTGCCCAAAAGGGCCAGCGTCTCGCCCCGATGCACCTCCAGGCCGCAGTCGAACAGCACCTGTACGGGGCCGTAGCTGTAGTCCAACCCCCGCACCTGAAGGACGGGAATGTCGTCGGGATGCTCGGCCATGCGCCGCATCTCCTGCTGCTCCTCCAGCAGCTCGTTCACCGCCAGGGAGATGTCACGCTTGATGTAGCGGGCGCCGTAGGCCACCAGCAGGCCGCCGATGATCGATGCGGGCGGGGCCACCACGCTCAGGGCCAGGCGCTCCCCGTGGGCGTCGCTGATGGCTCCGGCGATGATGCTGCCCATGAAACCGCCCATCAGGAAGATGAACACCGGCAGCAGGGCGAAGGCCTGGGCCCGCATCCGGTAGGGGGCCACCGCGCCGATGGTGGGGGCGGCGGCCACGAACGAGGCCGACGTGCAGCCGTTGGCCAGGCTGATGCCGAAGATCATGATCGCGGGCTGGCGGAATCGCAGGGCAACGAGAATCAAGAGCCCCGAGGCGATGATGAGCGCCCCCGCGCTGCGCACCATCCTGGCCGGATCCTGGCGGAACATGCCGTCGAACAGGTAGCCCGAGACGGGGATGGCCACCAGGCTGGCCAGCCACACCAGCGACGTAACCCAACCTCGCTGGAAGGCCTCGTAGCCGTACTCGTCCTTCATCAGCAGGTTCAACTGGCTGGGCACGGTGACCAGCGCGAAACCGAGGGTGCCCACCCCCACGGCCAGGAAGTAGAAGGTCTTGACCTTCTTGAGTCGGGCGAAGGCGGTGGACATCGATACCGGCAGGTCCGATCCGATGGGGGGCATCTCGTGCTGTTCCCCCAGGATGGCCTGCTGCTCGTTGGCCGCCCGGGGGGGCTCCTTCAGGATCAGCGACACCAGTGCCAGAACCGCCGGGGGGATGGCGAAGATGAAGAACGCCCATCGCCATCCGTCGTCACCGCCGGCGATCGAGGCAATGGATCCGGCCAGGATCGGCCCGATGAGCAGGCCGATGGGCCGGCCCATCCCCTCGAACGCGAAGATCCGGGCTCGGGCGGGGATGGGATAGGTGTCGGTGAGCAGTGACGAATGCACCGGCAACCGGTTGGCCTGGCCCGCCCCGGTGAGAACCCGGGTCCAGAAGTACTGGAAGGGATTCCTCACCAGTCCGGTGAGGAACACGCTCACCGCCCAGCCGGCGGTGGCGATGGGAACGATGATGGTGCGCTTCACCCGGTCGGCCAGCCAGGCCAACGGCACCGCGCCCAGCACCAGGGCCACCCCGCCGAACGAGGAGATGCCCAGGATCACCGTGTCGGACACGCCGAAGGCGTCCTGGAGGTCGGGCAAAAGCACGGCAATCGCCACCCGGTCGAACTCGTCGATGACGTTGAGCAGGAACAGCACCGTGATCATGCTCACCCCCCCGGCCCTTATGCCCTGCCTGAGGGTCATGGGCTCCTCGCCCACGCCGGGCAGCAGGTCGTCGGGCAGCACCACCACCTCCGACTTGGCCTCCTGCTCGGCTAGCCGCTTGGCCTCCTCCTCGAAAACCGCCGAGACCAGATTGGCGGGATCCTCCAGCCCTGGCTCCCCGCCCGCCGCGGCGGCCCCCGCACTCGCCGTCGGCTCATCCTCCAGACCGGGTCCGCCCGCCGGGGCCCCCGCACTCGCCGTCGGCTCATCCATGGCTGCCCCCCATAGGGGCCAGACACTAGGCCATCGGCGCTCCGTCGCGCACGATGCCCTCACCGACCCCCGTTCGACCATTGCCGGCGCGCCCGGGTGCTTGCATCGGCTGCCGTCCGAAGTTCGTGTTTCGGCGCGCCCGGGTTCTTTCATCGGCTACTGTTCGTCGTTCAAGCAACCGAGAGGGGTGATCGTGTCTGAATCGATGCTGAGGGTACCGATCCTGAAAGTCCTGGGGGCCGTGCTGGTCCTGGGACTGGTGGCTGCGGCTTGCGGGGGTGGAAACGACGACGATGACGCCCCGGACACCGCACCGGCCGGGGAATCCACCCCGGCCCCGACCGAACCCGACGACGGGGACGAGCCCGCCCCCGAGGCCACCGCCACTCCCTCCGAGTCGGAACCGGACGAATCGTCGCCGGAGCCGTCGGAGCCGTCCGAGCCGGGAACCGAGGACCCGGAGCCGGTCGACGTCGGCTTCGACGATCCCCGGGGCGAGCTGTTCATGGAGTTCCACCGAACCTTCGACCGGTCGCACCCGTTCCAATCGCTGGACGCCTACTGCACGGCCACACCCGATCCCGACTCTCCCCCGCAGGCCACCGATGTGGGGATCACCGAGGACTCCATCACCGTCGTCCACATCCGTACCAAGCTGGAGGAACTGGAAAGCATAGGCTTCGCCGTCCCCGTCGGTGATCCCAAGGACATGTTCGAGACCTTCACCAACGTGATCAACGAGGAGTGCAACGGTATCTGGGGTCGCAGCATCGACCTGCAACTGGTGGAGGTATCCGCGCTGGGAGGTGGTGGCGAGGACATCGACACCCTGCGCAACCAGGCCTGCATCGAGGCCACCGAGGACAAGAACGCGGTCGTGGTGGTCAACTCCACCGGCTTCCAGGGCAGCGCCACGCTTTGCATCGCCGACGACCACGACACGTTGTTCCTAACCACCCAGGGAAATTCCCGGGAGTTCCACGAGCAGGCCAGGGGTCGCCTGTACTCGCTCAGCCCCGTCGCCGAGGACTCGGTGATCAACATGACCAAGGCGATCATCGCCCGAGGCGCGCTGGACGGCAAGACCATCGGTGTGGTGTGGCCCGATACCCCGGGACAACCCGAAACGGTCCAGGCCGGGATCATCGACGTTCTGGAGGAGGCCGGATACGAGGTGGCGGTGGCCGAACAGATCGGCTGCGCCGGGTCCACCACCTGTCGCGAGGGGGTTGACATCGCGGTCGAGAGAATGCTGGAGGAGGGAGTGGACGTGGTATTCCCCGGACTCAACGTGGTCAGCCTCCCCGTGTTCATTTCCGAGATGGTCAACCAGGGTTTCGCTCCCGGCGATGTGCAGTTCTACAACTCCGACTTCAACAGCCAGGCCGGCGATCTGGTGTCGGGCAAGGTGGCCCAGTTCGGTGGTGACGCCGCCGGAGCGCTCTACGACGGCACCCTCATCATCGACGACGCCCCCACCGGCAACTTCCGGGTGACCGAGGATCCGGCGATCAGCTTCAACGCCCCGTTCAACATCATGTGCAACGAGACCTACGCGGCCCACAGCCCCATGGGCTACAGCCATCAACGGGAGGTGTACGGAAGCTACGACAGCGCCTACGGCATGACTTCCACGGTGTGTTCCGAGATGCGCATGGTGGCCCGGGCCGTCTACGACGCCGGGCCCAATCCGACTCGTGAGGACGTCTACGACGCCTTCGCCGCCATGGGCTCGGTGGACCTCCAGCACCAGCTCCCGGCCACCTTCGGCCCCGACAAGTTCGGAGCCCCCGACATGGTGGCCGAGCTGACCTTCCAGTACCCGTGTCCTCGCGACCCGGACATTCCCACCTGTATCGAGCAGACCGCCCCTTACCGTCCCATCGGAGAGTAGATTCCCACCTCGGTAGTGGATTCCATTCCCACCTCGATAGTGGATTCCGCCGTTCGGCCGGTCCCCCGCTCCCCAGCAGTGGGGGGCCGGCGATAGCATCGGGGACGTGACCGCAGCATCCCCCCGCACAGCCCGCAGCCGTGGCAATGCCGGAGGGCATTCCCGGGTGGCGGACCATCACCCATGTCGCCGATCACGGCGCGACCGCAGCCGTGGCAATCCCGAGGAGCATTCCCGGGTGGCGGTTCTGGCCCTGGTTATTGTCCTCGCTGCGGCTGCCTGTGGGGGATCCGATACGTCGGATACGTCAGCGAGCGACAGCACACCGTCGGAGTCCGCTCCTTTCGAATCCGCGCCCGAGATGCCCGCGCCCATCACACCCGCTCCCCGCGCGTCCGCGACGACTTCGACGGCTGTTCCCCCCTCGGAGCCCACCCAGCCGGCTGTTGCCCAAGCACCGGCAGGGCTGACCCCCGAGCCGACCTCGCCTCCGACCCCCGAACCAACTCCCGTTCTCGATTCGGATCTACCAACGGTGGACCTCATAGACGTGGCCACCGGGGATACCGTGAATCTGGCCGATTACGCGCCGTCGGAGCGGCCCATTGTTCTGTGGTTCTGGGCCCCGCATTGACCCACCTGTCGCCGGGAGGCCCCCGGTGTCGAGCAGTTCGCTCGGAACAATGCCGACAGGCTCACCGTCATAGGAGTCGGAACCCAGGACTCCCTCGGTCGTGCCGAGGACTTCGTGCAAGCCACCGGCACCACCTTCACCATGCTCTGGGATCCGACATTCGATTCCTGGCGACAACTGGGGGTCACCGGCCAGCCCGCCGGAATGCTGCTGAACCCCCACGGCCAGATCCTGACCTCCTGGCGGGGCGGCATCCCTTTCAACCAGGTTCTGGAGGCCATCGGAGCATGACCCAACCCCGAACCCCCGTCCGCCTCCCCCTCTAACCGGGTATCTCCAACTCCACCCCGCCAAAACGAGAGAAATCGCGGTCGAATGAAACAATTTGGCAGCGAAATTCGAGGGCGAGGGCGGCCAAATGGGCATCGTTGACCAGGTTGCCGCCGGTTCCCAGTGGCTCGAGCAATGCACGGACAAGATCCAGATGCCGGGCAGTGGGCTCCACCACTACGGCCGAAGGTTGGGCCAGCCAGTCCTCCACCCTCCCTACCGCACCGGCCGGAGACAGAGGGTTGGCAAACAGTTTTTGTTTGGTGGACAGCCGTACAAAGGCCAGAAGAGCAATCCAGGCGAAGGCTACCGCTGCTCCGCCCGAGAGTGCTCCGTCGAGCCATCTCCGGGATTCGATGTGGCGGGGCGCATCTTCGTTCACTGCGTAGAGCAGTACGTTGGCATCGACCAACTTCACGATCCGGTTTCCATCCTGTGAATCAGTTCATCGTCTTCGAGGTCGCCTGCGATCATCAGGGCCTTGTCAAGGTTGACCGTGGGAATCCCCATTGACACAGTCCGGGTCCGGAACTCCTGTGCCAGGCCGGTTCCGGCCTGACCTTCACGCACGAGGTCGTTCAGCGCTTGCTTGAACGAGACCCGATGCCGTGCCATTCGATTGCGGATGATCAGCTCGGTGTCGTCCTCAAGGGTGACCGTTGTTCGCATTGTAAAACTATAACATTAAGACAGCAGAGCATCAAATAATTTGATGCTCTGCTGTCAAAAAGAAGTTAATCAGAAAGAAAATGGCAGGATGTGGGGCTTTGTGCAGCCGTGGGCGGAGGTCAACGACCATCCCGACGGTGGCCTCCTCGGGTGGGGCTTTGTGCAGCCGGGGGCGGGGGCGGGGGTCAGCGGGGTTTCTGGACGAACGGCAGCTTCACTACGTGGGCCGGTACGGGGGTGCCTCGCATGTCCACGGCCAGTTCGTCGCCGATTTCGGTGTCCGGGGGTACGAAGGCCAGAGCGATGCCCGCTTCCAGGCCGGGCGAGAAGTTGCCCGAGGTGACCTCGCCCACCGGGCGGCCGTCCCTCAGCACGGCTTGACCGGCCCTAGGGGGGCGGCGACTCGATAGCTTCAGTCCCCGCAGGCGGCGGTGAATCCCCCGCTCCCGTTCGGCGGCCAGTGCGGCCCGGCCCGAAAACGACGGCTTCTCCCAACGCACCACCCAGCCCAACCCGGCTTGCAGCGGGGTGATGCCCGGGCCCAGCTCGTGACCGTGCAAGGGCAGTCCGGCCTCCAGGCGCAGCGTGTCCCGGGCCCCCAGCCCGGCGGGGACGATCCCCGCAGCCACCACCGCATCCCAGAACCGCTCGGCGGCATCGGCCGGGACCGCGATCTCGACACCGTCCTCGCCGGTGTAGCCGGTGCCGGCCACCGTCACCACGGTGCCCCCCCACTCCACCGGGGCAACCCGGTTGCGGGCCACCTGCGACGCCCCCGGTGACACCGGGGCCAGCCGGTTGCGGGCCTCGGGCCCCTGCACGGCCAGCACCGCCCGGCTGTCGGTCACATCCACGGCTCGGCAACCGGCACCGCTCAGCTCGTCCTCGCCGCCCAGGGCACTCCCCGCGGCATTTCCGCCGCTCAGCTCGTCCTCGCCGCCCAGGGCGTCTCGCACCCGGTCGGTGTTGGAGGCGTTGGGCATTACATCGAAGCTGTCCTGGTCGGTCCACCAGACGATGATGTCGTCCAGCACCGAGCCGTCGTCACCCAGCAGATGGGTGTACTGGGTGCGGCCGGGGCTTATGCGAGCCAGATCGTTGGTGAACGTCCGCTGTAGCCGATCGTAGGCATCCGATCCGGTCACCCTGAGGGTGCCCAGATGGCTCACGTCGAACACCGCCGCGCCGGTCCGGCACTCCCGATGTTCGGCCAGCGTGCCCGACGGGTACGACAGCGGCATCTCCCACCCCCCGAAGACGACCATCCTTGCTCCCCGTGCCCGATGCCGGTCCCCCAGCGGCGAGCGGCGCATGTCCACGATCCTACGGCTCCGGCCGGGGCTCCGGCCAGGAGGGGTCGGAAGCCGTGCCGGTGGTCACGCCCGCACCGGTGTGGGTCAGATCGCCGCCAACCCCGGAAACGTCGTCGAAACCGTACTTGTCCAGCAGGTTGCGGTAGTCCCGCTCGCCGAGGACCACCACGTCTATCCCGGGGTAGCGCTCCCTCAGCCGGCGGGCCTTGCCGTTCTTGCGGGAGACGTACTTCTGGCGGGCCGTGGTGATCTCCACGTAGCGGTCGAACCCTGGAAGATAGAAGTCGGGGGTGAACGCCTCGGTCACCTCACCGTCCTGGTTGTGGGAGAGTACGAAGGTCTCGGGCTCGTAGATCCATTCGACCCCGTAGAAATCCAGCAGATCGGCGAATTGCCGCTCCGAGTCGTGGGCGAACACGCTCTCGCGGGCTTCGATGTGCTTCCAGGAGGCCTCGATGAGCCCCTAGGAACCGGTCCGCCAGGAACCGGTCCGGGCCGAACTCGTGTCCGCCTGGGGTCGGGAGGCGTCCACCGGTTGGTCCTCCTCCGACGGATCCTCCTCCACCGGTAGCTCGCTCACCGCGGCATCCACTTCCTCGATCAGACCCTCCATCCTGAGGTAGAGCGCCCCCTGGCCCTGGCGCAGCGCATCCAGGATCTGCTCGTCGGTACGAACCAGCAGTGATTGGTTGCCGTTGATCACCAGATCGGCACTGGCCACGTCCTCGCCCAGCTCGTCACGCATGTAGTCGAACACCTCGCGTACCCGTTGGAGGGAGATGCCCTCGTCCCGGAGCCGCTTGACCAGCTTCAACTCCAGCAGGTCGTTGTAGGAGTAGCGGCGGCGGCTACCGCTGCCCTCGGCCTGCCGGGCGGTCGGATTCACCAGACCGGTTCGAGCCCAATGATCGAGCTGGCGGTAGGTGATACCGATGATCTTGATGGTCTGTAGCGAGCTGAAGTCCCCGGCTACTTGTTGGTGATCGTTCATCCGAACCTCCGGTTCAAGGTCATGCTCCCGCTCCACCTGCTTACATTGGGGAAACTACCCCAATGGATTTTCACAGGATAAGCCCCACCCCGTGAGCTGTCAAGGCACCGGGACACCGGTCGAAGCGTCGGGGGCGTCAGCCGTCGAAATCCCACCCGGAAAGCTCAGCGGTCACGTGGAAGACGAGGCCCCGAGGGGGCGTCAGCCGTCGAAATCCCACCCGGAAAGCTCAGCGGTCACGTGGAAGACGAGGCCCCGAGGGGGCGTCAGCCGTGGCAATCCCAACCGGAAAGGTAGGTGCTCACGGGGAAGGTGAGGCCCCGAGGGGGCGTCAGCCGTGGCAATCCCAACCGGAAAGGTAGGTGCTCACGGGGAAGGTGAGGCCCCGAGGGGGCGTCAGCCGTCGAAATCCTCGGGATTGACCTGATTCAGGAACTCCCTGAACTCGTCCACCATCTCCTCGGAGATCGGCTCGTCGCCCTCCTCGGACTCGGGGGCCATCGTGTGCCCTGCGACTTCCAGCACCGACTCGGCCACGAAGATGGGTGCGCCGGTCCGCACGGCCAGCGCCACCGCATCGGATGGGCGGCTGGAGACGCTGCTGGTCCCGCGGTCACCCGCCAGCTCCAGTTGGGCATAGAAGGTCCGATCCCGCAGTTCGGTCACCACGATGCGCTCGAGCCGAATCCCCAGATCGTCGAGCACGTTCTTGAACAGGTCATGGGTCATGGGGCGGGGCGTCTCCACCTCCTCCATGGCCAACGCGATGGCCTGGGCCTCCGCCCCCCCGATGAAAATGGGCAGCAGCCGACCGGTCCCCCCGGTCTCTCGCAGCAACACGATCGGGGCGTTGGACGGCATCTCTATCCGCACCCCGATCAGCTCCATCTCCTGCATCGCCACCACGTTAGTGGAGCGACGCAGTCGGTGGAGCGGCGAAACCGGTGGAGCGGCGAGGTGGCTGGAGCAGCGAAGTCGGTGGAGCGACGCAGCAAGTGGAGCGGCGAAGTCAGTAGAGTGACGAAACGTAGGCATCGGGATCATCGGCCAGAAGATGGGGATCACCGATGATCAGCTTGTCCAGGTTGCGGTAGCGACCGGCCCAGTCCAGGCCGTAACCCACGAAGAACTCGTCGGGGGCCTCGAATCCCACGTAATCGGGCTCGATCGGCAGGATGCGGCGGGCACTGCGGTTGAGCAGCGCGGCCACCGCCACCGAAGCAGCCGATCGGCGGATCAACTCCCCCTTCAGGTAGCCGAGGCTGAGCCCGGTGTCCACGATGTCCTCCACCAGCACCACCTCTCGTCCGGTCACGTCGCAGTCCAGATCCTTGACCAGCCGGACCCGCCCCGAGTCGGGGGCGAATCGGGACAGCGCCAGAAAGTCCACCTCCACGGCTATGTCAACCGCCCTCACAAGATCGGCGAAGAACGGCAGGCTCCCCTTCAGCACCGATACCAGCACCGTCCCGTTCGAGCACCGCTGGGATATCTCGGCTGCAACCCGCTCGACGGCCCGCTCGATGGCAACCCGGTTCGCGAACATCTCGGGTCGGGCGCGGCCCACGCCGCTACTGGTTCCGGGTGTGGCTGGCCAGGGCCCCCCTGAGCAGCGAGAGTCGCAGGTCCGAACCGAGATCGATCAACTCCGCCAGCACGTCCCGCGATTGCTTGCGGGCCTGGGCGGTGCGCTGCATAACCAGGGGCATGACCCTTTGCTCCAGCAGTCCCGCCTCCCGCTCGGCGGCCGATTTGTAGGCCCGCAGGTGGCGGGGCTCCACTCCATGGGCCAGGAACCCGGCGGCGACCTTGGCCACTTTGACCGCCTCGGCCCCGTAATGGGCCTGGGTGCCGTCGTTCAGGGGCTCTATGAGGCCGAACTTGCGCAATTCCATGATCTTGGACAGGCTCAGCCCGCCGGCCTCGGCCAGTTCGTCGGCGGTCAGCGACACCGACGCCTTCTCCGGGTCCAGCGGGTTGGGTCGTCGGCCGGCCCGGGCATTGGCGGTGACCCCGTTCCCGCCCGAGTCCTCGTTGTCGATGGCTCCGTCGAAGTCCTGCTGATTTATGCGTTCCTTGATGACCTTGAGGGGCAAAAAGTGATCCCGTTGCTGTTCCAGGATCCATCGCAGGCGGTTGACGTCGGCATCGGTGAACTTGCGATAACCGGATTGGTTCCGCTCGGGATCGATCAGGCCCTGGCTCTCCAGGAAGCGAATCTTGGAGATGCTGATGTCGGCGAAGTCGTCCTTGAGCAGATCCAGAACCTGACCGATGGTCCGGTGCAGGGTTCTCACCAGCCGACCCGATCGTGGAACACCAGCTTGAAGCGCCCGATCTGGAGCAGGTCGCCGTCCTTGAGCCCCGCCTCCTCCACCCGACGGCTGTTCAGGTAGGTGCCGTTCAGCGAGCCCATGTCCTTCAGTCGGGTCACCAAATCGTCCCGGTGGATCTCCGCGTGGCGCCGTGACACCGTGATGTCGTCCAGGAAGATGTCGGAGTCGGGGTGGCGGCCCAGGGTGACGCGATCCTCGGACAGTTCGTAACGACTGTCCGCGGCCGGGCCATGGGTCACGATCAGCACCGCCGGTCGATGGATCAGGTCGGCCTCGAGTGCCATCTCCGTGGTGGGCTCGTCGGCCGAGTGAACCACGTTGTCGCCAGGGGCCTTGATTCGGTGTCCGCACGCCGAGCAGAAGTTCGCTCCCGCCTCGTTGCTGGAGCCGCACATCGGGCAATAGACGTCGGGGCCGCTGCCATGGTGGGGGGACGGGGGGGAGGTCAATCAACCATCTCCGTCAGTTGGGTGTAGGCCGCCGCGTCCATGAGACCGTCCAGTTGGGAGAGGTCGGACGCCTCGATCACGCAGATCCACCCGTCACCGTAGGGATCGTCGTTCAGCCGCTCGGGATGGTCGATCAGGTCGGTGTTCACCTCGACCACCGTGCCCGACACCGGCGCGTATATCTCCGAAACCGACTTGGTGGACTCGACCTCGCTGAACGAGTCGCCACCGATCACCTCGGTCCCCACCGGGGGCAGATCGATGTAGACGACATCCCCGAGGGCATCCTGGGCGTAATCGGTGAGACCCAGGCAAATCCGGTTACCCTCTACCCTGGCCCATTCGTGATCCTCCGAGTAAAGCAGCTCACCGGGTACGTTCATGACGGCAACCGTACCGGCTCCCACCAAAACTCTCAACCTCAGCTTTAGGTCTTGTGCTCCCCGTCTCGGCATTCGGCCAGTGCCCGGCGGGCCCGGGGGATGTTATTGCGGTTTTCGTGCTCGTGGTCTTGATTCGGCCAGTGCCCGGCGGGCCCGGGGGATGTTATTGCGGTTTTCGTGCTCGTGGTCTTGATTCGGCCAGTGCCCGGCGGGCCCGGGGGATGTACTCCACCGCGGCGTAGTAGCTGAGCACCAGCGAGGGGATGCCCAGGCTCCAGCCGGCGGCGCGAAGGGCGGTGTCCCCGCTTGCCCCGGAGCTGCCGAACAGCAGCAGCGGTAGTGCGAACATGAGGCCGAACGTGGCCGTCTTGCCGGTCCAGGTCACGTCGATACGGCGGGCCCCCAGTGCGCCCAGCACCACCACCGCCGCCGAGACCGCGGCCTCCCTCACCAGCATGGGCACCCCGAACGCCATCGGGAGAGCGCCGTCGCTCATCATGGCCACCACCGCGGCCAGAAACAGAAGCCGATCGGCGGTGGGATCCAGGATCTTTCCCAGCTCGGAACCCTGGTCGAACCGCCGGGCGATGTAGCCGTCCACCCAATCGGTGGCCCCCAGCACTCCCAGCAGGACGGCGGCCCCGACCCGGTTGCCCATTCCCAGAAGCAGCACGCAGAATACCGGGACACACCCCAACCGCAGTATGGATACCAGGTTGGGAACCGTCATTATCCGCGACGGCACTCTCGACATCACCGGGCCCTGCTCGTGCTGGTCGTGCCCATCGGCGGAGAGTTCCATCAGCGAAGATGCTACGACCTCCACCACCGGGTTCATCGCCACCATCGGGTCATGGGCACCACCAGGTTCTACTATCGGGTCATGGCCAGCGTGTTCACCAGGATCATCAACGGCGAGCTACCGGGGCACTTCGTGTGGCAGGACGATGCCGCCGTTGCCATCCTGTCCATCAACCCCACCCGAACCGGTCACGCTCTGGTCATCCCCCGGGTCGAGATCGACCACTGGGTGGATATTGACCCCGAACTGGCCGCCCACCTCATGGTGGTGGCCCAAACGGTGGGTACGGCTCAGATGGCTGCGTTCGGATCGCCTCGGGTGGGCTTGATAATCGCCGGCCACGAAGTTCCCCACACCCATCTGCACGTAATCCCGATGTTCGACATTGCCGATCTGAGCTTCGCCAACGCCCGAGCCTCGGTCGCCCCCGACGAACTGGCCCGAACCGCCGAACACCTGCGCTCCCACTTGCCGGCCGGCTAGCCCTGTGGGCGTGAGTTAGCTGCGGTAGGTGTTTGCCCTGCTCCGGTCGGCTAGCCCCGTGGGCGCGGGTTAGCTGCGGTAGGTGTTTGTCCTGCTCCGGTCGGCTAGCCCCGTGGGCGCGGGTTAGCTGCGGATGACGCCGAGTCGCCGGTAGAGCCGCAGAGCACTGCCTCCGTTGTCGAGATCCGTTCGCTCGAAGCCGGACCGCCGGATGTCCAGATCGAAACGCTCGACGTTCAGCTCGCTCCATTCGGGGGCGGCGGTCATGTCGAACACTATCCATTCCACATCGGGGGCAGCTTCCACCGCGGCTCGGTCGGGACTACCCGCGGTGCTCAGTCGGTACAGCCGGGTTCGGTCCGAGAGCAGTGGGAGGACCCGGTCCGAGGCCCGTACCGCGGCATCGGGGGGGATGAGCTCGGCCGCCTCCTGTCGGGCCATGTCCATCGTGTCGTGCCGGCCCCAGTCCCAGGGTTTCTGGTACAACGAGCTGGGAGCGTCGCGCAGAAAGAAGATCGTGGCGGTGAGCGCGAGGACGGTGAGCAGGCGCCGATCCACGTTCACCCGTTCCACCAGAACCCGACCGGTGCGGGCCAGGGCAAAGACGGTGGCCACGAAGATGAACACGGTTACCGGCACCGTCTGGGGGGCCTCGGCCAGTTGTCCGGTGGGCACATCGGCCACCAGGTAGACCGCGAACAGGGGCACTACCGGCAGCACATAACGGGGTACCACCAGGGGCAGCAGCATCACCGGGGCCAGAAGGAAGACGATCATCTGGAAGTTGGCCTGCGACATGGTGTCGGCCACCGCCTCGTGGGGAGCGGAGATCAGGCCCCACAGCACTGATCCTGGATTCCCCGTCCCGAACGTGGAGAACGCCTCCAGGTGAGGAAACTTTCCGCCGTTGAACCGGGGTTGGATGGCGGTCATGGACACCAGTCCGTAGGCCAGCCCGCCCAGGGTTATGGCCGTGCCCGGCCGGCGGCGACCCTCGAGCAGCACCAGCAGCCCCAGCCCCGCCAACGCGAAGGCCAGGTCGGCCCGGCAGACCACCACTATCAGCGCAAACAACCCGAACCGGGTCCACCGACCGCTCAGGGCATGAAGCACCGCGGCGAACAGCGCGGGCACGGCCAGGGCCTCGGGATGGAAGTCGGAGAGATTGATGGCGTGAACCGCCGGGTAGGCGCAGTAGGCGAAGACCAGCGCGGCCGCGGCCCCCGGCTTTAGACCCCCGAGGTCGCGGGCAATGCGCCACAGCGGTACCACGGCCAGCGCCAATGCCGCGGATTGCAGGGTCAGCAGCGTGGGTTGATCGGGGAACAGGGCGGTCAGGCCGGCCACCGGATAGAGGATGAACGCAGCCTGCTCCCACAGGAGGTTGTGGCCGGCAACGCTGGAGAGCGGTTGGTATCCCTCCCCGATCAACCACACCGCCTGGAGGTGGGAGGACAGATCGGCACCGGTGTCGAGCTGGTGGGCCCGGGCCAGGGACAGCCCCGACAGTGCTCCGGCCCAGAGCAGGGCGATCACCCAGGGGACGGCCCGGTCCACCTGCCTGGTGTCGAGGTGAGCCTGCCAGCGGAGCGAGAATATCTCCAGACGGCGACGCCACTGCGCCAACATGGTCGTCACCAGCTCATGCCCTCGTGGCCTTGCGTTCGGGGTTCGGCCGGTTCATGGTTTCGCCAGTTCGGGGTTCGGCCGGTTCATGGTTTCGCCAGTTCGGGGTTCGGCCGGTTCATGGTTTCGCCAGTTCGGGGTTCGGCCGGTTCATGGTTTCGCCAGTTCGGGGTTCGGCCGGTTCACGGTCTCGCCCGTTCGACTCGTCCTCCTCGTCGGCACGTTCAGCCCACCAGCACGGTGTCGGTGTCTCGCCCCGATCGCAGCAGGGTGCCGGGTCGCCTGCCGGTCACCCGGCCGTGGCTCACTATGGGGTTGCCGTTGACCAGTACGTGGTCCACCCCGATCGCATCGGCGAACAGGCGGGCCGAGCCGCCCGGCAGGTCCTCCACCATGAACATGGTGCCGGAGTCGATCACCTCGGGATCGAACACCACCAGGTCGGCGTGCCATCCCGGTTCGATGCGCCCCCGGCCCCGCAGGCCGAACAGCCGGGCGGGAGCGTCGGTCAGCATTTGGATGGCTGTCTCCAGGGGGACCAGCTTGCGACCTCGCAGGCAGTCGCCCAGAAAGGCGGTGGTGTAGGGGGCACCGCACATCCGGTCCAGGTGGGCTCCGGCGTCGGAGCCGCCCAGCAGGGTGTGCTCGCTCCGCCAGGCCTCCGCTCGGAGTCGCCAACTCTCGTCGTCATCGTCGGTGGGAGCCGGCCACAACACGGTTCGCAGTTCGTCGGCCAGCACGACGTCCACCAGGGTGTCGAAGTGGCCGGTGCCCCGATCGGCGGCGACGTCGGCCACCGTGCGTCCCGTCAGCCCATCGTTGGCCGAATCGAAGGTGTCACCTATCCGGTAGCCCCCCCAGCCGGTGAGTCGGGAGAACACCCCGGCGTCGGGTGACCCCGCCCGCTCGGCCAGGTGTACCCGGGTGCGGGGGTCGGCCAGCCGGGCCATCCGTTCGGGTATCGGCAGGCCGAGCACCTCCCCCCAGTCGGGGAGCATGTTGAGGGCGCAGTAGTTCAGAAAGCTCATGTTCATCCCCACCAGAACCGGCATGGTCAGCGCCACCACCCGAGCACCATGCTCTGCGGCCCGCTCCGACGCCCCGAGCTGGGCCCGGTAGCGGTCGGGATCGGCCGAGTCGATGGTGAGCACGTTCCAGTTGAGCGGTCGGCGGGCCGCCCTGGACATGGCCACCATGAGCTCGAGCTCCTCGTCGGTGAAGCCCTGCATGCATCCGTCGGTGACGTATTCCAGGGTGGTCCCCTCGTGCTCGGCCACCACCGAGCAGAGCGCCACCACCTCCTCGTCGGCGGCGAATCGAGAGGCCACCGGGGCACCGTCACCATCGTTGTGGGTGTAGGACAACGAGGTGGAAAAGCCCAGGCCCCCCGCGGCGATGCTCTCGGCCAGGAGGGCCTTCATGGCCTCGATCTGGCCGGGATCGGCCTCGTTGCCGGTGGCATCGGCCCCCATGACGGCCCGGCGGACGGCACAGTGGCCCACCAGGAATCCGGCGTTCACCCCCAGGTTTCCCTCCAGACGGTTCAGGTAGTCGGCGAAGGTGCGCCACGACCAGTCCAGCCCCGACTCCAGTGCGGCCAGGGGCATGCCCTCCACCTTGGCCATCATGCGCTGGAGGTAGGGGGCGTCGCCCGGGTTGAGGGGGGCCAGGGTGAAGCCGCAGTTGCCGGCGATGATGGTGGTGACCCCGTGCAGGTTGGAGGGAGAGGCGGTCGGATCCCAGAACAATTGGGCGTCGTAGTGGGTATGGGGATCCACGAAGCCGGGACTCACCACCTTGTCGGCCGCGTCGATCTCGATGCGCCCTGCCCCCGATGCCGTCCCGATCTCCACGATGCGTCCTTTGACCACCCCGACGTCGCCCGAAAACCCCGGGGCCCCCGTGCCATCGACAATCGTGCCGTTGCGAATCACCAGATCCAACACGAACCCAACTCTACTTAGGGGCTGCGACAACCAGCATCCCACTCCCCGCGGCCCATGGGCTCCCGATGGGTTCGGACGTCGGCGACGAAGCACCATCCCACTCCCCCGCGGCCCATGGGCTCCACCCCCCACCGCGCCCTAACCCTGCTGAGCTCTTATAAGGATGCGCCACCCCCACCCCACCCCACTATGCTCCATCGTCTACGGGCTGTGGCGCAGCTTGGTTAGCGCGTCGGTCTGGGGGACCGAAGGTCCCGGGTTCAAATCCCGGCAGCCCGACCACAAGAGAACCCAACCCCCACGCTCCCCCTCAAAACAGCAGGCCGACGCTCCGGGCGCTCCCCCTCAAAACAGCAGGCCGACGCCCTGGATGGCCCGCCAACCGAGGTAGACGGCCGCGGCGGCCAGGACGACCCAGAAGTGCCAGGGGGGTCGGTGTCGAGTGGCGGGAGCAGGGGCATCGACCACCGCGCCGCAGGTCGGGCAGGCACCCTCGTCGGTCATCGAAGCGGGGTTCCAGAACCGCTCACAGGGCTCGCACCAGGGCATACCCCCTAGCTTGCCATCGCCAGAAGCTGATACCCTGCCCGCTCGTCGAAATCCAAACACCGTGCCACACCAAAATCCTCAACAAGTTGGTCGCCGGCTCTGTCCATCACTCCCGAATTGCCGCAACCACTGACGAAGTGCGGGGAGTTTATGTTCAGGATCGGCGGACGGCGAGGATGGCTACGTCGTCGCTGATGGTGCCGTCGGCGAAATCTCGGGCGGCCTCCAGCAGGCTCTTGCACAGAACGTCGGGCGAAACGGTGGGGTCACGGCGGAGGTGCTGGGCGATGCGGTCCTCGCCGAACTGGGCATCGCCGTAGCGCACCTCGGCCAGACCGTCGGTGTACATGAGCACCATGTCCCCCGAATCCAAGGGGATCTCCTTGCTGAAGTAGGTGCTGTCGGGGTCGAGCATCAAGAGGGCCCCGGTGGCCCGCAACGGCTGTACCTCCCGCTCGTGCCACAGCCAGCCCGCCGGGTGTCCCGCCGAGGCGTATCGCATGGTCTGGGCCTCGGTGTCGAACACCACGATCACCACCGAGATGAACTCCTCGGCCCGCTCGATGGATGACATCTGCGCGTTCAGCTCCTCCAGGGCCTGGGCCGGATCGCGGAACTGGCCCAGGAAAACCCGGAGCAGGTACTTGGCCTGGAAGGCGGTGATCGAGGACTCGATGCCCCGGCCGGCCACGTCCCCGATCACCGCGGCCACCCTGGTCGGCCCCACCCGGAACACGTCGAAGAAGTCCCCGGCCATCATCCCCTCGCCGGCTTGGTACACCCGGCCCATTTCGTAACCGGCGAAATCGGGTAGATCGTCGGGGGCCAATCGCCCGGCCCAGGCTCGCGGTGCGAGATCGCCCTGGCTCAGCGTCTCCTCGGCCCGGCGCTCCATCTCGAACCTCTCCTGGGTGAGCCGGGCCTCGGCCAGGGATCGCCGCCCCCACCACAGTGGGAACAGTGCGGGCACCACCGCCAGAACCAGAATGGCCGCCATGGCCCGGGATTCCACGGCCGCGGTCACTGCGGCCACCACGATCAGAGTCCCGTAGAGAAGAGCGGAATGGGCATCCCGGCGGAAGCTCGACCGGGCCAACGTGCGGGCAGTCTCGTAGGCGTCCTCGTCCTCCGCGTCGTAACCCACACCGGCATGGGTGTGCTCGACACGCCGCAGGAAGCGATAGCGGTGCCGGGCCACCCTGGCGAACACACCGGCAGCCACCGCGCACACCCCGGCGGTCAACACCAGGAGCAAGGACTCCATCACCGAAGGTTACTCCCCCGAGCGACACCGCACCCGTAGCTTTATCGGAACCGATGGTTACTCCCCCGAGCGACACCGTACCCGTAGCTTTATCGGGACCGATCCCAGACCGAAGGTTTCTCGGAGCCGCCGCTCCAGGTAGCGCAGGTAGGTGCGGGGCAGGGTCCGGTTGGTGAACAACGTGAAGGTGGGGGGATCGGTCGCTCCTTGGGTGGCGTACAGCACCCGGGCACCATCGGGGGCCGGATGGCTGGCCTGGGCCTCGCGCAGCGCCCGGTTCACCGCCTGGGTGGGGATGCGGCGCCGGTACTCGGCGATCACCTCCCGAAGCTCCGGCAGTAGCCGGTGTACGCCCTTGCCCGACAGGGCACTGATCCGCAGCACGGCCGCCTCCCCCAAAAAGTGCAGGCGGCGGTCGAGGTCCACCGCTATCGCCGCCCGGGCCTCGGTGTCGAGCAGATCCCACTTGTTGAGCAGTACCACTATCGGGCAG
The DNA here is from genome assembly GCA_965115985.1 of Acidimicrobiales bacterium. Lineage (GTDB taxonomy): Bacteria > Actinomycetota > Acidimicrobiia > Acidimicrobiales > Bin134 > Poriferisocius. The sequence continues at coordinate 3,317,938 of OZ220474.1, forward strand.
CCCGCTGCGTCGATGCGCTCGGCCAGTCGCTGGTCCTGATGGGTGACCCCCACGGTGGCGTCCACCACCAGCAGGGCAATATCGGAACGGTCCACCGCGGCCAGAGCCCGCAGCACCGAGTAGTACTCCGTGTTCTGGTCGATGCGGGCCCGGCGACGCATGCCCGCGGTGTCCACGAACCGGATCGGTCCCAACTCGGTAAGCACAACGGTATCGATGGCGTCTCGGGTGGTGCCCGGCTGGTCGTGGACCACCGAGCGGTCCTCCCCGATCAGGCGATTGAACAAGGTGGACTTCCCGGCGTTGGGCCGCCCCACCACTGCCACCGACAGGGTGCGGGATTGGGGATCGGAGCCGGTTTCGGGGGCCGACAGGGTGCGGGATTGGGGATCGGAGCCGGTTTCATGAGTCGGTTCGGCACCGGGGTCGGCCTTGGTCCGAGCCTTATCGGGAAAAACGGCCGTCACCGCGTCCAGCAGGTCGCCCACACCCCTTCCGTGAAGCGCGCTAACCGGGAACGGGTCACCCAGACCCAGTCGCACGAACTCCCAGACGAGGGGCTCGTGCTGCCCATCGTCCACCTTGTTCGCCGCCACCAGCGTCGGCCCGCTCCGGCCCCGCAGCCGGGCGGCCACTCCCTCGTCGTCGCCGGTGATCCCCACCCGGGAGTCCACCACCATCACCACCACATCGGAGTGGTCCATGGACTTCTCGCTCTGGGCCGAGACCTTGTCGTCCATCGAGGCGTGATCCCCCGACCCCCGGGGCAGCCACCCTCCGGTGTCCACCACCGTGAACGGTTGCCCCTGCCAGCTTGCCGGCATCTCCTTGCGGTCCCGGGTCACACCGGGCTGCTCGGCCACGATGGCCTCCCGGTGCCCCAGTATGCGGTTCATCAGCGTGGACTTGCCCACATTGGGCCGCCCCACGATCGCCACCGTGGGCCACCCCGCCCCCGCGGTTCCCGTTCCCGTTTTTGTTTCCGCGGCCCCCGTGGTTCCCGTTCCCGTTTTTGTTTCCGCGGCCCCCGTGGTTCCCGTTCCCGTTTTTGTTTCCGCGGCCCCCGTGGTTCCCGTTCCCGTCCCTGAGGCCTCGGTGGCCCCCGCGTCCCCCGCTCCCACCGCCTGGCTGGGGCTAGCCATCGAGTGCCCTTCGCAGTGCTATCCCGTCGGTGGGCACAACCTCCACGGGGAGGGGCAGGTCGGCGGGCCGGGAACCGTCCAGAAACATGCCTTGCGACAGGCACACGTCGGGCAGCAGGTAGCGGTGACCCTCCGGCTCGCCCGCCAGCGTGCGGGCGATGTCGGAGCCCACCAGCAGTCCGGCCACCGCGGTGGTGCCACCGAAGAATCGGTTCTCCACCGGCACCACCCGGACATCGTCCCGACCGGTCGATGCCACCAGCGGTGCCAGCACCGCGGCCCCGTACTCCCCGGTTATCACTCCCACCGGAGCATTTCTGCCGGGCCGAAGCCCGACCGGGATCCCCCCACTGCCCCCACCGGCCCCTGTCGTCCGATCTTCGCTTTCGGTCCTATCGGCCCTCCCCCCCGTCCGGTCTTCGCTTTCGGTCCTATCGGCCCTCCCCCCCGTCCGGTCTTCGCTTTCGGTCCTATCGGCCCTCCCCCCCGTCCGGTCTTCGCTTTCGGCCCCTTCGGCCCTCCCCCCCGTCCGGCCCCCGCTTTCGGCCCCATCGACCCGCGGAGCCCGGTACCCGGTGGCGGGCGCACCGTCCACCCAGGCGAAGAAACCGGTTCGGGTCCCGGTCACGTCCTGGGCGTGGCCCATGAACTCCTGGCGCAGCGTGGCCGCCATGCCCACGCCGTCCTCATGCATGGGAAACCCCTCGTAGGTCTCCGCATCGGGGAAGTCGATCCCGGCCAGCAGGTAGTACTCGTCGGCGGCGAACACCAGCCGACGGCCCAGCACCTCGAGGTTGATCTCCTGCCACTGGTGGACCGCCTCGACCGCGGCCGCCGCCTCGGCGGTGGTGTGGGGCCTCAGCCGGGGCTCGCAGGTGTGGCGGGAAACCCCCAGGGGCACCACGCACACGCTGGCCAGTTCGGGGTACTCGTCGGTCACCCCGGCCAGGGTGTCCTCCAATACATCGCCGTCGTTTATGTCGGGGCATACCACCACCTGCCCGTGAACCTCGATGCCGTGGTCCAGCAATGCCCGCAACCAGCGCAGGCTGGTGGCTCCCCGGCGATTGCGCAACATGGCCGCCCTCACATCGGGGTCGGTGGCATGGATGCTCACGTTGAGCGGCGAGAGCCGCTCGGTCACCACCCGCTCCAGGTCGGCCTCGGTGAATCGGGTCAGGGTGGTGAAGTTGCCGTACAGGAACGAGAGGCGGTAGTCGTCGTCCTTGACGTAGAGGCTGGGTCGCAGTCCCGGTGGTAGCTGGTAGATGAAGCAGAACTCGCAGTGATTGTCGCAGGTGCGCACCCGGTCGAAAAGCGCCGAGTCCACCTGGGCCCCCAGCGGCTCCCCGGCCCGCTTGAACACGTCCAACTCCAGCACGACGCCGTCGCGGCCGACGTCCAGGCTCAGCTCCGGCTCGTCCATGAGCTGCTGGTACTGGATCACGTCCTTGGGGACATGGCCGTTTATGGCCAGCAGCTCGTCGCCGACCCTCAGGCCGATACGCTGGGCGACCGACCCGCCGGCGACCGCGGTGACCCGGGGCGCGGACATGGACACAATGATACGAGCGGTCGGTTGCTGGATTGGCACCGCCGGTGGCCGGTTGCTGGATTGATACCGGTGGACGTCGAGAAGTGGGTACCGCCGGCAGCCACTCCACCGGTGACCGTGGTGACCCGGGGCGCGGGTATGGGCGTAACGGCACGAGGCTCCGGTTGCTAGATTGACACCGGTGGATGTCGAGAAGGTGATCCTGGCTGCTCCTCGGGGTTTCTGCGCCGGCGTGGAGATGGCCATAAAGGCGTTGGCCTGGTTGGTGCGCACCTTCGACGGCCCGGTGTACTGCTACCACGAGATCGTCCACAACAAGCTGGTGGTTCGCCGCTTCGAACAGCTCGGCGTGGTGTTCGTGGACGACATCTCCGAGGTTCCCCCCGGTCATCCGATCATGCTGTCGGCCCATGGCTCGGCCCCCGAGACGGTGGCGGCGGCCACCGATAGAGCCAGCTACATGGTGGACGCGGTGTGCCCGCTGGTCACCAAGGTGCATCACGAGGTCAAGGTCCGGGCCGGCAAGGGGTACCGGATCATATACGTCGGCCACGAGGACCACGAGGAGGCGGTGGGCACCGTGGCGGTGGCCCCCAAGGCCATCCATCCGGTGGAGGACGTCGCCGATGTGGAGGCTCTGCCCGACTTCGAGGAGCCGGTGGCTCTTCTGGCCCAGACCACCCTGTCGCACCACGACTGGGAGGGGGTGATGCACGCGGCCCGCGACCGGTTTCCCGACATGTGGACACCGGGGCGTAGCGACCTGTGCTTTGCCACCACCAACCGCCAGGCCGCGCTCACCGCCATCGCCGAGCCGTGCGACACCATCGTGATCGTGGGCTCGGCCAACTCCTCCAACACCCGGGCGCTGGAGAAGCTGGCCCACGAGTTGGGCTGCGAGAGGGTGTTCAGGGTCAACCGGGCCTCGGAGCTGCCCGACGACATTACCGGGGTGGTGGGGGTGACCGCGGGGGCCTCGGCTCCCGAGGAGTTGATCAACGAGGTGCTCGACCGCTTGGATCCGGCTTCGGGCATCGAAGAGGTGTCGATCACCGACGAGGACGAGTACTTCCCCCCGCCCCGGAACCTTCGGGACCTGATAGAGGCTTCCGGCTCCCTGGTCTCCTTCAGCCTGGGAGGTCCGCCATCCCCCGTCCCCATGGTGGATCGCAAGGTGGCCGCCAGCGATGTGCTGGACGGCCTCATCGCCGGCCGTTGATCATCTTGGGTTGACTTTCTAGTACTTTTGAGTTATTTTGGTGATATTATAGTTTAGGTGGCTCTTGCGGGTGCTGGTTGATGTCGGGTGTTCGCGTTAGGGTGAGGAGTGGTTCTATGGAAGTGTTGACGATTGCCCAGGTGGTGGCCTTGATTCTGGGTGTGCTGGGCATCATCTGGCATCAGCAGCACAACACCGACCGGCTCCGCTCCGAGTTCCGCTCCGACATCGCCGAACTGCGAACCGAGATGCGCGCCGAGATCGGCGATTTGCGTACCGAGGTGGTGGCTGTTGGGCAGCGGGTGGCCCGTATCGAGGGTTTTCTTCGGATCGGGTCGGCCCCGACATCGGCCGAGGAGGTGGCTGAGTTCTCGGTCGCGGAGTCGCCTTCCTGAACCTGGGGTTTGTCCGGGTTCGTGGGTTGTGCCGGCCGCCCATCGACCGTCTTGGGTTGACTTTCTAGTACCTTTGAGTTATTTTGATGGTATTATAGTTTAGGTGGCTCTCGCGGGTGCTGGTTGATGTCGGGTGTTCGCGCTAGGGTGAGGAGTGGTTCTATGGAAGTGTTGACGATTGCCCAGGTGGTGGCCCTGATTCTGGGTGTGCTGGGCATTATCTGGCACCAGCAGCACAACACCGACCGGCTCCGCTCCGAGTTCCGCTCCGACATCGCCGAGATGCGATCGGAGATCGGTGAGCTTCGTACCGAGGTAGTGGCTGTTGGGCAGCGGGTGGCTCGTATCGAGGGTTTTCTTCGGATCGGGTCGGCCCCGACATCGGCCGAGGAGGTGGCTGAGTCCTCGGTCGCGGAGGTGGCGGAGTCCTCGGTCGCGGAGTCGCCTTCCTGAGCCTGGGGCTGCCCGGGTTCGTGGGTTGTGCCGGCCGCCCATCGACCGTCTTGGGTTGACTTGTTAGTGCTTTTGAGTTATTTTGATGGTATTACAGTTTAGGTGGCTCTTGCGGGTGCTGGTTGATGTCGGGTGTTCGCGTTAGGGTGAGGAGTGGTTCTATGGAAGTGTTGACGATTGCCCAGGTGGTGGCCCTGATTCTGGGTGTGCTGGGCATCATCTGGCACCAGCAGCACAACACCGACCGGCTCCGCTCCGAGTTCCGCTCCGACATCGGTGATCTTCGCACCGAGATGCGCGCCGAGATCGGCGAGCTTCGTTCCGAGATGCGGTCGGAGATCGGTGAGCTTCGCACCGATGTGCGTGCCGAGATCGGTGAGCTTCGTACCGAGGTGGTGGCTGTTGGGCAGCGGGTGGCTCGTATCGAGGGTTTTCTTCGGATCGGGTCGGCCCCGACATCGGCCGAGGAGGTGGCGGAGTCCTCGGTCGTGGAGTCGCCTTCCTGAACCTGGGGTTTGTCCGGGTTTGCAGGCTGGGTGAGCAAGGACGATATCTGCCCAACCCTTCCTGAGCCTGGGGCTGGCCGGGTTTATGGGTTGTCCTGACCGCCCATCGACCGTCTTAGGTTGACTTTCTAGTACTTTTGAGTTATTTTGGTGATATTATAGTTTAGGTGGCTCTTGCGGGTGCTGGTTGATGTCGGGTGTTCGCGTTAGGGTGAGGAGTGGTTCTATGGAAGTGTTGACGATTGCCCAGGTGGTGGCCCTGATTCTGGGTGTGCTGGGCATCATCTGGCATCAGCAGCACAACACCGACCGGCTCCGCTCCGAGTTCCGCTCCGACATCGGTGATCTTCGCACCGAGATGCGCGCCGAGATCGGCGAGCTTCGTTCCGAGATGCGGTCGGAGATCGGCGAGCTTCGCACCGAGGTGGTGGCTGTTGGGCAGCGGGTGGCTCGTGTCGAGGGTTTTCTTCGGATCGGGTCGGGTGCGACATCGGCCGAGGAGGTGGCGGAGTCCTCGGTCGTGGAGTCGCCTTCCTGAGCCTGGGGTTTGTCCGGGTTTGCAGGCTGGGTGAGCAAGGACGATATCTGCCCAACCCTTCCTGAGCCTGGGGTTTGTCCGGGTTTGCAGGCTGGGTGAGCAAGGACGATATCTGCCCAACCCTTCCTGAGCCTGGGGCTGCCCGGGTCTACGGGCTGTCGTTTCCGCTCTCGGTGGGGATGCCCAGTTCGGTCTGGACCTCGTCGAACATATGTTGGAGGGTTGCCCGCAGCTCGTCGGAGTATTGGGACAAGGCCTGCCGGGTCGACCGCCCCCGCTCGTCCACCATTGGAGGGGCCAGCGGCTCACCCCACACCAACCGTACCGGTCGGGGCCGGGGAAAGCGGATACCGATGCCCATGGCCCGCTCGGTGCCCCCGATGGCCACCGGCACCACCGGCACCTGGGCCTTGGCCGCCAGCCAGGCCACCCCGTCCAGCAGCGGGAATATCCGGGGACCCGATTTGCGCTCCCCCTCCGGGAACACCACCAGCGGTTGTCCCGCCGCCAGAACGGTCAGGGCGGCGTTCAGGGCACTGCGGTCGATGATGTCCCGCCGCACCGGAAATCCGCCCATGGCCACCAGAATCCACGTGGTGACGGGGCCTCGGAACAGGCCGCTCTTGGCGAAGTAGCGCAGCGGACGACCGGCTGACGCCCCGAGTATGGGGGTGTCCAGATTGGAACGATGACTGGGGGCGATGATCACCCCTCCCTCGCGGGGCAGGTTGCGCCGTCCCCGAGCGCGGCACCGGAAGTACATCCCGAACACCGCTCGGGCCAGCCTCTGGACGAAGAAATGGACTACCACCGCGATCACCCGGCCCCTGGCCTCCAACTCCTCGGGATGGAGCTGATCGGATCGATCCCGGCTGCGGCCATCGCTCCGGCTGCGGCTCCGGCTGATGCCCCCGCTGCCGTCCCGGTTGCGGCTCCGGCTGATGCCCCCGCCGCCGTCCCGGTTGCGGTCTCGGCCATCGCCCCCGCTGCCGCTCATTCCAATCGGGCGATCAGTTCGTCCACCACCTCGTCGATGGTGAGGAGGGTGGTGTCGATGTGTATCGCTTCGGGAGCCTGGGTCAGCGGATCATGCTGGCGGGTGGAGTCGGCCGCGTCCCGGGCGGCCAGATCGGCCGCCACCGTCTCGTAGTCGAGCGCGCTGACCTCACCGGCTCGGCGCTCGGCCCGCACCTCGGCCGAGGCGTTCAGATACACCTTCAGCCTGGCTTCGGGAAACACCGCCGTGCCGATGTCCCGGCCCTCCAGCACACCGCCTCCCCGCTCGATGACCCAGGCCCGCTGGCGCACCCGCATCACCTCTCGCACCCCGGATATGGCCGCCACCGTGCTCACCGACCGGGTGACCTCCGGCCCCCGGATCTGGGTGGTGACGTCCATTCCGTCCACGGTGACCCCCGTGTCGTCGATGCGGATGTCGCTGCTGCGGGCCACCTCGACAACGGCGTCGCCGTCGGCCAGATCCACCTCCCGAGCCATGGCCGCGAACGCCACCGACCGGTACATCGCCCCGGTGTCCAGATACTCCAGCCCGAGCCGCTCGGCCAGCCTCCGGGCCACCGTGGACTTCCCCGACCCGGCCGGCCCGTCTATGGCTATGACCATTAACGGCTCGGTCTGCGACGGGGTCTCCCCCGCCGGCCCTTCGTTCACGGAGTCCATCCTGTGCTCCGGGTCAGGTCTCGGGCAAAGCCCGGATAGCTGGTGGCGGTGGCCTCGAAGCCCTCCACGGTCACCGACCCTTCCCCGGCCGCGCCGGCGATGGCCGCGGCCATCGCCATCCGGTGGTCCCCATGGGAGTCAACCACCCTTCGGCCCATTGTCCGGGCCGAGCCGACCCCGCCACCGGTGATCTCCAGCGTGTCGCCGTCGATCCGGCACTGCCCCCCGAGGCCGGCAAGCATCCCGGCAACCGCCTCCACCCGGTCGGTTTCCTTGACCCGCAGTTCGCCAATGCCCTCCACCACGGTCACCCCCTCGGCCATCGCGGCCGCCACCGCCAGGATGGGCACCTCGTCGATACAACCCGGCATCTCGTCGGCGGTCACCCGGGTGCCCCGAAGTTCGCGGTATCGGGCTCGGACGTCCCCGGAGTCGGGATCCACCGTGACGTCGGCCCCCATGCGACGCAGAACATCGATGAATCCCACTCGACCCTGCCCCTGGTAGACGTTCTCCACGGTGAGGTCGCTACCGGGGGCGATGCACGCCCCGACCAACCAGAACGCGGCTTGCGACGGATCGCCGGGCACGTACGAAAGGCATGGGGGCACCACCTCACCGGGCCATACGGTCACCGAGCCGCCGTCGGTTTCCACCCTCACCCCGGCGGCGGCCAGCATCTCCTCGGTATGGGTCCGGGTGGGCACCGGCTCATGCACCGTGGTGGGGCCCTCGGCCCGCAGGGCGGCCAGCAGCACCGCCCCCTTCACCTGGGCCGAGGCCACCGGCAAGGTGTACTCGATACCTCGCAACGCCCGCCCCTCGATGGTCAGCGGGGCCAACGAGCCACCGGCACCACTACCCCGTATCGACGCCCCCATGGCCGACAGCGGAGCGATGATCCGGTCCATGGGTCGCCGCCGCACCGAGGCGTCCCCATCCAGCGTGGTGACGAAGTCGTGGCCGGCCACCACCCCGGCTAGAAGCCGGATGCCGGTGCCGGAGTTCCCCAGATAGACGGTCCCCCGAGCCCCGCTCAGCCCACCGGTCACGGTCACCTCCCCCGATGCCGGGTCCGACTCTGCTTTCCTGGTCGTTCCGTCCGATGCCGGGTCCGACTCTGCTTTCCTGGTCGTTCCGTCCGATGCCGGGTCCGACTCTGCTGTACTGGTTGTTCCGTCCGATGCCGATCCAGACACCGGTCCCGCATCGTCGGGGTCATCCACCACCTCCACCCGGGCCCCTAGCGCCTCGATGGCCCGGCGGGTGCGGATTACATCGTCACCGTCGGACAGACCCCGGATGATGCACGGGCGGTGACCGAGGGCGGCGATCATCAGCGCCCGATGGGAGATCGACTTGTCGCCCGGCACTCGCAACCGACCGGTGAAACGCCTCGGGCCGTCCACCGTGATCGCGCTCATCACAGAGTTCCCACCGACGGGGTGTGCGTGATCGCGCTCATCACAGAGTTCCCACCGACGGGGTGTGCGTGATCGCGCTCATCACAGAGTTCCCACCGACGGGGTGTGCGTGATCGCGCTCATCACAGAGTTCCCACCGACGGGGTGTGCGTGATCGCGCTCATCACAGAGTTCCCACCGACGGGGTGTAGCCCTGCTCGGACAGGGCGGTGGCCAGGGGCTCGGCCATCTCCTGGTTCACCACCAGGATGGCCACCCCCCGATCCCCCTCCACCGAGTGGGCGATCTCCAGGTCGTGGATGTTGGCCCCGAGGTCGGTGGTCATGCTGGTTATGCGGGCCAGCTCACCGGGCCGGTCGAAGACTCGTACCCGTACCTCGGCCAGCTTCACGTCCCGGTCCAGGCCCGAGGGCAGATGCTTCCGGGCGGCTCGAGCCTGCTCCAGCAGATCCAAAAGCGCCTCCCGGTGGCCACCGGCCACCAGCGAGCGCACCTCGCCCAGAGCGGCTATGAACCGGTCCAGCACCGAGCAGATGGCCTCGGCGTTGTCCTGGCAGATGTCCGGCCAGATGCTGGGGCGGCCCGAGGCGATGCGGGTCATGTCCCTGAACCCCCCGGCGGCCAACCGCAGCATCACCCGGTGCTCCTCGGAGTGCTCGTTGGCCAGCGCCATGAGCGTGGCCGCGGTCAGATGGGGCACGTGCGACACCACCGCCACCAGGGCGTCGTGGCGCTCCGGGGCCAGGGACACCACGTCGGCCCCCAGCGAGGCCACCACCGAGCGGATCCGTACCAGGGCGTCGTCGTCGGTCTCGTCGGTGGGCGTGAGCACCCACACCGCGTTCTGGAACAGGTCGGCCCGAGCCCCCGCCAATCCCTCCTGCTCGCTGCCCGCCATCGGATGGCCGCCCACGAAGCGGCGGTCGGCCACTGCGGCCACGATGGGGGCCTTCACGCTGCCCACGTCGGTTACCAGTCCCTCTCCCCCGGCCAGGGCCTTTCGGGCCTCGGTGGCGGCCGACCCCACCGGGGTGGCCACAAAAGTGATGTCGGCACCAACCGGCGGCCCCACCGCATCCAGTACCCCCCGGTTCATCGCCTCGACGGCCACCGCCTCGTCCCGGTCGGTGCCGGTCACCCACCAGCCCCGTTCTCTCAGGGCCAGGCCGATGGAGCCGCCGATGAGGCCGGTGCCCACTATGGCCGCCCACCGGCGGCCGTCCTCGGCCGGCATCACCCGGGAAGGTCGTCGCGCAGACCCTCGGCACCCTCGAGGTAGATGTGATGCATCTCGTTGCGCCCCCGCTCGGTGGTCAGGTGGATGAGCACCCTCAGACACAGCGGCGTGGCTCCCTCGATGTCCAGCTCCTGGGCGCACAGCAGCGGCACGTCCCCCAGGCCGAACACCCGGGCCGCCGCCGCCGGGAACGCCGAACTGATGTCGGGGGTGGCGGTGAGCACGATGCTGATCAGGTCGTCGTGGTCGATGTCGTTGCTGTCGAACAGCTCGGTCAAGAGCGCGATCATTCGCTCCTCGATCTGCTCGGCGGTATCGACATCGACGGTAGTGGCCCCCCGGAGGGCTCGCACGGCTCTGCTCACCCCTCGAATCGTACTGCCCCCCACCCTCGACGAGGAACGCCAGGGGGGTGGGGATTCCAGGGCGGGAACGCGAGAGGTCGCGAACGCGAAGGGGAGGGTCAGGCGGGTTCGGTGGGGTGGCGTTCCAGGGTTCTGGCTTCGGCGGGGGTCAGTTCCCGCCATCGACCCGGGGGGAGCCTGCGGTCGGTCAGCGGGCCGATGCGGGTGCGGACCAGCCGGAGCACCGGGTGACCCACCGCCTCGCACATCCGCCGCACCAGGCGGTTGCGGCCCTCACCGACCACGATGCGGATCACCGACGGCTCGGGTTGCGACACCGCGATCGCCCGGGCGAGGCCGTCCTCCAACTCCACCCCCTCGCGCAGTTGTCTCAGCGCCCCCCGGCCCACCCGACCGGCCACATGGGCCAGGTACTCCTTCTCCACGCCGAACGAGGGATGGGTCAACCGGTGGGCCAGCTCGCCGTCGTTGGTGAGCAGCAGCAGGCCCTCGCTGTCGGTGTCCAGGCGTCCCACCGAGAAAACCCGAGGGTGATCGGGTACCAGATCCACCACCGTGGGCCGCCCCTGGGGGTCGGACGCGGTGGCCACCACGCCGGTCGGCTTGTTAAGCAGGTAGTACACCAGATGGGCTCGCAGTCCCACCGGAACGCCGTCCACCGTTACCGTGTCCCGCTCGGGATCCACCCGCCGGCCCAGCCGGGCGGTCTCGCCGTTCACCCCGATCCGACCCTCGGCCACCATTTGGTCAACCACCCGCCGGCTGGCCACCCCCGCCCGAGCCAGCACCTTCTGAACCCGCTCGACCCCGCTCACATCGTCACGCCGACCACTCATACCGATGGCTAAAGCTTGTGGCTCGTCGCGCCGACGCCTCGTACCGACCGATGGTTCACGCCGGCGGCTCGTCGCGCCGACGCCTCGTACCGATGGTCCGATGGTTCACGCTTGTGGCTCGTCGCGCCGATGCCTCGTACCGACCGATGGTTCACGCCGGCGGCTCGTCGCGCCGACGAATCATGCCGACGACCCGTCGCCGTCGGTGGAGGGGCGGCTGTCGGCCATGAGGCTGGTTTCCAGGGCCTCGATCACCTCGGGGCCGGGCACGAAGTCCACCAGCGGGGGTAGGTCGTGGATGGAGTCGAGGTCCAGCCGCTCCAGGAACGCCGGGGTGGTGGCGAACAGTCGGGCATTGCCCGGGCCGGGATCCCGGCCCACCTCGTGTACGAGTCCTCGCTGCTGGAGCGTGCGAACGGCTCCCTCGGCGTTCACCCCCCGAATGGCCGATACCTGGGCCCGGGACAGCGGTTGTTTGTAGGCCACGATTGCCAATGTCTCCAACGCGGCCGACGACAGCCGGTCGCTTTGGCCGCTCACGACGAACCGCTTCACGTAGGCCTCGGTGTCGGGATGACTACGAAAGCGATAGCCACCCGCCACTCGCACCAGCTCGAACCCTCGTCGCTCGGCCCGGTACTCCTCGGCGAGCTGGGCGCAGATGGCCTCCACCTGCTCGGTGGGAATCTCGATCAGTTGAGCCATGAGCCCCGGAGCCACCGGCTCCTCGGCCACCATCACGATGGCCTCCACCGCTTGATGGGCCTCCCGGTTCGTGTGGGTCTCCCGACTTGTGTGGGCCTCCCGGTTGGCTTCGGTTTCCCGACTTGTGTGGGCCTCCCGGTTCGTCTCGGTCTCCCAATTCACCGGGGCCTCCTCGCTCTCGCTCCGGCTCCGGTTCTCATCCCTCGTAGTCATCGGTCTCCACTCCCAACCCGTTCTCGTCGACCCGACCGATCCAGGTGATGGCAATCTGGCCGAAGGTGGTGGCCTGCGATACCTCCACCAGGCCCCGCTTGTACAGCTCGAGCACGGCCAAGAAGTAGACCACCACCTCTATATCGGTGGTCAGATGCCCGGTCAGCTCCCGAAATCCCACTGTCCCGATGGCGGGCAGCCGGACAGCCAGGTCGGTGGTGATCTCCCCCACGGTGAAGGGGATGTCGGTCACATGGGCCAGACTCACCTGGGGCTTGGGCCGAGCAGCGGTGGCCCGCATGAACGCCGCCCTGAGATCATCGGGGCCGATCCCGGCCAAAAAGTCGGGCACCAGATCGACATAGCGCTCGTCGGGTCCGGTGCGGCGGGGGCGGGACCGCCCGGCCACCTCGGCCATTCGCGCCAGGGCCGAGGAGGCGGTCTTGAAGGTATGACACTCCAGCAACCGGGCCAGCAGCAGATCCCGTTCCGACCATGGGGCCAGCTCCTCGTCGATCTCCAGCGAGTCGTTGTCGGGCAGCAGGCGGCTGCTCTTCAGTTGTATCAGCGTGGCCGCGATCAACAAGAACTCCGTGGCCACCCCCAGGTCGAGCTGCTGCATGCGGTCGATCTCGGCCTGGTAGGCCTCCACGATGTCGCCCACCGCCACCTCGTAGATGTCCATCTCGTCCCGCAGTACCAGGTGCAGCAGCAAATCGAGCGGTCCCTCGAACTCCGAGGTTCGCACCTCCACCGGTTTCTTGAGTCCCGAGGTTCGCACCTCCACCGGTCCCTCGAACTCCGAGGTTCGCACCTCCACTTCCACCCTCCCAGCCTACCGTGGCCGAGAGCCACCGGCAGGCCTCGTCCGGCGTTGTTCGGGTGGCGCTGCGATGGCTCCTCCGTTCGGGTTGTCCGGGGCCACGTCGTTTGGGGGGAGGGGGGGGGGGGGGGGTTGATTCTTGGTTGGGAGGCTCGTAGCGTATTTTTATGGTCGGAAAAACTTGGCTGTCGTCGGGGTCCGGTGGTTGTCATCGGGTGCGGGGATCTCATCGCGTTCGGTGGTGGATGTCGTTTGGGGCGGTTGTGGGGTTGTTGACGGGGTTGTTGGTGCCGTTGTCGGTGGCTGGTGCGCAGGATACGGGGCCGGATGCCGCGGTGCCGGGGCCGAGTGCTCCCACCGTTGTAAGTGCGGTTGCTGGTGACGGGTGGGTGCGGTTGACGTGGGGCACTCCGACCAATGATGGTGGTAGTACGATTGTTAGGTACCAGTACTCCTATTGGATGCATGGCAAGAAAAGGGACACGACTCAGAACAGTTGGAGGGAAGTGCCTGGCAGTGGCCGGACTACTACCAGTTATACTGTCACCGGTTTGGAGATTGGCAAGCGGTACAAGTTTGAGGTTCGTGCTATCAATGCTGATGGTGGTATCGGTGATGCAGCCAGGTTTGGGGTTGGGAGTAATAATGTTCTAAGAACAAGTTCTGTTCCAAAAGCACCTCGTAAGTTGAAAGCAGTGGTTGGGAATTCACAGATTACGTTGTCCTGGTCCCGGGTTGCCAAGCTGGCAAGTGCGAAAAACTCTGCTAATGGGTTTTCGCCAGTATTACGGTATGAGTATTCTCGAAAGACTGGCAGTGGTAATTATTCCCCTTGGACCACGATGGTTGCACCTGCCGAGGTGGTCAATAAAGAAAACAAATTTAATGATTTCACGAATGGGGAGTACAACGCGTATAAGGAGCACGTTGTTACTGGCTTGACCAACGGCGTTTCTTATTGGTTCCGGATTCGGGCGGTGAACAAGAACGGGGCGGGGCCTTATTCCGAGGTGCCGGTGATTGCTGTTTCTGGCGTGCCGGGCCGTCCCACCGGATTGAAGGCAGTTCCAGGTAACGGATTGGCTACTTTGTCGTGGCGGGCGAGCAGTGATGGTGGTTCCAGGATCACTGGTTGGCAGTATCGGGTGAAGGGGGCAGCCGAGGGTTCTACGATTGCTGAGTTTGATAGCAATGATCGTTGGATAACGATTCCCGGTAGTAACGCTGCAACCACAAGTTATACTGTAATTGGTTTGAACAATAGGCTGGTTTATCGTTTCCAGGTTCGGGCGATCAATGCCAATGGTGCGGGTTCTGCTTCCACAAGTGCTTATGTTGATCCGGGCAATGTTCCGGGGGCTCCCACGACACTGACCGGAGCTCCGTCCAGGGATTCGGTCACATTGAGCTGGACTCCCCCGGTCACCAGCGGCCAGCTTGTCGATGGGGGTTCCCCGATCATTCGTTACGAGTATTCCCAGAAGGTCGGCACCGGACAGTGGGGGGCGTGGAGGGCCATTCCCACATCGGGCACCAACAGTGCCGGCGTGACCGCTACGGCGCGTCAGAGCTACAAGGTTTCCGGGTTGACTGCTGGTACAAGATATCGGTTCAGGGTTCGGGCGGTCAATGCCACCGGTGCCGGTGGTTTTGCCGAGACCCCGAAGGACTATTACCCAGGAGCCAGACCTTCGGCTCCGAGAAACGTGAGCTTGACGTCCTCCTATGATGCGAGGTTGGGTTTTGGTAGGGTTAGGATTTCATGGGCTCCTGGTAATAATGGTGGTTCCCCGGTAACCAAGTGGCAGTACAAGGTCGCCTCAACCGCGTCCAAGCTTGCCAGTAAAACAACTTGGGTGGATATTTGTGATGCGGAGGAGGTGCCAACCTGCGCGTCGATGACTTCCGTTACCGTGCCTCCCACCTCGGCCCCCAACTGGAGAGACCCGCGGTATGGTTTCAAGGGTTGGAGCGACAATCAAGATTATTATATAGTGGTTCGGGCCCTGAATGACTTCCATGATCCGGCTGACCCCATAAATACCGGTGGTTTACCGTCCGCGGTAGCTCACACTCGTATAGAGGCACATGTCCCACCCACGCCCGTGGACTTTTATATGGTCGGATACACCAAAGACCCCAAGGCCAACCGCGATGCTCTGGGAATATTCGAGGTTTATACTGTTGACTTCACCAATCGTCTGCCCCGACTCAGGGATGAGATCTCTTTCAGAACAGATGGCGGCCCTTGGAGCGTATGGCACAGAGGTTCTCCCAGTACTGTATTCCAGTCGTTCAATGATATTTGTTGCAAGATTGGTACCACCTATACGATCAGGTATCGGCATGTCAACCGGCTGGGCCCCGGTCACTACGCCGAGTTGCAATTTGTTTGGGGTGCTCCGCCGTTACCGGGTGCGGCCCACCTGGCCTCGGATTCCGGTGCCCAACTCCGTCCTCGTCTGGTGGCAACCCCGGGAACGAGTCGGGTCACCCTAGGGGTCAAGAAATACACCGGCAGCCGGTACGAGGATACCTCCACCGACGACAAAGGCGTTTATTCCACTACGGCCTGGGAGTATTCCTACAAGGTGGGTGACGGCGGGTGGAGCGATTGGACGTTGGTCAATCAAGGTGCCCAGTTCGCCGGGGGCACGAGTTATCTGGTGGATGGTTTGAACAACGGTGCGAAGTACACGTTCAGGATTCGAGGGGTCAACGATCGCGATGGTACGAACCCGTTGCCCGGTCAGATTCTGGAGTCGCAATTCCCGCCGACCATTCCGGGGATCGCCCCGCCGGCTCCGTTGGGGTTGTCGGCGGCCGGTGGTGATCGACAGGTGACCCTGTCGTGGACCTCGAGCGGTACGGCTGCTCCGCCGATCACCAAGTGGCAGTACTGCGATCTCTCGACCCGATGCGACGCCGAGAGCGACTGGACCGATGTGCCCGCCAGCAACGCCGGTACCACCACTGCGATCATCAGGGGGTTGACCAACGGCAGTTCGCACACTTACCGGGTTCGGGCGGTGAACGCCATCGGTGCCGGAGCCGTGGCCGAGACGTTGTCGGTGACCCCGGGCCGGGTGCCGGGAGCTCCGGTGCGGGCGTTGGTGGAGGCCGGTGATGGTCGGGCGACGATCCGGGTGACCAGGCCGGGTCAGGATCATGGCAACCGGGTGGTGGGTTACGAGGTTCGCAAGAGGCGTGCCGGTGGTGCCTACGACGCCTGGGAGGCTCTGGGAACCACGGTGTCGGCCGGTGCGGGGCCGTCGGTGCGGCCGTCGGCCGAGTCCACCGGTGCGGTGGTTTACAACCTGGTGAACGGGGTTGGTCACACGTTCCAGGTTCGGGCCAAGAACGTCTTCGGGCCGGGCCCCCACGTGCAGACCTCCGTGGTGGTTCCGATCGGGGCCCCGTTCGCAGGAACGTTGACCGCCCGGGCCGGTAATGCCCGGGCGGTGCTGTCGTGGTCCGGGGCCCGCTCCGGCGGCAGTACGATCACCGGGTGGCAGTACCGTCAACGCCAAGGTGGTGCCGGTTACGGCGCGTGGACCGATATCGCCGGTAGCAGTGCCGGTACCACCACCCACACGGTGACCGGTCTTTCCAACGGTTTGAGCTATCGGTTCGAGGTTCGGGCGATCACCGCCAACCAGCAGGTGAGAGGGCTCCCGTTCGCGTCCTCCACGGTGGTGCCGTCCACGGTTCCGCCCCGACCGGTTTCGGTCGGCGCCACCGGCGGCGACGCTCGAGCGACCCTGTCGTGGACCGCGGGCCCCTCGGGTCGGCCCGGCGAGGCCACCTGGGCATCGGTCACCACTGGTTGGCAGTACCGGAGGAGAACCGGCAGCGGTGCCTTCGGGGCCTGGATGGACATGGCCGGAAGCAACGCCGCCACCGCCGGCCATGTCGTCACCGGTTTGATGAACGGCGTCTCCTACACCTTCGAGATACGAGCGATCAACGCCATGGGTGCCGGCCCTTCCGCCACCGCGTCGGCCACCCCGGCGACCGTGCCGTCCGCACCGACGTTGACCGCCACCGCCGGTGACGCGATGGCAACCCTGTCGTGGACTCCCGGCACCGACGGGGGCACACCGGTCAC
Source organism: Acidimicrobiales bacterium (assembly GCA_965115985.1). Lineage (GTDB taxonomy): Bacteria > Actinomycetota > Acidimicrobiia > Acidimicrobiales > Bin134 > Poriferisocius. Next base: position 3,335,137 of record OZ220474.1, read on the forward strand.
CGGGTGGCAATCACGAACCAACGACGGCCAGTGGGCTGACCTGACCCCCTCGGGTACCGGCACTGCCAACACCGTGTCGGTGCCGAACCTCGACAACGGGGTGGCCCACACCTTCGAGGTGCGGGCCACCAACGCGGTCGGTGCGGGCCCGGCCGCCACCGCGTCGGCCACCCCGGTGGGGGTTCCGTCCGCCCCGGAGTTGACCGCCACCGCCGGTGACGCGGTGGTGACCCTGGCGTGGACCCCCACCGGCGACGGAGGTTCGGCGGTCACTGGTTGGCACCTGCGCCGAGACGGTGAGGAGTGGGTCGATCTGACCACCATGGGTTTGGGGGCCGATGCCAACACCGTGTCGGTGCCGAATCTCGACAACGGGGTGGCCTACACCTTCGAGGTGCGGGCCACCAACGCGGTCGGTCCGGGCCCGGCCGCCACCGCGTCGGCCACCCCGGTGACCACCCCGGCGGCCCCCGAGGTGAGCGTTGCCGGTGATGACGGGGAGATCGCCTTGTCGTGGACCTCCGGCGGTGACGGGGGTTCGGCGATCACCGGTTGGCAGTACCGCATGAGGATCGGGGTGGGTGATTACGGCGAGTGGATCGACATGGGGGCCGATGCCGATGGCACCAGCCTCACCGGGTTGGACAGCGGCACCGGTGTGGTCGCCTACGTCTTCGGCGTGCGAGCGGTCAACGAGGTCGGCACCGGCGCGGAGACCACCTCCGCCGAGGTGACCCCGGTCGAGGCTTCGACGGCGAGCGACCGCTACTACTCCGGGGTGGTCGCCGGGCCGAACTTCTGCACCGAGTTCTCGTTGGGCGGGGCCCGCCTGTTCGCCCTCGACGGCGACGGCGACGGGGTGGCCGATACCTGTTCGCTGCCCTACACCCGGCGGGAGGCCATCGCCCGCCAGAACGCGGTGGTCACCCTGGCCAACCGTTATCCGGATCAGTACCGGGCACTGGTCAACGCGGCGTGCGCCGAGGTTGAGGGCGACAAGGCTTGTGGGGGTCGGAGGTTGAACGCTCCCCGGTATGCACCGGCCGACGATGGTGGCCCCTACTACTCGGGAGTGATCACCGGTCCCGGTTACTGCGCCAATGCTTCCTTGGGCGGGCCCACCACCTACCCGCTGGACGGCGACGGCGACGGGGTGGCCGATACCTGTTCGTTGCCCTACACCCGGCGGGAGGCCATAGCCCGCCAAATAGCCGGTGACACCCTCGCGGCCCTGTATCGGCAACGGTTCAAGAACGAGCTCGCCGAGGAGTGCCGCCGCCTGGGCGGCAGCGACTACGGCGACGACCCCACCGACCTGGCCGCCGACGTCTGTACCCCTTGATCCAGGGAGGGCATCGCCGCGTGCGAGCAGCGGGTAAGAAGAGCCGGTTAAAGGATGGGAGGCGAGGGCCAGGTGACGGCGTCCGCGTGCGAGCAGCGGGTGAGAAGAGCCGGTTAAAGGCTTGAATCGGGTAGCCGGCCTGCGTAATGTTCCCGTCATGGTTGAAAAGTTTTTGTCTGCGTTGAGGTCTGCCCGGGTTCGCTTCGCGGGGTCCGACGGGTGTCCTCGGGCGCGTCGGCGGGTGTCGGTCGGGGCCGTGATGGCCGTTGCCGGTTTGTTGGTGGGGTTGCTGGTGCCGGTGTCGGTGGCCGGGGCGCAGACGACCACGGGTCCGTCGGCGGCTGTGCCGGGGCCGGATAGTCCTACTGATTTCAGTACGGTTGCTGTTAGTGGTGGGGCACGGTTGACCTGGAAAGCTCCGACCAACACCGGTGGTAGTCCGATTGTCAGGTATGAGTACTCCTATTGGGTCCATGTGATAGGGACCGCGGAGGAAAGGCAGAAGAAGGAGAATGAGACTCGGACCAGTTGGATGATAGTGCCCGGTAGCAGCAGATCCACTACTAGTTATACCATTACCGGTTTGACGGTTGGTACGCAGTATCGGTTTGCAGTACGGGCTATCAACGCTAATGGTGGGACTGGTAACCCAACACTTGTTATCGATCCAGTTAAGGTGACTTCTGTTCCGCCGGCCCCTCGTAAGTTGAAGGCTAAGGCTGGAGATTCGCAGGTTACGTTGTCCTGGACACGGGTTGCAGCAGGCCCCGAAGATAAGAACAACTTCAACGGACACTCTAAGATACTTCGGTACGAGTATTCTCAGAAGACTGGTAGTGGGGATTGGTCTCCTTGGACTACCATGATTGGCTCTGGTGCTAATTTCGATGATTTCACGAACGGGGAGTACAATGCTTACAAGGAGCATGTTGTCGCCGGTTTGACCAATGGCACTTCTTACGGGTTCCGGGTTCGGGCGGTGAACGATAATGGTCCGGGTGCTCATGCCGAGGTGTCGGGGGTTGTTGTCTCCGGTGTTCCCGGCCGTCCGAGCGGGTTGAGGGCGGTGCCTGCCAGCAAGTCGGTTACTTTGTCGTGGGGGGTGAGCAGTGATGGTGGTTCCCCGATCACTAGCTGGCAGTATCGCATGAAGAGTGCTGATAGTTTTGATAATCTCCCCGCTTTTAGTTATAGCTCTCGTTGGACCACGGTTCCTGGTAGCAACGCAGCGACCAGGAGTTACGTTAAGACTGGTTTGGACAATGACAAGGCTTACAGTTTCCAGGTTCGGGCGGTGAACAAGAACGGTCAGGGTAGTTCCGCTACGAGTCCTGATGTGACCCCCGGCGACGTTCCCGGTGCGCCCACCGCCTTGACCGGGGGGGATGTGGACAGGAACTCGGTCACCTTGACCTGGACTCCTCCGTTGGATCCTGATGATACGACAGTGGTCAACGATGGTGGTTCCCCGCTGGTGCGTTACGAGTATTCCCAAAAGGCCGGTGATGGGGAGTGGGGTGAGTGGAAGGCCATTCCCGCATCGGGCACCAACAGTGCCAGCGTGACTGCTACGGCGCGCCAAAGTTACAAGGTTTCGGGGTTGACTGCCGGTACGGGTTATCGGTTCAGGGTTCGGGCGGTCAACGCTGCCGGCGCTGGTGGTTATGCCGAGGCTCCGCAGGCTCATTATCCGGGCACGAGGCCTTTGGCTCCGACCAGTGTGACCGTGACTCCGTCTTATGATGCCAGGCTGGGTCATGGCAAGGTCACGCTTTCGTGGGTTCCTGGTAGTGATGGTGGTTCCCCGGTCACCAGGTGGCAGTACAAGATCGGTACATCAGCATCTGGCGTTGCCAGTTCCACTAGTTGGACAGATATTTGCAACGTGGAGACAGTGCCGACGTGTACGTCGATGACTTCTGCCACACTGCCTCGTTCCCTAACTGCTAATGGGACGTTACCGGATAATCTGATTAGATATCATGATAATCAGAATTTATATTTAATGGTTCGGGCGTTGAATTCTTTTTATGACGAGGAAAAACCTATCGATACTGGCGGTCTGCCGTCTGCTATAGCCAACGGTCGCATAGAAGCGCATGTCCCGCCCACGCCTGTTCGCTTTACTCACATAGGATACAATGGTGCTCCAGAGACATCTAGCACTCTAGGTGAGTTTCATTTATTTAGGGCTATTCTAGCAGATGAAGTTACAAATCGTGAGCCTCTTATCAGGAATGAGTATTCTTTTAAGATTGATGATGGTCCATGGAGTATTTGGCATCATCTTGACGGTGATGATGGTGTCGGGTTGAAACCTTTCAATGATCTTACCACGAAAGTTGGTACATCGTATGGGTTCAGATGGCGCCACGTGAATAAGCTCGGTGCCGGTGATCCTCATGAGATGGAATTTGTTTGGGGTGCTCCAGCGCTACCGGGCAGTAATGGTCTTGGCGTAAATAATTTTGGTCCTTTTCTTAAAGTAGCTCCAGGGACCAGTCAAGTTACTCTCACACTCCAGCAGATAGTGAGTGGCCAATTCACAGATACTACTACTGATACCGATAGTACTAAGCCTGGCAATACTGTGTGGGAGTATTCCTACAAGGTGGGTGACGGTGAATGGGGCGAGTGGACTGTGGTCAATCAAGGTATACAGTTCGCTGGTGGCCAGCCTTATGTGGTTGACGGTTTGGAAAATGGTAAGGAGTATCAGTTCAGGGTTCGAGGAGTCAACGATGCTGACGGACCCAACCCGTTGTACGGTTCGATTTTGGAGTCGATCCTTCCGATTGCGGCGTACGAGCGGATTTTGGAGTTACCACTTTCGACAATTCCGGTTGAGGCTCGCAAGGAGCTTTTCAAGATGCGCCGGCCGGTTGTGCCGGGGGTTGCGCCGCCTGCTCCGTTGGGATTTTCGGCGGCCGGTGGTAACCAGCAGGTGATGTTGTCGTGGACCTCGGGTGGTAGTGGCGGGCCGCCGATCACCGGGTGGCAGTATTGCAGTGTCCCGGCTTCGGGCACCGACTGCGATGACGATGGCACTGGGTGGAAGAATGTGCCCGACAGCCATGCCGGCACCACCAGCACCACCATCAGGGCGTTGGACAACGGCACCGAGTACACCTATCGGGTTCGGGCCACCAACGCCATTGGCAAGGGGGCTCCGGCCGAGGCGTTGCCGGTGACTCCGGGCCGGGTGCCCGGTGCTCCGGTGCGGGCGTTGGCGCAGGCCGGTGACTCTCAGGTGACGATCAGGGTTACCAAGCCGGTTCTGCCGCCTCTTTCCGATGACGATGCCACGGTTCGTGGGGACCGGGTAACCGGGTATCAGGTTCGCAAGAAGGTTGCCGGTGAGGCCTACGACGCGTGGGAGACCCTGGGCACCAAGATACCGGCGAGCGCGAACTTCAAGACGGCCCGTCCGTCGGCGGAGTCGGGTGCGGTGGTGCGCAACCTGGTGAACGGCAAGAGCTACACCTTCCAGGTTCGGGCCCGCAACGCTTACGGGCCGGGTGAGCATGTGGAGAGCTCCGCGGTGGTTCCGGTGGGGCCCCCGTCGGCGGGTACGTTGCGGGCCACCGCCGGTGATGGTCAGGTGGTGTTGTTGTGGGCCGATACCGGTTCGGCGGGCAGCACGATCACCGGTTGGGAGTATCGCCAACGCGAAGGTGACGGTGGTTACGGAGGGTGGACCAGGATTTCCGGCAGCAGTGCCGGTACCGCCACTTACACGGTGACCGGTCTCTCCAACGGGATCAGCTATCGGTTCGAGGTGCGGGCGGTGACCTCCAATCGACAGGTGAAGGGGGACGGGTTCGAGTCCGAGGTTGTGGTTCCGTCCACGGTGCCGCCCCAACCGGCGTCGGTGAATGCCGCTCGGGGCAATACCCAGGTGACCCTGTCGTGGACTGCGGGTACCCCGGGGGCGGCCGGTGAGGCCACCTGGGCGTCGACGACCACCGGTTGGGGGTACCGGATGAGAACCGGCGAGGGCACCTTCGGTGCGTGGACCGACATCGACGGCAGCGACGCGGCCACCACCAGCCATGTCGTCACCGGTTTGGTCAACGGTGTGGTCTACGGCTTCGAGGTGCGGGCTACCAACGCCATGGGTCCCGGTGCGGCCGGTTCGGCTTCGGCCACCCCGGCGACGGTGCCGTCGGCCCCGACGGTGACCGCCACTCCTGGTGACGAGATGGTGACCCTGTCGTGGACTGCCGGCATCGATGGGGGTTCGTCGGTCACCGGCTGGCAGTCACGGACCAACAATGGTGAGTGGACCACTCTGGCCGGTTCGGGGGCGACCACCGCGCCGGTGCAGAACCTGACCAACGGGGTTGCCTATACCTTCGAGGTGCGGGCGGTCAACGATGTCGGTGCCGGTGCATCGGGTACTGCGTCGGCCACCCCGGCGACGGTGCCGTCGGCCCCGACATTGACCGCCACTCCTGGTGATGCGATGGTAACCCTGTCGTGGACCTCCACCGGTGACGGGGAGTCGCCCATCACCGCTTGGCACCTGCGAATCGACGATGGCGAGTGGGCCGATCTGACCACGATGGGGGTTGGTGCCGATGCCACCGGTGTGCAGGTGCCCGATCTGACCAACGGGGTTGCCTATACCTTCGGTGTGCGGGCGGCCAACGCCATGGGCCATGGTGCCGCGGCCACCGAGTCGGCCACTCCGGCGGCGGTTCCGTCGGCTCCGAACGTGACCGTCACCGCCGGTGACGGGGCGATCGAGTTGGCGTGGACTTCCACCGACAATGGGGGTTCGCCGATCACCGGTTGGCAGTATCGCATGAGGGTCGGGGTCGGCGGCTTCGGCGAGTGGACCACGATGGGGGCCGATTCCACCGGTACGAGTTTGACCGGTTTGGACAGTGGCACCGGTGTGGTCGTCCATGTGTTCGAGGTGAGAGCCCAAAACGCGGTGGGCGACGGCGCGGTGACCACTTCCGACGAGGTGCGCCCGGTCGAGGCTTCGATGGTGGGTGACGATTACTACTCCGGGGTGGTCGACAGCCCGAACTTCTGTGCCCGGTTCTCGCTGGGCGGTGCCCGTTTGTTCGCTCTGGATGCTGATGGTGACGGGGTGGCCGATACCTGTTCGCTGCCCTATACCCGCCGGGAGGCCATTGCTCGTCAGAACGCGGTGGTGACGTTGGCCAATCTTTACCCGGATCGGTATCGGGATCTGGTCAACGCGGCCTGCGCCGACCTCGAGGGCGATCAGCCCTGCGGCGGCGAGACCTTGAGCGTGCCGGGGTATGCGCCGCCCAACGACGGTGGCCCGTACTACTCGGGAGTGATCACCGGTCCCGGTTACTGCGCCAATGCTTCGTTGGGTGGGCCCACCACCTATCCGTTGGACAGCGACGGTGACGGGGTGGCCGATATCTGTTCGTTGCCCTACAGCCGTCGTGAGGCCATTGCCCGTCAGATGGCCGGCGACACCTTGGCAGCAATGCATCTTGAGCAGTTCGGCGAGGAGCTGGCCGAGGAGTGCCGTCGCCTGGCCGCCAGCGACTACGGGGACGCCCCCGCCGACCTGGCCAACGACGTCTGCGCCCCCAGAGCTTGAACCGCAACCCCCGGGGGGACACCACCCCCCGGGGGTTGCCGGGGTGCTGCTCGACCCGCGGTCGGTCACTGCTTCCCAGAGTAGATGCCCCCTGGGGCCGGGAATCTCACACTCTGCTTCGCGCATCTGGCAGAAGATGCCCCCTGGGGCCGGGAATCTCACACTCTGCTTCGCGCATCTGGCAGAAGATGCCCCCTGGGGCCGGGAATCTCACACTCTGCTTCGCGCATCTGGCAGAAGATGCCCCCTGGGGGCCGGTGGAGGTGTCCGCACCAGCGATTATTTGGGCTATTGGCTTGATTGTGGGTTAGCGGCTGCGTAGCGTGTTGCCCATGTCCAAAAGAGTTTTGTCGGTGTTGAGGCCTGTTGGTGCTCGCAGGTCTGGTAAGTGCCGGCGGGTGTCGGTCGGGGCCGGGTTGGCCGTTGCCGGTTTGTTGGTGGGGTTGTTGGTACCGGTGTCGGTCGCCGGGGCGCAGGGGTCGGACAAGCCGGGTGCGCCCACGGGCGCATCGGCGACTCCTTCCGGTGACCGGGCGGTGACGTTGCGATGGAGTGCTCCGACCGAGACCGGTGGTAGTTCGATTATCAGGTACGAGTACACCTATTGGGAGTCGGGTGAAAAAAACGAAACCGTGATCGGTTGGACGGTGATACCCGGTAGTAGTAGGACTACCACCAGCTACACCGTCACCGGTTTGAAGGTTGGCAAGGAGTACGGGTTCGGGGTTCGGGCGGTTAACGCTGCCGGTGTTGACGGTGAGTCGGCCGAGGTCACTGATGTTCCGAAGATAACTTCTGTTCCGTTGATCCCTCGTAACCTGAAGGCGAAGGCCGCGGATTCGCAGATTACGTTGACCTGGACGAAGGTGGCGGCGGGTAATACCGATGAGAATGATTTTAACGGGTATGCTCCGATAAGGAGATACGAGTATTCTCAGAAGATCGGTGATGGTGATTATTCCACTTGGACTACTATGCTTGGTTCGGGTTCGGAATTTGATAATTTCATCAATGGAGAATACAACGCTTATAAGGAGCACGTCGTTACTGGTTTGACCAATGGTGTTTCCTATGGGTTCCGAGTTCGGGCGGTGAACAAGAATGGTCCGGGTGCTTATTCTGAGACATCGGGGACTATCGTCTCCGGCACGCCGGGTCGTCCGAACGGATTGCAGGCGGTTCCTGCCAGCAAGTCGGTTACTTTGTCGTGGAGTATGAGCAGTGATGGCGGTTCTCCCATTACCAGTTGGCAGTATCGGAAGAAGGGGATTTCTAGAGGCAGTGGGTTCACTGCTTTCAATGTCACGGACCGTTGGTTCACGATTCCCGGCAGTGACGCGACGACCACCAGTTATGTGGTGACCGGTTTGGACAATGACAAGTACTATCGCTTCCAGGTTCGGGCGGTGAACAAGAACGGTGTTGGTACCGAGGCCGAGAGCGCCGATGTACATCCAGGTGATGTTCCCGGCACGCCCACGGACTTGACCGTGACCGGGAAGTTGGGCGAGGACTCGGTTACGTTGACCTGGACTCCGGCACTAGCTGACAACGGAAATGTTAATGATGGCGGTTCCAGTCTTTCGCGCTACGAGTACTCCCTGAAGGCCGGTACCGAGGAGTGGAGCGAGTGGAAGGCCATACCGGTTACCGCCACCAGTGAGGGCGATACCGGTGCCAACGTGAGCGATACGGCCACCGACGAGCAGACTTACAAGGTTTCCAAGCTGACTGCCGGTACCGCTTATCTGTTCAGGGTTCGAGCCGTCAACCCCACCGGCCCCGGTGGCCATGCCGAGACCCCAAAGGCTCATTATCCGGGTACGAGGCCTGGGGCTCCCACCAATGTGACGGTCACGCCACTCTATGAGCCGATATCGGGTGAGGGCAGGTTGACGATTTCGTGGGTTTCCGGTGGTGATGGTGGCTCCCCGATAACCGGGTGGCAGTACAAGGTCGTTTTCAAACAACAGTCCCAGCTTGCGAGTGCCGATTGGCAAAGTATTTGTAGCGTGACAACCATGCCGACCTGTGCGTCGATGACTTCGGTTACTTTGCCTCGCGGTGGAGTCCATGCGGGAGGGATATACCCTCAGGGTTCTATTACATGGCCAGATAGTAGCGTATTCGGTAATAATAGGTGGTATTCGGAAGACAACCTGGATTATTATGTGCAGATTCGGGCAGTCAATGATTTCCACGACTCGGAAGATTCTGAGGCTACCGGTGGTTTGTCGTCTTCTGTGGTCCATGCCAGGATAGAGGCCCATGTTCCGCCCGCTCCTACAAGTGTATATATGGCTGGATACATCGACGACCCTGATACCATAGCCGGTGACACCAAGGCTGCTGTCGTTCTTAGAGCTGCTATCGGTACTAGCGAGACCAATCGTCTTCCTCGGACGGCCAATGAGTTTTCCTTCAGGGTTGGTGATGGTCCGTGGAGTGTCTGGCACACTCCGGCCTCTGGGGTCAGCCTAACAAAGCCATTCGATGATCTTACCAACAAGAAGATTGGCACGTCGTATACCGTCAGGATTCGGCATGTCAATAAACGAGGTCCGGGTCATCCTACCGAGGTGGAGTTCGTTTGGGGTGCTCCAGGCATGCCAGGCGCATTCGACTTTGTGACAGAAGGTGCCGACACTCGTCAGGGCCCTAGACTTTTTGTGATTCCGGGAACGAGTCAGGTTACTTTGAAACTCCAAAGATGGAAGAGCGGCTCGTGGCAAACCGTTACCACCAGTGGTACTAATTCCACTACCGTTTGGGAGTATTCCTACCGGGTGGACGACGGTGAGTGGGGCGAGTGGACCGTGGTCAGCCAAAGCGAGGAGTTCGCGGGTGGCTCGGACGACGGTCACGTGGTTGACGGTTTGGAGAACGGTAGGAGGTATCAGTTCAGGATCCGAGGGGTCAACGATGCCGATGGTACCAACCCATTGTACGGTCAGATTCTGGAGTCGCGAGGTTCGGCGGCCGTTGTGTTGTCGAAGTTCATCCCTCCCGCCATTCCCGGGGTTGCCCCGCCCGCTCCGCTGGGATTGTCGGCCGCCGGTGGTAATGGACGGGTGATGTTGTCGTGGACCTCGGGGGGTACCGGTGGCCCGCCGATCACCAAGTGGCAGTATTGCAGTGTTCCGGCCGCGGGCGGCGAGAATAGCAACGATTGTAACAACGATGGCAGTGGCTGGACCGACGTGGTCGGTAGCCATGCCGGTACCACCAGGGCCACCATCAGGCCGTTGATCAACGGCACCGAGTACACCTATCGGGTGCGGGCGGTGAACGTCTTCGGTGGCGGGGCTCCGGCCGAGGCGTTGCCGGTGACTCCGGGTCGGGTGCCGGGTGCTCCGGTGCGGGCGCTGGTGGAGGCCGGCAATTCCCAGGTGACGATCAGGGTGACCAAACCAGCCCAGAATTATGGTAATCGGGTGGTGACCTATGAGGTTCGCAAGAAGCGCTCCGGTGATGTCTACGACGAGTGGGAAACTCTGGGCACCACGGTGGCGGACGATGCACCCGACGATACGCGTCCGTCGGCCGAGTCGGGTGCGGTGGTGCGCAACCTGGTGAACGGGCGGAGTTACACGTTCCAGGTGCGGGCCAAGAACGGTTACGGACCGGGTGAGCACGTGGAGACCTCCGCGGTGGTTCCGGTGGGTCCCCCGTCACCGGGTACGTTGATCGCCACCGCCGGTGATGCTCGGGTGGTGCTGTCGTGGTCGGGCACCGGTTCGGCGGGCAGCACGATCACCGGTTGGCAGTATCGCCAACGCGAGGGCGACGGTGGTTACGGCTCGTGGACCGACATTGCCGACAGCACGGCCGCTACTGCTACTCATACGGTGACCGGTCTGTCGAATGGGATCAGTCATCGGTTCGAGGTTCGGGCGGTGACCGCCAACCGGCAGGTGGTGGGCGACGAGTTCGAATCCGAGGCGGTGGTTCCGTCCACGGTGCCGCCCCAACCGGCATCGGTGAGTGCCACTCGGGGCAATACCCAGGTGACCCTGTCGTGGACTGCGGGCACCCCCGGTGAGGTCGGTGAGTCCACCTGGGCGTCGGAGACCACCGGTTGGCAGTACCGGATGAAAGTCGGCGAGGACGTCTTCGGAGCGTGGACCGGTATCGCCGACAGCGACGCGGCCACCACCAGCCATGTCGTCACCGGTTTGGCGAACGGTGTGTCCCACGTCTTCGAGGTGCGGGCGGCCAACGCCATGGGTTCCGGCGAGGCCGGTTCGGCTTCGGCCACTCCGGCGACGGTGCCGTCGGCTCCGACGGTGAGCGCCACCGCTGGTGATGAGATGGTGACCTTGTCGTGGACGGCCGGTGCCAACGGAGGTTCGCCGATCACCGGTTGGCAGTCACGGACCGGCGACGGTGAGTGGGTGGACGTGGCCGGCTCGGATGCCCGCACCGTGCCGGTGCAGAACCTGACCAATGGGGTTGCCTATGTCTTCGAGGTGCGGGCGGTCAACGACGTCGGTGCCGGTGCGTCGGGCGATGCGTCGGCCACCCCGGCGACGGTGCCGTCGGCCCCGGAGCTGACCGCCACTCCTGGTGACGAGATGGTGACCCTGTCGTGGACGGCCACCGATGACGGGGGTTCGCCGATCACCGGTTGGCACCTGCGAATCGACGATGGCGAGTGGGTCGATCTGACCACGATGGGCCTCGCTGCCGATGCCACCGGCGTGCCGGTGCCCAACCTGGACAACGGGGTTGCCCATACCTTCGGTGTACGGGCGGCCAACGCCATGGGCGACGGTGCCGCCGCCACCGAGTCGGCCACCCCGGCGACGGTGCCGCCGGCCCCGGATGTGACCGTGACCGCCGGTGATGAGCAGATCGATTTGGCGTGGACCTCGACCGGCAATGGAGGTTCGCCGATCACCGGTTGGCAGTATCGCATGAGGGTCGGGGTCGGTGGCTTCGGCGAGTGGATCACGATGGGAGCCGATGCCACCGATACGAGTTTGACCGGTTTGGACAGCGGTACCGGTGTGGTGGTCTACGTGTTCGAGGTGCGGGCCCAGAACGCGGTGGGTGCCGGTGCGGCCGCCACCTCCGACGAGGTCCGCCCGGTCGAGGCTTCGATGGTGGGTGACGATTACTACTCCGGGGTGGTCGACAGCCCGAACTTCTGTGCTCGGTTCTCGCTGGGCGGTGCCCGCCTGTTCGCTCTGGACGCCGACGGTGACGGGGTGGCCGATACCTGTTCGTTGCCCTACACCCGCCGGGAGGCCATCGCCCGTCAGAACGCGGTGGTGACGTTGGCCAATGTTTATCCGGACGAGTATCGGGATCTGGTCAACGCGGCCTGCGCCGAGGTCGAGGGCGACGAGCCCTGCGGCGGCGAGGTGCTGAGAGCACCGGGGTATGCGCCGACCAACGATGGAGGCTCGTATTATTCGGGGGTTATCACCGGCCCCGGTTACTGCGCCAACGCTTCGTTGGGAGGCCCGACCACCTATCCGTTGGACAGCGACGGTGACGGAGTGGCCGATACCTGTTCGTTGCCCTATAGCCCTCGCGAGGCCATCGCTCGCCAAATGGCCGGTGACGCTCTGGCCGCCATGTATCTCCAGCAGTTCAACGACGAACTGGCCGAGGAGTGCCGTCGTCGGGCGGGCAGCGACTACGGCGACGACCCCGCCGACCTGGCCAACGACGTCTGCGCCACCAGAGCTTGAACCGCCACCCCCGAATCTGAACCGCCACCCCCGGGGGGAACACCACCCCCGGGGGGATCAACCCCCGAACCCGAACCGCCACCCCCGGAGGAACACCACCCCCGGGGGGATCAACCCCCGAACCCGAACCGCCACCCCCGGGGAATGCGGTCGATAACGAATTTGGTCGATAACAACTTTGGTAGGATGTCGGGTCGTGGCTCGTGTGTTCTCGGGAATCCAACCGTCCGGTGGCATGCATCTGGGCAACCTTCTGGGGGCACTGCGCAACTGGGTGGCCTATCAGCATGAGCACCAGGCGGTGTACTGCGTGGTCGATCTCCACGCTCTCACCACCGCTCCCGACCCGACCGATCTGCGAAACAACACCCTGGCCGCGGCCTCGATGCTCCTGTCGGCCGGTATCGACCCCGAGAGATCGGTGCTTTTCGTGCAGAGCGCGGTGGGCGAGCACGCCGAGCTGGCCTGGATGATGGAATGCACGGTGGGTTTCGGGGAGCTGCGCCGCATGACCCAGTTCAAGGACAAGTCGGATCGCACCGAGTTCGTGTCGGCCGGGTTGTTCACCTATCCCGCCCTCCAAGCAGCCGACATCTTGTTGTACGACACCGATCTGGTGCCGGTGGGCGACGATCAGCGCCAGCACATCGAGCTGTGCCGGGACATTGCCGAACGGTTCAACCGCCGTTACGGCGACACCTTCACGGTGCCCGCTCCGGTGATCCCCGAGGCCGGGGCCCGGGTCATGGATCTTCAGAACCCGAACGACAAGATGTCCAAATCGTTGGACTCGCCCGGCACCATCGGAATACTGGAGGATCCCGCGGTGGTGGCCCGCAAGTTCAAGCGGGCGGTAACCGACAGCGACAACGAGGTTCGCTACGACCCCGGAGCCAAACCGGGGGTATCCAACCTTTTGGGCATCCTGGGCTCGGTCACCGGACGATCACCCGAAGCGGTGGCCGAGGAGTATGCCCAGTACGGGCGGCTCAAGGCCGATGCCGCCGACGCGGTGATCGAGTTGTTGACCCCCATCCGGGATCGATACCGCGATCTGTCGGCGGAGCCGGGCGAGGTGGCCCGGCTCCTGGAAACCGGAGCCGAAAGGGCCCGCTCGGTGGCCGCGGCCACCCTGGAGCGAGCCAGGAACAACGCCGGACTGATCCCCCGCCCCCCGTTCGTCTCCGAGACCCATCATGGAGGAACGCCATGAGCGAAATCACCCCTAGCGAAATCGCCCCGTTCGTCGTCGATGTTCCCCGGGCCGCCTTGGACGACCTGCATCGCCGCCTGCGGCAGACCCGTTGGCCCGATCAGCTTCCCGGTGCCGCCTGGGACTACGGAGCGGAGATGGGCTACATCCAGGAGCTGGCCCGCTACTGGGCCGACGAGTACGACTGGCGGGCGGCCGAGGCCGAACTGAACCGGCTCGACCACAGCACCACCACCATAGATGGCCAGAACATCCACTTCATCCACCAGCGCTCGCCCCATCCCGGGGCTTATCCGCTGGTCATCAGCCACGGATGGCCCGGTTCGGTGGTGGAGTTCCTCGACATCATCGCTTTGTTGACCGATCCCGACGACCCCGACGACGCCTTCCATGTGGTGGCCCCGTCGCTGCCCGGATACGGCTTCTCGGGCCCCACCGTGGATCGGGGGTGGGACGCCGTTCGCACCGCCGGGGCGTTCGCCACCCTGATGGGGCGCCTGGGGTATCGGCGCTACGGGGCCCAGGGGGGCGACTGGGGGTCGTTCATCTCCCAGAACATAGGTCGGGGTGATCCCGACCACTGCGAGGCGGTCCACGTGAATTTTTTGTTCGCTCCCGCCCCCGAGGACGGACCCGGCGATCTGACCGAGGCCGAGCAGGCCGGTCTGGACCGTACCAACCTGTACTTCAGCCAGGGCGCGGGCTACATGCAGATTCAGAGCACCAAACCCCAGACCCTGGCCTACGGGCTCACCGACTCCCCGGTGGGTCAACTGGCCTGGATCGCCGAGAAGTTCCTGGCCTGGACCGACAACGACGGCACCATCGAATCGGCGGTGAGTCGTGACCGTCTGCTCACCAACGTCTCGCTCTACTGGTTCACCGCCACTGCCGGTTCCTCGGCCCGCATGTACTACGAGATGATGCACTCCGGGGCGGCCGGCCTCTCCGACCCGCTGGCCACTCCCATCGGCGTGGCCAACTTCCCCATGGAGATACTTCGGGCTCCCCGTCGGTGGCTGGAGCCCCGCTACAACATTGTCCACTGGACCGACATGGCCGAGGGCGGCCATTTCGCGGCCATGGAGGAACCCGAAGCCCTGGCCGAGGACATCCGCACCTTCTTTCGTCGCTTCCGCTGAACCGGCGATCCGTTGGCGATGAGGTTTCCTTCGGTGCCGCAGGGGTTGGCGGGTTGATGAAGCTGCCTTCGGTGCCGCAGGGGTTGGCGGGTTGATGAGGTTTCCTTCGGTGCCGCAGGGGTTGGCGGCCGGGATGGCTCGAGGGGTCGGTCAACTGTCCCGGCGGTTGGGGCGGGGAGGCGGTACCACTCTGCCCGGCCTGGTGCTCACCCGGTTGCGCCCCGAGGCCACCGCCGAGATGGCTCGAGCCATTCCCGGGGGCGTGGTTCTGCTGTCGGGCACCAACGGCAAGACCACCACCGCCCGTTTGGTCCGGGCCGTTCTGGATGCCTCCGGTGCCGGGGTGGTGGCCAACACCGCCGGTTCCAACCTGGAGCGGGGGGTGGCCACCGCGCTGCTCGACGCCGAGGCGGCCGAGGTGGCCCTGTTCGAGGTGGACGAGGCCGCCCTGCCCGGGTTGATCGAGCAGACTCGGCCCCGAGTGGTGACACTGATGAACCTGTTCCGCGACCAACTCGACCGCTACGGCGAGCTGGAGCACCTGATCGAGCGCTGGCGGAAGGCGGTGGCCGGGCTCGATCAATCGGTGGTGGTGGTGTTCAACATCGATGATCCCGCGCTGGCCGAGATCGTTGCCGGGCATCCCAATACGATCTCCTGGGGTATGGAGGATCCCCGGGTGGGGCGTGACCGGTTGTCCGCCGCCGCCGACGTAACCGACTGTCGGCGCTGCGGCGCGCGGTTGCACTACGAGGTGGTCACCATCGCTCACCTGGGCCGGTGGTCGTGCCCGGCCTGCGGCCTGTCCCGAGCCCGCCCCGACGTGGCCGCCACCCGGGTGGATCTGCACGGCCTGGACGGCCAACGCCTGGGCATGGCCACCCCCCGGGGGCCGATCGAGGTGTCGCTGCGCCTCCCCGGACTGCACAACACCTACAACGCTCTGGCCGCCACCGCCACCGCCTTGGCCCTGGGGCTCGCCCCCGAGACCGTGGGCCCGGCGCTGGCCCGCCGGGGAGCCGCCTTCGGACGGGCCGAGCGCATCGATGTGGACGGTGTCCGGGTGACCACCCTTTTGGCCAAGAACCCTGCCGGGGTCAACGAGAACATCCGCACCATGCTGCTGGAGGACCATCCCCTCCACCTCCTGGTACTGCTCAACGACCGCACCGCCGACGGTCGGGACGTATCGTGGATCTGGGACGTGGACTACGAACTGCTGCTCGATAGCAACCGGCCGGCCTCGATCACCGTGGGTGGTGATCTCATGGTGGGTGGCGATCGGGCGGCAGGTGGTACGGGTGATCGGCCGGCCTCGATCACCGTGGGTGGTGATCTCATGGTGGGTGGCGATCGGGCGGCAGGTGGTACGGGTGATCGGCCGGCCTCGATCACCGTGGGTGGTGATCGGGCTCACGAGATGGCCCTGCGCCTGCGCTACGCCGGACTGGACTCCCACCGCCTGATGGTGGCTCCCCCCGTTGCCGCCGCCTTCGACGCTGCTTTGAGCTCCTGCCACCCCGGTGAGCACCTCTACGTTCTACCCACCTACACCGCTTTGCTCGACCTACGATCCCTGCTCTCTGCCCGTGGCCTGGCCCCGGCTTTTTGGGAGGATCGATGAGCTCCGGGCTGCTGTTCTCCCTGGCCCTGGCCCCGGCTTTTTGGAAGGATCGATGAGCTCCGGCATTCCCCCGGTTCGACTGTGTCATCTGTACCCGGATCATCTGAACATCTACGCCGACCGGGGCAATATCGCGGTGCTCCGGTGCCGCCTCGAGTGGCGGGGCCTGCCCATGGAGGTGGTCGAGGTGGGTCTCGGCGATCCCATCCCCGATGACTGCCACCTCTACTACCTCGGTGGTGGTCAGGACCGTGATCAGGAGCTGGTGGCGGCCGACCTGGCGAGCAAGGCCGATCCTGTGCGGCGCGCCGCCGAGGGTGGTGCGGTGGTGCTGGGGGTATGCGGCGGCTACCAGCTCCTGGGTCACGGATACACCGGTACCGACGGCCGATGGATGCCCGGGATCGGGCTGCTCGACCTGGAAACCACCGCGGAGGAACCTCGGCTGGTCGGCGACGCCGTGCTGGACGTCACCCTGGGGGGCCGGACCAGCACGGTGGTCGGTTATGAGAACCACGCCGGGCGCACCCGCCTGGGTGCCGGGTGTACGCCGCTCGGCCGTTTGCGTCGAGGCTGGGGCAACAACGGCATCGACGGTTGCGAGGGCGCGGTGGTCGGACGGACGGTGGGCACGTATCTGCACGGGCCGTTGCTGCCCAAGAACCCCTGGCTGGCCGACACCATGCTGGGCTGGGCCCTGGACCACGCCGGAAGTCCAACCGCCCTGGCCCCACTGGACGACGAACTGGAGAACGCCGCCCACGCGGTTGCCATTAACAGAGCAGGACTAAAGCGATGACCCCTCCCCCACCCTCGAGTGCCGATCCTGGGCCGGTTGCTCCCCCGTCCTCGAGTGCCGATGCCGGCCCGGTTGCTCCCCCGTCCTCGAGTGCCGATCCTGGGCCGGTCGTTCCCCCACCCCCCGGTGCCGATGTCGGCTCGGTCGTTCCCCCGTCCTCGGGTGCCGATCCTCGTCCGATCATCATCGATACCGATCCGGGCCAGGACGACGCCATCGCCATTTTGACTGCCCTGGCCGCTCCCGAGCTGGAGGTGCTGGGCATCACCGCGGTGGCCGGCAACGTGCCCCTGGAGCTGACCGCCCGCAACGCCCGCATCGTTTGCGAGTTGGCCGGTCGCCCCGATGTGGCCGTATTCGCAGGCTGCGACCGCCCTCTGCGCCAGCCGTTGGTCACCGCCGAGCATGTTCACGGAAAGACCGGCATCGACGGTGCCGACCTGCCCGAACCAACCATGGGCCTGCAACCCCGGCACGCGGTGGAGTGGATGACCGAGACCCTGCTGGCCGCCGGCGAGCAGGAGATAACCCTGTGTCCGCTGGGTCCGCTCACCAACGTGGCCACCGTTCTGGAAACCACCCCCGATGCCGCCCGGGGTATCCGTGAGATCGTCTGCATGGGTGGCGGGTTCTTCGTCGGGGGCAACACCACCCCCACCGCCGAGTTCAACGTTTTCGTCGACCCCGACGCCGCCCAAATCGTGCTCCACAGCGGGGTGCCGGTAACCATGCTCCCCCTGGACGTGACCCACAAGGCGCTGATGACCGATGCCTGGATCGACCAAGTACGAGCCCTGGGCACCCGCACCGGCACGGCCGCCGCGGGAATGCTGGACTTCTACGAGCGCTTCGACGTGGAGAAGTACGGTACCACCGGTGGCCCTCTCCACGACCCCAACGTGATCGCCTACCTGCTTTGCCCCGATATCTACCGGGGCCGTCACTGCAACGTGGAGGTGGAGACCCGCTCCCCCCTCACCCGAGGCATGACCGTGGTCGACTGGTGGCGCATCACCGACCGCCCCCCCAACTGCCACTACATCACCGAGGTGAACTCCACCGATTTCTACACCCTCCTTCTGACCCTGCTGTCCCGCCTCCCCTGACCCCTCCTTCTGATCCTGCTGTCCCGCCTCCCCTGACCCTTGTTCTGGCCCCGCCGGCCCCCGCCTTCCCCGATCCTTGTTCTGGCTCTGCCGTCCGCCTCCCCTGACCCCTTCTTCTGACCCTGCTGTCCCCCCTCCTCTGACCCTGCTGTCCCCCCTCCTCTGACCCCCTCCTCTGACCCGCCCCGGTAAGTCCCTCCTCCCCCGAAAAGCCCCGGCCGCCGGCAACACCCGGCCACCTCGGGGCGTAATGTATGTATTGGTGCTTACCAGGCTGATCATTCGCAACTTCAAGGGATTGGCCGAGGCCGAGATCGATCTCGCCAATCCGGTGGTGTTCATCGGTCCGAACGACTCCGGCAAGACCTCGGCCCTTCAAGCACTGACGTTATGGGACCTCGGTCTGCGCCGTTGGTTGGAGAAGCGAAAGGGGCTGGCCCCGGAAAAGCGGTCCGGTGTGGTCATAAATCGTCGGGATCTGACTTCGGTTCCGGTACCATCGGCCCGGCAGATTTGGAGAGATCAGCAAGTTCGCCGGACCTTTCGCGACGACTCCGGCCACCAGCACACGGAGAACGTCTATATAGACTTGGTCGTGGAAGGGCGGACAGGCACTTCCGTCTGGTCGTGTGGGTTCGAGTTCTACTTCGCCAATCAGGAGAGCTTCTATTGTCGCCCGCTGCGCACTACATCCGATGGAACCCAGAGGATGGCGGTGCCCGAAGAAGCGCTGCGTTCCCAGGTCATGCTGCTGGGGCCGATGTCTGGCCTGGCAACCAATGAGACCAAACTGGAGCCCGGGGCCGTCAACGTGCGGTTGGGCGAGGGTCGCACCGCCGAGGTTCTTCGCAACCTCTGCTACCAGGTGCTGATGCTGTCCGATGGAGAGAACCGTTGGGGCGAACTTGCCGAACTTCTGGAAAAGCTATTCGGGGTTCGCTTGAACCAACCTCGATTGCTCGTCGAGAGGGGGGAAATCGAGCTTACCTATCGTACCCGTGGGGGGACTCTTCTGGACCTGGCCACTTCTGGCCGGGGCATGCAGCAGACCTTGCTGTTGCTTTCTTTTATTGCCCTCAACCCTGGCAGCGTTGCTCTTTTTGATGAACCCGATGCTCATTTGGAAATCTTGCGGCAACGCCAGACCTACCAGTTGTTGAGCGAGGTCGCAGCGGATAACGGCACTCAGATCATTGTGGCATCGCACTCAGAGGTAGTGCTCAACGAAGCCGCCGATCGAGGCACAGTCATAGCGTTCGTGGGAACCCCTCACCGTATGGAAAAGAGTGGTGATGTGCGTAAGGCACTAAGCTACATCGGTTTTGAAGACTACTATCAGGCAGAGACAACCGGTTTTGTGCTGTATATGGAGGGCTCTACGGACTTGGCCATTCTAAGAGAGTTTGCCAAGCTGATTGACCATGAAGCATATACAGTATTGGAGCGGCCCTTTGTTCGCTACGTCGGTAATCAGCCTGGAGAAGCTAGAAAACACTTTTATGGCCTTCGAGTAGCCAAGTGTGATCTGGTTGGGTTCGCGCTGTATGATCGTCTCGATCGCAAAGATATGACGGTAACCGATGATCTAGTTGAACTGATGTGGGAACGTAATGAAATCGAGAACTATCTACTCCCTGTCCAATCACTTGAGCGATATGCTGATCACCAGGGGGCTAGGTCGATGGGGCCGGGACCACTGTTTGCGGAATCGGAGTCAAAGCGGTGGCGCGAAGCCATGCTAAATGCCATACAGGATAGGGTTCCTCCTGCTGCCTATCGAAACCAGGAAGATCCCTACTGGAACAATACCAAGATTAGTGACGACCTGCTAGCTCCAGTTATTGCTACATGCAGCCAAAGTTTAGGGTTGCCTGTTCCCCTGTCAAAAAAGAACTATCACCAACTGGTAAGCTATTTGGAACCCGCCGAAGTGCATGAAGATATGATCGTTACTTTGGATACAATAGCCACCCAATACCTAAAAGCAAAGCCATCTATCTAGGCTGGAGTGTTGTGTCCTCGGTTGCTGCTTTCTTCGTCTTTTTGCTCATCATGCTGGCGTTGGCCACCTTGGCCATCATCCTGGACTGGATGGGTAAGCCCATCCGTCGCTCCTTCCGCCCCCGCACCTCGGGAACACCGCCGTGGTTGATGGTTGACGCCCCGATGGTCGCACCCGATCCGGTTGCGTCGGCTGTTGGGGGCCCCGATGGCCATTCGGGAGGGGCTCCCGCCGAGTTGCTCGGCCACCAGCCGGTGGAAACCCCCGCCGGGGACCCGGCTGTTTCGTCCCCCGGCCTGCCCGCCGGGGACCCGGCTGTTTCGTCCCCCGGCCTGCCCGCCGGGGACCCGGCTGTTTCGTCCCCCGGCCTGCCCGCCGGGGACCCGGCTGTTTCGTCCCCCGGTGGATATCCGGCCCTCGATCCCGTGGCTCGATCCGGGGATTCATCCTTGCCGGGGCCGTGGCAGGCGGGCGACTCCATCTTCAGGCTCACCCCCCGGGGGACGCCGCCGTCGATCACCGCAGTGCGCCGCCGCTACTGGAAGAACCTGTCCGAGCGCCGGGCCTCGGTGGTGTTCGGCGAGGCCAACCGGGAGCTCATGGCCATCGGTCAGGCTCCCCAGCGCTTCAATCCCCGCACCGGCTCCATCGAGGAGTTGAGCCTGCCCGAGCCCATGCTGCGCCATTGCTGGACCACCAACCGCCGCCCCACCCCTACATGGGGGGACGAGGGCCTGGACCCCTTCGCCGGACCATGACCGCCGGTCCTCCCTCTCCCACCTTCAGCGACCGGTTCGCCGATGGGGTCGAGACCGTTGCCCACGATGGCCGCGAGGTGCGACCGCTGCTGAAGCTGTCGGTGTCCGAGGGTACCAGGGTGTTGGTGGAGCGTGTCGCCACCCGCCCCGACCGTCGCCAGGCCCTCAAGTTGGCCGCGATCCAGGGTTCGCTCGAGGTGAACGATGCCGTCTCCGAAGTCGTCTCGCTGTGGTCCGACACCAGCCCGACCGAGGTGGAGCTGATGGTGCTGGGGGCCCGCATCCGGTGCCTGGAGGTTTGGAATGCCTGGGATTTGGGCGGACTCGAGTCGGCCTGGTTGGGTAATGCCGGCATGATCGTCGTCCCCGGCGAGCGACACCTGGCCCTGCATTGCAGCGACGGGATCGGCCCTCCCAGTTTCACCGACCTCCAGGTCCACTTGTCGGTGGCCTCGCCCTCCTGAGAGGGGCTTCTCCGGGGGAGGCTTCTCCGGGGAGCTTGAGAGGGTCTTTTCCAGAGGAGACCTGGTCAGGTTACGAATAGCGCCAGGAGCGTGCCCCAGATGGTGAGCATGAACCCGGCTGTGATTATGAAGTAGAGACGGGCGTGTTTGGACAGCGCCGAGTCCACGTACCCCCGCAGGGCAACCATTTCTGCTCGGAGTTCGGTGCCGAGGATTTTCAGGTCGTCCTTGGTGGCGAGGCGGTCCTTGCCCTCAAGGAGGAGCCCCTTCATCAGGGTTTCGGTTGGTTCCTTGCCGATGGCGTTCACCAGGTGGGCTGCCAGTTCTGTGCGTTCGATTTCGCTGACCGTCATTGAGGTTTCCCTTTCGTCGAAAAGCTCGTTGGAAGCATGATCGGGGGGGAACCCGGTTGACGCTGTGAGGCGAAGTCGGCTCCGATTGCTGGTGCCACCGTAGCGGGGGTTCCGGTCGCCGTCAACCATGGCTCGCCCTCCCAGGGCTCCAGTGGCCTCGAGCTGTCGGTAGGGGGCAGGCTTCAGGGCGCCGGCGGATTCGACGGCATTCCGTTTCAGTGGCTTCGAGCTGTCGGTAGGGGGCAAGCTTGGGTATGGCCGTATCGCTGGACGAACTCACCGCCGACTCCTCCTTCACCCGCAACATCAAGGGTCGGGTGACGTTTCTGCCCGAGCCCGAGCGGGCGGCCCGATGGACCCCGGTGATCTCGGTGGACGACCACATCGTGGAGCCCCCCGACGCGTTCGCGTCGCGGTTCCCGGCCAAGTACCTCGACGACGCTCCTCGGGTGGTCACCCGGGACGACGGCACCGAAACCTGGCTGTACGCCGGACACTCGCTGCCCAACGTGGGGTTCAACGCGGTGGCGGGCCGGCCGGTCAGCGAGTACAGCTTCGATCCCGCCCGTTTCGAGGACATGCGTCGGGGAGCGTGGGACATCGATGCCCGAATCGCCGACATGGACCTCAACGGGGTGTACGCCTCGCTGTGCTTCCCGTCGTTCTTGCCCGGATTCTGCGGCCAGCGCTTCCAGCAGCTCACCGACGATCCCGACTTGGCCCTGGCCGCGGTGCGGGCCTGGAACGACTGGAACATCGAGGAATGGTCGGGGGCCTATCCCGACCGCATGATCCCCTGCCAGCTCACCTACTTCCTCGATCCCGAGGTGGGGGCCGCCGAGGTGTACCGCAATGCCGAGCGGGGCTACCGGGCCATCACCTTCTCGGAGGCCCCCCACTCCCTGGGGTTCCCCTCGCTGCACTCCGGCCACTGGGATCCGATCATGGCCGCCTGCGAGGAGACCGGCACCGTGGTGTGCCTGCACGTCGGTTCCTCCGGCACATCGCCGGCCACCGCGCCCGACGCCCCCTCCGACACGGTAGGCGTGCTGTTCTTCGGCTACGCCATGTTCGCCGCGGTGGACTGGCTCTACTCCAAGATTCCGGTTCGCTTCCCCGATCTCAGGATCGCCCTCAGCGAGGGGGGCACCGGGTGGGTGGCCGGGCTGCTGGACCGTCTGGAGCACGTCCGCAAGTACGACTCCATGTACGGTACCTGGAACGATGTGGAGCTGTCGCCGGCCGAGACGCTCCGGCGCAACTTCTGGTTCTGCGCCATCGACGATCCGTCGGCCTACGACCACCGCCACTACATAGGGGTCGAGAACCTCATGGTGGAGTCGGACTACCCTCACGCCGACTCCAGTTGGCCCCACACCCAGGAGTTGCTCCGGGAACAGCTCGAGGGTGTGCCCGCCGACGAGGTTGCCCGCATCTGCTGGGGCAATGCCGGCGACCTCTTCCGCCACCCGGTCCCCGACTCGGTGGTCGCCGACCCCGACAGTTACTGATCACAAGCCTCGTGTGCTCCTCCCAACGCCCCGACTCGGTGGTCGCCGACCCCGACAGTTGCTGATCACAAGCCTCGTGTGCTCCTCCCAACGCCCCGACTCGGTGGTCGCCGACCCCGACAGTTGCTGATCACAAGCCTCGTGTACTCCTCCCAACGCCCCGACTCGGTGGTCGCCGACCCCGAAGTGGCGGCCCGTTACATCGCCGCGGGATGGTGGGGCCACGACACCCCCACCGATCTGCTCCGTCGCCACGCCGCCGAACGTCCCGACGACGTCGCCTACACAACCTGGCATCGCCGGTCGGGACGGAGTCCAACAGCCCTGGGGACCATCGACGGTGAGGGTCCGGGGCAGTGCCCCGCGGCTTCGGGGACCATCGATGATGAGGGTCCTGGGCATCGGGGGGACATCGACCGGATCACCTGGGCGGGATACGACCGCCTGTCCGATCGGGTGGCCACCGCCTTGTTGGCCGTCGGGTTGAGCCGGGGCGACCGGGTGGCGGTGATCCTGCCCGATGGCGCGGCCGTTCATGCTGCCTTCATCGGTGCCGACAAGGCCGGGGTGGTGGTCATGGGCATCGGTCACCGAGCCGGGCCGGCGGAGATAGCCCACCTGGTCGGCAAATCCGGGGCCCGGGCCATCATCACCGGTATCGATCACCGAGGGCGACCGGCGACCGACCTGGTGGCCGAGCTGCGGCCTCGTCTCCCCGGTCCTGCCCACCACATCGTGGTGGATGGCTTCGGCACCGGTGCCACCATCACCCTCGACGGCCGGCCCGCTCCCCCACCGGAGTCATGGACTCCGGGCCCTGCCGAGGTGGTCGAGGAGCGTGGTCGGTCGTTGGTTTCCGGTTTTGCCGAGGTGGTCGAGGAGCGTGGTCGGTCGTTGGTTTCCGGTTTTGACGAGGTGGTCGAGGAGCGTCGCCTGGGGGCCTCCGAGATGTGTCTGCTCAACTCCACCTCGGGTACCACCGGGTTGCCCAAGTGCGTTATGCAGACCCACAATCGCTGGTTCTATTTCCATCAAAAGGCGGTGGAGTACGGCGGCCTGGGTGACGACGATGTGTTCTGCGTGCCGGTTCCGGCACCGTTCGGCTTCGGGCTGTGGGCCGCCCACTACACCCCCACCATCCTGGGGGTGCCCACCGTGGTGATGGCCGATTTCGACGCCGAAGCGCTGATTCGCCTCATCGAGGCCGAGCGGGTGACCGTTCTGTGCGCGGTGACCACCCAGTTCATCATGATGCTGAACTCCCCGGCCTTCGACCACCACGATCTGTCGTCGCTGCGGGTCATGTTCACCGGTGGCGAGGCCATCCCCTATCGGCGGGCGGCCGAGTTCGAGGACCGTACCGGTTGCACCGTGTTGAACTTCTACGGATCCAACGAGACCGGGATGCTGAGCGGTACCCGTCTCGGCGACCCCCGGGCGGCCCGGTTGCGTTCCGGGGGGCGGTGCGAGCCCGAGATGAACTGCCGGTTGTACGCTCCCGACGACGGCCGCCTCCTGTCCGAGTTGCGGGGCCGGGGCCGACCGGCCTGTCGGGGGCCCGCCACCGCGCTGGGTTACTACGACGATCCCGAGGCCAACGCCGAATTGGTGACCGATGATGGCTGGATGCTGATGGGCGACATCGTGGAGATAGACGACGACGGCTATCTGCGGGTGGTGGGCCGGACATCGGACTTCGTCATCCGGGGAGGCAAGAACATCAGCGCCCCCGCGGTGGAGGACGAGGTGATGACCCACCCGGCCGTGGCCATGGTGGCAGTGGTTGCCGCCCCCGACCCGGTTTTCGGAGAGCGGGTGGCCGTCTACGTGGAGTTGATCCCCGGCACCGATCTCGATCTGGACGGTCTCAGGGCGCACCTGGCCGACCACGGGGTGTCCCGGGAATGGTGGCCCGAGCACCTGTTCGTCCTCGATACCCTACCCCGGTCATCGGGAGGCAAGGTGGCCAAGGCCCTACTCAAGGAGGATGCCGCCCAGCGGGTGGCTGCCGGTACCGAGTAACCCATTAGCGACCCGTCGATGCCGGGTGGCTGCCGGTGGCCCTGCCCTCCTGAGAGGAAAAGCGCCGGTCAGGTTACGAACAGAGCCAGTAGCGTGCCCCAGATGGTGAGCATGAACCCGGCTGTGATTACGAAGTAGAGGCGGGCGTGCTTGGACAGCGCCAATTCCACGTGTCCCCGCAGAGCGACCATCTCTCCTCGTAGCTCCGCGATTTCGCCTCGGACCTCCGCTCGTAGCTCCGCGATTTCGGCTCGGAGTTCGGTGCCGAGGATTTTGAGGTCGTCCTTGGTGGCGAGGCGGTCCTTGCCCTCAAGGAGAAGACCCTTCATCAGGGTTTCCGTTGGTTCCTTGCCGATGGCGTTCACCAGGTGGGCTGCCAGTTCTGTTCGTTCGATTTCGCTGACGGTCATTGAGGTTTCCCTTTCGTCGAAAAGCTTGGTGGAAGCATTATCGGGGGGGAAACCCGGTTGACGCTGCGAGGCGAAGTCGGCTCCGATTGCTGGTGCCACCGTAGCGGGGATTCCGGTCGCGGTCAACCGGGTTGTCGGCTTTGGATGAAGATCACTGCCAGCCAGCGCCCGCTCAGGGGAAAGTCGACGAGCTGGGTCATGGCGTCCATGAGAAACTCCAGAGCCATGCCGGGATCCTGACCTCCGGGCAACTCGTATACCAGGCCCCGCTTGATGTGGTCCTGGCGGCGATTCCATCCGACCGGTTCGGCCACCCCCCGCTCCTCCAGCAGCTTCGAGGCATCCCGTCCGCCGGCGTGCTGAAGACCCACCGAGGTGGGCTGCCACTTGTCCCGGTAGTGGTGGCCCGGTACCCATGTGCCCAGGGGAACCGCTGGTCCTCGGGCAGTGAACAGCTTGAACAGGGGCGACTCGGGGGGGCGGTTCTCGTCGGCCACCAATGGCTGCAAGTTGAGCCAACCCGATCCGTCGCCCCGAGCGGTCAGGGACAGCATCTCGCGCACCACCTCGTCCCGGTCGGGTCGCTCGAATCGGAGATGACGTCTATCCAGCGCCATTCCTGTTCCCCCCGGGCTCGGCCGATCGGTTGTGGGCACCGATCTCGACACGGTTGCCGACTCCGGTCCCGCCGGCCTGCTCAGCCATCGTCTGCTCCGATCATCACCGAGGAGAGGGTGAACGGCCCGTCGCCGGTGTTGCGCCAGGCGTGCTCGGTGCCCCGCTGGATCACGCAATCGCCGGCGGTGAGGTGTACCGGATCCCGGCCGGGCAGCTCCAGATCGACCGTGCCCTCGGTGATTCGTACGAAATCGACGGTGGGGGTCCGATGCATGAGGGCGGCCTGGTCGGCCGTCGATGCCGGAATGGTCACCTGCTTCCAGGTGACCCCCCCGCCGGGTGGGTTGAGCTGCATCTCTTCCGGCGGGGCGTCACCGCCCTGGAGCGGGCCGGCCACCGGGGCGAACGTGTGCCACAGCTCGGCGGTCACCAATCCGCCGGCCGACCGGGACACGGTGGCCGGCGGCCCGTCGGCGCACACCCCGTCACCGTCGGTGACCACCCGGCGGGGACCGATGGTGCCGGTGGATGCGCCGGTGAATCCGGGATCGTCGCCGTCTCCCACCGCCAGCATGATCGCGCTGAACACGCAGGGCTGGTCGCCCACCACGATCCACCGGTGCCAGGTGCCCCGCTGGACGACGCAATCGCCCGGCCCCAGTTCCACCGAATGATCGTTGAGTTCCAGGAGGATCCGTCCCGATACGATCTCGATGAAATCGATGGTGTCGGTGGCGTGGAAACCGGGGCGCTTGCTGTCGAACCGGGGATCGTGGGTCGGGCCGGCGGGCCTACCCCCCCGGGGCGGCAGCCTCAGGAACCGCCACGACGCCCCGCCCGGCGGGGGGACGAAGTCGGTGTGGCCCGACGGCTCCTGCCCGCCGTCGACCATGGTGGGGCGCTTCTCGGCGTACCACAGGTTGACCGTGCTCGGTCCCAGGATGCTGGCCTCCGCCAGCCCGTCGGAGACGACCACCGGGGTCCCCGAGTGGTCGTGGCCGGTAACGATTCGCCGCAATTCCATCCGACAACCGTAGGCCACCCCGCCGACAACCGCCCGATCTCAACAAGCTCGGTTGCTGTGGATAATCTCGGCCCGGTGGGCAGTATGGAATCGACCGGTGAGTGGTCTCGGATCGGATGACAGTCTCGGCCCGGTGGGCAGTATGGAATCGACCGGTGAGTGGTCTCGATCCGGTGGGCGTTCTCGAATCGTATGATTGATCCTCCTGTCGATGTGATTGCCCCGGATCGGCCCTTGCGGGTGGCGGTGCTGGTCAAGCAGATCCCGGTGTTCGAGGACATGGTCCTGGGGCCCGACGGGCG
The DNA here is from genome assembly GCA_965115985.1 of Acidimicrobiales bacterium. Classification (GTDB taxonomy): domain Bacteria; phylum Actinomycetota; class Acidimicrobiia; order Acidimicrobiales; family Bin134; genus Poriferisocius. The sequence continues at coordinate 3,363,116 of OZ220474.1, forward strand.
GATGGTGCGCGACGGCATCGACCTGCACATGAACGACTATTGCCGTCGGGCGGTGGCCAAGGGAACCGAGGTGGCCCGGGCCGGCGGCGGCACGGTCACCGTGTTCACCCTGGGACCGCCGTCGGCCGAGAACGTGTGCCGGGAGGCGATCCTCTACGGGGTGGACGGAGGGGTTCACCTCTGCGATCCGGCCTTCGCCGGATCCGACACCTGGGCCACCGCCAAGGCCCTGGCTCTCGCCCTGGAGCGGTTCGGCCCGTTCGATCTGGTGATGATGGGGCGCAACTCGGTGGATGCCGACACCGGCCAGGTACCGCCCCAGGTGGCCGAGCTGTTGGGGTGGCCGCTCGCCGCCGGGGTTCGTTACTTATCCCTGAGGGGCGACCGCCTGGAGCTGCGGTTGGAGCATGACGACGAGTGGGTGGACGTCACGGTGGGGATGCCCGCGGTGTTGTCGTGCGCCGAGAGACTGTGCGACCCCTGCAAGATCAAGGATCCTGAGGCTTGGGCCATGGTGGACGGCTCGCTCATCCGAACGGTGAGCGCCACCGAGCTGGGGCCCGGACCGTGGGGCCAGGCGGCCAGCCCCACCTCGGTGGGGCCGGTTCGGATGATCGACGTCGAGCGTGGCCGTCGCATGATGACCGGCACTCTCGGTGAGCAGGTGGAGGAGGCGGTGGCCGCCATGGCCGAGCGGGGGGTGCTCACCGCCGAACCGGCTCCCGACCCGGATCCGGTGCCCGCCGGCACCCCTGCCGGTTTGGACGGTCCCGCGGTGGCGGTTCTGGTGGAGCCCGACCGGGAGCGGGTTACCCGAGAACTGCTGGGCACGGCCACCCGTTTGGCCGGGGAGTTGGGTGGTGGGGTGGTGGCTCTCGGTCCCGACCTCCACGAGGAGCTCGGCCCATGGGGGGCCGATCAACAGATCGAGATCACCGGCGCCCCGAGCGGGGCTTTGCCGGTTGGGCAGATCGAGATCACCGGCGCCCCGAGCGGGGCTTTGCCGGTTGGGCAGATCGAGATCACCGGCGCCCCGAGCGGGGCTTTGTCGGTTGGGCAGATCGAGATCACCGGCGCCCCGAGCGGGGCTTTGTCGGTTGGGCAGGAGGTGTCTGCCCAGGAGGTGTCCTCGGTCGTGTCGGCGTGGGCCGCGGACACCCAGCCGGGGGTGATATTGGCACCGGGCACCGCCTGGGGCCGGGAGGTGGCGTCCCGGACGGCCGCCGTGCTGGGGGCGGGACTGACCGGCGACGCCGTTGGGCTGAGGGCGGGCCCCGACGGCCGGATGATTGCCGCGAAGCCGGCCTTCGGCGGCTGGCTGGTGGCCGAGATCGGCTGCTCGTCGCCGGTACAGATGGCCACCGTCCGTCCGGGGGTACTGCCCCTGCTTCGCCCCAACCCCGATCGCCCGCCGGCTCGCCGAACATCGTTGGTATCTCCCGGCCGCAGCCGCCTGGAGATCATCCGGCGCTACCGCGACGACGACAGTGACGAACTGGCCAACGCCTCGGTGGTGATCGGCGTGGGCCAGGGTGTGGACCCGGCCGACTACCCCCGGCTGGAGAAACACCGGGCGGCCGTCGGGGCCACCCTGTGCGCCACCCGAAAGGTGACCGACTACGGCTGGATGCCCCGGGCCCGTCAGGTGGGTATAACCGGCCACAGCATCAGCCCCAAGCTGTACATTGCCATCGGCACCAGCGGGAAGTTCAACCACACCGTGGGGGTTCGCAACGCCGGCATGGTGGTGGGGGTCAACCCCGACCCCGATGCTCCGTTGTGGGACGTGGTGGACATCGGCATCGTGGGCGACTGGGCCGAGGTGTTCGATGCCCTCGTCCCCCGGATGGCCGAGGCCCATGATCGCAGTTGACTTACCGCCGAAGTTAGTGTTCGATGCCCTCGTCCCCCGGATGGCCGAGGCCCATGATCGCAGTTGACTTACCGCCGAAGTTAGTGTTCGATGCCCTCATCCCCCGGATGGCCGAGGCCCTGGCAAGCTGAGCAAGCAGACCCACCCCCTTCGGATTGGGACGGGTTGTTCGGCGGTTCGGTGGTTGATCTTGCATCCGGGTTCGAGTTCCATCGGTGGCCGCTACGGGGTCAACCGTGGACGGTTCGGTGGTTGATTCGTAAATACTGCGGGGGTTCAGACTGCTTGGAGGGTTTTGGGCGAGTGGGTCAGGGGGCGGGCACCGTCGGTGGTGACCACGATGGTGTCCTCCACCCGGGCACCGCATAGGCCGGGGAGGTAGACGCCGGGTTCCACGGTGATCACTTGGCCGGTCCGCAGCGAATCGTCCCCGGTGGATCGCACCCAGGGCTGCTCGTGGATGTCGAGACCCACGCCGTGGCCGGTGCCGTGGACGAAGGCGTCGGCCCAGCCGTCGGCCCCGATTCGGTCCCGGCAGGCCCGGTCCACCTCCGAGACGGCTCGGCCGGGGGCCACTTGCTCGACACCGAGCCGCTGGGCGTCCCGGACGGTCTCGTAGACCCTCCGAGCGGTGGCGTCGGGCACCCCCACTGCCAGGGTTCGGGTCATGTCGGAGCGGTATCCGTCCACCATCGCGCCCATGTCCACGATCACCAGCTCGCCCGACCCGATGGGGCGGTCGGTGGGGCGGAGGTGGGGCAGGGCCGCGTTGGGACCCGAGGCCACGATGGTGGGGAAGGCGCTGCCGTCGGCTCCTCGGTGGCGAACGGCGGTATCCAGCGCCAGGGCCACCTCCTTCTCGGTGGGGCCGCCGGCCAGCAGGGGCCGGACCTCGGCCAGGGCGGCGTCGGCAATGGCCGCGGCCCTGGCGATGCGGTCGATTTCACCGGCGTCCTTGATCTGCCGGCAGTGCTCCACCACCCCGGTGGTGGCCACCAGCTCGGCGGTGTCGAACCAATCGGCGTATTGGCGCTGGTGGGCCCAGCTCACCGAGGCCGCCTCCAAGCCGATGCGGCCTGCCTCGTGGGCCACCGCGACCAGGATCTCCCGGGGCGGGTCGTTGGTGATCTCGATGCGGACGGCCACCCCGGCTCGGGCGGTTTCGGTCTCGGCCTGCTCGGCGTAGCGACGGTCGGTGATCAGCACCAGCTCGTCGTTCCCCAACCACACCAGTCCGTTCGAGCCGGTGAACCCGGTGAGGTAGCCGACGTTGATCAGGTTGGTGACCAGCAACGCATCACACCCGGCCTCGGCCCCCGCGTCCCGCACTCGATCGGCCCGCCCCGCGACGTCCATCGCCACCAGGTCCTGCGAACCCCCCACCCCCGTGATGGCAGGTTCCGGGTAGTGAGTGTCCTGATGGTCGGGGGAGCTGGTTTTGGGTCCGGTCGTGGTGGGTTTCGGGTGGGCGGTGTCCTGCCGGCTGGGGGAGCCGGTCATGCCAGCAGATGGGCGATTGCTCGAACGGCGAGCTCGTAGCCGTGGCCGCCGAAGCCGACGATGGTGCCGGTGGCCACCGGGCCGACCACCGAGGTGTGGCGCCAGGGCTCCCGGGCGTTGGGGTTGGACAGGTGCAGCTCCACCACCGGACCGTCGAAGGCGGCCAGGGCGTCGTGAATGGCCCAGGCGTAGTGGGTGAACGCCCCCGGGTTGATGACGATGGCCGCGCAGCGGCCCCGAGCCTTATGGATGAGATCGATGAGCACGCCCTCGTCGTTGGATTGATGATGCTCGATCATCAGCCCGTGGCTCTGGGCCGCGGTGGCCGCGGTGGCCACATGGTCGTCCAGGGTGTCGGTGCCGTACACCTCGGGTTCCCGGTCGCCCAGCAGGTTGAGGTTGGGCCCGGACAAAAGAAGGATGATCGGGCTCACTGCGTGGTTCCGGGGCTCACTGGGGGCTCACTGCGTGGTTCCGGGGGCTCACTGGGGGGCTCACCTCATGGCCTCGAGGGTTTCGAGCATGAGACCGGGGTCGATGTCGGTGACCGGCTGGATGCCGTTCGGGCCGTCCAGCACGAAGGTAATCCCCCCGACGGCCTTCTTGTCCCGGCTGAACAACCCGACGAGGGCATCGGGGTCGGCATCGGCGGGCAGGCGGGTAGGAAGGTCGTAGTCGCCGACCACCCGGCGGTGCTCGGCCACCCGGCAGGCATCGATGCGCCCGGCGCGGTGGGCCAGCTCGGCGGCGTAGATCAGGCCGATGGCCACCGCCTCGCCGTGGCGGAGGCCGTAGCCGCCCTGGGCCTCCAGGGCGTGGGCCAGGGTGTGCCCGTAATTGAGCACCGCCCGGCGACCGGATTCGCGCTCATCGGCCGCCACCACCTCGGCCTTGATGGCCACGCACCGGGCGATGCGCTCCGGCAGGGCCAGCGAGGCCATGTCGGTACCGGCAGTGAACCGGTGCGTGGCGAAGTGATGCTTGGCCGTTGGCCCCGAGCCGGTGGACGGGGCCAGTCCCATGCCGCGGTCGGCAATGAAGTGGTACTTGGCCATCTCCCCCAATCCCGAACGCATCTCCTCGGGAGCCAGGGTGTCGAGCGTCTCGGTGTCGCACAGTACCGCGGACGGTTGCCAGAAGGCTCCGACCAGGTTCTTGCCCTCGGGGAGGTTGACACCGGTTTTGCCCCCCACCGAGGCATCGATCTGGCCCAACAAGGTGGTGGACACGTACACCGCCGGTATGCCCCGGTGATAGATGGCGGCGGCGAACCCGGCCAGATCGGTGACCGCTCCCCCACCCACGGCCACCACCGCATCGCCGCGAGTGAGGCCCCACTGGGCGAACCGGCGGCAGAGCTCCTCGACCGCCCCCATGGTTTTGATTTGCTCATCGTCGTCGGTGATGAACACCCGGTGTTCGATACCGGGGTCAACGGTGATACCCGCGTCGGCCACCGCCGCCTGGGTGACCACCGCCACCCGGTTCGCCCCATCGGGGACGACCTCGGCCAACCGGTGACGGACACCGGGGCCCACCCATACCTCGTAGGTCCTCTCCCCCAGTTCGACCGGCACCCGAAACACGCCGATGGGGTCGGCCCCGGTCCCGATCTCGCCCGTGGGGTCGGCCCCGGTCCCGATCTCGCCCGTGGGGTCGGCCCCGGTCCCGATCTCGCCCGTGGGGTCGGCCCCGGTCCCGATCTCGCCCGTGGGGTCGGCCCCGGTCCCGATCTCGCCCGTGGGGTCGGCCCCGGCCCCGATCTCGCCCGTGGGGTCGCCTCCGGCCCCGGCCCCGGCAATCATCGGCTGGTGGTATGGCGGGGCCGGACCAGCCTTATTCGTTCCGCCACCTGGCTGGTATTCATGTTGTCCACGTCGATCACCGTGTGGGCCGTCTCGGCGTACAGCTCGGCCCGGGCTTGGTTGATCTCGATCAGGTCGGTGGTGGGATCCTCGCCCAGCAGGGGGCGGTTGGTCCCGGTTCGGACCCGCCGGCCCAGCGTCTCGATGCCGGCTCGGAGCCAGCACACCCAGGCCCGGGTCCGCAGCACCGCCCGGTTCTCGGCCCGCAGCACCGCTCCCCCGCCGCAGGAGAGCAGCAGCGGCTGCGGGGATGCCAGGAAATCGGCCAGAAGCTCCTGCTCCACGTCGCGGAAAAGGGTTTCGCCGCCGGCTTCGAAGATCTCGACGACCGAACGACCCTGGTGCTCCTCTATGGCGGCATCGAGATCGACGAACCGCAGCCCCTCCATCCGGGCCAGCCAAAACCCCACCGTCGATTTTCCCGACCCCATCATCCCGATGAGGGCCACATGGGGCCGACCGTCCACGCAGTCATCCTACTGGGTTGGGTGGTTGGTCCCTATGGATCAAGTGTCGATCCAGGGATGAGCCGGTGCCGATGAGGCCGGTCAACCGGCGGTTCGGGAGGCCAGGATGACCACCGCGGCGGCAACGGCCATCGAGGGAGCGAAAGGAAAAACCGCGGGTTGGGGGCGGGAGGGGTCGGCCAGGGGGTCGGGCAGGATCTGGTTGCCCCACACCCGCACACCCCACACGATGAGGCCCATGATCGCCCCGAGAATCGAGGCCAGTCCCAGGGCGAGCAGCACCTCCACCAGGGACCGGCCGTAACCCGATCCCACCCAGCCGATTACCAGGCCCACCGGCAGGGACAGCTTCACATCGCCCAGACCCAGACTCCCCCTCGAGACGATGTGCAGGACGAGCATGAGGCCGCCGTAAAGCCCGGCGGCCGCGGCGGCCTGCCCGATGGTCCCCGGTTGGTTGCGCGGCAAGGATATGACGGTCATCAGAATCAGCAGCACCGCCAACGACGGGAACACGATGGCGTTGGGGATGCGGTAGTGGAACAGATCGACGGTGGTCACCCCGACCAGGGCCGCGAACAGCGCCCACACCGGAACCACGTCCCAGGTCGAGCCCATCACGCCGCCGGCGATTCCCAGGGAGATGGCGGCGAACGACGGCACCAGCACCCGCAGGGACCGGCTGTCACGCACGTCGAAGCTCCACAGCATCGGCAGGAGAACTCGACCGGCGGCGGTGCCGATGACCACACCGGCGACGACCATGGCCGCCGAACTCATGGCCGCTCTCTCGATCCCGGACCGGTCGCGCCTAACAATGGATCGTTCCCATGGCCGCGGTGCTCATGGCTTTCCTCTCAGTCCTTCCTGCTTCGGCGTTCGAGCGCGGTGGTGGCCGCCGTGCTCATGGCTTGTATGGACGGTTCGGTGCCGGTCCAGATGCGTACGGCATGGGCCGCCTGATGTACCAGCATCCCCACCCCGGTGGATACGGGCACGCCCCGGGCGCGGCACTCGACCAGAAGCGGGGTGAGGAGCGGATTGTAGACCAGCTCGGCCACGTGCTGGGTCGGAGTGAGGAGGTCGGGGTCGAGGGGCAGGGCACCGGCACCGGCGGTTCCGGCCATTCCCACCGGGGTGGCGTTGACCACCAGGTGGTACCGGCCGACGTCGGCGGGACGGGCCGTCGTGCCCACCGATCCGGCCAGCGCGGCGGCCGATTCCGCCCGGTCGGGCCGGCGGGCGATCACCGCCACCTCGGCCGCTCCCCGGCGGGCCATCTCGGCCACCACCGCCCGGGCGGCCCCACCCGCTCCCAGCACCGCACAACCGATGCCGGCCGGCTCCACCCCCTCGGCCCGCAGGGCGTCGCAGAACCCGGCGCCATCGGTGTTGTGGCCGATCAGGCGGTCGTGGTCCCGGGCCACGCAGTTGACCGCCCCCAGGGCCGTGGCCGCCGGGCTCAGCTCGTCCACCGCGGCGGCCACGTCGGCCTTGTGGGGCATGGTCACCGACAACCCGACCATGCCTCGGGCCCGCATGTGGTCCAGCGCCCGGCGGGCTTCTCCCGCCGGCACCTCGAAGGCGGCGTATATCCAGTCCAGTCCCAGGTGGTCGAACGCGGCCTGGCAGATGACCGGCGACAGGGAATGCCGAACGGGGTGGCCGATGACCCCCGCGACGACATCGGCGTCGGGGGGCAGCCCCAGGGGGATCAGCATCCCAGGCCTCGTTCTCGGCAGACGGCGAACCTCGGGGGGCCATCGCCGCCCAGCCCGACGGGGATCAGCATCCCAGGCCTCGTTCCCGGCAGACGGCCACCGCGGCCTCGTGCTCGTCGATGGTGACGCTGAAGGTGTGTGCTCCGACCACCGGATCGTCGGTCCGGGCGTAGAACATCCACGGGCCGTCGGCCGGGTTCAGCGCGGCTGTCAGCGAGGCCCGCCCGGGGGTGGCGATGGGGCTGGGCGGCAGGCCGGTCCGGTTGTAGACGTTGTAGGGATTGTCCACTCTTAGATCGGCGGCGGTCAGCGGTTCGGTGGGCTTGTCGATGGCGTAGCGGACCGCGGCGTCTATCTGGAGCGGCCAGTCGGCGGTCAGTCGGTTGTAGATCACCCGGGCGATCTTGGCCCGATCCTCCTCGACGAGAGCCTCCTTCTCGATCAGCGAGGCCACGATCACCGCTTCGTAGGGGGTTACCTGCACCGTGCCGGGGGCGGTGTCCAGGCCGACCTCGGAGGCCACCGAGTCGAACTGCCTCAGCATGCGGATGACGAGCGCGGCCTCGTCCTCGGACGTGGCCGAGTCCAGCAGATAGGTGTCGGGGAACAGCATCCCCTCCAACGTGGAGCCCGGGGGTTGGTAGCGGGACCGTATGGGGGGAGACGTCATCGCCCCGGCCAGGTCGTCGGCGTCGAAGGTGGGGATCTGGGTCAGCAACCGGTTGTTGATCTGGGCCAGCGTGAGGCCCTCGGGCAGCACCACCGGCAGCACATCGTCGGCCGATCCGGGAATCGGGCCGGCCAGCAGCGTGTCCTTGGCCCGCCACACCGCCATGTTCTCGTTCAGGACATAGTTGCCGGCCTGGAAATCGCCGGTGTCCTTGTAGCGCAGGTAGTAGCGGAACACCGTGGAGTTGGCCACCACCCCCTCCTCCTCGAGGATGCGGGCGATGTCGTTGATGGACGCGCCCCGGGGGATGTTGACCACCAGTTCGGACCCCTCGTCGCCCGGCGGATCGAGGCGAGCGTCCACCCAGCTCT